>CP065008.1:0-2630000 GCA_016699735.1 Alphaproteobacteria bacterium
AATTTTCGGCAGAGCGCGATCCGGCTTATAGCTTTCCAGACGCTCGACAGCGCGGGGTGAAAGCACCAGCATTCCGTGCGGCCTCCCCCCAGCACCTTCTGCCAGCTCCACGTCACAACATCCAGCTTCGCCCAAAGGCAAATCGTAAGGCGAACACCGCCGACGTCGCATCGCAGAAGCTCAGCCCTTCGCGGTCGTCGGCAATCCACGCACCATCGGGAACCCGAACGCCCGAAGTCGTGCCATTCCAGACGAAAACCGTATCCCGTTTGGAATCTGCTTTGCGAAAGGTCAGGAATTTCCACCGTAAGGAGCTGAACGTCCGCGTATCGGAAATCTTGAGCTGCCGGTAATATCTTTGAGCCAATCAGAGGAAAAGCTTCCCATGCGAAAACATCGACCCCTCGCGCCCCCAGCATGGACCACAACGCCATTTCGAACGCCCCTGTATCGGAAGCCGGAACGATCCCGACGCGGTAATCGGCGGGGGATTCCCCAGAATCTCTTATGCAGGTCGATGACCTCCTTGAGCTGCGCTTTCAGCGGCCCCCGCCCGGTGCGAACGCCCCAGCATCGCGCCCTTGAGCGCATCGAAACTCCAGCCGGGTCGCTTGGCACGGGCCGGAGAAAAACAGGGATTGTTCGGTTTGCGTTGCGGTTTTTCCATGATCATGTCTTTCAGGGTGTGTATGACCCGCTTGCGGGCTTAAATACTAAAAATGGGTTTTGAATGTGGACAATTTCCCGCTCAAGGGTTAAGGAATTTCTGAAAGGCTGGCAAGTCTTTTTCGCACGACAGCAAAACGCACTGCCTCCGAAAGATAACGAAAATGTCCACATCCTCATCCTCGTCGCCTCCGAAGGCAATACGCCGCTCACCGACCGCCATTTCCAAGGAAGCAGCGGGAGTTCTGAGCCATTATAATATTGAGCCAGACGGAAAGCGCCGCTGGCTGGATAAGAATAAGGCAGGTGAAATAAGCATCTACGGCAACCCGCAAAGCGCCGTCATCTCTCACCTCCGCGATTTTTTTGCAAAGGACAAAATTGATTTCTTCACTAACCCCTGCAAGCAACCGCCAGAAAAAACTGCTTCTCGCCGACATGGACTCGACCATTGCCGCCACCGAGACCCTCGACGAACTCGCCGCATTTGCAGGCATTAAGGACAAGATCGCCGCCATCACCGCGCTGGCCATGGAAGGTAAACTGGACTTCAAAGCCGCCCTCAAGGAACGAGTCGGCCTGCTGAAGGATTTGCCTATTTCCGCCATGAAGGAAACTTTGGATGAAACGGCCCTGAACCCCGGCGCGGAAACATTTGCACCGACCATGCGCGCCCAGGGTGCCACCTGCGTTCTCGTCTCCGGCGGCTTTACCTTCTTTACAGAAGCCATCGCCAAACGCAGCGGCTTCGAATTCAATCACGGAAACATTCTGGAAATAGAAAACGATAAACTGACCGGACAGGTCCGCGAACCGATCCTCGATAAATTCGCGAAAGTCTCATTTCTGGAGCGATACATGAAGGAAAAGAATCTGAAGCCGGAGGATTGCCTGACCATCGGCGACGGCGCCAACGACATCCCGATGCTGAAAAAGCAGGGCTGGGCATCGGCTACCACCCGAAACAAGCCGTTCTGGATGAAGTGGACAACACGATTCTTTATGGAGACCTGACCACCGCCCTCTACGCACAGGGCTATTCGGCAAAATATTTCAGGACGCTCTGAAAGGCGGTTTTCCTTTAATCCCCGTTTTGTTAAAGTGTCGTTAATCTGAAAAGATTAAGGTATGAAGGCCAACAGGGCTGAAGAACACCGGAATAGCAGGTTTTACAGGTCGTTATGACGCAAAAATGGGACTATCTCGTATCGGATGAAGCGCTCGAAGGGCTGGTCCGTGAATATTGCAACGACTTTACCGCCCTGGAACGTCAGGGCCGCTATCCCCCGATCACGGGCCGGGACAATGAAATTGACGATTGCATTCTGATTCTTCTCCAGCGCGGGCGTAAAAACTGCTGTTTGCTGGCACCCGCCGGGTGGGTAAAACCGCCGCGGTTGTCGGTCTGGCGCAGCGAATCGTCGCGGAAACGGTCCCCAACTATCTGAAAAACGCCCGCGTCCTGGAGGTCGATCTAGCACGCATGGCTTCGGGAACCGCCAGCCGCGCCGAGTTTCAGGCGCGCCTCATGCCTTTCTGCAAGGGCGTGGCCGAACGCTACCACGACCCGGATCATCCGCGTTACATTCTCTTTATCGACGAAATTCACCAGATCATGCCGAGCTGCGTGGGCAGTTCCTACGCCGGGATGTCCGACACGATGAAACCCTACCTGACTGCAGGGGACTTGCTGGTCATGGGCGCAACGACGCTCGATGAATACAGGCTTCACGTCGAACACGACCCGGCGCTCGACCGTCGTTTCCAGAAGGTCTTCTTGAAGATTCCATCGACGGACGAAACTTACCACATCATGAAGGGATTGCGCCCGTCCCACGAAAAACACCACAAAGTCACGGTCTCCAATTACCTTCTGATGCTGATCGTGCGGTTGACCGACGAACATATGCGTAAGCGCAACCAGCCCGACAAATCCATCATCACCATGGATTCCGCGATGGCCTACCACGTCCGCGAACACGGCGTGGGAACTGAATTGTCCGTGGAGTCGATCTATCACATGGTCGGCCGGGAAACCAAGCTGAACAAGAACGCCCTGCACGACGATAAGAAGCTTGAGGAAATATACAAACGTGTCGATATCATCGAAGGGGCAAGAGAAGCCAAACCAAGCCGACAAGGACACCGGCCCCTACGACCCCGCAGCAAAACTCAAGAATGTCGAGATGGACCAGGCCTATCAACGGCAGGTCGAAAAGAGGCGGCCAAGGACAAGGAGCTTCTCAACCTCTCCCTGAAAGCGCAACAAGACAAGACTGGAACAATCAGCACGGAACAGAAACTGGCCGAACTGACCGCAAAAATTGAGAAAAAACTCGAAGAGAAAGTGGAGAAAAAGCTCGAGGAAAAGGTCGGAGAAAAGATCGGAGAAAAGATCAAGGGCAAAGACCAGCTATAGCCCTCACTCCGCCTCCATCATTTATACAATAAACGCTTCTACACCAGCACACTGTGATCGGCAACCAGATTGCCGTTATTAATCATCTGCTCCAGCGTGGCGTCAAGCCCGCCTTCAAACACCGCAATCTTGGTAAACCGCCCGCCGTGATCGCCATCGGCATTGACCAGCAACTCCGTGGAACCGCGCCGCTCGACCAGCCGCACAAAATCGGCCAGACAATCGGTCAGGGCATCGTAACCTTCTAGAATATCAGTAAGGTTCAGGATATCCCCGCCCGCTCCGGTCTCGAAATCCTGGATCACATCGATATGCTTGTCGAACGTATCGAACGCGAAAACATCGCTGCCCGCCCCGCCGAAAGCCTTGTCCCGCCCGCTGCCGATGACAAGGATATCGTCGTAGGCGGATGACCAGAGAACATCATTCCCGCGCCCGCCGATCAGCATCACATCGCCGTAATCGTAAAGTGTGCTGGTTAGGTCGATAATATCGTTCCCCTTGCCGCCGTCGATGATCTCGATCCCCGCAATCCGCGCCCCGCTCGTCCCGTCCGGCCGATCGGAAAAGCGGTCGTCCAGAAACAGCGCATCATTGCCATTCCCCAGCAGGAGCCGATCCACGCCGTCCCCGCCCTCGAACTGGTCGAAAATGCGGTGATGGCCGCGCAGGCCGATATATTCGCCCGTTCCCGCAACGCCGACTGAGCCAGACATTGTGTGCAGCATATCCGCCGCACCAGACATCGTCCCGCTCGGCATAGAGAACATCGTCGCCATCTCCGCCGCTTAGAAGGTCAGCCCCTTGGCCACCCCAAAGAACATCGTTCCCGGCATCGCCGCTCAGGACATCGTCGCCCTTCCCGCCATGCAGTATATCCGCGCCGTCCCCGCCATTGAGCGTATCGGCCCCCGACCGCCCCAAAGCACATCATCCCCGCATCGCCGTTCAGGGCGTCATCGCCCTTACCGCCGCGCAATTCGTCGTTCCCGTCTCCCCCATGCAGCAAATCGTTGCCGTGCCCGCCGCGCAGCACATCATCCCCGGTTCCACCCTCAAGGACATCGTCACCCGACCCGCCGTAAACCAGATCGTGTCCAGCGCCGCCCAGAAGATGATCCGCCCCGCCATAGCCATAAACCGTGTCGTTCCCGCCCAGCGCGTCGATGACGTCGGCATCCGGCGTCCCCTCAAGGACATCGTCCCCTTCCGTGGCGCCCCCCGGCGGATCGACCACAATGGTCCGCAGGTCGAAGGTTGAATTATCGCTGAAAACAAGCGTATCGATCCCGCTATTGGCTGAAACGAACTGCCCGAGGATGGTGAAACTGCCCAGAGTGCCCATCGTCACGGTCAGATCATTCCCCCACAACCGTAAAGACCAGATCGGCAAAAGCGATCCCGGCGGGAATACGAACGACATTGGTTTCTGTCGTATCGTCCTCGGTGATGGTATCCGTCCCCGCGCTGGCCAGATAGGTATCGGACCCCGTCCCGCCCGCAAGCGTATCGTTATCCTCGGCGCCGTCCAGCACGTCATCGCCCGCGCCGCCCTTGACGATATCATTGCCCAGTCCGCCGTTAATATTGTCGTGTCCCGGCCCGCCATCGAGAATATCGTCCCCGGCATTCCCCATGATGATGTCATTTCCGGCGTTCGCCCAGATGATATCACCGCCGTTCGACCCGAAAAAGCTGCATATTTCCAAGCACATAGGTGTTGCTGGCCAGAAACATGATATCGTTACCGTTCGAGGCCGCGACGATCTCGATATCCGCAAATTGCTGATTTCCGGCCGAATCTTCAATGAAAAGAGCTGTATTGGAGACCGTAAACACCAGCGTATCGCTATCCGCCGTCCCGAAATAGGAGGACAGCGTCTGGTTATAAACATCATTAACCAGAACGATATCCCCGCTATACGGATTGACAAGCGTTACGGAAAGCGGGCTGAGAGCACCGTTAAAGACAAAAAACGCCATGGATCCCACACAACTCTAGAAGCTTCTTTTTTTAAGCAAAATCCTGCAAAACGCCTGGACAATGCCGACAATTCCGAAATACGGTTTACATAACAATTTTGGCACGAAATTGGTTATTATTTTGTTAAAAACCCGAATGTTTTTAACTTTTGGATAGATATATTACGGAAAAGACTCAGGCCAGACCGCCACGGCATGATAGGACCGCCGACAAGGGCTTCCAGCTTCTCGACCTCGGGAATGAGGCGGGAGGACAGCCATTCATGATCCTCGCGGGGATGCTCAGGCGGCGGACATCGAACGGCTCCGGCCCGAACACCAGCCGCCAAAGCCCCAGCGACCGCGCCAGCCCCAGACTCCGGTCCAGCCCGTTCCGCGTCATGAACCCGGAAACCCGCTCCATCCGGTGTGCCAGACCGGGAAAACGGGAGACGCCCAGCGCATTGAACCCTTCACTGTCCTGCTTGTGCGGCTTGCAGGGCAGCCCCAGAACCGCGCAAAGCCGGGTGACATAGGCAGCAGGATCGGCCTCAAGCGCCTCCTGAAACATGAGGTGAAGGCCCGAGAGTGGAAAAAACCGCGTCCACCGCTCAAGGTGCTGCGCGTATCGGCTGCCCTGCAGGATTTGCGGCGCCTGCTCGACAGCCTCAGACAAATTTCCCTGCACGATCCCATAGCGCAGCAAATGCTGGTAAAGTGAATAGGACCGCTCGACCGGATGGCGTAAAGGACAGATCAGCTTCACCCCCTCCCGGAACATCTGATGCACCCGCGCCGGAGCCTCGGGATGATCGAAAGCCGTAGTCGTAACCTCGACCCCGATCTTATGCTGCGGCAGATAGCGGAAATGCCCGAAATAAAACTCCGGCCCCCGCTCGAAATGCCGGTCGAAATAAAAGATTTCCTTAACATGAGTCGGCAGGCACACATCCCCCCGCCCGCGCAGATAGCGGTCGATCCACCGCGCTCCGGCGCGCTGCGGCCCGATCGAAAGCGCAAAATTCTTGTCAAAAAACAGGCCGCTCAAAATGCACCGACCCCATAAAACCATAAAATAAAAGCATCCGCAGACAAGCTTAGGGGTTTCCCGCAGCAAAAACAACAAGCCACTGGTTAAGCCGCCCGCTTTGCTCTAATAAATCACCCCAGATGAAAAACAAACCGCAGTTCCATAGCCATAAGGGAAACCTGACCGAAGGTCCGGTGCATAAGCATCTGATCCGCCTGACCGTGCCGATGATCTGGGGCATCGCCGCGATCATCAGCTTCCAGTTGGTGGACACCTACTTTATTTCCCTGCTCGGCACGAAGGAGCTGGCGGCCATCAGCTTCACCTTCCCCCTGACCTATTTCATTTTCAGCTTCACCATGGGCTTTGGTATCGCCATGTCCTCCGTCGCCTCCCGCCTGATCGGGGAGGAAAACACGCGGACGTTCGCCGCATCGCCACCCACGGCCTGATTCTCTCTCTGATTGTAGCCGGAATCATCACGGCCATCGGCGTGACGTTCCACGACACGATTTTCAGGCTCCAGGGTGCCTCCTCCGAATCCATCGCGCTGATTCGCCAATTCATGTTGATCTGGTTTGCCGGAAACCTGTGCCTGACCCTCCCGCTGGTCGGCAATGCCGCGATCCGCGCCACCGGCGATACTTTTACTCCGGCGGTCATAATGGGTATCGCCGCCATAACGAACGTCATTCTTGACCCGATCCTGATCTTCGGCGGGTTCGGCGTCCCCGCGATGGGCATCAAGGGCGCGGCCATCGCCACCATTTTTGGCAACGCCGGAGCCATGCTCGTCGGCCTTTACGTCATGAAACGCAAGAAAAATCTGCTCCTGTCCCTTGATGACCTCCAACTGGACCGATTCAAGGATTCCATGCGCCGCCTGCTCGTCATTGCCCTGCCTGTCGGCATTGCCAACAGTATTACCCCGCCGTGAACTTCATCATCGTTGGTTTACTCTCGAAATACGGAGAGGAGGCCGTGGCCGCCTTCGGTGTCGCCTCCCGGATCGAGGCCTTCGCCTTCATCATCCTGATGGCGCTGTCCGTCGGCATGGCCCCGATTATCGGCCAGAACTGGGGCGCGGGCCGCCTGCACCGCACCGTGGAGACGCTGAAACTGACCATTTCCTTCAATATCCTCTGGTCGCTGGCCGTGGCCCTCATCCTGATGCTCTTCGCCCAGCCTCTGGCCGCACTCTTCTCGCAGGATCAGAAGATCATCGGCTACACAATCCTCTTCTTCTGGATCGTCCCCATCTCCTATATTTTCAGCAATCTGATCAACGGCTGGGGCTCCGCCTTCAACGCCATCGGCAAGCCGCAGCGCTCCTTTACCATGATTGTCCTGAAGATGATCGTCCTGACCCTCCCCTGCGTCTGGCTGGGCAGCCTATGGCTAGGCGTAAAAGGAGTATTCATTGCGATTGCGGCCGTGAACACCGCCGCCGGACTGGCCATGCACCTCTGGAGCTGGCGCACCTTCACCCGCACCGATCAGGCCCATCGCGCCGCCGCCGCAGCCAATCCCTAAGGCCTATTCGGCTTTTTCAGGCTCCACCGCAGGCGCAGGCACATCTTCGGTGGGCGCAAGGCTCTCATCCAGCATCTTCGTGGTGTCCTTGATAAACCCGTCCAGCAGCTTCCCGGCTTCGTTCAGATCCTTGTTGATCTTCTTGTTCACATTCTTGGAAAAAACCTGATAGGTGCTGACCCCGATGGAGTTCATGGTCTCCAGCGTCATCCCCTTGAACAGCTCGGCCTGATTCCCGGCCAGATGCACATTCTGGACCGTGGCGGCGGTCACATCCGCCACCGCCCGGGGAAAGCTGACACCGTTCTCCGCCGTACCGATCCCGCGCAGCGGCCAGTCATTGGCCGCCAGAACGGCGATTTTCGTAGGTTGTATGGTCACGGCGGGGGTAATCTGCGGCGCCTTATAGAGGACATTGCGGATCATCACCTTGATATCGCCGTGTTTTTCATCTTTCTTCCAGTTCCGCACATTCTGCTCCGCCTGCATCCGCAGATCGTTAAGATTCGTGGTTGCGGGGTTGACCTCAAGGAAAACCTTCATCCCCTCGACCTCCAGCATATTAAAGGTCATCCGCTCATCCTCAAACGTATCGACGGTGGCCAGAACGCTCTGCGCCGTGGCGGCATACGGCCCCTTGTACCCGGCGGGATTGGCGATTTTCACGTCCTTGATCCTGACCTGCTTCTTCTCGACGTCGATTTTCATCTCGCCGATGCTGACAGCAACGCCGAGAGTTTTAGAGGCCGTCTTCTCGATATAATCCTTGGAAATTCCCTCCGCCTGCATATAGGCGTTGATGGCCACGATCACGAACAGGATGGCAATAAACCCCAGCAGGTAAAGACCGTACCCGGCGGCTTTCTGAACAGCGGACATGCGCGGACCCTCCCTCTAGAGCTTGATATTGTGGTACCGTTTGCCCCAAAAAGCAAGAAAGAGTGATAAGGCTTTCTAGGCACTTACTTTAAGAAAGGAGGTCAAAAATCCATCCAACCATCACCGCCGGGCAGCCAAAATCGAATTTCCGAGCTTGAGGGAGCAACACCTCGAAAACCTGCATCGGATTCGAGCGCGAACTCAGAAACATTGCACCCGGGTCGGCTCATGTCGAGAAGAAGTTGAACCAATCGTGCCGTTCCATCGGCTGACCCAAAACCGAAAATGACATCGCGATTGCGCCAATCGTCCTCCGTAATAGGACTTCGCTCTTTATTAGAAAGCTCAAACAGAGGAAAAGCTTTTGCATCAAAGACGCGATCATCCAGCCAAGGATACCTTTTTACAGACATGGCATAATATTCAAATACCGTCGGTGTTAAATATAAGCCCCAAGGATATCCTTCATCCACTTTCACATGAGGGAACTCAATCACCAGTGATCTGATATCCGACTGCGGATGTGTAAGCCGAATCTCCAGACAATCACTTTTAGGGCTTAAGAGAACGCACGCCGTAATAATTCCCAGAGCCTGATACACGTCCTTGGCAGCGTATGCTTGTAGATAGTCTATGCGCCAAGATCCGTTGTAATTATGAAGTTCCTTCTTAATAACAAGACTGTGTGTTTCAAGGGCATCAGGTAGCTGTGCTAATGAAAAACCTGTAAAACGAAAACTTTCATCGTTTTCATCCTTCGGAAGTTTCTCTGCGATGGGTGCGGTAAACACAACAAGGTCATCAAGATTTTCTCTCAATACTAAACCCTCCCTGTTTTCTGTTTTTAAATCTCTATAGGATTTCTGAAAAAAAGCCAAGAATTAGAAGAGCTTGAATTTTTCGCGCAAATTCAGGATGCTTTTGGCAATCACCGCAGCATTGGATTTCTGATACCCCCCGCCCAAAAGCATGACGATCGGGATTTTATGCTCCATCGCAATCCTGAAAACCTTTTCATCACGGGCAATTATACCGTCCTCGGAGATGGAGAGCAGGCCAAGCGGATCGCCGGCCAAGACATCCGTGCCGGCAATATAAATCACTAATTCCGGCTTGAACGCCTGAAAGGCCTCAGGAAGCTTTGCATCCATCTGTTCAAAATAATACGAATCTTCGGTAAAGGCATCCAGCCCGACCTTAAGGTCGATCCCCGGCTTGGCCTCAATGTCATTGGGGTAAATCTGGTGATTATAGAAGTCGACGATATAGGTGTCGGGATCATTAAGAAAATCGCGCTCATGCCCATTCCCCTGATGAGCATCGAGGTCGATGATCATGACCTTCTTGAGCTTTTTCTCCCTCCTGAGAACTTTGACGATCATTCCGATATCCGCTATGGCACAAAACCCTCCCCCCTGATCGGAGGAGGCATGATGAAATCCGCCGCCAAGATTGATCGCCCATCCATGCTCCAGAGCGGCAAAGGCCGCCGCAACACTGCCCCCGGCCTGATAAAGCATCGGCTCAAGGAGCACGTTCCGGCTCGTTTGATCCGGAAAAAACCGCAGAAAATCAAGCTCCGTAATCCGAGCAAGAGTTGCGGAGGATTGCAGAGAATCCAGATAGGCTTTGCTGTGAGCAATCTCCAACAGTTCACGGCTCGGCTTCACGGGCTTGATGAATTTGTCGGTGCCCGCCCCCACCTTTTCCTTTAAAAGAGAAAAAATGCGGCCGTATTTCTTGCTGTCGAACGGATGCGCCTCTTCAAACCCCCAGAACGTGATGTTGTAGGAGTCGCCGTAAACGATGGGAATATTGTCTTTATAACTCAGGGAAAGATTTAAACTGGAGGGGTCAGGATTCGGAAAAGATCGTGACGCGAACGCAGCAAAAACAATTAAGAGAAACAGAACGAGGCCGAATAGAAGCCAACACGCCACACGAAGGAGCCAGTTTCCCGTAACGGCGGACATTTCGGCGGACCCTCCCTGTTTGTGTCTCTCATATTTATCGAATTTGGAGGTATAAGCAAAGTGCAGCGGACAGAATCAAAATGCGAATCAAACCTAGAAGCCTGATCAGTTACCCACTTGAGGCGCCATAGAATCCGCAGCACGGATTCTATGGCGCCTCAAACGGCTTGTCAACAAAATAGTGGCAAAAATAGCGGCAAATTTATTGTTTTTTAAAGGCTCATGTATATTCTAACCCTATATTATAAGTAACAAACTTATCAAAAATTAGTGGCATAGTTAGTGGCATAAATAAAGGCGCTTAAATGACAGAAGGCATTGGATTGATGGAACCACTCTTGCCGCCTGAGGGTATAGAGACCTTGAATGACCTTGCAATCGATCTTGTTTTCAAAGCAAGCGGCTTTGCAGGAACGCTCAATCCTGTCGTTAGAAAATCCCTGGGCAGTCTAGTCCGCTCCATGAATTGCTACTATTCAAACTTAATTGAAGGACATGATACCACTCCAAGAGAAATTGATAGGGCGCTCGCAAAAGATTATTCAAACGAACCAAAAAAGCGGGCGCTCCAGGAATTGGCCGTTGCTCACATAGAAGTTCAAAAAATGATTGATGATGGATTGGCGCCTGATTTTTATCCGCTTTCTTCAGAATATGGAAAATGGATTCATGGGGCGTTTTATGAGCGCTTGCCTGAAGAATTGCGTTGGACTCCAGAAGATCCGGACACAGGTGTAAAAAAAAGAGTAATTCCGGGCATGTACAGAGATGGAATGGTAAGTGTCGGACTACACATTCCAGTAAAACCTGAAAATATTGACAGGTTTCTAACGCGCTTTGATCAAGCTTATGATGTAGCCAGACTTTCCAGGCTTCAGCGAATTATTTCTATCGCAGCCTCCCATCATCGTTATGCATGGATACATCCCTTTTACGATGGCAATGGGCGGGTTGTGCGCCTGATGTCCCACGCCGCCTTTAAGAAAATGGATGTGGGGACTGAATTATGGTCGGTAGCAAGAGGGCTTGCACGGCGAAAAGACGATTATAAAGCTTTATTACAAGCGGCTGACGAACCACGGCGCGGCGATCTGGATGGGCGTGGTACCTTATCTCAGGAAGCATTGATAGATTTTTGCAGATTTTTTCTAAGTATCTGCATAGATCAAGTAGAATTTATGAGTAGTCTTCTTGATTATAAAACGCTATCTGAGCGCATAAGGATCCATGTTGATGAAATGATTGCTCTAAAAGAATTGCCAAAAGGGAGTTATGCCCTTTTAAGGGAAGCGCTATTAGTTGGCGAATTTGAACGGGGCAAAGTCGAAGATATTACTGGCTTCAAAAATCGTGCAGCCAGAGATGTCCTATATGCCCTTACAAAAAAAGGGTTTTTGGTTTCAGATACGCCGCGGGGACCGATAAGACTGGGATTCCCTATTGATGTCATCGAAAGATGGTTTCCATTACTTTATCCAGCCACAAAATAAACTCTCCGTAAAAACACCAAAAGAACCTTGCCCTTCAAGGCTTTGGCGGGTTTTCGGGAGGGTCTGAACAGAATGGCGGAGAAGACAGGATTCGAACGAAAACGGCTTCCTCGAATAAATATGCTATTCCAGATACTTAGAAACTTTCGTCCGCGTTTGTATAGAAAGTTGTGTCCCACAGGATCGCCATTCTTGTGTCCCATATACTCGATCAATCAGATGCAGACTTTGCGAGTTCGATCGCACGGCTCATGAGGGCAGACCCTGCTCTGTCGTTTCTTAGCTCAGTCTCCAGCCGCTCGAAGATTGGCAAGTACTTGTCGCCATAGCGAGCAACGATTCGGGCTGCCAGAACAACCACTTCTTCCAGATTACGCTCCGTTATCCCCATAGCTGTCACTCCAGATGCTGCAAGCTGTCGCTGTCCGCGAAACTTCCTGTGGATTGTTCGCCCTCGACGCGACGGTATCCCTTCGGGTCGCGAATCCAGTCATGGATGTCGCGCAGATAGAACGCCTTGCGCATCGAACTCCTCTTGCCCGAAAGCTTGTGGGGCTTCGGGAAGGTGCCGTTGTGCACGCGGCGGTCGATCTCCTGGCGCGAGATGCCGCACAGACGGGCGGCGAGTTTGATCGGGATCAGCGCGTTGCTCTGGATCATCAACGCGGCTGTGACCTGCGCGTCGAACTCCGGCTTGATACTCATGGTGAAGTCTGTCATGGCTTTCGCCCACCGTTCTTCTTCTCGGAACGGTCTTCCCCGTGTGAGCCCCTTGGGAATATTCGCCGTTCCGTGGCCATAGAAAAGGGGCTCTCCTTTTCATTAAATCTGAATCTTCTTAAGGCTTCGTTAAGAACTCCCCGGAAACCCGCGCTGGAAGCCAAGTTTCGTTGCTGCCCCTGCGAAGGTGCGCACTGTTCCGCTGCCATTGCCGGGTGGCGTTCCGTGAACGCTGACCGTCTCTCCTGATCCTTCACCGGATAAAGGGGCCAGAGCACGCCGTCTGTCCTTTCGGAGTGCCTTCTCCTTCTTGCTGTTCTGCCATCGCTGATTCCCTTGTCCTCGATCTGACATTCGCAGCGGGTGTCTGCCGCGCCTGTTACCGCCGACGAATGGAACGGGGGCGGTTGCCTGTTCAAAGCGCGGGATGGTGGCTCTGGTTTCTGCGGTGTTTGCTCACCTGCTTTTTGACGGACGGGACCGGAACCTCATTGCCAGCCTTGATGCGTGACATGCTGGCAGACAGGCGGCCGGGTTCAAAGAGTTTTACCCCTCCGCTCGACTAAGGCCGCACGCAGCCAAGTCTCGCTGGACGGTCCCCCACAAAACGTTTTGAGCCCGGCCTTTCTCCTGTCTGCTGCTTGCTATGCCACGCGGCTGGAATGGTCCGGCCCGCGAACCCTCAAAAAGGAGCAAACATCATGACCGCAGAAACCGAAAACACCGCCGCCGCGCCTTCCACCGAACAGGCCACGAACCGCCCCACCCACATCGTCCGCAAGAAGATGGGGCGCGGCAAGAATGCCGACTTCGAAACGCTCGGAGTCGCCTGGGACCGGGGCGATGGCAGTTTCTACATCAAGCCCTACGGCACGCAGATCATCGAGGGCGGCTTCTACGTCTTCCCGGTGAAAGAGGAGAGCGGCCAATAGGCCGCTCTTTTCCGGGCAACAGCAAGCATGGAAAGGACGCACACCATGGCGACATCGGAATGCAACGCCTGCGGCGGAACGCTGCACTGGGACTGGACCGAAGCCTTTGCCAAATTCGGCTTTGGCGACGGCGACGGACAGATCGAAACCTGGCAGGTCGAGGACGTTCTCACGGAGGCCGGCTACACCGTCACGGTCGAGGGGTGGGGGCTGCATAACACCGTCATCACCTCAATCCTGAAGGACGGCATCGAGCAGATTCCCTACACCAACGCGGACTACCGCTTCGGCTACGATGATCCGCGCAACTACTTCCCCGCCGATCTCGTGCGGCTGCTCGATGAGGCACTGCCGCCAAACACACGCTATCCCTACGTCTGGTGAAGCCGGACGTCCCAACCCTGCGGCGTTTCGTGCCGCAGGGTCTTCCCTTGTTCATGCGCCTTTGCCAGTGCTGAGCGAAGACAATTGGAGTCAGCTACAAGCGTGCCGCAGAGCCGACACCATTTCTCAGTTGTTCTGCCAGAAAGCCGCCCGCTTTTCTTATCGCCAACGCTGATGGGATCGGGCGGCAAAAAAATGAATTGACGAGAACCATTTCAAAACCGCATACAAGCTAGAGGCTTGTAAGGGACCATCGTTATCATGGAAGCGTGGTTGGGTGTATTGGTCATGGGAATGTTGTTGGCTTTTTTGAATAGTTTCAGTAAGAGATCGGGGGAGGTTCTTGCCGATAGAATGTGGCCGTGGTTGCGTTCAATATTCGGGCGATCTGCACAACATGACCAAGCAAAACCTCAAACTAAGCCCGTTCCGTTAGTCCCCGACCAAGAACCTATGGCGGCGGTTTCTGAGCCAGCATCAGTAGTGCCGCCTCCCTTCATTGAGGTAGAGGATTGCCCAAACTCAGAATTGTCGGGGAACACAATTGACGCAGGCCAACTGCTGAAGGCTAAGAACAGCCCAAACCTGAAGATCGAGAACAACATTCGTCAGAAGTGAATGCATCGGACTTCGAGCGAATTAGTGCAGCCCTTCAGTCCGTCTCCCTGCGGCAATCCGCTTGGGTACGCCAGCGCCGTCCTGCGCTATAGGGGCCAGCTGCCAGTCCCAAGCATTCAGGTGCGAAATGAGATATTCACTTGTCTTGGCGCTGCCAGCACAAACCGAATTGCTTGCCACCCCGCGTACGGCAACGCCGGAGCAGGGGACACGCGGCAAGCGCCATGTTATGACGCCTCCTGCGTCTGAGAGGCCGTGAGGTCCGAAGACGCCGTCATCCGTGAGTTGGAAAGAAGCGCGGCGCTTTGGTTTCGCGCCCGCAGCATAGTTCCGGTTTTGGGGAACCCGGCGCTAAGGATGACCGCAAGATATGTGCGTGTAGTACAAACGAAATAAAATTTCGTCTGTCCTCTTACGCACCATCTTGCCAAAGGGAGGCGTGCCGCCCCCTGTTGGATACCCCCTGCGGCGGGCGCAATCCGGCATCGAGCCCGATGTGCGCCCGTGCAACGTGTGGCCGTTGCATCGCCAGTCAGGGCCTTCGTTCCCCGACACCCTGACCCTTTCAGGGCGACCAAGGGAGCCTTCGGCGCTCCCCTGGACCCTATCGAACAGGGCGGAGCTGTCTGCGCTCCCCCTGTACCCCCATCGACCAAAGAGCCTTCGCGCCCTTTGGAAACCTGACCACCACTTCGCGGGTTGGATGCGCGCCAACCTCATCGCGGTTGGATTGCGACCGGGGAGATGTCGGTTCTGCCCCGGTCCCCACCCGGCAGGGCGGAGGCTTCGGCGCTCCCCCTTGCAACCCCCATCCGGCAAAGGGGCATGGCCCCTTGTGCAATCCGGCTGGCCCGCCTGCCCACCCCTGTCCGGAACCGGAGAGGAAACCATTCCTTCCGGCCTCGGTGCAGGTTGGTGCGTTTTGCTGCACAATTGCGGCTCACCCCTTTCCCCCGGATATGCAGCCGCCTATGCCACGGTCGAAACCGCCCAAGCGTTTCACGATCTCCCTTGATGCCGGGGACTATGAAGCCCTGCGCAAACTCGCCGAAGCGCAGCGTCCGAAGCTGCCGCTCCAGTACGTTGTGCGGCTGGCTGTCCGGCGCTTTCTCGACCAGCCGGAAGCCACGCTGCTCCGGCCCGCCGGAGATGAATCCCGGTGAAGCGCGCCGACGCAGTCATCAGGCCGCCCTACGCCATCGGATCTAGCCGCCGGGTTCAAGCCGTTCCCGGACCTGCACGGCATCCGCTCCTGAACACGTTGGAGGCGGCGCGATGAGCCAACCTGCTTTGAGCCAACCTGCTTTCGCTGACACGTCCGAGTTCTACCGCGTCGATGCGGTCCTCAAACTCGATCCGCGCAGACGGTCCGACCTCGGGCAGTACATGACGCCCGCACCGATTGCGCGGTTCATGGCCAGCCTGTTTTCCGATGTCTCGGGCGATATCCGCCTGCTCGATCCCGGCGCAGGCGTCGGCTCGCTGACGGCCGCGTTCGTCGAGCGGATCAGCTCTGCCCCGGAGAAGCCCCGTTCGGTCGTGTTTGTCGCCTACGAGATTGAGCCGGTGTTGGCCTCCTATCTGCGCAATACGCTGGATGAATCCGTGGCGCAGTGCCGCCATGTGCAGATCACAGCGCGCAGCGCGCTCCACGAGGACGACTTCATCCTCGGGCACAAATGGGGAGCGCAGCCAGACATCTTCAACGGTGCGCGCGACGACGAGGGCCGCTTCTCGCATGTCCTGATGAATCCCCCTTACAAGAAGATCAATTCAGACTCCGCGCACCGGGCGGCTCTGCGCACAGCGGGCATCGAAACCTCCAACCTTTACACCGCCTTCATGTTCCTGGCCGCACAGCGTTTGCGCGCGGGCGGCGAGATGGTCGCCATCGTGCCCCGGTCGTTTTGCAATGGACCGTACTTCAAACCTTTCCGCGAGCAGTTCTTCGCCATGATGGGTTTGCACCGCATCCACATCTTCGAGAGACGTAACAGCGCCTTCAAAGGCGATGAAGTCCTGCAGGAGAACATCATCCTGCACGCCATCAAGGGCGCGAAGCCGTCCACAGTGACGATCAGCACGAGCCACGGCGGGGATTTTCATCGGGATGCCGACGGAACTTGCGTTGCCGAAGACATGACTCAGCGCACTGTTCCGTATGGCAGCGTCATCCGCACGAACGATCCCGACCGCTTCGTCCATATCGCCGTCAATGAGTTGGAACAGGGGATCGTGGACCGCATGGCCCATTTCACGGCCACGCTGACCGATCTTGGCATAGACGTATCCACCGGACCCGTTGTGGATTTCCGGTTGAAAGATGATCTGCGCGCCCAGCCCGAGAAGGGAACCGTCCCGCTTCTTTACGCCGCACATTTCCAGAATCGCGCACTCGTCTGGCCCAAGGTGATGAAGAAGCCCAACGCGATTGCTGTCTCGCCCGACAGCCGCCGATGGCTTTGGGAGAACAAGGGGCATTTCGTTGTGACGAAGCGCTTTACCTCAAAGGAAGAGCGCCGCCGGATCGTCGCGTCCGTTTACGGCTCCGACCTGCCGGGAGAGCTGATCGGATTCGAGAACCACCTGAACGTCTTTCATGCCAAGCAGGCCGGGCTTTCCGCCGACCTGGCGCGGGGCCTTGCTCTTTATCTGAACGGCAGTCTCGTGGACCGCTACTTCCGGCAGTTCAACGGCCACACGCAGGTCAACGCGACCGATCTCCGGTCGCTCAAATATCCGGGCCGGGAGGTTCTTGAGCGCATCGGGCAGCACGCGAACGGCGCAACCCTCTCCCAACACGACATCGACACCATCATCGAGGGGGAGCTATCCCATATGGCCAACGACAAGAACCCGCTGCGGGCGCAAGCCAAGATCGACGACGCCCTCAAAATCCTCACGGCGCTCGGGATGCCGCGCGGCCAGCGCAATGAGCGCTCAGCCTTGACGTTGCTGGCGCTCCTCAATCTCAGGCCGGAGGGAGCATGGAATGTGCTTGAGCGTCCGCTCATGGGCATCACGCCGATCATGGATTTCACGCGCGAACATTTTGGCCGCGAATATGCGCCCAACACGCGGGAAACCTTCCGCCGCCAGACCATGCACCAGTTCGTCGAAGCCGGCATCGCGCTCTACAACCCCGACGACCCGGCGCGGCCCGTCAACAGCCCCAAAGCCTGTTACCAGATCAGTGAGGAAGCCTACGCCGTCATCCTGACTTTCGGGACCGATGCTTGGAAAGGAACGCTGGATGTTTACCTTGAAGGGCAGGAAACGCTCGCTGCCAAGTGGGCGAAACATCGGGAGATGCAGATGATCCCCGTGCAGGTCGCGGACGGAACAGAGATCACGCTCACGCCCGGTGCGCACAGCGAACTCATCAAGAAAATCATCGCCGACTTCGCCCCGCGCTTCGCGCCCGGAGCCGAGGTCATCTATGTCGGCGATACGGGCGACAAGGTGGGCTACTTCCAGAAAGAGCGGCTCGCCGCGCTCGGCGTCACGGTAGACCGACACGGCAAGATGCCGGACGTGGTGCTCTACTTTGGAAAGAAGGACTGGCTGCTTCTCGTCGAATCCGTCACCAGCCACGGCCCGGTCGATTCCAAACGCCACAACGAACTGGCCACGCTTTTCAAAGGCGCAAAGCCCGGCCTTGTGTACGTTACCGCATTCCCGGATCGCGGGATCATGGGGCGTTACCTGGGCGAAATCTCATGGGAAACGGAAGTCTGGTGCGCTGATGCGCCCAGCCATCTGATCCACTTCAACGGCGAGCGCTTTCTCGGCCCTTATGAAGAGAGCAAGTAGATGGTCATGCGCCATCCCGGCTAACGCCTTATGAAAATCCGTTCAAACAATTCAAAGTTGACGAAGGGCCGTACCGCTGTGTACTGACTGGACAATGGGGTCCGATGCGATGACCGATACACCGAAGGAAGCGCCGACACCGTATCGGCTCATAGGACCGTCCGATAGCGGAGAGGTCAGCGATCTCCTTAACGCTCAGAATGCCAAGGACGCCAAGCATC
Source organism: Alphaproteobacteria bacterium (assembly GCA_016699735.1). Classification (NCBI taxonomy): domain Bacteria; kingdom Pseudomonadati; phylum Pseudomonadota; class Alphaproteobacteria; species Alphaproteobacteria bacterium. The sequence continues at coordinate 18,641 of CP065008.1, forward strand.
GTCTGCAAGCTTTGATTGCGGAGTGGCTCCGCATGGAGAACCTTGTGGTTCTCAGCGGGGCTGGCACGTCCGTCACCAGCGGCGGCAAGATCATGGCGAACCTTGAAAACGCCGTGCTCGATACAGTCAAGGAAACGACCAGCGTTCCTGATGGGGTCGTCAAGGATCATGTCCTTAAGATCATCGAAGGCCGGAAGGCGGAATCGCGGAAGTCAGGTTTTGAAGATTGGCTCTCCTTTCTCGTTAACGCGAGTCATCTGGCAACGGCTCCGGCATCGCCGTTCAGCGGGGTGCAGTGGAAAGGCTCCATCAATCCGACGCAAGCCGATCTCGCGTGGCTTGTGCAGCGCGCCGGGCAGTCGATCTTTGCCGAATGCGCGCTCTCGCTGCCCGATGCGCCGGCCTCCGGCTCTTCGCAGATCGCGCCGCATCTATCCTTCCTTGCGAAGCTGGTCGCGCGCGACAGCAACCTTGGCCGCGCCCATCTGTTTACCCTCAACTACGACACGCTGTTCGAGCAGGCGCTGGAATTGCTGGGCATCCAGTATTTCGATGGATTCACCGGGCGCGCCGATGCGCGTTTCGATCCGTCCGTCTACGGCCTCGACATCTACTACCCCGGCGAGGTCGCGGAAGGCCGCGTCCGGCGGTTCGACAAGTTCGTCCATCTCTACAAGCTGCACGGCTCCATTCACTGGCAGGTTCGCGGTGATGAACTGCGGGCGCGGCATCCCGACCTCCAGCCGTTCACGGACTACCGTTCTTTGGATTGCGTCGCGCGCGCCGCCAGGCTCGACGCGTTGGCAAAGAGTCTTCCATCGGTCGGCATCCTGCCGACGGCCAACAAATTCGCGCAGACGCTCTCCATGCCGTTTGCACATCTGTTCCGCTCCTTCCAGATCAGGCTGGGCGCGCCGCAGACGTTCTTGCTCGTTCTTGGATACGGGTTTGGCGATGACCATGTCACGCGGATCATAGAGACGGCGCTGATGAACCCGTCCCTTGTGATGCTGGTGGTCGAACCCGATCCCAAGAGTGCGACCATCGAGCGCGTCCGGCGCTACAAAGACCTTGGGAAACGCGCCTTCGTGCTGACACCGACGGACGCGGCGTTCACGGCGGCCAAGTTCACGCACGCGACGTTCGATGATTTTGCGCGGTCTGTGATGCCGGATGTTCAGTGGCTTGAAGACTTCCTGCGCTTGCGGCGCTTCGAAAAGCAGATCGCCGCCGGACGAACAGACGCGAACGATGATCCTGGGCCGTGAGCATGGAGAATCCGCGAATCATCGGTCACATCGTTGCCGTCCAGGGATTCCGGGTCAAGGTTGAAGTCCTGCCGGATACAAAATCGGCGTCGCGCGCCACTCTCGATGGCGTTCACAAAGCCATCGCGATCAATTCGTATCTGACCTTTTCCATCGGCGCGGGGCAGCTCGTCATCGGGATCATCACCGACCTCGAATCCCGTGAGAGTTTCGATCCGGGAACGGGCGACGAGTTGACCCTGGAGCTGATGAAACCCCGGCGCGTGGCGCACGTGCAGTTGCTCGGCTCCATCGAAGTCTTGGATGGGCGGGGGCTGTTCTCTCCGGGCATCACCGTTCTGCCGACACTGGATGCGGCCGCCGAGATCGGCGCACCCGAGATTCTGAAAGCTGTCTTCGAGACACCGCCGAGCCGCAACAGGCCGGACGGTTACGATAAGGACGATTTTGACTGCGAGCTGCGAATCGGTTGCCCGACCGGACAGCCAAACAACGTCGTCAAGGCGTCTTACAACGATCTGTTCTCGCGGCCTCTGGCCATCGTCGGCAATACGGGTTCGGGAAAATCCTACTCCGTATCGAGCCTCGTTCAAAAGGCGATGGCCGCGCTCGGCGAGGCCGGAAACGAACCGCACGTCTTCATCCTCGATATCAACGGGGAATATGGCCGCGCCTTCGGCACTGAAAACCCGAGTCTGGAACGCCATCCTGACCATATCTATCTCAATGGCCGGGAGTTCGGCGTTCCCCTCTGGTTTCTCAACGCTGCGGAAATATGCGCGTGGCTCAGCGCGGCGGAGCAAACACAAGAACCCGTTCTGAAAGACTGGTGGGCGATTGCCAAAGCCGGCAATGCCAACGTGGCGGACGGGGGAACAAACCTTTTGCGCCATGCGGTCACGAAAGCCACCAACATTTTGCAAACTCTGGATGCGCCAAGCAAACCCTACAAGAAGACCTGTCTTCGGCAACTCCGGATACTTAAAGATTATGCGGGCCAGAGGCAGGTCAGCGGGCTTGCCGATCTTGAGAAGGAACTTGCTCCCTATAGCGCACAGGAAAACGCGGTCGGCAATAACAACATTGATTGGGAGTCTCCGGCAAACGAAGCACAAATCAGGGCTGCGGCGGAGAGCGTCATCGCTAGTCTCAAGAGCTTGATCGCGCAAGACCTGGACGTGGCGCACCTGAGCGCGACCACGGCGGACAGTCCTCTTCATGTCCCCAAGAAATGGCTGATTGATCCGACCTTGTTGGACGCCGCAACGCCCGCCGAAGAAGTGACGCGCATTGAAGGACACCTGACCACGCTCAAGCTGCGCCTCAAGACGCGGCTCGACGATCCGCGCTGGCAGTCGTTTCTCAACTACGAATCCACCGATACGGCCTTCGCATCCCTGAAAGAGTGGATGGGGCGCTTCGGCCTGGGTAAGCGGGAAGGTCCACGCGTTTCCATCATTGACTTGTCGATGCTCAGCCATGAAGTCTTGCCCTATGCGTGCACCGTCATCGGCCGCGTGCTTCTGGAAACACGCGAGAACCTGCCGGCCGCCCGCAGATACAAACATCCCTGGGTGCTTGTGCTGGAGGAAGCGCATAACTACGCACGGCCGCCGCGCACCGATGAACAGCGGGGGCAAACCCTGTCCCGGCTGGCCTTCGAGCGCATCGCGAAAGAAGGCCGCAAGTTCGGGCTATCGCTCATTATCGCCAGTCAGCGTCCCAGCGAGATCAGCCAGACCATCATCAGCCAGTGTGCGAACTTTATTTCGCACCGGCTGCAAAACCCGGATGACATCGACCACTTCAAGCGGATCATTCCGATGCAGGCCCGCCGTCTTCTCGATCAGGTCACCATCCTGGCCGCAGGCGAAGCCATCGTGTTCGGGAGCGCGTTCCACGTTCCGGCCCGCGTGCAGTTCGACAGGCCGCAACCTGGTCCCTACAGCCAGACGGCAGCGCCCTATCATGAATGGCGGACGGAGACGACTCCCTTCCCGCTGGATGAAGTGGTCAGTGCGTGGGGCTTGAACCCGCCGACCCCATCACCACTCCCATCACCACCTCAGGCCGTTGCGCCGACGCCAAGCGCGTCTCCACCGGGCGGTGCGAATACGGCATCGAACGATTTCGACGACGACATTCCCTTCTGAGCCTCTGCCGACAGCGCAGAAAAGTTCACCTCCTGCTGCGGTGATCGGCTACTAAGGTCTTCCTTCCTTAGGGTCCAGCCCCTCGGCGCACTTCACGGAAAATAGACGGTTCCCGAGGCTCAGGCGATGCCTTGCGCCCGCCGTCGATTTTCCGTTCCGTTTGCACACCCCGTTTTCGCCAAAGGGCAGGGTTGCAGGCGCAACCCTCTTTTCAGTTTTTGTGTTTTGAGGGGACAAGGGCCGCGATGGTCGCGGTCCGCGCACTCAACACCCATGACGGAAAGGACTTTGTCATGACTATTCAAACCGTAACTCTTTCTCAACTCGTTCCCTGTAAGGCCAACCCGCGCAAGCTGTTCGATGCCGCCGCCCTCGAAGGGTTGGCCGCCAGCATCCGCACCGATGGGCTTTTGCACAATCTGGTCGTGCGGCCCTCACGCGGCAAGAGCTTTGCCATCGTCAGCGGCGAACGCCGTTTCCGCGCCCTCAAACTTCTCGAAGAACGCGGGCAGTTGCCGGACGGGTTCACCGTTCCGGTCGAAGTCCGCACCGCGCTCTCAAAAGAGGATTCCTTGCGGCTCTCCACCGTCGAGAATTTGCAACGCGCCGATCTCGCGCCGTTGGAGCAGACCGCCGCCCTCACCAAGCTGGTGAAGGACGGGGAAGCGCTCGATGACCTCGTCGCACAGACGGGGCTTTCCGCCACCACCATCAAGCGCCGCCTCGCGCTGAATGGATTGTGCAAGGAAGCAAAAGCGGCGCTTGAAGCCAAGCGTCTTTCTCTGGCGCAGGCCGAAGCCCTGACGCTCGGCAGCGATGAGGACCAGCGCGGACTCCTTGAGGGCATCGCACGGGGCCGGAGCCTCGATGCGGACGATATAAAAGAGTCTCTGCTCAATGACCGCCCCTGCGTGGCGGAGGCGCTCTTTCCCGTTGAACGTTACACAGGGACAATCACGACCGATCTCTTTGCCGAGGGCGAGTCCAGCTACTTCGATGACGGGGAGCAGTTCATCCTCTTGCAGCAGGAGGCTGTGAAGGCTTTGGCCGACCATCACCGCGCCAGTGCTCCTTGGGTTGAAGTCACGCAGGAATGGCGCATCCCCGACTGGCAATATGAGGCCGCGCCGGAGGGAAAAAGCGGCGGCGTACTCATTAATCTCTCGCCGCGTGGGTCGGTGGAAATCCGCGAAGGGCTGGTCAAGCGGACCGTCAAGTCATCCACAGCCAAGCGCCTCGCCGATAATCCCCTCGCGCCGCGCAAACCGAAAGCCGCTTATACCGTCCCGCTGCGCCGGATGCTGGCCCACCACAAGAGCATCGCCGTGCAGGAAGTTCTGCTGGCCTCCCCCCGGATTGTCAAAGACATCGCGGCCATCCGGTCCTTCATGGCGCTGGAGCCGCATTCCTGCATCGCTGCTCTGGCACGGGCGGACGATCCGCAAGGCGCATACCGCGTTCTTGAGACACAGGCGCGGCAGTTCGCCGGAAAACTCGGCCTTGCCCCCGCCGCCGATGCGGATGTGTGGTCCGTCTTTCCCCCGGAGCGTTTCGATCCGGTTGCCCTCTATCAGGCCATCAAGGGTTTCTCCGATCACGATCTCGATCAGTTCCAGACGCTGCTGACCGCGCTTTCGTTCGGGCAGAAGGATTGCGAGCGCTTCGATACCAAGGACAGCCTGTTTAATGTCATCGCGCAGGACTTGAAGATCGCCATGCGGACCCACTGGCGTCCCGACCGGAGCTTTTTCGAGAAGCGCAGCCGTGAGCAGCTTCTCGTCGTTGCGAAGGAATGCGGTTTCAGCGAGGGGCGGTCTTGTCTGGGCAGTTATAAGAAATCCGAGTTGGTCAGCGGCCTCACGCAGTTCTTCGTGGCCGCGCAGAGCGCCGCCGCTCCAAGCCCCGCGCAGGAGAAGGCCCGTGCTTGGTTGCCGGAGGTCATGCTCTTTCCGGCGGTCGATCCCGATGCCATGCAGGACGCCCAAGAGCCGTTCGATACCGAAGCCGAAGCCGCTGGTGAAAGCGCCGATGATGAAGGCGATGACTCATGCGGCGACGATGCCTTCGATGAGGATGCTTTCGACCCAGAAGCTTTAGATGAAGAGGGCGGCATCCGCGAAGCGGCCTAACGCTCCGTAACCTTCTCGCGTCCGGCGGGGCCGAGCTGCCGGACGTGTTCGTGCTGTTCTGATCCCGTCTTATTCGCATCTGCCGTGCGGATCGTACGGCGCAGTTTCCTTCCGTCTCCTTTCCTGCGGTTTTCTTTAAGGCTCCCCGTTGTAGCCGTGCGCGGCGTCGGCGCAACGGCCCGCCCGCTCCATTCCCCCGGATCAAGAGTCCGGGGTCCCGTGTTGCCCGTTCCCCCTTCGCAAGGGCTGCGGGTGCGCTGCCGCCTTGTCCGCACGGCTCCTGTGGTTCGCATCAAAACCGCAAACCAAAGGAGACTTCAAAATGAAACTTCTCACCAAAGACCAGCACGGCCGTCTGCTCAAGAACGGCGCGATCAACGCGCAGCGCCAGATCGAGGGGCTGGATACGATCGACCACACGCCTGTCGTCAAGCTCTTTACGCCGGACGCCGCCTGCACCTGGCTGCTGAGCGAACTCGATCCCGAGGACAACGACATCGCCTTCGGCCTGTGCGATCTCGGCTTCGGATCGCCGGAGATGGGCAGCGTCCGGCTCTCGGAGATCGCATCGCTGCGCGGGCGTCTCGGCCTTCCGGTCGAACGCGATCTGCACTTCACGGGCGACAAGACGCTTTCGGCCTACGCCGACGAGGCCCGTCTTCACGGCTGCATCCAGGCGTGAGGGAGGCCGCCATGAAAACGAATAGGACGACCAACATCACACCCGCTCATAAGGATGCATTCGAAGCCCTGACTTCGGGCCGCTTTGAGAACTTCGCCTTGTTCTCCTGCTTCGTCAACGGCGCGCCCGCAAGCTGCATCGTTGCGGTCACGCAGGAGGGCGAACGCTTCACGATGACGCCGCTCTTTGTCAGCGTCACCGACGGCATGGTCCTGACCGACCATGACGGGGTGGCGGCGTAACAGCGCAAGAAACTCTTCAGGGAAGACGCCGCGCGGCGTCTTTCTTTTGTCCTGCCCTGCGAATAGGCCGCAGACCTCGCGCGCATCCGCGCTCGAAGACCAAGAAAGAGTTGGAGGGGGCTTGCCTGTGTTTTTCATTTTATCACGTCGTTCTCGCCGTCAAGACGCTCCGTTGCTCAGCGACTGCCGTCGCTTCTCTACTCGCCGCGTCGCGTTCCGCGAGTCCTGACGGCTTGCGCTGCGCCGTGACCGGGGACCTCACCAGGCAATTCCGCCTGCAAGGAGAGTCCCATGACCAAATCGAAAACATCCATCAAGAGCTTTTCCAACACTAACCGCGCGGACGTGTATAGCCGCGTCACCGCGAAAATCATCGCTGACCTCGAAGCGGGCATCCGCCCGTGGCTCAAGCCGTGGAGCGGAGAGCACGCCGCCGGACGGATCACGCTGCCGCTGCGCCATTGCGGGACGCCCTACCGCGGCATCAACATCCTGCTGCTCTGGGGCGAGGCCATGGACAAGGGCTATACCGCCAGCAAGTGGATGACCTTCAAGCAGGCCATCGAACTCGGCGGCCATGTCCGCAAGGGCGAGCACGGATCGCTTGTCGTCTATGCCGACCGCTTCAAGACCACCGAGGCCGATGAGAACGGCCAGGATGTCGAGCGGGAAATCCCTTTCATGAAGGGCTACACCGTCTTCAACGTCGCGCAGATCGACGGGCTGCCGGAAGGCTACACCGACACGCCCGCGCCGACGGGCGAAAAGATGCAACTCATTGAGAGCGCGGAGACCTTCTTCGCGGCGACCGGGGCCATCTTCCGGCATGGCGGCAACATGGCGTACTACGCGCCCGGACCCGATGTGATCCAGCTTCCGCATCCGGAAGCCTTCCGCGACGCCGAAAGCTACGCGGCCACCAAAGGCCACGAGCTGGTCCACTGGACCAAGCACAAGACCCGCCTGGACCGCGACTTCGGACGCAAGTCCTTCGGGGATGAGGGCTATGCGCGCGAGGAGCTGGTGGCCGAACTTGGCGCGGCGTTCCTCTGCGGAACGCTCGGACTCACGCCGGAAGCGCGGGCGGACCATGCGGACTATATCGGCCACTGGCTGAAGGTTCTCTCCGATGACAAGCGGGCAATCTTCCAGGCCGCTGCCCACGCGCAGCGCGCCGTAGATTTCCTGTACGGATTGCAGACCGCGCGGCTGGAGGACGCGGCGTAAGCAACCGACAAGACGCTCCCTTCCTCTTGAGCGGAGGAAGGGAGCGTTTTTTTGGCAAGCGGCGGATCAGAAGCACAAGCCTCAGAAGCCGGGGGCGCGGTCAGAGAGTTCCGCGCGGATGTTTTGCATCGAGGCGATGGCGTTGCGCCGTTCATGCGGCTGCTCGAAGTGCGCGAGCGCATTGAAGATGTCGCGGTACAGCGCGCGCAGTTCGCTGGTGGATTTCGAAGCCAGTTCGAAGCGTGTGGTGAGTTTCATAGTGTCCTCCTTGAGGGTTCAGGAGGCCCGGACCATTCCGAGCCTTTCATGCCCGGACACACAGAGAATCATCGGGTGAAAGGTCGGATGGGTTCGTTAGGTCTTATGAAAACGCTAAGGAGGATCGGGAAATGAGAGGCAGGTGAACGAAATGACGGAGAACGCCGCACGAACTGCGGCACTGAAGGCTCTAGATTCTGGACTCCGCCACCAGAGGTAAGAACGGTGTAATGAGGACGAAAGGACAAAGGAAGAGTGAAATGAATTTGCTGCACTAATGGCAACTATAACTTGCGAGAACGAAAGGTTTTGTTTGACTCGCAATCGCGAATCTTGTTACGCCTCTAAGGCTTGTATTACTCAGAAGGACAAATACTGAAAGACTTGTCATGAAGTATGGTGGAAACACTCTCATTGTAACGATACTGCTTCTTGCGTTATGCAGCGTTGTATTTGTTCTCGCCGCTCCGCTACTGCGATCACACCTCACGGATCGGGACAAGTTCATCACGAATCTCGAAGCAAGAGCGTCCAGCGGGAACGTAAAGGCAATGCACCTGCTCGCGCTTGAATATCAGAAAGGCTTAGTCGTTACAAAAGATCACAGCAAGGCATTCGCATGGCTTGAGAAAGCTGCGATGGCGGGCTTTGGCAATGCCCAAATAGACTTAGGGCGTCTGTATTTCAACGGCTCTGGGATACCGAAGGACGCCGACAAAGCTCGTCATTGGTATCAGAAGGCAAGCGAACAAGGCGATCCGACCACGCTGCATAACCTTGCTCTCTTGTATTACGAGGGGCGCGACGTGGATCGGGACTACAAAAGAGCGTTTGATCTCTTTCTTGCGACTGCTAAGTCTCCTGCAATCAACGGCGAGTCCTTCAAGACCGAGCGGCGCCAAGCAGCTCGCTTTATCGGCATCATGTACTTCAACGGATGGGGAACGAAGACTGACAAGAGTCAGGCGCTGAAGTGGTATGAGTCTGCCGCCACAAATGGAGACGCATATGGACATTTCTACGCCGGGAACATTTACCTAACAGGTGACGGCGCAAAACAGGATGACGAACGTGCCCTCCGCCACTTTCAACAAGCGGCGGACAACAATTTGCCCGAAGCATTCCTAGCACTTGGTAACGCATACGTGCAGGGAACCGGCGTCCAAAAGGACTTGCTGAAAGCCGGAGAATTGTACGCCAACGCCGCCAATGGAAGTCTTGAATCAGCGAAGGCGTACCTCGAACAACAGTTTTCAGTTTGCACAGATGACCCACAGATAGACGATGAACAAGCCGAGTCGTGCATTTTGGCCGCGGGAGCCGGCTACCCGCTAGCGCAATCCATAACCGGAGCGTTCTATCACAGCGGAACTTTTGTCCCGAAAGACCACGAGAAGTCGGTAGCCCTGTTTCGGAAAGCTGCGGAGCAGGGAGACATCCGTGCTCAGACGATGTTGGGAACAATCTACGGGAATGGTGAAGGTGTCGGTAAGAGCGTTGTTGAATCGTATGCGTGGGCATACGTAGCTGTACACCAAGTTCCAAAGACGGAGTTCGAGCAAAAGCTAATCGAAAGTTCCAAGGCCGCCATAGATGCAAAGCTGGCGAACATGACACCAGACGAGAAGGCAGCGGCTACTGACAAAGCGTCTGTTTACATGAAGCAATACATTCGTTAGCTGCGTAAAAGGAAACCTACCCATAGAAAGAACAAAGAAATGAGCAATTTCGACGAGAACACATATTTTGCTGGCGCCGCGCTTACAAACGTTTTGAGTGCGACTGGCAACGACAGCCTCTCAAAATACTCTGCGCTGATTGAGCTATCAGGTATAGCAAACGACATCGCCTCCGTTCAGAACAACGATAAGTACCCGCAGGATGTCAAGGACATGATATCTGGCGCCATAGTCATGTATTACGTTCTGGGCGGATCTGTTTTGCCGTACGACATTCTCTTTCATATTGAATCTTCTTACGAAATCGCGCTAGGAATACCAGAAAACCTAATGCTATCAGGAGAGCCGAACCTTGATCTGGTTAGAGAAGACTTCTTTCAAATGCTGAACGAAGAATACGGAGACGACCTCTTTCCTTTAGACGAGAATGGACTTCTTGATCTGCCGGCATTTGATCCAGATGATCCAGGCACGGCTGTTCTCGTCCCGCTTGAGCCAGCGAAGCCGCAGGATCGCGGCGTTGAACTTCCTGCCGTAACGAGTAATTACGGGTCTGCCAAGGCTGCTCCGACACCGCTTGTGCTGGATATTGACGGCGACGGCATTGAAATGTCGAGTCTCAACGGCCCTGAATCGGTGTATTGGGACGTTGATGTGGATGGTTTTGCGGAAGCTACGGCGTGGGTCAAGGGAGGGGATGGTTTGTTAGCCATTGACGTTAACAGCGATGGGATCATCAACAATCACTCCGAACTCTTCGGAGATCAAACCGGCAGTCTAAACGGCTTCGCAGCTTTAGCCGGATACGATTCGAACACAGACGGCTACATTACGAGTGCGGATAGTCAGTTCGCCGATTTGCTTGTCTGGATCGACTCAGATAACGACGGCTACAGCGATAGCGGAGAACTGCACACATTGAACAATCTTGGGATCACTTCCATCGCCCTGGCAGCTAGCTCTGTCAACTACTCGCTGAATGGCAGCGAGGTCAAACTTGAAAGCTCGTTCGTTATCAATGGTAACACGCGGGCCATAGTTGATGTGTGGTTCGATGTGGATAACGTCAATACTGTCTATATCGGAGATCAAGAAGTAGTGGATGAGGCTCTCTACCTTCCGTCACTGCGTGGCTATGGAGAGATTCCAGATTTGTTCTTTCGAACGAGTCAGGATGTAGAGCTTTATGACATGGTGTTGGAGCTTGGGCAGGTAGAGGCCGGTGAGCTGCTAAACACCAGCTTTAATCTAGGTGATCGCATCAAGGACATTCTTTTCCGCTGGGCGGGTGTCGATGGTGTAGATCCGACTAGCAGAGGAACAGACATAGATGCACGCGTACTGGAGTTCTTAGAAGAGTATCTTGGAGAAGACTTCTATCAACTGGCAATCAATTCCTCAAACCCAAACGCTTATGCGGCGTCTTTTCTTAATCAAGCATTTGAGATGGTATTTGATGATGCGAGTATCGACCTTCTTACACAACTCGATGCGCGTGTTTACATCGGCGATGTCGTTGTGTACAACAACCTGACGGGTTTTGTAGAAGGTGAAAGCCACCTCGATAATCTGGTATTCAACGAAGCAAATACCGCCAACAATTTTTACGGAACGACTGTCAACGATGGCTTCATATGGAGCACAGGCGACGGGAATGATGTGCTCTCCGAAGCAGGCGGGTTCGACAAGGTGCTGTTCGCGGAAGGTATATCGGTCGAGGACTTATGGTTTGAGTCATCCAGTTCTGATCTGAAAATCCATGTTGGCGCGGCGACAATTACTATTGACGATCAGTTCCATCACTACCTTTACGGCAACGGCACTCAGTACCAGATCGAAAAGGCTGTTTTCGAGGACGGGACGGAAATCAGCCTCCTGAACAACCTCACCTTCTCTGGTACGGCCTCAGTAAACACGATCTACGGATACAGCAGCGATGACTCGCTCCAGGGGTTGGCCGGCAATGACGAATTGATCGGGCGGGCCGGCAATGACAAATATTTGTGGTCAGTCGGACATGGCAATGACAAGATTTTCGAGGATGACGGAACAGACGAAATCGTCTTGGGAGCCGGCATTACCGCGAATGATGTGAGGCTGGAACGCTACGGTACTTACGACCTTGATGTCTATATCGGCAGCGAAAGGATACGCATAGACCAGCAACTTCGAGATTTGATCCTGAGCACTGGCGATGGCTATGCGGTTGAAACACTTCGTTTCGCCGACAACTCGACGCTGGACCTCGTTCACAATCTGACGCTTAAGGGAACGTCGTCGGTTAATACGATGTACGGCCTCGCAGACGACAACACGCTGATCGGGCTTGGAGGAGCCGACAGCCTTTTAGGTGGCTTGGGCAACGACAAGTATCTCTGGTCAACCGGCGAAGGAAATGATGACATCACCGAAACGGGAGGCTCAGCCGATGAACTTATTCTCGGCTCTGGGATTACCGCCAACGATGTCCGCTTTGAACGCTCCGGCACCTATGATCTATATGTCTATGTCGGAACCGAGAAGGTTTTGCTGCGCGATCAATTAAGAGATTTGATCCTCGGCACGAATACTGGCTATGCCGTTGAGACATTAAGACTCGCGGATAATTCAACCCTTGATCTGGTCAACAACCTCACCCTCAAGGGAACATCGTCCGCCAACACGATCACAGGACTGGCCGACAATAATACCTTGATCGGACTCGGGGGTAACGACAGTCTGCTTGGAGGTAACGGTAACGATCTTCTCTATGGAGACGACGGCAATGACTTTCTTAATGGTGAAGCGGGAACAGATACTGCATCTTATTCGAGCGCAACAGCAGGCGTGACCGTTTCGTTGGCCCTCAGTTCAGCTCAAAATACAATCGGTGCCGGAACGGACACCATCACCAATACCGAAAATCTCACCGGATCGGCTTTCAATGACGTTCTGACGGGCGACGCCAACGCCAATACCCTGACAGGCAGTGACGGGAACGATGTTCTGGAAGGCTTGGCCGGGAATGATACCCTCGATGGCGGCAATGGCAGTGATACGGCCAGCTACGCCAACGCGAGCGCTGCGGTAACGGTCAATCTGGCCACGGCAACGGCCCAAAACACGGTGGGTGCAGGAACCGATACGCTGGTCAGTATCGAGAACGTGAAAGGCTCGGCCTTCAACGATACGCTGACCGGAAGCTCTGGCAGTAACGTCATTGAGGGTGGGGCTGGTAACGATACGCTCAATGGCGCGGCCGGAACCGATACGCTGAGCTATGTCTCGGCGGCTTCTGCGGTGACGGTCAATCTGGCCACGACCACCGCCCAGAACACTGTGGGCGCAGGCTCCGATACGGTCTCCAACTTCGAGAATCTGACGGGCTCGGCCTTCAACGATACGCTGACGGGCAATACCGGCAATAACGTGATCGAGGGCGGCGCAGGCAATGACGCCATCAACGGCAGCACGGGAACGGATACGGCCTCCTACGAGAATGCCACCGCCGCCGTCACGGTGAGCCTTGCCCTCACCACAGCCCAGAATACGCTCGGCGCAGGTACAGATACGCTCACAGCCATGGAGCATCTGCGCGGCTCGGCGTTCAACGATACCCTGACCGGAAGCTCGACGGATAACACGATAGAAGGTGGCGCCGGGGATGACACGATGAATGCGGGGTCTGGCTCAGACACACTATTGTATGCAAGCGCGACCTCCGGCATTACCATCAGTCTGGCTCTCACAACCGCACAGAACACGGGCGGCGCGGGGACGGATACGATCTCGAACTTCGAGAAGATCACCGGATCAGCTTTCGCGGATGTTCTTACGGGAAATTCTGCGGCGAATACGCTGGACGGCGGTTTGGGCGATGACATTCTGGATGGCGGTGCAGGTAACGATGCGCTGAACGGCAACACCGGCACAGACACAGTGAGCTATGGCTCGGCAACAGCGGCGGTGACGGTCAGTCTGGCCCTCACGACCGCCCAAAATACGGTCGGGGCCGGATCGGACACCATCACCAACACCGAGAACCTGACAGGCTCGGGCTTCAACGACACGCTGACGGGCAATACGGGGGTCAATATCCTGACCGGAGGGGCCGGGAACGACACACTGCGCGGCGGTGCGGCCAATGACACGCTCAAGGGCGGTCTGGGCACGGATACGTTGTACGGCGAGGCGGATGCCGATATGTTTGTCTTTGAAGCGGCCTCAGCGTTCACGGCGCAGGACACGGTTGCTGATTTCTCGACGGCGCAGGGGGACAAACTCAACATCGCTGACCTCCTGATCGGCTACACGGCAGGGCAGAGTGCGATTGATGATTTCGTGACCTTCACGACCGCCGGAGCCAATACCGACTTTGCCGTGGACCGCGATGGAACCGGAACGACCTACAGTGCGGTCACCATTGCCAGCATCACAGGTGTTAGTGGCCTTGATGCCGATACGCTTCTGGCGAACGGAAACCTGATTGCGGCCTAGAGATCGGGATCGGCTTCCGGTATTTTGGTCTTTCCCCGGCCGCGCGGCACTGAGGGCGATGTAGGGATTGCGATTCCCAGATTGGCCTCTTTCACTTTGCCTCGGAAAACTTCGGGCGTTGCATTGCGCTCGGCCTCCGGCGTTGCGATCCGCACCATGTCGGCTGTGAGTTTCTGCATCTCCTGTTCGTGCCGCTGGCGCATCCCGGAAAACTGCATCTGAAGGTTCTGGCGCCGATCAAGTTGCACCTCGATTAATTCCTGCCGTTCCTCACGGTCGCGGACGTGGCAGGTCCATGCGTCCTTCTCATTCTCTTTGCGGATGGTCCAGTACTTGAAAGTGAGTTTGTCCCAGAGACCCTTGAAGCCCTTGCGGATACGTGAGGCGCGCACTTTCTGCTCCTCGTTCCAGCGTTTCTCCTGATATGCCTTCTGCGCCGCCCGGTCCTTGCGGTGCTGTTCGGTCATGGTCTTCTTGATCCGCAGCAGCGGGCGCAATTCCTGTTCGTGCGTCTTTTGTAGCTCCGCGCGGTACTTTTCGAAGAGGCCGCGCACGGTCGCGCCGATCTTTTCCTTCGTGTCTTCGACCGTCGGCAGCGCCGTGTGCTTGCCGAGGCGTTTCTCCAACGCGTTGGCCTTGATCCCGAGCTGCTTGCTCAGGGAAAAGACTTCCCCGTAAACATCGACGGCGACGAACCCCCGCCGGTCGCCTTGCGCGAGGAAGAAGCCGCGCTCACCCAGCACGCTCTCAAACGCCTCCTTTCCGTCGGCGACGGCCCAGCACTCCTGCAAGCAGGCTTTGATCGCGCTGGCGCTGCGCCCGGTGCGCGCGGCCTGCTGCCATTCGTGCCGGGTGAAGTTCAGGGGATTGCCGTACTCCGGGTTCAGCAAGCCCTTGGGCATCTGCCAGCCGTGTTCGATGAAAAGCTGGCGGGAGACCGCCTGGAGTTTCGGCCAGTCGTTATAGATGTTGACCGCCTTCATTCCCTCAACGTCGATCCGGCTCCACACGCAATGGGCATGGCGCCGCCCTTCCTTTTCATGGAAGACGACGACGCGCGGCTGGTCCGTCAGGCCGAGCTTGTCTTCGATGATCTTGAGCGCCGCCTCGAAGACTTCAACCGGGACGCTCTGGTCTTTGGGCGGATTCAGCGAGAGGGAATACATATATTTCCGGCACTGCGTGCCTTGCGCCAACGCATAGGCTTCTTCGAGCGCGCCGCGCACCGTGCTCGCCAGAAACCCCCGGACCTGATGCACGGTGACATGCTCGTTCTGCAGTCCGTTGAGCAGATGTTCGGCCATCTGCCGCCCGCCGCCGCGCTGGTTGCCTTTGAGGATCATGGGCCGCCGTCTTTTCCCTTGTCTCCCGAGGGAAGGAGACCCAGGGCAGAGAGGAGCGCATCCCGCATGGCGCGGATTCCCGCGCAGGCTTCGAGCAGCGCCTTGTGCACGTCCGCATTGACCGGCAGCGATCCGGTATGGACGGCCTTGGCGAGCTGGTTGATGTTCTGGGAAAGGCGGGACTGACCGAGCAGGCCCAGGAGTTTGGCCAGAGCTTCGCGGTCCTTGACGGGTTTGCGCCCCCGCGTCCGGGGCCGGATGTCGCGATTGATCAACGCATCCTTTATCCAGGCGCCGAGCGGCATCCCGTCGGCGAGCGCGTCGAGCGCCTTGCGCTCCTCCTGTGTGAGCCGCAGCGAGAAAGGCGCGCCGTGTTTGCCGGGATTCTTGCCAGACGGGGGTTTCTCAGCCATGGCTGCCCCCGTTTCCCGAAATAATGGCGGTTGCCGTTTCGCTGGCCGAACCCGTACAATGCGCGGCTCTGGAAGCGCGAACTCCCTCCGAGTTGGACAGTACCGCGCTCAAGGAGTCGAGGGCGGCAGGGCCGGCGGCGATATCGAAGGCTTGAAAGAGCGGTAGATAGCGTTGGCAGCCAGCCCCCGCTACCAACGCCGTCTTGGTCGTACCGAAGCGGTTGTCATTGACAGCCTGCTGAATACGGCCGGACAAAAGCCGATCCTTACTGGCCGCCTCTGCTCCGGCGGCCAGATCGAGGATTCCGGCCAGATCGCCGTAAAGGTCGATCTTCAATTCGTCCCGCCCCCCAAGGGGACATGACTTGCCCAAATGAGACCAGGGCGTGAGGACGATTTTCTCGATCAGCCCCCGCACATGCTCCGCCGGTTCGCCGCCGTGTCCCGATTTTGAGGCACCGGCCCCGGAGTTTGAGGAAGCCAGCGCCTCCCGCAAGCCCGCCACTTCCGCCCGGTAGCGCCGGGCCATCGCCGGATGCAGGAGCGGCCTGGCCTGTTCGCTGCCCCGCGCAATAACCGAATCCAGCGTCTCCAGCCGGGCCGCGATGCTCTCCAATTCGTCCTTGACCAAGGCGGCGGCGATGCCTTCCCGGATGGCGGTCAGGACGTTCGCACGGGCCTTCTGGAGCTTCTCCCGCTCGGCCCTGGACTCGGCCAGCGCGGAATCCTGCGCCGCCCGGAGGCGGTTGAGGTGGCGCGTGTATTCCTCACAGAACACTTGCAGCAGATCGTCCCGCATCAGGTGGGTCTGGAGGGCGGAAAGGACTTTGCGCTCCAGAACCTCCCGCGCCATCGTCTTGCGGTTCCCGCAGACGCTCTCGCCCTTGTTCTTGGAGGAAGCGCAGCCGTAGTGGGTTGAATTGATCTTGGCGTAACCGCCGCCGCACACCCCGCACTTGACCAGACCCGAGAGCAGATACCGGGGCCGGTTCCGTGCCCACAGGCCCGGAGCCTTGGCATCCAGCGCCTTCTGCCGCGCCTTCGCCGCATCCCATAAGTCCTGCGGGACGATCCGCAGGTCGGGAAGCTCCTGACGGATGACGGCAGCATCGTTGTTCAGCCGCGTCACCCGCCGTCCGGTCGCCGGGTCCTTGATGAAGCGCTGGCGGTTCCACACGAGCTGTCCGATGTACAACTCGTTATTGAGGATTCCGGTGCCGCGCCGGCGGTTGCCATTGATCGTCGATTGCCCCCATGCCTTGCCGCCCCCTTTGCTTGACGGACACGGGATTCCTTCGCGGTTGAGCTGGGCGGCAATCGCCTTGGGCGAGAGGTTGCGGTTTGCATAGTCCTCGAAGATGCGGACCACCACAGCGGCCTGCGCCGGGTTGACCGTGCGATCCCCGCGCAGCGCCTGACCTTGCGCATCGAAGCGTTTCACCACGTTGTATCCGTAGGCGATGCCGCCGCCGGATTTGCCGTGCTCGATGCGCCCACGCAAGCCGCGGCGTGTCTTGTCCGCAAGGTCTTTCAAAAACATCGCATTCATCGTGCCCTTGAGGCCGATATGCAGGGTGGAGATTTCACCCTCGGAGAGCGTGACCATGGAGACGCCTGCAAACTGCAAGCGCTTGTAGAGTCCCGCGATGTCTTCCTGATCGCGGCTCAAACGATCCAGAGCTTCCGCAAGGACAATGTCGAACTGTCCTTCCAGTGCATCGCGGATCAGCGCCTGGATGCCGGGCCGCATCAGCGATGCGCCCGACAATCCGGCGTCGCTAGTGCATTCCACGACCGTCCAGCCTTGCTTCTCTGCATACTCTCTGCACAGGCGCACCTGATCCTCGATGGAGTGATCGCTTTGCAGATCGGAGCTATAGCGCGCATAGAGCGCGACGCGTTTGCCTGAACTGCTCTTCGCCGTATTCATCATTGCCTTCATCAGTGCGCCCTCATTGCACCCGTCCGTTCTCCCGTTCCCGCTCCAACCGGAAATCCGCTTCCGCCGCCTGCCGCGCCAGCGCTTTCACCAGCGCGACAATCTTCTCTTCCAGCTTCGTGCCGTCCCGATTGTGACTCTCTTTTGGCCGAGTCTTCAACCGCTGGAGCGCCTTGCGTTCTGCGGGGTCACGCCGCATGGCGCTCTTCCTTCAGCGTGCCACGGATGCGCTTAACGAACCGTAAAGAGAATCGGCGCAAAGCGTCTCTGGGCGCCGCGTTCCGGTCCTTCATCCGGCCAGCGGTTTCGCCCATGCCGCTCATGATCTCTCCGCGTTTCCACCGGCCGCTTTCGCGGGCGCGGACGGATTTATTTTCGGATGGGGCGCGGCGCAGGCGCGTCTGGACCACACCGCGTCCTTAAAGTAAGGAAGCTTCCTGGCCCGGATGACGGGCTGGCCAGCGACGGCGATCAGTTGCTCCTCTTCGGGCAGACGCCCGATTTCATCGGGCGTGAGGACCGGAAAGCCGCGCTCATTCACCGACAGGCGCCACGGCGCGAAGAAATTCTCAGCCTCGCGGGAGACGCTCCGTCCTTTTCGTGTCGCATTGCCGATGCGCGCGCTCCACGCCTTGCGGTCGAGTTCGCTGCGGATACTCCAGGCTTGCACGAGGCTCGATTGCTCCTCGATCAAACCCGCGAGATTGGGGCCGTAAATCTCCACGGGCTGGCGGCGGGACTGGAAGATCATCCAGCACCGCACGCCCTTGCCGGGCAGGAGCGAGAGCGCCTTGCCGATATTGGGCAGGCGTCCGAGATTGCCCATCTCTTCGAGCATGAAGAGCAGCTTCGTGCGGCGCTCATGCAGCGTCGGCGAGGCCGCAATGGCCTCCAAAAGCAGGGTGACGATCAGCCCCATCCACGGGCCGTGGGTTTCGAGCTTGGATTCCGGCAGGATCAGATAAAGCGTCGTCTTCCCGTCCAGCACATCGGAAAGCGAGAAATCGCTCTCCATCAGCGAGCGCCCGAAATCCGAATGCGCCTCGTAAAGCTCCAGCGCGTGCATGGCGTTGTCGCGGAACGCGCCGAACGTCTTGGCGTATTCCGGCTCCAGCCCGTCGGCGAGCGCGTTGCCGTATTCGCGCAGGAGGCCGGAGAACATCTCTGTGTTCTGCATGACCGAGGCCATCGAGCGCTTTTCGAATTCACTCGACCAGACGCAGGCGCGCAGTCCCGGCAGCGTGCATTTGTCGGGCTCCAGGGCGGCGAGGTAGAGAAGGAAGGTCACGATCAGGCGCCGCCCGCCATTGCGGAAGAAGATTCCGTCGCCCGCTTCATGGGCGTGGCCGCGTTCAGAGACGAGCTGGAGCGCGATCAGCTTGCAGAGCGCGTGCAGTTCGCGCCCGCTGTTCTTGAGCACATCCTCGACGAGAACACGCAGCGGATTAAAGCGCAGGCCGGGAATGCCACGCGCCCCGAAGGGATTGAGGATCAGGACGCGCTGCCCGTCCTTCTTTCGCCACGGGGCGGTGAGCGCGGTCAGCTCGCCTTTGACATCGGTGACGATGACGCTGCCCGAAGTCCAGTGCAACAGCGCCGGGACGACGAGCGACGTTGTCTTCCCTGTGCGGGCCGGGGCGTAGGCCAGCATGTGGCCGTTGCCGGACTGGAAGGGATCGTAGAAGAGCTTGCGTCCTTCCAGCATTCCGATGAAAAGGCCGCGCCTGGCCTCGCTCATCTTCTGCACGAAACGGTCCTTGAGCGTGGCGAGCCGCGCCTCGCCGTAGCCGCCTGAGACGATCCGGCTCTCATGCAACAGATTGATCTGGTTGGCGGTCTCCAGCCCTTGCAGGGAGAGTGCGAGCAGCGTCTTGCCCAATAAAAAGAGCGCCAGCCCCATGACCGCCAGACCCCACAGACGCCAATCGGGATACTGCGCGATCCAGGCGCCGAGCCACAGCAGCGCGAGCGCGAGGATCAGCGCAGGGACAATCGCTTGACGTTGCCGGGCGCGCATCGTCCTAGCGCCCCTCGATCCTGAGGATTTGCAGGCCCGAGAGCGAAACCCCGAAGGCGCGCAGGAAGCGGTCGAGTTCGCCTTGTAAATCCGCGCCTGCCGAGACTTGCAGATCGGCTACCGGCGCGAGCACGGCGGGCGCCGCGTTTCCCGCCCAGAAGACGAAGAGCTTGTTGTCATTGGCGATCTTCTGGCCGCTCGCGATGAGGGTGGCGACCTTTGCGCCGTATTCGTCCGTGATCCCGGAGTCGATCCCGTCGGTAATGACCAGCGTGATGTTGGGCATCCCGGTCTCCCAGGAATAGACCGCGCTGCGGTTGGTCTCGAAACTGATCCGCAGCGCCTCGAAGAGCGCGGTTCCGCCCGAAGGCGCCGGAACCTTGCCGAGAACGGAAGCCGCTTGCGCGCATGGGGTTGGCCGCGCCGGATCGGTCAGCTCCTGCACGCGCTCGTTAAAGACCAGCACCCGGCAGCGCGCGAACGCGGGCAGCGCGGCCATAAACGTCCGCAAGGAGACCATCACCGGATCGAGCGCCCCCGCCATCGAGCCCGAGACATCAAGCAGCAGATTGACGGGCAGCGGCGTTCCATCCGGGATCGCCGCCCAGTCATAGGAAAACGTCAGGCGTTTGAAGGATGTGTTGAAGACAGAAACTTCCGAGGGTGCGGGCGCAACAATCGACCCGTCCGCCCGCCGGAAGAGGACCAGCGCCTCGCGCGCACCGTTTATTCCGCGCACACCGGCAATCGTCA
Organism: Alphaproteobacteria bacterium; assembly: GCA_016699735.1. Classification (NCBI taxonomy): domain Bacteria; kingdom Pseudomonadati; phylum Pseudomonadota; class Alphaproteobacteria; species Alphaproteobacteria bacterium. Next base: position 39,220 of record CP065008.1, read on the forward strand.
CCGAGGCGACATTGCCGCCGGCAAGGACGATGAGGTCCTCGCCCTTGTGGCCCGCAAAGGCGGTGAAGGGGCGGCCGCTCTCCAGCAACAGTCCCGAGCGCCGGATACGCAGATCAAGGAGCGAGTCGTTCCCCGCCGCAAGATCGAAGACGATCTCCGGCTTGCCGAGCGTGCGGATTTGCGCGTCCGGATCGGCGACCGAGAGCTTCGCGCGTCCGGCCTCAGGAACCGTGACGGATATCCTCTGCGCGTTGGCGGCGCCGGTCGCGAGTGCGAACGTGAGGATGCGTACAAGAGTATGCGTTCTCATAAAGTCCGTTCTCATGGCGTCTCTCCGGCGCTGAAGGGCGAGGAGCGCAGAGCGGACAAGGAGCGCTCGACATCGAGAAACGTGACGGGAATGCCGCGCGCGCGCAGTTCCTCGAAGCTCGGCGCCAGAAATTCCTCCCACACGCGCTTTTGATGCGGAGAGACCCAGAAGAAGGCAAGCGAACGGAGATTGGCTGACCCCAGAAGCGCGCCGTTAATGTCGCCGTCTTCGGGCGGCATCTGCGGCAGGGTGATGTGTGTGATCGCTGAACACGGGCGCGGTGTATCCACCAGCGAGCTGAAGATCACGACCTGCACGCCGTGGACGCCTTCGCGTTCGTGCTGGGCGAGGTTGCTTTTCAGTTCCGCAAAGGCGCCGGGCAGGTTATTGCAGCGCGCCGGATCGGCGGTGATGGCATCCACGAGCGCTTGGGCGCGGAGCGGATCGCGCCGCAGTTCGAGCGGCGTGCCGCTCCAGACTGTGCGTCCCAGGGAGGTTGAGATCACATTGACCCTGGCGTGGGCGCCGGCGCGTTTGCTGGCCAGCGCCTTGAGATGCGCCAAAAGCATCATCTTGCTGGTCTGCGCACTGCCCGCATCGAGCAGAACGCCGGAGTCATCAATGATGAGTTCGAGTGCGATCTTGTCCTGCGCGAAGAGTGGCGCGCTCACCAAGAGCAGCAGGGTGAGGAGGTATTTCATGACGCGCTCCTCGATAAGGCCCGGCGCGAGGCTTTGAGGATGTGCGCGGTCGCCAGCCCCATCGCGGCGTTAATCAGGATCAGCGCCACACACATCAGCAGCATCGGCCAGAAACCCGTGGCATGTCCCGCCAGCGTCGGGATCGGTGAAGGCGCGCTCTCGGCGGCTACGCGCAAGTAAAGCGCCGCGAACTCGGTCACGACGACGAAGGCATAAAGAAGGAGCAGGAGTCCGGTCACGATCCGGCTCAGCGCATCGGCAAAGAAGCCCTGCGGGTTTCCGAAAATCTCCTTATGCCGCTCGATGAGCTGACCAAAGAGGAAGATGGGCGTCGCGACGGCGGCAAGGCCCAGAATCCCGTTGATCAGAGTCGAGACGGTGAGGTTCTGAACCCAGCCCCAGGGCGGCAGGCCGAGCGCATCGACGAGGAACACGTCGGAGCCCACGGTATTGACCAGCGAATAATTGGCCGTGTGCAGGAGCCAATTAAAGGCTTCCGCGCCCATGATCCCGGCCAGCTTGACGATGACCCAAAGCCGGTCGGCGGGCTCCAGGGGCAAGGCTGCATCGCCGCCTTTTGGCGGCTGCCAGCTTGAGAAGTTTTCTTCGAACTCGGACATGAAAGCCTCCTTGCGCCCGCCTGAAGGAAACTCCAGGACGGGCGCGTCACGGTTGATCGTGCGGCGCTCCGAACCTCAGGGACTTCGGACCGCCAGGGGGCTTTGCGCAAAGCTTGGAAAAATCGTAAGGGAAGGGCTCGGTTCAGGCGAGAAACAACGCCCGAGCTTGTCAAGTTCAGCGCCCCGGCAGCGATAATTCCTCATGCCCCGCAAAAACAGGCCGCCGAAGAACCGCTACTGCCGCCGCTCGAAACTCGGCGAAGAGGCGTTTGCGGGGTTGTTGTTCGACTGGTTTGCGAACCGCAGCGCTGAAGAATCGGCCAGCCGATTAAAGGAGCACTACGGCGTGAACATCAGCCGTCAGGGCGTGAACAAATATTTCCTGAATCTCGGCTATTACACATTTCTCAACTTCTATGTCCCCGACGCGCTGTTGCTCCTCCTCAGTCCTGATCTGGAGCAGAAGGGTTTTCCGGAAACCATCGCCCGCGAGCGGCGCTGGGTCTTCGCCTACAGTTTTGAGTTTGCGCAGGCGATGCTTAAAGCCGCACGGATCAGTCCCGAACGGAAGGCGGCGGCGTGTGATCGCCTTCTTGCGATCCCGGCTGCGCTCCGGCTCTATCTCGAAGACGGCGTGGTCTCATCAGAAGCGATGATCGAGAGCACAGCGCAGGGCGCCATCTTCACGCGCCTGCGTGATAACCAGTTCCTCGTGTCCGCCCTCCGCGAAATCAGACGCCGGACCTTCGGATACGCATCCGCACATTTCCTCTCCTATTTCGGGAAGGCCTATTTCATGGAGGCGTTCTCGATATCCTGCGAGCAACGCGGCAATGACCAGGCCACGCTGAACAATGTCTGGGTTCAGATGGGAATACGCCTGCCACTGACGACCTATCTGCAAGTCAATCCGATGACGGTTATGGAACCAGCCCGCATTGCGGCGACGATCCCCGGTCTGATCCGAGGATTGACGGATGAGGGGCGTGAACCCTAAAGCAGGCCGCCGCAGTTCTTCAATGAAGCATGGAGAACGCGATCTTCTTGAGCCACGCGTGTTTGGTTTCGAGCATATGGCCGCGTCCATATTTCGGGCCACGGCTGCGGTGTCCCATCAACTCGTCGATCACTTCCTCGGGCGCGCCCGCATCGCGCAGCCTGTCCTTGAACGTGTGCCGCAGCGAATAGAGGGAATGATCCTCTGTGGGCTTCAGATTGTTCTCCCGCAGGTATTTGTTGATCGTTGTCGAGACGGTATCGGCGTTGCGGTAGTGGGAAAAGCCCGTCGGGAGTTGCGAGAACGCATAGAGCGAGGAACCCACGAGCGGAATCTTTCGTTGCGAGTGCAGCGTCTTGAGCGCGTGGTCGCCGCGAGCCCTGATCCAGATATGAGGAATATTGTCCTCTAGCAGGATGTCGTCGGGTTGGAGGCCAATGAGTTCCGATTCCCGCGCCCCGGTATCGGCCATTGCGAAGATCAGGAGGCGTGCTTCGGCATTCAGGCCGGCGAGCGCACCGCCACGGAGAAGTGTCTGTTGCACATAGGACGCCTCGAAGGGCGGACGAGAATTGTCGAGTTCCTTGAGCCGCGTCCGTGCAAAGAGAACGTCGATGTTCGTTCCGATCTCCTGAGCGGCGCAGACCGTTTGAAGGATGTCACGCACGTAAAGCAGGTTCTTGTTGACGGTGCCTGCTACAGCGCTTCCGTCCGATACGCGGTCCATCCACCACTGGCGGTATTTGAGAATGTCGCCTCTAGCGACTTCATGGATAGACTTGTCGTCCACCACTGCAATGAATCCGTTCCATGCCGCGATCCGGGGGTTCTTCCATTTTCTGATTTGGTGATCGGACTTGTTGACCAGTCGGTCCGAGCAAAGCGGCCAGAACCTCTCCAAAATCTCGCTGAGCATGACCGTCGGAGCATTCAGCCCACCCAGGACCGCGGTGACGACTTTCGGTTGCTCAATTGCGCCCGCAGCCACGCGGACACGTTCCATGACTTCCTCAAGGGGAGCTTTGGCGATTTCTGCGACGCTCTTGTAAGCAAATCCATGTGCCTTCGCGAGCTTTACGGCGGCACGGTAAGCCGCGACGCGGTCTGTCTGGCCGTTCGTCTTGATCAGGCTGCGCCAGAAATCCTCGATGTAATCGTTGTAGATCGCAGCCTTGCGGTGCGCTTCTCTTTCATCGCGCGTTCCGAGCGATATTTTGATGGATGTGCGTGTCTCGAACGGGAGAACGTAACCGGGAACTCGCCGTCTGTAGTAGTAATAATCTCCGCGTCTGAAAACATAAGACTGCATCCGCTCCGTGTCCCATCACGACATTCGATTTGTATCTCAAAAATGAGTAAAGAAAAACCTTCGGGCGGTCAAGAAAAAACCACATGCAAGTCATATCAATATCTTAAGATGGAAATAGTTAACGACTGGTAAAGAAAAATGGCGGAGAAGACAGGATTCGAACCTGCGAGGAGTTGCCCCCTACACGCTTTCCAGGCGTGCGCCTTCAACCGCTCGGCCACTTCTCCGTAAGGGAAAACAGGAGTTTTTCCCGATTATTCCATTTCAGAAACCGGACACTACCTTTATGTGAGTAAAAATTCAACCCGCCTTTTCGTTCGCCCCCGCGATTGTTAAGATATTCGTTAACTTTTCATGCCTAGAGGGTTGAATGATGCGCAAACTCCTGATCCTGATCGCTTTCCTGCCGCTCGTCGCCGCCGTTGGCCACGATGTCTATCAGTTTATCCAGAATAAGGAAAAGGGCTTCCGCTTCTCCGATGTCGGCTGGCTCTGGGCAAAATACGACCCGCAAAGCCACCAGCAGATGAGGGAGCAGCTCAACACCCTGATGGAGCAGGCCGAGGAAAACCGCGAGCCGGAAATGATCGCCGAACCGATCGAGGAACCCGTGCCCCCGGTTCCCGCCCCGCAGGCCACCGACCTTCCGCCCCAGACGACGGAAGCCCAGCCCCTGACCCCTGAACCCGGCGCGGCTCAAGCGCCGACCCCGGCCCCGCAAACGCCTGAAGCCCTTGACGATGAGACAGGAAAAGTCAAAGTCATCATAAAGAAAAAGGATGCCCTGCCGAAAACCACCGAAGTTCTGGGCGGAGCGGCGGGCTTTGCCGCCTTCCTGATGCAGCAAAAGGCCGTAGTCGTCGCCGGCGGCTTCGCCGCCCTCATGATGCTCCTGATGTGGATTTGCGGGTCAGTGAAGCTCGGCCGCAAAAAGGATATGGATGACGACCTGCTGTCGAACCGCAAAAAGGGCGGCAATTACAAATATAGCCGCAAATAACGGTCTACTGAACGCAATCGCTCATCGCCGCAACCTCTGCACAAATCAAATCCAGATCCTCAGGCCGCGAAAGCCTGTGCTCCCCGTCTTCGACATAAACAATCCGTGTCTGCGGCCCTTGAAACTGGCGGGCGATATCCTCCGCCGTCTGCCACGGCACATCTTGATCCAGCCGCCCGTGCAGCAAAGTCACGGGAACGGCGATCGGATGCTCCCGGCTCAAAACGCAGCGTTCCCGCCCGTCCACAATCAGCTTTTTCGTAATGACATAGGGCGGCCCATAAGCACTCGGAACCTCCACAAACCCTTGCTCCTCGACCTCCTGCCGTTGCGCGTCCGAAAGTTCCCGCTCAATGGCCACTGTAAAATCGGGAGCCGCGGCAATCCCGACCAACCCCTTCACCCGCTCCGGCCGCTCAAGCAGCAGCAGCAAAGAAATCCACCCGCCCATCGAAGACCCGACCAGAACGACATCCCCCGGCACGACCTGATCCAGAATATCCCGCGCATCCGCAAACCACTGCCCGATGCAGCCCTCGGCGAACCGCCCCTCGGAAACCCCGTGCCCGGAATAATCGAACCGCACGAACCCCTGCCCCCGCGCACGGCAATGCGCCTCGAGCGCCAAAGCCTTGCTCCCGCTCATATCCGACCGGAACCCGCCCAGAAACATCACGCAGGGCAGTCGGCATCCCTCCACAGCAGGAAAATAATGATAAGCCAGCGTATCCCGTCCGGGGCGGTGAAGATGGCGGGGACTCATGATCCGTCCTTAGGGTTAATCGTGCACAGAAACCGCCTTCCGCAAGGGCGAACCTTGCGTCCGGGCGGCGTTCGCTTTATACATAGACCAGACGCCGGGGGCTTTCCACCCCCCAAACCGGAATTGTGTAGAGGACAATGAGCGCCACGCCCTTCGAACCCGTGATCATGCAGATCGTCCCGGAACTTGGCGCTGGCGGCGCCGAACAGGGCTGCATCGATATTGCCGCGGAACTCGTAAGGGCGGGTGCAAAATCCATCGTGGTCTCCAATGGCGGCTTCCGTATCCCCGAGCTTATCCGCGCCGGGGCGCTGCATATCAACCTTCCGGTCCACAGCAAAAATCCGGTCATCATGTGGCGCAACATCGCCCGCCTGCAAAAACTGATCCGTCAGCACAAGGTCAATATTGTCCACGCCCGCAGCCGCGCCCCCGCCTGGAGCGCCTATAAGGCCTGCAAAAATACCGAGGCGCATTTCATCACCACCTGCCACGCGCCCTATAATATCAGCGGCGAGGCCAAGCGCCTCTATAACCGCTCCATCGCGCAGGGTGAACTCGTCATCGCCATCTCCGATTATGTGGCTGACTATTTGCGGAAAAACTACGATCTCGACAACGGAAAAATCCGCGTCATCCCCCGCGGCATCCCGATCGAGCGATTCCACCCCACCGCCGTCACACCCGAGCGCCTGATTACCCTCTCCCGCGAACTGCGGATTCCCGAAGGCTCGAACATCATCATGATGCCCGGCCGCCTCACGCGCTGGAAGGGCCACCACGTCCTGATCGACGCGATTGAAAAACTCGACCGTCAGGATATCTTCTGCGTGATGATCGGCTCCGATCAGGGCCGCAGCGAATACCGCAAGGAACTGGAAGAAGCCATCACAAAAAAAGACCTCGGCAGCAAAATCCGCATCGTCGATCACTGCAACGATATGCCCGCCGCCTATATGCTCAGCACCGTCGTCGTCTCTGCCTCCACCGACCCCGAAGGCTTCGGCCGCGTCCCTGTCGAGGCGCAGGCGATGGGCCGCCCGATTGTCGCCACCGATCACGGCGGCGCGCAGGAAACCATCGTCCGTGGCCAGACCGGCTGGCTCGTCCCGCCCAACGATGCGCCCGCATTGGCCAAGGCCATCGAAGAGGCGCTGTCCCTGAACCCGATGCAACGCGCCGTTCTCGCCACCCGCTCCATGGCGCACGTCGCGGCGCACTTCACCCGCGAAAGAATGGCCGAAGCCACGCTGGGCGTTTACGCCGAATTGCTGCAGGGCCGCCTCCGCAGCCCCATGCGGATCGAACCCTTCGAACACTATACCGAAAGCCAGCGCGCCAGAGCGTTCGGATAATATGACTCCGACCGACAAAGGCGAGAGGATTCTGGTCATCAAGCTGGGTGCGCTCGGCGATTTCATCCAGGCGCTCGGCCCCATGGCCGCCATTCGCCGCGCCCATCCACGCGCCCGCATCACGCTCCTGACTACGAAACCCTTTGAAGAATTCGCCCGCCGCTGCGGCTATTTTGATGAAATCTGGCGGGATGAAAAACCCTCCGCGCTCAATCTCCCCGGCTGGCTGTCCTTGCGAAAAAAACTGCGCGGCGGGAGTTTCACACGCGTCTACGATTTGCAGAACAGCGATCGCACGTCGCTCTACCTGAAACTCTTCGGAAAAAAGCACAGACCGGAATGGGTCGGCGCGGCCCGCGGCGCCTCGCACCGCAACGCCTCCCCTGACCGCTCGAAGGGCCATGCCATCGACGGACATATCCAAACCCTGGCCCTCGCAGGAATCACGGATATCGCCATCGACAATCTCGGCTGGATCGAGGAAGACCTGACAATTTTTAATCTTCCGCCCGCCTATGTTCTCATGGTTCCGGGCAGCGCGCCGCAGCATCCGCACAAACGCTGGCCTGCTGAAAATTACGCCGCCCTCGCTTCTCTCTTGTCCGAACGGCAAATCCATCCCGTGCTTCTCGGCACGGCGGCGGAAAGCGAAGTGACGGATAAAATAAAATCGCTCTGCCCGTCGGCCTTAGACCTCAGCGGGAAAACCACCCTCTTCCAGATCGCGGCGATGGCCAGAAACGCATATGGAGCGATTGGAAACGATACGGGACCGATTCATTTGATCGCGGCCACCGGCTGCCCCACACTGGCCCTGTTCTCCGGCTCAAGCAACAAGATCAAACACGCCCCGCAGGGAAAAAATGTCGTGATCCTCCAGAAAGAAAAATTATCGGACCTGGACATAAAAACCGTCCACGCCGCAGCAGAAAATATCTTCAAAATAAAAGATTTGAAGCCCGACAGAAAATCAGGGTAAGGGATTAAGCGTTCGCGGCCTTGCGCGGTTCGAAGGCCGGAGCAAACTTCTCCTCGCGTTCCTGCGGTGTATAGATATCGCACAGGCACTTGAGAAGTTCCTTGGTCGCCTCGTTCTGAAGGGAATAGTAAATGGTCTGCGCTTCGCGGCGCGTCCGCACCAGCCTGTCCTTACGCAGCCGCGCCAGATGCTGCGACAAGGCGGACTGGCTCAAGCCCACGATCCGCTCCAGCTCACCGACGCTCTTCTCACCCTTGTAGAGTTCGCAGACGATCGTCAGCCGCTTTTCATTCGACAACGCTTTCAGAAGACTGACAGCAAGATCAACATTTTCTTCAATATCTTGGACATCCATCATTTTTTTACCCTTAAGCCACCCTATTCAATTCAAAATAAACTGCGATAAAAATGAAAAGTGATTGAAATAAAATTACCAATAAACTTGAATGAAAATAATATATGTAAAACAATATCCCTATCCTCTTAATTATAGGGATTTAGGGAAAAAATCAAGAGTGCTGAGGAAAACACTGCTAAGAACGGGGTTTAGAAGGAGTTTTTCGGGTCAGCAGATGGGCCGCACGGTCGGGCAAACACGCCAGAATCCGCACCGCCAGCACAACCGGCCATGGAAAGGCAATACGCGTTTTCCCTCGCTCGATCCCCCGGACGATAGCCTGCGCCGCTGCTTCGGCGGACATCAAAAACGGCATCGGAAAGGGATTTTTTGCAGTCATGGCCGACTCGATAAACCCCGGACAGATCACATGAACGCCAACCCCCTGCTTTCGGAGCGGACTCACCAGCCCTTCTCCGTAAACCCGCACTGCCGCCTTCGAGGCCGTGTAGGCCGGTGCGCCCGGAAAGCCGCGAAACCCGGCCAGCGAACTCATCAGAGCAAGATTCCCCCGCCCGCGTGCGACCATCAACGGCAGAATCGGCTCGACCGTATTCAAAACCCCATACAGGTTGACTCCGAAAACCTCCCGCACCCGCTGCGGGTCTTCAAGCACCAGCGGCCCAGGCCCCGCCGAAATCCCCGCATTGGCAACCAGAAGGTCAAGAGGAAGTTCCTGATCGAACGCCCGCAACCACTCGGCCATCCCCTCACGATCCGTAACGTCCAGAACGCCCACGCGCACCGCCGCACTTTTTCCCTCGCAAACTTTCTTCACCGCCTCCAGCCGCCCCTGATCGCGCCCCGTCAGGCCGAGCGTGACCCCCGGCGCGGCATAATGAACCGCCAGCGCCGCGCCGATCCCGCCCGATGCGCCCGTAATGATAATATTTTTCAGCTCTTTGGCCCGGATGCTCATAAAAAACCGCCGCGTGGGAATTGCGTTTCTGGAAATCTAGCGTTAGTTTGAATTCCATCAAAAGCCAAGCAAAACTTGTTCAGGAGCAACGGTGCCCCAAATCCAGCGCAGAGGTCTCATGTATGTGCTCTCCTCCCCCTCCGGGGCCGGAAAGACGACGATCTCCCGCGCCCTGCTGGCAAAAAACAGCAACCTGACCATGTCCGTCTCCATGACCACCCGCAAGCGCCGCGCCGGGGAAACCCACGGCAAGGATTACTTTTTCGTCGATCACGACGATTTCCGCGACATGGTTGAAAACGGCGAGATGCTCGAACACGCCAAAGTCTTTGATAATTACTACGGCACGCCGCGAAGGCCCGTAGAGGACGCTCTGACCGCCGGAAAGGATATCGTCTTCGACATCGACTGGCAGGGGACGCAGCAACTGGCCGAAATCGCCCGCGAAGACCTCGTCACCGTCTTCATCCTCCCGCCCAGCCGCGCCGAGCTGGAAAAACGGCTCCGCAACCGCTCCCGCGACACCCGCGAGACGGATGTGGAAATCCGGGGCCGGATGTCAAAGGCAGCCGATGAAATCTCCCATTATTCCGAATATGATTATGTCATTATTAACGACGATATCGACTACGCCATCACTAGGGCGCAGGTGATTCTCGAATCCGAACGCCTGAAACGCAGCCGCATGGTCGGCCTCTCCGACTTCGTCCGCGGCCTGCGGGATGGACTCTGATCAAAGCTCGATTCTAGCCCCACGCACCGCCGCCGCATAATTCTCCCGCCCCGGCGCACTCCGCTCAAGGCGGGCGACCATAGCCGCCACAATCGCGGCGTCCTGCACGCTCATCGCCGGCGGGTCGGGAAGCTTCAAATCCCCGAACTCGCGTTTGAATTGCGCTTCGGCTTCGGGATCGGGCTGATAATCGAAAACCTTCCCGCTGAACGCATACTGCGCGAACGCATCCTTGAACCGCAAATGCCCCTCCTTGTCCGCCTCAAGGTCGCAAGCCACAAGCCCCCAATGCGCGATGGCGAGCGCGGGATGCCCCTCATCCCCCACCACCACAAGATGCTGGTGATTCCACAGCCGTTCCTTCTTGATCGTCTCGAAATCCTCCGCCAGCTCCCGCCGCGAAATATGATGAATCGGATCCAGATGTTTAAGATGCGGAAAGGCATGATGCATTTCATAGACATATTCCGGGGGAATGATCGCCCCCGGCATCTCGACCCGCCCCTCCATCAGCGCGATGATCTTGTTTTCGCCGCGCACCATGTGCATCGCCTCGTCCCATGATTCGCGCAGAAGCTTGGTCCGACGCACAAAGAGCACGTCAGGATTTTCATAAACCCAATACGGTCGGTAAGGTAATTTTTGATCGCCCGCACGTTGCAAGACCAAACCCCAATTTTTTACATAAACCTTCTGACCGAAGAATAGCCTATCCGGCTAGGACAGCGCAAGCCTGACATAATCCTCGACCGCCAGCTCTTCCGCCCGACTCTGCGGATCGATTCCCAGCCTTTCAAAATGCTGCGCGTAATCCTTGAGGCTGCCGCGCACCATTTTCCGCCGCCCCTGAAACGCCAGAGCCGTCAACCGTTCCATCGCGGAAAAATCCGGCTGCCGCCCCTCAAGATTTTTGGGAACAAAACGAACCACAGCCGACCGCACCTTCGGCGGCGGCGTGAACACGCTGGGCGGCAGCTCAACCAGAACTTTAACATCGCACAGCCATTGCGCGATGATGCCGAGCCGCCCGTAATCCTTGCCCCCCGGCGCCGCGCAAATCCGCTGCGCCACCTCCTTCTGGAACATCAGCGCCAGAAAGGAATAGGTCTCGCGGTCGGCCCTTAAATCCCTCAGCCACCGCAGCAAAAGCGGCGTGGCAATGTTGTAAGGCAGATTGGCAATAACCGTGCGCGGCGCTTCGCACAAACGGGGAAGATCGGTTTCGAGCGCATCCCCCCGCAGGATGTTCAAATCGCCAGCAGCAGCATCCTGCAAGCCTTCAAGCGCAACAACCGCCCGCGGATCAGCCTCGATCGCAATGACCTTCGCAGCCTCCGAGCGCAGCAAACTCCGCGTCAGCCCCCCCGGCCCCGGCCCGATCTCGATGACATTCAGCCCTTTCAGGCCACCGCACAACCGCACGATTTTATCGGTGATATTCTGATCGAGTAAAAAATTCTGCCCTAGCGACTTCTTCGCTTGCAACCCGTGCGCGGCGATCACATCGCGCAACGGCGGCAAGCCGGAAAGATCACGACTCGACACGGTTATCGATAAAGGCGGAGGCTTTGAGATCCAGCAGATAGCCGCGCTGCAGCCGATCCAGCCGCTCCTGCCCCAGCATCTGGTAAACAGCGTCGCGGGAGGGCAGTTTATCGCCGGAAAGCTGGCGCTTCTCGCGCACCAGCAGGATATGATATCCGTGCGGCGTACGAATCGGCGCCGAAACTTCCTTAATGGCAAGCCCCTTCACCCCTTCGCGCAACTCTTGCTGCAACTGGTTCTCGGCCACCCAGCCCAGATCGCCGCCATTCGAAGATCCGGCAGATTTGGAAAATTGCTGCGCCAGTTTGAAAAAGCTCGCCCGCCCGCCGCGAATTTCCGTGACCATACTGGCGGCCAGTTGCTTGACCTTGCCTTCGACCTGCGCGTTATCGGCCGGAAGAAAAATCTCGGCCAGCAGATACTCCGGCTGCCCCGCACCTTTCATAAGCCTCTCCAGAACGTCATCCACGTCACGTTCCGTGATCGTCACACGCGGACGCAGCTTCTTCTGCACCACAAGACCCCACGACAGATGCGCCTTGATCTGATCCTCGACGGTTACAAGACTCAAGCCGCCCTTCCGCATCATCCCCTTGAACGCATCGGCTTTCATATTGTTCTGCTGCGCGAGGGTTTCAAACCCGCGGGCAACATCGTCAGCGGTCACGCCGAGTTCCATCCTCGAAGCTTCCTGCACCATCAGCCGCTCCTCGATCAGCGAATTGAGAATCTGCGGCGCGAGTTTTTTGCGTAATTCCGGTTTGTTCGGCATCCCCGAAGACGCCATGATCAGCCGGATTCGGTCGTTAAGATCTTTCTGCGAAATCGCATCCTCATTGACCACCGCCGCGATCTGCTGGTCCGCGAACGAAACGCGCGGCGCTACAACAAAAAAAGCCGCAACAAAAAAGAGGAGGACAACTCTTGCCTGATTCAAGCCCATAACCGATTCCCTAACTGCCGATTCATTAAATGTTTGTGGCCAGAGGATATACCGCCCCGTGCGGAGTGTCAAAGCCACCGCTGACCTTATGCATCATACGCCGCCAGGGAGAACTTCCCTCCGGCCCTGAAGGTTTCAAGATATCCCGGAAGAATAAGGTCCAGAGTCTTCGGCGTAAGCCCCAGCGTCGCAAAATTATAGGCCGCGGGCGAAACCACATTATCCGATTTCAGCGTCTCCACCTGATCGCGCGTCAGCAAAGGCTTGGGCAGAAGGCTCAAGAACGTCGCCTGAACCTTCGCAACGCCCCACGGAAGGGTCACAAGCATCCGTTTGCGGCCCGTAAAGACAAACATTTTTTCATAAATCTCTCGGAAGGAATAGACTTCCGGCCCGCCAAGTTCATAGATTTTCCCCTCGGGATTATGCTTCTCCCGCACCCGTGGCGAAAACAGGCACGCCATGACCGCATCCGCCACATCCCCCACATAGACGGGCTGCATCTTCGTCTGCCCGCCCCCGATCAGCGGCAGAAAGGGCATATACCGCGAAAGCTCCGCGAACATATTAAAGAACGAATCATCCGGCCCGAAAATCACACTCGGACGCAAAATCGACGCCCGGGGAAAATGCTGCAAAACCTCCTTTTCCCCCGCCAGCTTGCTCTGCGCGTACTGAGAGGACGCCCTATCGCAACTCAGCGAAGAAACATGAACGAACCGCTCAACCCCCTCCGCCGCGCAAGACCGTGCAATGAGCGAAGGAATATCGACATGGGCCTTCTGGAAAGTAGCCCTCTTCCCCCGCTCGTAAAGAATCCCGATGCAGTTGACCACGAAATCGGAACCGCGGACCACCCGCGCCAAGCTCTCGGGATCGCTGTAGCGGCAGGCGAACGGCACCACCTGCCCGACCGCCCCGCAGGGCTTGAGAAAATTGGCCCGCTCCGGCGCCCGTGTGGCGACCTTGACGACGATTCCCCGTGCCGCCAACGCCCGCACGACCTGCCGCCCGACAAATCCTGTGCCGCCGAAGACCGTGGCTGTTGGGTAGGAATGACTCATGAAAAAACCTCGTCTGATCGGCCCAAATATGACGCATTTTCAGGACAAAAACAACGTGCAGACGAAGGGATTTTGTAATAGGTGTAGAGGAAACGAGGGAGCAAAATAATGACAGGACACGATGATCACCGCAGGAAACAATGTTCACACCTGCTGGCTGCCCTGTTCTTGGCCGCTTTATTTCTGGTCCCCTTCGCCTCCCAGGCCGAAGAAACCTTTGAGGTGAAGGCGAAAACCCCTGTCGTGATCGAACTCTTCACCTCCCAGGGCTGCTCCTCTTGCCCCGCCGCAGATAAGTTTTTTGAGCAGTTGGCCGGACAGGACAACGTCATCGCCCTGAGTTGTCACGTTTCCTATTGGAATCTTGGGAGTTGGACAGACACCCTTTCTCAGGATTTCTGCGACATCCGCCAGCACGGCCTCGCCAGCCTCGACAACCCGCCGAAAATCTATACGCCCCAGATGATCATGAATGGCATGAACCCCTTCATCGGCTCACGGCCCGAAGAAATCAGGAGCGCCATAAGCGCCGCCAGAAATCAGGAGGTCCAGCCAATAGCAATCACCCGCAACGAAAAAATCCTCCGCTATGAATTGCCCGAGGCCGCGATAAAAACTCCCAAAGGCTTTCGCCTCTGGATGTACGGCTATAAAAAATCCGTGAGCGAAGACATCAAAGCCGGAGAAAATGGTGGCCTGAAGGTTCATTACGTCAACGCAGCAGTAAGCTATGACAATCTCGGGCCTTGGGAAGGCGACCCGATCACCAGTGCGGCCATCGTCCCGCAGGAAGACGTCGATGGCGTAGTCATCTTCGCGCAGGCGGGAGGATACGGCCGCATTGTCGCCGCGGGAAAAATCGAATTTTAAGCTTTATAGAATTCAGACCTTCGTCAGAAAACTGTCCATGACCCGTTTCTGACCCCCGCTGTCGAACAGGATATCCAGCTTGTGCCCGTCGATATGCACCACGCGCCCATAGCCGAACTTGTCGTGAAACACACGGTCCCCGCGGATGAAAACGGTCCCGCTGCTCGAAAGAACGCCGCGGCCGAAGACACCGGACTGAACCGCCGCGGGATTGACCCCGCTGGAATCCCAATGCCGCGATCGTCCCGCCGCCTGAGTACTGCCCGTCTCGCTCACCGTCTGCGTCAACTCCGGCGGCAGCTCGTCGATAAAGCGCGAGGGAATCGCCGAAACCCAGTTCCCGTAAATCCTGCGGTTGGCGGCATGGGAAATGAAAACACGCTTGCGCGCCCGCGTCAGCCCGACATACGCCAGCCGCCGTTCCTCCTCCAGCCCCTTCATCCCGCTTTCATCCATCGTGCGGTGCGAGGGGAAAAGCCCTTCCTCCCACCCGGCCAGAAACACGCAATCGAACTCCAGCCCCTTCGCCCCGTGCAAGGTCATCAGCGTCACCCCGTCCCCGGCCCCCGCCTCGCGGTTTTCCATCACCAGCGAGACGTGTTCAAGAAACTCGGACAAGGAGCCATATTCCTGCATCCCGCCGATCAGCTCCTTGAGGTTTTCGATACGCCCCGGCGCTTCGGGGGACTTGTCCGTCTTCCACATCGCCATATAGCCGGATTCATCCAATATCTGCGCCGCCAGTTCGGCATGAGGCATATTTGGGATTAACGAACGCCAGCGCTCGAAATCATCCATCAGCTTGCCGAGCGTCTCGCGCACTTTTGGTTTGATTTCATCGGTTTGCGTCAAATCTCTGATCGCCTGAGTCAAACAAATTCCGTGCCGCCGTGCATGGCCGTAAAGCGTATTGACCGTACTGTCACCCAGCCCGCGCTTGGGCGTGTTAATGATGCGCTCCAGAGCCAGATCGTCTGCAGGCTGCACCGTCACCCGAAAATAGGCCAGAGCGTCGCGAATTTCCATCCGCTCATAAAACCGCGGCCCGCCGACCACACGGTAGGGAAGGCCGAGCTTGATGAATCGCTCCTCAAATTCTCGAGTCTGGAATCCCGTCCGCACCAGAACCGCGATTTGCCCGAGGGAAAATCCCGCCTGCCCGCCGCGCGGATGCTGCAGCTGCTCGATCTGCTCACCAACCCATCGCGCCTCCGCCTCGCTGTCCCACAACCCGCCAACGGTAATGTTTTCACCCTCGCCCTTATCCGACCACAGCGTTTTGCCCAGCCGTCCGGCATTGTGGCCGATCACCGCCCCCGCTGCCTTGAGGATAGCGTTCGAGGAGCGGTAATTCTGCTCCAGCCGCACAATCCGGGCGCCAGGAAAATCTTTCTCAAACCGCAGGATGTTCCCGACCTCCGCCCCGCGCCACGCATAGATTGATTGATCGTCATCCCCCACGCAGCAAATATTCCCCGTTCCCTGCGCCAAAAGCCGCAGCCAGAGATACTGCGCGACGTTCGTGTCCTGATACTCATCAACAAGAATATACCGGAACCGGCGGTGATAATCGGCCAGAATATCCGCGTTCGCAGGATCTTTCAAAATCGTGATCATATGCAAAAGCAAATCCCCGAAATCGCAGGCATTCACAGACTTCAGCCGCCCCTGGTAATTTCGATACAATTCGGCCAGTTTACCGTCAGCAACCTCCCGGAACTCGGAACCATTGATCATATCCGGGGTCTGGGCGCGGTCCTTCCAGCGCTCGATAAAGCTCATCACCACCTTCGGTGCCCACTTCTTGGTGTCGATCCCTTTTTCTTCCATCAGGGGCTTCAAAAGCCGCGCCTGATCGTCCGGGTCAAGGATGGTAAAATTGCTGCTCAGACCGATGCGCTCCGCATGACGCCGCAGCATCCGCGCAGCAAGGGAATGAAACGTCCCCAGCCACCAGCCCTCAAGCGAATGTCCCCCGGTAGCCGCGCTCACCCGCTCCTTCATCTCCTGCGCCGCCTTGTTGGTAAAAGTCACCGCCAGTATCTGCGATGGATACGCCCGGCCCGTATTCAGCAGATGCGCCAGCCGCGTGGTCAGCACTCGGGTCTTGCCCGTCCCCGCCCCGGCAAGAACCAGCAACGCCCCGTCCAGAGTCTCCACAGCCTCTCTCTGGGCGGCATTCAAACCCGCGAGATAATCCTCCTCGCGGGAAACGGTAGAGCCGAGCGTTTGAACGGCAGAATCAGCCATGATGGTCCCCATACTGGTACGCCTTTCCAGAGGATTCCAGAGAAAAAGAAGAAAAAAAGAAATTTAAAGGAAATGAAAAGGCGTTCAAACCTTCGCTGCTTGAACACTCATCGCAACAGGAGCGACCGCAACCTGGTTCCGTCCGTTATGCTTCGCGGCATAAAGCGCCGAATCGGCGCGGGAAATCAGGTTCTCGATCGGCTCTGATTTCACATATTCTGCCACACCTACAGAAATCGTGATCCGTGCCAGCCGCTCCCCGCTCTGACGGTTGATCACTTCCTTCTTGGCGACGTTCACCCGCAGATATTCCGCAACCTTAAGCGCCGACTGAATCTTGGTATCCGGCAGAACGATGACGAACTCCTCCCCCCCGTAACGGGCGGCAAGGTCACGTCCCTTGATTCCCTCTTTAAGAGTTCGGGCCACGAGCCTCAAAACCTGATCCCCGACCTGATGCCCGAACGTATCGTTAAAACTCTTGAAATGGTCGATATCCATCATAAGCAGGGCAAAGGTTTCATGGCCCTTCGCCGCAGCTTCCTGAGCAATTCTCTGGATCTCCTGATCGAAGGCCTTGCGGTTCGAAAGGCCGGTCAGGGCATCGGTCAAAGCCTCCCGCCGCGCGATTTCAAGATCACGGTGAAGCTTTTCCATCGTCGTCGCCGACTCCTGAAGAAGTTCCTCAAGATGGTTATTCTGGTCCATCATCACCTTGGTGTCCTCAAGAACCTCGCCCAGAATCTCGCTGATTTCCTCCTTGGTTTTGTCCTCACTCAGCTTGACATGGACTTCCTCCAGCGAATGGTTGTAATCGCTGGTAAATTCACGCACCGCCCCGACCGCAGTATTGACCTGCTTGATGGTTTTCTTGATCTGGTCGCCCGCTGTCCGCACCCGCTCATCCTCGCGGTTTTCCCGCAGATGTTGCTGGTAAATCGAAAGGCACAACTCGTTGGTGGGCTTCTCGCCCTTGGCCAGTATCTCGTCCAGCGCCTTGTTCATCGCGGGATTGGCCCCGGAACTGTAGACAAACCACAATTCGTAGATTTCAGGCGAAGGCAGCAAATCGCCCTCCGCAATCCTTCGCAGAGCGTGAGCGGAAAAATCCTTAGCCTTGTCAACGGGATAGAAATAACTCAAGACAGGAACCGTTCAAAAAACATCGAAAAAATTATAAAACAATTCTACGACCAGTCTACAGAATCATAATTGTAAGATAAATGGACAGCAAAAGGGTTAACACCTTGGTCCCCCGAAAAATAAAAAGGGCGCAAAAGCGCCCTTCATAAAAACCCGAACAAAGCTTACATCGCCAGAGACATCCCGTGATCCATCTTCTTGTTGATGGCAAGGGTCAACTGAACTTCCAAGGCGCTTGTATTGAGCTTCTCGTGATCCAGAACGGTGTTGACCGACTGAGAGTCCATACCCAGATCGGTGGCCACGCGGGAAAATCCTGTCAGATTATCACCGACGAGCTTGACATGCGCGGCATCGTAACGTGCTGCCGTGCGGACATCTTCAACGACAGTGGCTTCATCTACGAGCTTCTGAACCGCAACGTTGCCGGCATCAATCTCAACCTGGGCCTTAGCAACCAAGTCGCCGCACTTCCCGTAATGCTCACGAATATCGGCATGGTTGCCGTTAATAACATTCTCCTCCAGATCGTATTCGAGATCCACGAGGGCTTTAAAATCATCTTCCTGATGTGGATCGGCAGCGATAAACTCCGCCAGATCGTCCATCTCGAAATTATTCCAGTGATTCTCACTTTGGTCGTCGGCGCTGACCGCCGGAGCCGACCCGCCGCTGGCCGAAGCACTGGCACGAGTATCCTGCGGCGCGTTCGATTGCAAACGTCTAAGCGACTCTTCAAGTAATGCTTCCTGCTCGGCACGGCTGAGTTTTTTACGCTCATCGCCCATTTCATTGGCGACAAACGAAGCCTTGCCCATCGTCGCCAAGGTTCCAGCCCCGAAAGCCGCCTCTCCTGCGACATAAGCCATAGCCGTACCCTTGGTCGCGGCATTGTCGGGAATCAGAGTATCCATTGCAACGACAGGATCAAGCCCCTGATCGATAGCGGTCGCCTTGATCACATCCAGCGCCTCGGTCTTGGCCTGATTCCAGTCATTCATGAAATTGCCGATTTTCTCTTTCACATCGGCAAGCCCTTCATGGGCCTTCTGCGAAATCTGCGCCGCATCCGTAATCGGCTTGGTCACATCGCGCTGCAAACTCTTGGTATCGATCTTGTCGGCACGGTATTTTCCGGCGGCCGAATCCTCGGGACGGAGCATCTCCATGAAGGTCTGCTCACGCACATTCCCCTTGATCAGCGATTCGGTAAAGGTCATCTGCTGATTGTGCTGCATCCCGCCCATCTGGACGCGAAACTGTTGCCAGTAGACCGGATCGTCGGAGCTGTAGGCCGCTTCATAACCCGCACGATCCATAATATCACGCGAATGACTCGAAACCCCGTCAGGGCTGCGTCCGTAACCGACTTCATCGATATCGAAATTTACACCAGCGATTGTCATTCTTTCACCGACTTTTCTATCGCCCCACCCCACCCGATAAAAACAGGCGCCCGCAGGACAGGCAAGATTATACATATGAATTATATGCCGCCCGCCCGGAAGAATACAAACAATTTTCTTCGATAAGACCTTATTTTTGCCTTAATCTGCAAAACCATCGGATTCTATAGTGAATTCAGGAAGATACGCCGGTAGCTCAGCGCCTCGGCCACCGCCGCCCGCCCCAAAATATCCCCGCCGCCCGCCAGATCGGCAATCGTCCGTGCTACCCTTAAAATCCGGTAATAAGCCCGCGCCGAGAGTTTTCCCCGCTCAACTGCCTGATTCATAAGGGCTTTAGCATCCTCGGCCAGTGGCGCAACGCTTTCCAGCACCTTCCCGCTCGCAACTGCATTGATCTCCCCCGGAATCTCCGCAGAAAAACCCTCATACCGCGCCTTCTGGATCGCCCGTGCCGCCAAAACCCGCCCCGCGACAACCGCCGATTCCTCCCCGCTCCCCGGCGCCTGCAGATCCAGCGCACTGACCGCGGCCACATCGACATGAAGATCGATCCGGTCCAGTAAGGGGCCGGACAACCGCCCCTGATAATCCGACCCGCAGCGCGGCGCCTTCGTGCATTCCTGGGAGGGGTCACCCAGATACCCGCAGCGGCACGGATTCATCGCGCCGATAAGCTGAAACCGCGCCGGATAGCGGATATGCGCGTTCGCCCGCGCCACCAGCGCATCGCCCGTTTCCATCGGCTGCCGCAAAGCCTCCAAAGTCCCCCGCGCAAATTCCGGCAATTCATCCAGAAAAAGAACCCCGTGATGCGCCAGCGAAATCTCCCCCGGCTTCACCTTATGCCCCCCGCCGATCAGCGCGGGCTGAGAGGCCGAATGATGCGGGTTGCGAAAGGGCCGATGCTGCAGCAATCCCCCGGCGGGCAAGGCTCCGGCCAACGAATGGATCATCGAAACCTCCAGCGCCTCTCGCGGCGAAAGCTTCGGCAATATCCCCGGAAGACAGCTCGCCAGCATGGATTTGCCGGATCCCGGCGGCCCGATCATCAGGAGATTATGCCCCCCGGCTGCAGCAATTTCCACCGCCCGCTTGGCCGTCTCCTGCCCCCGCACCTCCGACAGGTCCGGCGCGCGGAAAGCGGCCTCATCCCGCAGCTTCGCCTCCGGCTTGCTCATGACCTGCGTGCCCTTGATATGATTCACCA
Organism: Alphaproteobacteria bacterium; assembly: GCA_016699735.1. NCBI lineage: Bacteria > Pseudomonadati > Pseudomonadota > Alphaproteobacteria > Alphaproteobacteria bacterium. The sequence goes on from CP065008.1 coordinate 59,734, forward strand.
GCTGCAGCAAATTCGCGGGCGCAAGGATGTCAATCGTCCCCGCCCACGCCGCCTCCCCGCCGCATTCCTGCGGACAGATCAGGTTCCGGTCGTTCTCGTTCGCGTGCATCGCGGCGGGCAGAACGCCCGATACGCGCCGGATTCCGGCATCCAGCGACAACTCGCCCAGCACAACAAAACCCTCAAGCTCGTCCTTCGGAATGACCCCCATGGCGGCAAGCAGGCCAAGCGCAATCGGCAGGTCGAAATGACTCCCTTCCTTCATCAGGTCCGCAGGCGCAAGATTGACGGTCAGGCGTTTCGGCGGCAGGGACAAACCCAAGGCATGGAGTGCTGCACGCACCCGCTCCCGCGATTCCGCCACCGCTTTATCGGGAAGCCCGACGATGGTAAAAGCCGGCAGCCCGTTGGAAATCTGCACCTGCACATCCACGGGCTTGACCTCAATCCCCTGAAACGACACCGTGTGCACCCGCGCGACCATCTAATAACCTGTTTCTTCGTCTTCGCCCTGGTACGCAGACAAACGACGATTGATTTTATAAACCAGAAAAAGAAAGTATAAAACGATAGCCAAAAATAGAAAGCGGTTAAAAAACCAAGCTGGGCCAAACCAGAACCGAATCTGACAATCAACTGTATGACAGTTTTCCAGATAAAAAACAAAATTCCATATCAAACAGCCGAGAAGAAAAAAACCTAATCCGTAAAGAAAGACTACGATAACGCGATCCTTTTTTTGAGTTAATTCTTCGTCCAAGACAGGCTTTGGAAAATCAAAATAGCGCTTGAGGGTATAAGAAACGACAGGAAGACTGAAAATGAAAGGAAAGAAAAAAATTACAGCAGGTTGGTAAATCATACTTTCAGCGTTGCTGCAGCTATAGGGCGGACAAATCACCAAAGCATAGAGAAGGAAAAAAATATACCCAATAAAAAATAGGCAAAATAACAACTGAAGAAGAAAAGCAACAACCTGCACAGCTTTGACAAACATTGTCTTTGGCCCTTTTTTATACCTTACGCCCGACCACAACCCGCAACGAAAGCATCCCCACCGCGCACAATTCAGTCTCAGGCCAGAAGCTCCTAAACTTGCTACAGAGTCCCACCTTCGCCACCATCCACCGCCCCTCTAAACCGCGTCGGAATCGAAACCGCCAGCAATCCCGCCGCATAATGCCACAGCGGCACATCGCACATCACCATACGCTGCACATATTCGTTCATCCCCGCCCCCAGCCCGAAAAGACCGCCCCCGCCCGAAGGCGGCGAGGTCGCAACAAAAAGCCGCACCGCGCCCATAATAACAACACACACCGCCAGCGCCGCGCCGCCCCGCCTCACCCATCCGGCATCGGCTGCGCCCAGCGTGGCGAGAACCCCGCCCCGGCTGATGAAAAACACCAGCAGCGCGTAGACAGGAGCCAGCAGGACCGTATAGGGAATATCCTCTTGCCACAAACTGAACGGCCACGAAGCTGCCAGCGCCAGAGCCCCCCACGGCGCTGCAATAAAAAACGCCAAGCGCCCGATAGTCTTTCGCCAAAAGAGCCCCGCCGCCGCCACCCCGAGCACGAGCGCGATCACGACCGACGCCTCCGGCATCTCCACCGCGTTGCCGACATCGTATTCCCCTTCGCCGGAGAACAAAATGCCGCCCAGAATACCGAGGCACAAAAACGCGCAATAACCCCCAGCAACCCAAAGCCACCGCGCTTGCGGAGGCACCCCGTCATTCTGATCCATAAACATCTCCTTAAAATCCAACGCTCATAAAAATATCGGTCAGAACCGCCGCAAGGCAAAAAAACAGCAAGATACATCCGATAACCGCCAGCCGCCGCACGGCGGAAGCCTTCTCCTTCCGCACAAACCGCTCGGGATGGAAAAGAACCGCAAAGGTGGGCGTCCTGAATCCGTAAGGCGGAATATCCTCGCGCCACGCCAGCCGCGCAATCAGATTCGCATAAAGCAAAAACACGTTGCCCGCGACCAGAAACGAAAAGTAAAGCGCAAGAAGAAGATCATGCATTTCTAATACCTCTCAGACCAGCAACTTCCACATCTTGAGATGCGGAATCCCGTCCTCGTCAAACAGCTCTCCGTCCCCGACATACCAGTTTTTCTCGTAAAACGGCACCGCCGAGTCCCGCGCATGGACGTAAATTGTTTTCGCCTCATGCTCCCGCGCCACCCGCTCACAGTATGTCATCAGTGCCCGCCCGATCCCGCGCCCCCGCAGCTCCGGCGGCACCGCCACGCGCTGCATTTTCATCGCTTTGCCCTCGGGCACCAGCACAGCGGTCGCACAGACCGTTTCCCCCTCTAGCCCGACGAGATGAAGATGATCCTTCTCGGCCTCTAGCTCCTCCGGCGTGAACGTCAGCCCCAACGGCGCCCGCAGCACCGCCTCCCGCAGCCGCACCGCCTCCCGATAAGCTGCGCTTGCATACGGAATCACCTCGAACACTATATTTCTGCTACCGACAATCATTTTTCCACCCTACCACACCCTCCTCCAAAAACATCCCCGCGCACACGGGGATCCAGAGCGATTCGCCTCCCCAAAACGCCCCCGCGAATCAATGCATAAATTTTTAAGATTTTACGCCTTCCCCCATACGAAGGCACAAAAATCCATAAAAATAATAACAGCAATATCAATAACTTATAAGATTTTAACCGATCTTAAGCACTTCTTAACCATTACCCCTTAAATGAAAGGATAAGAGACTACACATAGGAGACTTTAAATATGAACGACGATGGCAGTAGAAGCAGAAGCAACAAATACCCCGCTCTCTTCCGCGCTGAGTACCTTCTTCCCACGATTATGAAAGGCATCTTGACCAAACACATCCCCCTCAACCCCGAAGCCGAACGCTCCCTCCACACGGTCATCAGCGAGATGGAGCCGGATATCGCCCTGCTCTGCTGCGCGAATATCGCCCGCGAGATTTACATTTATGAAAAAAACCGCGAACTGGACCTCGCCCTGCTGGGCGTCCTGAGCGAGAAAATCATCAAGGAGTTCCGCCCGGTCTGCAAACTGGCCGAAACCAACCCCGCTGCCCGTGAGGCAAAGCTGCAGGCTCTGCTGCCCCGCCTCTCCGAGCGCATGGAAAAGCTGATGGACAACCTCGCCCTCACCAAAGTCGCTTTGGAAATCTATGACGCCAACGCCGCCGAAATTCTCGACATCCTCCTGATCCAGCTCCAGGGCCAGTTTCTGATCGTGGACCAGTTGATCGAACTGCGGACCGACGCCCTCCTCTACGAAGACGCCCTGGTCGATGACGGAAATATGCTGCCCGCCATGGCCGGAATTCAGGTGGAGGCGCAGGAAACCAACATCATCCCCTTCCGCCCGAAAGGCTAGAAGTTTCATCGCTCCTCAAGTGAAGAAAATCTATACCTTCTCCCCGGCCCTTAAAGCCGGGGATTTTTTTGCGAAAAAATGCTACTATCCCCCATGCCTTGGCACGCTGAAAATTATGAACGATTCAAAGCAAAAATGCAGGCGGCTAAGGCCAAACCTGAAAACATGAATGAGAACGGCATCATCACAATTTCAGGTTCTGAAATACTCGATCCCTCCTTCTGGGCGCACGTCGATATTTCACGGGAGGGATTTGCAAAAAACCTTGATATATCGGCCCGCCTCGCACGGGATTTCACCCGCAAGTTTGTAACGAACACGCTGCCGGACGCGATGACCTACATTGTATCCTTGAATTGCTCCTATGACAAAAACCTGCGGGAAGGGGAAAAAACCTTCCCCGAAGATTTGGAAAATCCGGTCAGGTACTTCGATAATCAGGAAGATATCGTTAACCTTCTCTGGCGCGACGGTCTGGTCCCTGAATGGATCGACTTACATGTATTCAAAGCGGATGAAAATTTCACTCATATAAATTTAGCGTGTTGCGGCCGATTTACATCCAACAAACAGCTTATTTACCATATGTACGAATACGCGCCCTTTATCGAAAAGGGCCCGGCCCTTCCAACCGGATACAAGGAAGGCGTTAAATTCGATCTGCACTGGCGGCAGAATAAACAGACCTAGGCTCGTAACCCACCGCTTTTATAAAGTCAGCGAAAACACGGGTTTTCGAGAACCGCATCGCAGAATACTTGGAGGTATTTGAGAAGCGGAAGCGGAGAAAACCCGTGTTTGCAGGTCTTTAGAAAAGCGGTGAAACTAAGCCGCGAGCTTCGTCAGCATCGGCCCCAACCGCCGCCCACCGAGAATATGCAGATGAAAGTGCGGCACTTCCTGCCCGCCATTCGCCCCTGTGTTGGTAATCGTGCGGAACCCGTCCTCTGAAAGCCCCTGCTCCGCCGCAATCTTGGACACAGCATCGAAAAACGCCTTGATCTCCGCCGCGCTCGCCTTCGCCCCGAAATCGGAGATCGAAACATACGCCCCCTTCGGGATCACGAGGATATGCACCGGCGCTTGCGGATTAATATCCTTGAACGCCAGTACATGATCGTCTTCATAAACCTTGCCGCAGGGAATCTCCCCGCGCAGGATCTTGGCGAAGACGTTATTCGAATCATAGCGGCTCATGGCGTTTTTCCTTGCTTTTTGAGGTCAGGAAGACCAGATTACACAGCGTTTGCAAGGAAAGTAAAGACCATGATCCTGACAATGCTCAAGGCCAAGCTGCACCGCGCCACAATCACCCGCGCCGATCTGGATTACGAGGGGTCGATCACCATCGACGCGAATCTTCTGGAAAAATCCGGCATCCTCCCGCACGAGCAGGTGGACGTACTGGACATCACGAACGGCGCCCGCCTGACGACCTACGCCATCCCCGGCCCCCGAAACTCCGGCGAGATCGGCATCAACGGCGCCGCCGCGCACCTCGTCAAACCCGGCGATCTCGTGATTATCTGCGCCTACGCGCAGATGGACGCACAGGAAGCCAAAAACTTCCACCCCGCAATTCTCCTGCTTGATGAAAAAAACCGGATCAAACACACCGCCCTCAAAAGCGGCCACGCCGCCTGAGGGCAGGATATTTACAGGATAATCAAGTCTCCGTTATCAATCAGCTCTTGAGCATCTGTCCAATCGCCTCCTGTGAGTTCTATACGGATAACGTTTGCGACTGAGGCATACTGTGAATTTTTCCCATCGATATCAATATCAAGGTAAGTGTGAGTAGTCGTATGCAAGGATATAAAATCAAGTATTGTGTCATTTAGAGGATCATAACCGTCGAGTACATGATCTAGAATGATTTTATCGCCTTCATCATGAGAAAAATCAACAATACGGTCCATCTGGCTGTCGACGATTTCCGGGCCGAAGAATATGAACATATCTGCTCCTTGATGGCCCTCAAGACGGTTTTTACCGTCTCCAGCAAATAAGGAATCGTCCCCTTCGTACCCTCTCAGAATATCATCACCCAAACCACCATGAAGAACGTCATTTCCTTTATCACCACGCAAATTATCATGGCCGCGACCACCAAACAAAAAATCGTCCCCATCCTTACCGTAAAGACGATCATCCCCATCGCCGCCGATAATTGTATCGTTCCGATGATAGCTTCCATTAATTATTTCCCCAGAATCTGAGGCAAAAACCCAGTCCAAGATCGTCGTAAAATCAGCAGATGAACCGTCGGTAAAAACCAAGGACTCAATCGCATAGTGGCCCGAAAAATCTGTTTGGTTTTCAATATGAATTTGATTGGCGCCGTCAATAATAATTTGATCGTTTGTATCGACTGCATCTCGCTGGAATCTTAAATCGTAAATAGATGTCTGCTCTCCAAAAATCAGGCGGTCAAAACCGCCGATATCGTATATGTAATCCTGTCCCGCAGAAGCCCGGTAGGTATCGTCCCCAAGACCTCCCCGCAAATCATCGTCCCCGTTTCCCCCATCAAGAAGATCGTTGCCGACAATTATTCCTTCCTTATCATCCCCGTAAAGCTTATCGTTGCCGTTTCCGCCATAGAGCTTGTCATCACCTTCATCGCCTCTGACATTGATATCATCGCCATCATCACAGTAAATCAGGTCATTCCCCGTACCTCCGTACAAACGGTCAGAGTTTTCCCCTCCATAAATACGGTCTTCGCCAGCGTCACCGCGGATATAATCCTTGTCCTGACCGCCTTCGAGAAGATCATCTCCCCCAAAACCTCGTATAGTGTCTTGACCGTCGAGGCCACGGATAATATTTACAGAATCATCGCCAATTAACTCGTCAAAATAATTCGTGCCTATAAAACCTTCGATATTTTGCAAGCTACGGGTAACATTTTCTCCGTAATAATCATCGTGGAGTAAATCAAGAAACACAGCACTCGCAAAGCCGCTGTAATCCACGATATCGATGCCATTTCCGCCATCGACTATATCAGAACGATCAAGACCGGAAATTAGATCATCCCCGTCCAGACCGTTGATAAAATCAGTTCCTGAAGACCCAATGATTTGATCGTTATTGTCAGTGCCGAACAAAAGGTTAAGGCGTCTTTCCGTACCGAAAAAGCTCGAGAATATAAGAGTCTCAAACCGGAAAATATCATTCACAAAATGGTTTTCGATTGTGATCGTTCCACCAGCCGTTCCGCCTGACCGAGTGACAATCACGAGGTCGTTACCTAATTTCTGGTAAGTAAACTCACTAGAATTAAAACTCAGGGGATAGCCGCTTAGAAAATTGAGTTCATCCTCAAGACCTTCTCCGGTAGTCGTAATATCCCCATCGGCGCTCGTATAATTAATAGTCAAAGCAACTCTCTCCAGTTAATTACATAAAAAAGTTTTTACAGAATACAGGTGGTTACGTCCTTTCGTTTACCATATTATAACCCTTGGCGCAAAGCCTTAATTTGTTATGTTCAATACGAAAAATAGGAGTCGCACAAATACGGGGGTAACAAATCTAACGCACACACTCCAACCCGTCCGGCGCCTCGGCGGGACAGGGAATCTCTTCCGGTTCCCGGAGATCCGCCTGATGAATCCGCGCCTCCCCCTCCGGCTTTTTCGGGATTGGCACCGCGAACGCCTGATCCAGAATCGCCACAAACGCCTTCTCCCGCTCCTTGGCGTCTTTCCCCCCGACATAGGACGCGATCACCCGCCGCTCCCCCTGCTGCACATGGGCGGTCAGCGCATACCCCGCATCGCACGTATAGCCCGTCTTGCCGAAGATATTCTGGTACGCAAGGGAGACATTGTGCAAAAGCGTATTGGTGTTCTTGAGGCTCTGCCCGCGCACCTTCGCCTCCCCGGTCCCCAGCAATTCGGCCAACGCCGGATGATGATCGGAGATATGCTTCAAAAGAATCGCCAGATCGCGGGTCGTCGATCCGCCCGCCTGCACCCGGACGAGCCGCCTCGGCAATCCGCTGGCATTGTAAAACTGCGTATCCCCCATCCCCAGCTCCTGCGCCCGCCGATTCATCAACGTGACGAACTCGATTTCCGTCCGCCCCGCTTTAAAGGCCTTGGCCGTGTATTCCGCAATCGTCGCGGCCAGATCGTTAAAGGAACTGATCGCCGCGCCTTTCATCGCATCGCCCAGCCGGACCGAACCGCGCCAGCCCGAAAGCCGCTCCATATCCGCCCGCAAGCTCGTATTGCTGGCAATCACCAGCCGGTCATCGACCGACATGAGTCCCTTGTCGATGGCCTCCTGCGCCAGCAGCAGAGTCATCAGCTTGGCCATCGACGCCGGCTGCACCCGGATCCCCGCATCTTTCTCCAGCAGAACCTCTCCGGTACGGGCATCCATCACGAAATAGGATTCGCGCTCGGGCACACACTGCGCCTCCGCGCTTTCCGCCCCAAGCAGGGTAATAAACGCGAGAGTCGCGGCCCGGAAGGAATGTTCGATGGAACGGAAAACAGCCATATTTCTTTATACATAATTCAAGGAAGATGGAAAGTCTTTCATGTTGCAGAAAGAGAGGCCGTAACTTTTCCCCTTAAAATTTCGAACATTTAACAGAATAAAGAGGATAAACCCGCAGGATGCCTTGACCGAAAGCCCGTTTGAGCCATAGTGAGAGGATATTGCGTAGAGTTAAGGAGAAGATCATGAGCTTGCAATCCGTCACCGACAAGGACTTCGCGAAAGAAGTCGTGGAATCCGAACAGCCCGTTCTCGTGGATTTCTGGGCGGAATGGTGCGCCCCGTGCCAGAAACTCCTGCCCATCGTTGAGGAAGTCGCCGGCGAAATGGCCGGAAAGCTCAAAATCGTCAAGGTGAACATCGAGGAAGCGCCCGAAGCACCGACCAAATACGGCGTCCGCGGCATCCCCGCCCTAATGCTCTTCAAGGGCGGAAAGCTGGTTGATACCCGCATGGGCGGAATGCCCAAATCGCAACTGATGGCATGGCTGGAAAACCACGTCTGACTCAGCCGATTTACAATTAACCATCTGTGGATAAAGGCCTTTATCGGCCAAAAATGACCCTTAAATCGGCCTAGATGACCTTGTCCAATTCCGGGTCAGGCAGAATCATCAGCCGCGGCCCATCCGTCCACAGCAGGGCGGAGATAACCGTTTTTGCCGGATAAATGGCTCGCACCGCATCCCTGTACGCCCGCATCTGCTTGAGATAAATCCGCGGCACCCCGGAAACCTCCTGCGGCGGCGGTCGGTTCGTCTTGTAATCCAGAATCCACACGCTCTCCTCACGCACGACGAGCCGGTCAATCTGCCCGCTGAGAATACGGTTGCCCTCCAGAAGCGCCGTCAGCGGCACTTCAGCAAGCCCGCCCGCCAGGAAAAACGGCGCCGTGACCGGATCGGTCATGAGCATCAAAACCTCGGAAACCACGCTGGCACGCTGCTCTTCTGACAAATTCGCCCCGTACGTCTCAACATAGCGCCGCGCGGCAGTCTCCCGCCGCTTCGGCGCAAAGGACGGCAAAAACTGCAACAGCTTGTGCGTAAGATTACCCCGCAGGAAACGCAGACCCTGCCCGGCCTCCAGCGGCGAAAGCACAGGAAAATGATCCTCCTCCTGATTCGCCCGCGACGGCACGAGCGGCCGCGGCGGCTCGGGCTCTCCCGGCGCCGCTTGATAAACCCATGTCGGCGGGTCGCTATGATCCGTAGAACCGATCATCTGGCCTTTAATCTTATCGCCTGTTTTTGCCGTCTGATGACGCGCATAACGAAGCCACCCATCCCCAAGAATCTCAACGCCCTCAAGTCGTTGAAGCCCCATCCTCACCTTATCGTGCCAGGACTCCCGCTTTGCGGTCCGGCTTCCCTTAAAGCCGCAGACGTACAGCCGATCCGCAGCCCGCGTCATGGCGACATAAAGCAATCGGTTGTTTTCAGCATCCAGCGCACTCTCCAGAATCTGGCGCTTCTCTTTGTATTGTTGAGGAGCATCGTCGTCACGGGGCGCCCAAAGCGGAAAATTCAATCCGGTTTTGTCGGGCCAGAGCAGCATAGGAACTTTCTGGCTGTTGGGAGACGGCACCGTATCGGGCAAAATGACAATCGGAGCCTGCAACCCCTTCGCCCCGTGTACCGTCATGATTCTCACCTGCCCCCCTGCTTCCTCCATCTCGCGTTTGATTTCTGTATGAAGAGATTCGAAATGGGCCACAAAGAGCTCAAGGGAATCTTTATGGTTTTTCCCGAAATTAAGCGCGGCGTTTAAAAACTCCTCGATCGGATCGCGGGCATCCTCCCCCAGACGCGACAGGATAGCCTTCATCCCACTCATCTGATCCGCCGGACAGACAGAAGTTAGAACCCGCATAAAAAAACGGTAGACACCGACATTCATGGCATCGTATCGCAGTTGCGATAAATATTGGCGGACGCATTCGGCATTCTCCGGGGTGATGCCCTTCGGGTCGTCAAGAAGCCTGTGATACGTACGCGATCCGAAATGAACCAATTCTGACCATAAATTACCAGTTCGGTCAGTAGCTAGGCTGAACAGCTCCGAATCGCTCCATCCGATCAGGGGCGATTTGAGAAGACAGGCCAGATTAAGATCGTCGGAGGGCAAAAGACAAAATTTCGCGGTGGCCAGCAAATCCTGCACGACCAGCTGCGCCCCCAGATCCATCCGGTCCGCGCCGCTGACCGGAATCCCGTGCTGTTTCAGGGCGCGGATCATCTCATCAGCCAAAGCAATACGCGTACGGAACAAGATGAGGATATCCCCGGGCTGCACGGCTCGGCCATAAGACTCCAGAACCTCTCCATGCGTGAGCCATCCATGAATGTGATCGGCGACTTTCTGGGCAAGGCGGGTGGACGCCCGCTCACCTGGATAAACATCCTCGGGAGGATCCCAGAAATTCAGCTTTTGGCTCCTCTCCTGCTCAAGAATAGGCCACAATTCAACAAGTCCAGCCTGTCCCGTGCGAGTAGAGACGTGATGAACCGTATCTCCACCGAGCGCCTCGCAAAGATCCTGACGGGCAAAAACGGAATCGACGACATCCAGTATCGGCTGTGTGGACCGGAAAGAAAATTGCAGGGGCAGTTCCAGCATTGTTTGGCCGAAATCATGAATTTTCTGACGAAAAATATCCCGCATACCGCTAAAAGCCTCCGGCGCGGCTCTTTGAAATGAATAGATCGATTGTTTCATATCGCCGACGGTAAAAGACGTACGGCTGATGTCCTGTGCGCCTTTACCAGAAAAAAAATCATCGCTGAGAGCTGAAATGACCTGCCATTGCTCGGGATTCGTATCCTGCGCCTCATCGACCAGAATATGGTCGATCCCCTGATCGAGCTTGTACATGATCCAGGGTGTAACCTCGAGAGCCTCTTGAGAATTTTCTTCGCGCAAATCCTTGAACTGTAAGGTTTGTCCGCTTAAAAGATCGCAGGTTTTAAGGATCAGGTCGTCATAATCAAGAGACCCGCGGGCCTGTTTAAGGGCTTCATAACGATCCACGATGGCTTGCCCGAGCGTAAATAAATCACGCGAAAGTGCCGCGCATTTTATTTTTTTGAGCGACTCAAAAAATATGAGAGCCCGCTCAGCCTCAGCCCTCAAAATATCCTCGGCCTCGGGAAATCGCTTTTTTGTGTCGTTAGAAGGAAAACCGCCGATAGCGATCGTACCCTTCTGGGTCAAAAACACGCTGAAGTAGTCCTGCGACGATTCCATCCTCTCATTCTGACGTTTTGATAACCAGGATAAAAGCTGCTGGCCCTTCCGGCGCTCTGTATCTTTCCCTTTGACAAGCACCGCCGCTACGCTCTTCAGTTGCACTTCGCGATCGGCGCTAAAAACCAGGGACTGCGAAAGATAATCTTGTGCGCTCTGCCCGGGAACCACACCATAAAAACGGCAGATTTCAGCATACACAGCCTCGGCATCCTGTCGGCCCCCAAGAGTTTTCGAAAGTTGAAATCGCTCTGAGCTGACCGCGCTGACCAATGAAATAAACTGGTCTTCACTGAGTTCGGCGCTCAGGGCGATCATGGCGTTCTGTAAGGGCGATCCGGCATAATCGCTGCTCGCGGCAAGCTGAAAGATATCTGTTTGAGCCTGGGCGATCAACTCAAGTGACTGCTCGGGTTCAAGAACGTCAAAATTCGGGCGAAGATCGGCTTCAAGGGGAAAGCGCGAGAGAACAGACTGACAGAATCCATGGATGGTCATGATCTTGATGCCAAGAGCCGCATCCAGGATTTTTGCAAAAAGCCGTCGGGCCGACCGCACCTGATCCTGCGTGGGTGGTTCCCCGGTCAGTCGCTCCAGAACATCCGTCAAATTCTCTACCGCCGGGTCTGATAAGGCTCGCTCAGGCATAACAGCCCACCGAGAAAGCGTATCAAAAAGACGAAGTGTCATCTCATTTGCCGCAGCCTTGGTAAAAGTCAGACACAAAATCTTATGAGGTTCCGTTCCGGGTATCCCGTCCGGCCGGGGCAGCATGAGACGAAGAAGCCGATCGGTCAGAACTTTCGTTTTTCCGGTCCCGGCTGAGGCACTAACCCATACGGATTCCGTGGGATTTGAAGAGATTCTCTGCACAGCGCTTGGATCATCCGGTAAGGTCTCGGAAGAGGCTCCAGAGTTCACATTTATTTTATTACGATCCGCAGCGGATTTCATAAAATTACCTCCTCGGCATCCGAATCCGCAACCGACCATTCCCTGACGCGGGCGAGATGAAGGTAATCGTTATAGCGTGGCATCCGCCTTGGATCGGGGAGATTGACATAAGCCACTTTCTCGTTACGGTAATGCACAACAAGCCCTTTGAGTCCGTCTTCAACAAGCGTAATCAGCGCCGTCAAATCGCCCTCAACAGCGGCGGTAAACTCCTCCTTGCGTCCCGCATTGACCATCCAGTAACCCAGATAGGATGACCGCCCGCGGAAGGTTTCTGAACCCTGTAGGCCCGGGTCAGAACGTCTGAAGCTGCCCCGCTCAAGAATAAGCGCTTCAAGGGGAAGTTGCGGAAGACCGCCGTTTTGAAGTTTCTGTGAACTGAAACTTCCCCCGGATTTATAATCGATCAGCGCATAACCGTCTGATCTGCGGTCGATCCGGTCGGCCCGCCCGTAAAGTGTAAACGGCTGACCGCCGACATCCAGAATCAAAGACCCAAACGCCTCTGTCGCCAGAAACTTTGAAGTTTCGCGCCATATCCGCTCATGGGCCATAATGCGGCGAACGGGATCATCCATGCGAGTGATCCAGAATTGAAGCGTTTCTGTTTCATGAAGCAGGGCAGCAGCCGCCTTCTGAAGATGGCCAAGAAAAAGACCATCGGCGTCCGGCGGCAAAATCTCGGGATAAGCGCCCAGAAACGTCTCAAAAGCCCTGTGCAGAATTTGCCCGCGCAGCGCATGATCGCTCTCGACCCTTAAGGGCGGCAGTTTTTTGAGACCCAGCCCGTACCGTGCGTAATGCCCGTACGGGTCACTCAGCCATCCGTCCACACGCGTAACCGAAACCCGCGAGGGACGTAAAAAGACTGGAGGCCGCGGGCAAGGCCGGGAGACAGGACGTACGTCCACCGCATCGTCCATGATCCGCGCCCAGCGCAGATGCGACCCGCCCGATAGAACGGAATGATCGGCGCCGCAGGCCTGCAACACGGCCCCCATTTTCTGAAGCCAGCGCGAGGGAACGGTCGGCGCTCCATCAACTTTGCGTGACCGGGTGAGAACGACCTCGGTCCCCCAGAAAGCCTGTGCGAAATCATGCGCGGCCTGCCCGGCGAACCGTTCCGGCCCCGGCAACCCAAGACTCTTACGCATCGGCAGGGACAGCCAGGGGTCGTGGCGCAAAGCCGTCGGCCAGGTTCCCTCGTTCAGCCCGCCCAGTATCACGAGATCGGCATCGACCAGCCGCGCTTCAAGCTGCCCGAGGATCGACAGCCGCGGATGCAGGCCATAACGGGGTCGCACGGTAACCCGCTGCGCCAGAACAAAAAGCAGAGAAACATAATCCGCAAAACTTAAGGGGTCGATTTGTTCAGATTCGCCCAGCAATTCAGACAGAAAATGGGCCGCTGCTTCCCCCGCTTCCCCTGACCAGAGACGCAAGTCTCCGGGCAGATCAGGAAGATCGGAGAGTCGTTCCGCCGCTCGAATATGTGCTTCATAAATTTTTGCGAAATCATAAGATTGGCCATCACTGAACGCAGTCAACGGCGCAAAAATATCGCTCAGAATCTGCGCGATCCGCGCAACATCCTTATACGAAGACTTAGAGGTTATATTCGCCAGATCATGAAGAGCATGTGGCCGATGCTCTTCATCGCGAAAAAAGAACCGTTCCAGAGACCCAACCGCCCTTTCCATCTCCGCCCGCTCAGTTCCCAGACCGCAAAGAGGATGTTTGAGCAGCGCAAGGAGCGCCGCCGGATCAAACCGCCTGTGCGCCGCTTCAAGCACGAGGAATAAAAAAATTCCTACACTCGTCGCGCTCAGGCTCTCCCCCGCAGAATCGTTGACCGCGATTCCCCAGCGAAGGCAATGCGCCGCCACGCGCCGTGCAAGCCCGCGGTCGGGGGTGATCAGGCACACGGTCTTCCCGTCCGCCTCCAGAGCCTCGCGCATGAGCAGGGCAACAACTTGTGCCTCCTCCTGCGGCGTATCGCAAGTGTAAAGACGCAGTCCATCAAGAAGGCTAGCCGCCGTCCCCAGCCGCCGGACGCTGTCCCCGAAATGAATCCATTGGCCGCTCGTCGCGGCCGGACGCATGATTTCCCGGATGAGATCGTTTCGCCCGGTACCGGCCGTTTCGGGAATTTGACCGATCACACCCACCGCCTCCCTCGAAACGTCCAAAGTCATAAGCAAAACCTTCATGAGATATTGCGGGTGCGACTCATCCAGACTCTCCCAGCTCTCCGCATCAAGGTCAAAATCAAGCCCCGGCAAAATCAGTCGCCCCTGCGGCAGTTCGGAAATCACCCGCAAAAGCTGCGCGGTCGCAGGGATCGATCCGGTCGTTCCGGCGGCGATGACGGGTCCGTCCGGCGGAAACGCCCGCCAGTAATCCGCCAGAGCCCGCAACAAAAGATTCCGCCGATGAACGGCGTCGATCATGCCGCTCTCCTCGATAATCTTCGGCCAATGAACGCTAAGGATTTCAAGAAACCTCAGGGAAATCTGCCAGTGTGCAGAAAATTCCTCGGGAACGAGACGGGAGAGCGCACTGAAATCCTTTCCGCCGATAATCATCTCGTCAAGAAAGGTGCCGAGAGAATCAGCCAGCCGCAACGCCTGCTCACGTCCTTCCGCAAAAACGCCCCCCGCCTGCAGCATTTTCGCCAACAGGAGTTGCCGCCGCAGCGCGGGCATGGCCGGAGGAATATTAAGAAACCGCCCGTCCGCCCCGAACATCTGCAAGGAGAGATCGCCCTCATCCACATCGCCGATGGGAAGCAGCGCAGGAAGAAGGATCGGCGCCCCGCCGGAAAGCCGCAAAAAACTCTCCCGCACCGTCCGGCAGGCCCGCCGGGTCGGCAGCAGGACTTTGTACCGCGCCAGTGTTTCGGGATCGCCCGCCGTCTCGTCGAGCAAAAGCTGCGCTAGACTTTTGGCAAAGGGCGCACCCGGCGCAAAGGTAAAAACGGACCGTTGTCTGTCCGTACCCCCGCTCATGCCTTGGTCTTTTTCGATTCGGGTGGTTCGAAGGCCCGGCGCACACTCTCCAGATCGGCAGGCCGGCTGATATGATGCCAGTCGCCTTCATGTTCAAGCGCAAAGAACCGCCCCTCCGCCTCCGCACGGTCCATGAGATCAAGGAAGGAAAACGCACCCTCGGGAGCATCTTGAAAAATCCGCGGATGATTGAGCCGGATATTCGTCCACATAAAGGCGCCGCTCTTGTTTTTGCTGCGCCGGACCCGCCCGTTGGGCAGCAAATCGTAATCCCCGGCGCCTTCGGTCAAAACCATGCGCGACAAAGGCTGCATCAGCGTCAGGATATCCATGGCCTGCCCGTCCCACAGCCGCGCCAGCCGCGCCAGGGCACTCTCAAGCGGCGGATCGGTCCACAGCGCGTCCCCGGCGATGACATAAAATGGATCGTCCCCAAACACCCGCAACATTTTTTTGATCCCGCCGCCCGTATCCAGCAACGCCTCCTCATGCGAAAAAAGCAGGTGCAACCCATGCCCGCCAGGTTGGTTCAGACAATACTCCTCCAGATGCTCGCGCAGCATATCCGCCTTGTAATGCAGATTGACGACGACCGTGTCCACATAATCGGCGCGCAGCTTGTCAAGAATCCGCCAGATCAAACTCCGCCCCGCGACCTCAACCATCGGCTTCGGACACTGATCCGTATAGGGGCGCAACCGCTCGCCGCGTCCGGCGGCGAGAATGAAAGCCTTGCTGGGGCGGAAGATGATTTTACTCATGACGCTCGATCCTGATCTGCCTGTGATTCGCCCCTCCGGGAACGGCCTCAAGTGTGACATCCGTCCGGCGAGATGGCAACAACGCGCCCAGCCGCTCCGGCCACTCGATCAGCACGAGCGCCTGCCCCAGCGCCTCCTCCCAGCCGATTTCATAAATCTCTTCCGGGGAAGTCAGGCGGTAAAGATCGAAATGCCAGATCGGAAACCTCTGCCCCGGATGCCCCTCATAGATCTGTGCCAGTGTAAAGGTCGGACTGGGAACTTCAAGATCGGGAAGTCCGCAAAGGCAGCGGATCAGGGCGCGGCAGAACACGCTTTTTCCGGCGCCCAGTGTCCCCCGCAGGCAGACGACATCTCCAGCCCCAAGCGCACGGCCGAACGAGCGGGCAAAGGCCTCGGTTTCCGCCTCGTTCGTCGAAATTTGTTCTAAAGCCGCGGGAATCATGAACTTCACGCTTGGTTGCAGGCCTCCAACAATGCTAAAATGGAGTATGAAAATCCAGCATTACTTTTTGCTTGTGCTTCTATGCTGCACCTTCGGACAGGAAGCGCAGGCGCAGGAAATCCTCAACGAACCAATCTGCTTCACCGTCCGCAACACGGCCCCGCATAAGGTCTACGGCAATTTCGTCACCGACTATTACACCGCCGAAGACGGAACGCAGGCCCGCCACCGTTCCAACTTCCGCCTCGACGAGGCGGGCGCGAAGGATCCCGAAAAGGGCTTCCCTCTCGATGCCGCGGAATTTTGCTCCTACGGTCCCTTCTTCCCCGAACGCAAGCTCGAGCTGGTGATTCGTACCCTGATCCCTGTCTTCTCCTGCAAGACCAGTGTCCAAAAAGGCGAAATCCTGATCAAGAGCGAACGCCTGCCCGACGACAGCGGCAATAAAATCTGGGCCGAATGTTTCGAATGAAAAAGCCTCAGGGACTCTGAGACAAAGGAACCCGCAGCGTCACGGTCGTTCCCCTCTCCGGCGCACTCTCGAGTCTGAAATCCCCGCCGTGCAGCGTCACGATATTCTGCACCAGCGTCAGTCCCAGCCCGACTCCCCGCCCCGCCTGCTGGCTCTCGATCCGCTCGAACGGCTGCAAAATCCGCGACTGCTCCGCCGCCGGAATCCCCACGCCGTTATCCTGAACGGTGAGGACAAGAGTCTTTTGATCCGCTTGCGCGTTGATAGTGATGTGCCCACCGCTGCGCGTATGCGCCAGCGCGTTCTGCACGACATTGAGAACCGCCTGCTTCATGCGCGTTTCATCAATCTCCGCGCTTCCGATCCCCTCCGGGCAGTTAAGCACAAGCGTGATCTCCTGCTTGCGCACCCAATCCTCGACAAGATCGACGATGGCCTGCAGCATCCCGCGGATATCGACCCGGCTGATCTGCAACTCCATATATCCCGCCTCGAAAGAGGAAAGATCGAGAATATCGTTGACCAGCGCCAGCAGCCGCTCGCTCGATTCGCGGATATCCCGCGTATATTCCTTCTGCTTGGGGTTAAGCCCCCCGAAAAACTCCTGATCCAGAATCTCGTTAAACCCCATGATGGCATTCAGCGGCGTGCGGAGCTGATACGAAACATTGGCCAGAAAATCCAGCTTCAGCTTTTCCGCCGCCTCCAGCGCAGCATTTTTCTCCCGCAGCGCGTTCTCCACCCGCACGGAATCGGTCACGTCAGTAAAAGTGACCAAAACCCCGCCGTCCGGCAAGGGCACGGTAATAAAATCCAGCAGCGAATCATCCACCCGCTTCTGCCGCCCCTCATGCATCGTGCGCTCAAGAGCAAGCCCGATCAGCGCATCCCGCGTCGATTCCCATTGCGAAGCATCGAAGAATCCCTTCATCTTCTCCACGATCCGCGTGATATGTGGCTCCCCTTCCAGATCCTCGGGATGCAACCCCCACAGCCGCGCAAACGAAGGATTCCACAGCTTCAGCCGCCCGTCCCCGCCGAACACCGCCACACCTTCCGCAAGGTTATCAAGCGTCTCTTTCTGCACCGCAATCAGCGTATTATAGGACGATTCCAGTTCCAGTCGGCTGGTGACGTCCTCGAAATTCATCATCAGCCCGCCCGCCTTCTGCGGCACCATGAGCATACGAATCGCGCTGCCGTTCGGCAGGTAAAGCATATCCTCATAAGGCTCGATCAGGTCGGTGAATTTATCCAGCCACGTCTTCTTGTATTTCTTGAAATCCGCCTGCTCCGGAAGGCGACGCATCTCGCGCAGCTTCTCAAGAATATCGCCCAGCTTCGGCTTGGTATTCAGCCACCCCTCCTCCAAAGTCCAGAGCTGGGCGAACGGCGTGTTATAAAACTCCAGCGTCTGCTCCGGCCCGTAAAACGCCACCGCCGAGCGCAGCTGCCCGAGCAGCCCCCTCTGCGCCTCCTGAAAATTTTTCAGCTCCGTCTCCAGCGCCTCCTCCGGCGAGAGATCCTCAAGCACGCCCATCGTCAACTTCTGCGCTTTAAGCGGCGTCTCCGTCACCCGCACCAGAAGCCGATTCCCGCCGATAACGACGTGCGCTTTGGTCGCCTGCGTAACGCCGCTCTCAAGCGCTTGCTTCGCAAGCTCAGACCCAAGCAATCCTTCCTTGGCTCCGGGCTTCTTCTTGCGCGGTTGCTGCGCGATTTCCTTTTGCTGCGAGAGGATTTCACTCGGCCGCGCCCCGGTCTTCTTGGCATAAGCCACGTTGACCCACAAAATCTCCTGCTGCGCGTTACGGATCCATACCGGAAACGGCAACCCGTCGAGAGAGTCCTGCAACCGTTCGATTTCCTCGAACTGCGCCTTTTGCTCCTCGGCGAACGTCACGCTCGCCTCGTACTGCTCCGTAACATCTTCAAGCCACAGGATATTGAAATAATCCTGATCCTCCGTATCCACGCCCCGCACACCCGCAATCTTGAGCGTCCGCCTGCCGGGATGGTCCTGCACGTTCAGTGTAAAGGAAATCGCATCCTCCGCCAGCCGCGTGTAAAGCCCCTCCAGCGCCGCCGCATCGCTGGGTGTGAGCTGGTTCTGGATATCTGTGAGGTTCATGACCCGCTCCAGCCCCAGAAGAACGCAGAATCCCTTGCTGTAAACGATGCTCCCATCCCGCGAGATGCCGCAATACTCGCCTGGCACCGCGGCCAGAAACGCCTCCAGCCGCGCTTTCTCGGCCTGCAGCTTCTTGCTGCCGCTCAGCGCACCGAACAGGCCTTGAAAGGCCGTGGATTTAGGGTCGGTATGTGTGCTCACGATACGCGGATTTTATGGAGCCGGACACGGCCCTGACAAGCGAAAAGCCCAAAACATCAACCCGCGCCTGTGGGTTATTCCACCCCCAGAAAAAAACGGACGCCCGCAAGGGCGCCCGCCAAATCTTTTGAAACGCTAAACCGATCAGTAACGGTACTCGTCCTTCTTGAACGGCCCCTTCACATCGACGCCGATATAATCGGCCTGTTCTTTGGAAAGCTTCGTCAGCTTCGCGCCAACCTTCTCGAGGTGCAGCGCCGCGACCTTCTCGTCCAGATGCTTGGGCAGGACATAGACCTTGTTTGCATACTTGCCGGGATTGGTGTACAGCTCAATCTGCGCCAGCGTCTGATTCGTAAACGACGCGGACATGACGAACGACGGATGGCCCGTGGCGCATCCGAGATTCACCAGCCGCCCTTCGGCCAGCAGGATAATCCGGTTCCCGCCCGGAAACTCGATCTCGTCCACCTGCGGCTTGATGTTGGTCCACTTCATGTTCCGCAGACCCTCGACCTGGATCTCGTTGTCGAAATGCCCGATATTGCACACGATCGCACGGTCCTTCATCGCCCGCATATGATCCACGGTGATGATGTCCTTGTTGCCCGTGGCGGTCACGAAGATATCGGCGCGTTTGATAGAATCTTCCATCGTCGCAACTTCATAACCTTCCATCGCCGCCTGCAGAGCGCAGATCGGATCGATCTCGGAAACGATGACCCTCGCCCCGGCCTGACGCAGGGATTCGGCCGAGCCTTTGCCCACATCGCCAAATCCGCACACCATGGCGACTTTTCCGGCCATCATGACGTCGGTGGCGCGGCGGATGGCATCCACGAGGCTCTCGCGGCAACCATACTTATTGTCAAACTTCGACTTCGTAACCGAATCGTTGACGTTAATGGCCGGAACGGTCAGCTTGCCCTTCTTCTCCATCTCGTAAAGACGCAGGACGCCGGTGGTTGTTTCTTCCGAAATACCCTTGATGTCCTTCATCAGATTCGGGAATTTCTCGATGATCCGCAGCGTCAGATCACCGCCATCGTCCAGAATCATGTTCGGAACCCATCCGCCCGGTCCTTCGATCGTCTTGTCGATCGCCCACCAGAATTCTTCCTCGTTCATGCCCTTCCAGGCAAACACCGGAACGCCCGTAGCGGCAATCGCCGCCGCCGCATGATCCTGCGTCGAGAAAATATTGCACGAACTCCAGCGCACTTCCGCACCCAGAGCGGTCAAAGTCTCGATCAGCACCGCCGTCTGGATCGTCATGTGCAAGCATCCGGCGATTCGCGCACCCTTCAGGGGCTGCTTCTTGCCGAATTCCTCACGGGTGGCCATCAGGCCGGGCATCTCGCTCTCGGCGATATTGATCTCCTTGCGGCCCCATTCGGCCAGCTTGATATCGGCGACTTTATAGTCATTTTGAACGGTCTTGGGCTGTGTAGCCATAACGAGGGTTCTCCTTATAAGGGCCGCAGGATTTTGGGGCGGCCAAGCGGTTTCTTTAGAATCACAGGAAAATAAGCGTTTTTTTAAAGAAAAACCAGTGTTAATATGCACCCCATGGAAATTGATTTTAACAAACAGCTTGAGCGCCCGCGCTTCATCTATAAGCCCAACCCGATGATGAAGCGGGCCTACCAGATCTTTGAGCTGATGCCCAAGAACAACGCCTACGTCCCCGTTGGCGAATACATCCTCCTGAACCATGAGGAAGACCCCGAACTCACCGAACTCAAGATGGGCAACCTCGTCCTCCTCCTCAACGGCAAGAAGGACGTCAAGGATCTCTCGAAGATGAGCAGCACCCGCGTCCTCTTCACCGTCATGCCGGAGGATCAGTCCGCCGACCAGACCAAGATCATCTTCAAGGACTATAAGGGCAAGGGCGTCTCCGTCGATAATGCCGTCTTCACAATTCGCCGCGGCGTCCTCCACGACAAGCGCAAGTTTATCTGATCGCCCCCAAAAGATGCTGATTCCCTAAATAGTTGCGTCTAAAGGCAATTTTCTTACCATAACCTGACCTCCTGAAAGAAAAATTTTATCCTTAGGGAGGAAAGAATGTTTGACAAGCCCGCCCCTTTTCAATTACTCTGAGTGTAGAAATAAGGCTGGGCGACCAGAAACAGTTGATCCGCTAAGGATCGCACGTTTAGCCTGTTTCCAACAAACAACGGACGTTTTAAACCAGAAAGGGTGTCAAACATGATAACAGGACTTTTCGGACAAGCAGCAGAGCCCCTGACCGCACAGGGAATCGGTGGCCGCTTCGCAGCATCTGCAAGCACAGGCGCAAACCTCGATGCAGGTCTGAACCTGACTACCGATATCGGCATGCACAAAGACATGTAAGTCTTTGCATAAAGAATACAAAAAGGAGCCTCCAAGGCTCCTTTTTTTTATGTCCGATCCTTCAAAAAAACGTGAGGACGCACCCCTCACGCAGGCGCACCCGGCTCACGATCCGGCAATGCGGAACTAGGCGCAAAATCCCGCCTTGTATGTTCTGACCAGTCCATATCAAGCTTCCCTTCAGGCGACAATCCTAGGCGCGTGGCATTAAAATGATCAAGGATTCTCTCGCGGTCCGCACGGCGATCGGTATCCTTCAGCAACTGAAAAAGCGTTCGGGCCTCATTCACGTCGATGCGGCTGGCAATCTCCTTGGTCACCGGGGCGCTGTTAAGGGCGCAGGAGAGATTCATGATCCCCGCTCCGATCACCAGCGGCACATACCGGGCCTCCGAAGCCATATCGCCGCACAGACTGATCGGAATATCTTTCTCCTTGCCAAAAACGGCTGCTTTCTCAAGAGCCATCAGGACTGACGGATCCGTAGGATCATAGAACGAGGCCGTTCCGGCGCTGTAACGGTCGGCTTCCAGAATAAAATGAATCAAATCGTTCGACCCGATCGACATGAAAGCGACATCCAGCTTGTCGAGTTTATCGAAAAGCGCAGGAACCTCACCCATACACCCCAGCTTGATCGTCGGCACGTTGCGTTCGGCCGCAATCTCATCCATCATCTGCTGATATTCGCTCATCTCGTCGGGGCTGGCGATCATGGGAATCATGATCTTGATTTTTCCGGGATGTCCCTCTTGCTCCAGCTTATGATTAAGCCGCGCCAGTGAACCCATCTGGGTTCGCGTGACTTTTAACTCATAAGCCGCCTTTTCCTCGTTGGATTTTCCAGCAAACTTTCCGGCCTTGTCTCCAGCAATATCAAGAGTTCGTATAGTGGCGCGAACATAACCATCCCCGCCCGCGCATTCCCTAAGATTATGCTCAATAATTTTCATCCACTGATCTTCGTCGATTTCCGGAGCTGAATCTGTCCGCAGATTAAGGGCCATCTCGATCCTTAATAAACCGATTTCCTCTACGCGGGCTTTTCTATAAGAAGGCACTTCCGGCGAAGCTCCGAAATTGCCGAAGACATGAACGGGCGTACCGTCAAGGGTCCGCAATTGCCGCGAAGAATCATGGCGCTGCGCCAGCGCCTCGGCATTCTGGGCCAGAATATCTCTTTGCCGTGTAAATTCGTTCAGAACCGCAGCACTGGGATGCAAGATCAGGGCGCCGCTGGCCGAAGACCCATCGATAACCGCGTCATAGCCGAACTTCATGGTAGGCATATGCTCTGGATTGACGAAGGCAACCGGAACGCCGAGAGACTTGGCCATCAGCCCGGTATGCCCCTTCGGATTGGCCTCGGTCAGAACGGCCCCGGCAAGGCGCAACCCGCCCGTCTGTCTGTCCACAAAACTGAACATTTCGGCGGGCGGAATCGTTTTAGCGACGACCACGGCACCATCCGGCGCGTCACGCAGGGATGTATATTCCTTCGTCGGGTGCAAATGGTGCTGGAGAACGATGAGGTGATCCCGGAGCAACTCGGCCTTTGGTTTTATGGCTGCGTATTCCTCCGTATCCGGCAAGGCCAGAAGACGGTTCATTTTGGGCCTATAAACAGCCTCCGCAGCCGCTTCTGCGGATTTACCTTTGTGAATTTCACCGATAATCTCTCTCATGGTCCCCTCATCCTGGCAAACCAGGACATCCATCTGAGCAACGAAATCGGCGTCGCCCTCCTGCTCCACATACATATTCTCGCAGACATAATGATGATACTTTTCATAGGTGGAAATCTGCAGCTTGCGGGCTTCAAGATAAACCGCAGTCTGCTCCGCAACGAAGGCCATCTGGACCGCCTCCTGCATCGGCTTTTCCATTTTGGCGAATTCAAAGGCGTCACAACCAAAAAGCTTGTGACCGTCTGTGACGGGGATGAGATCGGCCTCGAAGAGATAGGTTTTGCCCACACCTACGGTCTTGAGATTGACCCGCGCCGGAATATGAACGGCAGGATCGTTGCTCGCGGCAAACTTCCCCTTGATATGGCCATCTTGTTCGGTCATCGAATCACCCGCGAAAGTACGAATTATATCATTTTCATAAGCAAAATAGCACAGATTAGGGAGAAAAGAAAAGCCAATTCTTCCCCGATCCTACAATATCTGAAAACCGCTAACCCTCTGTTAAATCCCTGTTTTCGATAAAAACCTGCATCTTCTGCGCTTTAAGCCACGCGGCCAGTTCCTGAACCACAAAAACGGACCGATGCCGCCCCCCGGTGCAACCCACGGCCACCGTCAGGTAATACTTCCCTTCCCGCGCATACCGGGGCAAAAGCGTTTCCAGCAATCCTTTGAATTTACTGACAAATTCCTCATAATCCGTGTCCATACGGATATACTCCCCCACCGCCGCATCCAGCCCGCTCATCGGTTTCAGCCCCTCATCCCAGTGCGGATTTTTTAGAAAACGCACATCCATGACGATATCCGCCTCTCGCGGCACCCCGTGCCGGAACCCGAACGACATCAGGGTGACGGTCATCTTTTCCGCGCTGTGGTCGCGGAAATGCCCCTCCAGCAGATGCCGCAGATCATGGACCGACAATTCGCTCGAATCGATCAGGATATCGGCGTTTGTCTTCAACCCGGCTAGAAGCTTCTTCTCAAGTTCGATCCCGTATTTCACCGGCCGGTCCTTGGCCAGCGGATGCCGCCGCCGTGTCTCGTTGAACCGCTTCTGCAGAACCGCCTCATCGCAGGTCACAAACAAAAGCCGCCCCTGCGAACGCTTGACCAGATCCAGAACCGCCGAAGCCGAAAAACCCCATGTGCGCGTGTCGATCCCGATGGCGATCCGCAAGGGCGGGCGGTTATTCTGCCCCGCCTGTTCAAGAAGCGAATCCACAAGAGCCAGTGGAAAATTGTCAAACACTTCGAAATGAAAATCCTCAAGCGTTTTCAAAACCGAACTCATGCCGGCCCCGGAAAATCCGGTCACGATCAGCGGATTCGCGCTCATTCGCCCTCCGCAACATTAAGAACCACGGTGAACCGCGCTCCTGAGATTTTTCCCTGCCGGTTCTTGATATTCTCGGCAAAAATCAACCCGTTATGCGCCTCGATGACCTGCTTGCAGATCGAAAGACCGAGTCCGGAATGTTTCCCATACTGCTCCCGCGGCCGTTCAGAATAAAAACGGTCGAAAACCGTCTTGAGCTTGTTATCGGGAATCCCCGGCCCCTCATCTTCAAAAGCGATGCTCACCCGGTTCTTTTTCTTCTCCACCTTGATCTTGAGGATGCTCTTGACCGGAGTAAAAGTCAGCGCATTGGAAATGATGTTGCTGAACACCTGCCCCAGCCGCCCCTCGCTGCCCGAAACGAACGTATCCTCCTCATAGGGGTAATCCAGCATGATCATGACCCCGTCTTTGATCGCCGTATCGGGATCGGCGCGGTTTTTGCTGCGGTCGAGCGGGTTCTTGTAAAGATCCAGCAACCGCCGCAGCAAGGCGCGGATTTCAACCTTCTCGAAAGACTCTCGGGAAAGTTCCGCCTCAAGCCGGGATGCGGCGGAAATGTCAGAAATCAGACGGTCCAGACGTTCGATATCGTGCAAAATAATCGCCAGCAGTTTGTCCTGATCCTCCTTCTTCTTGACGACCGCAGCAGATTCGACCGCGCTCTTAAGCGACGAGAGCGGATTCTTGATTTCGTGCGCGACATCGGACGCAAAGCTTTCCATGGCGTCCATTTTCTCGATCAGCGCATGGGTCATATCGCCAAGGGCAATGGAAAGCTCGCCGATTTCATCCTTGCGCCCACTCATGTCGGGAATCTGGTCGCCCCTGATTTTTCCCTTGCGGACCTTATCAGCAGCATCCGCCAACCGCCGCAAAGGCCGGGCGATAACACCGGAAAGATAGATCGAAAGCAAAACGGTAAAAACCAGGGTCGCAAGAAAAACCTTGAGAATATCGAACCAGGCATCGCCCAGCGCTTTGCGGATATCCTTGCCTTCGCTCACCAGATAAACGGCCCCGACAACCTTATTGTTTGACTTGATGGGCATCGCGGCGGACAGGAGAATGGAGCCTTCCGCATTTCGCCAAGCGGAAAGGCTCATTTTACTGTGGAAAGACTCCATGACATTTTCGTAATTTTCTGCGCTATTGGACTCGTCGTCACGATAGAGCGGAAGAGGATTGTATTCCGGTAAAAGCGAGACAAGAAACGCTCCAACTCTTTTGAGCATTTCAATACTTTGCCATACTTCCTCCTCCTCCCTCTCAACTTTGATAATCGGCTCCACGCCCCCCTCGGCAAGAAGGATTTTGGAATCGGCGATAAGTTCTCCGGCAGCATCAAACACCCGGATACGCTTACCAAGAGTCGCTCCGAAAACAGCCACAATTCTCTTGACATTATCCTTAAGAACAACCGGCTCGGAAAGTCCCTCTCTTTGTAAGCTCCCCTCTGAAACCGCCGCCGTAATAAGAAAAATCTCGGTCTCGAAAATTTCCAGCTTGGATTGAATCAAGCGGTTTTGATATTCGCCAAGATAAAGAACACCCAGCATCAGACTAAGCAAAGCAATCGCATTGACGGCGATAATTCGAAGGGTCAGTCCGGTGATCCGGCCTTCCGTCCCGCCCCAGTAAAAATCCAGAAGCTGCTCAATTTCACCGTCGCGCTGGCCGATCCTGACCCACCGGCTAGGCTTCTTTGATTCGGTATCCGACTCCGTAGAGGGTTTCGATTTGGTCAAAGCTGTCGTCTACTTTTTTGAATTTGTTCCGGATACGTTTGATATGGGAATCGACCGTCCGGTCATCGACATAGATATTCTCACCATATGCCATATCAATCAACTGGTCTCTCGTCCGCACATGCCCGGGCCGCGTCACAAGCGACTTGACCAGAAGAAACTCCGTGACCGTAAGGTTGACGGGCCTTTTCTTCCAGGTGCACAGGTGCCGGGCCTCATCCAGTTCTATGTCCCCATAAACAATATGATTGTTCTCACTCCCGTCGGATTTTTTAAGATCCTGCCGCCGCAGCAAAACCCGAATCCGCTCGATCAGTAACCGCTGCGAAAACGGTTTGGTGATGTAGTCATCCGCCCCCATTCGTAAACCCAGCAACTGGTCAATCTCGTCATCCTTGGAGGTCAGGAAAATCACCGGAACTTCGGAAAACTCGCGGATTTTCTTGAGGACTTCCATCCCGTCCATCCGCGGCATCTTGATATCCAGAACAACAAGATCGGTCCCCTTGCGCGTCACCGCGTCAAGACCGGATTCCCCGTCGCTGTAACTCTCGACGTTAAACCCCTCGGACTCCAGCACCATGGCAACGGAGGCGGTGATATTCAGATCATCGTCGATCAGCGTAACTTTATGGACCATAAACGTTCCCACACGTTAAGAACTCAAGTCTAGCATGGTTTGATCGTCCTTTTAAACCCCGCTTGTAGACACGGGGTTCCGTTGTACAAAATCAAGGACGCCTCCGGCCAGATAGACCGACCCGGCAATCAGCACACGGCTCCTCCCGTCGATCTCTGTACGAAGGGCACAAAACGCCGCGGAAAGATCATCGAACGAACGCACCGGCACGGAGGAAACAAGGTCGCCCGCCTTATTCTGAAAACCCTGCAGGGTCAGGATATTTTTCTCCCCGGTAATCCTGACCAGTGTGAGACTCTCGATTTGGTCGGCAAAGGGCGCCAGAAACCCGCGTACATCCTTATGCCCCAGCATCCCCAGAACCAGATGCAGCGGCTTCGGGTCATCGGCGGCCCATTTTCGAATCTGCTGCGCCAAAACCTCGCCCGCACTGTCATTATGACCGCAATCCAGCCACACTTCGCAATCTTCGGGCAGCCCCAAAGACACCGGGGAAAGCCTCTGCATCCGCCCCGGCCAGACGACGCGACGCAACCCCTGGGCTTTGGCCTCCTCCGAAACCGGAAGTGCATCGCCCACCACCCGCAAAGCCATAAGCGCGGCCCCCGCATTCAGAATCTGGTGCGCCCCCGCCAGACCGGGCGAGGGATAAACATTCCGCTCGCCCCATGCCTCGAACACCATCTGTCCGCCGGACTCAAAACTGCGCCAGTCGCGCCCATAAACGAAAAGCGGCGAAGACTTTTCTCCCGCGAGCGTCTCCAGAACACCAAGAACGCCTCTCGTATCGTCCTCCGGCCCCTGCGCCCCGACCACGCACGGCCGCCCCGCTTTGAGGATACCCCCTTTCTCGGCGGCGATATCCGCCAGAGTGCCGCCCAGAAACTCGGTATGGTCGTATGAAATCCGGCTGATCACACTGACCAGAGGGACTTCGATCACGTTCGTGCAATCCAGCCGCCCGCCCATCCCGACTTCCAGCAGTAAAACATCGGCCGGAACCGCGGAAAAGGCGCGAAACGCCAGAGCGGTCGTTATTTCAAAAAAGGAAAGCCCCGCAAGGGAATGCTGCGCGTAAACCTCATCGATCATCCGCTCAAGCAAATTATCGGTAATGTCCTCTCCGGCCAGCCGGATTCGTTCATTCACCCGCAGCAAATGCGGCGAGGTATAAGCATGGACGCGGTATCCCTGCGCCTCCAGCATGGCCCGCAAAAAAGCGACGATGGAGCCTTTTCCGTTGGTTCCGGCGACATGGATAACGGGCGGAAGTTTTTTGTGCGGCTCGCCCATATCGCGCAGCAAAGTGCGGTAAGCCGTGGCATCCCAGTTGACCTTGGACCCCGTGCGGAGTTGATAAAGAGCCAGAAGCTTTTTCTGAAGGCTGGGCCGGGGATGCCGGAGATCCGCTTGATGCATGGCCGATATACGCAAAAAAATTACTGTTCCGCAGCCTTCTTTTCACTCTCGGGCGCAGGCGGCGAAGCGGCAGCCTGCCCTTGAACGGTCCCCTGTACCTTTTCCGTGACCGAACGCCCGAGCTTCTTGACGGCGGCACTGGCCGCCCGCACCTGCTGCAAGGCCTGCGAAGCCGTCACGCCTTCATTATCATTCGCCCGCGCCTTGGTCACTGGCTCCTTGGATGCTCCCTTTTCACCAGGGCTGCCTCCGCCCCTGGCGTCCATCTCGCCGCCGTCCTTTTTACCGTTCTTCTTCGGATCCTTTGTGTAGTCTTTCCGCATCAGAATCCCGATGAGAGTCGCCAGCGTATTCTTCATCTCCTTGCGCGGCACGATCATATCGACCATCCCATGCGCCAGAAGATACTCGGCGGTTTGAAACCCTTCGGGCAGCTTCTCCCGAACCGTCTCCTTGATGACATTCGGTCCGGCAAACCCGATCTGCGCCCCCGGTTCGGCGATATGAATATCCCCGACCATGGCAAAGGACGCGCTCACACCCCCGGTCGTCGGATCGGTGAGGATCACGATATACGGAAGCTTTGCCTCCTTAACCATTTCCACGGCAACCATCGTGCGCGGCATCTGGATCAGGGACAACATCCCCTCCTGCATCCGCGCCCCGCCGGACGCGGGGATCACGATGAACGCACACTTCGAGCGCACCGCTTCCTCGGCAGCCTTGACGATCGCCTCGCCCACAGCCATGCCCATCGAACCGCCCATAAAACTGAAATTGAACGCCGCAATCACAACGTCCAGCCCGCCGATGGTTCCCTTGGAGAGCGTAATCGCGTCACGCAGACCCGTTTTGGCCTGCGAACGCTTCATCCGGTCGATATACCGCTCCTTATCCTTGAACTTCAGAGGGTCGAGTTCTACCTTCGGAGTCTCAATCACCGCGTACTTGCCCCCATCGTACAGCATCGCCAGCCGGTCCTTGACTGGCAACCGCAGATGATGGTTGCAATAATGACAGACGTTGTAATTGGCGCCGAGATCGGTATGAAACAGCATCTTCTCGCACGACGGACACTTCGCCCAGAAATTATCCGGCACTTCCTTCTGCTCACCGACGATGGAGCGGATGCGCGGGGGAATAATGTTGGTCAGCCAGTTCATAGGATATCAAACCTTCAAAGCGGATGAAAGACACGCGCACTGGATCGGATTTACGCAATTCCACATCATCGTCAAGCTCACGCAGGGGACTTAAGAGCGGCGGAAAGGGCGCGGACATGATCCAGAACCGCCTTCATCTCGGGACCATCGGATGTGATTTTACCTGATTTTTCGCTCAGGAGGGCAACTTTTTCAACAATAGAAGAACCCACGACCACCGCATCCCCCAGCGCCGACATTTCCTGCGCGTCCTGGGGTGTCTTGATCCCGAACCCGATCGCCAAAGGCAGGTTGGTCTGGGAACGGACGTTCTCCAGATGCCCGCGCACGGCCTCCAGATCAGCTTTCGCCGCTCCGGTAATCCCGGTAATCGACACGTAATAAAGAAACCCGGTCGCCCCGTCCGTGATTTTTTCAAGACGCTGCGAATCGCTTGTCGGAGCGATCAAACGGATCATATCGACGAACTGGTTCCCCACGGCTTCGCGCACCTGTTGATCTTCCTCCGGGGGCAGATCGACGATGATCACGCCGTCCACGCCGGAATCCGCGCAGTCCAGCGCAAACTTATCGACGCCGTATCGGTAAATAGGGTTTGCATATCCCATCAGCACCAGCGGAGTTTTTGCATTCTCTTTTCGAAACGAACGGACCAGTTCAAAAATTTTCGGCAACGTGGTTCCGGCGGCCAGAGCGCGTTGCCCCGATTTTTGAATCACGGGTCCGTCCGCCATCGGGTCGGAGAACGGCATCCCGATTTCGAGTATGTCCGCCCCGCATCCGGGCAAGGCCTTAAGGATCGCAAGACTGGTGTCCGGGTCGGGATCGCCGCCCATAACAAAGGTAATCAACCCCTTGCGCTTTTCCGCCTTCAGCGTGTCGAATGTTTGCGCCAGACGCCTCATGAATCCTGCCCGTTCAATCCGATATAAACCAGAACCTCATGGATTCCATCCTCAAAAAACCGCGGCCCGTAAAGCTCGAAATCGGTGCGGAACGCCCGCTCCAGATCGCTGGCCCACACCGCCTGCCACGTCTCGATCAGATTCTGCGGCTGCGCCCCCCGCGAACACAAAGAGGCATAATCCCCGCGCTCCACCTGCACTGTGTAAAGCCCGCCATGGGCGGAACCCGCAGCCTCATCGACCGCATAACCAAGCGTCAGGCGGTAGGGTTGCGTATGATCCCCCGCATAATCCGAATAAACCGCGTAAATCACATCGCTGGCCCGCTCGGGAATACGCTGTCCCAGCTGCCCGGTAAAGAAATCCTGCCACAGCGCATTGATATCATCCGCAGCCCGCCCCTGCGCGTTGCTGATCACGGCGCTGATTCCGCGCACCGTAAACGCCGGAAGATGTTCCAGTCCGGCTTTAAGCTCATAGCGCATCGCCTTCTCGGAACTCATATTTTGACCCCGAGTTTTTCGGCAACCGTAAAAATATCCTTATCGCCCCGCCCGCACAGATTCATGATGATATGCTGGTCGCTCGGAAGTGTTCCGGCGATTTTCGCAACGTGCGCGAACGCGTGGGCAGGCTCAAGAGCGGGAATAATTCCCTCCAGCTTCGCGCACAGTTGGAACGCCTCCAAGGCCTCCTGATCGGTCACCGAAACATATTCAACACGCTTATGATCGAAAAGCCAGGCGTGCTCCGGCCCGATTCCCGGATAATCAAGGCCCGCCGAAATCGAGTGCGCGTCCGTGATCTGCCCGTCCGTATCCTGCAGGAAATAACTGCTCATCCCGTGCAGGATGCCGGGCAGTCCGCCGCTCAGGCTGGCTGCGTGTTCGCCGCTCTCAATCCCGTGTCCGCCCGCCTCGACGCCGATCATCTTCACGCCGGAATCGTCAAGGAACGGATAGAAAAGTCCCAGCGCGTTCGAACCTCCGCCGATACACGCCACCAGAATATCCGGCAATCCGCCATAGCGGTCCTGGAATTGCTCACGCACCTCCTTGCCGATGATCGACTGGAAATCCCGCACCATCATGGGGTACGGGTGCGGCCCCGCCACCGTACCGATCAGGTAATAAGTCTCCTGCACATTCGAGACCCAGTCACGCAGCGCCTCGTTCATCGCATCCTTGAGCGTCCCCGTACCCGACGAAACCGAACGCACCTCCGCGCCCAGCAGTTTCATACGGAACACATTCGGCGCCTGACGCTGAATATCCGTCTCGCCCATGAAAATCGTGCAGGGTAGATCGAACAGAGCGCACACGGTCGCCGTCGCTACCCCATGCTGCCCCGCCCCGGTCTCGGCGATAATGCGCTTCTTGCCCATGCGCTGCGCCAGCAGTATCTGCCCGACGCAGTGATTGATCTTGTGCGCCCCGGTATGATTCAACTCGTCGCGCTTGAAGTAAATCTGCGCTCCGCCGAAATGCTTCGTGGCCTTTTCCGCATGATAGAGCGGCGAAGGCCGCCCGATATAATGCTTGGCGTATTTATCGAACTCGACCCAGAACTTGATATCGTCCCGCGCCTCCAGGTAGGCCTTCTCGACCTCAAGGATCAGCGGCATCAGCGTCTCGGCGACAAAGCGCCCGCCATAAGGCCCGAAATGCCCCCGCTCATCAGGAGCGCGGCGGAATGAGGCGGGGCGTTTGAGTTCGCTGGTCATGACGGCGGTTATAGCCTGTTTTAAAGGGCAAGGAAAATCTATTTTTCAGCAAGACGGAGGGTTTCGAAAAGAGAAATACGGGGTCACAGACTAATACAAGGATTTGATTTTATTGATAAATTCTTTGATTTTTACGGCATCCTTCACCCCGCGCACCGACTCGACACCCGACGAAACATCCACCGCATCGGGACGCAGAACGCCAAGCGCCTCCGAAATATTATCCACGTTAAGACCGCCCGAAAGCATCCACGGCTTGGAAAAACGCCGCCCCTCAAGCAACCGCCAATCGAAGGTTTTCCCTGTCCCGCCCGGCAAATTCGAATCGACGGGTTTCGCATCGAACAACAACCAGTCCGACACCGCCTCATAAGCGGCAACAAGGTTAAAATCGAGCGCAGGCGTCACAGGTAAAGCCTTGATAACAGGAAGATTGTAGATTTCGCCCACAACCCGCACCCGCTCCGGCGTCTCGGAACCGTGCAACTGAATCATATCAAGCGCAACACGCCCCAAAACCTCCTCAAGAGTCTGATCGGAAGGATCGACGAACAGCCCGACCGTCGAAACCTTTTTCGATACGCGATAACCTTTAACGATTGCGGCTAAATTTTTCGCCGCACCGGCATCGACATGGCGTGGCGAAGGCGGATAAAACACCAGCCCGATAAAATCCGCCCCGGCCTCCAAAGCCGCAGACAGCGTCTCCTCCTCACGCAGCCCGCAGATCTTGACGAGAGGCGCAGAACTCATCGCAAGCTGTTGAGGATATCGCGGGCCGCCTGATCGGGCCGCTCCGCGCCGGTGATCGGTCGGCCGATCGCCAGGTGACTCGCCCCGGCCTTGACGGCTTGATCGGGAGTCATGACCCGTTTCTGATCCCCCGCCGCCGCGCCTTCCGGCCGTATACCCGGCACCATAAGGATGAAGTCCGGCCCGCAAAGGGAACGCAGCCGCTTGATCTCATGCGCCGAACAGACGACCCCGTCCAGCCCCGCCTCCCGCGCCAGAAGCGCCAGCTGCTCCACCCGGTCGCTCAGCCCCGGCTTCAAACCGATCTGCGCGATATTATCCTCCTCAAGACTGGTCAGAACCGTCACGCCCAGAAGCTTGGTCTCCGGCGCGCAAACCGCCTTCGCCGCCCGCATCATCTCGATCCCGCCGCTGGCATGGACATTAAGATAAGCGGGCCGCACCCGCAGACACGCCGCCCGCACCGCCCCCGCAACGGTATTCGGAATATCATGATACTTGAGATCGAGGAACAACTGCGCCCCGCCGGATTCCTGCATGACGCGCAAAACCCCCTCCAGCCCGTTCGCGTTGAAAAACTCAAGCCCCAGCTTGATTCCCCCGGTGACAGGGCCGACCATGCGCGAAAGCGCGATGGCATGAGGCAGATCGGCGGTATCGAGGGCACAAAAAATCTCTGGTTTGCGAAGGTCCGGGGTGCGGGCCATGAAAATCTCCATAATTAAGGTGAAAAGCGCTAGGTCGCTCGGGTGGATAAAACCGGCAAAAGCTCATGCGTGGGCGAAACAGGTGCAGAAGCGGTCCTTGCCTCGGACACCTCCACCTTCTTTTTCAGGGTTTTGAGTTCCTTCCTCTGCTTTCGCCGCTCAGACCGCAAGCGCCCCATATTGAGCCACACGACGAACCCGCCGACAACAAATCCCGCAGCCATAAACCCCAAAGCGACGAGATAAACCGGAAGCGTAACCGAATCATCTCCGATAGGATTCCAATACACCGTAAGGTCATGACGGTTCAGAACGGCGAAAACCGCCGCCGTAAAGGTCACAGCAAACCCGAGGATCCAGCGGACGATAAACATATCAGCTCCCGTTGAGCTTTTCGCGCAGGGCTTTTCCCGTCTTGAAGAACGGCAGGCGCTTGGCATCCACCTCGACCGTCTCCCCGGTGCGCGGGTTGCGCCCGGTACGCGAGGCGCGTTCCTTGACCGAAAACGCCCCGAAACCACGCAGTTCCACGCGGTCGCCGCGGGCCAGCGCGTCGGTGATCTCGTTAAAAACCGTATCCACGATCTTCTCGATATCGCGCAGATACAGATGGGGGTTCATATCCGCCAGACGCTGAATGAGTTCAGATTTAGTCATAATCAAAAACCTCTGTCGCCAGCCGAAAAAAGCTGAGACTATTCTTTCTTCAATCACCGATAGATTGCCCCAAGAATCGGGGGGGCGTCAAGCAAAACCCATTGATAGAAAAGAGATTTTTATTCCTTCCTTGGCGCTAAGTGAAAAACGCAGGGATAAGCAAAATAAAAAAAAGCCGCAGAGCTGCGGCTTTTCTTGGATTCCTCAAAGACCCGAAGTGACTCACTCTTCTTCAGGGGTATCGGAAAATTTCTTGGCGGACGTCCGCGTCTTCTTCGGCTTGTCCTCGCCATCTTTGTCCTTGGCGGCTTTTTTCGAGGCCTTGCTGTCCTTCTCCTGAAGAGCCGCGCCCAGAATATCGCCCAGAGAAGCACCGCTTTCGGTCGAACCGTAATCCTTCATCGCCTGCTTGTCTTCGTCGATTTCGCGGGCTTTGATGGACAGAGTGACTTTACGGGCCTTGCCTTCGATGCTGATGACCTTGGCGTCAACCTTCTCGCCGACGGCGAAACGGTCGGGACGCTGCTCGGAACGCTCGCGGGACAGATCGGATTTCTTGATCGTTCCCGACATACCGTTGCCCAGAGTAACCTCGATCCCCTTGTCGTTGATCTCGGAAACCGTACAGGTAACAACGGACCCCTTCGCCAGACCTGTAACGGTCCCTTCGTAAGGATCGGCGGTCAGCTGCTTGATGCCAAGAGCCACGCGTTCCCGGTCGGGTTCCAGCTCAAGGATCTTCGCCTTGACCATATCGCCCTTCTTGTACGCCTTGAGCGCCTCGGCAGTGTTGTCTTCCCACGAAACGTCGGAAAGATGGACCATGCCGTCGATTTCGCTGGTCAGGCCGACAAACAGGCCGAATTCCGTTGTATTGCGGATTTCGCCCTCGATAATGTCCCCAACCTTGCTTTCGGCAGCATACTTCGTCCATGGATTCTCCTGGCACTGCTTGAGGCCAAGCGAAATCCGGCGCTTCTCGGGATCGACGTCCAGAACCGCGACTTCCACTTCCTGAGAGGTCGCAACGATTTTTCCGGGATGGATGTTTTTCTTCGTCCACGACATTTCCGAGACGTGAACAAGCCCTTCGATCCCCTCTTCCAGCTCGACGAACGCGCCGTAATCGGTGATGTTGCTGATCCGTCCCTTGAACCGAGCACCGACGGCGTACTTGTCCTTGACGCCTTGCCACGGATCGGATTCGAGTTGCTTGATCCCAAGCGAAATCCGCTGCGTTTCCTGATTGTAACGGATGACCTGCACCTTGACCGTCTGACCCAGTTGCAGAACCTCCGACGGGTGGTTCACGCGCTTCCAGGAAATGTCGGTAACGTGCAGAAGCCCGTCCACACCGCCCAGATCGACGAACGCGCCGTAATCGGTGATGTTCTTGACCACACCTTCCAGAATTTGTCCCTCGCTCAGGCTCTCCAGCAGATCGCTGCGGGCCGATTCGCGGGATTCCTCAAGAATGGCGCGGCGCGAAACCACGATATTCCCGCGGGCGCGGTCCATTTTAAGAATACGGAACGGCTGCGGCGTGTTCATCAGCGGGCTGACATCGCGCACGGGGCGGATATCCACTTGCGAACCGGGCAGGAACGCAACCGCGCCGCCCAGATCGACGATAAACCCGCCTTTAACGCGGCCATTGATAACGCCGGTAACGCGCTCGGCCTTCTCGCAGGCCTTCTCCAGCTCGATCCAGACTTCCTCGCGCCGGGCTTTTTCACGCGACAGGCTGGTCTGACCCTCATGCCCTTCGATACGCTCGACGAACACCTCGACGGTGTCCCCGACTTTGATTTCCGGGTCTTCGCCCGGACGGGCAAATTCCCGCAGGCTGACGCGGCCTTCGGATTTCAGGCCGACGTCAATAACGGCAACCCCATCCTCGACGGCGACGATCGTCCCGTTGACGACGCATCCTTCGAATTTAGTCTGTCCTCTCAGCGATTCAGTCAGAAGCGCTGCGAACTCCATGGATTCTTCATTGTCTTTAAGATTTGCGGCTTTATGCGCCATAGTTTTAGTCCTTTCAGATGTAAAGTCCCCGTCCTACGGCCCTGAATCTATGCCAGCGGCTCGTGAACGGAAGATTCTAGCGCAATATTATCGCTGTAACGGGGAAAAGCGGTCCGGCTTCAAAGACAGGAGCGGTTGAGAGTTTCCTCGACAACCTGCAGGGCTGTTTCCAGAACCGCCGCCGCCGAAAGTCCCGTCGTGTCAAGCACCACGGCATCGTCGGCAGGGCGGAGAGGGGCAGCCTTGCGCCCGGAATCACGCTCGTCGCGGTTACGCATATCCGCTAAAACGGCTTCATATTTAGCCTCTATGCCCTTGGATTGCAACTCTTTCCTGCGCCTTTCGGCCCGGATTTCGGTTTGGGCCGTAACGAACAGCTTCACATCCGCCTGCGGACAGATCACCGTGCCGATATCCCGCCCGTCCAGAACCGCGCCGCGAAAGCCTTTTCCGGGCTTTTCCGCGAACCCGCGCTGTATCGAAACCAGCGCCTCCCGCACCGAAGGAAACGCCGCCACAACCGAAGCCCCCTCGGCCACCGCCTCGCTCCGCAACAGGGGATTACTAAGAACACCAAGCCCCTGCGGCCCGCGCAACTCTTCCTGCAACCGCTCGCAACCGATCAGAGCCTCCAATTCCAGAGCGCAATCCCCGCCCGCCTGCAAAACCGCGAAGGCGACAGCCCGGTAGAGCGCCCCCGTATCCATATAGGCATAGTCCAGACGCTCGGCCAAAGCGCGGGCCAGCGTCCCCTTCCCGCTGGCCGCAGGACCGTCGATGGCAATCACGATATTTTTCCGGCCCCGTTTCATGGTGTGACAGATTACCAGCCTCCCCTATTTTTACAATTGCCAAGCCGCAACACTTGCGAAAGGATAGGGTATGAAAAAAATCTCCGCCCTTCTGCCGCTCCTCCTCCTCTGTGCCTGCGAACGCGGACAGGGCATCAGCCTCAAACCCTATGAGGAAACCTTTGGCACACCGCAGCAATTTCAGGTCTGCCACGGCTTTGGCTGTACGGAACGCACCAACATCACCCTCTCGGCCCCGGAATGGAATGCCGTGCTGCAACCCTTTTCTGTCCCTGCGAAAAATGCGGAGCAGGAACGCACGCAAATCGCGCAAACCATCGGCCGCATGGAAAAAATCGTGCAGCATAAAACCGGGATGAATACCGACGGGCCGGAGGCCACGACCTTCGAGCGCGATCAGGACCAGATGGACTGCATCGACGAGGCCGTGAACACCACCCGCACTCTGAAATTCATTGAAAGCACGGGCCTGCTGCAATGGAATCAGGTCGTGGACCCCGTGCACCGCGGCTATTTTGTCGATGCCATGTGGCCGCACAACAGCGGTGCTGTTAAGGACAAAGCCACGGGACAGAAATACGTCATCGACAGCTATTATTCCCCAACCGGACATCCAGCGCACATCATCCCGCTGGAAACATGGATCAATAACTGGAGTCCGAAGAGATCTGGGCGCCCAGATCGCTCATCAGATCAATAAAATTCGGAAAACTGGTGCGGATCGGCGCACAATCGTCAATGGCGACAGGGTCGGGCGTCACACACCCAAGAACAAGAAAACTCATCGCGATCCGGTGATCGAGCGCCGTCTCGACCGTCGCGCCCCCCCGAGGCGGTTTCCCCGTGCCGTGAATGGTCAGGCTGTCTTCGCCCATCTCCAGCTTGACCCCGCAAGCGTCCAAACCTTTGGCGATCATCAGCAAGCGGTCGCTCTCCTTGACTCTCAATTCCGCAAGCCCGGTCATCGTTGTTGTTCCCTCGGCGCAGGCCGCAGCAACCGCCAGAACCGGAAACTCATCGATCATGGAGGGCACCCGCGCCGCCGGAACGCTCACGCCCTTTAGCCTGTTTTTCCCTGTGGCGACGATGGTGGCAACACTCTCCCCCGACGCGGTCCGCACATGGTCGAACCTTATATCCGCGCCCATCTCCCGCAAGGTATCATAAAGCCCGGTCCGCCGGGGATTAACCAGCACATTGGAAAGACTGATCTCCGATCCCTCGGTAATCACCGCGGCCACGACCGGAAACGCCGCCGAACTCGGATCGCCCGGAACATCGACCGCGCAGGGCTTGAGCATCGCAATCCCGTCCACATGAATCGCCTGACTTCCTCCCTCCAGAATCTCGACCTTCACCGGAACCCCGAAATGCCGCAGCATATTCTCCGTATGATCCCGCGTCGGCTCCTTCTCGATCACAGTCGTCCGCCCCAGAGCGTTGAGTCCCGCCAGCAGGATCGCCGACTTGACCTGCGCCGAAGGCACCGGCAGCATATAGCTGATCGCCGCCGGACTCGCTGCGCCCCGAACGGTCAAAGGCAAACGGTCCCCCGTCCGCGCCAGGAATTTCGCGCCGATCTCCTCCAGAGGCGCCATCACCCTTCGCATCGGCCGCTTGACCAGCGAGGCATCGCCCGTAAATGTCGCAGCAAAATTATGTCCGGCCACCACACCCATCAGCAACCGCGTGGACGTTCCGCTATTGCCCATATCCAGAACGGCGGAAGGCTCGGACAAATTCCCCGGCCCGACGCCGTAAACCCGCCACAGCCCGTCCGTACCGTTGACGATCTTGACGCCCATATGCTGCAGGGCTTCGGCGGTATTGAGAACGTCCTCCCCTTCCAGCAATCCGCTGATGAGGGTCTCACCCTTGGCCATCGCTCCGAATATCAGAGAACGGTGGGAAATCGACTTATCCCCCGGCACACGCGCAGCCCCGCGAAGCGGGCCGGAGGTTTGGGAGGTGCAGCTGCGGGGAAATTCGGTTTTAGCCATGAAACGCGTCCGTCTTGAAAAGATGCGGGAAAAATAGCGCGTTACAAGCGCAGGAGCAATCTCTATTCGCCGAAACTCTCGAGTTTGCCGTTATAGGCTTTGATGAAATCGACCAGCTTGTCCTTGGGAACGGGGCGGCAGTAGCGGTAACCCTGCACCTCGTCGCACCCCTGCTTGATCAGGAACTCCTCGTGCGACTTCGTCTCCACCCCTTCCGCAATCACTTTCAGGTTCAGCGAATGCCCCAGATTGATGATCGTGCGGGTGATAGAGGCATTCTCAGCATCGTTCAGCGCATTGCGGATGAACGACTGGTCGATCTTCAAACGGTCGATCGGGAACTGCGAAAGATAGGAAAGCGAGGAATACCCCGTGCCAAAATCGTCAATAGCCAGCTCGACGCCCAGCGCGTGCAGGCTCTGCAACACCTGAACCGTATGCCTTATATCGTGCATGAACACGCTTTCCGTGACCTCAAGCTCCAGATTTTGCGGGCTGAACGCCGACTCCTCCAGCAAACGGCTCACAAACCCGACCAG
The DNA here is from genome assembly GCA_016699735.1 of Alphaproteobacteria bacterium. Lineage (NCBI taxonomy): Bacteria > Pseudomonadati > Pseudomonadota > Alphaproteobacteria > Alphaproteobacteria bacterium. Next base: position 99,334 of record CP065008.1, read on the forward strand.
ATCAGACTGCGTAAACTGGTTCCCCGAAACGTTGACCGCGAACCGGATCTCCATCCCGTGATCCTTCTTAAGACTCTTGGCCACATCGATCGTATGCCGCATCACCCACTCGCCGATCGGGACGATCAGGCCGGACTGCTCGGCCACAGGAATAAAGCTGGCGGGAGAAATGAACGCACCGCCCTCCTTGCTGCCATCCGGCTTCCACCAGCGCAGCAGAGCTTCCGCCCCGATGATCTTTCCGGTCTTGAGGTCAAGCTGCGGCTGATAATAAAGCTGCAACTGCTCGTGTTCCAAAGCATCCCGCAAATCGCGCAACAACTGGAACCGTTCCTGCACCGCCTTGTCGAAATCCTCGGAATATTCTTTCGCCCGGTCGCGCCCCTCCTCCTTGGAACGGTTGAGCGCAATATCCGCGTTCTTCAGGACGACATCCGGCTCGACGCCGTCATCGGGATAGGTCGCCACACCGACCGAGGCCCGCACCTGGAACTCCTCGTTGAAAACCTTGAACGGCTCGCTGCGGATCACGCCGATAATCCGCTCCGCCATCTCCTTGGATGTGGCCGAACCGTGGCGCAAGGGCAGCATCAGCGCGAACTCATCCTCTCCGGTCCGTGAAACCATCGCCGACTCCGGCAAAGAGGACCGCAGCCTTTTGCCCACGGACCGCAAAATCGCGTCGCCGACATTATGCCCCATCGAATCGTTGATATCCTTGAAATGGTCCAGATCGACCGTGATGACCGCGAACCGCTCCACCTCATCGTCATAGGTGACGCGGGCGTGTTCCGCCAGCTTCTGGATGAACAACGCCCGGTTGGGCAATCCTGTGAGACTGTCATAATAAGCCAGCTTATGGATTTTATCCTCGGCCGTGCTCTTGATATGAACGATATTTTCGGCGTTCTGATGAATCAGCTTCTGCGTCAGCTCAATCGTTGCACCGATTTCGTCAACGGTGCCATAGGGCGATTGTTGGATATCGGGCGACTCGGGATTCTTAAACGCCGCCACCAGATTGGCCCGCATGAACAGGATCGGCTCGATCAGCCATTTCCCCAAAGCCACCATCAGGATCACCGTCACCAGAAGCGACAACAGAACCATAAACCCGATATTCTGCAGGATAAATAAAAGAACCTCTTCCTTCACCAGCGAGGCATCCAGCTTCGCCACAATAATATAGGCGCTCTGCAGGTCGGTGCCCTTGAAGATCATCTCGTAGATCACCCCGTCGGGGCTTCTGTAGACTTTATCCAGATCGCCGAAAGTCGCCACCAGACTCGGTTTGCTTCCGTATGAGGCGATAAACTCATAATTATAGGAATAGACATCCAGCCCCAGAACAGGGGAGGTTTTCAAAAGCCGCTCGACGTGCTTGGCCTCGAACGGGGCATTGGATGCATCGCGGTGTTCGGAATTGATGATCGAGGCTACCGCCGTCTGGACTTGGCGGGAGAGGACATCCAGCCTCTCTTTTTCATAAGAGCCAATAACCCCGAGATTGAGAACGGTGGTCTGCACGAACAGGATCGCCATGAACACGGTCGCCGCAATCCGCCAGCTCACCCGGCTGCTCCAGATTTTAGCCGACGAAAACGACCGCAGACCCGCACCCGGATGCACAGAAACAGGCCGATCGGAAGCAATCATTTGCTCCCGTTTCAAAGCGCGTTTGGCAAGTGTCTCAGCGATGGAAGGCATACCCTGTCCAGTAAGTTGAAATATTCAGCAAAACCCTCACAAAAAAAGGGCTAAAACGCAGAACCCCTGATGTACAGCGTATTGTATCCGCCCAATACTTAAGAAGAGGTTGAAAAAAGCCAAAATTTCAGCACCCGCTGATAAAAAAGTCAGGAAATGAAACGGTTTTACGGAAACAGGTTGTTGGAAATCCTTAAATTTCAGGGATTTTTTTCGTGAGGATCAGCTTTTTTGTCCCGTCGATAATCGTGCAGGCAAAAATCCGGTGCTCTTGCCCCTCGGCAAGCTTGAGCTTTTTTCGAAGCGCCTCCACTGTCCCCGGAAAATTCCGCAGGACCAGTTCCGCCGACAAGACCACACCCGTTCCTGCCCCTACGCTCCGAACCTCAAGAATTTCATAAACCTTGCCCGGAAAATCCGGTCTCAGCGTATCGGACGTATAAAGATGTGTATGGACATGAAGTTTTCTCAGCCCGAACCGCACAGACAGCAACCCGAACGCCCCGCTTTTGAGGAAAGCCGGGCCGGGTTCGTACACGTACCGTTCCGGCATCCCGAAAGAGGGCGCAGCCTCTCGCTCCTCCGCGGCAAGAAATGAAAAATCCCTGACAACTTGCCCCGCATCGCCGATCTCAACCGCATGAATCTGCGGGTTAACCCCGCCCCGCTCTGTCTCCAATAGATAAAGCACCTCCTTGCACTCGCCGTCCGACTCCACGATATGCACGGCGGCAACGCATCCCAAGTCCTGAACCGCCCGCCCGATATCCAGAACCGGTGAGCTTTTCAGAAAAACAGGCGAAGTTTCCCGTTTCAAGAAGGGCAGCAGCCTCAAAACATCCGGCGAACAATCCTCGAACCGGTAAAGCCCCTTCTTCCCGCCCGCCCGCCGCTGCGGATCGAGGAAAACCGCGTCAAAAGAGCGCATCTCCCGCGCATGATCCGCCGCATCGGCGCAAATAACCCGGAAATCGGCCCGCAAAAGCCCTTTCTCCTTCAAAATTGCGAAATTGTGAGCAAGGATTTCAGCCGTCTGCGGGTCGTTCTCGACGCAAACAACCTCCTGAAAACACGACGAAAAGGCGAAAGCATCGATTCCCGCCCCGGCGGTCAGATCAACCATCCGCCCCCTGCCCACCAAAGAAGCCTTATAAAGCGCGCACGGCCAGGACGACGCCTGCTCCATCAGGTCGGCCGACGGGAAAACGATCCCCCCAATCGGCAGCCACTGCGGGATTTTCCGCGCCGCCTTCTGCCGCGCCTTGATTTGATCGAGAATGAGCCGCATCAGCCAGTCGGCCTGCGGCGGTTTCTTGAGAGCCAGGGCCGTGACGTCATCCTGCTGATGGGAAACGATAAAATCCCGGACCTCCGGCTCCAGCAACGCCCGCCAGCCGCCCATATCATCCTGCGAAGGTCAGCGTTTCACGGAACCGCACGGGCCGTCCGGCGGTCTGTATAAGCTCATCCTCGCACATCACCACCTGCCCGTGAATGAGGGTCAGGATCGGCCAGCCCGTGACCTTCATCCCGTCATAGGGGGTCCAGCCGCAGCGCGTCTGCTGCTGCGCGTTCGTAATCACCATTTTTTTCTTGAGATCGACGATCGTGAAATCCGCATCGTACCCCTTGGCAATCCGCCCTTTCCCGGCAATCTGGTGCACCCGCTGCGGCCCATAGCAGACCAGATCGACGAACCGCTCCAGCGAAAGACTGCCCTTATGGACGTGATCGAGCATGATCGGCACCAGCGTCTGCACCCCCGGCGTCCCGCTCGGGCTGGCCGGATAAACCTTGCCTTTCTCCTCCAGCGTATGCGGCGCATGGTCGGAGCCCAGAATATCCACAGTCCCGTCGCGGATTCCCTGCCACAGGGCGCGGCGGTGATGAGCCTCCCGGATCGGCGGGTTTTGCTGCGCCTGGGTGCCAAGCTGCAGATAGCAGTCCGGCGCGGCGAATGTGAGATGATTGGGCAAAACTTCAACGGTGGCGATATCCCGGTGCTGCGCCAGAATCGCCATCTCCTCCGCCGTGCTGACGTGCAGGATATGCACCCGCCGCCCCGTCTTCCGCGCCAGCCGCAACAACCGCGTCGTCGCCAAAACACAGGACTCCACCGAGCGCCAGATAGGGTGCATCGCCGGATCGGTGCTGTTACCGAGAATATTTTTCTTGTTCTCGATCATCATCGCCTCATCCTCGGCATGGACGGCCACAACCCGCCGCCCGTTCCGCAGAACGGCCTCGACCTCTTCGTCCGTAGCGGCCAGAAGGTCGCCCGTGGACGACCCCATGAAGATTTTAACCCCGCACACCCCCGGCAAATTCTCCCATTCCGGCAGATTTTGTGAATTCGCCGCCGTTCCGCCGAAATAAAACGCGTAATTTGTCCACGGCGTCCGCCCAGCGCTCTCCATCTTCCCGGCAAGCGCCTCCGGCGTGGTCGTCAGCGGATTCGTATTCGGCATCTCGAAAATAGAGGTCACACCCCCCATCGCCGCCGCTTTCATGCCCGTTTCCAGATTTTCCTTATGCTCGGCCCCGGGTTCGCGGAAATGCACCTGCGTGTCAATCACCCCGGGCAGAATATGCAGCCCCCCGCAATCGATGATTTTATCCGCTGACGAAGGAGTAAATGTCCCGATATCGGCGATTTTTCCATCCCGGATCAGCACATCGGCCGGATGCGTGCCCTCGGGAAGAACGACAGTGCCATTGATGAGCAGAAGATCGGCGTGTTCGGTCATGATTCCGGCTCCTTCGGAGAAAGCGATAAATCAATACGATCCGGCTGGAAAAGAGGAAAAAAGCCGGAAAATTTAATCTTTGAGCAAGTCAAGGAAGCGCCGCTGAACCAGCTCATCCGTCTTGAAGATTCCCGAAAACATCGTCGTCACCGTCGTCGAATGGGCCTTGTTGACCCCCCGGATCGACATGCATTGATGGTTCGCCCGGATCATGACCGCTGCCCCCTTGGGCTTGAGCGTCCGGTCGATGACCTCGACAATATTCCGTGTCATGTTTTCCTGCGAGATCAGCCGTTTGGCATAAACATCCACAATCCGCGCCAGCTTGCTGATCCCCACCACCTTCTCGGTCGGCCAGTAGGCGACATGCGCCTCGCCGATGATCGGCACCATATGATGCTCGCAATGAGAGGTGAAATTGATATCCCGAACGATCACGAGATCGTCAAACCCCTGAATATCCTCGAAAGTCTTGGAAAGCTCCGCCGCCGCATCCTTGGCATAACCGCAGAAAAACTCCTGATAGGCCTCGACCACGCGCAACGGCGTCTCGCGCAGCCCTTCCCGGGCCGGATCGTCCCCCGCCCAGCGGATCAGGGTCTCGACGGCGCGCATCGCCTCGTCTTTGGTAGGCTTCTTATCCTGCGCCATTTTTCGCTTCCGGCTGATATTTTCGACGCTCATTTTCGGGCCTTCTAAAAAATTAGGTTGGTCTTACAGTATCTTTGGCGTATTTTCCACTAAAAAAGAACGAAGGACCGCGATTTTCATGCCCGCTTTAAAGCTTTACAATTCCCTGACCCGCGAAAAGCAGGATTTCAAGCCCCTGAACCCGGATCATGTGCGGCTTTATGCCTGCGGCCCCACGGTCTACAACTTCGCCCATATCGGCAATGCCCGCATGGCCGTGGTCTTCGACCTGCTCACAAACCTGCTCCGCACCCTCTACCCGAAGGTCACCTACGCCTCCAATATCACCGATATCGACGACAAAATCATCGCCGCCGCAAAGGAGTCCGGCCAACCCTGCGAGGAAATCACCTGCAAATACGCCGATATCTACAACCGCGATATGGCTGCTTTGGGCGTAAAAGCCCCGGATATTCAGCCCCGCGCCACGCAGCACATCCCGCAGATGATCGCCTTGATCGAAACCCTGATCGCCAAGGGCCACGCCTACGAGGGGCAGGGCCATGTGCTGTTCAACGTCCCCTCCTTCCCCGCTTACGGCGGCCTTTCGGGCCGCAGCCGTGACGACCAGATCGCCGGAGCGCGGGTGGAAATCGCCCCCTACAAAAAAGACCCCGCCGACTTCGTGCTCTGGAAGCCCAGCACCCCCGACCAGCCCGGCTGGGACTCACCCTGGGGCAGGGGCCGCCCCGGCTGGCATATCGAATGCTCGGCAATGGCGCAGGAGCATCTCGGCCTGCCCTTCGACATCCACGGCGGCGGCGCGGACCTGAAATTCCCCCACCACGAAAACGAAATCGCCCAGAGCTGCTGCGCGGAAGGGCAATTAACCGACCTCTCCGCCTTTGCCAAATTTTGGGTGCACAACGGATTCGTAACCGTGAACACCCAAAAAATGGCGAAATCCGAAGGCAACACAAGACTGGTAAACGATTTGCTGCAACTTTACGACGGCGAAACCCTGCGCCTCGCCCTGCTCTCCGCGCAATACAGCCAGCCTTTGGACTGGACGGAAAATTTGCTGCAGCAAACACAGGCCGTTCTCACCCGCCTCTACCAGTCCCTGCGCGAACTCTCCGATATAACGCCCGAAAAAGACTCCGACCAGCACGATAATCCCGTCCTCGAAGCCCTCTGCGACGATCTCAACACGCCCAAGGCCATCGCCAGCCTCAATCACCTCGCCCGCAAGGCCGCCCAAACCAAGGCGCCCTTTGATAAAACCGCCTTGCTCTTCGCGGCAAACCTTCTGGGAATTCTGCAAGAGGATGCGGACGCCTGGCTCGGCTACGGTCAGAAATCATCAGGCATCGACGCCGCAAAAATCGAAGATTTGCTGCAGCAAAGACAAGACGCGCGCAAAACGAAAAACTTCGCCCGCGCCGATGAAATCCGTGCGGAACTGACCGAAATGGGCATCGCCATCGAGGATACCCCCGCCGGCACCGTCTGGAAAAAAATATAGCCCTTGGCAGTTGAAAAAACCGCCGCGCCGCATAAGATAAAACAGGAGAACAAAAACATGGCCCGACAACCCAAAGCCCCGCCCCCGGAAACCATCTTCGTCCCGTCCGATACCGATGGAATCTCCTGCGATGGCGGCGGCGGCCCCCTCGGCCACCCGAAAGTCTGGTATACCTTCGAACAGGGCAACGAGGCCGAATGCGGCTACTGCGACCGCCTCTTCATCCGCAAATCTGCCTGAAAAGCTACTCTTTGATCGGCATCCCCGCGAAAGCGGGGATCCATAAATCTCCATCTGCATTTCCTTGTATGTCGGCCCCCCTTTCCTGTATGATGACATTGGCAGATGCTGCGGTAGTGGATTTGCCAAAGACTCGCTCATTGGAGGAGATAACTTGAAATGACACGCCTGACCCTCTTCGACAGCCCCCTCTTCCTCGGCTTCGACCAGTTCGAAAAGACCGTCGATCGCCTGAGAAAGGCCGGAGCGGACGGCTATCCCCCTTATAACATTGAACAAATCGGCGAAAACGGCCTGCGGATTACCCTCGCGGTCGCCGGATTCTCCATCGACGACCTCGATGTCGAGATCGAAAACAACCAATTGACGATTCGCGGCCAGAAACCCGAAGACGAATCAAGGGTTTACCTTTATCGCGGCATCGCCGCCCGCCGCTTCCAGCGCAGCTTCGTCCTCGCCGACGGCATAGAGGTCCACGACGCCGATCTCGACAACGGCCTGCTCCACATCAATCTGGTGCGAATCCAGCCCGAACCGACCGCTCAGAAAGTTCCCATCAAGGGCGCAAAAAAGTCTGGCCGAAAGGTGAAAGCCATAGACCTCGACGCCACAGATATGGAAGAATAAGGAAAGCGGGAGAAAGCAAATGATCGACAACACCACGGACAATCCGGTCGCCACGCTGCTGAAGAATATGTCATCGCAGGATTTCCGCGACCTTGGCCTCCAGCACATCGCCTATATCCGGCCATTCGAGGAGCAGCAGGGCACCCTCTATGCCGTGTGCGCCGCCGATGGCCGACGCCTCTCGGTGATGAAATCCTTCGAGGAGGCGGTGATGGTCTCCCTCTCCAACAAACTGGAACCCGTGACCGTTCACTGAAGACGGGACGTCACGCCGCCGAAAGCCTCTGCTCCGGCCGCATCAGCAACAGCCGCACCGCGTCCGGGTCTTTTGCCATACGCAACGATTCACAAAGAATGTCATCGCGCAGCAAACGCGACACGCCGGAAATTTTCTGCAGATGCACCGGCCCGTCCTTGAGCGGCGACAAAAGGGCGGCAACCAGATCGACCCCCCGCCCGTCCGGCGCCCGGAAATCCACGGAATGATCGAGCACGGCCAGCGCAAGCAGCGGCCGGACCACGCGGATGGACTGCAGGTCAACAATCGCCACCCCGCGCCCGATCGCCGAACGTTGCCGCTTCTCCTTGTAGATGAAAAGCCGCGCCAGCACGGCCGGATCGAGGCCGGAAACCCCCGCCAGCGATCCGGCGATTTCACGCAGCGATTTCCTCTGCGTTTGCGCTTTAAGATCGGTCAGGACAAGATCGAACGTCAGGTCTTTAAGCATCACGGAGCCTTTCATCGCGCCTTCAAGTCGCGTTCTGATTACCACGCCGCAAAGGCAAAAGGCCAGAAAAATAAGCGCAGGAAGACAACATAATTGCATATAAAAAAACACGCCATAACAATTATTTATATACTTTTCATATTTCTAGTCGCCGCGTATTGTTTTATGGAATTTTATGTTCTTGTTTGTGCACAAAAAAATCCCCGCGCCTGACGGGGATTTCAAAAAACCAGAAAGCCTGCTTCTACTGCGGATCGACCCAGCCCACATTCCCGTCATTCCGCAGATAGACCATATTCAGCCGGTTGCTGCTGGCATTGCGGAACAAGAGCGCGTTGCGGTCCGCCAGCTCCATCCGCATCACGGCATCGGAAACCGACAACGTCTCGATATCGGTGGAAATCTCCGCAACGACGACCGGATCGTCGCCTTGCGGTACGCCGTCATCCGGTGTCTCTTCATTGTCCTGCTCGGGCGTTTCCAACCCGCCATTCACAGCCAGCGTATAATACCGCGCCTTCATCATTTCCTCTTCCGGCGTTTTGTTGCGCCGCGCATGGTGGTCGCGCAACTGCCGCTTGTAGCGCCGCAAACGTTTGGCAGCCTTTTCCGAGGCCGAATCAAACGCCAGATAAGGGTCGTTTTCCGTAGCTTCTGTGATCACCATGATATTCTTGGAAACACGCATCGAGATATGCACCCGGAAAAGCCCGCTCCCGTGCCCCTCGCGGGAAAACGTCACGGTCGCGTCGGTCGCATGGTTGAAATACTTCTGGTCGATATCCGCCAGCTTGTCGGTAACATGCGTACGCAGCGCATCGCCGATATCAATTTGTTTGCCTTGAACGGTCATTTCCATGGGGAGTTACCTCGCTCGTTGGGGTGTGGAGAGGGTTTTTAGCAGCACGGCCCCGCACACATCAAGGCGGTTTCGTGTCTGCCGGGGAAAAATTCTTCTGGACGCACGAACCGGAAAAGCCTCTGAAAGACCGCACGGTTCGAAGACGTCATCGGGAATGAACATACTTTAAAAATAGCACAAACCACAGCGTTGATAAAAATATTTATTCGTGTTTATGGGCCATTCGGGCCTTTTTGACCCGCCGGCGCTGCACCGATGACCCGATTCCCATCGCCTCACGGTATTTGGCGACCGTCCGCCGCGCCAGATCGATCCCTTCTTTCTTCAAAAGGGCGACGACCGCATCGTCCGACAACACATCCTCCGCCAGTTCCTGGTCAATCATCGTCTTGATCCGCGCCTTCACCGCCTCGGCGGAATGCACACTGCCATCCTCGGAGGTCAAAGCCGTGGTAAAGAAATATTTCAGTTCGAACAGCCCCCGCGGCGTACCGATATATTTATTCGTCGTCACCCGCGAAACAGTGCTCTCGTGCATACTGATCTTCTCGGCCACGTCGCGCAGCGTCAGAGGCCGCAAAAACTCGATCCCGTAATTGAAAAACGCGTCCTGCTCCTCGACGATCACGCTGGCCACCTTCAAAATCGTCTGCGCCCGCTGGTCCAGCGCCCGCACCAGCCAGTTCGCCGAAGCCATCTGGTTGCTCAGATACTCCTTGTCCTTCTTGCTGCCCGCCGCCTGCGAAACCTGAGCGTAGTACTCCTGATTGATCAGCACCCGCGGCAAGGTCTCATGGTTCAGCTCCACGCGCCATCCGCCCCCAATGTGTTTAGGCAACCGCCGCATCAGCACATCGGGAATCGCCGTCTGCACCACCAGATTCTCGAACAATGAGGCCGGCTTGGGGTTCAGCGCCTTGACCTCCTCCACCATATCCATCAGATAGGCCGAATTCACCCCGCAGATTTTGCCCAGCGCCGCCATGTCGTGATTGGCCAGCAGATGCAGATTCTCCAGAAGCACCTGCATCGGCGCATCCATCTTCCCCTGTTCCTCAAGCTGCAGCGCAAGACACTCCTGAAGATCGGCGGCGAAAACCCCCGTCGGGTCAAACTGTTTCATCTGCGTCAGAAGCCGCTCGACCCGCTCCAGCGAACAACCCAGCCGCTCCGCAAGCTCCGCATGGCCCTCGCGCAGATACCCGCTTTCATCGATGCGGTCGATCAAAAGCGCCCCGATCATCCGGTCGCGGTTATCCCCGAACGTGACGTGCAACTGGTCCGACAGATGCTCACGCAGACTCTTCTGGACCGACATCCGGTCCTCGAAACTGTAATCCGTATCCTCGAACTTGGTGTTGCCCCCGGCCCCCGCCATGCTCAGCCCCGACCCCGGATCATACTCCATCGCCGCGGATTCTTCATATCCGGTATACCCGTCGGACTCCTCGGAGGGTTCCGCCTTCGCCTCCGGCCCTTGATAGGCTTCATCCTCTACGGTCGGTGTTTCCGGCGCACTCTCCGCCATCTCCAGCAGCGGATTCTTCTCCATCTCCTGCTCAAGAAATTCGTTGAGTTCAATATTATTCAACTGCAACAGCTTGATCGCCTGCTGCAACTGCGGCGTCATCACAAGCTGTTGGGAATGCCGGAGATCAAGCTTCTGGGATAACGAAGTCATAAGCCCATTTTACCACATTAATAAATTAGCAGAAGAAACTAATTGCTCCCCCTTCAAAAGTTAATGCAAGTTCGATGCCGGAAAAAGTGCCCCCTAATATAAGAGTCAAAACAACAGCTTAGGATCAAGACACAGGCCGTATAAAGCCTGTATTTTCAGGCCTTTGGAAAGTTGTGGGCCGACCCTAGAAATACCATTCATATTCCAGAATGGCCTTGACGGTGCCGTCCGGTGCATCGTCGGACACGCCGACCAGATACCCGACATCATACTTGAAATATCCTATTTTTCCATAAGCAACCGGACCGATTCGGTGATCCTGCTCATCGAACCCCTCGCCCTCGCCGATTCCCCCGAAATTGCTGTGAATCTCGATCCCCGGCTCGAAAGACTCATGGTAGCGGTAGCGGCTGCTCCATGCCAGACCCAGCTCCGTCTCATCGCCCGAATCCTCGCCGACCTCCCGCTCAAGGATGATATTGGCCAGATGACTCAGTTTGCCCGTGTCCTTGGCCAGCAGCAGCTTGCCCTCCACCTTGTCCGCCCCGCCCTGCAGGTTCTTCTCGAATTCCAGAAACACCCCCGCATCGGCCCAGTATTCGCCCTGTTCGGTGAGCTGGATTTTGGTCTCCAGAGCCAGCGCGGTGAATTCGGCATCATCCGAATCCCCGTCCTTCTCCACCTCGCCCTCAATCTCAACTTGCACCCATTCCGTGACGCCATAAGCCACGGCGGCCTTCTGCTGCCATGCCCCGTCCTGCCCCTCGTCATCGTCGTCATGCGTCACCCCGCCCTTCCACTCGACCTCAAGCTCCCCCTGCGTGACATAGGGGTTTCGGACTTTCTTGGTCGCATGAGCCGAACCCGCCCCGGCCAGAGCCGTGACACTGCAAAGAACCGCAAAAAGGGAAGCCTGAGAGAAAGAAAAAGGACGCAACATGAAGCGAAGACTCCTAATTAATAATGATAACGATTCTCACTTGAGAATGACTATCACTTAACCAAAGAATCGCCCGCCGTCAACACTGCATTTGAAAAAAAATTCACAGCCAGAGCTACAAACTAAACCCCTCGCCCAGATAAACCCGCCGCACATCCTCATTGCCGACAATATCGTCCGGCGTGCCTTCCATCAAAACCCGCCCGTCATGCAGGATATAGGCGCGGTCCACGATCCCCAGGCAATCCCGCACATTATGGTCGGTAATCAGAACGCCGATCCCCCGCGTTTTTAGCTGCGAAATCAGGTTACGGATTTCCCCGACCGCGATCGGGTCGATCCCGGCCAGCGGCTCGTCCAGAAGAATAAAATTCGGTCGCGCCGCCAGCGCCCGCGCAATCTCCACCCGCCGCCGCTCCCCGCCTGAAAGCGCCAGCGCCGGGGTGCGCCGCAAATGCTCCACCCCGAACTCGGCGAGCAAATCCTCCAGCAGCAACTCCTGATCCTCGGCCGACAGGGGCTGCGATTCCACCACCACCCGGATATTATCCTCAACGCTCAAACCGCGGAATATCGAGGATTCCTGCGGCAGGTACCCGACGCCGAGCCGCGCCCGGCGGTACATCGGCAAATTCGTGATCGCCTGCCCGTCCAGCAAGATCGCCCCGCCGTTCGGCTGGATCAGCCCGGTGATAATATGAAAACACGTTGTCTTCCCCGCCCCGTTCGGGCCGAGCAGCGCCACCGCCTCCCCCCGCTCAATCGACAGGCTGACATCCCGCAAGACAGGCCGCTTCTTGTACGATTTCGACAAATGCTGCGCCATCAGGCCGCGCGGAACGGCCTGCAGCTTGGGCTTTCTTTTGATCGTCGCTGTGTTTGTCATAACGATATTCTTATATCCATTCTACCGCGAAAACGCCAGTTTTACACCTAATCCGATCATCAGCCCGCCGCACGTCCGCTCGACCCAATGCACGATCCCTAGAAACCGCTCCTTGATCCGCCGGTCCGTCAGAACCACCGCAACCCCGGAAAACCACGCAATTTCAATAACAACCGAGGTTAACCCGTAAAGCGCCATGACCGAAAGCGGCGTCCCCGGCCCGATGAATTGGGTGAACACGGCGGTAAAGAACACCACCGCCTTGGGATTGAGAAGGTTCGTCAAAAACCCGACGGACAGCGCCTTGCGGCCGGAGATCATTTCCCTGGCCTGCGGAACGTCGGGAATCGCATCGCCGGATGCCTCCCTGTCCCTGCGCTTGGTCAATAAAATCGCCTTGCCCCCGATAGTAATCAGGTAAGCCGCCCCCGCATAGCGGATGACATCGAACACAAACGTATAATGCTGCAGCAAAACCGCCAGACCGCACAAAACCACCAGCACATGCACAGCAACCCCCAGACCCAGCCCGAACGCGGTAAAAATCCCCGTCCGGCGGTCATAGGCCATGGCGTTGCGGACCGCCACGACAAAGGCCGGACCCGGCGAAATCGTAGCTGCACCCTGCACCGACGCCATCAACAGCCATTTCAGAAAAAATTCCATAAAGAATGAGTCCCGTAAAAAACCAAACTATCACAACGCCCGCAACTATTCAGGCTTTTTCTCCGAGCCGGGGAAAAACACCGCCTTCACCCGGCCCGTCCCCTCGCCCCCGAACATCGAACTGACATTCGTGTTCAGATCCACCTGCGCCCGGTCGCCCTCCAGCGTGTTCGGCCCGCGCACGATCTTGACGTTGCCTTTGACCTCCGCCGTATTTGTCTCGGCCTTGTAGATCCCGTAATCCCCGGTCAGCACTTCCGTCGGCGTCGTGATTTTCACATTCCCCTGAGCTTCCAACGTCTTGAGAACCCGCTTTCCTTCTTTATTTTGCACAAAAACCGCCGAAAGCGTATCCGCCTCGATCCGGTCCTCGCCCTGCACGGCTACGGCCCGCCCGATGGCCTTGAGCCGCCCCTCATTCGCCCAGTATTCGAAACGCTCCCGCGCCGTAACGGTATGCTGCGCGGTGACCAGCTTCAGCCCCTTCCCCGTCATCGTCGCCAGCCCTTTATTGAGGTCATAGACCGCCCGCTCACCGTAAGCCTTGCTCTGCGCGGATTCGATAACGACCCCGCCCTCGGCCTCAATCTGCTGAATGCTCATATCCTCGTCTTTGGTTTCCGTATAATGCGCCGTCAGCAACGCGGAAGTGAGAACCGTCGCCCCCTGCTGCGCCCGCACATTCTTCTTGGCGCGGAAGAATTTCTCGTTGCGGTGCCATTCAAGGCTCCCGTCGGCGGTGATCTCCAGCTTCTCGCCCTTCTTGACGGGATTTTGCTGCGCGTAGACAGCAGGCGCACAAAAAAGCATCAACAAAAAAGCAAACCGCACAATCCTCATTCAAGCCCCTCCAGCCCCTGATCGAGCGTCAGCGTAGCTGGTCCCGTAAACAACAGCGTCCCCTTCTCGTTATCCGCCCTCAATCCCTTGGCAGAGATCGAAACATCCGGCCCCGTGGCCGTCACATCCACATCCGACCACGCCAGCTTGGCCTTGAGGTCGAAATGCGTCTCCTCGCTTTTCAATGTATAACCCCGATCATGCGTGATATCGACCGCCCCGTTCAGGTAAAACCGTTCCGTATCCCGCCGATAAGCGCCCGTCCGCGAAGTCACGCGCACCTTCGCCCCGTTCTCCATCCGCATCTCCCCGACCGGCTGTTCCATCATGATCAGGTTTTCGTTCTTCTCCCCCATCACCGCACGCAAAGCACTGATTTTATAGGGATTGTTCTTTTTATCCGCGCTTTCGAAATGCGGATTCGTCAACTCATTCTTGGCAACATTCTGCCCCTTGAGCATCTCCTTGTCCTGCTTGACGGGAATGATCGCCTCCTCATCACCCGCAGGCCACAGGAACAAAACCATCACGATCCCCGCCGCCAGCAACGGCAGAACCAGCCGCAGCGTCCGCACGAACTTCGTATAGCTTTCACTATAAACCTCCGCGGAGACCTCCCGGCGGCTCAGACGCTCGCGCCGTTGTGCGTCGCTCTGGGGAGAAAAATTTGCCGGCCTGTCGATGTCCCCTGTCACGGCACGAGCCTCACGCGATCCCGGCCTGCAGACAATCCTGCAAACGGATAATACCGCATAAACGCTCGCCATCCATCACCACAAGGGTCGTCAGATACCGCCCCTTCTTCTTGGTCATGAGATCGAGCGCCTCTACAGCCAGCGCATCCGGGGAAATGGATTTGGGATTTTTCGTCATAATCTCCGTGACGGACCTCTGCAGCAGGTCCGGTGCCATATGCCGCTTCAGATCCCCGTCCGTAACAAGACCAAGAAGCCCGCCCGCATCGTTCACGACCAGCGCCACGCCGAGATTTTTCTCCGTCAGCACGATCAGCGTCCGGTCCATCAGGCTCTCCGGCGGCACCAGCGGCAGATCGGCCCCCGAAACCATCAACTCCGAAACCTTCATCAGCCTCTGCCCCAGCTTTCCGCCCGGATGAAAGACTTTATATTGTTCGGGCGTCAGCCCCATCCGCTCCAAAAGCGCGACAGCCAAGGCATCGCCCAGCGCGATCATCATGGTCGTAGAGGTCGTGGGCGCCAGCCCGTTCGGGCACGCTTCGGGCACTTTCGGGTAAATCAGCTTGATATCCGCATACTTCGCCAGCGTACTGTCGGGGTTGCCCGTCAGGGCAATCAGCGTAATATCGAAACGTTTCGAATAATGGATAAGGTCGCTCAGCTCAACATTCTCCCCGGAATTGGAGAGCATCAAAACCACATCCTTGGGCGTAATCATCCCCATATCGCCGTGACTCGCCTCGCCCGGATGAACGTAATAGGCGGGCGTCCCGGTCGAAGCCAGAGTGGCCGCAATCTTCCGCGCCACATGGCCGCTCTTGCCGATCCCCGCGACGATCAGACGCCCCGAACCGCGCGCGGCAGTTTTCATGGCATGAATGGCGGAAACCGCATCGGCAAAATTCTGATCGATACTGCGCGCAAGCTGCGCCAAAGCGTCCGACTCAGCGGTCAGGACACGAACCGCATGGCTGATATCTGTTTCGCTCTGTGGCTTCAAGTTAGTGCTCGAAAATATCGGTTTGCGCCCATCCGGCCAGATCAAGCGCCGCCCGTGCAGGCAGGAAGTCAAAGCACTTCCGCGCCAGTTCCGCCCGCCCCTCGCGTTTGAGCTTGATCTCCAGCTGCGCCCGCAGCTTGTGCAGATAATAAACATCGCTGGCCGCATAGCTGAGTTGTTCGCTCGTCAGCTCCGCCGCCCCCCAGTCCGAGGATTGCTGCTGCTTGCTGATCTCGACGCCCAGCAGATCGCGGCAAACCCCGCGCAGACTGTGATCGTCCGTATAGGTCCGCGCCAGCTTCGAGGCGATTTTGGTGCAATACAAACTCGCGCAATCCACGCCCAGATGATGCCTGAGTGTCGCAATATCAAACCGCGCAAAATGAAAAATCTTCACAACTTTAGGATTGGCCATGAGGGCCGACAAATTCGGCGCGTTGTAACTCTTCCCCGAAAACTGCACCAGATGCGCCGTCCCGTCCCCGGCCGAAAGCTGAACCAGGCACAAACGGTCGCGCAGGGGGTTTAGCCCCATCGTCTCGGTGTCCACGGCCACAGCTTCGCCGAAACTCAGCCCGCTGGGAAGATCCTCTTTATGCAATGTGATGCTCAAATCCGGCTCATTGGTTTTATGTTAATAAAAAGTGGTGCCCAGGAGAGGACTCGAACCTCCACAACCTCGCGGTCACCAGTACCTGAAACTGGCGCGTCTACCATTTCGCCACCTGGGCTCTGCGCCGTTCCTGTTTGTCACAGGTCCAAGACAGATGAAATTCTCTATCCCAGACGCCGCCGAAAGTCAAACCATGCCGGAGCAAAGTCTTAACGAAAACAAAAAACTCCCGTTAACATTTCCATAGGGATTTTCTGCCATCATCGGAAGGCATTTGCACTGCCCTCTGCGTTATGACACATTAAAAAGACAAAGATTTCAAAGGCATATCGTTATGAAAATTCTTATCGTGGACCGGGAAGGCATAACCGCCCAGCTGATGAAAGCGCGTCTTGAACCGCTCGGTCATCAGATCAAGGAAGAGACCTCAAAGAACAACGCCGTCGAGCTTCTCGCCAACGAACGCTTCGATATGATCTTCATTGACCCTATGCCGCTGACCAGCGCCCGCCCGGTGATCCTCAACATCCGCCGCGCCAGCTCGAATTATCCCTACGTGCTTCATATGGCCACCGAAGGCACCCAGATCGAGGCCATCCAGTCCGGCGCCAATGATTTCATCGCCAAGCCGATCGACCCCGAAAGCCTCGACAAAAAAGTCGAAAGCGCCAAGCGCCTCACCGCTCTGATCAAGCGCATCGGCGACGACAAGGAGGATTTCCCGAGCGCCGGAGGCATCATCGCCAAATCCGCCTTCAACCAGCTTTTTCTCTCCGCCATAGACCGCGCCGACCGCTACGGCGAGCGCACCTACATCGTTTTCATCCGTCTTTCGAACTATCAGGACATCGCCGAGCGCGAAGGCCCGTATGCCGCCGATTACGCCGTGGCCAAACTCTCCCAGTACCTCGTGCGCCTGCGCCGTCAATCCGACATCATCGCCCAGACCGAGCGCTTCGAATACGCGCTTTTGCTCCAGCGCCCCCTCTACGAAACCGAACCGGAAGAGGCCGCCAACCGCTTCGCCGAAGCCGTCGCGGGCTTCAAGGATTTCTTCGCCGCCGGCGAAGTCGCCCCCGAAGTCACGGTCAAGCTGGTCGATCTCCCCGTCGGCTCTCAGATCGTCGAGCATTACCTGACCAAGGACAGCGCCAAACGCTAATCCGCCGTTGATCAGGGCTTGATAAACGCGAAAACCTGTTTTTTCTCCCAAACCCATACGCTATCATGACCGCAGGTCTGGCCACCTGCGGACAATATCCCCGCCCGCAGACCCGCACGGGACGTCACATGATACGCATCAACAGGCACAGAATCAGAAGTGTTCTGCTCGGAACCGGCACGGTTCTGACTCTTCTCTTTACCTTTTTGGGAATCCTGTTGATCCTGCGGGCTGATCCGCGGGACGCCTCCAATGCCCATCTGCAAAAGGCGCAAAGCCTGCAAGAGCAAGCCGCGCAGGAAACGGTAGGCCGGACTCTGCAAAACGATCTTCTCCAGGCCGCCTTCCAGGAATATCTGCAGGCCTTGAAATCCGATCCCTACAATCCGCAGATATGGCAAGCCCTGCCCGATCACGCCGGAAATCTTCCTCGCGCCCTGTTGCCGCGGATGATGGCCCTGCGCCGCCAGATTCTCGCCCTTGATCCGCCGCTGTCCGAAAAACAAAGCGAAGACGGAGGGTAAGCGCATGAGACGTCTCCTCTCCGGCGCCGAGTTCGATCTTGTGATCTATGTGCTCTTGCTCGGCGCGACCACACTGGCCTTCGCCTTTGTCCCTGTTTCAAATGAGCGTCTGGGCCTTCTGGCCGTGCTGTGGGGCGTAGCGTTGATAGCACGGCTGAAAAACCTGCGCGATTTCTCGGCGCGGCTGGCAAAGGCGGGACATTACGATTATTCCGAATACAACCCCGCCCTGACACTGCCTCAAAAAATTCTCAACCAGCTCAGCCACGAACAATATATGCAGCGGGGGATGATGGCCCTGCGGGCGCTCCGGCTTCCCGGAATCTTCTGGATCGCCTGTGCCCTCGCCTTCGCCGCCTGGGGCGTGGCCATGACGCTCTTCCCCGCGATGCCGGCCCCCGTCCCCGCTTTCAAAAACAATCTCGATGCCGTTGTGCGCGAAATCACCGGCGAGAACCTGAAATCCTACACCATGAGCCTCCTCATCGCGGCGCGCAGACTGAGCATACTCTTTATCATCGGCGCCGCCTTCTGGCTGGGGCAGAGCTACGCCTACCGCACCCCTGCCCGCCCCCTGCGGTTCCTCTGCGCCGTGCTTCTGCTTGTGGCCTTTCTGGTCAACTTCGCCAACGAAAGCTTCACGACTCTCCTGCTGATTGACCTGACGAAGATCGGCCCTTACGGTTTCGGCTGGGAAAGCCTGGAATTGCTGCAATCCATGAAACTCGCCCCGCACCCGCTGACCCCGGTCTCGCAGCGCGCCCTCGAACTCGGCTGGCTCGGCCTCTTCCTGTTTTACACGCCTTGGTGTCTGTGCGCCCTTTCGTTGCTGAAAGCCTCATGGAGGGAATACGAACGCGCCGCCTATGCGGTCCGCGGCCTTCTGGTTCTCTCCATCCTGCTCTTTTCCGATCTTTTTCTCGCGGCGGGGGATCAGATGATCGCCCTCTGGGTCTCCGGCTGGGCCGCCTTCGCCCCCTACTGGGTCCGCGCCCACCGCCACATTAAAAAGAAATAGGAATATTTTCCTAATTATATACTTGACTGCTGGTTTTTACCGCGCCTAAATCTATAATCCCACTCATGAGCAACGAAGATGAAAAGCGCCGCGATGCGGTTTTAAAGACCATGCTGAACACCCCGCCAAAGCCTTTAAAGTCTAAGGCGGACAAAAAATCTCTGGAAGCCAAGGAAACCTTGGAATCTGACGATGCGGGCTAAGAATATTTTTTGATTTTTTCGGATTAAATTTTTATCTTTATTATTATTACCACTTCGTGCATAATTTAATTCGTCGTTGACTATTTATAGGCAATGACGGAACAGAACAGGCCGCTCGGCGTCCAAACCAAAGCGACCTGTCTGTGCGGATGTTAGTCCCGCTCCATTTCTCCGTAAGGAGAAACTTAATAAGGTGGACGCGAAGGGAATTGCACCCTCTGGGGGTTGAATGGGAGTTCCTCCCCAGCACTGAGCCGCGCCCTAGCGGCGAATTGTAACTAAAGTTTAAGGCGGAGTCTAGCGGCTCTGCCTTTTCTTTTCACTGGTTAGTGTTTTTGATTGGGGCCAAGGTTGCGTGTTGCTTTAAGCCCCGCGGTAAGTCAGTCTTTTACCCTCAGCACCTTTGAGGCAAAGCAACGCCCTGTCAGAGTCAGTAATATCGCGGCTGTTGTACCGGAAATCAAACTCGTTCAAATAGCGCTGCAAGTGTTTTTCTTTGCAGTGCTGGTAAACACCCCTCATGCCGCGCTTGAAGATGGAAAAATAGTTTTCGCAGCTATTCACATGAACGCCTTTATTAACATATTGGCCCGCAGTGTGCTTGACTGTTTTATGATCGCCGTATTCTTGGCCGACCTTCTTGTAAAGATTGCTTTCATCTGTGTGCAGGGCGGTTTCCTGCTTTACGTTCTTGGCTAGAATTTCGCGGATCGTAGCCACATTCGCCGTATCGACATGGAAAGTGCGGGATTTGCCCTTGCTAACCAGCGTGACCACAGACATTTTGCTGCTATGGCTCGGCTTGCCGCGAATCGTGCGCTTGGTAACAACCTCTTTCTTGCCGAAGTAGGTTTCATCAATCTGAACGCTCTCACCTTCGCCGCCCATAGGTTCGCCAAAAGTTTCCATCATGGCCTCACGAATCCTGTGCGCCATAAACCAAGCGGATTTGTATGTCAGTCCTAACATTCTGTGCAACTGGTGGGCGCTCATGCCTTTTTTAGAAGAGCAAAGAAGATGCGTGGCCAAGACCCACTTATGCAAGGGGATGTGTGATCTTTCATAAATCATGCCCGTTCTGACTGTGAACCTGTCGCAGCAATCGCCGCAATGGTAGTAACCCCTAACTTCTTTGGGTACAGGGTTGGCTTTAGTGGCCTTGTTTTTCATCTTAGACGGCTTGATCTTATCAGTACCGCCGCAGATCGGACAAATTACGCCGTTAGGCCACCTTATAGCCTCCAAATGGATGCGGGCGGCGTCTTCATCGTTGTAAATTTTGTCAGTCAAATTCATAGCTTAGCTCCTAATATAACTAAATTATGACCATCTTTTTATTTGCAGTCAAGTATATAATTAGGAATATTTTCTTGACAAAAATCGGCCTCTGATCAATACTCAAACCATCAACACCCGAAATCCGCCCGCCCCTCGGCGGGTTTTTCATTTTCAGGACTCATTTTCTATATTGAAGGAGATAACCCCATGCCCACTTTGATGCCCACCGACGCCAACGACCGCGCCATCCCCGCCCTGCGCCTGAAGCCATCCGGCGCCCACCAGATCGCCGCCACCGCATCCTCGGCCAGAAACACAACGGCTTTCGCGGCGGACACCAAAATCGTCAGCCTTTACGCCACCGTGCCCGTGTTCGTGAAATTCGGCGACTCCACCGTCACAGCGGCTTCAACCGACCATTACTTCCCCGCAGGCCTGTATTATGACATCGCCATCGGCGGCGATCAGGCCGGCCATTACACCCACCTCGCCGTCCTCCGCTCCGGCACGACCAGCGGCGACGTCTATCTGTCTGAAAAAGAATAGAAAGTTTACCTCTTTAGCATCCCCGCGCAAGCGGGGATCCAGAAAACAAAAAACAGAGAGCGCAGCGAAAGATAGAGATTTCCGCGCCCCGTTCCCTCTCCCCGTTTGCGGGGAGAGGGATCAAGGGAGAGGGGTGAAAACCATTAATCAGCTTCCCGCTTTCGCAGGAATGACAATTAAGGCGCAGAAATAAAGACAGGCACTGCCCGCTTCGCGTCTTCGCGATTCAAATGAACTCATCGCGCTTGCAGCAATGAATCGCAAAGCCGCCAAGACATAAAGCGTTCCGCGCTCTGTCTTCCTCTGCCTATCTCTGTAGTTTTTATAATGGGTTCCGGCCTTCGCCGGAATGACGGAAGGAAGCGCAGGCCTCGTTGTGATCGTTGTGCGCGTCGTGTTTAAAAATCTTCAAGCGGCACTGCGTGAATTGAGCGCCGTCACGATCGTTCCGTCATCCAGATAATCCAGCTCCCCGCCCACCGGAACGCCGTGCGCCAATCGCGTAACGCGCAACGAAAAATGCTGCAACCGGTCGGAGATATAATGCGCGGTCGATTGCCCGTCCACCGTGGCCGAAAGCGCCAGAATAACTTCCTCGACCCCCGGACCCTTCCCGTTGAGAGGCCCATCGTTTGCTGCAACCTGCGGAGAGTCCTTCAGGCGCGACAAAAGCGAATCGATCCGCAAATCCCCCGGCCCGATCCCGTCCAGAGCGGATAAAAGACCGCCGAGAACGTGATACCGCCCCTTGTAAGCGCCCGTGCGCTCGACCGCCCACACATCGCTGACATGCGCCACGATACAGATTTTTGCGGCATCCCGATGCGGATCGCAGCAAATCCGGCACGGCGAAACCGAGTCGAGATTCCCGCACACCGCGCAATCCTTGATCTCCGTGGCCACCCGCTCCAGCCCCCGCGCCAGCGGCAGCATCAGCGCCTCCCGGCGCTCGATCAGATGCAGCGCAATCCGCCGCGCCGAGCGATTGCCCAGCCCCGGCAAACCCGCCAGCATTCGGATCAGATGGTCAAGCGGCCCGCCTTCGCTCATACGCCCCCCGATACGCGTCAGTCATTGAACGACGGCTTCCGGCCCTCGTCCTTGAATTTCGGATCGACATACCCGAACAGCTTTTTATCCAGCTCGACCCCGGTCTTCAGATAAAACAACTCGACTTCCGTGATCGCCCCCTGCCCGTCCACCACGCGCCATTTCTTGAGCGCGAACGGGCTTTCCGTAAACGCGAAGGTCAGCGTCCCTTCGGCCGGGTCCGCCGTTTGCGTCACCTCGACCTGCAGAAATCCGGCCATCGTCCGCGTCTCCTTGACCGTCAGATCGCCTTTCAGCGAAAACTCCTTCCGCAAAAAGAAATCCGCCAGAGTCGTGCCGATCGGCGCATTGGTCTGCTCATCCAGCTCCCCGTCATAAAAATAGATGAACGTCCCGTCCGCCACCACGAAATCCTTGTTCGGCGGGTCGTACTCGAACCGCAGCTTGCCCGGACGGCTCAGATAGAACGTCCCCGTCACCTGCTGCCCGTTATGCGTGGTCTGCACGAACCGCGCCTGCGCGGTTTTCAGCTTCTGGAAATAGGCCTCGGCCTTGGCCACATCCCCGGCATCGACCGCCGCAAACGCCGCCCCGGCGCCAAAGAGACACAACACGGAGAGAATCAGGGAAAAACGCTTCATACTGAAAGCCATAATATAAAAGCCCCGCGCTTGAAAGTTAAAAACAACCCCCACAGCCAATAATACGCCGCGAATGATCGCACCATTCTCTGCACCAAAGCATCCCCACCCTTTCCCTCTCCCCGCCTGCGGGGAGAGGGATCAAGGGAGAGGGGTAAAACCATAAAAAAACCAGTTCCCGCTTACGCCGGAAAGGCGACAGAAGCGCCGCCCGCTTCGCGTCTTTGCGATTCAAAGGACAGAATCTTTGAGCGCCGATTTCGTCGCCACAGCACCAAGACACCATGCGCTTGCGCCATCTCCCTCTCCCCGCCTGCGGGGAGAGGGACCAAGGGAGAGGGGCAAAGCCTCAAAAGAACCAAAGCATCCCCGCAAACGCACCTGAAGAAAATTTACAAAGTTTTTACATAAAAAACTTAGACTTCAGGCAAAATATTTCGCATAATCATGCGTGAACCTTAACGTCGATCCGGTTCTTTGAAAAAAATATAGAAAGCTGATGATGCGATTTGCCCTGACAATATATCTGTTTTTTGCACTGACAACTTCACCTTGTCTGGCCGCAGCACAGGAAAATACACAAGATCAGAACACCCCGACAACGGAAGAACCAAACCCGGAAACCGTTCCCATCCCTCTGGCATTACGCCAGCATCTGCGCCCGAATGTGACAAAAGAAGATTTCATGTCTCAGGTGATGCAGTTTTTAAGGCGCGAAGGCTTTGAAAGAAAAAAACTGACGGCCTCCGATATTGAACGCAAAAAAACCCAAGCTCTCCAAAACGCGAGAAGAGCTCAAATACAGAATCTTATGTTCTACGACACGAATTTCGACGCACAGGTCACACTCACGGAAGCAAGAAACTACTTGATCGAGGTGCACTCGAAAAGAGTGAACGGTGAACCGTCCGCAACCGACAACGAAAGAATTCTAAGCGATGTCGAAAACCAGCTTAAGCTTCTAAAAGAACTGGACACGAACAAGGATGAAATCTTGACCTATCAGGAAATGTCGGAACTCGGCGAAGAAACGAAGACGCATATTAATGAAAATTACACATCTAGGGACCAGAGCTATCTGAACCTTGACCCTGACAAAAACGGCGAACTGACCGACCTTGAACTCGAAGCGCTGGCGCTAAAGGCCTTCAACAATGTCGATAAGGACCGCGACGGGATCATAGCGGAGGAGGAGTTTAAATCTCTCGATGAATTCCATAAAACAAACGCGACAGACGCGCAGGAAAGCAAACTCTGTGAAATCAAAACAAAACCCGGAGACTTGAAGATCGTAAGCATCGGCGCTTACGAGGGGCAAGCGCTCTCCACAGTGACCGCCGTGGGTCAGGACAAGGAGACCTTGGCAGCCACGATTAAAATAAAAGATGACCAGCTGGAGACATACCTCATTTTAACCAGCTATGAAGCCATAATCTGGAAAATTGAGGGCAATACTCAAGCGATAAAACAGGTCGTTGTCGCAAGCTTTGAGACGAATAAAAAGAAAAAGTCAGGAAGCGGAGTTGTCGGTATCGAAAAGGACCGCGTAACGTTTCTGGGCCAAAAATGCATTCCGTATTACTACGACGCGCAAGGCGTCGAGATTCTCTCCGCCAAATCGGCGATAAAATACCTCACCGGGCGCTTTCCAGACGAAATGGGCGGTTCGTACGGCGCCAACGAAATAGTTCTATCTGAGGGCAAAGTCTCCTTCCCGCTTCAGGATTCGGAGAAAAAGAACAAGGGAAACAGTGTTTATTTTGAAGGCGGTGAAGGAAATGACGTCATAATATTCACCGGACCGCCCCGCACAGTGCAAATCATCCCAAAGGAAAAGGATGGAGACCGCAAAGACAGGGACGGGAAACCCCTGCCCCCCGGATTTAACGACGAACTCTGGCGAGAACTTTTAAGGTACCACCCCGCCGGAATAGCGGATTTTGATCCATCCGCAGTTGTCTCTGACTTGCCCGCCGAACGTTATGAGGTCATGCCGCAATGGGCCGGAATAGCGCAGCTTGTGAACGAAGGCGCGATAGAAATACTGCATTCGGGCGATTTTCGGATTATTAAGGATATCCCGCGCCTCCCCTCGGGTTTCTATGGGATATCGAGCGTAAAATTTGTTATCGCCCCCGGCCTGAAAGTATTAAATGGGATCGGCAACCATTCGTGCGTCATACGCGAGGATGCTGTGCCGCCCAGACCCAACGGCGCCCTGTGCAGATAAAACTTGGCTCACGCGGCCCATAACACGCCGCAATCCCGCTTCTTTCCCTCTCCCCGCCAGCGGGGAGAGGGATCAAGGGAGAGGGGGAAAAAAACAAAAAACTGGGTTCCCGCTTTCGCGGGAATGACAGAAGGAAGCGCGGGCTGCGTTGTGATCGTTGTGGTCTTTGTGTTTAAAAAACTCTGCGCTCTCTGCGCCTCTGCGGTAAAAACAGAGCAAGCATCCCTCGGCTATTCCTGATCTTCTGGAAGTTTACCGATAAATTCTAAATACTCTTTAACACCCTCAACTCCCGCTTCAAGCGCCCTTTGAATATATTCAAGCCCCTGCAGGACATTCTTCTGAAAACCAAAAGAACCGTAAAGCAGGTCTTTCCCGTAACAGAACATGGCTTCGGAGTGCCCCATTTCCGCTGCTTCCTTTATAAGCCGCGCACCCTTCTCTTGATTAACCTCTGCATAAAAATCACCGAACATATGATCACACCCCAAAGCAAACTTGGCCTCTCGAACACCACGATCGGCAGCAATCTGAAGATGTTTCAAGCTTCTTCTTTCAAACTCTTCGTGACTCTCATTCCACTCACGGAGGCTAAACCGCGAATAAAAATAATGGGCATACGGATCGTCTTTTTCCAGAAAAGGCTGAATAAACTCAAAAAGTGCGGACGCATCCCCTTCTTCATGAAGCTCAAATGCTTTTTTCCTGCTTTCCTCATCCATGCGGTGCCCCCTAAGAACTGAGTCCACAGTAACGCAATTTGTGGAAGATCAACACCTTAACCGACAAAAACCGGACCCGCTGGACCTAGTCCTGACCACTCCACTTAGTCCGGTCAATTTTGAGCCGCAGATTGAACCTAAACGTCGCTGAAATCGCGCACGAGAATTTCCCGCTTGCCCGTCGCATTCGCCGGGGAGATGATCCCCTGCTTCTCCATCTCCTCCACGATCCGCGCCGCGCGGTTATACCCGATCTGCAGGTGCCGCTGCACAAAACTGGTCGAAACCTTGCCCTCCCGCGCCACGATGGCCACAGCGCGGTCATAAAGCTCGTCCACATCGTTGGAGGATCCCTCTTTCCCGCCGCCGAACATCGCGGACATGATCTCGCTGTCCCCGTAATCCCCGTCATCGGTGAGGTTGTCGATATAATCCGGCGACGCCTGACTCTTGAGGAAGGAGACGGATTTCTCCACATCCTCGTCCGAAACGAACGGCCCATGCACCCGCGTCACGCGCCCGCCCGGCGCCATATAAAGCATATCCCCCATGCCCAGGAGCTGCTCCGCCCCGGAATCGCCCAATATAGTGCGCGAATCGATCTTGGAGGTGACCTGAAAACTGATCCGCGTCGGGAAGTTCGCTTTAATAACGCCCGTAATAACGTCTACGGACGGCCGCTGCGTCGCCATGATCAGGTGAATCCCCGCCGCCCGCGCCATCTGCGCCAGCCGCTGGATTGCGTTCTCAACATCTTTCCCGGCCACCAGCATCAGGTCGGCGAATTCGTCCACCACCACCACGATATAGGGCAGCTCCTTAAGCTCCAGCGAAACATCCTCGAACTCCGCCTCGCCTGTGTCGCGGTCGATTCCGGTCTGCACCTTCTGGACGATTTCCTCGCCCTTCTTGATCGCTTCCCGGATCCGCAAATTATAGCCTTCGATATTCCGCACGCCGAGCTTGGACATATTGCGGTAACGGTTTTCCATCTCCCGCACCGCCCATTTCAGCGCCACGATCGCCTTCCCCGGCTCCGTGACGACAGGCGAGAGCAGGTGCGGAATATTGTCGTAAACCGACAGTTCCAGCATCTTCGGGTCGATCATGATAAATCGGCATTGCTGCGGCGACAGTCGGAACAGCAAGGACATAATCATCGTGTTGACGGCCACCGACTTCCCCGACCCCGTCGTCCCCGCCACAAGTAAATGCGGCATCTTCGCAAGGTCGGCCAGAACCGCCTGCCCGCCGATATCCTTGCCCAGAATCAGCGGCAGCTTCGCATTGGTCTTCTCATAAAGCCGCGATTCCAGCATCTCCCGCATATAAACCGTCTGCCGCTCCTTGTTGGGCAGTTCAATCCCGATCACGTTGCGCCCCGGTACGACCGCGCAGCGAACGGAAATCGCCGACATCGACCGCGCGATATCGTCGCTCAGGGATATAACGCGGGACGTTTTCGTCCCCGGCGCCGGCTCAAGCTCGTAAAGCGTCACGACCGGCCCCGGATGGATCGAGCTGATATCGCCGTGAATATTGAAATCCGCCAGAACATTCCGCAGCAATTCGGCATTCTTACGGAGCGATTCCTCATTGGGTTTGCGGCTGACAACGTCCTTGGGAACCTCTTGAATCAAGGACACATCCGGCAACTGCCAATCCTCGACATCCGAAAGCGCAAGGCTTTGCTGCTGCCCCCCGGATTTCTTTTTTGCAGCCGCAGGTTTTTTCGCAGCCGTGGGAGTCACAACAGGAATCTGGCTTTTGGGTTTTCGGGCCGCAAGGGGCGCAGCCTCTTCCTCACCATCTTCAGAATCGGAATCCTCACTCTCGATTTCACCCTCTTCTGCCTCTTCGTCATCATCGGACTCTTCATCCTCTTCATCCCTGGCCGCGCGCCGCGCCGCCCGCTCCTCGCGCCACGCCCTGACCTTCTCCAGAAAACCAAACGAAGGAGAATCAACCTCATAATCAGGATCGTTGTAATGCTGCACCCAGTTCAAAAACCCGCGCACCGAAGCAATGCACGTTCCAATCACCGTATAGACGCCGACCTTGGCGGCAAAGGCGGCCCCCGCAACCTCCTCACGGGAAAAAGCCGCAGCAAAAATAAAAACCGGAACCGCCAGCAACGCGCACAACAGGGAAAATATCCCCGGCCCGTAGCCAAACCCGTAAGCCTGCGAAAAAACGGAAAACTGATTGAGCATCAGCGTACCCACGCTGCTCCCCAGATAGGGATGGGCAATCCAGTGTCCCGAGGGAATCTGCGCCAAAGCGATCGAGGCCAGAATACTCAGAACCAGCGTCGCCGCCAGCCTCAGACTTACAGGCCGGATCGTCTGCCGCCGGAACAGCCGCCACGCCCAGAACCCCAAAACAATCGCCAGCGTAAAGGCGCCCGCGCCTAAGGTCTGCAGCAGAACATCCGCCGTCCACGCCCCCGGCAGTGCGCCGAGATTGGCCACATCCGCCTCTGTAACCTCGGAACTCGCGGTATTCCAGGACGGATCGACCGGGCTGTAACTGGCCAGCGCGGCAATAATAAAAAGCGCCCCCGCCAGAAGACTCAGCGCGAAAGCGTCCAGAAACCGCCGCGCCGTGAAAGCCTGCAGCGATTCCGGCACGAACGGAATCGTGGGCTGCTTGTTTTTTCCCTTGCGTTTGCGTTTGATCGTGCGGGTCCGGGCCATGATTCAATTCAGAAGGTTGAACGGGAGAAGGAGTGTGTCAGAGAAAGTTTAACAAAGCATGAGTCCGATAAGGACACCCCAAGATAACAAATTTCACCCCTAAACCGCAACGGCCCAAGCGCAAAAGGTTAAAGGCGGGGAATAAAACAGCGTTAACGCTTTATTAACGATTAGAGTCTACAATCCAAAAGGTTAATGATTATTTAAGCCATTTTCAATAATTAGATTTTTTAGAGTATTTAAGACTATGACAACCCGATCTGAAATGAAAAACCGGAACGCGCCGCAAAACGTGGAGTATAGCGTCTATATCCACCACCCGGCCAACGATGACCGCCGCACATCCCATTGGGAACGTGCCGCGACCACGGATTGCCCCGAAACGGCCCTCAAGAAGGCGGAAATCCTCTACCTGACCTGTAAATATCCCAAGGTGGAGATCAAACGCAAAGTCTTCGACCGCCTCGCCAACCGCCATATCGGGGAAACCTTCAGGATTTTTGGGGAAGAAGGCGACGAAATCCTGACCGAACACCTGCTCTTCCGGGCGCTTTATATCGCCCTGAGCCTGTTTACGCTGATCCTGATTGTAGTGGGTTTCTACGTCTGAAAAACAATTAATCGAGAATACCGAGAGGATTCTGCATCACCAGATCGGCCATCTGATCGTAGACATTCGCGTTTTCGTTCATCTGGTCCTGAATCGGCTTGTTCTGTTCGCCCAGCTTGCGGAAAAACCCGGCGGCATCCTTCAGAAGGCGCCCCGCCAGCACCGCATGGGGCGTATCGTCGAGCTTTCCATAGGGCTGCTGCACCACGAGAACCGAAATCTTCTCGAACACGTTGGCGTTATCCGTCATCTGCTTTTCGATATTCCGGTTCTGGCTGGCCAGTGTACGGAAAAAAGTTGCGGCATCGGTCAAAAGCTTGCTGGCCAGTTCGGCATGGGTCGGCATAAGACGGGTTTCCTTCTAAAGTCTTTTATAACAGGCCTCTAGGCACTCTAACACACGTGAGGTTAACACGATTTGAATAAAAAGCCACGGGCCTTTCCGCTAAAAATTGGTTAAAGCTCCGTCAAATCCTTGCCGAAGCGCCGCCGGAACGGATGCGCGGGATAAGTCCCCAGAAACCGCACATCCTTCGCATAAAAACCGAGTTCCTCGACCGCCAACTGAAACGCATGGCTTTCATAATGCCCCTCAATATCGCAATAAAAGGTCGCGGCCTGAAACGTCTCATCCACATAGGATTCCAGCTTGGTCAGGCTCAGCCCCGCCGTGGCGAACCCTCCCAAGGCCTTATACAGCGCCGCCGGAATGTTGCGGACCTCGAAAAACAGGCTGGTGACCACATCCCCGCCCTCGGCAAGCTCGGGGATATGCGGCTCGGGCGCCAGAATCAGAAAACGCGTGGTATTATGCTGGCGGTCCTCGATATCCCGCTCCAGGATATCCAGCCCGTAAATCTCCGCAGCAAGCGCCGAAGCGATGGCCCCGTGCTGCTTGTCGTTCATTTCGGATATTTCCTTGGCCGCTCCCGCCGTATCCGCATGGATGCGCGGCGTAATCCCGAGTTTTTGAATGAACTTCCGGCACTGCGGGATCGCATGGACATGGCTGTGGACATACTTCAGGTCAGCGATTTTCGTACCTTTGACCCCCAGCAGCATCATGTTGACCGGCTGGAAATGCTCCCCGATGATGAACAGATCCCCCGCAGGCATCAGGTGATGCACATCCGCCACCCGCCCCGCAATCGTATTGTCGATCGGAATCATGGCCAGATCGGTGCGCCCCTCGCTCACGGCCGCGAAAGCCTCGTTGAAAGAATCGCAGGCCACCGTTTTCACCCCGGGAAAAACGGCGCGGCACGACATATCCGAAAAGGCGCCGGGAGCGCCCTGAAAGGCGATGGATTGGGGGTTTTTCATATTCGGCACAGTATCCTTGTATGCAGGACTAAATTTGACAAAAGTCATATCACTTTTCGGTTGAACGACTATAAGCAAAGCGTATAACGGTGTCGACAAAGGCTTTCAAGATGCTATCCTCTTAAAAAGCCTGCGGGCGACACCCGCGTTCACTCAAAACCACCGGATTTAGGAAAACGAGTTTAGGAAAAAATGTCCAGCTTTGAATTCAATAAAATCTTCGCCGCTGTCCTTGTGGCCGGAATTGTCGCCATGCTCTCCGGCTTCATCGCCAGGCAGGCCGTCCACCCCGAAGCCCTGATAAAGGAAGCCGTCGCCATAGAGGGCGCCGCCGAAGACGGCGACCACGGCGGAACCCCGGCCGCAGACAAGCCGCCCGAGCCGATTCTGGCCCTGTTGGCCTCCGCCGATATCGAAAAGGGCGCCAAGCTCTCCAAGGCCTGCGCCGCCTGTCACTCCTTTGAAAAGGGCGGCCCCGCCAAGCAGGGACCAAGCCTCTGGGATGTCGTCAACCGCGACAAGGGCAGCGCGGCTGGGTTCGAATACTCTCCGACCTGCAAGGATATGCCCGGCAACTGGGACTATGCGTCTTTGAACCAGTTCCTCGCCAAGCCCAAGAAATATATGCCTGGTACGAAAATGAATTATGTCGGCCTGAAGAAGGTCGAGGACCGCGCCGCGATCATCGCCTGGCTCAGAACTCTGGCCGATAGCCCCGCCGCCCTGCCGAACGAAGCGGAAATCGCCACCGAACAGGCCGCCAGCGCCCCTCCGGCAGAAGCCGCCACAGCCCCGGAAGCCACACCGCCCGCCGATGGTGCAACACCCCCGGAAACAGCGCCTCCGGCAGAGCAACCCGCCGAAACGCCTGCGGAAAATCCGGCGGAAAAAACCGAAGCCGCACCGGAACCCGTGCAAAAAGCCACCGCGCATTGATCATCAGGAAAATCTGAAGTTTAAGGGGGCTGAAACCGCAGGGCTTCAGCCCTTTTTCTCCCACCCACCGCGCTCATTCTGCTGCCAGTAGGTGACGGTATGACCGGCTTCTTTATAGGCTTTCCAGCGCGCCCGCGCTGCACCAACTGCCTCATCATCGCCCCCGTCCAGCATTTCGCAGGCCACGGAGATCTCATCTCCAAACGAAGCCTCCGCCCCTTGCCCGACGATCAGAACGGTTGCCTGATTGGGATTATCGTTAAGATGCGTCAGCCACACAGGCTGAAGCGCGGCGTTCCCGTCCTTCGCGCTGCCGTGCGGAATGAAACTCTCCGGCCGGAAGGTCCAGAGATGCTCGTTGATCCGCGCCACCTGCGCCTCATCCCTGAGCCGCACCACCAGCCGATGCCCACCCTCCAGCGCCTTGGAGATCAGGGAGGGCAGGGCATCCTCCTGCCGCTGGCTCTGCAGATGATAGAACCGCACCTCAGCCACGCTTCTCCTCCGTCACCGGAGGATAGAGATGAGAATTTCCATCAATATCCTCAATCACATAACGCCCGTCATCCTGCAAGACCGCATAGTTATGTTCGACCGGAACCTTGCCGTACCCGCCGGGAATATCCAGAACATAGCGTGGCAGGCAGATGCCCGAGAGCCGCCCTTGCAACGCCTTCATGATTTCGCGCCCCCGCTCGATGCTGACCCGAAAATGCCCGGTCCCCTTCGCCAGATCGGGATGATGCAGGTAATAGGGTTTGACGTGCAACCCGATCAGCCGTCGGAACAACTGCTCCAGAACAACAGGGTCATCATTTACGCCTTTCAGAAAAACGGATTGTGACAGCAGACTGCACCCCGCCGCCCGCAGCCGCGCCAGAGCCAATTCGACCTCCGGCGTAATCTCCTGCGCGTGATTGATATGCACGACCAGATAGAGTGGCTTGAGGGAATTTTTCAAAACGCCGCACACCGTATCGGTGAGTCTTTCGGGATCGGCAATCGGCACACGCGAATGAATCCGCACCACTTGAACATGGCTGATCCGGTTCAGACGAGTCAAAACCTCCTCCAGCCGCCGCGCCGAAAGAACCAGCGGATCCCCCCCGGTCAGGATGACTTCCCAGATCGCCGGAGTGGATTCAATGTAGGCCAGCGCCGCCTCAAGATCGTCATCCGTAAACGCTTCCTGCCCCGGCCCCACCATTTCCCGCCGGAAACAATAACGGCAGTAAACCGCGCAGAGTTTGGAAATCTTGAGCAGAACCCGGTCCGGGTAACGATGCACGATTCCCTTGACCGGACTGTGAACCGCATCCCCCGTCGGATCGGCCAGTTCTTCGGCGGAAATCTCAAGTTCCGCAGCGGACGGAAGATACTGCCGCCCCACCGGATCGTGCGCCGGATGAGCGGTATTCTGGATCGTCGCCACGACCTGAGCCGTCACCCCGACCGCATAGTGACCGGACAATTCGGCATAGACATGGGAATCGCAGGCCGGAATCAATCCGGCCTCTGTCAAATCGGCAGCAGTCCTATAACGCGTTTTCTTGGTAACGATCATAGTGATTATTCATAATGATCCGCGATCCACCTGTCCAGCAGGCGCACACCGAATCCGGTGCCGAATTTGGGCGTCGTTTCGCGGTCCTTCTTGATCCAGGCGGTTCCGGCAATATCCAGATGCGCCCACGGCGTATCCCCCTCGATGAAGTGCCACAGGAACCCCGCCGCGGTGCAGGAACCGGCATCGCGCCCCGACTTGCCGATATTCTGCAAATCCGCCGTATCGCTTTCCATCTCTTTTTTGAAGACTTCATCCAGCGGCATCCGCCACAGCTTGTCGCCCACCGCCTTGGCCGAGGAATCCAGTTCCGCCCAAAGCGTGTCGTTATTGACGAACGTGCCGCAATATTCATGCCCCAGTGCCACGATCATCGCCCCGGTCAAGGTCGCCAGATCGACGATGACCTGCGGCTTGTAGAGCTTCTGCACATAGGAAAGGATGTCCGCCAGCACCAGCCGCCCCTCGGCGTCCGTATTCAAAACCTCGATCGTCTTGCCCGAATAGGAGGTCAGGATATCCGCCGGACGGTACGCCCGGTCGGAGGGCATATTTTCAACCACCCCGATAATCCCCACCGCATTGACCTTGGCTTTCCGCAGCGCCAGCGACTTGATCGTGCCGACCACCGCCGCCGATCCGCCCATATCCATCTTCATCTCATCCATGCCAAGGCCGGGCTTGAGCGAAATCCCGCCCGTATCGAACGTCACGCCCTTCCCGACCAGCGCGACCGGCTTGGCCTTGCTCTCCTTGCCCAGCCCCATCCAGCGCATCACAACAACGCAGGGCGGATTGATCGACCCCTGCCCCACCGCCAGCAACGCCCCGAACCCGTGCTTCTTGAGTTTCTTATCGTCCAGAATCTCGATCTCGATGCCGTGCGGCTTGAGTTCCTCGTAGATCCGGTTGGCATAGGCGTAGGGGTAAATCACGTTCGGCGGCTCGTTCACCACATCGCGGGCAAAAAACACGCCCTTGATCGTCTGGCTCTCGCGCTTGAAGATTTTCTCGGCCTCGCGCTCTGCACCCGTGACGATGTAAAGCCGCTCGGGCTTGGGCGTCTTTTCATCGTCTGCCTTCTCCGACTTGTAAACCTCGAAACGGTAGGAACGCAATTTGGCCCCGGCCCCGAGATGCGCCGCAGCAATCGCCTCATCCGCAACCCCGCCGACAATCAACTCAGCACCTTTGATCCCCGCCCCGTCCAGCGCGGCGTAAAGCTTGCCCCCGGCCTTCTCTGCCTCCTGCGCGTTGAATTTTTCCGCCTCCCCTACACCCAGAAGAATCAACCGATCATAAGACGCCTTCGCGGGAAGCAGACTCACCAGCGTTTGCCCCGCCTTGCCCTTGAAAGAGGGGCTTTTCTCCAGCGCCCGCTCCGCAAAGCTGCGCGTTTCCTTATCGAGAGTCTCTCCGCCGACAGCCAGAGCCTTGGCAGCACCAACGCAAAGAACGAGAGCCTCCGCTTTTTTCTTGGAGGTCTTGGAAAATGTGATATCAAACGTCATGAATGTGCCCCGGCGCATGGAAGATGCTGTTAGAGTTCCACGAAAAATCAGGCTACTATAAGCATTTCCGCAGCATGGGCCAATGCCAATAAACGGATGTCATGAAGATTTTTGAACGCTATATTTTCCGCAACCTGCTCATCGGCACCGCGTTCGTGGCGGTCACGCTGACCTTCATCATCTTCCTGACCCAGTCGCTCCGCTTTCTGGAAATCATTCTGGAATCCAATACCTCGGGCGGTTCGCTCTGGCTCCTGACCCTTCTGGCCCTGCCGCGTTTCTTCGAGGTCATCCTGCCCCTCTCCCTGATGACCGCGACCTTGTTTATCTACAACAAGATGACTTTGGATTCAGAACTGGTCGCCATTCGCGCTGTTGGCCATTCGCCGATGAGCCTCTCGAAACCCGCCTTGCTTCTGGCAGGCTTGATTACGATCTTCCTCTGGATCAACGCCCTGTGGATTGCCCCCGCCTCCTTGAACCGGATGCAGCTGATGCGCCTCAGCCTCACCACCGAACTCTCTAATTATATGTTCCGCGAGGGCGTCTTCAATCAGGTCGGCAAGGGACTGACCGTTTACATCCATAAGAGAAACAGTCTCGGCGATCTCGCGGGCCTGATGATCTACGATACGCGGGACAGCAAAAAAGGCCCGTCCACCATCCTCGCCAAACGCGGCCAGATCGTCGCTTCTGAGGACGGTCAGCAGGTCGTGGTATACGAGGGCTCCCGCCAGGAATTCGATCTCAAGACTTCGATTCTGCAACGTCTCGATTTCGAAAAATACACGATTGATGTCCCCACCGGCACGGCCACCCGCACCCGCTGGCAGGAACCCGATGAACGCACGATCAACGAACTCCTTAACCCCGATCCGGCGAACGAACGTGACCGCAAAAGCGCCCGTGAATTTATCATTGAACTTCACCGCCGGGTCACAGCGCCTCTTCTGGCCATCTCTTTTGTTCTGATCGCCCTGAACTGCCTGCTGCTGGGCGAAACCGAAAGACGCGGCCAGAGCCGCAGAATTATTCTGGCTGTAGGGCTGATCGTCCTGCTGCAGACCCTCTCCATGGCCGCTGACAATATGACAAAAGACACCTTGTCTGGGATCCCCCTGCGCTACCTGATTGCACTCGCCCCGATAGCGTTGGGCCTTCTGATGCTGAGCCCGAAGGGCGAAGCCCTGAGGCGAAAATTCCTGATCCCCGGAAAAGCCGGACTGGCGGGCGGGAAGCTGGCATGAAACTGACCCCGACCCTCAGCCGCTATCTGGCGAAATATTACGTCCTGAACCTGCTGGTGCTGATCGCCGCGCTAATGGCCCTTATTTACCTCTTTGACACGATCGAGCTTCTGCGCCGCGCCGCCGACAAGCCGGATGTCTCTT
This sequence comes from Alphaproteobacteria bacterium, assembly GCA_016699735.1. NCBI lineage: Bacteria > Pseudomonadati > Pseudomonadota > Alphaproteobacteria > Alphaproteobacteria bacterium. The sequence continues at coordinate 135,129 of CP065008.1, forward strand.
TGGGAGTGATTCTGAAAATGAGCTTTTTCAAGCTCCCCGAAGTCAGCCAGCTCATGCTCCCCTTCGCGGTCCTGTTCAGCGCCATGTTCACCTTCTGGCAACTCACCCGCCGCTATGAATTGATTGTGGTCCGCGCCTCAGGCTTCTCCGTCTGGCAGTTCCTGACCCCCGTCATCGGCACCGCCGTTCTGTTCGGCCTTCTCCAGATGACAGTCATCAACCCCGTCGGCTCGGTTTTCGTCCAGAAATACGACCAGCTCCAAAACAGCCTGCTAAGCAATCAAAAGGACGAAATTGCGGTCTTTCAGGAGGGTCTCTGGCTCCGGCAGGCCGTGTATCTGCAGAACGAGGGGGAACAGAGCAGCGCAGCGGCGCCTCCCTCCGAACTCGTCCCCGGATACGTCATTTTCCATGCCCGCAAGATCAAACTGCCGGAATGGACGCTGCAGAACATCACGGTCCTTTATTTTACTGAACAGAATGACTTCCTCAAGCGCGTCCACGCGCAGGAAGCGGTTCTGGCCGAAGGCTACTGGCATCTGAAAAGCACCCGGATTTATGACAGGGGAACGGTTCTGCCCGTCAGTCAGGATGAATTCGATTTACCCACCGGCCTGACCCGTGAGGATATCGAGGAAAGCTTTTCTTCCCCGGCCAGCATGTCCTTCTGGAAACTCCCTAGCTATATCAGCACATTGGAGGAAACAGGCTTCGATGCCGCCCCCCTGCGCGTTTATTACCATAACCTTCTATCCCAGCCCCTGATGTACGCCGCCATGATCCTTCTGGCGGCCGCAGTCTCGATGCGCCCGCCCCGCATGAAGGGGGGGTTTCTGTTGATCGTTCTCGGTGTTTTCATCGGCTTTCTGGTGTTTTTTCTCTCCAATTTCCTGCAGGCCTTGGGCACCTCCCGTCAAATCCCGGCCCTTCTGGCCGCATGGTCCCCGGCGCTCATCTGCTTCCTGCTGGGCCTCAGCGCCATGCTGAACAAGGAAGACGGCTGAAACAGCGAAAGCATGGCAAAAATACGACACTTATTTGGAATAATATGCGGCGCCCGTAATGTTAGACCTTGTCTGGCGGTAAAGAATCACTAAACTTTTCCCTTAAAGAATAATCCGCTTTTCCTGATTCTGCGTTAACGCATTAATAATCCATGGCTGTTATAAAGATTAAGAGTTCAAAAATCTCTTCACGATGAGCATGATAATGTCGAATAATTCCAAAGCAGGGGCGGGCGCCTCGCCCTTCAAAAAACTCTCGTTAATCCTCCTCTCGGGCCTGGCGCTGGTCTCATGCGCCTCCACCGAAAAGGCAACGATCATCGAGGACGACCTCGAAATCTATGACCCCTATGAGGGCTATAACCGCTTCATGTTCAATTTTAACCAGCATTTTGATGATGTAATCGTCAATCCGGTTGTTAAAGGCTACCGTTTTGTGACCCCTCGCCTGGCCCGCAAGGGCGTCAGGAACGTCCTTCGGAACCTCAAATCCCCGGTGATTCTGGCCAACCAGCTTTTACAGGGCGATCTTGAGGGCGCGAAAAACTGCGCCCTGCGCGCCGCGATTAATACAACCGTGGGAATCGGCGGTCTCGTCGATCTGGCCAGCTATAACGGCATCGAATACGAAGGCGAGGATTTCGGGCAGACTCTGGCCGTCTGGGGCATCGATCACGGCCCCTACATGGTGGTCCCCATGCTCGGCCCCTCCTCCCTGCGCGACTATTCAGGTTATTTCGTAGACGGAATGGCCGACCCGGTCCGCTGGCATCTGTTTAACATCGACCACGAAGATTTGTACTACGCAAAGCTGGGAACGGAATATCTGGATATCCGCGAATCTCTCTACGATACCTTGAAAGACATCCGCGAGAACTCCCTCGATCCCTACGCGGCCACGCGTAGCATCTACTACCAGAGCCGTGAGGCTTTGGTAAAGGATCAGGGCTTGGGCGAAGGCTACACCACCCCGGCCATTCCTGATTATGCTGAGGAAGATTAGGCAAAAACACCCATTTTTTTATTATTCAGGCGGCCTTTTTGGTTTATAGAAGGAACGATGCTCGAATATACGAATAATAGTTAAGGGTTTTTTGTAAGGAGTTGGCTGGTGCTGAATAAATCTATTCCTGTTTTGGGTTTTCTCGCAATCGCGCTTTTAAGCGGAACATCTGCACAGGCCGTAACAGGCAATATGCCCCTTCAGGACACGAGCCTGCCCTCTGTAATCGCCATAAAGGCCGAACCCGACGACGCGCTGAGCCTTGGCTCCAAAACCCTCATCGATGAAATCGCCAAACGCGGTATCGGGTTCCTGTCCGACAAATCCCTGACCCAGACCAAGCGGGAGAGTGAGTTCCGCAAGCTTCTGAACGATAACTTCGATATGGAGACAATCGGCCGCTTTGCCCTCGGCCGCCATTGGAAGACGGCCACCGACGCCCAGAAAAAGGAATATCAGAAACTGTTCAATGAAATGATCGTGCGCGTCTATACCGCCCGCTTCAAGGAATATGACGGCCAGACGCTGGAGGTCAAGAAAGCCCGCAAGGACGGCACGAACACTGATTCAATCGTCAACACCGTTCTGGTCCCCAAGGCCGGAGAACAGGCCATCATCATCGACTGGCGCGTCCGCCAGAAGAACGGCAAGTTCAAGGTGGTGGACATCATCGTCGAGGGTGTCAGCATGGCCCTGACCCAGCGCTCGGACTTTGCCTCCGTCATCCAGCGCGGCGGCGGCGATCTGGAATCGCTTCTGGCGATGCTGCGGAAAAAATAGCGGCTTTCTTTTTGACGACTCTGGCGAGGAAGACCGCGTACCTCGCATTTTTTCTCATGGCAATATCTAAAACACAAAAAAAACCACAGGCCACGCCTGTAGTAGCGAATAAAATCATTCAGATATCCTGAAAAAAATATTAACGAGGCTTAGGACCTGAGCTCGCGCCTCCAAGAGCGATATCCGTTTCCGCAACCGTCATTCCGCGCCAGCCACGAAGGCTTCCGACCATCTCCATAAGTTGGGCGCGCGTAATTTCACCTGCACGGTAAACTTTTCCTGTCAACTCTCCTGCAGGATCGCCAGCTCTCTCCTGGAACGTGCTGACCGTAGCCCCAATCCATCGCAAAATATGGTTCGGCACCTGATCGATCATTTTAAAGCTGGCCAAGGCAAGCATATACACAATAATGGCATACATGACCGTAAACATGAACTCATCAAGCGGCCCACGGATATAATCGATCGTGTTCTCAACGCCCGTAGGATTAGAATTCGGCAACTGTGCAGTCTGCATGTAAAGGTTAGCCTCGATGTCATAACCCGTGGCGTTAAGCACCACCAGATGAAAGGTATCGTTAAGACCGTTAACAAGCGCGGTGAAAAGGATAATACTGGCGATCAGCCCGAAAATCATAAGGGTCGGTCTAAGAAAAATTTCGAATAAAAGAAAATATCCGTTAGTCGCCCAAGGCCCAGGAAGCCCCTCACCATCAATCTTTATATGGGCCAAAGCCCAAAGAGGCATAGCGACCATAGCTTCGAAGATGCTTTTGACCCACCCGCTGAAACCGAAGAAAAAGTAGATAAACGGCAGCAAAGGCAGGACATAATAGAGAACAAATCCGATAGAAACACCGATCAAGGCAAAACGACCGGCGATATCACCGATAAGCTTGCCTGCAGGACCAATAATGTCGTCTCCGAAAATTTCTCCGATCCCTTGCCCGACAAGGCCGATCATGAGATTGCGCAGAGAAGCATCAAGGATGCCCTTGCCCATGGAACTAAGAGCGGCAAGAGGATGGACATTAAGGGTACGCCCATCTGGGGCATCACCAATCTGCATACCTTCAAGAAGATTATAAAGACCTTCCGTGCCGAAAATCATATTGACGACATCCATAAAACTGTTTCCGGTTTGCCGTGTATGCGTACTTGTCTGAACGGAATCCCTGCCCCACATCATGAAACCAGAATAGAGAGCGGCAGCGATATACTGGTCCCCGGGCCGAGGTAAAGTGGCAAGACGTCCATTTTGCAAAAGCGGGTTAAAACGATTCTTGAAGGAAGGGTTCGTATCGACCATTTTATGCTGGTTGGCTATTTCTTCCATAATCAACGGGTATTTAGTCGGCTTCGGAAGGTTCTGGACCGCCGACATGAACTGCCCGTTGACGTTGGCGATCTCGTTATACCAAAGAGCGGCCCCTGCCCACCCCAAACGGTCAATAGCCGGAGGGAGATTAAACTCATACTTCAGGCGCATCTGGGTGACAAAGTTATTGAATGTCGGCGGTATATTCGGAATATTAAGCCCGGCCAAAACACCGGCAGGCCCGTCTGCGCCAGTCCAGACGCCACGAGGGAGGTAAGCACCACTGGAACTGGGGATAAGGAAAAAATCTTCACCCGCTGGCTCGTTGGGTTGCATCCAAAGACCAGTCATCACAGCTTTAATACTGTTATTGTAAAAGTTCATATTTTTCTTGACGACATTCTCGTTAGACCATCGAGACTCAGGAAAAGGCGCATTAGGATCCGTTGAATGGCGCGTAAACCGGATATCAACACAACTCGAATCGTGATCATAAGGAAGAATGGACTTAAGCATACAGGTGGCCAACTCATCAAAGAACGGGTCTTGAACCATATATTGCTCTAAAAATTCGTAATAAAACTCCGTAATACCCATAACCCTGTTACCGGCCATACCACCGCCGATATTGTAACTATGGGGATCGATCTCAAGACCGGGAGCGCCAGCACCCGTAGAAATACCAGTGGTGGATATATCAGTGCTGACCTGATTTCCTTTTGGCGAAGTCGGGGCAAGAGTGAGCTCTCCACAAACGGGCTTGACGTATCCGGTTTCTGCATCATAAGCGTCCGGCGGATCGTCAGGATCCCCCGCCACACCGCCCGGAGGGTTGAAATGGCCGAAACGGATAATAATAGTCCTGTAACGAGAAAAACCAACAATATCCTCGAAAGTATTGCCGTTCATGTACTGCATAGTATTCCCACCGGCAAGCACGCCGGCAAACGGACCTCCGAAAGGAACATCCGAGAGACCCGGACGATTCTCCCGGACAATATACATACCAAAATTCGCATTGGTCCTATTATACATAAGCTCCTCCGCCAACATACAAAGACGGGCGACGAAGAAAAACTGCGTAAGAGTCCCCAACTCCGGGGCGTTAGGAATGGCGATCAAAGTCTCAGTTCGAGATCCCGACAATGAATTGACAAAAGAATCATTATTCAAGGCAACAGGAACAAAAACACCGTTCCACGCATTTGTAGCCATATTGGAACCAAAGTAGGCAGCCCCAAGAGTAATATACTGTGCGGCATTGATACCGACGTTATTGCCCCCTGGCCCCATGTTCATCGGAGCAATAAGCGCAAAAAAGGCAATAAGGCGGGGAATAAACCACCCCTTATTAAACCGCTGACCGAAAGGACGCCCGGTCACGATGCTCTCACCCACAATCGCGACAATGAAATAAATAATAACGATAAGGGATAAGAAGGCTATCCCAAGAGTATAAAAGCCAAAAAACTGATGAAGAGCCCTGTGAAAAGGCTCAGGAAAAGCAACGGAGTCCGCAGCTGGAAATTCATTCATGTCCTCGCAGACAACAGCCGTTGAGTAACACGAACCGAAAAACCCCCCCACACCGTTAAAATCCATGATGCCGAAAACACGATCAAGGACAATAAAAGCCAAATCCTGATCAGGTCCGTATCTGGGATGGGGGTTTATAAAAATAGTGTTCCAATCGAAAGGAGTGCCAAACAAAGCGCCGTAAGGCGGCCACGGTTCGGTTCCGGGTGGCGGCAAAGCAAACACGGAAAAGGACACCACGGATAATAAAGCCAGACAAACCTGAATAACCAGCATAACCATGCCGGATATAATGATGAGATGAATAACAAGCTGGTCTAGGTGCTTACGGTCAAGGACAAGATTATTAGAAGCCTCCGCGATAACATGGCGAATGCCGAATCTCCCAAAATTATCATACTTAAGGTAAGGGTGTCCCGCAGGCAAGAGACCGGAATTGCCGTAAATGACAGCGATAAGAGAGGCGACATAACTAAACCCTGATGAGAACAGCTCAGAGACCCTGGGAATCAACCCCGGGAGCAAAAAAAACCCTAAAGCTCTCCTCTTTCTTATCATTCCCAAATCACCAAATAACAGCAAACATATTGCAAACTACCTGCCAGCAGGGCTACCCAGCTTCGCAAAACCGCCAAGAGCGCCTCCAAGCTTTCCGGTAACCTGTTGTGCACCGAAAGCAGCTTTGCCGACCAGACCAGCCGCAGCATCTTCCCGCAGATCACCAAACGTGGCGACGGTCTGCCCCATCCAGCGAAGAATATTATTGGGTATAGTATCAATCAGTTTAAAAGAAGACATACCCATCATATAAACCAGAATGGCATAAATGACCGTAAGGAAAAACTCATCAATCGGACCGCGCATCCAGTCGATAAAATTATTAGGCGGCGCAGCCGCAACTTCAGCAGCAACGTTAAAACCACCAAGGTTGGCGACAGCCAATTCAAAGGTAATGTTAAGGGCATCGACCAGAGCCGCATAGATGGATATAGCTGCAAGAAGGCCAAAAACGCACAAGATAGGCCTAAGGAAAATTTCAAATATAAGGAAATACCCGTTAAGGGCGGCATTGCCTGATAATCCCTGTGCGTCAATACGAATATGCGCCAAGGCCCAGAGTGGTGCCCCAACCATGGCTTCAAAGATACCTTTGATCCAACCCCCTACAGCGAAAAAGAAATAAATAAAGGGAAGGAATGGCACAATATAAGCCAGCACAAACCCCGCAGTCATACCAAGCATCGCAACAGTAAACATAAACTGAGCAGCGACAGAAGCGAGCTTTCCAAACTTCGCGCCAGCCACAGTTCCAGTCAAATTGGCGCCGATACCGGCAACAGAAGTAAGAAGACCATAGCCGATAGTGCGAACGGAACTCTCGACCAGAGAGCGGCCCACACTAGACAGCTGAGCCAGAGGATGTGTCGTTGGATTCCTCCTAAGATCGTACAATCCGTTAGTACCGAGAATGCTGACGATCACATCAATAAACGGATTACCGGTGGCCTTGGTTCTTGTCGTTCCCAAAGCAGCGGCCCACGTCTGGAACCCCTCATTGATGACAGCCGCAATCTCCTGTCCGTCTTCTGCAGCCAACAAAGTCTGCCCATCGTCCACCCCCGCAAGATTGGGCTTCATGATTTCAAGGGACGATGTGGAATTGTTGTACTGGCCCTTCCTGTCTATGAGTTGCTCAATAAGCTCAGGATAAAGAGACATGGCTGGAAGTGCGCGAACGGAGATCGTGATGGGGTGGTTCATCTCGGCGATACGGTTGTACCAGATACCGGCAGCCGCCCAGCCCTTTCTGTACAACGGACCAACACCAGTCCAAGACCCCACCCAGCGTCCAGAGGCAATCTGTGCAGTAACGGCGTTTTGCGCTTCAACCAGCATCCAATCGTGAATATTCTGAGTGACCTCGGCGACATACTGGATATCAGGCAAGGGACCAGGAGGTGGGCCGGTTCTGTTAAAGCGAGTCCAAGCCAAGGCATCCGCTCGATCACCTGCACCGGTCACAGCGCCGTTCTGGAAGGCATCAAGATTGGCCGCACCGCTATGAAGCCACATATTCTTGACAACATTAAAGAAGTACTCTTGAACAATCGCCGGACCCGGCTCTGGCGGAATGGCATCCGAGCGCCTGCGGGGGTCGGCCAGGGTCAGCTGGATTTCTCCGCAAAATGGTTTGACATGACCGGCTTCGCTGGCGTATTCGACGACATCCCTCTCACCGAAACGAAACGTCAACGTCGTGGCTAGATCCTGGGCGTTATCTTGTGCAGTGTCATAAGTGTAGGCAGCATCAACTTCATACGCATTGTTGCCCGGAGTACCCTGGGCAAGGATATGATACATACGGATGTCAGGAGCGCCTGAAGTCGACCTCGAAGTCGGAACTACAGAGCCTGTGGGAGCCCCACGGGCATACTCATATGCAAAACGGCAGGTACGCGCAACAAAGAGCATATGGCCGATGCTGCCCAGTTCCGGCAAGGCGGGAAGAGCGACAAGATCCCTTGCGCCACCCAGATAATTAACAGTCAGCGTATCGTTAAAATACTTCCATCCGTTGGTAGCAAAAGCAGACCCGTATTTTGCGGCAAAAAGAACCATATACTGGGAAGAGTTTATGCCAACATTAAGAGGGATCAGAAGGCCGAAGGCCATCACGATGCGGATCGGCGCCCACATCTTGTTAAAGCGGCGTCCGAAAGGAGTCCCGCTCTGGGCAGTTTCAGCCAGAATGGTTGCAATGAAGTACCCGGCAATAAAGACGGCGATAACCAGCAACCCCATACTGTAGACCGCAAAGAGACGATGCAGACCCATATGAATAGGAAAGGGGAAGATTCCCAGAGGATTGGTGGTTAAAGGATCCATACTGGCCTCAACCCCGGCTGCGGGGGTGGCAGCAAGATTTGTGTCAGGGATGGGAGTCCCAAAATTATCTTCGCAGATATCCGGAGTACCTATACAAGACTCAAAAAATCCCTCAACTCCTCCGCCAGCTCCCGGCTGAGGTACACCAAAAACCATATCAAGCATAATGAAGGCCAGATCCTGACGACGATCCGCGATAGGATTCACAACGAAGAACCCATTCCAGTTTACAGGAAAGGCAAGGACCGAAGGAAACACGATGGCAACAATAAGAAGAACAACTTGGAGAAACAAAAGACCCAACCCCAAGGCAACAAGAACGAAAAGCATAATCTTGTCGATATTTTTCATATCAAAAACAAGATTATTTGCAGCCTCAGCAACAACATGGCGAATACCAAAACGCCCGATATTCGCAGGGTTTACATAGGGGTGATTGGCAGGCAAGAGCCAAACGGTCTGATAAACAAGCGCAATAAAGAAAGGAATGTAATGGAAACCGCCCATAACGAGCAAGTTAATCCGCGAAACAAGTTCGGGCATTAACATATATCGAAATGAGCCTTTGGGTAGAGCACTGAAAAACATATCTAGACCATCCAACCTTTTAAAAACTTAGCTCGAAGCCGCACCCTTCTCAGACTTAACCATTTGTGCAAGAGAAGAACCAAGGCCTGAAGAAGCCCCCCTGACGGCACCGATCGCCTGGGAACCAACAGTCATCCCTCCAGTCGCGACATAACGGTTAAGACTTTCGACGTGATCTTGGTCGATATCTCCGAAAGAAGAAACCCCGGATCCTGCCCAACGCAAAATGTTATCAGGGATCTTGTCGATCAGCTTGAAGCTCGAAACCGCCAGCATATAACAGACGATCGTATAGATGATCGTGTAGAAAAACTGATCCAGCGGCGTCCCCTTGAACATCACATCATTTCCGATCAAAGTGGCAAAAATGTCGGAGTCAGAAAAACCGGCGACATTCGCCGTAACCATATCCCAGATCAAATTCAGCACCCGGACTTGAGTTGAGAAAATAGAAATGGCCGCAACAAGCCCAACAACAGACAGTATAGGCCTGATAAAAATCTCTAGAATAAGAAAATAGCCATTAGACGCAGCGTCACCAGGAAGACCATCCCCATCAATTCTAAGATGCGCCAGAGCCCAAAGAGGCACGGCCACCATAGCCTCAAAGATGGCCTTCACCCAGGAACCCACGGCAAAAAAGAAGTAAACAAAGGGCAAAAACGGCAGAACGTAATAAAGAACAAACCCGGCAGTGATACCGACAAAAGCCGTAATTTCCAAAAGCGAACTGACAACCTCAAACGCACCGCCCAAAGCCTTTATTTCCCTATCCTCGGTGACACTTAAAAAACCCCCCATGAAGGCTGTGGCCGTCGAGGCAAGAAGATGGCCAACGGCATTATCAATAAGACCTTTACCTACCGCAACGAGTTGGGCCAAGGGATGAATATGGGCATTCGCCCCTCTGATGTTGACAAGACCGGAAGTACCTAAAATCATATTTATGGCCTTAACCATAATATTCGACACGTCCTGAGTTTCCTCATGGTCAATGGTCTGCTTGTCCTCCTGCCAGTATGACCATAAATTCTGAAGCGGGACGCCAATCTGATCAAGTTCAGCATCTCCCCTGTCTATTTTTAGCTTGGCCGGATCAGTCCCGGACGCCGCCTTGATGGTAGGATCAAACATATCCTTGGGACCAAAGGCACCGGAGTCAAGCTTCTGCTTCTCACTTCGGATTTGTTCCATAACCAAAGGAAAAGCAGACAGCTGAGGAATAGCGCGAACACTATTGATAAAAGTTCCATTGACCTCGGCGATGCGATTATACCATATGCCAGCCCCGGCCCATCCTCTGTCAAAAATCTGCGCCGTCATCTGCCGACTGACAGTATTCATAGTATAAAGACCCCAAGCCTGAATTGCGGCGTTATTGGCCAAAGTCTGGTATCCCCCCGGAGCAGGAGGCAGCACACCCATTTTTACGGACTTAAACTGGCTGAAAGGAGGGTTTTCTTCACAAGGAGTTCCGCAAGCCTGAAAACCGGGCGTACCGCAACCCGATAAGCCCGCGTAGGCACCAGCATTAGAGCAAAAGTTCACAGCTTCCGCGTGACGAGCGCTCACCGTAACCATGGTTCGGGCAAACTGAAGCATCTGCGGATCGTTAAACCACATATTCAAAACAAGAGTATAATAAAATTCCAGCATATAATCTGGACCGCCGTTGGCTGCACCGTTCCCTACATCACTCAGATCTACAATCGGAATACGGATATCACCACAAAGTGGCGCCACATAACCCTCGTCATCCTTATAGACCGGCGCACCAGAGGGATAGGTAATATACTCCCCGAAACGGATAACAATATCACCGCCGTAATAAAAGCCGATCGCATCAGTATAGGTCGGCGTTGTTGCATTTGTGACCGGCTCCCGTATAGCAGGATTAGGGGGCGTCGCCGCAGGCAGATTTGCCGCAGCTGTAGTCCAAGGGCTCAATCTCTTGACAAGCCAAGGCTTGATCATAAAGTTCGTAGCAGGAGCAGTATAATCGTCCGTAATATTGTAAGGTGTCGCGGGCTCTCCTGGGGGTCTTCCTGTAAGAAGCATATAGGCAAAGGCGCAGGAATGGACGATCGTCATAGCCTGAAAGACTGGAGTGACATCAACTTCCTGAGGCATCGCAACAAGAGAATACCTCTCGCCGGTCGGGTTCCCCGTAAGAGGCCCGCCACCTCCGAAATGCATATGGGCAGCAATCGCCGTATTAAAGTCAATCCAGCCCTGCGTAGCCATATTAGATCCATATTTGGCCGCATACAGGACAATATACTGAGCGGAGTTCATCCCGAAATTCTGAGGTATAAGCAGCCCGACAGCAACGATAAGGCGGATAGGAACCCACACGTGCTGAAAACGCTGACCAAACGGTATGCCGGTAACAGCCGTTTCAAGAACAAGCACAAAAACAAAATACAGGAAAACCAGAGTTCCGATCAGAAGCAGAGCCGTGGAATAAAACCTGAAAAGCTCATGAAGGGCCGCATGAAAAGGAAAAGGAGCAACAGGAGGATTATTAGCCGGACAGTTACCTGGAAAATAAGAGGAGCAAAACATATTATTGATGCCGAAGACATCGTTCAAAATATTAAAAGCCAGATCATTCAGGGGCGTAGGATTATCAAACCAGGAAAAAGCATGAGCTGGATTAATAAACGGACCGATAGCAATTCCATATAGCAAGAAAAGAAGCTGTAAAATCACGATAATAATCGCAGCAAGCAACGCAAAGAAAACAAAAACCTGATCAACATTTTTCTTGGAGAATTTTAGCTGACCCGCCGCTTCCGCAACAACGTGATACATCCCAAAACGACCAATATTAGACGGCTGTAGGTACGGGTGCTGGGAGGGAAGCAAACGCACCATACCGTAAATCTGCGCCATCAGGAAAGCGACATAACCAAATCCCGAAAAGAACACGGACCTGATTCGCGGCACGATCCGCGGAAAAAAAGCGTAGGAAACAACATCTTTGGTTTTGAAGCTTAGGCTCTGCACGATCGTCTCACCACTCTATACAATATATAAGACAAGCCAAGTTACACCGAATACCGTTACCGCTTCCTTACCACGCCCACAGACTTACCCGCATTTTATGCGATTTTTAAGTTATCATAACATTAACGAGGGCCGCAATGCGAGTTTTTATGTCATTTTCTTGTCATTTTTTTAGTAAAAACGCATATGCCATAACACTTTAGCTGGCTCGGCGCAGCGGTTTATAACGGATTCTGTGGGGTGTATCGGCATCCTGCCCTCGCCGCCTTTTGTAGTCCGCTTCATAGTCCGCATAGTTCCCCTCGAACCAGACAACCTGCGAATCACCCTCGAACGCCAGAATATGGGTCGCCAGACGGTCCAGAAACCAGCGATCGTGGGAAATAATGACCGCGCAACCCGCAAACGCCTCCAGAGCCTCCTCCAGCGTCGCCAGGGTTTCCGTATCCAGATCGTTGGTCGGCTCGTCGAGAAGGATCACATTCGCCTCTTTTTTCAACATTTTAGCCAGATGCACCCGGTTCCGCTCCCCCCCGGACAGGTCGCCGACCTTCTTCTGCTGGTCCGGCCCCCGGAAGTTAAAGCCCGAAACATAAGCCCGGCTGGCCATCTCGACCTTCCCGAGCTTGATATTGTCGTTCCCGTCCGAAATCTCCTCCCAGACGTTCTTGTTGGCATCCAGACTGTCCCGGCTCTGATCCACATACCCCAGAACCACGGTGTCCCCGACCTTGAATGACCCTTCGTCGGGCTTCTCCGATCCGGTAATCATGCGGAAAAGGGTTGTCTTCCCCGCCCCGTTCGGACCGATCACCCCCACGATGCCCCCCGGCGGCAGGCTGAAGCTGAGATCCTCGATCAGCATCCGGTCGCCATATCCCTTGCGGATATGCTTGGCCTCGATGACGAGGCTGCCCAGCCGCGGCGGAGGCGGAAAGGCAATCTGGGCCTTTCTTTGATGGGTATCCTGCGATTCGGCCAGCATCTGCTCATAGGCGCTGATCCGCGCCTTGGATTTGGAGCGCCGCGCAGACGGTGACTGGCCGATCCACTCCAACTCGCGGCTCAAAGTCCGCTGACGTGCGTCTTCCTCGCGCTGCTCCTGCTCCATACGCTTGCGCTTGGCCTGAAGATAGGTGGAATAATTCCCCTCATAGGGTATCGCCTGCCCCCGGTCGATTTCCAAAATCCATCCGGTGACATTATCGAGGAAATAGCGGTCGTGGGTCACCATGACCAACGTGCCCTTATATTCGGACAGGAACCGCTGCATCCATGCGACGCTCTCCGCGTCAAGATGGTTCGTCGGCTCATCGAGGAGGAGCAGGTCAGGTTTTTCCAACAAAAGACGACATAACGCTACGCGTCGTTTCTCGCCGCCGGAGAGCTTAGAAATATCCGCATCCCCCGGAGGGCAACGCAAAGCATCCATAGCGATTTCGATCGTCCGGTCCAGTTCCCACCCGTCCACCGTATCGATTTTCTCCTGTAACTCGCCCATTTCCGCCATTAAGGCGTCCATATCGGCATCGGGATCGGCCATCAGCCCGCCGATCTCGTTAAAACGGTCCACCATCGCCTTGATGTCGGAAAGCGCAATCATAACATTCTCATGCACACTTTTGCTCGGGTCGAGCTGCGGCTCCTGCTCCAGATACCCGACGCGCGCCCCTTTGGCGGCCCACGCCTCCCCGGTAAAATCCTTATCCCGCCCGGCCATCAGCTTGAGAAGCGTGGATTTTCCGGCCCCGTTCGGCCCCAGCACGCCGATCTTCGCACCGGGAAGAAAACTGAGCGTCACGTTTTCAAGAATTTTCTTGCCGTTCGGAAAGACTTTTTTCAGCCCGTTCATCACGTAAACATACTGGTAGGACGCCATGGTTTTTCTTGTCTCCAAAGGTTCAGATGGTGGTCACATGACCCGAGTCACACAGGCGCATTTTCGAATCGCGCCCCTCTTTGTGGATCATAAAGCTTGAGCCTGTCAATCAGGGACAAAACATTTTCAAATTCCTTTTTGACGCGCAGGATCGAATGGTGGCATCCCGCCGGCGTAAAAAGTCCATCCGGCTCGAACGGATTATACGAAGTCGAAATCAGGATCATGACTTTGTTTTTATAAAAGGCGACCGCCATCCCCTGCCCTGAAAACTCGTTATAGATAGCGATAAGACGCTCCATCATGGCCGGATCGAGAAGATACCGCGCCTCCACCTGATCCGTGCCGTAGGCGTCGAACACCCGCTCAAACTCCGGCGCCGGAACCTTGACCCGCTTTAAACCCGCAAGTTGTTGATGGGAGGAATCCAGAAATGAGGTCTTATTATGAACAACGGCTGTATGTCCAGTAAAGGATGTCTTTCCCAAATCAAGCCCAATCAACAAGCCTCGAAAAACTGTGACGGCACCGCCCTTTTGCTGGGAATAGGAACGCAACGTAATATCAGCTAAAAAAAGCCTGACGCCCTTGCAAGTGCCCTCGAAAACATCATCGGCATGATAAACCCGGTGCCCCGGAACGATTTTGGACTCAAGCAGCGAGGCTTTGCGCGGATTATCTTCAGGCTTTCGGAAAAAATAGTAATAAAGGCTGCCGAGAAACCCCCCGCCCCCGTAGCGCTCGTCTTGTGAATATTTAAAATCTTCAAAAAACAAGAAAGCAACCTTTGGAAGAAACGCCTTTTTGTATTCTTTAACATATTGTCGTTTGGGGGACGTCAACCAAGGCATCAGAAAAACGATCATAAAAGCAGAAAACGCGAGTGTCGTAAAAAGAGCCTCCTCAATAAGCTTATAAAGCTCGGGTCTACCATAAAGAAAGTAAACAAAAACTGCAGGAGGGAGAAAAATCAGAACAAAAAATATCGTAGGAGCAACCCGTTTGCGAAAACGATAGGAGCTATAATATTGCTGCCTGAGCAACTCCAATTCACGAAAAAGCCTCCTGTTATCTTCTAAAAAAGCCTCTTCCGTTTCGTCAGAAAAAAACCATCCTCCACGTTCAGATACTTCCTTTCCGAAAACTTCAGTAAGAAACATAAAAAGAATGGAGAGAAGCGCTTCCAGAATGACGTTCATTTAGGCGCTCTTCCGAGCCTCCTCCACCTTGCGCGGATCGTAAAGGTCGAGTTGGTCGATGATCGACAACACCTCCCCGATCTCCTTTTTCATATTCAAAACCGACTCCGGATCCGTCGCCGGAACGGAAATATCCGCCGGCTCGAAATGATTATGCTTGCTGGAAATCAGGATCAGCATCTTGCTTTCATAAAACGCCGCCACCATCTTCTCCCCGTCATATTCCTCATAAAGCGCCTTGAGCTTCTCGATCATCACGGGGTCGATCAGATACCGCGCCTCCACCTGGTCGTTCGTATAGGCATCGAACAGCTTCTCGAACTCCGGGTCCACCATATTGGCCTTCTTCAGCCCGTGCGAACGGGAGGCAAACCACTCGGAAACCTTCCCCCGGTCCTTGTCCAGAATCGTATGCCCGTAAAACCGCTTCTTGCTCATATCGAGCAGTATCGCCAACCCCTTGAAAATACTGACGTAATAGGTGCGGTTTTTGCTCCGCCGCCGCTGCTGAAGGTTGATCTCGCAAAACTGGATGCCGACCTCCTTGTACTTCCCGATGAAGTGATCCTCGGACTCATACTTGTCGTGCGCGGGCAGAATTTTAGAAGGCTGCATCTGCTCAACGGGAATCTGCCCCCCCGGCGTATAGGAAAAATTCCCGAACAGATTGGCCAGCTTGGGCAGGATTTCAACCTTGTAGGCGCTGGCATATTGCCGCTTGGGCTGCGTCACCCACGCGTAAAGCGCCCCCATAAAAAGAACACTCAGCCCCGCCGCGCCGTCGTCATTCGAGCTTTGGAGCCACAACAGCCAGTAATCGACATACCCCAGAATCGGCCCCAAAATGGCCCCGGCCGGCCACGCGATCATCTTGCGCCTTTTATAGACGGCGTATTTCTCCTGCCGCAAAACCTCCAGCGCCTCAAGTTGCTCCTTGCTGTGACGCAGGAACTCCTGATCGCTCATCCCGCGCAGATCCTCGACCTCCTTGGGTTCCGGCGGCGGGCCGCTGGGCGTGAATATTTTGCTGAAAGGGGAATTGCCGGAAAGGAAAGCTTGAAGCATCGACGCACCTGTGTAATCTGATCGGGCTGAGAACATTTTACGGGAAATTCGATGCCGGACAAAGGCCTGATCTGCGGAACCGATGGAAAAATGCGCTGCTGGTGGTGCGGCGATGATGCCGAATATATCCGCTACCACGACGAGGAATGGGGCAAGCCCGTGCGCGACGACCGCCGGATGTTCGAGAAAATCTGCCTCGAAGGCTTCCAGTCCGGTCTGAGCTGGCTGACGATCCTGCGAAAACGCGAAAACTTCAGAAAGGCCTTTCACGATTTCGATGATGAAAGAATATCGCTCTACACCGAAAAAGATATCGAACGCTTGTTACAGGATGCCGGAATCGTAAGGCACAGAGGTAAAATCGAGGCCGTCATCAACAACGCCGCCCGTGCCATCGAATTGAAAAAGGAAACAGGCTCATTGGCGGAGTTTTTCTGGTCCTTCGAGCCCGACCCCAAATCCCGCCCGAAGAAAATGGATTACAAAACCCTGACCTCCATGCCGACATCGGAGGCCTCCTTGGCGCTTTCCAAAGCCCTCAAGAAACGTGGCTGGAAATTCGTCGGCCCCACCACCTGCTACGCCTTCATGCAATCCATGGGCATCGTCAACGACCATCTGGACGGCTGCCACACGCGCCACAAATGAAAAGACCCCCGCGAGGGGGTCTGATTGAAGAAATCTGACTTTAGCGGGGAAGATCAACAACACCCGGGGTACGGTCCATACTCGAACCAGGTTGATAGCCCCCACGCTCATAGTAATGAACAGGATCAACGGTCGAACGCGTGCGGCAATCCCTCATATTCTCAAGAATTTGTTGATCTCCGTTCATTGCCGCATCCAACAACTGACGGTTCCCATCGCCGATATTACCGGTAAAAACACGCCCCACAAGCTTCACCAAAGGCGAACCTGGTCCGCGATAGTGTTCATATTCATAATCCCTGCGGAGGCGGCGCCCGCTACGGTCATTAAATTCCTCGCAGCTGCCATGATCATGCTCTCCACCAACATTCCCGGAAACATAGCCCCCGCGATATAGAGTGCTGTTGGAAATACGCTCCTGTGTATCGTCACGCCCTCTGTACATCTGGCGGGTCATATACCCTTGCTCTCCACGCCCGCCATTCTCACCGCCTTCATACTCACGCTGCAAATAATAGTAACGCTGGTTATCAATGCGGCCACTAGAACCAGGCATAAACAACTGACGCAGAGCATCGTCAACCACATGGGAATGATCTCTCTTATAGCCCTCAGAAATATTATCACCCTTAGCGCTTGTACTGACCGTCATTGCCATATCGTCATACTTAGTGCCCAGAAAATCATCAAGCCTACGGATCGTCGCACCACGACTGTAATTTTCGGTCAAACCGCCAATTTTGATCTTATGATCCTCAAAATTCACCAGACGGTGCTCAAGCTCCTTCGTACGGGTATTACGTACGGAAATAATCATATCGCCGCCCAGACGCTCTCTATCTTCAGGGTTAAGGCGGGTCAACAGCGGTCCACCCTCACGAATCTCGCGGGTTGCAACAGCCCGGTCGTAAAGAAACTTCAATTCACGGGCGTTGAGACACCCCTTATCAAGTCCCTCCAGTACATCGTTTCTCACACGAGGCAATTCCCAGTAATTCCTTGGGACAGGAGTTGTTCCAGCGGTGCTGCTTCTGAACTGATCACGCACAGGCGGAACGGGAGAGGCAGGAGCAGGAGCAGGAGCAGCGGCGGCAGGAGCAGGTTGCGGCTGAGCAGCAGCAGGAGCCACAGCAGGCGCCTTCGGCTCCAGACACAGCTGATTGTCAATATAGGCAACGATCCCGGCCTTGGTCGGATTATGCCACTTGTAGTTATCCCTGAGGACGGCAAAATCGCTGTCATTAAGCGTTTGTCTCCGGCTGCCTTCGCCGGGAGGTTCAAGATACCCATCCAGTTCAATAACCTTGAAAGTGTTGCTATCCTTAAGCACAACACCCGCGTAGGCACGGCCCTCATGCTGGAGAATGAGCGGACCCTGATTGGGGCAGTCTGGGTTGCTGTTATGTTGCTTATAACGCTCAAAGAGTTGCTCAACGGTCATACCCGGCGGCAACTCGTTCTCCGGCGACATTCTGATACCCGGATAACGGTCAACAGGAGCCGAAGGCGCAGCAGTCGGAGCAACGGCAGGAGCAGGAGCCAAGGCGCGGACGCTGACCTGATTACGGATATAGCTCTGATCCCAGACGCTGTGCTGCTGGACAGGACCGGCGCTTCTGTCGCGGGGATTAGTAGACTTCATATCAGCTTCAAGATCGCGGACCGTGCGGACGAACTTTTCGATGTCCTGCTGGTTCATCCCCTTCCCGCGCATATAATCGGTCACGGCGGAAATCGTCGATTCGTTATAACGGTGAGACAAGGCGGAGAGTTCCACACCCTTGGCCAGTTGTGCACGCACAGCCAGCTCCTCAAGTGCCATACAGGTCGACCTGGTCATAGTATCGGTACCCCGCCCGCCCGCAGCCCGCATATAAGCTTCAGGTTTTGTGGACAATTCAAGAGCCCTGGAATTCTGGCTGAGGATATTCTGAAGCTCAACGACACGACCGTAGGAATAACGCGTCGGACCGGGCGTATATTGAGCTGTATCAGGAGTGAGAATGATTTCAAATCTCTTGTCACCGGTCTGAACAACCGAGCCGTCAGCGGAAGGCGCAGCAGAAGCAGAAACGGCTTGCGCCGGGGTCACTTGCGGAGCGCCGAGATTCATGGCGCCCGATTTCTGGATATCGACGAAAGCCTTGGCCAGATTGCTCGCCTGCGCGGCGTTTTCGATGCCGAATTTCGTTTTGAGATGATCGCGGAACCCGGCTTCCGTTGCAGTATCGGAGGTAAAGAATGCCCGACGTTCTTCAGCCAGACGCTGGGTAACCTTTGCACCGATATCGTCATACGAACCTGCATAACGGTTGGACGCCGCGTTAATGCCCAGCTTGGTGAGAACAGAAGATGTCTGGGCGTGAATTTGCTCGATCGCGGTCTTCGCACCCTCGCGGGTCAGGCCGATCGCCGGAACAGTCATTCCGGCCAAGGTCATCGCCTGAGAAACGGTGCGGAGCTGAGCATCGGTATAATTCGGAACACCGTTGGAAGCAGGCGCAGCCGTAGCCGCTGCCGCCTGAGCCGGATTGATTTGAGGAGTGCCGGGCTGAGGCTGAGGTGCAGGGGTAACTCCGGGTTGAGGCGCAGGGGTTGCACCGGGCTGCGGCGCAGGAGCGGCAGCACCCGGCTGTGGTGCAGGCGCTGCCCCGGCAGCGGGAACGCCCGGCATACTGCTGACTTCCTGCTGATAGGCATCGCGGACCTGCTGCAGATAATTGGCACGCTCGGCAGGAGAAAGCGCCTTGTATCGTTCACCCTCTTTAACCATTTCATCGGCAAAAATTTCGGCAGCCCTGTTCGGATCACCCTGACTGCCGTCCCTGGCAGCATCAAGAGCCCGGGTAACCGCTGCGCGAACGTGACCACGCTCAGCCCCATGGAACAGCAGACGCTCAACGGCCTTGAAAGCCACAGACTCATCCATCTTGGTGAGAATTCTCTCTTTAAGCTTGGCATGGTCGAAATTTACCGCCTGAAGCTCGTTATAGTAGCCATCGCGCACGGTCTGGCGAACCTGCTGGCCGCCCGGTGCCTGACCGCCCCAGAGCCTCTGGACCGGGAAGCCGAACATATTGAGGAATCCGGCAAGCATCTGACCGATTTTGTCGTTCTCGAAGAAATTCTTGAGCCAGCCTTTCATGCTCTCGGGCAGGAATTGCCCGATCTTGTCCATGACCGTCCCCATGAAAGTGACGCCCTTGGCTTTTTCGTTATTGAGCTTATTGGCACGCTCTAGCGTGTTAAGGCTGCGGATAAGCTCGTTAAAGGCCTCAAGTTTCTCCCTTTTATCTTTATTCTCTTCTCCGGCCAGCTTTTCCTGAATATAGGCCTCAGGGTTTCTCACGAACTTCTGAGCATCCTCTGTAGACATGGTCTCAAGGCCAAGCTGCTGACGGACAACTTCGTAGTTCTCCTTGACCAGGATATCGTGCATGAGCTTCTGCCCGATAGCCGCCGTGTATGTCCCATCGGCGTTCTTATCTCCGCCCAGTTTCTTAAGTCCCATCAGGACCATATGCAGGGCATTTTGAGACTGTTCATCAAAAACGCCATCGGCCTGCGTGGGAGGGCTAAAGCCCGCAAGACCGGCGATACTTCCCCCAAAACCGCCACCGATCTGAGAAACAGCACCGCCAAGCTTGATAAGAGCAGATTCTACGACCGTGCTGGCATGACGGATCTCCGCATCAGTCGGAGGGCCGGAAGGCCTTGGTGCAGCTCCAGATCCGGAAGCACCGAACAGCCCCTGATGGACCTCATTAACAGCAGCGACTTGCTCTGCGGTAAATGTGGGTGGATTGGGGCTCTGCATTGCAGTGATAACGCCCGCCTGACCCAAACGACCAGCCGCAGCAACAATCTTATTCAGCCTGTCGATGGTAAGATTCTGAACACCCGTTATATTGCGGAGATTCTGAATGTACTGCTCTTGTGTGGCGGTCCCATTCTGAGTAAAGAAATTCGTTCTGTGATTTGTGAGAGCTGTCTGAAGATTTTGCGCGAGCTGGGGCAGAGCCTCAGCAGTAACAGGAACACCGAGAACGCTTGCAAGCCCCATGATCTCTTGTTGAATCTGGGCCGCTTTCTGCAGGGCATCAGCACCGCCAGCCGCTGCACCTGAATCGGCGCCGCCACCAGTAGCAGGAGCGGCAGGAGCAGGAGCCGCAGGCTGACCGCTTCCGGCAGGGGCAGGCTGGACCTGTGCAGGAACAACCTGAGGGTTAAGGATATTGCTCGCATAGACCTGATTCATATCGGCGAAAATCTGATTCCGGTTGTCAAGAAGAGCGAAAAGAATAGACGGATTATCTTTGACGGCCTGCGGCAGACGGTCGTACATCTCCCGGTTTTCGGCCTGGACCAACACACGGAACGCCGAACTGGCACCCATGGGAAGACTGGCGGCATCGCGTAAAGCCCCGATCTTGGGATGGGTCGCAAGCTCGTTAAGCTTCTGCGTAATCTGAGTCCGGACTTGCGGGCTGTTGGGATCGCCTTGAATCTGGAACAGGTTAGCCAGCATCTGCGAGGCCTGACCGAAATCACGACCGAAAGCAGCAACATCGGTTCCTCTGGGGCGGATATCCAACGCCGGAAAGACCTGGGTCCGTATAGCATCCATCGCCTGCATCGTCCGTGCATCGGGGGTCACCTCCTGCGGCGCAGGAGCAGGAGCCGCCGGAGCGGCTGGTGCCGGAGCAGCACTGAAGGCTCCCGAAACGGCAACGGTCTTCATGCCCTGGATAACCTTTGAAGCGTTGGACAACTCGAATCCATAGGTGTTTTTGAAATGCGCGTTGATCTGGGCCTGAGTGACGGCAGAAGGATCTCTCTGGCTACCGACAAAAGCTGTGGTAAGCTCTTTCAGTTTGGTTTCGAGAGCCTGACCGAGCTGGGCATTACCGATCTGATTGACATTCATCCGCAAGGCTGTGCCAATCGCACGGGCCGTATTGGTTAAATTGCCAAGATTGGCATGAGCGGTGCTATTGTTCAGTTCCGCTGGAACAGAATCCTTTGAAACAATATCCATGGCCGAACGGATAGCTTGCCTCTGGGCTGGCGTGTAATTCGGCACACCGGACGCAGCAGTAGATACGGCGGCAGGAGCAGGAGCAGCGCCCTGGCTGGCCTGATAAAAACGGTCCAGATAATCCACATGAGCATCAAGCTGCAAAAAAGTTGCCATGAAGGCGCTTTTGGCCTGTGGGTTGGAATCGAGCTGACTTTTAAGCTCGGCAGGAATGCGTGGAGAAATGCGGCGGTAAAGCTCTGCGGTCCGGTACTCAGGTTGCAAAATCAATGGAACGGACTTCAAAAGCGCCTCATGAGCCCTTTTGGTCTCGGCACCGATTTGCGGCGTATACTCGCTGATTTCTGGAAGACCGAGAAGCCGCCGTATCCCGGCGAACGCGCCGCCATGGGCCTCATAATTGGCAAAAATCTGCTGCTCTGTGGTCAGTCCTGTAGGAGAATTTCCCATTGTTCACCCCTAAAAGTGACGTGAAGCTTTTTTATCTTCACTTAATTATCACCGCTCAATACGCTCAGCCCTTTTTATTTAGTCTTCTGCTGAATCGTAACATACTTTAAAAACTTAGGCCCATTCTGGCATATCGGAAACAAATTTACAAATTTTTATTTCCTTAACCACTACTAAAGGCACCCCCCTAAAAACCTATTACCCGAAATGCAGGGCATTAACCTGGGCAACCAGCAGGTCTGCGTGCTCAAAGAGGCTCATAAAAGCCGCCCGCGCCCTGGGGTTTTGATAAAGCTGGACCCTCTTCTCATAGGGTATATTCTCCGAAAAACGCTCAAAAAGGTACTCCTGCCGCTCTTCAGGGCTGAGATCATCCGGTGAACTCCTTATTTCACGGTCGATTGTATCCAGAACCTCCTGCCCCATTTCACGGGTATAGACCGGAAAATCGTTGCTAAGCCCCAATGAAGCGCGAACATAAGCCAAAGATTCTTGTAAATCAAAGACATAGTCAGATATCTCATCAGAGAAAATACTATAATTTGGAGGAGCGTCAGCCATAATGTAGCATCGTATCAAAAAAAAATGAAAAATACGTGTTTTTTGCGTCCTAAGCCCTCTTATGCAATAAGGAACCAGAAATCAGGGAATCCTCAATAAATTTGTAATACTCAAGATAGGCCGCAATAGCTTTATCCTTGGAAAACTCCTCTGTAAATCTTCGGTAACCTCTCTCTGCAATCCTTTTAGCCAGATCCCGGTCGGAAATAAGCCTCTGAATGGCGGTTTTCAATGCCTCCACGTCATCAATCGGAGTCAAAAGCACGTCCTCCTCATGCCGAACGAATTGTTTGGGTCCGGTAGAATCCGTAGTGATGAGGGGTATTTTCTGCGCCCAGGCTTGTGCAAAAACATTACCAAACGCCTCATATCGGGAGGGAAAAACACAGAGATCGGCCGCTCGGAACAACGGTCCGCGATCATCCCGCCACCCCAAAAGCCTGACCCTTTTCCCCAGACCAAGAGAAGCAATCAAAGCCTCAAGCGTCGAACGCTCCGGCCCCTCCCCGGCAATCCAGAGGTAAGCTTCGGGCACTTCTGCAACAGCCTTAATCAGCGTATCGAAGGCCTTACTGGGATGAAGCCGCCCCAGAGCCAGCAGAAGCGGGGCATTTGGGGGCGTTTGAAATTCAGAACGATTCACCGTTCCAGGAGAATCATCAAATTCGGCAAAATTATTGATATTCCGGACCCGCTCTGGACTAACCCCCTTTTCAATTAGATACTGCCGGATATCCGGTGTGTTCGCCAAAAAGAAATCGGCGTGTTTGTAATACTTCAGATTGTAGTAACCACCCAAACGCCCCATAATTGCATATCGCGAAACATTTGATGAAGCAGACCACGGAGGCGTCTTTTCCGTCGCACGAGACATCCACGTCTGCACGATAATCGGATGAAAGGATCGGATAATGGCCCTCAACCTGTGAGAAGTCCAGAAATCCAGAGTTCCCCCGAAAGGCAGTGTATGAACCCGTATTCCAGCCTGCTCAAGACTGACCCTGCGGACTTCATGCGGACGGATCACAGCTTCAAGAGCGATGCCCGCTTTGGATAAGGCAAGGCAGGTATCGACAAAGGCGACCTCAGCACCGCCTTGCAAAGCACCAGCCATAACCTGAAGAACTCTCATAAGAGCTTAAGATATCAAAAAAAACTCAAATTATTCCTGCGTCTTTTCCCGCGCCGAGGGATAGCTCACGAGAGTGGCCTTCAGCATTCCGACCATATGTTCCTGAGTCTCGTCCATCTTACTAAGCATGAATTCGCAGGCTTCTGGAGTCGTAACCGGGGTCTTTTCAAAACGGCTGGAATTATACCTCCGCACGTCTTCGATCAGCCCGAAAAGATTCGAAAACTCAGTCTGCGAAAGGTAATCCTGAGCGAGAACCATATTGTTGACGTTGGCCTCCGCCTCGGCCATCGGGGCTGCAACAGCCTCTTTCCATTTGACAAACCTTTGCTTAACCGTCTCAGCAATCTCAGAATTATTCTCAGCGCAACCATTAACGGCACCTTGAACATCCTCCCCGACAGCCTTAACCGTACTTATGAGATTGTAATTAACAATCACAACAGCAAAATGCTGGACCTCTCGGGTATCCAGTGTCGCCATAACCGATGCATACTTCTGATGCAGGGCTTCGTTTTTTGCTTGCCCAACCGGATCTGTAATTTTTTCATCGGAAGAACCAGTATTAGTCTCGGATTTCTGCTGCGCAGCCCTCTCTACCCCGGCCCCCTTCTCCTCCGCAGCAAAAGCGTCGCAAACAGGAGCAACAGTAAGGACAAAAAGGGCAAACAGGCCAAGGCATGAACGTTTCATTATAGAACCCTGCGAATAAGTCGGTCGAACCAGAACACCCTATACTAGCCTTTACAAAAGGCCAGTGCAAAAAAAAACCGCCGAGAACGGCGGTTTAAAGTTATGCTTACTTGTTCCATTACGGAAAATATATTCATACGGGGCAACACAAAGGAACAAACAAGCCCTGCACATGACAAAGAGATAAAACGACGATTAACCCAACCTCCCGCCTGAAAAACAGGCTCCCCAACACACGAAAAAAACAAACGGCCTACGGGTTTATTTGCTTTTTGAGTCCCCAAGCAGAGCCTTCCCCGGCCCTTTTGAACCCATCTCCGTTCCTGATTTTTTTTTCCCCCTCCCCCTCTTCCGCTGGTCCAAACTTATGGAGCGAGAAAAAACCGACCAGAAAACAGGCCAAACTGAACAATATTGCAATCCATCCAACCATCATCACAAAGCACCCCCCAATATGTTTAACATAACACATAACAAGTAAATACAAAGTAAATAAAATTAAAAGCAAATTTTTTTTGTATTTTTGGTGGTTATTATTAAATAAAAAACAAATAAAATAAGTATAAAAGTTATATAAAATTTTATATAAATTAAATTTATTTCAAAGATATTGTTTCTCAAGGACTTAAATCGCTCTGAAAGAAAATTTTCCGGTTGTTTTTAAGGGCCGTTTATGTCTTTTTTATCAAACCAAGGGTAAGGAGCCAGACAATGGCCAAGGAAAAAACGCAGAAAAATTCTTTAAAAGTTTCAAACCGCTCGGACATTCCGATGTTCCGGGCGCTCGATATCTTAAGGGAAGTCAATGAGCGGGCCACCAAGGGCACAGATATCCGCCGCATGGGGGCAGGCCAGCCCAACGTCGGCGCACCGCCCGAAGCCCTGGAATACGCCATCTCCAAAATCCGCTCCGACCCGCGGCAGGGCTATACCGAAGCCGTGGGGATGCCGAGCCTGTGCGAAAGGATCGCCGCCTACTACAAGGACTATTATCGGGCAGACGTCAATCCGCGGAACGTGGTCATTACGACCGGCTCTTCGGGGGGCTTCATCCTCGCCTTTCTGGCCGCCTTCGACGCCGGAGACCGCGTCGCCATCACCACCCCGACCTACCCGGCCTATAAAAACATCCTGACCGCCCTCAACATTCAGGCGGTGGAAATCGAAACGTCACCACAGACCAACTACCAGCCGACAGCCGAACTCCTCGAACGCTCGGCAAAATCCTTTGACGGCCTGATCATCAACAGCCCCTCTAATCCGACGGGAACCATGCTGCCGGCGGGTGAAATGGAAAAAATCGCCAACTGGTGCGAAAACAGGGGTGTTCGCCTGGTTTCCGACGAGGCCTATCATGGCATCACCTACAACCGTAAAGCGGAAACGGCGGCAAACTATTCAAAAAGCGCCATTGTCCTCAACACCTTTTCAAAATATTTCGCCATGACGGGCTGGCGTCTAGGCTGGCTGGTGTTGCCCGATGACCTGACAGACCGCGTCAAAAAACTCTCCGAGAATCTGTTCGTCTCGCCCCCGACCATTTCACAGCATCTGGCCTTCAAGATTTTCGATCACCTGGACGCTTTGAACGCCTACGTGGAAACCTACCGCGAAAACCGCGGCATCCTCCTGCGCGAACTCCCGAAGGCCGGGTTCACGAGCATCTCCAACGCCGATGGCGCCTTTTATGTTTATGCGGACGTACACCACCTGACCAACGACAGCGAAGCCTATTGCCGTCGGATGCTCGACGAAGCCCGCGTATCGACAACTCCCGGCATGGATTTTGACGTCGCACGGGGACACGGAACGATCCGTATCTGTTATGCCGACAAGACGGAAGACATAATAGAGGCTTGTGAGCGTTTGAAAAAATGGCAATCTTGATAATTACAGCCAATGGCATCGGTTCCTCTTCGATGAGCATGAAATTGTGATACACTCTCCGCAAATGCATAAGAAACTCTGATGGAAATTCTCTTCGATCCGACAATATGGGCGGGCCTGGTCACACTGGTCGTTCTCGAAATAGTACTCGGGATCGACAACCTGATCTTTATCGCCATCCTCTCCGACAAGCTCCCCCCGGAGCAGCGGCAGAAGGCCCGGATAATCGGACTGACCTTGGCTCTGCTTATGCGGCTTGTGCTTCTGGCCAGCATTACGTGGCTCGCCACGCTGACAACCCCTTTATTCAACCTCATGGGAAGCGAAATATCGGCACGTGATCTGATCATGCTGGTTGGCGGCACCTTCCTGCTCTTCAAAGCGACGATGGAACTCCATGAGAAGCTGGAGGGAAGCCACAGGGAAAAGGACGACGAGTTGTCCTACGCCAGTTTCTGGCCCGTCATCCTCCAGATCGTCATTCTGGATGCCGTGTTCTCCATCGACGCTGTCATCACCGCCATGGGCATGACCGAACACCTGCCCGTCATGATGATCTCGGTCATCATCGCTATGATCCTGATGATGATTGCCAGTAACCCGCTGATGAATTTCGTCAGCACGCGCCCGACGGTGGTGATCCTCTGCCTGGGGTTCCTGCTGATGATCGGTTTCAGCCTGATCGTCGAGGGATTCGATTACCATATCCCCAAAGGTTATCTCTACGCCGCGATTGGTTTCTCTGTCATCATCGAGGCCTTCAACCAGCTCGCCCAGCAAAACCGCAGGAAAACGGTCAAAAAAATGGATGCCCGCACGCGGGTATCCGAGGCAGTGATTAGCCTTCTAGGCATGAAGTCCGCGCAACCCGGTCTGGTTTCGGAGTTATCGGTTCTGGCCCCCAGCGAAAAGGAAATGAACGTCTTCAAACCCGAGGAGCGCCTGATGATCGGGCGGGTCTTGCAACTCGCGCAGCAGCCCGTCTCGGCGATCATGACCCCGCGCAACGATCTCTACTGGATCGATCTGGAGGACTCCCGCGAGACTCTTCAACGTGAAATTCAGGACTGTCCCTATTCCTGTCTGGTCATCGCCGGTCAGGGTTCGATCGACGAACCCTCGGGAATGATCCAGAAAAAGGATCTGGCGGACCATTTTATATCGGGAAAGACTTTGGACACTCTGCACAAGCTGGTCCTCCAGCCCGTCGCCCTGCCGGAAAATCTGACAGTTCTACAGACGATGGACTCGTTTCGTAAAAACCGGATACACGTCGGTTTTGTGATCGATGAATACGGCTCACTTCTGGGTTTGGTGACGCTGACCGACGTGATTGAAGCCATCGCGGGCGATATGCCCGAAGACCACGAGGAAGACGACTTCCAGCAGGAACGCAAAAACGATGGCTCGTTTGTCGTCAACGGCAACCTCACCCTTCAGGAACTGCAGGAAATCATGGGCCCGGACATCGACTGGCCGAATAAGGGGAACTACACCACGGCGGCAGGCGTCGCCCTCAATATGCTTCGAAAACTGCCGCAAAAGGGGGACACCTTCGAGCTGTCCGGCTGGAGCATAAAGATCGAAAAAATGAACGGCCGCCGGGTCAGCCGGATGCGGCTGACCAAAAACGACTCCTGACCAAGCTTCACTCGATCAGCTTGTTCCACCAGCCTTTTTTCTTGCTCTTGGGCGCTTCGCTGACCACCTCGTAAGACGCTGACGAAGACGGAGTGCGCTCCTTGCGCTCAGGCCGCGCTTCCACCACAACATCCCGTTGGGGAGGGTTTGGTTCGAACGGCGCTGCGGGTTCGGAAGTCCGTAATTCAGACACGACCACAGGCTCGGAAGAGTTGTTGTCCTGCTCACGGGGCTCTTTCGGGAAAGACTCATCGCGTTCAGGACGGTTTCCGCGACCCGGACGGGGCTCACGCGCACCGCCTTCACGAAATTCTCCACGCCCTTCGCGGTTCTTGTCGCGCCGTCCGCGGCCACCGCGCCGGCCTCTGCGCCGTCCGCCTTCACGCGGACCTCCACCGCCGCCGCCACGATGCTCGTCCCGGCGGTTGCCCGTGCCTTCATCGGAATCGTCTTCGGAAACCCTCTGGTTACCGACCGGATCGTCCGCCTCTTCGTCTTCATAAGACTCATCGCTGTCGGAGTCGGGCGTCGAATCACCCTGCCAGGCCGCAGGCTTGGGAGCCTCACGAGCGGGAGGCTTACCGACATCGCGCTCAGCCGCCGCTTTATCGGAAGGCCGGGACACTTCAATCCGGTGTTCGGACGCACCGATCTCGTCATCCACGCGGATCAGAACCTGCAGGGAATAGCGTTTCTCGATATCCGCCAGATTGGCGCGCTTGTAATTGAGAATATAAAGCGCCACGCGGGAAGTGATATTGACAACGAGTTGCGCCGCACGTCCGCGGATTCCCTCCTCCTCAATCGCCCGCAGAACCACGATGGACATGGCGTCCTCCGTGCGGACAAGACCGGAGCCTTTGCAGTTATGACAGGTCTCGTACTGCGCCTCGGTGAGGCTGGGATTCAGCCTCTGGCGCGAAAGCTCCATAAGCCCGAAGGAAGAAATACGTCCGACCTGAACACGCGCACGGTCTCTGGACAGCGCATCGCGTACGCGTCGCTCGACGCGGGCGTTATTGCGGCGATCTTCCATGTCGATGAAGTCGATCACAACCAGCCCGCCCAGATCGCGCAATTTCAGCTGCCGCGCAATTTCATCGGCGGCTTCGAGGTTGGTGTTAAGGGCAGTTTCCTCGATATGCCGCTCCTTCGTGGCCTTGCCGGAGTTCACGTCAATCGAGACCAGCGCCTCGGTCGGATTGATAACAAGATAGCCTCCAGAGCGCAAACGCACCTGATTCTGCCCGATCTCGCTGATCTGCGATTCGACCTGATAACGGGTAAAGAGCGGCAGATGCTCCTCCTCGTACGGCAGGACTTTCTTGACGTGCGAAGGCACCAGCATCTTCATGAAATCGCGGGCGTTCTTGAATCCGTCAGCGCCGGCCACATGAATTTCCTCGATATCGCGGTCGTACAGATCGCGGATCGAACGCTTAATCAGGTCGGCTTCCTCATAGACAAGGGCCGGAGCGGTCGATTGCAGCGTCAAATCGCGGATCGTGTCCCACAGCCGCAGCAGATAATCAAGATCGCGCTTGATCTCCACCTTCGTGCGCGAGACCCCGGCCGTGCGGAGAATCACGGACATCCCCATCGGAACTTCGAGATCCTTCATGATCTCGCGCATCCGGGAACGGTCATTATGATTGGCGATTTTCCGGCTGACGCCGCCGCCGCGGGGGCTGTTGGGCATCAGGACGCAATACCGGCCGGCAAGCGAAAGATAGGTCGTAACCGCTGCGCCCTTGTTTCCGCGCTCTTCCTTGGAAACCTGCACCAGCATGATCTGCCCGCGCTTGATGACTTCTTGAATCTTGTATTTACGCCGCAGGTTGAAACGGAATCCGGCACCGGAATGGCCGCCCTCATCGGCATCCTCGCCCCCGACAACCTCGACATTCGGGTTGCGGTAGGCACTGCGCTTGCGCCCGCGTCCGCCGCGGAAACGGCGACCGCGACTGCGTCCTCTGTTGCGGCCTTC
Source organism: Alphaproteobacteria bacterium (assembly GCA_016699735.1). Taxonomy (NCBI): domain Bacteria; kingdom Pseudomonadati; phylum Pseudomonadota; class Alphaproteobacteria; species Alphaproteobacteria bacterium. The sequence continues at coordinate 165,433 of CP065008.1, forward strand.
TCCCTGGGAATCACCGTGGCGCGGTTCCTGCTGGGCGTCTGCTCCCGCTTCTGAAGGACTATCTTCATCATCACTAACAGGTTCATTCCCGCGCTGGCCGTCATCATGTCCTTGCGCGATAGGCTCACCGGCGGCATCTGCGGCATAACCATCATCGTCATCATATAACCCTGAGACCGGATCCTCGGAACGGCTACCCGAACCTGATGGCTGGCCACCCTCATCGTCATCCTCGGAAACCGAAGGAACCATGCCCCCGACTTCTTCAACGGCGGGAAGATCACCCTCCCCGGCTTCGAAATTCTCATCGTCAGGACTCTCGGAGGAACCCTCAGCGCCCCCGGACTGTTCGGCCAGTTCTTCCTCGCGCTGCTCCTGCTCATCATGAGCCTTGAGGAACGCCTCCTGCTCGGCCATAAGCGCCTCGCGGTCCTCGATCGGAATCCGGAAATAATCGGGGTGAATCTCGGAAAAAGGCAGGAAACCATGGCGGTTGCCGCCGAAATTCACGAACGCCGCTTGCAGGGAAGGTTCAACACGCGTCACCTTCGCCAGAAAAATACTGCCTTTAAGGGGTTTACGGTTCTTGCTTTCGTAGTCGTATTCGACCAGCCTGTTCCCGTCACAAATCGCAACCCGTGTTTCCTCAACATGGGTTGCGTCAATAAGCATACGCTTTGTCATTTTATTCTCCATCCTGAGCGCAAGCCTGCAGCCCTGCAATAGCAGCGATGCGCCAGCCCGACGCCTTTATTTACAACATTGATTTGATGCTTGCAGCTCGGCGGAACCTTTTACGTAACAACAAACGCAAAGCCGCAAACATATAAACTGGGGGTCACTGTACACCCTTGTTAAGAAATGCTCAATGCCAAAAAACCTGAAATCCGAAAATTCTGGAAAGTTACGAAGATGACGACATTAAAATACCGAAAACGCCCCAACTTCGCCACGATCCGGCGCGTATCAGAAAAATCACGGAACGGGAACTTAAGGTTTCGGCTCGTACTGTGCGTATTTCAGGCCTTCGGTCAGCGAAGCGTATTGCTGCTTGACGCTGGAGACATGGGCCTTGAATCTCTTCATTTCATTTTTTGCCAGCTTCTGTCCGGTCGGCAGCTTGACGCTGTTCGGATTGACAGGTTTGTTCTTAAGGAGAACTTCGTAATGGAGGTGCGGTCCTGTCGAGCGACCCGTTGTGCCGACATAACCGATAATCTGCCCCTGCTTGACCTTCTGCCCCGGCGTAATGCCCTTGGCGATTTTCTGCATATGGGCGTAGGCGGTTTTCATCTCGTTGTTATGGCGGATGCGGACATAATTTCCATACGCACCCTTCCGTCCCGAAATCTCGACCGTCCCGTCGCCCGCGGCATAGATGGGCGTTCCCATCGCCACAGCGAAATCAATCCCCTTGTGCATCTTTGTATAACCGCTGATCGGGTGACGGCGCATTCCGAACCCGGAAGACATCCGCGCCCCGTCAACAGGCGTCCGCATCAGGGTCTTCTTGAAGGTCATCCCGTCTTCACCGTAATAATCCACCTGCCCGTCCTTGTTCTCGTAGCGGTAAACGGGAATCTTCTTCCCGTCGATCGCCAGATTGGCATAGAGAATATCGCCGTAACGGGCAAAATCCCCATCCTCGGTTTTATAGGTTTCATAAAGGATTTCGAACTTGTCGCCTTCCTTGATGTCGCGCTGGAAGTCCACCTGATACGAATAAATGCGGATCATCTCGGAAACCACGGAAGCGGGGATGCCCGCATGAGCCGCCGAACCGTAAAGGGAATTATCGATCTTGGCATTCACGGCATCGACATGGACATAAACCGGACGCTCGACGATCTTGGCCCGGAAATCGTTCTCGGCCTTCTTGCTGACCACGACTTCCTTGATCGGGTCGATTTTCATCTTGAGGGATTCAAACTCCATCCCCTCATGACCGGGCTCAACACGCACCGACAGGGTTTGGCCCGCACGGACATCACGCGGATCGAAATGCTGACTCATCGCCTTGACGATATTATGGGCGTCAAGACCGCTGACCCCGGCCTCCTGAAGGACACCGGCAACAGTCTCGCCCGAGCCGATGCGGATATTTTCCTCACGCGGACCGACAGGGCGTAAATCCTTTTTGGGGACAGCAACAGGCGTAACCGCAGGCGCAGAAACGGGAGGTGCGACAGGAGCGATATCCAGCCCCTCGCCGGCGGCAGGCTGAAGATTCGCAAGCGCTTTAACCATGTCCCCTTCGGCACTCTCCAGAGAGCCAAAAAGGGCGGAAGCAACATTTTGCAACCCAAGCCCGGAAAGCGACGCACTTTCGACAGGCGTAGTAAAATCTTCTTCGGCGGAATTCCAGGCCACAGAGGCGATGGAGGGCGAAACAAGACCGGTCAGGCTGACAGAACCTAAAACAGCAAGCGCAACACAGCCGGTCACATAACGCAGGCGCGGACGATTGGTCCTGGTCAGGACGTATCTCCGGCGAACGGGCAGCAGGCGGTAAACAGAAATGTGGTGGGCAAGCGTGTTAAACAACCGCAAAAGCATACTCCAATCTTAGTAAAAATCTTTCCTGAACAGGAAAGGGAGAGGAATAAATCCCCTGCACCATAGCATATTCAGAGAAGAGTTTGAATCCTGTTAGCATATCATTAACAATTTTCCAAGTTTTGATCGTCTTTTATTGCCATAAAAACACAAAATTACTCGGGAATATTCTCCTAATATCGCTATTCCCTTGAAAATACTGACTTATACGCGACACTCTTTTGAGATTGCTTTATAGGCCACGCCTGAACCTTTAAGGCTGAACGTGTCGGTGGTCAGGGTACCGCGGGATGAAGTCCCCTCAACGGTCACCTTGGAACCGGAACGGATCAAACCGGAAATCTTTTTGTCCGTTTTAGGATCCTCCGCCCACGCCGTGTCCCCCTGCGTAAAAAGGGTGAACGACTGACCGTCGATCTTCAGCTTGACCGAAGCCCCGGATTTGTAGCTGTAACCGGCAATATAACTAAACACATCCTGCGTATTCTCCGACGGCCTGTGAGTCACCAGCACATAAACCTTCCCGCGGGTGGAATACTTGCCTTCCATTTTCTTGGGCTCACTGACCATGTAACAGACCTTCTGATTATTCTCAGTCAGGACATAGGCCTTCCAGTCGCCGTCCTGAACCAGCAGACGCGGCTTGACGCTCTTCGCCGCCGCAGGAGAACTCACAGCCACCGCCAGAGCAAAAACCAGAAAGGAGCATTTAAATCTTCTCAGCATCTCACGCGTCTCTCAATGTTAACTGGCTTCATATCATAACCAATACCGACAACCAGCACGGGGTCTCATGCTTGAATCGGTGCCAGTCTACAAAATCGGGGCACGAAGGCAAACCGGAAAATTCCGAAAAGAAAATTTTCATCCACACGCTGTGAGTATTATGGAAGATGGCGCCGCTGAGAAAAGCGAACATCTCGAAAACGCCGGAAAACTCTAAAGGAAGGCCTCACGGTTTCCGGCTACTATTATTATGAAATCTCAAGTAATAAAAAAGGATTAACAGCCCCCCCATCGTGAACCAGAAAACCGCATAAGCGGCATGATTATTGCTGAGCGAAGGCCGCAAACTCAGGGCGACCGGCGAAGGATTTTCGGAAAGCGCCTGTTCGCTAAACCTCTCGGAGTCAAGATAAAAAACGAAGGGCAGGACGCCTTCAACCTTTCGGCTCAACGCAAAGACCTCAAGGTCAATGCGGCTCCAGAGATTTTTTTCCGGCTGGTTGGCGGGGACCGAGAAATTGGCCGCTTCAGGCGTCCGTAGAAGCCCTGCAACCCGCACAGGAACAGGCTTGGACTCAGGCAAGGAATAACCCTTGGGAACCCACCCCCGATTAACGAACAACACCGCCTCTCCGGTTTTCAGCGGAGTCAAAAGGTGAAACCCCGGCACCTTGTCATGCAGCCGCGGCCCGAGCAGAATACTGCGGTCCAGAAGATACGTGCCTTCGATGAAACCGCTCTGATATTCCTGCAACGCATTTAAACTCTGCCCCTCTTTCAATAACGGTTGCGACAGGGATTTAGCAGAAGATGATTTTTCAAGGGATTCGAGTAAGGACGCTTTCCACGCTGATCGCTCAAGCTGCCAGAACCCGAGGCGGAAAAGCAAGGCCGCCCCTAGCACGGTAAAAACCGTCGCCCATAAAGGAAACTTCACGACCAGTCCCCCGGGCGGTGCTTGAATTGCAGCGCGAGGATATAAGCCTTGATCGGCTTCAGCGTCCCCAGCGTCAAAACCAGCGCCACGAAAGTCCACAGCACGCCATGTACCCACAACGGCGGAGTCACGAACGCATCCAGAAGAAGAGCCAGGGGGACAAGAAGAAAACCGAGGATGAAGATCAGAAAGACCGCCGGCCCGTCCGCGCTGTCATTATCCGCCAGCTTGAGGCCGCACACGGCGCAAACATCGTTCAAGGCAAGATTAAACGTATCCTTATAGAGATTCCCCTCCTTGCAGCGCGGGCACTTGCAGCGCAAAGCCAGCCGGACGAGGGAGGTATCCATGACCGTGACCCTTACTGGGGCCGCAGATCCATCCCGACCGTATTGCCCCACCAGTAGATTGCAATAAAGAGGAACAGCCAGACCACGTCAACGAAATGCCAGTACCACGCCGCAGCCTCGAACCCGAAATGGCTCTCGGCGGTGAAATGCCCCTTGAGCGCGCGCAGCCAGCACACGAACAGGAAAATCGCCCCCACGATCACATGGAACCCGTGAAACCCGGTCGCCATGTAAAAGGCGGACGTATAGACGTTTTCGTTAAAGGTGAAATGCGCGTGGGCGTATTCGTAGACCTGAAAACCCATAAAGAAAAACCCGAGAAACGCCGAGAGCGCCAGCCCCATGGCCAGACCCTTTTTATCGCCTTCGAGAATCGCATGGTGCGCCCAGGTCACGCAGCAGCCCGAGAGCAAAAGAATTAGCGTCATCATAAACGGCAGGTCGAACGGCTCGATCACGTGCATCCCCGCCGGCGGCCAGACATAGCCGATAAACTCCGTAGGATAAAAGGCTGAACTGAAGAACGCCCAGAAAAACGCCACGAAGAACATGACCTCCGATGCGATGAACAGCGCCATGCCATAACGGAACCCGACCTTGGCGATCGGCGTATGCGCCTTTTCCGCCACAGCTTCATGAACAACGTCCTTCCACCAGAAGAACATCACCAGCAAAACCGCAACCAGCCCGACAATAATCCCGCTCAGGCCGACATTAAAACCCTCGACCCCGTTCGCCGGATCGGCGAACAGATGCACCTTGTGCATATACATGATCGCCCCGCACGCCAGCAAAAACCCGGCCAGAGAGCCCATCAGTGGCCAGATACTGGGCCGCACCAGATGATAGGGATGCGGCTTTCCGGTGGTGGAGTATTCGATATGATCGGCCATTGGGTGTTCCTGCTTAACGTAAGAAAGGGAAATCCGTCAGAAATCCGTGGTGCTTATAGCACCGCTATCCGAATTGTAAAAGGCTTCCATCGCTTCTTCAAGGGCGGAGGACTCAGTTTTGAAAAATGTATACGAGAGTGTGATCTCCGTAACGTCCTTCAGGTTCGGATCGTCGTCCATCGCCGGATCGATATAAAACAGCACAGGCATATGCGCCTCCTCCCCGGCCTGCAAAACCTGCTCCCCGAAGCAGAAACACTGGATTTTGTTGAAATAGGGTCCGGCCTTGGGCGGGCTGACATTATAAACCGCCGTCCCTGTCTCGGCAGCCCCCGAGTTATTCCGCGCCAGATAGGCAATGACCCCCCGCTCCCCCAGCCGGACCTTCACAGTCTTGAGCTCGGGCTTGAAATCCCAGTCCAGCGTATCGGAAACATTGGAATCGAACCGCACGGTCACGGCGCGGTCAAGAATCCGGTCCGGCAGGGCTTGTGCCACCTGCGGCGTCCCCCCATACCCCGTCACCCGGCAGAACAGCGCATAAAGCGGCACCGAGGCATAGGCGAGCCCGCCCATAAGACACACAACGCCCAGAACCGCCAACCCGACTTTACGGTTTTTGTCCTTCAGCGTTTTTTGTGGGTCAACGGACATAAGGAGAACATTACGCCCCGCAGCAAGAGGCGTAAAGAGGGAGTTGTGAGAATTGAGCGCGGATTCTTCCTCGCGCAGGGCGACCGGCGGGGGTTCGTCGCCGTCGATATCACCGGCGAAGTCTTTTCCCTGAGCAAGCAACTCGGGATCAAGGCCAACGCGTTGGAGAAGCGCCTCGGCAAGCACACGGCGCTACCGACCGTCGAGGAAACGAAGGAGAAGATCGGCGCGGCCGTGCGCGGCCTGTTCGAGAAGTACCGCGCCGAATTGCAGAAAACCCACGAGCAGGAGCTGCGACCGCTCCTGCGGATCAGGAAGGCGATGACCGAGCAGCACCGCAAGGACCGGGCGGCGCAGAAGGCGTATCAGGAGAAACGCTGGAACGAAGAGCAGAACGTCCGGGCCTCACGTATCCGCAAGGGCTTCAAGGGTCTCTGGGACAAGCTCACCTTCAAATACTGGAAGCTCCGAAAGGAGAATGAGAAGGATGCCTGGACGTGCCATGTCCGCGACCGCGAAGAGCGCCAGGACTTGATCGAAGTGCAACTTGATCAGCGCCAGAATCTGCAAGTGAAGTTTGCCGAAATGCGTCAGCGGCACGAACAGGAAATGCAGAAGCTTATGGGCAGCATGGCGAAAATGGCTGCACCAGAACGCGATGCGAAGCCGGAGGCATTTCGCGGCAAGGTCAAAGAAGCCGATCTGGGGATAGAGGTACGGCCACCGCGCTCAGCGCCACTTCGGAAACCCGGACGGGTCAAAGATGCAGGGCATGAACCCGATGCGTAGCAGTGACTGGAACGCCGAGAAGATCATCGACGATCTCGAAACGTTGCTGCTGGAGCTGGCCCTGCATCAGAATTTCAGGCGCCAGCACTTCGTGATACTCCGGCACAATCTGCGTGAAATGATAACCTATGGGCTCGGCCCGAGGATCATCGCGCTCAAAGAGCGATTCGCAGCGATGCCCGAAAATCAACTGTTCGCCGCCTGGGGCGCGCTCCACAATCCGTTTCGTCTGGAAGATCGGAAGAATCGAACGCTGAACTAACATAGTTAAGGACAAATTTCAGCAGATTTTCAGTTTACAGTGCCTCTTGCTTTCAGCTATGAGTTGGTGTGACTTCAAAGATATGGGAATAGCCCTCGATAGAAGTTTGCAGCATCTAAACCATTCAATCGAGGCAGGAATGGGAAGAACATGTTCATTTTCTTATATGTATTTGGCCTAGTTCTACCTGCTATGGCCCTCGATCAGGTCAACTATGCCGCCATGCGCTTCATGCCGAGTAGATATCTCTACTTTCACGGCTTTGAGTATGGACAACCTAGCAAGTACGAATTCGAGTCGGTCACACATATGGGGGAAAGGCCAGTTCCTGAGAATGACGCATTCTGGTTCATCCCGGATTCTGCAAAGGATATTCAAATAGTATTTAGCTTTTACGGTATGGCTGGCATTGCAGACTTCCGAATCGACGAGGATGAAACATGGAATGCCGTCCTGGGCGGGCTCGCACCGATCACGGACTCCGCTCTGATACAGCAGATCTCGATAGACATGGCTCGCTGCCCTTGGCGTTACCGTCTGGAAGACAACTCCAGCGCTTATGTACTACTCAAAGAAGCGCACACATCCGACCACAAACACTACCTTGTTATCAATAGCAGCAGGACAATTGCTTGGTACTACAGCTTCTCAGCTGACTTTCCTTCGGAAGTCGAACAAATCTGCACTTTGCAGAATCAAGATTGACATTCTATTTCCTGCATTCCTTGACATCACTGTTCCACTGTCCCTCCTCAGACAACGGCATAATTTGGCGATTTACGCGCGACGTTCCAGGTTCTGCCATCTGCATGACAAGAGGCCCTCCAGTGAAAACCACCGTCGTCGACTTCGCATTCCCGAGCGTAATCTGGCAGCCTTGATATCGGTTCGCCACCATTTCGAAGCCGCCGTTGAACACACTGTCATCTGGTTCGGCATTCGAAGGCATACCGTCTTCAAACTCTACTTTTGTAAACGTTCGGCTCATAAATGGCTTAGATATGTTCGTCGTAGTTGCGAACCCCTCAGCTAGGACAGCCGTATGGTCCCTTTTTCCGTCAATACATTCGGATGTGAGATAAAAGGCAATAAAGAAATACCTGGTTGTTTTGAAAAACCAGTTAAATGGTTGGGTGCCCAATGAGGGCAACGAAGAAATGTCTCCTGGCGCGATCCCCCGACCAGTCCATTTGCGCAATCCTCTCGGATCAACATAAGTGAGCGGATTGAGAGAGGCGTAGGCGAAGACATTAAGATCAACACTAATTCCCAAGGGATCACCAGAAATATAGCGCCCCGTGGCGGGGTTGTAGTAGCGATTCCAGTTGTAAAGCAGCGCGCTTTCAGCATCGAAGTATTGGCCGGGGAAGCGCAGGTTGACGCTGACGCTGCCCGTTGGTGCCTCCTTGCCGAACGCGCCAGAATCCCATATCCAGACCGTTGATCCTGCCGCATTGGTGCCATAGCGCGGCGTGGCCAAATGATCCGTGTGCAGATAAGTAACGGTTTCCGTCCCGCCCGATTTCGTCACCTGCGCCAACGGTTCGCCGTTCAGCCAGATGTATTCTCGGATCAGGACGCCGGAATTGTCATACTCTCCATACAGCAACCCGCCCAGACCATACACGTAATGGGTGGTCGTGCCCCCGGCCACTTTCTTGGTGCGGGGGAATCAGAAAAAGAGATGAACGATATCCAAGAACCTTGGAATAACATTGGCAGATTCGGGAGCCGGAACGCAAGAAAGAACCGCTCAAGACCAAGCGGTCATTCGGCAAGTTCCGCAAGGCGCTGGAAACCAAGCGTAGGGGCAAGCTTGGCGATGCGCTCGAACGGTTGCGCGAAGTCTTCCTCGAACTGCATGAATATCGGCTTCATGAGGCGTGGTGCGCACTGGACAGCCGAACGAGGATGGACAGGCAGGTCCAGAATTGAGAGAGCCTGAAAACCTGTTCACTCCCGGTTTAGCTCCAACATGGGGGTCGTGCAGGCGCACAGCTCCGCACCCTCTTCGACACCTACCGCGCCGAATTGCAGAAGGAGCACGAACGAGAGTTGTGCCCGCTCGTGTGGATCAAAAAGACTATAGACGAACGACTCCGCAAGGACAGCGCAAGAAAGAAGCACTCAACAGACTGTGGCGGATTGGTATATAGCCCTATATCCTATTCTTCAAAAAACCCAGTTCCATTTGGAACGCAATCGGCGGATATAGTAACCTGCTCCATAAATATTAGATTTGGAAATTTTAGGTTGCTAATAATATTTGCAACACATATTTTCTCAGAATTGTTTATTTGACCATATAGAATCACATTTCCGACATTTCCTTTTTTGCTAATGCTTATTTCTTCAAAATAGTATGGAAAATCTTCAAAATGAGTATTTTCATTAAAACATTCGTTTAACATTTTCTTGGAAGACGAAAATAAGCTAGTACAGGAGTCCATTATTTTTATCATTTCATTGTTTTTTTGGATCCTCTTTAAACGTAATTCATTGATTTTCGATTTTTGATCTTCAGGGAGACGATTATACAAACTCTCCCAAAATATATACAATATTTTACTACTCATTCCATCTGGTTCAAATATACCATTAGCGTACATATAAATAAAAAGAAAATAGTCGTGACTATTGTAGATGTAATTATTTCTGATTTGAAGGCCATAGGAGAGATGCAAGCCAGATAATCCTTCTAATGGTAATACTAGAAGCGACCGTTTTTGTTGTTCGTCCAACTTTTGTTCAAGAGAAGATATATACCGAGAAAGAAAAAATGCTGCGAAACTTTCTTGTCGAAACGCATAAAAAAGCATCAAGAACAAGAGGGCAATAGTTAATGAAACTTTGCTCATGGCTTAATCTCGGGATGCACCTGGGTCGCATCTGAGGTGTCTTGCCCAGGCTTTAAAATTTTAATGTATCCAGTTGGAGTACCTAAATATAGAGGCTTTTTAAAACCATCTACCCATTCCCAGTCTTCCCAAGAATAACCCTCACCATCGTCACTGAAGACATTATTTGGATGGGTATGCCAACCAGCTGAGAACGATCCCCCATCGACGTAAGAAGCATTTAAATTAGGTTCTAGGCTGTGTATGTTTGAAATCCATCCTGTTTTCAAAAATTTATAGTCGTACCCAAAGCAACCGCTCTTGAAATATATTATACCTGCCAACTCATGGAGGCTTACTCTACCGTCTGTCCAAGCAAGCTTTATTGCATGAACCGCAGCACTACGTTGAGAGATAAACTTGTAACCGCTCCATCCAACAGCCTCTAATCCCCTAGGGTCTGTTAATAGCAATGGATTAGCTTCTGAGTATAAATAGGGGCTAACCTGACGAATAAAAAACTTAGGATCTCTGGAGATATAGCGCCCGGTGGCGGGGTTGTAGTATCGGTTCCAGTTGTAGAAGAGCGTGGTTTCGGAGTCGTAATACTGGCCGGGGAAGCGCAGGTTGACGGTCGCCGTTCCTGTCGCCGCTTCCTTCCCGAACGCTCCTGAATCCCAGGTCCACACTGTGCTGCCCGCCGCGTTCGTGCCATAGCGCGGCGTCATCAAATGATCCGCGTGCACATAGATGACTGTCTCCGTTCCGCCGGATTTTGTGATTTGCGCCAGCGGCCCTTCATGCAGCTCCGAACAGTGCTGTAGCCCAGTGAACATGAGCCCTCCTGCCTCAAAACATTACGCCCCTCGGAAAGGGGCGTAAAGAACAAGCATCCAAAAAATCACAGCGGACCGACCCTAAAAGTCGGGCGCATCCTCGGGCATGATGATCTTCTTGCGCGGCTTGGCTTCGCTGTCCGACTCCTCGACGACTTTTTCCTTCACACCCTCGGCAGGAGCGGCATCATCGGTCTCCTCGGCGGGTGCCCCCTCTTCAGAGACAGAAGCGGTTTCCATCGTCTCTGCTTTGTCTCCCATAACTTCCGCGCCGTCAGTATCTTCAGCGCCATTCTTGGCGGCCAGAGCCTTTTCAGCTTCCTCGGCTTCACGCGCCAACTCGAGCTGATATTCCTTGGACTCCTGTTTATACAACTCCTCACGGTTTCTGCGGAAAGCTTCAAGAGCCTCTATACGGGGAGCTTCAAAAGCCACGCGGCGCTTCTCGATAGTCTCTCTGTACGCTTTAGAGTGCTTGCGGTAATCAAGCTGTCTTGAATAAATATCGCAATAACCGCCTTCAGTTGTTTCCACCGAGCCCTGCTCTGCATCGCCGCACTTGGTGCAGGTGGGGCAGGAAGCCGGGGCAGCAGCCTCCTCCGTTTGCCCCTCCTCAGCATAAGCCGGAACAGGAGACAAAAGCACAAAAGAGAAGATAAAACAAAGGCGGATGAAAAGGGGCCGGGGCATAAAAACAACTCCAAATAAACCAAAAAGACGAACCATACTACACCATTTCCCCAATTTAATCAAAGCGTTCCACAACCAAAGGCCCAAAAGTTTGCGTCGTAGGCATCAATTCGATCCGGTTAACATTGAATTTCGGGGGCAAAGTCGCGCTCCAGACCACGGCTTCCGCCACATCCTCCGCATGAAGATTTTCCGTATTATCGTAGACTTTCCGGGCTTTTTCGGCATCACCCTTAAAGCGGACAACTGAAAATTGCGTCTCGATCATCCCCGGCTCGATATTGGTGACCCGGATATTCGTTCCCTTCAGGTCCGCCCGCAAGGACAGCGAAAACTGCTTCACGAACGCTTTCGTCGCGCAATAGACATTCCCCCCCGGATAGGGGTAGGTGCCCGCCGTCGAGCCGATATTGATGATATGCCCCCTCTTCCGTGCCGCCATGCCGGGAAGGATCAGGCGCGTCATCTGCACGAGGGCCGTGTTGTTGACGGCAATCATGGTCTCCCAGTCGGAAAGATCGCAGGTCGGCGCCGGATCGAGGCCCAAAGCCAGCCCGGCATTGTTGATCAGAAGGTCGATACCTCTGAAACCCTCAGGCAGAGTGTTAATAGCCGCCTCCATACCCTTTTTATCGGTCATGTCGAAGGCGCAGAGATGAACCGCAATCTTATGCTGGCCAAGAACCGCCTCTTTCAGGGATTCAAGCTTCTGGATATCCCGCCCGACCAGAACGAGTCTGCAGCCAAGCGCCGCAAACCTTTCGACAAAGGCCCGCCCGAAATCGCCGGTTGCTCCGGTAATCAGAACAGTGGAAGGGAGATAACTGTGGCGCTGCTCGTAACTCATGATCCCTGTAACTTGATGATCGTGACAATGAGAATCAAGGCGCAAAGCGACAGAATGGCCCCGAACACAGCGAGATTCTTTTTGAACTTTTTCTTATGCAGATCGCTATGTGGCATGAATCACCAACGCCAGAAAAAGGGCAAATAGATAAAAGACGGAATACCCGAACATCAGCCGCGCTTTCTTGAGATCGTCAGAACGAAAAACGCTCACCGCCGTCACGACAAAAAATCCGCTGAGAAGCACGGCCAAAGCCAGATAGATCGGCCCCTCCATGCCCAGAAAATAGGGAAGCAGGGTTAAAGGAAAGAGAACCAGCGTATAAAGAACCATCTGGATTTTTGTAGCCTTAAGCCCATGAACGGCGGCCATCATCGGGATTTTGGCCCGCTTGTAATCCTCGTTGGCATAAAGCGAAAGCGCCCAGAAATGCGGCGGCGTCCAGAAAAAGATAATCAGGAACAAGATGATCGGCTCAAGAGTGATATCCCCGGTCACAGCCGCCCAGCCAATGATCGGCGGAAACGCGCCCGCCGCGCCGCCGATGACGATATTCTGCGGCGTCCGGCGCTTCAGCCACATCGTATAAACGAAAACATAAAAGAGATTGGCAAACGCCAGCAGCCCCGCAGCCACCCAGTTCAGCGCCAGCCCCATCAGCATCACGGAGAAAAGACTGAGCGTGATGCCGAAGGCCAGCGCCTCTGCCTCATCCACCCGTCCCATCGGAATCGGGCGTCCGCGGGTGCGGTTCATGACCGCGTCGATATCGCGGTCGAACCACATATTGATCGCCCCTGCCGCCCCGGCATTAATAGCCAGACAGAGCATGGCGATTAACGCCAGAATGGGGTTCATGCTTTCAAGTCCCGGTGCCAGCCACAGCCCCCCGAACCCGGTAAAAACCACAAGGCTCATGACCCGCGGCTTAAGCAACGCGATGAAATCCCCGACGCGGGATTCGTCAACAACCGGAAAGGGGCTGGAAAGGACATTGCTCATGCCCCTTATTTACCACGGAAAAACAAAAGGTCACGAATTTTTCTCTGCTTTCCGTTCTGAAATGACTATAATACGAGCGCGAAAAAACGAGGATAATGAAATGAGCAACATCACGCAACATAAAGCGAGAACCCAACAAATCATAGAAGAGATGGGAAACGAGGAAATTTCCTATGAGTCGGCCAGCGTTCAACTCGAAGAAGCCAACAGCGAACTACTGGCCCAGCACGTTGTCGATACACCTGACGAGGTTATTGATCAGGTCTACGAAGCGTTTGCCGAACTTCAGGTACGGGCGGCGGAACTGGGCAATGTGACGCCTGTCGAAGGCATTCGACTGATCGGTGAACGCGCCAAAGATCTGTTTGAGAATTACCGCGGCTGGGAAGCTGTTGAGAAAGCCGTCAGGCCGCACCAAGACAAGCTGGAAAAACTGATCGAGGAAACCGAAGGCCCGGAACAAAACCTCGCTTAAAAAATCGGAATTATTTCACGCTCGGCTGGATATCGAACTGGTGGAAAGGCGGCGGTGAAGACACCGACCACTCCAGCGTAAAGCACTGCGGCTGGACGTTCCAGTAATTCGCGCTGGCTTTCTTTCCCGCCGTCAACGTGTACACCACGACAAGGATAAACCACAGCGTGGAAGCCCCGGACATATAGGCGCCGTAAGAGGAAATCGCGTTCCAGTCCGCCCACACCGCATATTCGGCATCGGCGGAATAATCGATGATCCGGCGCGGCATACCGTTCAGCCCGAGGAAATGCTGCGGGAAAAAGGTTACATTGACGCCAATAAACGTCGTCCAGAAATGAATCTGCCCCATCCATTCGGGGTACTGCCGCCCGGAAATCTTTCCGATCCAGTAATAAAACCCGGCAAAAAGCGCAAACACCGCGCCCAGTGACAGAACGTAGTGGAAATGGGCGACGACATAATAGGTATCGTGTAAGGCTGTATCCATGCCGGAATTGGCCAGAACCACGCCCGTCACACCCCCGACCGTGAACAGGAAGATAAACCCGATGGCCCACAGCATCGGCGTCTTGAACTCGATCGATCCGCCCCACATCGTAGCGATCCACGAGAAAATCTTGATCCCCGTCGGCACGGCGATAATCAGAGTCGCGGCGGTAAAGTAAGCCTCGGTATCCACGCTCATGCCCGCCGTATACATATGGTGAGCCCACACGATAAACCCGACAAACCCGATGGAGACCATCGCATACGCCATCCCCAGATATCCGAAGATTGGCTTTTTGGAGAAGGTGGACACGATATGGCTGACGATCCCGAACGCGGGCAGGATCATGATATAGACTTCGGGATGCCCGAAGAACCAGAACAGATGCTGGTAAAGAATCGGATCGCCGCCGCCATCGGGAACGAAAAACTTCGTGCCGAAATTCCGGTCGGTGAGCAGCATGGTAATGGCACCGCCGAGGACGGGAACCGCCAGAACCAGCAGAAAGGACGTGACCAGCATACCCCAGACAAACAACGGCATCTTGTGCAGCGTCATGCCCGGCGCGCGCATATTGAAGATCGTTGTAATGAAATTCGCCGCACCCAGAATAGAACTGGCACCGGCAAGGTGTAGAGAAAAGATCGCCATATCGACCGCCATATTCTGATGGCCGCTGGAGCTAAGCGGCGGATAAACGGTCCAGCCCGTCCCCGCCCCGCCGCCGACCACAGCCGACCCGACCAGAAGGATCAGCGAAGGCACAAGAAGCCAGAAAGAGATATTATTAAGCCTTGGAAACGCCATGTCCGGCGCCCCGATCATCAGCGGCACAAACCAGTTGCCGAACCCGCCGATCAGCCCCGGCATAACAACGAAAAACACCATGATCAGACCGTGCGCGGTGATAATGACGTTCCACATATGCCCGTCGGGATTGCCCGCTGCATCGACCAAAAACTGGACCCCCGGCTCCTGCAGCTCTAGGCGCATAACCATGGAGAACAGGCCACCAATCAGTCCGGCCAGAATCGAGAAAATAATATAAAGCGTCCCGATATCCTTGTGGTTCGTTGAACAAAACCAGCGGACGAAAAAACCGGGCTTATGATCGTGGTCGTGGTCAGCCATTATTCGCTGCTCCCATCAGGTTGTTCGAGAGTCGGTTGTTCGGCGGGTTGATCGGATACGGGCTGTTCAGGAACAGGAGAAGACATAATCGGCTCCGAAACAACGCCTTTATGGGCAGGATTATGATTGGCCTGAATCCACTCCTGCGCCTTGTCGGCATCCACCTTGGCCAGTGCGGCCCATTCCTCGAACACGGGTTTTTCAACTGCCCAGACCTCAATCGGCATATAGGAATGATCCTTGCCGCAAAGCTCCGAACACTGTCCATAATAAACACCAGGCTTGTTGATCCTAAACCACGTGTGGTTCAAACGACCCGGAACGGCATCGGTCTTGATCCCGAACGCCGGCATGGCCCACGCGTGGATAACGTCATTGACCGCCGCAGTCACCAGAACCTGAATCGTGACACCGACAGGCAGAACGACTTTGTTATCCGTAGACAACAGGCGCTTCTGCCCCTTCGCGGCATCCACCTTGTCGGAGGGGATCATGTAGGAGGTAAAGGCGATATCGCCCTGATCGGGATACTCATACCCCCAGTACCACTGGAACCCGGTGACTTTCAGGGTCATCTCGGGATTTTCGATCCGCTCATTCTTGTATAACAACTGGAAGGAGGGAACGGCGATGATAATCAGGATCACCACCGGAATGATCGTCCAGACGATCTCCAGCATAACATTGTGCGTCGTCTTGGACGGAACCGGATTAGCCTTGGAATTAAAGCGAAAAATGACAACCACAAGCAACATCAGAACAAAAACCACGATGCCGGTGATGATATAAAGCAGCAAATTATGAAAATCATGGATCCGCTGAGCCGAGTCAGTGGCCGCAGGCTGCAGATCAATCGCCATCCCCTGAGCCCACGAAACGCCCGCACCGCCGAGCGCGAACACAAGGCAAAAAATGGCAAACGCCGTAAATAATCTGCGAATAACTGAATGTCTTAAGAGGACCATATCCCTAAACGGACCTTTCCGGTTTCTACGCGGGGGGCAAGTAACAAACAAATACGTCCATATCGTTTGAATTTCAAGACCCTAAGCATTGTAAAAAAATGTTTTTCAGGAGTTTCTATAAAAGCTGCATACGCGCATAGGACAGGCAAAGCAGCGCCGCCGTCTCCGCCCGCAGGATCGTGTCTCCAAGGCCGACAGCCTGAACCTTGGCAGAATTCTTCAAAAACTCGCCCTCTTCGGAATCGAACCCGCCCTCCGGCCCGATCAGAAAAGCACAGTCCTTTGATACAGGAGCGGAAGAAAGAACCGGAGCCTCCATACGCTCCACGCACGCCAGAATTTTCGGTCCGTCCCATGCTTTCAGCATATTTTGCAAATTGTCCATGGGATGCAGGACCGGAAGATCAAGCCGTTCGCACTGTTCCGCTGCCTCGATCATCTGGGCAGTCACTCGCTCGGCCTTTAAATGCCTGTTCTCTGTCCGCCCCGTAAGAATCGGATAAAAATCCGTTGCCCCTAGCTCAACCGCCTTCTCGATCAGAAAATCCATCCGCTGCTTCTTGATCGGCGCAAACAAAAGCCGAATCCGCGCTCCATCTTGAGTTTGCGGCTTGAGGATTTCCTGCAAAGTGATAATCCCTCGCTTTTTATCCAGACTTTTGAGGTCAGCCCGCCATTCTCCATCGCGCCCGTTGAACACGCGCAAACCCTGCCCCGCCTCTAGCCGCAGCACATTGCGAAGGTAATGCACATGATCGTCGGACAGCGCGATCTCACGGCCCGCTGAAAACTCTTCGTTGAGATAAAGCCGCACAAGCTTGTATAAAGGTTGGGTCATGACCGATACACTCAACACCAACACCCACACCGATATCAAGAGGCTTCCATGGATTGAGGAGCGCCTTCCCGAAAAACTGCGCCCCTTCGCCTATCTCGCAAGACTGGACCGCCCCATCGGCATCTGGCTCCTCCTGCTCCCCGGCTGGTGGGGAATCGTTCTGGGGTCGGGCGGACTCTTCGGTATGAGCCTTTATTCATGGCTTTTGATGGGACTGTTCGGAATCGGCGCCATCCTGATGCGTGCCGCCGGCTGTATCATCAACGACCTCTGGGACCGCGATCTGGACAAGCAGGTCGAGCGCACCAAAAACCGCCCCCTCGCTGCGGGAACGGTCAGCAGGTCGCAGGCTCTGGTCTTACTGGCCGGACTATTAACCCTAAGTTTGGGGATTCTTTTGACCATGAATCGCCTGACCATCGTCCTTGGTGTCCTGACAATCCCCCTGATCGTGTCTTATCCACTCATGAAACGGGTAACGTGGTGGCCTCAGGCCTTTCTGGGAATAACCTTCAACTTCGGGGCTCTGATGGGATATACAGCCATCACAGGCACCTTGAGCTTTTCCTGCGTTTTCCTCTATTTAGCAGGAATATGCTGGACGCTGGGTTACGACACGATTTACGCCCATCAGGACAAGGAGGACGACGCGCTGGCCGGAATGAAATCCACGGCCTTGCTGTTTGGCGAGAACAGCCCCAAATGGGTAAAAAGATTCTATGAACTGACCGCCCTGTTTCTGGTGCTGGCCGTCTTGATCAGCAGCGGCAGTCTCTGGACCAGCCTGTTGATTCTCGCCGCCTGCTCGCATCTGCTCTGGCAAATCACGGAATGGAAATCCGAAGAACCGGCCTCCAGCCTGCACATCTTCCGCTCGAACAGGGATTTCGGGCTGCTGATCCTTCTGGCTCTGCTTTTTGGCGCTTAACAAAACGCCGAAAACCCTTAGGGTAGAGACTCACAGCTTTTATAAAGTCTGCGAAAACACGGGCTTTCGAGAACCGCATCGCAGAATACATCGACGTATTTGAGAAGCGGAAGCGAAGAAAGACCGTGTTTGCAGGTCTTTAGAAAAGCTGTGGGTTTTGACCCTACCCCCCGAAAAGCTGCCGCAGCCGCTGCTCCGCAACCGCCAGCATGGTCAGATCGACCGTTCCCGCCCGCCGCAATTCAGCGAACAACGGCTCGAACTGCTTGAGCAGATGCCCGTGATCCTTGAGCCATACCTCCAGCATACTGTCCTTGCGTGGGCTTTTCCCGGCCTTGCCGTTGAGGTCACGCAACACACGCACAGTTAACCCGGCCTGACAGCTATAGAGGCTTTCTAGTAACCCGGCCGAAGCCTCGCTCTGCCAGTGGTTGTCGTGGGGTAAAAAGCGCGCCTGCTGCCGCAGCCAGTCGAGATGGAACGCTTCTCCGACCTCGAAATAGGTCCGGGTCGTGTTCATCATGTTCGTGTTCTGCTCCAGACTGATACGGATGATATCGCACGCCGAGGACAAAACGGGCATCAGGGCGATCTGCCGCGCCAGACTCTGCGGCAATCCGTCCCGCACACCGATATCGATTCGAGCCTGAATCGAGTTTTTGAGATCGTCGGTCAAAAGCCCATCGATATTCTTACGCAGACTTTCGATGCTCTCACCGAAAATCTGGGTATCCTTCTCCAGATGCAGGTCGCGCCCGAGCCGGGTTAGAAACCAGGTGATCGTATGCTCGGCCATCTGCGCGATATCGCGCATGGCCTTGAGTTGGACTTCCGCCGGAACCTTCCCGTCGAGCGACTCGATATCATCCCACAAAGGACGCAGCTTGAACGCATCGCGCGTCACGATATACGCCTCGACGACCTGATCCACCCGCGCCCCGGTCTTGTTCATCCGGGACTTGGTGAAGGTCGGCCCCATCCGGTTGACGAGCGAATTGGCGATCGTCATACCGATAATCTCCCGCTTCAAGAGATGCCGCTTGATCTCGGGGCGAAACTTCTCACCCAGAACGTCCGGGAAATACTCGACCAGCCAGTTTTCCATCTTGGAATTGTCCGGAATGTTCGAAGCCAGCAACTCGCTGGTCAGAGCGATCTTGGAATAAGAAATCAGGATACACAGCTCCGGCCGTGTCAGCCCCTTGCCGGCCCGCAGACGGGCTTCGATGGTTTCCTTGTCCGGCAACCCTTCGTTCTTGCGGTTCAAACCGCGCTCACGCTCCAGATCCTCGATAAAATCCTCATGTAGCTGGAGGTTCTCCCGCGCCTGCAATTCGGCAAGACTCACCGCCTGCGCCTGCTGGTAATTATGCCGCAGGACGTGAGAGGCCACTTCCTCCGTCATCTTCTTGAGCAGGACGTTACGGGCCTTGATATCCATATTGTGCTTCTTGCTGCCCATCACATCGGTCAGCAAAATCTTGATATTCACCTCGTGGTCAGAGGAGTCGACGCCGCCGGAATTATCGACGAAGTCGGTATTCAGGCGCACACCCTTCTCGGAAAGCTCGATCCGCCCGAGTTGCGTCAGCGCAAGATTCGCGCCCTCACCGATCACCCGCGCCCGTATTTCCGAGGCATTCACACGCAGCGCGTCATTGGCCTTGTCGCCGACATCAATATGCGTTTCCTTGGTCGCCTTGACATACGTGCCAATCCCGCCGAACCAGATCAGATCCGTCCGCGCCTTCAGGATCGCCCGGATCAGTTCCGCAGGCGTCGCCTTATCCTTAGGAAGATCAAAGCGCTTCTGAATTTCCGGCGTCAGGCTCAAAACCTTCTCGCTGCGGTTGAAAATCCGCCCGCCTTTGGACAACAGCTTCGTGTTGTAGTGATCCCAGCCCTTCACCTCATCGAACAGCCTTTTGCGCTCCTTGAAGCTGGAAACCGGATCGGGATCGGGATCGCAGAAGATATGGACATGGTTAAACGCCGCCACAAGCCGCATCTGTTCGGACAGAAGCATCCCGTTCCCGAACACATCCCCCGCCATATCCCCGATGCCCGTCGCATCGAACGCCTTTTTCTGGATATCATGGTTGAACAGGCGGAAATGCGCCTTGACGGATTCCCAACCCCCGCGGGCCGTGATCGCCATTTTCTTGTGGTCGTATCCCGCAGAACCGCCGGACGCGAACGCATCGCCCATCCAGAATCCGTATTCCTGCGAAATCCCGTTGGCGGTATCGGAGAAGGTCGCCGTTCCCTTGTCGGCCGCAACTACGAGATACGGGTCATCCCCGTCCCGCCTCACCACATCCTTGGGCGGAATAATCGCCGCGCCGGAGAGATTATCTGTAATATCAAGCAAACCGCGGATGAAGGTCTTGTAACACTCCACCCCTTCCTTGATATATTCTTCGCGGCTCTTGGTCGGAGTCTTGACGACGAAACCGCCCTTCGCGCCCATCGGCACGATGACCGCGTTCTTGACCATCTGCGCCTTCATGAGACCCAGAACCTCGGTGCGGAAATCCTCATGCCGGTCGGACCAGCGTAAGCCTCCGCGCGCGATCTTGTCCCCGCGCAGGTGAATGGCTTCCACACGCGGTGAATAAACGAATATCTCCATGAACGGCTTGGGATCAGGCAGATCGGGAACCAACGCGCTCTTGAGTTTAAGGGAGAGATAAGGTTTGCGCCCCTCTTCCGTCCCGCGCTGGTAATAATTCGTCCGCATGGTCGCCTCGACCAATGCCGAAACCTGCCGCAGAATCCGGTCCTGATCGCTGGATGTGACCTTTTCAAGCTCCGCCTCGATCTTCGCAGAACACGCCTCAGCCAGAGTTTTCGATTTCGAGCCGTTGGCCGGATCATGATAAGCCTTGAAAAGATCAATCAACAGACGGCTGATCGACGCATTGTCCGTCAAGGCCTTCTGGATATAGGTGCGGCTGAAGGGCGAGCGCACCTGCTGCATATAATGAACATAGGACCGCAGGATCGTAATCTCCCGCCAGTTCGCCCCCACGCGCAGGACAAGACGGTTCAGACCGTCGCTCTCCATCTCGTTGTACCAGATTTTGGTAAAGGCCTTTTCGAACTGCTCCTTGACATCCTTGACCGCGATCTTGTCCTTGAATTCCGGCGTCTCCAGAAGGAAATCGTGAATCCAGAGCGATTGCGCGCTGCCCGCAGGCGTAATCTCGAACGGCAGTTCGGCAATCACCCGCAATCCCATATTCTCAAGGATTGGCAGCACATCGGAAAGCGTGATCGGTGAACCGGGGTGATAGACCTTAAGCCGCAGCTTGTCCTGCTCCGTCTCGTTCGGGCGGTAAAGATCAAGCACAATCCGCCCCTGCGCCAGCGCCTGCTCGATCTTCTCGATATCGAACACCGCCTGCCGCGCCCGGTGGTTTTCGGTATAGGCGACCGGAAAAGCCTCGCGGTACTTGATGGTCAGATCCGTAACCTTGGTATCGTCCTGATACTCCTCGGCAACAGCAAAAGCCAGCTTTTCCTGCCACGTCTCCCCGCACTCGCGCAGCATCTTCTCAAGCTGCTTGGCGTTGAATTTCGGCGGGCTTTTCTGGCTGACGTTAATCACATACATCACCCGCGCAAAGACAGAATCGTCGAGAGTCGTATAGAAATTCGCGCACGTCCCGTTCATCTGCTCTTCGAGGATTTTCTCCATATCCAGACGCAGCTTGGTGCCGAAACGGTCCCGCGGCACATAGACAAGACAGGAAATATAGCGACCGAACGGATCGCGCCGCAGGAACAGAGAAATCCTCTGCCGTTCCTGAAGGCGGATGATGTTCATGCAGATTTTCAGCAATTCGTCATTCTCGATCTGGAACAACTCGTCCCGAGGATATTTCTCAAGAATATGCCTCAGGGCGCGCCGGTCATGGCTGCCCTCCATCAATTTCGAAAGCTGAACCACATCCTCGACTTTATCCCGAAGGTAAGGCACATCGCGCACGCTGCGTGAATAGGTCACGGACGTAAACAGGCCGAGAAACAACCGTTCGCCCTTCACCCCGCCTTTCTCGTCATAGGTCTTGACCGCAATCGCATCCATCGGGACGCGGCGGTGGACCGTGGAGACGCGGTTGGTCTTGGATATCGACACGGGCGGCAGGCTGCGCCGCAGCTCCTGCAGATTGCGCGGCAATCCCTCATCGCTCTCGCTGATATAGGCCGGCTCGACATCGTCATGCAAAAGCCCGAGGCTCGACCCCTTGACTGTCTTGCTCTTGACCCCGTCCTTGCCATCCACGAACAGATATTCGCGGTAGCCCAGAAACGTGAAGTTATTGTCCGCCAGATAATCCAGAAACGCGCAGCACTTCTGGATTTCGCTGGCCGAATGCGGCGTGGTGGAAACCGACAACTCCGTCGAGGTCTCCTTCATTTTCTGCAGCATGGAGAGCCACTGCTTGTTCGCCGCCGTAATATCAATGAGAACCTTGTGCAGCCCCTGCTCCAGCGCCTTCGATTCCGCCTTGGAGAGAACCTTGTTGATCTGCACATGGACGTGCGATTGCCGCCCCTCGCCCTTCTTGCCGCCTTCCTTGATCCCCGTAAAACCCTTCTTTTCGTCGAACACCGGCACCGCGCTGGGATGAATCAGAATGTTGATGAGGTAGTCATAGCGGTTGATCTCCGCCGCCGTGGAGTCCACCAGAAACGCCAGATCGTCGCACACGATATCCACGACCGTGCGGCGGTGCTCAAGCCCCGGCACCTCCGGGCAGTAAACCTTGATCTTTGTCTGCCCCGGTTTGCGCTCCCGCGCCATCGCCCAGTGGCTCTCCGCCATCTCGGCCAGAATCTGCGGCTCGAAGAACCCCAGATCGTCCGCGTCGATATCATGAAATAAAACCTCAAGCAGCTGCCTGAGGCCTTCGGGGGAATTCGCGGGCAGGAGCGCGAGAGCGTCCTTGAGTAAATTCGCCGGAGTTTTAATCGGCCCGACAGTTTTAGACTCGGTTTTGGATTCAGCTTTAGGAGACTTGGCGGCGGCTTTTTTGGACATGATCACTCCGGAGCACCCGATAGGTTTTTTCTGGCCGCATCATAGTGTTATCCCCCACCAAGGTCCAGCCCTTTTCAAGGGTTTTTCCCCTGCGGTGCAGCATGAGTCCTTCCCGAAGGTTTATATGGTGCGCCGCATAAGCCCTTCTACCCTCAAGATAGGGTACTAAACTGATATAATTGATCTATTTCCCCTGGGCTATTGAAAATACGACTAGTGTGTCGTGACTAAAATGATCCTGCCATTTGGTGACGATGACAGCCAATCGATCTGACGTAGGAGCCCATGTTAACTCTTGTATTTGCCCGTCTATTTCCCATTGTTTTTGTAATCTGCCTGTCAGCAAATCTTTTATATAAACCGTTGAGCCGCTGATATGCGCCGTGTGAAGACCGTTTGGACTTGCAGCACCGGGGTCGGATGCATACTCAGGAGTTGGATAAGACTGCGACCCAGAAGATGGCGCAGCTTTTTGCCAACCTTGATCGAAGACTAGCAGGCTATCCGCTGTCACCGGCACAAACCGAAATGTGCCCATTTCCTCAAGAGTTCTTGTACCCCATGAGTGGACGACAGCCTCAGGATAATCTGCATCCAACAAATCGCAGAGATACTCGTTTGACAGAAAAGTGCCCTCTTTAGCAGGAATACATCGGATAACAAGCAGTCGATCGGACTGAAAACCTTTTGAATTGACTAGATTTAAAAGACCGTGAGTCTTTGTCGGAGGCACGAGAGTTTCAGTTAGTCCCGACTCAATAGAGACTCTCCCCAAGCCCACGTTTCCGCCATACGCACCATTTACCGCGCCGCCAATCGAATAAACGACTTGTTTTCCATCGTGAGAAAAGATTGGCTCAGTTAAATAACCGTCACTTGGCTTTGCCAAAGTAATATACGACTTAGAAGCTCGATCATAGATCCTGATGTCATTACCTTTGAGGGTAGATGCAAGCACTCGGTAGCGAGAAATCGGTGAAACCTGAGAGGAGTAGGCAATCTTGTTTCCATCGGGAGAAAAAACAGGTTCCCAACCCCAATCAATCGTCTCGACTTGCTGATTGGGTGACAAGATTACCACCTGCGGATCGGCATATCGCTCGTCTGCGTCAATTCGGGCTTGTTGGAGTTTTATCTCATCGTCTGAAATTGCTTCAGCCTCGTGACCGTCATAGGTGTGACGTTTACGAACGACAACAACACTAGAGCCATCAGGTGAGAGTTGTGGGTTATACAACTCCATTCCGCTCTCATACCAAGACCATTCGGGGGCATCAGGCGAAGGCGAATCTTGCCCTGGGGCAAATCCTGCAAAGAACAGCGTGGCCAGTATTCCGACGATACAAAAATAGTTTTTCAATCTATCACACATGGTTGACTCTATCTTTGTGCAGATAAACAAATCAAGCTGCATAGTAAAAGATCAAGAACCGCAAAACCTGTAGACGCAAAGAACCAAAAAAGCCACGCACTCAATGATCCAAGCGCCTCGCCGTTCAGCCACGATTCCCCCATTTCCCCATGTTCAAACCGGCTTGCGCTGTTTATCATGCCCCCATAATGCCATAAGCCTCAAACCGAAAGAAACAAAATGACCGCCTACGACTTCGACCTCTTCATCATCGGCAGCGGCTCCGGCGGCGGCCGCGCCGGACCGCGAGCGGGAAGCCACGCCCGAAGTGTTTCGCGGCAAGCTCAAAAAAGCCGATCTTGGCATCACCGCGCCCGAGGCGCACTCACCGCAACCGCGTCGGCCCGGACACGGCAAAGGCTTGAATAAAACCGGGGGGCATGAACCCGATGCGTAACCGCTACTTTCAGAATATCTGTCCGCTATTTTTGTGTTTTTTTCAAATTTCCTTCATAGCTGTATCGATGCTACTTTTCAGAAGGAGATAGAAGCTTGGCAGGTCATGGAAATAAAACCAGTATATTTGGCCAAACTCATCAATAACTACTCGTACCGCCCCCCCCAATACATTTATATCTATATTGCTAAAATCAGTTAATTTCATTTGGATTCTTTGCTCATAGGTGGGCTGAGGCAACGGGTATCCTTTAAACGAGAATTGCTCGGGAGTTCCGTCTAACAACTGCAAAGGAACTACTACCCTTTCTAACTGCTCGGCTACTAAATCTTCTCCCTGCTTTTTAAGACCCTCCAGCAAGGAAGAAAATATTCTCTGATCAACGCCCGATAGTTTTATGCTTGGAGTGCATTCTGAGCGATTCTCTTTTTGTGACATGACTATTCCTAAGGCGATCCGGGTTTGTAAGGAAATTCTATCGGAATGCCAGCAGCATTTACGGCAACAAAATGAGGGCACTCATGATTCAGGCCGCCTTTTAGACCCATTAGATCGCTTGATATAAATCTGCCAATACCCGGGTTGTAGGTGCGATTCCAGTTGTAGAAGAGCGTGGTCTCGGAATCGTAGTACTGGCCGGGAAACCGGAGATTGACGGTCGCGCTCCCTGTCGGCGCTTCTTTGCCGAAAGCACCCGAATCCCATGTCCAGACTGTACTTCCCGCCGCATTCGTTCCATAGCGCGGCGTGGCCAGATGATCCGTGTGCAGAAAGGTGACGGTCTCTGTACCGCCCGACTTGTCGATTTGCGCCAGCGGCGCGCCGTTCAGCCACACATACTCGCGGATCAGGACGCCCGCATTGTCGTATTCGCCGTAAAGCTTGCCGCCCCCCATTTCCCCATGTTCAAACCGGCTTGCGCTGTTTATCATGCCCCCATAATGCCATAAGCCATAAACCGAAAGAAACAAAATGACCGCCTACGATTTCGACCTTTTCATCATCGGCAGCGGCTCCGGCGGCGGCCGCGCCGGACGCGTGGCGGCGGAGTACGGGAAAAAGGTCGCCTACGCCGAAAACCGCCATATCGGCGGCACCTGCGTCAATCTCGGCTGCGTGCCGAAAAAAATCATGACCTACGCCGCCTCTTACGCTTCACACATCACGGATTCCGCCGGATACGGCTGGAGCATCGGCCCCTCCGCCCATGACTGGAAAAAATATATCAAAGCGCAGCAGGGCGAAGTCGAATTCCTGAATACCATGATCAGCAAGGGCATCGAAACCGACGGCCAGCCCGTTTTTAACGCCACCGCCAAAATCACCGGCCCGCACAGCGTGGAGGTCGGCGGAAAAACAATCACCGCCGAACGCATCCTGATCGCGACAGGCGCGAAGCCCCATATCCCCGACCTTCCGGGCGCGAAGGAATACGGCATCACCTCGGATGAGGTCTTCTCCCTGCCCGACCGCCCGCAGCGCCTCGTGGTATACGGCGCGGGCTACATCGCGCTGGAGTTCGCGGGCATCTTCAACCAGCTCGGCTCAGAGGTGCATCTCGTCTTCCGCCGCGAGCAGATTTTGAACCCCGACTTCGACGGCGACGTCCGCGCCTTCCTGCAAAAGGAAATGGGCAAGAAGGGCGTCACGCTTCACCCGCAAACCACCGTGACGAAAGTTGAAAAAACCCCATCCGGTTTAAAAATCAGCCTCTCGGATGCAAACACAATAGAGGCCGACGCCATCCTGTTTGCCACAGGCCGCACGCCGAATATCGAACCGCTGGGTCTAAAAGAAATCGGCGTCGAACTGACGAAAGACGGCGCGGTCAAAGTGGGTAAGGACGACCGGACAAACATCCCCTCCATCTACGCCATCGGCGACGTCACGGGCCGCATCGCCCTCACCCCCGTCGCGATTGCGGAGGGCCACGCGCTGGCCGACAGATTATACGGCGGAAAACAGCGCTATATCTCCTATGAAAATATCCCCTCCGCGATATTCTCAAATCCAACCGTCGGGCAGGTCGGACTCTCTGAGGAACGGGCGCAGAAAAAATTCCCCGGAAAAATCGACATCTACCGCGATGATTTCCTGAGCATGAAGAACGCACTGGCGCAGCGCGACGAACGCACGCTGGTCAAGCTCATCGTCCACCGCGAAACGGATAAGGTTCTGGGCCTCCACATGGTCGGACAGGACGCGCCGGAAATCACGCAGGGCTTCGCCGTCGCCCTGATCGCGGGCGCCACCAAGGCCGATTTCGACCGCACCGTCGCCATCCACCCCACGGCGGCGGAGGAGCTGGTTCTTCTGAAAAAAAGCCAAGATAAAACAGCAGTAAAAACAAATTGATTTCCGCAGAAATTATCCATTAAATACTGAAATTCAAGGATTTTCAGAAGTGACCGGACCATGACAAACCATGCGACCTCTTCATCCAACGAAGCAAAAGCCAAGGAAATATATGTGCTGGCTGTCGATTGCATCAAAAAACAGGATTTTGCTGGTGCCGAAAAGTATCTGACGGAATCCATGAGCATATTCCCCACCGCAGACGCAGCGCACAATCTGGGCACGCTGCGTTATATGCAAGGCAACATTAGCAAGGCAGTTGAGCTTTTTCATACTGCCATTCAGCTGAACCCGCACTACGATGCCGCTTACGCCAATCTGATGCGGATCATGCATCAGAAAGGCGACATGGCAAAAGCCATGGAATACAGCGCCCTCGCCATAACCGCAGCCCCTGAAAAAAAAGACCATAAAAAGGAATTCCTCAAAATATTGGCTCTGACGAAATTTGAACTCAGCAGCCCCGACATCAAGCATCTGATTACACTCTGCTTCGAAGACGGTAGCCTGAATTACGATTATATCGGAAGAGCATGGTTTAGCCTCATGGTGACAGATCATGAGTTGGCACCTTTTTACAGCCTGAAAAAAAACGAAGATTTTTCTTCTTTCGAAAGACAATTTCGCAAGAATACGGACAGAGAATTCCTTTTATCGCGCTATCTCACTCTCGGACTGGAGAACGTAATTGTTGGCGACCTGAGCTTTGAGAGACTTCTCACCCACATGAGGCATCTGCTTCTCAAAGACTACATACAAGACAATCAGAGTCTATTCGGAATCCAGTTTTTGCCTTTTCTTGCGGCACTTTCTGTTTACTGCTTCTATACGGAATATCTTTTCGATGTCAGCGATGAAGAAAATGAACTTCTGGAAAAACTAAAAAATGAAGTAGCGCTTCAAGAGGACATTTCCGGAAATCCCTACCCTCTTTGCCTTCTCGCCTGTTACGAAAACATCTGGAAACACAAAGCATCCGCTGATTATCTAAAACAGCTGAAAGACTCTAAGGAACTACAAACTTTTGTATCATATCATTTGGCAGGCCCCCTGGAGGAACAAGAGATCAAGAAAGCGATCGTAAGCATCACCGAGGTAGAAACCGAGACCTCCAGGGAAGTACAGGAACAGTATGAAGAACTCCCTTATCCGCGCTGGCGTCACACTCCCGAAGCCTTGAGTCGCGAAGATACCGCACTGCTTCAAAAATACCTTCCCAAGGGAAAGACAAAACTTCTGATCGCTGGAACGGGAACGGGGCAGGAAGCCTCCTTTTATACCCAGGTACTCCCGGAGAGCGAGATTCTGGCGGTTGATCTGAGCAAATCAAGCCTCGCTTATGGCATACGCAAAACCGAGGAAATCGGCATCAAAAATATCACCTTCCGTCAGGCGGATATTCTGGGTCTGGGAAAAGTTCTGGCCCCCGATTCCTTTGACCTGATCGTCAGTTCAGGGGTTCTGCACCACATGAAAGTACCGGAAGACGGTTTGGCCGTGGTCACAAGCCTTCTGAAGCCGGACGGTGTCATGCATCTAGCCCTCTACAGCAAGCACGCCAGAAGGGCAATTATCAAGGCCCGCGAGATCATTGCAAAAAACGGAATCGGCGGCGACCACGAAAGCATGAAAGAGTTTCGCAGAAACGCCCTGAACTGGCTGCCGGAAGAGGATGTTGAATCACTCGTAAGGTTCCGGGATTATTATTTCCTGTCGGAATACAAGGATCTTATCTTCCATGTGATGGAACATTGCTACGATATTCCCCAAATTTCAGAAATGCTTAGAAAAAACAATTTGGAATTCCTTGGGTTTAGAGACATAAATAACCTGCACCAGAACTACTCCAAAGCCTTCCCCGACGACCCGCAGCGGACAAACCTGGACAACTGGAACAAATTTGAGATCGCCAACCCGGATATTTTCCGCAGGATGTACCAGTTCTGGGTCAGGAAAAAGCCTTAGAAAAAGCGTTTAGTCTTCACTCTGCTTGGTCCGCACCCTCCGCCGATGCCCTTTCGGTTGGATGACGGTATGATCGAGCAAAGGCCCGCCCGGCCGCACAGGACGCTCCGCAAACTTGCCAAGGCAGATCATCCGGTCATAGATCACCAGCGCCGCCGCCACCCCGACATTGACACAGAATTTCATCGGGATTTTGACAACATGATCGCATCGCGCCGTCAGCTTCGGCGATAGACTGCCCATCTCCGGCCCCAGAACATACGCCGCCCGCAACGGATGGCGAAAACTGGGAAGCTCAACGGCATCCTCCGTCAACTCCACCCCGACCAGAACGCAATCCTTGGGCAGTTTCAGCTCTTCGGGTTTTTTATATTGGTAATAGGGCAGATGATCGAACGCCCCCGACGTATCGGAGACTTTCAGCTCATGAATATCGATCGACGGCCTGATCGAGAAAAAGAAACTGCCCCCGAAGGCATGGGTCGTCCGTACGATGGTTCCCGCGTTTTGTTCCTTGCTGATCCCCTCGACCCCGACGCCGAAATACCCGCGCAGCCCGCTCATGCTGCCACCGCCTGTTCATCGAAGGCAAATGCCGCAGCCTGATCGATATGAATCTGCGTGGTATCGAAGACCGGACACGAAACATCCGGCGGCCCGATCAGCATGGTAATCTCTGTACAACCCAGTATCACGCCCTGTGCGCCCTGCCCTAAGAGATCATCTATAATGTTCTGATAAACAACGAGGGATTCATCCCGCACGATTCCCCGGCACAATTCATCGTAAATGATGGCATGGACCTGCGCCCGCCCCGCCGCATCGGGAACAAGGGGCTCTATACCGTGCAAACTCAAGCGCTTCTTATAAAAATCCTGTTCCATCGTGTAAGCCGTGCCGAGCAGCGCGATGCGTTTCAGCCCGCTGGCCTTGATCCGCTCGGCAGTCGCATCCGCAAGATGGAGAAACGGGATGTTCAGCGCCGCGAGAACATCATCCGCAAAGCGGTGCATCGTATTGGTCGCCAGCAGAACGAAATCCGCCCCGGCCCGCTCCAGAGATTGCGCCGCCTTTACGATCATCTTCCCCTGTGTCTCCCAGTCGCCGCGCGCCTTGAGTTCGACAAATTCCCCGAAATCGAGGGAATTGAGCAAAATTCGCGCATTGTGATGCCCGCCCAGCCGCGCCTGCACCGCCGCATTCAGCCCCTTGTAATACACGATAGTCGATTCCGGGCTTAAGCCCCCGACGATCCCAATGGTTTTCACGCGCCAGTATCTCCTAAAAAAATATGCAGGAAGTTTATCCGCGAAGTAAAACGAAGGAAAGCTTTAAGAGACAAACCGCTCCAGCCGATCCAGCGCATCCAGAAGCTTTGTCTCCGAACAGGCGAAGGCCAGCCGGATGAATCCGCGCCCGCAATCCCCGAAGGAACACCCCGGCGCCAGAGACAACCCCGCCTCGTCGATCAAACGCGTACAGAAGGCGATGCAGTCTTCCTCGCCCGCAGCCTTGAAAAACGCATAAAAGCTCGACTCCGGCCGCACAATCGAGATTTTCGGCATCTGCGCGAAACGGTCCATCAGCAGATCGAGATTCGACCGCCACAACGTCATCTGCTCGGTCAGGAACCCTTCGCCCTGCCGCAGCGCCGCCAGTGCGCCATATTGGGTAAAGCTCGGCGGCCCCATATTGTTGTAAACCGCCAGATCGCAGATTTTCATCTCGGCAGAAGACGGCCCGACAATCCAGCCCAGCCGCCAGCCCGTCATCGCCCAGGTCTTTGAAAAACTGTTAATCACCAGCAGCAGATCGTCCGGCTCCGAAACATCAAGGAAGCTCGGCGCCCGCACCTGCCCGTAGACAGTCCGTGTGTAAACCTCATCGGCCACCACCCAGATCCCGCGTTCGCGGGCAAAATCCATGACCGCTTTCATTTCCGCCGTCGTCATGACCCAGCCCGTCGGATTGGACGGCGTAACGATCATGATCGCTTTGGTGGCAGGCGTACAGGCCGCAAACAAGCGGTTCAAATCAAGCAGCCAGCCTTTGCCGTCAACGTAGTTCATGCCGACCTGTTTGATTTTGGCTTCGGCGATTTCCATCGCACTCATCAGGTTTTTCCAGATCGGCGTCAGCGCCACGACCTCATCGCCGCTGTTGATAATGGCTGCCAACGACAGATGCACGGCCGTCGTGCCGGAACTGGTGACAAAAAAACGGTTCTGAGGAATATCAAGCCCATAGATATTCTTATAATAGGTGGAAAGCTCCGCCCGCAGCTCAGGATGGCCGAGGATCGGGGCATAAAACGTCTTGTTCTCCTCCTTCAGAGCCTTCATCGCCGCATCGCAGATGAAGGAGGGAGTCGGCAAACTCCCCTCGCCTTGCGCGAGCGAGACGACCTCCGGCTTCGTCCGCGCATAGCGCAGAAGATCGGTGCCGGGATTAGGCGTTAAATTCTCGATGGTCGTGTTATAGGGTGTCATGCGCGAACTCAAAGGCAGTTTCACGATTTCTTTTACAGGGCTCTGTGGCATTTCAATAGTTCCAAAATTCTGGTTTTTGAAGTTTTGACCTGAAAAAAGGCGCAAAACCTCTGTTTTTTCTGTTCCGGTGCTCGGGGGGTGTTCTAAACGCGCTCTTGCGCTATGGGCGAATATCGTGCGGCTAGGCCGCCGCTGCTGCAACCGCTGCTGCTGCGAAAGCCGTTGCGGCCCCGCGATTCAGATCAACTCTTTCGACAGCGAAAATATTCATAATAGTAGAGAAACACGATTTAAGCGCGTCCTGCAAGTGCTTTTTTCGCCTAACTCTTCAATTCCTCAAGATTTTTATAGAGATCGAGACTTTCCGGGTTGGCCAGCGCCTCCACGTTCTTGATTTTCCGCCCGTGGATGACATCCCTAACGGCCAGCTCAGTGATTTTTCCGCTTTTGGTCCGCGGAATATCGGAAACCGCGATAATTTTCGCCGGAACATGGCGCGGCGAAGCCCCGTTGCGGATCTTCGTCTTGATCTCCTTGATCAAATTCTCATCCAGCGCCCAGCCTTTCTTGAGAATCACGAACAGGATGACCCGCACATCGTCCTCCCAGTCCTGCCCGACGGCGATAGATTCCCGCACAGCCTCCACCTGCTCCACCTGCCGATAAATCTCGGCGGTCCCGATGCGGACACCTCCGGGATTGAGGGTTGCATCGCTGCGCCCGTGAATGATCAGCCCGCCATGCGCGGTCTTCTCCACCCAGTCGCCGTGAACCCAGATATTGTCGAACCGTTCGAAGTAAGCCGCTTTGTATTTAACCCGCTCGGGATCGTTCCAGAAGGAAACGGGCATACACGGAAAAGGCTTCGTGCAGACCAACTCCCCCGCGCTGATTGTCGCCGGCTGCGCCTGCTCGTCGAACACATCCACCGCCATCCCCAACCCCGCCGCTTGAATCTCGCCCCGCCAGACCGGAGAGATCGGATTGCCCAGCATGAAGCACGAAACGATATCCGTCCCCCCGGAGATCGAGGCGAGATGCAGGTCGGACTTAATCGACGCATAGACATAATCAAAGCTCTCATGAACCAGGGGTGACCCGGTGGAGGTCAAAGTGCGGAGCGCCGAAAGGTCATGCGTCTTCCCCGGCGCCAGATGATGCGACTTCAGCGCATCAATATATTTCGCCGACGTCCCAAAAAGCGTACACCCATGCTTCGCGGTATAATCCCAAAGGACATTCCCGTCAGGATGGAACGGCGATCCGTCGAACAGCAGAAGCGTTGCCCCGGACGCCAACCCCGTCACCAGCCAGTTCCACATCATCCACCCGCAGGTGGTGAAATAAAACACTTTATCCCCCGGCTTGATATCGCAATGCAGACGATGTTCCTTGAGATGCTGCAGCAATGTCCCCCCATGCCCGTGGACAATACATTTCGGGATGCCTGTCGTCCCGGAGGAAAAGAGGATAAACAGCGGATGATTGAAAGGAACCCGCGTAAAGGCGATCTCCTTGGGCTGAAAATCGGCTACAAAATCACCGGAGCTGACAGAGTCCTGAAGATTCTCAGGCTTGAGAGCAGAACCCGCAAAGGGAATAACCACGGTCTTTTTCAAACCCTTCAGCGCGGGCTGAACATCCTTGACCTTGGGCAGGCAATCCATCACCTTCCCGTTATAATAATATCCGTCAACGGTAATCAGAATCTTCGGCTCAATCTGCCCGAAACGGTCAATCACCCCCTGTACGCCAAAATCCGGCGAGGCCGAAGACCAGATCGCCCCAAGAGAAACCGCCGCCAGAGCGGCGATAATCGTTTCAGGAATGTTAGGCAGATAAGCCGCGACACGATCACCTACGCCGACCCCTTCACGGATGAACGCCTGCTGCCAGAGGCTGACCTGATCGTAAAGCGTCGCATAGGTAAGTGAAGACTCTTCACCTTGTTCATTACGGAAAATAATCGCGGTGACGGAGTCCCTTTGCCGCAGGTTGTTTTCGGCATAATTGATTTTGCCTTCGGGAAAAAACTGCGCCCCGAGCATCTTTCCGCCATGGGAATCGAGGATTTTACCCCCCTTATCCCCCTGTACATCGCAAAAATCCCACAAAAAATCCCAAAATTGTTCGGAATGTTCGACCGACCAGCGCCAAAGCCCGTCATAATCCACAAATTTCACGCCCTTTTTCGCCCCCAGCGCCTGCATAAAGAGATAAAGCGTAGTAGATTCGATCTGCTCCTGGGAGGGTGCCCAAAGCGGCTTTTGCGAAACGTCGGCTGTTTTTTCTAGGCTGGTCTTCTGACTGTTCATGGTGCAAATATTAGCGTGTTTCCGGTAACGGGACATTAACAAAGGCCGAATAACCTGTATACAGGGTACAAACCTTAAAAACCCCGCAATTCTAAAGGGATAATCAACATGAAAGCAAGAGGCGGCCGCAGAACATTCACCGCAGTCAGGCCATTTCTGGTTTTGGCGCTGGCAGTTTTTGCTCTGTGGACCCCCGTCCCTTCACACGCTGAAAACCCCGGAGGCGAGCCGGACCATTATGTCGATGTCCGCATCCTTGCGGAAAAGAACACGGTTGAAGCCGGATCGACAATCACTCTGGCCATCGAACATACGATCTATCCCCACTGGCATCTGTACTGGTCGAATCCCGGCGATTCCGGCCTGCCCATCCGCATCAAATGGACCCTGCCCGAAGGTTTCGAGATGGGTGAAATCATCTGGCCGGTCCCCAGCAAGATTTTTGTCGAACCTCTAGCAAACTATGGCTATCACGAAAAAGTCACCCTGTTGCAGAATCTGACAGTTCCGCAGACATTACCCGAAGGTATACAAACCCTGCACGCCAAAATCGATATGCTGGTCTGTAACGATGTCTGCATCCCCGAAACGGCGGAAATCGAGCTTAAACTCAACGATCCTGCAGAAGCCTCGCAGGACAACACGGCGATTATCAATGCGGCGAAGGAAAAGATGCCGCCCGAACTGGCCGGAACGTTCACCTTCAGCGAAGCCGACAAAAAGCTGGTCATGCGCCTCACACCCGAAGACACGTCATTTCTTCAAGACGTACAGATTGAAACCGCAGAGTTCTTTCCTGAAGAATGGGGAATCTTAAACCACTTCCCGCAACCGGAAACAAAACTCGAAGACGGAACAATCACGATCCACCACCCCAGAGGCGATATCGCCATCGACAAGCTGGAAAAGCTCAAAGGCCTTCTCACCTTCAAGAACAAACAAGGCATCTATCACGGCTACGCCCTGACCGCCCAACCGGAAAACTCCAAGCAGGGAGCGGCAGCCCCGGTCACATCCGACGGCAGCAAGCAAGTACAAAACTCCGCCACACCCTCAAACGCCAAACCCGAGATTTCCTCCTTCACAACGGCTCTGTTTTTCGCCTTTCTTGGAGGCTTGATCCTGAACCTGATGCCCTGCGTGTTTCCGATCATCTCGATGAAAGCCCTGAGTCTGGCCAAACTCTCCGGCAAGGAAAAAGCCGAAGCCCGCCTGCATGGGCTGTCCTACACCGCCGGAGTCATCGCCAGTTTTATTATCGTCGGTATGATGCTGGTCTTTCTGAAAACCGCAGGCTCCTCCATCGGCTGGGGCTTCCAGTTACAAAACCCCGTCGTCGTGGCCGCTCTAGCCTATATCCTCTTCCTCGTGGGCCTGAACCTGATGGGGTTTTTCGAAATCGGCATGGGCTTGGGCAATATCGGCAACCAGCTCACCAATAAACACTCGATGGCCGGAAGCTTTTTTACCGGAACACTGGCGACCGTCGTTGCCACCCCCTGCATGGCCCCTTTTATGGCCGCCGCCCTCGGCTATGCTCTGGTGCAGAGCGCAGGTGTGGCCTTGAGCATCTTTATTGCGCTCGGCTTCGGTCTGGCCTTCCCGTATCTTCTTTTGTGCTACATCCCCGCCGCGCAGAAACTCCTGCCCCGCCCCGGCGCCTGGATGAAAACCTTCAAGCAATTCCTTGCCTTCCCGATGTTCGGCTTCTCGATCTGGCTGATCAGCATCCTCGCCCAGCAGGCCGGACCCGAAGGCGTGTTTCTGACCCTTCTGGGAATGTTATTCCTCTCCATGGCCGTTTGGTTGACACACTTCAAAAAACCCCTGTGCAGTTGCGGAATCATGTCCCGCACCCCCCTGCTGATTTGCCTTGCTCTGCCGCTCATGTCCCTGATGGCCGTCGCCGAAATCCCCACAGCGGGCGCAGTCCCGTTAACCGAAGGCTCGTTCGGCGAAACCTATTCTCCGGCAAAGCTGGCCGCCCTTCTGGAGACCCAAGACCCCGTCTTCGTCGAAATGACCGCCGCCTGGTGCATCACCTGCAAGGTCAATCACCGTCTGGCCATCGACATCGACTCCACGCATAAAGCCTTTAAGGAGGCCAACGTCCAATACCTCATCGGCGACTGGACAAATTATGACAAAGAAATAACCGCCTATTTGGAAAGTTTCGGGCGTTCGGGTGTTCCCGTCTATGTCTTCTATGGCGCCCCGGATCATACAGGCAAACGACCGGAACCCGTCCTGCTCCCGCAGCTCCTCACCCCCGGCATCGTCCACGAAGCCGTCCAGAAAGGTAAGAAGGTAGCCGCTCCGCTTTCAGAGGCAAACGCAAGACTGAACCGCACACCAAATTTATAAAAATTTTGTAACTTTCGTGACTCCTCGGCGAACAAACGGGTAAGTTCACCCCATCTGAAACCCGTTTGAGGAGACTCTCTTATGCTTTTACATAAATCAAGAAAACTCATACTTGCGCTGGCACTGGTGCCGTTTGCGCTCGGTGCAACCCCGGCCTTCGCGGTTGCTGAAGTCGGCCAGCCCGCACCGGACTTTACCGCCACCGACATTAAAGGCAATGAAGTTAAGCTCAGCGACCTCAAGGGCAAGAACGTCGTCCTCGAATGGACCAACCAGGAATGCCCGTTCGTGGTCAAGCATTACAAATCCGGCAATATGCAGGCCGTCCAGAAAACAGCCACCGAAGGCGGCGCGGTCTGGATTTCGATTAACTCCTCTGCACCCGGTATGCAGGGCAACACCACCGCTGAGGAAGCCGTTAAGATCGAAACTGACGCGGGCGTTCACTCCACGAACCGCATTCTCGACCCGAACGGCGATATCGGCCAGCTCTACGGCGCCAAAACCACCCCGCATATGTTTGTCATCAATGCCGAAGGCAATGTGGCTTACGCCGGGGCGATTGACAGCGTTGCCGACGCCGACCCCGCCAGCATCGCGGGCGCAAGCAACTACGTTCTGGCCGCTCTGGACGACCTGAAGGCCGGCAACCCCGTCCAGACGCCGACCACCACCCCCTACGGCTGCGGCGTTAAATACAAGGCGACCAACTAACCGATTTTTTTAGCCACCCGAGAGTTCCGGCCCGAAAAATCTTTCGGGCCGGCTTTCTTTTGACAAAGATTTTGATAGGGATATCCTCAAGGAATTTACATAGAACGCTTGCAGCAGCCTGAAAATTTTCTTAACATTTAAAGGCTGTATGTACTGATTCCTTTATTCATTTTCGCTTGAATGTCCGCCACAAAACAAAACAATAGCCCGACGCAGGGCATCTCTCTCCGTGACCGCAAATCGGAACCGGCCCGCTGCGCGTTTTCCGAAAGCGGAGAGATTGTTTTTGCCTCCGACTCTTTCTATGATCTCGTGGGTCTTACGAATGAAGGCGTAAAAAACGGCGCCAGTCTGTACGACGTTTTTATCTTCGAGGATGAAAGGGGGGAAATCTTTCCCGACCCGAAGACCCTGCAGTCGGATATTCACGCGCTCAGGCTGAAAACGGACCGCTCGATGATCCGTTTCCAGTTGGACTGGCTGGAAACCTCAGATCACAAGCGTTTCCTCATCGCCTCGCAGACCGACAAATCGTCCCGCAAGATCGGGCCGGAGGACACCGGAGCGATTCTAACCAAAATCAACAAGGCGCTGGCGGGAAAACAAGGGCAGCCCGAAGACACGCCCCGCGTGATCCGGGAACAGAGCGAGCTTCTCCTGTTCATGGGAATGTCGCAGGATATAATGCTGGTCCTCGACCGCAGTGGCGTCATCCTGCGCTCCAATAACATCTTCTTCGACCGGATCGGCTACCGTCCGGCCGAAATGGAGGGATTGAATTTTCTGGATTTTTTCCCCCAGGCGACAAACCCAATACGCTCACCCATTTCGTGGGTATAAAAAGGGCGATTGAAAAAAACCAGTCGGTCGCCACAGACTTTGAAGGCCGGATGATCGCCCGTGACGGCCAGTCCCTCTGGACCGAATGGACGCTCAAAAACTTCCGCGGCATGATCTACGCTCTGGGCCGGGACATCACAGCGACAAAAAACAGGCAAAGCGAACTCGCCCAGCGCGAGAAACAGCTCTCAGAAGCGGAATCCATCGGCCATATGGGCCACTGGCGCTGGCAGGTGGACTCGGAGGACATTACCTGGTCGGAGGAAGTCTTCAGGATTTTTGGTCTCGACCCCAACCATTTCCAGCCGACCCTCAAGCGGATCAACGACACGGTCCACCGCAGCGACATCGCCCGCATGATTCAGGCCTTTCAGCGCGCGATCATCGAAAAGAAAAGCTATGACATGGAATTCCGTATCGCCCGCCCCAGCGGCGAAATCCGCTACATCTACTGCGAGGGACGCTGCGAGAAGGACGCGGAGGGCGAAGTTGTGGCTCTCTACGGTATCATGCAGGATCTCACCGAACGCATCGTCCATGAACGCGAACTCCGCGCCGCCAAGGACGCCTCCGAGCAGGCCTACGCCGCCAAAACCCGTTTTCTGGCCAACATGAGCCACGAACTGCGGACACCGCTCAACGCCATCATCGGCTTCTCGGAAATGATCGAACACCAGCTTCTCGGCCCGGTCGAGAACAAGAAATACAGCGAGTACGCCACCGGAATCCGGGAAAGCGGCGAACACCTGCTCGATCTCATCAGCGATATCCTCGATATGTCCAAGATCGAGGCCGGAAAATACAGCCTCGACCTCTCCAGCCTCCGCATGGGCGAAATCATCAAGGCCGCCGTGAAGATGGTCAAGGGCCGCGCCGAAGAAGGAAAAATCCGACTCGAAGTCGACGAGGAGATCGCAAAGGACATCAAGCTCGTCGCCGACGCTCGCGCCCTCAAGCAGATTATCCTCAATATCCTCACCAACGCGGTGAAATTCACCAAGGAGGGCGGCTCCGTCTGGATGGAGTGCCAACCCCGCGAGGAGCATCTGACCCTGAAAATATGCGATACGGGAATAGGAATCCCCGCCAACCAGCTTGCCGCCGTCCTGCGGCCCTTCGAGCAGGTCTCCACCCACTACACCAAGGATTACGAAGGCACCGGCCTCGGCCTGTCGATCACCAAGGAACTGGTGGAGCTGCACGGCGGCAGTATCCATATCGAATCAACCGTCGGCATAGGAACCGCTGTCACCATCCGCCTGCCCTATGACGCCAGCAAATTCACCGCCGCCAGCCGGATGAATAAACAGAAGATATTCTGAAAAGCACCTAGATCGGCTGCGTATAATCCCGCAGTGTGCTGATCGCGGATTTTTCCGCCGCCAGACAGGCCTCAAGCCCCTCGCGGTAGCTTTTATACTTCAGCTCGACCCCCAGCGCCTTTTTGATCTTCTCGTTGCTCACCCGCTTGTTGTCGGCGTAAAAGCTGCGCGTGATCGGTGCCAGATCGACTTTATCAAAAGGAATCAGGGGCGGTGACGGCAACTTCAGAAGCTTGCAGGCATAATCAATGACCACATGACTGGGCACCGGCTCGTCGTCGCACAGATTATAGATTTGCCCCGGCGCAGGCCGGGCAATGGAGGCCCGCAAGACCTGCACGATATCTTCGACATGGATTCGGCTGAATGCGTGGCCGGGCTTGTCGATCCGCCGCGCCACCCCCGCCCGCACCGAATCCAGGGCGCTGCGCCCCGGACCGTAGATTCCGGCCAGCCGAAAAACATGAACCGGAAGCTTGTGAGACTTATGAAGTGAAAGCCATTGCTCCTCCGCCCGCGCACGGCGCGTCCCGCGGATCGTCGTCGGCCGCACTTCGGACGTCTCGTCCACCCATCCGCCGCCGCGGTCCCCGTAAGCGCCCGTCGTGGAGAGATAGCCGATCCATTCAATCCCCGGCAACTGGCAGATATCCGCCGCGTGCATGACGAAGGTCGGGTCGCCCTCCTCCGCCGGCGGCGTGGAGATCAGGATATGCGTCACATCCCGCAGGATATAGAGCGGATCGGCCAAAGGGTGCGTTTCGTCGAACGTAAAGGGGCGAATCCCCCGCTCACGTAAAATATTCTTTTTGTCAGGGTCGCGGGTTGTGCCGGAGATTTTCCAGCCTTCCTTCTCGATGAGTTCATGCCCGAGATAATCGCAGCAATAGCCATGCCCGAAACAGAAAAGGTGTTTTTGTGATAATGTATGCGGGTCCGCGCTCATGAGGCCAAAACCCTTTAAGTGCCGGTTCGGACATAATCAACCACCGGCTCGAAGCCGGGGATGCGTTCCTCAAGCAGGGGCTGGAAGCTCGGGCGGGATTTGATCGCGTTATACCATTTGAAGGCCGCAGGATGCTGTTCCCACGGCACATCGCCGATATAATCGATCGAGGAAATATGCGCCGCCGCCGTGATATCGGCCAAGGAAAAGAAATCCCCGGCCAGCCACGTCCGACGCTCGGTTAAAAATCCAATATAATCAAGGTGGTAATAAATATTCGCCCGACCCGCCCGGATCGAGGGACCGTGCGGCTCCCCGAGCTTCAAAAACGTCTTCATCAGCTTCTCGCCGAACAGATTATCCGTGACTTCCTTGTTGAATTTGCGGTCAAACCAGTTCACAAGGCGGCGCGTTTCCGCCCGCTCGACGGGATTTTGCCCGAGAAGATTATTCCCCGTATAAACCTCATCCAGATATTCGCAGATCACCTGCGAGTTTGAAAGAATGGTGCCGTCCGGCTCGATCAGAACAGGCACATCGCCCGCCGGATTCATAGCAAGAAACTCGGTGCGCCGTTCCCAGATTTTCTCAACTTTCAGCTCGAAATCCAGCTCTTTTTCAGCCAGAGCAATTCTGACCTTACGGGAAAACGGATGCAGCCAGAAATGAAACAGGGTTCTCATGAAAAAATACTGTAACCCAGCGCCCGAAATATTCAATGCAGAAAAATGCTCAAACGAATCGCAGAAAAATTTCTGAAAAAATTTTCCGTATCACTCTTTTGAGCGCACGGCATGAACGAGAAGAGAAATTTTTACGGCGTCCGCTATGGTTTCCGTGCCTTTCCATTGCCCCTGCCCGACACCGAAATCAAGGCGGTTCAGCGTCAGTTCCGCCCGCATCTCCGCGGTGCGCGGCCCCTGTTCCTGTTTCTCAATCGTCAGGGTAAAAGGAAACGAAACAGGCAAGGTCACATCGCGAATCGTGAGTTTTCCTGTAACCGCATACTGATTCGCACCCGTAGATTCGAATGTTTCGGTCACAAAACGCGCTTTCGGAAACTTTTCGACATCAAACCATTCGGCGGATTTAGCCTGACCATCGCGGTCATCGCTTCCGGTCTTGATGCTGGAAATATCAATCGAAATATCCGCAAAGCTGCGGTCGAGATGATCGGGATCAAAAACAATCCGCCCATCGAAAGTGAAAGTCCCCTCGAAGGCTTGTCCGTATTGCGTAGCCGTAAACGCGAACCGGCTCTGCTCGGGCAGGATGCGCCATTCATCGCTGTCCAGCTTAAGGTCAGGCGTAGCCGACTCATCGCCACGCCGATCTCTTAAATCCTCCCCGGCTTCATCGTAATGGCCCTGATCCTCCTTGACCTGGAGAACGACCTGCGAGACCGGAAGCAGCCACAGCCCGCCGAAAATCACCGCAAGCAGCGCCCCGGACACCAGCCCCAGAGAAGGCCGGGTCATGCGCTGCAAGGTCGCGTCCCGATCGATGAAATGATGCTTGAACGCCCCGGCCATATGTAAAAAAATGAAAACGATGAGAACCAGCGCCACGAGTTCATGAAACTCCTGACTGCTCTCGAAGACATCGTGATCTTTGCCCGTCAGCGCCGGAACCGGAAGTCCGAAGAACGACACCGGAAACTCCCCCGCCGAAGACATGATCCAGCCCGACAACGGCATGGCAAAAAGGGCAAAATAAAGGAAAATATGCGTCAGGCGGGCCAATAGCCGTTCCCAGCTTTTATGGGTCTCCAGATGCTTGACCTTGGGAGTCAAAAATTTCCAGAAAATACGAACGACGACAAGAAGCAGAACCAGAAGTCCAAAGGACTTATGCAGCATATAAATCTGCAGCTTCGAATCCCCAAACGGCAACGTGGTCATATAAAAACCGACGAACAACAGCCCCAGAATAAGCAGGGCTGTTGCCCAGTGGATGAATTTGAGAACAAACCCGTAGGAATCTGTCTTGTTATCCATAAAATATCCTTAAGCGGACAATTCTGAGACTTATTTGTTCTCCGAAGCGGCATCGGAAGCGGCAGGCTCGACCCGCTCGCCTTCAACTTCGATACGGATCGAGACATCGTCCCCGACCATCGGCAGACCGTAACCCATCCCGAATTCCGAGCGTTTCAGAGTAGCCGTTGCCGAAAACCCGCTGACATACTTGCCGCTGAACGCGTGCTTGTCGGATTTATTGTGGGTAACGGCCAAGACCACAGGCTTGGTGACGCCCAGAAGGGTCAGGTCGCCCGTGATATTGGCGGTATTCTCGCCCGTGACCTCAACCGCCGTGCTTTTGAAGGTCATCGCCGGAAACTTCTCGACATTGAAGAAATCAGCTCCCTTCAGATGTTCGTCCCACTTGACGTCATCCATATTGATACCCGCCGTATTGATCGTCACCTCGACCGAAGATTTGGCCGGCTCGGCCCGGTCAAAGGAAAATCCGCCGTCAAAATCCAGGAATTTCCCTGTGGAATTGGAAAAGCCGAGATGGTTGACGGAGAAAAATATCTGCGTATGCGCCTTGTCGAACGTATACTGCTCAACTTCGGCATAAGAGGGTTGCGCGGCGGTCAGGCAAAAGCCCGCAAGCAGCGCGGCAAGAAACTTCTTCATGAAAAACTCCTGTCATGGGTTTGGGAATGGAGATTAAAACCTAATCTCAAAATCTTCTAAGAGCAAGAAATCATTGAAAATATTCTTGGTAGGTAACCACCATGCTATACGAGCCGAATAAGGCAATAGCCCAATTCAGCAGTCCGTATTTCCATTTGATCGTCGGATCGTTCAGCAGCTTCTCGCGGGGAACATTCCGCAAGAGGAAATACAGAACCATCTGGCCCAGAAAAAACCCGCCGAATAATCCGAAAATTCCTGCCGCGATAACCATGGTTCCAACAAAATCCCTAAATCACAGCCCCAGATTTTAATCGAATTTAAACACGAAGAAAACAGCTACGGACCTTAATGACGATCAGAAATCGCCAAAAAAATAATTTTTGTATCCTTATAGATTCGCTCATCAATGACACTAAAGGCAGCCGGAAAACCCCCGTTGTACGCCTTCTCCGTTTCGCAAACTATAAGCGCGTTACGGGAAAACCATCCGCCCTCTAGCAGGGCTTCAAGCGCCGGAACAAGAAGACTTTTTTTATAAGGCGGATCGAGTATAACCAGATCGGCAGGCTTCAGACTTTCTGGCCTATGCCCCGGCTTCACGGCATTTTTTTGAAGGATTTGGGACATCGCATCGCCCCCGAGGTTCTTGATATTCCGCCGCGTGACGTCGAGAGACGGTTTATGAATATCCATAAACACACAATAATCCGCCCCCCGCGACAACGCCTCAAGCCCCATCGCCCCGGTCCCGCAGAACGCATCGAGGACATTCGTCCCCGAAACGGCGCCCCGGCTTACGAGAATATTGAAAACGGCGCCGCGCACCTTATCGGAGGTCGGACGGATCGAATCCCCCTTGGGAACCTCGATTTTTCGCCCTCCATATTTGCCGGAAACAATCCGCACGACTTACCTCTTTTGACGGGCCTTTTTGGGAGGAGGCACTTCATCCGGCCTTCCTTCAAAAAATTTTATGACCTGATGCCGCAGAACCTTGGAGTCAACTTCCAGAACTTCGCCCTCAGGAAGCTTGCCAAGAGAAAAAGGACCGTAATCAGTGCGGATCAGACGGTTGACCGTAAGCCCGAGAGCCTCCATCACCTTTCTGATTTCCCTGTTTTTTCCTTCCCGGAGAGAAACATGAAGCCATGTATTCGCCTTACCGGTTCGATCCTGCTGCGTGGTATCGACTGAAGCCTCTATGGGAGCATACTTGACACCATCAACACTCATGCCCTTTCCGAGCTTTTCAAGAGCGTGAGGACTTACGGAACCGAAAACGCGTACACGGTATTTGCGTTTCCATCCGGTAGACGGCAATTCAAGATAACGGGACAACTCCCCGTCATTTGTCAGAAGAAGCAAACCTTCAGTAGTCAGGTCAAGGCGCCCGACACTGACCAGTCGCGGCAATCCCGTTGGCAGGCGATCGAAAACAGTTGATCGGCCCTTTTCATCCTTATGGGAGGTCACAAGCCCGGAAGGTTTATGGTAAAGAAAAAGACGTACAGTTTCCTTCTCATTGAGAACCTTCCCATCAACCACGATTTTATCCTGAGCGCCAACATTGAGAGCCGGAGAGGAAATAATCGCCCCGTTCACTTGTACGCGTCCATCGAGGATCCAGCGTTCGGCATCACGGCGCGAACACAAGCCCGCTCGCGCCAACCTTTTGGCAATTCGTTCTGGCTTGCCGTCTGTTAGTTGTTTAGAATCATCACCCATGACAGAACCCTTTGATAACTTTGACCTTACCTGTATGCAGGCAGCGATGGAAGAGGCGAAAAAAGCCGCAGAGCGGGATGAAGTGCCAGTCGGTGCAGTGATTGTCGATAACAACACAAAAACAATAACCGCTCGGGCAGGAAACCGCACCATCGC
The DNA here is from genome assembly GCA_016699735.1 of Alphaproteobacteria bacterium. NCBI lineage: Bacteria > Pseudomonadati > Pseudomonadota > Alphaproteobacteria > Alphaproteobacteria bacterium. The sequence continues at coordinate 210,330 of CP065008.1, forward strand.
AGAATCTGACCCCACAGCGCACGCCGAAGTTCTTGTCATTCGCGAAATGTGCCGGAAAATCGGCGTTCAGCGTCTACCCGACTATGACCTGTACGTCACCCTTGAACCTTGCGCGATGTGTGCGGCAGCCATCAGTTTTGCAAGGATCGGACGGGTGACTTTCGCAGCCACCGATCCTAAGGGCGGTGGAATAATCCATGGAGCAAAATTCTACGAACAGCCCACCTGCCATCACAGACCAAAAACAGCACACGGCCTTCTGCAGGAAGAAAGCGGTAAACTCTTGAAAGATTTTTTCCGCAGCAAAAGAGACAAAACTTAGAAATTGCTGAGATCGTACGTCTGCATCCCATAGAAGGCCAGCGCCAGAATAGGCTTCATCCCCTCTTCCAGCCGCGCCCAGTTGATATACGAAATCCCCTCGACGCAAAGGGTAAACTCTTCGGGACAACGCTTGGCAAAGGACGCGACATTCAAAAGCTCGACCGTAACAACTTCTCCGACATCGCAGTAAACTTCAGTCACACGGTTACTCGCATCGTCCAGCTTGACAAGAAGAAGCATCCACGCCTCCCGTGTCCCGGGATAATCCTTCGGAAACCCGAACGCCGCCGCGAACTCCTGATGAAACGTACGGTCATCAACGATCGCATCGCAGTTGATTTGCACAACGTGCCAGACCATGCCCCAACCTCCTTTTTATGCCGCTTCTTCTCGCTTGGCCTTCAGCGCCCGCCAGCCGATATCGCGGCGGCAGAACCCCTCCGGCCAGTCAATCCTGTCTACCACCTGATAGGCTTTCTTCTGAGCTTCCGCAAGAGTATCCGCCCGCGCCGTAACGCCCAAAACCCGCCCGCCATTGCTCAAAACGGCCCCGCTGGAACCCGAAGCCGTTCCGGCATGAAAAACTTTGGCATCAGGGTCAGCAGGCAAAAACTCAAGACCCCGGATCGGCGTACCTTTCTGAAAACTTCCTGGATAACCCTTGGCGGCCATCACGACACACAAAGCTTGTTGCGAAGACCAGCTTAAATCCTTTTTAGCTGTATTAAGCTGCCCGTCCGCAGCCGCCTTCAGGATTTTCGCAAAATCACCCTGAAGCCGCATCATCAGCGTCTGACACTCGGGATCCCCGAATCGGCAGTTATGTTCCAATAATTTCGCAACCCCGTCCTTGACCATTAACCCCGCGAACAGAACCCCGGTAAACGGACAGCCTTCCGCCGCCATCCCCGCAATCGTCGGTTCGATGATGGTCGTCAGGATCTGGTGCTCCAACTCCTCGGTCATGAAATGCGCGGGGGAATATGCACCCATGCCCCCGGTGTTCGGTCCGGTATCGCCGTCGCCCACCCGTTTGTGATCCTGTGCGGACGTAAGCGGGAGGATGGTCAACCCATCCGACAAGGCGAAATAGCTCACCTCCTCGCCCCCAAGAAACTCCTCGACAACGATTTCCTTGCCCGCATCCCCAAACGCACCGCCCTCGAGCATATCCCGCGCCTCGCGCAAGGCCTCCTCGCTTGTCGCGCAGATCACCACGCCCTTGCCCGCGGCCAGCCCGTCCGCCTTGACGACGATCGGGGTATCCATTTCCTCGATGAAAGATCGGGCCGATTTGATGTCAGAAAAACGCCCGTACGCGGCAGTCGGAATAGCGTACTTTTTGCACAAATCCTTCATGAACCCTTTGGAGCCTTCGATCCGTGCCGCCGCCGCGCTCGGCCCGAACACGGAAATGCCCGCGCCGCGCAAACGGTCGGCCAGCCCCGCAACCAGCGGCCCTTCGGGCCCGACGACAACCAGATCGATTTTATTCTGCACGGCAAACCGAGTCAGCCCGTCAAGATCATCGGCCTTGAGATCGACAAGCTGAGCGCTGTCCGCAATCCCGGGATTGCCCGGGGCACAGTAAAGCATCCCGCAGCTCTTGGAGTTTTTCAGCCGCCACGCCAGCGCGTGTTCGCGTCCGCCCGATCCGACCAGTAATATCTTCATGCTCCGCCTCTCTTTTTTCTGTTTTAGTCCCCTTCGCCCAAAGAGACAAGAGACGCGTTGCCCCCTGCAGCGGTCGTATTGACGGAAATAACCTTTTCATGAGCGAAAGCCCGCAGATAATGCGGTCCGCCCGCTTTCGGCCCTGTGCCCGAAAGCCCCATGCCGCCGAACGGCTGCACCCCAACCACCGCCCCGATCATCGAACGGTTGATGTAAACATTCCCGGCATCAATTCCCTCCGCCAGCTCTTTCTGCACACTGCCGATGCGGCTTTGAACACCGAAGGTCAGCCCGTAGCCGAGCTTGTTAATTTGCTCGACGAGCACCTCACGGCTCTCTGCTTTGTAACGGATGACATGAAGGATGGGTCCGAAAATCTCATCCTTTAATTGGTCAATATCGGTGATTTCATAAGCCGCAGGAGCAAAGAAAAAGCCGCGTTGAGTCAATTCAGAATTCAAAGTTGCACGGGCAATCATCTGCCCCGTACGTGCCAGAAATTCTTCATGCGCCCTCAACCGTGAGAGCGCCTCCTGATCAATGACCGGCCCGATATCGGTGGAAAGATTCTCGGGCAAACCGACCCTCAGCATCTGCATGGCCCCGCAGAGAATCTCCAGAAATTTATCCGCGATCTCCTCCTGAAGAAACAGAACCCGCAGCGCCGAACAACGCTGCCCCGCAGACCCGAAGGCGCTAAGCAGCACATCATCCGCCACCTGCTCCAGCAGCGCACTCGAATCAACGATCATCGCGTTTTGCCCGCCCGTCTCGGCGATCAGAGGCACGATCGGCCCATCCTTATCGGCCAAAGCCCTCTGGATGGACTTCGCCGCCTGCGTTGATCCGGTAAAGGCCACACCTGCAACGTCCGGGTGACGGACAATCTCCGCCCCGATAGACCCATCCCCCGCAATAAGATGAACGGCATCGGCGGGAACGCCCGCCCGGTGCAAAAGCTCGACCGCTCTCAACGCGATGAAGGGCGTCTGCTCAGCGGGCTTGGCGATGACGGAATTTCCGGCAGCCAGTGCCGCCACGACCTGCCCGGTAAAAATCGCCAGAGGAAAATTCCACGGGCTGATACAGACGAAAACACCGCGCCCCTGCAAGAGCAGCCTGTTGCTCTCGCCCGTGTATCCGGGCAAAAGAACGCCGCCAGCAGAAAAATTCTTCCGCGCCTCCTGCGCGTAATAACGGCAGAAATCTAAGGCCTCGCGGATTTCAGCGACCGCATCAGGCAGTGTTTTTCCGGCCTCAAGCACACACAGCGCCATAAATTCGTCTCGCTGCGCCTCCAACAGATCGGCAAACTTTTCAAGCGCCGCAGCACGTCCTCCAGCATCCGTTTTCGACCACCGCCGGAAACCCTCCCGGGCAGAAACGAAAGATCGCGCAATCAGACCCGAAGCCTTCGGATCAACGCGCTGACCGTCCACAAGCGATTGCGCGATAAAATCCTTGCGGTAATTCTTGACGAAAGCCACAACCGGGGCCGAACTTCGCGGATCGTTCAGATCAAGCCCCGCAGAGTTGCGGCGATCCGCAAACAAATCCTCCGGCAAAGGAATTTTCGGATGCATCTTGTAAGGATGGACGCGGGATTCAAGAACAGGATCCCGAACGAGGTCTTCAGCCTGAAAACTCTTATCCATCACCCGCTTGACGAACGAAGAATTCGCCCCGTTCTCCAGCAGCCGCCGCACGAGATAGGGAAGCAAATCCTCATGCGGGCCGATCGGCGCGTAAATACTCGCCCGAGCCAGCTTCCGCTCAAGAAGATGATCGAACAAACCATCGCCCATACCGAACAGTTTCTGCAACTCGAAATCGCCCGAGGGATCGGCGCCTTCAGCCTTCGCCATCTCCAGAACAGCCGCAACACTATGGGCGTTGTGTGTGGCAAACATCGGAAAAATCCGGTCTTTGTTTTTCAGCAGGGTGTACGCACACGCCAGATAGGAAACATCCGTATTACACTTGCGCGTATAAACGGGATACCCCTCGAACCCGCCCATTTGCGCTTTCTTGATTTCCGAATCCCAATAGGCGCCTTTCACAAGCCTGATCTGGATTTTTTGCCCGTATGCTTGCCCGTTTTCGACCAAATAATTGACGAGCGGCAGCGCCCGTTTTTGATAGGCCTGTACCGCCAGCCCAAACCCAGTCCAACCCGAAAGATCGCTCCGCTTCAAGACGCCTTCGAAAATCTTGATCGAAAGATCGAGCCGCGCCGCCTCCTCGGCATCGATCGTCAGGCTGAGATCATAACTGGCCGCCTTCGACGCCAAAAGCCCGAGCCGCTCGATCAGGACCGGAACGCAGTAATCTTCCTGAGACACTTCATAACGCGGATAAAGCGCAGAGAGTTTGACCGAAACACTGGGCCGCAAAGAGGCCGGAAGACTTTTCGCCCGGCAAACTGCGCCGATAGATTCAAAGGCCTCTGCATAAGAATCAAGATACCGCAAGGCCGTACGCTCATCCCGCGCCCCCTCGCCCAGAACGTCATAAGAAAGCCGATAGCCCCTTGCCTCGTAACTTTTCGCAGCCTCCAGCGCCTCCGCCAATCCGGTACCCAGAACAAATTGTTTGCCCATCACGTGCATCGCCCGCATCATCGCCTCGCGCACGAGAGGTTCACCCAGCCGGGCAAAAACACCGTCCAGCGTCCGGCGGCTGAGACTCATCCCCAGCCCCGCCGCCCGCGTCAGCCAGTCCTTGGATTGCCCCTGTCGGCTCAGCCAGTCCGCCGCCCGCACCTTATCGCGGATCAGCGCATTCGCCGTCGCCTTGTCGGGTATACGCAACAAAGCCTCGGCCAGCGTCATCATCGCCAGCCCCTCTTCGGTATCGAGCGCAAAATCCTGTAAGAAGCTCTCAAGAAGGCTTCCCGATCCCTTGCCTGAACGGATCACATCAACAAACGAAGCCGCCCTCTGCCCCACCGCCTGCACACGATTCTCCGCCCACGGCAACGCCGCATGAAGCGCCTTAAGGCTCTCGCCTTCGTCCTGAGTGAGAAAAGTAGAAAAGGAAAAGACCATGTCCGAATATACCATGCAAAAAGTTTGCTTTCCCCACTTTCTGAATTAATATCGCCAGATGAGCACAGGATCGCAACCCAGAACCAACATCCCGGAATTTTCCGTAACCGAACTCGCACAGTCTTTGAAAAGAACCCTGGAAGAGAACTACGGCCGTGTACGTGTACGCGGTGAACTATCAAAAGTGACAAGACCCTCATCCGGTCATCTCTACACCACCCTTAAAGATAGCGACTCGGTGATCGACGCCGTGTGCTGGAAGGGAACCATCCCCCGCCTGTCGATCAAACCGGAAGAAGGCCTGGAAGTCATCTGCACCGGCCGGATCACCACCTACGCCCCCCGCTCCAGCTACCAGCTCGTGATCGAATCGATGGAACTGGCCGGGGAAGGCGCTCTGCTTAAAATGCTTGAGGAACGCCGTAAAAAACTCGCCGCCGAAGGCCTTTTCGACTCAGCCCTGAAAAAACCGATTCCCTTCCTGCCTGAGATTATCGGCGTGGTGACTTCACCGACCGGAGCGGTCATCCGCGACATCCTTCATCGCCTCGCCGACCGCTTTCCTCGCCGCGTGCTGGTTTGGCCCGTGATGGTGCAAGGTGAAAGCGCCGCAAGGCAGGTCGAACAAGCCATCAGGGGTTTTAACGCACTCAAACCCGAAACGGGAAAACGCCCGGATGTTCTGATCATCGCCCGCGGCGGCGGATCACTCGAAGATTTGATGCCCTTTAACGAGGAAGCGGTGGTGCGGGCCGCCGCCGAAAGCGCCATACCGATCATCTCCGCCATCGGACACGAAACAGACACAACCCTGATTGATTTTGCCTCAGATCTGCGCGCCCCAACCCCGACCGGAGCCGCCGAGATGGCGGTTCCGGTAAGATTGAACCTCCTCGCACAGGTCCGCGACGACGAAAAGCGCCTGATCAATGCGGTCACACGCCTACTCTCGGAAAATCGCCATAAAATAAACAGCTATGAGGCCCGTCTGGGCACACCGGAACGGATTCTGGACCTGAAAATCCAGAAAACCGACCATATTATCCATAAAATGAATGTTTTGTTCCGCGAATCCGTCAATTTGCGCCAGAGCAGACTGGAAAAAGCCTCCGTACGTCTGGTTCATCCGCAAAAATTGGTTGATTCAAAACGTGAATCGCTCAGATATGCTTCAGATAATTTTGGCAAGACCTTCACCCACCTTCTCTCAAGAAAAGAAACCTTGCTCACAAAGAAAACAGCTTCACTCATCCCGCCTCTCGGGAAAATCACTACAGGAAAAAGCATTCTGGAAAAATGGAATATGCGCCTGACATCCACCGCCAAACTGATTTTGGAAAGAAAAGAACGTACGCTCGAAAAAGCGTCAGAAAAACTTGAATTATTGTCCTTTGAAAACATTCTGGAAAGGGGATTCGCAGTCGTATTCTCCGAAGAACAAACAATCATCAAAGACGCTCAAAACCTAACCCAAAACCAGAACGTACAGATAAGATTCAGGAAAAAAGGGCTGGCCCGCGCAAAAATTATCGCAGCAGAAAACCTATCGGATTAGTTATCCTGCACCAGCAGCATCGAGGCAAATTTGTCGAGAAGCTTGTCTGAAATCGAATCGATCTTGCGTGCCCCATCAACCGCGGCATCGACGATCCCGATCACCTCGTTGACAGGCGCATCGGGTTCGATCTCCATATAATCCGGAACCGTTTTGATCCGGGCATAATAATGAATGATATCGCTGGCCGTATGCTGCCCCAGCAAGTCGAGCTTATGAGTATTGCCATCAAAAACCGAGCGGCTCAGCGCCGGCTGCTTCTGGATGATATCGCCTGTTTTTTTATACTTCGGTTCCTTGCTTTTATTTTTGAGATCCTTGAGCATTTCATCATACATCAGAAGGTAGGCTTCAATTTTCGTCTTGTTGGTCTTGATTTCCGCATCGATCATGCTGGCAATAACGAACTTCTCCTTTTCGCGCAACACACGCTCTTTGGTCGCCAGATCCATACTCTGGTTCTGGACTTCCACGACATTCCGGAACCCGCGCATGATATAAAAGGTAATCGCAGCCAAAGCAGCCAGAACAAGCCCGACAAAAATCACACCCCCGAGAATGAATGGATTATCGTTCTCAAAACGGCTGCCGGAACCCTTCTCATGGTTCAAAGACCATAAGCCCTTGCTCTGGCGCTGGGCGCTCTTTTCAGCCTCAATATAGGGATTTTCGTAAATAGAGCCATAGACAAGCTCACGGTTGACCACGACGTAACCTTGCTGAAGCATATAAAGGCTTAAATCTTCCTCAGCATGATTGACGCACTGGGCGCTGATATCGTTTTGATTGCGGATTTTAATAACGCACTCTATGGGTTTCTGGGCAATCTTCTCCTCAAGAACTGAACGCGCCTGAAGCTCAAAAACCGGATTTCCGGTAGCAACGGCATCGACCCCCCATAAACTGATTTTGTAAGGACCGGAAACGAGCGTTTTCGTATCGACCGGACGAGCCTTGATCTCGACACTGCTTTCCTGTACAGGCTCCTGAGCATAAGCAGCCGAGCCGAATGAATCGAGCGCAAAAGCCAAAAAACTGGCGAAAATAGCGGCCAGAAAGTATGGGCGCCGGATGAGGTTAGGCTTTCCAAACATAACGGTGACAACCTGTTGATATAGACGCAGAAAACCTTATTTAACCCCAAGTCTCAAAGTAACACTTTTTTAATAAAAACAGACCCTCTTTATCTTTTACCTGATTTCCTTCAACAAATATTTAACAAACCCAAGAATTTCATGCACAAAAGGGTTTTTTTGTGTAGATTGAGGGCATCAGAAAGAAGCGAAAAGGGCCATGAGGGTCGAATTAAAAGAACTTATGGAAAAACTAGGGGTGGATTATATTCTTTCGGCCTATGAAACCCGGCCCTGGTTTTTGTACGATGCAGAAAAAGGAATTACCTGCAGCGCCGAGGTCCGCATGGGCCCGGGCGAGGAAGACGTACAGGCTGAAATCCAGTTTCTGCACGACGAGAAAGAGGGCGAAGAAGACAAAGGCAGTGGATCGTCCGGCGGCCTCTCCTCCCACGGCCGTCTCCAGCAAATCCTGCACATGAGGGTTATCCCGACAAGGGAAGGCAAATGGAACCCGGTCTTCCTGACCATCAACGGCGAAAGCTATGTCAACGAAGTCCATAGCTGGGAGGAAAAGGGCTGCAACTTTTTCAGATCCTGCATCGAGGCCATCCAGATGAACGAGCTGCCCGATATCGAAAAGCTCATCGACACGGAAATGTACGACTCAGGCCGTGCCGGTGGCGGAAAGCGCGGCCGTGTGGGGCGCAAAGCCCCGAAAATTAAGCCGGGACAACTCCTCGGGATGAAGAGATAATCCTCAGGCGCTGCCAACGATGATATCGTACCCCTCGGCAATCTTCTGCAAACCGCCCTCGATACACTCGCCCAGAGCCACGAAATGCCACTTCGGCCCCTCCCGGTTCAGGACACCAACTAGCATAGCTGTTTCATCACGCTCTTCCGTATCTTTCATAAGATCGTAGCGGACAATCTCGATATTCGTGTCGCTATTAACCAAGCGGAAATAGGCATTACGCATTTTCTTTAAGCCCTGCCCCTTTTCCTCGCCCTTATAAATCGAAAGCACAAACATCAGCTGCACAATATCGAAATGTACAAAGGGCAGATGAACAAGCATGGATTCATCATCGCCGTCCCCCGCGCCGCTCCGGTTATCCCCGCCGTGAATGACCGCCTTATCTGATCCCTCATAATTATTGTAAAAAACGAAATCCTCGTTGACGCGCGTCTTGCCCTTCCGATCCAGCATAAAGCAGCTAATATCCATGTCCAGGGGTTCTGTGTCGAACTGGTTCTGGTCCCAGCCCACACCGATATGTATCCGTTGCAGAGTCGGATCCTTGGCGGCGAGATTAAGCTCGTCGCCCTTACTCATCTTGTTCTGGTTAATCTCGATTTTGACTTCTTTATACTGGTTCGGATCGAAAATGTCGGTCATGGGTCCGTATCCTGAAAAAAGTTCATCGTTCCATGCTCAAGATGTGCCAAAGGCTAAAGATGAGCTGTATAGATGTATATATTATAAACAACATACATCAAACAAAACAAAAACCCGCAAAATTGGGTAATTTTACCAGACGTAAACAAAAGAGCGGCAAAAACCAAGGCAACAACAAGCGCAAACCAGACGTCAAAGGCAGCCAGTTGCGGTGGAAAAGTTCCCGGAGAAACGGGAACCATAAACCCGGTAATACCAAGAATCATCAGGATATTAAAGACATTTGAGCCGATCACGTTCCCGATGACCAGATCGGTCTGGCCACGCCGACTGGCAATAATGCTGGTGGTCAATTCAGGCAAAGACGTCCCGACCGCCACGATGCTCAAGGCAATGACGGATTCGGGAATGGACAAAATAACCGCCAGAGTCTTGGCCCCCTTAACCAGAAACTCCGCTCCGGCAGCAATGCTAAGCAGGCCGCAAACCAGAAAAAACAGCGCCGCCACATCGCTGTCGAACTTAAAGAGATCAAGCCTGGGCTCATGCGCCTGATCCCTTTTGGCCTGAAAGAATTGCAAGCCCACGTAAACCAATAAGAAAAATATCATCAAAAAGCCCGACCAACGACCTATCCCTCCGCTATTCAACAGCCAGCCCAGCCAGAAAGTAGATAAAACCATAACAACAAGATCACGAGACAAAGAAACGGAACGTTGAGCCACCAGGGGAGCGATCGCCGCGCTGAGTCCAAGAATAAGGAGGATATTGGCGATATTTGACCCGATGACGTTACCTAGGGCTATTCCTGCGGAGCCCTGAAGATTGGCCAGAAGGGAAACGATCAATTCAGGCAACGACGTCCCGAACCCGACAATCACAAACCCGACAAACATTGGGGAAAGACCGCGCTGGGTCGCAATATGGACAGCGGAGTCGATCGTCCATCCGCCGCCGCGCACAAGCAGGAAAATCCCGAAAACCAAAGCCCCGAAGGAAAGGAGGACAGCTTCGTAAGGATTAATTTCAACCATGGAGAATTGAGTAATATCTATGCAGGCGGTTTGCTGCCATCGCCCCAGTCAAGGCCGAATCCGTAAGCCCGGTCCAGTTCCTCATGGCCGGGAAAAAACTCGGTGCGGTTGGTCAGTCTGATCCCGCCGCGCACATTCTCAAGCTCCCCCACCGCGCAAACAGCCAAACTATCGTCGTAAACATCCAACGTCACATAGAGATCGTTCTCGCCGGGCACATCAATCACGACCTGCGGCTTGATCACCGACCAGTTGGGTACGCCCTTGTAGATGTAGATATAGACAAGAATGCGTTTGATCTCGTTCCATTTATGACCGTTGATCAGGAGATACTCATCATGCCCCTCACGGTCCCCGGTCCGCTCATCTTCCGAGAGAGCAATATAGGGCGGACCTTCAAAATCGCCGAATTTCTCTCCGAAAGGCTGGATCGCGCCACGTTTCCCATTCTTCAGCTCATAAAGGCACCCGATATCAAGATCGACCCCGATTTTGCGGACTTTCTTGAACCAGCGCCCGAGAACGCCGGACTCCTCAACCACGACGTTATTCCACGCCGCCCCGATCAGGATGCTCTCAAAACCGCCAACAGGAGGTGAAATGGCAATGCTTTGGCCCGGATGCCCCAGAAACTCGCAATTCTCGGGATGATCACTGGCAACGCGGTATCCGGCGGCTCCCAAAGCCTTTCCGTGCCCGGAAAACTTCGCCCGGTCCCTGTTCGCTTCAACCAAACCGACTAACGCTTCATCTTCATCTGCCATGGGAAAGCTCCTTCGTCACCCTGACTGTAAGAATATAAGGCCGCAGTCTTCGGCGCAAGACCTTAAGCAAAAGGCAGAAAATCAGGGCACACCAGCATGAAGCCCATCATGCTCGGAATCGTTGCCTACCCCGTTGCGCCGCAAGCCCAAGGGAACGTCCAGTTCATGATTCTCTAGCAAATACTTTGCTTCTTCATACATTTCAGGCAGCGGAGAAACCGGACGGATACCCCAGTTTAGCGCAGCTCTTGTGATGCTTGTTCCCAGAACAAAGTAGTATTTGCCAATGCTTCCAAATCAACAGATGCGCCTAAATTCAAGATAAACAGCTCTCCTCACCACTATACAGACGCCCTAAATTATTTGGTAAGGCCCGTAAATCTTTAGGATTTCTTGACCTACTTAAAAAAATCCCATAACATTCTTTAAGTTGCTTTTATGGGAATTAAAAAGAAATAAAATGGTCAATCGTCCTTCAGAGATAATTTATCAGATTTATCCTGCTTCTTTCATGGACGCAAATGGTGACGGACACGGCGACCTGAAAGGTATAACACAAAGACTTGACTACATCAAAAGCCTACAAGTGGACGCAATATGGATTTCTCCCTTTTTTAAATCTCCAGACGGTCCCAAAGGGGACGGAGGGTATGCCATAAGCGATTATAGGCAAATTGGCCAAAAATTTGGAACCATGGAAGATTTTGATGTTCTCATCAAAGAAGCTCAATCCAGAGGCATCCGTGTCTACACCGACTTTGTAATGTGCCACACTTCCAATGAACACGAATGGTTTGAAAAGAGCAGAAATCGTGAACCGGTATACGAAGATCGTTATGTCTGGTCACCGGGTAAAAAAGATACTGTGGGCAATCTTATCCTCGTTGACGGAAAACCCATTCCTCCCAACAACTGGAAATCTGTCTTTGGTGGTCCTGCGTGGACATATGACGACAAACGGCAAGAATTTTACCTGCACCATTTCAACAACAGCCAACCCGCACTAAATGCCAATCAGAAACATGTGCAAGAAGCAATTCTTGGCGAGATGAAAATTTGGCTTGATAAAGGTGTTTCTGGATTACGCCTAGACGCTCTTCCCTATGCGAATTATGACCCACAACTTCGCGATAACCCATGGATGTGGAATTCAGATGCTTGGAATGCTCAATACTTTGAGCATAGTATCTGTCAGCCTCAAACAGTTGATTATGTAAGGCGCATACGTAAGCTTTTCGACAGTTACGAGGCACGTGGCCTCGGAAAAAGAACGGCTATCGGAGAAGCTATAGCAGGCAAGAATGGGGGTTTAGGTTCGATGGAAATCGCCTCTACTTATATAGCCCCGAAAACCGGCCTGGATATGTGTTACACAGAAATGCAATTTTGGCGTTACCCTTCCGCCCGTGAAATGAGAGATAAGCTCAACAGCAGCCTTCAACACTTCCCTGACGGATCAATCTGCAACGTTTTGAGTAATCATGACTTCTCCCGCGCCTCTTCGCGCATGTTACCGCCTGATGCTCCTGAAGACTTGCGCACAACCATCCTTAAACAACTAATGACCATAAATTTTTCTCTCCCCGGATCCGTTTGCATGTATCAGGGAGAAGAACTTGGATTACCAGATGCTCGCATCCCCGAAGATATACCCTATGACAAAATGCAGGATCTATTAGATTCTAGGTGTCGTGATATCGCAAGATGTCCCATACCTTGGGACCACAGACTTAAGAATGCCGGTTTTTCAGGATCCGACACACCCTATCTGCCGATGCCCGAAAGTTATGCCGCACGTGCCGTCAATATTGAAGAAGCTGAGCGCGGCTCTATGCTTAATTTCACCCGCTCTTTGATTGCCGAAAGGCAAAACAGTCCCGCATTGCGCATCGGAGACACGAAAGTATTGAACATCAATGATGAGCTCTTTGCTTTTACACGATCAACTGAAGAACAGACTGTTCTCATAGTTGCCAATATGGGACCGTACACGATCGAAATCAAACCTTCAGACTTTCTTGACCAACAAACTCTTGAAAAACTCCATATGACCGAAGATTCTAAAATGATTATCGGCCCTTATGACGTATCCAAACGCGGTCTCTCGAAACCAAAAACTCCATCACTGTCGAACGTTACAGATATTTCTTTTTCAAATGGTCATCTTGGGAAAAAACTATTCGCTTTAGATTTTCTTCTGGCCGATGTCTTCTATGAGCAAGACGAGGTCAATGACATTGTTACAAAAAATGGTTGGCAGCCGGGCGATCGTGTCAGCATTAGCCGGGAAACGCACCAAGAACTCAGCAAACGATTAAAAGATGCCCATCCCAAAACGATTGGAGGCGCTACTGTTGTTACCATGCAAACTCTTAAGAGCTTGCAACCCGGCGGTGAAGTCAACATAGATTTTCTTGGCGTGACAGGATCAGATCCGCATGGAGCAATGATTCGTAAAAAGTTTAGTGGACTGGGCATAAACATTCTTGTTCCTTCTTCGACCAACGATGCGCTTGTAGAAACATCTGTCTCGCACATTATAAAAACCGGTGGACGCGAAATCATAGCGACCTACCCCGGCACTGAAACGCAAGCTTTACAAAAAGCACTTGAAGAAAATCCTACTCTTTTGGAATCAAGCATCGCTAAAGCCGACATCGTATATCTTCCAGGATCTATAACTGAAAAATTCGGGCAAACTCTTACTGACGAAATTCTCCGCTTGCGGTGGAAATACAAAAAAGAATTAATTCTGGCTTTGCCTTCCCATGCTAAATATGGGCCTCATGACGCAGAAACTTTCAAAAACCTGATCAAAAGCGCCAATGTTATTGTAGGAAATGATCTGGAATTTTGCCGGACCTACGGCATGAAAGATGTCCAACGCCCTATCTCCGATTCGCAAATGCTTAGAGTCACTGAAAATATACAAAAAGCTTTAAGTGAGGATGTGCTCTTCAATAATGATATGCCTTCATCCCCTGAACCTGTCGCCCTCATCACGCGCGGCCACCTCCCGGCTATCTTGATTACAGCGAACACTATTGAAGAAATTCCCGTTCCAAAAATTGGAGCTCCCATTGGACAACTTGGATCTGGTGACGTCAGCACTGCAGCTTTCATTGATGCTACACTTCGAGGACTTAGCCACAGCCAATCAGCACATTATGCCGTCGCCATAGGCGCAAAGAAAGCTAGGCAAGACGCCCCCCAACCTTCACTTGTTAACGCCAGCGAAGCTCAGACAGAAGTTCTCAATCAAACATACTTTGCGAGCATACTACCGGCTTTTGAAAGTATTTCTCCTCCCCGCAAAATATCAACGAAGCCTCTTGCCACTAATGATCTTGAAATTTAGCCATTAAATTTATGGGGCTGGCCTAGATAATATTATTAAAAAATGGTGCCGGCGGAGAGGATTGAACTCCCGACCTTTCGATTACAAATCGACTGCACTACCGCTGTGCTACGCCGGCCCAAAACAAAGATTCTCTAATATTGCTGGCCATAAGAAATTATTAAGGCCAAGGCGCGTAAGATGTAGCAAAACCTTGGGCAACTATTCAAGCGTTTTTGCAGATTTTACATAGGCATAAGACACAAAACGCCCAAAAGGCAGTTTTTTTTATGCCCCTATTGGTTTTTTCTGGTTTTTTCTGTTATTTTACATCTTAATGTTTAGCACTAAGCGTTAATAATTAGACAGGTTGGGCTTCTAAATTGGCTGGTGGACAACAAAATCAGGATTCCCTCCACGACAGCGCGATCGGCTGGACGATCATGCTGTTTATTTTTGGCGTTCTGATCTGGATATTCTGGTACTTCTTCCAAGGAGAGGTCCGCGAAATGGTCCGCTGGATTCGCTATGCAGAAGTCTGGGTGATCTCCTGGTTTATGGATACTGACTATGAGATTTTTTGGAACGGAAAACCGCACGATTTTCACGAGAAGATTGACAAAATTACAGAATATCCAAAGGACAAGCTGCGTTTTAAACACCTGTCTTTTTTTAACGCGATGGCGATGCAACCTTGGAGAATGCCTTTAGTCAGTCTGCTCGGCTTGGGCGCTATGTGGTGTATGTTCCTCGGCCCTCGGACGCACTATCGCCGTAGATTTAACCTCGAAGGGTTGATTGAGAGGCAAGCAAATATCTTCCCCGTAATCTCACCATTCGTAAAATTTAACCCCTCTAACCAGCCGAACCGCCCGCCCGGCTCTCCTGTTCCTGCCGAACTCCCATTATTTGCCGAAGCCCTAGGGCCAGAGGAATGGTTGGCATTTAACCGCATTTCCATACCCGATGGCAAAATCGATCAGGAAGAGGCAGAGGAAGCATTTATCAAACAACTTGGAGAACGATGGAAGGGCCCGAACAGTCTTGAAGATTACAAGCAAGTGCTCTTGGCGGCTTTCTGTATGAAGGCCGCACGGAAAAGAGGGGATGCTGACGAAATTCTGGGGCGGCTTGCTAAATGCTGGTCGTTCAAGAATGGTTTGGACATGAAGAAAGACCGCAAGCTTTTTAAATACGCAACCAACATTTTGAAGGACAAGGATTTGGCAGGAAAAACTCTTGCCCAGGTTAATCAGCACGCTTTCGAAACCACAGCACTGATGAAGGGATTGGCCTACGCCCGCGAAGAAGGAGGGGTCCTCTCGCCGTCACAGTTCATTTGGCTGCGCGCTCATGACCGTACGCTCTGGTATCCTCTGAACAACATGGGACGCCAGTCTTTTCATATGGAGGCTCTTGGAGCGATGGCGCATTATAAAGCCGAAAAACTCACCCAACGCCCGATACCGGTGCCAAAAGTCCAAGATGCTGTAAGTACAATAACAGAATACATGAAGTCCGACCGGGCAAGACCCATTCCGTCCCTTGATTACAGTAAATCTAAGCAAAAAGGTGTAAAGAAAGCGATTTAAGTAACATTAGGAATCTTAATTTTAACAGGATCATGGACAAAGAAGACACAGGCAAAAAATGAAAATGGCAAAAAAGCAAAACCATCCCCTAACCTCGAACGCAACTGTTGTTGATGGGAAGCTTATTCTCTCGCTGCCTGATGCGTGCTCCCCAGTAGTATGGCAAATGGATTTTGAGGAATACAGATCTTCCGCATTAGAGGTGCGCGAAGATTTGAAAAACAACAGATTTACTCTTTGTTTAAAAAATCAGAAAAACGAAGCCATAGACATTGCCTGTTACGAAGACCGTCATTCCGCAGTTAACGCCCTCATGGCTGCATCACAAGCCCTCGAAACTGGCCACGGCAAAATCCGCCCTCAATTAATTCACGGCTCGAACAACAACCATTCCTATATAGCCTCCGGTTCAAATGGAATCGGAACACCCAATTCAAGCCAGATGTCAAATAGTGGAAACAGTAAGGCCGGAGTAGTTTTAGCAGGTCTCATGATTATCATTCTGGTTTTAGCCTGGACTCTCTCGATACCCAAATCATCAGATATGATGATTAGGTCAGCCAAAATATCACCGGGCTCAAACTCAGAGACTGGCGTAGCACAATCAGCGGACGATTTTTTGAGCCGACGACAATAATGATTTTTTATAAGATACAACTTATACTACAGAAGATAAAATGGCGTTAGACCAGAGAAAATACGAACATAAGCACGAGGCCATCCTGCGGGATGTACGCCCGCTGTCGGTCCGTTTAGCAGACGGTTTATCAAATCCTTCATACTCAACCGCCATTTTTATGATGGCAGCTATGGCGGTTTACATCAACGACTGGGCACAGACCTTCGGAGATCTGATTGTCGCTTGCATGTTCCTGTACTGGATCTGGCTGCGTAGTCGTAACAGAAGTTTGGCCTTCAAATTGCCGCTGGGATCTAAATTCAAGGATTTTAACAACGGCCGCAACGGTAAACCCGGAAAAGCTGAAGGAATTTTATATCTCGGAAACGTCGAGAAAACCAACGAGGAAGTCTGGTTCACCAACTCGGATGCCCGAACCCACATCCTCTACCTCGGAACCACCGGCGCGGGTAAGACCGAAGGCCTGAAATCCATGGTCACCAACGCCCTCGCTTGGAGTTCTGGTTTCGTGTACGTGGACGGTAAGGCCGATACGGACCTCTGGTCCTCACTGTCTTCTCTTGTTCGCCGTTTCGGACGCGACGATGACCTTCTGGTTCTGAACTACATGACGGGGAACGCAGACGTCCGCGCTCCATCAAACACTATGAACCCGTTCTCCAGCGGATCCGCCTCCTATCTCGTCAACATGCTCGTCAGCCTGATGCCGGAAGCCGAAGGCGACAACGCGATGTGGAAAGAGCGTGCGGTCTCTCTCATCAGCTCCATCATGCCGGCCCTGACCTGGAAGCGGGACAATCAGGACATCCCGCTCTCTGTCCGCTCGATCCGTGACTACCTCACTCTCTCGAACGTCATCAAGCTGTCACGCGATGAAGCCGTACCTTCAATAACGCGTGCGGGTCTGAAGGGATATCTGGAAACCCTTCCGGGCTTTATCAACGATGCCTACGACGATAACGGAAAGGTTAAGCCGCCCGGGCCCGACACGCCGCAATACAACACGGAAACGGCCAGCCAGCAGCACGGTTATCTGGCCATGCAGTTTACCCGCTCCCTGCAATCTTTGGGCGACGATTACGGTTACATCTTCGATACGCAGGCCGCAGACGTGGACATGGTGGACGTGGTCCTGAATCGCCGGATCCTCATCGTTCTGATCCCGGCCCTTGAAAAATCCGGCGACGAGGTTGCAAACCTCGGTAAAATCGTGTCCGCGACCATGAAGGGAATGATGGGCTCAACCCTCGGCTCCACAGTGGAGGGATCAAGCGAAACTGTCATCGAGAACAAACCGACCCACTCCGCCACCCCGTTCATGACCGTCTTCGACGAGGTCGGTTACTATACCGCGCAGGGGATGGCCGTTATGGCCGCTCAGGCCCGTTCGCTGGGCTTCTGTCTCGTCTTCTCCGGTCAGGATTTGCCCGCAATGAAAAAGCGGGTCCGCGAGGAAGCCAATTCGATTGTCGGTAACTGTAACATCAAGATTTTCGGCAAGCTCGAAGACCCAACCGAAACCAAGGACTTCTTCGAAAAAACCGTGGGCTCCGCCATGGTGACGGAGGTCTCGGGCTTCCAGATGGCCGGCGGCACGGAATTCGGCGCCTATCACGACACCAAGCAAGCCGGCGTCCAGCTCCGCCCGCGCGCCAGCTATGACGGACTGCGTGGTTTCCGTGAAGGTCAGGCGGTCATTACCTTTGGCGATGTCGTCGTCGATTGTGCGATCTTCTACTCCAACCCCGGCCATGCAAAAGCCATGCGCGTCACACGCTTCATGATCCTGCCGCCGCCCGACGAGGAAGTAGTCAAACATTCCACCTCGATCCGCAAGCTGCGCGATCTTATGGTGAACAAAAGTTGGACCGCGATGCGCGCCGATGTCGCCATCGAAACCGGCAAGGAAATCGCCGCAATGAACGAAGGCTACAAGAAAAGCCTCAAACCCAATATTAGCCCCGTCGATGCAGGAATAGCGGCACTCGTCAGCATCCACGCCCTCGAACATCCGATCCCGGCGACCGACGACAAGGGCACACCGCCCGCTGGCGGCGGAGGCTCTGGAGGCGGAGGCGGTCCGACCTCGCCCGTAACCCCACCTACAGCCCCGCCATCGACAACGGCGCCGGCAGCACCTGTCACCGCCGGATCGCCCATCGGTCAGGTGGTCCAGAAAGCGGCCCCGCCTCTGGTCGCGCAAAAACCGGCCGAAATCGTCAAACAAGCGGAAACTGCAGGCTCAGCATCCCCGGCGACAGCCGCTGCAGGAACCGCCCCGATGTCCTTCTTTGGCAAAACTCAGGCAGCAACGCCTCCAGCCACGACGCCCGTAGCACCTCCATCAGCGCCGCCTGCTTCACCTCCAGCAGAAAAGCCTGCAATCTTCGGGGGTACCCCGGCCACACCCTCTGTAGCACCACCCTCTGCGCCGCCCGCCGCGCCTCCTCCTGCGAGCCCCGCAGGACAAGGCCAAACCCCGGCAAAACCCGCGATTTTTGGTGGAGCCAAACCTGCAGCGGCACCAGCGACGACCACACTTCCAGCCGAACCGCCCGCTGCATCTGCACCCCCAGCAACGCCTCCCGTACAGCAAACGCAACAACCGAATAAACCGGCCATCTTTGGGGCAAGCAAGCCACCCGCTCCACCGACTGAAGATGCTAAACTGACACAGGAAGCGCAGGATACGCTCAAAAAAGCGGGCGAGGATCTGGCCGATTCACTTCTCAAGAACGGGAACGGGAACGGCAATGGCCATTCCGATAACGGCGAGAACAAATCTTAAAAAAGCAGATGATTGAATGTCCTCAAACGCGTGAATACCACGTTGCACGGGCTTTTCCGTGCCGCATGAGATAACCTTCTTCGACAAGCTCCCCAAGTCTCAGCTTAAGCGTCGAGCGTTTTCCCCGCGTAAGTCTCTCAATCTCTTTCATACTGATCCGCTCATGCTTGTCGAACAGACGCAGAACCTTGGTGGAAAGCGAGGGCATATTGGCAATTTCCGGTCGCCCTTTTTCCAGCCGTTTCTGGAGAATATTCTTCTGCTCGCAGAGAACTTCCAGGAAAAACCCGATCCAGCGGTCCCAATCCACACGGCCCGAGGCCAGTGTTTCCTGCGTATGCTTCAGGGAATGAAAATACTCCTCGGCCTTATCCGAAAAAACCGGATCCAGCAAACTGAAAGGGGCGTAGCTATAGCCGCACTTCAGCAGGAGCAGAACCGCAAGAATCCGCGCCAGCTTCTGGTTGCCCTCCTCGAACGGACAAAGCTGCAAGAAAACAGCGGTAAAAATGGCGATAACGAACAGTGGGTGAATGTCGCCCTTCTCAAGCGCTTCGGCGACCCACTTGATCAGACGGGGCATCAGGGCGCGGATTTCGTCGGGGCTGGCCGTATCCAGTTCTCCAATCACTTGATCCTTGGCATAGACACGCATGAGATGAGGGACATCACGGTAAGAACTCGCCTTTTTCGATCCGGTAAAGAGACCATGCAGCTTGCACACCATCTCCTCATCAATGACCTTGTCCTGCCAAACGCCGGCAATCTCCTTTAAATTCCGGCCGAAATTGGATACATCGCCAAGGATTTGCAGCGAAGTAGTATGATTTTCAAGAGCCGTCCACGCGCCTTTGAACTCGTCAACCGAACAGGCAAGTTTCAGCATCGAAGGCGTAATTTTGACGTATTGCAATCCAAGCATGGTGGCCGACTATAGCCAGTGATCATAAAACGATCAACCGGAAAACAGGAGCGTTTACGGTAAAGAGGATTTGATGTGAGAGTCCTGAACATGAAAGAACTGGGTGGGCTGTTTTACGCCCTCGAACAAGCCAATATCCGTTCCGGTCAACCACACTTGTGCGCCAAGACTATGCAGAATGTCATAAAGGGCCTCTCGTCGCCTTTCATCCAGATGGGCCGCCACTTCATCCAACAGAAGAAGGGGAGGCTCTCCGCGCTCCGCTGCAATCACCCGCGCATGGGCAAGAACGATTCCGGTTAATAGAGCTTTCTGCTCCCCCGTCGAGCATTGCGCGGCAGGCATATCCTTTTCAAAATAGACGACATTCATATCGCTCTTGTGCGGCCCTGACCTCATGCCGCCAGACACAGAATCGCGCTCACGGCTCTCCAACATCCGTTCGCGAAAGAGGGCTTCAGCCTCCAATGCTTTATGAGTAAGAAGTACCTCTTCCAAAAACCCGGCAATACTGAGCCGCACCAGAGGAAAGGGCGCATGACGCGAATCCCCACACGCGGACTGAAGCCGGTTGACAAAATCCAGCCGTGCAGCCGCAATCGCAGTACCGGTCTCGGCAATAAGCTGTTCCAGAGCGGACAACCACGAAGGATCCCCGCGCCCCTCGCGCAAAAGACGTGAGCGTTGTGCAACGGCATTCTCATAACGGACCACCCGCCCGGAGTGCCCGGGATCGAACCCGAACACGAGCCGGTCCAGAAACCGTCGTCTCTCCCTCGAGGATTCAAGGAAAAGCCTGTCCATTTGCGGCGTCAGCCAGACGATGGAAAGATAATCCGCGAGCAGATGCTGGCCTTTGGCTGTCCTGCCGTTCACCCGCACAATTCGCTTTTCTTTATCCGATATGCGCTCGGGATCAAGGCCGGTACCCAGCCGGACGGCCTCCTGCGCTGTTTGAACCTCTGCAGCGACAGCCCAAAGAGCCTCATCATCTTTTCTCTGGATTTCTGCAAGTTTGGCTCCCCGTAAGCCGCGTCCGGGTGAAAGAAGAGAGACCGCCTCAAGGATATTGGTCTTTCCCGCGCCGTTAGGGCCGGAAAAGATTATTAGTCCCGGCCTGAGATCTACCAATTCCGCAACCTTATAAGACCGAAAAGAATGTAGTTTAAGAGTTCGAATCCAAACCATAATTCAAATTAGTCACGAAAGATGTCATTAGGAAGCGCTGTTTCAGCTAAGAAGGATTTGACTTATACTGAGATTATATATTATTTACATATATAAGTATTTTATGGATGGGAAAACCTATGGGAAAATTAACCGAATACATGACCGCAGCAGGTCTAAGTGCTCTTTTGTTGGTTGGAGAAGCCTCGGGACAAGAGGCAAAAAAAGTAGATCTCAAGACGATTGATGCAGACAGGGTCGTGATCCAGATGAATGGCAGATCCGTTTTTAACACGGTATCAATGCCGACAACATCGAGTGAAAGACCCTCTAAGCCCCCGGCCATCGAAAACGTCGAGGATTGCCTAACAGCCTCTAATAGTTACGTAAAAACCACGCCATCCGCGACAACAGCTGCGCCTGGGTCGCCCGCAGCAGCGACAGGAACTGCACAAAGAGGCACAGCAGCCGAAAGGATTATGCCGCAAAGAGGATCAACAGCAGCAGGAACAGCCTCACAGGCATTTATAGCTACCTGTTATAATAACGGACGCGAGGTTGCCAAAATCACCTTTTCGGACGGAAAAGATCCCACGGTTGAATTGATCACCAATGCGCCAAAACCTGCAGGACGCTAGATCATAAATAAAAAGCACCGCAGTCTTAAACCCTCAACGGCATCAGCACATAAAGCGCACTCGGGTCGCTATTGTCCTGAATGATCGTCGGGCTGGCTGAATCCGCCATGGTTAAACGGCACCCATCACCCTCGATCTGCGAGGTGATATCCAGAAGATACTTGGCGTTAAACCCGATCTCCAGATTGGTATCGCCGTTCACCTCCATCTCCTCGGTCGCGCTGCCAGATTCGGGTGAACTCGCCGACAGAGTCATCTGCTTTCCGCGCAAGGTGATTTTAAGCGCCCGCGACTTGCCGTCAGAAATGGTAGACACCCGGTCGATCGCCCCGGTAAAGACTTTAGGGTCTACCTCGACGATTTTGTCGTTGCCCTGCGGGATCACACGCTGATAGTCCGGGAACGTCCCGTCGATAAGTTTGGACGTCAGCACCACATGATCGAACGTGAAGCGGATTTTATTCTCGGAAAGAGAGATTTTAATAAGATCCGCCGCCTCGTCGATCAGCTTGCGGAGTTCACCCACCGTCTTGCGCGGGATGATGACGCCGGGCATCCCCGAAGCGCCCTCAGGCAGGGGCATCTCAAACCGGGCCAAACGGTGCCCGTCCGTGGCTACAGCCCGCAGAACGGGAAAACCGCTGCTCTCGGCCTGATGCACATATATGCCATTAAGGTAATAGCGCGTCTCCTCGGTGGACATCGCAAATTTCGTCCGGTCGATCAGGGACCGCAGATCGGCCGCCGGAATGGAAAACGACACTGGAAGCTCACCCGTAGAAATTTCCGGAAAATCGGCAACAGGCAGACAGCTCAGTTTGAAATCGGAGCGACCAGCCTGGACCGTCATCTGCGTCCCGTCCTTGTTCAGGATCATCTCGACCTGCGAACCATCGGGAATTTTGCGGACGATATCGTACAGCGTATGCGCCGGAGCCGTCGTCGCCCCCTTCTGCGGAACATTCGCAGCCACGGATTCGACGATCTCCAGATCCATGTCGGTCGTGGAAAGGGACAGCGACCCTTTCTCGGCTTTCAGCAGCACGTTCCCAAGGATCGGAATGGTATTGCGGCGCTCTACGGCGCTCTGGACGTGGTTAAGCGATCTCAGGAGCGCGGCGCGTTCAATGATAAATTTCATGGCGGAAACCCATTTGAATCAGTATTTTTTACGAAGTATGAAAATCTTAGCACAGCCGCGAAGCCGCAATAAAGCCCCAAAAGCCGCCTGAATCAGGATATTCATAAAAAAATTAACCAATATCCATTTCCTGATAGCCCAGATCGGCTTTAGAAATGTTCAGAGTGCGAGCGGAGCCGAAAACGGTCATCATAAAATCGCCCTTGAAAAAAAGCTGTTCACGAGCCTCTGCATCCATGGCCTTGAGATGATCCACAGACTTCACCGATGGAAAGGCAGCCATAACAGCCTCGGTTGAATGATGAGCGGCCAAAGCGAAAAACACTGAAAAATTCTCAGACTGTTTATCGGGATCAAAAGTACCCTCACCAAACTCTTGGACAAGTTCCTGGAAGTAACCTTTTATACCCTTGTTGACTTCACGCTTTATGGCAGAAATCGAAGGCGAAATTCTCTTGGACATGACAGCCTCACTCCTCTCTATTCCGCGGCCTGTAAAACGGGACGCGCCTCATCCAGCCACCGCCAGAAATTGACAAACAAACCTGTCTCATACGCGCTGAGCTTTCGCAGCATCTCGTACTGCCCGCCGCATTGAGCGAACATATCCGCCAGATGCTGGTCTTCCTCGGCCAGCAAGGCTTTAAGCGAAAGCGCGACGCCCGACCGCTCCAAAACATCCTGATAAATCTCGTAGAGCCAGCACGCCCTGAGTTCAATGACAAGCGACACCCACGGATAGGCGGCCTCATCCCCGACCTCTTTCGTGATCCCCGCATCAAGCCGCCCGAAATACATCAAGGCGGGAACGCGGCACATCGTATTGTCATCCGTAAACCCGTCCAGATTGACCCCGCCGATCCGCTCTGCGTGGCGCTTGAAGAAATAGGCGTGCCGCGCCTCCTCCGAAAGATGCGACAGCGTCTCTTCCGTAAGCGTCCGGTTCATCTGCGAAAGCATGATCTTGCGGCTGCCCATATGCTCAAGCATCGAGAGCATATTCATGAACAGGGCATGACGGGAAGGCTCACGTACGAGCTGTTCAAGAAACGCACGGACAGGTGCCTCAAGCGACCTGTTTTTGTCTTTCATCCCTGAGGCGGTCCAAGGCGAAATCGATGCACTCATAGATCGTGTCCAAATCCCTTTGTGTAACGCAGTACGGAGGCAAAATATAGACGCTGTTGCCCAACGGGCGCAAGAGAACGTTGCGGGAAAGCATCGTCTGGTACAAAAAGGGTTGCAGGTCAGAGAGATAGCCGCCCCCCTCATCCCGGACGTCCAGTGCGAAAATACTGCCCAAAAACCGCACGTTTTCAACATCCTCCCGCCCCCCGAAATGCGCCGCCGCCTTCCGGTGGGTTTGGTTGATTGCGGCAATTCGCTCCATTACAGGTTCCTGCTCCCATATCGTCAGGGACGCCAGCGCCGCCACGCAGGACAGCGGATTGCCCGTAAAAGAGGTCGAATGAAAAAACATTTTCGCCCGATCTTTATGATAAAACGCCCTGTAAATCGCCTCGGTCGCCAGCGTCGCACCCATGGGCAGGAACCCGCCCGTCAATCCCTTGGACAGGCACAAAAGGTCCGGCGCTAACCCCGCCTGTTCGCAGGCAAACAGCGTCCCCGTTCGGCCAAAACCGGTCATGACTTCATCGGCGATCAGGAGGATTCCGTGCGCCCGGCACATCTTTGCCATCTGGGCCAAAACTTCTGCGGAGTAAAACCGCATCCCCCCCGCGCCCTGCACCAGTGGTTCGAAGATAAACGCGGCGATATCGTCACCCGATTGTTTGAGGAGTTTCTCAAGAGCGGAAAAAGTCCACTCTTCCTGCCCTGATTCAGGAAACGGCAAATGCGTGACCTCAAACAGATACGGTTCGTAAAGCGCGTTGTAAGCGCTGCGCCCCCCCGCCGACATCGCCCCGAACGTATCGCCGTGGTATCCGCCCTCCAGCGCCAGAATCTTGCGCCGCGCCTGTCCCGTCTGCGCGAAATATCCGATGGCCATTTTCAAGGCAACTTCCACGGCCGTCGATCCGCTGTCCGAATAAAACACGCGGCTAAGCCCCTCAGGCGCATGGCAGACAAGCTTTTCCGCCAGCCGCTCAGCCGGCTCATGCGTGAATCCCGCGAAAATCACCTGATCCAGTTTTCGGGCCTGCTCACGCACCCCCATGACGATTTTCGGATGGCAATGCCCGTGCGTCACCACCCACCACGAGGAAATCGCATCGATGATCCGCCGCCCGTCATTGGTGTAAAGATAAGCCCCCTCCGCCCGCTCGACGGGGAGGATCTCCTGCATCAAGCCATGCTGTGTAAACGGGTGCCAGATGGGGGAGGGTTTATGGATCATCACCCTTGATCTTTCCCTCACTTTTCAGTTTTTCTATAACCCGCTTTTCGATCTCTTTAATGCTTTGTCTAGTCTTGTAAAACTCTATTTCTAGCTCTAGAAATTTATGGATAGCCTTTTCTTCCTCAGAAGATGCGGTGTGGTTATCAAGAAACCACTTAAGCCAAACATCCTTATGGCCACCGAAATTGTTTCCATATCGCGCTTCTAATTCCTGAAAAATATTCGCTTGCGTTGCTTGATCATCATCATCTGCCTCTCTCAGCAGTTTCATCAATGCCAAAAGAGATTCACTTTTGATAGAATCCGTCATCAAAAAAAATCCCCCGCCTGAAAATTCTCCGCGAACGCTTGCTTGAGGCTCATCCGGTTCAAAATCTCCAGCCGCGGCAACCGCCCCAAAACTTTCACCTTCGCGAACTCTGAAATTGTGCGGATATTATCGGGGTTGCTCTCGCCCACAAACGCGATCCCCAGCACCGGAATCTCCCGCGCCCACAGCGCCTCCAGCGACAGCATCGTGTGGTTGATCGTGCCTAGCCCCGTACGCGCACACAAAATCACCGGAAGATTCCATTTCTTGTACAAATTGATTTGCAAATTCTTCCGCGTGATCGGCACCATCAGCCCCCCCGCCCCCTCGATGATCAGAGGTCCATCGCACAAAGGAATGTTCCGCACCTCCAGCCTTTCCATCTCGATCTCAACCGCGTCGATCTCCGCCGCCCGGTGCGGGGACAGCGGCTCGCTGAAAATATACGCTTCGGGAAAAAACCGCTCGGCGGGAAGGCCTGTAAGAGTCTGCACCGTGCGCGTATCCACACCATCCGTAACGCCCGATTGCAGTGGTTTCCAGTAATGCGCGTTTTCAAGCCCCAGCATCATCGCGGCGCAAAACACCGTCTTCCCGATATCCGTATCCGTACCCGTCACGACAAACCGCCGTGTCATGCAGCATCCTTTGTCACAAAATCCTTGAGAAAAAAACTCAGCCGATCAAGCTCCGATCGCTCCGTTTCGCAGCTCACCGAAATCCGCAGCCGCGCCGTACCCTCCGGAACGGTCGGCGGCCGGATGGCGCGGATATCGAAGCCGTTCTTCTGCAGCATGGCGGCTATTTCAACCGCCCGCGCATCCTCGCCAATCACAACCGGAAGAATCGGTGTGCCATGTCCGCCGAATAACCGCTGGGCATATTGGCAAGCCGCAAACAGCCGCCTGCGCCGCTCTTCCCCCTCCGCCCCGCTGAGAATCTCCAAAGATCGCCGCACCAGCAAAGCCTGCAGCGGCATCGGCGCGGTGGAATAGATAAACGCCCGCGCAAAGTTAATCAGCGAATCGACGACAAGCTCAGAACCGCAAACCAGTCCGCCCGCTACGCCGACCGCCTTCCCGCAGGTGTGAAGGGTAATCAAATTCCTGTACCCATGTTCCCGAATGATCGGCCAGCACAACCCGCGCCCGCCCTCGCCATAAATACCCGTTGCATGAGCCTCATCGACGATCAGCGTCGCGTTATATTGGCGCACCAGATCAAAAATCGCCTGCAAAGGCGCCATATCCCCGTCCATCGAGTAAAGCGACTCGATAGCGATCCAGATATTTTCAACTTTCTGCCCATCGCTCTTGAGGATGTCTTCCAAAGCGCCGACATCGTTATGCGCGAACTTGACCGACCGCGCCGGACAGGAACGCAGCCCCTCCCGCACACTGGCATGGATCAAGGAGTCATAGATCACCAGATCATGGCGGTCCGGCAAAGTGGAGAGCAGCGCATAATTCGCCTGAAATCCCGTGGTAAAAAACAGGGAGCGCGGTGCATTGAAAAGTCGGCAGGAAAAAGTTTCAAGATCCTCATGCTCCGGTCGATGCCCGCGCAAAAGCCGTGAACCGCCCGACCCTAAAGGTATCCCGGCATTGACGCCCTGGACCACCGCCTGCCGCAGGGCCGGATGCGAGGCCATGCCCAGATAATCGTTCGACGTGAAATCCGTCCCGCTTCCTAACTTCAGGGAACGACCCCGCCCGAGCCTTTTCAGCTCCTCCAGTACTTGTCTTAATTTGTTCATGACTGATAGTCATATCAAAGTACCGAGTTTAAAGCCATGGAAACAATACGGAAATTTACTCCTTATCGCCCCAGGTTTTTGGCGGTTTTTTCAACGGGGTATCCTTGTTGTAATCATGGTGTTTATAAGCCTCGTAATCTACGGAAGCGCGTCTCTTCTTTGTGCCGTAGGTCGGCTTATAATTTTTATCCAGCCGCTTATGCAGGCTTTCACAAGACCCAAAAGGATCAACGCAATCCAGAACATCAAAAACCGCACAGCCTGAAAGACAAAGACACATCGCAGGCAGCAAAATCAATCGTTTCATAGAAAATCTCCAAAATTAATTAAACATCGTTCAATTAATAAGTTAGTCCTGTTTTTCTGGAAAAGCAAGAAAAAATTGAACATCGTTCATTTTGCTGTTAAAGTTCTCCGTCATGAAAGATTGAAAGGGATTAAAAAATTGGCCAGACGCAATGACCACAGCCGGGAAGAGCTAAAACAAATAACCCTGGAATCTTGCCTGAAAATCGCTGAAAAAGAAGGAATAGCGGGTCTGACGGCGCGCCGGATCGCAACGGAAATTGGCTACACACCGGGAACCCTTTACAACATCTTCGGCTCGATGGAGGGTCTGTATTACGAAATAAACGCAGCGACGATGCAAAAGCTATCGGAAGCGTTATTTGAGACGATGGACAAAAAAACGCCCCCCATCGAACAAATCAGGGAAATTACGAACTCCTATATCGGCTTCGCGCTCAAAAACAGGCAGCTCTGGCTGATGCTTTTCAATACACCATTCGAGCATGAGCCGCCGGATTGGTACGCGGAAAAAATCGAGAGCCTCTTCCACCCCCTCGAAGCGGTTTTTGCAGAGATATTCGAAGGCCGGGAAAAAAAGAAAATAAAGCTCGCAGCCCGCACCTTCTGGGCAGCAGTCCACGGAATAGCCTACCTCGAAATTACGCAAAAAGGCCCGATGAGGAAAAACCGGATGATCTCGAAGGAAATGGCCGCCGAACTGATCGAAAGATTTTTTTCGTGAAAACTTAGGCCGCTTCCTGCGACTCGCTCTCGTCCTTGAACGGCGCACGGGGTCGCAACCCCAGTTCCCCCAGCAAATCCTTATCGGCATCGCGGTCCGGATTCGGGGTTGTCAAAAGCTTTTCCCCGGTAAAGATCGCATTGGCCCCGGCCAGAAACGCCAGAGCCTGCGCCTCTTTCGAAATCGTCAGCCGTCCGGCGGAAAGCCGCACCATCGCCTTTGGCATTAAAATGCGCGCAACAGCGATACAACGAATCCACTCGAATATATCCAACGTCTTCTGATTCTCCAGCGGCGTCCCCTCGACGGGAACCAGCATATTGATCGGCACCGACTCCGGCTGCGGATTCAACGTGGACAGACGGTGCAGGAGAGCAATCCGATCCTCCTCTGATTCGCCCATCCCCAGAATACCGCCGCAGCACAGCGAAATCCCGGCTTTGGCGACATTCGCAATCGTATCCAGACGGTCCTGATAGGTTCGAGTCGTAATGACCTTGTCGTAAAATGCCTCGGAGGTATCAAGATTGTGGTTGTAGGCTGTCAATCCGGCATCTTTCAATCGTTTGGCCTGATCCTCCGTCAGCATCCCGAGCGTACAACAGGCTTCCATGCCCAGATCGGAAACACCCTTGACCATGTCGCACACACGGTCGAACGCCCGCCCGTCCAGAACCCGCGGCCACGCAGCGCCCATGCAGAAACGTGTCGAGCCAGCCTCTTTCGCCTTCCGGGCGCTCTCAAGCACATCGTCGGTCTTGAGAAGAATCTCTTTTTCGAGATTGGTGTTGTTATAGATCGACTGCGAACAATATTTGCAGTCCTCAGCGCATCCGCCCGTCTTGATCGAGAGCAGTGTGCAGAGCTGCATATCCAGCGGATCATGATTCGCACGGTGAACCGCCGCAGCCTGATAAACCAGATCGAGCAAAGGTCTGCGGTACAGGTTTTCGACGTCGTGCAATATTGGGAATGTTTGAGTCATAATTTAAGGACCGTAGACCTGAACACCGGAAAAACCAAGACCAAAAAAACACACAAGAAAAACCGTACGGCGAATCACCTCACAAAGGCTCCGTAAAAACGAAAAACATATAACCCATTGTGAAAAAAAGCAAACTTTCTTTTTTCTTGCACAGCAGCATGAATATTTTTTACACTCCAGATGCCACATTACCACGGAGAACGGTTCTTGCCATGAAGCGTAAAAAACTTCTTGCGATCGCAAACGACACTTTCACGCCTACTTCTGAAATCCAGAAGACCACCGCCAGTAATTTTATTGTTACCAAGCACGAAGGCGACTGGTACGCTCTGGCCCTCCAACGAGCTTCAGACAAGCAACCGGAGCCCAACCACTGGGGGCTCCCCGGTGGCGGTGTGGAACCGGATGAAACCCTTCTCGAAGGCGCCATCCGCGAAACTGCGGAAGAAGCCGGACTGCGGCCCGACCCGCGATTTATATTGCCCGTCGCGCTGGTTAGCGCCCCGACGGTCCACAAGCAATATCTCTACACCATGACCTATGTCAGGGATTTTTTTGAGCCGGATTTAGACAGCGATCCTTTTCATGAACACCAAGCCTACCGCTGGGTAAAATTCAAGGATTGGCCAGACCCGCCGCACACTCGCGTCAAAAACCTGATCGATTCGATTGGAAAAAAGAAGCTTCACCACCTGGCCGATGAATTAAAGAATGAATCAGACAGAATTGAGAGAAACGTTGAGAGGGCGACAAGAAGAGCAGTCTCCGGCGAAGAAACTGAAACAGATATGGAAACCATCGCAGAACCCGCGTGAAGTCCACAACAATTCTGCGTACTGCTTTATTGCGTAATCACAACAAGTTTCGGAGTAACGGTCTGAGTAAAGTAAACCCCGCCTCGGCGGGGTTTATCTCTTCTGATAAGGGTGAGGAGGTAGGCCCGCCCCCAAAAACCTTAGCCGGTAAGCGCCCGCCGCACGACTTCCACATCCTGCGCGATCTGTGCATCTTCGTTCATCAACTGCTCCACCTTGCGGATCGCGTGCATGACCGTCGTATGATCGCGCCCGCCAAACTTGCGCCCGATCTCCGGCAAGGAACGGGAGGTGAGGATTTTCGCCAGATACATCGCCACCTGCCGCGGCCGCGCCACATTCCGCGCCCGACGTGAGGAATGCATATCCGTAACCCTCAGATTGTAATGCTCGGCAACCTTACGCTGAATCTCGTCGATCGTGATCTTCCGGTCATGCGCCCGCAGAAGATCCTGCAGGACATCCTGCGTCGTCTCTAGAGTAATGTCCTGCTTGGCCACTTCCGCATGAGCGACGATCCGGTTCAGCGCCCCCTCAAGCTCACGGATGTTGGACGTGACCTTCAGAGCCAGAAACTCCAGAACGCTATCGGGAACCTTGGCCCCGAGGCGCTGACGCTTGGACTCAAGAATTCCCAGACGCAAATCATAGGAACTCGGGTGAATATCGGCCACCAGCCCCCACGCGAGGCGAGACCGCAGACGCTCATCTATTCCGGTCAGATCGCTCGGCGCCTTGTCTGCGGAGATGATGATCTGTTTATTCTGATCAACCAGAGCATTAAACGTATGGAAGAATTCCTCCTGCGTGGATTCCTTTCCAGCGATGAATTGAATGTCATCGATAATAAGCACATCGACGGAACGGAACTGATCCTTGAAATTCATCGTGTCATTCGCCCGCAAAGCCTTGACGAACTGATACATGAATTTTTCAGCCGATAGATACATCACCAGACGATCCGGCCAGTTTTCCTGCATCGACCACGCAACCGCGTGCATGAGATGAGTCTTTCCAAGCCCGACCCCCCCATAAAGGAACAGCGGATTGAACGGAATGCTCATACTCTCGACGACCCGTCGCGCAGCAG
Organism: Alphaproteobacteria bacterium; assembly: GCA_016699735.1. Lineage (NCBI taxonomy): Bacteria > Pseudomonadati > Pseudomonadota > Alphaproteobacteria > Alphaproteobacteria bacterium. The sequence continues at coordinate 241,776 of CP065008.1, forward strand.
CGTGGGCTAGAGCGTTAGGCTTACCGACAACAAAACCTTCAAAGGTAAAACGGGGATCAAGCGGCGACGAAATGGAGGCCACGCCTTCCCGGTTATTCTGATTCGCCTTGCGCTCGGCGCTCTCGGAATCGCTGTCCGCAGATTCTCTTGATTCGCCGGAGATCGCATTCTGTACAACGACAATCTGAACGCGCCTCACATCAGCATTCGCCGCCGAACACATCTGCGTGATTCGCTCGGCATAATGGGTGTGTATCCAGTCACGCATAAAGCGCGTAGGAACGGAAACCTCCATCGTCCCATGATAATAGGCCCGCAAGGTCAGCGGTTTAAGCCAGCTACGGAAAATAGCCTCTCCGAACTCCTTACGCATCTCTGTATGGACATCATTCCAAATCTTCTGAATCTCCGGCGTTGGCTCAAGAGGCATGGCTTCAAGATTAACTGACGCTGCCTTGGACTGAACCGAAGACTTTCCCACTACTTCCGGCATTACTTTCTCTCCACAAAATAAAGTTACTTCTGCTGATGATTGAACGCAGAAAGACAAATGGGGCATTTCAGATAAAGGCTGCTTGAGGACAAAAAAATCCCCTCAGCAAAACGCAAATGCGTCGCTGCCTGCATCTAAAATCTGGTAACATTGAGACCTGTTCTAAAGCTTGTCGTAGCTCCCCGAGAGACTAACGCTTTAGAGGCCATCCCCTACACGCACACCGTCACCGCTACATGACGGCTGACTGACAACCCGTAACAAAATGTGCATTTTATCCACACGCCGTTACGAAGTTAACAGATAGGGACAGGCAAACTTTCTTGGAAAGTTTCCGAAGAGGGTATTTGCTCATGTCCCTGTGATGAAATTACCCTACACTAAATTTTCTTCATCATGCAATACGAACAAAAAAAGAACGGCAAAAAAAGAAATTTTTTTTTCGCAAAAAATTTTGTGCAGCAAAAAACTCTCCACCGTTGGATGGAGAGTTTCTTAAAACCTATATTTCACAGGACTTACAGACTATAGCCCGGAAAATTTCTTCTCGAAAAAAATCAGCCGATAGCCTTGATTCTTGCAGAGAGGCGAGAGAGCTTTCTTGCTGCAGCATTTTTATGAATCAGACCCTTCGCCACGCCCCTCGAAAGTTCCGGCTGAACGAGTCGCAGAGCCTCTTGCGCGAGTTTTGAATCTTTTTTCTCGATGGCCTGTTCGACCCTCTTGATGAAGTTACGCATCCGGCTTTTACGGGCTTTGTTAACTTCACCCTTCCGGGCGTTACTGCGGGTTCTCTTCTTTGCCGACTGATGATTTGCCATTGTTAAACCTTTTCAATTCACTAAGGGGTTCTTCTCATATCCCGTAATAACGGAAATATACACAAAATTATCCACAGGAATTACTTCCTAAAACTGTTTTACGGCCAGACTACAAGGTTTCTCCGTATAGGAAAAAACAAAGGCTCTGAGCGAAACGAGCCAGAGCTATACCCCTGTAAGCCCCTGTTTGTCAAGCCTTTCAACTCATTTATAGGATGAGGAAACACCCCCCCGAATCAGTGGTCTTAAAGAGCAGGACGAACCGTAATCTTTACGAAGTCAGCGCCGTCCTGTGTATCAAAGAGTAACTCAAGATATTCCCGGTCACGGAAGAAACGGCTCTCGCTAACGCGGCCCCAGCCAAGCTGAGTAAGAACTCCGCCATAAAAGACCAGAACATCCTCACGGCTAACCCCCTCCATAAGAGCCGTCTGTTCGACTATACGGCCCTCGGGCTTATCGAAGAAGAGAGCCTCATCAGGAAGCTCCGTCAGACCGGGCATAAGCGGAATATCCTCCAGATCGGAAAAAAACACCGTCTCGTCCAGGCTGCCGGGTTGCTGGGCAACGGCGAACGCAGAAAAAGCAAATCCGGAAAAACCGCTTAACAGAACAAGAATAAAAAAAACGCGAACCCCGGCCATGCGTGAACTCCTCGGTATGACTTCTGTTCCCATCCTACACTTGGATCACAGGGCAGTAAAACGTCGAACGCCCCGCCTGCACGATTCTTTTGACGCACCCCTCCGCACACGAGCAGTTCGGGCATCTTTCCCCTTCCCGGTCATAGACCGAAAACTGGGTTTGAAAATAACCCAGAGATCCATCCGTCTTTTTATAATCGCGCAAGCTGCTTCCGCCGGCCTCTAGAGCCTTGCGAAGAGTCTTTTGGATGCTCACGATCAGCCGCTCAATCTCTTTCGCAGACAGTGACGAGGACTCACGCACAGGAGAAATGCGCGCATCATAAAGAGCCTCACACACATAAATATTCCCCAGGCCCGTCACAACACGCTGATCGAGCAAGGCGGTCTTGATGTTGGCTTTCTTGTTTTTGAGTACTCCGCAAAGATAATCGGCACGAAGACCGGACAAAGGCTCCGGCCCCATCGTGGAAAAAAACGAAAGCGACTCCCAATCCTTCGCACAGGCATAACTCAGAAACCCGAATCGCCGCGGATCGTGATAAACGGCAACACTCCCGTCTTCGGCTTCAAAGACAGCATGGTCGTGCTTCTCGGACTCATGATTCTGTCCGGGGCCATAAAGCCTTACACGCCCCGACATCCCCAGATGCAAAATCAGAACATGGGAATCATCCAGAAAACCGACAATATATTTCCCCCGCCGCACAAAGGAGCGCAGAACTTTTCCTTGGACGGTTACGGCAAAATCCGGCGGCACAGGAAAACGGAGATCGTGACCGGAAAGATGGACACGGACAATACGTTTGCCGCGCAAGGATTGCTCAAGACCAAGACGGACGGTTTCCACTTCCGGCAATTCCGGCATGAAGGCCTCCTATTGGACCTTATCCCATTTGAGATAGGGATTCTTCTGTAGCCCCGTATAAAGCAGCAGCGGAAAAACCTGCATGGATGCCAGTGTTTCCGGCGGTGCTTGCCAATAGAGCGAAGAACCCTCAGCGTTCTTCCGCAGAATGACGTCGAAATATCTGTAAGTCAGAACCTGATAGACAATGCCCGGAACATCTTTGGGCGGACCGAGCTTATGCGCGGGCTTAAGACTGATAACCCCGCTGGCCGGATCGTAGGAATAATACCCTCGCGCATATTTTCGGAAATCGGAATCCGACCGGCCGGAATAAACAATCTGGAATGCCTGACCGGAAAACACCGCTACAGCGACCCCGTCAGGAAGCTCGACGGTCCATCGCCCCTTGACCTCCTCGTGGGTGGGGATGGACAAGGCCGCGGCATCAGGCAAAGGCGGCATGATGAATTGCGGACCGCTGCTGCAGCCGATACACGCCGACGCAGCTTGCTCGGCCTCAGTTTGAGTTTGTTCAGCAACCTTCGGATCAGGTTTATCAGGAGGGACTTCCTCCTTTTTTTCACTTGCAGCTGGCTGTACGTACGTAACCGCAGCCCTACCCTTCGCATTTTCCTTGAGATAGATATAAGAGCCCACCCCCAGAAGAAGCCCGATGCCGCCAGCCAAAACAACAACACCGATCAAATCGTTCTTCTTGGAACGAACCGCCCGAGCCTTCGCACTGGACTGTGGCTTTTTTGTGGCAGGATTTTTTACGACAGCCGCTTTCTCAGACATATCTTTTTCCCAATCTAAAACAGGTGCATCGCAACCAATATCTCGTGGGCGTCACCTTAGCCGATTTTTTCGCAGGAGGCGATAAGACTCCAAACCGGAAAAAAGAAGATCAAACAATCTAGGAAAACTGCAGGGTTCAAGCCAAAAAAGAAAAGTTGGCACGAAGGCCAACTTTTTTACGCAGTATCGTGTGTGTGGGGATTCACGAACAGGATGAGATTTGCAGAGAGGAATGTCCGTCCGGAAACGTCATTCATTTAATTATGTATAATCTAATCCTGTACGCCCGTTTTAGCCCTTTGCCATAAAATTGTCAAGATTTATGTCTATTTTTTGTGCATGGAAATACCTTTTATTTGCACCTCCTAATATATGGTCGGTAGACATTGCGGCGCAAAAATCATATAAGGGAAGGCTAATAACGCAGTAAATCTGAGTGTTTGGGACAATTTAGATGCCGACGATTGAGCAAATCCGCGCCGCCCGGGCTTTGATTGGGTGGAGCCAGGGAGAATTGGCCCAACAGGCAGGTCTGTCGCAAACCGGCATCGCTCGCATCGAAAACGGCACAAATCAGCCTAATTCCAGCACGATCGACAAAATTACCAAGGCCTTCGATAACGCCGGCATACTCTTCATCCCCGGCGGGGTTCAAAGAGTACAGGATAAATTGATCGTTTTCGAAGGGGAAGATTGCCTCCGCCGCCTGCAGGACGACATTTTTCACGCGCTGCAAACGACAAAGGGCGAAGTCCTCCTGCTAGGAATCGCCGAAATCGCCCCGGAGGAAAAAAAGAATTACGAATACACCCTCATGCACATTGAGCGCATGAAGAAGGCGGGAATATCCGAACGCATACTCGTGCGTGACGATGAGAAAACTTTTCTGGCGCCCAAATCCTGGTACCGCGCCATTCCTGAAAAATATTTCAGCCCCTACACGGTTTTTATTTACAGCACGAAAATCGCCCTGGCCTTAAGGGATCCGCATAACAAGGTGCTGTTGCTGGATAATTTTTTCTTTGCCGAAGGCATGAAAAGTTTTTTTAATATGTTGTGGGACAACGGAAAACCCTTCGATTGAACAAGGGTGTGTGTTTTAGCGTAACAAACAAATGAACGACGCTCTCAAGGGCAGGGATATCGCACAAATTCTCTATCGCAATGTCGGCAATGATAATCTCGCCACCGACAGCGAAAGGGCGTTTGTCCGCCGCCTGAACAAGCTGGATGAGGTTGCAAAAGTCGGCATCTGGGATCTGACGTCGCTAAAACACGCCTTCGCGGTCGCCGCTTCGAACGATCCCTATTATCTCTCTCCGACCTATTACGCCGTGACCGGCCGCCGCGGACTCTGGCTTTTTAACGACGAAGGCGAAGACAATCATTACACCAGCTTCTTCTTTTGCCTGCACCCGAACCTGAAGGATACGGTTGTCGTCTTCCCGCCCTTCGGCGATCACCCGGTCGAAGCCGTGGCCGAGTTTCTGCACAAAATCCGCGAATCGAAAATGAATATCCGCATCGGCCGCGTCCCGCAGGGTTCACCGCTGGAAAAAATCGAAATACAATATCCGCAGCTTCAGGCCCGCACAGCTACCGAAACCGTTCTCGACTGGACTTTCCCCGTCCATACCGTCGATTGCGAAGCCCTGGTGGATAGAGAGGGCAAGGATTACGGGCGCATCCGGCAGGCGATGAACAAATTCAAACGCTCCTCGGCTTTGACCCGTGAGATGGATTTCAGCCGCGATATCCCCGCGCTGGAAAAACTGGCCCGGCAATGGGAGTCCAACACGCGCCACTACGACGCCTACGACTTGCGGACAAACTATTTCAACTATCTCGCCCGCCTCGCTATCGACCAGAAAGCCCTGAACCTCCGCGGAATGGTCGTCTCCATCGACGGCGTCGATAAGGGCTTCTCGATCTGGGAACCGGAATCGAACGGCGGCGATACGGCGAATCTCTTCGCCTCTCAAGTCACCGATTTCGACATGACAAACCTCGCTACCTATCTGACCGTCGTTTCTGCCGAAAAAATGCTCGAAGAAGGCACGCATTTCATGTGCCTCGGCGGATCGGAAACCGCCGGAATGGACCGCTACAAGCGCGGCTTCAACCCCTCAGTGTCAACGCAGCTCAACACGATTGAAATTAAAGTCCCCGAAGACTTCGAACCCTGACGCAAGCCACAGCCCCATTTTTTCAGATTTTTTCGAACGGAACGTCGAACCTGGCTTCGAACACCATGCGCTGCGGCTCCTCATTCTCATCGAGAAAAACCTCCTCCGCCCAGATCTCCCCCGTCTCCGGCTCGCGGAAGGTGAACAAAGTTCCGTTGGCAACGCTTCCTCCCTGCTCCCCTTGAAGGGAATGCAGCGCCTCGCCCGCAACGCTGAGATCAACCCGCCCGCTCATCCGGTCCTCGAATTCATAACCGTTCGGGCGGATCAGCTTGTCGGACGCCACGTAAAAAGCCCGCTGCACGTCCGGCAGGCGCGGCGCCCCGCTCTCATCCGCCTTTTGGCTATCCACGGCCCAGAACCGCTGACCCCAGTGTTCCGGCGCATCCTCGGAGGTCAGGGTATAGCTCACCCAGCGGTTCTTCAGCCCATGTCCCGCTTCCGCGTGATTAAATGCCGCCGTGATCTCCCTGTACGTATCCGCCCCCACCACCCTGGCTTTGAATGTTACAGAGGTTTTGGGATCGGTGATCGCAATCTCATCCCCGACCTTCAAATCGTAGCTGTACCTGTCATCCTGTTTAGACATAAGGAAAACTCTAGGGGAACAGAAAAAACTCGGCAACAAAAAAGGAACCGTCTAGAATGAAAAGCCGATAGAACCGGAAAAAATCATATGCCCTTCGATCCCGAACTCGACAGCCGCCTGAGCGCAACCCTGAAAGGCCGCAAAGGCTTCGAGCGCAAAAAAATGTTCGGCGGCACGGGCTATATGCTGAACGGCAATATGTGCGTGGGCGTCTATAAGGAGTTTTTGATCCTGCGCCTCGGCCCGGAAAAATTCGAAACTCTGTCCGCCAAATACGATGACCTCCGCCCGATGGACATCACAGGAAAACCGATGAAGGGCTGGGGCATGATCGACGCCGCGGCGTGCGATCCTCTGGAATTCGACGAACTCGTCTCCGCAAGCGAAGCGTTTGTAAGGACTCTGCCGGGAAAAAACTTCAAACACGATTGAGACAAAGTATGAATAGAGGACAGTTGAAGCTGTGGATCTGGTTAGGCAGCTTTCCTCTATTAATTGTGGCTCTCTTCGCATACGTTGTTTTGTGGAACTATTTTGCATTGCGGAATTCCGCTGTGGTCTTCATGGTGAAGAATCTTGGCATCCACAATTTTGACGTTCGAGAAGTCCAGGTAGAACGGTATTTTAATGATTCGAAAGGGCGTGTGTTCATCTATTTGGATCAGCCTTTTGATTTCGACGATTTGGATAAGCGAAAAATTTATTACAAGAGCTACAACCCGGAAACGAAATCAGACGGCATGTCATCCGAGCAAGCTTCTGCATTATTGGCTAAAAGGTTTGCATTTCATGCCAGTGGATTTGAGTCGTTGGCATTTTCGTCCGAAATGTTAGGAGATTGGACTTTATGCCCAAATGAACCGCCGTTACCTGACGGTGACATACCGATAGGGTGCGAAATTTCTATTCTCGCTAAAGACGGCAGGAGGGAAGTGTTCGTATGGATATCAACTTACTAACGTCTCTCAGAACCGAACAAAAAAAGCCCCGCATCCACGGGGCTTTCTGAATGTCTGACACTGAACGGGACAATTAGAAATCGCCCATGCCGCCCATGCCGCCCCCGTGGCCATGACCGCCGCCGGAGGATTTTTCATCCGGCGCTTCGCAGATCATCGCTTCGGTGGTGATCAGGAGTCCGGCAACCGAGGCCGCATCCTGCAAAGCCGTACGCACGACCTTAACAGGGTCGATGATTCCGGCCTTCACCATGTCGGTGTACTCGTCGCCTTGGGCATCGTAGCCATAGTTAAAGTCTTTCTGCTCCAGCAGCTTGCCGACAATAACCGAGCCTTCTTTGCCCGCATTTTCGACGATCTGACGGATCGGGGACTGGATAGCGCGGCGGATGATCTCGATACCCACATCCTGGTCATCGTTATCACCTTCCAGCTTGTCCAGAGCTTTGGTCGCGTACAGAAGAGCAACGCCGCCGCCGGCGATGATGCCTTCTTCAACGGCTGCGCGGGTCGCGTGCAGCGCATCGTCAACACGGTCTTTGCGCTCTTTCACTTCGACTTCGGTCGCGCCGCCGACACGGATAACCGCAACGCCGCCGGCCAGCTTGGCCAGACGTTCCTGCAGCTTTTCCTTGTCATAGTCGGACTCGGTATTGTCGATCTGCGAACGGATCTGACCGCAACGGGCTTCGATGTCCTTCTTCTTGCCCGCACCGTCCACGATCGTCGTATCGTCCTTCGTGATCGAGACTTTCTTGGCCGTGCCGAGCATATTGAGAGCGACATTCTCCAGCTTGATGCCGAGATCTTCGGAGATCAGCTGACCGCCGGTCAGAACCGCCATGTCTTCGAGCATCGCCTTGCGACGATCACCAAAACCGGGTGCTTTGACCGCAGCGACTTTCAAACCGCCGCGCAGCTTGTTGACCACGAGGGTCGCCAGCGCTTCGCCTTCCACGTCTTCCGCAATAATCAGCAGCGGACGGGAGCTTTGAACGACGGCTTCCAGAATCGGCAGCATGGCTTGAAGCCCGCTCAGCTTGCCTTCATGCAGCAGGATATAGGGGTTCTCAAGAACCGCCTGCATCTTGTCGGCATCGGTGATGAAGTAAGGCGACAGGTAGCCGCGATCAAACTGCATTCCTTCGACGATTTCCAGTTCGTTGTTGAGCGACTTGGCTTCCTCGACGGTAATCACGCCTTCATGGCCGACTTTTTCCATGGCTTCGGCAAGCATATTGCCGATTTCGATTTCGCCGTTAGACGAAATCGTGCCGATCTGACGGATTTCATCGTTGGTCTTGACGTTTTTGCCGCGTTTCTTGAGGTCGGCGACAACAGCCTCGACGGCCTTGTCAACGCCGCGCTTCAGATCCATCGGGTTACGGCCCGAGGAAACGGCCTTGAGGCCTTCACGGACGATCGATTGCGCCAGAACGGTCGCGGTCGTCGTACCGTCACCGGCCTGATCGTTTGCCTTGCTGGCAACTTCGCGGATCAACTGGGCGCCCAGATTCTGATGCTTGTTGGACAAGGTGATTTCCTTGGCAACCGTCACGCCGTCTTTGGTCGTGCGCGGTGCGCCGAAGGATTTTTCGATCACGACGTTACGGCCCTTGGGACCGAGCGTCACTTTAACCGCATTTGCGATAATATCCACGCCCTTGAGCAGTTCGGCGCGGGCTTGTTCCTGAAACAGGACTTCTTTAGCAGCCATTATAATATCTCCTTAATAGCTATGTTGATGGATTAAGCGGCAATAACGCCGATAATGTCGGATTCTTTCATGACCATCAGCTCTTCACCGTCGATGGTGACTTCCGTCCCCGCCCATTTGGAAAAGATCACGCGGTCGCCACTTTTAACATCCAGCGGGCGGACTTCGCCGTTATCGTTGACATGCCCGTTGCCGACAGCGACGATTTCGCCTTCCATGGGCTTTTCAGCGGCTGTATCGGGAATGATGATCCCGCCGGCCGTCTTCTGGCTCGGCTCGATCCGGCGCACCAGCACACGGTCATGCAGGGGGCGGAATTTAGGTTTTTTTGCCATTTTTGTATCTCCATTCGTTAAGAGTTGCAGGCTTACGGCTCACTCGGATTATTTAGAAAGTAACCTTCGCAGCCAGACCGTAAGCCCCGGTTAAAATCACCCCTGCTGTTAGCACTCAGCGGAAATGAGTGCCAAATCTATACCCTGACTGCTGGCGAAAAGCAAGAATCTCGCAAAGAAATTTCCCCAGATGAAAGAACTGAATGAAAAAAGACCTATTGGTGTGTAACGCGCTGAATATAAATAAGTTTTAGAATAGGACTTATGCCAGCCATGGATTTTGTTTTCAAAGAGAATATTAGTTGCTGTATAATATTAGAAAAATAGAAAAGATTACGAAAACAGAGCAGAGGTTACGAATGGCAGAACTGGATAAACAACTAAAGGATTATCGGCTAATAACAGCCAAAATACTCTACCATATGCCTGACTTTCAGAAGCTTTTACAAGAATTTATCTGGCAGCAATATGACCTTACGCCAAAATTTCCAGAACTGAAGAAGTTTCTCGATTTTTGGGATCGGGAGATCGATGGAAAGATTCACTCTGTCTATATCGCCAGACTCGACCTCATCACCCCGGGCGATTACCGTTACGCGGAATGGGAAAAAACACTTCAGTAGAATAACCAATATTAACAATAGGATAAATAAGAACAAATATCCTTAAATAGCCAATCAGTCGGGGTTGGGCGCAAGGCGCAGGCGCAAACCGTCCAGACTCTCCTCAAGAATGATCTGACAGGACAGCCGTGACTCGTCCTTAAGACCAAAAACCTCATCCAACCGCTCCTCCTCTTCGGGACGCTTGGCCGGAAGCTTATTGATCCACTCCGCATCGACATAAATATGACAGGTCGCGCAGGAACACGCCCCGCCGCACTCCGCCTTGATTGGTAACCCATACTCGCGGATGATTTGCATGACGCTCCAGCCCTCAACGGCTTCAAGCTCATGCTCGACATCCTGATAATCGACGACAACAATTTTCATGAAAACATATTCAGCCGCGGCGGGGGCGGCCCCTCGACCATATCCTTGATTCCATAGGCGCTCGCCACCGTAACAACCGAAAGCAGGATGATGGCAATATACTCACGCACGATGGCGGTCGTGACCACCCACACCGCCGGCAAATCTGCAAAAATTATCGTGAGAAGCTTTAGAAGCATCTCGGCAGGAAAAACCAGCAGCAGCATCACAAAAAAACTGCAGAGAAAAAGGCTTACGGAGCTGGAAAGCCCCCTTAACTTTTGGAGATATTCACGGATACCATAACCAAGAGCGAGGGAAACATAAAGAAACCCGAGACGAATGGACCAGAAAGCCGCAAAGAGAATAAGGACGGCTATGAAAGCCTCGGGAAGACTCGACAGCACATCGGCGGTAGACATGGCCTCTGGCGGCGGCTTGATCTCTTTTTCAGCCCCCAAAGCACTCAGCCCCATCAGCACATCCGCAACCACCATCTGAAGAACAAAAAGAATGACAGAGGCATAGATGATCGATCGGCGGCGGGCATCCTGCATCCGCGAAACATAAAGGGCGTTGAATTCCTCAAGTTTCGAGCGCCGCGTATACCCCCACAGCACAAAAGGCTCCCCATAAATCGCATAGCGTACAAGCTCAGCCAGAAAATACCCCTGTGCAAAAACGGCAGGCAGATCAAGCAACCCGCGCCGCAGGATATTTTCTTCCATCCCCGCTTGAATAATCACGAACTCGCAAAACACGCCGATAAACACGACCGGAAAGGAAAACTTGAGCAGTTCGACACGATGAAGCCAGACAAACTGATAGCCCTTGACCGCGGCTTTAATAAAATCAAAACTTGCCATGAATCCGATCCGGCGTTAAGGCTTAATCGCGCCGAGAATACAGGATTTACTGAGGCTTTAAAAGGTGCGTTCGCATTAAGAATTGACAGAAAATGAACTCAGGATCGCACACAGACACGCCCTTAGGATCAGACCATAAACACCTCTCCACATGGCTCTTTCTCTGCTGCGCCCTGGTTTTTTTAATCATCATCGTCGGCGCAGTCACCCGCCTCACGGAGTCCGGGTTATCTATTGTCGAATGGAAACCTGTCATCGGCACCCTCCCCCCTATGAACGAGGCTGATTGGCGCAAGGAATTTGAAGCCTACAAGCAAAGCCCGGAATACATAAAAAAAAATTTCTGGATGACTGTAGAGGATTTTAAAAAAATTTATTTCTGGGAATGGTTTCACCGGCTTCTGGGGCGCATCATCGGCTTAGCCTACGCACTGCCTTTTTTCTATCTTCTGGCCAAAAGACAGATTCCTCAGGGATATACGCTTAAGTTTCTGACCTTGGTTCTACTAGTAGGGTTTCAGGGTGCAATGGGCTGGTATATGGTCAAAAGCGGCCTGATCGACCAGCCCAGCGTTAGCCACTACCGCTTGGCCGCCCACCTCAGCCTCGCACTCTTGCTCTACAGCCTGTCTTTATGGACGGCGCTGAGCCTTCGCACAAACAAGAAAACAATCAACCGCCAACCAGACAAAGCTCTCTATTATTCGGGCTGGTGGCTCTTGGGACTAATAGGATTGACGATCCTCTGGGGTGCCTTCACGGCCGGACTGGATGCCGGGTTGGTCTATAACGACACATTCCCGAAAATGGGAGAAGACTGGATTCCCGCCGAAGTTACGAAAGCACATTCGATTCCAACAGCCCTTCTCGAAACCCACGCCGGCGTACAATTTTTGCACCGTTGGCTGGCGATACTGAGCACATTGAGTATATTTTTATACGTCCTTCTAGCTATCGCCCGCTATAAACGCCAAGAAAAAACCTTTCCCGCGCTGGGTTTAATGATTTTAATTCAACTCGCCTTGGGACTGACCACACTATTCTCGGGGGTCGCCCTCCTCCCCGCAACCCTGCATCAAGCTGGAGCCGTCATCGTGCTGACCCTTTTGCTCATGATCTTACACGGCCTCAAGCCGCAAGCTGTACCGCAACACGGTTAAACTGCGCCTTGCAGAACCCTTTTTCCGGCTTGCTCGACGCCACCATCGGTGAAACGGAAACGGATGCAGCACCGGGGGCAGGTTCCTGAACAGATACAGGTTCCAAAGGCAGGGCAGCAATCGGAGCTTCAGGTGCCGAGACCCGGGGATCTACGTGTGGACTCGAGACGGAACCGGCATCGATCGGCCGCACTTCATCGGGAATTTCCACGCTCGAAACGGCTTTAACCTCCTGAGATGAGGGTCTATTCCTGACCGTGGCACCAAGACTCTGGGCACGCCTGCGAATGGCCTCTTCCTCCTGCTGGTGAGCCGTTAACTTCTCCTGCTCTTTTTTCTTCTTTTCTTCGTCAGCTTTGGCCAGAAGTCCGGGTTTAACGCGCTCAATAATATTTTCTGCGAAGATCATACGTGAGATATGTGGCCCGTATTGATCGATAACACTGGCGACATACTCGAAAATCAGGGAACCGGATTTGACGCTTTTCTCCTCGACTTCCGCAAGAGTCGTTTTGAGGCCCAAACGGCAGTCCTCGGCCTTATCTTCAAGGGTTGCACGTAAAGTGTAGTCCTTTGACTGAACGCCATGAGTATCGAGATCAATCAGTTCAGGTCCGAAAAGATAACCAGCGACATCCGGCCATTTCTCCAAAAATTTGTTCCGTCCGCTCATATTCTTGGAAATATAAAGTACGGCGAGAGCGTTCTTCAACTCATCTAGCTTAGGAGAAAACGCTTTGCGCGAAGTATCATCATTAGAGCTTTTAGGCTTGTTCGCCTGATCCATGGTGCGTAAACCCCTCAAAAATCTATACGCCGTTAAGGAAAATCAACCAACTTTTATTGCACAAACCTAGCATACCAAAAAGCCGGACGGTTGAAACCGCATTTCTTATACACGCGCCCCATGCAACACTAAAAAAACCTTGCCCAAATGCATCTTATCAGGTTAATTGTGGCCCTGATAAACGCTCGATAGCCTCTTTTTGGAGTTCAGCATGAACAACTTTCTCGACCTGATCAATTACGCCGCGCAAAAGCCTGAAATGGTCAGCTCGTTGGCCGCGCAATTCGGACTCGACCAGAAACAGACGGATGAAGTCACCAAAATGTTGATCTCCGCGGTAGCGGGAGGAATGCTGAATAATGTTAAGAATGGCGGCCTCGAAAATCTGACCAAAGCCATTGAAACCGGCCAGCACGAGCAGCTGCTTGAGAAGGTGAAAACTCCAGGCGCAAACCTTTTTAACGTCGTTCAGGAAGGCAACGGCATTCTTGGCCATATCCTCGGCAGCAAGGATGTCAGCCGCCAGGTCGCAAGCGCCGTGCAGCAGAAAACCAACGTCGAGGCGGACATTATCAAAACAATGCTCCCGATTATTGCCTCGACAGTCATGGGCCTGCTCGCGCAATCGCAACGCAAGCAGGGAAGTTCACAATTCTCGGGCAATATGCTCGGCATGCTCGATATGAATCAGGACGGCAACCCGATCGACGATATCTTTAGACTTATTGGCTCATTAAAATAAAAGATCCGCTGCCAAAAAAGCAAAAAAGAACCCGATCGCGTAAATCAGGACCGAAAACCCGGTAATAATCTGGCTCACCAGCCTCAAGCGGGCGCAGGCCTTCGCTTTGAGCGGATCAATCGGACACGGCAAGAACCGCGCTCGCCATTGCAGGATAACGGAAACCGTCAGCAAAACCCCGGCCACGGAAAACACGATCTTTTTATGATCCGAAAGCCAGACCAGCCACGGAGCTGCCGATACCAGCCCCGCGACCGCCGCCCCCATCCCGAGGGTCACCAGCAAGGCCGGCAACGCACAGCAGATCAGAGTGCCAAAACTGGTAAACAGGCTCAGAGTCGGCAGAACCGCCTGTCGGTAAAGGCTCTTTTCAACCGGATCACTGGCCTTGTCCATCGGTGGCCTCCTCCCGCTGGATGGAAACCAGCGCATAACCGGAATCATTGATCAGTTTAGTAATCGCCTGATCGTCCATAGTCTGCCCGTCTTTCATGGCCAGCGTAATGAGCTTGTCGGTCAGATTGACAGCGATTTTATCAACCGCCTCCTGCTTGCCGAACACCTTCTCGATGGCCCGCGCACAGAAATCACAGACCATGCCGTTAACATTGATTTTAACGGTTTCCCCCGCGTACACCGGGCTGCTGAAAAGAACAACTAAGGCAAGCAATAATAAAAAGCATCTCATTTCAAGTCTCCTTCTTATAAAGAAAATTTTGGTCAGTATTGGATAGTCCAATTAAATAACAACTCGCCGTTATTATTCATCCCGGCCTCCACAAGGTGTACGCCCTTAAAAAACCTCACCAGAGGCGTAACAGTAACAGGATCCTCTGCTTCGGGCTTGTGATCGACCTGCACCATCACCCAGGTATGCAGGTCGCCATATTCTCCGATATACGGCGCAACCCCGACACGGGCCGACTGCATATAGAAATCGTCGATATCGCCGGCCTGCGTATAGCGGTTTTCATAAGACGTGAAGAACCGTCGATCCTCCCAATCGATAGCAAGTCCAGCAAAACCCGCAGGCTCGGTTTCATGGTCGAAATTGCCTTGATCGCTGTACGCGATCCCAATACCGGATTTCAGATAAAAGTTCGCCTGCGAGTCGGGATTGTTCCAGCGTTTTGCAAGAAAATTGAACTGTACGCCACCCATGCCGAACTCCTCATCCCGCCAATATTCAGCAAAAGAGCCGACTGAAAATTTAGGGGTAAAAGTATAATCGACATGAGCAGAATTTTGTTCACCGTCATTCATGATCATGACGCTGGTTCCGCCCGGATAAGAAACAGGGCGGGCCTCCGCTGGCTGTACGCCAACTAAGATCAAACCGGAAAATAAAAATACGTGTGAAAATTTTAACATAATAAGCCTCCTGAAAAGATCATTGAGCCACAACAAGGCTAAAAACCTGAGCCGCAGCACACACAGAAATTTTAGGAGAAATGTTTGGGCGGTCGTTCGAGAGGAAAATGGGCAGCAGAACGGAAATCCTGCGCTCCAGCAGGAAGTGTCAGGCCTTTAACCAAAGACAGACCTTCAAGAGGGTCAGCAAAACGCAAAGGAACGATATTCTGTCCCAAAGAGGCGTGCTGGCAGAAACAGAGCCCTTTGCAATGCCCGGCCTTTGAAGGAACGGAAGCCCCACCGGAATTGCCCTTCTGGGAACTCGCACTTTCATGGCAGGGTGCAACGGACTCAGCTTTCTTCTCTTCCTTCATCACGTGAGGGCAAACGGCGGCGTAAGCGCTCAAACTGATCGTATTGAACACGAAGGCAAAAATAAAAAAACCAAGAACCAACCGTTTCATAGAAGAACAATACCATAAAACTGTAAAATAACCGTCTCAGAACTAATTCGGCACTCTCAAGGCAAAGTTACAATCATAGAAAAGATCAATCCGATCAAGGCACTAGCGCCAATCACCGTCAAAACCGACCGCTTAAACACCAAGAGCGCCAGCGCCGCCAGAATTGTCAAAACGGCAGAAAAAACATCGAAAGCACCCTCAAATCCCTGCGGCCACAGCACATGATAGGCGAAAAACAGCGCTAGATTAAGGATCACCCCCACCACGGCCGCCGTGATCGCGGTCAACGGCGCGGTGAATTTCATGTTCCCGTGCGTAGCCTCAACGATCGGCGCTCCACCGAGAATAAAAAGAAACGAGGGCAGAAACGTAAACCACGTCACAATCCCAGCACCGATAAAACCGGACAGGCTAGCCCATTCCGGCCCGAACGAAGCCGCCCCATGCCCCCCGACAAACCCAACGAATGCGACCACAAGAATCAGCGGCCCCGGTGTGGTTTCCCCCAGCGCCAGCCCGTCAATCATCTGCGGAGCGCTCAGCCACTGATAATGCTCAACCGCCGCCTGAAACACGTACGGCAAAACCGCATAGGCGCCGCCGAATGTTAATAGTGCTGCTTTGGTGAAAAACCAGCCCATCTGCGTAAACGGATGCCCCCACCCGCCCCAAAACATCAGAACCGCCATCGGCGTACACCATAAAATGAGCCCGATAATCAAAACCTTAGCCAGACCAACAAAGGAAAACCGCGTCCTTCCCTCGGAATCCATCGCATCGTCGATCACGGCGGGACCGTAATCCTTCTGCACCCCTGCCGCATGGCCCGCACCCGAAAAATACGCGGGCACCAACCGGCTTCCGGCCAGCCCCGCCAGCGCCGCGCACAGCACGATCAGAGGAAACGGCGCGTCCAGAACAAAAAGCGCCAGAAACGAACACGCCGCAATCCCCCACAACGCCGTATTCTTGAGCGTACGCCCCCCGATCCGATACACGGCCTGTAAAACGATCGCCGTGACCGCCGGCTTGATCCCGTAAAAAATCCCCGCCACGACGGGCAGATGAGAATAGCTGACATAAATCCACGACAAAAGGCACAACAGGAAAAAGGCGGGCAGCACGAACAACGCTCCGGCCGTAATCCCGCCCCGCACCCCGTGCAAAAGCCAGCCGATATAGGTCGCCAGCTGCTGCGCCTCCGGCCCCGGCAGCAACATACAGTAATTGAGCGCGTGCAGAAACCGCCGCTCGGAGATCCAGCGCCTTTTCTCGACCAGTTCCTGATGCATGATGGCAATCTGCCCCGCCGGCCCGCCGAAACTGATGAACCCGAGCTTCAGCCAGAACCGGAACGCTTCGCGGTAGGTGGGAAAGGAGGGTTTTTGCATAAAAATTTTCTTTTAAGAATTAAGCCGCCTTCTCCAACCGTTCCTCCACAAGCGCCTTCAGCGCCGTGTAATCCGTCTTCCCGCTGCCCAGAACCGGCAGTTTATCCATCGTCAGGATCGTTTTCGGCACCGCCAGCTCGGAAATCCCGTTCTCCCCGGCATATTTGGACAGCGCCTCGCGCTTCACATCCGCGCAGGTCGTCGCCAGCACGAGCTGCTCCCCCTTCCGCACATCGGGAACGGCCACCACCGCATGGGCGAAGTCGGGATAAACCTTGGCAACCATCGTCTCGACGCTGGTCAGCGACACCATCTCCCCCGCGATCTTCGCAAACCGCTTGGCACGGCCCAGAATCGTGACAAACCCCTGCGCGTCCACATCCACGATATCGCCCGTATCGTGCCAGCCCTCATGCGTCGGCTGGATCACACCCGGCTTGTCATGCAGATAATAACCCAGCATCACATTCGGCCCACGCACATACAGCCGTCCGCCCTGCTCGACCCCCGGCACATCCTCCAGTCGGTATTCGATTCCCGGCAACAGCCGCCCGACCGACCCCGCCTTCATATGCATCGGCGAATTCAGCGTCAGTCCCGGCGAAGTCTCCGTCGAGCCGTAACCCTCCAGAACGCGCACCCCGAACCGCTCCATATAGAGTTTCTTGGTCTCGTCCTTCACCTTCTCCGCCCCCGCGAAAATATACCGCATCCGGTAAAAATCATAGGGATCCGCCATTCGCGCATACCCATTGAGGAACGTATCGGTCCCGAACATGATACTGGCATTGGTCGCATAGACCATTTCCGGCACAATTCGATAGTGCAGCGGACTCGGATAAAGGAACGTACGGATTCCGGAAAGTATGGGCAGCAGCGTTCCCGCCGTAAGGCCGAAAGAATGGAAAATCGGCAAACAGTTGAAAACAATATCCTGCCGGTTGAAATCCACCCGGCTCGTGAGCTGCACGATATTCGCCATGATATTCGCATGGGACAGCACGACTCCCTTGGGCAATCCCTCCGAACCGGAGGTAAAAAGGATCACAGCGGGATCATTCGGGGCAACGCCCTGCCGTTTATGCGTATATTCGGCACTCAAAGGCGAATAAAACCCGCGAACCTTGTCAAGAACGCCGATTTGATCGCGGATATCCTCCAGATAAACGATTTTCACCTGCGATTCCATCTCTTCGACCAGCTTCGTCAGCCGCCCGAATTCAATAAACCGCCGCGAACTGATCACGGTCTTGATCTGCGCGGCATGACACGCCGCCAAAATGGACTGCGGTCCTGACGAATAATTCAGCATCGCCGGAACACGCCCAAAGCCCTGTAAACCGAAAAACGCCGCCATCGCTCCGCAACTGTTCGGCAGCAGGAACCCGACATTCTCACCTTTTTCCGTAAAGCCGGAAAACTTTCGTCCCAGAACAATCGACCCGCGCACAAGCTTTTTAAAGCGCATCGGCTTATGCTCAATATCCTCAACGATAATCTCGTTGTCCCCATTGACGTGCCGCGCTTTCATCAGCGCCTGATAAAGCGTCTGCTCGCGGTCCTGGGTCAGGAACATCATTTCTTCCATGAGATTATAAAGCTGTGCGGACGCAGCACGCCGACGGGTCCGGCCCTTATACTCATCGGGAATCCGGAATGTACGCGGCTCCAGAATGGCAATGGTGATCTTCGGGAAATTCCGCAGCGGAACTTTGCCCTTCAAACGCGCAAACGGCGTATGTTGAACCCCGTCAAGCCGCACGGGAACAATGACGGCCTGCGTCTTGTCGGCGATCATCCCCGGCCCTTCGTAAATTTTCATCAGCGCTCCGGTTTCCGTCAGCCGCCCTTCCGGGAAAATCACACAATGCTTATCCTTTTCGACTTCCTTAATCAGAGACTTAATCGAAAACGGATTACTGGGATTCAGAGGAAAAGCATCGACCAGCTTCAGGAAAGGCTTCACCCAGAACCATTCGGCGACAAAACTGTTGACCGCGAACATCGGCCGCCCCGGCAAAAACGCGGCAAGCAAAGGCGGATCGAGCAAGGATACATGGTTACCCACGATGATCGCCCGCGGCCCAGCTTTTTCATAATTTTCCAGCCCGCGCACCTCGACCTTATAAAGAAGCTTGAAAAGCCCCTGCAAAAGCGACTTGAACAAGTAATCCGGCAACAACAGACAGATATAAACCGCAACCCCCGTCCCGATCAGGGAAATCAGCAAAAACAGATGCTGAACCTCAAAACCCAGACTTAAAATCGTCATCGCAATTAAAGAAGAACTGAGAATAAACAACGAATCAATCAAACCACTCCCCGCCATAACCCGCGCCTTGTGATCCTCCGGCACGAAATGCTGGACGATAGATTTCAAAGGAATCACATAAATCCCGCCCATCACCGAGACCATAAAGATATCGAACGTCACCCGGAGTCCGGAAAAACTAAGCAGAAAAACAGGTAGAGACATATAAAGCGGCTTTCCATCAGCGCCCAGACCCGGACCCGCGAAATAACGGCTCGCCATGAAAAGATCAAAGGAAAAAATTGCAATCCCGAGCGCCGCCAGCGGCACATACGTCGCTTCCACCCGTGAACGCAGGAGGCGATTATTCACCAGCCCGCCCAGAGCGATCCCCACCGAAAACACCGTCATGAAAAACACCAGAACGAGCTGATCAACACCCAAGGTCGTCTTGGCAAAATTAGGGAATTGAGCCAGAAAAGTTCCGCCCACAAAGTAAAACCAGGAAATCCCGAGGATCGCCAGAAACACGCCCTTCGGCTGCTGCGCGGCATACTTTATGATCCGCACCGCCTCCACAGGCGTGTTATAATTGAGCTTCAAATCCGGTGCCTTGGCCTTGGCCACAGGAATAGAGCGACTGGCGATATACCCCAAAACCGCGCAGAGAACCATCAAACCGGAGACGATATGCAAACCATACGGCATGATCGCCAGAACACCACCGATAATGGTCCCGGCCAGAATGGCAAGGTACGTGCCAGTATTCAGCAGCGCGTTCCCGCCGATCAGCTCATCCTCGCGCAAATGTTCGGGAAGAATGGAAAACTTGCTCGGACTGAAAAACGCGGCATGGCTTCCGAGAAGAAAAAGCACGAAAAGCCCAAGATAAACAGGCGTGCCCGAAACCCCTGCAACAAGAAGACAGTAACTCGCCAGAAGCGCAATGCCAATCTCGGCGATTTTCGTCCATCGGATCACCGCATCTTTGTCATATTTATCGGCGAGTTCCCCGGCAAGAGGTGCAAAAATCAGAAACGGAAAAATAAACAGGCCAGCAGCAAAAGAAACCAGAACCTTCGGATCGACCCCGCCCACAGCCCAGATTTCATAACCCACCAGAACCGAAAGGGTCATCTTGAAAATATTATCGTTAAACGCCCCTAGAAACTGGGTGATAAAAAGTGGTAAAAACCGCCGATCGCTCATGAGGTCAAACTGATTTTTTTCCATATGTATTAACTCCAAAAAAGGCTCTTGACCTTCTTCTCAAAAAATTTCAGCTCGGAGAGTATCAAAATCCCAGTTTCATCGCCATTAACATTGTTTGAATAACCAAAATCAAAAAATACTTAAAGACATAGAAGGCATAAATGACAAATCGCTATTTCCGTAACACAACCATTATCCACACCAACTACATACCCGCCTTTTTAAGTCTTCTCGCCACGGCGGTCTTATGCTAATCCTGTGCACTCGAAGATGAGGCTGGTAATGTTCGGCCTCGTTCTTTATATAGGGACTTTGACTGAAACCAGAGCATAGGGAATAGAGATGAGTGATATTGCCGATCGCGTGAAAAAGATCGTAGTTGAACAACTGGCTGTTGATGAAGGCAAGGTCGTCGAAGGCGCCAGCTTCATTGATGACCTCGGGGCGGATTCTCTGGACACGGTGGAACTCGTCATGGCCTTCGAAGAGGAATTCAGCATTGAAATTCCTGACGATGCCGCCAAGGACATCCAGACCGTCGGCGATGCCGTAAAGTTCATCAAGGTAAAGGCCGCCGCCTAGGCGTCTGCTCCTTGCGAAAAACGAAAAACAAAACCGGAAGGAAACAGCAAAAGTTCCTTCCGATTTTTTAGATGACTATGGGCGCACGATGAGACGCGTTGTCATAACCGGAATGGGCATGGTGACCCCCCTCGGGGTTGGTGTCGCGCACAACTGGACGGCTATAACCTCCGGCAAGACCGGAATTCGCAAAATCGAACATTTCGATGTCTCGGACATCACCTCGCAGATCGCCGGAATAATCCCGCGCACCGACAACCCAGCGCCGCAGGACGGAGCCTTTAACCCCGACCTCTTCGTCTCCTCGAAGGATCAGCGCAAAATGGACGTGTTCATCACCTACGCGCTGGCCGCGGCGCAGGAGGCCGTTGAGGATTCCGGCTGGAAACCGACCGAAGAAGAACATCTCGACCGCACGGGCGTCTTGGTCGGCTCCGGCATCGGCGGCCTCGATGAAATCTACAACACCTCCCTGACCCTGAAGGAAAAAGGTCCGCGCAAGATTTCCCCGTTCTTCGTCCCGGCCGCCCTCATAAACCTCACCAGCGGCCATATCTCGATAAAACATGGCTTCCGCGGTCCGAACCATTCTGTGGTCACGGCCTGCGCGACCGGAACCCACGCCATCGGCGATGCCGCAAGACTGATTGCATGGGACGATGCGGACGTCATGATTGCGGGCGGCGCCGAAGGCGCGGTCTGCCGCTTGGGTGTAGCCGGATTCGCCGCTGCACGCGCCCTTTCAACCGGATTTAATGATCGTCCTGAGCAAGCCTCCCGCCCATGGGACAGGGACCGTGACGGATTCGTCATCGGCGAAGGCGCGGGCATAGTTGTTCTTGAAGAACACGAACACGCCAAAAAACGCGGCGCGAAAATTTACGCCGAAGTCATCGGCTATGGCCTCTCGGGGGATGCTTACCACATCACCTCTCCGCCTGATGACGGCAACGGCGGTTTCCGCGCCATGAAGGCCTCGCTCAAACGCGCAGGCATCAACCCGGAAGACGTCGACTACATCAACGCCCACGGCACATCGACCCCCGTCGGCGATGGCATCGAACACGCGGCGGTCAAACGCCTGTTTGCCAACACCCTGAACACAATCTCCATGTCCTCCACAAAATCCGCCATCGGCCACTTGCTCGGCGCGGCAGGCGCGGTCGAGGCAATCTATTCAACCAAGGCGATTCAAACCGGAATCTTGCCTCCGACCCTCAATCTTGACAACCCGTCGGAGGAATGCACGGGGGTAGACCTCGTCCCCAAAGTGGCAAAGGAAAAAAAGGTCAGAACCGCCCTCTCCAATTCCTTCGGCTTCGGCGGCACCAACGCCTCGCTGGTTATTCGCGCCGTATAGATAGGAAGACGCTATGAAAGTCGTGAAACAGGTTCTGGGGTTGCTTTTCTTCCTGACAACCCTCGGCCTTGTTCTCGGTGGTGTAGGCTTTTACTGGGCATCCAAAGAGGTCAACAAGCCCGGAAAACTCGACACACCCGTGGAAATCACCGTCGCTCAGGGCGCCAATATCGGCGGCATAGCGGATCAGTTGTTATATGTAGAGGCAATCGAGCAACCTGCCTTGTTCCGCATCGCCGGCCGCTGGACCGGACAGGCTTCGAAGCTCAAGGCCGGAGAATACGAAGTCCCCGCTCATGCCTCTATCCGGGATATTCTCGATCTTCTGGAATCCGGCAAAACCATCCAGCGCAGCGTCACCCTGCGTGAAGGTCTCACCAATTTTGAAATCGCCCGTATCCTCGCCGAAACCAAAAACCTTCAGCAGACACAGGTGACTCTTCTGCCCGAGGGCAGCTACCTGCCCGAAACCTACAGCTTCACGAAAACCGAAAGCAACGTGGATGTCCTAAGCCGCATGGCGGCGGCGATGGAATCCACGCTCGACGAACTCTGGAACAAACGCGCACCCGACCTGCCCATAAAAACCAGGGAGGAGGCAGTGATTCTCGCCGCCATCGTCGAGAAGGAAACCGGAAAGCCGGAGGAACGCGCAAAGGTGGCAGGTGTCTTCATCAACCGCCTCAACAAAAACATCCCGCTGCAAAGCGACCCGACCGTGATTTATGCCCTCACCAGGGGCGAACATGAAAATGAGGGGCAGGGGCCGCTGGGCCGCCGTCTCCTGAAAAAAGATCTGGAAATCGACTCGCCTTATAACACCTACCGTTATCCCGGCCTGCCTCCCGGCCCGATCGCCAATCCCGGCCGCGCCGCGCTGGAGGCCGTGCTGAACCCCGAACGCCATGACTATATCTTCTTCGTGGCCGACGGAACCGGCGGGCACGTCTTCGCCGCTACGCTGGAGGAGCATAACAACAACGTCTCCAAATGGCGCGAAATCAGGAAAAACGCGGAACAGTAGCTCTCCAAAACAGCATCCCCGCGCAAGCGGGGATCCATCAAAGACTTTAAGAAAAACGGCTTATTCTAATCCTTTCGGCCTTCATCTGCGCCGTCGGTCTCCCCGTCCTCGGGCCTCTTCCGCGCTTCCCGAATAATCTTCATCCGCTCGGACGGATGGGAAACCGCCCCGCCGCCCAGCCCCATCGTCGGTGCGTTCGGCGTATAGGCGAACTCGGGCCGCGACTCGATGGCTTTCCGGCGTTCCAGATGCGGGGCGAATTTCAGCTCGGAGGGCAGTGTATCGCCAAGAATACACCCCAGCGTATCCTCATCCCCCGCATCAAGGCGATGCACGGGCTGGCCAAGAACACAATGGCTGATGAAATAGAAATAGGATTCAAGAGGTTTCGGCGGCGTCCGCACATGTTTGAAAATCTCCCCGCGGTAGGGGTCGTTCAGGAACATCAGCGGCACCTGATAGGCCTGCGAAATGAAATTGTTCTTCACCGCACCGACATGGATGAATAGCGCCAGGTCCAGAGTCCCGAAAAACTCCGGCTCGACGGGGATATTGAGGTCCAGATAATCCATATCGGTATACTCAAGAGTCATCCGCCCGTTCTCATGGTCGAACAGGATACCCGCGACCTTCTTGAACAAATTCTCGCTGCTCAGCAGACCAACATCGCCCGTTTCAGTAAGAAGGAAATCGACATCCATAGGGATAAACCTCGTCCCAGAGACAACCCGTTTCCGATTCGATAAAAGGATCGGCGTGAAAACCAAAAAACCGGGACGGGGACGCCCGGTCTCTTTACGCCAGTTTCAGAGGATTGAGCTTCACCGCGTCCTTATCGATGGCAGCGGCAGCCGCCTCGTTCTCAAGACTCAACTCGGCCACGGCGGTGTCGCGCTTGGCTGTTTCCTCAATAACACTGTGCAGTTTCATTTCCCGCTCGATCTGCGCCTGTGTCGTGCGCGATACTTGCTCAAGCGCCGCAGCTTTAGCCCCGGTCTCCTGCGCCACGGAAGCGGCAACGGTTCCCTGAACGCTGAATTGCTGGGCCTCGTTCGCACGGACCGAACTCTGGGTGCTGTGTGCGGTAAACGCGTTCATGTCTCCGGCATTCTCGGCCACGACCCCATGAACGACCGATTGCTGCTCGGACCGCAACTGCATCGCCGAGTAATCCCCGGATTCCAGAGCAGCATTGCTGGCCATACTTGTAAAACGGTCCACCAAGCCCATGACACCCGCGATTTCGACATCGGAAAAATTCACATCCTGCGAAAACGAACACTCGGTCATGGTGCGCTGCACCAGTTCGGCAGGATCACTTGGAAAAGCAGCGGTCATATTCGTACACCCATATCTTCTTACTTATTTCGTTCAGTAAACCACCCCGGCCCGGAAACGCACATACTCCGCCGCAGTCAGTTTTCCACCTTCAATATAGCCCAAAGCACAGAAAATTTCATTTTTTATTTTATCGACCGTCTCAAGATCAAGCGGGCTGTTGAGTTCGGCGGACTCCTTGTATCCCTCGAAAACCACGCAGACAACGCCCGAATCCGGGTTCATGACGATCTCCTCAACCCGCTGCGTAAACCGCCCCTTGCACAGCAGAACGACCCGCCCGTCCTTGGATAACCGAAGCTCAATATCCATTTTTCCCAACCTTTGCAATATTTTAGGGTCAACAACACTCCCCTGTCAATTCCAAGCATTTTACCCCACTGTCTTGCCTTTGTCCCCGCCCTCGGTCAAACTGTTCCGGCAAAAAGCCTAGGAACAGGTGGTCTGACCCTCATGTGCGGCATCGCCGGATTATACAGCTTCAACGCCCACCCCGACCGTCAGGCGCTCCACCGCACGGCCACCGCCATGACCAGCGCCCTGCGCCATAGAGGCCCGGACGAGGGCGATGTCTGGCAGGATCCCGAAACCCCGATCGTCCTCGGCCACCGCCGCCTTTCCATCATCGACCTCTCCAGCGCGGGCCGCCAGCCGATGCGCTCCGCCTCCGAACGC
The DNA here is from genome assembly GCA_016699735.1 of Alphaproteobacteria bacterium. Taxonomy (NCBI): domain Bacteria; kingdom Pseudomonadati; phylum Pseudomonadota; class Alphaproteobacteria; species Alphaproteobacteria bacterium. The sequence goes on from CP065008.1 coordinate 267,344, forward strand.
TACATCATCGTCTTTAACGGCGAGATTTATAATTTCCGTCAGCTCCGCAGCGAACTCGAACGTCTCGGCGCCTTTTTCCGCGGCTATAGCGACACCGAAGTCATCCTCGCGGCAATAGAGGAGTGGGGTCTGGATTATACCCACAAATCCATCCGCGGGATGTTCGCCTTCGCCCTCTGGGATCGCCAGGAAAAACGCCTTCATTTCGCCCGCGACCGCATGGGCAAGAAGCCCCTCTATATCGGCTGGGCCGGATCCGCTCTGGTCTTCGGCTCGGAACTGAAGGCGCTGACCGCCCACCCCGATTTCCGCAAAAAAATCGACCGCCCCGCGCTGACCGCCTATATGCGCTTCGGCTACGTCCCGTCCCCTCTGTGTATTTTCGAAAAAATCCGCAGCCTCCCGCCGGGCCAGACCATGACGCTCGATCTCGACCGTCTGGAAATGAACGAGCCGCTCGAACCTTACATGAAATCCTATTGGAGTCACCTCGACTCCCTCCGCACCGCCCGCGCCGCCGGCTGCGGCGAAAAACTGCACATCCCTGAACGCTTCGAATCCTTGCTGCAGGACTGCGTGGCCGAACGCCTCGTCTCAGATGTTCCCCTCGGTGCCTTCCTTTCCGGCGGAATCGACAGCTCTTTGACTGTGGCTCTTATGCAGAAAGCCTCGAAATCTCCGGTGAAAACCTATTCCATCGGCTTCCACGAAAAGGGCTACAACGAGGCCGCCCACGCGAAAAAAGTCGCCGCCTATCTCGGCACCGACCACCACGAACAATACGTGGAACCCGCCCACGCCCTCGACCTCATCCCCAAACTCGCGGAGATTTACGATGAACCCTTCGCCGATATCTCCGCGATCCCGACCTATCTCGTCTCCGCCTTCGCACGCCAAAGCGTGACCGTGGCCCTCTCCGGCGATGGCGGCGATGAAATGCTCGGCGGCTACACCCGCCACGTTCAGGGGCCAAAGGTTTGGAAGAATATGAAGCGCGTGCCGAAATTCCTCCGCAGCGCCCTCTCCTCGGGACTGTCGAAAATTTCCGTCCAGACATGGGATAAAATTTCCCGCTACCACCCGCAGTTCGGCTCACACATCCACAAGGTCGGCGATGCGTTGAGCGAGGAAGACCCCACCGCCTTTTACCTCCGCCTCGTCAGTCGCTGGGATCGACCGGAGAATCTGGTAACGCAGGGCGCTGAAACGACAATCCCCCTGACGAATCCGGACCTGCAGCCCGAAGGCCTCTCCTTCGGCGAAATGATGATGTACTGGGACGTCCTCTCCTATCTCCCCGGCGATGTCCTGACCAAGGTGGACCGCGCCAGCATGGCCGCGAGTCTGGAGGTTCGCGCACCGCTCCTCGACCAGCGCATCTACGAATATGTCTGGAGTCTCCCCGAGTCCTATAAAATCCATCAGGGGCAGGGCAAATGGCTCCTGCGCCATGTGCTGCGGCAACACCTACCCGAGCGCCTGTTCGACCGCCCCAAGCAGGGCTTCAACATCCCGATCGACGAATGGCTGCGCGGTCCCCTGCGCGACTGGGCCGAAAACCTTCTCGATGAGAAAACGATGACGGCGCAGGGCTTGATCGACCCCGCACCCGTCCGCAAGCTCTGGGCGGATCATTGCGCCGGACACGGCAACCATTCTGGAAAGCTCTGGACCGTCCTGATGTTCCAGGACTGGCTGGCCCGCTGGATAGTAAAGACCTGAGAGCTTATGCTTGCCAGAGAACACTAATATCAAGTAAAATGCAAAAAATATGTAAAAAGACATGAGTGCAAAAAGCGGGCAAGGAAATACGATCAACGAATTGATCGACACACCGTTAACGGAGATTTTTACGGGCAGCAGTCACTCTGCTGCGCCGACCCTCAACGCACGTCCCCTTGTCAATTATCTCTGGCTCGACAGCGGCGAGCGTGACCCGCAAAGCGGTTACTTTCTGGGTGTTCCTGCATCCCAGCTCGAACAGGTGCTGACCAACGCCCAAAGATACCCGGAAGTCGATTTTAAACTCTGGCTGGATTTCAGCGAGCTTGAGCCAGGGGCACGACAACATCTTTCGGAAAACCCGCACCCCTTCACAACGAGCAACCTCAGGATCGAAAGTCTTGAGACGATTCCCGATTACCTGACAAACCCGTTGACCCAAATCGACGAGGCCGTAGAGGTTCGCTCCGATATGGCGCGGCTTCAGGTGCTCTCTCACACTTTCAAAACCACGGACCACCGTGACATCTTCTATGCCGACTGCGACTGCAAGGATGTAAAGGTTACGCACCCGCAAATACAGGGCGTAATGGAATCGTCGGGTTTTACCGTCGGTCTGTATTACGAGGTGGACAGCGGAGAGCTTAATCCTGAAAACGGCTTTCTGGGGTTTAGAAGGGGCGAGGGATCGGAGTTTCTCGACCGCTGGATCATTCCGGCTGCGAACGAATATATGTTTTTCGTTGAGGGGGAATATAACACCTCCGATTTTCCCATTCTGATGCAACTGGGAACCCTTCATGAAAAGAGAGGAACGGATTTCAAGGAGGGGCTGGAGCTTCTGGCTCCCTGCGGAGAGAAGCTTCCCCCTGTTTCAGGGGATCGGATAAAGCCCTTTATCAGCCAAGCCTTCTCTGCGGATTTGACACAGACTTATGCGCCCGGATGATTCTATAAGTGTCTTGGGGATTGCTCCAGCGTAATCGAAACCGTATCAAAGAAGAGAAGCCATATTTTATCTTGGCTTTTTCCGCGCCCCGTCATACTGTCTGACCCATGAAAATCGCAATCACAGGCGGCGCAGGATTTATCGGAACCGAACTTATGACGGTGCTCAGGGAGCAGGGGCATGAGTGTATCTGGCTCGATATCAACCCCTCTTCCGCCTACCCGAAACAGGGCCGGATTGTTGACATCACCGACAAACCTGCCTTGACCGAAGCCCTGAAGGGCATCGAGGCGGTCTATCACCTCGCCGCCGAACACCGCGACGACGTAACACCGATAAAAAAATATTACGATGTAAACGTCAGTGGAACCGAAAACCTTGTGACCGCGGCCCAGACGAACGGAATAAAAACCATCATCTTCACCAGCACGGTCGCCGTCTACGGCCTCGACGCCGGCGAGTCCAAAGAAGACAGCCTCCCCGCGCCCTTTAATGATTACGGCCGCTCGAAGCTGGAAGGTGAAAAAATTCTGGAAAAATGGTCCGCCCAAGCATCTGACCGCCGCCTTGTGACCATCCGCCTCGTCGCCACCTTCGGCCCCGGCAACCGCGGCAATATCTTCACCTTGATGGACCAGATCGCCCGCAAGCGCTTCTTCATGATCGGTAACGGCGAAAACAAAAAATCCGTGGCCTATGTCGGCAATGTTGCCGCTTTTCTCGCCGAATGCTTGAAGGAAAGCCGCAGCATGACTCTCTACAATTACGCCGATAAGCCGGATTTGAGCATGAAAGACATGGTCGCCGAAATCCGCGCCGGAATGGGTTTTCCCGGCCTCGGACCGAAGCTGCCCTATATCGCGGGTGTCGCGGGCGGCGCGGTCTTCGATGTTCTAGCCTCAATCACGGGCCGAAAATTCCCGATCAGCCGCATCCGCGTCAAAAAATTCTGCGCCAGCACCGTCGTGAACGCCGACCGCGTTAATCGAACGGGCTTCAAACGCCCCTTCACGTTGCAGCAGGGCTTGCAGGAAATGATTGCCTCCGACTTCGCCGAACTCCTGAACCTGCCCCGCAGACCCGATAAAAGCGGCCACCAAACAGATTCCACCGATACACCACGGAAAGTCGCATAACGCCGATGGCGCGCGGAAAACTCCTTTATGTCATCAATCACCCGGACTGGTTCTGGTCGCACCGCCTGCCTTTGGCTCTGGGCGCGAAGGAGACGGGCTACGAGGTTTTGGTGGCGATGCCCGACGGAGAAAACAATAAAAAACTCAGCGAATATGGCTTTCAGGGCTTCGACCTGCCCTCCTTCGAAAACAAGGGATCGCCGCTGACCGCAGTAAAAACCATGTGCGCCCTGCAAAAACTGCTGCAACAGCAAAAGCCCGACATCGTTCACGCCATCACGCTGAAATACGCCTTCATGACCGGCATAGTGACACGCTTTGATAAATCATCTCGAACCGTTCACACCATTGCGGGATTAGGCTACCTCTTTTCAGGAGAGGGGATAAGACCGAAGGCGCTGCGCCTCCTCATCGGCCCCCTGCTGAAATTCGCCCTTAAAGGCCCGCGCACGAGGATCATCGTCCAGAACCCCGACGACCTCGACCTGCTCGTAAGGCGCGGCTTCGTCAGAGAGGATCGAACAATTCTGATCCGCGGTTCCGGCGTGGATACCGAAACCTTCAAACCCTCCGGGCAGCCGGAGGAAGACCCGCCGATCGTCCTGATGCCCACCCGCCTGCTACGCGATAAGGGCGTTTCCGTGTTTATCGACGCCGCCCGAATCTTGAAAAAGAAAGGCGTGAACGCCCGCTTCCAAATCGCCGGAGGCCTCAGTCCGAACAGCCCCGGCGCAATCACCGAACCGGAAATGCGGCAAATGATCGCAGACGCAAGCGTCGAATGGCTGGGCAAGCGCGACGATATGCCCGACCTTCTCGCCCGCACGACGCTGGTCGCCTACCCCTCCCATTACCGCGAAGGAGTCCCCAAGGTGCTTCTGGAGGCCGCAGCATCGGGCAGGGCCATCGTCACCACCAACCATCCCGGCTGCCGCGAGGCGGTGCAACACGGCGTCAACGGCCTTCTGGTTCCAATAAGAAACGCGCCTTCCCTTGCCGCAGCTATAGAGGAGTTGTTGCTGGACGCCCCGCGCCGGAAAAGCATGGAAAACGCATCGCGCATAAAAGCCGTTACGGAATTCAATCTCCGTCTAGTAGTAACGCAGACCTTGAAAAATTATGAAATAAAAAACCCCTTCTGCTACGGTCTAAACACTTAGCTGATTTTGTTTCAATGGTTTGGTAATTTGAAAGAGGAGCCACGCCATGAGCCGATTATTTTACCTGTCTGACGACCAGCGGGAAGCGATCAGGCCGCATTGGCCGCCCGATAAAGGGCGCAAACCCCGCATAGACGACCGCCGGATCATCTGCGGGATTTTTCCACGTTCTGTAATCGGGATGCCGCTGGATCGATGCGCCGGAGGAATACAGAGATCACACCACGCTCTACAACCGCTATAACCGTTGGTCAAAGCGCGGGATCTGGCAATATCTGTAACGCAAGATTGTCGGGACGCTCTTGGAGGAGGCCGAAATGGCGGCCATCGACAGCACCCATATCAAAGCCCATCGCTGCGCGGGCGGCGGTAAAAAGGGGAGGCTCTTGAAACCATCGGCATCAGCCGCGGCGGGCGCGACACCAAGCTCCACGCCGTCAACGATATGAAATGCAGACCTCTGGCTTTGTATATCACCCCCGGGCAACGCGCCGATATCAACGGAACCGTTGCTCTGGCGGGCGTCCTGCCTCCCGTGAAATATATGATCGCGAACAAGGCCTATAACTTCGCCCGCAGGCTTAAAACCCTCAAGGACCTCACGCCTTACGAATACATCTACAATATATGGACAAAAGAGCCCAAACGATTTAACGGTGATCCATTCCAGCACACCGTGGGACTAAACACCTAGGTTGTACCACAAAAAATCTCGCTATAATTGCAAATAATATGTATAATAAATTCCCTACTAAACAAACGATTTCCTCTTATTGATATAGCCCTGACCTTTTTTGAAATAGATAAAAGAAAAAGTTACCGTTCTTGAATCTCAAAAAATGCAAAAAACAAGGAGTGCTGAAAAAATATAATCGAAACGCACTGTAAAACATAAATTGAAAACGATGCGGCTGGAAACAAAAAAATAAATATCTTTTTATATTAATAAGATAGATAAAAAATAATCCAAACAATAAAAAGGTATTTATCTAGAATTTTCGCTACTAAAAAATACAAAAATTGGGAAAGAACAATCAAAAACCAGTAAGAAAATGATTCAAGAAAAAAATTTACAACATCAAAACAGATCACAAGAATAAATGTAGGCTAAGCCATAGATTAGGAAAAAAAGCACAAAACATAGATATCGTGTAAACAGGAAAGAAAAAGAAAACGCATATATTAAACAACCCAAGGTAATACACGCCCGCAAAAATCTTAAAGATAATTAGCATGGGTTTTGTTATCCTTAGCGGCCATATTAACTAAAAAGACTACTGCGAATAGTCATATTCATTGCTTTTAGGGAACAAAACATTTAGTATTAGGGACCAAACAAAAAAATAACTATAATTTTAGTCTTGGAACGATATTATTAGGACCGCGAAAATAGGCGCAGGGTGTTATGGGACAGAGTGTTTTATCCGGTACGGATCAGCAGGGAATATATAAAGCCGCCAAGTCGATGCTCGACCGACATGTCGATTCCCTGGGAAAAACGGGTGAACTCCCCCTGAAAGCCGTTCTGCTTTATAACAACACCCAGACCCTTTTGAACCAGCCGGACGCCGAAGAAAAATTTCTTACCGAATTCAAAGGCATGTCGGAAGAGGAACGCAACGCTTACTCCCGCCTGCGTCTGGCTTCACATCTACTGGACACGGGCGCACACATCATCGCCCACCGTAACCGCCCCGACGATGCGGAACATAACGCCTATAATATTGAAGAAATGCTCAAACTGGCCCGCCAGGCCGGTTACACCGCTCAGGATATCGAAGAGTTTTTTGCAGACATCAGAATCTGGAAAGCCATCACCCCTCATCCGACCGAACATCTGGATGAGGAGGGCATTGAATTGTTCCGCCAATTGGTCGCAGTTGGAGAAAAACCCGAAGAGGAACGTCCCGCAGCACTGGAGACGGTCATCAAACAGATGACCACAAATCAGATTACGCCCAAAAGACGGCTGACAACCTTTGAGGAAACGGACCAGGCCATAAGACAGGCGGAAGTATACAGACAAGGCCAGCGCGAAATGTTTCGCCGCGTCAACGCAGCCGTAGCCTCGGCCTTTGATGGTTATATCATTTCTCCTGACCTCAAACGCGCCGAATCAAGCATCAGCACAGCCATGAGAACCTGGCACGCCGGCGGAGACGCCGATGGGAAAGCCAACGCCGACCGCTGGGCGCTGCTTTACGGAATGCTCAGCCTGACCCGCGGTGCGGTCGAAGATCACTTGAACGACCTTGAAAGAGCCGAAAAACTCGTTGCAGAGGATGAATGTGATACACTGCGGGGAACCTTCCAAAAAGCCGCGCAGCCCTTCACCTTCGCCCGCAAGGCTCTCGAACAGCTAAAAGACAGGATTGACCTTCTGGAAAGCCGCTTTATTGATATCGACGCCGGCGGAAATAAATCCCACAAGAAGGAGGCGGATTACGAAGTCATCAAGGAAGAATTTTCCAGTCTTTTTAATGGCGTCAACATTGGTAAAATCAACATTGAGACCCGCAAAGGCTTTGAGCGCGAGATCGGAAAATATTTCAAACATTTGTCGCAGACGATCCTAAACCCGGAAGCGCGGCAGATCATGGCCGAATCCGACTTCCTGATGCGCCAGTACGGCCTGTCCGCGGCGATCATCGAAACCCGCCATAACGGTGTATTGTTAAAGGACACGATGAACAACATTTTTAAGGATGAGAAATTTATTGAATCCTTGAAAATGCCTGCGGAAATGCGAGATCTTCTCAATAGCAAACCTTCCTTCGCGGGTGGTCATGGCGAGGACGGTCTGAGCCCGGCCGATCAGAATGCGATTCTCAACTTTGTCGTAAAGGCCACGACGTCCGAACAGCGCCGCGAAGCCTTCCTGCGCGCAAACCCGCTGGAAAAGGATGGAAACGGCTATACCGTGCAGACCCATGAAATTTTCGAGCGCTACAGTCTTATATCCGAGAACCCCGAGCAATTCGGCATGGCAATCGTGGCCGAAGCCGATGAAATGTCCACCTCCTATCAGCGCTTCCTCGCCGAACCTTTCGGCGCGACTACACTCCTGCATACTCCTTTGAACGAAGAATACGAAACCATTCGGGATATGCCCCAAAATATGTTGAAGCACCACCAGAACGGCGGTCAGCACGATATCGGCGAACGGGCGCTCGTCGGCTCCAACGGTTCCTGGTACGGCCATAATTTGGTCCACGGCCAGATGGTTCCCTGCAGCGACTCGGGCAAGGAATACGGACTTCTGGTCCGGGTTCTTGAAACCGAGGGATTCCGCCAAACGACCGCTAAATCGGCCGCAGGAAACTTCGCAACACTGATCAAGCGCGGCAACGGCCTCTCGCTTGAGCGCGGTGGCGGCGACGACATGATGTATACGCGTTACATCGCGCAGATTTTGAGAGAATATGCCGAAGAAAGAAAAAAACCCTTCGATCCCAAAGACCCCCATGACCGCGTCTTGTTACAGATGGGAACCTTCTTCTCTAACACCGAACAGGGCCGCGCCATCCGAATCAATAGCGCGACACCCAACCAAGTGTCGGACGACTTGTGCGAAAAAATGGGTGAAATGCTCGGACGCCGCTTGGAGCTTGAAGGTTTGGTACACAAGGGAACCTTCATCCCGCCGCGCGGGACATACAGCGAAAAAACGAATACATTCGTGATGGAAACCGCCTACGACATGATGCAGCTTTACAGCGCCTACCGTCACGCCCGCAGCGAGAATGACGAGGAAAGCGTGATCAACAACTGGGCAACGATCGTCTCGGATCCATCCTTAGCCGGCGCAGGCAATAGCTCGGCCCGCGCCGCGTCCAAGAGTAAAGGAACAAAAGCCGAGCGTTTAACAGCCCAACGGGCGATTGGCAGCAACATCTGGATTGCGTTGGCACGGACGCGCCACGACGGCTATTTCACCGCCGGAGAATTCCTGGAGCGGATGCATAGAAAATACAATAATAGCGGGCTGAGCATACGACACGTTAAAGAATTTACCGTCGATTCTCAATGGTGGCGCCGCAACTTCTTTCTCCGCGCCCTCATGCCGGCGGTCCGGTCCGACATGAAGCACGGCTTCGAGAAGCTGGGTCTGCCGGACATGACCTTTGACCGCGCTATGGAAATTGGTAAAAGCGTGAAGATAGAGGAAGGCGTTTTGAAATATGACAACCCAACGGGGGAAATTACGCCGGAACAGGCGCTGCACGCGGCATTCTTCGAGGATCAGGTTTTGCTGGCGGCTTTAACGGAAGCGGGACTGGCCATAGACGAAATCGATTCTCCCTATAACAAACCGATTGAAGAACTCATAAAAACGGTTCGTCCTGACGATAATTCAGTAAACATTCTGTTTGGCAAGAGAACAATGGCGCGCTGGCCGCAACTCTTGGAGGCACAGGAAAGCGAAAGGCAGGCGCTGCCGGAACTCGTTATGACGGATTTGTATGAAGACAGGATCAGGGAAAGCGAAAATATCCCCGATGCCACAAAACGGCTGGTCATCTCCGCCACCAGAGCGGGAACGATCCCTCACCTCCCGACCGTTCAGGGCTACACAGCCTACGGTCGGCGCACAGTGCCGATCTGGGGAGACAAAGCGCTGATCGCCCCTCCGAAAAACTTCCGCCCGGAAACTACACCGGAAGCGATACACGAACAGCCCGACCACACCGGCGGAATGGCCTGATCAGTCAATAATTTTGGTAAAAAGCCTTCACTCGGCAGAAACGAAAGCTTCGGCTTTTTTCACCGGACGTCCCGCGAATTTAAGCGCAACGGTCAGGAAAACGAGAGTCACTACGAAAGCAATCAACTGGATCGCAGAGGGCTGCGCGGTATAACCGACCAGCGCCTTGAGACTCTCCCCGGCCAGATTCTCCTCGGACAACAGCCAAGACGTATCCCAGAGAGTAAAGGACAGGCTTTGAAAATTATCAGCGGCAGTCAGAAAGCCTACCGCCTGCACAACCATTCCGGCAACGACGAGTGCCAGAAGCCAGCTGGTAACCTGCAGGAAAGCGCGGGTGGAAATCTGGATCAGCCCAAGATAAAGAAGAATCCCGACAACGCTGCCGCCGACAAACCCAATCAGCGATCCGGCCATAAGCTCAGAGACCGTCGCAATCTGGGAATAATATTGCCCTGAAAGGAAGAGCGAGATCTCGGCTCCCTCCCGCAGGATGGCCAAAGCAATCACGATCGAAATACTCATGTAGGGAAGACGCCCCTCAGCGACCGCCTCCCCGACCCGGGTGAAATGCGCCTTCATCTCCCGCGCATGGCGCTTCATCCAGATCAGCGTCCAGCCGATAAAAGCCGCCGCCGTAAAAAGGATTCCGGCGTTGAAATACTCCTGCCCGAACCCTTCCGCGAACTCCGATATCTGCCCGGTGAAAAACGCCACCAGCAGGGAACCGAAAATCCCCAACCCGAATCCCATCCCGACAGCCATCCAGCGCTTCGGCACGGCCTGCGTCGCGGCAATCACGATCCCGACGATCAGCACGATCTCGAAGACTTCACGGAAAACGATGACGGCGGTGGAAAACATCGGAGACCTTCTTTTTCAGGAACTCATTATTGACCGGCAGGCTTTTCGGGGGTCGTCGCGGAATCGGAAGGAGCCGCACCTTCGCCGGAAGAAGCCTCAACAGCACTCATGCCCTCGCCTGAAGCGGGAGCCGGACTCTCGGAACCCGGAACCTTGGCGACAATCTGCCCTTGCGCGGTCGCGGGGTTGAACTCGCCGAAGAACGGATAGGTTCCCTCCTTCAGTGGTCCGATCAATACGATCCCCTTGCTATTACCGCGGATAACCTTCTCGCGGTTCAACTCATGGCTCTCGAACTCCTCGGGGGTTGCATCTTGATTATCCACGATCAGCTTCACTTTCTCGCCGGCGGGAATCTCGACGGTCGAGGGTTCAAACTTATGGTCTTTGATGACGACCGTGATTTCCGTCACGGCAAAAGCAGAAACGGAAAAAGCCGGAACAAGAGCAACAGCGGCAGCAAAACCAAGGATATTCAGGTATTTCATAACAAAGGTTCCATCTACATGTGAAGTTGACTTTGATAGTCACTCTCATCTACATCGGAGTCATGTTCAAGTCAAGCCTTTACTGAAAAGACTAGAAAAACCCGAAGGACAGCCCGTAGCGGATATAAAGGGTAATCCCGATAGACAGGAACGAGAACACAACAAACAGCACGATGCCCAGCGCCGTGCTGAATATCTTCTGGATCAGCGAAAAAACCAACCCGAAGAGCAAGGTAAAGGGTTTAAGCACAAAGATCCCCTTTCAAGGACTAAAGCTGTTAAGCGCCGACGGGTTGCAGATCGTGATCACCCGCAGGTTCCGAAGTTCCGATATAATTGCCTTCGCGCACTCGATCCAGAAGCTGATAGGCCACTCTCTGCTGCACAGCGGGAATATTCCGTGCTGTCACACCCTTCTGCTTGCAGGCATCCTCGATCATCCGGTTGACACGCTCAACTGCGTGTAACAACTGCCCGCTCTCAAACCCGTCATCGTAAAGCATCTCGGGAACGGTTTCGAGAAACGCATCGATACGCGCCTGCGCCTCCTGACCCCACTTATCGAACATCTCATCGAAATATTCCGGTCCGGCGCGATCCTGCCCTGCAGGCACGGAACCGCCATTCTTGAGATGCTCCCGCTTTTCAATTTCCAAAGCATCCTGCGCGACAGCCTCAAGCGCCGCCGCGCCGCCGATGGCCTCGGCAATCTCGAACTCATATCGCACCTTATGCCCATTTTTATAGTAGCGGTCAGGATTGCCGTTCGTGATGTCCGTTAAATGGCTGGGAAGGGCGGGCGCAGGAGCGGATGTTAACTCCCCTCTATGCTTCTTAAGCACATGATTGAGGCCCGTCTGAGTCTTGTCCCACCACATGGCGACAGTCAAAACATCCTGCGTAGAGGGTTCTTTAATTCCATTGTCGACGAGTTTTTGGCGTGAAGCCTCCATCAGAGGACTAATCATCGAAGCCGGACGGACGGTCATAGGCTCGGATAAACCTTCCTTCTCAAGTGCCTTTTTGACTAGCTCGGGATCGGGCTGGCCAGGAACGCGGCCATACTGTCCGGTCAGATACTTGCTCATGGCATCAGTAAGCGATGAAGCACCACCAGCACGACCGAAAAGAACATCATAAGTGGCCTCTGTCGTCGTATTCTTGGCGTGGGGCGTTACCTGCATAGGATGACCGAAGCGGGGCAAAATCTGGGCTTGTCTCTTATAAATATCAATCTGCGCCTGACGCCAGCCAATCCGGCGAGCCGAAAACTGACCTTCAAACATCGCTTTAATCGCGGAAGCCGCACCGCCCGGACCTTTCGCCTGAAAGAGAGCCTCATAAACTTCACGATCAAAAACGGGCTCAGTGCCACGGTATCGGAACCGCAGAGCCATGAGCGATTCCATATCCGCCTCAAGAGCACGAAGATTAAGATCGGGCGCCCTGCGGCTCACACTGCCGCTAGGATGGTTTTCAATAAGTTCCATCATCTTGAGCGCCGAGGGCTGCGCGACATTCTCGCCCATACCCGGATGCCCGACATCGATCCCATCCGCCCCGGCCTCGATCCCGGCCATATAGGACGCATAAGCCAGACCGTGAGAATTATGCACATGAAGGAAAACATCCTTATCGTACTTTTCCTTCAAACGGCTGACCAGCTCGTAAACGGTTTCCGGTTTCACAAGCCCGCACGGATCCTTGAGATAAAAGTCTCGTACACCCATCGCCGCCAGCTTCGCCGCCGAATCCATATAAAGATTCATATCGAACGCGGGCGTATCGCCCACGCAGATCGCGCCCTGGGCATAAACCTTGGCGCCCTCGTCACGGCATTGATTGACCGCACGAATCGGAACCTCCTGATTCCGCGTGTCGTTCAAACCGTCGAAAATGGTAAACCCGTTAATCCCGCTATTGACCATCTCACGTACATAAGCCTGTATCACATCATCGGGATTGACGTCGTAACCGACCAGAACATCCCCACGCACAAGGATGCTCATCGGCAGCACCGGATAAGCCTCGCGCACGATCTTCTGCTCTTCCCACGGATCGCGCCCACGCAACATGGGAACATGGAAAAACGTCCCGCCCCCGCCTTGCACGGAATGCCAGCCCACCTGCTCCATATGCTTTTCCGCCTGCGTCATTTCGGTCGCGGACGGCTGCATCCCAAGATTCGACTGGTAGGAGTCGCGCATCGTATTGTTGAATTTGACTGGCTTATTCATAGACTCACCCTGAGAACGCTCATTTTCCAATAATCATTGTAATTCAAGTGCTTGAACCTTGCAAAAAATACGATTCTTGTCAAAAACAAACCGCGCTGCACTGCAGCGTAACCGTTTGTAAAACCTTAGATTTCTCCCTCAAAAGGCTTCAAGGATAAAAACTCGTTATTCTGAAGATAATACTCCAACGCCTCCACAAAACCCTTATCCTGGCGGGTATAGACAACAGCCTGACTGGTTAAGATCGACCCGTCAGCAGACACGGTGCGAACATGAAAAGTCCGCAGGGCATTCACCCGTTCGCAAATTCTCTCCAGCGTCTCATCCGCCGATTCCGTCTCCGAGGCAACGACATGGAGCATATTCTCCTGATCCAGCCCTAAGGCGCCCACGACTTGAGAATCATCCTCGGAAATATAACCGCCGGAAACATCCCAAAGCTTAATATATTTATCCTGCCCGACCATCATCAATACCCATCAGGTTCCGGCATCGGCGGGTGATGCGCCCACGGAAGTTTGTCAAACCCTCGTGTCAGATCGATTTCCGTTCCTCGGGGATGTTCATGTATGGCTTCCATTTTCCTGAAATACTCATTGCGTTGTCGGTCATCCGCAAGCGCGATAAAAAAAGCAACCCCGTTGCCGAAAGCAAAAGAATCACGCTCGAGAGGGTTGTTCTGATAGTGATCCTGATTCTGCTCATGCGTCACATAAACGTAGCTTCCGGCGGAGAAAAACCGGGCCTGATTGTAAAGAGGATGCTCCGGCTTAAGGCCTTTCCACTCCACTTCCTTGGCAAGATAATCCTGAAAGCGGTGCTGCTGCTCATGCATGACAGTATTCAGAGCCTGATAAAAATGCTCCAGCACCCCGGCATCCGCGTTGACGTTCAGATTCATCCTCGCATTGGGCTGACGCCAGAGATAATTCCCGTAAGTGACTATGCTTCCGTTACCATCAGGGTTTGGCACAGGGGGAATATCGACCGTTTGAATATAAGCCGGACTGCATCCGAAAATCTCGGCGTGTAGATTAACCGCGTGCTGGAGAGTACGAATTTTCTGATAATCCCTGTAAGTATCCCACTCAGTTTTGGCCTTCTGGAGAACAGGATCATTGGCCATCCGTAACAGCAATTCACCTTGCCGCTCCATAAGGAATTTTTTATAGTCCGGCGTCAGCGGATAACTCTCAAGAATTCTATTGATGGCCTTATTCAAATCCTCTGGAATTTTCTCTCCGCGGCCATGAATGTCGCTGGCCAGGTTTACAACAGCGCTCTGCGCACCGATGCTCAGGCTGCGGATATCGGCGGGGAGAATCGCCTGAACGGCATTCCACACATCCTCCGGCGCCTGAACCTTCATATTCGCGGCATAAAGAATCTTGGTCGATTGATAGCGGCTCTTGGTTCCGGCGTTGATATCCTTAATCATGCGCTGGGCAAAGTCGGGATCCTCAGGTTCCGTTTTCTCTGCAACCGTTTGAAGAGCGGTATCTGCAAGCCATGAGGCATGACGGCGCGTGGGCTGGTTCATAAACGGGTGGAACCCGTCCGCCTCCCAGAACATACTGTCTTCAGCCGGAACATCGCCAAAAGTCCTGTAGGCTAGCTCCTCACGCGGACTCCCCTTTTCTCTTGTAATGTTTCCATAGACCAGCCCGTCTTGGTAGAGCCGGGCGCAGGCATAAACGATGCTGTGAAACGCACGGTTGAAATCATCTTGAACAGCCGTTGCCCGACTGATGGTGACTGTAGGAACCGGACGGCTACTCCCTTCGGAATAATGCACTTCCGCCTCCATGAGTTCGGTCGTATCAATCTTCGCATGGCCCGAACGGATATCGATGCCAAAAGCCTTTCCAAACTGACTTTGGATCTGAAATATGACGCCCCTGCGTTTGAAGAAGTCAGACTCTTCCCACTGCGTCTTCCATTTCTGAAAATCGCCGCTTTCAACAGCCTTTGATGCAAAATCAGCAATCGCAGCAGCATCCGAGGAAAACTCAATCGGGCGGAGATTATCCAATACAAAAAGATCGCGGAGCATCCCTTCCTGATACAGCAGGGTGCGATAGGCTTCCGGCGTCTCGGGATTAATATTCTCGGCATATTCCTCACCCAAGCGGCGCATGAGATGACAGCGGGTAAAAAGATCAAGCTGCTGCAACTGATCAAACGAGGCACCCTCGACCTGATCCCAGACAGTCTTTTTCTCAAAATCGATGGTTAACATCCCTAATCACCCGTCATGACCGAAGCCAGAACCATAAGGCGCAATTCCGCTGCGCTTATTATTAACCCCTGATTATAACGATCTTTCAAAAATTAGGGAAGAAAAGATTTTTTCGAAACGACACAAAATAAATACTTTAATATCAATATTTTAACCAGCATCAAAATGTTGCTTGAGAAACCCCAGAACACGCGCTTTATACTCTTCTGGAGCATATAAATAGAAATCGTAATGCCCCGCCCCCTCGACCATCCAGAGTTCCTTGGGTTCCGGCGCCCGCTCATATAAAGCCAGCGTTTCCTCCGGCAGAACATGGGGATCCTTGCTCCCGCCAATAATTAGGACCGGAGCTTTCAATTCCGAAATACTGTCGATCGGCCGAAGCAAATCGGGATCAAAGCCTAGCCGCCAACGCACCTGCCCGACCAGCAGGGGCAAAAGCCAGTGCGCCGCCTGCCCTCCCAAAACTTCCGCGAACCGATGCTCTCCTGTCTGCGCCAGTGAAGGATAAACCCCCTCCAGAATATAGGCATCGGCCGCAATCACCTGCCCTTTGACAAACAAAGACGCTCCGCCAAGTGAAGGCCCGATGATGGCAATCTTCTCCATAGGCAGTCGCTCTCGAATAATGTCTAAAGCCGCCCTGACATTCGCCGCTTCCTGATATCCAAGCGTCGAGTTTTTCTGCTCGCTCTCCCCATGCCCCTGAAAATCAAAAACAAAGACAGAATATCCCGCTTCATGCAAAAACCGGACACGATCCAAAGACATACTCTTATGTCCTCCGTGCCCGTGCAAAAGCAAAACAACTCCGCGGCCTTGTGTGCCGGATATGAACCAGCCCTTTAACCCCGTCCCCGCCTCATCCTTGAAAGAAGTGACTTCGACCGGAAAATCCTTGGGTACAGGTTGATGGAAATTGGGAAACGGGCCGATGAATAAGCTGCCAAACTGCCAGAGAATAATCGCCACCGATCCAAAGAATGCGATCAATAACAGAAAGATGAATCGTGCAATACTCTTACGCTTTTGTCTCATCGGAACATCACCCGGCATAAAATACAGGATCAATCATGGCGCTTCCTGAGGTGCGCCTGCAGAAAACCTAGAACCCGTTTCTGATATTCTTCTGGAACGGTATGAGAATAATCCCCGTGCGGCATCCCCTTGATGATCCACATTTCCTTCGGTTCCGGGACATAACGATAGAAGGTCATAATTTCAGAGAGGGGAACATAAACATCCTCGCTGGCAGCAACCATCAACAAGGGACCGGACAGATTTTTCAGCCCGTCTGCCGGGACGAAGGTCTCGGTATTAAACCCAAGCCGATAGGAAAGCATTTTAAGAAAAATAGGTGTGTAGAAAGGAGTATTAACTCCAAAAAATTTATTAAGATTACTTTCAGAAAACCTCTTAAGCCCCTTAAACGGACTCTCCAGCACATAAGCATCAGCGGAGACAGCATTGCCTTGTGAAAAAACACTGACAGCGCCCATGGACGTCGCCACTATTCCAATTTTCTCTGCCGGAAACCGTTCGCGCAAAAACTTCATCGCTGCAACGACATTATAATACTCGCGGTAGCCGAAGGTGGCGAACTCACCACTGCTCTGCCCATGCCCCTGAAAATCAAAAAGCATAACCGTATATCCGGCCTGATGAAGAAACCGCGTACGCTTAAGCAAGATATTTCTATGCACCGAATAGCCATGCAAGACTAGAACAACACCCTGCCCCTTCTGCCCCGGCACAATCCACCCGGCAAGACGAGCACCAAGCTCATCCTCAAAGACGATATCCTCAATCGGAAGATCGAGAGGCCGGACAAGTTCAGCCCCCGGAAAAGGACCGGCAAATACCTTAGTAAGTCTCCATAGCGAATATCCCTCAAGAAGGCAAAAAATAATGAAAGCTACAAAAAGAGAATAACCAAGAGCCTTCCACATACTCTGATATTAGACATTTTTATTTCCCGATCCAGAGCTATTGGCTCTTAGCACTCAAACGAATAGACTGCCAAAAATATCTTGACTTTTTCGGCAATAGGAGTAGAGTGGGAAAACACAAACGGATGCCTAATTGGGTCCGTAACATATTGAAAATGTTTGTTGAATCTTGCTTTGAAAGGAGATCACTATGACAAACGTCCTTACACTCACTACCCCCTTATTGCGTCAAACCGTAGGCTTCGACAGGTTCAATGATCTGTTCGAATCGCTTCTGCGCGACACCTCCGAAAGCTTTGACAATTATCCCCCGTATAACATCGAAAAAACGGGCGCGGAGGGCTACCGTATTACGATGGCCGTCGCCGGGTTCCAGCAGGAAGACCTCAACATCGTCCTTCAGGACGGCGTTCTCACAGTCTCCGGCCGTACGAAGAAACAGGAAGACCAAGAGGGTCTGCAAATTCTCCATCGCGGAATCGCAACCCGCTCCTTCGAACGCACTTTCCGTCTGGCCGATTACATCAGGGTCGATGAAGCAGACTTGAGGGACGGCCTGTTGACGGTCTCTCTGACACGGGTCATTCCCGAAGAAAAGAAGCCGCGTTTGATCCCGATCAAGGACAACGCTGTCGAAAAAGCGATAGAAAGTAAAACAAACAGTAAAAAAGTCTAACCCCCGAGAGGACCGCCAGCAGGAGCTTTCTGTCCGCTCCCACCGGACTGGGCTTCTCTGGCGGCACCGCCTTAAGGAACTGCGTATTTTTTTAGCAATCAAACCAAAAGTGATGGAGATGAAAATGAATATCGAAAAATGGGCGCCTTGGAACTGGTTTAGACATGAGCAGGAACAGGCAAACCAGAAGCCGCAGGGGACGGACCTCACCTTCTATGGCAACAACCCCTTCGGCGAACTGCACCGGGAGATGGACCGGATGTTTAATCAGGTCTTTCAGGGCGCAGGGTTTCCGGCCATCAAATCCGGCTTTCCGCTTCCGGCCTTCTCGCCGACCCTTCTCAAACCCAGCGTAGACATCAGCGAATCGGAAAAATCCTACGCGATCACAGCCGAAGTCCCCGGCGTGGAGGAAAAGGACGTGAAAATCGAACTGGTCGGCAACACCCTGACCATCAGCGGCGAAAAGAAACACGAAAAGGAAGACAAGGACAAGAACTGGCACCGTATTGAACGCTCTTACGGCTCGTTCAAGCGTGTCCTTTCTCTGCCCGAGGACGCTGTGGCCGATGAAGCGGAGGCAACCTTTAAAAATGGAATCCTCAATATCAGCGTCCCACGCAAAGCTCAGAAAAAACCGGCCAACATCCGGCAGATCGAAATCAAGAAGGCAAGCTGACAAAAAGTTTATAACTCACCGACTCTGAACCTCTCCCCCGCCCGGTATCAGGTATATCGGGCGGATTTTTTACTTGTTCGCGCCCGCGATAATAAGAAAGAGAATCAGAAGGACAGCGGAAATATAAGTTCCGATTTTTCCGGGTCGGGTCCGGAATTTAATGATTCCGGTAATCAGAGCCATGACTTCGCAGATCAAAAAGAATATTCCGCCAATATCCTTCCCCTGACCGCCTGAAGCCTCGGCAATCAAACCAATCAAAAGGGCGATAAAAACGCCGCCAATGCTGGCCCTGGCGCTGAACTGACCGACCCAGGCCGTCGGATCGCGGTCCGGCGAAGCGCTCAAGGCGACCTGCTCCCCAAACGCCTGCGGCGCATCGAAATTGCTGAGAATCTCTTCGACCACTTCTTTCCCGGCTTTTTCCTCGGGCTGTCCGACGATCTCAAGCACCTGCTCCTTCAGGCTTTCGACCACAGCCTCGATTTCCTCCTTGTCCGCCCCCTTGCGTCTCATGGAGCGGCTGACTTTCTTCAGATATTTTGTGAGCCGTTTGCGTCCGGCGCGGGAGAGATGATCCATGCCTATTCCTCAATCTGCTCAAGCAACCGGAGAATTGCCTTGTTAGTGTCGTCCCAATAATGCCGCATATCCTGCAACCGCCTCTTTCCAGACGCTGTGAGTTTGAAATAGCGGCGCGGTGGCCCTGATTCCGACGGCCCGGTCCGCACACTGACCAGCCCCTCTTTCTTCAGACGGCCAAGCACAAGATAAAGCGTACTTTCCTTGAACGCCAGCCCCGGATACTCTTCCAGTTGCCGCAAAATCGAATAGCCGTAAGCCTCCCCCCGCGACAGAATCGCGAGCACACAAAGCTCGACCAGACCCTTTCGGATCTGCGAAATCCAGCTATCGACGGACAATTCGCTCAAAGCACTGAACCTTGAATTCTATTGTTATTACAAAGGGTTTTAACACACCCGACATACCCATCATACCCTGAAAATTGGTACTCTGCAACGCATTACTCTGCATAACAGTACTATGTATTGACAAGTAGCGTAATACAGAGTACCTTGCCAAGCATTACACCCGCAAAACATTATGACAACAGGAGTGCGTGAAATGTCTATCTACAAACCCAATGCAATCATTCTCGGAAGTCTTCTGGACGAGCTTCTCCTCGGTACGGCAGGCGCAGATATAATCTCAGGCTACGCGGGCGATGATGCCATTTTCTCCGGCTGGGGTGACGATGTCATCATCGGCGGCGCGGGCGGCGATCTTCTCGTCAGTGGCCGCGGACAGGATTTCCTCGCCGGAAAGCGGGGCAATGACGCCCTTTTCGGCGGAACCGGAAACGATCTTCTGGTGGGCGGCTCCGGTAACGATGCTCTCTTTGGCGGACGCGGCAACGATGTTCTGGCCGGAAATGCCGGACAGGACATTTTGGCTGGAGAAGATGGCGATGACGCCCTTTTCGGCGGCACGGGCGATGACCTTCTGGCCGGAGGGAACGGTAATGATCTTCTCGCAGGAGAATCCGGAAACGACGCCCTTTTCGGGGGATACGGCCACGACGTTCTGGCAGGCGGGATCGGCAACGATCTTCTGGCCGGAGAACAAGGTAATGATATTCTCGATGGCGAGGCCGGAGACGATGTTCTCGCAGGCGGCGAAGGAACGGACCTCCTTCTGGGCGGTATCGGAAACGACGCCCTGTTCGGTGGAAACTACAATGACGTCCTGAACGGCCAGTCCGGTCACGACGCCCTGTTCGGTGAAAACGGAAACGACATTCTCGCCGGAGAACTCGGCAACGACCTTCTCGCAGGCGGCAACGGCGATGATGCCCTCTTCGGCGGCGCCGATAATGACGTGCTGGCAGGGGAAAGCGGTAACGACCTGCTCGCGGGGGAAACGGGCGATGACGCCTTGTTCGGCGGCACAGGACACGATTGGCTTTCCGGCGGCTGGGGCAATGATCTTCTGGCCGGAGAAGAAGGCAACGATGCCCTCGGCGGCGATGCCGGAGACGATGCCTTGTTCGGCGGTTCCGGAAATGATGCCCTCTTCGGCGGGATCGGCAATGACCTGCTCTATGGCGGCGCGGACGGGGATATCCTCTTCGGCGAAGCCGGGAACGATGCCTTCCTTTTCGACGCGGAAAGCATCGCCTCCGGTCCCGATATCATCGGCGACTTCACCAGCGGACAAGATGTGATCGTTCTGGCCGACCTGATCGATTTGGATGCTTTCGATCCCCTCACCCAATCCATCAACGACTTCATCCTGACTCTGGAAGTGGACGGCAACACGGTCATCGGCGTTGACGCCGACGGCACGGGAACGGAAGCAAGCTTGCAAATAGTGGCAGCACTGGCAGGAGCGACCGGACTCGGCTCCGCCGAAGACATGATCGCCGCTGGCAGTATCGCTATCGTATAAGAAAAATAACGAAACCGAAAAAGGCGGCTTCTGCCGCTTTTTTCTATCAAAGATAGTGCCTTCCAAAGCCCGTTTCTTATTTTTTCTTCGTTTTGGCTTTCTTTTTGGGTTTTGCCTTTGGCATATCTACATTGTCCTCGATATGCTGAATCATCAATCCGGCAATATCAATCTTGGTTGTGCCCTCCACGCCCTCCAACCCCGGCGATGAATTGACCTCCAGTACCTTCGGCCCTTCATGCGAACGGATCATATCGACCCCGCAGACTTTCAATCCCACGAGTTTGGCCGCTTCGATCGCCATTCTGCGCTCCTGCGCGGTAATCTCAACCTTATGGCCCGATCCGCCCAGATGGATATTGGCGCGGAACTCCCCCTTGGCGGCCCGCCGTTCCATAGAGGCAACAACCTTTCCGCCGATCACAAAACAGCGCAAATCAACACCCTTGGATTCCTTGATAAATTCCTGCACGAGAATATTCGCCTTAAGACTCTTGAACGCGTTGATCACACTCTCCGCCGCTTTTTCGGTTTCCGCCAAAACCACGCCCTTGCCCTGTGTCCCTTCCAGCAGCTTGATAACGACGGGCGCCCCGCCGACCATTTTGATCAGGTCTTTCGTATCCAGTGGCGAATTAGCAAAGCCCGTTTTGGGAATGTTGATATGCTTGTCGCTGCAAAGCATCTGAAGCGTTCTTAACTTGTCCTGAGCCCGCGTAATCGAAATCGGCCCGTTCAGGCAATAGGAGCCTTGCAGTTCAAACTGACGCAAAACGGCACAGCCGTAAAACGTCATTGAGGGACGGATACGGGGAATCACCGCATCAAACCGCTCCAGAATTTCCCCCCCGCGATAATGGATTTCCGGTTTGCGCGCCGTGATATCCATGTAGCAATTTTTGATGGCGATGAAGCTCATCTTATGGCCGCGCTGTTCCCCGGCCTCCATCAGACGCTTGTTGGAATAAAGCTCGGGATCGCTGGCAAGAACGGCAATTCTCATAAAATTCTCTCTCTGTAGAAGATCATTCGTAAAGCTTAATAACGTCAGTCATGCGTCCCAGAAGCAAGGATTTGGAGGGATCGACGATAAACCGTGCTTTTTTAAGCGCCTCACGCCCCAGAAGCATCCGGAACTGCATCTTGTGGCGGGACGTCAGGGTAATCTCGGCAGGAAAAGTGACGCCGGAAAAAACCAGCGTCGTTCTGATCACGCAACGCTTTTCCCGCTCTCCGTTGGAACTGATAACATCGCGCTTCTGGATCAACGGTGCCTCGCAATCACAAACAAGATCACTGTTATTCTGCAGGGGATTGATCTTGAACCGGACAAACCTGTGTTCTCCCTTTTTTATAACGCGGATATCAAAGGCATGAAGCGCGGACGTCCGCGCTCCTGTATCCACCCGCGCCTTCACCGCAGGAAGACCAAGGTCAGGCAGCGCACACCACTCAGACTTGCCGATCAGGGTCTTATCCGGCCGCGATCTCTTGACCTTGCGCCGTCTCTCGGGTTTGTTGAATAATTCCATACTGGGGTTTATTACTCACAAAACAGGCAATTTCAAGAACATATAAACAACGAACCTACGACTTACGCCCCAGAATCGCAAAAATCAGCATCCCGAGTGCCGCCAGCCCCAGCATAGCCATCATCCGCTCGGGCCGAGCGATGATATGCGGATGGACTTTGATCCCCTGCGCGAGCAATCCGGCCCGGGCCTTGTCGGCATCGCCCAAGAGCTCATGCGGGCTGGTTCCCAGAACATCGCAAACCCGCACCAGCAAATCCATAGACAAACCGGTCTGGCCCCGCTCGATCCGCGACCAGGCCGACTGAGTCAACCCGAGCAAACGGGCAAGCTCCTGCTGCTTGAGGTTCTGATTCTTCCTCAAATTTTCCAGCAATTTACCGACGATGGCCGGGTAAGACGTTTCAGCTTGCATAAAAGCTCATATATGCGTAATATGAATATATGCTATTGTAGCAAATAATAGGCAACATATGAAACTGAAAAAACTGAACCCTCTCAAGAGAAAACGCGCCAAACGGAACAAACTCAAACTGGGCGATGTAATATATGTTCCGCTCTTAGGAATCTGGCGACACTATGGGATTATCGTCAACGAATGTTCGTTCGGAAACCATACGGTCAGAACCGTGCATAGAAACACCGAAACCCCTCTCAATCAAAGCTATGATGAATTCGCCAACGGCGAAAAAGTATACAGAATCTCCTACCCCTCAAATAAACAAAGGGAAGAAGCCGTCCGCAAAGCGCTGTCCGAAAACGAATTCGACTATCACCTGCTGTTTAATAATTGCGAGAACTTCGTAAGACGGGCACACGGGCTAAAAAATGTGAGCCTTCAGGTCTTGGCCGGGACGGGGCTAGTTTCGGCAACATTAATTTTGGCACTACTAAGGAAAAGATTTCCCTCAATTTAAAATCATTTCGGGGGCTTCTTATCCGAAGAAAATTCTGCAGCTTTCTTTTTCTGATATTCCTCAAGCAACTCGCTGGCAGGCTTATATCCAAGCTCTGAAGAAAATTTTAGCCAGAGAATACAATCTTCATAAGATAAATCCCCCCACTCACCTGAAAAACAGCCCTTTCCAGCCCTGAATTCATTGCTGCCTTTGATGCAACCAGAAATCCCTTCACAGGAAAACCACTGCGTTGCAAGCATTTTGTCTCTGCTGGTGCCGACCCCAAAGGCTGTCATAGACCCTATGATAAACCTAGCCTCACTATCCCCGCTCATCGCAAACGGCATGATCTCACGATACGCAGTTGAATAGTCTTTGTTATGAAAATAACTAAAGGCGTCGTTTTTTCTTCGAAGAGTTATGACATAATCCATTGCACCCCATAAAAAGTACGGCACAAAAACAAGGCCAAGAAACAGAATGATGACGTTCTTTTTTAGAAAGCCGGAAGGAATCTTGTGATGTTTGGTAGCAGGATTCATAACAACTGATTATTACATAATAAAAGTCCGAAACTATATTAACAAATTACAACATATTACCCAACACTCAAGAAAAAATATCAAAAAGCGGACCCCCTCATACAGGGAATCCGCTCATAAAGTAACTTTAAAAAAAACCAGACTAGAACCGATAAGAAACCCCGGCCCCGACAATCCACGGATCCATATCGACATCGGCCTGAATAGCCCCGTTGTTCAGGGAGGCATCAACATCGAGCCAAAGCTTCTTGACATCTAGGTTAACGCCCCAATGCTCGTTGACCCAGAAATCCGCCCCGGCCTGCAAACCATACCCGAAGCCGTTATCGACCTTAAGATCGGTAAATCCTGTGGCCGCATCCTCAGAATAAAAGACCGAATAATTCACACCGGCCCCGACATAAGGGCTGAATTGCTTATCGGGGGTAAAGTGGTATTGGAGCATAAGGGTCGGAGGAAGAACCCATGCATCGCCCAACGCCACATTCCCTGTATATTCAAGATCATGCTTGGAAGTTGCCGCGATCAGCTCAGCAGCGATATTCTGTGTAAAGAAGTAGGAAACATCAACCTCAGGGGTAATCGCATAATCGGCGTCGACTTCGCCCCCGATATTAACACTGGAATCCACATCGGGAATGACGTCAATCGCACGGACACGGACCTGAAACCGTTCCTTGGACCACGGACCGCCAAGATCCTTTGCAAAAACAGGCGTTGCGAAAGCGGCAACCGAAACGGCGGCAGCAAGACTGAGAGCAAGAGCTTTATTAAACATAACCATTATCCTTTTCTGATCAAAGGCTGTTTCTAACCTTGCCGGAAATATGATCGAAAAGGCGTGGTAAGGAATTGATTTTCGTCAAAAAATCTATTGTTTTTCAGATTTCACAGAATTTTTTTCAGGCATCTTTTGAGGCCCGCCATCGTCATCCATCAGGATACGGATGGCTGCACCCTCAAGATCATCATATTGCCCGCTCTTGATGCTCCAGATAAACGCCCCAAGCCAGATCAGCCCCAGAAGAAGGGCAATAGGAATCAGATACATCAGAACGCTCATATCCGTCCCCGCAGCCTGAACGAATTGGCAATGACAACGATCGAAGAACCGGACATGGCCAGCGCCGCCACCATCGGCGTCACCATCCCGGCAAACCCCAGCGGGATCGCAATCGCATTATAAATCATGGCCAGAACAAAATTTTCCTTAACAAGCTTCTGGGAAAAAGCAGCTACACGGCGAGTTTCGCAAACGGGGCCAAGATTTTGTCCCATAAACACAATATCAGCGGCGCTTTGCGCCATATCCACGGCTGTTCCCGGCGCCATAGAGACATCCGCGCCAGCGAGGACAGGAGCATCGTTTAGCCCGTCCCCGACCATCAGAACCTTATGTCCGCCTTTTTTATACCCCTCTAGAATGTCAAACTTTTGCGGCGGTGTACGCTCGGCAAAAACATCCTCGGCCCCGATCCCCGCCTGCTGCGCGATATCAAGAGCCACATCACTCCGGTCTCCGGACAAGAGAACAACCCTCAGGCCATCGTCCTTTAAATTCTGGATCGTGTGCCGCGCATCCTCGCGTAAACGGTCGCTGAAAGAAAAAACAACGGGCACTCGTCCCTCAACCGCCAGCCACAACTCCGGCCCCTTGGCGGCAGGAGCGTCCACCGGGCCACACCATTTCCGGCTACCGATCTTGATGCTCTTGGCCTCATAAACCGCCGAAAGCCCCTCCCCCGGATGCTCCTGCACATCCGAAAATTTTAAAAGCCTTCCCTCATAAGCCTCCACCAAAGCTAGTGAGAGCGGATGACGGCTGTGAGACGCCAGGGAAGCCGCCAGCTTCATATCCTCCGGCGCGGCCTCCTTCTCCAGCTTGGGATGCCCCAAGGTTAAAGTGCCCGTCTTATCAAAAATAACCGTATCCGCCTTTGCCAGCCGCTCCAACGCATCGCCCGACTTAACCATAACATGAGCTTTCATCAAACGGCTGGTCGCCAGCACCTGCACGACAGGAACGGCAAGACCCAAAGCACAGGGACAAGTGATAATCAAAACGGTCACGGCAATCATTAGCGCTTCCTGCCAGGCAATGCCGATCACCGCCCACCACAACAGGAAAGCCGAAGCAGCCAGAATATGCACGATGGGCGTATACATCTTGGCCACCCGGTCCGCCAGACGCACATAATGCGCCTGCCCCTGCTCCGCCTTTTCCATCAGCCGCACGATATCGGAAAGCAAAGAATCTTCGGCGGCTTTAGCGACACGTAACGTCACCGGGCCGGAGAGATTCATTGTCCCTGCATAAACATCCCCGCCAACAGGAACAAGACGCGGCAAGGTCTCCCCGGTCACCAGCGACGTATCGACCTCCGCAGCGCCGTCAAGCACCACCCCGTCGACCGGAAATTTTTCCCCGGCGGAAACCAGAACCACCATGTCTTCCTTTAAATCCCGAATAGGCACATTGCGCGTTTGCCCGCTTTCAACCACACGCGCAAAACCCGAAAGGGTGGACATCAGGTCGGTCGCCGCGCTCCGCGCATGACGCCGCGCCCGGAAATCGAGATACCGCCCGATCAGAAGGAAAAACAAAAGCATCACCGCTGAGTCGAAATAAACATGCTCGGCATGGCGCAGAACTTCAAAGACGCTCATCACACAGGCCAGAATGACCCCGACCGAAATCGGCACATCCATATTGGTATGCCCATGGGATAAGGCCTTGAACGCAGAGCGAAAAAAGGGCCGACCGGAAAATATCACGGCGGGAATGGCAATAAGCGCCGAAACCCAATGCATAAAATCACGGGTCACCAGCCCCATCGTCTCGTTATCAGTCGTCCAGAGCGCAGAAGACAGCAGCATGATATTGCCCATCGCAAAACCGGCAACACCAAGGCAGATCAGAAGAGACTTCTCCTCCTCTGTCTCCTCCAGATGGGCGCGGGCATCAAAGGGCCGAACCTCGTAACCGAGTGTATTGACCAGCGCAACCAGCTCATTCCCACGCTGCGCGGGGCCGCGCCAGCGTATATTCAAACGCCGCGTGGAAAAATTCAGCCGCGCCCCCTCGATATCCGGCAGCGCGGAAAGCGAAGATTCGATTTTCTGGATGCATCCCGCGCAGTGAACACCGCTCACGATAACATCAAGTGAATACGAACCCTCGGGTGTCAGTCGCACCAGCGACTCATAACCGGAGAGAGGATCGCCGTTCATCGTAGAATTTACTTCGTGACAAACCGATACGTTGTCCGATACGACTGCCCGTCCCATTGTGCCTCCATCTTCGCAGTCCATACGCCAGACAGGGGCGCATGGAGTTCGGCAGCATAGACGCCGCTGTCTATGGGCGTCAAAATAAGTTCGAAATCATACCCTGCCTGCACAGGCCGGATCATTTTTGCGGTCACTTTGGCCGCCTCAATGGGGTGTCCGTCCCTATCCTTTAATGAAAGTTTCAGCAAAGGCGCATCATAGGAAACCTCATGCTGAACGCCCAATTCCTTCTGCAAACGGCTTTCTTCCAACAAACTATCGTAAGCCAACCCCTTCTCATAGGCCTTGTCGGTCACAACTCCGGTTTGCGTAGTGATGGCGATATAAACAAAAATGGAATCTAAAATGATGAATACCGCAAAAAACAGAACAAAATACCAGGGAATCCATTTATCGCTCGGCCTCGGTCCGGTCTCCGGCTTCATGGAATAAACCTCAGGGTCTCTCGCTGATAAAGACGCTCTCATAGGCATCCTGCACTCCTGTTTCGATATCCGTCAAGGTAAACACAACCGGACGGGCTTCCCCCGGCTTGACAGGGGCGCTGACGAAGAGATGATAGTCGCCGACACTATCCGCTTGAACGGGCAAAGAAACAGCACTTAACTCCCCTGCACCCTTGACCTCAATTTGCGTCTGCTCCAGGCCGGAAACACTAACCTTGAAGTTTTTGTCATCGTGCGTCTTGTTGAGAATCTTCAGCGTATATCCGTTACGGATCGTCCCGTCCGACAACTGAACGAATAAGGGATTGCGGTCGTGCAGAACATGCAGCTCCAGAGGCGCCCGCATAATCAGCCCGTAAAGCATGATACCGCCCACAACGGCCAGAATGATGGAGTAATAAATCGTGCGCGGACGGATGATCCTGAATTTCTCCTCAATCCCCTGCGCCCTTAATTTGATATGCCGTTCCGTATCGTATCGGACGAGCCCTCGCGGCAGACCGACTTTATCCATAATGTTGTTGCACGCATCGACGCACAACCCGCAAGCAATGCATTCCATCTGCAGCCCGTCACGGATATCGATTCCCATCGGACACACCTGAACGCACGCCGTACAGTCCACACAATGGCCGCGCCCGTCCCACGGATCGCCCTGCTTGTGCTTGCCACGCTTCTCGCCCCGCGCTTCGTCATAGCCGATGATCAGGGTATTATCGTCAAACATCGCCGACTGGAACCGCGCATACGGACACATATAAATGCACACCTGCTCCCGCGCAAACCCGGCCATCAGATAGGTGCTGAAGGTCAGTCCGCCGATAAAGGCCAGAACGGTCGGAGAAACATTAAATTCAAAGAAACTCCAGACCAGTGTCGGCGCATCATTGAAATAAAGAACGAACGACCCCGCCGTACACCACGCAATCGCCAGCCAGCAAAAATGTGTCACGGCAAGCTTCCAGACTTTCTCCCAGTTCCACGGACCTTCCTGCAGCTTCTTGCGCTTGTTCCGGTCGCCCTGAACGATCCGCTCCACCCAGACAAACAAATCCGTCCAAACCGTCTGCGGACAGAAATACCCGCACCACACCCGCCCGAACAGGCTGGTTACAAAGAACAGGGCAATCGCGGCAAGGATAAGGATACCCGTCAGAAAATAGACTTCCTGCGGCCATATTTCGATAAAAAACCAGTAGGCGCGGCCATGAGAGAGATCGATCAGTATGGCCTGATCCGGAGCATTCGGCCCCCGATCCCAGCGTAGGAAGGGCGCCAGGTAATAGAGCCCTAGCGTTCCGACCATCGCGACCCATTTGAGCTTCCGATACCGTCCCCAAACCCGCTTGGGGTAAATCCGTTCCTGCTTAGCAAAAAACGTGATGGGCTGTTCGTTATTCTCCGTCATGACCAGATGTTTCTGTGTTGTCGACCGCAGGCAAAGTCTCCATAGCTTTCACCGGATTAACTTCGGCCCCCTCGGAAGGTGCAACCTCAGTTTCTACCGGAACGGTCGGCGGCACAAGCTCGTTTTGACCCTGCTTTTCCGGTCCGGAAACCACAGGCTCTTCTTGCGGAACAGCCTCAGGAACTTCGACAGGTGCGGCTTGTACGGTCTTTCCGGTCTCCCCGCCGCCCAACTCGTGAACATAGACGGCAAGCTGCCTGATCGTATTCTCATCAAGCCGCCCGACCCAGTTCGGCATCATTCCGGCGCGGGCATAGAAGACCGTATTGAAGACGGATTCACGGTCACCGCCATAAAGCCAGATCGAGTCCACCAGATTCGGGGCGCCAAATTCACGCAATCCTTTTGCATCCTCGCCATGGCAGGAAGCGCAGTTCTGCTCGAAAATCCCCTGGGCTTCTGTGAAATCCTTACCCGCCGCGTTCTGAGGATCGGAAAGGCTCAGGACATAATCGACGACTTTCTCGATCTCCTCTTTGTTGAGCAGATCTTCGACTCCGAACGCAGGCATCTGTGATACACGTGTATCATCATGCTTGGACCGGACACCAAACTGAATGGTCTGATAGATAGACTCGATATCCCCGCCCCACAGCCAGTCGTCATCATTCAGGTTGGGATAACCCTTCCCGCCCATGCCGCCGGTCCCGTGACAGGTCGCACAGTTATCCTTGAAGAAAGCCGAACCTCCGGCCATAGCAAAGGCATAAAGCTGCTCGTCCTCGAAAATTTCGTCGAAAGAAGCCTTCTCGAATTTCTCCAGATAGGCTTTCTGGCGGTCCACAATCTCCTGCTGCTCAGCAGCCAATTTCTTATACTGGGTCCAGCCGTAAGTGCCCTCGGTCGCACCGCTCAAAGTCGGCCAGGCCGGATAAACCACCCAATACCAGATCGACCAGATCACGCAGATATAAAACACCCACAACCACCAGCGCGGCGCCGGATTATTTAACTCTTTAATTCCGTCCCAATCATGACCCGTCGTCTCCACTCCTGAAACGCTGTCGATCTCTTTTTTGGGTGGAGTGTGCCCTTTTTTTGCGTCACTCATAATCGCTCTCCTTAAGGGGAATACCTGCATAATCTTGATAAGTTTTCTTCGAGCCGGGCCGGAAAACCCACAACGCCATCAGCACAAAGAAGCTAAAGAAAAACAAAAGTCCGATCAGTCCGGCGTTCTGTGCAAACCAGTCCATCATGGCGCAGCCTCCTCAATCTCTTCGGTAGCGTTGAAATCAACCATGGTTCCGAGAACCTGCAGATAGGCCACCAGAGCGTCCATCTCGGAAATAAGGTTTGGTTGCCCGTCGAAATCCCGTGCATTGACGCTCTCGCCGTAGCGGGCTGTCAAGCCGGACGTATCCATCTTGGCCTCTCCGGTCGCTTGGGCAACGGCGTCTTTCTCGGCGTTCTCGATCATCTCGTCCGTGTAGGGAACGCCAACAATCCTGAGCGTTTTCAGATGCTGGTCCAGATCGTCGATCTTCGCACCGGTACGGAGCAGGAAGCTGTAAGAGGGCATGATCGACTCAGGCACAACATCACGAGGACGTTTAAGGTGCGCGGTATGCCAGTCATCGGAATACTTGCCGCCGACACGGGAAAGATCAGGTCCGGTCCGCTTCGATCCCCACTGAAAGGGATGGTCGTACATGGACTCGGCCGCCAGAGAATAGTGTCCGTAACGGGCAACCTCATCCCGCAAGGGCCGGACTTGCTGCGAATGGCAATTATAACACCCCTCGCGGATATAGATATTATACCCGGCCAGTTCCAGCGGCGTATAAGGCCGCACACCTTTCACAGGCTCGATGACCGTCTCCATCCGGAACAAGGGGATGATTTCCACCAGCCCTCCGATCAGGACGACCACGACCACACAGACAAGAAGCAAAATGGAATTTTTTTCCAGTTTTTCGTGTTTTTTCAAAAAGCTCATGCGACTGCTCCTTTTAATACGCCGTCGTTTTTATATTCTTTTTCACAGACATCGCCCTTGATCGTCCGATAGAAATTGTAGGCCATGATCAGGGCGCCAATCAGGTACAGCGCACCGCCCAAAGCCCGGATCAGATAGAACGGATGCATGGCCATGACGGACTCGACGAACGAGTATTCAAGGAAGCCCATGTCATTGTAGTCCCGCCACATCAGACCTTGCATGATGCCGGAAACCCACATCGCGGCGATATAAAGCACGATCCCGATTGTGGCGACCCACAGATGCAGGTTAACCAGCTTCATAGAGTACAGCTTCTCGCGGCCCCAAAGTATGGGAACCATGTAGTAAAGCGCTCCGAAACTGATAAACCCGACCCAGCCCAGCGCACCGGAATGCACGTGACCGATGGTCCAGTCTGTGTAGTGGGAAAGCGAGTTCACCGACTTGATCGACATCAGCGGCCCTTCAAAAGTACTCATCCCGTAAAAAGCCAGCGAGATAATCATGAAGCGCAGCACAGGGTCTTCGCGCAGCTTGTGCCAGGCACCTGAAAGCGTCATCACCCCGTTAATCATCCCGCCCCAGGACGGCATCCACAGCATGACCGAGAACGTCATGCCCAGAGTCTGCGCCCAGTCAGGCAAAGCCGTGTAATGAAGATGATGTGGTCCCGCCCAGATATAGATAAAAATAAGCGACCAGAAATGCAGGATCGAAAGCCGATAGGAATAAACCGGACGCTCAGCCCGCTTGGGAACGAAATAATACATCATGCCCAAAAACCCGGCAGTCAGGAAAAATCCCACAGCATTGTGCCCATACCACCACTGGATCATGGCGCTCTGAACCCCGGAGAAAACCGTATAGCTTTTGGCACCGGTCCACGACACCGGAATAGACAAACCGTTTCCAAGGTGCAGAACAGCCACCGTGATGATGAAAGAAAGATAGAACCAGTTCGCCACATAAAGGTGCGGCTCTTTGCGTTTCATGATCGTGCCCAGATAAACCAGCAGGTAAGCCACCCAGACAATCGTCAGCCAGAGATCGACAAACCACTCCGGCTCGGCATATTCTTTTCCCTGCGTAGCCCCGAGAACATAACCCAGAGCCGCCATGACGATCACAAGCTGATACCCCCAGAAGGTAAACATCGCCAGCCCGTCATTCCATAATCTTGTCCGGCAGGTACGCTGCACGACAAAATAACTGGTGGCAAACAGCGCGTTCCCCCCGAAAGCAAAAATCACCCCGGAAGTATGCACGGGCCGCAAGCGCCCGAACGTCAGGTAAGGCTCAAAATTAAGATCGGGAAAGGCAAGTTGCAGGGCGATAAGAAGACCCACGAGAAACCCGACGATCCCCCAGAAGACCGTGGCCAGCGTAAACAGCCGGACGACGTGATAATTATACTCTTGATGCTCTGTGACGGCCTGTGCACTCATCTTGCCATTCCTTTTCCTTTAAAAAACAAAAGCGCCCGCCAGCAAAACCAGCCACAGAGCACTAAAAACCATAAAACCCTGCTTCACCTTGACAGTGCCCAGGAACCTGAAACTTTCCAAAAAACTGCCGCCCAGTGCCACCGCGATAAGCGCCGGAACCGTTCCCAGCCCGAAAGCCGCCATGGCCACCCCGGCTTGCAAAGCGGACGGTGCAGTGGAAGAGGCCATCAAGGCGGACACAACCAGACCGCAGGGCATAAAACCGAGCAAAACCCCAAGAGCATAGCGGGACGCCGCATCACGCTCACGCACTAAGGGCTGATAAAATCGCGATATCCAGCGAAAGGGCACGGAGAGACGTACCCGCGCAACCCAAGGAAAAGCCTTGGCAATCGTAGGAAAAGCACTGACTAGAAACATCAGGGCCGCCAGCAGGAGCATCGGCGCCACCAGAACGGTCCGCAAGGGTTGAAAGAGGAAGGCAAGGTTAAGAACGCTGCTGAAAAGAACCGCAAGGAATACGTAAGTAGTCAGACGGCCAAAATGATAAGGCAGAAGCAAGGAGTTTCGAACCCTCGATAACGCGCCAGCACGACGCTCAATGGACCCACTTTGAGCCAAAACAAAGGGTGAGCACATCAGGGCGCAATGCGTGAATCCGCCCGCCAATCCCGCCAAAAAAAGGCTGAGGGGCAGACCATACCCGGTCACAAACTGATGGATGCACTCTCCAAACATGGGAATCCCAAAGATAATTTCGCGGCAATTCTGGCCTCAAGACCACAGCCATGCCTTGACCTTTATCAAGTGAATCCTATAAAAACACAGGATGAAACAAGTTAAAGTTAAAGTCAAAGAGAAAGCATCAGCCGCAAATTCCACGGATTTCCTGAAATCAATACCCTTGTTCAGCGGATGCACCGGAAAAGAGCTAGAATTCCTCTTGGAGGGGCACGTTCTTGAACTCTGCAACAAGGACCGTATGCAGTTTGTGAACGGCGATAAAGCCGAGCGCTATTACATTATCAAAAGCGGCTGGGTTAAAGTTTTCCGCGAAACACTCGACGGCGCACAAGCCATTATTGATATTTTGACGCAAGGACACGCATTCGGCGAAACCTCGATCTTCGAGGAAAACCGATACCCCTACAGCGCCGAAGTCGTCGAACCGTCTGAAATTCTATCGCTGTCCCTGAAAAAACTTCAGCACCTGATAGAAACGAACCCAAAATTCGCCCTCTCAATGCTCAGTTCGATGGCGCGTTACCGTCGCCAGCAGGATCAGGAAATCGAACACCGTTCTTTGCAAAACGCGCCGCAGCGCATTGGGTGTTTTGTCTTGAGGCTGGTTCCCAACCAGAACGAACTCAAGGGTCGCCCGATCACTATTCACCTACCCTACGATAAAACCCTGATCGCCTCACGACTGGGAATGCAGCCGGAGACTTTCTCCCGCGCTCTTTCCAAATTGAAAGCGGCAACCGGAATCACCATAAAGGGCTCAACGCTGGAAATGGTGAGCATCGACTCGCTTGTTCAGTTCACCTGCACGGCTTGCACGTCCGAATATCCATGCAAGGACACCGGCTGCAACGCCTGTACCTGACGCTCATTCCACCCTGCTATGAAGGCTATGAAGCCACTCCCAGTCGATCTTGGCGGGATTATTGATATACTCATAAGGATTACGGATTACGCCTTCAAGATAGCTCTTCGTGACCTTCCATTTTTTTTGCGGGAGTGAGTTAAAGCGCTCCTCAGCCAGAACAACCCGGCAGCTTTTCTCATAAACGATACAAAACCCCTCCGCAGGCTGGTCATCGACAATTAAAACCTGAACGGAATTACCACTCAATGCTTGCCGACCCAAACCGTCAAGAATCTGCCGAAAGGGAAAACGGTGCTTATTATTATCCAACGCCTCGTTGCAAACAGAGATATAACGCTCAAAAAGCGCACGGTTGCTGGGATCATTAAGCGAATGCACGGATAATCCTCTGAAAAAATAAAGACACTATCCCCAAACGATCCCACAAACGCGAAAAAATAGCCTTGATTTTGGTCAAAAACAGAAAAAACGGGAAACAGTCCTAATGGGGAAGCAAGTCCGGAGCAGGAACCAGATGGTTTTCATCCCTGATCCTTTCAAGAGTATGCATCAGCGCCTCCTTGCGCTCCTCGCGTAATTCCCGCGCATCCCGCCCGTCAAGCGTTTCGCCGATATAATCAAAATACGGCGAAAGTTCGCGCAGTTGCTGCGCCTCCGTCTTATCGGAAATATTGCTGGTTACAACGTTGAAGGGGGTATTTTCGACATACCCGAGCATGATCTGGCGCAGGTCACCCATCGCATCAGGGGGTGTATTGGCCTCTCTATCGGCACCAGACCCGTAGAAAGGAACCGGAACGAAGACATGCCCGGATTGTTCCGCAAACAGCCAGCTTAAACCATGCTCGTAAGGGCTGGGTTCAGGCAGAAGCGCATGATTTCCGGTTATATGCGCCCTCCCGGCCTGAAGAAATAGAATCTGAATATCCGGGTTGCGGTCCAGAATATCCTCGGCCTCGTGAAGCATATAAAGATTCCGTGCCAGCATCCCGAACTGGTGCAGCGCATTGACAGAGGGATAGCCGATTTCGCCCGGCTTGATATGTAAGAAATAAGCCGCCTCGGCAATCGCGGCGGCGGCCTTGGGATCATCCGCAAGCAAATGCTGGGCCGTCCGGTCATCCGTGATATATCGAGACCAATCCCTCGGGGCATCCGCACAGAACACTGGAATTCCATGATTGTCGAGATATTGGTGTAAAGCCGTCCGGCTCAGCCGCGCATTGTTACTTCGAATGGGCGTCGTATCAGCGGACAGCTTTTCCCGCAAACGCTCGTTCCCGGGACGACGGAGAAAGGATTGCAGACCCGCCTTATCGGCAGTCCCGCCCTTCATTTCATCATCAATATGCAGATCGATGTTGTTCGGCGGCCACTCCACGGCAAACGCGCACGAAACGCCGTTAACCACCATCTTATGGACGACATCGTGTTCAAGCACGATATGGGCGCCATTCTCGTGCAACTCCCCGAACCCCACGACAAGCTTCTGTCCGGATCGAGCCGTATCAAGGCGGGTCAAAATTTCCTGCGAAACCAGTTCGCCGTTAAGCCTTATGGAATCGATAAGATAGGGCGTCGTATGCAACGAAGGAGTATGCTGATAACTGAAGCTGTACGACGTGAACTGCGGATTGACAGATTGCACCTGCTCAACCTGCCCGCTACCTCCGGCTTTATCCGCAGGCTCGTCCATAACCGCCCCTAAAACTGTCCGCCTTGGTCCATGACAAAGTGTAAGGCTTTTGGGCCCAAAAGTCTATTTTTGCGATAACAAGACCGGATCGGCTAATCTTTCCGGATATAGGTCGCTTCAGGAAATCTCACGCTCTGCACAAAAGCCGAGGATGTTCCGTCATCCTTGGGTTTTGTCGTATCGAACTCGAACGCGATGCCGGAAAGCGGCGGCGGCTCTATCCCGAAGATATCCTTAAAGGTCTTCTTAAGGTTCAGCCGCGTGGTCACCACCTCTCCCGGCTGGGGGTGCGCGGCGCAGATAAACCGCCCGCCCTTGTGATAAAACCGCCCCTTGAGCGGCGCACCGATGGGGTCGTTCTCACACAGATGCAGGGCAAGGAAATACGGGCTGTCCGGCACGATGGCCGACCCGCTGTCGATCATCTCTTTGCCGAAAAAAGCATAGAACATGATCGCCTCGTTCCGCCGCCCGTTCTGATAAGACGCCCCCGCCGGAAACTTGTTCACCCCCCACACGATCTCCACATCCTGATCGCCGGTCAGCTTCCCTTTCTTGAGCGCGATGATCGACTGCGCGGGCTTCAGCGCCTCCATCGTCAGCCCCTGATCGGTCAGAGAAATTTTTGTCTTCTTACGGTTATCCGCCGAACGCTCCAGCATGAAATTCCGCTCCGCCAGCCACGCATAGGCGTCCTGCCCGCTGAACTTGCGGAAATCGACCTCGGCCTTGTCCGCGAAGGCTGGATAAGAAAAAATCACGCAAAAACAGAAAAATAATAAATAAAAGGATTTCATAAAACCCACTGCCTAAAAATAATACCTG
The DNA here is from genome assembly GCA_016699735.1 of Alphaproteobacteria bacterium. Taxonomy (NCBI): domain Bacteria; kingdom Pseudomonadati; phylum Pseudomonadota; class Alphaproteobacteria; species Alphaproteobacteria bacterium. Next base: position 304,291 of record CP065008.1, read on the forward strand.
TAAGGAGCTCATATACTAAATCTTTATAATGCCAAACAAATAAAAAAATAGTTATGTGTGCGCTTTTTTCTTTTTATTCCGCCGCCAAAGACCCCGAAAGAGATAGATTGCCTTCATTAATTTCTATTTCTAAAATTTTCCTACCAATAAATTCTGCTATTGGTGGTGCTACTGCGTTGCCAATGAATCTCCCTCTGCGACCGTCCATCCCTCTGGGAACCCCATCAGTTTCTCGCACTCTGTCCAAGTCAAGTTCCTGGCCACATAAAATTGGTCTGTCGGTATGGCCGCCTTGATGTTTTCCAGTTTGGGCACGTATCGTGGGGCTATAGCTTTTTGCTTTGGTATACCCGAAGCCTCCGCGACGCTGAACCAAAAGCGGAGTGTTTGAAATAAACTTTTCCGAAAAGTAGGATCGAGTTTGCCTCCTCTTCCTGCTCTCCTCTCCCGCCGAATGATCCCTAAGCAATTCGCCGCCGTTAGAATAGAACTGATAGGCGGACTCTGATCTATAAGATCCAATAAAGAAAACTCTTTCTCTATTATGGGGAAGGCCCGTGTCGAGAGTGTTGCACGTAAACCATACCCCCAGATACCCGATTTTTTCAAGTTCGTCGATAACTGACTCAAACGCACATCCTTCGTCTGAGCTAAGGAGCCCTGACACATTTTCCAAGACAAGCCACTTTGGCTTAAGCTTTCCAGCAAGGTGTGCAAGCTGGAAGAACAACCCACTTCTCTCTCCGCCAATACCTTTTCTCTGCGTGTTTGCATGGCTAACATCTTGGCAGGGCCACCCTCCTGCCCACAAGTCTGCTTGAGGGATGTCGAACTCTTTGAGCGTAAGGATATCGCCATGTAAAGGTACCTCCGGCCAATGTCTTTTTAGAACTTTTTGGCAATACGGGTCTATCTCGCAATGAAAAACTGGTGTCATCCCGGCTCTTTGAAAACCAAGATCGAAACCACCTATACCTGCAAAAAAGGATGCAAACCGCATTGATAACTATGCTAAATAAGTTAAGATTTATCGTAAGTTTCTATTTTGTTCTTTATAGCTTAACTTGCAAGGAATTTCCATGGCCAAAAATAGAGCCAGTAAGGGCTTTTTATTGGAGCCCGCAGAAAAAGCCAACATTTCCGTTGGCAGAAGAGAAAAGTGGTTAAAAGATGCTGTTGATAATTTTGTAACGACTACACCAGCTAACAAAAAATATTATGAGGTTATTTTGAATGCACTCTGGCCGAGTAACCATGGAATACCCGGCCCTATTCTTACAGAAAAAGAAATTCGTGCAGAGGTCGATAATTACAGAAAAACTATAGGTAAAGAACCATACAAAGACGTATTTCGAAGATTAAGGGAGTTGCAGGGGGAGGAAGGTTTTACCTGTATTATAAAAGAGGGAACAAAATACCAAATTCAGTCCTTAGAGTTAGGCTCCAAACGTGAGCCGCGAATAAAACCTGACAAAAAACTCTGGGCTGAAATCAAAAAGAGGTTTGACTACAAGTGCGCTCATTGCGGCTCCCAAGAACCAAATATAAAACTTAGCCCAGACCACAAAGTTCCTCGATCTCGGAGTGGTGGCAACGAAACAGAAAATTGGCAACCTCTTTGTGAACAATGCAACAACCTTAAAAGCTCGGCTTGTCGCGGCTGCAATTTAAATTGTTATGTGTGTTCGTGGGCCTTCCCAGAAACATACAAACCTATTGTTATTTCTGATGAAAACAAAGAACTGATCAAGCGAGAAGCAGAGCGCAAAAAAATTCATCAAGCAGAATTGGCAAACGAAATTATCCGCAACTACTTTAGCAAACAAAAATAACCCAAGCATGATTTTACACAATACTCAAAAAAGGGCTGTCACTCCTCCCCCTTCTTGCCCTCATAATCAGAGCGTATTGTCCCAAGTTTGCGCGAACGTGCTTGTTCCTCTTTCAGGCGCTGCTTCTCCTCCGCCCTCTCGAGCGCTTCGGACCACTCGTCCGCGGAAAAATCCGGCATCCGGTTCTTCTCCGGTGATGATTCCTTCCCAGGAGCCAGGCTCCGCTTCATGGTTGACGACAATTTTTTGCCATCGTCTGAAGACTCCGTCATAGGCATCGACCTCTCTTTCAACTGTTCCGCCCTCGGGCTGCTCAAATTTTAATGTCACGGGCGCACCGACATTCATCACCGGCTTCCCCAGCGGATCCAAAGTATATTCAGCGGCCTTCACCAGCCGCTCCTTCGTATAGCGTGTCCATTCCTGCGCGTTGGCGGGCTTGACCCGGTGAAAAAGCAGCGCATGGTCGAAAAGCCCCCGGCTCATCAGATCGTCCCAGTTCCGTGCGAAATCCTTCACCATCTGCACGGAAATGGGCGTCAGCGCCCCCAACTGGTTGTTTTCCGTCCGGTGACGCCGCATCGTATCCTCGTCCAGAAACAGCCCGGTCGCATAAGCCTTGTATCCCGCCTCATGGGTCTCGTTCGCAAGAGTTTCAATCCATTCCGGATCCTGAAGATGATCCTGCAAAACCACCGAATACTTGTTCTCCACCGCCCAGTGGACCAATCGGTTAACCGCCTGATGGTAATCACCGACATGCTCCTTCAGAAGCTCCGGGTGAAAATGCCGGATTCGGTCATCGTCCGTGAAACATTCGGCGATCATGTCATGCCCGATGAAGAGAGTGTTTTTCGGGAAAAACCCCTTGCGCTCCATCAGATCGACCATGGCGCTCTTCCCGACGGCCGCCCCTCCGGCGGAAATAAAAAACACCGGCGGCGCACTGGGATCGGTATTGGCGTTGCGCTCTCCGGCATGGGGCTGCGAAATCATAATCAGCTCGGTGAACTGGTTGATCCGCATCTCGTCATAGAACTGCTCGACAGTAATCGCCGTTCGGTCGCCAAGCTCCAGACTGTCGCGCCCGTCATCCTCCATGAAGGCGGACGCCCCGAGTTCATCTTTAAGATCATTGTAAAATTTCTCAGCTTTGGGATCGGTGCGGTCCACAAACAGGCCCGCCAGAGTTATCAACTCACGGTTGGTCAGGCTGTCATAAGACATTCCCGAGAGTTCCAGAGCATTATTGAGCCTGAGCATCATGTCGGGAAGAGGCTGCGTCGAACCCACGATCCGCCTGTTGTGCCACAACGCCCGCGAAATGACCGTCCGCACATCCGCCTTCGGCTCAAGACTTAAGGATTCAGACAACGCCCCAAACGCAGCAATACCGACAACCTTGACTCCGGCGTGCTGCGCGGCATCGAGCTGGTTTTTCAGCGACGCGCCGGTCTGCACATGGTCATCGGCCAGCAGGACAAAATCACCCGCCTTGAATTGCGAAAAATTATAGATATTCTGGCGGCTGAACCGCTCATAGGTAGTGGCTTCCCGCCGCGGCAGTCTTTGGTCGCTGTCCGCCCGTAACAGACGATGCTGATCGTCCGAGACAAAACGGATATTCTCTCCCCTTTGCCGCGCAAGCTCTGTCAACACCTCTGCCAGTTCCAGTGAATAGGCCGTAGCCAGCGCATTTTTACTTGTTTTTCCCAACACCGTCGGTTCATCGGCTTTATAGTCCCGGACGATCGTGGGAACATAAACGGTCAGATCGGTTTGCCCGGAAATCCCGCCGTCCGTCATATTTCTTTTGACGCTTTCATAAACTTGCTCCGCATGAACGGACGGTCTGCCGTCCGCCCACAAAGCCTTAGAAGCCAGTTCGAGAGCCGCTTCTGCAGCCTCCTCGGGATCGGTCACGCCCTTACCCTTGGCGATTAGACGCCGCGCATGAAAAGCCTCCGCAGCCCCCTCTTCGTTATAAACCTCGGAAAAATTCATATAAGCAGGAACGATTTCAGGAACAGACAAACTGTCCTGCCAGGGAATGCGCTGCGGAATTTTAGGACTGGTCATCGAATGGGCTTATCACCAAATTATTATGTCTAATTTAATGATAAAAGCGTACCCGATCAGATGATTTTCGGCAAGCTTTTCGCTCGAATCTGCCCCTTGATCACCGGCAACCGACTAAAAACCGTTATGTGACCGCTCCTAATGATTCACGGGCTCTCTGTACCAAGGATTCTCTTTCTTTTTAGCCTGCTTGGCCTCATAGGCCTTCTTATCGTTGGCCAGAGCCGATTTCCGCGCACTCATGTAATCCTGATGAATCATATTCCACAGATCAAAATCCCCATGCCGTGCGGCTTTCTTGAGCTTGGGCAGATAGTCTCGATCCACCCGCTTCGCGCTTTGCGCGTGGTTAGCCCTGTTTTCCTTTCGGACCTGATTCTCAAGATACTCCGTCCGGTCACAAAGATAACGGATATCCCGCTCGATCTGCTCCTTTTTGATCTCGGCAAGTCTCTCCTTATCGATCTTATGGGCGCTCACAGGCAGGGTAAAAACGCATAAAAAAGACAATAATACAAAAGCCATAATATGTTTCATCTTAAAATCCTCATATAAATCCGCGAAGATTATACGTTCATGAAAGAAATACCATTCGCAGAGAAAAGGCTCAATTTAAACTGACGGAAAAATATGGTGCCGTTGGGGAGATTTGAACTCCCGGCCCACGCATTACGAATGCGTTGCTCTACCCCTGAGCTACAACGGCGTACCCTGGAGAATAGCGTATGAACTACACAAAACCACCCATGAATTCAACGAAAACTTGAAATTTTCCGCCAACACCGCTATACCCATACGCGGAAGGTTGCCGGGCGGATGCTTGTGCATACCCGGTCAGGTCCGAAAGGAAGCAGCCAACGTCGAGTTTTTCGGGTCGCGCAGCCTTCCACTTTTCCCCCTCTTCCCGGCTTATACAGCCCTAAAACCCCAAAGTTATTGCGGCCAAGCCTGAATCGCATTAAGAATCAGGAATGACCTCGGAAAAACAGCAAGCCTACCGCGTTCTGGCGCGCAAATACCGCCCGCGTAACTTCGATGAGTTGATCGGACAGGAAGCCCTCGTCCGCACCCTCAAGAACGCCATAGGATCCGGCCGGATTGCCCATGCTTTTATGCTCACAGGCGTTCGCGGCATCGGCAAAACGACAACGGCCCGTATTATCGCCAAGGCGCTGAACTATAAAGGCCCGGACGGCACATCCGGTCCCACCACAGGGCCGACCGACGATTGTCCCCTCTGCCGCGCAATCACGGAAGACCGCCACCCCGACGTGATCGAGATGGACGCCGCCAGCCATACCGGCGTGGATAATATGCGCGATATTCTCGATGGTGTGCGCTACGCCCCCGTGGAAGCCCGTTATAAAATCTATATCATCGACGAGGTGCATATGCTCTCGGCCTCGGCCTTCAACGCCCTGCTGAAGACGCTCGAAGAACCGCCCGAACACGTCAAATTCATTTTCGCCACCACGGAAATACGCAAAGTTCCGGTGACCGTTCTCTCCCGCTGCCAGCGCTTCGACCTGCGCCGCGTCAGCTTCGAAACCCTCTGCGCCCATTACAAGGATATCTGCGCCAAGGAAAACGTGGCCGCACAAGACACCGCCGTTGAAATGATCGCCCGCGCCGCCGATGGCTCGGTGCGCGATGGGCTGAGCCTGCTGGATCAGGCAATGGCACTCTCCGGCGAAAGCGTAACCGGAGAACTCGTCCAGAGTATGCTGGGCCTCACCGACCGCCTGCTCACATTGGACCTCCTCGAAAACATCCTGACCGGAAAACTGCCCGAAGCCCTGAAACTAATGGACGATATCTACCGCAAGGGCGGCGCCCCCATCGTGATTATGCAGGATCTTCTGGGGTTCACCCATCTTCTGACAAAATTCCGCGCCGTCCCTGAAATCGGTAATGCATCGGAAACTCTCTCCGGCCTGATGCTCGAACGCATCAAGAACCTTGCAAACCGCCTGACCATGCCAACGCTCGGCAAGACATGGCAAATCCTGCTCAAGGGACTGAGTGAAGTCCACGAAGCGCCAAACCCTCAAGCGGCGGCAGAGATGGTCCTGATCCGCCTGTCCTATGCCGCCGACCTCCCGGACCCCGCCGATCTGATCCGCAGCCTGAAAGACGGGCAGGCGCCCGCATCAAAAACCCCGGCAGCCTCCCCTTCGCACGAGAAGGCGACCGAGCCTGTAGCAACCCTCGCCCCAGACATTCAAACGCGAGATCAAAGCCCCGCCATCGAAACGTTGCAGGACATGATCGCTCTTCTGGAGACCAGCCGCGAAGCAAGGACCGCCGGAGAGCTTTATCAATACGCTCATCTTGTAAAGCTCGAATACAAAACAGAAGGCGAAAATCCCTTTGGCCATCTTGAATTCCGATTGAAGCCCGAGGCCTCACCAAAACTGGCACAAAATCTGGGAAAAACGCTTCAGGACATCACCGGCCAACGGTGGCTGATCTCCCTCTCCGAAAAGCCGGGGCAGCCAACCTTAGCGGAACAAAAAGAACATGCAGAAAAACAGGAAATCGAGCAGGCATCCAGACATCCCGTAATTACGGACATTCTAAAAATCTTCCCCGATGCCCGCATCATCAGGGTTGAAAAAACGCCTGAAGATCAGGATAATGCCCCGAAAAATAGCAACACCCGTCAAAGTAAGGAAAAAACAGGATTATGAACTTCCAGCAGATGATGAAACAGGCGCAGGACATGCAGCTGAAAATCCAGCAGATGCAGCAAAAGCTCACGGATGTAGAGGTTCAGGGTGAGTCCGGCGGCGGAATGGTCAAGGTCGTGATGACCTGCTCCGGGAAACTCAATCGCATCACCATAGACTCTTCTTTGATGAACGGAGATAAGGAGACTCTCGAAGACCTGATTGTGGCCGCTGTCAACAAGGCCACCGAAGCCAAGGATGAAAGAATAAAATCCGAGACCAAAAGCATGATGGAGAGCCTCGGCCTTCCGGGCGATATGAACCTCCCGTTCTAAGTCATAATTCTCATGCGGCTCCTCACATGGAACATAAATTCTGTCCGCCTGCGGCTCCCGCTGCTTCTTCGCCTCATGCAAGAACAGCAGCCGGATATCGTGTGCCTGCAGGAAACCAAATGCCCGGATGAATTTTTCCCCGCAGAAGACATCCGTAACGCCGGATACCCACACATCCACATACAGGGCATGAAAAGCTATAATGGCGTGGCCATCCTCTCCCGACACCCCTTTCAAAACCCGCAATTCCATCACCGGGTAGGCAAAGAGGATTGCCGACACATTTCTGTCCAGCTTACAGATTTTGAACTGCATAATCTCTATATCCCCGCAGGCGGCGACGAACCCGACCCGGATATCAACGATAAATTCGCGCACAAGCTCGGCTTCATCGAAGAAATCGGCGGATGGTTTAAGGACCGCTATACGGACGACATACCCCTGATCGCCGCCGGCGATTTCAACATCGCGCCAAAGGAACATGACGTCTGGTCGCACAAGCAACTTCTGAACGTCGTCTCTCACACGCCGATTGAAGTCGAAAAACTGGAAAAAATGAGAAAATCGCTAAATTGGACGGATTCCAGCCGCCATTTCATCCCCGATAATGAAAAATGTTACACGTGGTGGTCTTACAGAAACAAGGACTGGAAAAAATCGAACCGGGGCCGTCGCCTTGACCATCTCTGGGTTACGCCCCCGCTGAAATCAAGGCTGAAAGCGCATACCATCCTGACAGAAGCCCGCGACTGGGAAAAAGCCAGCGACCACGTACCCTTGATTATTGATTTGGCAGCGTAACGGGAAGATTGCGATTTTGTTTATCACTATCGATAGAGGGCGAGGCACCTTGTATATATTGCGAGGACATTCCGGGCTTCAACTCACCCACCGCCAAAACTGGACCTGAAGAGCCAGACTCATGTAACACAGCAACATAGCCAAGACTGCCCGGATCATAAATCGAATTCACCAGTCCGGACAAGGAATAAGAAAAACTTAAGGGCTCACCATTCCAGTCAGCCAGCTTAACAAGGTCTATCACTGGACGAAAAGCAACCGCAGATGACGCAGTAGCTATGTACGAATCACCGTCAATAGAAGCCGAATCCACAACAGGCTGACGAACATTATGCTCGATCGGCAAGTAGGAGTATAGAAAGAGAGAACCTTTTTTCGCATCGGAAGAAACACCCTCAAGACTAATTTCAAGAGCAGAACCTGTTCGGCGAACATCAATTTTGGCTACACTGTCCAAAGATAACGCTGCCTTAATCGCTGTATCTACTTTTTCTGAGTTAGCCTCATAACGGCCATTAATGACGACCATAGGCATATTCAGGACCATAGTATTAAGACTACGATAATAACCAACCCTTCCTTGATTACAGAACTCCTGCCCGAAAGGCTCCACTTCTTTAACCGTTAGAGGGTTTTTTAAACGGCAATTCAGAAAAACAGCCTCTGAATGTTGGGAGAGAATCTCTTTGATATTTTTTTCCACTTCTTGACTGGCATCACACTTGTAAGAGCTTCCATACATCTCGATAAGAACAGGCTGCATCCCCTGTGCATAATTCGCGTAAAGAAACCAGGAAAAAACAAAACCTGAAACAGAAAAAAAATTCCTAAGGCCAAATTTCATGTCACTGCCCAAAAAATCAAAAATCTGAACACCGCCCGCCGACCTCCCAATCGCCGTATCGCGTGGGTTCAGGAAGCTTCTTATCCGCAAACCCACCAATCTCCCGCACAATCTCAGGAGCATCCGGTTCGTCCGGTCTAACGAGTTTTTTATTCAAACTTGTCGTCATCCAACCCTCTCTCCTTAAGCATCCTTTGCGTCTCGGTCTTGATAACCTCTTCTTTTGCCTCCACGGCATTATTGAGGGCCGTCAAAACCAGATTCTCGACAATCTCCCGATCCCACCCGACCATAGAGGGATGAAGCTCAAGCTTCAAAACCTTGCCCGCACAGCTCATGGTAACATGAATCAGCCCGTCCCCGGAATCGGCATTGACCTTCAGATCCTCCAGCTTTGCCTGCAACTCCATCGACATGAAATGCATCCGCTGGATGCGCTTCAACATTTTTTGCGGATCAGGCTCTATCGTGCTTGGTTTTTCTGTTTCCATACATAATACTAGAATGAAAGGTCTAACGGGTACAATTTATTATGCCGACGCAAAAAAACAAAGACACTATTCAATCCCCCGGCTTTTCTGAGGAGGAAAAAAGCAACGCTGAATCCGACATTCTGGCCGCCCGCCTCTGTGCCCTTGAAATTCTTGATCTTGTCATAAACCAGCGCCAGATGCTCGATCATGCCCTTGAAAACACACAGGATTTTATAAAACTAAGCCCCCGCGACCGCGCCTTCGTGCGGATGCTGGCGGCCACCACCCTGCGCCGCATGGGCCAGATTGACGATCTTATCGCAAGGGCGCAGGAAAGGCCCGAATCTCTCAAATCTCTCCAGTTAAAAAATATCCTGCGCCTCGGCACCTGCCAGCTCTTTTTCACCGACGTCCCCGACCACGCCGCCGTAGACACTTCCGTCAACCTCGCCGAACTGATCGGCATGGACCGCCAGAAGGGCTTCGTGAACGCCCTGCTCCGCACCCTGATCCGCAGCGGCAAGGACTGGATGGGCAAGCAGGACGCCTCCCGTCTGAACACCCCCGAATGGCTGCTCAAAATCTGGATCGCCGACTACAGCCTGAGGGAAGCCGCCGAAATCGCCGCCGCCAACATGGCCGAAGCCCCGTTGGACATTACGGTGAAGGACAATAAGGACTCCGCCTACTGGGCCGCCACGCTCAAGGCCTCCGTGCTCTCGACGGGAACCCTACGCCGCATGGCCGGCGGTAATATCCGCGAAATGGAGGGCTTCGATCAGGGCCAATGGTGGATTCAGGACGCCGCCGCCGCCCTCCCCGCAAAGCTTCTCGGCCCGCTGGAGGGCGAAACGGTGCTCGACATCTGCGCCGCTCCGGGCGGGAAAACCCTCCAACTCGCTTCTATGGGCGCACACGTCATCGCGCTCGACCGCTCCGCCCAGCGCCTCAAAAGGCTGGAGGAAAACGTCAAACGCATGAACCTGCAGGACAGGGTGCAGGTCATCGCTGCCGACGCCACCGTCTGGTCCCCGCCGAAAAACGAACCCGCTCCGCAGCGAATCCTGCTCGACGCCCCCTGCAGTGCGACCGGAACCATCCGCCGTCACCCCGACCTCCCGCATCTTAAAACCCCAAGGGATATGGAGGGGCTGATCGCCGTCCAGTCCCGCCTTCTCGCACAGGCCGGAAAGATTCTCGGTATCGGCGGATTGCTCATCTACTGCGCCTGCTCCCTGCAGAAGGACGAAGGCGAACGGCAGGTCGACTCCTTCCTCAGCCAAAACCCGAACTTTCAGCGCGTCCCCATCGCGCCGGAGGAAATCGGAAATTATGCGGAACTGATCGACCCCAACGGCGACCTGCGGATTCTCCCCTTCCACCTCGCGGCTCAGGGCGGGATTGATGGGTTCTACGTGGCGCGGTTGACGCGGAATTCCTAAAAATAGACACACAGACAGTTCTTGTGAGAGGCCTATGAAAACAATAGCTGTAAAATTAAAGCTGCATTAAGCAGACATTATCCTTTTGAACATATTGATGAAGACACGTTTCAATAACAGCCTTCACAGAAATACTGAAAACTCCCTCTTCTGCAAAAGTTAAAACGGAGCAAAAAAGTGCCAAAACTAAAACTAACTGAAATTGAAACGCTGGAAGATGCGTTTAATACAGGAAACGGGGCTGGATATGTTCTTGATTTTTCTGACAGAACCTTTGGATTATTTTTTGAAGAAGAATTTAATGTAGACATTGATGCAGAAAAATATCGCCAAAATGGATCTTCCAAAGGTAAACGGCTCAAATCTTTTATCGAACAAGAAAATTCGAAAATTGTGGCTCGTGTATTGCGTACCCTATGGGATTATCGAGCATCTATCTTAGAAAAACGCGGCAATGGAAATGCTAAACCATCTCTTACAGATGCGTATTTTAAGATTGTTCATAGGTTGGAATGTGACGAAGGTCTTGCCAGTACTGATGCGATAGAAAAATTTAGCAATAATGAAACATTGGATGAGTTGATAGAGGCGATTCATCGTGACATAGCGGCCAACAAGCCTCAGGCTGCGTTAGACAGATTACACACCTACTGCATGAAAAAATTTTCTCATCTTTTGTCAGTGCGTAATATAGCCTGCGAACAAAATGAACCATTGAATAGCAGGGTAGGAAAATACATAAAGGCCTTGGAGGGTGAGGTTGAAATTCATGAAATTTCCCGCCGCATAATGAAGAGCAGTATTAGCATTTTTGATGAATTTAATGATGTAAGAAACAACAAGTCTTTCGCCCACGATAATGAAATCATGGGCTTACACGAAGCAAGATTTATTTTCGATTCTGTAAGCAACATCTTACGCTTTATTCGTTCATTCGAGTCTAGTCAATTTGGCGGATAGGATTGTATAAAGAGCTGTACCCCATAACTGGGCAGGGTTTCTTAGGAATGAGAAAGAGGCCTTTATCACAACACCATACCCCACCCCCGGAAAAAATGTTACCGTAATCCGGCGTTCGCCGCCCTCGCCGGACGCCGCAACTCGCAAACCACCACCTTAAGAAAACGCAAATGCCCCCCCAACCCCCGCACCGTTTCACCGTTCTGGACAGTTGGCGCGGCATCTGCGCCTGCATGGTGGCGCTCTTTCATTTTCACGCCTATAACCACTTCTACAACATCCCCTTCTTTCTCAACGCGGGCCTCTATGTCGATTTTTTTTTCGTCCTCAGCGGCTTTGTCATCTTCATCAATTATTTCGACCGTCTGAAGGAGGGCTACAGCCTCGCAACCTTCATGCGCCTGCGCTTCGGGCGACTCTATCCGCTGCACCTCTTTACGCTTCTGGCCTTTGTCGCGGTCGAGCTGGTGCAGATTCTCATTCCCCCGCTGGCCAAGCTCAGCCAGACCCCGCCCTTAACCGGACCGGGCGCGACCCCGGATTATATCGTCACCAACCTGCTCATGCTCCACGCCCTCGGCTTCGGCGAACGCCTCTCCTTCAACAGCCCAAGTTGGAGCATCAGTGCAGAGTTCTGGACCTACCTCATCTTCGCGGCAACGATCCTCCTCTTCAAAAACCGCACCCTCTGGGGAATATTGGGCCTGATTGCCCTGTCCTTGGGGTTTTTGATGTTCTACGGGGAATTCATGACCACGGTGAATTTCGGCATCATCCGCTGCATTTACGGCTTCGGAACCGGGGCGCTGTGCTGTCTGGTCTGGAGGCGCACCAAGGAAATCCTGCCCGAAAAAATAAAATCGGCTACGATGTGGAACCTTCTGGAAATCGCAGCGGTGACCTCGGTGCTGCTGTTCGTATCTCTCGCCAAGGAAACCGCCTGTGTCTATGCCGCACCCTTTGTTTTTTTCATGACCATTTACATCTTCACCCACGAAAGGGGCATGATTTCAAAACTGCTCCTGCACAGGTTTTTTGTCCTTTTGGGCACACTCTCCTATTCCATCTACATGACCCACGCCTTTATTGCTGGCAAAGTCTTCATACTCGGCGGAAGGATCGTCGCCAAGGTCACAGATATTGACACCTTTATGACAATCAATGGAAAGGAGCGTCTGGCCACAAACATTTGGACGGGGGACGCCCTCACCCTGCTTTACCTCGCCGTCGTGATGGCCGTCTCGGTCCTCACCTACAAATACATCGAGGAACCCGGCCGCAAATATTTCCGCAGGACAGCGCCAGCGACAAAATCTCTTCCAGCCTCTGCATAACAATGGCTTAACCATGGAATTTACCCTCTGAAAATGTTACGGTAATTCTATGATTCGCTCCGTTCGGGGCGGTCTTGTTATATCTTGTCGAATCTGCTCTGGTATTCCCTCTTCTTTTGTTAAACATAACCGTAAAAACCATGCCCGCTGCCCGCCCCGTCCGCATCGCCCCCTCCATCCTCTCCGCCGATTTTGCGAAGCTGGGCGAAGAGGTGCGGGCGATTGACAAGGCCGGAGCCGATTACATCCATATCGACGTGATGGACGGCCATTTCGTGCCCAACCTCACCTTCGGCGCGCCCGTCGTCAAATGCCTCCGCCCGCACAGCAAAAAGATTTTCGACGTCCACCTCATGGTCGCCCCCGTCGATCACCTGATCGCCGATTTCGTAGCGGCAGGTGCAGACATCATCACCGTCCATCAGGAAGCCGGATCTCATCTTCACCGCACCCTGCAATCCATAAAGGCACATAAAATCAAAGCGGGCGTATCCCTCAACCCCTCAACCCCCTCCGCATCCATCGCGCACGTCATGGACATGGTGGACCTCGTCCTGGTCATGACCGTCAACCCCGGCTTCGGCGGCCAGAGCTTTATCCCGTTGCTCGATAAAATCCGCGACATCCGCGAAATGATTGACAACACCAAACGCCCCATCGACCTTGAAGTCGATGGCGGCATCACACCCAAAACCGCCAAACAGGTCATCGCCGCCGGAGCCGACGTTCTGGTCGCGGGCACCGCCATCTTCAAGGACGGGCCGCAGCACTACGCGAAAAACATCAAGGCCTTGAGAGTGTGAGGGAAGACGCGCCATGCCTTTACGCATATTGCAAAATCTGAAAAGCAAGGCGGGCCAGATGGCCTGCGGCACCATTCTTTATAACTGGAGCCTCAGCGAAAAAGCCCCCGAACGCCTGCTGGTCAAGCCCGCCGACGTCTGGGAGGGCAAGCCGGAAAAAGGGCGTTATTTTCTAGAATCCTGCGGCGCGACTGAAGACAGCGGCCCCGTCTGGTATGACCACTGGTGGTACTACGAGAACGATGACCCGGCCCAGTCGGAATTTCTCAACAGCTTCGAATGGCTGCGTGACCTGCGCGCACAATGCGGCTCCCTCGCCCGCAATCAGGGCCAGCAGATGATCAGCAGCTGGGCGCGGTCCTTTCCCAGCTGGCACAAGGATGCGTGGCGCGGCGATGTGACGGGCCGTCGCATCGCCATGTGGATTTCACACCACGAATATTTCTGCGCGGGCCTGCCCGAAGACGATGAGGATTTGTTTTTTTCATCCATGATAAAACAGGCCAAGCACCTTTACAACACACTGGGAACACTCGACGAAATCCCCCTGCTGCAAGCCGCCAAGGGTCTGATCTACGCAGGCCTCGCCATAGAAGGCCGCGAACGCTGGGTCGAACACGCCTTGACCCTTGTCGGAAAGAGCCTTGAGGAACAGATATTGCCCGACGGCGGCCACGCCTCCCGCTCACCCCAAAGACTGATGCAGAGTTTGCAGCTTATACTGGACATAAAATCGGCCCTGACCGCTGGCGGTACCCCGGTTCCTGAAAACCTCGTAGAAACCATCGCAGCCATGGGTACGGCGTTGCGTTTTTTCCGTTATGGCGACCGCCGTCTGGCCGTCTTCAACGCTTCTCTGGAAAACGAACCGGAGGAAATCGACAAGACGCTGGCACAGGCCGGTTTACGCGGAAAAACACCCCAATCTCTGACGGACAGCGGCTACGAACGCATGGAGATGGGGCGCTCTTTGGTGTTATTTGACTATGGCGCCGCCCCGAAATACCCCTGCGACCGCTATACTCACGCCGCCCCTCTGGCCTTTGAGTTCAGCTATGGCAAGGAACGCCTGTTCGTTTCCTGCGGAACGCACCTGACTTCGCCGGAATGGCAGGAAGCCCTTCGCGCCACCTCCGCGCACAACACCGCCAGCCTCGATTACCGAAACGCACAGGAAATACGCAAGGACGGTCACTTCGGCCGCCGCTCAAGCGCGGCAAAATGCGAACGGCAGGAAACCCGCGAGGCCATCCTGCTCGACGCTGCGCATAACGGCTACGCCTCACTGAACGGCATCACCCATGCCCGCCGCCTTTACCTGACCGGGGAAGGCCACGATTTCAGGGGAGAGGACAGCTTCATCAGCAGCATCAATCTGGTGCGCCCCGTGGAAATCGCGATCCGCTTCCACCTCCACCCGCGCATCACCGTCTCTCTGGTCAACAACGACACCGAAGCCTTGCTCCGTATGCCCGGCGGCATCGGTTGGCGCTTTAAATTCGGCGCCGGAATTCTGGTACTGGAGGACAGCATTTATCTCGGCGACGAATCCGAAGCCCGCAAGACAAAACAGCTCGTGATCTACGGCCACACTTCGGGCGAGTTCGCCAGCGTCCAGTGGTCCCTCAAGAAGGAAGGATAGCCTTTGGATGATGCCTGAGAGCCTCTATCCGCGCATTGAGGATTTGGCCATCAGGATCAGGAACGTCCATGCCCGCGCAGAAACAGAAACCGAAGAAAAACAGGCGCAAGTCATGCACACCGCCCTTCGCTCCTTGTGCAAGGCGGTCGATAATCACAAACCTATTTTCGGGACCGAACCCTGGCATCCGGTCAACCCGGAGAAAAACCTCGGGACGCCCGCAGAATTTCTCCTGCGTCTGCCCGATGAAAACGGCGATCCGCTCCCCGCCTACAACGTCATCATGGCCTATTACGACAACGGCCTGACCGAGCCGATCGACACGCTCCTCGTCCTATGCGCCTTGCGCCAATTCCGCCAGAGCGCCGAGCGGCAGGTTTCCATTAATATTTCCGCGCGTTCCCTGCTGTCCGCCGACTTCATCAAGACCGTCCTCTCCCATCTTGAAAAGCTCCGCCTCGACAACCTGATACGCGAAGGCGTCATCATCGAAATCCACGAAAGCGCTCCGACTCTGGTCATGAGCAAACACGTTTTGAGCCTCTTCCACCGCTTCGGTGCCCGCTTTGCGATTGACGATGTCGAACTCAGCCTCGGCGATGCTTTCCGCTTTTCCGAATTCGATGAGATCGCAAGCTTTATTAAAATTGACCGCAAACTCGTCTGCGCCCCGCCGGAATCGCCGAACTCCCTGCCCGCCGCGCTGTCCTTCGTCCGTTCCGTCCTCCCCGATGCGAAAATCGTAGCCGAGGGCGTCCAGAGCGTCGAACACGCAAGGGAGTTGCATGAATTCTATCCCGAAATTGACTATATGCAGGGTCTCCACCTCCCCGACCGCGTGAACTTCCGCGAACGGTGGAATGAAACCTCCTCCTCACCAAGACTGGTAAGCAACAACTAAAAAAATCAACCTGTTTGATTAGAAACTACTGTACCCCAAGACATATTATGGTTATAAATTCGCAGGGGCAAAAGCCCCGAACCTTTGAGTTTGTTGACGCACGCCATGGCAGACGGCACTCTGAAAACGGTTCCCAACACTACTCTCTCCCCCGCAGATCGTCTGCTGAACAGGGAGCTTCGTGGTTGGCGTTCAACCAGCGCGTTCTCGAAGAAGCCCTCAATCCATATAACCCGCTTCTTGAGCGCGTAAGATTCCTGTCGATCGCAGCAAGCAATCAGGAGGAGTTTTTCATGGTTCGCGTAGCCGGCCTGAAAAGCCAATCCTGCAAAAAGCGCCCGCCCTTGAGCCCGGATGGCCTGACCCCCGCGCAACAGCTAAAACTTATTCTTGAAGTAACGACACCCTTTGCGGAACAACTCCTGAAAACATGGAAAAATATAAAAACGGAACTGGGAGAGCAGGGAATTAATATCGTCAAACCCGAAAGCCTTACGGATAGCGAAAAAACATGGGCCAAACGTCATTTTATGGTGGAGATTTTTCCACTGATTACGCCAATAGCATTAGACTCCTCTCAACCCTTCCCTTTCGTTTCTAACAAATCCGTGACATTGGCTTTAGGCCTGAACAACCGCAATACGTCCGAAAATCTCAAGACCCTGATTATCCTACCGCCCAGCCTAAAAAGATTCGTTCATCTGCCCGGCAAGGAGCATCGTTTGGTCATGATGGAGGATTTTATACTTCTTCACCTGGATCTGATTTTCCCGCTTCCTCTGGTGTACGAAGAGCATACAGTCTTCAGCATTCTGCGCGACGCCGAAATGGAGGTCGATGACAAGCACGGCAACCTCGTCGAAACGGTCGCTATGGCGATCAACCGCCGAAAGCACGGCAAAGTCATCCGCCTGACAGTCAACGACGGTTGCTCCAAAAAAATGAAAGAATTTTTGACCGCAAATCTGCAACTGGCCAACGAAGATATCCTGACCTTCGGAGACCTGATCGGCTTGGCCGATATACGCGAACTGACTTCCCTGCCTGAGCCTAAACTTCTTTTTAAACCCTTCGAACCCCGTTACCCGGAAAGGATCGACGACTTTGGCGATAATTGCTTCGCGGCAATCAAGAGCAAGGATATTCTTCTGCATCATCCCTACGAAAGTTTCGAGGTTTTTGTCGATTTCCTCCAGCAGGCTGCACATGACCCGGATGTCGTTTCGATCAAGCAGACGATTTACCGAACGAACAGCCGTTCTGCGGTGGTAGAATCCCTCATAGAAGCAGCAAGAAACGGAAAAGCCGTGACCGCTGTTGTCGAAATCAAGGCCCGATTCGATGAGGAAGCAAATCTCCGCTGGGCTGTGAATATGGAGAAAGCCGGTGTTCAAGTCGTATTCGGTATTCTGAAACTGAAGACCCACGCGAAAGTCTCTCTCGTCACCCGCCGCGAAGGCCAGAATCTCCAGCACTACGCACATTTCGGAACGGGCAATTACAACACCGACACCGCGAAAATTTATTCAGACCTCTCCCTGTTCACATCCGACCCCGGCCTTTGCCGTGACGCTGCAGTGCTCTTTAATTACATGACGGCTTTGACACCGCCAGTTGGCCTCAAGCATCTTACACTGGCACCCTTCAATTTAAGAGAAACCCTGATCGCCCTGATACAAGCGGAGGAACTGAACGCAAAAAAGAACCGGCCCTCGGGGATATGGCTCAAATGCAATGGCCTCGCAGATCCGGATATTATAGAGGCGCTCTATAGTGCCAGCCAGGCTGGTGTGAACATCCAACTGATAGTTAGGGGCATCTGCAAGCTCCGTCCGCAGGTTCCAGGCCTTTCCGAAAATATCACGGTCAAAAGCATCGTCGGCCGCTTTCTCGAACACGCCCGGATTTATTGCTTTGCCGACGGCCATGAGTTGCCCTCATGCAAGGCTAAAGTGTTTATTGCTTCGGCAGACCTCATGCGCCGCAATCTGGGTTTCAGGATCGAAACGATGGTGCCGATCCTCAACGAAACTGTTCATAAACAGGTTTTGGATGAAATCATGGTTGCGAATCTCAAGGATACAGCGCAAAGCTGGTATATGAACGCCGATGGTACTTATACACGCAAAAAATATAAGACGGACGCGTTCAGTGCTCACAATTATTTTCTGGAGCACCCCAGCCTGTCAGGCCGTGGAAAAGCCTCAGGCAAAAAGAACTGATACAAAAAAGATCGTATTGCGTAATCGGGATTAAAACGACGGTATGAGTATTTTTTTTAAAGGGCAGCCGGACCTGCCCCCCATAGCAATTATAGACATCGGCTCGAACTCCGTGCGGATGGTGATCTTCAGGAGCGCCGATCCTGTTCTAATTGAAAAAGAACAATGCTTTCTAGGCCGCGACCTTCTGAAAACGGGCCTTCTCCCTCCTAAGGCCTGCAAGAAGGTCCGCAAGACGATCAAAAAATTTATTGAAATAACGAAAGAACATAATATCAAAACAATAATAGCGATAGGAACCGCCGCAGTCAGAGCCGCATCCGACGGGCGGGAATTTGTAAAGTCTCTGGAAAAGGAATTCGGATTATCCATCAGCATCATCCCCGGCGATGAGGAAGCCCGACTATCGGCTCTCGGCGTAATCTCCAGAGCGCCCTCGGCACAGGGCATAGTCGCAGACCTCGGCGGCGGCAGCATTGAACTGGCGCATGTGAAAGACGGCAAGGTCGGCAAAGCCCTGAGCCTTCCTCTGGGATCGCTGATTTTGGCCGACTACGGCAAAGATCTTCGTAAGGTTCTCAAGGAAAGTTTTTCGGGGCTATCACCTGACTTTCGTCAAAAAGAACCGCTTTATGTAGTGGGCGGAACCTTAAGAGCAATCGCAAAGATCAGCATCAAGATGACCAAGCAGAAATATGAACTGCACGGCTACCGGATGTCCCGTAAACAGATCGCGGAGGTCTGCGAACACATCCGCGAGTTCACTCCCTCCGCCCTCGTAAAAAAATACAAGGTTCAATCCTCCCGCGCCAAAACGCTCAAGCCCAGTACGATCTTGCTAGAGGAGCTGGTTGCAGAACTCGAAATCCCCGAAATCATTGTCTCTCTCGGCGGCCTTCGGGATGGGGTATTGCGGGAGTATTTTGAGCGGCAAAAGAAAACGAATAATAATGTGTCGTAAACATTTCTTTATTATTGATCTAGGTATTGGTCGCTCAGACTTAGCAATGCTTTTTTGAGATAAACACCTGTGTAATGCAATCCTTCTTGCTCAGTGTATGTTAGCAGCAGGGCGATTTGCATCTTGATCAACAAATACTCTTTTCTGCGCTCTCCAAGGTTGCCTGCTTGTGTAGGCGAATGATAATTCGTCATATGATTTCTCTAGGATATCTTGAAAATGTGACTGAGGGATTCATCGGAAGAAAGAACTAGTAGTGAAAAAAAACGCATCTGAATAGACTAACAAAAAAGGGCACTTAATCTATGACAGAATCCTGTCATACGATTAGGCTAAGCCCCTTGCTGCCCGCCCCGAACAGCTAACTGGAACTCTTAACTTGAACTAGGGAATAATAAGACCATGAGTAATAGCTTTGGCAGTAGCATGCACACAACTGGAAACGCCGAGAGCAGAAAAAATGTTTCGCATATGATTGTTGACCGTAGACTCCTGAATATTCAAAATTTTTCCAATTTCCCAGTAAGTTTTTCCCCGTGAAGCCCAAGTGAGAATCTCAGTTTCTCTTTTGGTCAGGGCCAAGTGCTGATTCTGTCTGTCCAGACCAAAAATCATAATTTTTTCATGAGCATAGGCAGCCAGAAGATAAAGTCGATGGTGATGAAAAGAAAAAAGCGCATCAAAGTCTTCTGTTTTCCAATCATTCGCAACTGAAAGAGTTGCCTTTACCTGTCGGGGACCGTGCAAAGGAACACTTCCGCCAGAAGCCATTCCAACGGACCGTTTGGCATCAAATAGATGTTTTTGTACCGAAGTAAGAGGCATCAGAGTTTCTATAGACGACCATTTGAAAGGAACGATGGTGCTGATTGAGCGGCGACATACAAGATCATGGCTTTGAAAATCATTGGCAAGGTAGTAATCAATATAATCCTTGGTATAGTTCGTAAGAAGTACAGGCTCTATTTGTTCCTGACTGGGCCAACGCAGCCAATAGGCAAACCTGTCAAAGCCCATACTTTGTATATGCGCCTGCAGAATTTTAAGAATCTGGTCAAGACCCTTAGCGCCGTCAATAGCACGAATAGCAGTATCAATTTCGTCGATTGTATAGTCTTTTGCAAATTTCATATTCGCCACTAAAGTCATACTGACCTAATATCACGCAGCGACTATTTAAGTATACTGATACAAACACCACTTTACTCTCCCAAAGAGTATATCATATTAAAAGTATGACCTTGATATTGATCAAAACTGATTACCTACGCTTGCCCTCCGTCCCCTAAAATAATAGCTTCAACCGGAGATTCGCACCCATGGCCAAACCTCAGAAATCCTTCGTCTGCCAGTCCTGCGGCGCCGTCACCCCGCGCTGGGCGGGCCGCTGCGAATCATGCCTCGAATGGAACACAATATCTGAGGAAACGGCGGCAGCCTCGGTCCCCAAAGGACTCAACACCAACAAGAAGGGCCGCGTCATCGACTTCGTGGACCTCCGCGCCGGAGCCAACGCCACCTACCCCCGCTATATCACCAAAATCGGCGAATTCGACCGCGTGACGGGCGGCGGCCTCGTCCCCGGCTCCGCCACCCTGATCGGCGGCGACCCCGGCATCGGCAAATCCACGCTTCTCCTGCAGGTCGTGTGCGCCCTCAGCCGCAACGGTATACCGTCCGTCTATGTCTCGGGAGAGGAAGCGGTCGAACAGATCCGTATGCGCGCCGAACGGCTCGGCCTCGCCGACTCTCCCGTCCAACTCGCCGCCGCCACCAACGTCCGCGACATCATCGACTCCGTAAAGGCCGCGCAGACACCGCCCAAAATCCTGATCATCGACTCCATCCAGACCATGTATATCGACAATATCGACAGCGCTCCCGGCACGGTCACGCAGGTGAGAACTTCGGCGCAGGAAATCATCCGCATGGCCAAAAGCCGTAACATCGCGGTCCTGTTTGTGGGCCATGTGACGAAGGACGGCCAGATTGCGGGGCCAAGAGTCCTCGAACACCTCGTCGATTGCGTTCTTTATTTCGAGGGCGACCGCGGCCACCAGTTCCGCATCCTCCGCGCTGTGAAAAACCGCTTCGGCCCCACGAATGAAATCGGCGTCTTCGAAATGGCACAACAAGGACTGGTAGAGGTCGAAAACCCCTCCGAACTCTTCCTCGCGCAGCGCAGTGAGGACGCCGCCGGAAGCGCGGTCCTCGCCGCTTTGGAGGGCACAAGACCGCTGCTCGTCGAGGTGCAGGCGCTCGTCGCCCGTTCTACCCTCGCCGCGCCGCGCCGCGCCGTCCTGGGCTGGGATCACAACCGTCTGGCAATGATCGTCGCCGTGCTGGAAACGCGCTGCGGGATTTCCCTTTCCGGTCACGATATCTTTTTGAATATCGCAGGCGGAATCCGCATCGCCGAACCCGCCGCCGACGTCGCCGTTGCCGCAGCTCTTATCAGCGCCTTGAAAAATGAAGCTCTGCCCGCTGATACGGTCTTCTTCGGAGAAATCGGTCTGGCCGGCGAAGTCCGTCCGGTCACACAGGGCGATATCAGACTGAAGGAATCAGAAAAACTGGGCTTCAAAAAGGCAATTATTCCCAAACCCGGAAAGAAAGCGGATAAGGAAAAGGATGGAAAAATTATCCTCCGCCCACTGACCCACATCCGCGAACTTGCTGAATATCTGGGCTAGAGGCAAAATCACCGCATCCGGCTGATCCCCAAAATCGCCTGCGCGCAGAGCGTATCCACGGGCATGGCCGTCTGCTTGCACTGCGCCTCCAATTCCAGAAGCCGCGACAAAATCCGGTCCAGAGAAACAATCGTCCAACTCTGCACCTGCGCCTTGAAAGAATCCTCGACTTTAAAAAAAAGCGGCGGTTGGAGTTTCTTGAGGGCTTCTTCCGTTCCGCTGCCCGCCGCAACCTCGGATTTCACGCGGTGCAGCCGCCGGAAATGACTCTGCAAAGCCCGCAACACGGCAACAAAAGGCACCCCCTCTGCAGTCAAAGTCATATACGCTTTCAGCGCCGCTTCCGTATTCCGCGCGCCCACACTGTAGACCAGATCGTCGAACGACTGCGCCCCCGCCGCCCCGCACGCCGCCATCGCATCAACAACCGATATCGGCGTCTTCTCCGCGCCTTTATAAATGGAAAGCTTTTCAAGCTCACTCCGCACCTTCGCCCGGTCGCCGGAGATATTCGCCGCCAGCCATTGCACCGCCTCCGGCTCGATACCATGCCCAAATTCCTGCAAGCTCTGCCGGATGATCCGCCCCAGATCGCGCACATCATCGACATAACAGGGCAGCGCGACCGCGGCCTTGCTTCGTTCACACAAATCCCTCAGCTTCGAATTCTTGCCCAACTCCCCGGCAATCAATAACAGGAGCGAGTGTTTCGAGGGATTCTCCAGATAGGTCTTAAGAAACGTGACGATCTTGTCTGCCGCATCCTCGACACGGATCAGCCGATCCCCGCCCATCATGGACAGGGCGCTGGCCTCATCCGCCAATCGCGCCGGATCGTCGATAATCTGGTCGCTGGTCAAAACCGCAACGTTAAAGGGATCGTTGAGATCAGCCACAACGCTCTTGCCGATTGTCGCCGCCCGCTCCTTCACCAGCCCCGCATCCGGTCCGTAAATCAGGATAACGCGGGCCGCAGGGTCGGGCTTCGCCACAAACGGCTCAATCTGTCGGAATGTAAGCTTCATGAGTCCTTATGGTAAGCCAACAGCCGAATTCGTCAAGCGCAACACGCAACGGCCGACGAACCATCGCTCATGCGCGATAGATCCTTCTCAAATAGAATTTTCCCGCAGATATTCGGATTTTCAAAAACGGCTGGATCATAAAACTTCTGGTAATCCAGCAGATCCAAAAGCTCAGGAAACAAAATCCGGTTGACCTTCCCGTCCGTGCACCCGCTCCGGCAGATGGTCAGAAGCGGAATCATCTCCTCCTCAAACCCCATCGCATCCAGCGCAGGTTCGATGATATCCGCGAACTGCTTGGCGAATTCCCGCATCGTTCCTTTCCCGTAAGCAATATCGAAAAATTGCCCGTCATGGTTCCGCGCCGCATGATAAGCCTGATCCAGCAATTCCCGCGCAGCCTCAGGATTCTCAGGATCAAACCCGAACGCGGCCAGCAACCCGTCAACTGTCTGCGCCAGAACATCGTCCTTGGCCAAAGCCCCGACAACCATGAGAGCGGTTTGATGCTGATGCAGCCCGACCCCGAACATCCGCGCCTCATAACGATGCCCAAAAACCGCGCCATGGGAATCACGCAGAGCCGCGATCTTCACATCCGGCCACAGCACCGTCTGCGCGAAGAAATAATTGGTGGCCGTGTTCAGCCCCTTGTCCTTCAAGGCATTAAAACTCGTCCACTCCCCGGCGGACACACGCACGATTTTTCCATCCGCGTCATAATAAACATAAAGCGGATTGTTCATGACATGATTGATATGCGCGGCGATATATTCCTCACCGCTCCGCGCCGTCAGGACATACGAGGGAACACCGCCGCGCCCTTCCTTCAGCCCGTTGTGCCGTAGATTCATGCCGCTATGCCCGCGCAAGACTTTGCCCTGCGAGAACCCGGCGCTGTTATCCGTCAGCAAAAACAAAAACGGCGCCAGCAGGTAAAGCCGCCGCACATTGTCCAGCAAATGATCGGGCGTTGAATAACTCACCGACACCTGATTGGATTTGCTCACCGAGAAATATTCCGCAAACCCGCGCATATCGCTGCGGTAGGGTTTGAAGAACGCATGATACCGCTCGACATTGACGATACTGGCCAGCAAATCGTCCGCGCTTTGCTCCGGCAATTCCTGAAAATACGACCTCTTGACGCCAATCTGCTCGGCCACGTCCGCGACGACGGCCATCTTCTTCCGCAGATCATCCATCACCACACGCAGAGAACCCAGAGGCGCGGCGATGGAACTGACCTCCACCGTCTCGCTCGTCGGCTCGTTATGAACCCAGACCCCGGCCCCCAGCGCATCATGCGCCATATCTTTCAGCATATTGTTCTGAGCCACACTGATGGGCTTCTGGCTGGTACGGTCAAAAAACGCCAGCTCGACCTCAACCCCCGCCTTGGCCTGATTGCCAACGCCGGAATAAAGCGAGGACACATCCTCCGGCCTATTGATGGTTCTGAGATCGCCGGCATTTACATCGGACATGGAAAACTTTCCTTATTCGTCAAGGCAGAAACTATACCTCTTTTGCTATTCTTTTGCCAAACAAGGAAAGTTACAGAGTAACACTATGAAAAACAGAGTTACCCCGCGCTGACCTCCCGCGCCTCCACCCCGTCCAAACCCACATGAAGCTCCGGCAAAACCTCAATCGACTCGATCTCGATATAAACCCCGTCCTTGAGATCCTGCGCCGTGATGCCCAGTTCCTCGCGCAGGGATTTGCCGATCATCGCCAATTCAAGGAACCGCGGATCGTCCTTGGCCGAGTCGGCAAAAGCCCCTGACGATCCCGGCGCGATCCCGTAATGGCCGGACTTCGCATCAAACATATGCTCGCGGATTTCCGCCTCGCAGGAGTGCCCGTTAATAACCACATTCAGCCGCTTTCCGAACCATTCCGGCTTCGCATCGCTCACCGCGATGCTGAGCTTCAAATTCCCGTGCGTGTCTACCCGCGCCACTACGGGCTGCTGGCTGAGATTGGGAATATGCTTCAGATCCAGAACCTGTTCCGTGTCGATAAAATTGAATTGCTGCAGGAAAGCGCGGCGTTCTTCAACGCTCAATCCATCCTTCCATCCCTCATGCGCCTGCGAGAGATTGTAGGTCAGCAACTCCGAATACCACGGAAAGAAATCCCGCGACCGGAACTGGCTGCCCTCCGTCTGCACATTGACCTTGTAGATTTCCAGATCGCCCTTCTCCACCAGATCGCGGAAAAACGCGAAACTGTGCGGGCTGACGCCGGAGACGACCGCCCCGTTCGGTAGCATCGCCGCATAGACATCCTCACCTCTGTTATTCCCCTCGACTCCCCGTTGCGCTAAACGTGGAGCGCAGTTGATAAAAAACGTATTCCCCGCCCCGCGCAACCGATACCGCGAAAGCTGCGCCAGATCGAACGCCCCCGCCCGCCAGTCCTGCGAGGGGATGTCGTGATAAACGCGCTGCGGCGGCGTCTGCCCGCTCAGCGTGGTGACGATGGCATGGATATCCGCCAGATTGACCTTGATCTCCCCCACCGCCAGATCGGGATACCCGCCATTATCGCTGATATAGGTCGAGGTCACCGGCGACCACGCCGGAAGGTTCGCATGAACTTTAAACGCAGCGGAGAGAGCCCCCGCCTTTTTGTAATCGCCCTGAAGCTGCTCGATCAAATTCTTCCCAATAAATTCGGGATTGGGAAGTGTGTGTCCCGCTGGAGTGTCTTGTGTCATTTGTTTTTCTCCTTACACAAAAAATAATAAACGCGCTTTCGCGCTGGCCCGTGAAACCGGAATGTAAGGGGGGAAAAGCTTTTCGGCTCTCGTTCACGCCCCGGCTTCAAAATTTGAAGACCACAGGCGGAGGAGTCCGGTCCGTGGTCGCTTTAGCTTTGATCTCGCGGTGCAAGCTGAACCTTCAAATGCCGCGGCCACCCGAAGGCGACAAGACAGAAAATACGCCCGAAAGCCTTTTTCTGTCAAATATTTTCTAAAAAAGGCTTATTTCTTGAGATAAAGCCCAACCTGCAGCTCAATCTGCCGCGCCAGATCGTTAAGGGCATTATCCTTCGTATTCTGCTCCGTCACGCGGTTGGCGAACTCGCTGCCCAGAATATTATAGCTGCCGATGGAAACGAGGTTCCGCTTCAAAACCGTCTCCCCCGTCGCCACATCGACCAGAGCCATAGCGGTATTAAGTTTAAGCTGCCCCCGCGTTGCATCCGAAGACTTGGTGATATCGAGATCGGTGGTCGTTTCCCGGATCGTCTGCACGGTCAGCTTGTATTTCGGCTGCGCGGGCCGCCCGTTCTGATAAAATCGGTCGATCAGCGCATTCCGCAGATACTGCCCGTCCCGATCAGGAATATTTTCAATCGCAACCTGCCCGAAATCGGACTGGATGGACGAACTCTGCGCCCCCTCGCCGGAAGAGGCACCGTACATCGGCGTAAATCCGCATCCCGAAAGCCCCAGCGCAGAACCACACAGCAACACGGTCAAAGCAATCTGTCTCATCCGATCACCACATTCACAATGCGGCCCGGAACCACAATCACTTTCCGAACCTGTTTCTCACCAATCGCACGCTTCACATTTTCCTCGGCCAGCGCGATATCCTCCGCCGTCTTCTGATCCGCATTCGCAGGCAGAGTGATGGAGGCCCGCAGCTTCCCATTCACCTGCACCCCGATGGTCACCGTATCGGCCACCAGCAGCGCGGGATCAGCCTCCGGCCAAGGCTCCTGCGCCAGCAAACTCTTATGCCCCATTTTCTCCCACAACTCCTCCGCCAGATGCGGCATCATCGGGTTGATAAGAATGATAAAAACTTTCGCCGCCTCAGCCAGCGCCGCCTTCTCATCCGTGGAAGCAGCGGAAAAAGCCGTAAACCCGTTATAAAATTCGCGGATTTTCGCCACCGCCTTGTTCATGTGAAAAGCTTCGATATCCTCGCCCACGCCTTTGATCGTCTTGTGCGTGAGGCGCCGAAGATCAAGAGCCTTCGGGGAATATTCACCCTTGAAATTCTCGACCCCCGACAAATCCAGATCGCGGATCGAGGTATAAACCCTGTTCACGAAACGCCACGCGCCCTCGATCCCCGCTTCCGTCCATTCCAGATCGCGCTCCGGAGGCGAGTCGGACAGAATAAACAGCCGCGCCGCATCCGCCCCGTAAGTCTCAAGAATGTCTTCAGGATCGACGACATTCTTCTTCGACTTCGACATCTTAATCGTCGGCCCAACCTTTATGGGCGCTCCGGTCTGTGCGTGAACAGCCGCACCATCTTTCTTGACGATATCCGCAGGAAACACCCATTTGCCCTCAGCATCCTGATACGTCTCATGCGTCACCATCCCTTGCGTGAACAGACCAAGGAAAGGCTCGTCGCAATCCACATAACCGCAATCGCGCATGATCTTCGTAAAGAACCGCGCATAAAGCAGATGCAGAACCGCGTGCTCCACTCCGCCGATATACTGCTCCACCGGCATCCAGTATTGCGCCTTGTCCTTGGCGACAGGAAGCTTTTCGTTTTTCGGATCGCAATACCGGAACTGATACCAACTCGACTCAAAGAACGTATCGAACGTATCCGTCTCGCGCCGCGCCGCTTTCCCGCATTTCGGACAATCGACAGTCTTCCATGTCGGATGATGCTCCAGCGGATTCCCCGGCTTATCGAAGCTCACATCGTCCGGCAGAGTCACGGGCAACTGGCTTTCAGGCACAGGCACGACGCCGCACGCCGCACAATGAATGACCGGAATCGGACAGCCCCAATACCGCTGCCGCGAAACGCCCCAGTCCCTTAAGCGGAACTGCGTGGTCCCGAAACCAGTCTTGTTAGCTTCGCACCGTTTAATAACTTCCGCCTTCGCGCCCTCAACATCCATCCCGTCCAGCCATTGCGAATTCGCCAGCTTTCCGGGACCATTGTAAGACTCTTTGGAAAGATCAATTCCTTCTTCGGGAATCACCACAGGCAAAATGTCAAGCTTGTATTTCGTAGCGAACTCATAATCCCGCTGATCGTGCGCCGGAACGCCGAAAATCGCGCCCGTCCCGTAATCCATCAAAATGAAGTTGGCGATATAAACCGGAACCTCCCGCCCCAATAACGGATGCGTGGCCTTAAAGCCTGTATCGAACCCAATTTTTTCCGCCTGCTCGATAGCCGCTTCCGAAGTCCCCCCCGCCCGACATTCCTGTTGAAATTCCTCGAAGCCCTTCTTGTCTGCGGCCAGCTTCGCGCTCAACGGATGATCCGGCGCCAGAGCGAGAAAAGACGCACCGAATAGCGTATCCGGCCGCGTCGTGAACACTTCGATTTTCTCTTCCCGTCCGACGATATCCCACTGGAATTGCAGCCCTTGGGATTTCCCGATCCAGTTCGCCTGCATGATCCGCACCTTCTCCGGCCAGCGCGGCAGATCGTCGAGGCACGACAGCAACTCCTCGGCATAATCTGTAATTTTTAAAAACCATTGATTGAGCTTGCGCCGCTCGACCGGAGCGCCCGTGCGCCATCCCTTGCCGTCGATCACCTGCTCGTTCGCCAGAACCGTATTATCGACCGGATCCCAGTTAACGATGGATTCCTTCCGGTACGCAATCCCCTTCTCCAGAAACTTGAGAAACATCGCCTGTTCATGGCGGTAATAATCGGGATCGCACGTCGCAACCTCTCGCTCCCAGTCAATCGACAGTCCCATCGACTGCAGCTGCGTCCGCATCGTGCGGATATTCTCATGCGTCCATTTTTTCGGATGCTCCCCGCGCTCAATAGCGGCGTTCTCTGCAGGAAGCCCGAACGCATCCCAACCCATCGGGTGAATGACGTTAAAACCCTTAGCCGTGCGGTACCGCGCCACCACATCGCCCAGCGTGTAATTCCGCACGTGCCCCACATGAATCCGCCCCGAAGGATATGGAAACATCTCAAGCACATAATATTTCGGCTTGTCCGACTGCTCGGAAACGGCAAAAGACTGACGCTCGTCCCAG
Organism: Alphaproteobacteria bacterium; assembly: GCA_016699735.1. NCBI lineage: Bacteria > Pseudomonadati > Pseudomonadota > Alphaproteobacteria > Alphaproteobacteria bacterium. The sequence continues at coordinate 333,308 of CP065008.1, forward strand.
ATGCGCCGCCATTTCTTCTCGGTATCCTTGATATTGTAACGCTCACTCATCCCAAAGACTCCGGGCCGTTATCCGGCCCGGTCCTGTATCAATTACAAATAAAACAGCTGTATTATTAGTCGGTCTCGCCCAGATGAGCAACCCGCAACTGCCGCGCACGGGTCAGGATCGCATCCTCAAGCTTACGCGTCGTATCCTCAGCCACCTTGGCATCGGCCCAGCCGCTGCCGCTCTTGACCTGACGGAAAGCCTTGACCTTAACGCCGTCAGACTTCAACTCCCGCCCCATGATAAAGACGTTAAGTTTTAACCGCTCATTGGGGGTCTCGGGCGCGGTATACCATTCGGTCAGGATCACCCCACCGAACGGATCGGCGCTGGCCAAAGGTATGAACGAGACGGTATCCAGAGCCGCCCGCCACAGAAACCCGTTAACGCCCACAGCGCTGGCCCCGGTATCGTCCTTCTTTTTCTTGCCCAGAAGCCCGCCCTCACCGAAAATACTGTCCGGCTTCTCATAGATATTATTGTCGCCCGACAATTCGCGGTTGGTGCTGGTGGGATACTTTTCCTCACCTTTGATAACGCCGCACCCGGAGAGCGAAAGTCCGGCCAAAGCGCAGACAATAATATGACAAGCAGAACGACGCCGATTTGATTTCATTATGATGAATCCCTGAAAAATTTCTCTTCATTTAGCACGCGCCAACAACGCGCTCAAGCCATGTTTTTTCGCGCTTGCGCTTGATGAACAATACGAATTAAACTGGGTTTCCCTACGGAAGAAAATCATGTGGCAAAAATACCACGACTAAAAAGTTTTTAAAGCCGTCCTCCCGCAAAGTGCGTTGACCCCCTTATCCTTTGCTGGCCTAATGGCATGGTTCACTGCTCTGGTGAGCATTTTTAATCCTTTAAGGTATCTGACAGGGTTAGTATGCAAACCGCAGCGGTATACGCTCTAAGCAAAGTTTTAACTGGAGGAATATTATGAAAAAACTTCTTTTGACCAGCGTCGCGGTCAGTGGTTTGGCTCTCGCAGCCACCCCTGCACGCGCAGAGGTCGAACTCGAGCTCGGTGGTTACTTCAAGGGCTACATGGCTTGGGTTGACCAAGACGAGCTTCCTGGTAGCGAACTCAATGACATCGACATGGTTCGCGACACCGAAGTCCACTTCGGCGGCGAAACCACCCTCGACAACGGCCTGACGGTCGGCGCACACATCGAAGCAGATGCCGATGGCGGCGATGGCTTCGGCGTTGACGAATCCTACCTCTACTTCTCCGGCGACTGGGGCCGCGTAAACGTTGGTGCCGAAGACGGCGCAGCATACCTCCTGCAGGTAGCCGCTCCCTCTGCCGACAGCAACTACGACGGTCTCCGTCAGTTCGTATCTCCGTTCAACTCCACCGTTGCTGGTGTTGATCTGAACACGGACTACGCTGTTGACCCTTCCGGCAAAGCCGACAAGCTGACCTACCTGTCGCCTGTTTTCAACGGCTTCCAGGCGGGCGTCACCTTTTCGCCTGATACCGACTCTGCTGGTAGCTTCGGCATCGGCACCGATGACGTTGCTGGCGAAATCGGCCGCACCTATGAAATCGCCGCTCGTTACGAAGGCGAATTCAACAACATCGGTCTGATCCTCGGCGGCGGTTACTCTTACGGCGATCTGGAAGATGAATCCACTCCTTCTGATGACGACCGCGAAGTCTGGAACGCTGGCCTCGATATCGATGTTGGTCCTGTTGGCGTGGGCGCAGCCTATGTCAGCGACAACAACGCGACCGATGACAATGACACCGACACGATCGTGGTTGGCGTGGACTACACGACCGGCCCCTTCAAGATCGGCGCTTCTTACCTGAACGAAGATCGTGAAGACGATCAGGAACTCGACCGTTACTCCGGCGGCGTTAACTACGAATACGGCCCTGGAATGAGCTTCCGCGGTACGCTCACCTTCGTTGATGCTGAAGAAGACGGAACCGCTGGCGACGACGCCGATGGCGTTGCTCTGCTCGTCGGTACCCAGGTTGAATTCTAATCGAATTCACTGCCTATAAAATTTCCGAAGGGGCGCTTCATCTGCGCCCTTTCTCTTTTTCTTCGCTTGTTTTATCGTGCCCGTATGTCCGTCAGCGAAAATCTCAAAACAATCAGAGACAATATCGAAAAAACTGCCCGCAAATGGGGCCGCATCGGTAACGACATCAACCTCGTCGCCGTCAGCAAAACGCAGCCGCCCGAAAAAATCCGCGAAGCGCTGGACTCCGGCCACCGTCTCTTCGGCGAAAACCGCGTACAGGAAGCCATCGCCCATTGGAGGGAAATAAAACCCCTTTACCCTGATCTGAAGCTTCATCTGATCGGCCCCCTCCAAACCAACAAGGTAAAGGAGGCTGTGTCCCTTTTTGATATGATCGAAACGCTGGACCGCGAAAAACTCGCGCACGCTTTGGCGGCGGAAATGCAAAAACAGGGGCGAAATATCCCCTGCCTGATTCAGGTCAATACGGGCGCAGAAGACCAGAAGGTCGGCATCGCCCCCGAAAATCTTAGTCAATTTCTGAAATTCTGCCGCGAAGATTGCCGCCTTGATATCCGGGGTTTGATGTGCATCCCCCCCGTCGATGAGCCCGCCGCACTGCACTTCGCTCTTCTTAAAAAACTCGCGGAGGAAAACGGCGTCAAAGACCTCAGCATGGGCATGAGCGCTGATTACGAAAAGGCCATCCCGCTGGGCGCAACCTACATCCGCATCGGAACAGCCCTCTTCGGCCCCCGTCTTTAAAGTGAAATCAAGCGTTAAGATTTAGAAAATGGGAAGAACGGCTCGGCTCCCCCTGCGCTTTCGCATATTGATGCGCCGCCAGCCCCGCCTCACCCTTATACCGCAGGGAGGGCGCATCTTCCTCATCCCGTCCATCAACAAGTGACAGGGCCAGCCCCAGCGGCTCCTTTCCCGTCCCATCCTCAATAACCGCACTCACCAGCCCGCTCGCCGCTCCCAAAGGTCCGCCGAAAACCCCGCCCCCGATAATCTGGCTGATGGGCTTGATCTCGTCCCCGGTGATCGCCCGGTAGAAAAAGCTTAAAATCGGGATATGCTGCAACGGATTAACCATATCCAGAAGATCGAAAAACCCGAACGGCTCTTCTTCTGTATTTAAAGATGCGTTTTGTGGTTCCTTTCGCACCTCCTCCAGCGTATCCCGGAAACTATTGCCGACCGCATAGACCGAAGACTCCCCCTCGACCAGCTCCAAATCCTGAACTTTTGGCGCCCCCTTCTCCCAGAAAGGAATGGCCCCGGCCGTTCGATCACTGCGGATCATACGGAAAACATGAGAGTTTCCGCCATTTTGGGAAGAATATGTGTCGGCTTGTGTGGTCGCAGAAGAATCCAGCATGGAAACCCCGTTTACGCATTAACTATCAAAACTTTGCAACCCCTGTGCCAGCCGTTCCAAGGCACCCCGTTTCAGGCTAAGATAAGGATATGGACAAAGAACATCCTACCCGATGGACCCTGTACGCAGACCCCGGCTCATGCGTATTTCTCGCCGATTTCCTCAAAAATTCCGGGTTTCAGGAAAAGATAAAACTGGAGCCCGCCACGGACACGAACGGGGTAATCCGGGCCGAAGCGGTGAACCTCCCTCCCCTGACATTCAAAACTCCGGTCAGACTGGGCGAATTGCTGGACACACTAAACAAAACAAAACCAAGCGATCCCAAAAACAGGAACGTAATCGATCACAAGGCCTTTACCCTGGACAAAGCGTTCGGAACCCTGAATCTGAAAAAGTCCCCAAAATCACAAGAAATAAGGCTGACGGAAAAGGAAGTTGCAGTTATTGATTATCTCTACAGCAACAGCCATCGCATCGTATCGCGCAAGGAGTTACTGACCGCAGTCTGGGATTACGCTGAAAGCGTTGAAACCCACACGCTGGAAACTCACATTTACCGTCTGCGCCAGAAAATCGAAGCCGACCCCTCGGACCCGCAAATACTCTGCACCAACGAAAATGGCTACACGCTGAAAGAATAGAAATTAAACAGGCAGCTCCTGCTTGGCCTTAACAATAGCCGCTGCCAGACTCTCTATGAGGGTTGCCCCGCGCTCGACTTGAAGACGGTCAACGCTTTGCGCCGAAAGCAATCTTAAATCCCGGATCAAACGGGTGATTTGCTGGATGTCCTCGGAATAACTCGGGGTCTGTTCCGAAACGTCCGGCTTTTGATTTTTTCGGGCAACTTTACGCGAAACATGGGCCGCATGGGCATAGGCTTTCGCCGCCTCCGCAGCCTTTAGGCGCAAAGCCTCAACGCCTGCCGTTGGCCTTTGTGCAGAAGCCTCGGGAACGTAATCTACGGACAGACTCTCCTCAGCCGTAAGCCCATACTGCCGGATCAGAATGCTTTCAAGAAACAGGAGCAGCGCCTCGGTAGAGACAGTAGCCTCATCCTCGTCAAAACGGTCGAGGGAGGCCTCCTCCCGCCCTTCTCTCCTGTATCCGGAAAAACCAGAACCTTGCCCCAATAGCCCGTAACGCGTATCAGCGCTTTCGGCCTCACGCGGCTTGTAAGGACCAATGATCGGACCCAGCTTCGTATCCATCGTGCATAAGCATTTCTATAATATATGCCCCCACAATAGCAGAAACCTCAGGAAATCTGCAAATATTTCAGCAAAACGGGCAAAACCTCATTTTTTGAGGTCAAAGGGATGGGGGTACTTAAGATCCTCGGGCAGATTCTTAAGCTTATACTCTTCGGCATACCACGGCGCGACAAAATCCCAGAGCTGCACCATAGAGTCGGTTTTGTCACTTTTAAACTCACATTTCATGTAAGCAATATCGCCGATCATTATCCACTGAGACATAGTGCCAATTTTAATGGGCGCAGAATGATCAGCATTTGTTGGCCTAACATCAATAGTAATCAAGGCATCATAATTATTATTCGGTTCAGGTAGTTTTTCTTTAATGACCTCATAATGCTCCTGCTTAAGCGATATATCGGCAAAGAAGGCAAGTCGGTTAACGATCAACGAAACCCACTCATTGTGGCCATATGGATAGGAAAAAGTTGGAATATACTCATCATCTTGCTCTGGAAACTGAAAAAAAATCCTCGCAGGCTGATCACCAACCGGTGGCGTGTAATGAACTTGAACAATTGTCTCAATATGAAGAACATCCTTTTTTGGATCAAATTGTCCGTAACCAGAACCTAAACGGATAGTTTCATTGATAAGAAAATCTTCTTTGTCCGACTCCGGCAGCTCCTTATAACGCTGGCCAGATTTAACCCAAAAATCAAAATCAGGCGACTTCTGACCTAAATGAAAAAAAGCAAAAACACCCCTCTCAATCTGAGAACTGCCCCCAATCGACATGGTTTCGGAAAATGCACAGAGCGCAAAAAAAGTGCTAAATGCCCAGCAGAAAGAAAAAAAAACGAAACAATTTCTCATAAAAGTGCAAGACAGGGGCTAAAGCTTTTTTTATGCTACTATTAATACCATGACTGAGGATATTCACAAAGTGCCGTTTTACAAAAAGACAAATATAGACGAAACAAGCCTATGGCTTAAAGAAACCTTTGACGTAAAAAAGTTGGAATCACCAAATTACATACAGACAAAAACTAGATCAAAAATAAAAACAAAAACATTATTAGAAAATACGGCCATCACTGTTTCATATAATCAAAAAAATGAATATTTTTCAGCACAGATAACAAATAGCAAAGTAAAAAAAACCTATAGCAAAAAGAAAAAAAGGGAAAATCTGCCCAGAATAGACCACCAAATCGACCTGCATTATTTAAGTCAGGCCCAGTCTTATGAAGTTATTATTGCAGGATTGCAATACGCATACGACAATAACAAGACTTGTGTTCTCATCATAACAGGAAAAGGCTCAATAAAAAGCAAGGATTCCGATACAACTAAGGGAATACTTCGTAAGAATGTGCCAAAATGGTTGGAGAGTCATACCTTAAGCAAAATTATTTTAAAAGTATGTCCAGCAGATAACTCCCACGGCGGAGAGGGCGCATTATATGTACAGTTAAGAAAAAAACCTAAACTTAAAGCCAACACTGACTGGCCGTATTAAATCGGATCTGGACCCAATAATTACCCACATCCCTGTTGGAAATTAGGTAGGACTTGCGTAACTATTCAATACACCTATGTCAGCCCTTTAAAAAAGCCTTGGATTTCTCCTTAAGGTAAGGAAACCAACCTTTTGGTAGAGCCAGACTTATCTGTAAATTCTATATAGGGATCTTCTGTTGCAGCATTTAAACCGATAACCATTCTATCCTGGCCATAAGAATCTTTAAATATCAGCGTCGGAACATCTGTAAGATTATTTAAGCGTAAGAGCATCCTGAGCCTCTGCTTACGATCATGCAATCCAATCAGAGGTTGGCCTTTTTCCTTATAACCTGGGTACGTCCCCATTTGTAGACGAACATTTTCCCTCTCATCAAAAAGGAAAAAAGTACCTTGTGAAATCTGCCCAGGCCCTAAATACGCGATTCTATGAGACTCTGAATTATAAAGATCGACCATACTTCGAGCAGAATCGATTTTCTCCTCAGGAGCAGCGGCCAGAAGTGGGGAAGAGTTAAAAATTATGGCCCCCGCAACCCCGCCGATAAAACCAGTCAGCAGAGTAACAAACGTCCGTATAAATTTTTTCATCGCAACCTCAAGAATAACAAGTACTAAGCCTCAAAGAATAAACTTGCTCAAATCGGCCGATTTGACAAGCTCCTCGACATTCTTGCGAACATAATCGGCCGTGATCTTAACGCTCTCTCCGCCCCGGTCGCTGGCCGTAAAACTGATCTCCTCAAGAAGTTTTTCCATAACCGTATGAAGCCGCCGGGCACCGATATTCTCGACATTTTCGTTAATTTCAAAGGCCAAGCGAGCGATTTCATCGATCGCCTCTTCCTCGAACTCCAGGGTCACTTTCTCGGTCCCGATCAACGCCTTGTATTGCATGATCAAACTGGCCTCGGTTTCCTTCAGGATACGCGTAAAATCCTCCCGGGTGAGCGCCCGCAACTCAACCCGGATCGGCAAACGCCCCTGCAGTTCAGCCAGCAAATCCGAAGGCTTGGCATAATGAAACGCCCCGCTGGCAATAAACAGGATATGATCCGTCTTCACCGGCCCGTGCTTGGTCGCCACGGTCGTCCCCTCGATCAGGGGCAGCAAATCCCTCTGCACCCCCTCGCGGGAAACATCGCCCCCTCGCAAATCCTGCCGCGCTGCGATCTTGTCCACCTCGTCGATGAACACGATCCCGCTTTGCTGGACCATATCCAACGCGGTGGAAACGATTTTATCCTGATCGAGAAGCTTATCCGCCTCCTCCTCGATCAAAACCTCATAGCTGTCCTCAACGCTCATTTTCTTGCGCTTCTTGCGGTCGCCGCCGAACGCCTTGCCGAAAATATCGTTCATATTGATCATACCCATGGAGGCACCAGGCATCCCGGGAATATCGAGCATTCCACCCATGGGGTTTCCGCTGTCCCGAACATCAATATCAACCTCGCGCCCGCTCAATTCGCCTTTCCTCAACTTTTCCCGGAAAGCCGCCCGCGTCCCCTCGCCCGCCGTCTGCCCGACCAGAGCATCCAGAATACGCTCCTCAGCATAAATCTCCGCCTGCGCGATGACCGATTTCCGCAGGGTATCCTGCGTCATGCGGATAGCGACCTCAGTCAAATCACGGATGATGGACTCAACATCCTTGCCCACATAACCCACCTCGGTAAATTTCGTAGCCTCCACCTTGATAAACGGCGCTTGCGCCAGCTTAGCCAGCCGACGGGCAATCTCCGTCTTCCCCACCCCCGTCGGCCCGATCATCAGGATATTCTTGGGGTAAACCTCCTCCTGCAAAGCGGGATCAAGCTGGCTGCGCCGCCAGCGGTTCCGAAGCGCGATAGCCACCGCCCGCTTGGCCTCCTTCTGCCCGATGATAAAACGGTCAAGTTCCGAGACGATCTCGCGGGGGGAAAACGAAGCAACGGTGGTGGAAGACGGATGTTTTGATTTGTCTGTCATATGAACTCTGGAGGCCAGCATGCCCTAACCTAGCGTGTTTGAATACTGTTGGGAATAGCGCCATAAGCACCAAACGTCAACAGAAAGACAAAAATGGAATTGAGAATGATTTGCTTTGTAAGACCAAAAAAAAACAGGCATAATGCCACCTGAAAACTCAATACACATATATAAGATTAAATATTCCTGCCTATACTGTGAATTGAATACCATGGATAATTGAGAGAAAAATATGGAAGAAGTATCGCTGACGTTCGGCCAAGAAGCTTTTATGTGGGCCGTCTTTTTTGTGATTGTCCCTGTCGTATTATATCTCGATCTTCATGTTTTCAATAAAAAAGACCATGTGATCGGGCTGGAGGAAAGTCTGAGAATGAGCGGCGCCTACTTCGGCCTCGGCCTGCTCTTTGGCCTGTATGTCTGGTATAATATGGGCGACGACCACGCCCTGAACTACTATACGGCCTTCGTCATCGAATATTCCCTTTCTCTCGACAATCTGTTTGTCATAACGGTAATTTTCTCGACCTTCGCCATCCCGAAGGAATACCAGCACCGTGTTTTGGTATGGGGCATCATCGGCGTGATTCTGATGCGCGGGGTGATGATCGGCGCGGGCGCAGCGATAGTTCACCAATATTCCTGGGTGTTGCTGCTGTTTGCGGCGATCCTGATAGTGACCGGAATAAAAATGCTGATGATGAAAAGCCACGATGAAGAAATTGATAGCTTCGAAGACAAGGCATATGTCAAGTTTTTGAAAAAACACATTAATTTCACCACAGAGCTTCACGGCCACGATTTCTGGGTTCAGAAAAAAATCTCCGAAACATCCGAAAAGATGGGCTGGTTTGCAACTCCCCTTCTCCTCGCCCTGGTCATTGTGGAAGTCACCGACCTGATGTTCGCCTTCGACAGCATCCCGGCAGTCTTGGCGATTACAACCGAACCCTATGTTGTTTACGCCAGCAATATTTTCGCCATCCTAGGCTTGCGGGCCTTGTTTTTCGCCGTGGAAAATCTTCTAAGCCGCTTTATCTTGATGAAATACGCCCTCTCAATCGTACTCATCTTTATCGGCGGCAAGGTTTTCTATAACGAATATGTCGGCCATATCAGTCCTGCGATTTCGCTGGCCATCACGCTGTTCATCCTTCTGTCAGGAATGGTCTTCTCCGTCCTGATTACCAGTAGCCGGGAAAGCGCCCAAGCCAATTCTCAGGGGAATGAAAAACACTAGACGCTTGATTTTTTGGTAAATTTTAGCTGATAGCGGCAACCGCAAAAAACTCAAAGAGTTTCAACGACAACATTCTCGTTGGTATAAACGCAGATATCAGCCGCAATTTTCATCGCTTTGTGCGCGATATCTTCAGCACTGAGGTCTTCACGGTCATAAAGCGCCCGCGCCGCCGCAAGCGCATAATTGCCGCCCGACCCGATCCCGATCACGCCATCCTGCGGCTCCACAACATCACCGTTGCCCGTCAAAATCAGGGAAGTCTCCTTATCCGCCACAGCCATCAGAGCTTCCAGACGTCGCAGATAACGGTCCGTCCGCCAATCCTTGGCCAACTCCACGCACGCCCGGGTTAACTGTCCCGGATGCGCCTCCAGCTTGGCCTCCAGCCGCTCGAACAAAGTAAACGCATCGGCGGTCGATCCGGCAAAACCCGCGATAATGTTATTATCCCGCCCGAGTCGCCGCACTTTCCGCGCATTAGCCTTCAGAATCGTCGGGCCCATAGAGACCTGACCGTCTCCGGCCACAACGACAACGCCGCCCTTGCGGACGGAAAGGATTGTGGTTCCGCGCCAGTTCTGCGCCTTCGCATAATCAAGGGATGGATATATCATGCGTAAGGTATTGCGCCATAAGCAATCCAAGTCAAGAGCCCAAAATTTTTCTCGCCTGTGCCCGAAAGCCGGAATATGTTACGGTTCTTTAACGCTTTTGGCGTATTCAGTAGGACATGAGTGAGCAAAATGCCCAAAGATAAAAGCGGCAGGGCGCGGCAAGCGTCCGTAACCCGCAAAACCAGGGAAACCAGCGTATCCGTCACAGTCAATCTGGACGGGGCAGGGGTCTTTGACATAAAAACGGGAGTAGGGTTCTTCGACCATATGCTCGAACAACTCGCCAAACACGCCCTCATTGACCTGACCATAAAAGCCGAAGGCGATTTACATATCGACGCCCATCACACCGTCGAAGATACCGGAATAACCCTCGGACAAGCTATAAAGCAAGCGCTCGGCGATAAAACCGGAATCCGCCGCTACGGTCATTTCGACCTTGTGATGGACGAAGCCCGCTCAACCGTTGCCCTCGATCTTTCGAACAGACCTTATCTCATTTGGGATGTCCGCTTCTCGCTCCAGCGGCTGGGCGATATGGACACCGAACTCTTTCAGGAGTTTTTCAACGCCCTCGCCCAAAGCGCAGGAATCACACTCCACTGCGAAAACCGCTACGGGACAAACAATCACCACATCATCGAAAGCCTGTTCAAGGCCTTTGCCCGCGCACTGCGTATGGCCATGGAAACGGATCCTCGCAACACCGACACACTCCCAAGCACCAAGGGCGCTCTGTAAATAAGCCTACCAGAAACGCTTGTCGCTCTCTTTGTTGCCGATCGTCATGATCCCCCAGGACACCGCCGCGCACAAAACGCCGCACTGCAGACTCAGCGTATTGGCCTCAAGCGAGAGAAACCAGAAAAAGATGTTATTGACCATCCCCGCCAGCACCCCGAACAGCAAATAGTTGACCAGCGTCCCAGCCCGCTTTTTCTCAAGAAACATCATCGCCGGCAACCCGATCATGAACATCAGGATGTAAGCCATTGTAATGCCGATAAACAGCAGCATCCCGATAGAAGAGATGCTCATAAACGAATCTTCAATATTGATGATCGGCGAAAGTAAAACAAAGAAAATGACAAGCACTAGAATACCGAGAGGAGGGGCGATAAAGCACACATACCCCATCCGCGTCTTGACGGTCACTTCCGTAAGCCTCTGGATTTCTTTTTCAACCAAAGCTTGATTGGGGGCATCTCTGCTCATAGTCCGCTATTGTAAATCAACCCATAGAGGATTGTCAGCGGAAATATTCAAATCTTGCGCTTCCTCAAGACATCGCCATGCGCCGGAAACCCTTCGTAGGCAGCCAGAGTCTCAACATCCTCCTTAAGGGCCAGAAATCCTTCTTTATCGCACCGGGAAATCGACGTACGCTTCAGAAAATCCCAAACAGAAGTACAGGAGTAGGTATGCGCCCACCCACCAGTCGGTAACACATGATTAACACCAATTCCATAATTACCCAGAGAGGAGGGCGTATATTCCCCGACAAGAATTTCCCCGGCATTCCTAATGCCCTCAACCATATCCTGGCCGTTTTTAACCTTTAAATGCAGGTGTTCCGGCGCGTACAGGTTGGCAAATTCCAGCGACTCCTGCAAACTGTCGGTCAAAACGATACCTCCGTAATCGCGCATAACATGGCGACAAATCCCTCGGTGCGGCTCCGGCAAGGACTCAATCACTTTTGACATATTGTCCCGCACATACACGGCGAGAGGCTCGTGATGGGTAACCAGCAAGGCCGCCGAATCCATCCCATGCTCAGCCTCGTTAAGAATATCAAGAATCGTATTGTCCGGATCCGCACTCTCATCCGCAAGAACAATGGACTCGGAAGGTCCGGCCGGCATCCCCGGATCAATCATATCGGACAAAAGCTTCTTAGCCGCTGCCACATACGGACTGCCCGGCCCCAGAACTTTTCGAACCTTGGGAACACTCTTCGTGCCGTAAGCTAAAGCGGCAATCGCCTGCGCGCCCCCGCATTTATAGACATTCTCAACCCCGCACAAACGCGCCGTAAACAGGGTCGCGGCATCAGTGGTCCCCTCCGCCATCGGCGGGCTGACGATGACGATCTCCCCGACTCCCGCAATGACGGCAGGTACGGCCAGCATATAAAGTGCAGACGGAAAAGCCCCCTTGCCCCGCGGCACGTACAGCCCCACAGAGTCAATCGGCGCCACCTGCTCACCCGCCCACACGCCCGACTCGACCTCCACCATCCACTGTCGCTCGACCCGCCGCATTTGTTCCGCATGAAACGCCTTCACGTTTTTCACGCATCGCCGGATCGCCTGTTTCAGGCGCTCGTCCAGTTGGCGTTCAGCGGCGTCGAATTCTTCATCAGAGGCCTTAAGCGAGGATAATGAAGCCCCTTCGAACTTTTTCGCATAATCGATAAGCGCCGCATCTCCGCGCTCACGAACATCAAGAATGATCGGACGCACCTGCTCGGTCACCGCCTCAATATCCGCCTGCGCCCGCCGCAAAATGCGCAGCCGCGTGGCATCATCGGTCTCGTTCCAGCGGTAAAATGCAACAGTCATTGTGTCTTGTATCTCTTTACAGTAAAACAGGGAAAATCCCCGCCCGGACATGGGAAGGACATACAACGAAAAGCGGCCCATGGCAAAAGAAACTGTTGTGATCATCGACTACGGCTCGGGCAATCTGCGCTCGGCGGCCAAGGCCTTCGAGCGGGTCGGGCGCGATGAATCCCTTGATCTCGATGTAAGAGTCTCAAAAGACCCCGATGATATTCGCAAGGCCACACGAATTGTGCTTCCGGGGCAGGGCGCTTTCGGCGACTGTATGCATGGCCTTTCAGAAATTCCGGGCATGATAGAAACGCTCAAGGAGACCGTAAAGAAAAACGCCACGCCTTTTCTGGGAATCTGCGTGGGGATGCAACTCATGGCCACCCGCGGTCTCGAGCACGGCGCCCATGCGGGATTGAACTGGATCGAAGGCGAAGTGGTGCCTATACAAACCGATGACCCGTCCCTGAAAATCCCGCATATGGGCTGGAATGATCTCGCGTTTCCCTCGGCATCCATCCAGCAGGACAACCGCCATTTTGTGCTCCGCAACATAAGTTCTGTAGATAATTTCTACTTTGTTCACTCTTTTGTGTTCAAATGTAAGCAGACGCATCACGTTCTGGCCCTGACGGATTACGGCGGTTTTCAAAATGCGATCGTCGGCAGGGATAATATGATCGGTGTGCAGTTTCACCCCGAAAAAAGCCAGAAGGCAGGACTGAGGTTAATTGCAAATTTTCTGGAATGGAAACCATAATAACGCAAACCGCGAATGATTATTTAGGAGACGATCGAGGAGTAGCCCACGGATGAACGAGAAAAAAAACGTCAAGACTCTGCCACCCGTCTTGAAAGTTGAGCATTTGAATACCCTCAACCGCGGCGACTTGAACGACCTGTGCGATGCGACCAACGCAGCCATCGAAAGTGGTGGCGGTTTCGGCTGGGTTCGCCCCCCCGAACGCGATGTCCTCGAACGATACTGGCAGGGCGTGGTCACCATGCCATCACGCATACTTTTTGTCGCACGTCTTGATGGCGTCATTTGCGGAACCTGTCAGCTCCTCAAGCCTCCCCAGAACAACGAGGCGCAGAGCTTCGCCGTTCAACTGACCACCAACTTCGTCGCGCCATGGGCGAGGGGACATGGGCTGGCAAAAATGCTCCTCGATGAAGTCGAGAAATACGCGCTTGAACAGGGATACGCCGTCATCAACCTCGACGTGCGGGAAACCATGAGCGCAGCGATAAGCCTTTACGAAAAGCAGGGCTACACCCGAATCGGGTTTCACCCCTGTTACGCCCGCGCAGAGGGTAAAATTCTTAAGGGGTTTTATTACTACAAGGTCATAGACGCCAAAGCCGTTCAACAAGAACCTTGAGTCCCTGCCCGTTTCGTTATATCCGTAAGGCATGATTATCTACCCCGCGATTGACCTGAAGGGCGGCAAATGTGTGCGCCTCTACAAGGGCGACATGAAGCTGGACACCGTCTATAGCGACGACCCGTCCGCGCAAGCGCTCGAATGGGCGCGTTCCGGTTTCTCATGGATTCATATCGTGGACCTCGACGGCGCGATTCAGGGAAAATCCATGAATGCGGCCTCCGTGCGGTCGATTGTCAAATCAGTGGACATCCCCGTTCAACTCGGCGGTGGCATCAGGAGCCTGGAACAGATCAAGCAATGGCTGGAGGAGGGTATAAACCGCGTGATTCTAGGGACGATCGCTGTTGAAGACCCGGCCCTGGTCATCGAAGCCTGCCGCTACTATCCCGGCCAGATCGCCGTGGGCATCGACGCCCGCGCAGGCAAAGTGGCCGTGCAGGGCTGGGTCGAGGACTCCGAGGTCAAAGCCACGGAACTCGCCAAAAGATTCGAGGATATCGGCGTCAGCTGCATCATCTATACGGACATCGAGCGTGACGGCACCGGCATCGGCCCGAATATCGATGCCACCATCGCCCTCGCCCGCGCCACCTCGATCCCCATTATCGCCTCGGGCGGTGTCGGCTCCCTTCAAGACCTCACGCGCCTGCGCGACGCCGAACATGAAGGCATCGATGGCGTAATCATTGGCAAAGCTCTGTACGAGAAAAAATTCACGCCCGCCGAAGCCCTGAAAGCCGTAGCGCCGCTGCAGACGGAGATAATATCTTGATAGAGAGACTAAATGCTTAAAACCCGCATCATTCCCTGTCTGGACGTCAACGAGGGCCGCGTGGTCAAGGGCGTGAATTTCGTCGATCTCATCGATGCCGGCGATCCTGTGGAACAGGCCAAAATCTACGATCAGCAGGGGGCGGACGAGTTGTGTTTCCTCGATATCACCGCCACCAGCAATAACCGTGAGACAATCTTTGATGTCGTCCGCCACACCGCCGAGGAAATCTTCATCCCATTGACCGTAGGCGGAGGCGTACGCACCCTTGCCGATATCCGCAGATTACTGGAAGCAGGAGCGGATAAAATCTCCATCAACTCGGCGGCGGTCAACAACCCGGAATTCGTGAAGGAGGCTGCCGAAAAATGCGGCAGCCAGTGTATCGTGGTGGCTATTGACGCCAAGGCGCGGACGGATGGAACAGGCGGCTGGGAAATCTATACCCATGGGGGGCGAAAACCCACAGGAATCGATGCCATCGAATGGGCCGTAAAAATGGCGGAATACGGGGCAGGGGAAATTCTGCTGACGTCCATGGACAGGGACGGAACCAAGCAGGGCTTTGATCTCGACCTGACGCGTACAGTCGCGGATGCCGTCAAAATTCCCGTCATCGCCTCGGGAGGGGTAGGAAATCTCACCCATCTGGTTGAGGGCATTACGAAAGGCCATGCCTCGGCGGTCCTGGCAGCCTCAATTTTCCATTTCGGCGAATATACAATCGCCCACGCCAAGAACGAAATGAAAAAGGCAGGAATTCCCGTACGATGAGCAAAGATATTCTTGCAGAACTTTATGAGGTTCTTCAGCAAAGAAAAGCTTCAAGCCCCGAAGATTCTTACGTTTCCAGCCTTTACGCCAAGGGCGTACGCAAGATGGCCGAAAAAATAGAGGAGGAGGCAAAGGAGCTGATCGAAGAGGGGCGCAACCTAGAAAAAGACCATGAAAATCAGGATGTACGCCTAAATCTTGTAGAAGAGGCCGCAGACCTTCTGTTCCATACCTTTGTTCTGATGTCTTTTTTCAACATCCCACCACAATCAGCCTTGGACATTCTGGAAAAACGCTTCGGAACGGGCGGACACACGGAAAAAGCTAGCAGACCCCAAAAAAAATAAAACTAGGGATCCCGCTCCAATGCGGGAATATGCTGCGCTTCAATCGCACCATCATTCTTGATCTTAAAGAGCACCCCGCTCAAATCACCCCCGAAAACATAGGTATTAGGGCGTTCACTCAAAGCTTTGTGAAACTTCGGATCGGCATTCCAGAACCTGTACGTACGCCCCTTGAAATCGACGTCATGAACGGGTTTTTCAAAATCGGCATATCTTTCCGAGGAACTGAAAAACATCCCCTCGCCCACAAAAACTGTGGCGCGGCGAAAATCCCCGATGAGATAAACGATATCCTTGTTTTTTGCCATAACGAAATCGCCCTAAGAAACTATACGCCGTGAAAAGGAATATTACAAATTTCTTGGCATAATACAGATGAACGCACTATGATCAACAGAGAAGTCGGAAAAGACAATGCCAGACCCGCAAGAGCAAACAACACCCCCTCTAGCCCCGCCTCCGGCCACACAACCGGAGCAGGGCGCATTAACCCGCACATTTCAGCGGGAGGGAGGCGGTTTTTTCAAAATTGACCTTGAACCCTATACATTCAATCCAAACGAATTGTCGCTCGAGGAAATCCATACGGACCCGAGCTTGTCGCGCCATTTGATCTCCAGCCCGTATATATACACCGACGCACTTAATGGTCACCTCTTTACGCCGGAACTCAGAAGACAGATCGAAACCCTGACCGACACTGGCGGAAAATCGCTTGAAGCGCACTACCTTGCGAACAGGGAGCAGCTGCGCGGCACCCTGATCGGCTCCGGGGAACAATTCATGAATAACCTCCGGGAGGCCGCGCCCGAATTGCACGGTTTGCTTGAGCGGGACATCAGCCAGAGAATGGATGAAATGTCAGTCGCGGGGGCAGGGCGGTCTGCGCAAGACCTCACAACAGAAGAAATGCTTGCCCTCGAAAGGCTCAGCAGGGCAAATAGCTTTCTCAATAACTACTTTGTCGACACCTTTTATCTAAGGGAGCCTCCGTCACAAACAGCGGAGGCGAACCCGTTGGACGGACAAGCCGCCGGAGGCCCGATAATATCTAAGACAGTGATCGCCTTTCTGCCCGGCGCGAATTTCTCTTTCGCCGAAAACACTAAAAGACACCCGTCTCTCCAGCAAGCAAACACGCCGCCCCCGGGCACGAATGAACAATGGGCCGCTCTCGTCGCCGCCCATGAGACGGAGCATTTCATCGACGCATCGAAAGACAAAGACCCTAAAATAATGCCGCCAGAAGTGAAGGCTGTCATGAAAACTCTTGACGGTCAGGGATCAAAGATGTTGGCAGCCATGGAACCCATCATGGCGAACTTGCGCGAGACGGAATCCGATATGTCCGCGATGCAGGCCCTAGAAGGGAGGATAGACCCGCAAATCCCGGCATACTGGGCCGCTTTAAGAATCGGTGACAGCATGATCGAGGCGCTTCCGAGGCTGACAACCCAGAAACTGAACACGACCGAGAATAATATCTTCGTCTCGGGAGGAACTCTGGGTTCTCATGACACGGGATATTTCCTTTCGGAATACAACGAAACCGGAGCCATCCCAGACTACCTCACCACAGCCCCGACCGTGATGGGCTTCTATGAAAAAACGGCGGAGCAGTACGCGGAACGCGTTAAACAAGCAGCAGGCGAGGCAGGCATTCAAGGCAACAGGCTTACGGAGATCAAGCCGCTGACCCTCTCGGAGACCGTCGATCTCGTACAGAGGACGCTGGCGCAGGACCCTCCGGTCTACACGCCTGCAGAGGCGCAGATCGCGCAGACCTTTGTCCAGAGCATGACCGAACAGCTGGGAATAGAAAGAGGGAACTTGGATCTGGCGATCAGAAACAACCTACAGTCGCTGCCGCTCGCTCCGGCAACAACACCGCCAGCCCCTGCTCCTGAAGTGCAAAGGCCCGCGCTCTAAAAACTAACCGCTCTGGCGGCTCTTCGGATAGTGTGACAGGCGCTGTAAGACCTCATCAAGCTGATCGAGGGTCTTGAACTCGATTTTAAGAACGCCGCTGACTCCGTCATTGGTATCGATCGTAAACTTCAAACCCAGCAGTTCGGACATGGTCCGCTCAAGCTCAAGCGTATCGGCATCCTTCGTGCGGACAACCGTCACGCCACGCCCCGAGCCCTTCCGGCTGCGCTCTTGTTGAACGCGTCCACTTGAATCGGCGGCCAGCTTCTCCGCCTCCCGGACACTGAGACCGTCACGGATAATCTGTTCGGCAAGACTTTCAGGGTTTTCGACGGTCACGAGCGTCCGCGCATGCCCCATCGAAAGCTTGCCCTCGCTCACCTGCTCCCGCACGGCTTCCGGCAAAGCCAGCAAACGAATCATATTGGCGATGTGCGAACGGCTCTTGCCAACGGACTTCGCGAGCTCGTCTTGTGTCTGCCCGTACGTCTCAAGCAGTTTAAAATATCCTGTCGCCTCCTCGATCGGATCGAGATCCTCGCGCTGCAGGTTTTCGATCAAGGCGATCTTCAGCGCCTCGATATCATCCAGATCAAGAACAATGACCGGAACTTCATGCAGCTGAGCAAGCTGGGCGGCGCGCCAGCGGCGCTCCCCCGCAATAATTTCATAGCCGCCGGAACCTTCACGGACGAGCAGGGGCTGCAGAATTCCATGCTCACGAATAGATAAAGCCAACTCTTCGAGAGCCTGCTGATCGAAATGCTTGCGCGGTTGCTGTGGCCCGGGCGACACTTCGGCCACACCAACAGTGATTCGCGTACGCCCCTTCGCGGCAGCTGCCGCTTCGTCATAACTCGGGTAATCATGCTCCTCATCTTCGAAAAGCGCATTCAACCCGCGCCCTAAACCGCGCAGTTTAACCAGTTCGTCGGATTTTTGCTTCGCATCGGTCATCAGAATCTAAGCCACATTTTGTTGTCGAATAAGGTCTCGCTCGCGTCCAATGACTTCTTTCGCCAGATGGATGTACGCCTGAGCGCCGGGAGATTTCATATCATAGATAATGGCAGGCAGTCCATAAGAAGGCGCCTCGGAGAGGCGAACGTTGCGGGGAATCTGGGTTTGATAGACCTTATCGCCGAAAAACTTCCGCACATCCTCCGCCACTTGCCCGGAAAGATTATTCCGCCGATCCACCATCGTCAGGACAATTCCCTGAATATCCAACTCGGGATTCAGCGTCTTGCGGACACGCCGGATAGTCTTGGTCAGGTGGCTGAGGCCTTCCAGAGCGTAAAACTCGCACTGCAGAGGCACGATCAGCGACTCGACAGCGACAAAAGCATTAAGGGTCAGCAGGTTAAGAGAAGGGGGGCAATCCACGATCACATAATCATAAGGTAAAGGCCGGCGAATCGCGTTTTTAAGACGGTACTCGCGGTAATGCGCCGTCACAAGCTCAATCTCCGCTCCCGCTAGATGGATAGAAGAGGGGACGACAGAAAGATTCCGAACCTTGGTCGGCAAAGCCACATCGGTGACGGGAACATCGTCAAACAACACATCATAGATGCTTTTCTCAATTTCACTGCGCTTAACGCCTAATCCCGTCGTTGCATTCCCCTGCGGGTCGAGATCGATTAACAGGACTCGCTGCCCGACGGCACAAAGAGCCGTAGAAAGGTTAATGGCGGTCGTCGTCTTGCCGACACCGCCCTTTTGATTTGCAACCGCCAGAAGGCGGGGATTTAAATGATTATTCATGACAGAGACTTAACGGGACGTTTAATCAAAGGATGTTAAGGAAAAATTAAGGAATCGATAAGGCAGCATCGCACAAATTCGCCAAAAAAATCAAGAAATTCAAAAGCCTGAAATACCATTACTCACAAGACAAATGAGAAATCCTTAAGATCCGAGCCTTCGGGTGAGTCAGGCTTGGAAACGATTCGACCGAGAGCGAAAAGCGCGTACGGGCATTTTCAATTTCATCGTCGGCGTTTTCTCCTTTCAGGAGAATCAGTTGCAGGGTCTTGTTTTTACGATTCCATACGGATGATAATTCCAGTATGGCGGAGATATCAGCAAAGGCTCGTGCCGTGACAATTTCAGGCACAAATGACTCCCTGACTCGCTCGATGCGCCCATGATGAATCGAAACGTCAGTATCTGTTTCACGTGAAACAGTCCGCAGGAAAAGGCATTTCCTCTCATCCGATTCGATCAGGTTCATATCGAGGTCAGGGTTCAAAATCGCCAGAACCATGCCCGGAAAGCCTGCTCCTGATCCTAAATCAGCAACAACCCGCCTATCCTTCGGTAAATACTGCAAGATTTGAGCTGAGTCATAAAAATGCCGATGCCAAGCTTCAGGCAGGGTCGAATCAGAGACAAGATTAATACTCTTTTGCCATTTAACAAGAAGGGAGTGATAAATGCACAACCTCTCCATCACGGATGAAGAAAGCGAAAGCTCCCTTCTCAAATCTTCAGGAGTAAACGCCTCAGGCCGCATCTTGATCCGAGGGCTTGTTACGGACAAAACGGAGCAGGGCGATGACCGCGGCCGGAGTCACCCCCGGAATACGCGAAGCCTCCCCAAGCGTCAAGGGCCGGACACGTTCCAGCTTCTGCCGGACCTCGTTGGACAAACTGCCCACTTTGGAATAATCAAGATCGGCGGGAAGTGTTAACCCCTCATCCTTTCGGTAAGACTCGATATCCGAACGATGCCGCTCCATATACCCCGCATAAAGCGCATCAATTTCAATCTGCTCCCGAATGGCGGGCAAAATGTCACAAAGCTCAGGCCAAAACCCCGCCAGCTGCTCCCATGTAACGTGCGGAAACCCCAAAAGGGAGGCCGCTGATCGCCGAATTCCGTCCTGATTGATGTTAAGCCCTTGTTTTGCAAGGAAGGTTGGCGTAGCCTGCAGCGAGGAGACCAACGCCCGCCCCTCGGCCAGCGCCCGCGCCTTGTCCGCCCAAGCCGCATCCCGCGCAGTGCCGATACAGCCCACAACAAGCCCTTTATCCGTCAAGCGTTGATCGGCATTATCCGCCCGCAGCCACAGGCGGTATTCCGCTCGGCTGGTAAACATCCGGTAAGGCTCCGGCGCCCCCCGCGTGGTCAGATCGTCGATCAGAACCCCGATATAGGCGTCCGCCCGGTCCAGAATAAAGGTTTCCGCATCGTTACGGGCCTCAATCCCCACTCCACCTTTCGCCTGAAGAGCCGCATTGATCCCCGCCATCAGTCCTTGCGCCCCGGCCTCCTCATACCCCGTCGTCCCATTGATTTGCCCGGCCAGAAACAGCCCCGGCAAGCGCTTGGACTCCAGCGTTTTCTTTAAATCTCGTGGATCGACATAGTCATATTCGATGGCATAGCCCCATTCCATCACAGAGACCCTCTCCAGCCCCGGAATCGTGCGGATCATGGCGTCCTGAACCTCAGAGGGCAGGGAGGTTGAAATCCCGTTCGGATAGACGGTCGAATCGTCCAAACCCTCCGGTTCCAGAAAGATTTGGTGCCGCGGCTTATCGGCAAAACGGTGGATTTTATCCTCAATGGACGGACAATAACGCGGCCCCGAACTCTTGATCCGCCCGGAATACATCGCCGAACGGTGGATATTCTCCTGAATAACCCTGTGGGTAGCTGCGGTCGTATACGTCATATAGCAGGAAACCTGCGGCACCGTGACTTTATCCGTCAATGTGGAAAACGGCACCGGCGGATCATCGCCCTTCTGTTCCTCCAGAATCCCCCAGTTAATCGTCCGGCCGTCCAGCCGTGCCGGCGTTCCCGTCTTCAGCCGCGCCAAGGGAAAACCTAGCCTTTCCAAAGTCTCGGCAAGGCCGATCGTCGGCTCTTCCCCAACCCGTCCGGCGGGCTTGGTTTCCTCGCCCCGGTGGATCAGCCCGCGCAGAAAGGTTCCCGTAGTCAAAACCACGGTCCGGCAGGTAAATTCCCGTCCATCCAGCGTCCGTAACCCGCAAACAGACCCCTGTGAATCAAGAATCAGATCTTCCGCCGCCCCGGCGACAAGACTGAGATTCTCTATCCCGCCCAGAAACTCCTGCATGGCGGACTTGTAAAGCTTCCGGTCGGCCTGCGCCCGGGGTCCGCGCACCGCCGGCCCCTTGGAGGCGTTCAGCATCCTGAACTGAATACCGGCCCGGTCGATCACCCGGCCCATAAGACCGTCCAGCGCGTCGATCTCCCGCACCAGATGCCCCTTGCCCAGCCCCCCGATCGCCGGATTGCAGGACATGACCCCGATCGTCTCGATCCTATGAGTGAGCAGGGCGGTTCTGGCTCCGATCCGCGCAGAAGCCGCCGCAGCCTCGCATCCCGCGTGCCCACCCCCGACAACGATGACATCAAAATCCGTTTTCATAGCGCCGTGTTATACAGATTTTCCGTGCCAAACGCCATAAAAGAACAAAGCAGCTACTTCCCGATACAAAAATCCCGGAAAACGATATCCAGAAGATCCTCGATATCCACCCGCCCGGTAATCCGCCCCAGATGCCGGACCGCCAGCCGCAAATCCTCTGCCAGCAGTTCCGGCAAGCGGGCCTGCTGACAACGCCACAACGCCTCCAGACAGGCATTTAACGCCTCCCGATGCCTGAGGCGCGTAAGGGCAGGAGCCTCGGCAACCCTCTCACCGAAGGTAGAGACAATAAGCCCCTCCAAGGCCTTAAGAAAAACATCCAGCCCCTCTCCCGTCTTGACAGAAACAGGAATAAACGGCTCGGACAAATCAACCCTGACGCCGAGATCGCTTTTATTGACAACCCTTAGGCTGAACGAATGAGCCAGAACCTCTGTAGAAGGGTCAGGCTGCACCTGCGTCCCATCATAAACCAGCACCCTTATATCCGCCGAAAGCGCACGCTCTCTCGCTCGCCGGATTCCTTCCGCCTCGATTTGAGCATGGCCCTCATCCGAAAAAAGCTCCTCGGGCCGCAGCCCCGCCGTATCACTCAGAACAACCGGATACCCGCCAATATCCAGATGCACCTCGATAATATCCCGCGTTGTTCCAGCCAGATCGGAGACAATCGCCACGTCCCTTTGTGCTAAAGCATTGACAAGGCTTGATTTTCCCGCATTCGGCGCCCCAATGACCGCCACGCTGACCCCCTCGCGCAACCGCTCACCCCGCCGCCCGTCATTCAAATGCCCGAGCAAGGCTCGAATAAGCTCCTGAAGGTCAGGAGTGACATCTTCCAACAGATTACGCGGCAAATCCTCGTCGGGAAACTCGATCTCCGCCTCCACATAAGCTAGAATTCGGCTCAATTCCTGCCTCCACCCGTCATAAAGACGCGAAAGCGCCCCGCCCATCTGCCCCAGAGCCTGTTCTTTTTGTAAAACCGTTTCGGCATTAACCAGATCGGCAACGGCCTCGGCGGCGGTTAAATCCATCTTGCCGTTTTCAAACGCCCGCCGGGTGAATTCCCCAGGCTCCGCCATCCGATGCCCGTTCTGCTGCCCCAACACCTCAAGCATCTGACGAACGACCGCCGGACTGCCATGGAGATGATATTCCACCACATCCTCACCCGTATAGCTCCCCGGGCCCGGAAAGGCGACCACCATCGCCCGATCGATGGTTTCACGTGAAACGGGCTCCCGGAGACTCTTACAGAGGAGTTGACGAGGAAAAAAATCAGAAACTCCAGCCAGCGTCCGCAGACTTTCAAGTGCGTCCGGCCCCGAAACCCGGACCACCGCCACCCCGGCCCGTCCGGCTCCGCTGGCCAGGGCAAAAATCGTATCCCTCATTTTTTATCTTTGTCTTTTTCCGGTTTAATCCCCATGGTGCGCGCCGTTTCCATCTGCGACCAGAAGATTTTCTGGAATTCCGTCATGCTCTGCAGGGTCAGCGGCATCCAGGTCTTGACCATCTCCTCGGGACTGAGGCTGCGGATATTATCCTGCATCTTCTTCTCAAGTTCCTTCATCATCTTTTCCTGCAGTGGCGCCACGTTGGGCAACCCGATGAACAAACGGGCCTCCTCGGGCGTGCACTCAATATCGAACTTGAATTTCATGGTCTCCCTTTCTTGCGGCAAAGCCACAGAGCCTCTATAGTGATGGCATGATCTGAAACTAGCGCAGTTTAAACCGCAGGCAAAGACGTTATCGTGACCGACACCCCCGAAAACCCTTTTGAAAACCCTGAACTGCCCGAAACCTCTCCCGCAGAGGGTCAGGAAACGCAAAGCCCGACAAAGGTCAAAATCCACAAGCTCGAAATCGACCCGGATTATAAAAACAAGGCGCTGGAGCGGGTTCACAAGATTATCGAGGGCAATAAGTACGATCTCGAAAAAGTCCTGCTGGTGAATTTTGAGGGCGAGATTCTTCAGTTCCCCGCCGAGACCACCCTCAAAGTCTCAACCAAAATCAGCAAAAAGAAAATGCCCGGACGTGTGAAGGGGCCGGTACTTGTCGATAACGAACAGGCGCTGAAGGTCGCCTTTGCCAAGGAATACGACAAGCTCGCGCAGGATCCTGAAGCAATCCGTCAGATCACGGAAATCGCCACAGCCAGGGAGGATCGCTGCTTCGCGCAGCAAAATCTGGTCCTGCAACTGCCTTTCTGGAAAAAGGAATTCGTCTGGTTCGAAGGCTGCACAAGCTGCCGCACGACAGGTAAAACGAAATGCCAGCGCTGCGCCGGAAAGGGCGTAGACCAGTGCCCGCGCTGCAATGGCTCGGGAATGTGTCCTTGCACCCAATGCCGCGGCGCCCAGATGATCAACGGTCCGCAGGGGCGCAAGATGCAATGCCCGACCTGTCATGGTCGCGGCCGCATGAGCTGCGTCCTCTGCAGCCAGAGCGGCCGTGTTCAATGCCCGGTCTGCCGCACGAAAGGTTTTACGGTCTGTCCGGTTTGCCAGGGCAACGGTTGGAGCAGCAATCTGGAAATCATCGAGATCGAGGCCAAAACCGACTTCACCTACCCGGAAGAGGAACTGCCGGAAAAAATCGCCGCCCTGATGAAGGAACTCGGCCCGAAAATGAGTCAGCACGCTCAGATTCAACTTGTTCTCCCCGAGGACGACCCCGAAAAAATCAAACTCGAAGAGGAGAACAAAACCGAGGAGGAAAAAAAGAAAGACCGTCAGAACATCGACGTTTTCACCATTCCCATCAAATACGACGTCCTGCTCCCGTACGGCCATGTCGAATTCGATATCGGCGGCCAGTCCTATTACGCCTTCATGTTCGGCCACACGGGCACGGTCATCCACGTCTCACCCTTCCTCGAGGAAATCATAAGTAACGGAATCCGCAAGCTGGAAGACGCCGTGGACGGACGTGGCGACGTCGCTGCCAATCTCCGCATGGCTGCGGAATACAGAACAATCAAGGACGTCATCATCTGCGCCGCTCGTCTGCCGCTCATCAAGGCCATCGAAAAGGTGAAGGAAAGAAATTCTCTCGGCATCCGTGACGAAACAGTGAACGATCTCGTCGTCAAGGCCGACCGCGCGATCAAAAAGATCACCGACCGCCCGCGCTTCTTTGGTCTGCTGACGGGGCTGACGCTGAACGCGGGCCTGTTCGGCGCTTATTTCCTCGGCCCTGTGCGGGGAATATTGGGAACCAAACTTCCCGCCGAAATCCTCCTGAACCTCGCCGACTTCGCCCTGCTCGGTATTGGCATCTACATGGGCATCCTGCTCATGAAGTCCTTCGCCTCCGGCGCGATAAAAAAGGCAATGGCGGGCATAGTACCGAAGGGCAAGGAAGGCAAGATGACGCCCAAACTAGGCACCAAGGGCTTCTGGGCCTTCATTATGATCGCCGCCCTGTTCTTTGTATGCGTGGAAACAACCCGCCACACACCGGGCGCCACAACCCCAGGCTGGTACCAGGGCTTCATCGGTCGCCTGATCCCCGGCAGCGTCCCAAAACCTTAGTTAGCATCACAGACTCACAGCTTTTATAAAGACCGTGTTTGCAGGTCTTTATAAAAGCCGTGGATTTTGAGCTAAAAAAAATCGGCCGTTCTGAGCCCGAAGGCTGCAGAACGACCAGCGACGTGAGGGACGTCTAAAAACCCGCCGCGATTGGCGGGGTTCGCTGCTACCGGCTCCACCGGAAAGTCTGGGACAGGTCGCGCAACGCCATCTCTTTCCGGCAATCACGGTACAGGGCGACCGCGAGAGCAGAGCGGTGGCCGTTGACCGCGTCCGGGGAGTACCCGACGCTGAGCAAAGTCTCAGATTTTTCGTTTCCGGCCCTCTCCAGCGGTCCGGGGGCAAGTCGGACCCCGAGAAGCAGGCCAATCACAGCAATTTGTCCAGCCGGGCGCTGGCTTCGATCGAGAACGGATGGTGGGGAGATGTGAGGGATGGATGTGAGCAGGGGAAGGCATTCATCCGCGTTCGTCGAGGTAGGAACTTGTTTAAAAATGTCTCGCGCATGATCTTCGGGAAATGCGCTGGGGCTTTGAGGGTCGTTAAACGGCAGGGACGCCTTGAGCGGTCCATACGACCAGGCGCTGCCGACGGGGAAACTGATAAGGGCGAGGGCGATAAGCGGGCGCACAGCCTTACGTACCGTCTGCACAGACGGGCGGAAAAGAGGGGTGCTGTTGATACGCCGTGTCATAATTACCACCGTGTTTTTCTCTGGAGCGGCGCTTTCCGCGCCTGTGTTATTTCCCCTTTGGTGGGGACAGAGAAAGAAGCATTCACTTCCCTAATTTGACCACAGCAAATGTTTTATGACAAACATTTTCGTTTCGGATTTTTGGCGGTTTTTGCTGGAATATCAATGAAATAAGAAGAAAATTTATCGCTAATTTTATCCAATGAATAAAACTGCTACCTCGAGATATGAACCTCCTCTTCGTCTGCACCGCCAACAAACTCCGCAGCGCCACCGCCGAAACCGTCTTCAACGAAGTTGAGGGCATCAACGCCATCGGCGCCGGAACCGACAAAACCGCCCCCACGACAGTCGATAGCGACCTCATCGAATGGGCGGATGTAATTTTCTGTATGGAACAAACCCACAAGAACAAGGTCAAACGGCTGTTTCACAGCCTCCTGAAAAACAAGCGCCTCGTGGTTCTGGGTATCCCCGATGATTACGATTATATGCAACCCGAACTCATCCGGCTCCTGAAGGCGCGGGTCAGGAAAAGCATCAACTATTCTTTCTCCGTCGCGGACTCCTGAAAAATCGCCCCCAGAATCCTGAATTTCTCCCCCTGCGGTCCCCGGATCATCTCATCCAGACTCTGATCCAGTTGAACGGATTTCATCCCGGCCTCCTCCAAAATCCGCACAATCTCGGCCTCATTCTTCCCGGCGGCCAGCGAAAGATTCCGCACCGGCAACGCGTTCAGGCGGTTAATGATCGCCTTCGGCCCGCCCCCGCCCCCTTCTTGAGGAAAAAGATTCAGGAACGAAACCGAAAGCGCCGCCACGAAAACGCCGATCAGCCCCAGCTTCACCGGATCCTTAAAATGCAGCCGGAACGACCGGAAATGGGAAACGATATGCGCGAACGCCGCAGCGACAAAAACCAGCCCGCCCCACTCATGCACGGTCTTGTTCAGCGGCGTCTCCAGATGAAAAAACATCAAAACCCCGGTGACGCCCATCAATGCCAAACCGCCGATCATTAGCGGCGTCGCCCAGTCTCTCAAACTCCTGACCATGTCCTGCTCCTCGTTATACTCCAGCGCAAATGATACGGCACAAAGCCGTGCAAACATCCGCGCAGCAAAGAAAGACTAGCCCGAAATGACCGGAAAGACTTTGACCAAGGTCAGGAGTAAAGGCGGATACAGAATTTACTGTCGGTCAAACAAATCTCTCCAATGTGTAATGAGCCAGCGCCATTGCTCCTCCGTATCCGGCACCGGGCATCTCCGCGCTTCGGAAACCCGCGCAAACGCCTGTTCCGGCGTAAAACCCTCTAGTACAAGAACACTCGCAGCCGCCAACCCCGAACGCCCGATCCCGGCGCGGCAATGCACGGCGGCATGGGCGCCGCCCTGTACCTGCTCATACAACGATAAAATGAAGGCTTTAAAGCGGGCAAGAGACTCCGGCAAGCCCCGGTCCTCTATGGGAAAGGACAGAAAAGCAATTCCATGCCGCTCGGCGATCTCCTTTTCACCCTGCAAACCCAGTTCATAGGCTTCAAATTCCTCCAGCAGGGAAACAATAAGGCTGATCCCGCTATCCCTGTAAAACCGGAAATCGCCTTCCAGCCATTCCCCGGCAACGGGCTTGGCCATCACGCAAAGCGACCCAAGACCGATGGTCTTGATCTTGTATATTTGGGGTTTCATGAAATTTTATTAGGAAGAGATTTTAATAGCTCTCTTAATTCCTCATACTTGCCTAAAGGAAAGCAGTGGGCGTTCCATTTTTTCTTGTATCCATTCAAACACCAGATCGAAAGCAGATCGTCCATAGACTGATTGAAAGCCAATGCAAAATCATGAAGCCCCGATGTTTCATCGAAGATGACTTCGCCAATATCTTCTGGTTTCCGACGGTAAGGCGTACTCCTGAACATGGTTACTTTTATTGATACTTTTTCAGATGAAATTTTTCTGATTTGCCACAAATATTCTCCGGGTTCCTCAGGAAAGCTAAAGCTTTCAAACTCAGAACCTTTAAGCAAATTGATGACGGCTGTATAAAAATCAAAAAGAATGTTCGAAAGGTAAGACCCGCGCATACCACGGCAGACGGAATCTATAGATATGATGCACCAACACCATCCTAATCCGATTAGCTCATAGGAAATTTTTACGGTCACATTTCAAGGTCTAAAAGACCAAAAGCTACAGACTTACTTACTGATTCATGCTCGAGAAGAACTCGGAATTGCTCTTCGTATTCTTCATCTTGCTGAGCAGGAATTCCAGAGCATCGACAGTGCCCATCGGATTGAGAATCCGGCGCAGCATCCACATCTTCTGCAGCATATCTTTATCCACCAGCAGCTCTTCTTTCCGCGTACCGGATTTCTGGATATCGATCGCCGGGAACACGCGCTTGTCCGCCAGCTTGCGGTCCAGCACGATCTCGGAGTTACCCGTACCCTTGAATTCCTCGAAAATCACCTCATCCATCCGCGATCCGGTGTCGATCAGGGCCGTGGCGATGATCGTCAGGGATCCGCCCTGCTCGATATTCCGCGCCGCCCCGAAGAACCGCTTCGGACGCTGGAGAGCATTGGCGTCCACACCCCCGGTCAGAACTTTACCGGAGGAGGGCACAACGGTGTTATAAGCCCGCGCCAGACGCGTAATCGAGTCAAGCAGGATCACGACGTCGCGCTTGTGTTCCACAAGGCGCTTGGCCTTCTCCATCACCATCTCGGCTACCTGCACGTGGCGGGACGCCGGCTCGTCGAAGGTGGAGGACACAACTTCCCCCCGCACACTCCGCGCCATATCCGTCACCTCTTCCGGCCGCTCGTCGATCAGCAGAACGATCAGATAGGCATCCGGGTGGTTGATGGCCACCGAAGTCGCGATATTCTGAAGCATCACCGTCTTACCCGTCCGCGGCGGCGCCACGATCAGGGCGCGCTGCCCGAACCCGAGCGGCGAGGTCAGCTCGATCACGCGTTGAACCCGGTGATCTTTGGTCGGATCGTCGATTTCAAGGGTGATTTTTCGTTCGGGATAAAGGGGAGTAAGGTTATCGAAATTGATGCGGTGGCGGACTTTCTCGGGCGTTTCGTTGCCGATGGACCCCACTTTCAAAAGCGCAAAATATCGCTCGGAATCTTTCGGGGCGCGGATTTCACCTTCGACGATATCGCCAGTCCGCAGACCGAAACGGCGCACCTGACTGGGCGAAACATAAATGTCATCCGGTCCCGGCAGGTAATTTTCCTCAGGGGAGCGCAGGAACCCGAAACCGTCCTGCAGCACTTCCAGAACCCCGACACCCGAGATTGGCACACCCTGCATCGCCAGCTGCTTGAGAATGGCAAACATCATGTCTTGCTTACGCATCGCGCTGCAATTTTCGATGTCCAGCTCCTCGGCAAACGCCAGCAACTCGGCAGGCGAGCGGGTCTTTAATTCCTGTAAATTCATGGGATACTCATGGTTTTCGTTAAATCAATCAAAAGGAAATCTCACAACGGTGTGAAAAGATGTCTGCAGTCCCAGCACAAGGTTCTTAAAAACTATTTTTTTCTTACTGCGCTGACCTCTGCCAAATCCTTTTGGCGAAAAAATCGGTCGGCGGCATTTCTTGGATTTCTCTACTAGACACGTCCCTTATATCCATGGCCCTTAAGCCTGTCAAGAGATTATGTCTACGTGTAAAGCATATCCTTTATACTCTACAACCAAATTGAAAACAAGTCTGAATAAATTACTGTTATAAAAGGATTATTACTTCCCGAAAGACGGTTCCACCACAGCCAGAATGATGATCACAATCATCAGAATAGTCGGAACTTCGTTAAGAATCCGGAAAAATTTCGCGCTTTTTTTATTCTCGTCCCGTGCAAAAACCTTCACATGTTTGGCCAGCATCCCGTGAACGCCGGACATGACCAGAACCAGCAACAGCTTCGTATGCATCCACGGCGCACTCTTGTAAACCGCCCAGTTGGAATAAAGCATCAGCAGCCCGAACACCCACGCCGAAATCATGGCGGGGTTAATGATGATTTTCAGCAGCCGCCGCTCCATGATCTTGAACGTCTCCGATTTATCGGAACCGATCTCCGCCTCGGCGTGATAAACAAACAATCGCGGCAGATAAAGCATCCCCGCCATCCACGCCATGACGCTGATGATATGCAGGGCGCGAAGCCATTCGAAATACGCGGTCAGGAAATCATCCATAACGCTCTCAACCCTCAGAAAAGTTGCAAAAATGCGGAATTTTTGACATAAGAAACGCTTATCCGCGACAACGCCTCAATGGACCACAACGCATCGACAAAAACAAGGCCGCCATGACCACGGAAGAAAAACAGAAAAAATCAGATACCCAGGTCGCAGGCCTCGTCTCCGCAACCTATGTCGGTCTGGCCGGAGCCTTCGGGAAGGGCGCCGCCGAACTGGTCAATACGCCCAATGAATTTGCAACGCCTTATCTGGCCATCGCGGCGCTGGCCTGTCTTTTCCCCGCGCTAAGAACGGCCCGCGACTATAAGGACGAAGTGCCGCTGGAATTCGCCAAGGGCATGGTCATACCCTTCCTCGCCCTCAACCTGATCTGGGGTAAAATCGAATACGACCACAACCCGGATGATTTTTTTTCCCGCTACGAACAGCGGACAGTAGCACCGGACGCAGGGAAGAATTAAGCAACGCCATGAAAAAGCCCCTCCAGCAAAGGCCTAAGATTGACCTCTTCAGGTTAAGCGGAGTGGCTTTACTGATAGAATATCCTAGCGGCGTTCGATACTCCAATCAGGTCGGCGGTCATTCGACCAATCATCCCTTCATCGAAGGATTTATCGTTCCTTTATCGACAGGTGGATCTGCCCAAAACATTGAAAACTTATGTCCCCTGGCCGTAGAGCTTTTTGAATACTTCTTTCGAGGACCAAAATGGAAAGGCAACTGCTACCTTGGTCGCATGGATGAAGAAACCGCAGATGCTTTAGATACCTTGTTCAAAAAATACAAACCGACACAACATATACTGGTAAACCGCAACCGCTTATATGACTCTTGCGAATCCTGGGTCCATGTAACCCTGCATTACCCGGATGAAAAATATTCATTATTTAAAGACTTACCATTCAAGCGCGGCATCTTGACTTGGCCGAACAGTGATTAAAACCCAAGGCCGTTTGAAGCCCCATACAACACCGCCCGAACGCCTCCGGGCAAATCCTCTTCCCGCCTTCCGCGCAAATTCCCTGACGCCCGAGATGATCGCGCACCAACGCCGCCAGCCCCTCGATAAAAGCCCCGTGCGTCCCCGCCGTTTGGGCCCGGTAATATCCCGGCAGCTTCAATTCCTCCGCCTTATGACGATATTCGATATCCAACTCCACCAGCGTCTCCACATGCTCCTGCGTAAAGGCGTGCGGATAAATCACCACCGCCTTCTTGTCCGCCGCCGCCTTTTCCAACGCCTCCTCAACCGACGGGCCGATCCATGTCAGCGGCCCGACCCGGCTCTGATAGCAAATCTGCCAATCCAGCGCCTCAATCGACAGCGCCCCGCGAACTTTCTCAGTCATCGCCCGCGCACTCTGCTCACACTGCCACTGATACGGATCGCCGCCTTTAATCACCTTCTCCGGCAACCCGTGCGCGGAAAATAAAACCCGCGGCGCTTCATGCCCGTCCGCCTGCGCCTGTTTATAAACGCTCACGATATTTTCAACCGAAGCCTCCACAAACCCGGAATTTTCAGGATAGCAGCAGATCACACTGGCCGGCGGATGATACCCGGCAATATCCGCAGCCTTCTTCCAGTTCTCCAGCGACGACCATGTTGTTGTCGTCGAAAATTGCGGATAAAGCGGCAGGAACACAACTTGGTCCGCCCCCCAGTCCCGCACCTCCCGCACCACCTGCGCCGCCATCGGATGCCAGTACCGCATGGAGACAAAAACCTTGAAAATCTCCCCCGCCGCACCTCCGTTCAAAACCCTCTCCAGCGCTTGCCCCTGCGCCCTCGAATTTTCAAGCAGGGGAGACTTGTCGCCCAGAAGCCCATAACTATCAGAAGCTTCCTTCTTTGACCTCTTGCCGCTGATATACGCGGCAATAAAGCAGCGAAGGGGAATAGGGGCGCCGATAATATTTTTATCCATGAAGAAATTCATCAGGAACGGTTTGATCGCGCCCCTGGAATCCGGCCCGCCGAGATTGAACAACACGACGGCGATCTTGCTCATCCCTTCATCTCCCGCAGGCACTTCACCAGCAGCGCGACATTCTGAACGGGCGTATCCTTGTGAATGCCGTGTCCCAGATTGAACACGAACGGCCCGCCCGCGAAATCATGAACGATTTTTTCTATCGCCAGGATCAGCGCATCACCACCCGCCATCAGACAGACCGGATCAAGATTCCCCTGAACCGGAACCGAACTCTGCAAAACCCGCACCGCCCACTTTGTCTCAATCTGCGGATCAAGCGACAGCGCATTGACGCCCGTATCCTGCAGGTAGGAGATATAATTCACCCCCGCCCCGCGTGGAAACCCAATAATCGGAACATTGGGATAGGCCTCGCGGACCAGATCAACGATCTTACGCGTAGGAACGCTGACCCATTTTTTGAACTGCTGAGCATCAACGATCCCCGCCCAGCTGTCAAAAATCTGCAGAACCTCGGCCCCCGCCTTGACTTGTCGGATCAGATAAGCCGCCGTCC
The DNA here is from genome assembly GCA_016699735.1 of Alphaproteobacteria bacterium. Classification (NCBI taxonomy): domain Bacteria; kingdom Pseudomonadati; phylum Pseudomonadota; class Alphaproteobacteria; species Alphaproteobacteria bacterium. Next base: position 366,413 of record CP065008.1, read on the forward strand.
CCTCAACCAGTAAATCCATAAGCTTTTCAAGTAACTCAGGATGCTGATACGCCAGTTTTTTGATCTCAAGAAAATCCCGGCTCGATCCACCCTCAACCATGTAACACGCAACCGTCCAGGGCGCCCCGGCAAACCCGATCATCGTCGTTCCCGTAAACCCCTCGGACTCAAGCCCGGAACGCACTTTTTTCACGGTTTCGTAAACAGGAGATAGTGTCTGGTCAAAAACACTGAAATTCAATTTTGCGATATCGGACCCACTCCGCAAAGGCTCCAGCTTCGGCCCTTCGCCCTCGACAAATTCAAGCTTCTGCCCCAAGGCTTGCGGAATAACCAGAATATCTGAAAACAAAATCGCCCCGTCCATTCCGAACCTGCGGATCGGCTGCAACGTCACTTCCGCCGCCAGATCGGGATTATAAACCAGATCAAGAAAACTTCCCGCCTTCGCCCGCACCTCCCGGTATTCCGGCAGATACCGCCCTGCCTGCCGCATCAGCCAGACCGGAACATGATCGGGCTTGTGCTTCCGAAGTGCTTCGAGCATATTTTTCTTAATCCCACGCATACAGACATTTCCCTTTCTGAAAACGCCATCAGAATATCCCTAAAAATAAAAATAAAAAGATATTTTAAAAAGGTATTTTTAGATAGTAGGGGCTGTGCAAATCGGGGATCAAATTTATGCCGGATTCTATGCACAATTTAACGGAGTTGAAAACCCTATAAGCGTTCACGATTCGCTATGATTCCTCCCCGTACACGAGATTAGCCCTCAGGATCTTTTCTACAATAGGATAAGCCCCCCAATCGGCCTGATGATAGATTCGGGGTAACTTGATCCTCAGCTTCATACAAAAACAGTTCTTCGATTCCCGCACAGACTTTTGCAGAGACGTTAGGGAAAAATTAATGTATTTTATGTCAGATACAGGGCAGGGAAGAGCCAAAAAGACCTTAAGATTCGCGAATCGAAAAATGTTCAAGGAAGCCTTTAAAAAACTGGAAATGGAGGAGGTGGCCGCGATCGTGGATCAGGTCAACAAACAGGTGGACGGCAGCCTGTTTGACCCCCTGGAAACAACGGTTTTATCCTTCGATCTCTCCTTCTATCCTGGTTATCGGTTTCTCGACATCTCCGACCACGCCACGAACCCGCCGCTCCAGCGCTACGTCCTGCACAAAGATGAGAATTACACGCTTCTGGACTGGACCTACCGCCCGATCTACAAAACCAACGAACAGGCGCCAATTAGCCTCAACCCGAGCAATGTCTTGGATTACGTGCGCTTTTTCTTCTCCAACGTTCGCGGCCGTCACGGGCGTTTTCACATCATCGAAAGCCTTGAGAATATTAACTGGAAGGAAGAACCGTCCCCCTCCGAACGTAAATCCTACGGCAAGCTAATCGCCCCTATGAAAATCGTTGATAAGCTCAAACACGGCGTCTTTAAACTCGAAGCCCGCATGATGCTCAAAGCCACGCTTTTCAAGGCCGATATCTACGTCGAACCGAATGGAAAAGCCGTTTTGGCCAACCACGATATCCTGCAGGAAAATATGCCGGTCCTCGACCATGTGACGGGCCAGTAACCCTCCAAAACCCCCTTTTATTAAACCTTCGTTAATCACAGCTTAACTATCTGTTAAGTCATTGTGAACAATAGAAAATTTTTTCAAAAAAAAGAGCCGATTTTTTTACCTTGGTAGGAAAGCTTTAACATCTCACGCGCATAATGAACTCATACCCTAGGAAATCCGCGGGTTTCAGAGTTTTGAGCAGGGAAATCTGGATCAGGTATGAGCGACATTATTGAAAAAACCTTTGGCCAAAGAGGACAAAACGACCGCGTTTGCCGCGTGGCCTATACGCTGAACCATTCACAACCCATCCTCTGCACGATTATCGACGACACGCCCCTCTTTTATTTTGACGAAGATCCCTGCGACGATGAAATGGACATCGGCCAGTTCGAGGGCACCGCGCTCGAGCGGGAAATCCAGCTCCTCAAGGAAGAAATCGCCACCTATGACCGTTACGCCTTATTCAGCAAGAAAGATGAGGAAAAACGGCTGCAGGAATTTTCCGAAAATTTCACGTCAATCGAAAATTTTCACACAGGTGAAACAAGCGAAGACATCAACCCGCTTCTGTCGATTCTTGAAAAAAGCAGATTGGCTTCGGCATTCTTGGAGCTGGCAGAAAAACACAAAATAACGATTAAAAAAAGCCGTCAGGTCGAAGACGTCTTTTACGACCGCCGCGCCGGAACAATTCTTCTGAATCCTGAAATGAGCGAAGAGGATCAAATCCTCCTCCTCTCCCGCGAACTGCGCCGTCACTGGCAGCACCGTCAGGGCGCATTGATCAACCCGCTGCTCTTTCATCCCGACAACGCCATTCTGGTCAATCGACTTCAGGAAGCCGACCTGACCGCTGCGATGGTCCGCATCGGATGGGAACTTCAGCTCTCGGGCAATCGCACCGTCTGGGACCGGATCGAGGATTCACCGATGAGCGACCTCGCCCGCGCTTACGTCCGCGAAGCCAATCAGGATTTCCGTACAATCAACAACGGCACCGCCAGCGCGGCCGTCTTCGAGGCTTGGTTCCTCTCCGAACGTTGCCGCCAGCAGGACAAAAAACTTGTCCAGGCAATGCTTGCCGACTATAACGGTTACGTCTTCGAAGACATTCAGTCTTCTCGCACCTTAACCGCAGAATTGATCTCAGGATTGGGCAGTATGCCATACGGCAAAAATTACCTGTCGGTCCATGCCAACATCATCATGAACGACCCGATCTTCACCGAAGTTCGTGACCGCTCAAACGCGAATTTCCTATGGTTTATAAAATTCGAGCGCTCCTTCAAGGAAACGGAACACGAATTGCAAAACGATCCTGACTTATCCACACACGACATTCGTCATGTGGTCAAATCTCAGACTCAGGATCCCCTCCATGCAAGCGAACCAGCCGCAAAAATTGTCCAACTTTTCGGAACTCAAGAGACAGATTCAAAGACAGAGAATTCAGGAAAGCCCTCTCGTCGTTTTGCCAAGACCGGAAAAAATGACAGACACCTTCAGCCGGGAAAGGGTGAAAATATCATCCACCTCCGGTTCGGTTCCGAGGAATGACGATCCTGTCTGCGAAATAGAGTTTTTGAAGAGTAACGGGTACGCTCAAGTGAAGTCGAAATGGACTCCAAAAAATACCTATGACCTGATCGCCGAAGATCGCGTGTTTGGCTTCTCGGAGCTTGAGCGTTGGACTCTGGGTACTCTTCTTCAAAATACCCAAAACCTCGAAACCGACCGGGATCTCTGCTCCTACGGCGAAGTGCTGGCCCACTGTTTCGGCCTCATCAACGAAAGCCCAGCCGCCCGCCTGATGATTCAAGAAGCGGTTGCAGGAAAATGGCAGATCACGCTTTTCGATCTTAAAGGCGGAGATTACTGGATCGACGTCGAGGAAAAGCTGATTCTCCTCGACAGCAACGCCTTGACGCCCGCAGCCTTGGGTCGGTCAGTCTATTTCAAAAACGCCGTGATCGTAACGCTGATTAAGGCGTTGCGCGATATATGGCAGGAAAAACGCCACGGCGGCTTCGATGAGAAATACCGCACCGAATTCGTCCTGACCATGGAGCGCATCCGCTCCGCCGATTGCGATGTTCTTTCAATTCTTGTGGCCTGGGAGTTACGCAGCGGCGCTTATCCCGATCTCTGGCGCCACCTGATCGGTTCTGAAAACGGCGACATGGCGATGGCCTTTTCCGGCTTCCTTGAGCGCAATCCGTCCGGCCAGTTCAACGGTCAGGCGCTGGCGGCGTCTTTCCGCCAGTGGTTCCGCTGCGAACACCGCGTCAATACCTGCGACCACAACACGCTGGAAAATCTTGATGACATCCTCAGAGAGACACAGGAGCAAAATCCTTTCGGCGAGAGAAAACCAAAAGCCGTTGAAATTGAGATGCTCTCCTGCCTGCCCGACCGCACAGCCTATCTGCAGGGCTACGGCGCGGAAATTCTCTCCGATCCCCTGTTCTCCGGCATGGACGACCCGATCAACCAGTCGCATCTCTTTCATATCCTCTACGATCTGGAAGCCACCATCATAGAAAACGTGCCCTTCCGGGACTCCGAACTGGCGAAAAAAATATTCCCCATGCAGCCTTTGCTGCTCGAAAAGAAAACCACAAAAGCCGATCAGTAGAAAGTCAGCCCGTTTCTTTAAGTTTCTTCCACAGCGGGTCTTTGATCCCTGCAATCATCTCCTCATGCGCGGTCAATTCCTCGGCGCTTGCCTGATGCGGGCGGGCGGGTCGGAGGGGTTTTTCGCCCGTAACCCTGGTCTGAGAGACACGTTGAGTCGAAGTGTTCTCGGTCATCAGGCCAAGCCCGTGCTGCCGGCCTCCGAGCAGTTCAAGATAAACCTCCGCCAGTAATTCGGAATCCAGTAAAGCCCCGTGGAAAGTACGGTTGGAATTATCGATCCCAAATCTTCGGCAAAGCGCATCAAGATTGGCGGGCGACCCTGGAAATTTCTTCCGCGCCAGTGCTGCTGTATCCAGCGCACGGCTCCAAGGCAAGGGAGAGTGCCCAACCTGCTTGAGTTCCGCATTCAGGAATTTCATATCGAACTCGGCGTTATGAATGACCAGTTTACTGTCGTCACCGATGAAATCCAGAAACTGTGTGTATACCTGCGAAAAGACGGGCTTGTCTTTAACAAACTCATTCGTAATCCCATGAACGGCGATGCTCTCATGCGGAATATCCCGTTCAGGATTGATATAAAGTTGTAACGTTTTTCCCGTAGGCACATGGTTAAACAACTCCACGGCCCCGATCTCCAGCACTCTGTGACCTTGCTCAGGGTCCAGCCCCGTCGTCTCCGTATCCAGAACGATCTCACGCATGGGAAAGCCCCTCCAGCCACTCGCGCAGGAAAAGCGCATTTTGTTTCTCAAGCGTTGCCGCATAAGCGGCGGTATCACGCCTCAACTCCTCAAGTTTAGCGTTTACATCGCCCAAACTTTTCAAATCTTCGGTGAAATCCTCGAAGCACCCGCAGAGCTGGTTTTCACTGATCTCGGCATGAAATTGCACGGCTAAGACATTTGACCCCATTGAAAAAGCCTGATTTCTGTAGAGATCGCTCGATGCGAGTAGTGCGACTCCCTCTGGCAAATCGAACGTATCCCCATGCCAGTGGAACATATTCGTATTTTCGGCCGCAAGATGTCTTAAGGGAGATGTCTTTCCTTCTTCGGTAAGGCGCAACGGTCGCCATCCGATCTCCTTGCCTTTCGGCCCTTTATAGACTTCGGCCCCCAGCGCAGCCGCAAGAATCTGCGAACCAAGACAAACACCAAGAGTCGGTTTATTCGCATCGACCCTTTTGCGGGCGATTTTAATTTCCTCGAGCAGATGAGGATGAGCCTCCGTTTCATAAACCCCCATAGGCCCGCCCATAATGACCAGAAGATCGGCCTTCATGATCTCTTCTGCATCGAGGGCTTCTGTGGGCGTATTGATATACCGATAAGAATACCCGCACGCGCTCAGGATCGGTGCGAAGGTGCTGAGGTCTTCGCCGTCATAATGCCGGAAAACAAGCGCGCTTCGCGTCATCTCTTACCTCTGGATGGGCATCGTCAGGGGGTTGGTATCTGCAATATTATCTCCCGCGCTATCGCCGTAAACCTCCTGACGGATACTCTCTAGAATCTCCTTAAGCGAACTGAAACTATGCGCTCGCCCAAGCCCTGTCTGGATGACGAAATCCGACCGCGCCCGCTTTTCGGCATCCGGCATTTGCCGCGACAAAATCGCATGAAATTTTTCCTCGCTCATATCCGGCCGTGCCAGCACCCGTGCCCGTTGCAGAAAATAGGGGGCGCTCACGGTGATCGTATAATCGACCCGCGCCTCTGCACCGGTCTCAAACAAAAGCGGAATATCCAGAGCGGCGATCCGGGCACCTTTGATTTTCGAAGCTCTCAAAAACTCTGTCTGCGATTTTCGCACCATCGGATGGATGATGGCTTCAAGCCGCTCCCGTGCCTCATCGTCCGAAAAGACGATTTTTCCCAGTTCGCGCCTGTTGATATTATAGGTTTTTTTCTCATAAATTTGCGGATATTGATAATGAGGAAAAGCGGCAGCGATGGCCAGCCGCGCCTCGCTTTTCGGCTCCAGCAGACGATGCGCCGCAAGATCGGAATCATGGACGGGAATGCCCAGAGCGTTCATCATCGCCGCAACGGTCGATTTCCCCATGCCGATAGAACCGGTAAGGCCCAGAACGATCATCGCGTGACAAGCTCCGTAAGTTCATCGGTGACTTCGGGCATAATCCCGTGCCAGCGGGAAAACGCGGGCCGCGCCTGATGCAAAAGCATCCCGATCCCGGTCACGATGGGATTTCCTTGCTTACGGGCCGAAATTAAAAACTCGGTCATCAGCGGCGCATAGACGATATCATGCACCAGCGCCTTGGGGTTTAATAACGAAAGATCAATCTCCAGCTTCGGCTTCCCCGTCATGCCCAGGGAGGTGGTATTGACGATCAGGTTCGCCTCTTTCAACGCTTTCGCCGACTCTCCGCTATTCCATCCCAGCCGAACAATTTTCGCGGGCAGCGAGGAAGTTTCGATCAGCGTATCCGCTTTGGCCGCAGTCCTGTTACTCAGCAGGATCTCGGGAACACCCTCCTGCAGCAATCCTTGGACGATGGCCCGCGCCGCGCCCCCCGCGCCAAGAACGACGGCGGGTCCGGCGGTAAAATCGAAATCCGGCGCATGGCTCTTGATATTCTCGATAAACCCGAACACGTCGGTATTGGTGCCGATCAGACGGCCTTTCTCAATCGTCACGGTATTGACCGCACCCACGACCCGCGCCAATTCATCGACCTCGTCACAAAGTTCAAGCAAAGCCACCTTGTGCGGAACCGTCACGTTAAATCCCCGGAAACCGTCCGCCTTGATTTTTTTAATCCCGCTTTCTAGCGCCTCGCAAGCGAGATCGACCAAAGTATAACTTCCGTTCAAACCGTGCTTCCTGATCCAGTACGAATGGATCAGCGGCGATTTGCTGTGGCTGACCGGATGACCGATCAGTCCGGTTTTAGTCCCTGTCATGGCCCGATCCTGTGTTCCTCATAAAGATAACCCAGAAGCGGCAGCAAAGGCATCCCCATAATCGTAAAAAAATCGCCCGTGACCTTGCTGAAAAGCCATGCCCCGGCTCCCTCGATCTGATACGCCCCAACACAGGAAGTCAGGGCATCGCCCGCTGCATCTGCGTAGGATCTTAAAAAATCCTCATCCAAAACCCGCATGGTCAGATCGGCATGATCGGCATGATCCCAGAGGACTTCGCCTCCCCGCGCGACGGCAACGCCAGAGATCAGGCGGTGCGTCTTCCCGCTCAGCATCCGCAGCTTTTCGAGAGCATCCTCACGGCTCTTCGCTTTGCTGAAAATGATTTCGCCAAGACAGAGAATTTGATCCGACCCGATGATCAGCGCATCGGCTTTTTCACGTGAAACATTGAGGGCTTTCTCACGTGCCAGAAACAAAGCCTTCTCGGCCGGACTATCTCCGGCGCGTTCCTTCAAAAGCTCGGTTTCGTCTATTTTCGCAGGAAGGATATCAAAATTTAACCCGGCTTGCCGCAACATTAACTGCCGCGCCGCGCTGCCGGAGGCCAGGATCAAGGAAGTTTCATCAGACTTGGTCGAATGTACCGGACGCATCGCCGCTCTCGCGCTCTCGCTTGGCCTGAAGTAGACTCATGATCTCTGCGGCGGTCTCCTCGACGGATTTTTTGGTGACGTCGATGACCGGCCAACCGTGCCGACCGAAAATTTTTCGGGCCTTGCGGATTTCATCTTCGATTTTCTCCTCATCAAGATAAAGGTTTTCAGAAAGAATTTTCTGATCGGCCTTATCGGATTTCAGACGCGACTTTCGGATATGCATCAGCCGCTCAGGCGTGGCAATCAGCCCGACATAAAGCGGAAATTCAAAATTCAGATGCTCCTCGGGAACGTCCACCCCGGGAACCAAAGGGATATTAGCGGCTTTGATCCCGCGCCGCGCAAGAAAAACGCACGTCGGCGTCTTGGACGTTCGTGAAACGCCGACAAGAATGACATCGGCCTTTTTCAAGTCTTTGAGATTGCGGCCATCATCGAACCGCATGGCGAAATCAACCGCCGCCACGCGCTTGAAATAGGCATCGTCCATCGTGTGCTGCAAGCCAGGAACTCCCTTGGGCGAACGCCCCAGAAAGGTCGAAAGCCCATGAAAAATCGGGTCGAGAACCGGAATGCAGGGAACGCCAAGATGCTCACAGCAATCAATCACCCGCCGCCGCATCTTTTCATTCACGAAAGTGAAAATCACCGGCCCCGGATTTTCCTCAATCCTCTGGATCACTTTCTCAAGTTGTTTTTCCGTACGCACCAGCGGCCAGAATTTTTGATTCGGCTCGATATGCTCGAATTGTGCAAGGCAGGCCCGCGAAAGCCCAAGCAGGGTCGTACCCGTCGCATCGGAAACAAGGTGCAGGGTGAACTTTCGCGCCTTCATAATCAGGCCGCCTGTTCGGAGTTATCTGCGCCCTGCAGACGGTCTTTAAACCGCTCCAGATAAAGCGCGTGAAAATCCACGGGCGAAAGAAGAACAGGCGGAAATCCGCCCTGCTGCGTCAATGCGGACAGTATCTGCCGGACAAAGGGAAACGAAAGGCGGGGAACCTCGATCAGCAGGATCGGGTGGTGCTGCTCATGCGGGACGGCATCGCCGATCGAAACGGTCGAGCAATAAACGACTTCTGCGATGAAAACCGTGTCCTTTCCGCGCCGTGCATTGACATGGGCGCTCAGGGCGACCTCGAAATAATTATCGAACTTGGCGTGTTTGAGCTTCCGCGCATCCATGCTGATATTGATCTCCAACTCCGGGACAGGAAGATTTCCGCTCAAAGCCTGCGGAGCATGGGGGTTCTCGAAGGAAAGATCCTTCACATACTGGGAATGGATCGTCACCGGAATATTCCTGACTTCCGTCTTGTTTTCGCTCTCTTGGGGATGTCCCGATCCGTTCGTCTCGCTCATAAAGTTGTCCTTACTGAAGATAAATATGTCATTTTAACTGCACCTGATTAGCACGAAGTCTTAAGGGTTCTCAAGCGCAAGCCTATTTTGAGCTTGAGTTTTTCCTGTTTTCCGTCTCATCCAGCCGCTCATACTCCCCCTCAATAATGCTGGGATCGTTGGCCGGACTGCGCGTATAAGGGCCACGGTATTCTTGCGAAAAATGCGCGGCACGAAATGTGGCCGAACGCTCCAGCCTTTTTCGCAGTATCGCCCGCACGGGCGGCAGCAGCAAAAGCACACCGAGAAAATCCGTAATGAACCCCGGCGTCAGAAGCAAAGCCCCCGCCGCCACAATACAAAGCCCGTCGAACATTTCTCGGGAGGGAACACCCCCGGTCATCATCTCCGCTTGGGCAGACCTAAGCGCATTTAAGCCTTGCGCCCGTACCATGCTCCCGCCGATCAACGCGGTCAAAAAACACATCAACAAAGTCGTGCCCAGCCCGATAAAACGGGTGACCGTCAGAAAAACCCACAATTCCAGCAGCGGAATAACAATAAAAATCAGAAAAAACGGCATCGACAGGCTCCTAATCATAAGCGGCCCAGCAGTATGCCCCGAATCACGCTGAAACCAAAGAAAAACTGTGGTAATATGATCGTTTAGGCGCTAACGTAGGCGCTGGAATAAAAGCATAGGATAAGCCCTTGCCCGCAGATCTGATTGTATACGCCCTTGTCGCCGCCGGCCTGATCGTCTGGCTCAGAAGCATCTTGGGAACCCGCCACGGCGATGAGCCCGAGCGCCCCGCCCCCTACCTCAAGCCCGAAGGCCAGTCCGGCCGCATGGAATTGCCTGGCCCGTCTCGGGAGAGTAAAATCGGCCCGGAGGATCGCATTGCCGAACTCGCCCGAACACCCAAGGGCAATATTTCGATCGCCAACACCGCCACCGAACTGGGCTTGATGGAAATCGCCCGCGCCGACCGCACCTTTGACGTCGATCACTTCGCGCAGGGCGCACAGGACGCCTTCGTCTATATCGTCGAATCCTTTGCCGACGGTGACCGCGAAACGCTCAGGGATCTGCTCAGCCCACCCGTTTTCGCCGCCTTCGATGAGGCGATCACGGCCCGCCAGCAGTCCGGCCAGACCCTCCACGCCGAGATCAACGCGATCAACAAGGCCGAGATTGTATCAGCCCAGATAGAAGGCCGCTTCAGCAAAATCACCGTCCGCTTCCTTGCCGAGGAAATCACCTACACCAAAAATGCGCTCGGCGACGTGATTGAGGGCCACCCCGAACGCATTACGCAAATGCGCGACCTCTGGACCTTTTCACGCGAAACGAAATCCCGCGACCCGCGTTGGCTGGTGGTAGCCACCCTGATCGACACCGAAAGCGATAACGATACGTTGCCGAATTCCTCTTCCTCCTGATTTTTTATCCGCGCTCCTTTTGAAGCGCCAGCAGGCATGATAAACCATCTCCATGCGCCGCTTCCTTCTCATCCTGATTCTGGTCCTGACCGCGTGCGGTGAGGAGGAATCGCCGCAAAAAACGGAGGCCACTATGCGACTGGTTCCCGCGTCTTTTTCCGATCTTCCCGGCTGGGCGGACGACGATCTGCAGACCTTTTCCGTGGCCTTTGCCCGCACCTGCACACGGATGCTCAAGGCGCCGCCCGAAAAACCCCTCGGCCCGCTCCCGCAGGCCGGAACCTACGCCGACTGGCAACCCGCCTGCCGCGAATTCAGAAGCCTGAAGGATATCAAGCCCCAAACACTCCGCGCTTTTTTGGAAAAAAACTTCACCCCCCACGCAATCTGGCTGGGGGAGCAAAACACAGGCCTCTTCACCGGCTATTACGAAGCTGCCCTCAACGGCTCAAGGACGCGTGAGGAACCGTATACGATTCCCCTCTACCTTCGCCCCGATGATCTCGTGATGGTCGATCTGGGACAATTCAGGGAGGAGCTGAAGGGCCAGCGGATCGCGGGCCGTGTGGAGGACGGCAATCTCAGACCTTACGAAACCCGTGAACAGATCGTGGCGGGGGACTGGCCGCATAACGACAAGCCTCTGGTGTGGGTCGATGACGCGGTGGACGCCTTCTATGTCGAAATTCAGGGCTCGGGCATCGTGACATTGCCGGACGGCTCCGAAATGCGGATCGGCTACGCGGGCCAGAACGGCCACCCTTATACCGCCATCGGCAAGGAACTCATCGCCCGCGGCGCCCTGACGAAGGAGAACGTCTCCATGCAGGCGATCCGCGAATGGCTCTCGGCCCATCCCGATCAGGCCACCGAAATCATGAACGTCAATAAATCCTACGTCTTTTTCACCGAAACCAAGGGGGAGGGGCCGCTGGGCGGCGAAAATGTACCCTTAACGCCCGAACGCTCGATGGCGATTGACCGCTCATTGTTTCCCTACGGCCTGCCTTTTTGGCTGGAGGCCGGGCACCCGCTGGAGAAAACCAGACCAATCCGCCGCCTGATGATCGGGCAGGATACCGGCGGCGCTATAAGAGGGGCTATAAGGGGCGATGTCTTCTGGGGCCACGGACCGGAGGCCGAACACCACGCCGGCCCGATGAAATCACAGGGCCGCTATTGGGTTCTGTTGCCGAGGAAATTATAGCCATAAGGCACAGACAATGACTCGATATAAAAACCTGACAACAAAAGTACTCATAGAAGCAGCTTATAAAGAGGAAAACGAGGATGACTTTTGGGAAATGATCCTTGATCTCAGTTCCCGCGCCTCTGACACCGAACTGGCTGCTTCTTTGGATTTGATAAAATCAGACGATCCTATTTATAGACAAATCGGCGCTCAGATTCTTTCCCGGCTTGACCCGGGAAAGAAGACTTATCACGAACAGGCTATCGAGGCACTTATCCCGCTGTTAAGTGATAAAGACGAAGATGTAATCGAGGTCGCTGCCTTTGGCTTGGGCCATCGTCGGGACACAAGAAACGTCCCACATCTTTTGAAGTTTATTGAGCACCCGAACCCCAACATACGACATGGCGTTGTTATGGCATTAACCGGATTGGAAGATCCTGCGGCACTAGACGCTCTGATAAAGCTTTCCGCCGATAGCGATTATGATACACGAAATTGGGCAACGTTCGGCCTTGGTCAACAGTGCGACGTAGATACGCCGGAAATTCGCAAAGCCTTAAGGGAAAGATTGTCTGACGAAGACTCCGAAATAAGAGGAGAAGCACTGATCGGCCTTGCCAAGAGAAAAGACGCTCAGGTTAAACAAGCGATAATAAAGGAGCTAACAGGTGAGTTTCTCGGCTCATTGGCAATAGAGGCAGCCGGTCTCTTGGGAGACCCGGACTTTATTCCCCTTCTGGAGGAAATAAAACAGGCCGAAAAGGATAATCTCCCTGACTCTATGCTTCGAGACATAGAAGAAGCGATAGAAATATGCACTAAAAAGGCGATAACTAAAGGCAAAAAATGAAGCGCCTTGCGGCGCCTCACCATGACTCTACAAAACGAAGCCATCCAATCACTGAACGGCGTGTTTCTTCTTATGATCGCGGATGTCTTCCCGGTGGTCGCGAAGATCTTCCTTCCGGTCGGCGATCTGCTCCTTTTTATCGAGAATATCTTCGCGCTCATCCAGAACATCTTCCCGCGCATCGCGGATATCCTCAAGCTTGTCCTTTTTCCCGCCGTCATGCTGGGCATCCCGGATATCCTCTCGGGCATCGCGCAGATCTTCTTTTTTATCCGCAATTTGCTCTTTCTTGTCGCGGATATCTTCCCGATGATCCCGAATATCTTCGCGGTGGTCGCGGAGATCCTCGGCTTTATCATGGATCGGCGGCCGGACCTTAAGCCCGGGCTTGGGGGCATCGGCAGAGGCGGGGGTCACCGCGCCACTGAAAAAAACAAGCGCCAGAGCGCAAACACAGGCAAGTAACTTCATATTAACCTCTCGTTAATAAATTAAGGAAATAAAGGCATTTCGAGTTCTACGCGCGGGGAACCAACCACCCTTCGCTGAAACCAGAATAATCAAAGAAGATGAAAATATGATTATGAAAAACTAAGTTGGTCCTGCCCCGGGTACAGGCGGCTCTTCCGCGCCTTTTGGCTGAAAAAGAAGGGTATTCCCCGGCCCGAGCGTGAAATTCGCTCCGGATCGTAAAACTTCTCCGACGGTCAAAGGACCGCCGCCGGAGGGCCGGATATGCTTGGCCAGCAGCCCTGTGACCTCGTCGTTAGAGCTTCCCAGTCCCTCGCCTAAATCATCGCTCAATTTATCAAGCATCTCATTCAGCAGATCGACCTGCCCCTCCGGAGACAAATGAGGAAACACCGTCTCAAACGCCTCCTGCCTCTTGGGTTCGTCGCTCACGCCGATCAGACAGAAGACCATCCGGTCCGCAAGCGTATCGTTAAGCGGCTCTTCCTGGGCGATGCGCCGCACCGCCTCAAGCGTGGCTCTATCCGTCACGCTGCGGGCATTCTCGGAAATCCCCTCGGTGCTGGAGAGTTCGTTGACGTCATTCAGCACATCGACAAGGTCGGAAAGGGCAAGCCGCAGCGTCTGAATCTGCTCCCCCCTGACCAGTGAGGTCACCATCTCACGCTTAAGTCCAAAATCCGTCATAAAATCACCCCATCGTTGTGAATAAACTATCACCCCTAGCACGGCGGACGCAAAAACTTTGTTATTGCCAAAGAAGTCGCGTATAAAATACAAGAGTTACAATAACTTAAAACAATTTGACGGCCCGTCAAACCCCATGTAAAATTATGGGAACTAAAGCGGGCCATAAGAAAAATGAGCGGAAAATCCTTCAGAAACTGGGCGGCGGGGCTGACGATTGCGGCAGCAGCAAGTTATATGCTCGTATCCGGCGATCCGCAGACGGAAGACGGTCTGTCCGAAACCCCGGCGGCCGTAACGCCCGCAAAACAGACGCCTCCGGTTCCGCAAGCGAACGCCTTCCCTCCGCCACTCCCCGGACGGGACGAAACGGCAACCGCAGAGAAAAAAGTCGAAAAGGCCTGGTCGCAGGCATCCAAACCGCCTCAAACCGCCGCAAAGGATCAACCCTCTTGGGTCGCGCAGGCGCGGGCCAAAAATTTCTATGAAAAGTTCAAGAGGGAAAACGATTTTGCAAAAAAACTGGAGTACCTTGATTACATCTTTGACGCGTTGAACAGTGATATCAAGAACGCCTCCATTCTTGGCTTGAAGCCGGAGGAATTGGCAAGCACGATCAGGAATACCGCGCACCGGGCATTTCAGGATTTATCCTATCGCCAGTCGCCAGAAACAGCCCTGGATCAGCTTTTTTTGGCAAATGATATGAGGATCGCGCATCGCCTGTCGGGTTTGAAGGATGACGGCTCATTTGACGAGACCTATGCCGAGCAAATCACCGGCATAAGCTACGATGCGGTCAATAGCAGAAAAAAAGAGGTGGCTGTTCCGGCGGCGGGCGAAGCCCTTGCACAATTAAGGAATTTGGAACATCAGGCGCTCGTTGCTCCTCAGGCTCTGCACAGTCTGACGGACGAACAGATTCAGGAATACTTTACCAGGTTCAATCTGGTTCAGTATGTTCTGGAATCATACGATCTGGATGAACAGCTGATCCAGAATCACGGAACCTCAAACAAATTTACAGCCCTAAATTTAAACCGCACACAGTGGCAAGACCTGTTGGATAACCTGGGCGAATCGCTTTTTAACGTAGAAAAAGAGCGCCTGCGGCGCCAATTCGGCAACCCTCTCCTGGCCCCGGAGCCCGGAAACTAGGGCGCGGCCACCGCCATAAAACTCTTCCACCCGCCCGCCAGCGATTTCTGCGCGGCGTTGGCCACCAGAGTCCGCTCGATCTTGAGCATATCGTCCGAAACGATATTCGCGGGGTTCGCAGGATCGGTCAGGCTCGAACTCTGGAAATCGGTAGCCAGATAAACCAGAACCTCCCTGATATGGGTTTCCAGATCCTTGCTCTGCGCCAGCGGCTTCTGGCCCTTTAAGGCCTCGATCACCGCAAGCTCCAGCAGGAAGGAGGGAAAGAAAATATCCTTGGAATTGCGCCAGAGCTTCATCAGCCGGATTTCGCTCAATCGTCCAGACAGCGCAACATACTGCGTATGGGTCTGCAGATTGGTCACCGCCCATTCTCCCGTCTTCCGGTTGAACACGCGGTGATTCTCGCTGCGGGAATCAGCCCGCCGTGCGGGGATCAGGTCGATCTCATGCCCCTGAACGGTCACGCGAATCGAAATGTGGTTGGCGCGGGTGCTGGGGTATCCGTTCCGCCGCAGATACTCGAACAAACCCCTGTAAATCGTAACAGGCGCATAATTGTAATCATGAGCCAGGGAGATCAGAAGGTCCGAATCCGCCCCGCCGGGCACATTAGTCCCTTTAGCGAACGACCCGATCACCCGCGAATACTCAATAGCCTCGCCGCCCCACTGCTTCACATCGGGCAGCAGGGTCTTTAAAGCATCCTTGACAGTGCGGAAGCCAGCTTCCTCTGTCCTTTTTTGCGTAAAAACTTTCATAAGACCTTGGCAGGAACTGCCCGGAATGAAGAACAAGTGCGAATCAAGTATACAGCTTTAGTAAGGAATCGGGAAGTCCCGTCTAACGGTGTCGATATCCGCAAGCACTTCGGGGCCGAGCGTAAGATTGATCGAATCGATATTGCTCTTAAGCTGCGTCATGCTTGTCGCCCCGATGATGTTCGACGTCACGAAGGGCCGGGAATTTACGAACGCCAGCGCCATCTGGCAAACATCCAGCCTGTGCTTTTTTGCCACCCCCATATAGGCCTTGACCGCTTTATTGGCTTGCTCGGTATCCCGTGCGGAGCCACCAGCCAGCAACGTCCAGCGCGACCCCTTGGGCCGCTTGCCGCCCAGGTATTTTCCACTGATCATGCCCGTGGCCAGCGGTGACCACGCCAGCAACCCGATATCCTCCGCCATCGCGACTTCATGCATATCCGGTTCGAACAGACGATAAAGCAGACTGTATTCATTCTGAATCGACGCCATGCGGGGCAGGGACTTGTCCTCCGAGAGCCGCAGCCACTTCATGGTTCCCCACGCCGTTTCATTGGACAGGCCCGCATGGCGGATTTTCCCGGCCTTGACCAGTTCCCCGAGAGTCTCCAGCACTTCAAGGAAATTATCCTCAATCTTTTTGGAATCGAACTTGGGCGTATAGGTCCAGAGCTGGTTAAAGGCATAAGACCCCCGGTTCGGCCAGTGCAACTGGTAAAGATCGATATAATCGGTTTGCAGCCGCTTGAGGCTACCCTCGACCGCCTCCAGAATGTTTTCCCGGTCGATCTTGGCCTTCCCGCCGCGCACCCACGGCAACCCCGGTCCTGCCACCTTGGTCGCCAGAACAACTTTGTCCCGGTTCTTCTTGGCCTTGAACCAAGTCCCGATAATCTGCTCGGTTTTGCCGAAAGTCTCCGCATTCGGCGGCACGGCGTACATCTCGGCGGTATCGAAGAAATTCACGCCCCGCTCCAGTGCATAATCCATCTGGGCATGGCCCTCGGCCTCGCTGTTCTGCCGGCCCCACGTCATGGTACCCAGGCAGATCAGGCTGACGTTAATCCCGGTGCGTCCAAGAGGGCGGTAATGCATAAATCACCAGCTAGCGTCTCGAAAAGAGAGGCTTTCTGAAACGGTCGATTTCAAATTGTATATCTTCCAGGCTATCCGGTATAGGCATAGGCAGGGTAAGATCGGGAGGATACTTAACGAGATACGGGATGGCAAAATTAAATCTTTCGACAAGCTTTGGATCAACACTCAGCTTTCCAACCTTCGCTTCAGCCAGAATCAAGGAACCAGATTTTTCGTCCTTGGCAAACATACAGACAAAAGGCTCCAAACGGTAAGAGCCAAAAGAGTCAATATGAGTAAACCAAATTCGAACGCCCCCATTCCTAATAGTACTGACTTCACTCAGCAAAATAGTATCAGGAAATGTAACATTCAACTCGATAAAGGTCTTGCAGATGCCGTAAGGAAGTCCGCCTTTAAAGGGGGCAAAAAGAAAATAGAAAAGATAAAATACCAAACAAAAACCGACAAACTTGGCAATATTTTTATACTGCTTTTTCTTTTTCTCGGCCTTTTTTTCCTTTAACTTATCTGACAAGGAGACAGCTTGCCCAAGAGCAGTATCCTCAAAAGCGGTCTGTTGAGCTATAGCCTGAGCCTGTTTGATATCCTTGATAATTTCACTCATCTATCTTTCAGACTTATACGCTTCCCTTCTTCTCTCTCTTGAATTTTTTTGCTTTCCTCAACAAGTTCATTAACAATTTCCTCGATAACGGCGCTGATCATGGCCTGCCGCGAATCTCCAGTTTCGCTGTTTGCAAGAACACGCCTTCTAATTTCATTGCGAGCACTACCGCCCGGGTAGGCAAAAGAGAGCATTTGCCGCGCACGCGAAGCGCCAAGATAAGTGTAAAGTCGATTTCGAATAGCCACGTCCTCAGCAGAGGTGTTCAACGACCACAACTCAATCGGCCCAAGAGTATTATAAAGATGCTGCTCGTAACGGCCCGATGTCGTTCCCAGAACCAAAAGACACGGAGCTCCGATAGACTTAGGACCCGTTAGACGGTAACGTATAACGTGCCGTGCGGTATTAGAGAGACCGAACCTCTGGACAACATCGTCAACAGCCTTATCGGAAATCGCTGTACCGAGAACCCAGACACCCGTAGCCAGATCGACCATATCCTTGTCGAAGTCATCAAGAAGCTGGGAGGTGAGAACAATCTGAACGCCGCGCTTCCGGCCCTCACGAACGTCACGTATGACCTGCGCACGAACTGAATTCGATTTGCTCGTTCTATGAAACTCGTCAAAGTTGAGTCGCTTTGGCGTTTCAGCGACTTCTTGCAGTCTCAGGGAGTGGAACTGCTGGAACTTCTCAGGAATATGCTGAATGGACTCCTGACTCATCCACCAAGAGCGCACCAGCGCATGACGGGCCAGCATATACATGATCGAAGTCTGACGATCCGCCGCCTCGTCGCCTTGAGGGGCGACGTCCATCAAGTCCAGCGAACACAGGCGGGTATCGGCGATATCGAACTGGGTAACAGAAGAAAGGATCGGATACTCGCGGATGGCCGAAGTAACCATACGCTCAAAAGCGCTAAGGACAGTCTCTGCACTAAATCCAACGGAAGTTTCTTCAAGCAGGTTTCTGATCTGCGGCCGTCTCGAGGCGGTAATAGAGTCATTGAGAGTCGGAACGGCATGACGCTGTGCAACGTTGGCCAAATGAAATTGTTCGAGTTCGAAGAGTTTGTCAACGATATCCCACCAGAACGGATCAGTGGGCAGATGGATATTATACTTGTTGATGGCCGCGTCAATGTCGGCTTCCAAGCGGGGCAGATAAGGCCTTGCCTCGGCGTTCGCAGCCGAATCATCTCTCCATCGGAACATCTCATCAACCACCAAGCCGCAAAGCTGCTGCATCCCGTCATAAGGTTTGTCATATCCTGGGGGCGTAGTCAAAAGAGTAAGCAATTCAACAAGATAAGAACGCTCGTCAGGGAGAGGGTAACGACAGCCTAACTGCGTATCGAACGGGTTGATGGCGTACTGGTGAGCCATCTGCAGCCTGAAGTAGGAGGCTTCATGATGGCGGGCCAAAGGCAAAGCCTCTTTGATCAGGGAGACAAGACCGGAAGACGATGGCCCAATATCAACAACTGCGACATAAGGCAGCTTCGAAAGCCCAGGAGAGATACAAGTGCCTAAATTGAGAGAGTTAAGCAATACGGACTTTCCCGCCCCAGGTTGGGCGAAGATCAAATCAAACCACGTCGTTGTAAGATTCGTTCCAGTTTGATAGGGCCAAAGTTTACCATCAGGAGTTCTGAAGATAATAGCTCCCTCATCGAAGGGACTCGAAGGCCGCTGCCAAGGCAACAGCTTCATAATCTCAATCATCGGGGCAATCCCGGTTGGGGCGGTGCCACCGCAATGAATACCCATGGCGGACGACATAACACAATCAAGCGGGTCACCGGAAAACTCGCTCACCTGAGCGTAGCCCCAACTTTCAATGGCCTGAAGGAGTACTGACAGACGGTCCAGGATTTTATCTTTTTCCTCGATCACACACCAAGTGGCAAAGGAAAGCCTGAATTTTACGACAGGCTCCTTACGCGCCAGAGCCATCAGACTTTCCAGAGAGTACTTAATTTGTTTGTTTGAACCATTGGTAGGCCCAAGTATCGTGGCAGCAAAAGCCCGAAAGGCCAGTGCGGATGCGCCGCCACCCTCGATCAGAAAAGATATCCTGAAGGGAATATCTGCTTCAACCAAACGGTTCATAAGAATGGGAAAAGCCGTCGAATCCATCGGGCCCAAAGTCATATCGCCCCCGGCCCATAAAAGGTTGCCTATCCTGACCACTGACTTGCCAAGAACGCGAGCGTCTGCAGCAGTAATCTGGTTAGGAAGGGTGGGCCACAGGATATCCGACATATCAACAGTGCTTTGCGGCGCACGCGGAGGGATCGGATCACCAGGAAGACAGGCCCGCCAGTTCTCATTGGCACGATCAGGAAACATATTATTGCGAACGGCTGTGATGGCATCGTGAACTTCCATAAGTTTGCATCCGATGCCCATCTCATCCAATCCCGACAAAATAGCGCTCACAAAACTTTTATGTCGGGTTCGTAGGGGTTCCATAACTCCGAGTGGATACTGGGCGTGCCCAGCCGGAAGCCAGTTCTTAGCTTCATCTTTAACGCCCTGCACAGCTCTCTTAACTTCGCTCTTGCTGAGGATTAATGGCCTAGTCCACACAACAAAATAACACTCCTCATGCGTACAAAAACGCTCAAGGTTCTTGATCCTCTCCTCCAAAAGATCATCAACTTCCAATCCAATATTACTCGCAGAGGTACGACTGGGTTTGACATAGTTTTCCAGCATCTGTCGAACCCTGCCAGGATCTCTAACAAAATAGACCTGCATGGCATGACCCTGTCGGTCGAAACGCGAGCCAATCTTGATAGTTGAAGAGCTGACAATAGTGTTATACTCATCATCACCGATTATCTGCCTGCTGCCTTCAATTTTAATGTAAGAAAGCAAAGAACCGTCAGAGGAAACGATGGTCGTCTCATTTTCCATCGTTTCAAGTCGGATGAACGACGAAACTGAGAACTTTAGGCCTTTTTGAAAAGGCAAAAGCATTTTATCAAGTAACTTCATGTGCGGCTGTGAATGTGTTCTTCCCAAGAGTACTCTTGTCTGATCATATTACACAAACAAAATAAGAAGGAAAGGCTTAAGAAAAAACAGAGCCCGATTCGTAAGGTTAATAAAATTAACTGCTATGAATGCTGTTATAAATACTGAACCATTGCTGTGGAGGCTTGCCGCCGAAAGGCCCGTCCTTTGAACGCCAATAGGCAAGAATTTGAGGAAACTGATTAAATTCAAGATCTGCTTCCTTAATAATACGGCGATCAAGTGGAAAAAGCTTGACACCCTCAAGTTTCTGGGCGCGGATACCGTAGTGATGGTCGCTTAGATAATCCTTCAAAACCGTTGCGAGGGTATAAGCGTCATCAGTTCCAATTCTCTTACGAATAGGATCCCTTCTTTTCATAAGTCCATCCAGAGCTTTTCGGGCAGCCTCTGCGATCGGTCCCTGAGAAATTCGAGCAACATAAATAGCGCGGGCCATATGATGGAGATCAGCTTGATCAATCTCAGGTAGCCACAACAAAACACCCGACTTCATAACTCCGACTTGATCTAGGTTAAAGCACTGGTGACAAAAAATACACACCGTGGCGAGGTTGCCCTCACTGATATCCGCCACGTCACCATTAACCTGGATGACTTCCTGATATTTCTTTGACTGGAACCCGCAGCACCTACAAGAAAAACCATCGCGTTCGAATATTGTTTGCTTAAGGTCTTTCGATACAGCCTCTCTAGCAGAAGAGGAGCCGGAATCTCCGGCTCCCTCCTTTTTCTTTTTTGACCTTCCGGTAAACTTGGAAAGCCCCAAAGTGATCGGTATACGATCCACTTCTTGTTCCTGACTTAAGAAACGTTAAAGCTGACAGAGTTCATAAGAGCAGCAGAAGAGTTCTGACCTTGGTTACCGCTGTCAAGCGTTTCTGCCATCGCTTCCATCAGGATCGGGAGAGCGAAGAGGATACCACCGGCAGCAAGACGGATCGCACCATCTTTCAACGGGGTCTGGGTGGGGTTTTCAACGTGGTCTTTAATCTTCAGAACACCGAGAACGCCAAGGAGCAAACCAAAAAGGTAGCAAAGAGCGGTCAAGAGACCGGGGATGCTGGCAATAGACGTTGTGATGTTTTGAGCGATAGAGCTGAAGTTGTTCGCGCCCCCTGCTGCAGCGTACGCGCTGGTAGCAGAAGATGCAATAGCACCAGCCGTCATGGCTGCGCCGAGTTTGTAGTATGTGAGTTTGGTTGTCTTGAACATTTAAGTTCCTCCTCTTACCAAAGTTTTGCTTACTTAATAACCAATAGTAACAAGAATAACATAATTTTGCCACAATTATTTTTGGCAAAAACTACAAAATTTTGAGAAAAAGAAACATTAAGGAACTATTAAGCGAAGGTTACGCCAAAGGCTGTAATTCCTATTGTTTGCTGGACAGCGTTAAGAAGGGGCCCGAGATTGACCGCCATAGCGCCGCCGATGATATGAGTCATTGACGACATAAGAGAAGCTTGCTGGTTGCCCTCGGCAACCTGTCTCATGATAAACAGACCGCGGACGAAACTGATCGAGCCCACAATAATCATAAAACGGAGGATGGCGCTGACGACATGGTAAACGGCGTCGGTCTCTGCAGCAGCCATACCGGCGGTGTAAGTTAAAGTAGCGAAAGTAGCCGTCTGCGGGTCTCCGAACAAAGTCGAAGAAAAGGCGCGCATGATAACGTTCGCAGAAATAAGGATTCCCCCAATCGTAAAAGTAGACACGGTGCCCATACCGCCCGGCCCCCTCGGGCCGTCTTGTGCAGTTTTGACGAGCCTCGAGATGCCGATCATGATGAAAATCATGCCAGCAACAAAACAGAAGAAGTTAAGAACAACCTGGCTGGGGCCAAGAACCTCACCCATGAAACAGGCCATGACCATATCAAGGGAATTAGTGCCCACGCCGCAAGCATTGGCACCGAAAAGAAGAGAAAGATCCCCCTCGTACCCAGTAGTAGTGCCAAGCCCAGGTAAGCGATAGGCATTTAACGGAGAAAGATCGGGTAGAAAAGTCATTTGAAAAGCAGAAACTACAGTGGGGAGGGAGAAAAAAGCGCCACCCGCAATTAACCTGGAAACCCCATCCCACAAAGAAGTCTGCTGGGGGTTTAAAACATGGTTCTTGATTTTTACCAAAGCCCAGACCCCGAAGACTAAGCCAAGCATATAAGCAATTCCCGACAAAAATGCAGCGATACCTGAGGAATTTAGCCATGCCGCGCAAATGACCTCACCGACCCTGGTTGGAGCCGTCGCGGTCAGGGGGTTACAGGCTATACCTGTAGAAAGCGTCACATAAAGCCAATCGTCAGACGCAAAGGTAAACGATGCAACGTTAAGTAAGCCCGCCGTAACCTCCCAAACGCCGAGCCCCCCTCCGCCTACAGTGTTCCACATAGCTTCAAAAACCGCAGGCAGACCGAACATGGCACCGCCTATAATCAGGTTAATGACACCCTCCTTGAGAGAAACCCGAGCGGGATCCTCCACATGATCCTTAAGCTTAAGAATACCGATAACCCCCATGAGCAGACCAAGAAGGTATGCAACAGCGGTAATAAGACCGGGCAGCAGTTGGGTTTCGGCGACGATATAGGACAAGAGAGAGTTGAAATTCATACCGCCAAGGCCTGTAAAAAGCCCCAAAAGTGCGGAGGCACTGTTAAAGAAAGTGACAGTATCAACACCAACCCAACCACCACCGCCGTAAATAGTTTCCGTCATGGCCTCGTAAACGATAGGCAGGGAAAAAAGCGCACCGCCAGCGATATAACGGACAACGGGAACGCGAAAAGGGGTCTGATTCGGATTGTTGACGTGCTCAATAGTCTTCATGACCGCCTGGTAGGCGATATAAAGCCCGAGAGTATAGGAAAAGGCCGTAATCAGTCCCGGAATGAGGGACGCTGAGGTAGTCATATTCTCCGCGATATCGTCAACACCCTGCGCCCACGCCGAACCGGATAGAACCGCAGAAGCAAAAAAAGCTGAAAAACCAGCAAAAAAACGCGAAAAAAGGCTATTTCTCATCATGACACACTTCTTCTGCCTAAGTATTCCCTTGCTCCATTAGAGCATAACTAAGCTCTAAAACGCAAACTTTCTGTTAACCAAGGAGCAAAGTCCATACCTTAACTCCCCATCAAAAACAGTACGATAAAAGCGAACAAAAGTTAACAAAAAATTAACTCTTACTGGCTTAGGCTCCCCATCGTACCTTTGATAACCCACTTACCGTTAACTTTGGTAATGGATTTAATTTTACCGAAACCCGCAACGCGGTCCCCAATTTCAACAGACTTCACATCTCCAGTACGGCTGTCATAAAGAACGGCACTACCGGGTTGTGCGGACCTTAACTTCCAAGAGGAAGCAGGGGTGGTTTTCTTGGAAACGACAACGGGTTTCTGTGGCGATGTTTCGGCTTTTTTATCGGGGACAACTGGGTTCTGTGCCAGCATTTCCGGCTTATCGACGCTAACATCCACGGCCTCAGGTTGAACTCCGCTGTTCGAAGACGTCCCACCAGTGCTATCCTTCGCGGGAACCAAAGACACAGAAGGAGAAGGCGAAGCAAGAGGCTCAGAAGCCGATATCTGATCTGGTTGTTCGTTCAAATCGCCCAAAGCGGAACTCTCGGCGAGATCACCATCGCTGACCATTTCCAAATCTTCCTTGTCGGAGCTTTCTGAAACGGCCATAGGAGAATGATCTGAATTTTCGGGTTGCTCCAGAGAAGACAAGTCGTCCGGCTGAGTCAAGACACCGCCTTTCTCAGCTGTCAGGTCAGCCGAAGCGGCCAAAGAAGAAGAGGCCGCGTCAAGGCTACCGTTCAAAGTTTCGGCAGATTCCAAAACCTCATCGACCTGTTTGCCGAGATCTAACTCACTCAAAGAATCAGACTCGGAAGCAATAACAACAGTATTCTCTGTCTCCGGGGTCTGTAAATCAACCGCCTGCCCGTCAGAAAGGCCGACGTCAGGTAAAGACTCACTTTCGGAGCCTGTCGAGGCAATAGTCCCAGGGGCCACTTCGGGAGCAAGTACCTGACCCGAAGGATCCTGAGCCAACATTCCATCTTTTTCAGCCAGAGGAGCAATCTCTCGGATCTCCCCGTCAGCCATTTCTAAAGGCTGCAAATCTGAAGTTGAAACATCAGCACCAGGAAACGGAGTCAACACACCATCCCCATCGCTGTCGCCAGTCAAGGAGGTTGAATCAGTCGACACGCCGGCGGCATCACTTTCATTGGACGTCGGACCCTCTTCCTTGGCAGATTCCAGATCCAGCTCTTGCGGAGCAGAGCTATCCTGCGGCATAGGGGGCAAATTCTGTAGCTCTGAAGATGTTAATGAGTCGGACGATGAAGGTATCGCTTCCTCTATTACAGACGAACTCGCAGAAACGGCAGAAACACTTTTTTCAGTCTCCAATCCAGGGATAAGCTGGTTCTGGTAGGCGTACCAAGAGCCCCCACCCAAAAGTGAAATCAAAACCAGGCCAAATAACAATCCACCAGAAGACCTCTTTTTAGCACCGCGCAAAGCGTCTTCAGGCGAGGAAGCGCCCCCCTCAGAAGCTACAGCACTATCAGTCTCCTCACCCCACTGATCTTCATCAATAGTATCGAGATCGTCGAAATTTTCGACCTTTCCCTTGCCTGTCATCAGCGAATCCTCTTCCGCTCAAATATTAGAGAAAGCCACAAGAGCACTTAAACTCAAGAATAAAAACCAGCTTAAGGACTAGGTATCGTCATTCTCAGAAGTCACAGCCTCAGTAAAAAGAATCCCGATAGGTGTACCAGCATGGATCTTCACGAGAACCTGAACATCATCATTGATCTCTTCAATAATATCTCTGACTTCCTCACCAGCCTCTTTCACACCAAGAGCAACCTCCTCTTCTGTGTCTAAGTCTTGCTGTGTATCAGTCGTAGTCGTGCCGCTCGATCCCGTTTCGATAACGATGCTCGTGGCGTCAGATTGTGCGATGGCTTCGGAAAAGCCCTCGATAAAAGCCGCCGCCGCAGGCAAAAGAATTCTCTGCAAATAACGGTGATCGACTTCCGTGGCCATACCAGGCAAAGAAGTGTCAGGATCTAGAGCTATGGCAGAAATTCTGCTGTCACGCCCGTCGACGACAATTCTATCGAACTGTAGGGTAAGGTAGTCGTTCTGAACAGTGAACGAGCCGATCATTTTCGAGCCTCTCAAAGGGCCGGAAACGAGAAGTACGAGAACGGGACCAGGTATGTCAGAGTTAGCCTCAAGTAAAAGCTGACCATATTCAATCTCTCCGGCAGGAATAATAATCTCGGGGTCGACCTCTTCTTCCTCTCCGTCGAACTCTCCATTCCCCTCAGCGTCACCTTTAGGGGCGCCTCCACCTCCGCCGGCTCCTTCAGCTTCAACTTTATAAATGCGCTTATACTGCATACGAATACGCTCACCTTGGCGGGAGAGAACATTCTGCATCTGCTTGGCCATGGAGTCAGCCATCTGCTTCATGGCTTCATTCTGCTGTTCAGAATCAAGAACAGTAACCGGCTCTACATCCTCAGAGTCGCCAGTATCCCTAAGAACGCGCTCTTCCTGCAGACGTCTCCACCGATGTAGAGGATCCTCCGTCTCCTCCTGCTCCTCAGGAAGCTGAAGACGGTCGGAGGGGGTTTCAACAGGGACAGGAATGGTACTTTCTCCAGTCTTTATAGCCTTCTCAAAATCGGCCTCGTTAGCTTCTTCAACTGCCTCGACATAAGCAGGCGAAGCCTCGGCACCGCCCGGCGGGGAGTTCACCTGTGACGGCGCAGGAACCATAGACTTCTTAACCTCGTCAGGTTTAGCCCCAAAGAAGTAAAGAGCGCCAATAAAAAGTGCAACGACACCAAGAACGACCCCGACCTTTACGACCGGACTGTTCCGCCACATATCTCCAAGAGTGTTCTTCTGTACAAACTCACCAAACCCCTCTTCAGAGCCAATGATTTCCTCGTCAAGATCGTCATTCATCTAGCAACTCCTCACGCTCAGAAAGATAAGCACGAACCATACGCCCTTTATCGGACAACAGAAGGACAGGGGCATCGGCAAGCGCATAAACTCTAGTCCCATCAGCGGACGACACTGAACTCTCCCAGCCGGGCGACAAAAGCGTCAAAGGTGTCCGCACGTAAGTATAGTTATTATACTTAAAAGCGCTTGTACGGCCGTCTACGCCGGTAACGGAAAGCTTCACAGCTTCCTTAGGCATAACCCCGGATAAAGCCGCCGACATATCAACATCTCCGGCCGCCAAAGTCACACCGGGCTGCATAAGGGGAGCTTTGGCAAAGGGCCCGTTACCAGGAATAACAGCATCAAAACGGTAATAGACAATATCCCTGTTGGTCTCCAGAGTGAAAATAATAGGGGTATCAAGACCAACCATCTTCATGGACATATTGCCGTGACCGAAATCGTTCTGTGCTGAAACCCGCACCATATTCACAAGATCAGCCTTCCCGTCACTCTGAATTGCAAAGTTGCCAACCCACGAAATATCCTCAATAGGCCAAGGTGACCCGGAGCTGTCGACCATACTGATGCTGGTAACATACCCGAAGGCTAGCTTTATGGTAAGAGGGGGGCTTCCAGGATCAAGGGAGATGTTCTGAACTACACTCTCAGGCCTGGGATAAGGATGAACAGGCGTCTCGGTAGACTCTACAGTCCTGTCCAAGCGCTCAAGCAGGGTTCGAATTTCATTTGGCCGCAAAGGAAGAATTCTGTTAAGAGCAGCTTGAAAAGCACCCTTTCTGAAATCATCCTCAAGCTGCTCGGAGGTTTTCTGAAATTCATCAAGACCCTCATCTTCCTCAAATTCAAAAGGATCCTTCTCAGGATTTTCAACATCGAGAGCTGGCATAGACTCAAGCACACTCTCATCAGGAGCATCATTCTTATCACTATCCTGGCCGACAACCTCTGCCGACTCGCCACCGCCGACTCCATCTTCCAGATCGGAAAGGCCGCCATCTTCAAGAGCCCCATCACCAGAAGAATCGTCGTCGACGGCTGGAGAGCCTAATCCCCCTGCGGCATCCTCGACCTCAGAGGTTGGAGATGCGCCCCCATCCTCCTGCGCGTGAGCCGGAAACGCAAAGGTTGCAGAAACAAAGAAGGCACCAGCAGACAAGCAACTGGCGACCCCAACTAATAAGAAATTAAAATTCGATGTTTTATTTTTCATGACGAAAGATCTAACCCAGAAACTCAAAAACTTCGTTAAACGATACAATGGAAAATTCTGATTGTCACGTACTATCAACACCGTATCACAAATAATATTAAAACAAAACAACAACAACGCTGACAGAAGCTAAGAAAAAACTAAACTTAAGGCATGGTCCATGCTGCAGCTTAGGGAGCAGGGGGGGGCGGTGCCCAAAAGCAGGTTAGCGGGGAACCGCGACCCATTGCTCAATACCCACACCATTGGGGCTTTCAAGGCGGGGGACGCGAACAACAACAACCGTTACGAGCAGTCCCGTATTCTGTGTGCGGGCTCCGGATTGATAAGTTAAAATCAGTGGAACCTGAACCACCCACTGGTAGCGGCCAGCAACCAGCCCTTCAGATTCAAGAATGGGGGCACCTTTGGGGGCGGCGGTAAGAACCTGCTGATTGACTTCCACCATTTCAATAATTCTTGATCGTTGAAGTGCTTGTGTAAAGCTCTCCCATCCGCGCTTGGTAAAATTACGCGACGCCTCTTGGAGCCTCCGGCGGTAATCGCTAAATCCGAAAGTCATGACCTCGGTGGAGGCTTGGGCAACCCAAGACATGAGCGCTGGAGCGCTAAGGTTGGGTTGATTAAGGGGGACCATAGGAACAAGGCGACCGTCCTCTGTTGTCGCAAAATATCGATGCTCGGGCTGGTGGGCGTAGATGACATAATACATCGCGCCAATTAGGCCTAAGATAATAAGGCTCTGTATGAGCGTAAGCTTAAGAAGGCTCCGGTAGCCGTCCCTGTAAAACTCATTCCGTATGACCACGGTACCCAACCCGGAGGTGTCGGCCTCAGGCTCAGCATCAGCCCCTGCCTCAGTTGTTTGCGGCTCCGAGGGGGGGTGTTTTTTAGTGATTTTGCCTAGCATAACATTCTATTCTGGGAGTTAACTGCAAACCCATTATCTTTTTTTGGAGAAAAAAATCAATCCCAAGTATCAATTATTAATGATATTTATACTTTTGGTTAAAAATCGTGCCTTTACCAAAACCGTTATGCTAGTATAACCTCTGAAGGAAGGCGGGCGCTTACGCTTCTATCTTTGTGCGTTTTGTGGGCAACTCAGGATCAGTCCATATTACATTGCCCGTTGTTTTCATTTGCCAGTTTGGTTATATTACTAAAGACCTCATTATGACGAAGATGCTAACGATCCGTAACCTTAAAAACTCCAGTATTATTGGGCGTATGATTTTTCACATCTTCGCCCCTCTCGCGATTGCTGTCGTAATTACGCTTCTTTTAACCCACTCGGCTTATGCAGCTTGTGGATGTTTGGTTGGCACGTGTTCGTCAGCGGATTGCGCGGCCGCAAGCAGTCAGCTCGATCAGTATCATGACGACATTGAGCAAAACACTCAGGATGAGTTTGATGACGATCTGGAGGCCTTTGAGGACTGGCTTGTAGAGCAGTTTTTTGAAGGGGAGGTGGTGCCGGCAATGGCGGACATGACCACCCAGATGAATGCCGTTGCGATGCAGCAAATGAATATCATTGGCGCTTTCATGGATGCTGACATTCAAATGGATACGCAAAGACTTTTCCAGCAACTTCAGGCGGAGGCTCACAAGGATTACCGCCCCTCCGATGATTTTTGCTGGTTTGGGACAAACGTCAAGAGCATGGCGCACTCGGAAATTAAAGGAAATCACAATGCTTTGGCGTTATCGGCCATGAGCATTAAGCGACAGATTGGAAACGCAAATCTAAACTCTTCTGCTGGCGTTGAGCAGGATTTGAGGGGAAGATGGGGGCAGTTTGTCGATACCTACTGTGATCCTAAAGACAATAATTGGCTGGTTCCTTCTGCTCTGCCTCCTGAAATAGACGCCACTGATAATCCGCCGGGCAGTTTTTACGGCCAGTTGTCCGGGCTTGAATACGCCTGTGATCGTGATGGCGATTTCCCCGGACCTGATGCGAATCGCGGGGGGCCCAAGGGCGCGACAGATCCATGGCGCACAAACATAGATATTGACTATACCCGCTTGGTGGAGGCACCAAGGACGCTCAATATAGATCTTTCAAATGCCACAATGACCGATGACGAGGAAGATGTCTGGGCTCTTTCAAGAAATATTTTTGGCCACGAGGTTCTTACAAGAGATCTTTCTCGGCAAAAGACCCAGTCGAATAATGGTAAGAAGCTTTATCTGGCGGTAAGAAGCATTGCAGCAAAGCGCAGTGTCGCGCAATATTCTTTCGACAGTATAATAGGTCTGAAAACGGCCGGTACGGGATCTAATTTGGCTGCCGGTTCTCAGGTCCGCGAGTTTCTTGGGTCGATCATTAAGGAGATTATGCCTCTATCTACGCCTGACGAAGAAATATACGAATATATGGGTGAAGAGCCGAGCTATTATTCCCAATTGGAAATCATGAGCAAAAAACTATATCAGAATCCCGATTTTTACGCCAATCTCTACGATACACCGGCTAACATCAAGCGTAAACACGTGGCGATGCAGGCTATTGAGGTGATGCTTGACAGGGCGATTTATGAAAGTCAGCTAAGAAAAGAGATGGTGGTCTCAGTTCTCCTTTCCAGTAAAATAAGGGCGGCCCAAAGAGAGGCCAATAAGCAGGTGGTAAACGCAACCGGGGGGCGAAAATGACCGGAGAGGGCAAGCTTCAGTCAGAAGCAAGCGGCTTTGCTCGCCCCAAAATGACGCGGGGGTGGGGTCTAAAATTGTCGCCTGTTTTAAAAAAGTTTCTCTTGGTGTTTCTCATGATTTCGGTTTTGGCAGGTTCAACCCTGACAATGAAAAGCAGGGAATCCGAAGCCATTTGTATTCCTTGCTGGATGTGCGGCCCTATAGATTGCATCATTGTGCCCATTTTGGCGGAGATTATCGCTGAGATTTTTGAGCTCATCATTGAAGAAAACATCGAAGACCATATCAACAATGAAATAAACTGGATCGTCGAGGATTTCTTCGAGGATTTCTGGGTTATTGGTTTGGCGGAAATGACAGAGTTTCTCTCCGCCATGGGGATGTATCAGATGGAAATTGTAGGCGCGATGCTTGATGCAAAGCATCAGCTTGAGACCCAACGTCTGTTCTGGCAGTTGCACGCCGAAGCTCACAAGGATTACCACCCCAGCGATGAAATTTGCTGGATGGGGACGGCAGCCAGAAGTATGGCTGCTTCCGAAGCTCGCGGCCTTTTTAATAAGCGGATATTGGCAGATTTTGGACTTGATCGGCAGCTTGGCAACGCAAATATGACCGGAGCCCAGTCTGTACAAAGAGACAAGGCTTCGCGATGGAGGCAGTTTGTAAGAACCTACTGCGATCCTAAGGATAATGACTGGGGGGGGCCAGGAACCGGTTTGGATTTGGCCTGTGATCATGACGGTCCCGGAGGGGCCGGAACGACTGGGGCGACGAATCCGGCCAGAAAAAATATAGATATTGACTATGCGCGGTTAATTGACCAAAGGCGCACACTCGAAGTTAATTTTGAAGGCGCCACGGCCATTCCGCCCCCTGCGGACGAAGAGGATGTATTCTCTATGTCCGCCAATCTTTACGGGAACAGCGTCCTCTCGCGTAACCTGTCCCGTTTGAAACTAAGAAGCAAAAGTGGACAAAAATTATATTTGGATCTTCGCAGCGTCGCCGCAAAGCGAAGTGTGGCGCAGAATACGTTTAACTCGATTGTAGGGATGAAGTCTGCCGGAACATCGGATACATCCCTTGTTTCTGGTGGTCCACCCTTGACTCGGACCTTTTTAGCGGCGGCATTTAAAGAGCTGATGCCTCCGGCTACCCCTGACTCAGAGATTTACGCCATTATTGGCGAGAACCCGAGCTACTATGCACAACTGGAGGTTTTAGCAAAGAAGATATACCAGAATCCTGACTTCTACTCTGGTCTTTACGACAAGCCCGCTAACATTGCACGCAAGAGTACCGCCATGAAGGCAATAGACCTGATGCTTGATAGGGTCCTTTTTGAAAGCGAACTGAGACAGGAGATGATTCTTTCGGTTCTCCTCTCAAGCTATTCAAGGGACGATTTCAGGGCCCTTAACAACACCATAATCAACACACAAAAAGCGAGAGATTAAACAGTTGAGATAATATGCTGTCATGATGATCAAGTTTCTGAAGCTAAACGGCGAATCGAAATACAAAAAGACTTTTAGACGGAGTCTGGTTTTTGCTGTTGTTTTATCTCTTCTTCTAACCCCTTCACGCCAGGCCTACTCGATTTGCTGTTCCTGTGCTGCCCTGCTTGCGCTTATAGATCCTTTTGTATGGCAAGAGGCAGAAGACGATTTCAATGAGAAGCTGAATGAAGAGTTTCTCAGGTTGGAGCGTTTTATTGTTCACGAAATGTGGGAACAAAGCATCCTGCCGACGATGATGCTGGCAGCCGAACAATTTACTGCAGTGGCCATTCAGCAGGTTATGGCGGTAGGAACCTTGTTCGATGCCAAGCAACAGTTGGAGACGCAACAGCTCATGCAGGTGATGCAGGCAAGAGCCCACAAGGACTACATACCCAGCGTGGAAATGTGCTATTACGGGACGATGATTAAAAGCTTGGCCGCGACGGAAAGAAAGGCTGAGGTGAATGCCGTCATAATCAGTCAACGTTCCCAGGACCGTCAATTGGGCAACGCTCATCAATCTGCCACTTACGGCAATGATATAGATAAAGCGAATCGCTTGGCTCAATTCACAGCAAAATATTGCGACGAGCATGACCGGGATACGGCACTTTCAACTTACTGTTCAGCTCTTGCTTGGGCGGGCCTTACCGTAGCTCAGAGGCAGCAGTTAAACAGAGACATCGATTATTTTTCTGTAATTGATTCTCCTTGGACAATAAAAATGGATTTCACGAATACAACACTATCGGCTGCTGGTCCTCCTGCAGTTGACAATATTGAGGAAGAGGACGTTCTCTCCCTGGCCAGCAACCTTTTCTCACACAATGTTTTCCCGCGGGTTCCGGCCCGACTTCTGGCAAATAACATTGATCCAAGGCACCCGGCCTTAAACGATATGCAGCAAGCGTATATGGAGCTTCGCTCTATCGTGGCAAAACGTAGCGTAGCTGAAAACAGTTATAACGCTATAGCGGCGATGAAATCCGATGGAAGTACAGCCTTGGATGCGGGGGGTAACGTAGTACCCATGAACGCAAGAATTTTTCTTGAGCCAGTCCTGACGGAACTTGGGGTGCCTGCTGCAGAAGTTTTGGCTCTCATAGGCGAAAACCCGAGTTACTATGCCCAAATGGAGATCTTAACCAAGAAAGTGTATCAAAACCCTGACTTCTTCACGAGCCTGTATGATACCCCGGCCAACGTAGACAGGAAATTGGTCTCTTTGCAGGCAATAAAGCTAATGCAGAAGTTTGATCTTTTCAAAAGCTTCCTCCGTAACGAGGCATCTTTTGCAGTTTTGTTAGAACTAGCCGTGGTGGATCTTCAGCGAGAGATTGAAGATCAAATAAAGACCGCTAATACAACGGATGATTAATCATGGTTTTTGTAACGATGAGAAAATACTTTAAGAAGCCAGTTCTTCTTATTCTTTTTGTTATTTTTCTCTGTACGGCACCTGTGACTGTAAAAAAGGCAGAGGCCATCTGTTGCGGCTGCTGCAGCTGTCTTACAGACGTTGTTTTTCCAGATGATCTGATCGCGTGGATCGAGAATTGGATCAACATCAACATTCATATTTTTATTGAACTCACACTTCACCGGATATTTTTCATGGATTGGGAGTTTTGGCAGGAAAATCTTCTTCCGGCTATGATGGCGATGGCTGAGCAGCTGGCTGCGGTCGCTATGCAGCAAATGACCATATTAGGGGCATTTATTGACGCTCAGGAGCAGTTGGAAACCCAAAGGCTTTTTCAGCAACTCATGGCAAAGGCCCATAAAGATTACCATCCCAGCATCGAGATGTGCGAATTCGGAACGAGAATAAAAAGTTTGGCTGCAACGGAGCGCAGGGGTGAATTGGCGGCATACGCTCTAAGCCAGCGCTCGCAAGACAGGAATCTTGGTAACGCGAACGTTGCGGCTTTTGGTGGCCCGAGAAGCGATATCAAAAGTCGGGTTAACCAATACCTCTCAACCTACTGCGATCGCAGGGACAACAACGATGCGCTGGGTTTGATTTGTACGACGGGTGCTGGCGCCGCACAAAGAGAAAGGTACAACAAGGATATCGACTTCCCTCGGACTATTGCACACCCTTGGACGATCAACGTAAACCTTACGAACTTCGGTGCCGCAACGCCCCATGAGGAAGATATCTTTGCCTTGGCTCAAAATCTTTATGCATTTGATACATACGATCGGCCTAACGCAAAAACGCTTGAGAACAACCCGACTCGGGAGGTAAACGGAGCGCAGCAGGCCTATCTGGATATGCGTTCCCGTGTGGCGCAGTTAAGTGTCGCAGAGTCAAGCTACAACGCTATAGTTGGGTTGAAGGCAGAGGGCACAGGCGGCTCACGCACTTTTATTGAGGCGTTTCTTCAGAATTTAGGACTGGCGGCTGCAGACGCCACAGCGTTGCTGGGGAATAACCCAAGTTACGACGCGCAAATGGAGATACTGACAAAAAAAGCTTATCAGGATCCAAGATTTTACACCAACCTCTACGATAAACCTGCGAACGTTGAAAGAAAGGGCGCTGCCATTCAGGCAATAGGGCTGATTCAAAAGTTCGATTTATTCAAGAGTTATCTGCGAACGGAGGCGTCTCTGTCTATCTTGTTGGAGTTGGCCGTGGAAGACCTTCAAAACGAAATAGAGGACGCTATCGATGATATCCATACTGCGTCTGAATAACTTATCTCTAGGATGGTTGACATGACTGAAAAACGCAAAAAAAACAAGAAAGTCTTAGCCGCCGCTTCACTCTTGGCGATCTGTGTTACTTTTTTTGCAGCCTCGTCACTTTATTTCGACTCCAGCAAAAGCTTGAACGATTCATATCTAAATCTATCCCATTTCAATCCAAATGCGACTCTGAACTACGAAATCTTTAGCAATGGAGAAATTATTGAAAAAGGAAACAAGCAATTTGATAAGTCTGGAAGTATAAAAATAGACACATCGTCATACTTAACTCCTGAAAAGGAAGGGAAACTGGCCTATAGGTTTGATATACAGTCCGGGCCACAGCAAAATCAAACGGACAATTCTGCTGTCAACTTTCTAATTAAACTGGACAGAAAGACGGGAGGGATTGAATACACAGGATCGGGTCTGGCCGAGTTTTCAAAAATTCTTGTATCAGATGGAAGCAACACACACGAAACCAGCGCTGATTGGGCGGGATATTTTGCTGGAGACAACCTATTCAATACCATGGATAGCAAAAACCGCAACCTCATGAAACTGGCATTCCAAAACTACAATCTGGAGAATGACGGTGACGTTGATCGTGAACCGCCGGTTGTGGAGGTTTTGTTTGGTGACCCTTCCGCAGACGGTGTATCGGACGTCCAGGCGCGTTACAGCGCGGCTATGATCATGATGACCGAGCAACTCTCGGCGGTCATGATGCAGCAGGCTTTCATTATTGGAACCTTCTTCGATGCAAAGATGCAGTTGGAGACACAACGGAAGCTCCAGGAGCTTATGGCCCGCGCCCACAAGGATTACCACCCCAGTGAACAGATATGTCGCTTTGGTACCTTTGTCAAAAGTCTTGCTCATTCTGAGCGTGCATTCGAGTTGGACATGAGGGCTCTGAATAAGGCTCTTTTGAATGAGGCTCTGAGTGTGCAGCACGACAGTGCGGGGGAAGGTTCGAAACAATCTGTCTTAAACCGCATCAATCAGTTCTCAACAAAATATTGTAATCCACGGGACAACAACGACAGTTTGGATGCTTTATGTTCAACCCTGACTGCCGCGACTCCTGCCCAAAGGGAAAGGTTTAATAAGGATGTTGATTTCTTCCGCACGATTGATAGCAAGCTTACTCTAGATGCAAACTTTGCAGATGGGACACTGACAAATGAGGAAGAGGACATTTTTGCGCTTGCATTGAATCTTTATATGCCCAACTCTTTCGACACTATGGAAACCAACGACGTTACTGAAAATCCTGTGAGCCAATATAACGCACGTAGGCATGCCTCTATAGTCGCCGCGGCTCAGAACAGCTTTATCAATATTGTTGGAATGAAGACAAGTGCGCCCCCGGGACAGGCAACGGTTGCACCAGGAGCTTGGCCTCCGAATATACTACCTCCCCCACCCCCGGCCCCCGCTTTAACGGAAAATACGGGTTGGACTTTTATGAAGGCATTCATACGGGAATTGGGCTTACCCGGGATGACTGACGCAGAAATCCATGCGTATTTAGGCGAACGTCCAAGCTACTATGCCCAGATGGAGGTTCTGACGAAGAAAATTTATGAAAGCCCGAACTTTTATACCAATCTTTATGACAAACCAGAGAACGTCGATAGAATAGGTGCTGCAATAGATGCAATTGGATTGATGAGTATGAGAGACAGGTTTGACTCCTCCCTGCGCCGCGAAATGCTGACGGGGCTCCTGGTTGAGGACGCCCTTCAAACTCACATCGAAAGCAATACCGTAAGAATTTTCAAGAACATTCAGGATGAGCAGCCGACTCTTAGAAATTAGAAGAGCGACCTCTAATGTCTATGCGTCCGAGCTAACCTGATTTCTTGGCACCCTCCTTGCATATCTCCTCCATGAGTCGGCAATAACGTCGGCCAAGCGCGGGTTAGCCGCGCCGCTGCAACGGAGTAGATTATGGGTCTTTCAGGACTGGATGCCGCGCTTTCCGGCCTAAAAATATACCAGAAACAGATCGAAACCATCTCCGCCAACGTCTCTAATGTTGGCACGGAAGGCTATACCCGGAAAATTTTGCCGCAGGCGGCGCAATCGGTCGGCGGTCAAACCGTAGGGGTTCTGGCTCGCACGGTCATCAGGAACGTGGATATCAACCTGGAGCGCGATCTCTGGACCCAGGTCAGCGCAGTGGGTTTCTATGACGTCCAGAAAACCTATCTGGAGCGAATCGACCAGTTTCACGGCGAACCTGGTGCTGGGATTTCCGTGGCCTCAGAAGTGACAAAGCTTCACGAATCCTTCGTGGCCTTGGCCGATACGCCCGAGGACAGGTTTCTGCGCGCCGATGTGGTCGATCAGGCCGCTGATACGGCCAATAAAATCAATGAGTTATCCGATTACATCACAACTTTACGCAACGACGCGCAATCCGAGGCGGAAGTGGTCGTACAGAGCATCAACGACCTTCTCGAGCAGATCGCCGAACTCAACCAGCAGGTCCGCTATGCCATGGCCGCAGGGAACACATCGGCAGCCATGGAGGACAGCCGCGATCTGGCGATCAAGGAACTCTCCTCTCTCATAGAGATCAGCCTTTTCCGGCGCGGCGATGGCGTTCTCGTCGTCCAGACAGTCGAGGGGGCCGAACTGGTAGGCGAACAGCCCAATCTCCTCACCTTCGATCCTTCGCCCCTCTCGGCCAATAATGCCTACCCGGCAACGGCGGCAGGCGTCTTCGTCGGCGACCCCAACACGGATCCTTCGGCCCTTGACATCACCGCCCGCACGGTGGGCGGCAGACTGGGCGGCCTTCTGCAGCTCAGGGACGAGATTTTCCCCAAACAGATGGCCCAGATCGACGAGTTGGCCCATAAGCTGGCCCTCCGGTTCGAAGCGCAAGGGCTGAGGCTCTTCACCGATTCCTCTGGCGGTATCCCGTCCGACAACCCGCCCGACATCGGCGTCAGTCCGGCCGATCCGGTGGATTATGTTGGCTTTTCCGCCCTGCTTCAGGTGAACAGCCGTATCGTAAACGACCACAGCCTGTTACAGAAGGGCACCTACGGGGCCATATTGCCTCCCGGCTCGAACGAGGTGATCCGGCGCGTATTGGAATTTACTTTCTCGGGAACCGAATTTCAGGAAGCAGTTAATCAAGTGACGGCGACTTCGGTCGATATCCGCGCTGCCGCGACCGGTGCGACGACCCTCCAGAACTGGCTGGGCCTCCGCTCCAGCAACCAGCTCGCGGGCAGTGTGGATTTAACCGCCTACAGCAGCATCGCCGATCTGGTGAACACCGGCGGCACGAACGTGTTCGGCATCGGCGGCGCGGAAACCGACCGCTTCATCATCCGCTTCGATGACCCGGATTTCGGCGGCGGCCCCTACGATATCGAAATCGACCTCAGAAACGTGGCGGTCTCAGGCAGCGGCGCGGTGCAGGATCTCATCAACCACATAACGGCCGACGCCGACTGGGCTAACGCCGTGGCCGATTATGGCGCCAGCGTTTCAGCCGGAGCCGACGGCGAACTCCTCATCCAGAGCCGCGGCAACATCCAGACTCTGGCCAGCGGTACCGAGCCCCTCTCCGATACGGGCTTCGCCTTCCTCGGCCTGAAGCCCGAACTCAAGGAAGCCACGGACCCATACTTCGACGTGAGCGTCGGAAACAACGCTGCGGTGCGAATCACTATCGAACCGACGGATACGGAAACAGACATCCTTGCCAAGCTCAACGCCGTGCCCGGTCTGGTAGCCCAGACCGATGCCAATGGTTTTCTGTCTCTGCGTCCAGGCGGCAGCTTCGTGTCCCCCGATTTCGGCGGCGATATCAAGCTGGTGGGCGGCCCCTTCGAGACCGATTCGGCGGCGCTGGCGGGCACGGCTGCAGGCCGCGCCTCTGTTGATGACGGCGTGAACATCGTTTCGGCTCTTTTCGGAACCTATTCCGTCCTCTCCGGCGGCGCGATCAACGACGAATCGCCCATCGTGGACGTCCCCTATACCTCTGAAACCGAAAACGGCACAGGCTCTTTTGTACATTTCCGCTCGGAATTTTTGGGGCCGGGGGCGAATATTGAATCCGAAGTCGTCGGTGCCCTGACGTTGGAGGACTACGCCCAGAAGATGGTAAACCAGCATGGGCAGGAGCTGAACCTCATTAAGGAGCGCCGTGCGGATGAGGAAACCCTGCAAGGTTTGCTCGAAAAGGAACTGGTGGACAGCTCCGGCGTAAATCTGGACGAGGAACTGGGATTCCTGATCGTGGTCCAGACCGCCTATGCCGCCTCGGCACGGGTGATCAACGCGATCGACGAGATTTTTCAGGAACTGTTAAGAGTCGTATAGACGGAGAGAAACGATGACAGGCATATCGACATTAGGTCAGGCGCTCAGGCAGATAGAAAATATCAAAAAGCAGCAAACCACTTTTTCCGACCTGTCCACCCAACTGGCAACCGGCAAGAAAAGCCAGAGTTTCTCAGGTCTGGGAACCGATGCCTTGACCACAATTCGCTCCCGCTCCAGCATCGTCTCCCTTGATTCGTATATCAGCAACATAGGCAAGGCCGATACGCGCCTGAAGATCATGCTCTCCTCGATCGAGGAGTTCCAGGCGCAGGGCAATAACCTTGCCGACGGCTTTATCGGCTTCGTCCAGCAAGGCACCCACCAGCTGGGCGAGATCGTCACCTATGACGATCCCTCGACCCCGTTCGTGCATGAGGAGGTCGCCGTGGGCATGACCTCCGCCACCTCCGATGAGGAGCTGCAGGGGCTGATCGACCTGTCGAAAAATCTCTACAACTACATGACCGAGCTCATCAACAGCAAGGACGGCGACCGTTACGTCTTCGGCGGGGCCGAAACCCTGACCCCGCCCCTGAACGATACCGGAACGCTGGACGCGGCGGTC
Organism: Alphaproteobacteria bacterium; assembly: GCA_016699735.1. Classification (NCBI taxonomy): domain Bacteria; kingdom Pseudomonadati; phylum Pseudomonadota; class Alphaproteobacteria; species Alphaproteobacteria bacterium. The sequence continues at coordinate 405,852 of CP065008.1, forward strand.
AGCACCCTGCTGACCAGCTGGAAAAACGGCACGATTACGACCGACCAGCTTCTGGCTGATATCCGCGACCGCACGGCGACCGCCGGCAACCCGGACGCCCTGACCGACAGCGTGATTGGCTACTCCGCGCCGCTCAGCGCCGGTAACGCGGGTCGCGTATTCGTGCGGGTGGATGATGATTCGGAACTCGAATACACGGTCCACGCCAACGAGGACCCCTTCCGGGATATCCTTGTGGCCCTCTCCTTCCTGAAAAACGAGAGCTTCCCGCCGATTGCCGACACCTACGAGGACGGCGTATTCCCCGGAACCCCCGACGTGCAGGGCGCCCCCGGTTACACTCTGGCGCAGCAGCAGGAAAGCTTCTACACCCTCTACAACGAACTGACAGAGATGGTGAGCCGTTCCCTTGATGAAATCGACAATATCCGCTTCGATATGGAGGGGGTGCGCGTCTCCATGAACGAAACCAAGGAATTCCACGTCGACCAGAAAAACCTCTTCCAGAGCATCGTCTCAGGGATAGAGGATGCCGACACCAACGACGTCGCGCTCAAGCTGAACACCTTGCAGGTCCAGCTCGAAGCCACCTTCCGGGTCACAGCCCTGGTCAGCCAGCTTTCACTGGTCAACTTCATATAAAGCCAATCCAAACAAAAAACCCCCGCAAGTCCGCGGGGGCTTTGCCAATTTTTTCAACAGCTTAACCGCTGGCGGCCTCATCAATGACCAGAGCAGCGTCCGACCCTGTCTTGAGGTTATGCGAGGGGCCGTTTTTAATAGCCTGCGCGAACAAAACTTTAACCGCATTGTCGAACGTCCCGCTGATCAGGATATTGCTGCTCAGCGTATAGTCCTTCTCGGCATTCCATTGCAGAGGCACGTTGGCCTGCTTGGACCAGCTATCCAGAGTTTCCTTCAGGCTCGATCCCTGTTTGGCTTCCCAGATCCGGGGCTGGAACAGCTGCTCGTTCGAACGGGAGGAGGGCGCAGGCTTTTCTGTTTCCTCGGCTTTGGCGGCTTTCAGAGCATCATCGGCAGGAGGTGCAGGTTCGTCAGCCTTTGCCAGAATGACCTCCTCAATCTCTTCCTCATCCGATTTCTCGGCCTTTTGCGCTTCATCTGCAACAGGGGCTTTTACATCGCCGGGATCAAGAATGACGTTGCGTCCGGGCGCTTTCTTAATTTGTGGCTCCGGCGCAGTCTCAGGAGCGGAGGCAACCTTTACAGGCTCTTCAGCAACCGCAGCTTCGACAGCGGTCTCCTCATCGGCCTTCTCTTCAAGCACCTTGGCCTTTTTAGCCAGCTTCTCGGCCTCTTTCTTGCTCAGCTTTTCAGCCTTCTTGTCAGCCTTGACGGGCAAAACCTCCGCTTCCGGAGTCTCGAGTGGGGCAGCCTCAGGCAGAGGAGCAAGAGCGGCGCTATCCTCGGCTACTGGAACAGGTTCCGGCGCGGGGGCAACAGGTGCTGCACCCGAAACCACCTTGACGACATTGCCCTGGATCAAAGCCTTAATATTGAGAGGCCGGAGCATATCGTCCAGAACCAGATTCCAGGGCTTGCCTCCCTCCCAGGACACGAGGTACCCGGGATTAACCCCCCGGCCGAACGAAAACGCATACTGGGCGGGAACAACCTGACGCAGAGCCAGAGCCAGCGGCATATCGGACCCGAACCCCTCGATCACGTCAAAAGCCCCGCCTTTCCAGGTAATCTCTTCCGGCTGGGCAGGAGCGGCAGTAAGTGCAGGCTCGGTATGGTCTTCTTCCTCAAGCGGATAAGGGTTGATGTTGAGCCCCGGAGGAGGTTCTTTATTAGCAGGCTCGTAAACACTCTCGGCGGGTTCAGGCATAACCGTGCCGGTTCCCTGATGCGTTTCGGTGATTGGGAACGGCTCGGGTGCAGCTTCAACACCCTCTGACTTGGGAACAAGGGGGGCGCTCATAACGACAGGCTCAGCAACGCTACCATTATAGTCAAGGCCGCGTTCTTGGGTACTAGCTTCATCGTGGGGGGTGATAACTTTGACCTTTAGACGCCCATCAGTACGCGGGGGCTGCACATCTTCAATAACTTGGTGTGCGGGCTCCTCGCTAATTTCAACGTCTCCGACCTCGGGAAGGCCGCTTGATTCACTTGAAAAGTCTTGTGTCGAAGAGGATTTCGGCAGCGGCGCGGCTACCTGCCTTTCTGGCGGAGTCCATTCAAATCCTGCAAAAACAGGGCTAGGAATCAAAAAAAGTGGAAAAGCCAGAAAACCAAGGCACGTAGAAGTCAAAAAACGATTCGTTCTTACAGACATCTCATTATTCCCAAAAAAACATAAAGCCAAGCCCCGACGGACAGACAAGAGAGAATATCGTTAAATCTTTGAAAAAACAAGAGATAAGAAGACGGCTAACACCAACAAAAAACAACTGCAATAAAGGAAAGGCAGGAGATATTTAGTTTGGAGTTAACCCCAATCGATAAAACGGTGCCTCCAAGCCTTTACCAAGCCCGGACGTTCCCTTCCGACAATCCAGGACCGTAACGCACGCAAAGCAGAGGGTAAAGACAGCCCCTTATTCTCAAGAAACCTAAAAATATAGAAAACGGCAAAGCTAATAATTATTGTCGACCATCTAAGATAAAAGAGCCACACGGGAATCATAAACGCAACGCGACCATCAAAGCCCAAAAATCGGACAGTTCTCATACTGTCCCGCCAGTGCCAATTAATCTTGGCCTCAAGGTTCTCTAGCTCTTTAACCACGGTAGCACCCTATAAAAAAATACAAAAAACTCCAAAAAATCTAACCTGATCCCGTGCTTGATGACAATAATAAATAAGCGCGGCGATCAATGAGCTTCGCCTCGAAAGCGATTTCAGCTGATTTCTGCATACTCCGGCCATATTGATTGAGAATACGCTGGATCTCGTTGGACCACTTTGTAAAATGCATATCCATCAGCTTTTCACGTACATCGTCGGGAAACTGCATCCACTCCCGCACACCACAACGTCCGCCGCCGACTCGCGGCACAAGCGCCTGTGTGACAATCAGCCTTAGGGTTTCCATAAGAGCAACAGCACGCTCCTCGCGCTCACTGATATCGTAGGTCGAAAGCAGACGCGAGACAGTGTTGGCCACACCGAGTGTGTGCGTAGTGGTGTAGACCGCATGGCCCGTCTGCGCGGCTTCGATGGAGGCGTTGATCGTTTCGCGATCCCGGGATTCTCCCACAAGAATCACTTCCGGTTTACGGCGCAGGGCGTTACGGATTCCATGGGCAAAACTCGGCAAATGCCGAGGTATTTCAGTCTGGGAAACGAGGGAGCGCGGACTGTGAATGCTGTCGTAAACATATTCGATCGGCGCTTCGTATGTCAGCATTTTACCGCAGCCCTTAGGGCGTTCGAGCAACATACGGTTTCCTGCCGCCAGAAGCGTCGTTTTTCCGGAACCCGTCGGTCCTGTGATAATGACAATCCCCTGACGCGGTGCCCAGGCATCGATGATTTCCCGCTCGATATTCAGATCGCGCATCGTCGGCGGTTCGCTGGGCAATGCGCGCATGGTGATCTGCGCGGCATCGCGTCCGCGGGAGAGAACGGCGGTGATATTGACCCGGAAACGGATCCTTGTATAGCGATCAGGTCGGATTTCATAAGAAACATCAAGGTCTTTGGCTGAAGCAAGGCGGGCGCGAGCCTCCGGGCCATAGAGTTTTTGCAAAAAAATACCCATATCGGCCGCATCAACATCCCTGAAAGTCGCGGGATAGAGAACGCCATGTATCTCGTTATAAACGGGGCGGTCGCTCTGGATGGTGATATCTGAGGAGTTTTGCTTTACACACCAAAGGAGAAACTTGTCTATATGCTCCTCTGTAAACCTGTTGGGCTCATCCGGCCAGGTTTGCGCGAAACTGTCCTGCTTTTTAAGAAGGCTTACTGGTTTGCGGGCTTCCACTGGTCCGCTCCCGTAACAAACTCTGGTACTCCAGTGATTTGGACGGCGCGGTCGCCAACTTTCATCTCTTCCCCTCCACCTGTCACTCCGCGGTCAACCTGAAGCGCATAAGGAGGAGAAACCATGCCCTGCGCGAGCAAAAGCTTGTAGCGAACCATCCCCTCAAAATCAAGGGTCAGACGGCTCAAATCATCGTTAAAAATCTCATCAGCCTGCTCATAGCCTACTTTCCAACCTTTACGTACGTGTTCTTCCCAAATAACCCTCTCATCGTCATCTCTGGGCAAAAGAATGGCCGGAGGGGGGATAACCTCGCCCCATTCGCGCTCAAGATACTGACGCCAGTTCCGGGGAGCCGAGACGATACGGGCATTTTTGATAATGTTGTAAATCCGGTCGGAAACCGCAGCCTCCTGTCCAGAAAAATCGACAATCATTGCGTTCATGGCCTCAGTCACGATAGGGGGCTCGATCTTGAAGCCTGAAGGCGCGGCAACGAGGAGCTGCTCGAAATCGTAGACCTTATCAAGGTAGCGTGCACGGGTGTCAAGATTCTTACGAATCTCCCACGTTCTCTTGGCTAGGCCACCACGGGCTCCAAAAGATATCGCAGCTTCCTTCAAGGCATCTTCTCGGATATCGAAGGGAAGAGCCGTGTCATCGTCTGGATCCTCCTCAACCTCATAGCCCAAAAGAACCTCGATATCGACAGGCTCGACGTCGCTTTCAACAAGAGGCCTATCCTCGTCAGTGGGAAGCATACCGAAAGAAACACTCGGGAAACCAAAAGTCCCCAGCAGCAGAAGAAACGAACAGGCACCAATCTTGAGGGTCTTACGCATAGGTCAATCGGCCTTTCTTATCCACCAAGTCCGGCATTGGGAGCATAATAGATTTCAACCATACGGCTCTTGGCGTCAACTCTGACATCGCCGCGCATACCCAGTTGCAGGCCGATATCGCGTAGCGTATCGACGACGCGCTGGTTTTCAGCGTCAATCGAGACAACCACGGGCGTGGAGGGCTTGTTTCCGAGGACAAGGAAACCATATCCCGCACGATCCGCAAGTGTCTTGGCAATCGGTTCGATCGGTCCGACCCAGTTGACCGTGATCGCCCGTCCAAGTTCCGGCGGGACGTTATCGATCGGTGAAACGGTCGTCGCCGGGGTTCTGGCACGCTCGACAGCCGCCAGAGTTTCCAAGGCGGTCGATGCCCGGTCTGCTGACTCGGCCAGCATGGCAGTGACCTTGTCCGGGGAGGCGACAAGCTGAGGACTTCCGCCGCTGAAAGCAGCATCGGAGGACTCGCATCCTGTGACCAAAACCATACTGAATAAGAGCAAGAGAGAGAGCTGTTTACGTGACATAACTTTTAAAAACCCTAATAAGACAACTTAGTCTATTGGAAATACTAGACAAAATAATACTCCAAATCAAGAATAACTGCACTTTACGGTAAAGATCAAGTCGAGTTTTACCGAAAGGCCCACACTATCTCCACAAATTTTTCAACAGAACCGCGGATTTCAGCCAAAATTTAACAAAACGGCGGGAGCAGAAAAAATCGTTAACGCTCCGATTTTAGAAGCCCGTGCCCCCTCAGAATCCCCACAACGCGGTCCTGATAGCGTTCACCATAATAAGAAGTCCGGGAATGATAATAGGAAAGGGCGCGTCCGAGACTCTGCGTTTCACTCAGATGATTCCTCAAAATCCAGGCGGCAACACTGACATTGGTACAGGCATTGTCGCGCAGCTCCTTGCGGGCCTTTGTATTGCTGACACCCCACTTTTTCGCAACGACCGGAACCCAGAGCGTATTGATTTGCATGGGCCCAAGGTCATGGGTTCCATTGGTGTTGGCCACCTCCTGGCCCACACGCCCACCCTCGGCTTTATATATACCCGCGAGCAGAACCGGCGGCACATTATAAGTCTGCGCGGCCAGTAACAGACAGGTCATAAGCTCTTTTGCGGCCATATCCTTTATCTCTCGTAAAAAAAAGCACCAGCGCCACATTATATATATCTGCGATACGAGCCGTCATCATTTTTTAAAGAAAGCCATGGGGGTGCCCGAGGGCTGTCCGCCTGAGCCTGTATCGCCACCTTCATCGCTTTCGGTATTCTCGTTTACGGCAGAGAGATGAACCGCAGGCGTTTCCGGGGGCGCACTGTCCGAAGCCTGAGGATCCCCCCCTTGGGCAAGCGGGATGAAGCTGGTCGCCAGAGCCTCAAGCATAAGCATTCTCTGCTCGAACAGATCCCAGATCGTGGACGGCTGAATCGCCAGCCGGGCGGATTCGTGAAGTTTGATGAAACGTTCAGTTTCGGAAATATGGCAGTCGGCGTAAAGCGAAGCCAGAATGCGGAGCAGGGACAGCTCCGCGATTCGGGCTTGATTAAGGTCAAGCCCACCTCCGAAAAGCTTCCCGCGTAACTCGGTAGCACGCAGGATAAGCTTGTCACAAATATCCTTGACCATCTTGCTCCCGGCTTGCCCGAACGAAAAAATACTGACGGCGCGGATAATGGGCAAAAACGCATGAAGCAGATGAACGTGAATCTGATAGCCGCCGAAGAGGGCAAAATCCTCGCCAAGCTTGCGCAGGGGTTCAAGGCTCTCTTCCTCGGGAATAAGATCATCGGAAAAAGCCAGGACGGCCTCGAATCCTTTTGTAACCCTCTGGACATCCTGTTCGGAAAAGGCTTTTCCCGAATTCTTTTGATGGGCGGCGATCATTTGCGCGGCAAGGACGGTCAGGGCGATCCGTATTGATTTTTTATCGCCGTCTGCAGGAAGGTGAAGGGCTTTACGCAACTCTTGACCCAGACTCTTGGATGCGGCGAGTAAATCCTTAAGCCGCTCGGCCTCCTTAGCGGGGTCCGGGGCAGACTTCCAGGAACTGCTGTCGACAGCCTGAATAAGGGGCAGGCCCAGATTTTCAAGCAAAGAAAGCAGCAGGTCCGAGCGGGGGGTCATCCTGAATCCGAAAAACGCAAAAAATTAACTCCTTGCCCCGAGATCGCCGATCAGGGACTGCACGTTCTTCGGCTTGCCCTCGATGATCTTAACGCTCTCGTCCTTGGCGCGATAAATGAGGGTCGGCGTCCCGGAAAGTTTCCACGCCTGCATGATCGACAGGTTGCGCTGAACGCCCTGCGTATTGATTTCGCTCTTGGCGGGCAGGGCGTTTGTATCGCCGTCCAGATTGCGCCACCAGAGTTCGATCGGGTCGGGCGCGGCCAGAAGAAAGGCGGCCTGCGCCTCGGTCTCTGGCCGGAACCCGATGGGGATCAGCCGAACCTGCGCTTTCCCTTCATCCAGCAAGGGCTTGAGTTCCTTCATCATCTCATGGCAATGCGGGCACTGCGGATCGATGAAGGAGTAGAAAACGGGCGTTCCGGCCTTGCCGAAGGCAATCCAGTTGCTGTTCTCGACATCGTAGAAAAACTGCTCGGACGGGGTTTTGAAATCATACTTGGTTTTATCCGGCGAAGCCTCAGAAGGTTTATTGGGGGTCTCGCTGGCCAGACGGTCAAGCAGGTCGTCCCCCTGTCCGCGTAAGCGCTGCACCTGCTGCACGGTCAGGGCGTTGCCCTGTTTATCGAACATGATCCCGGTGATAAAAGCACCGGTGGGGAGGACATAAAAATACTGCTCCACGCCGTTTTTAATGACCACCCAGCCCTCCGCGCCTTCATCACGGCCAAGGAAGCGGATTTGCGCCCCCTCGTTGACCAGGCTCTTCAGCGGATCGGGAATGGTGGGCAGCAACTCCTCCTGTGCGAAAACACAGGGCGCTGAAACGGTCAGCATGGTCGTAGCAAGGATAAGGGCAAGGCGTCTGATGCGGCGAGTAGGGGTCATAGGGGCTCCGTCTTGAAAATTCCCTGAAATTGAGGCAAGGCCTAAGATAGCGGGATCGGCGGACGAGTACAAATTCTTTCTTCAGAGGAACAGAATAAGCAGCCCGGTATAGCCGTAAAGTCGGGCGTTGTTAATCTCGCCCCCCGCATAAAATCCCGTCAGCGGTACGTCCCCGATCACCTCCCGGACCGCATCGATCTCTTTCTGTGCGGCTTCGGGGGTTTCGGCGAACCCGCGGGCGATGCAGGAGATATAAAGTCCGGCCTTCGGTGTGAAAGACCCGCGTTCATTCTCGATTCTCTGGCGCAGCCCAAGCAGGGTCTTCGACAGATCCTCCAGCACCGTCTCCTCCGTCCTCCGCACGAAAAGCAGGGTTTCCCCGGCGGAAACGCTTTGCGAGAGGGTCAGGCTCTCTTCGGCGGGGTCGATCCCCATGATATTGCGGACAAGGTAGTCCTTCTGGTCCGATTGTGAAATCGGCAGAGCGATATGGATATGCCCGCTGAACAGGGGCAGAAGCTCCTCAGGCACATCGTCGGAGGATTCCATATCCCGAAGGTCGGGAAACGGAGCGGAATCCGCGCTTTCGGCACCCTGGCCTTTCAAATCGCGCAGCAGGGCGCACAGGGCGCTGATCCCGTCCAGTTCATAAACCGTGGTTCCGCTGGCTTTGGTAATCGTGTGAAACCGGCTGATCGGCTGACAACCTTGCGAAAGCGAGGTGGCAACGGGGATTTTTTCGGAAAAAAACACGCCGCTGACGGAGTTTTCACAGACCGTATTGGCGAATTGGTAGTGATACGACCGTGAGGATGTCAGTCCACCCACGATAAACCCGCTGGAAAGCGAATCAAGATCGGCAAGCACGGCCATCGGGTCGTCATCCGCCATCGGGTCGGCATGAACGCAGACAAGGAAGGGCGCATGGGCGTCCAGCCATTTTTTAACCCTGTTTTGGCTGCGGCCGGAAGCTCGTGCAAGGGAATCGGAATCCTCTTCATCCGTTTCCGGAAAAACGCAGAATTCGTCCTCAGGGAAATGCCCGATCAGCGCGCTGATGGCCGGCTGGTTGACGAACGCCTGCCCGGTGCCGATGACTCCCATCCCGACCGACCCGATCCAGTGATCGATATGCGTAACCGAGCGGAAGAGGTTAAGAATGCTCGGCGCAAAATCCGCCAGCATATCGGAGATATAAAGAAAGCCGAAATTAAACTGGTCGTTCTCGGTGCGGATACTTTCAAGCTCTTCCAGAACGGCTTTGGACGTATCCCGCCAGTCCGTGCCTGAGGCAGCGGCGGCGGCAAATTCTCTGGACGTAAAAAGAGGCATGATTTTTTCTGCCGGTCACTTTATTTTCTGAAGACAAAGCCTTGCGATATCATTAAGATAACCCACAGCGTTTGTTAGGAAAAGGGAATTTAAGGTCATGGAATGGATTGTCTTGGCGGTCATCGTCGTTGTGGCGCTTGTAATGGTTATGCTTTACAACCGCTTGGTCGCCTTGCGTCAGACGCGCAACAACGCCTTTTCCGATATCGACGTCCAGCTCAAGCAGCGTTACGACCTCGTGCCCCAGCTTGTGGAAACCGTCAAGGGCTACGCCGCACACGAAAAGCAGGTTTTTGAAAACGTAACCAACGCTAGGGCTCAGGTCGGCGCGGCCAGAAGCGGCAACCCGGAGAGCCGGATGAAGGCCGAAGGCCTTTTCGGTGGTGCGATTGCCGGACTTCTGGCGGTGGCGGAAAACTACCCGCAGCTTAAGGCCGACCAGAATTTCCAGCGCCTGATGGACGAACTCTCCGACATCGAGAACAAGATCGCCGCCGCCCGCCGCTTCTTCAACAGCGCGACCGCCGAATACAACACCGCAACCGAGCAGTTTCCGGCCGTTCTTATCGCCAACTCCTTCGGCTTCAAGAAGGAAGTCTTCTTCGAACTGGATGAGGCGGAGAAAGCCGCGGTCCACAAGGCGCCGGTGGTCAAGTTTTAACGCCGCATTATTCGATATGGCCTTCAGGGTTTGAGCAATGGCTGCAACGGTCGGTCTGAAATCCCACATCTGGAACAATAACCTCCGGTCAGTCATCCTGCTGGTCCTCTATCCGGTCCTGCTGATGATCATGGTCTGGGCGATAAGCCTTGTGATTGGTGTATCGATGGAGGGGCAGCATCAATATAACACTCAGCCCGACCCAACCGCCTTTGCCAACGCCATCCTTATGGAATACTGGCCCACAATTCTGACGGTCGTTCTGATCTGGTTTGCCATTTCATGGTTTTTCCACACCTCGATGATTCGCAAACTTTCTCATTCCCACCCGGTGAGCCGGACCGATGAGCCGGAGCTCTATAACCTCCTCGAAAATCTATGCATATCGCGGGGCATGAAGATGCCGCGCCTCGAAATCATCGAAACCCACGCCCGCAATGCCTTCGCCAGCGGCATAGACGAGAAGTCCTACAGCATTACGGTGACACGGGGGCTGATGAACTCCCTGACCCGTGACGAGATGGAGGGGGTTCTGGGCCACGAACTCACCCACATCATCAACCGCGACGTTCGCCTTCTGATTATCACCGTGATATTCACCGGAATGTTCGGGTTTGCGGCCCAGCTGGTCTGGAGCAGCATCCGCTATCGCGTCTTCTACACCCATGGCCGCCGGGACAATAACGGCGGCATCGTCGTGGTCGTGTTTATGATCGCCATCATCCTTTGGCTCGGCTACCTCGCCACGCTTCTTATGCGCTTTGCCCTCTCGCGCCACCGCGAATATATGGCCGACGCCGGGGCGATCGAACTCACACGAAACCCCGAGGCCATGATGCGCGCCCTTATGCGGATTGCGGGCCGCGACCGCATCCCCCAGACCACCGACGACATAGCCATGATGTGCATCGAAAACCACGTCCCGTTTCTCGGCCTGTTCGCCACGCACCCGCCGATAGAGGCCAGGATCAGAGCGATTTCCGAAACCACCGGAACCCCCGTCCCTGAACTTCCGCATACTGGCCCCGCCCCGAAGGAAGAAGCCTTCGCGGCGCTAAAAGAACAGGGAGAAAGACCCAACCCTTGGCTCACCCGTGGACGCAGGATATAAAGAAGCATGACGAACGCCGCCCCCGTTTCCGTCCAGCCCCCGAGCGTTTCCGCCGAAGCGCAGGAAAAATACGGCAAAGCGCTAACGCTGATTTCCCAAGGCAAAACAGCGGAGGCTAAAATCCTGCTCATCGAAATCCTCGAACAGGAAAAAATGCCCATTGCCTTTAACGAACTCGGAAAAATCTTTTTTGCCGAGGGCGATTCGGACAGCGCTTTGGGCTGTTACGAGGAGGCGATAGAGGCTGACCAAACGCTTCACGAAGCCCTCGCCAACGCCGGCGATCTGTTCATCAAGGAAAATCTGGGCCTGCAGGCGCTGGACTTCTATATGCGGGCGATCATGGCGAAACCCGACCACATCCCCTACCGCGACCGTTTCATCGCCATCGCTACGAATTTCCATTTCAAGAAACTGATCCCGAACCTTAAGCCGCTGCTCATCGACTGTATGCAAAAACCCGGCATCGATCTCAGTAACATCGACCGCACATGGATCAGCGTCCTGACCGCCGACCCCGTCTTTTCCGAACCCCTGAAACTGGTAGGGGCGAAGGATTACGGCGCCTTTCAGAAAATCTTCTCAAAACTTAAAAACCACGTCGGCCTCGTCGATCCGCTCTTTCTCTCCGGCCTGAAACGCATCCGCTTCCAGAATCTGGAATTCGAGGGTCTTCTCACGCACCTGCGCCGCTTCATGCTGGATAATCTCAACAACCGCGGCGTTTTCGGCCACCCGGACCTCTTCACCCATATCGCCGCCCACCTTGCGCTCTACGCCTTCAAGACCGATTACATTTTTGATTGTGACCCCGAAGAGGAAAAATCGGCACAAAAACTCAAACACCGGATCGAAAGCGAAGACCGCCTGTCATCGGAGGGTTATCCCTTGCTGGCCCTTCTGGGCGCTTACATCCCGCTTCATTCTCTGACAAACGCGCCGCAAATCGCCAGGGCGGGCGTCCCCATGGTCCTGCAGGATCTGGTGGACCAGCAGATCGTTGAGCCGCAGCGCCTCAGGGAGATTGAAAAAACCGTCCCCGTCCTCGTCCCCGTGGAGAACGAAGTCTCCCAAAAAGTCCGCAGCCAGTACGAAGAGTCTCCCTATCCCCGCTGGACCGACTTCGCCAAAAGACCCTATCACGAGGAACTGGAGGGGCAATTCCGCGGCAAAAAGGCCAAAATGCTGGTGGCCGGATGCGGCACGGGCCGCGAAGCCATCGAACTCGCCGCCGTTTACCCGGACGCGGAAATTCTGGCCGTGGACCTCAGCCGCGCCAGCCTCTCCTACGCCATCGACCGCGCAAAACATCTCGGCTTTTCCAACGTCACCTTCAAACAGGCGGACATTCTCGGCCTTGGCATTTTGGGCAAGGATCAATTTGATTTCATCGCCAGCTCCGGCGTCCTCCATCATATGCAGGAACCGCTGAAGGGATGGGAAGTCCTGCGCGATCTTCTCAAACCCGGCGGCATCATGCGGATCGGCCTCTACAGCCGCATCGCCCACGCCCCGCTGATCGAGGCGCAGAAGATCATAGCCAGACACAATCTCGGAGCATCGCCGCAGGATATCCGAACCTTCCGCAAAAATGCCCCCAAATGGCTGGGCCGCAAACTGTTCGACTCCTTCTCCGGCATGATCGACTATTACGCCACCGCCGAATGCCGCGATATGTTCTTTCATGTGCAGGAAACGCGCTTCAGCATGCCGGAAATCAAACAGGCTCTGGAAACCCTCGGCCTTGAATTCAGGGGCTTTAACCTGCCTCTGGCCGTCCTTGAAAATTATCGTAAATTGAACCCTTCGGACCCCGAGGCGCTGGATTTAAGCCGCTGGGACGCCTTCGAGAAAAAGAACCCGCGCACCTTTGCCTCCATGGTTAATTTCTGGTGCCAAAAACCCTGAAAAACCTGTAACGCCTTGCAGGAGCGGCACGAATAAGACAGCAGAAAACACCCTCTGCGAATTATTCGCATATTCTTTGTAATGTGATAGAATAGGGTGTATAAACGGCAAGGTTTTAATTTTTGGAGAAAAAAATGCAACCTTCTTACCTGTCCAAAGAACGCGCAAAAGGCAGAGAGTTCGATGCCGGCCTGCGTAACTATTTGAATAACATCTATTTCAAAATGGCTACGGGCGTACTTCTGACCGCTCTTGTCGCCTACGTTGTAGGAAGCTCACCGACACTCCTTCAGCTTTTTCTAGGCGGTCCACAAAAGCTGATCGTTATTTTTGCACCTGTGGCCATTTTATGGTTCGGCTTTAATCCGATGAAGATGAGATCATCTCAACTCATGCTGGCCTTCTATGCAGTTTCTGCTTTGTACGGGATTAGCTTTTCGACAATCGCTGTCCTTGCGGGCCAAGACATGACCTTCGCGGTCGATGTCGCCAAGGCTTTCTTTATAGCCACGGCGATGTTCGCAGGCCTGAGTATTTTCGGTTATACGACCAAGATCGACCTCTCACCCATGAAAACCTTCCTGTTTATGGGTATCACGGGGTTGTTCGCCGCTGGGCTGCTGAACTACTTCTTGTTTCAAAGCAGCATGATGTCAAACCTGATCGCTGGTGTCGGGATCGTTGCCTTTTCCGGCCTGACCGTCTGGCAGACCCAGGAAATGAAACGGATGTACGATATGGCAAATGCTATGGAGGTTGGTGTAGCAGCGGAAGTCGGGGAGCGCCTCGCATGGGCCGCCGCGCTGAACCTCTACATCAGCTTCATCGTTCTGTTCCAGAACATCCTGCACTTCATGAACCAGCGCTAATCCGCAACAATTCCGAACAAAGCCCCGCCCGCCGCGGGGCTTTTTCTTTTCAGCGTCATCCACCCCAACCGCATTGACAAAATCCGCGCCTCTGCTAATTTGCCCCTTTCTACATCACAAAACGATAATATAACTCTTTGAGGAGGGCTTAACTATGTTGAAGGAGTTCAAGGACTTTATCGCCCGCGGCAATGTCATGGACATGGCGGTCGGGATTATTATGGGCGCGGCCTTTACCGCGATCGTCAATTCCATGGTGGGCGACCTCATCATGCCCGTCATCGGTGTGCTGACCAGCGGCGTGGACTTCGCCGACAAGTTCGTGGCCCTCGACGGCAATTCCTACGCCAGTCTGAAAGCCGCCAAGGACGCCGGAGTCAGCGTCATGTCCTACGGCATTTTCATCAACGCCGTCATCAACTTCCTGATCATTTCCTTCGTGGTCTTCATGCTCGTCAAGGGCGTCAACAAGATCAAGGCCGCCGCCGAGAAGGAAGAAAAGGACAAGGCCGCCGCCGCCCCTCCCGCGCCACCCGCGGACGTGGTCCTCTTGGGCGAAATCCGCGACCTGCTGAAAAAGGCCGCCTGAAATCGGCCGGAATCCTGAAAATTAAGAACGGCGCCCTCATCGGCGCCGTTTTTTGGCTTGAAATCCCCCCCTTTTCGCAGTACTCATTACCCCTGCCTTTTCAAAAAGGGCCCTTAGCTCAGCTGGGAGAGCGCTTGCATGGCATGCAAGAGGTCGTCGGTTCGATCCCGATAGGGTCCACCAACTTACCTGTTAGCAACGTTCACCAGCAACCACGATTGACCGCAAACCCCTTGTAAATAAAGGGGTTTAGTTTTTTCTGCATTCTTTTCTGTTCGCAGATATTCGTTTACAGCCCGAAAATTAGGGGGCAAGATATGGGGGCAAGCAGAAAAAACAGGGGGCAAGATGAAGCTCACAAACACATCCTGTAAGAACGCCAAGCCGGACAAGAAGCCATACAAGCGCTTTGACGGTGGGGGTTTGTATCTGGAAGTGATGCCGAATGGCAACAAACTCTGGCGCGTGAAATACCGCTATCTAGGGACAGAGCGCCGCCTGTCCTTGGGGGCATATCCCCTCATTACGCTGGCCGAGGCACGGGAAGGACGAGACGAGATCAAAAAGCTTCTTGCAAAGGAGATAGATCCCGCGAACGCAAAGAGAGAACGGAGGCACCAGATCAAGAGAGATGCGGAAAACACCTTCAAGGCCTTAGCTCTAGAGTGGCTGGACACTCATTCGCACCGCTGGAGCGAGGGATACACGAATAAGGTCAAGCGGCTGCTTGAATTGCACCTGTTCCCGCATATCGCGCATCGTCCCATATCGCAAATCACGCCGCCAGAGCTTCTGGAGTGCTTAAGGAAAGTAGAAAAATCTGGGGCTTTGGATATGGCTGGACGCGCCAAGCAGGTGGCAGGGCAGATTTTCAGATACGGGATACAGACGGGCCGCTGTGAACGGGATGCCTCTGCGGATCTGAAAGGCGCCCTGAAAACCCACAAAACAGAGCATTACCGCACTTTAGAGGAAAAGCAACTTGGGCCTTTTCTAAAGGCACTAGATCGTAATGAAGCCCGCCTATATCAGCGCACACGCCGCGCAATCTGGCTCTCCTTGCTGACATTTCAAAGGCCGGGGGAAATTCGGCAAGCCCGCTGGAGCGATATAGATATGGAGCAGGGAATTTGGTCTATGCCTGCACCAAACACGAAAAGCCGGAGAGCGCACATCGTGCCCCTCAGCAAGCAAGCCTTAAAAATATTGAAAGAACAACAGGATGAAACCGGATTCTTGAATACCGATTACGTTTTTCCTTCGCAAATCCGTCCAAGAGAATCCATGAGCGATGGAACGGTGAACAGAGCTATAAAACGACTAGGATTCGGTGAAAGCATGGTAGCGCATGGCGTAAGAGCTTTGGCGCGGACATTGCTACGGGAAACGCTGGGCTTTGATAGCGAAGTCATAGAAAAGCAACTGTCGCATAAAACCAAAAACCCACTAGGGGAAGCTTACGACCGGACGCAGTTTCTTCCCCAGCGCCGCAAGATGATGCAGGTATGGGCAGATTATTTGGATACAAACTCTCAACAAGAACAAATGGTTGTAGGAATAATTAAGATAAGGAGCGCATAGTTATCCATGGCCACAGAGAGGAAAAATAAAGCCGATCCCTTTTTTTTAGCATCCGAAACGCTAGCAGAATTAGAAGAATCTGAAAGAATAAATATCAAAAAAAAATTATATGAAATATTCGAAAAGTGGAAAAATGAACATGGGGTTTATCCACCTAGGGCAGCCGGAATGATAGGAGTGTTAATAGAGCTTGGACTAAGACCGAAGAAGCCTGATCCAGAACCTGCCAAAGCTTATATTGAAAGACAAAAGCTTATAGCCTTAGAAGCCGATACTGTTCCAAAGCACATTGAAGCTTGGGAGTGTGACAGCTTTGCTGACACACCAGTAAAGCTTTTTTATAAACTTAAAGCAGATAACTATGAACCGATAACAAGCATCATTATGGAAAGCGGAGAACCTCACACTCTAGCGACCGCCATGTTGTTATGTAAATCGATAGCAAAGCATCAATGCTTGTGTTGTAACGAAGCGGCTTTTAGGCTGGCAGAATACTTCAAAGAACAAACAAAAAAATATAAAACACCAGCACTTAAGAAAAGCAGAGTTTTAAAAGAGAATCATGAAAAGAGAACAATAGAAGTCAAGGCTACTAAACAAGAAATTCACTCACTAGCATCACAATTTTTATACGAAGGCAAGGCAAAATCCAACATTGTGAGCCTAATTCATAAAAAAATTAAAGAAAAAATAAGTAAAAGGCAGATAAGAAGACACCTAGAGGATCATCCCTCTAGCAACTGGATATCTAAAAACATCAAAAAAAAGTGACATCGCGTTAGGCATGTCACTCTGTAATTCCCCATATTTGATTTCATGCAACGCATGGTGCGTTCACTGACATTTACATGGGGTAATAAATGCAAATCTCTTTATCTATAGAAGAAGCCCGTGCTGCAACTGGCTTAGGCAGAACAAAGCTATATCAACTAATAAACTCCGGTGAATTAAAAGCCCGCAAGATTGGAAAGCGGACCATCATCCTGAAGGAAGACCTTGAAGATTTTTTAAACAACCTTCAGCCCTATAATTCCATAACATCAAGCATAAGACCATGAGAAGTATTACATGCTTTAAAAAGGCACTAGATCAGCTTGGCCTAAACACTAACGATAAGATAATCCCAGACGGCAAGCTGCGTCGTTTTCATGTGAAAGGTGACAAACCCGGCTCAAAAAACGGTTGGTATGTTCTATATGAAGACGGCCTGCCTTCTGGTGCTTTCGGATGCTGGAAGCGCGGCATTTCGGAAACATGGTGCGCAAAGCCTCACAGGGAACTGACACAGGCGCAGAGGGAACAAAACCGCAGCCGCATGATCGAGGCGCAAAAGGCCCGCGAAACCGAGGAAGCCGAACGGAGGCAAGCTGCGAGAGATCAGGCGCTGCTGATCTGGAAGTCCTCGCCCCTAGCGCCGGACAGTCACCTCTATCTGGTGAAAAAAGGCATTAAAAGTCACGGCCTGCGCTTGTATAAGGGCTTGCTGGTTATTCCTATGTGCGACAGCGCTGGGAATCTTCACAGCCTGCAATTCATCGACGAAGATGGGAACAAACGTTTCCTGTCCGATGGGCGGAAAAAGAGCTGCTATTTTCTCGTAGGAAGCCCGCTGGATTCGGTCTGCGTTTGCGAAGGCTTTGCCACCGCCGCCAGCATATATGAGGCTTCAGGTTATCCTGTGGCGGTAGCCTTTGATTCTGGAAACCTTACTGCTGTGGCGGTGGCTTTAAGAGCCAAATACCCCACTTACAAGATTATTTTGTGCGCCGATAATGACGCTCATACAAAAGGCAATCCCGGCCTGACCAAAGCACGCGAAGCCGCCGATTATATTGATGGATATCTCGCTGTTCCGCCAAACGCGGGTGATTTTAATGATTTGTCGCATCAAAAATCCCATGAATAAAGTTAAGAAAATCATCGAAAATGCTAAGCCACCGGAAAGCAATATTTCTTATTGCCGGCTTTCAGAGGTTAAAGCTGAGCCAATTAAATGGCTTTGGAAAAATAGGATTGCCAGAGGAAAGATAACCATCTTGGCTGGTGATCCCGGTCTTGGAAAATCGCAGCTTACGGCATGTATGGCTGGCGTAGTAACAAACGGCGGTGCTTGGCCCGTGGATAATGAACCTTGCCCGAAAGGTAATGTCGTATTTTTGTCAGCAGAGGATGATGCCTCTGACACGATCAGGCCAAGGTTAGAAGCTGTGGGGGCAGATTTGAATAAAGTTTTTCTTATCAATGCCGTTAAAAATTACGACCCCGAACACGAGAATTCTGAAAGAAGCTTTGATCTCAAGCGGGATATTAAGAATCTTGAGACATTTTTAAGAGAAATCGGTGGCACGGTCTTACTCATCATTGATCCAATCAGTGCCTATCTCGGCGGAACGGACAGTCACAAAAACGCGGATATTCGTGCATTACTCGCACCTTTATCTGATCTGGCAGCCAAACATAAGATTGCCGTTATAGGAGTTACGCATCTTAATAAAAGTCAGTCTAGGCAGGCATTGCAGCGTGTAACTGGATCGCTGGCTTTTGTAGCTGCGGCACGAGGGGCCTTTGTAGTAGCAAAGGATCAAAACGAGCCTGATCGCCGCCTGCTTCTGCCCATTAAGAATAACATTGGTGATGATCGAACGGGATTTGGATTTTCTATTGAATCCGTAACTTTATCGGGAGGAATCAGCACAAGCAAAATTGTGTTTGAACCTGATCTAGTTATGGAATCTGCTGACGATGTCTTGAATTTTGGCAACAATTTACAAGATCGTGGCGCCTTGGGGGAAGCAAAGGAGTTTTTGCAGCATGTTTGTATTATTGGGTGCACTGCTCAGCAAGTTAAGGAGCAGGCAGAAGAAGCCGGAATTTCCTACGCTACATTGAAACGGGCAAAGAAAGAACTGGGCATTAAATCCAAGAAAGGTGGTCAAAACGGTTCTTGGATGTGGAGGTTGCCTGATTTGGAAGAGGCTCAAGATGCCTACGATTAGAATGTGAGCATCTTGAGCATCTTCCAGCTTGGATTTTACATAGGATATGTCATGCTGAAATTACCCGCAGATATGAAAATAACCAATACTGCAGAAGCGGTGGCCATGAAATTATCTGCTAAGAAAATGGAAGATGATGCTGCTGTTAACGTCGATGATAATTTTAGTAGGCAGATCGCAGCTGATTTGGATGAAGCTGCTGATTCTTATTTGATTTTGACAGAAACTCCTGTGAAGGGAGTGGGCGGGGAATTCGTTCAGCAAAAGGAAGGCAATCCCCTGATTTCTTGCCCTTCCCTGAAAAAGGCAGATCGAATTAACGTGGATGCAAGCCTTGACCGTGTGGAACTGGCGCACAAGAACGGTGTGTTAAATATGGCTCTGGATACTGCAGAAGCCTTAGGGGCCAAAAACGGGGCGGAGCAAATGCTGGCACACCAGATGGCGGCTGTGCACAGGATGAGCCTTGATCTGATGGCCGAGGCTGGAAACACACGCGATCCCGTTGAAAAATGCCGTCTACTCAACACGTCCGCACGGCTGATGGAGACTTACCAGAAGGGCTTGTTAACTATAAACCGCATCAGAACCGGCGGTCAGCAAACCGTGACTGTGCAACATGTGCAGGTATCTGATGGTGGACAGGCCGTGATTAACGGCTCTTTAGATGTCTGCGGGAGGGGGGGCAGTAAAAAATGAAGGGGGAGTGTGATCGAAAAATGAATAACCCCATGCACGAGGCAAGAACAGCTCTAGCCCAACATCATAAATGCGGGGCGAACTGCCGAACGACCGGAAACCCGTGCCGAAATCCTTCGATGAAAAACGGCCGATGCCGGATGCACGGCGGCAAATCGACAGGCAGACCGATAATTCACGGCAGAAATACAGGGACTAAAAAGAAACAATATGCCGAAGCCAGAAGATTACTGGCTACATTGAAGGATATCCTGTCCAGCTTATAAGGGATAATCTCCGTCGGTATCCTCTTCCCTTTCATCTTCTTCATCAGCGTGCTTTCTCCAGAACTCTTTCAGATCAAGCCATGAAACGTGCTGGTTAAAAGCGTCCAATGCATCTTCGCAGGCACGGAAGTATTTGCATGGCTCTTCCATGTCGTACCACACTCCAAGAGATGGGTGATCTGCCAGTTCATGCTCATGCCAAATAATTTCTAGTTTGCTGTCATCTGGCGGCTCGCCGCATACGAACAGCACGTAATTTTTAGCGAGTTTAAGGCACAAAAGAATCCACGCCTCATCATCAGGCATTTCACCTGTATCGACGCTGCCAATATTTTCCCAAGGCATCAGTCCTCCTTAGCCCCATTTTTCTTCTTCTGTGAAGAATCATGCCTAAAAGCACGGATGTCTTTAAGGAGTTCGTCTGTTGAAACAGCTTCCATTACTACTCCTTCCTCGGACAGTACAGGCATAATGATGCAATCCGGAGCAGAAGCCTTTTTCTTACGTCCCCCAAAGCCCCATAAGATCAGGGTAAAACCAAGAAAAAACCAAGGATGAGATGTCAGGAAGAAAGCAGCAATTACCAGCCCCACAATCCCGACAGTAGGCCCGTAGATAAGCAGCGTCCGTAACAGCGGATTCCAGAATATTGCGGGATGATTGTGTCTAGGCTGGATAAAATAGGAGTTATAAACCCACCAGCCAATCTGTATAAAAATGACCTGTAAAATTCCAAAAATCCAGATCATTGTTCGTCTTTCAATTGAATCTGAAAGTAACCGGACTGCTCGCTCACGCTGGCTTGAATGGCATCGCCAAGAACGCCGAGGCCGTAACCGCCCATGACGTTACTGCCGCGCGGTGAGATTTCAAAGTTATAGGTCTTCTGCGGATCAGCATTGAATGTCAGGGCGAATTGTCCGGGTGCTGTCGGCGTCGATACGGAGAGCGTATTCCGTCCTTGAGGAATCTCATGGACCACGCTTCCACCTCGCCCCAGACTGGCGATTTTTTCACCGTTTGCCCGAACATGCACAGTCGCGGCCAGATACATCATGCTGGTGTTGCGGGTGATAACGACGCGCGCCTTATCTTCGGGAACAGGCTTATTCAGTGCTGTCACATCAACCGGGCCTGTCGTGCCACACGCAGTTAGAAAAATGACAGTAAATAATGATGGTAATAGTTTTTTCATAACTTTCTCCCCTTTTGTTGTAAAAACGGCCTCCAGATTTCTCTGGAAGCCGGGGAGTTTTCAACCGTCACATGAACGGCGCAGCGTATTCACGCAAGCGCTATTATATTCCGCCGCCTCCCCGACCACAGGTCGAGAAGGCATCGCTGGTAACGGCCCGATGCTGTTGGCCGCATGTGAAGAGGTTGAAACGCCCCAGAAGGTCAGATTTTCTGTCCTTCATGCAAAATTACTAGCACATTTTTTCAGCAAGCAGATAGCTCTTTATGATAAGACGTAAAATGAACTTGAAACCTTTAAGAAGGACTATTTCGATGGTCGATTTCTCAAAAATCAGAATATATAAAGGCGGTCAAAGTGCCGGATTTGAAGAGTTTATATGCCAGCTCGCACGGAGAGATACGCCTACAAAGTCTTTAGAGTTTCGGCGAGTAGAGGGCGCAGGTGGTGATGGCGGCGTAGAAGCCTATTGGGAGAAAAAGGATGGCACAAAAATAGGTTATCAAGCCAAATTTTTCCTTAAATCAGGGCAGATTGATTGGGCGCAAATAGACAAATCCGTAAAGCAAGCTCTTGATACGCATCCTACCCTAACACGCTATGTTGTCGCCCTTCCATGCGACCTTACTGACAAGAAAGGTAAAAAGGGCCAAGGCAAAACAGGATGGGGACACTGGCAAGAGCGTAAGAAGAAATGGGAAGGTTGGGCCGCTGCAAAGGGCATAATCGTTGCTTTTGAAACTTGGACAGCTTCCGAGATCCTTGACAGGCTGGCGAAACCTAATGCTCAGGGGATAAAAAAATTTTGGTTTGATACAGCAGAATTTACTGAGGATTGGTATACGCAGCACATCGTTGAGGCGATTGCGAGACTGGGTGAGCGTTATCATCCCGAAGACCATGTGAATGTAACCGCACAGGCCATAGGACACGGTATTGTTCGACATTCCTCTTTTGTTAAAGAACTATCTGATTTGTGTTCCAAAGCTCTAAAAATTCCATCAGCTCCTGATTTGGCAAATGACGATAGCGTTAAGGAAGTAGAGAAATATCTCCAAAAATTAGAGAAGCTCTCAAAAAATTTAGCTGACTTGGATTTTTCTGTGCCATGCGAGGTGGCTTTTCCAATAGATGAGCTTAATAAAACAATAAAATCTATTCGTGAGGAAATATCGCATAGTGAAGACTGGTATTGGAAAAAAAGGCGAGAATTTAATGAGGAAAATAAAATACCAAATTCACTTTATTATTTTAAGCAGAATCTCGAAAAGTTTGAAGACAGAGTAAGGAGGTTTTCGTATTTCATAGAGAGAGATCAATTTTTAGCCGACCAGACAAAGTTTGCAATCATTTCAGGTGCAGCCGGTACAGGAAAATCTCATCTTTCAGCTTTTCTTGCGGAATCGGCATACAAAGATCGGCGGCCCGTTTTCTTATTTAATGGAAATGATTTTTTTGGGGGTATCCAAGCTTTACAAAAGATAGCCGATATAATTCATAAAGGACTTCCGGAAAGCGAGGTTTTGGGAGCGATTAATGCAGCAGGAGAAGCTGCAAGAACTAGAGCCATAATAGTAATTGATGCTATAAACGAGGGGGCAGGTTCACATTATTGGTATAATGAACTTCCTGCTTTCATAGCTGCATTAGATAAATACCCCTATATTGCGTGTATCCTAACTTGCAGAGAAGAATATGAAGCGTACGCCGTTCCTAAAACAATCCATGATAAAGTAATACGGCTACGCATAAATGGATTCTCTACAGTTGAAGAACAAGAAGAAGCGGCTCGCGTCTATTTGGATAAACGTGGGATTTCTCGTCCTGCTACCCCTTGGCTTAATCCTGAATTTATTAACCCTCTATTTTTACGCAGCGCCACAACAGCACTGCAAAGAGATGGAAAAGCGGAGTTTCCAAAAGGTTTAACGGGAACAAGTGCTATCTTTTCGTACTTTGTAAAGGCCACAGCAAATAATATGGCTGGCTTGTATCCGGCCCTTGGCAAAGGATTGCTGCAACGCATATTGGACAGCTTGCAAAAAATTGCAAAAGAAATGCTTGCCCAAAAAGAGGATCGGTTACCTTTCGATAAAGCTTTAGAAATTGTAAATAAATCCTTTGAAAATTATGCCCCACCCGCTGGCACAACATGGCTGGATGTTCTCATTCGCAATGGTCTTCTGCAATGTTTCCCGGCTTACAATCCTGACCCAGACCCTCTATTGCCTATAGAAGAGTCCGTTTGTTTCGCCTTCCAAAGATTCCAAGATCATGTGATGGCAAACCAGCTTCTTGAAAAGGTTATAGACCCGGTATCTGCTTTTGAGAAAAATGGCGTTGCAGCTTTCTGCATTGAAAAAATGGGTCAATGGAGCGGTTTAATTTCTGCCCTTTCGATCATCATTCCAGAAAAATACGGAAAGGAATTGATTGACTGTCTGCCAGAGAGAAAACAAGGGTGGTGGAATTACTCTACAGCCAAGGCATTTGCAGAGAGCGTTCGATGGCGTAAGAAGGATGCTTTTACTGATCGAACGCGAGAATTTTTAAGATATCTGCCCAGTCAAGGAATTGATGAGCTTTCATTGGTTCTTGAAATGAGTGTTTGTGAGGATCATCCCTTTAATGCAGCGAATCTTTTGCATCCAATTTTGATTGGCTTAAAGATGCCCAAGCGCGACTCTTGGTGGTCTATTGCTTTGACTGAGACAGACGACGATCATCCAATATACCAAATTATTGATTGGTCTTTGCAGGGTGCTCGCCATGTTAGCGCAGGGGAGGCTCATAAGCTCGCGGCTTTGATATTGGCTTGGTCTTTCTCCACTACAGCCCGGATCATTCGTGACAGAGCAACAAAATCTCTAGTTTCTTTGATCGAAATCGACCCAGATATATTTTCTTTGCTAATTAAAGAATTTGGAGAGATCGACGATTTTTATATTCTTGAGCGGATTTATGCCGCCGCTTATGGAGCAGCTTGCAGAAACCATGATGCAAAATGGATTTCTTCTTTTGCAGAAATTGCATTTAAGCATGTATTTGCTGGCGGAAAACCGCCTCTGCATATTCGTATTCGTGATTATGCCCGCGGTCTGGTCGATATAGCTAAATCACAAAATCGTTTACCTAAAGGCGTTAATGAAAAACTGGCTTATCCTCCATACAATTCGTCTCCTCCCAAGTTTAAAATCAAAGAAGAAGCTATTAAAAAGATCGCTGAAAAGGCAGGAGATAACAGGATATTAAATTCATGCTCCGCCTTTATAGGAGATTTTGGAATTTATGAAATTGATCCCGGCGCAAGACATTTTCTTACAGTGCCTCTTACACAAGAAATGCCTTTAACTGCAAGAGAGAAGTATGAGCGATTCAAAGAAGAGGTGATAGAGCCAAACAAGGCATACAAACTAGCATTTAAAGAATTAGAGGCAGCCAATAACGACTTATCAATGTCTTTGTTCACAGTCTCTAAGAGTGATGACAATAAGGCAATAATAAAGATTAAAAAGCATTTAGAAAAAAATATGCCATTAATTGAATCGGCTCAAAAGAAGCTCTTGGCACTTTTATCTAAAGACGAGAAGCAGCGTTATAAAAATGAAGTTGAACCCTATCATGATAGATCGGGTAAAGATAATGATCCAAAACCTTTTGATTTAACTCAACTTAGGTGGTGGGTTGCAAAACGAGCTTATCGTTATGGTTGGACGAAAAAGCTTTTTGAAACGGAGCCTTCCAGACGCGGCTATTATTCAAGGGACAGACCAGTAGTTGAGCGTATAGGGAAAAAATATCAATGGCTTGCTTTGAGTGAATTGCAATGCCGACTTGCCGATAATTACTGGCTTTCAGAAAGCTACAGGGGCACTTCAAGAAAATACGAAGGTCCGTTAAGCATCGGCTTTGAAAGAGATATAGACCCTACCATTTTACGACCGGAGAAAATTGAACAGGCGCAAGAGGAAGCTTTTGTAGGTCATCTCATGGGGCCGGAGATAGATTTGGGTGAATGTGAAGATAAAGATATTAGCCAATGGCCCTTTCTAGTTAATCCGGGCGATAAGCTTCCTTCGCTTGTATCTCGCATCGCGCCTGACGGAAAGAAATTTGTTGTTTTGTATGAACACCGCAGCACATCAGAGAAATATCCCGGCGATGATGATGATTATCGTGGGTACAAACGACAGGAATTTCGTTTTCTTTCCGCTGTGATCGTTTCAAAAGCAGACCGCATGAAGGTGGTTGATATACTGAAAACGACCAACGATTTGCATTTTGAAGATTGGGATCCTCTGGTTTTTACAGACGGCCCTTTCCTGTTGGAGCATCCTTGGCATTTCACATGGCAGTATGAGGAATGGGATAAGGTATTATGGAGAGAAGAAGACAGCCCCAAAAAAGCGCAAATCGTAACCCGTTATTGTTGGGAATCACATCTTGATAAAGCAATGACGGAAGGGTGTACGGTTTATATGCCTTGCCCATGGCTATGCAAAGTGCTTGGCCTGAAAAGAGCGGATGAAACTTCTACAAAATATATCGATAAAAAGGGGAACATCTCTGCAGTATGCGGCCACAGCCCCGAAGGGGGACGATTTGTAGGTATTGAGGCAGAATCATTTGAGCAATATCTCAAAGACAACGGCTATGAATGTTTATGGATTTTTCTCTCCGAGCGAAACACGTTCCTTGATGGAAGACCCGGCGGCGGCGCTTATCGTAGGATAGAAGGCGTTGCATGGAGGCAGGGCAAAGGATTGGCTAAAGAGATATGGAACAAGGATAGGACGCACTAGTACCGGAACTCAAATATGGGGTTGAACAAGATTATAGCTTGAAAACTATATGACACATCGAATTATTACTTTGACTGGATAATCAGAATCTTGCTATCAGAATGGAATTGATGTTTGTACACATTTTAGTTTTAGTCTTAAATGGATAGTGCATTAAGAGGTGTAAGTTTTTTCAATGTTCTTGCATGATTAAAGCAGAATACAAAGGGTAAATTATGAATAAAGTTGTTTGCTGTATTCTGACTGTCCTTTTGGCTTTCCTCGTTTCTGCTAGCTTTAGATATGCATACGCAGAACCGACATTAGAGTTAAGTCGTCAGGAAAAAATAAAGCGCTCCTTCGAAAAGTATCTTGAAAATTTTTTGTTAAAGAGCCTTATACCAGAGAGCAACGTCGCACCATCAGTTATTTCACATAGAGAATCCCACGATTCCGTGTATGAAGAGCTTCACAAAAGGCATCCACAACTGATCCCGCTTTTTACACTAAATAAAACACATGATTTGTACTCACTTTACAAATTATCAAACCCTCCGAAAGTGTTTCTGGGCTACCCTGAATACCTTCAGCCAAGATATGATGGAGAAGAAAAACAGGAGGGACGCAAGAAAGCATTTGAATATTCAAAGCTACTCAATGAGAAACTAAAGGATTTTGAGTGGCCAGAAAATTTTTCGGTCGTACTATCGCCCAAAGAGGCGAACATCTTCATCTTTCCTGTTGAAAAGAAAACATTCATCTATGTCTCGGTACCCAGTCGTCTCTCAATACATTCCAAATCACGAGGCAACTATGAAAATTTATTCTTAAACATTAACGATACTTTCTACAACGCTACATCCTTCAAGTTAAACGATGAGGGATTAAGCGGAGAGTTCTTTACTACAGAGGAAAGAAAAATACTTGTCTCTTTCTGCCCAATAGACAT
Source organism: Alphaproteobacteria bacterium (assembly GCA_016699735.1). NCBI lineage: Bacteria > Pseudomonadati > Pseudomonadota > Alphaproteobacteria > Alphaproteobacteria bacterium. The sequence continues at coordinate 432,618 of CP065008.1, forward strand.
GCAAAAGAGTGATCCTGAGATCAAAGAAAGCGTAGATCTATGCCTTATTAAATCACAGGGACTCCCCGGATTTAGCCGAATAATGCCCTTCCAGAAAGCTTATTATCGAGAATGGGGAGCGATCCTTAATAAATTTTCTGCCTGTATCTTTGATGAGGGCACGAGTTCTTTCACCGATATCGATTTCTCATCTGCTTTTAAAAAGTGCTTGAAAGAAAAGGATTATATAAATGCCGGTAAGCTTTTCGAGTGATCATCCCTCTGTCAGCAACTCCGATATTAGGAACGCAACTAACAACCTAATTAATAAGTCGGCCAGTCTTCGCCGCGCCATTGATGCATTGGAAAAGAAAGGGGTACAAATAGATATTAAAGTTACAGACAATCCCGATGCGGAAGGCGCAGAAATAACGGAAATAGGTAATGATGACAGTCATTTTGAAATCAAAATTCCTAAGCAAGTATTTGATGGAGAAAAATATACTGACCCTGATAATCAGCAACATGACACGACATTTGAAAGAAATTTAGCTCACGAACTTGTTCACGTTTACAAGGACGTTATGAATAAAACAGACTCTGAGCAGATTGCTGAGGACGGTGCCGATAAAATTATGAAAGAGGCCTATCAGGAGAAGGAAAATCAATACGATAGTAATCCCCCAGACTCAACTTCAGGTACTCCTAAATTCCACGACACTTCTCCACCCGATCCAAATGATTACGAGTGGCCAGGTCAACCCATTTATACACCGCCAGCCGATCTTCAGCCGATAGGATTTGTGCCCACCCAGTCTGGAGGTTCCGGAGTCGGCATGGGAGGCGGACTTGATCCCTTAGTATTTGACTTAGATGGAAGCGGAACTATTGACCTAATATCTGTACAAAACTCTGGTATTCATTTCGATTTCTGGGGCGATGGCTTTGCTGAGGCTACTGGATGGGTTGCAGCCGCAGACGGAATGTTGGCGTGGGATATAGATGAGTCCGGACTTATTGATAGTGTAGCCGAGTTGTTTGGTTCTAATTTCCCAATCTCTTATGTCACAGAGGCTGATTGGGTTCAGTTCAGAGATTTTGAGAACGGATTCGCTCGTTTAGCAGCGCTAGACTCGAATCTTGATGGAGAAATTAGCTCCAGCGATGCGATCTGGACTGAATTACGCATTTGGCAAGATGTTAATCAAGACGGCGTATCGCAGAGCAGCGAATTATTAACGCTGAGCCAATCTGGTATTTCAAGCATTGACATTACTAATTATGTCTTAGACTCGTTTCAGGGGCTTTCTAGCGGTGGTTTCACGAGAATCATTGAGGGGAATACAGTTACCCATTCAGGCAGTTTTGAATTGGTAGGTGGGGGAACAAGAGAGCTTGTAGATGTATGGTTTGATGCCAACATGGACAACACTGTGTATTCATCAGAGTACATATACGAAGGGGATGTTCTTTTTCTTCCGATGCTTCGCGGTTATGGACAAATTGCGGACCTTTATGTTTCTATGAGTATCGATAATCAAGCAGGAGGATTATTTGATCTTATTCAAAATTTCTCTGTAGCAAGAACATTCTCGGATATTTTTGTCGATTTTAGTTCAGTCCGTGATGAGGTAGAGGAAATAATTCTTCGTTGGGGTAGCATCGACTCAATCTCTTTTGAAGAGCAGAAATACGGTGTGTTCGGCCTAATGCAAGAATTTCTTTTTCTAAAAAAATTATCAGGCACTGATTCTGATTATCAAGGTGTTTGGTTTGATGGAACCCCCTACTTACCTCATACGGTAGATGGAATAGAAGCGATTCATGATACATGGTCTAGTCTGATTGACTCTTATACCGTAAGATTAGCCTTTCAAAGCGGAGCTGAAGCACTCTTTGAAAATGTAGTGGCTTATGACCCTGATCGCGATTTATTCAATGGGGACTTAAGTCTTTCGCAGGCTGCAATAGCAGCACTCGAAACAGGGGCAACTGGCCATGCTGATATTCAGGGATTCTGGCATTTTGTGGCCAATTTTATCAATGAAGTTAAAGGTATATCTCAGCTCACGACCAATGAAGTGACTTGGTTATCGGATGCTGTCGATGATAGCTCTTCAAGTGCTTTAAGCTGGAGCGGGATCGTAGCGACTTTAAGTGAGCAGACAATAACAGGAACCAGTGGCAGTGAAACCCTTAACGGCACGCGCTGGGATGATAATATTAATGCCTTGGCAGGCAACAATATTGTTAATGGCGGCGACGGCAACGACTCTCTTCAAAGCAGCACAGGCTCAGATATTTTAAACGGCGGTTCCGGGAACGATATTTTGCGAGGCGGTTCCGGGAACGATATCTATATATATGACTCAGGTCACGATGTAATCGCGGAAGATTTCAATAATTTTACGACCAGCACGGACACTATTCAATTTGGTGCGGGCATAGCTGTTGGCGACGTGACTCTTCACATTGCCCAGATGATCGCAAATGTGAGCACATGGCACATTTTTCTAGAGATTGCAGGACGCGGTACATTAACGATTGATACTCCATCGGGAGGCAGCGGCCCCTTTACAAAAATTGTCGATACTCTCGTCTTTGCTGACAGCACGACATTCAATATAGCCACAATGGACGTGACCTTTCATGGGCAAGTCGGGGATGATTATATCAACACCGCTAACTGGGCCACGACAGGCGATCAGTTTGTCTATGGCTATGGCGGAGATGACCGGATTGACCTGATCGGAACGCAACCTATTCAAGTGGACGCAGGAGAGGGCAAGGACTTAATTTATGGCAGTGTTAATAACGACACGTTTGTTGTCAGTCCCGGAGGCGACCAGTTTGTTGGAGGCGGTGGAACCAATACGATCTTGCTGCCGTCGGGATATTCTGCTGGAGACGTTACTTATTACCGCTACGAAGATATATCGACTCCGTATAGCAGCCCCAAAACATGGGATGCGTTGATTACTGTCGCGGGGTTGGGTTCTATTACGGTTCTAAGACAGTTTGAAGGTGATACGGACTCTATTATCCAAACGCTAAAATTTTCAGATGGCTCGACAGTCAATCTACTGACTCAGGAATATGTAACGTTTGGCACATCAGGCGATGACACTTATGACAACGTTGGTTCCTTGTGGGCAAACAAGAATGATGTTTATCTTTTTGGACAAGGGGACGATATTGTTCAAGAGGATACCGGAACGGATACCATTCTTTTCGCAGCAGGGTTAAACCTGTCAAATATTACCGTTCAAAAGCGTGATACAGGCAGCCATTTCTCTACAACCAAATTCCTTGTAATCGAGGACGGTAATGGAAATACTCTTACGTTCAAAGGTCACTTTGACAATAATGCTTACAAGGCAGAGAACTTAAAGTTTAACGATGGCTCTATTATCAGCATCTCTAGCCTTGAAATCGACTCTCATGGCTCAGGGGGCGATGACAGGCTTGATGGCATAGTGGCAGGTTCTGATCTCACTACTAACGATGTCATGTACGGTCATGGCGGCGCTGACCAGATTTACGCGGGCGCGGGCAACGATGTGTCCTATGGCGGCACGGGCAATGATTACATTTTCGATGATGCCGGGAACGACACCCTGTATGGTGAAGACGGGGATGACCAGCTCTATGGTTACTCCGGGAACGACACTCTTTACGGCGGCATAGGAACCGATATTTTGCGGGGCGATGACACGTTTGCCAGTTCTTCGATTACTGGCAACGACTTCCTCTATGGTGGCGATGGCAACGACAATCTCTCCGGAGGTCGGGGCAATGACCTCCTCGACGGTGGCGCTGGTGATGATGTGCTGAGCGGGGATAATGACACCGATACAGTGGCCTACGCCTCTTCAACAGCAGGCGTGACCGTTTCGTTGGCTCTCACTTCAGCCCAGAACACAATCGGCGCCGGAACCGATACCATCACCAATACCGAAAACCTCACCGGATCGGCTTTCAATGACGTTCTGACCGGCGATGCCAGCGCCAATACCCTGACAGGCAGTGACGGGAACGATGTTCTGGAAGGTTTGGCCGGGAATGATACCCTCGATGGCGGGAATGGCAGTGATACGGCCAGCTACGCCAATGCGACCGCTGCTGTGACGGTCAATCTGGCCACCACGACCGCCCAGAATACTGTGGGTGCAGGAACCGATACGCTCGTCAGTATCGAGAACGCAAAAGGCTCGGCCTTCAACGACACGCTGACCGGAAGCTCTGGCAGTAACGTCATTGAGGGCGGAGCGGGCAACGACACGCTCAATGGCGCGGCCGGTACGGATACGCTGAGCTATGTCTCGGTGGCTTCAGCGGTGACGGTCAATCTGGCCACGACTACGGTGCAGGCCACGGGCGGGGCCGGATCGGACACGGTCTCCAATTTCGAGAACCTGACAGGCTCGGCCTTTAACGACACGTTGACGGGCAATACCGGAAACAACGTCATCGAAGGTGGCGCGGGCAATGATGCCATTAACGGCAGCACGGGAACGGATACGGCTTCATACGAAAATGCAACTGCCGCCGTCACGGTGAGCCTTGCCCTCACCACAGCTCAGAATACGCTCGGCGCAGGCACAGATACGCTCACAGCCATGGAGCATCTGCGCGGCTCGGCGTTCAACGATACCCTGACCGGAAGCTCGACGGACAACACCATAGAAGGCGGCGCCGGGGATGACACGATGAATGCGGGGTCCGGCTCCGACACACTCCTGTATGCAAGCGCGACCTCCGGCATTACTGTCAGTCTTGCTCTCACCACCGCGCAGAACACGGGCGGCGCGGGGACGGACACGATCTCGAACTTCGAGAAAATCACCGGATCGGCTTTCGCGGATGTTCTTACAGGAAATTCTGCGGCGAATACGTTGGATGGCGGATTGGGCGATGACATTCTGGACGGTGGCGCAGGCAACGACACGCTGAACGGCAACACCGGAACGGATACGGCCAGCTATGCTTCGGCAACAGCGGCCGTTACGGTCAGTCTGGCCCTCACCACGGCGCAGAATACGGTCGCCGCTGGATCGGACACCATCACAAACACCGAAAATCTGACGGGCTCGGGCTTCAACGACACGCTGACGGGCAATACAGGGATCAATATCCTGACCGGAGGGGCTGGGAACGATACTCTGCGAGGCGGCGCAGGCAATGACGCGCTCAAAGGCGGTCTGGGCACGGATACCCTCTACGGCGAGGCGGATGCCGATTTGTTTGTCTTTGAAGCGGCCTCAGCGTTCACAGCGCAGGATACAGTGGCGGATTTCTCGATCGCGCAGGGGGACAAGCTCAACATTGCCGACCTTCTGATCGGCTATACGGCTGGACAGAGCGCGATTGATGATTTTGTAACCTTCACCACCGCCGGAGCCAATACCAACTTCGCTGTAGACCGCGACGGAACCGGAACGACATACAGCGCCATTACGATTGCCAGCATCACAGGTGTTACTGGCCTTGATGCCGATACGCTTCTCAATAACGGAAACCTGATTGCGGTTTAAAAGGCCTTTGCGGATTGAACTTAAGCCTTGCCGAGTTTACTCGTCAAAGCTTCCATTGAGACGGTTATGCGGTAATGCCTTTCACTGAGCTATTGAGCGTGAAAAACCTGTGGTAAAAACTTTGATTGGGGGCAGGATAGGGGGCAAGACAATAAATATGAATTAATAATATGTTTAACAACAAATACTTAATAATATGGTTCGATCCCGATAGGGCCACCATTTCTGTCCTCCCCAGTGACAACTCCTGTAAAAGCCTGACTGGCAGCGAGGTTTCAGCGGTTCGAAAACCCGTTTTCTTGTCATAGGCCAGTTTGCTGGTAAAGGTGAGTTTTATCACGGCGCGTTTGTGTTCGAGGTTGCCTTTAGCCCATATTTTCTGCGGGTTTGAGAGGAAAGAGAACGCGGTTCGAAAGGTTTCATCGAACGGAGCCAAAGGGCGACCGCATTGCGCGATTTTCTCATCCAACCTGATCTTCTCCTCTTCCAGAATTCTTATCTGGTTCTCGTAGGCGGCGATCAGTGTAGGGTTTTCATTCTGTGCAATCCTCTGAAAAAAATGAGTGGATTTGCGATCAAGCTGGAGTGCTTGCTGGCGCAATGTTTCCGTGTCCGTTTTGACGGCCTCGCGTTTGGCATTCCAGAGGTCCGTAAACATGGCGGCAGCCATAAAGAACACATGCTCCGAAGGCTTCAGATCGGCCAGGAGGCTCTCAAAATCGCCTTCGAGCTGTTCACGGCGGATAGATTTCCCATCGCGCTCACACCCATTTGTGCGGCACAGGTAATAGGGATACTTGCCATTACGTCCCGTGGACCAGCAAGCGGCCATCGGCCTTTCGCAGCAGGCGCATATGACAAATCCTCTTAGCGGGAAGTCCGCATTGATATTCAGCTTAGCAGGGGCTTTGGCTTGCCCGTGGAGGCGGTCTTGTATCTTGCGGTAGGTCTCGTAGCTGATAAGGGGTTCGTGCCTGCCCTTAACCATCGACAGTCCCCATTCGGGTTTGTCGATGTAGCCTGCATAAAAAACGCGATCCAGCATATCCCTGACCTGCGAGAAATAGATTTTACCTTTGCGGTCGCGCTGAAAATGCGGCGTACCCATAAAGAAATGCCGGAGTTCGGAAATCGTTTCAAACCGCCCGCAGGCATACCCTTCCAGCCCCTCGGCAATGATGGAGGCCAGAGGCTCATCCCGCACTAGAATTTTCCCGCCGGAGCCTTTTTCCTTAGCGTAGATATATCCGGGGACCGGATAAAAGGTCCAATACCCGTTTTGCATTCTGGACATCATCCGGTTTTTGACCTGTTCAGCATTTTTCTCGCGCTGGTGCGCGGCCACAGACGCCAGCAGATGCTCGACCAAGCGGCTGTCAGAATCCTCGCCAAACTCAATCGAAGGTGATTCCAGCTTGCCGCCTGCATCGGTAATCGAAGTCCTTAAACGAATATGGGTTTCAATATCTCTGGCCAGTCTGGAGATGTCGTCTATAATAACGACAAGATGATCGTTTTTATGTTTCTTGAGATAACCCAGCATCGCTTTCATATTCGGACGATCCAAGAGCTTGCCTGACAACCCTTCATCCCGAAACACGTCAATAACCTCATAGTTCTTGTGCTTGGCATAATCACGGCATCGTGTTTCTTGCGAGGCAAGGCCGTTTCCTTCGGTCACCTGCTTCACCGAAGAAACCCGCGCATAGATGACAGCTTTTTGAATCATGGGTTATTCTCCTGTGTTTCCACGCCTGCGGCGGCGCAGAACGTCTCTTTCATTTGGGGATGATTAACGTCTACCACATCGCTTAGAATTTGCCGAGGTATATTGATCGTTCTGGGCCATGTGTTGATGATTTTTTGTGTCCGTGCCACTTGCACAGGGTGCTGATTAAAAGCCGAGGCCACGCATTCGCGCATAATGCCCCATGCGAAGGCGATGATTTCATCTTCATGGTCTTTGGCAAGGCCAAGGGGACGCAGGAACGCTCTGTATTTTTCCGTGTCTGGTTGCATGAGTCTCTCCTGTGCAGGCAAAGTCTTTTGCCCGCATAGTGTTGTGTTTCCGATATGTCTGAAGTGTACCAACGCTAAAAGCCGCCCTTGGGCGGCTTTGCGGTTAATTCTCCGATGATGGAATTGTGGCGTGTATGCAAATACATATATCAAAATCCGATCAAAAACGCCAGAAAAAAGGTCGGCTGACAGAGTCACATCTGCGCCGACCTTGCATAGTTCAGCGCTGCAAAACTTCGTAAAAATCTAAGCCCTCGTAAGACGTTCAGGGACTATGCCTGCCTTTTCGTGTTTGACGATGGAGGCTGGGCGAAGGCGGCGCAAAAGCAATAGCGCGGCCCGCTCCAAAATTCCGTGTTGGCTATTGCTTTTGCGCCTGATGCCCTTCGCCCGTGTGGCTCTCCATCAACACAAAAAGGAGGCACACGCCATGAATACGATCCGATATTTTCACGACCTGCATACGGTGGGGGAGATCAAAACCCGATACCGCGACCTTGCCAAAGCTCACCATCCCGACCTTGGCGGCGATGAAAACACGATGAAAGAGATCAACGCCCAGTATCAGGCGGCTCTGAAATCCTGCCACGGTCAGCGCACCGAAGAGCGCGAATATACCTACAAGGCCGACATTGAACAGGAACTCATGGACAAGCTGCTAGAGCTTCTCAAGCTCCGCAATCTCGACATTGCCCTGATCGGATACTGGATTTGGGTCTCCGGCGATACCAAGCGCAACAAGGACGCCCTGAAATCCGCAGGGCTGCAGTGGAACCCGCAGCGCCGATGCTGGTACTACAAGCCCAAAGACTGGCGGCGCAGTTTCAAGAGCAACGGCAGCTTCCAAGATCTTGCCCAGAAATACGGCTATCGCGGCTATCAGACCGCCGACACCGAAAAAGTCCCCGCCGCCACATAAGGCAAAGTCTTCTCTCGACAGGCGGTTTCGGGGCAACCTGAAACCGCCTTTTTCTTATCCAGCCACCAAAAGACAAAAGCGGTTCGAAGACTCCGCCAAAGCAGGGGTTCGCCGCCTCAAAAACCACCTCCCCACGATCCGCAAGCTGTGTGGTGTATTACACCACGCTTGGCAAGGGGAAGGGTAAACCTCCCCCGTTGCATCCCCCTCCCGTGGCGCTCCCGTTCATCATTCTTGCGCCATGCACCGTCTGGCCGTTGCATCACCAATCAAGGGAACCTTCAAGCTCCCCCGATACCCCCATGATGATCTCATCAAGACCAAAGAGCCTTCGTGCCCCTTGGAACCCAGACCAACCGTCCGCCGATTGGATACGCGCCAAAGGGCATTTCATAGCCCCTGTGGAACCCTCGACCTTTTGTTCCAGCAACTGCTTCTGGCAAAGGCTTAACCTTATGCAATCCCTTCATAATCATAAAATAGCATGAATCATTAATGAAAAATCATGCAGTCTAGCTAATCTTCCTGTAGAGTGGAAGTATGGAGAAAATGCCATGAGTGCGCTTGAGCAAGTTAAACATCATCTTCGGGAGGGCGAAGTTTATCGCCGCGCTGACCTTGAACAATGGTCAAATGCCGTTGATCGTCACCTGCACCAGTTACAAGAAGAAGGGGTGCTGGTGAAGCTCTCTGGCGGCATGTATTATCGCCCGAAGATGACCGCGTTTGGCGCAACCCCTGCCGATGATGAAACGCTGGTTGAGGCGTTTCTCAAGGATCATCGTTTCCTGCTGACCTCCCCAAATCTTTATAACGCTTTGGGGCTTGGCATGACGCAGCTTTATAATGAAACGGTAGTTTATAATCACAAGCGGCATGGCCAGTTTAAACTAGGCGGCAGGACATTCCGCTTTGCGATGAAACCGCATTTTCCGTCCAAACCAACCCCTGAATTCTTGCTGGTGGATGTTGTAAATAACCTTGGCCAGCTTGCCGAAGACAGGGAGCAGGTATTGAAGCAGGTTCAAAAAAAGGCGCTTTCTATGGAGAGGATCATCCTTGCCAAGGCCGTGCGCGACTATGGCGGCGCACGGGCGAAGAAAGTATTTGCCAAACTTCTTTCCACAGATACGATGTAATATGTACGATATTAAATTCTTACATAACTTACTAATTATTTTGCGCTCAAACGTATTGCCGTGGAACACTAAAAGTGAATATAGCAGAAATCGGAATAGAACTTGGTGATCTGGTCAATGAAAATTTTGATCCGGCTACATTCATCTATCGTTTTCTGGAAATATACAAAGCCCCCAAAAGCACACTTGATAAATTTCGCAAAGGCACACAAAACAAGGCCGATATAAACGGAGATTTGCTTTGGCAGAGAAAGATATATTTCCGCCAAATACAAAGCGGAGATACAGCCAAAGCACTTGATGAAATCAAAGCCCTTAAAGTTATAAAAACCTACAAGCCCAGATTGATATTGGTTACTGACGGCAAGGAAGTATCCGCCCTCGATTTGAAAACAGATGATTCTCTCCATTGTGATTTTATAAAATTGAGTGACCGCTTCGGTTTTTTCTTATCTGTAGCCGGAATAGATGTATATAAGGCAGTAGAGGAAAACTGCGCAGATATTAAAGCCGCAGGACTTTTAGCAAAATTCCATGACGAAATCATGCAGGTGAATGCTGGATGGCATACGCCTGAAAAACGCCATGCCCTCAACCAATTTATGATGCGAGTTTTGTTTTGCTTATTTTCAGAGGATACAGGCAGTTTCAAAGAAGATTTATTCGTACAAACTGTATCAGATTACGGCGGTGATAACGGCGAATATATCCAAGACCTTCTGACACAGCTTTTTGAGATCATGAACACCTCGAAAGAGAAGCGGGGCAATATTTCAACGCATATATCCGCTTTTCCCTATGTTAATGGCGGCCTGTTTGCCGATAAAACTGAAGTTCCGAAGTTCAGCAAACGCGCTAAACGCCTCCTGATTGAAGCGGCAAGGCTGGATTGGCGCGAAATTAACCCCGATATTTTTGGCTCGATGATCCAAGCGGTCGTGGATACCGATATGCGCGGTGATCTGGGAATGCACTATACGTCCGTTCCCAATATCATGAAGGTTCTGCATCCGCTTTTTCTCATGTCTTTGGAAGAAGAATTTGAGGAAGCGCAGGGACGGCGTGATGAACGCGCACGGCTTCAAAAGCTGCTTACTCGCATTTCAAAAATCAGGGTATTTGATCCAGCCTGTGGCTCTGGAAACTTCCTGATTATAGCCTATCGAGAGCTTAGAAAGCTCGAAATGCGAATATTCCAGCGTGAGGATGATCTGGACGGCGGCACGATCCGAAACCGTTATGAAACCCATGTTAAAATCTCAAATTTCTATGGCATAGAGCTTGCCGATTTTGCCGCAGAAACCGCCAAATTATCGCTCTGGATTGCCGAATATCAGATGAATCAGAGATTCAAAAATCTATTCGGAGAAATGCCAGACCCTTTTCCATTGAATGAAGGCGGTCATATCACCAGTGGCAATGCCCTGCGAGAAAACTGGGAAGAAATTTGCCCACCCGTAAATGATCCAGAAATTGAAACCTATATCGTAGGAAACCCGCCATATTTAGGAAGCACTTTCCAAAATCCAGAACAGAAGCAGGATATGGCGTCGGTATTTTCCCCCATAACCAAAAACTATAAAAACCTAGACTATGTAACGGCTTGGTATCTAAAAGGAGCGCACTACTGCACCAAACATCAGGCAGAATGCGCTTTTGTAGCGACCAATTCGATTTGTCAGGGTGAACAAGTAGCTCTGCTCTGGCCTTTGATATTCAAAATGGGTTTAGAAATAGGTTTTGCACACCAATCTTTCAAATGGAGTAATCTGGCAACAAATAACGCAGGTGTTACCTGCTCAATTATTGGAATTAGAAAAAATTGTGACCAAAAAAAAATACTATTTCATGATGAAATTGCCCGTAATGTAAAAAACATTGGGGCATATCTCATTGAAATGCCTAATGTTATAGTTCAAAAATCATCAAAGCCGCTTAACAGCTTGCCTAACATGGATTACGGCAATAAACCTGTAGATGGTGGTAATCTCATTCTATCCGCTGAAGAAAAAAACGAGCTTATTGGTAAATACCCTCAAGCAGAAAAATTGATACGACGTTTCTATGGATCACAAGAGCTTATCAAGGGTATTGAGAGGTGGTGTTTGTGGATTCAAAATGATGATCTACCTTTCGCAAACAGCATACCGCCTATAGCACAGCGCATTAAAAATGTTCATGCTCTTAGATTAAAAAGCAAAGATAGTGGCGCAAATAAAATGGCAGAGCGCGCACACCAATTTAGAGAGATGAATATTGCTCAGGAACACTACCTGATTATTCCCAGTGTTTCCTCGGAAAATAGACCTTATATACCCGTGGACTTATCAGATTCAAAATCTTGTATTAGTAATCTGGCTTTTGGAATATATGACTGCCCTATATATGTATTTTCGATAGTTGCCTCAAAACTGCATAACATATGGATAAAAGCCGTTTGCGGCCAGCTAGAAACACGAGTGCGCTATTCAAATACCCTCGGTTACAACACATTTCCGCTCCCAGCTTTGACTAAAGAAGATAAAGAAGAGCTGGAAAACCATGCTTGGAATATCTTAGGAATACGGCAATCCTACACTGGCAAAACAATCGCATGGCTTTACGATCCCAAAACAACGCCAGCCGACCTACTCGCCGCGCACAAATCTCTCGATGATTGCCTTGAAAAAATCTACATAGGCCGCCCTTTCAAAGACGATACCGAACGCCTCGAACACTTGTTCAAAATGTATGAAAAAATGACCGCAAAAGGGGGTAAAAAATGATTTTTGATAATATTGATTATTCAAAACTCCCCTCAAGCGGAGAAGAAGCATTCATTGAATTTGAAAGACAGTTACGACATGAATACAACGGCACAGTTGAATACGACAGAAATGTCAGAGAAAATACAGACATGAACGGTAATTATATAGGCTCTTATGCCCCTGAAAGAGCCTATCTAAACTCAATCATGGCTTTTATTGATGAATATAATCTTGATCTTGACATAGCAGACTGTGGTAGCCTCAGGGGTTACGAATTTTATGAAAAATTTGAAGAACTAAAAGCAAAAATTGGCTATGCCGTAACACGATTTAGCATCAGAAAACATAGGATTGGCGAAGGAACAGTTGGGACGCTTATATACATAGAAAGCTCGTATAAAGCTGAAATTGGATCGCTTTTGGAAAAGATTAGAAAAATTGTGAATCAAGAAGTTAAAGATGTTAAGAAGAGAGATCATATATTTTCAAAAATCGCCTCTTTGCAATCAGAAGTGGATAGGGATCAAACAACTGTTGATGCGCTGTTTTCTCGAATGCTTGATTTATCTTCGACAATAGGCGAAAGCGCAGAAAATTTAGAACCTTTAATAAATCTTCTGGAAAGAATAAAAAAAGTGTTTTGGGATAAATCTAATAAAGTTGAATTGCTGCCGCAAAAAGAGCGGCAAAAGCTAATCACAAAAGAAAATAAATCCTCAGAAATAGATGAATTTGAGGATGAAATACCATTTTAGAAAAGGTGATATAAATGCCAAATTTTGTTGAGGTAGCATACGACCAAACAGGGGAAAGCCAGAAGCAAAATGCTATGGGCATGAGAGCCATGCAAGCCAGAGCCTTTGCAGAGCGCGGGTCTCAATATCTTCTGGTAAAAGCACCGCCAGCATCGGGCAAATCCCGTGCTTTGATGTTTATTGGTCTCGACAAACTCGAAAACCAAGGCATTCAAAAGGTTATAGTAGCTGTGCCGGAACGCTCAATCGGTTCATCCTTCAAATCAACAGAGCTTACAAAATACGGGTTTTCTCGTGATTGGAGCGTGGATGAGCAATGGAATCTTTGTACTGCCGGAGGGGATGCAGGGAAGGTTAGCAAATTTCAGTCCTTCATGGAAAGTGACGCCAAAATTCTGGTTTGCACCCATGCCACGTTGCGCTTTGCCTTTGATAAAATCGGGGTAGAACCTTTTGCCAAATGCCTGCTGGCGATTGATGAGTTTCACCATGCCTCTGCGGATGCCGATAACCGCCTTGGCGAGGTCGTGCGTAAACTTCTTGATGATGGCCGCGCCCATATTGTCGCTATGACAGGAAGCTATTTCAGAGGCGATAGCCTGCCTGTCCTGCGGCCTGAGGATGAAGAGAAATTCACCCGTGTAAGCTATACCTACTATGAGCAGCTTAACGGCTATACCCATCTTAAAACCCTTGGAATTGGTTATCATTTCTATCGGGGAAATTACCTCGATGCGATTATGGAGGTTCTTGACCCTAAGAAAACCATCATTCACATCCCGAACGTCAACTCTGCTGAAAGCACCAGTGAAAAATACGTCGAAGTTGACAGGATTATTGACCATCTGGGCGAATGGCAGGAAACCTGCCCTGACACAGGTTTGCACATCATAAAGCACAAATGCGGTAAATTACTGCGTGTTGCCGATCTGGTCGAAGATGACGCAAAGACCAGAAACCGTGTCATGGAAACCTTGCGAAATGTGTCCAGTGCGGATGATCTGGACATTATCATAGCCCTTGGCATGGCGAAAGAAGGTTTTGACTGGACGTACTGTGAACACGCTCTTACGATTGGTTATCGTGGATCATTGACAGAAATTATCCAGATTATTGGCCGCTCCACCCGTGATTGCCCTAACAAAGCCCACGCCCAGTTTACCAATCTGATTGCAGAGCCGGATACCAGCCAAGAAAATGTAACCTCTGCTGTAAACGATATGCTCAAAGCCATAGCTGCTTCGCTGCTTATGGAGCAGGTTCTAGCCCCCAATTTTAAGTTCAAGACCCACCCAACAGGCGATAATCTCGACGGCTCTGTGAAAGTCGTAGATATTGATTACACTCAGAGCGAAACAACAGTTGCGATCAAGGGTTTCGCAGAACCTAGCACGCCCCGTGTTAAGCAAATCGTACAAAACGATCTAGTTGATTTAATGGCAAAAATTATGCAAGACGAACGTGTTATCAGGGCAGCGATTAACCCTGATGAGATTGCACCTGAAGTAGTTTCACAGGTTTACATCCCTAAGGTTATTGAGAAAAAATATCCAGAATTATCAGAGCAAGAAGTTGAAGAAATTAGGCAGCACGTCATGGCAAATGCTGTATTCAAAACCTCGGCAGAGGGCGGAATGCCGGAGCTAAACAATAACCTAATAAAGTTGGTTAATAAATTCGTGAATGTTCGGGATTTGGATGTTGATCTTATTGACTCTATAAACCCGTTCCAGCTTGCCTACGAGGTTATGTCAAAATCTATTGATGCCGATATTCTAAAGGTAATTCATGGTGCAATTACCGCTACAAAAATCAAAATGACGGAGGAAGAGGCTACCTCATTATATCCGCGTATTCGTGCTTTCAAGGATTCACATGGGCGAGAGCCAAGTATGGTTTCTTCCGACCCTATGGAACGACGAATGGCAGAAGCCCTTGAATGGATACGCAACAAGAAACGTGAAAAATTGCGTTCTCAGCAATCGGCATAGGATTTCAGGATATGCCAAGAATGACTTTAGATGATATTCTTGCCCTAGATGATGATCTTTTGGACGTGAAGCTCTCTAGCAACCATGCCGGAACAGAAGATCAAAGAATCCTTAGTGTATTTGAAGAAATTAATTTATTCATAGACAAGCATAAGCGAAAACCCGCAGAAGGCAAAAATCCTTCTGTTTTCGAGCGTAGCCTTAAGATCAAACTTTCCGGCATTCTGAATGATGCAAATAGGCATGACTTTTTACTCGAACATGACAGGCACGGGCTGTTACCTTCTGTTCCAGTGAAGTCTCCTAAAACATTGGATGAAATCCTTGATCTGGACGATGATCTTTTAACCACCCCGAAAGACGATATTTTTAATTTGGTTCATGTGCTATCTGCGGCTGATAGACCAGATATGATTTCTGACCGCCGCCCATGTCTTGATTTTGAGAGCTTTAAGCCTCTTTTCGAAAAATGTTCCCAAGAAATCAATACTGGTAAGCGCAAAACGCTTAAATTTTCAAAAGAGCAGGAAATCAATGCTGGTGAATTTTTCATACTGAACGGTGTCATGGTTTATGTTGCCGAAGTGGGGGAAACACACATTCGAAATGGCAAAAAAAATGCTCGCTTAAGACTAATATTTGACAATGGTATGGAGGGAAAGAACCTTCTTCGATCATTAGCTACAGAACTGTATAAGGATAAAAACGGGCGCCGCGTATCTAATCCAGAAGTTGGCGGCCTTTTTGATTCTCAGCCAGAAGAAGGGGACTTACAAACGGGCATGATCTATGTGGTTAGAAGCCTGTCACCCGATCCAGAAATCAAGAAATACGATGGAATGCTCCATAAAATCGGATTCACCTCTGGAAAAATGGAGATTCGTATTCAAAACGCCAAGGATGATCCAACATTTCTTATGGCGGCCGTTCATCCTGTCGCAACATATATTCTCTACAACATTGACAAAGTTAAGCTGGAATATCTTCTACATAGCTTCTTCGCAGAAGCACGGCTTGATATTGATATAGCCGACCGTTTCGGGAAGAAAATCAAACCTAGAGAATGGTTTTTATTAAAATATGAAACGATTGCCGAAGCTGTATCCAGACTGAAAGACGGTTCAATCGTAGATTATAAGTTTGATTTAGATACGGGAAATTTAATCCTACGGGAACAAGTAAATGCAAAATGATACCTCAAAAATTACTTGCTTAAACAGCTATTTGCGGAAATGATATGTCTTATGAGTAATAGCGCAAAAGACTGGAAATCATTTGAAGAGCAAATAGGCATCCTCCAATCAAGGGGGATGATTATTGATGACAAATCGGAAGCATTAATATTTTTAGAACGTGTTGGCTATTATAGGCTGAGTGGCTATTGGTATCCCTTTCGTAAATTTGATAATGGTGCGCGGCAGGACGACTTTATCCCTGAAACACGTTTTTCTGATATTATCTCATTATATGATTTTGATCGCAGGCTTCGCTTGCTTGCCCTTGATGCGGTAGAGCGTATTGAACTATCTGTTCAGGTTGATATTGCTTATCTTCTAGGAAAACGCGATCCTTTTGCTCATGAAAGTCCGAATGAACTTCACGGTAATTTTTCAAGACCCAGAAGAAGCGGACAATCAGAATATGACCTGTGGATTGAGGATTACAATCGGCTTGTAGATCGTTCTAAGCGCAAACCCTTTGTAGCCCATAATTTGAAAAAATATGGCAAATTACCTATTTGGGTAGCTATTGAAATATTTGATTTTGGGGCAATGTCAAAGCTCTATGCGGGCATGAAACATCAAGACAAAATCAATATAGAAAAGAAATTTGGTCTTAACGCGGGAACAGAATTTGAAACATGGCTTAGAGGCTTTAACTTTATCCGCAATACTGCTGCACATCATAGCAGGCTTTGGAATTGCAATGTCTTGGAAAGGGCTATAATTCCGCGCTCAAAATTAAAGCTATACCCCTTAAACAATTCAAGGCCGTTTCTATATTTTTGCATGATGCAAAGTGTTTTAAAGGTGATCTGTCCTGATGCCAGATGGGGTGAAAGATTTATTGAATTGCTGAATACATTTCCAGAGGTTAAAAACCAAGCAATCAAATTGGAAGATATGGGATTTATAGAAGGCGCAAAAGAATGGCCACTTTGGAAAACATGATCCCTAAAAAAAGAAAGCCGATGCGTACACTTGCGTGAAGAGGCATCGGGCATATTAAGGATAGTGTACAATTTTATAAATTTTAAAGCAATTTAAATTTCTAAACTAGTTTAGTCCTTAAACTGTTTAAATAATTAATTTAAAACATAACCAGTTGATTTGTCTTGTATATTTCAAGACAGACAGTTGGTGTCTATGGTAATTATTTTGGTAAATCAACACTTACAATGTCTTCAAGAATTAACCTAATAGGTTGATTAGAGGCATCTCTAACAAAATAAAACGACGCTCCAATCCGCTCTGAACGTAATGCCTCAGATATAATAGCAAGTTTTTTCTTTTTAATACTCATTGGAACTTGAAACGCGATAGGTTTAATAAACTGCACTTCATTTCTAAATTTACCCCAGCCAGTATCCTTATCGTAAGCTCTAACAATCCCTTCGATATAGGTTGGAGTTTTGTCGATATTCACCTCCCCTAGGTTTTCTAAAGATTGCCTATCGAATACGCATACTTTCTGATCCGATTGTCCTAATGAAATTGAAAGAGAATTTGCTGATCCTCTTAAAGGAAGCGCTAATTCTTGGCTATGTTTTCTAAATAAGTCTGACAACTGTACTAATTGTTCATCACTAATTGATGAAAGAACGGACTTAATTGGCTCAGAAGTTTTTTCAAATTCTATTTCGGCAAGCAATTCCTGTTGTATATAATCTTTCTCAAATTCTGTTTCAATAGCATTAGGTTTAAGATGGTTTACTTGTGGTAAGCTATAACCAGCAATAACCTCCAAAGCTTGCTGGGCAGTCGCTTCCTTAGCTCCTAAAATATCTGCCATTATTTGCAATCTTTTAGTCTCCTCAGATGATTGAAGTGTTCTTTCTCTTTCGCGGGAAAGCTCTATTTGGGCAAGCTCCATAGCTAACTCTTTACCTTTTGAAGGAGGCTTTAATTTATTCATGATGTAAGAGAAAAGAGAAGTGAGAGGGACTTTTAAAGTGCATTGAGCTATGTTGGGAATTTTTTCAAGTATTACAGAAAGTTCCCAAGAACCTTCCTTGGCCGCCGAAACTCTAATATCTGCTTCAATTTTTTTTGAAATTCGATCTAATACTATGCCTTTTTGCCTAAAGTGTTCGATCTTATAAATCAATTTTGCAGCCGCGTATTGAAACCTAGCAGCCTCATAAAAGTTAAGTTCGTGACTGTCTGCTATTCCACCACTAAAAGAAAAAACTATTGCATCATCTTGCATTCAAAAACCTCTTAATCTGTAAAATCAAGCTCAATCTGATCGCCCATTTGCGGAAATGCTCGCTTAAATGATCTCTCAAAATCAATCTTGCTTTTAGATGCGTTACCAATACCTATCACTTGCCATAGATGTGCTCTGAAGGTATCCAAGCCTAATTCCTGACTCAAATATTGATGTAGCTTATGTTTGCGCCCACCATTAACATAAACCGTTGGGGTTTTTTTATCCAACTCTTCTAGTATCGCCCCATTGCTGCCAGCTAACGGAAAATAAATATACTTCCTAATAAATTTTCCAAAAAACGCGGGGTGTTGAAATGACTTCGGATTTTCTCGTTTTAAACCGTATATCCTATAAATCATGTCAAAAAACTGATCTGGAAACTCCTTCGCCCATTCTCGACACTCATGAGCAATAAAATCACGAAAAAGCTCTCGATATTCTTCTTTCCTCTTATCTGCAATATAGCCAGTAGCCTCATCAATAAGAGCAACTATTCCTAATTTAGCTGCAGACCGGATAATAATTTGCGCGTTTCTTGCAAGAAATTTTTGGGAATCTGCCAATTTCCCTTCATTATCCGCCTGAATGATTGTGTCACAAACCTCAATTAAGGTGGCAGCTTCATATCCATGTGTTAAAATCCCGGATGTGTTTTTGAACTTAATAGGATTATCAATTTTTTCTTGAAGCGGATCAGTTATTTTTTGAGAAATGCCCTTTCTTGTCATTGTCCGCAAAAAGGCATTTCCGCCTTGAGATTTCAGCCCAAGAGCATTTGCCATTTCTTTCTTATGAAACAAGCGCCTCTTATCATTAAGAACATAACAATCAAGTTCCACATCACCAATGTATAGCTCTCCTTGGTAACTTGCTGTGGGCAATACATTGGGGTCAATCTCTTTTGACCACCTTGCAGTAGCAGCTTGTGTGGCAATCTCTTGACGCTGCTCTGGCGAGAGTTTTTGCGCTCTCGCTTTTCCTCCTAAACTTTGACTGCTTTGCAAAATTATATCTCCTAAAATGCTTGCTATAATTACTAATTAATATGCTTGCTGAATAATAGCAAGCATTATTTTAAAAAACACATTTTATGCTTGCTGCCTTGCTGCTAATATGCAGTTGTATACTCAAATTTGGATTGAAGCATGGGCTTTGGTAAAAGCCTAGTATTATGGAGGTTAATCTTCAATAATACTTACTGTATGGCTTTTGTGTTTCTGCAATATCTTGCTCTCCCCCATCTCCCCGTACCGCGCCATATCCAGCCGCAGGTTTTGCATACTCCGGTAATAAGCCGTGCGGTGTTGCTGGATTTTGGATTGCAGGCGCTGGCGTTCTTCAAGCTGACGCAGGATCAGGGCTTGCTTTTCTGCGCGGTCACGTAAAAGGGCATTCTGCGCTTCGATCTCATTTTCCTTACAGATTTTCTGGTATTTCCCCGTAAAGCGTTGCCACAGGGCAAACAACCCGCGTGGCAGGCGCTCCATTCTGGCCTTGTCCTCCTCTTGTCTGCGCTTGGTTTGCTCGTTATCCAGCGTTTGCCGTGCGGCGCGGTGATGGTCGCGCATGGTTTGGGCGGCGTGTTTGATCGGCTTGAAGTCTTTTTCTTTCTTGCGCTTGATTTCCGTGATGTAAGTTTGAAGCTTCTCGCTCATGCCCTGCGCGATTTCGGTTCTGACCTCTTGCAGCGATGGCAAAGTTTCCGCATTCCCCAGCCGTTCTTGCAAAATCCTCGGCTTTACCCCTGCCCAGCGGGAGAGAGAATAGATTTCACCTTTGTAATCCACGGCGACAAAGCCCCGCCGCTCCCCCCGTGCCAGCCAAAATCCATGCTCTTTCAGGGCATGGGTGAAGGCCTTTGCGCTGTCAGAGGATTCCCATGCCCGTATAAACAGAGCTTTCAAAAGGCGCGGGTCTTCATCTGTCCGTTTGGCCTGTTGCCATTCCTCCCGCGTGAAGTTGAGCGGGTTCCGATAGGCTTTATCAATAAACCCTTGCGGAATCTCCCAGCCGTGATTCAGATACAGTTCTTTTGAAAGCTCATTAAGTTTACGTTTATAGTGCGGCAGGTTAATCGCTGTCATGGTCTGCGGATCAATCCTTGACCAGACACAGTGCGCGTGTCTGCGCCCTTGCTTTTCATGGAAGACAATTACACGCGGCTGACCCTTCAGGCCCAACCTGTCTCCCATATCTGAAATCGCCTGTTCAAAGACCTCTACGGGAACGTCTGCTTTGTGCGGCGGGTTCAGGGACACCGAAAACATATATTGCCTGCACTTTGTCCCATAAGCCGAGGCTTTAATCTCCTGAAACGCACCCTGCACGGTATCAGAGACAAAGCCCGAGATTTCATGGACTTCAACATGGTCATTGTCCTGTGTGTTCAGGAGGTGGCGGGCCAGATGTCCTGCGCCACTGCGCTGATTGCCCTCAAGGATCATGAGCGGCCTCCGCTTGAAAGCCCCAAGGCCTGTATCAAAAGATCACGCATCTGGAGTATGGCTGTGCAGGCTTCCTTTATCATCTCTTCAGTTTCCACCGAGACAATCAGGGAGCCTGTATTCAGGCCTCTGGCAATCTGGTTCAAATTGCTGGCCATTCGGGACGCTCCCAGCAGGGCGAGTATCTGCGCCAAGGGTTTATGATCTTTGATCGGGGCTTTGAGGCGGTGCTTTCTGGGGCAAGGAACCAAAAGCATGGTTTGGCGGATAAAATCACTCAGCGTTAAAGAACCAGCTTTCTGGGCAATCTGCGCCCGTTCTTCCTCAGTGAGGCGCAGAGAAATCGTGCAGCGGCGATGTCTGTTGTTCTGTGGCATGGGTTTTACGTCCTTGCGATCAAGAACAGGATAGCGTCACCGCGCCAGAAAGCTGGGCGGGGAACGATCATCCTGTAGTGATTGGGAAAATAAAAAGCCGGACCTAGGGGCAGGTCTGGCGCAGAAGATTCATAAAAAGTTACGGTTCGAAGGTTTATGAAGGTCCAGAACAAACTTCAGGAAAACCCTTGAAAACCTTCTCCCATTCCTCTAAAAGCGAGAAAATCTGGTTCGTCAGGTGGGGGGCGATGTCCACCAACTTATTCCTTTTCCTTTTATTATTGTCGGAACGCCCGGAGCTCGCCGAAATCTCACTTAATTCCGGGCGGCTTATCCTGAGGCGCGGTAGCGGCCGGTGCCGCAGCCGCCGGAGCGGCATCCGGTTTCGGCGCCATCTCTGCGGTCAGCCTTTGGCTGTACTGCATCATCTGGTCCATCAACCCGCCCTGATTGTATCCGTAAACGGTCATGCTGGCACTTTGCATAGTGGAATCCTGACCGCTGATCAGACGCACGCGCCAAGTATCGTCTGTGCGCTGGGTTTCGCCGAAATGCTGCTCCTGCCGGGCCCAGCCGCTAAAATTCGAACCCTCGCCTCCAGCGTTCTGGATCGAAAGCGCATAGGGGTTTTGCCCCGGCGGTATCACCGCAGCCAGGTTGGGCACCCGGCCGTCAACACGGTAATCCAGATCGAAGCGCATCCGGTCGATGACCATAGCTTGCCCTTCCGGCAGAGGGGTGCGAAAAAGCATCGCACTGTCCCCCGTCTGGCCGGGGGCAAGCGTTGCGAGACTCGTCGCGGTCACGGAAGTCCTGTCGATATTCGGATTGGTCTCGATGCGCTTATAGGCCTCGTTCAGGAGTTTCCTGAAAACATCAGGCCGGAACACCCCGTGCCCGCCCCCTTCGACGAAGGTTTGCCCCGCTGTATTCGTGCGGGACGGCATCGGTTCCGTACGCCCCTCGCGGGTTTGCGTATCCACGGTCGCCATCTTGGCCAATGTCGTGATTTCATCCTTGGTCAGGATAGGTCGGTTCCGATCCTCCCGACGCGTTTGTTCGTACAAGGCGCCTGAGATATATCCGGCCACCTCCGGTGCGGAAAAAGACGTGCCGTCCATTCCTGTGACAGACCCCTTGCGGTCGATCGTCTGGCTCTGTCGGAACTCCGCCATGATCTGCGAATGAAGAGTCTCCGGCCTGGCCATATAGCCCTGAACCTGCGCGTTGATTTTTGCACGGTACGCCTCGGCTTTTTCATATTCGACCTGCTTCTCCTGACGGATTTTATTATAGGCATCCGTAAGACCGGATTCATCCAGTCCTTTGGCTGGGTCTGACTGTTTAAATTGCTCGAAAGCCTGCTCGATATCCTTGTCGCGGTCCGCCTCGGTCATCTCATATTGACGATGCATGGAATCACTGAGTTTTACATAGGCATTAGAAAGGCCGATCTCATCAAGCCCCTTGGCCGGGTCGGTGGTCTTGAACTGCTCAAAAGCTTGATCGATCTCCTTGTTGATGATCCATTTGCTGATCAGACCCTCATGCCCGGTCAGTGAGGGGCTGACATTGTAAAACTGATACTTCTGCCCCCGGTTGAACGGGCTGTCGGCAGTCAGAGTTGGATTAATTCGGCTGCTGTGCTCTTCGACAAAAGGCTTCCCGCGGCCCATGTTGGCTTCGCCCACCACCAGGCTGTTGCGGGCGAAATCGGAGACTCTGGGTAAACCCGTCTGAGGGGTCAAACCTTCGTTCCCGGCGGCTTCGACAAAGACAGGCATATCGCGCTCTGCGAACGCCTGTTCGTATGCTCTCGCAGTTTGCTGGTTCGCAACGCCGCTGCTATTGGTAACGGCTCCCAGTTCGACTCCGGAACTGACCGAAACGACATCGTATTGCTGCAGACGACCGAGCGTACCCTGCAGATTATCAGGCACGATAGGACTCTCTCGCACAAGATCGACAGTCAGCCGTTTGTTGCCCGTAAAAGTCCTGAGGGCATCCTGATGGATATCCCGCGCAACCTCGGCATGACGTGTGTAAAGCCCGTAAAGGCTCGTCACCTTTGTGCTTTCAAAATGTGCAAATCTCGGTTGGTTTGGCTCCGGCACACTCACACCCGTACATTATTCAGTATTTTTTTCTTCTATAACACTACCATAACCGGGGTGCAAAAAGGAAATTTTACGGGATCAAGGTACAGGGCAAGAATAACGGGAGTAAATTTCCCTATTTATTGAGTATTATTTCACAAATATTCCTTGCTTTTTCATAGACTTATCAAGTATACCCTCCCGCTATGAAACAAGCGGTCTATACTTCCCTCTTCGGCGGTTTGGGTTTGTTTCTATCTTTAAATTTCCTTAGAAACGCCTGAACATCCTCTACGGATTTTCCTTCGATAGAAAAAACAGGCTCTCCCGGCTCAGGGGCAAGCTGCCAGAGCGAAGTTCCGGGGTAAAATGAATCAATCCCTATATCTTCGTTATCGGTCTGGATGAGGGTCAGTACGCGCTGATCAAACAGTATACTGACTCTGGAAAACTCTACCATCTCGACCAGGAAATGGTACACAAGACCCAGATTAGGGGGGATAAGCCTTTCGAAATTCTCAAAAGAGAAAACAACGCCTCCACTCGGAACAGCAAAAAAATTCAGCGCAACGCCGAGATCATGCAGATGACTGTCTATGATACGACCGAGGGAATCCTCCAGATGCTCTGTGAAAGCGCCCCAAGTCGTGCAGTCAAGACGGATAATCTTGTATCCGTAGCCCTTAAGCTGCTCTAGATGTTCATTAAAATAGTCATGCTTTCGGTAAAACTGGAGACCGCCCTCCATGAAAAGTCTTAAATCCAGCCGATCGCCGTCTTTTTTTGAAAAAGCCATAAGTTCCTCCGCGAGAAACTTCATTTATAATAAACACAAAAAATATGTCAAATATCTGATGGGGAATAACGAGAACTGACAGTTTATTTCATAAGAGAGACTCCTTGCCTGTTCACAGACTTATCAAGTATAACCCCCCGCTATGAAACAAGCGCAGAAAACCCCAATCGTCGGCATGGTCAGCCTCGGATGCCCCAAGGCTCTGGTCGATTCCGAGCGGATTCTGACCAAGCTGCGCGCCGACGGGTATGACTTCACGAACTCCTACGAAGGCGCGGACGTGGTGGTCGTCAACACCTGCGGCTTTATCGACAGCGCCAAGGAGGAAAGCCTGAACGCCATCGGCGAGGCTTTGGACGCCAATGGTCGCGTCATCGTCACGGGCTGCATGGGCGCCGAAGCCGAAACCATCACCGAGCGTTACCCGAAACTTCTGGCCATCACCGGCCCGCATCAGTACGAACAGGTCGTGGACGCCGTAAAAAAGGCCCAGCCGATCGCGCACGACCCCTTCGTCCATCTCGTGCCGGAGGAGGGGCTGAAGCTCACCCCCAAACATTACTCCTACCTCAAAATCTCCGAGGGCTGTAACAACCGCTGCTCGTTTTGCATCATCCCCGCCCTGCGTGGCGATCTGGTCAGCCGCCCGATCCACCGTGTCCTTCATGAAGCCGAACAGCTGTTAAAAGCCGGCACGAAAGAAATTCTGGTGATCTCGCAGGACACCAGCGCCTACGGCATCGATCTGAAATATGCCGAAAGCCCGTGGCGCGGGCAGCGCATAAAAACCAAATTCTACGATCTCTGCCAAGCGCTCGGGACGCTGGCCAGGGAATACGGCGCCTGGGTGCGCCTCCACTACGTTTACCCTTACCCCCATGTCGATGACGTCATCCCCCTGATGGCCGAAGGCCTGATCCTGCCCTACCTCGACATCCCCTTCCAGCACGCCAGCCCGGCGGTGCTGAAGGCCATGAAGCGCCCCGCGGCGCAGGAAAAAACGCTCCACCGTATCCGCAAATGGCGGGAAATTTGCCCTGACCTCGTCCTGCGCTCGACCTTCATCGTCGGGTTCCCCGGCGAGACGGAGGAGGATTTTGAAATCCTTCTTAACTGGCTGGAGGACGCGCAGATCGACCGCGCCGGCGCCTTCAAATACGAAGCCGTGGACGGCGCAAAGGCGAACGAAATCGCCGAACATATCCCCGAAGATGAAAAGCAGGAACGCTGGGAACGCTTCATGACCCTCCAGACCGAAATCGCCGCCGCGAAGGCCCGACAGAAAATCGGTCAAGTTCTGGAGGTCATCATCGACGAAATCGGCGAACCGGACGAAGACGGCGCGATAGGCGCAGACGGCCGCTCAAAGGGCGACGCGCCGGAAATCGACGGCACCGTCTTCATCCGCGATCTGCCTGCAGGCATAAATAAGGGCGATATCGTCAACGTTCTGATTGAGGATGCCGAGGACTACGACCTTTTCGGCATCGTGCAGAAGCGGTGATTAAAAAACACCACCTACATAAGTAATTGTAATATAATAATAAATTTATGCGTTACAAAATCAAGTTTTCTTGCCATTCGCATTTTTAGTATGTCATAATAGCGCAACCGGCTAACCTAAAAATTTCGGTAACGCATAATAAAAGGGGAAAATCATGGGGGCTCGTAAACTCGACGAGACAGGCGGGGAACTGTCCATGCGCTTTGGAGGCGTTTCCGAAGGCACAATTTATATCGATGCAACACTCCAACAAAGACAGGAACTCGCGCAGTTTCTGCAGCAAAGCATCGACACAAAACAGATTGACACAAGTAACGCCGCAGGAGCGCCTGAATATTACGCGGTTCTTAAGGAAAAAATTTTAAGCCAGACCGATGAAACCAAACCGCTCTTGCTAACCCCGCAGGAGTTTCTGGGGCTCACGACTCTGGCCAACGCCTGGTCCTACGGTTTTCGTATGGGTGGAGATGAAGTCGAATATGACGTCTCCCCGGATATGGTTGAAAACTTGAGGCAAATATCGGCCGACTATCTGGATCGTGCCCCCTAACGGAGTGAGGGCGGGATGCCCATAACCTTTGACGATCTTCTGGAGTATGTATCCCGAGGCCACGCTTTCCCCGAGCACGTTGAGGGAAGGGGGAATAATTTTCGGGGTCGTCCCAGAAACGGAGCGAATGAATTCCAGCAGGCAGGCATTGATATCCGAAATCCCGAGGATCTTAAAGATTATATGGGGCGGATGCTGGACTCTCCCCAAACGCGCGGATACGTCAGAGGCGACGGGGCTCTTGTCGTTTTTAACAGCACAGACAACGTAAAGCTCGTCTTTAATCCATCGCGCGGCGAAGTTGATCTGGGGACGATCTACCCCCAGCAAGGGGCAGGGGCATCGGATTTTGATACGGAGTGGAGGCAAGCCCAAAGACATGGCCAAGCCTTTGATAACGCGCGTACTCCCGGTTCTGTTAGGGCTCAGGCCGAAACATTCGCCCGGAGCATCCCGAGCAACCATCCCGCGCTCTCACAAGTGCCGGGGTTCAGAGCGGAGCAGGATTTTTCCGGTTCAAGAAATCAGACAATTAATCAATTAAGTCCTCAGTACAGGACATGGACGTCCTTGAGTTATGTCCGGGCGTCTGGCTTGGAATCAGGGAGGGGATTTATAGCCGGGGTTAGCGCCGATAATGGCCTGCCGACGAGAATGTTTTTTCTCGACGAGCGGACCAACAGAGTCACGGAAATTAATAACGGTGCGGTCACAGTCCATACCTTCAATAACCTTCCTGAAGGAAACCGGGCTGCCGCCGCCCAGCTTTTTTTCGAGAGCAACCGCCCACCGCAGGCCGTGATTTCCCAAGGGGGCGTGCGCGGCTTGGTTCAGGAGTTTCAGGCGCACAACACGGGCGGGGCGCGACTCTCGGAAGGGGTGATCAATTCGGCGGTCCGCACTCACCTGTCTGCCAATCCGGGAACGGTGCCAACCAACATACCCTATGGATCTTCTGCCGATGCTTTACACGCATCCGAGCAGGCGTTGCAGAGATATCTGGGCTGGGCGGACGCTCCTGTGGGGCAGGTTGATGCGTTCAACAGGCTTCCGACAAATATATCAGCGGATACTCTTTCAAGAGTCAGTCCTAACGCTATCGAACCCGTGAGGGATTTGATTCACGCCAAGGAAATGGCGATGAGCCCGGACGCAGCGACGCGCGAAATGGGACTGAAGTTTTTCGACGAGACCTTTAGGGGTATGGATGCTTCGACCAGAACGGCCGTGATGACGGCGCTGGAAACTGTTGCTCGGGCGCCCATTGCCGAGACGGCCCGGGCTGCCCGCGGCTTGGCAACCCTTTCCGACTTGGCCGAGGCGGCCCGGGCGTTGAAGGCTTTGCGCCTGCCCGCGAATATCGGCAAGGCCGGGGTCGTGACGACAGTGGCGCTCACGGCCGCTTCTGTCGCCTTGACGGACAGGGCGAACGCCATGACTCTCGATCTGGCTGGACAGCTTCATGCTTCAGGCCGCCTCACGGACGCGGCTTATCGCGATTATCGTCAGATGATGGGCGAAGTCGGCCCGATGCTGACGGCCCAGGCCGCCGACCCCTTTATAACGTCCATTCCCGGGATGGCGATCGTCGAGCGCATCGCCTACAACCGTTTCAGGGAATTTTCCGACCGCCATCAGTTGCCGCAGGACGTGCACGAAATGCTCAGCCCTTCGATGGTCGCGGGAACGTCCTTGCGCGGCCAGATCGGCAACGACACCTACCGCATGATCCCCACCAACGCGGCCTCAGCGCCGCCGTCCCTCAGGGAACTTGTCGAAGCTAGGCAGGGCGTGGAGGCCGCGCAAACGGCTTATAATCAGGCCTACGAAAGAAACCGCCCTCATTGGTTTACGGAGGCCTTGATGAACATGGGGTCGGGGGAAGTTCCTATGGGGATGCCTCCCTCCCATTATATCATTACAAGCACGCCGGAGGTGCAGGCGGCGCAGCAAAGGCTCGATGAAGCTCGATCGAATTTCCAATCGGAATTCGATCAGGCGCTGGCCAATCCTTCAGGGGCAAGGGCATTGGCAGGGTTGATGACCCCGGATCAGCTTCTCGAGGTCGTAAAATCGACGGCCCGGTTCAACACAGGCCGTCAGGATCCCTTGATTGAAAATCTTGTTAGGGCGCAAGAGCAGGGCTTTTTATCCGGGGCTTGGGCGCGTATGCAGGCGGAAAATGCTCTGCGCCAGAATCCGCAAGTGATGCGGGATTATCTCTCGAACCTCTTCACCCCCCGGCCGGGTCAGCGCGCGTCTCTCGATATCGAAAGCAATTCGGATTATGTAACTGTAGCCAGCGCGTTTGAAAGGCTGAAGACGGGGGAAGACCTCGACTCCTCTGAACACGCGGAAATACGACAAATTCTAAACAGCACAGATCCTGAAAACAGGGCGATCGCGGAAGAAATCTCCGCCCGCTACCCCCAGCAGGCAGCCCAATTCATAACCGCCGGCAATTCTCCTTCAGAACCAGAAGTTCCTGCTGCGGCGTCCCAAGCCTCCTACAGCCCGTCAGCGACAAGAACGCAAGCAATGGCCATTTAAGTCGCCGCTGGTCACCAGAACGCCCAGAAAACGAACGCCCCCGCAAACAGCCTGTAGACCGCAAACGGATAAAACCCGTAGCGGTTCACCACGCCGAGCAAGGCCTTGATAACCACCAGCGCCGTCACGAATGCTACTCCAAACCCCGTCAGCATCAACGCGAGATAATCCCCGGCAGCAACACTGTCCCAGCTTTTGTAAAGATCATAAGCGACGGCAAGAAACATGACGGGAATCGCCAGGAAAAACGACAATTCCGCCGCCGCCGGACGTGAAAGCCCCGCCATCAATCCGCCGATGATACTCGCCCCCGACCGCGACACGCCGGGAATAAGCGCGAGCGCCTGACAGCACCCGATCATCACAGCGGTCTTGAGGGGAACGGACTGGATATTCTCAATCCTGGCCTTCGGCAGGTTCCGCTCGACGATCAGCATAATGAGTCCGCCCAGAATAAGGGTCGTCCCGATCACCAGGGGATTATTATAAAGCGTACCCTTGATGAAATCCCGCCCGATCGCCCCGGCGACCAGCGCCGGAAGGGTTCCGATAAGCAGGATCGTGGCGAAATGCCGCGACGCCGGATCGGAATGAAGCGTGAAAGCGGTTCTGAAAAGCTTTTTCCGGTAAAGCACAACAACGGCAAAAATCGCGCCCAGTTGAATAAAGATCTCGAAAAGATGCCCCGGCGGTCCGGCGAATTTGAAGAGGTCCGTGAGGATCAGCAGGTGCGCGGTCGAGGAGACCGGAAGAAATTCGGTCAATCCTTCGATAAATCCAAGAAGCGCGGCGGTGGAGAAATCGGACATGAGCCTTCGACAAAAAAATTGAAACGGGAGCGGACAGCGCCGGATCATACATCTGCAAGATTAGAGCCACAAGGATCAAAAAAAGAAGCACATGCTTGCAAAGTGACAAATATGTTATATAGTAACACTTAAAGAGAAGGCAGAGTATTAAGGTCCAATGAAGCACAACACACATTTCTTGACCTCATCCGCCTTGGCCGCATTTTTGAACCTGTCCGCCCCCTTCGAGGCAGTCTCGCAGGAACAACGTGGCCCGCAAACGCCGCAGGACCGCGAATTCACCCAGACTCTCGCAAACGGCACACTTGTGCCCATTGATTGTCATAAGTTGTATAAGGTCGCGGATCGCCCGCCCGCTCTCACCGTGGCCTTTATCGCGCAATATGAGCCCCTGGATGAGCAGGCCGTAGAACGCCTCCAGCCGTGGCAAAGGCAATGGCTCATGGCCTCGCGCAATAATCCCTCGACGAACCCGGATCAGATCCGGGGCATGATCAACCATCTGGCCGTCCATAAGATTACACAGGACGACATAGCGGCCGGATATACGCAATGCCTGCCTTATCTGAAATAACCTGAATAACTTCGGAGGAAATTTATGATGAAAATCTTGAACTGCGGATGTGCATTGGCCGTTTGCGCGTTAGTGTTTATCAGCGGCCTGTCCAAGGCGGATTTCGGCGTGAGGGAGGCGGCGCAATCCCTCGAAAAGAACACCGCCACCCACACCCACGGATCGGGCTGTTGCTGCTATAACTGCACTGAAGAAATAAAGTAAACCATTCGATCACGGCCCCGGATCGGCGGCAAGAAAAGGATCGGCATCCACAGTACTGCCGACCTCAAGCGTCACTTCCCCGCCCAAAAGCCCGGCGGGATTGCCCCACCAGTTATTCTCGGCCATAAGATTCCCGCCATCCAGATCGACCCGCAGCTCAGTGCCAGAGTTTCCAAAAATCCGGTTATTCCCCGCGCTGCCCAGCGTCCCGCCGCCCAGATCGATATTAAACGGCGTAAGGCTAATGGCATCGTCATCCACATAAACCCCGTTTGCCGCATTTCCAGTGGAATAGTGGGTTTCAACAGAAGAGTTGATGTGCGTAAGACTCGAGCCGAAGAAATAGAGCCCAACATTGGAGTTATTGTTGGTCTGGCTGTTTTCGATATGTGAAGACAAGAGGCGTGCGGCCAGAAAACGCAACCAGATACCGTTAATATTGCTATTGGCAGTAACATTGTCCAGATGAGCGGAACCTAGAGAATTGCTTGCTCCGATGCCAAAAATGTAAACACCGGCCAGAGAACTGTTTTGGTTGGCGGTAACATCCTGAAGATCGATAGAATTGATTGTGCTGCTGACCCCGCTCAAAGTAACTTGAATACCTGCACCGGTATTCAAGTTTACGGTCGCGTTGCTGATAGACAGGTTATCAAGAAGACTGGAAGTGTTTTGTATCAAGACACCGCCAAAACTGTTGGAGTTCGCGGTAATGTTATCCATCTGTAGATTCCGGATAACGCTGACTCCGGTATTGATAACATATATCCCGCGCAGGCCATTCGAACTGGAATCGATATCGGTAAGCGAAATCGTATTCCACGTGCTGGCACCATTTGTATCGATCTGTAGCCCTACATTCCCGTTTAATTGTGTTGTAAGGTCGCGGATGGTAATAGATCGCGTTCCGCCATCGGTATTCTGGGCATAGATGCCGCGGCCGAGGTTATTGTTAGTCGCGACATCTTCAATGACAGCACCATCAGCATTGACAACCGAGATTCCGATATCTTGAGCGCCGATAACCCTGATGCCGGAAATTCTGACATCATCAGCGGTAACCGTAACCCCATCGCCGCTGACATTGATGTTGGAGAGCACAGGCGCAGTGGTGGCCTCAGCAATCAGCAGGGCGTGGGGTGCCAGACCGTTCCGGGTGGTAAAGAGCGAAGTGTTGTAAAAGAAATCCGCCCCGCTGCCCAAAAGCTGCTGCCCGGTCTGGCTGAGTGTGATTCCGGTATCCTGATTGGCCGCCGTGCCGTCCCCTTCATGGACATAAATAATACTGTGCGGTGTCGCGGCGGCCTGCGCGTTCGCAAGAGTATTGAAAGGAGCCTCGGCGCTGCCATCCCCGCCGCCCGCCGCCGTGTTATCGACGTGCAGGACGACCTGTGCGTTGCCGGTATTCACATTCTCCACCACGACACGCGCACCGGGATCGACGACGCTCTGCGCGGTGACGATATCGATATCGCGCTCCGGCGCATCGTCCAGCCGCGCTTTCAGCCCCTCCTTGCGGTAGCTTTTCTTATGCCCGAAGGGCAGGCGCACCGTAGCCTCAATAAACCCCTGCGACCCGCGCTCATCATCCCTCTGGAACCGCGCCCCGACCTGAAGATCGGGCGTGATATCGGCGGCGATCCGCGTGCGCCATCCGGCGGTCTCGTCCGTATTCGCCCCGTCGAAATAATACCCGCCGCCATAAACCCGCACCGCATCCGTATGCTCACGGATCATCCCGATCGATTGCCCCAGTTCCCATCCGATCTCGAGATCGAACCCGGCCTGTGGCTCCTCGATGGCCGTGCCGTCCGTATCGACGACGATCCCCGTTCCGGAGAAGCCCGCGCCTTGCGGATCTTCATTCGGGATTGTAAAACGCCGCTCGTCCGAAAGCGGGATATAACCGTTGGCGAGAACATCGAGAGCCTCGCCCCGCCATTCCGCACCCATCGTAATTTGGTGGAAGTGTGAATCGTTTTCGGTGATCCTGCGATCGAACCAACCATTAACGCCGACCACGCCCTTGCCCAGGACGGGAGCGGTCGTAATCGTGCGGTACCCGATTCCGAAATTCCCCTCGCGGTTATCGTGATCGTCGCCCATCAATCGGACATCGGCGTAAAGCACACCGTCTTCATCCTGCGCGAGAGGCGCCCAGAAATCGGTCATCAGGATCGAGCGTTCGGTCCCGTACCGCCAGTTCACCTCCGCCCGCCCCTTGAGCGGCGCATCATCGGCCAGAGCAGCCGGACCCGCGCACAGCATCGCGCATCCGGCCAGCAGGGGCAGGAAGGAGCGGGTAGTCCATCTCGGGGATACAAGGAAAATAATCGGAGGCTTCCCAATAATATCAAGCCACTTACAGGCCCAATTATGGCGGCAATTCATTACAATTTAGTGAAAATGCAAGTCATAATAAAGATTAACTTAAGTATTATGAAAATAATACTTAGGGGTAAATTTTGTCTTTTACCTATTGTTTTTATTGATGTTTTCCGTCCATTGCATAACCAGCAGAGCGCCCACCGACAGCGTCAGATACCCGCCCGCCAGCGGCACGACCGTCCCGTCATAAAGCTGCCCGATCAAGGCTCCGCAAGCAATCGCTACCCCCGTGGAAACAAAACTGACGAACGCCGAGGCCGATCCGGCGATATGCCCCATCGGCTCCATCGCCAGCGCACTCATATTCCCGAACATCAGCCCGAGGCAGAAAAAGCACAGTCCGGCATAGGCCAGAAAAACGGGCAGGGGAACGACGGATACCTGCACCGCCAGCGGCAGAAACAAAAGAGAAAGTCCAATCATGCCCAGCAACGCCAGCCGGATCAACCGCCGCATCCCCAGCCGCTGCACAAGAGCCGAGTTGACGAAAGACGCGGCGCCGATCATTGCCGCCATCATCCCGAAATAAAGCGCGAACAGAGGTCCGGCGTGATAGATATCCTGCAGGATTTGCTGGATGCTGTTGAGATATCCGATGATGGCCCCAAAGCAAATCCCGCTCGTGACCGCATACCCCAGCGTCACCCGCGTCCCCGCCGCCTCTTTGAAACCATCGACCAGATCCAAAAATCTCAACTTCTTGGCCTGATCCGGGGGCAGTGTTTCCGTAAGGCGAAAGAAGGTCCAAATCCCGGCCACCAGCGCCGCTACAATAAAAAATCCGAACATCGCCCGCCAGGACGCCACCGCCAGAACCGCCTGCCCGAGCGCCGGCGCCACGATGGGAACCAGAATGAAAATCCCCATGATGACGGACATCACCCGCGCCATCTCCCGCCCGCTGAACGTATCGCGGACGATGGCAATCGTCACGATCCGCCCGCCCGCCGCGCCCAGCCCCTGCACGAACCGCCCGAGCAGCAGAACCCAGAGGGAGGGGGACAGACAGCAGATCAGGCTCCCCAGAATATAAAGCCCCAGCCCCAGATTGAGCGCCGGTTTCCGCCCCCACGCATCCGCCACCGGCCCGTAGATAAGATATCCCGCCATCATCCCCGCGAACAGAACGGTAATCACAAGCTGCACGCTGTTCGCCCGTGCCACTTCAAGGTCAACGCCGATCTGCTCCAGCGCCGGCAGCATCGCATCCACCGAAAGCGCAGCCAGCGACGTCAAAAAAGCCATGAGAACGATGAATTCGCGCATTGCTCAGAAAATATTAGCCAGAATGTAACTCAAATCATTCCGATCGCTTCGGTAAAAAGATGCTCTTCGAGCTGCTCGAAAGCCTCGCTCCATCCGCCTTCGTGCCCGTCCATCGACTCTTTCGAATCCAGACCCTCCTGAATAAACACCATCTTGGTCTTCCCCTCGAAATCCGCGAACGTGACCGTCACCAGCGTTTTCACGCCCGGACTCCCGTTCGCCGTATCCCAGACATGGGTGAACACGATGCACTCAAACGGCACGATCTCCTGATACACTCCGCTCAGCCAGTGTTCCGTCCCGTCCGGCCCCCGCAGACACGTCCGGTACGCCCCGCCGGGGCGGATATCCCCCTCCTGATGCGGAATCGTGAAATCGAAGGGCTTGCACCAGATTTCAAGCTGGTCCGGGTCGGTCCACGCCTCGAACACCCGCTGGCGCGTATCGTCGAACAGCCGCTCGATAACCAGCGTAAAAGTCTCAGGTTTCTTCTCCGCCCCGCTCATGCCGCCTTTTTCAGAACCTCGCCCATATTCCTGAGCCCGTCCTCGAACGGACCGCCGACCATTTTGTCGCAATCCATCATCAGATGCATCCCCTTGGCGATGAAATTTTTATCGCCGGTCATGCTCCACGTCACGCGGGTGCCTGCGCCTTCCGGCGTGAATGTAAAAATGGTTGTGCTGGTAGCCCGGAACGGCTTGATAAATTCCAGCCGGAATTTGACGATTTCATTTGGACGGCTTTCGATGATCGTCATCTTGCCTTCGCCGACAGTCTTGTTCCCCGCCCAGCTCATGGCGGCATCCACCCCGAACTCCGGCCCCTCGAATGAATTTTTCGCATTCGGGTCCATCCGCGCCCA
Organism: Alphaproteobacteria bacterium; assembly: GCA_016699735.1. Taxonomy (NCBI): domain Bacteria; kingdom Pseudomonadati; phylum Pseudomonadota; class Alphaproteobacteria; species Alphaproteobacteria bacterium. The sequence continues at coordinate 467,556 of CP065008.1, forward strand.
TGGCGACCACGCGTTCCAGTTTCGCAAACTGTTCACCTGCGCGAACACCTCAGCGGGAGATCCGGGCACCACTGCGCTGCGCGTAACCTTGAAACGATCCGGCTGGATATTAACAAAAATCGCCAGCCCGACCAGAGCCGCACAAAGAATAAGAAAAATAAGGGTCATGAATCTCTCCGCTGTTACAAAGCAACCAAAGCCTTGAAGCCCCCGTAAGCCATGCGCTTGCAGTCGAACGGCATACTATCAGGCAGACACTTCATCCGCTCGTCCGCCATGACTTTTGCGTTCACCTTGTCGCGGTGGGCGCGGGATTTATAAACGATATAGGCAAACACCACCGTCTCACCCTTTTTGGTCTTGAAGGCATCGGGGAACGTCTTGCAGAATCCCTTATCTTCCAGATCCTCCCCCACGCACTCGACATAAGCCAAAGCGCCGTGCTCCATCCAGATTTTACCGGCCTGCGCGGCCATCTTTTTATACTCATTGATTTTCCCCTCCGGCACCGGAACAACAAATCCATCGACATAGGTCATGGGGTTTCCTCCTCTTGTATACTTGACACTACTAATTATTTCAGCCCTTGGCCAGAAACGCTTCAAGCTGCTCGAACGTTCCGCCCCAGCCCTTGTTCATGCTGTCCTTGCCTTCGAAGAAGATCTGACGCTCCTCCTCCGTCGCATTATAAGCGGTCCATTCAAGAGAGATCGTGGTTTTTCCATCATTTTCAGTGAAAGTTGTGATGGAGTGCATCTGCAGCGGCCAGGCCGGAGCTAGCGGATGACGGGTCATCTCTCCGTTAGAATCGGAAAACCCCGTAATCATGACAAGCTGCTCCGGCTTCACGATCTCCCTGAAAATCCATTTCCCCCACCATTGATCGCCGTTGGGCATATCCATGCGGTACAGATAACTTCCTCCCACGCGGAAATCCATTTTTCCAAAACCGATGGGGCAGCCTTTCGGCCCGAACCACAGGCCCAGTTGCTGCTCGTCCGTCCACGCGCTCCAGACCCGCTCACGCGGCGCATCGAACGTGCGCTCGATAGTAAAGACGAAATTATCCGCCGTCACATTTTTGTCCTTCGCAGGGTTTGTCATGGGCAAAATCCTTTCTGTTGTTTTATGGTCCTATTTCTTTTTCGCGGTGTCTTCCGCTTTAAGCAAAGCCTCAAGCGCATCGAATCGGTCGCTCCAGAATTTTCTCATCTGCGCCAACCACTGTTCCATTTCTTCAATTTCCGAAGCATTGATCGAATAGATTCGCTGCTGGGCTTTCTTTTCCATGTGCACCAGCTCCGCCTCGCGCAGCACTTTGAGATGCTGCGAAATGGCGGAGGGGGTTGAAGAAAAATTTTTGCTGATGTCCGAAGCTGAAAGCGCATGATTCGCGGCCAGCATCTCTATGATGCGTCTTCGGGTCGGGTCGGCAAGGGCAGCAAACTTGTCCATAGGAGTTATATTATAGATTATACTTAATTAAGTAAACACTAAAAAACATTATATAAGGTTCGCCTTAAGATGCAAAGGCAGGTTATTTAGAAGTTTGCTAACAAATATTGGCAATCTACCCCTTCAATTACTGACCTTAAGGATTTTTCTTCCACCAAAAGGACTCTTTTTTATATGATGAATATCTCCGGTTCGCCCGGACCGGAGAAAACCACAGGAGACACGCATGGCCTTCTCGAATGAACGGAAATCGACTTGCGACGGTTACCTGACCGGAAAACTCCTGATTGCCATGCCCTCAATGGGCGATACGCGCTTTCACCGTGCCGTGATTTTCATGTGCTCCCACGATGAAAACGGCGCTATGGGCCTCGTGGTCAATCACAAACTTCCCGGCGTCGCCTTTCATGAGCTGATCAGCCAACTCGACATCCGCTCCGACATTGTCATCGACCTGAAAAAATACCAGATGCCGGTCATGAGCGGCGGCCCTGTGGAATCCGCCCGCGGCTTCCTGCTCCACTCCCCCGATTTCCGCCGCGAGGAAACGGTGGTCATCGACGGTCAGTTCGGCGTGACCGGAACGGTCGAGGCGGTCAGGGAAATATTCACCGGCAAGGGGCCGGATCACCTGCTCTTTATTCTCGGTTACGCAGGCTGGAGCGCGGGCCAACTCGACTGGGAAATCCAGCAGAACGCCTGGCTGGTCACGGACGCGAACCCGGCAATTATTTTCGATAAAGATCTCGACGCCAAATGGACGAAGGCTGTTGGCCAACTCGGCTTCGATCCCGGAATGCTCTCAGGAGCCGCGGGTAGTGCGTAACTAGGCGGCCAGCCTCTTTCTGATCGTTTCGAACCCCTCCAGCTTCTCCAATGGCCCGAGGGCTGCCAAAGTCGGAGGTGAGGAGAAAATGCGCTTCGCCACGTCTTCGATGGCCGCAACGTCCACGGCGTTGATTTTATCGATAACCTCCGCAATATTGCGGACCTTCCCGTTCAGCAGCAAAGCTTTCGCGCACATATCGATGCGCGAGATCATCGACTCTTGCCCCATCAGTGTCCCCGCCCTCATTTGCGCCTTGGCCCGTTCAAGCTCAGCAGAGCTGATAGACCCCGCAAGCTTCCGGACCTCATCGCACACGACAGGAATTAGTGCGGGCAGCTTCTCCGGTCCCGTTCCGGCGTAAATACCGAACTGCCCATCATCCGTATAGGCGGAATGAAAGCTGTAGATGGAATATACCAGCCCGCGCTTTTCCCGCACCTCCTGAAACAGGCGCGAGGACATTCCACCCCCGAGCAAAGTGGCAAGCGTCTGTGCAGCAAAATACGCATTCTCATGTCGCGGAACACCCTGGAAACCGAGCAGGACATGACTCTGCTCCAGATCCTTTTCAAGACGGTCCTCACCGCCCGTATAGAGAGCTGCGGCTTTTCCGTTGACAGTGTCGTTGGGGAGCGCATTGAAAAACTTTTCCGCAAGCGCGACCAGCGCTTCATGCTGCACGTTGCCCGAAGCGCACACTGCCATCCGCCCCGGCGTATAAAATTCGCGGATATAATGCTGCAGCGTTTCGCGGCTCATCTCCGCGATGATGGATGATTTCCCGAGAATAGGCGCACCCAGCGCCTGCCCCGCATAGGCGGTCTCGTAATAATTATCGAAGATCAGGTCGTCGGGTGTGTCGTTGCACATCCCGATTTCCTCAAGAATGACCCCGCGCTCGCGTTCGATCTCCTCGGGCGGCAGCGTCGAATGCTGCACCATATCCGCCAGCACCTCGATGGCCAAAGCCAGATCGTCCTTGAGCAAATGCACGTAATAGCTGGTGAGTTCCCGGCTGGTGTAGGCATTCATGCTGCCACCCACATTCTCGATCGCTTCGGCCAGATCTAGCGCGCTGCGCGTCTTGGTCCCTTTGAACAGCATATGCTCGACCATATGCGCGACGCCGTTATGCGCCATATCCTCGTACCGCGTACCGACATTCACCCACACCCCGACCGCGACGGTCTCAACCGTTGAAACCGGATCGCTGACAACCCGCAAACCATTAGGTAATGTACTGATTCTTAATGTGTTCATGTCAGAATGCATATAGAAGAAGAGGCGAGAAAACAACGTTTGTTTGACAATTTTGTCATAACTTGATGTAATTCCCGTAGAACTAAAAAAGCGATGAAACGGGTATATCGTGGGTAATTTTATTTCAAAAAAACTGGCACCAATCGCTTTGGCGTTTGTGGTTGCCGGGTGCCACTCCCCGAGGGATATCCCCGATGATTCTGAACCCTCGCACGGCTACGCGAACTTTATTACCACTCTGGCCTCCCTCTGCAAAACCAATAAATATATCCTTTTGGGGGACACGGACCACGGTGCCCCTGTCGTGCGAGAGATGACCGCTGATCCTGCTGTTATACAAACCCTCAAGGATTGTGGAAGTACATTGGTCATAGAGGACGGGGGTGTTAAGGAAAACGAGGGATACAAAACTCCTCGCTACACTCCTGAGCCGCAACAGACGAGAGACAGTATTTTAACGGTCCAAAAATTTCTCAAACAAAAGTTTAATGATCCCGATGTTAACCTTACAGGTGTTTGGGATAAGGAAACGAACAAATCTTTCTCCACCTTTATCACTGCGCTGAACAACTCAGGGGACTCTCTATCAGATTTAATGGCCTCATTATCTGCGTCTGAATCCGTCTACGATCCCTCGATTCCTCAAAAAATTACCAAGGATTTCGGCTCCGGACGGGATGTAAAAGCCTTCCTTAAAGCTCTGAAGTATCTAGATGAGACAGCCCAGCTTCCGGTCAAAACAACTGAAAAAACGAAATATCAGGATATTCAGGCTGCAAATGGCGCGAATTGGACGGGGCGGGAGCATCTTGATGACCCTAAACTGGCAGATAATAGGAATTTAGCAAGGGCGCTTCAAGCACAACTCAATCGGTTATATGAGGCTGCTATGAAAGGCGTTCCGATTGTTTATCCCGACCCGCGCCACGAGGAACTTAATAAAGATATGGAACTGGCCAGCGCCATCTTTGAAACAACATATAAGAAGCAGATCAGGACAACCGATGATGAAATAAATCTGGCGATGACCCTCGACGCTCGGGCAAACAAGGATTTGAAATTCAGACAAGCTTTTAACCGACTGTCAAAACTTATGGAGTATAGCTTATCGGAGCCTCTGAATGGCCAGATTGCTGAAAACATTAAAGCTCTAGCGGGAGCAAACCCTGCCGTCATACTTTATGGCTCCGCTCATATGACTGAAGCGAGAGACCTTGACGAAATGCTTGGGCAGGAATCGGCCGTGACAATCCTTCTGAAAACACGCCGCGACCAAGTATTTATAACGGATCCACCGGGCAGCAGGAAAAAACCGACAGTAACCTATGAGGATACTCCGCAATATATCTATGACATCCATCAGGATAGAATGACGAAAATTATGAAGGGCGAGCCTAGCGAACAAGCTTACCGCAGCATGGTGCGCTACGGAATTACAAAACAGGAATATGACCGCAGCATAAAAGCTATGCCGGAAGACTTGCGCCCTTACGCACTACCTTATAGCTACTACGACTCAAACCCACACAACGATGGTATTCCCGTAAACTGGTTGGAGACGGACGTAATCTACAAAAACACCCCGGGATAAATGTGCTTTAAACCTTTTTTCCCGAAACCCGTGATCGTTGCCGGATGAAATCTTCAACTGTCCGCAGGTTATTCTCCAGAACCGTATACTTTTCTTCCCGTTCCATCAGCCCCGCAAGATGGTTGGGGAGTGAAGGTGTAAACGCCAGCCCCTGCCGCACGGCGTCTGGAAACTTGGCCGGATGGGCGGTGGCCAGAAGGACGATGGTGCCTTTGCCCTCTGTTTCCTCCGAAAGCATCCGCGCCCCCATCATCCCGACCGCCGTATGCGGATCAAGGACATAATCGTCGAACACCGAGCATTTCTGCATCATGTCCAGAGTTTCGAAATCCTCAGCGCGTGAGGAATGAAATTTTTCCCGCGCCGCAATCATCTGCTCACCCTCAACGGCAAAATGCCCCGTTTCCTTGAACGAGTCCATCAGTTGCTTGAGTTTCACCGGATCGCGGTCCAGAAGATCGAACAGGTACCGCTCGAAATTGCTCGAAATCTGAATGTCCATGGAGGGGCTGAGCGTCGCAAACGCCTCGCCCGTGGTCATCTCCCCCGTCGCCAGAAAACGGTCGAGAATATCGTTCTTGTTTGTCGAAACGCACAGATGCTTGATCGGGAGCCCCATTTGCTGCGCCGCATAGGCTGCGTACATATTGCCGAAATTCCCCGTGGGAACCACGAACGAAACCTCCTTCTCCGGTGCGCCAAGCCTCACCGCGGCCACGAAATAATAAACGATCTGCGCCATGATCCGCGCCCAGTTGATCGAATTCACGGCGGAAAGCCTAACCCCGTCTCGGAACGGCGCATCATTGAACATCGCCTTCACGAGATTCTGGCAATCGTCGAACGTCCCTTCGATCGCAATATTGAAAACATTTGGGGCATCAACCGTAGTCATCTGCCGCCGCTGCACGTCTGAAACCCGCCCTTTGGGGTGCAGGATGAAGATGTCCGCTTGATCGCACGCCTTGCAGCCTTCGATCGCCGCAGAACCCGTATCGCCGGATGTCGCGCCCACGATGGTCATCCGCTCCCCGCGTGTCTTCAAAACATGATCGAACAACCGCCCGAGCAGTTGCAGCGCCACATCCTTGAACGCGATGGTCGGCCCGTGAAACAACTCCAGAACAGTGATATTACCACCAGCCTGATGGGGCAGGGGATGCAAAGGTACGACATCCGGGTGTCGGAACACGTCAGGTCCGTAAGTCTCTTCAAGAATTTTCCGGTACTCCACCCGTCCGATGGCGCCCTCGACGAACGGAAAAGTCACCGCCTCCGCGATATCGACGTAGGATTTTCCTTTGAGGGCTTCCACGTTAATGGCAGGCCAGCTGTCAGGAACATAAAGCCCGCCGTCAGGGGCCAGCCCCGCCAGCAGAACGTCCTCGAAGGTCCGGGAGGCGCCGCCCCCCCGCGTGGATAGATACCGGATCATAACCCTGTCTTATGGGACTTCGCTCGGGGTGTCAATTCTTCTAGGAGATTGGGGGTGATGAGAGTAATTTGACACATAAGTTTCAGATAGATTATGCTGAAACAGCGGTAAATTATGAAAATTTAATAATATGGCCAATCAAAGCGGCGCACCCGATAAAGGGTCATCAAAAACTCCGGCATCCAGACTTTTGCCAGAGCTTCCAAGCCATGCTTCGGGTGTGGAGTGCAATCCTGATGACGGTTTCAACCGTCTGGATAAGGATTTCATGCGAGCCAAGCTCTCATCGGTCATACAGTCCGGCGAGATTTTTCAGGATGGCTGGACACTGGTCTCCCGCGCCTACAAAATCCCTTATATGCTCGCCTCCCATAACAATCTGGAACTCATTGCGCCCGACGGCCGTATGTTTGCCTCTCTCGACACGCAACAGATTGAAAGAGGTACTGGCGCCATTAAGGGTTATTTCCCCGACGGACAATATGCAGCGCCTGTTCTCGATGATTGCACCAAGGGTAATACGGTCGTGCTGAAAGAAAATCTTCTGGGCGAAACGGTGATTGTGCAGGGACGAGGTACAAATGCCCTTCTTGGATTCGCCAGGGCCGCACAAATCGCCAATGAGTCCCTTTCTGCAGGAAATTTGAACTATCGGGTCTTTCCTGATACAGGGCAGCGCGAAGCGAACTCGAATACCCTTGCCCGCTCCTTTGCGGAAGTATCTGGTGCGCGGGATATCTATCAGGAGATTGTCCGCTATGCAGCCTCGCCGCTCTTGGGCAGCCCCGGCCTCGACGTCGATTTGATCCCCGATAGAAATCAGCCAAAAACACGCTACGATCAGGTCAGCCAGAGCGACATGATTGTTCTTAACCAGGGTCTTTTTGAGGGTTTTCTGAGTGACATGAAAGCCCTGCACCCCGTTGCACAGCAGGAGAGGGCGCTTCAGATGGGAACACAGCCGCCTGCAGAACCATTGTCGCACACTCCCGCTAAAAAATAACAGAACTCAGGGTTTCGGCGCCGCTGTCGGCGCAGGAGCGGGCGGCGCCCCTTGCGGTATGCCGACACCATCCGCAGCAAACGAAAACTCCCCGGTCAGCCACTTTCTGAATTGGGACTCCTCGGGGAAAAGCCGCAGCAGATCCTCGCGGCTCTGATAGCGCCCCTCCAGCATATTGCCGCGTGTACCGGGGATTTTCCCGAACGCGTCCACGAAATCATCCAGAGAAAACCGTCGCGCCCCGCGCATCAGCTTCTGGAACTCGTCAGGTTGGGAAATCCGCATGGCCTGAATATCCATAAGATACCCCTGCATATACTGCTTGGCCATGCCGCTTTCGCTGAAGAACGCCTCGAACGCCGGAGCCAGCAGCTTCGGATCGTCGCGTAAGGCTTGCAAGCCGTGCTTCTCATAGGCATCGCTGACCGCTTTGAAAATCGCGCCATCGGACTCAGACTCGATGTTCTCAAGAATCTCCTGCCGGAATTCATCGTGTCCATTATCCGCGTGTTCCATGATCATCAGGGCAGCAGCGACTTTGGCGTTGGCCTCGACCCCCAGCGACCACAGGCTGATATCCTGACGGTGGTATCGACCGGGTTCCATGTGGCGGTCAACATTGCGGTCCTTGACCTGATCGGCGTGATAAAGCTCCTCATAAAACGTAAGCAGTTTATCGGCGTCAATCTTGCCGTCGCTTAAATCTCCGGTAGTCGCCGTCAGAAGATTGAGGTCCGTGCTGTAAAACCCCGCGATCATCGGCATCGCTTCCTGGGTGCAGGCGATAACGCTGTTTTTCATGGCGCGGTTGATCAGGGCATTGCCCATAGGGATTTCCAGCGCCGTCTGCACGAAGGCGATATTCGCCAGCATCCTTGGGTCAGTATTTTTGATATCCTCGCCTGTGAGGATTTCGGGGCGGGCCGCGATTCGGGCCGCAAGACCAACCGGCAGACACGAATCCGCCGCGCTGTCCCGAAGTTGCCGCCCCAGCTTGACGACATCTTCCGCAGTACCCACGGCAAGCTCCGGCTCATACGTCAACTCATGCCGGAGGTCGAGAACCTTCTGGGCACGAAGAATAGCCTCTTCATATTCCTTGATGATTTGCGGCAGCCGATCTTTATACTTCCCGTCCTCGTAATAATGGCGCTCCAGAGCCCGCCGCTCTGCCTGTAAAGCACGGTCGGCCTCACCCCCCGCCTGTGGAGCCGGAGCCGGTGTATCCTGGCCCTCTTGAGAGGTCGTCATCCCGCTGACCCTGTTTATTCTTTATTATTTACAGAATACCCATTCTACAGGCCTTGACGCACAAGGTCAACAAATCCGGAATGCATGGGGGAGGGATAAGTAATTGTTAATTCAGGATGAAAGGCACTGGCCCAATATTTCCCGCTCCGCACCCACACCGGCGCCCCCTGATGGCGGGCCAGAATCTCGACCCCCTCACCAACATCCGTGAAAATCGGCGCCCGGATAAAGGAGACCTCATAACCGTCAATCAGAGCATGGTGGCTCTCCAACTGCCGACCGTATCCGTTGCGTTCAACGGTGAGGGGCAACAGGCCGAAAGATTTCTGCTGCGGGTGGGTCACGCGTTCGGCAATCAGGATTGCCCCCGCGCAAATCCCCCAGACGGGCTTGGTCTTGAAATTCCGCTCAAGAGACTCCCACAACCCGAACGTCTCGATCAGCTTGAGCATCGTTGTGCTCTCCCCGCCGGGCAGGATAAACCCGTCTACCGCATCAAATTGCTGCGGGGTCTTGACGGCGCAGAATTCAGCCCCCGCCGCTTCGATATGCGGCCTGTGCGGCTCCACCGCCCCCTGCAGGGCCAGCACGCCGATGATGTATTTTTTATTCTCCATAACTAAGACGACCCTTGCCTATGAATGTCACAAGCGCGAAATTTCTTACCTTCTACGAACCAGTATTTTTGTGCGTCTGGCTTACAAAAAGTTCCCATCAATAACAAAGAACTATCAGAAGGTAATGGAATACGGGATCTATACGCATGATTAGTGGAGAGCCATCTCGGAACCTGAAGCTCATTGTCCAACGCAGAACCAAACGCTTTGTTATCATCATCAATCCAGATTTTTGCTTGTTGACCATTCAAAGAAAAAATAACCCTTTCTCTACATATGTTTAAGCATTTTCTCAACATTATGGGCACTAGAGCGTCAACAAGCACCCTATTAAAAAGCACCCCTTCTTCAACGGATAAGTAATATTGCGCCCTAATCCCTGAAATTCCATTAAAAAATTGGTCATATATAGCGTCTGAAATTGGCATTATGCCTTTAAAACGACCAAAACCAATTTCTGGACAATTACTTGCAACTTCCCACTGACAATCTATAGAGTGTGAGTTAGAAGCTTCAGATTGAATTTTTTCAATTAAAGCTTCGGGATCGACCTGCTCTAGAAGCCTATCTCTACGAACGGTATTAGAAAGATTAATGACCCATTCTTCAGGGCAAGCTGACCGCATTGACCACATATAAAAACCAATCGATATAAATTGTTAGCTCGGTACACCAAACGCACAAGATCTGCAAAGCTAGAATGCCATTATTCAGCAATTAAATTTACCCGCAATTCATCTAAATCAAGGCTTTTTTTGTCATTTCAGCGATAGCTAGTTCTCTAGCCTTATCTTCTGGCACCCCCCTCGAAACAAGCTCTGCTATTCGTCCCTTTAATGTTTTAACTTCCCCAGCACCTTTCTGTTTCCTGCCGCGCCGGATATTTTCAGTCTGGGTTACCTCTTCAAGATTACCAGGGCGATTATCATGAGTATTAGAATTTTTGTGATCTATAACCATGCCATCTTTAGGCCATCGCCCTTTAACCACGGCCCAAATCATTCTATGAGCAGCGATTTTGACAGTTTCTCCCTCAAATTGAAACTGAACCTGTTTATACCGACTGTTTGAGGTAGATTGGCCTTTGAAATTATGCAGAACATCAAGCCTTTTTCCTGTTGCCTTACTAAAAATTGCGCCCTCTTTTAAATCGAAATCAAAACGCCTTTTAAGGTCTGCTACAGTCAGCTTTTGTTCTACAAGCTTGCTTTTGCTTTTTTTCAATATTCAACCACCCTCTGTTGTAACCGCTCATCCTCAAAACACCTGAGCTTATCCAGATCGGCCATGAGCATCTCCAAATTCGGTCTAAAACTCACGGCTGATGAAAAATTTGAGGCTGTGATCCGGCGCGTCCTTGGAAATTCCGGCTCGGTAGCCAACTTCATATTTGTATTTTCCGAACATCTCCCCTTTGATCACCGGGCCGATCGTATGCGACTGGGCGCTGTAACCTGATTGCTCAGACAAATTCCCGAAATCATGGAAACTTTCCAGCGCGATTTTGTGCGTATCGGTGATTTTCCGTGAGACTTGCAAACGCAGTTCGGCGCTCACGCCGTCCTCCGCGTCCTCGCCGATATCATGTTCGAAAATCTGGTTGGCGCGGAATTCATAAGGATCGGCAGGGAACAGCTCATATAGCCCGAACGAAACGGCGCTCGGTTTCTTGTCGCCGTCCTTGTGGTTATAGCTGGCGCGGACCCCGAGATCGAACCCGTGATCCTCGGCCTTCAGAACGTAAAAGCGGTTCTCCAGCGTCACGCCTTCATATTCCAGACTGTCTTTTTTTCTCCGGTCGCCCGCGACGATAACCCGTGCAGCATAATGATCCGTGAACCCGTGGTCGAAATGAGCCCGCATCCGCAGCCGCTCATCATCCGAAGAATCCTCGTCCGCCTCACTGTACCCGAAACGAACGACCATCTCGCTTTTGCCCTTAACGACCTTTGCCGAGCCGACATCGCCTGTCGTAGAGGCTGAGGCAGAAGCAGGTAAAAATAAGAGGAGCGCCAAGAAACACGGAAGCGAAAAACGAGAGTATATATTATACATAACAAACCATTTGCGTCGGAGTTTATTGACAAATCAAGTGCGTTTTAAACGCAAAAGACAAGCGATGCAAATAAATTTGTCTCAGGCGTAAAAGGCACAAAAGGGCTCAAAACTTATTGGAAGGTATTAACCGGCGCACCATCAACATCATATAAAAACCGTCCGCCCAAAACGCATTTTCCCCACGCCCCCGTATCGCAGCAAGTCGAGGAAACGATTTTTTCAACCGAAGAGCCGGAAGAAAAACCAGCGCAGGGATCTGAGGAGTTCGAAGGATACATATAAGTGGCGCCGTTTTTATTTGTAATCAGTGCGCCCTTAAAAAAGCGCAGCAAAAACTCCTCGGAGTCCGCCAGAGTACCATCCTCTTTCTTGAATCGTGCATCGTCAAGAGGATCGAGAGCCTCGCAAGTCTGCACTTCGATGGATGCCTTCACCGGTTCACCTCCAACACAATCCGCATAGGCCCGAACAGGCAGGACCAACAGGAAAGCAAAAAAAGTCAAAGCCAGCAATTCCTGAAACGGTAACACAGCCAAACCTCCTTTAAGAAAGCGACAGCCTAAAGAGAAAAAACAAGCTTTACCAGCCTCTATTCGCCATCCGCATCGTCTCTTCAATCTCGCCCAGATCGGTCCCGCGCATCGCCTCGCCCAAGCCTTTGGAGGCTTCGAGAACGATCTTCGGATCGCTGTAATGCGCCGTCGCCTTAACAATCGCCTTGGCAAAATTGGCGGGATTCTCGGACTTAAAGATACCCGACCCGACGAAAACCGTCTCCGCGCCCAGCTGCATACACAGCGCAGCATCGGCGGGAGTCGCAATGCCCCCGGCGGCGAAATTCGGCACAGGCAGTCGCCCTTGCTCCTTCACAAGCTTCACAAGCTCAAAAGGCGCACCGAGATTCTTGGCCTCGGTCATTAGCTCCTGATCGTCCAGCAAGCGGATACGCTTGATATCCTGATGGATCTGACGCAAATGCCGCACCGCCTCCACGATATTTCCGGTTCCCGGCTCACCCTTGGTCCGCATCAGGGCCGCACCCTCGCCGATCCGGCGCAGCGCCTCGCCCAGATTCTTGGCACCGCAAACGAACGGCACCTTAAAATCATGCTTGTTGATATGGTAATCCTCGTCGGCGGGGGTCAGAACCTCGGACTCGTCGATATAATCCACGCCGATCGCTTCCAGAACCTGCGCCTCCGCGAAATGCCCGATCCGGCACTTGGCCATGACCGGGATCGAAACCGTGTCCATGATCGCCTGCACCAGCTCTGGCGGACTCATCCGCGCCACACCTCCGGCCTTGCGGATATCGGAGGGAACGCGTTCCAGCGCCATGACGGCGACCGCACCCGCATCTTCCGCGACCTTGGCCTGATCCGGGGTCACAACGTCCATAATAACGCCGCCCTTGAGCATTTCGGCCAGCCCGGTTTTGATGTTTATGACGTTTCCGCTGTTATTCTGGGAAATCTTGCTCATCTCCGCATATTCCTGCTAATATCACGAGTTTAGGGGCGGTATTTATGCATAGAAACCGCCGAAATGCAAAGAAAACATAACAAAATTCGGCTATAAGGCCGGATGGTGTGCGGGTATGAGACTGACGGATTTTTTTAGGGGCTGCGCGAACGCTATAAAAAGCGCAGTTTTTGGCAGCCCGGATGATAAAAAGCAATCGTCTGAAACAGGATTCACGCCAACAGATGCCCAGGCGCTGGAGTTGTTCGCGGAAATCCGCGCCATGGAGCTTTCTCACAAGTCGGAGCGCGGGAATGGCGCCGGGTGCAACGAGCGCGCACACGCGATATACGAAACTCTCGCAGACCGGGGCGTAAAGAACATAGAGAAGGCATGGATATCCTCTCCTCTGACTTCCAACGGGAAACCGAATTTTCTGATCAAGCCTCCGGTCGAGGTGCTTTATCAGAGAAATGCAAGAAACTTTGGAGAGGGCGCTTCGAACAGAGTAATAGACAATCAACCCTACAATATTCACGTCGCGCCCGTCATACCCACAGTTGAGGGACGGCGTCTGGTCTTCGACACTTATTTCTATGAAACCCCACCCGAACAGGATCAATGGCAGGACGACTTCAAACCCTATGAGGACGGCGTTGTATTGAACTTTCAACTCACCAGCCCGGAGTATGTCTACTTCAATGAAATTGGCTCAAGACTCCCGAAAGAGGGATCATGGACACAGCTTTGGCAACGCAGCCGTGCCTCCTCTCAAGTCCAAAGTGAACTGAGAAAGCTGGACTCCAACCCCGTCGATACACCATTAAAAGCCAAATGGCTGGAGGAAAGACAAACCCCGGAGCCACGACACGATTCAGGCCCGGAGTCAGCTTTATAAGGCACAGACCATGAAAATCTCCTTCTGTACAACCTGCATGGGCCGCGCCCACCACCTGAAAGAAACGCTTCCGCAGAACATCCGCGACAACATCGACAGCAAGGCAAAAATCGAATTTGTCGTCCTGAATTACAACAGCGGCGACGACCTGCATGAATGGATGATGACCGACCGGGACATGAGGCAATTCATGGACCTCGGTATCCTGAAATATGGCCGGACCACAGAGCCGCAGCACTTTCATATGGCCCACGCCAAAAACCTCGCGCACCGCATGGCCACGGGAGACATCGTCTGCAATCTCGACGCGGATAACTTCACCGGAGTCGGCTTCGCGGACTTTCTGGCACGGGCATTCCATGAGGACTCCGAAATCGTCGTCAACCCCTCACATACGCTGTTTCATACCCCCGGCTTCGAGCAGGGGGGCTATTACGGACGGGTGGCATTGACGCGGGAAAACTTCCACCGCCTGCACGGCTACGATGAAAGCCTGCAAGGTTGGGGCGGCGACGATACGGATATATTGCAGCGCGCAAAAGGCCTCGGCCTGAAGCACATGAAAATTGAAAAACAGAGGTTTATGGGGATCATAGAACACACGAACGAAAGCCGCGTCGAGCATATGGCCGAGGGCGAGGAGCGGGAGGCGATGCTTCGCTATGTGGAATCCCACAAATCGCCCGAACGAACGATGGCATCAAAATTATTCAATAAGTTGAAGGTCTTGGCGGTCCCCGTGCAGGCCAATCCCGACGGGAATTTCGGCCTCGGAACCGTCACCATGAACGACGGTGCAGTCAGGCAGTTCCTTCCCGTAACCGAGGACAGGATGTCCCGCTTCAATGTCTGCGCTTGGGGCTTGCCCGAACTTCTGCGCGGCCGCCTGAACCCGCGGATTATTGATGCTCCTGAGGATGCGCCGGAAGACAATCCGGCCCTGGGCGATCACGCCCATGATCTTTAAGACAGTTGATTTTTTTGTCTGACCCCCATAAAAATAACCTACAGCCCAAAGAGAAAGACGTATTAGAAAAAACTAATTTTGTCATTTTCGAAGGAAGTCTTTATAATTGTGCGTATACCATATGGATCTTAGAAATAAGAGGAAAAGAGAAATGAAAAAGATATTAAATATGGTCTTAGCCATAACACTGGTCTTTTCAGTTTTCCCGGCTCACGCTCAGAAAGAATATCAGGATATCAATCTTTACGCGGAGTGTTCGGCCGTTTTTTCTGTGCTTGCGAAGGAAAAAAGCGGAAAACTCCCTCAGGATACAATTGACAGCTATTATTCGGCCTCCGCGACTTTTTATAAGGTCGCCTTGGCGAAAGGCGGAGAGGAAATGAAGGCTGTATACGGTGCGAAAGCGCAGGAACTGGAAAGCATATCCCGCAAAGACACTGTAGCCGTTCAGCAGAAAAAGGCTCTTGAAAAGCAATGTCGCTTAGCTGCAAGGGAACTGGATATATACATAAGAAAGTAGCAAGAGCCTTCTGCAACCAACACCAGCCCTTTACTTGGGGCCAGACCGTAAATTCTAACAACACCCGCACCCGCCTTTAGGACTGGTCGTATCGCACTCTTCATCGTCATCTAACTCTGACTCTGCCGCAGATTTCGCGCTCTCATCCAAAGGCTCAGGACCGCAGCAATCGCCATCATGCTCATGATGGTGGTCGTGTCGATGAGTATGCGCGTGGCCATGCCCGTGATGATCGTGAGAATGATCGTGATCGTGCCCGCAGCACCCGTCATGGTGATGATGATCGTGGTGGTCGCTGTGGGAATGACCGTGCCCCATCAGCCCGCCTTCAAGCCACAACGGCCCTCCGCCCGATCCGGCGGGCAGGGTGGTGGACATCGAAAGCGCCTTCTTGATCCGGCTGAAATTATTGCTCACGGGCAAATCTCCTGAAAATACGTTCTTCTGCCATTTTAGCGCAGAAACCGCCCGCCGCCACAAGAATTATTTACTTGGAGACCAGTCGGCAGCCCTTCTGCTGGAACAACCCGATCAGCCGCTGTTTCTCCGCCTGCGCCTGATACATCTGCTGGGATTTGACGGCATTGCCCTGTCCCCCGCGAGTGAGTGAACCGACGGTATTGGTGAGCATACCAACCCCAGGAACTTTCCTGACGACTCCTGAAGCATAAAGCCCTGTATTCACGGTCTGAGACGCAAGCCCTCCGTAATTCGTCGGCGTTCCGCCGCCATCGATGATGATCTCGTCCATCGCGTGAATGCCCTGCGCGATCTCGTTACAACTCGCCCCCGCCGAAGTCATCTGCGCGTGCGTCAGCGTACTCTGGTTCGCGCTCGTCCCGCTCCCGCACCCGTTAAGGGAAAGCGCAGCACACAGAAGAAAAACGAAAATCCCGGCCCGTCTCATGACAATCTCCCGAATAAATTCAGCCCACGCACGATACGCTAAAACACCCACGCGCGCAAAAAATCGTCGGCATCCGCCGAAAAATTTTCTTTCCGCATGGGCAACGATACAATCAGCGCCTCCGCCGCCGCGAATTCACCCTCCGCAAAATGATCCAGAAGCGCAATCCGCCCCGTCTCCTGCCCCTCGTTCAAATTCGCCTTCCGCACAATAAGCGCGTCGATCTCCCCCCGCACCGCTTCGGGCAAATCGCACCCGCGCATCAGCTCCTGCAGATTCATCGGCAGGTCGCGCAAATCCTCCCCGCGCAGCCGCAGCCACCGCAGCGCCATCGCGGGCCGCAGGACATAGAGATATTTCTTCACCGCAATCACCTCCCGCGTGCGCCAGTTCTGGTCCACCTGCCGCGTCCCCATATTCACGTAATGGTGCAAAAGCGCCTTCCGGTCGGCCACGCGCAGCCAGAAATCCTTCAGCGCGGTGGAAAAATCCGGCGCGGCGCGGTAGATAATCGGCGAGGTCAGCCACTCCATGACGATGGCGTTGGATTTCAGGCAGAGCTGCAACGTCTTGCGCACATCCCACCCGCTGATATCGAACACGCCCGTGATCGGATATTCAATCACATCCCGCCCCGGAAAGACGCTGAGATACCAGTCCCGCGAATGAGCATAAAAAAACCGCACGTCATAATCGCTGTCCGGCGAGGCGAACCCCCACGCCCGGCTCCCCGACTCCGCCGCATGAAGAATCCGCACCCCGTGCTCCCCCTCCGCCCGCGCCAGCGCAGCCTGAATGTCTTTTCCAACAAGAGGGTCGATAAGGGAGGAGCTTTTGATCATGCTGGATTCTTAGGGGCGGACTCTCCCCGCGTCAACCCGCGCCGCTCAAGGCTCAAAATCAGGACCGTTCCCCCCGTCCCGCACGGCAGGAAGCGCGGCCCCCACGGCGGGCGGCCCGAAAAAATCGATCAACGGCGCGGGGCGAAGCCGCGCCCCCTGAAAGGACATCTCCAGCAAACACCCCTGCGCGGCCACCGCGGCGATATCGCGCTTGACCGCAATCACGCGGTCGCGGTCATCGTCAAGCAGCATCTCGCGCAGCTTGAGCATATCCCGCACCTGCTGCTCCGATAGCGCCACGCGGATGACCATGTCCGAGGATTCTTCCGTGTCCGCCTCGGGATGTTCGGCAAACGTAATCCCCGGCTTCTCACGGATCGGCAGCGGATAAAACCCGAGCTGCCGCCGCACGAAATCATGATAATCCCGGTCCACGAAGCGCGAAGACGCCTCGTCATACTGCAACACCTGCCGCCCGCCGCCCTCGCGCAGCGACCACAGGATCAGATCGTGCATATTGTCGCGGGGAATGGCCTGCACCTGCGCCAGCGCATCCGGCCCCAGCACCCCCTCGGAGAGTTTGGCGGAGATATAGGATTTCCCCACCCCCGGCTCCCCGATCAGGCTGATTTTAACTTCCGCCGCCGCCCCGGACTCCAGCACAGGCGTCACCGACCGCGCAAACGCATCGGCCAGATCGGGCAAATTCTCGGCGGTAATGAATTTCTGGCTTTTCAACCCTCACCCCTATTTTCTTTCCAGAATATATGGGCGGGGCAGGGGGTGTCAAATTATTGAGAAAAGAAACCCTTCTAGGAGGCCGCTATTTTTTCTTCACCTTGAGATTGCTCACTATTATCCTGCAAGGAAGTTTCTTTTGATTTTCTTAATAAGTTCCTTTCACTGCGAGAAACCAGTCTCTTTGCCTGAGTAGCCTTATCGCCTTCTATAACTTCTCTTTTAATGATCTCGTTTTCGAGAACGGCTTTAATTTCTTCATTTGTAACTTTTACATCGCTTGCTGTCCTGCGAAGCTCTTTTCGTATGGTTGAAATCACAGAGTCAGATAAAAGAAGCGCAGCGACCGTAAAGCGGTTAAGAACTTGTCTGTAAGAATGATATTCCTGAAGTTTAGCTTTTTTGTGACCTTCTTTAGCCAGCAAGGCAAGTTTCTCGATATCCTCACTGTTTTTATGGGACAACTGCAACATATCAAACTCAACGACAATTTCCGACGTTATAGGCTTTCCAAAACCAACCTTATATATTCTCCAACAAACGCCGTTGGTTAATCCAACCCATTCGATTCCCTTATTGGCAGCATAATCAATCGCCTGTTTGACGTGCGGTTCTTTTAACTCCAGGCCGATAGCTTTAACTTCGATCAAAATGACTATATTGCCGTCAATCTTCACAGCTAGATCGCAATAGGTTCCCCTGATCGAATATTCCGATGTAATATCAGCATATTTATCGTATCCAAAAACATACTCAAGCATATCTGTAACGATTGTTACGGTATCAGACTCATTGGAATCTTTTGCTTTTGCGGACTGCAAGATGGGCTGAAATCTTTTAAGGGAAGACTTAATTCTTTCAACAGCTTTTGACGGAACAGACATGGCAATCTCCTAAATAGAAAGAACAAAATAACAGAAAAAATATTTTGGTTGTAAATAATTTCACTTCTACTCGATCATCCTCGGGGTTGCTCACATAAAGTATTTTCCTAAAACCCCTTCCATCCGACGGAGGTGCTAATCGCCTCTAATTTTCTGTCTTGGTCCAGATACATTCTGGTCGAGGCTACTCCTTCAAATAAACTGAATGTTCTCTGCCGAGTGAAAAGCATGAGTATCTTATCGCAGGGCTGTGTGCCGCCGAGCTTTAGATAATACTCGTAACGCTGGGGGGAGTCGCAATAATTCTTGGTTATTGTCGCGTTGTATTTGATCTTTTTTCCATCGAGGTACTTTTTTATCCCCGCTTCCGTTGTCCCTTTGGAAAGAACAGGCTTAAGCTTTTCCTCGGCAGCTTGCCGATAATGTTCTTGATCCATGGCGCAGGCGGAAAGAAAAGCGCAGGCAAGCAATAGCGGAAAAATGCGCTTGTTTCTTGCAACTAAATTCCATCTCATCACTCCCACTCGATCGTCCCCGGCGGCTTGGAGGTGATGTCGTAAACCACGCGGTTGATCCCGCGCACCTCGTTGATGATGCGCGTCGCCGTGCGGCTCAAAAATTCATGATCGAAATGAAAATAATCCGCCGTCATCCCGTCCGTGCTGGTGACAGCCCTTAAAGCACACACATAATCGTAAGTCCGATCATCGCCCATCACCCCCACGGTCCGCACGGGCAGCAAAACCGCAAACGCCTGCCAGATCGCATCGTACAACCCCGACGCCCGGATTTCCTCCAGATAAATCGTATCCGCCTTGCGGAGAATCTCCAGCTTTTCCGCCGTGATCTCGCCGGGGATTCGGATCGCAAGCCCCGGTCCGGGGAAGGGGTGCCGCTTGATGAAATCCTCCGGCATCCCCAATTCACGGCCCAGCACCCGCACTTCGTCCTTGAACAACTCGCGCAGCGGCTCGACCAGCTTGAGGTCCATATGCTCGGGCAGCCCGCCGACATTATGATGGCTCTTGATCGTCACGCTCGGCCCGCCCGTAAAGCTCACCGACTCGATCACGTCGGGATAAAGCGTCCCC
This sequence comes from Alphaproteobacteria bacterium, assembly GCA_016699735.1. Taxonomy (NCBI): domain Bacteria; kingdom Pseudomonadati; phylum Pseudomonadota; class Alphaproteobacteria; species Alphaproteobacteria bacterium. The sequence continues at coordinate 487,363 of CP065008.1, forward strand.
TGCGCGAGGAACTCCGCCCCGCCCACCCGCGTCGCGCAATGGTCGAACACATCGATGAACAACCCGCCGATCAGCTTGCGTTTAATCTCCGGGTCCGAAATCCCCTCCAGCCCCTGCAGGAATTTTTCCGACGCGTCCTCATGAATCAGCGGGATGTTGTAATGGTCGCGGAACAGGCTGACCACCTGCTGGCTTTCCCCCGCCCGCATCAGCCCCGTATCGACATAAATGCACGTCAACTGATCGCCGATCGCCTCATGCAGCAAAACCGCAGTAACGGAGGAATCCACGCCCCCCGACAGCCCGCAGATAACTTTACCCTTGCCCACCTGCGCCTGAATCTTCGCAATCGCCTCGTCGCGGAACGCCGCCATCGTCCAGTCGCCGCTGCAGCCGCAAATCTTGTGCGTGAAATTCTTATACAATTCCGCCCCGTGCGGCGTATGCACGACTTCCGGGTGAAACTGCACGGCGTAAAACCGCCGCGCCTCGTCCGCGACAATCGCATAGGGCGCGCCGCCCGACGTGCCGACGACTTCAAATCCGGCGGGCAGCTTCGTCACCCGGTCGCCGTGGCTCATCCACACCTGCTCGTGCGCGCCTTTTTTCCACGCGCCATCCAGCAACGCGCTCTTCCCCGTCACATCGACATAGGCCCGCCCGAACTCCCGCGTCTCCCCCGGCTCGACCTTCCCGCCCAGATGCTCGACCATCGTCTGCTGCCCGTAGCAGATGCCAAGGACCGGCAGCCCCAGCGTAAACACGCAATCCGGCGCCCGCGGGCTGCCCGTATCCGTCACGCTGCACGGCCCGCCCGACAGGATGATGCCCTTGGGATTGAAGGCCCGGATGCGCTCCTCCGGCGCCTGATTAAAAGGCCAGATTTCGCAGTAAACCCCCGACTCCCGCAGCCGCCGCGCAATGAGCTGCGTCACCTGCGACCCGAAATCGAGGATCAGGATATGGTCGTGCCGGTGCGTAAAATTAAGGGGTTCGCTCATGGGGTCTTGTGCTGCTTTCGGGGGAATCGGATGTGTCTTTGTCATGCTTGCTTTTTAACCTTGCGGGCCAAGGCTGTAAAGCAGGGGTTGCGGCAAAACCGTTGATTTTTTTATGAAAAGCAGATTACACTTGAAGAAAGAATGTTTTGGAAAACCATGTTTGACGCGGGCAGCAAAAAGATATCGCTCCTTCTGGTGATGGATATGCAAGACGGGATGTACGACATCCCGCCGGAGGAAACGACCCTGCCCGAGTCTGAACGTCTGGCCCGCATCGAACAAAGAAAAGCCGCTATGGAATCCCTCGCGGCCGACCTCCGGCCCTTCATCGATCAAATGCGCGACAGCGGCGCGGAGATCATCTGGGTTGTGATGGATGAGGAACGCAACACACCCTACGGCGGCCTCTTCAACCTCACCCCCGACCCGCAGGATCGATGGGTCGTCAAATCCGTCCCCTCCGCCTACGAAGGCAACGAGGATTTTTTTGACAGCTACGTCTGGCGCGCCGAAGCCGAGGGCAGGGAGCTGGAAATCAACACCTGCGGCCTCTGGGCGCTGGAATGTGTCAACGCCACACATACCAGCTTTCATAACGCAGGCTAAGACAGCCGCATTGTCGGCGACATGATTTTGGACAGTCATAATCCCGGCGGGAAAGGCCAGCGCCCCAATCGCGGAGAAAAACAGATTCTCAACCAGATCGCGCAGGAAACCGGCGGCGACTCCGCCATTAAATGGTCGGGCGAACTCCTCGAAGAACATCGCGCCCGTACCCCCCGACACACCCCCTTGGAACTTTCTCTCTGATTTTCGTCATTGTCCCCCGCCCGAAATCTTTATTGTGTTTTCGAAAAGACAATGGTGTAATCGCGCCGTGTTAATTTTTGCAAGGGTATAAAGTGCCGTGAGTAAAACGACGAGCTACAGTTTCGAATATTTCCCCCCGAAAACCGAAAAAGCCGGAGAGATGCTCTGGTCGGCCTTTCCCGAATTGGTCGCCCTCAAGCCCAAATATATGACCGTGACCTACGGCGCGGGCGGCACAACCCGCGACGGCACCATCCAGACCATTTCGAAAATGATGGACCAGACCGAAATCCCCATCGGTTCGCACCTCACCTACATCAATACGACCAAGGAAGAACTCTACGGCTACGTCGACGGCCTCTGGAAAAAGGGCATCAAGCACATCATCGCCCTGCGCGGCGACATCCCGGCGGGGCAGGAGGCGCCGCCCGAACCCGGCGCCGAATATTTCCGCTACACCTCCGACTTCGTAGAGGGACTGGTGGCAAGGCACCCCTTTGAAATCTCCGTCGGCGCCTACCCCGAAAAACATCCCGACGCCAAATCCCTCGACGACGACATACAGGCGCTGAAACTCAAATGCGAGGCCGGATCGACCCGCGCCATCACGCAATTCTTCTTCGACAATGACGTCTATTACAAATTCGTCGAACGCTGCCGCAAGGCGGGGATCACGGCTCCCATCTGTCCCGGCCTCCTGCCCGTGCATGATTTCACCAAGATGCTGACCTTCGCCGAACGCTGTCAGGCAGGCGTCCCCCAATGGATGCACGAAAAATTTGCCGGCACGGAAAACAAACCTGAGGAAGCGAAGAAAATCGCCATCGACCTGCTGGTGAACCAGAGCCTTGACCTCAAGGCCAACGGCGTGGACCATATCCACTACTACACGCTCAACAAGGCCGACATCACAAAAGAAGCCTGCGAAGCCATCTCTTGATGACAGCAAACAGGCGGGAATGAAAAAATGTTGCGATGCACAATTTTTTCTCTTTGCTCCCTAACGCTGACATCTGCTACCTTTTCATAAGAGATAATGAATTTAGCAAGATTTTTGGGGTAGAGTCTCCTGATGACACATCCAGCGCCACATGTTGTAGTTATCGGGGGCACGGGCATGGACCGTGTCCGCCTCCACCCGAATCTCGACTCGATTGAGGACGGAAAATTCCGAGCCGAACATTCCTATTCTGCTGTCGGTGGCGGCGGCGCGAACGTGGCCATCGCCATGAAGCAACTCGCAAGCGTCATGAATATGCCGCTCCACGTCTCCTTCTTCACCAGAGTGGGGCGCGAGCATCAGGATTATAATCTGCGCCACGAAGTGTACCGCGAAATGGAGAATGTCGGCATCGACATGCGCGACATTGCCGCCAATCAGGATTTTCGCATCGAGGATAATACGGTTATTTCTTTCGGCAAAGGCCGTTTCATCTCCCTCGAACAGCAATTTGGTAAGGCCAAAATGGCCTCCAATGGCCCGCTCGATCATATGCTTCCCGGAGCGGCAAAGCCTTATGACCCCGGCGCGATCGAACAGGTGTTGCAGGCCGTCAAGTCCGCAGACTTCGTCATCGTGACCCACCACTACCCGGAAATATCCGAAGCCGCGGCATTGGCCGCCCACGAATCGGGCATTCCGGTCTTAATGGACTATCCGGTAACCAAATACGACGCTGCCTGGCAATATCAAAGGACTCTGGAAGCTTGCGACTACATATTGGCCCCGGCGGAAGCACGGCTGCCTGACATGGTTGATGGCGCTTATAAAAACGGCAACAGCCTCTTCTCCCGCCTCTCAAATCGGTTTGGCGACAAGTTTATCGCCGTCTCCGATGGTCTGGAGCCTGTCCTGACCAGCGACCACGGGCGCAAGGGCCAGTTCCCCGTCAAACAATTCCCCATCGTCGATGCACTTGGCACCGGCGATGCACGCACCGCTTCTTTCGCGCTCTTTTTGATTCGCGGCGCGGAACCCGAAGTGGCCCTCAAACAGGCCAGCCGCATCGCCAGCTATTCCGTCCAGTATCCGGGCAGACAATGGATCGACAGCGCTCCACTGTTCATGGCCTCCGATGCTGCGTTTACTGATCCCGCCGCGAACGATAGGGACGCACACGGTCCGACCGAAAACTACCTGGGCTGATTCTTGCATGGACCGCCGTTTTCCTTTTTTTCCGCCAAGGCGCGGACAGGCGCTTTTTTCTTGATCTTTGCGGCAAACCGTTCTATCCCATTCATGATTTATTTTTGTAAAACCCCCCTTATGGAGGAATGAATGGTTCTCGCTACCAACTTGGGCTTCCCGCGCATCGGTGATATGCGCCAACTGAAAAAAGCCGTCGAAGATTACTGGAAGGGCAACAGCTCTCAGGAGGCGCTTCTCGCAACGGGCAAATCCCTGCGCGCTCATAACTGGAAATTGCAGAAGGATGCGGGAATCGAACACATCCCCTCCAACGACTTTTCCTTCTATGACCAGATTCTTGACCTGATCTGTACGCTGGGCGCAATCCCAGAGCGTTACAAGTGGGACGGCAAGAACGTCGACCTCGACACCTACTTCGCGATGGCCCGTGGCCGTCAGCAGGGCGGTGTGGACGTGACCGCGATGGAAATGACCAAGTGGTTCGACACCAACTACCACTACATGGTCCCTGAGTTTACGGAGAAGACCTCCTTCAAACTCTCCTCGACCAAGATTTTTGACCAGTACAAAGAGGCCAAGGATCAGGGCATCGAAACCCGCCCCGTGATCGTCGGCCCCATCACCTTCGTGCGAATCGGCAAGAAACAGGCCGGATTTGACGCCTGCCGTTGCACGCTGGTTCCCAAGCTGGTTCCGGTCTACGTTGAGATCCTCAAAAAACTCAAAGATCTCGGCGCCCAGTGGGTCCAGATCGACGAACCCGCGATGGTTCTCGACCTTGAGCCTCAGTACCGTGACGCCTTCAAGGCGGCCTACAAGGAAATCCGCGAAGCCGTCCCCGGCCTCAAGATCATTGTCACCAGCTACTTCGATACGCTGCGCGACAATGCCGACACGTTCTTCTCCGCTCCGGTCGATGCCTTCCATATCGATCTTTGCCGTGGCCCCGGTCAGGCAAATACGGGCGCGAACAACGCCGAAAAGGATCTCGATGCCGCTCTGGCCAAAATCCCCTCGGGCAAGATTCTGTCTGTTGGCGTGGTCGATGGCCGCAACATCTGGAAGAACGACCTCTCCAAATCGCTAAAGCTCGTAGAAAAGGCCGTAGCGAAACTCGGCAAGGACAATGTCTTTGTCGCCGGAAGCAGCTCGCTCATCCACACGCCTGTGGACCTCAACAGCGAAAAGGAAATGGACAAGCAGATCAGAAGCTGGCTCGCCTACGCGACCCAGAAACTCTCTGAAATTGCAACCATCGCCAAAGGTGCTAATCAGGGTAAGGACGCCATCGCCGCCGAAATCAAGGCGAGCGATGCCGTACAGGAAGACCGCCGGACCTCCACCCGCATTCACGACCAGAAGGTCAAGAAGCGCGTCGAGGGCATCACCCCGGACATGAAGCAGCGCAAATCGCCCTTCGCGAAGCGTCAGCAGGTCCAGCACAAGGCGTTGAACCTTCCGCTCTACCCGACGACCTCGATCGGTTCCTTCCCGCAGACTCCTGAAATTCGCAAGGCCCGCGCCGACCATAAGGCCGGAACCATCAACGATGCGAAATACAAGGAAGCGATGCAGGCGGAAATCCGCTCTGTTGTGGAGTTCCAGCATGAAATCGGCATTGATGTTCTCGTGCACGGCGAACCCGAGCGTAACGACATGGTCGAATATTTCGGCGAACAACTGGCGGGCTTCACCTTCTCGAAATTCGGATGGGTGCAGTCTTACGGCTCCCGTTGCGTGAAGCCGCCGATCATCTTCGGCGACGTCTCCCGCCCGAACCCGATGACCGTCGAATGGTCCAAGTACGCGCAGGATCAGACCCAGAAGATCATGAAGGGAATGCTCACCGGCCCCATCACGATCCTGCAATGGTCCTTCGTCCGCGACGACCAGCCGCGCAGCCTGACCTCCAAGCAGATCGCACTGGCGATCCGCGACGAAGTCTCTGACCTGGAAAAAGCGGGCATCCGCATGATCCAGATCGACGAGGCCGCCTTCCGCGAGGGTCTGCCCCTGCGGAAAGCCGACTGGAAAGCCTATCTCGACAACGCGGTTGAGGATTTCCGCATCACCGCCTGCTGCGTTGAGGACGAAACCCAGATCCACACGCATATGTGCTACTCCGAGTTCAACGATGTGATTGACTCGATTGGTGCCATGGATGCGGACGTGATCTCCATCGAAACCTCCCGTTCGCAAATGGAACTGCTCGATGCCTTCGCGCAGTACAAATACCCGAACGAGATCGGCCCCGGCGTGTACGACATCCACTCCCCCCGCGTGCCCAGCACGAAGGAGATGGTGGACCTGCTCGAAAAAGCCAAGAAGGTTCTGGACGAACGCCAGATCTGGGTCAATCCGGATTGCGGTCTGAAGACCCGTGGCTGGCCGGAAGTCAAGCAGGCGCTCAAGAACATGGTGGTTGCCGCCGACGAAATGCGCGCAAAGGCGAAATCGAAAGCCGCCTAACAAGCTGATAAATCAGCTAAAAAATCCCAAAAGGCCCGCTTTTTGCAGCGGGCCTTTTCACGTATCGAAACCGGAAAACGAATTTTTTTGACATAAACGCATTCTACAGCAATACTGTGTAAAATTATAAAAACTGAAAACAGGGTTAAACCGATGACGGTTCTGTTCAACAAAAATAAGCCGTTTCGCCACGCCGCGATGATCGAAGGCGTGATTCTCGACAATGACGGCACACTCTATAAGGAACCCGAGAACGCCCACGATGTCCACACGGAGGCCGCCGTTCTGGCCGTAAAATCCCAGCCCCAGATGAGCTTTCGCAGCGCTCTGGAAATCGAAGGCCTCATCGACAAGAGCAAAAAACATTACGGCGGCGCCCTCGAAATCTTCGCCGAGGAATACGGCATGGACGGCGAACAGCTCCGCCGCGACCATTACAGCAATTTGATCGAACTGACCCGCCAGCAGGACGGATACTTCGACCACGCCGATGCGCCGGAGCAGGCGTTAACAGAACTCAAAGGCGCGGGCGTCGGCCTCTATATCGCCACCCACGGCAACGAGGAATGGACCGATTATTCTCTGGATCGCAACCGCCTCAGCCACCTCTTCAGCAAGGCGCACGACGACGTCATCCATAAGGATGACGTCCCCGGACGCCCCGGCAAAAACCAGAGCCCCGCGATGTACGCGGCTCTTCTCGACAAGATCGGTGTGCCGCAAACTCAAAATCCGGCGGAGCGTGGTGTCAATTTTGCGATGGTCGAGGACAGCGTCTCCAACCTCAAACACGCCAAGGCGCTGGGCATGATGACCATTCTGGTCGATACCGTGGGCAAGGTGAACGTCAGGAAACTCCCCGATTATGTGGATGTTGTGGTGCGTAACCGCAACGACATCGCCGCCGTGATCCTGGGCAATAACGGCCTCCATCATGAGGAAGATCTGGAACAGGAAAGGGCGGGCTGGACCCTCGAAGGCCCGGAAAAACAAACGCCGCTCCATGTGCGCGGCCACGACCACGACTGAAATTCTCTAAACCTCTTCCCGCTTCATAACCGCCGCGAAAAACCCGTCGGTTTGATGCCGCAGGGGCGTCAGGCGCATAAAAGGACTTCCAAGCCCCCGCGCCTCATCAACAGGCACAAGCGTAAAATCAGGATGCCGCGCCAGAAAAGCCTCTATCTGCGCCTCGTTCTCCTCGCGCAGCAGGGAGCAGGTGGCATAGATCAGCCGCCCGCCCGGCTTGACGCACGGCGAGGCCTTCTCAAGAATGTCCGTTTGCAGCGTCTTAAGCTCCGCAATCTCCGGCCCGTAAACCCGCCAGCGCATATCGGGATTCCGCCGCCACGTCCCCGTCCCGGAGCAGGGCACGTCCAGCAGCACGACATCGAACGTCCCCTTCTGCCGCTTGAGCCACCGTCGGTGCCGGTCATCCGACAACGGCCGCACCTCGATGATATCCGCCAGCTGCGCCTTCTTGTAACGCGCACGTCCTTTCATCAGGCGATTCTCGTCCGTGTCCATCGCCACGATCCGACCCTTACGCATCATCGCCCCGGCCAGGGCCAGAGTCTTCCCGCCCGCCCCGGCGCAGAAATCCAGAACCTGCATCCCCGGCTGGGCTTCGCACAGCGCAGCGATCATCTGCGATCCCTCGTCCTGAATCTCGATCCATCCTTTTCGAAAGGCTTTTGTCTTGGACAGAAACGCCTTCCCCGCGCACCGCAATCCCCAAGGGGAGTAGGGGGTTTCAGAAGTTTTGACGTTATCCTGCTCAAGTGCAGCTTTAACCTTTTCCTTATCCATCAGAAACAGATTCACCCGCAGATCAAGCGGCGCGGGCTGCAGCATCGCCTGCATCTCCTGTAAAAAATCATCGCCGAATAATTCGCGCAGCCGCGCCTCAAACTCCGGCGGGCACTCCGCCAATACGGCTTCCGGCATCTCAGGGGAGTCCAGCGCCTGTCCCTCCAGCTTCCTGATAAGATAAAGCTCTTTCTCCGATAAGAGGTCCGGCGAGTACTGCGAAGCATCGAACAGATCGGCAAGTCGCTTTTGCGGCAGCTTTTCGCCCAGCACCAGCCAGGCGATGACACGGTGGCGCGGCTTATTCTCCACTCCGGATTTATCAAGCCACCACCCCAGCCGCGCATGAGAGCGCACGATATTGTAAACGCGCTGTGCAATTTCATTCCGGTCCTTCGCCCCGATATACCGCCGCACCCGCATATAATCGCCCACGCTGGAATCCAGCGGTACACGGGCCAGATGCCCCTTGCTGAGAATTTCGACTGTGGCTTCGATGCGCGATGAAGGTTTCATGACTGTGGGTGTAGACCTAAAAATCTAAAATGAAAAGAAAAAAGCCTGACCGCAGATCGCTGGTCAGGCTTTTTATGTCTGTACGACTCAATCTGAACGCCCGAAGGCGAAGAGATTAGTGAGCCGGCTCTTCAGCAGGGGCTTCTTCGCCGGCTGCAGGAGCTTCTTCAGCGATCACGCCGCCCATGGTTTTGATTTTCGTGCCGTCAGCAAGTGTGTGCTCGCCATCGGGAGCAGGGGTCTCGGTGCCGTCAGCGCCGACAACGGTGACTTGGCCTTCTTTGACGTGAACTTTCGTGCCGTCAGCAAGGGTCAGTTCTTTAACTTCGGCAACTTCGGTCGCAGCAGCGTCAGCAGCAGCTTCCGTTGTAGAGGCTTCCGCAGGAGCGGCAGCGTCTTCAGCGAAGGTGACTTGGCTTGCGCCGAACAGGGCAGCAGCGGCAACGCCGGCGGCCATCATCAGGTGGTTCAGTTTCATGTTTTTCTTCCTCAATGAAAAAATCCGCGAAAAATCTCGCAGAGCGAAGGGAATATGCTACAAACCTCAAGAAAGATCAAGGGGAGAGATAAGTATCAAATAGTTTATTTAAATCAATAAGTTAAGAGGGGTCAGTCTTATCTTCAGAGGGAACTTTCTTATCTTTTGCTTTGAATTTTCGATAGAGTTTTAGGATAGGAAAGGATAAAATCATGGCTATTCCGGCCACAACAGCAACCACTGGGCCAAGAAGGTAAGCGATAAAAGCAATCGCAGGGCCGATATAGGCAAACGCAGGAAAGCTCACCAACGTAAGCCCGCTAAAGAGCGCCAAAAAAACTACAAACCGGAGCCTTCGAGACATCATATATCCATGAAAAAAGAAAAAAAAGCTTCATACAAAGATTATATCGACAAAAACATTGCGAACAACGCGCAAAGCTACCAGATCAGCACACCACTACACTATGCCGGAATTATCGCAAAAGCAATGGAACCCTTTTGGTTTTTTCTGGGCAAGCTTGAGTCTGAATACTTCCAGCCAAAACTTGATAATATAGACATCCTCAAACCAGTCTATGTCTCCGGTCTTGCACGTTCAGGCACGACGATAACACTGGAACTCCTACACAAAAGCAATATTTTTTCCAGTTTTACATACCAGTATTATCCCTTTATTTCCTTCCCTTTGCTCTGGAATATGATCGCTGGATCACGCGGCGACAGTCAGGCTGTCGAAAGGGCGCATTTGGACCGGATTAAGGTGACGGCAAAAAGTCCTGAGGCGATAGAGGAAATGATATGGATGCATTTTTTCCCGGGCCGCATCACCGACCCGGATATTTCCAGTGTGCTGACGGAAAACAACAGCAACCCCGCCTTCGAGAGCTTCTATAAAAACAGCATAAGGAAAATGCTTCTTCTGGGAAAAAAGGAACGCTATCTGGCCAAGGGCAATTACAATCTGGCCCGCATACCCTACATTCTGAAACTTTACCCCGATGCCCGCTTCATTCTGTTGATCAGAGAGCCGGAAGCGCACGTTGCCTCTCTGATGAAACAGCACTACCTCTTCTGTAAGGTTGCCAACCCGAGGGTGCTAAGATACATGAAACAGATAGGCCATTATGAGTTCGGGCCGCACAGAATCCCCCCCAATTATAATTCCTGCCAAGATGCCCGGGAAATAGTGAAGGCATGGTCGGAAAACAAGGAGGTGGAGGGATGGGCGCATCTGTGGAACAACACATACGGATTTCTGCATAACACCCTCTCCTCCTACAGCCATCTGTCAAAAAATATTCTCTTGATCCGGTACGAGGATTTATGCTCGGAGCCTCTCGAATACGCAAAAAAAATCACGGATTTTTGTGACATTCCATTCTCGGAGGAAGTAAGAAATTTTGCACAAAAAATCAGCGCCCCGGATTATTACGAAGCGGGATTTACCGAAGAGGAAAAAAAGAAAATTAGAGAAATCACAGAAAGGACGAGAAGCCTATTTTATTGACAGAAAAGGCAGATCGGAAAAACGGTAACGCTTTGCCGTGAAGAGAGAGGGAATTCTAATCTTGTCCTTGTGAAAAATAGATCGGCCTTTACCCGTATACGGATAGCGCCCGGGAGCATAGTACTCCCAAACAATATTTTTATCGCGCGTAATCTCGAAAACACGCCCGCTATGCGTTTCGGTAACAAGATAGTTCCCGTTGGGTAAAGGATCGACCATACCATTGTAAATGCTGCTGAACGGGTTGTCCTTTGTTCCATGGTATGACCACACGATGCCCATCGTATTCAAATCGATCTCAAGGATCCGCGCAGCATCCGTTTCGGCCATCCCTCCAAGATTATCGAGTAGAACCAAATGACCGTTCTCGAGGAACTTAGGGCTGTGCTGCCCGTGCCATGGTCCAAAACTGGACCACTCGGCCTCAAGGGTTTCAACATTAATGATTGTCAAAAGATTTAGGTTACGGAAAGAGATTAGAAGACGGTTCGCCTTGAGCATAGGCGCCTTGCCGATAACAAAGTCGGGTATTGGGGTGATCGTGTTAGGGTGAAGAACATCCCCGGCCCTCAAAAACCCGTCGAGTGGAATACTTCCAAGCGTTTTCATGAAAGCCTTGGCATTTGACTGACTCAAAGCCTCAAGAAGGGGCGATTTTTTAAGAACCTTACCCTCGGGGCTGATAAAAAGCAGGGACTCGTTAAGGTAGGGAGGATCAAAACTGTAAAGGTTGGTGTCTACGGAGGCCACATACTCCGAGATAAACGTAACAAGCGTTCCATCGGGCAGAAACGCCAAATCATGATGAACTGGCAGAGGGAGATCCCAGAGGATATTCGAATCTTTGTCGATTTTTGCCATCCCGTACTCATACACATTGCCGCCCCCGCCGAAGAAAAAAACATAAAGATCCCCATTACCAGAAGGATCAAGAAAGGCACGGTGAAGGGTGATGTGCTGCGCGGGCAGCAGGACAGGGACATGAGTGGGGTTGGGCCAGATATCATAAAATTTCGCCGTCCAGTGGTGAAGGACTTTGCCGGAATGGTCAATCAGGGAAACCTCATTCCTGTCGGCGGATGTCAACAGGGTCGCATCCCCCCAGACAGCTTGAATTTCATAGGTAAAGGCTCCCTTCTTCTCGTTACGCTCAGGGAAGAAAAACCATTCCGGGAACGGGACATCGCTCATAGCCTGAACAGTCCTGAGGCTGGAAAGACCGATGGAGGGCTTGACTAGAATGTCGTTGAAAGCAGCAGGATTGAAAAAATGAACAAGAATAAAAAACAGGTAGGCAGAGATAATTCCCAAAAAAAAGAGTCTCATAGAATTCCGAGGGTAATTTGTTTCACTTCATGACAATCTATAAAAGCCTTGCGGAAAAGACAACGCCAATAATAGCAAGGAGTTGATGTCTAAAGCAGAGCCTTCACTGTCAACGAAACCGCCGTAAACGCCAGCAACGCCTCAATGACCGCAAAAAACCGCTTCTGCGGGATGCGCGAATGCAGCCTCTGCCCCAGCGCCAGAGCCGCTAGAAAGAAAGGGTAAGCCACAAGCGCGGTGGTAAAAATCCCCCAATCCATCACATCCCCGTCCCGAACGTCCCGGCCAGCCGCGGAATATTGGAGAGAAACAGGATCGCCGTGATATTCGCCCGGAACGCCGCCGCGCTCCCGCCCTTACCCTTGAGGTAAAGAATGAACGCCGGCCCGCCGCCGCCGATCATCGCGTTCATCGTCCCGCCCAGAAATCCGGCCAGATGCGCCCCTCCCGCCTGAATCACCCGCCCCAGCGGATCAAACCGCGTATGCGTCCGTGCCAGATGCAGCAAAATATACCCCGCCAGCGCCAGCCGGATAAGGTCTTCATCCAGATATTTCAGCAGCAGGATGCCGAGCGCGACCCCGATGACCGTCATGGGCAGCAGGGCGCGGATATGCGCCCACGCCGTCTCCTTATAGGTGCGGAAGATCAGAAACCCCATAGAAAACTGAAAAAGACTGGCCAGCGTCACGGCATCCTGCACCGGCATATAAAGGCTCAGGATCGGAATGGAGATCAGCCCGCCCCCGAACCCGAACAAACTCTGCGCGAAAAACGCAAAGGTCAGGATGAAAACCGTGAGGAGAGTCAAACCCGTCAATTCTCCGTCCGGTAATTCGGCGCCTCGCGGGTGATCGTCACGTCATGCACGTGCGACTCGCGGTACCCCGCCGAGGTCATCCGCATGAACTCCGTCTTCTCCTTCATATCCGCAATCGTCGCCGATCCCGTATACCCCATGGCCGCCCGCAAGCCCCCCACCATCTGGTGAATGACGTTCCCGATCGGCCCCTTATAGGGGACGCGCCCCTCGATGCCTTCCGGCACCAGCTTCTGCGACTGGTTGATCCCCGCCTGAAAGTAACGGTCCGCCGAGCCTTTGACCATCGCCCCGACCGACCCCATCCCGCGGTAGGATTTATACGACCGCCCCTGATAAAGGATCACTTCCCCCGGCGCCTCGTCGGTTCCGGCGAACACCCCGCCCATCATCGCGGCATCGGCGCCTGCAGCAACAGCCTTGGCAAAATCGCCCGAATATTTCATCCCGCCGTCCGCGACGACCGGAATACCCTTTTTGCTGCACACGGCCGCCACATCCATAATGGCTGTAAGCTGCGGCACACCGACCCCGGCCACCACCCGCGTGGTGCAGATCGACCCCGGCCCGATCCCGACCTTGATCGCATCCGCCCCGGCCTTGATCAGCGCCAGCGCCGCCTCGCCCGTTGCCACGTTCCCGGCCATGATCTGCAGGTTTTTGTGCTTCTTGCGGATCGCGGCCACCGTCTCGATCACCTTTTTCGAATGTCCGTGCGCCGTATCGACCACGACAAGGTCCAGACCAGCCTCCGCCAGCGCCAGCGCCCGGTCGGCCCCGTTGCCCTCGCTTGTCCCGACAGCGGCGCCCACGCGCAGCCGCCCGAGCTCGTCCTTCGTCGCAACGGGAAACAGGTTGGATTTCTCGATATCCTTGACGGTCATAAGCCCGATGCACCGATTCGCCTTATCGACGATCAGCAGCTTTTCGATCCGATGCTGGTGCAGCAATTTTTTTGCCTTCTCCTTGCTCACCGACCCCGTGACCTTCACCAGATTTTCGTGCGTCATGAGTTCGCGCACCTTCTGCTTCGGGTTCTCGGCAAAGCGCACGTCGCGGTGCGTCAGGATGCCGACCAAAGTCCCGTCCTTTTCCGTCACCGGAATCCCCGAAATCCGGCTCATATGCATAAGCTCAAGCGCCTCGGCCAGCGTCGCCTCGGGCCGGATGGTAATCGGGTCCACCACCATGCCGGATTCAAACCGTTTGACCCGCCGCACCATCTCGACTTGCTGCGCCGTATCCATATTGCGGTGAAGAATGCCCAGTCCCCCGTTCTGAGCCATGGCAATCGCCATCTCCGCCTCGGTGACCGTATCCATCGCCGCCGAAAGAAGGGGAACTTTAAGCTGGATATTTCGGGTCAGGAACGTAGATGTATCCACCTCCATCGGCTGAACGTCGGACTCGCCGGGAACCAGCAAGACGTCGTCAAACGTCAAGCCTTCGCGGATATCCTGGGTGTTTTTTGGGGAATGTCTGATCTTGGCCATGCAAATCTCCACTCAAATCTTCGGGTCGCGCTGCGCGGAATTTGCAGGTGAGTTATACGGGTTTTTCGTGCAAAGTAAAGAAATTACTACTCTCAGCAGCCTAAAATGTGAGCGCCGGGATAAATATCTCCTTTTTTCGATTGAGCTATGCTAAAAAATAACAAAATCTGATTATTTCTCAACCTTTAGGACTTCTTGTGAGAAACGGCTGGCTGGACTATCTTAAAGTTGTTCTGGCAGTAATGGTGATAGGACTACATTCACTGGTATTCTTGGAGTCTTTTCCCGCTCTTTCATCATTTCTATGCAATGGGGTGTTCCGTGCAGCCGTACCGTTGTTCTTTGTCATCAGTGGTTATTTTCTGCCTCGTGAGACTGACAGCAGGAAGCTCTACAACTGGCTCAAGAGGATACTCGTGCTTTATGCCGTATGGACGCTTGTTTATCTTCCCGTATTCATATGGCAGATACCTCTCACGGCAGTCGGGGTTTTCCGCTTATTAAAAGTCATTCTCTTCGGTTACGGTCACTTATGGTATCTGCCGGCTCTGGCAGTGGCTGCTTTTATTACCATAAAAACAAAAAAACTCGGGTCGCGCTTCAATCTTTTACTGGCATTAGGCTTATATTGCACCGGCTGTACGCTTCTCTTCTACCTATTGTCATCCTCTCCCGGAATACCGCCATTTTACTACTATCGCAATGCGGTTTTGTTTGGCCTGCCTTTCGTTCTCGCTGGTTACTATTACAACGATCTGGAGCATTTTTTCGAAAAAAGCCGCCCTGTGGTTTTGCTTCTGGCATTCGCTTTATTTCTTGTAGAAATTTCAATCGTCAAATATTTTGCTCTAGGTCGCTCTGTCGATATGTACTTCTCGCTGATAATTCTGTGTCCCGCCGTTTTCGGCTGGGTGAAATCGCACAGACCTTTTGAAAGCAGTCTGCCTCTTGGAAAATTGTCCTTGGCATTATACTTGGTCCATCCCTTTTTTGTAATTTATGGTAAATACTGGGGAGTCCCGGAGGGCAGCGCTCTCTTCTTTTTTTCACTGATATCAAGTACGTTCGCTGCCATAGCTCTCGTACTTTTCTCCAGACGCTTCCGTTTCATCCTTTAAGAGAACGGCTTTTCAACCCTTAAACCCCGTTGCCACGATATATTGCTCCGAGGAATCCTTCCGGCTCGCCGGCGGCTTGATATGCTTGACCTTGGTAAACCTCTTTTTCATATCCTTAAGAATCTCACCTTCTGCCCCGCCTTGGAACACTTTCGCCACAAACGCTCCGCCGGGCTTGAGAACCTCGGTGGCGAACAGATACGCCGCCTCCACCGCCGCCATGATCCGCAGATGATCCGTCTGCTTGTGCCCGATGGTGTTCGGCGCCATATCGCTCAGAACCACATCGGCCAGCCCGCTGTCATTCAGCTTGAAGATCTCTGCCCTCAGCAGGTCCGGCGCGTCGTCCTCCATGAAATCCTTCTGGAAAAACACCACCCCCGGCAACGCGTCAATCTCCAGCAGGTCAATCGCCACCACCTTGCACTTCTTCTCCAGCGCCACCTGGCACCACCCCCCCGGCGCGGCGCCAAGGTCCACCACAACCATTCCGGCCTTCAGCAATCCCGCTTTTTCATCAATTTCCTTAAGCTTGAACGCCGCCCGCCCGCGGTAGCCCATCTTCTGCGCCTCGGTCACATAAGGGTCGTTCAGCTGCCGTTGAAGCCATCGCGTTGAGGAGCTTTTGCGTTTTTTCGCTGTTTTAACGCGGGTTTTGGGTTTATTACGCGACATCCTATAAAGCCATCACAAGAGTGGAGGTCACAAACGCCATAAAGAAAACCGCGAGGCACGCCGCCATGAACACCACGCCCTTCGTGCCGGGCGAAAAATGCGCCATCAGCAGGAAAAGGATATAAAAAACGCTATACGTAATCTGCGCCCGCGTATGGACATCAGACGCAAGAAACCCCATAATCCCGTTTTCTCGGTGGATGCCTTGAAAGATTTCGGATTGCAGCCGCAGCATCATAAAACAGGCGACACCGAACCCCAGCGTCCACCAGCGGTGCGGTTTATGCACCAGCATGAAAAGGATCGGCAGCCAGATGACGTCTAACCAATATCGGATGAACTCGTCCATAAAGTGCAGTGTAGGATAAGCCCTTGTTCAAAAACAGCATAAAAATAACCGCCTTCGGGGTTTTTTTCGCCCTGCTTTTTCTGCTTCAGGCCTCCCAAGCCCACGCCCAGCCGAAATCGACCACGGTCATCCGCGACACCGAGATCGAGAACATCATTAAAAAATGGTCTGCACCGCTCTTGCGGGCTGCGGACCTCAACCCTGACAGCGTCAGGATCGTCCTGATCCAGAGTCCGGACGTCAACGCCTTCGTCGCGGGCGGATCGAACATCTTCATCTACACCGGCCTGATCGAACTCACGCAAACTCCCGGAGAGTTGATCGGCGTACTGGCTCACGAAATAGGCCATATCTCGGGCGGTCACCTGATTAAGACCCGCGATGCGCTCGAACGCGCCTCTTACGAAAGCATGATCGGTACTCTGCTCGGCATCGGCGCGGCGATTGCCACCGGCGAGTCCGGAGCGGTTCCGGCACTCTCCCTGGGATCGAACTCGATGGCGATGCGCCGCTTTCTCGCGCACAGCCGGGTACAGGAATCCAGCGCGGATCAGGCCGCCCTGACCTTTCTCGAAAAGGCGGACATAGATCCGGCAGGGCTGGCAGGTTTTCTCGACAAGCTGAAATCCGAATCCCTGATGCCCGCCGACCAGCAGAGCGAATACATCCAGACCCACCCGATCCTCGAGAACCGTATGGAGGCGCTCCAAACCCGCATCAACGCCTCGCCCCATAAGGGAAAGGGTTACCCCGAAGCCTGGAAAAGCGAACACGCGCTGATGAAGGCTAAGCTGATGGCCTTCATCAATCCGGGCCAGATCCCGTGGGCTTACGACGACCGCGACAATTCCGAGGCCGCAGCGTACGCTCGGGCAATCGCCGCCTACCGCAACAACGAGGTTGAAGACTCCCTGAAAAAAATCGGCGCCTTGATCGACCGCGCCCCGGAGAACCCGTATTTCTTGGAGTTAAAGGGCCAGATGCTCCTCGAATACGGCCGACCGGAGGAGGCGCTCTCCGCCTACCGCAAGGCTCTGACGATCATACCGGACGCCCCCCTGATCCGCGCCGCGCTGGGCCACGCCCTGATCGAGAGCAAACCTTCCGGTCCTCAGCAGGAAAAACAGTTTCTCGGTGAGGCGATCAAGGAACTGGAGCGGGTACTCAACGACGAGCCGCGCTACGCACTGGCCCACCGCTTGCTCGCCACGGCCTACGGTAAAAACGGTCAGACCGATATGGCCAAGATTCACCTCGCCGAGGAAGCCCTCCTCCAGCAGAACTTCGACTACGCCCGCCAGCAGGCGGAAGGCGTGGTCAACTCCGCGCCGAAGGACAGCAGGGAGTGGCGTAAGGCAAAAGATGTGTTATCTTACCTCGACACGCATGAAAAGGGGTGACTTTTACGCCCCGAGCGACGAATATGCTTTGATGATGACCTGTGAGTTTCGAAAGGAGAAACCCTTGATCCGCGCCCCTAAAACCTTGAAAAATACGATGTTATTGATGTCTGTGGCCGTTCTGACCATCTCCACGCCACTCTCCGCGCGTGCCGAAGGAGCCTTCACCCCCGAGCAGAAAAAGGAATTGGAGGGTCTCTTCAAGGACTACATCATGAACAACCCGCAGGCCATCATGGACTCCGTTCAAGTCTATCAGATGAAAGAGCAGGAACGGGCGCAGAAAAGCGCTGAGGAAAAACTCTCAGAATACAAGGATAAGCTGACCCAAAGCGACCTCCCTTTCACCGGAAACCCTGAGGGCGATGTGACGGTCGTGGAATTTTTCGATTTCAACTGCGGATACTGTAAGAAAGCATTCGAGGACGTGACGAAAGTCCTTGAGGAGGACAAAAACCTTAAGGTCGTGTTTATTGATATGCCGATCCTCAGTGACAAGTCCCAGGTGATGGCAAAAATGGCCATGGCTGCGTATAAACAGGGCAAGTATTTCGAAGCCCACAAGGCCTTGATGAACTTCCGCGGCACTCAAACCGAGGAGAATTATCTCAACGCCTTGAAGGAAGCAGGCTTGGACGTAGAAAAAATCAAGACCGACATGGCCAGCCCGGATATCGACATGGCGATCCAGAAACATCTTAAAATCGCCAACGAGTTGAACATCCGCGGTACGCCGGGCTTCGTTATCGGGGATCAACTCCACCCCGGCTATATCGGCTTGGATGGTCTGAAAATGGCAATTCAGGATGCCCGCTCCGGCCAGAAGAAACAATAGATCTGGAGAGGAGAGGGGCCGGAATGTTTTTCAGAGGCCTCAGTATCGCGCTTCTGCTGCTCGCGGTTTATGTTGGCATAAGTTTTTTCCAGCTTAGGTCTGAGCTTTTTAAAGTCTACGACGCTCCGCCGGAAGCCGTTATTGGAGCACAAGACGCTGACCTCACGATTGTGGAGTTTGTGCTCTACAGTTGTGAGGCTTGTCGATCTATATTCGGTCCCTTCCAGGCCGCGATGAAGAAAGATGGCAATATCCGCTACATCCCGCGCCCTGTGGCCTACGAAGACGAAAATCCCGGACAGTCCGAGCGCGTCTATCTGACCTATGCCGCCGCCAAGCAGGGGAAATTCGAGCAAACCTTCAACTACCTGATAACCAATGACGTCACGCTGGATCAGCGCGGGTACGAGGACTTGGCGGGAGAATTAGGTCTCGACCTTGTGCGCCTGAAAACCGATATGGAATCCGAAGATGTCAAAAAGTCTCTGGCGGAAAATGAAAAATTTTTCGAAGAATGGAGGCTCCAATCAGCTCCAGCCTTTTTGATGGGCGAAAAGGCCATTTTCCGCATCAGATCGACAGACGAAATCCCGACCGAGGAGGAATTTATCGGGATGTTTGAAAAGGCCCGCAGTTTTTTCTAGACTGGGTCGGAAAGTAACGTAACGAAAAAAATATAAAGTCTCTCACATGAAAAAAATCATCATCCTCAACGGCCCGAACCTTAATCTTCTCGGCATCCGCGAACCCGAAATCTACGGCACGACAACCCTCCGCGATCTGGAGGATATCTGCCACCAGAAGGCCTACAGCCTGGACATGAAAATCGACTTCCGCCAGACCAATCACGAAGGCGAGCTGATCGAATGGGTGCAGGAGGCGCGGGGCATTTTCGAAGGCATGATCCTTAACGCCGCGGGCTACACGCATACCTCGGTCGCTCTGCACGACGCCCTCAAGATTGTCGATATGCCGATCATCGAGGTGCATCTGACCAACCCGAAGCAGCGCGAACCCTTCCGCCATTTCTCCTTTGTGGAGTTGGCCGCGTCCCATTCCATCGTCGGCAAGGGGCCGGACGGCTACACCGAAGCCATTGATAAACTGTCGGAAATATTGGGAAAATAGGGTGCCAGACTTCCTCCTTCCCCTTTCGGGCGGAAGTCGCTAATATGCGCCCGTAAAAAAGAATTAACGGAATACCGGAATGAAAATTGACGCGAAAGCCATTAAGGAACTGGCGGAGATCCTTGAGGAAACCGGCCTGACGGAAATCGAAGTCGCGGACGGGGACAAGATCATCCGCGTCGTGAAGGGATCGAGCTTTGTGGGCGCCCCCGCGGCGGCGGCCCTTCCCGCCTATATGCCCTCCGATCCGGCGGTGCCGCAGATCGCCAATATGGAATCCCCCGGCACCGTGGCCACCGCCCACCCCGGCGCAGTCAAATCGCCGATGGTCGGAACCGTCTACCTGCAATCCGAACCCGGCACGCCGAAATTCGTCGACAAGGGCACCAACGTCAAACCCGGCGACACGCTCCTGATCATAGAGGCCATGAAGGTCATGAACCCGATCAAGGCCGACCGCGCCGGCACGGTCACGCAGGTGCTGGTCGAAAACGGCCAGCCCGTGGAATTCGGCGACGTCCTGCTGGTCATCGAATAAGGCGCAGGCACAAACCGTCATGTTCAAGAAAGTCCTGATCGCCAACCGTGGAGAAATCGCCCTGCGGATCGTTCGCGCCTGCCGCGAGATGGGCATCCGCACCGTTGCCGTCCATTCCACGGCGGACGCCAGTTCCATGGCCGTGCGCCTTGCCGATGAGTCCGTCTGCATCGGCCCGCCCAAGGCCAAGGACAGCTACCTGAACATTCCCTCCATCCT
The DNA here is from genome assembly GCA_016699735.1 of Alphaproteobacteria bacterium. Lineage (NCBI taxonomy): Bacteria > Pseudomonadati > Pseudomonadota > Alphaproteobacteria > Alphaproteobacteria bacterium. Next base: position 508,006 of record CP065008.1, read on the forward strand.
GACCGCTGCGGCATTGACCGGATCGGACGCGATCCACCCCGGCTATGGCTTCATGTCCGAAAACGCCGACTTCGCCTCGAAGGTCGAGGAGCATGGGTTTACCTTCATCGGCCCCTCGCCGGAGATCATTGAGAAAATGGGTGACAAGGTCCGCGCCAAACAGACCGTGCAGGAACTCGGCCTCCCCGTTGTCCCCGGCTCGGACGGCAGCGTGGAGAGCGCAGCAGAAGGCCTGGGAATCGCCAAGGGCATGGGCTTTCCTGTCCTCATTAAGGCTGCCAGTGGCGGCGGCGGCAAGGGAATGCAGATCGTCCGCCATCCTGACTACTTCAAGGAGGCCTTCGAAACCGCAAGGTCTGAGGCCGCCGCGAATTTCGGCGACGACACCGTCTACATCGAAAAATTCCTCGAAACCCCGCGCCACATCGAAATCCAGATTTTCGGCGACCAGCACGGCAACGCCATACACTTGGGCGAACGCGATTGCTCCATCCAGCGCCGCCACCAGAAACTGGTGGAGGAGGGGCCGTCTCCGGTCCTGACGCCCGAGCAGCGCGAGGAAATCGGGACTCTGGCCGCCGACACGGTCCGCCGCCTCGGTTATGTCGGCGCAGGCACCATCGAATTCCTCTACGAAAACGGCAAGTTTTATTTCATGGAGATGAATACGCGCATTCAGGTCGAACACCCCGTGACCGAAATGCTCACCGGCGTTGACCTCGTCGCCGAGCAGATCAGGGTCGCCGCCGGCCTGCCCCTCTCGATCCAGAAACAGAACATCCGCTTCCGCGGCCACTGCATCGAAATCCGCATCAACGCCGAAGACCCGAACGATTTCACGCCCTCACCGGGCCGCATCGACACCTTCCACGCCCCCGGCGGTCTGGGCGTAAGGTTCGACAGCGCAATATATGGCGGCTACACCATCCCGCCCTATTACGACTCCATGATCGGCAAGCTCATCGTCCATGGCCGCACGCGGGAGGAATGTATCAGCAGGCTGCAACGCGCCATCCGCGAAACCGTGATTACGGGCATCAAGACGACGCTGCCCCTCCATCAATGGATTCTCGAACAGCCCGAATTCCTCAAGGGCGAATACACCATCCACTGGCTCGAAAAGAAGCTCAAGGAAAAATCCGCCGCGTAAAAGGCCTGAAACCATCAGAATCTGCGGATTTTTTACAAATTCCTGTAAATTCGTCATAATAGGGCCATGCAGCTGGTCCTCACCACCGAACTCTTGCTCGAAGCCTATAAACAGGGTCTCTTCCCGATGGCCCAGAGCGCCCACAGCAAATACATCCACTGGGTCTGCCCCGAACTGCGCGGCCAGCTCCCGATCGCCGACCTGAAAATCTCCCGCAGCCTCCAGAAAATCGTTAAACGCCAGACGATGCGCTCCGTCTTTTACACGATCCGCATCAACACGGCGTTTGAACAGGTCATCGACGGCTGCGCCCGCAAAATGCCCGACAGGCCGGAGACCTGGATCAACGGCCAGATCAGGGAGGCGTGTGTAAGGATGCACAGGGAGGGCCACGTCCACAGCGTCGAATGCTGGCAGGGCGACGAACTCGTCGGCGGCCTCTACGGCCTCGCGATTGGCGCAGCGTTCTTCGGCGAAAGTATGTTCTCCATCCAGCCGAACGCGAGTAAGGTGGCATTGGTCCATCTCTGCGCCCGCCTCTGGCGCGGCGGCTTCACTCTTCTCGATACGCAATTCGTGAACAACCACCTGCAGCAATTCGGCGTCTATGAAATGCGCTACGAGGACTATATTAAGGTGCTGCGCGAAGCCGCCAAAACCCCCGCCGACTTCCTCCTCCCCGGCACCAGCGAGGCCGAACTCATCGCCCGCTATTTTAAGATGCGGGAGGACGAAAAGATTTACGGGGAATAACAAACAATGTTTATGTTAAGCTCTACACGGAAAAAACCCAAAGGCCTGCCCGCCTATCGGGAGTATTTGTGGCAAAACAAAGATAAATTCCCGCCAGACCTCTTTGAATGGATCATCTGTGGATTATATTACGATTTTGATAGCCACCTCTGGCCTCACGACGCATGGCTGGAATCCTTTACGTTTAAGGAACACGCCTCCGGCGAAAGGGATGAAATCAGAAAACTCGGCCTCGAGATCAAGCTCCTCTGCGCCTGCCATGATCACAATATAACCCTTACTTACAGCAACATCCGATCCTATAAGCTATCTGGAATCGATATGCATAGTGGTTTCATGCTTAATTGCCACTGTGACTGGATTATGGACGAATACAGAATATCTAAAAACGGCTTTTTGATTCACGAAATCGAATGGGCAGGCTTAAAACCCACCGCCCGCTGGTTGATTGAGTGCGAAGACATAACTTTGAATATCGAAAAAAAACTTGAGAAAAAATGAAAATTGAAGATTTAGTCCAGGAGATACACCGCTGCTTCGGAAATGCCGACTACCCCGGCGATGACCGGATCACCGATCGCGATAAATTCGATGATGAGGCAAAAGATATAAAAGAAGCTTTTCAAGGTGTACGCTGGCAGGAAATCACACTCACATGGTTGCAGGATACTTTTAGGGGCGACAAGGGTGCTGTACTCGTATTGATGTCGGAGGCGGGCGCATTATATTACATTCCTGCCTTTATGATGATATGTATCAAAGATCTTGAAGAGTCTGACACCGCTTACGATAGTTTGATAAAATACCTGACTTTGACTTCATACAACGAAGCCGAATTTCTCTCTGCTTTCAAAAATATTGAGAAGGAAAAAGGTGCGTGTATCGCGCACTTCCTGCTTAAAATGAAAGAAATGACTTCGGGAAGTATTGCTTCTGATGACGCCCGATGCGCCTACGAAAGCTACTGGAAAAAGTATATCACCGAGTAGACAATATTTTCTAATCCGGAAACCCCTGCGTCTCGTCGTCGATAATCTCAACCTCCACCGGCGTCGGCTCCGGCACACGGTTGACCTCCTCTTCCGGTGCAACCTCCGCCTCCGGCGCCTCTTCAACATCCGGCGCAACCGGAACCTTCAACTCCTGCATCCCGTCTTCCGCCCCGTCGCCCTCGACCGCAGGCGCCTCGGGAACCTTCAATTCCTCCGTCGCCGCCTCAGGCGCAACCGCATCCTCCGGCTTCTCCCCGCTTGTCCCCGTCGTCGTCAACCCCTGCAGCAGACTGTCAAACGTCTTCGGCTCTGGCGGCTGCGGGGCGTCCGTCGCCACCCCGTCCCCGCTGGCGGTCGCGCTCGGGGTCGGGGCACCCTCGGCCCCCATGCAATCCAAAACCCACACATCATAAATAGCGTGGTCCATGGGCGAGAGAGCGGGGGAGGACGAAAACATCCACCCGCTGAACACCCACTCTGACTCCCCATCGTCCTTTTTGCGCCCCTTCTCCGGCGTATCTTCCCAGATTTGCAGGAACGCCGCGGCTTCGGGCAGATCGACGGGCGAGGATTTCTGGCACGATTGCACCTTGATGAACAGCGACCCGAATTTCAGGGTGCTGCCCACATCCGCCTCGAACGTCATGGTCCGCGCCGTGGTTTTCTCAAGCGTCCGCAGCTTGATGCGCGGCTGCTCGCTCATCTCCCGCGCATGAGAAATGCCCGCGAAGACCAGAGCGGCGCAAACGGCGATAAAGGTCAGGCCGTTTTTAATCCGGCACAGCCTCTTCGGAATTATCGGAGGAGGATTTCTTTTCATCTTGCAGGCTGAATATGAATTTACCCAAAAGCTGTTCAAGGTTCTGCGGCGCTTGCGTGTATTGAATGCGCCCGCCCGGTTCGATCATGGCCTCGTCCGCCCCCGGCTCCAAAGATAGATAAAGCCCGCCCAGCAAACTCTCGCTGCTGATCAGCGCGGCGGTGTCGGAGGGGAGCTTATACGCCGGGTCGATATCCAGATGCACCCGCGCCAGATAGGTATCTTGCAGCAATTCCACGTCGCGCACGGTCCCCACCTTCACCCCGCTGATCTGCACCTTGTCGCCGGATTTCAGCCCGCCGACGCTGGAAAAATCGGCCGTGACTTCATAGCCGCCCGTGCCGCCGACATCCGCCTTCTTATAGCCGTAGGAAAGGAACATCCCCGCTGCGGCGATGACCACGCCACCCAGAACCGTTTCGACCACACTGCGCTTCATCTTGACCTCGTAAACAGACAGAAGAATAAGAACGGATGATTGAGGGTTAAACAAAAACGCAGCAAATCTCAAGCCCCCTCAGTCGGCTCATCAATCGGGGGGAGTCCAGGCTTCATAGTCCCCGGTAGCTTTATCCCGCCGTCCGCCCTGCAGAATATGCCCCGGCGGGCGATAAGCGCCCGTCGTCCCCGTCATATTCGGCTGATGCGGCTGCTGCCACGTCCGGCGGAAAGAGGGCGCATCGTCGCGGGGCAGGGCATCCGTCTGGTGATGCAGCCACCCGTGCCACTCCGGCGGCACCTTGGACGCTTCAGCCTCCCCCTGATAAACCACCCAGCGGCGCGTATATTTATAACCCTTGCGCGGCTTGGCCTCGTAATAACGGTTGCCGTAAGGGTCCGTGCCGACCTTCTTGCCGCTGGAAAACAGCGTGATCAGCATCGTATAGGCCGGGGACTGCGCGCCGAAAAAACTGAGAAAACCCATAATCCGAAAATCCTTAAAAGGCTTGCTAAGCCGTGGCGATTATGGCAGAGGAAGAGTCAAACGAAAAGGACAAAAAATATGGATATCAAGGCCAAACTCAAGGAACTCGGACATGACCTGCCGGAGGCGGCATCACCGGCGGCGAACTACGTGCCCTTCGTGATGTCCGGCAAATCTCTGCACATCGCGGGGCAGATTCCCTTCCTGAACGGCCAGCCGATGCACAAGGGCAGACTCGGTGAAACCCTCTCCAAAGACGAAGGCGTAAAGGCCGCCGAGGCCTGCGCCCTCAATATTCTGGCACAGGTCAATAAGGCCGTGGGCGGCGACTGGTCGAAAATTGCCCGCTGCGTCCGCCTGGGCGTCTTCGTCAACTGCACGGGCGATTTCATCGACCAGCCGGAGGTCGCCAACGGCGCCTCCAACCTCATCGCCGCCGTAATGGGCGAGGCGGGCAAACACGCAAGAGCGGCTGTCGGCGTTCCCTCCCTCCCCCGCGGCGTAGCCGTAGAAGTGGACGCCCTGTTCGAACTCAAATAAGTTGGTCGCATCTCCATCTTTATGTATAATTCCCGCAGGGCATAAACACTAGGCGGGAATCCGATGGCCAAACCCATCTTTATGTACCATCTGACCTCGGCGGGGCAGGGCGATGAAACCCTGCGCTCCCTCTTCGAGCACCACGCGCAGACCATCGGCCCCGAATGGATCCCCGAGGCCGGGCAGCGCAACGGCTTCTTCGTCTCCAGCAGCCTGACCCGCACCCGCAATATCGGCCAGATCCCGCCCGATAAAGATATGCTCAAGGAAATGAAGCGCCCGAAAGTAGGGCGGGAAATCATCGCCACCGTCGAATGCGATTTCTCCGAGGGGTGGGACATCGATTACGAGGACAGCCCCGAACTCGCCAAAATAGCCTTCTTCAACTTCGCTGAGCAACTCGAACAGGTGCCGCCCGGCCGCATCGTGCTGTTCGACGGTACGGCAATACAGGCCATCCGCGCCGTGAATGACGCCACCCGCGACGGTCTGGAACTGGACGTCGTCACCCCCGGCCAGCCGGGGCAGGAGACGCTCTTCATGCCGTGGGATTCCCCGATGGACACTCCGCATTTGAAAAACCTCAGAACCCTGTCCCCGCAACGCCTGAACGCGTATATACAGGAACTGAAAAACCAGCCGCGCTTTTCCGAAAATGCATTGCTGCAGGGTCTGCGCGACTACCTTGTCGAAACAAAAGGGGCCGAATACCGCACCCACGAGGAAAAAATCATCCGTGACACCATTGCGAGCCTCGAACGCCGCGCCGAACGCGACAATCCGATTCAGCCGCAAGCGGTCAGCCTGAAATACAGCGGCGCGCAGCCCCTCAAAATCATCAGCATGGAAATGCTCGGCCCCCGCAACCGCTGGGAGCCCGTCGAGCCGCCGCCCAATCCGCCCGAACAGACTTAGGATTCAGACCATGAAAAAAGTTTTTATAGTCGTGATTTATATTGTCACAGCCTCCCTTCTGATCCAGCAAGTGGCTGATCAAAACTTAATTTCAAAAGCTTATGCGAAGAGCGCAGAAACTCAAGCAGTAAGCGCAACCGAAGCTCATAAAGAAAACGCGCAAGAAAAAGAAGAAGCAGTCCTGGAGCAGCTCAAAACGCTGCTTTCAGAGGATTATTGCCCAAACAACGGAGCGGGGAACTGGGACTGGAACATCGAAAAAGCGGCTCCTGAGTGTTTGCTCGAACAGGCAAAAAAGATCAGACTCGCGGTTTTCGGGCCTTCCGAGTTTTCGGATGAGGAAGAACAGAAGCTTAGAAAGCTAATCGCTAGTGCAAGGGAAGCTCAGGCAAAGCTGAAGGAGGTTGGATGCAAACCGGGTGAAGTTAAAAAATGGACAGATAATGGTCAAGTCGATGCTCCCCCGGAGTGCATGCAGACAGAGGCACGTATTGCGCAAGAGCACAACCGAAAAAATGGCATGGGAGGGGGGAAAACCTTCATACAGGTCTATGTGTTGGATACAAAGCTTAGGCACTTGGAAGATATGGATAAGCTAAATTATATTCTCGCGCAGGTGCTGTACCAATATTCGTGTGATGCCGATATGCAGACTAGCGAAGATTGTGTCTCGAATTTTTACAACTCTATAAAAAGCAAATGGTGAGTTTTTATACAAGAGGCAACACTCATGACCTTAAGCGATCAATACCCGCTGGAAAACCCTAACCGACCCCCTCGCCGGACCAGCCCCGCCGCCCGATCCCCCGGAACAGACTTGAAAAAGGCGCACGATCCGTCCGATGGGTTCTAAAGGGGCAGATTTGACAATAATCCGCGTAATCATATACCATGCTATGGTATTGAAAATTAAAAAGATATTGCATCAGCAGGGGCAAGAGACCGGGAACTCCAGATGACGGAAGATTATCAAGCCAGAGATAGAAACCTTCCCGCCCGCTATGTGATCGGGCAGGATGCTGACGGCACCCCTCAAGGCTATGCCCTGTTTAATATAGGAGATTATAGAAATCTGGATCCGGCCCAGCAGGAAGCATACGTCAACGAACTTGTACGCTTTGCGACCGCAACAGGAGGAGCAGGGAATATAACGGATAAAATACGTGTTATTGCTGATGCCGCACTAAGCAACCCGAATTACGCCGGCAATCAAGGTTACGAACAATACCATTTTGCGGTGGTCAATACTGAATACTCTCTTGTCGATTTTTTGATAAAAGATACTGACTTTTCACGAGATTACAGGGATGTAAATACTGAAACCTTGAGGGATATATACTCCTTTGACTTCAGTGAAAGGCAAAACGAGGTATTTACAAATTGGCTGGCCCATCACGAAGGCTCCCATGCTCTAGGCCTCTCGGAAGCGGGGGCGGATTTTTTCGGGGCCGCAAAGGCGCTTCAGATTAATCCTGATGGTGCCGAAACCCTGCAATTCATCGCCGACACAAGGATGATGCACACTCTGTTCTTTGATCCTGTTAGACTGGGAGAAGACAGCGAGGGTTTTTTTCAAAATTATCGTTACGGTTATAAAACCTCTCAGGCGATAGAGCAGGTGCTCGATATGCCCGCAGAGCAACTCGCCTCCATGTCGGATCAGGATTTATTAAGGGAGGCCTCTTCTTTCGAAGCCCGTATGCAAAGTCTCACGAATGCGGGTGCTACGGAATTCGCCGTGCATCAGGCGCTGTGGAATTATAATCCCCAAAACTCTGAATATCCCGTGGGAACCGAAATCATGCGGAGCGGTGATATGAATGCGATCCGAAATTTAGCACAACGTGTCCTTGAAACCTCTGACTTTGTTGCAGGCTCGCATGAGGAACAGCTTCTGAAAGATTTTATCGGCACCATGAACCGCAGAACGGGAATCGAATGTCAGAACACAAGAGAGAATGAACTATCAGCCCCGGCAAATGATGTAAGCGTCCCACAACCGAACAGGTTCAGATAGCGCACCAACCCCCCTACTCAGGCAGCTTCTCGGCCTCGAGCCTCTTGGAGCTTTTCTTCAGCTTGGCCTTGAGCTTGGCCGCTTCCTTGTCGTCCTGATATTTGAACGTCAGAGCCTTCCCGTCGAAATCGATATAAACCAGCCCGCCTTTTTCCAGCTTCCCGAACAGGATTTCCTCGGCCAGCGGCCGCTTGACCTTCTCCTGAATGATCCGCGCCAGCGGCCGTGCCCCCATGGTCACGTCATAGCCCGTCTCGGCCAGATATTTCCGCGCCTCGTGCGACAACTCAATGGACACGTTCCGGTCCGCAAGCTGCGCCTCAAGCTGAATGATAAACTTATCGACCACCTTCTCGACCGTCGCGGGCATGAGGTTCTGGAACGGCACGATGGCATCCAGGCGGTTGCGGAACTCCGGCGAGAACATCTTGGTGATCGCCTCGTTCTCCGCGTAATCCATGCTGCCGACCTCGCGCCCGAACCCGATGGGCTTCCGCGCCATGTCCTGCGCCCCCGCGTTGGTGGTCATAATCAGAATAACGTTGCGGAAATCCACGCTCTTGCCGTTATTATCCGTCAGCTTCCCGTAATCCATGACCTGCAGCAAAATATTAAACAAATCCGGGTGCGCCTTCTCGATCTCATCCATCAGCAGGACGCAGTGCGGATGTTGATCCACCTTGTCGGTCAAAAGCCCGCCCTGATCGAACCCCACATATCCCGGCGGCGTTCCGATCAGGCGCGACACCGAATGCCGCTCCATATATTCCGACATATCGAACCGGATCAGCTCGACCCCCAGCGATTTCGCCAGCTGCCGTGCCACCTCGGTTTTTCCGACCCCCGTCGGGCCGGAGAACAAATAACATCCGATGGGCTTCTCCGCATCGCGCAACCCCGCCCGCGAAAGCTTGATCGCATTCGCCAGCGCCTCGATAGCCGGCTCCTGATCGAACACCATGGTCTTGAGATCGCGCTCCAGCGTCTGCAACGCCTCGCGGTCATTCTTGTTCAGCGTGGTGGAGGGGATGCGCGCAATCGCGGCCACGACCTCCTCGATATCCTTGACCCCGATGGTCTTCTTGCGCTCGCCTTCCGCCACCAGCATCTGCGCCGCGCCGACCTCGTCGATGATATCGATGGCTTTATCGGGCAGCTTCCGGTCGCCGATATATTTCGCCGACAGCTCCACGGCAGCCTGAATCGCTGTATTGGTGTACTTCACATTGTGATGCTCTTCGTAATAGGGCTTCAACCCCTTGAGAATCTTGACCGCATCCTCGATGCTCGGCTCATAAACGTCGATCTTCTGGAACCGCCGCACCAGTGCCCGGTCCTTCTCGAAATGGTTGCGGTACTCCTTATAGGTCGTGGACCCGATGCACCGCAGCCGCCCGCTCGAAAGCGCAGGCTTCAAAAGGTTTGAGGCATCCATCGCCCCGCCGCTCGTTGCCCCCGCGCCGATCACGGTATGAATCTCGTCGATAAACAGGATGGACTCATCGATATTCTCAAGCTCGGTCAGCACCGCCTTGATCCGCTCCTCGAAATCGCCGCGGTACCGCGTCCCGGCCAGCAGAGACCCCATATCCAGCGCGAAGATCACCGCATCATGCAACACGTCCGGCACCTGCTTCTCAACGATGCGCTTGGCCAGCCCTTCCGCAATCGCGGTTTTCCCCACGCCGGGGTCGCCGACATAAAGCGGGTTGTTCTTGGACCGGCGGCAGAGAATCTGGATCGTGCGTTCAACTTCCTTCTCCCGCCCGATCAGCGGGTCGATCCGCCCGCCCCGCGCCTTTTCATTCAGATTGATACAATACGCGTCCAGCGCCTCGCGCCCCGTCTTGGTCCCGTCTTTCGGCGGCTCTTCAACGCCCGTCGGCGTCTTGTCCGTCCGCGCCTGCGTCGGGACTTTGGCAATGCCGTGTGATATATAATTGACCGCGTCGAACCGCGTCATGTCGTTTTCCTGCAGGTAGAACACCGCATGGCTCTCCCGCTCGGAAAACATGGCCACCAGCACATTCGCGCCCGTCACTTCCTCGCGTCCCGAGGATTGCACATGGATGGCCGCCCTTTGCAAAACACGCTGGAACGTATTGGTCGGCTTGGCCTCCTCGGTCTCGAAATTCACCAGATAGCTGAGGTCCGTTTCTATATAATGCATGATCTTGGATTTCAGATCGTCCAGATCGACCCCGCACGACCGCAGGACGGCCATCGCATCCGGGTCGCTCGCCAGCGCATACAAAAGATGCTCCAGCGTCGCATACTCATGATGCTTCTCATTGGCGACAGCCAAAGCGCGGTGGAGGGTCTGTTCAAGATTGCGGGAGAGCATGGTTTCCGCCTTTTATATACCTAACCAACAAGTCTAACTGATTAAGTATACTGCAAAAAGCCTTTAGGAAAAAAGAATTCACTAAAAACAGCTTGAATTAGCATGGAAGAACCGATAGTCCTAGTTAAAATGCCCCGTAAACCTCTAGAATAAAAAGAAATAATGACCCAAGAGACACTTCATTCGATGAAACGCAAATCGTCCTCAATCTATCTGATGGTTTTTTTTTCAGGGCTGGCGGCACTGTCATGGACCGTGATCTGGCAGATAGAATCGTCTCTGGCTCTTGGAGTTTCAGCATGGGGAGCGGCCTTGACCTTGGCGGTGACTATGGGAGGAATGTGTATCGGTGCGCTGGCGGCGGGTTATGCGTTAAGAGCCAATGAACGGATTAATCCCTCCCGTGTCTATGGGGTTCTCGAAATACTTATCGGAATATCAGGTCTTTTTCTCATTCCTGCCCTTCAAATCGCTGAGAATATGGATACGTCCGCCTATCGCCAGATGGCCGGAAGCCATTACGGCGTTCACCTGATAGGCATAATTTTATCTATGGGATTTCCGGCTATATGCATGGGAGCAACAACTCCTGTGTTTGGCTTGATGGCTCGACAACACGGAACTTCAATCTCGGTACTTTACGGCTTGAATACGATTGGCGCAGCTTCAGGCTCTGTAATAGCGGCCTTCGCGATCATTCCTCTGCTGGGAGTACAGGCAACAGCAGCCCTGATCGCTGCTGTAAATCTGATGGTGGGTATATATGCGATAATGTGCTTTAGCGAAAAATTCGATTTGTCCCTGGGGTTCGTGGACATGAAATCTGCCCCAGCTCAAAAGAATATCCCAGGCAGTCACGAATATATGCTGGTTTTTTTAACCGGATTCGCGACCCTAGCCTTGGAGGTGGCGTGGTTTAGATCTTTTACAGCTACTTTTTGGAGTACGACGGCGGCGTTTTCAATCATGCTCTCCTCGGTCCTCATTTCCTTGGGGTGCGCGGCGCAACTGGTCCCTCTTTTAAAAAGAAAGGGCGTCAGTCTGGCGCTGTGCGTTTCTCTGGCCGGTATTGCTATTCTTCTGGCAACGCCTGTTGTAGAACGTTTTGATTGGCTGACGACTACGAACAGCAGAAAACCGGCAATTCTTTTTCTGAATTGGTTCTTTCTGACACTGTATATCACGGGACTTCCGATGCTCCTCTTGGGGCTTGGCTTACCCTGGGTTCTGGACAATCAGACATCCACGCGTCGTTGGGGGACTCTCTACGGCGTGAATACTTTGGCGGCTGTTCTGGGTTCGATAACGGCGGGATGGATTCTTCTCCCCACCATCGGCTTTGCAAGGACGTCTTGGCTGATAGGTGCAGCTGTGACAATTTTAGGAATCCTGATCCTTCACAACTCGGCAAAAACAAGGATCAGGATTTTTCTTGTAGCTGCAGCTGCTTTGTCTTTGGCGGTGGTATTTGAATCCGGCGTGGGGAGGACAAGGATTCAATCACATCTTAAGCAAACTCCCGATAACACGATTTCAATTTTGTCCAGTCACGAAGGGCCGGACGCAACCGTATCCGTAATTGAGTTTTCCAAAAATAAGGAAAGAGCCCTCGTCATCGACGGATTCGTTGCGACTTCGCAGATGTCGGAAGGGAAAGAATCAACTCTTATGACCCAATACATGCTCTGGATGGGGCATCTGCCCATGCTATTGCATCCCGACCCCAAAAAGGCTTTGGTTATCTGTTTTGGCACCGGCCAGACGGCCAACGCTCTGCGCCGCGAAAATCCGCAGGCTTTGACCATAGTGGATATCAATAGAAATGTTTTTAATATGGCCCCTCTTTTTTCGAGTAATCAGGGCATTTTGGAAGATAAAAGAGTAACCCCGGTGGTGATGGATGGTCGGGCGTTTTTGCGCCGGACGCAGGATATATACGACGTCATCACATTGGAGCCGATGCCACCGACATTCGCTGGCGTCAACGCCCTCTATTCGAAGGAGTTTTATATTACGGCGAGGAAAAAAATGTCCCCGCAGGGCGTGATCGCACAGTGGTTACCCTTTCACCTTCTCTCTCCTTACCACACGGCCTCCATCTCAAGAACCTTTAACGAGGTTTTTCCGAATTCGGTCCTCTGGATCGACCCGCAATCAATGACCGGAATTCTTCTCGGCTCGAACGATGACAAAGCGACGTTGGGCGAAAACTTTCCCGGCTTTGAAAGAAATAAAATGGAAAGGCTTTTACCGGACGAAAAGGTCAAAAAATCAGTTTATCTGAAAAAAGAGGCTTTAAAAGCCTACGGCGAACAGGGCGGGGATATGGTCACGGACGACAACCAGCTGCTGGCCTACGGCTCGGCCAATTTTAGCACGCACGGAAACACAATGGAAATTACGAAGGAAAACTATGACAGCCTCAAGGCCTTTAAGGCTTCCTTTTACAAGACACAAGACGCAGCAGGGGATGGCGCTGACAAAAATGAACCGCCTCTCGCTTCTTCTCCATAATCGAAAGAAACACTGCTTTGATACGCCTATTCCTTGCCTTTAGTCTGCTTCTTTTCACGTTCCCGGCTCAAGCGGCGGAGAAAATCACGGCCGCTCCGGTGCAGACCCGTATGTCTCAGGACGTTGCGGCCGGAAAGCCGCTGGTCGCCCACGTCATCGTCGCCTTATGCGACAACAAATATCAGGGGATAGTGCCCGTCCCGGCGCATCTCGGCGATGGGGACGACCCGCGCTCGAACCTCTATTGGGGCGCTATGTTCGGCCTGAGGACGTATTTCTCGCGCATGGATGGCTGGTCAGAGGTCGAGATAACCGGACCACAGGATGAAGCCGTCCTTGACCGCGTAGCGTTCAAAGCGACCTTGAAACGGGACGGGAAGTCCGTCGATGCGATCGTCATTGCGGAAGCTTGGCGGGGAAGGCAAATCAAGGCGGCCACTGCGCGTTTTTTAACACTGTCGGGAGGTGAGTCCGCAGAAAAATACATAATCGGTTCCAGCGAAGACAAACACGAAATTGAGGCAGGCGGCGCTTCTCATTTGATCGCTTATATTGGGCACAACGGACTCATGGATTTCGCCCCGCCCCCTGTATCAGAACCTCAGGCAAACGCTGCTCCGCGCTCCTCCATGATCTTGGCGTGTTATAGCCGCAACTACTTCGCGGAACTTCTCCTAATCCGGCAAGCGCACATCTTGCTGACGACAAACGGCTTTATGGCCCCGGAGGCTTACACGCTGGAGGCGGCTGTTTCGTCTTGGTTTTCCGGGGGTTCGTCTGAAGAAACGCGCAACGCGGCGGGTGACTCTTACGCAAAATTCCAGAAGGCGAACCGGAAATGGTCGCGCAAATTGTTCGCAGCGGACCCTTAAGGGAAAGGGCCGCAATCCACACCCCTCACTCCTTCTCCATCGTGCACTGCAAGGGCTGCTCATTGGCCCGGGCGAAATCCATGACCTGCGCCACTTTCGTTTCGGCGACCTCAAACGTGAACACGCCGCACACGCCCACCCCGCGCCGATGGACCGTGAGCATGATATCCGTGGCCTCCTGCCGGCTCTTGTTGAAAAACCGCTCCAGCACATGGACCACGAACTCCATCGGCGTGTAATCGTCGTTCAGCAGCAGGACTTTATACATCGAGGGCTTCTTGGTCTTCGGTCGTGTCTTCAGGATAATGCTGGTGTCCGGCTGCCCGTTGTCCGGCCCGCGTCCCGGCGCGTTCCCGTCATCGTCGGAAAGCCGGATAATCCCCCGGATAACCTTCTGCTTGAAGCCGTATCGTTCGGCGGAGTGCATCGAAAAAATCTCCATGAACCTGAAACCCGCGAACCAAAAAACCCGAGTCCCTGAAAAAGAACCAGCGGATAATATATTATCGCACGGATTCTTTTCCAGCTAAAAAATGGCCTTCGGCGTCAGCAAGACCCGAAAATACCATTGGCCAAACCCTTGTTTTTATTATAAATACGCTCACGGAAAGAAAAGGAAACCCCTAATGTCGCAAGACGCTCAGCAGAAAAAATGGGAAGCCATGTTGCGCGGCCAGGTGATCGGCGCCACCGTCAACAAATTCGCCATCATCTTGCGGATGATCGACCAGAAGGCGCAGGTCATGATCTTCCTGAATTCCATCCTGATCCCCGTCTGCATCCGGGCGATCGAGGAGGGCGCCTTCGTCGAGGCCTCGAAAATCTCGATCACTGCGGCGGTGCTCAGCATCCTCTCCGCCATGATCTGCATCTACCCGAAGCGCAAATACCGCAAATCCGGCGACCGCCGTCTCAACCTCCTGCATTTCAACGATATCGGCCATTTGGCGGAGGAGGATTATCTGGACAGAATCTCGCAAGTCTTGAACGATCCCGCAAAACTCTCAGCGACCGCCGCCTATGATCTCTACGATACCGCCCGCTTTTCCATCATCCCGAAATTTTTCTGGCTGAAGATTTCCTACGCGACTTTTACGATTGGCAACTTGCTCGCCATCGTCGTGGCCCTGTACGGTATGAAAATCGCTTAAGCGGCCTTGTTCCCGACCACGGACGTCCGCCGCCCGGACGCGAAATCCAGCACGATCTCAACCCGCTTTTCCCATGTGAAGTTTTTCTTCAGGTCCGCGAACGCGCTCTCGGAAAGTTTCTGGCGCAGCGCCGGATCGTTTTTGAGCCGAGAGATGGCCTCGATCCACGCGATCGGATCGCCCGGGGGCACCAGCAACGCGTTCTGCTCGTTCGTCAAAAACGCCCGCAGGATCGGCAGGCTCGAGGCGACGATCGGCTTCTGCGCCGCCATATATTCGAACACCTTCATCGGCGAAATCCAGCGCGAGATATTTTTCCCTGACTTGATCAGCGCCTCATGCTGATAAGGCGCAAGAACGATATCAAAGGCTTTCAGGTAACTGGCAACATCGGAGTGAGGCTGATGCCCATAGAAAATTACATTCTCCGGAGGCTTGCCTTTTTTGTATTTGGCGATCTCCTCCTTGGAGCCACCCACGATGTGGAAATCGCAATCGGGCAGCTGCGGTGCCAGCTTCAGGATCATCGAAATCCCCTTGCCCTGATGCATGGTTCCCGCATAACCCACGCGGAAGGCCTTTTCACGCCCCTTCAGCGTCTGCGCGGGCGCGGCGGTGCCGGAGATGTTATGCGGAACCTCCGCTGCGTCGTGCGCCACAAAAATCTGCTCGGACCGCAAGGTGGGATATTTCTTGAGCAGATCCTGCTTCAGTGGGTCCGAAAGCGCCACGATCCCCGAAAATCCGGGTTTTTTAATAATGCGCGCAATCGCCGCGGACTGCGATTTGTTCTGCGGCATTTGCGAGGCTTCGAACACGATGGTCGAACGCGGCGGGGCAAAAAGCGCGATCGCGATGGGATCGCGCCCGAACACCATGTCCGGCTCACCCATCGCCTTGATCTTCTCCGAGATATGCCGCATCCGCTTGTACCCGGACAGCACGGGGATATTGACGTCATGAGAAAGCGAAAGCTTGAAGCAACCGCTCACGTCATAGCTCTTGAAAATCTTGTCGTGATCAAGCCGCGGGTTGCCCATGGCGAACAGCGTGACATCATGCCCGGCCTTGCCGAACGCCTCGCACATCTTCATGACATGGACCGAGCGGGACTCGGGCGAGGGGAACGACGCCCCGGAAAAATAATAAATTCTCATGGTTTCAAACCCTTAAACACAAACAGGGCGTACACCCGCCTCCGCTTTTTTGCAAGAAAATTCGCCCTCTGAAACAACCATACGCCCCCAGCCCCGTCAAAGAATTTCTCGGAGGCCGAATAGATTATTCTGGATTATTCAGGTCTTGCGCCGATCAGACGGTGGAATTTTCCGCTCCGCAGCGTATGATAACAACTGCGGTCGGTCAGTGCCGCGTAATTGTCCATGTCCGCAGCATTTTCGAACCCCCTATGTCCTTGTCCGTCCTGAAATCGATCCGCAGCCCCGAAAAAATCCCCCATGTGAACAAGGTTCTCGCGGGCTGCCTCTCCGCACCCGCTTCGTGGGAAATCGAGCAGATTAAAGCCTTGGCCATTCTCATCGGCGGCCAGTGGAGCGGCGGCACCCTCATCGGCGCGATGCTCGACGCCCACCCCGATATCGTGATTGCCACCGAATTCAACTTGCTCCAGCAATTCAAAAACGGCCTTTCCCTCAAACAGGCCGCCCGCCTCATGCTCTTCAACGCCCGGATGTTTGTCCGCAACGGCGCCCGCTGGACCGGCTATAAATATGACATCCCCGGCCAGTATCAGGGCCGCTACCGGACCCTCAAAATCATCGGCGACAAGAAGGCCCAATCCTCGGCGCAGCTTCTCTATGCGAATATCGGCCTGATCGGGGAGTTGCAGGAAAAATACGGCCGCCCCGTCCGCCTCATCCACGCCGTCCGCAACCCCTACGACACGCTGGCCATGATGGTCCTCAAGCAAGGGGTCTCGATGGATCAGGCCTTGGAATCCTTCGAAAAAATCTGCGACGGCGCCGCCTTCGCCTACCGCCGCTATCCGGGGCAGGTGCTCCTGATCCGGCAGGAGGATCTGAAGAAGGAACCGCGCCACACCATCCGCCGCCTGATGGCCTTTCTGGAGACCGAATGTATGGACGACTACGTCAAGGCCTGCGCCGCCAAAATCTACGCCGAACCCAGCCGCCCGCGCTTGTCCGTCCAATGGACCCAGGCCCAGCGCAGCCGCATCGACGACCTCATCGACCGCCACGAATTCCTGAACGGCTACGCCTTCGACGAACGCTGACTGTTTTCCCTCTCCCCACCTCCTATGTCATCCCCGCGCACGCGGGGATCCAGAAAATGGACAACATAGAACACGGGAAGAAAGAGGACGTCCGCATTTTTTCCCTCTCCCCGTTTGCGGGGAAAGGGATCAAGGGACAGGGGCATGAAAACACTGCAAACTACCTCCTCCCTTGTGATTCCCGTTTTTTATTGCATCCCCGTCCCCCTCTTGTTATCCCCCGCGCCCCCTTTGTCATCCCCGCGAAAGCGGGGATGCAGTAAAAAACTGTGAAGAACACAGGAACAGACAAAGATTTCCGCACCGTCGATCTCTGTCTTCCTCTGTCTATCTCTGTAGTTTTTTATAAGGTGGATTCCGGCCTCCGCCGGAATGACAGCAAACCAACCCCCCGTCACCCCGGCGCAGGCCGGGGTCCACGATGAAGCATTGACCGAAACGACACGATGTAGCGCCGCCCGCGTTGTGCTCGCCGTGGCCGTTGTGTTTTAAAAACCCTTCGCGTCTTCGCGATTCAAATGAACCCTTCACGTTCGTAGCCTTGAATCGCAAAGCCGCAAAGCATTCGCGCCCCTCTTTGTCATGCCCGCGCAAGCGGGCATCGAGTAAAGAAGCGAAGCAACACAGGAACAGACAAAGATTTCCGCACCGTCGGTCTCTGTCTTCCTCTGTTTGTCTCTGTAGTTATTCTAAAAATGGATTCCGACCTGCGCTGGAATGACGGACCACCCAACGTCACCCCGGCGCAGGCCGGGGTCCACGATGAAGCGCCGCCCGCGTCGTGATCGTTGTGGCCGTTGTGTTTTAAAAACCCCTCCGCGTCTTCGCGATTCAAATGAACCCTTCACGTTCGTAGCCTTGAATCGCAAAGCCGCAAAGCATTCGCGCCCCTCTTTGTCATGCCCGCGCAAGCGGGCATCGAGTAAAGAAGCGAAGCAACACAGGAACAGACAAAGATTTCCGCACCGTCGGTCTCTGTCTTCCTCTGTTTGTCTCTGTAGTTATTCTAAAAATGGATTCCGACCTGCGCTGGAATGACGGACCACCCAACGTCACCCCGGCGCAGGCCGGGGTCCACGGCCAAGCCTTCACCGAAAGGACAGGTTTAAGCACCGCCCGCGTCATGCCCGCCGTGCCCCCTGTGTTTCAAAAAAATCCCTTACCGTCTTCGTGATTCCTTCAGGATACAGGACCGGAAACCCTGACTCTCTCGGCTCCTTTAATCAGGATATAGACTTGCGTGACGACGACTCCCACGGGAAAGAGGACCGTAAATAAAACGGCGAAAACAACCCGATTATAGGCGCTGTGGAAAGCTTGGAATAAAAGAAACAAGAACATAAAATATGTATGAATGAATAGAAAATAAGTGAGATAGAAGACAGGCTGAAACATAATTGCGCTTCCGCCAAATAAGACAGTAAGTAAAAAAATCAGAAAAGGGCAAAGCAGGGCGAGGATACTAAGACTTTGAAACACTCTGCCATGCTTTTTCCCGATAGAAAGCTCGGTAAAATACGCCCAGACGAGCAAGGCGTACAACATGAAAAAATTCAAAAAAATTTGATTGATTGCGCCGTCCGAAACGGAATACCAGGGGAATTCTAGGGTCGAAAACGTATTTTGTTTTGGTAAGAAAGCGGCGGGGTTTAGAGTATCGACAACAAAAGGAGCCGCACAGAAAGCGAAAACCAGAAGCGTGGTAAAAAATTTTAGAAAACGATCCATCTTGCCTTGAAATTGCTCCGCACTCTGGAAGGGCTGAGGACAGAATATCATAAAAATAACGACAGAAAACGCAAAGACAAACGGAGATTTCTGCCCGTATGGTCTCTGTTTCCCTCTGTCTGTCTCTGTAGTTATTTAGAGAGGTTCCTGCTTTCGCAGGAATGACAAGATGAAGCGCAGACCACGTTGTACCCGTAATGCCCGCTGTGTTTCAAAAAGCCTCTGCGCCCTCTGCGTCTCTGCGGTTAAGCCCCCGCAGTTAAAAATATTCCTTGCATTCTTCAAAAAATAGACTTATATTCCTATCATAAGGGCCACGACTCCGTCCGCCCCGATCCCCTCACATAAAGACACTCTATTATTAAGGAGAGCCCTGATGCTGATCCGTTTAGGCCGCATGATGAATGTTGGCGGCCAGATTTCCGTTCCCGTTATCGACCCCGTCATCACCGACACGCTGGACTTCCTCGGCCCGTCCATGCCGTCCCCCTTCCAGTATTTCCGTTCCGACACCGTGGCGACCTACCGCGACTCCACCCCCAAATGGGTCAAATCCGCCGCCGCGAACGAACCGCGCTTCGACCATGACGCATCCGGCAACCCACTCGGCCTGCTCATGGAACCCACCCGCACCAACAAGACCACCCAGCGCAACTTCGCGCCGACCGATACCACGGGCATCACGATCATCTCCGGCACCGTCACCGCCTCGGCGGTCGATTACGCCCCCGTCTCCGCCGCCGCCATCGACGGCGTCTCCATATCCGGCCTCACCAACGGCAAGGCCATCCGTCTCGAAAACACCGGCGCAGGCAGCGCCGTGATCCAGCTCTCTGAACAGGCGGGCAACACCAACACCCATGCCTACCGTATTCTCGTCGCGGGTTCAGCAGGCGGCGGCGCCAGCCACGGCAACGTCGCACTGTCCGACGGCACGGGCATCACGAACTTCACGCCCTCCGCCGCCGATACGTTTTACGAACTCACCCGCGACAATGTGGTTGTCGGCAATTCCA
This sequence comes from Alphaproteobacteria bacterium, assembly GCA_016699735.1. Lineage (NCBI taxonomy): Bacteria > Pseudomonadati > Pseudomonadota > Alphaproteobacteria > Alphaproteobacteria bacterium. The sequence goes on from CP065008.1 coordinate 527,997, forward strand.
TCCGCTACCTGCGCTGGTCCCTCCCGGCGGGCCGGATCATCTACATCCTCGGCACCCAGTTCGAGGAGGGGGAATACGTAACCTCCCCCATCGTCACCGACGCCGCCACCGCCACTCGCGCCCACAACCGGATATTGCTGACCACGATCGCCAGCCTTGCTGCGTGGAACGAAACCGAAGGCGCAATCGTCGGCGAATTCACGCCAAGGCGCGATGGGCGCGACACGCTCACCTCCGACCAGTTTTTCCTCATTGCCTCGAACGGCACCGGAGTCAATGACGCCTTCGGCGTCAACATGATCACGCCCAGAGGAAAAGGCCGCGCCCGCGTCGCCGCCGCAGCCACCCAGTTCGCCAACAACGACATCGACGGCGGCTTCGTGCGCGGCAAAATCTACCCGGCGGGAATCTCCTGGCAGAACGGCGTGACCGCGAAGGCCTTCGTCGGGGCAGGGGTCTTTGAAAACTACACGATGTCCGCCCCGGCCACCGGCTTCACCCGGATGTATGTCGGCGGCCGCGACACGGGCAACTCTCTCGTCGGCCACGTCCGCAGGGTGAAAATCTACAACCTCTCACGCACCCTCGCGCAAATGCTCAGCGGCTGGATCACCACGAACGACCGCGCCATCGCCTTCGCGGGCCAATCCAACAGCGTCGGCTATTTCAGTCAGCAGACCAACAGCACGAACGGCGGCGAACGCGCGATGCAGCCCATACTGGATACAATCTGGAACGCAGGGACCAGAAACTGGCTGATTAACGGCGGCACCAACGGCACCAGCATCGCCGAATGGACCGCTCCGTCCGGCACCGCTATCGCACGCTGGAAGGAAATCATCGGCGCCTTCATGGAGGCGGGCGGGCAGCTCAAGGCCATCGTCTGGGATCAGGGCGAAGCCAATAACGGCGACAGCGTCTCCGCCCTCAAATCCGGCTGGCTGGCGGTCTTTAACGATATGCGCGCCTTCCTGGCCGCGAAGGGCGGCACAGGCAACGAACCCGTCATCATCATCCCCATCGGCCGCCGCACCGACAGCGACCACGATTACCGCAACCTCCGCGAAGCGCAAAAGCAGCTCGATGAGGAAAACGCATGGATTCACCGCGCCCCGGAAAAATTTCCCCGCGACCTCGCCGACGGCATCCACCTCACCGATCCCGCCTACGCCCTGCACGGCCCGCACGTCGTGCGAAAGGTTCTGAAGGTGCTGGGGGAGACAATCTCCGGCGGCGTGGACGGCCCGCGCATCACCAATGCCGTGCGCTCGGGAACAACGGTGACCGTGACCATCGCCCACGACGGCGGCACCGACTTCACCCCAACGACAGGCATCGAGGGTTTCACCGTTCTGGACGGCGGCACGCCCATAACAATAACAGGCGCCGTCCGCACCAACGCAACCACGATCACCCTGACTCTGGCCTCCGCCCCGTCCGGCGTGGCGGAGCTTTACTACGGCTACCGCGCCCTCTTTGGCGTGAACCCGGCCAACCTCGTGGTGGACAACGAAGCCACTTACCCCAAACCCCTCAGTTATTACGTTCAGGTGCTCTAATGCAGATAATATTATCAAAGGAAGAACAGGATACTTTTGCAACCCTCCTGAAGGACATCGCCGACATGAAAAGCGGCCTTGCCGAAATCCGCGCCCTCCTGCAGAACAACACAAACCCGCCGGACATAATCTGGCCCTACGGCAACTGGGAAAATTGTAAATACACCTTCCCCGACGCCTCGGAACGTCCCGCGCCAGATATCCGCAAAACCGATTTTGAAAATCCCTACATCAAATTCGCCCCGGACGGGTCCATCGGCTTCGATCTGCCCGAAGGCATGGACTTCACCCCCACCCCGAACGCGAAATATCCGCGCATCGAACGCCGCGAATACAAAAGAATTGCGGCAAAGACGAACTTCACGAAGGGCGACATCATCACCCGCGGCTTTGTCGTCATCTTCCACAAACTGAATCTCGGCGTGGCCGATGTGGTGTGGACGCAAATGCACGGAGAGAAAGACCCGTATTACAAGGTCGTAGCGGGCAAGAACGGCATCCGTGTGCAATGCAAGACGAAGGAGGCTCTCAGCGGCGATGATAGCGTCCGGCAACTTTTGCCGCACACGGAACTCGAATACGAACGCCCTTATCGTTTTGTGTCCGCATTCGACGGCGCGACCCTTAACATCGCCCTCGACGGAAATATGTTCACCATCCCCTTCGCCCGCACGGACGGCTACTACCCGAAGGACGGCGCCTACGGCCCCCCCGGCGCCAGCCTGACCCACAAACCCGCCTGACCTTTTCCCTCTCCCCATTTATGGGGAGAGGGACCAAGGGAGAGGGGCAAAAAAGACCTGACATAGATCATTTGACTCAGACAGAAATGAGAACTCCGCCCGCTTCGCGCCTTCGCGATTCAAATGAACCCTTCGCGCTTGTGGCCTTGAATCACAAAGCCGCGAAGACTCAAAATTTTCCGCGCCATCGGTCTCTGTTTTCCTCTGTCTGTCTCTGTAGTTTTAAAGATTCCCAACGTCCGCAGGAAGGACAAGGGATTCAAAAAAACTCTGCGCCCTCTGCGTCTCTGCGGTTAAAAAATATAGATTCCGGCTTCCGCCGGAAGGACGGAACGCACCCATCCGTCACCCCGGCGCAGGCCGGGGTCCACGATGAAGCATTGACCGAAAGGACTCGACGAAACGCCGCCCGCGTTGTGGTCGCCGTGCTCGTTGTGTTTCATTTTTCTGGCCCATCGCGGAAGGAGAGACTAAACTCTGCCCATGAGATTCCTCCTGCTCCTCCTCGCCGCCCTGACCCTCTCCGCCCCGCCCGCATGGGCCATGCAATGCGACGAGGAAGCGTTTTCAGAAGAAAACAGCAGAGAAAACATCGAAACCGCCGACTACATTTTCAGCGGAAAAGTTATTGAAGTTTCTCCGCCTCCCTATTTAGGCGAGAACCTTCCCGAAGAGTTAACGGGACTCTACCCGCCGCCGGGAAACCCGTATGTCATTAAAATAATTTATAAAATCGAAAAGCTCTACAAGGGAAAAGAAGGAACAGACACAATAACAATTTATGATGGTCTGACTGGGTTTTTTCTCAAAAATGACCCACAGGAAATGAAAAAAATAATAAAGCGTTACCCGGACCTCATAAATGAAAGCGAAAGAAAAATTTTCTATGCGTACAATTTCGGCGAAATGTGGCCTATAAATCCTGCAAAAGAACCTTTCTACACCATTCCTATGCTTTGTTTTCACGTGGATGAAAAACATGAAGCGCAAATAAAAAACGGCACATATAAATTTCCAGAAAAAGCCGAAAAACAAACGATTTACGAACCTGAAAAAACACAAGAAGACGAAAAATTCGAGAACCTTGAAAACCTGAAATCATGGAGTCAAAAAAACCACCCGAAAGCCGAAATAAAAACGATTAATTTCAAAGGCGAGCAAGTAATCTCAATATACGAATACGATCCCGGTCCGATTGAAGGTTACGAAGGTCAGGACGTTCAACAGTATTTTTTAGCCCTCTATCATCAGCAAAAGAACGGTTCCTATAAAAGGATAGGGGAGTACGACGGAACAATAAAAACAGCAGGGGCATCGTTAGCCGTCGAAGGCGATATCTTAAGAATGACGGCCGATGACAGGGGAAAGAAACAATACGTCGATTATGCCATCACCGACCTCCTCGGCCAGTCCTGCCAGAAGGATGAACACTGCCTCGACGGCTACTACTGCCTGAAGAACGACTATTTCAAACCGCGTGGCCTGTGCTCCCCCTGCGCGGATTCGGACCCCGCCACCCCGCCCGCCACCTGCAAGGTAAATAAGCCTTAAGCCGTTTAAAGCATCCCCGCGCACGCGGGGATCCAATAAAAATACCGGAGAAAGCTTATAGGCGCAGACGCACGACTAGGCTTAGGCCGCTTCGCGCCTTCGCGATTCAAATGAACCTTCGAGTTTGCAGCCTTGAATCGCAAAGACGCGAAGACTCAAAGATTCCCGCACTTAAAGTCTCTGTCTTTCTCAGTTTATCTTTGTATTTTTAAACAGATTCCTGCTTTCGCAGGAATGACAGTTCCTTTATTGAAACTCTGCGCCTCTGCGGCAAAAAATGGATTCCGGCCTCCGCCGGAATGACAACAGAATCACCGTCCGCGTTGTGTTCGCCGTGCTCGTTGTGTTTCAAAAAACCCTTCGCGTCTTAGCGATTCAAATGAAACCTTCGCGCTTGTGGCTATGAATCGCAAAGCCGCGAAGACTCAAAGCCTCCCGCGCACATTGTCATGCCCGCGTAGGCGGGCATCCAGAAAGCTAAACGACAGAGAACGCAGGGATAAACAGAGAGTTTCGCGCCTATGGTCTCTGTTTTCCTCTGTTTATCTCTGTAGTTTATTTAAAAACAGATTCCTGCTTTCGCAGGAATGACAACAGAAGCGCCGCCCGCGTTGTGCCCGTTGTGATCGCCGTGTTTCAAAAAACACACACCGACACCCGCCGGACTTAGTCCACATCGTGTTTCCTTTTCTTTCAACAACTTGAAAGAAAACAACCGGACCAACTGAGCCCGCTCAACCGGACTAACTTCAGAATTTGTGATTGACGTTCACATAATACCGCGGGTCGGTATCGTCCCGTGCATCCACATCGCGTGTGAGCGGAAACGCCACGGCCAGCCCGGCCTGTGTCTTCTCGGTGATATCGGCTCTTACGCCCAGACCCGTGGAGCTGAGCGACTCCCGCTTGTCCGCCGAAGACGTCGCATCCTCGTTCCACACCCGCCCGATATCGAAGAAGGCGTAAAGCTGGTAATCCTCAATACCCTTGAGGGCGTAAGGCTCGTTCCAGTGCAACTCGGCCTTGCCCGCAATCCCGTCGTCTCCGACGATCTCGGATGGATCGTAACCGCGGCCCAGATTGATGCCGCCCACACCAAATTCCTCCGAGGACAGCAGCGGATCGTTCGACCATTGCCCCTGTCCGGCCACGAGCAGATTAACCTTCGACGTCACGCGCTGCAGCCGCTGCAAATTCAGCTCCGCCTTGAAATAGCGCGGATCGCCCCGCTCACGCGTGAGGTTGGAATCGCCCTTGTCGCTGGCCCCGAACCACGACACGCCTTTGGAAACCTCAAGGCTGGCGGAATTCACGCCCACGCCCAGCAGCGTATCGACATACTGCACGTTGCCCCCGGCCCGCACGGAAGTGATGCGGTCCTCCCGCGTGGGTTCAAGATTGTTCTGGCTGTCCACCTTGCGTTGATCAAGGGTGGCATAGCCGTTAAGATTCAAATTCCGCGAACGGATAAACGGATGATTGATCGTGCCGGACAACAGCGAGGAACGCCCCTCGACATCGAATTCCCGCAGCGTATAGCCCGGTTCCGTAGAGGTCAGGCTGGTCAGAAGCCGCACACTCGTCCCCTCCGACCACACCGGAATTTCATAAGAGAGGGAGCCAAAAAGAAGCTCGTCCACTTCGTCCTTCTGGTCACCCGCCATCACGAATTGCGCCGCGATCCGGTCGTTATACCCGAGAAAGGAATTGATCGCCGCGCTGGCCTGCCCCTCATATTCCCCGAGGAATCGGCTGCCGAAATTATCGAACCCGATCGCGGCCTCAACCTTGTCGCGCTCGACGATCACCGTCAGATCTGCCGCACCCGTCGTGGTTTTGGAAGGGCTGAGCACGGACCGCGCCGTCACCCCCGGCAAATCGTTAATGAGCAGCAGGTTGCGCTCCAGATCCTTGACATTCATCGCCCCGCCGCCTTGCAGGTGTCCGGCCAGCCTCTGGATCAGGTTGACTTCCGTTTCCTTGTCCACGCCCTGTACATTGACCTTATCGATAAACCCTTCAACGACCTGCAGCCGAACCGTTCCTGTTTCAATGGTCTGCGGCGGCACGACGACCTGCGTCAGCACAAAACCGTCATTGCGGTATTTCGTGGTCAGCGCCCCGGCAATCGCATAAATATCCGCCAGACTGACATTCTTGCCCAGCTTGTCGCGGTATAGCGGGTCGATATCCTCGGCCTTGTAAGTCGTCACCCCGTCGATCTGCAGCGTTTGCAGATCAAACCGGATAGTCTCCGCGCCTTCGGGCGCCTGCGCCGGCGGCGCACTCTTCACTTCGACATTGGACGACACGTCCGGCAATTTTTGCCCCTCGAGGAAACGCTCCTGCGCCCGCCCCGGATCGGCACTGCCCGTGGCGTCCGCCACCTGCGCGAAAGCCGGAGCCGGAATGAACCCAAGCGCACCCAGAACGGTGCCGCCGATGAGAGCCAGCCGGACGGAGGAAAACAATCGTATGCCTGTCATATCCTTACACCTTAGCCATAACGCCCCGGCGCAAAAGCGAATCATCGGAGCGCATGAAAAAATTTTCCAAAAATAAAAATACGCAGGGGGATAAGTAGAATAAAGTGACGCAGAAGAAGGGGTTATAAAGAAAAGCTGATAAGCGACCCCAGCAAAACCGAGAATATCTATTTTATCGAAACTTGCAAGGGCTTTTCTTTTGACCCGCGGTTGGGTTTGCAAAAACGAGTCCAGAAAATAAAAAATTTTATATTTTCATAAACACAAAAACATTTTCTTCTAATAAAACGAAAACGCAGGTCTGGCGCGAAGAAAAAAGAATTTGCACGTCATTTGCATAAAGGTTGATCCGGTGCATAAACCACAGAAGGGCGTCTAAAGATTTGTTTGCATCCTATTGAAAGCTTTTAAAAAAGATGCAATATAAGCGCAATGCACTCAAAAGAGTTCTGGAAAGACTTCTCTGGCAAGGCCGCAAGCGGCGCAGACAGTTTGTAACAGAGCGGCTTTGAAGGCTTTTTCAAATCTGGCGCATAAACGAGTCATGCGCCTCCGCCGTTAAAAACGGCAGACCCTTACTGCGTAAACACTGCTGCGTAAAAACCTGAACCCATACTGCGTAAACAGAGCAACGCGACAATCTTCGCGTCCGGTAAACGCTATTCTTTTGTAAAGTTTTATAAATAGAGGGACCAAAAAATGACAAAAATATCCGTGACCGCCATTCGCAAAACCGCCAGACTCCGTTTTCTTTTGACAACCACGGCGGTCTTGGCCTCCGGTTCCCTCATAAGTGCAAACAGCGCCTTAGCGGTCGATGACCACGCGGACTGGGACGGGGTGTCGATTGTCGAAGGGCAGGGCACGGTCACGGACACGGGCGTCGGAACGACGACCATCGACCAGATCTCCAACCGCGCCATCGGCGAGGCGCAGGAACTGCACATCGGCAAGATGGGCGAAGTCACCATCAATCAGAATTCCAAGGACTCCCTCTTTGTCGGCCGCGTTATCGGCGACCATTCTGACCCGACCCAGATCCTCGGCAAGCTCTCCGCCGATGGCCGCGTCATGATTATCGACCGCAACGGCGTGTTTTTCGGCCAGGATTCCACCGTCGATGCCTCCGGCATTGCCGTGACCACGGGCGACGTCGCCAACACCGACATCATGGATGGAAATGAAAACTACACGTTCCAGAATTTCGGCAACGGCGAGATCGTCCTCGAAGGCACCGTGAACGTCAATGACGCGGGTCTGGCCGCCTTCGTTGCGCCGACCGTCAAGAACCGCGGCGTGATTAACGCCAAGATGGGTAACGTCGTGATCGCCGGCGGCGAGAAGGCCACGCTTGACCTTTATGGCGACGGGCTGGTTGAAGTGGCCGTGGACGGCGCACTCGGCAACACGCTTCTGGAAAACAAGGGCTCGATCAACGCCGAAGGCGGATCGGTCGTCATGACCGCGCAATCCGCGAAGGACGTCGTGGACAATGTGATTAACAACGAAGGCCTGATCAACGTCAGCGCTGTCACCCAGCAGGGCGGCAAAATTATCCTCTCCGGCGGCGACAAGGGCAAGGTCAGCAATACCGGCAAACTCGACGCCTCGGGCACCACGGGCGGTTCCGTCAAAATCACCGGACAGGCGGTTGAACTGGGATCGGCTTCCGAAATCAAGGCCAACGCCTCAGGCGGCGAAGCCGGAAAGATTGAAACCCTCGGCGCTGAAAAACTGGCCGTGAACGGCAAGCTTCAGGCGCAGGGCGAAGGCAAGAGCGGATTCATCGAAACCTCCGCGCCGGACGTCTCTGTGGACGCCGGAACGGAAATCCGCGCCGGTAAATGGCTTCTCGACCCCACCAGCATCGTGGTCGATAACGCCCTCGCAGGCGTGATTGAAGGCCAACTCACCGTCGGCGACGCCGAAATCACCACCCCGGCGGCGGGTGTTCAACTCGGCCGTATCGACTTTAACAGCACGGTGGACTGGGCGACGGCCAACACCTTCACCGCCAACGCCATCGACGATATTTTCTTCAACGGCGGTGGTGGCCTCAATGCCACGGGCGGCGGCAATATCGTCCTCAACGCGGGCGATGATATCCGGATGTTCAACACCAGCACCGGCATCAACACCAACGGCGGCGACGTGACCCTGAACGCGTTTCAGGAAGTCGCCCTGCGCGGCGGCGCGGGCATCGACGCCAATGGCGGCGATATCGTCATCAACAACCAGACCGGGGGATTCTACGGCTTCGCCAACTCCCTGAACACCACCGGAACCGGAACGATTACCCTCAACCAGTTCAAGGACAATATTGAAAACCCCCCCGGCACCGTCTCGACCATCCAGAACGCGATTGACGCGCTCAACAACACCGGAACGGGCCTCAACACCATCAATGTCAAATCCGGCACCTACAATGAGCAGGTGAACATCGACCACGACCACATCGCGCTGATTGGCAAACCCGGCGACCCGCTGGTCCCCGGCGCGGCGGCGGATGCGCCCCTCGTGCAAGGAACCTCACCGACCGACGGCGTCGGCTTTAATGTCGTCGGCGACCTCTCCGATGTAACGGTCAGCGGCTTTAGAATCGACAACTTCAAAACGGGCGTCCGCGCCGATATCGGCGGCGGCACTGTCCATCCCGGCACGGGCCTCAAGGTAAACAACAATACGATGACCAATGTCGATCAGGGCGTATTTTCGGACGAAGTTGCAGACGTGCTGATCAGCTACAATGACATCGACGCCAAGAATCTCGGCGTTCACCTCGAGGATTCGGGCAGCAGCTTCTCCTTGATCGACAACAACATCTTCAGGAACACCCGCGGACCGCTGACCGGAACCGCCGTGTCGATCCGCGATACCTTCTCGGACGACGAGATGGCGGTCTACGTCGAAAGAAACGACATCAGCGGCTTTGATACAGGCATCGCGCTCGAGGAAGTAACGGAACTCACGCCGGATCTGATAAGAATTTACCAGAACAACATCACGGGGAATGACACCGGAATCCTAGCCGTGATCGGCTCGGATGCCGGAACAGCAAAAGCGTTCAACAACAACATCTCCGGCAATTTCTTTAAAAACATAGACAATTCCGGTTCGGGCGTATTCGACGCTTCCGGCAACTGGTTCGGCACCACCGATGAGGCCAGCGTGATCGCAAGCAACCTCGGTCTTGTCGATGTCTCGCCCTATCTCGCCAGCGGCACGGATGCGGATCTTGGCCTGAATGGCTTTCAGGGAGATTTCAGCACGCTTTATGTCACCGATGAGGGCGCGCAGACCCACGGTATCATCGACGAAGCCATTGGCCTTGTGAATCCTCATGGCCAGATTTTCGTCAATGACGGCCTCTACACCGAAAACATTCTGGTCGATAAATCCCTCAAGCTGACGGGCCTCGGCACGGCGGTCCTCAACCCTGAATTTGCCGGCGAGGCGCTGATGACCATCACGGCCTCCGACGTGAATATCGACCCGCTGGTCTTTGATGGCCTCGGCATCGTCAAGCACGGCATCGTCTCCAACAACACGGGCAACCACGGCCTCATCGTCGAGGGCAACACCTTCCGCAACTTCAAGAAAAGCGCGATTTTGCTGAAAGCCACCCAGGGCGGCAATATGCTGATCCGCGGCAACACCATGGAAGGCTCAATGAATCAGGGCATTCAGACGGGAACCCTCCAGAAGGGAACCTACATGACGATCGATAACAACAATTTCGGCTCGGAGGCCGATCCCCTGAACTATATCGGGGTCGATATCGGACGTCTCCGCAACTCTTCGGTGTATATTTCCGGCAACTCTGTGTACGCCAAGGACCGCGGCATCAGCGTCACCAACACGAAGGGCAGCACGGTCGAAATCGACCACAACCTCGTCAGAAGCACTCTGGCCGCCGTGAACTTCCACGGCATCGAGGGCGGATCGGAAGTAGCCATCCACGACAACGATCTTGTCTCCTCCCACGGAACGGGCATCCAGTTTAATACCGGCCCGGTCAACCCCTCGAACAACGTTTCGGCCTCGACGGTTTCCGTTTACGATAATATCAAAATCGAAGGCAACGGTGGTTTCGGGATAGATTTCTTCCCCGGCGATCTGAGCGGCGGTGCGGTGATCAACATCACCAATAACGAAACCATCAAGGGCTTATTGGACGGCATTTATGTCGGCGATGACACGCTCGGCGGCGCCACTGTGAATATTACAGACAACGGCACAATCACCGATACGCCGGACGGTCTGGTCGGCTCGAACGGCATTACCGGCCTTCAGGGCAATGGTATTAGGCTGAACAATATCGCCTCCTCGAACATCTCTGGAAACTATATCCATGATGTCGGTCAGGACGGTGTTGGCCTGTTCAACTTTAATAACACCGAAATCGGCCACAACCTGATTGAAAACACCGGCGATGACGGCATCGAGGCCGTGAACGGCGGGACGGTCAATATACACGACAACACCCTGCGCAACATCGGCGGAACGCCGGTTCTCCCGATCGCCCCGGCGGCCAAGGCCGAGATTTCAAGTGGCGATGAATGGGGCGCGGATGGCATCCACGTCCGCAACGTCGGCCTTCCGGTCCTGATGGATAGTGCCCCTGAATCCTCAGCCGGCCCGTCCGAGATTCCCTTCTACCCGGTCCTCATTCAGGGCAACAAGGTGGATACAACCACGGATGACGGGATCCAGGTGCTCTACAGCGGCGACGCCTATATCGCCAACAACAACCTGAGCAACATCGGCAGCCTCTTCGTTCCCTCCGCCGCCGCGCCTGAAGGGGCCACGGAAATCTCCGGTGTCGGTTTCGATACCTGGGGGGCCGACGGCATCCATGTCATCGCTCAGGAATCTGTAATTCCCTCGACGATTGAGGCTGAGGAAACCGCTGTCGGAACAGTTAACAAGACTACGATCATCAACAACACGATGAACGGGGTTTTGGACGACGGCATCGAGACGGTCGGCGTCAACGACCTTCTGATCGACTCCAACACGGTCAACAATGTCGGCGATGACGGGATCAACATCCTCGGTTTCGGGGGCTTCAGTGTCGATCCGCCGACCTCTTCGGGAGGGGACTCTGAATTTCTGGTCCTGCCCGGATCGTCCTACAACGCGGTCGTGACCAACAACACGGTCAGCGACGCCGGGGGTGACGGCATCCAGTCTGCGGGTTATGACACGCTGGACGTCAGCGGCAACAACGTCAGCAACGCCTTCTTCAATGGCCTCTATATCTCCGGCCCCAACAATGGCAGCGTTCTGATGCAGGACAACACCTTCACTAACAACGGCCATGTCGAAAGCGATGCTTTGGTTGGCGCGGGCGCCCGTTTCGAAAGCGGCGATATCGACATGAGCGATCTCACTCGCCCCAACTTCTTCGTGAACACGACGGGAGGCAAGGCGCTGGGGATGCAGTTCGATCCCGCCGAGAGCGTCATATTTACAAGTGCGGAATACGGCGAACTCTTCGCCGAGCCGCTCGTTCCGGTGACTCTAGCCAACCTGACCATCGTCAACGAAACCCTGGGCGCGACCACGTTTGATGGCTACACGCCGGAGGACAGCTTCTACGTCCGTTTTGAAGACGGGGCGATTCTGAATGATCTGGGCGAAGTCATCGTCATCGATGGCACCGACGCCACCTTCGACGGGATTCTGCCGTCCTCGACTGGAGACATCCTCTCGGCCGACGACCTGAATTTCATCGAGCAGCGCCTCTGGGATGCCGATGACCCGCTGCTCGATGGCCGCGGCCAGATCTTCGTGGGCGACCCCGCACAGCTCAGCCTCAACAACATCCAGGATTTCTTTAATGATTTCCGGGCTGGCGAAGGGCAGGGCAACGGACTGAACGTCACCATTCTGGGACTTCCGCCCGTCGGGCCGCTCGCTCCGCAGAATCTGAGCGCCCCGAATATTAACCTTGCGGACATCAGCCCGCAGGCGGGTGGAAGCGGAGAGCAGCAGACTCCCGACCAGCCTGTTGAGGTCGCCAATATCGACCCGGCGGCCGGTGGGGAAAATGAAGCTCCCGCAGCCGGAAGCTCCGAGCAGGTGGGGTGCTGGTCCGACCTGACCAATGTTCTGGGAACCGGCAAACCGGCCTCCATCAGCGACGATGGTTCCGCCGAAACCGCTATGGAGCAGGCCGTGAGCTGCGGAACCCAGCAAATCTGATAATTTCATAGAAAAAAACACAAAAAGCCCGTAAATGCGGGCTTTTTCCTTTATTAACCTTTTTATGTGATAAAAGACTTGCAAAGACCCTGGAATTTGGGCTTAAGTTAAAAAAATTTTTGAATAACAGGGGGTTGCACTCGCGTTATTTTCTGTCAAAATAAGGCGTTTTAAGACCCTTGGTTCGAAGGTAAGGTTTTTCTGAGATGTATGAAGACAATAACTGGAATGCAGTAACGGGTGACGAACTGGCCGGGTTTCTGGATCAAATCAACCCGATCGACGGAAAATACCGCACCTCCCCGCAAAGCACACAAGTATTCTGGCGCACCCTTCCCTTTTATGAAACGGTGGCCCTCATCCGCGTCAAGGATCCGAACTGGGTCAACAAGAAACTCAATATCTATTATCTGACCGACCAGGGCAGCCTGTTCCGTCTGAACGGAACCTCGCCCCCGATCCATGAGGTCAACAGCAAGGCACCCGTCAAGCTGAACGAAGCCAACGTGATGGAATATCTGCGCTTCTTCTGTTTCTTCGTCCGCGGCGAGGAAGGCCCATTCTACATCGCCGAATCCATCGAAGACCCCAATATGCCCAAGGAGATGGACGAGGTCACCCGCTCCGTCATCGAGGGGACCGTTCGCCCCGCCAGCTTCGAGGGTCTGAACGAACACGGCCATTTCCTCTGCGATGCGGTGGTCTTCTACTCGAACGCCCTCTTTATCGCCAACTTCGCCATCCAGCACACCGGCATGATCGAAATGCTGAACGATGAGCCGATCGCGGGCGACCTGAAGGCGAAGATCGAAACCCCGATCGCTTAATCCTCCCGTTTTAGGACAGGACCAATCTTCCGTTGCCGCGAAAGCGCAGCGGTGCTATAGCCTTGTTCCATGTCCGCTCGAAAAAAATCATCCTCGAAATCCAGCAGGAAAACCTATGACATCGTCATCGTCGGGGGCGGCCTTGCGGGCCTTTCCCTCTCCTGTTTGCTCGGCGAGACAACAGACCTGACCATCGCCTGCCTCGACCGCGAAAGCGTGGAGCACCATCTCCAGAACGACTCGCGCACGACCGCCATCTCTTATGGCTCCGGCCAAATTCTGGAACGGGCGGGGATTTGGAAGGCTCTGGAGCCGCTGGGCTGCCCGATCCGCGATATCCGCATCCTCGACGGCGACACCCCCGTCCTTCTGCAATTCCTGAGCGGTGAAATGCAGGGCCGCTCCTTCGGCTGGATTTTCGCCAACCGCGACCTGCGGACCGTCATGCTCAAAAAAATAGCCACCCTCAAAAACGTCAATCACATCGCCCCGGAGCAGGTCACGGGCTTTGAGCCGGACGAAGATCAGGTGAACATCGACCTGCGTTCGGGCAAAACCCTCAACGCCCGCCTTCTGGTCGGCGCGGACGGGCGCGGCTCCTTTGTGCGCGAGGCTCTCGATATCCCGGTGCGCGGCTGGGATTACGGCCAGCGGGCGGTCATCTGCAACATCGCCCATGAATTTCCACACGAAAACCGCGCCATCGAGAATTTCTGGCCCGAGGGTCCGTTCGCCCTCCTGCCCATGAACGACGATCCGCAGGGGCGGCACCTCTCCGCGCTGGTCTTCACCGAACACGGCCCCAAGCGCCGCTCCCTGATGCGCCTGAGCGACGAGGACTTCCGGCGGGAAGTCGCGGATAAATGCCCCGCCAGCTACGGCAGAATCGAACTCGCCTGCCCGCGCCAGTGTTATCCCCTCTCCCTGATCCACGCCGCCCGCTACATCGGCCCACGTACCGCGCTGGTGGCCGACGCCGCCCATGGCATCCATCCCGTTGCGGGGCAGGGGCTGAATCTGGGCTTCCGCGATATCGGCGAACTCGGCGCCCTCATTCAACAGGCCGCGGAGCCAGGACAGGATATCGGGGCACCCGAGCTTCTGGAAACCTACCAGCGCCGCCGCCGCCCGGACAATACGGCCATGATCGCGGTCACCGACGCGCTCGTGCGTCTGTTCTCCAACAATCTGCCCCCCGTGCGCCTCCTGCGCCGCCTAGGGCTGAAGGCCGTGGCCAAACTCCCCCCCGCCAAGCGTTTTTTCATGGCCAACGCGATGGGCCGAGAAGAGTAATCCTTCAAAAAGGCGGGCGAACCCTCTGAACCGACGGGATTTGACAACCCCCGCCTGAAAGGTTATAAACCAGCTTCTTTTTAAGAAAAGACAGAGATTCCGCCCCTGAAAAGTGGGCCAATAGTTTGAAGGTGAAAATATGAAAAGAACATTCCAGCCCAGCCGCATCGTCCGCAAGCGCCGCCATGGCTTCCGCTCACGCATGGCCACGAAGAACGGCCGGATCGTTCTGGCCCGCCGCCGCTCCAAGGGCCGCAAGCGCCTGAGCGCTTAATCAAGGGCGCGGGCCTTGAACGGAGGCTCGCCCTCATGCACGCGACCAGAGAACAACTCAAATCCTTAAAGACCCTCAAAAAACGTAACGAATTTCTGAAAATGAGAGCGGGCCGGAAGTGGGTGTCGCATGGTCTGATCCTGCAGATTTGCAATAACGACCTCGGCATTACACGGATCGGCTACACGGTTACAAAAAAAACGGACAAATCCGCCGTAGGCCGCAACCGCATCAAGCGCCGTCTGCGGGCGGTCGCCGCTGACATCCTGCCACTTTATGCCCGAACAGGGGTGGATTATGTGCTGATCGGGCGGGAGCAGACCGCAACCCGCCCCTATCATTTGCTGCAGAATGATTTAAAGTGGTGCCTGCAAAAAACAGGCTACATCAAGGAAGAATGAGCGCTCAGCGATGGACCGGGCATTAACCCGTTTTTTTCAGTGTCTGATCCGTATTTATGCCCTCGCGGTGTCGCCTCTTATTGGGCGCAACTGCCGCTTTGAGCCGACCTGCTCGTGCTATGCCCACCAAGCTCTGGAGCGGCACGGAACGCTCAAAGGGCTATTACTGACTCTCCTGCGCCTGCTTCGCTGTCACCCCTGGTCGAACGCGGATTGGAGCGATCCAGTTCCCGAACGGTTTACACTCCGCTCTCTCTTGCGCTATAAACGCCAAGGCCCGACCCGGAGCGGACGGATCGAAATCGAATAACACCTACAGGGACGAGCTTTTCCGATGAACAACAAAGAACAAATGCACCCGGAAGATTTCCGCAATCTCGTTCTTTTTGCGGTTTTGTCCCTGATGCTCTGGTTTGTTTGGGATAATTATATCACCCGTCCCCAGATGGAAAAATTGGAGAAGGCGAAGAAAGCCAAAGCCGAATTGATCGTCAACGCACCTGAAGTCATGCAGCCTGTGACTTTGATCGAGCGGCAGGATGCGATTGACAAAACCCTGTCCGAGCGCGTGATTTTCGAAAACGATCATCTGATCGGCTCCCTGCAGCTTAAGGGCGGGCGGATCGACGACGTCAAACTCAAGGATTACTTCCAGACCCTTGAAAAAAAGGACAAGGTCATTTTGCTCTCCCCGGACCAGACCGAAGGGGCGCGCTATATTGACTATGGCTGGGTCTCTGAGGATAAAAACCTCAAGCTGCCGGATGCGGAAACGCTCTGGGCCGTCAAGTCCGGCGGCAAGCTTACACCCGGGCAGGCTTTGGTTCTCTCGTGGGACAACAGTCAAGGGGCTGTGTTCGAAAAGCACATCACGCTTGATGAGACCTACGGCATTAAGATCGAACAAAAAATCACCAATAACACGCAAGCGCCGCTCTCCGTCCTGCCATATGCATTGATCGCTCAGATTGGCATCCCGAAGGATTTTACCGGGCGCTGGACGGCCTACGAAGGGCCGATCGCCTTTGTCGGCGGGGAACTGGTCCACGCGGATTACGCGCATATGCTCAAGGAACGTAAAATCACGCGGGAGGCTGAAACCGGCTGGATCGGCATCACCGATAAGTACTGGCACACCGCGCTGGTGCCCACGCAGGCGCTGAACGTCAAGTACCGTTTCCTGTTAACACCCGACCCGATCCACCCGGAGATGAATCGCTATCAGACGGATTTTACGGGAAGTCCCAAGACTATCGGCGCGGGGCAGACCTTGGGCAGCGATTTCAATCTCTATCTGGGAACAAAAAAGCTTTCGGCATTGGAGCAATATGAAGCGGAGTTTAAGGTCGCAAACTTCGACTTGGCCGTGGATTTCGGCTGGTTCTGGTTCTTCACCTACCCGTTCTACTGGGCGCTGCATTTCCTTGGCCTGTGGGCGGGCAATATGGGCGTCGGGATCGTCCTCCTGACGATACTCCTTCGCACGGCCGTTTTTCCCTTGACGAAGACAACCTTTCACTCCTTTGCCAAGATGCGCGTGGTCCAACCCCAGATCGTCGAAATACGCGATAAATTCGGCAACGACAAGGAGCGGATGCAGCAAGAGATCGTTGAGCTTTACCGCAAAAACGGCGTCAACCCGCTTTCGGGCTGTCTGCCCGCTTTGGTCCAGATTCCGATTTTCTTTGCGCTGTATAAAATCATATTGGTTTCAATAGAATTACGTCATGCGCCCTTCTTCGGCTGGATTCAGGATCTCTCCGCCCCTGATCCAACCTCGGTCTTTAACCTTTTCGGCTTGATCCCCTGGACACCGCCGCATGCCCTGATGATTGGTGTCTGGCCGTGCCTGATGCTCGGTGTCATGCTGATCCAGAAACGCCTGACCCCGCCGCCGCAGGATCCCATCCAGCGCGATATGCGGAATTACTTTCCCTTCATCATCACTTACATCATGGCGCAGTTTGCTTCAGGTCTCGTTGTGTACTGGACGTTCAGCGGCCTCCTCTCGGCGATGCAGCAGGCCTACATTATGAAGTCAGTCGGCGTGCCGATCCATCTGTTCAGCAAGGACGAGGCCGAGAAGGAACTGGAAAAGAAAGTCGAGGAAGGCCCGGAGGCCCATCCCTTGATCGACATGGCGGAGCAGGACGCAGAACAAGCGCTGTTCGGTGAGGAAAACGAAACGCCCTCGGTTCTGCCCGGACCCGGCGACGAAGGCGGATCGAACGTGGTTTCACTGAAACCGCCCAGGCCGAAAAAGAAAAAGAAGAAATAGCGGCTACCCAAAGATAAGGCATCAGATATATGCAGCAGCCATTCACCGACCAGCAGATCGAGGCGGCGCGGATTCTCTTTTCCGGCCCCTGCGACTTCATGCTCGGCGTCGCGGGATTGGAGCAGTTGCCGGAGACGGACCGACCCGAAGTGGCCTTCGCCGGCCGTTCGAACGTCGGTAAATCCTCCCTTGTGAACGCTCTGACCGGACGCAAGACACTCGCCCGCACGTCAAACACACCGGGCCGCACACAGCAGCTCAATTTCTTCAACCTCGGCGATGCGCTGAACCTCGTCGATATGCCGGGTTACGGTTATGCCAAGGTGTCGAAAACCCAGATCGCGGACTGGACGAAACTGATTTTTAAATATCTGCGCGGCCGCGCGAATTTACGCTGCGTGTTCGTGCTGGTCGATGCCCGCCACGGCCTGAAGGACAGCGACGGGGAGTTGATGGATATGCTCGATGAGGCCGCCGTGTCTTACCGCGTTGTCCTGACCAAGATCGACAAGATCAAGGATCAGGAACGCGAGACAACAGCGCAGGAAACTCTGGCCGCCCTGAGCAAGCGCGCCGCCGCCTTTCCCGGAATTTCCCTGACCAGCGCGGAAAAGGGAACGGGAATCCCCGATCTCCGGGCTGTGATTGCGGGTTATGCCGGATAACGGAAGATTATCCACAACAAACGTTCACTCTTTGTTTCCTTTTTCGCAAAGCTTGTGTAGGATGGGGGCAGGGAATCGAATCTCTCTCCCGGACCGATAGACAATTAAATCAAACGGACACCATGGACTCCTTCGCGCAACAGATCGCCCGCCTGCAGGAAATAATGAACGCGCATCCCGAAATCGGGATGGCGGTCGGTGGCTTCGGCCTCGGACTTGTGATCGCCAGCCTGTTCGCGCTTCTCTCGCGCCAGAAACTTCTAGCCCGCGCCATTTCCGCAGAGGCGCAGTTGGAGGCGCAGAAGGACGCCCTGCAGCAGGCCGGGGAAATCCTCGACCAGCGGTTCCGCGTCGCCGCGCAGGATGCGCTGATGACCAGCAACGAACAATTCCTGCAACTCGCCCGCGAACGCCTCGGCGCCCAGCAGACCGAAAGCGCCCACGATCTCGAAAAACGTCAGAAGGCCATCGCCGAACTCATCAATCCGGTGCAAGAACACCTCAAGGCGCTCTCCGGCGCGATCGAGCAGGTCAAGGGCACGGACCTCGCCCTGCGCGAAGACCTCAAAAACCTGGGCCGCGAAACCGCGAAGCTGGTCGGCGCATTGCGCGACCCGTCCGCGCAGGGACTCTGGGGCGAATTCATCCTCGAAGGGGTTCTGGATAAATCCGGCCTGATCAAGGGAGTCCATTACGAAACGCAGGTCACAATCCATTCCGAAACGGGACGCCAGCGGCCCGATGCCGTCATTCGGATGCAGGACGGATTCAACATCATCGTGGATGCCAAGGCGCCCATCAACGAATTCGTCCAGCGCCTCTCCGAAGATCTGAGCGCGGAGGAAACGCAAGCCGTCATGCATAACCTCGCCCGTCAGGTGCGCGAACACGTCAAGGCGCTGGGCGGTAAAACCTATTGGGAGAATATCGAAAGCCCGGATTTCACCGTCATGTTCCTGCCCTCCGAGCATCTCTATTCCATGGCTCTGCGCGCTGATCCCTCCCTTGTTGAATACGCCGCGCAGAAGGACGTCATCATCGCCTCCCCGACTCTCCTGATGTCCCTGCTGCGGGTTGTCTCGCTGAGCTGGCGGCAGGTCGAACTGGCCCAGAACGCGCAGGAGATTTCCGAGCGCGGTCTTGATCTCTATAAGCGCCTCGTGACCTTCTCCGGCCATATGGAGAAAATCGGCAAAGGACTGAAAAACGCGCTGGAGGGTTATAACTTCGCGGTCGGCTCCCTGGAACGCAACGTCCTGCCCGCCGCCCGCAAGTTTAAAGACCTGCAGCGCCAGACCCACGGCGCCGAACTGCCCGCCTTCGAGCCGCAGGACGACAATATCCGCCACCTGACCCTCGCCGCCGAGGACGAGCCGGAAAAGAAGCGGGCGTAACGCCTTCTATTCCGGCCTTTTCCCCGCGAATTCTTGACCTTAAAGGCAAAAACCGATACGTCTTTTCCCCATGACCACGATCAAAACCTATGAAATCATCACGGTCCCCGACCCGGTCCTGCGCGAAACCGCGCAGCCCGTCAGCCGCATGGACGACGCCATCCGCAAACAGATGGACCGGATGCTCCAGACCATGTACGACGCGCCGGGCATCGGCCTTGCTGCCAATCAGGTGGGGCTTCTCAACCGCGTGCTGGTGATGGACCTCAGCAAGCGCGAGGAAAAGGAAACCGGCAAAAGTAATCAGGTGCCGATCTTCATGGCCAACCCGGAAGTGATCTGGGAATCCGAGGAAATCAGCGTTCTGGAAGAGGGCTGCCTCTCGATCCCGCAGCAATACGCCGAAGTCGAGCGCCCCGCGCAGGTGCGCGTCAAATATATCGACTACCACGGCAAGGAGGCGGAACTGACCGCCGAAGGCCTGCTCTCCCATTGCGTCCAGCACGAAATCGACCACCTGAACGGCGTTCTGTTCGTGGATTATCTTTCCCGCCTCAAGCGCAACATGATGCTCCGCAAGGTCGAGAAAATGAAAAAGCAGCAGGTTCTGTGATGGACAAACCCCTGCGGCTCGCCTTCATGGGAACGCCCGCTTTCGCCGTTCCCGCCCTTGAGGCGATTGTGAACAGCCATCACAAAGTCGCCTGCGTCTATTCCCAGCCGCCGCGCCCGAAGGGAAGAGGAAATAAAATCCAGCCCTCCCCCGTCCACGCCTTCGCGGAGGAACGCGGCATCCCCGTCTACACGCCCGTCAGCCTCAAGAAGGCGGACATCCAGAAGGAATTCGCCGCGCATCAACTGGATATCGCCGTGGTCGCCGCTTACGGTTTGATCCTGCCTAAGGAAATATTGCAGACACCAAAATATGGCTGCCTGAATATCCACGCCTCGCTTCTGCCGCGCTGGCGCGGCGCATCGCCGATTCAACGCGCCATCTGGGAGGGCGATAAATATAGCGGTATTACGATCATGCAGATGGACGAGGGGCTGGATACCGGCCCGATGATCGACCACACCTCTATCCCGCTCAAAGACGACATGACGGTCGCGTCCCTCCAGGACTCTCTCGCCAAAATGGGCGGAGAGCTGATTGTAAAGGTTCTGAATAAACTGGCGAAGGAGGGCGAATTGAAATCAACGCCTCAGGATAACGCCAAGGCGACATACGCTCATCTTCTGAAAAAGGAAGACGGAAAAATCGACTGGCAGAAGGATGCGGCATCCATCGACCGCCAGATCCGCGCCCTCAATCCGTGGCCGGGGACATGGACGGAATGTGGCGAGCGGAGATTTAAAATTATCTCCGCCCACAAGACGAAGCAGACGACGAAAGAAAAGCCGGGAACCATCATCGACCGCCTCGGCGATGTTTCCTGCGGTAAGGGCACCGTCCTCAAAATCCAAAAACTCCAGCCCGACGGCAAGCAGGCGATGGACTTTATCTCCGCCCTCAATGGCGGTTATATCGGCGATCAGTCGAAGGTTTTTAAATAAGGCCGCCGATGCCCACGCGCTGGAAATTCACGATTGAATATGACGGCAGCGGATTTTCCGGCTGGCAGCGGCAGGAGGAGGGCATCCCGACCGTCCAGAACGCTATCGAGCAGGCGATCAAAGCCTTCAGCGGCCAGAGCGTGACCCTTCATGTCGCGGGCCGCACCGACGCGGGCGTCCATGCAAGGGGGCAGGTCGCGCACGTCGATTTGGAGGAGTTCTCAAAGAAGATGGAACCCTTCGAGGTGGCCAAGGCGATCAACGCGCTTCTGCGCCCGCAGGCGGTCAGCATCCTGCAGGCCGAGCCCGTTGCGCCGGATTTCGAGGCGCGCTACCACGCGAAAAGCAAGACCTACCGCTATCGCATCATTAACCGTTATCCGCCGTTGGCGCTGGATCGGGACTTGGCCTGGAATATCAAAAAGCCGCTCGATGTCGCCGCCATGCGCGAAGGCGCAAAGCTTCTGATTGGCCATCACGATTTTTCCACCTTCCGCGATGCGGAGTGTCAGGCGGCCTCCCCCGAGAAAACCCTCGATAAAATCGAGATCACGGATCGTGAGTATGACTCTTGCGGCGGACGGGAAATTTTTTTTGAATTGAAGGCCCGCTCCTTTCTTCACCACATGGTGCGTAATATCGCAGGAACGCTCTCTTTGGTCGGCGAAGGGAAATGGAAGCCGCAAGACGTCAAGAAGGCTTTGGACACCAGAGATCGAACGAAAGGCGGACCCACGGCCCCCGCTTACGGGCTTTATCTCATGCGTGTGGAGTATTGAGCATGAAATGGCTGGACACCTATCGCCTGACGGTTTTTGTACCCGAAGAGGCGCTTGAGAGTTTTGTTAAAGCCGTCAGCCCGAAAATTCCAGCCTTTCTTGGAAATTACGATCATGTCTGCTGGTGGTCGGAGCGGGGGACCGAGCAGAGCCGTGAGAGCGTGCAGGGCAAGATCGAAAGGGTGCCGTGCGTGAAATTTGAATGTTCCCTGCCGAAGGATACCAACCTGCTCGAACGTTTTATTGAGGAAAGAGTAAGGCCCGCGCACCCGTGGAAGGAGCCGGTGATCCTGATCGCAGAATATAAAATTATGAAAAACAAATGAGTCGGGAATTGTTTTTTACTGGCCGATCCGATATGAATGAAGAACCACCCCAAAACAGGATGAACCCCATGAAACATCTTCTTCTCTGCGCAGCGGCACTTGGTTTTATCTCTTTTTTATCCGGCCCGGCTTTCGCGGTAAGCTACACGGCGACTCCGCAAGAATCTGAATCCGAGTCCAGTTTGGATGCATCAGATCAGAAAAACGAGGAGGAAGAAAGGAAGAGTACCGAAGGGTTGACCTTTGAAGAGAAGATGAAGGAATTCAATTCGACCAAGGCGTTTTTGACCGAGTCAAGAAAGCTTTTCGCCGGACAAGTCAGCGACAACGAAGACCGGGCGATAGGGGAAATAAAGGACATTATCATAGCAGAAGGGGGAGAGGTTTTGGGAGTAATGGCCGTTTTGGGGAGGCTTTCCATGGGGAATGCCTATTTAAACGCACAGGATATGAAACTTGAGGGCGCACAAAAGGGCTATAAAATTGGCTTTTCCGGGGATGACGTAAAAAAAATATTTATAGAGATGCCCAATAAACCGCCACAAAGCCCCGAAGGAAAAATTCTTTCGGCTAAGGCCCTCTACAAGCAGGATGTAATCACTCTTAAAGGGGATAGTTTCGGAGAAATCGTAGATATACTCTTTTCAGAGGACGCTATGCGAGTAGAAGCGGTTTTAACCGAGGTGAATTTTGGACCTGTAAGAAAAACCTTGGTCGCAGTCCCTGTAGAGGCTTTATCATTTAGTCAAAAGCGCACGAAGCCGATCTTCACGATCGATTCAAAAATGGCGGCCAAAGTTATGGACTTCGCAATCGCTCAAAAAAAATAAAGCATCAAAATCCGCTCATAAATCCGGGTAAGGTCTTCAAGGTCTTTGACGGAAGCGTGTTCGTCGATCTGGTGGATGCTGGCGTTGATCGCGCCGAACTCGACGACCGGGCAGTAATTCACGATAAACCGCGCATCCGACGTGCCGCCGTTGGTCGTGTATTCGGCCTTTTTCCCGGTAATATCCTGAACGGCTTTTAAGACAAGCGCCGACCAGTCTCCCGGCCGGGTGATAAAACTCTCCGCCCCGCAGGACAGCTCCAGTTCATAGGGGTGTTTGACCTTGTCGAGGATATCGACGATTTTTTGACTGATGGTTTCCGAACTCCAGCGGTCGTTAAACCGGATATTGAACGTGGCCCTGCCTTCGGAGGGGATCACATTGCTGGCGGGATTACCCACATCGATCGTCGTGACCTCCAGATTGGTTTGCGGAAAATAGGCCGAACCTTTGTCGAATACGTGATCGCTGAGCGCATCCAGCATTTTGATCAGCGGAGGCAGCGGATTATGCGCCAGATGCGGGTAGGCCACATGGCCCTGTTTTCCGGCAACTCTTAAAGTTCCCGAAAGCGAGCCGCGCCGCCCGATTTTGATTTCCTGTCCCAGCGTATCGGGATTAGTGGGTTCGCCCACCAGCGCAACATCGGGGAGATGCCCGTGTTCCTTCATCCATTCCAGAACCCGCACCGTGCCGTTGACAGCCGGCCCCTCTTCATCTCCGGTTATAAGCAGGCTGATGCTCCCGTCGAAATGTTTCTTCCGCTCGATAAATGAAACGGCGGCGGCGGCGAAGGCGGCTACAGCGCCTTTCATATCGGCGGCTCCGCGTCCGTAGAGAATGCCGTTATGGACTTCAGCGCCGAACGGGGTGTGGGTCCATTTTTGCTCCGGCCCCGTCGGCACGACATCGGTATGTCCGGCAAAGCACAGATGCTTGCCCCCTGTGCCGTAGCGGGCGAACAGGTTCGGTACGTCTTCGAACTGTAAATGCGAACAGGAAAAACCGACAGCGGAAAGCTTTTGAGCCAGAAAAGCCTGCGCCCCCGCATCTTCGGGGGTCACGGACGGGCAGCGGATCAGACCCTGCGCGAGAGAAAGGACGTCATAACTCATGCACGGGTAGCTTAACGGTTAAAGTCGGGAATGTCATCAGTGCCGGTTCGGGAACCGGCGGCTCCGCCTGCTGAGTCGCCAGACCCTGAACCGGAACCTTTTGAGCCGCCGGAACCAGAAATTATTCCGCGGTCAATATCTGCGTCTTTTGCCGGAGTTTTAGCCAGATGAGTTTCGGGATAGGTGTGCCGGATGCGCTCGGCGGCGAAGATCAACGGATGAAAACCTTTCGGAAGCTTCTTAAAGCCTTTATCCGGCATTTCGCTTCGCAGATCGTTATCATCCGTGATCTTCTTACCCGTATCGACGATATAATAACGGCAGACCTGTGATTCCTGCTGGATAACAAATTCAAGAGCCTTATAGATTTCCGCCTGAGAGGGAAAGGCCAGAGAAGCATCGCGCACATAATCGCTTTGGAGCTGAAGAGTTTTGGCAACATAAAAAGTCATCCTCATTTTATCTTCCGGGCCTTCGTTTTCCTTCACGCCGATCAAGGTCATGATGTTATGGGCGCGGTCAATCATCTTGGCAACGGACGCGTTTCGCATCTTCTGAATGGCCAGATAATATTCGTAATCGTTTTTGTAGCGTGGCGTACCCGTTTTTCCATATCTTTTGGAAATAACATCAAAATTTTCAAGGAATTCGTCTATCGCTGAGCTATCCATAAACCCCTTTTCGTTACGGAGATACCGTGAGAGATCTTCTGGGATGACGCCGAAATCTTCACCCAGGTCATGGGAGAAAATCACGGCGAGGATGCCCTCAGGGTCATCGACATGAAGCCCGTCCTCAATACAGCTGATGAACCAGATGGCCTGGGTGATTTCGTGCAGAGAACTCGGCGTTTTACCGTCTTTGCGGACAAGGCCGATTTTGCGATCAAGGGTAAAGTCGAGCAGGGCTTCGGCAAAACTATAATGTTTGGCGTGCAGCCAGCCGCGTAAATCTTTTACGAGAGGCATAAAATTCTTAATGACGTCATCTTCGGAATTATAACGGCCCGTGCTGGTCAGGTATTCGGCAAAGGTGTCACGCCACCGAAACAAATCGCCGCTTGCTACGCGCCGGAAAAACGCAGGCAGACTCTGCCAGTCAGGAACATTTAAATTCATAAAATAAACAACCTAAAATAAACCCGTTCTCGCTCGAGGCTGAGAATGGATATCACATTGAAATATTATTATCCAGAAAAACGTTGTGCAATGCAATAAAATAATTGCAAATCAAGAGGTTATCTAGTCTCTGAGCAGATCGTTTACCGCCGTCTTACTGCGGGTTTTTTCATCCACCTGCTTGACAATCACCGCGCAGGCAAGACCGGGTCCGGGGCTGCCGTCCGGAAGAGGCTTCCCCGGAAGGGTTCCGGGGATCACAACGGAATAGGCCGGAACGCGGCCCATATGAACCTTGCCGGTGGCGCGGTCCACGATTTTGGTCGAGGCGCCGATGAAGACGCCCATGGACAGCACCGCGCCCTGTTCGACGATCACACCCTCGGCCACTTCGGAGCGGGCGCCGATAAAGACGTTGTCCTCGATGATAACCGGCTCGGCCTGCAGAGGCTCCAGAACGCCGCCGATCCCGACGCCGCCGGAAATATGACAGTCCTTCCCGATCTGGGCGCAGGAGCCGACCGTGGACCATGTGTCGATCATCGTGCCGGAATCGACGTAGGCGCCGACATTCAGAAAGCTGGGCATCAAAACGGCCCCGGGCGCAACATAGGCCGAGCGGCGCACAACGCAATCCGGCACGGCACGGAAACCCGCCGCCTTGAATTCTTTCTCGCCCCAGTTCTTGAATTTGCTGTCCACCTTGTCGTACCAGTGCCCGCCGCCCGCGCCGCCGGAAATCAGCTTGGTGGCGTTCAACCGGAAGGAGAGAAGTACGGCTTTTTTCAGCCACTGATTGACGACCCACGCGCCGTCATTTTTCTGGGCAACCCGCACTGAGCCGCTGTCCAGCAGGGAAAGCACCTCCTCGACGGCTTCCTGAATCTTCCCGCCCGTATCGGGTCCGATATTGGCGCGGTCGTCCCATGCTTGATCGATTGTGGTCTGCAAATGAGCATGAAGAGCGGACATGGCGGCAACCTTCCTGTGAATGATGGGCGTAATCCGATTGAATTGACCATGCCGGACCTGCAAAATCAAGCATCATGCAAGAAAAAAAGGCACATTCGGTTACCTTGTCTGAGGCTTCATCCTGCCGCCTGATCTGGAGTTCCGGCGTAACGCCGGAAGGGGAGAAGATTTTCAACCGCATCCCGCGATCAAACCTGTTGCAGAGTTCGGCCTACGGGCAGGCGATGGCCCGCCTGAACAACCAGCGCCTGCGGCAGGCGGTCATCCTGCTGGATGGTGAGCAGGCCGGGATCGTTCAAATTCTGGAAGCAGGGTTGTTTAACAACAGGATTCTGGGTGCCCATCTCGACCGCGGACCGCTCTGGCTTGAAAACAAGGGCAGACCGGAACATTTTGAAGCGTTTTTAGAGGCGCTCAGACGGGATTATCCAAAAAAATTCGGCCGAAAGATGCGCTTCATTCCCGAATGTGAAGACATCCCTCCTAACACTAAGATTTTGGAAGAGAGAGGGTTTAAAAGAGCCTCGGCCCCCTACCGGACCCTTTGGCTTGATCTCCGGCCTTCTATGGAGAGGCTTCGCGCCAAAACGGCCAAAAATTGGCGCGGCGCCCTGAAAAAGGCGGAAAATCAGGGGATTGAACTCGTAGGGGACGGGCAGGGCAAGCTTCTGCCCTGGTTTGTCGCCGGATATAGGCAGGATAAGGCGGAAAAGAAGTATGACGGGCCGTCCCCGCGCACCCTGTCGGTTCTGACTCAAGCCTTTTTGAAGAGAAAAAGTGCATATATCGGCTGTGCAAGTCTGGACGGGGAGCCGCTGGCAGGTGTATTAATCATGTGTCACGGGAAAAGCGCGACCTATCAGGCAGGCTGGACGACACAGGCCGGACGTGAGCGTTGCGCGCACCATCTCTTGCTGTGGGAAGCATTGAGAGTATTAAAGGAGAGGGCAATAGATGATTTCGATCTGGGCGGCATTAACGAAACGCAATCCAAGGGCGTCAAGACCTTCAAGGAAGGATTGGGCGGAACCCTCGTTCAGACTCCGGGCCTTTGGACTTAGGGCTTTAACCGCTCTGGCTCTGGTGTCGCCATCCGCATCGGCCCAAGCGCAACAGGCCAAATCCCCCGACGTGCAGCGCATGAAGTACGAAGTCTATGCCAGCGGTGTGGACGCGGTCTCCGCCGAGATGCAGATCGACCTGCGCGAAAAAAATTACTACCGCATGATCTTCGGCGCGGCCACGCAGGGCTTCCTCGCCAGCATGGTCCCGTGGGAAGGCACTTTTGAGTCAAAGGGATGGATGATGCAAGGCGGCAAGCGCCAACCCGAGATGCATGAATCCATTGCCTCCTGGAAAAAAGAGCGGGAGGTCAAAACCTACCGTTACGGCAAGGACGGCTCCTTCATCGATCTGATGACCAGCTACACGACGAAAAAACCGAAGAAGGAAACGCCTGACAAAAAGCTGACCGACCAGACCACGGACGTCCTCAGCGCCACGCTGGTGATGATGGAGGAACTGGCCCGCGGCAAGAAGTGCGACGGCTATTCGGAGATCTATGACGGCAAGCGCCGCTATGGCATGGCTTTCCAGCATCAGCGTTACGTCATGATCAAGCCGACCCGCTACAATGCTTACAGCGGCCCCGCCGTGGAATGCGTCGTCGAGGTCACGCCCCGCGGCGGTGAATGGCACAAAAAGCCCCGCGGCTGGCTCTCGATCCAGGAGCAGGGGCGCGAACGAGGAACCATGCCAACCGTGTGGTTCGCCATGATCGGGGAAAACAACAACATTGCCGTTCCGGTGCGTGTACGCGTCAAGACCGCTTATGGTACGCTCTTCATGCATCTCACCTATTTCGAGCGCGGGAATCTGGTTCTCACGCAGAAAAAGGACTGAGAAAACTCTTTTCAAGGGATGACCGGGGAAACCATGACCAAACGACCCCTCGCCTGCGTAATTCTGGCTGCCGGACGCGGCGTACGGATGAAATCCAAAAAGCCGAAGGTGATGAACGAGCTTCTCGGCTGGCCCATGATCAAATGGCTGCTCGAAAGCGTCCGCCATCTGGAGCCTGAGCGCACGATCGTCGTCGTTGGCCCGGGCATGGAGGATCTGGTGGAGGCCGTCCACCCGTGCGAGGCGGTTCTTCAGCCGCAGCAGGACGGTACGGGCAGCGCCCTCAAATGCGCGATGAATCTTCTGCAGAAATTCAACGGGGACGTTCTCGTTCTGCTGGGCGATACGCCGATGATCTCCCCGCAAACCCTCTGGAACCTGATACAGGCGCGCCAGCAATCCTCCGATACCGGCATCGCCGTTCTCGGAACCGAACTGTCCAACCCCACGGGTTATGGCCGCCTGCTGCTGGATGTGGAGGGTAATGTCGCCGCCATCCGCGAAGAGAAGGACGCCACCCTGCCGGAAAAAATGGTCCGCCTGATCAATACCGGCGCCTTCTGCATGGACGGCAAGCGCCTTGAGCGCTGGCTCGGCAGCCTCACCAACCGCAACGCGCAGAAGGAATATTACATCACCGACCTGCCCGAAATCGCCGCCCGCGATGGCTACAAAACCCGCGTGCAGATCACTTTCGATGCCGACGAAGTACGCGGCTGCAATACCCGCGCCGATCTCGCCGCCCTCGAACGGATCGCGCAAAAACGGATGCGCGAGCATTTTCTTGAACGCGGCGTGACGTTGCAAGACCCCGAAAGCGTCTTCTTCCACTTCGATACGATTTTGGAGGAGGGCGTGGTTGTGGAGCCGAACGTCTATTTCGGCCCCGGCGTGGAAGTGGGCGAAGGCTCGCGCATCCGGGCCTTTTCGCACCTTGAGGGCGCGAAGATCGGCAGCAAGACCACCGTCGGCCCCTTCGCCCGCCTGCGTCCTGGCACGGTTCTGGGGGATAACGTCCGCATCGGCAATTTCGTTGAGATCAAGAAGTCCACCATCGGCGACCGCAGCAAGGTCAGCCATCTGGGCTATGTTGGTGATTGCGAGATGGGCGAGGATGTGAATTTCGGTTGCGGCGCGATCACCGTCAATTACGACGGCTTTGAAAAGCACACCACGATCATCGGCAAGGGCGTGATGGTCGGATCAAACGTCAACCTCATCGCCCCGCTGATCATCGACGATGGCGCGTTTATTGCCGCCGGTTCGACGATCACGCAGAATGTTCCCGCCGACGCGCTCTCTCTTTCCCGCGCCAAGGAAGAGGTCCGCAAGGGCTGGGCCGCCACCTACCGCCAGCGCAAGGCCGAAAGAAAGAAGAAATAGCATGAGATTCATCCTGCTCCTCCTCGCCGCCCTGATCCTCACGCAACCTGCATTCGCGTGTTCATGTATGCCGGACGCCTTCACCCCCGAAGCCAGCAAAAACAATATCGCGGAAGCCCGCTATATTTTCGAGGGCAAGGTGGAGAGCGTCGAACCCGTGACGGCCACTCAACCCGATAGCGCAGGCCAGGTGCTGCCCCTCGCACAAAACCCCAACTTTTCACGCATCACCGTAAACGTGCAGAAGCTCTATAAAGGCCCACCGGAAACCAAAACCGTGACTTTTTACGCCGACACGGGCACAAGCTGCGGCATCGTGCCGGAGAATGTCAAAAACCTGACCTTCTTTATGATCCGCGAATTCAACGGCGATCGGGTTCTCGCCCAGCATTGCGGCGATTATATGACCGACGAGGACAGAAAAGCCGTTCTGGCCGGAACCTACCAGCAGGCCGCATCGCCTGCGCCCGCGCAGGCGGCCACGATGGAACTCTATAAAGACGGCAAGCCCTTCGATCTGCCCGCCGAGGCGAACGCAGACCTGACCGCGCGTCTCGATCGTATCGCTCGGGATTGCTGGCTCTATATGGGAAAAAGAGCGCAGGCCGATTGGGACAAGGCGCAGAAGGAACAGGCTTACATCGCCATCCGCTACCCGTCCCCTATCGAAACGCCTAAACTGGTGGGCATCGGCGACAGTAAAAATCCCGAGCGCGAACGCTTCGAGGAGGCGCTCTTCACCGCCCCGTCGGACGGCGCCATCCTCCTCGGCCCTCTGGCCCGCGACGGTTCGCGCTTCTACAGCCTCGGCAAATGTTCCGGCGCCCACCTCATCGCCTTTCAGTGCCGCCCCGAACTCGCGGAATTCTTCGGTGCAGGCTATAAAAAAAGCTGCCACCTCGTGAAGGACTGGAAACTGGAGTGAAGACTGAGTGCCCCAATCAGCACTTCATACCTTCTGATCGCTGCCTCCCCTTGTCATCTCCGCCTCTCCTTGTTCTCCCCGCCTCCCCTTGTCATCCCCGCGAAAGCGGGGATCGCGAAAAGTAAAAAGCAGATATAAGAGAGTCTCCGGCTTATAAGCGCAGACACAACGGTGGGCGCAGAACGCTTTGCGGCTTAGCGATGAAAGGCCAAGGGTGCGGCGTGGAGCGTCTGAATCGCGAAGACTCAAAGACGCGAAGCGTTCTGTGTCGGTTGTTACACGCTCGTTGTCATTGCAGCGAAGGCTGGAATCTGTGAAAAAACAGGTCTGGATTCCCGCCTTCGCGGGAATGCGGGAACGGTTTGAAATATCCCCTCTAAAGCATCCCCGCGAAAGCGGGGATCCAGTAAGAAAAATGTCAGAGAACACAGCAAGAGACAGCGATTTATGCGCCCTTTCCCTCTCCCGTCCACGGGGAGAGGGATTAAGGGAGAGGGGCGTGAAAAGCCTAAGAACCGGATTCCTGCTTTCGCAGGAATGACAATATAAGATCGGGCCGCGTCATGTTCGCCGTGATCGTTGTGTTTGATATAAAACCGCCGCTTTGACAAATTGTCTTCCCCGCCGCCCGCCTGTGCGGCTAAACTGAGCGCATGAGATTGGTCCTGCTCCTCCTCGCCGCCCTGACCCTCGCTGCGCCGCACGCGTGGGGGTGCAGTTATGACATTGGCGGCCCATTAACACTGGCCATAAAAGACCCGGTGTTAAGAAAAAGAGCTGAAGAGCAGGCAAAGGAAATCTTTCAAAAAGCACATTACATTTTAAGAGGAAGAATTCTAAAACTATTCAAAGATCAGGAATTTAAAGCGATCATTCAAACGAGAGAAAGATTCAAAGGAAATCCTCCCAATATTTTTGAAATTACCTACCATGCGGGTTCATCCGCATGCGGGTACGAATTCAGACCCAACCAAGAACCTTTGCTTGTTTTGTTTGAAAAAGAAGGGAACTTTTATTCTGGCGGACCAGCCGTCGCTGGAATTTTTGCGGAAGGGGGAGCAGAGTTAACATTTCTAGAAAAATTATCGACCGAGCATAAAGCACCTCAGAATAAATCTAACAAAAAGCCCAAATTTATTGAAAAATCCGAATTTCTTACGCCAATGAAACCACGGAACAAAGATGAAAAACCTATAAGTGAGCAAGCCTATATTCAAAAAGTTAAGAGTACTCTTAAAAATTGCAAATCATCAAAAAGCATTGAAAAAATAGCTCAAACCGACATTCGATTTTCTAGGCGTAACTACATAAACCTTACTTACGCAGAAAAAGTAAGACTATCAGTAGCTGGTAAGGATGAGAATATCTTGAATATTTGGATTCCATATTATAGCCAGTTTCGAGACGATATAACTCTTAAAGATCAGTTTCTTGAACCACTGCTAGAAACGGCAGACGGAAAAACTTTAATATTAGAAGGATGCGAATTTCCCGACCCCTCCGCTTTCTTCGAACCCGCCACCCCGCCAGCCCAATAACCCCCCTGCAACAATCCGCAAAACTTCGTGATTTGCGCTGCAACCCCCGCCCGCTATAGTGAAACCTGAGAATCTTAAGGAGCCCTCATGTGCGGCATAGTCGGCATTATCGGTGAGCAAAAGGTCGTCCCCTTGCTGGTGGAGGGCTTAAAACGCCTCGAATATCGCGGCTACGATTCCGCCGGGGTCGCCACGCTGTCCAACGGCCATATCCAGCGTTGCCGCGCCGAAGGCAAGCTCGAACGCCTCGAAAGCAAGCTGGCCGAACAGACGCTGCAGGGCACGGTCGGCATCGGCCACACGCGCTGGGCCACCCACGGCGCGGCGAACGAGAACAACGCCCACCCCCACGCGACCGACCGCGTCGCCGTCGTCCATAACGGCATCATCGAGAATTACGCGGAACTCAAACGCGAGTTGCAGGAAACGCAAGCCCGCTTTACCTCGGATACCGATACCGAAGTCATCGTCCACCTCGTCACGCGCTATCTCTCGCAGGGCATGAAACCCGTGGAGGCCGCCAACGCCGCCTTCGACCGCCTGCACGGCGCCTATGCCATCGTCATGATCTTCGCGGGCGAGCACGACCTGATGATCGGCGTCCGGCAGGGCACGCCGTTGGCCGTCGGCTACGGGGAGGGGGAGATGTATCTGGCCTCGGACTCGTACGCGCTCGCGCCGCTCACCCGCAAAATCTGCTTCCTTGAGGACGGCGACCGCGTGACCGTCACCCGCACCGACGCAAAAATCACCGGCAGGGGCGGGCAACCCGTCGAACGCCCCGTCCGCATCACCGCGCAATCCGGCGCGACGGCCGGAAAGGGCGAATACAGACATTTCATGCTCAAGGAAATCTACGAGCAGCCCGCCGTGATCGCCGATACGCTCAATTCCTACGTCAACCCCGCGACGGGCCACATCGCGATTCCGCCGGACGTGCTGAAAGTGCTGACCGCCGCCCCGCGTATTACTTTAATCGCTTGCGGCACCGCCTATTACGCGTGCGCCGTGGCCAAATACTGGTTCGAGCAGGTGGCCAGAATCCCCTGCGAGATCGACGTGGCCAGCGAGTTCAGATACCGCGAGGCGCCGATGCCCGCAAACGGCACGGCGATCTTCGTCTCCCAGTCCGGCGAGACCCTCGATACGCTCGAAGCCCTGCGCTACTGCAAGCGCCAGAAGCAAACCATCATCTCCATCGTGAATACCATCGAGAGCACGATCGAGCGCGAGTCCGATCACGTCCTGCACACGCTGGCCGGGCCGGAGATCGGCGTCGCTTCGACCAAGGCGTTTACAACCCAGCTGGCAACGCTGGCCTGCATGGCCCTCGCCGCCGCGCTGAAAACCGGCGCGATCAGCGAAGCTCAGGGCGCGGAATATGCAACCGCCCTGCGCCATGTGCCGACCCTCGCCGCGCAGATTCTCACCCACGACGGGCAGATCAAGAATATCGCCCGCGACGTCGCCGAGGCGCGGGATGTGCTGTATCTCGGGCGCGGCAGCCTTTACCCCATCGCGCTGGAGGGCGCGCTGAAACTCAAGGAAATCTCCTATATCCACGCGGAGGGCTACGCCGCCGGGGAAATGAAGCACGGCCCCATCGCGCTGATCGACGAAACCGTGCCCGTCGTCGTCGTCGCGCCGGGGGGTGACCCGCTGTTTGAAAAGAACGCCAGCAACATTCAGGAAACCGTGGCCAGGGGCGGAAAAGTGTTTCTGATCTCCGACGAAAAGGGCGCGAAAGAACTGGAGCAGTTGGTGACCTGGAGCGTGGCGACCGGGGCGGTCCACCCGTTTGTGGCCCCGATTCTCTATGCGATCCCCGTGCAGCTTCTCGCCTACCACGTCGCGGTCATGAAAGGCACGGACGTCGACCAGCCGCGCAACCTCGCGAAATCCGTGACGGTGGAGTAGGGTTGTACGAAACATTTAAAAGTGCGGATGTTTGATATTCAAGGGAAAGTTATGGATATCTTGCATAGTTCTTAGTTTGTTCTCATTTAATGATTGTACGCAAAAACATCTAAAGCTATAATTTTTAAACTAAAAACTACAAAGGCTCTAGAAACATGAGAACACAAGCTCTTTTGGACATAAATACATCAATTATAACAAGCGCTTGCGATTTAAACATCAATATTAAGGAAAACAATAAACTCCCCGAACTTTCCGTCTCCAAAACTCATACTGTTGTATCAATGTTTTCTGGTTGTGGTGGAATGGATTTAGGATTCAGAGGTAATTTTTCTGCGTTTGGTCGTAAGTATAAAGAAAATCCATTTAATATTATTTGGGCTAATGATTTGAACGCTGCCGCTTGCAGAAGTTATGAACGAAACCTAGGGCACAAAATCCATTGCGGCAACGTATGGGACTTTCTAGATACTTTGCCTATGACCGCAGATGTACTGATCGGCGGCTTTCCATGTCAAGATATCTCAGTAAATGGCAAAGGTGCAGGTGTAAAAGGAAAACGTAGCAGCTTATACAGAGCTATGGTTGAAGCTGTAAAAATGATAAAGCCAAAAATATTTATTGCTGAGAACGTAAAGGGTCTTTTGATGCGCCATAATGAGGATTCTCTTAGGCAAGTCATCAAAGACTTTAAAGAGCTAGGATATGATATTACTTACGACCTGTACCATGCTGCTGACTATGGAGTTCCACAAACAAGAGAAAGAGTTTTTATAGTTGGCCGCTTGCCGCACATCAAACCATTTACACCTCCCAAAAAAGAGCGGTTCCAAGGTGAATGGATGACCGCAAAGGAAGCGTTGCACGACTTAATTCATCTCGAAGAAGATATAGAAATAAATCATATTTGGAGTAAGGCAAAAAAAAGCGCTGAACAGGGAAGCAGAAAGCTAAAAGCCGACAGGCCCGGCTATACGATGAGGGCTGAGTGTCACGGTAACATACAATTTCACTATGAGCTTAATAGAAGAATTTCCATGAGAGAGGCTGCAAGAATCCAATCTTTTCCTGACAACTTTATTTTTGATTCAAAGCTAAGAGAAACAGAGCGACAAATTGGTAATGCCGTTCCCCCGATTTTGGCATGGTATATCGCCAAATCTGTAGTGAACTGTCTAAAATAGACAATCTCACTTTTTTTGACTAAAAGCTGAAAGCGCATAAATATAAAGTTTATACCGCTGCTCGAGGCTATGTGAGTTTATGGGTATTAAATGAAACAAAGCGAATTTGAAAAGCTTCTTGACCAAATTGCTGAAAGTCTAACCTCTCAGGCCCAAAAGGGCACTTTTGCAACATCCAAAATTTTTGAAGATCGGGTCCGTGAGGTGCTAACAGAGTTTATGGTTGTTGATTTGACACCACACCCTCACGCCTTCCCTGACATCGTTTTAGGAGATTACGGAATTGAAGTTAAATTCACCACAAATGATACATGGAGAAGTGTTGCTAACAGTGTATTTGAAAACACACGCAGTAAAAGCGTAGAGCACATATATGTTGTTTTCGGTAAGATGGGCGGAACACCGGAGGTTAGGTGGGGAAGATATGATGATTGTGTGATGCATGTCAGAACTTCTCATGTGCCGAGATTTGAAGTTGAAATAGGAGCAGAGACATCGCTTTTTCAAAAAATGGGTCTTTCATATGAAGTTTTTCGCAACCTAAGTGAAGAAGACAAAATGCTTCACATTCGCCTGTATGCGCGAAGACGACTGAAAAAAGG
Organism: Alphaproteobacteria bacterium; assembly: GCA_016699735.1. Lineage (NCBI taxonomy): Bacteria > Pseudomonadati > Pseudomonadota > Alphaproteobacteria > Alphaproteobacteria bacterium. The sequence continues at coordinate 563,820 of CP065008.1, forward strand.
CGAACGACTATGGTGGCTGGAAGACAAGGAAGACTCGCAACACTCTCTTCCATTACAAGCTAAGCTATACACTTCTTTGGAACAGGAAGAAAAACGAAGACTGCGAGCGGAGTCGGTTTTGTTGTGCCCACAGGTTCTTAAGTCTTCACGCTCCAAAAACAAATATGATGATGCCGTCCTTTACATGCTTACTTATCGAGGGATTCTTTGTCATCAAGCAAGAGATTTATTTTCTGCAGGAAGTGTAGCCTTAAGAGCTAGCTCTGAAAGGGGAGGCGTATATCTTTTAAGAGCCTTGCAAGATATTGAACATGAAATTCTCATAGCAGCTTCGACATTAGAAGACAGGCTTTTTGAGGAGTATTGGGGGAAAAAAGTCCAAAAAGAGCATAGAATTGGAGAATGGCTAAAAATGGCAGACGGCCATGCGTCTGGCTGGAAGCCATCCGAATATCTATTTAAGGACTATAAATTTCAATAAATGACCCCCTCACCCAACAAACCCGCCATCTTTCCCCTCCTCGCCAACGGGAGGAGTGCCTAAAGCTTAATGCTCTTTCGCCACCGTACGCGCCGCGACGAAATCCAGCACCGCCTGATGCAGGACGAAATAGGAATCGAGATATTTCTTATCGAACCTGTATTCGATGTCCAGCATCCCTGTGCCCTGTGACTTGTCCGTGCAGACGCGCAGACAGGTTTTGCACGCGTCCTCGTTTTCGCAGGGCTTTTGATTATAACCCCGCCCGAACGGAGTGATGCAATGCGTGTCCGGCGTACATTCAAGCAGGTTTTCGATTTTGCCGCCTTCGTTTTTATGAATATAAAAATCCGGTTCACCGCTCCGTTGCCCGGTAAACTCAAGCACTTCAAATTCCATGTGGCGGCCGGCGGGTTTGTATGAGGATTTATGACCAAAAGTAAATCGCGATAAATCAGAATCAAAATGTTTCTGCCGATTTTCTAAAAGCTCACCCTTGGTCAGCGCCTCATAATGCGGTTTAATCGTAATCATAATTTCTTCGTCATCGGCAAAAGACGGATCAATATCCCTGTAAGAAACATCGAGTAAAGCGAAGGGAAAAATCTTATAACCATGCATATAATGCATCTCGAAAGAAGACAGCTCCTTTTCCGGCCGTGGCAGGGAAACGAGAGTCCATTTATAAAGGAAGCGCCGCTCGATTTTAAGGTCCGCGTGCCACAGATCGACGGTGATGGTGCGGTTGATGAAGCCCGGAGGTTCGATGTAAAGCTTCAAAAGCCCGACGCACAAAGTCGGCAATAAAATCAGGCACAAATTGATGAAAGCTTTTCGCCGTTGCTGCGGACTGTAATCAGCACGCCGCCACATTAGCGGCTTAAAAAATTTATAGGCAATGAACAACGGAACGAGGTAAACCGGAATAAGCAGCGCAAGAAAAAATAGTGAAAGCGGAGCACTAAAAATCGCCGGATAAAATTTAGCAGGAAAACTGACAAAGGGAGCAGATAAGTAATAAAAACTGAAGATAAACAAAAAATACGCAGCAAAAGGAGTAAACTTCATAAAATAGGAGGATAAAAATTTCCCCTTAAAGGTTTGGCCGCAATCCAATACAGTGATTGAACCGTGTGCCCAGCCGCACTCGGGAATCAAATCGACGATAAAATTCAGAAAACATCCCAAAAGAATAATATTGGCCAGCCACACCCCGCCGATCCCATAAAAAACCCATTTTATAAGAAATAATAATCTGTCTTCCTTCTTCATCCCTGTATAATACGCAAGACTTTTGATTTTAAAGAATAAAACTTGCGGTCATGACCCCCGTGCCCAACAAACCCGCCATTCTTCTGATCTTCGCTCTCGCCGCGCTGGGCTTCGGCGCCGCCGCCTGGATCAAATACGGCAAGGCGCAGCAACCCCCGGCGCAGCCATTGACACTCGAACAGATTTTCAGGATGGACCCGAGGGGAAAAATCGAGGAACCCTGCCCCCCCGACGCGCTGACCTTTTTCGTGATCGGCCAGAGCCACGCCGCCAACTCCATGCTCCCGCGAACATCGGCGGAAAACAACCCGCACCTGCTGAATTATTTCAAGGGTAAGTGCTACCGCCTCTCGGATCCCATCCTCGGCCCTGCGGATTTCCGCGGCTCGCTCTGGCCCGTCTTCGCGCAGGCTCTTTACCCGCACGTCAACAAACCCGTCGTGATTATGAGCTATGCCCTCAACGGCACATCGGCGCAGGAATGGCTGCCTGGTGAAGAGGGCGTCGGCCTGATGGAGCGGGCACTAGCGGAAGCCCGCCGTTACACGCAGGCGGACGGCACGATTGAATATATCATCTACGATCAGGGCCAGCGCGACGCCATGGACCTGACGCCGAAGGAAATTTACGCGCAGCACCTCAAAACCATTTTCGATCACCTGCAGAATGAAATCACGGGCGACCAGACGTTCCTGATGTACGGCCAGTCCTGGTGCACGGCTTATAACCCGCCCGTACCCTATATCATAGAGGCGCAGCAGGAATTCGCCGCCGCCCGCCCCGACACGGTGATGGTCATGAACATGGATGATCTGGATGACACCTACCGCCACGACGACTGCCACTTCAACGGCAAGGGCCGCGCCGTGATTGCGCAGAAACTGGTCGAGGCGGTTTTGAAAAAAGAACAGAAAAATTAGAGGCGCTTCTGCAACGCCAGCGCGGTCCAATCGCCCAGATCGTAGCGTCCCGTAAGCGTCAGACCCAGCCCTTCATAAGCGGAAGTCACCAGATCGGCCTGTTCCTTCAGCATCCCCGAAAGAATGACATACCCGTTCTCGTCCAGAACGCGCACGGCTTCGGGCGCCATTTCGATCACAGGGCCAGCCAGAATATTCATGATGATGAGTTCATAGGGCTTGTGCGAGTCCACCGCCGGAGTCTTGAACCCGTCCCCGCACACGGCCAGCAGGCAGCCCTTCCCAAGCGTCACGCCATTCATCGCCGCATGGCGTTCCGTCACCCGCACAGCCTCGTCGTCGTTATCCACGGCCAGCACAGGGGCGCTCCAGAGCTTCCACGCCGCCAGCGCCAGAATCCCCGAACCCGTCCCCATATCCAGAATATTCCACGGGCACACGCCCTTGCCCTTGAGGTCGAGCAGTGCCTGCAGGCAGCCCTTGGTGGTTTCATGCTCGCCGGAGCCGAACGCGGTTGTCGCGTCGATCTGCAGCCCGATCTGCCCTTGGGGAACATCAGCCTCAGGCTGACCCAGATGATGGCTGCCATAGATATAGAACGGTCCGATGGAGAAGGGTGGAAATTCGCGGTAGCATTTCTGCAGCCAGTTCTCCTCGGGCGTTTTTTGAATCTCCAGATTTTCGCTCACCGAGGGCAGGCCGGAAAGGTCATACGCCGCCGCCTGCAGAATAATCCGCGCCACGACATCTTCATTTTCCGGCGGATTTTCCACAAGCCACTCGATGACCACCGACTTATCTTTCTTGCGGAACACGCTGGACGCCAGACAGGAATCGGCCAGCGCCTGCCCGAGGCACTGCGCCTGCTCGTCGCTGAAATGGGGCGGAAGTTTATACCGGACCGTATACAGGGGCGTGGGCCTTCCTAATCTTCGTCCTCTTCCTCTTCGAGAACGTCTTCTTCGTCGTCATCGAGATCGTCGTCTTCGAGATCGGGCAGGTCGTCAAGCGTTTCCTCTGCGATGACCTTGACGGGAGCCTCGTCTTCCTCCTCATCGGCGTCGTCTTCCTCGACATCTTCGAGGCTCACGACTTCCAATTCCTCGTCATCCTCCAGAGCCTCCTCGTCGTTGGCCACGACCTGCGGCTTTTTCGCTTCCTCCTCCACACGCTTGATTTCGGCGGAAGCGCGGCCCTTGCGGCCCCTGATCCGGTATTCCGGGTTGAATTCCGTCGAGCAGGACGGGCAGATGATCGGGCGCTTGGCGAAATCGTAATAACGCGTTCCGCAGCTCGTGCAGATTCTCTTGAAGCCCAGATTTTTCTTTGCTGCTGCTGCCACCGTAAAAATCTCCTTATTATTGTTCTGACTGCGAAAAAAGTATCTGTCTGACTGCATGATTTTTTGTGTTCTGTCAATTCAAAAGACAGAAGCACTGGAGAATGGGAGCCCGAAAGAAGGCCGTGAAATCGCATGGACCCAGCCGCCGGATCATTGTAAACTCACGGCGGAAAACAAAAAACTTTTCATCACCACGATCAAAGAGACACCCCGAATGCCTGCAAACCCCCTCGCTAAATCTGTTGTAATCTGCGGCTTTAAACGCTCACCCATGCATTTCGCCAATAAGGGCGCGCTGGCCAAAGTCAGGCCCGACGACATGGCCGCGGAAATCGTCAAAGCCCTCGTAAAAGCAACAGGCGTGAAACCTGAAGATATCGAGGATCTGATCATGGGCTGCGCCTTCCCCGAGGCTGAGCAGGGCTTTAATATCGCGCGTCTCGTAGTGAATCACGCCGACCTGCCGATTTCCATAGGTGGCGCGACTGTCAATCGCTTCTGCGGCTCCTCCATGACCGCCATCCACAACGCGGCGGGCATGATTCAGATGGGCGCGGGCGAGGTCTTCATCTGCGCGGGGATCGAGAGTATGAGCCGAATCCCTATGGGTGGCTTCAACCCCATGCCCAACCCCGCGATTTTCCAGAAATACCCGCAAGCCTATATCGGGATGGGCGAAACGGCTGAAAATCTCGCTAAAAAATATGCGATCGACCGCAAGGCGCAGGATGAGTTCGCCGTCTCGTCCCATAAAAAGGCCGCCGCCGCCGCCGCCTCTGGCAAATTCGACGAGGAGATCGTCGCCATCGGCGATGTTAAGGCCGACGGCACCATCCGCGCCGACTCAACCCCGGAGGCTCTGGCTAGCCTGAAACCTGCTTTCCTGAGCGACGGGACGGTGACCGCCGGAACCTCTTCGCCCCTCACCGATGGGAGCGCCGCCGTGCTGGTCGCCTCCGAAGAATATGCGGACAAGCACAAGCTGCCCAAACTCGCCCGGATAAAATCTGTGGCCGTCTCCGGCTGCGCGGCGGAGATTATGGGAATCGGCCCCGTCCCCGCCACCAAAAAGGCGCTGGAGCGGGCCGGACTGACCCTCAAGGATATTGATATTATCGAACTGAATGAGGCCTTCGCCGCCCAATCGCTGGCGGTATTAAAGGAACTCGGCATCGACCCCGCGAAGGTGAATCTGGACGGCGGCGCAATCGCGCTCGGCCACCCGCTCGGCACGTCGGGGGCGCGCATCACCGGCAAGGCCGCAAGCCTCCTGAAGCGCGAGAAGAAGAAATACGCTCTGGCCACCATGTGCATCGGCGGCGGGCAGGGCGTGGCGACCGTGCTGGAAGCTATTTAGGATAACTGTGTAAACATAAATTGAGTAAAGGAGGCGGCTGTGCCCAACCATTTTTCGGCGATAGGATTTAAAATCAAAAGCGAGGAGGAGTTCAACACCCTCATCGGCGGGCTTCTCAAGGGCGACCTCGACCAGTGCGTCACCCCGCAGGGCATCTACCTGCGCTGGCGTCAGGACGAAAATTTCGGCCCCGAAGTCTGGTTTCAGGTGGTCAATGACAACGTCGTCTCCGTAGACCCCTTCTTTCGCGGCAAATCCGAAACCGTGGTGGGCATCACCGACAAGGTGAAAGTTCCCGGCGCCACGCCTCTTGATGCGCTCCTGCACGCTTGGGCGGAGCCGGAAAGCGCGGAGAAAATCGACTCCGGCGCGTACCCCTTCGCCTTCGACATGATCGCCCTGCAGGCTTATGAAAATATCGCCATCCCCGGCCTCGAAACACTCAGCCTCTGTGCGATGGCGCAGGAGGTGGACCTTTATGACAGCGAGGAAGCCTATAACGCCGCGCAGGATCCCGAGACCCCTTCACTGGCCTCCGAAAGCTTCATCCCGACGGGCCTGTTCAGCGCGGAGGGTGGCCAGACGAACCAGCCGCGCCCCGAAGCCGTCTTCGCGGGAAAGATTCTTGAAACCAAAAAAATGAAAAACGCCCATACGGGCAGCGAATTCCACTGGGTGCTGGTCAAGACGCTGGGCGCGACTCTGGATGTGGTGATCGACCCGGTCTATGTGAAGCAGCCGATAAAGGTCGGCGGCATCATCGCCGGCTCGTTCTATCTCTGCGGCGATTTCAGATAGGAAAACGGAGCGGCGCGTGAGCGAGCTGGACACCATCCGCGAACGCAACGCCAGGGTCGAGGCCGACAAGGCGTGGGAAACCTCCTGGACCCGCCGCCTCATCATCGCGGGCGGCACCTATATTGTGGTCAGCGTCTATTTGAGTTTTTTAGGCGTACAGGGCGCACTGCTTCACGCCCTCGTCCCGCCGGGCGCGTACCTGCTCTCGACCCTGACGCTTCCGGTGTGTAAGCGGGTGTGGTTGGAGAAATTTTATACGAAAGATAGTCAGTATGAATAACCCGCTGATTAAAATTGATAATATTAATATTGAGCAGCAAATTTCAGACAAAAGTCAGGAAGAAGTTATTAAAGCTCTGAAAATAGCTTTAGAGCCTTTCGGAATAGCGATGGCTATGATCTCTGATCGTTTGACGCTTTGGCGAATGTCCAACTTAATAAAAATAACAGACAAAGCAAAAACCATGCTGGTAGGCAAAGGATTAAAAGCCGAAGCAGTAGAAAAAAAATTTCTGTCGGGATTTATCGAAGAATCATCCCACGAAGATGATCCTGATTTACAGGAAATGTGGGCAAGGTTGCTAATTAACGAAAGCATTAATTCTGACCCAGCTAACATCACGTATATCAATACATTAAAAAACTTAAATCCCGACTCGGCAAAATTATTAAAAATGGTCTGGCAAAGTGCAAAAGACAAAGGATACGATTATTTTGAAGCGGTTATTGACAATCATACACAGGATGCAACTTGGTCGGAGCTTGACTTAGGAAAAAATGAAACTATGGCGCAAAGAAAAGACGCTATGCAAATTTCTTTTTCTTCTTCTGGCAAGATGAATAACGTTTTTTTTCAAAACAACATGAAAATTTTAATTCACTTAAAAAATCAAGGTTTAATAGACATTATAACTACAATAGGTGAAACGCTTACGGGTCAAGATAACTCGTTTAGTGTCTGGGCCATCATAAGTCCATATGGATATGATTTTGTTTCTACTTGCGAAACAATAAAAGAAAACGAGGGTCAAAATGAAAATCAATAAAATCGCCGTCATCGGCGCCGGAGTCATGGGCAGCGGCATCGCCGCGCAGGTCGCCAACGCGGGCTATCCCGTTGTGCTGCTGGATATCGTCCCGCCCGACCTCACAAAATTCAATGGGAACAGAAACGCTTTCGCGCAGGGCGCGGTCGAGAAAATGCTCAAAACCGACCCCGCGCCCTTCATGCTGCCCGCCAACGCCAAGCGTATCACCTGCGGCAATCTGGAGGATGATCTGAACCTGCTGGCGGACGTGGACTGGATCATCGAGGTCGTGGTCGAAAATCTCGACATCAAGCACAAGACCTACGCCAAGCTCGAACAGCACCGCAAGAAAGGCTCCATCGTCTCCTCCAACACCTCCACCATCCCGCTGCACAAGCTGGCGGAGGGGCAGAGCGAGAATTTCAAAAAGGATTTCATGATCACCCACTTTTTCAACCCGCCGCGCTATATGCGCCTGCTGGAGCTGATTACCAGTAAGGAAACGCGCAAGGATGCCGTGGAAACCATCCGCGCCTTCTGTGATATCGAACTGGGCAAGGGCGTAGTCGTCTGTCACGATACGCCGGGCTTCATCGCCAACCGCCTCGGCGTCTTCTGGCTGACGGCCGGAATCAACGAGGCCATCAAACAGAAAGTCTCCATCGAAACCGCCGACGCGGTGATGAGCAAGCCCGTTGGGATTCCAAAAACCGGAGTCTTCGGCCTGATCGACCTTGTTGGCATCGACCTGATGCCCAAACTCGCGGACTCGCTGCTCGCTAACCTGCCGCCCGCCGACCCCTATCGTACCCTGCACGTCGATTACCCCTTCGTGCATCAGATGATCGCGGCGGGCTATACGGGCCGCAAGGGCAAGGGCGGCTTCTACCGCCTCGACCCCGCCTCGAAGGACAAGGCCAAACAGGCGCTGACTCTCAGCCCCGACAACTTTAATGAATCGCAATACAAAGCCGCCGCGAAGGAAAAACCCGAAGGCGGTGAGGGCGGGAAAAAAGGCCTCCGCGCCGTGGTGGAAGAGGAGTCTTCTGCCGGAAAATACGCCTGGGAAGTCCTTAAGAAAACCCTGCACTATTCCGCCCTGCTGGTCGGGGAGATCGCCGACACCGTCTTCGATATCGATGAGGCGATGAAGCTGGGTTACAACTGGAAAAGCGGCCCGTTCGAGATGATCGACGCGCTCGGCCCCAAATGGTTCGCCGCGAAGCTGAAGATCGAGGGCATGGAGGTGCCCGATATCCTCAAAAAAGTGGGCGAGGGAACCTTCTACCGCATCGAGGGCGGCAAGCGTCAGTATTTCGGCACCGACGGCAAATACCATGACGTGAAACGGCCCGAAGGCGTCCTGCTCTTGAGCGATATAAAACTTTCAAGCGAACCCGTGTTGAAAAACGCTTCCGCAAAAGTCTGGGATATCGGCGAGGGCGTTCTGTGCTTCGAGCATCAGACGAAAATGAATACCTTCGATGAGGAGATTTTCGCCCTTCTCGAACAAACCCGCACCACGATTGAAAAATCCGCAGGAAAATACAGGGCGCTGGTCATCTATAACGAAGGCTCGCATTTCTCCGCCGGGGCCAATCTCGGCGTGGCGATCTTCATGATCAACATCGCCATGTGGCCACAGGTCGAAAGCTTCGTCGCACAGGGGCAGAAAGTCTTCATGAACCTGAAATACGCGCCCTTCCCGGTGGTGAGCGCGCCGAGCGGCATGGCGCTGGGCGGCGGCTGCGAAATCCTGCTGGCCAGTGACGCCGTGCAGGCCCACGCGGAAACCTATTGCGGCCTCGTTGAGGTCGGCGTTGGCCTCATCCCCGGCTGGGGCGGCTGCAAGGAGATGATCCTCAGGTTGCAGGAACGCGAACGTAAAAAATTCGCCGAAGACATGGGCAAGATCGGCAAGAAAAATGTATGGTTCTCCCCCGACACCACGCCGATGGGCGCGGCGCGTCAGGCCTTCGAGACCATTGGCACGGCCAAGGTCGCCAAATCCGCGCACGAAGCGGTGGAGATCGGCTACTTCCGCGAAACCGACGGCATCAGCATGAACCGTGACCGCCTGCTCTATGATGCACGGCAACGCGCCTTGAAACTCGCCGCAAACTACAAGGCGCCGGAGAAAATCACGGACATAAAACTGTCGGGAAAGGGCGGAAAACTGGCCCTCGACATGGCCGTCACGGACCTGCAGAAATCCGGCAAGGCGACGCCTTACGATGGTGTGGTTTCCGCCCACCTCGCGCAGGTTCTGACCGGAGGTGGCGCGGACCTGACGGAAAAACTCACCGAAGACGACCTCCTGAAGCTCGAACTCCGCGAATTCATGAAGCTCGTCCGCAACGAAGGGACTCTCGCCCGCATCGAACATATGCTGGATAAGGGCAAGCCGTTGAGGAATTGAAAATTTAAGGCCGTGGACCGGTTGACGGAAGTGGGGTCATAGGCCTGTCCGTCGTTGCTACAGGAGGCGCAGTTTCGTTAGCTGGCGGTTCCTTGCCCGGATCGGACGTGTTGCCCGTAGGCACGACCCCGTTTCCAATTCTTATAGAGAGGGAGTCAATCACGGAGCGATCCGTACGCAAGTCGATATGGGCCTCAGGATCGGGTGTGCGATCGGCGATCTGCCTTTGGTAGGCTCCAGAATAAGCCACGATATATTCTCGAACATGAGGATTATCGGAAACTTGATCGAACGCACCCTCATCAATAAGGCGCTCAAGATGACTATGAAACGCGCCGGGATGCTGACGTTGTAAAGAGATGACATCAAAAAAAGCAAGGCCAAGATCTTGCCCGACGACCTGCATCAGCGCCCCCTGAAACTCCGTAGATGCGCGAACGTGCTGCACTGTGGCTTCCGTCCCCGGCTCATCGGCCAGAATAGCCGTCGCAGAATGCCCACGGTCAGCAAATGCATTCAAGGCGCGGAAATCGATGACGGCCTGAGCAATATCGTCCTGCCCTTCGGATCGCAGCCAGTCCAGACCGTTACGGTCGGCGCTCAACTCGGCGTTTACCGCCAGCACTTCGTTTTTACCGGGATCTTCAAAGTTGAATGTGTTACCGCTGGCAAGATGCTCAAACCCGGCGTGATCTCCCTCATGCCCGCCCCAGAACCCGGACCAGTAATACTCCGCCTGCGGAGAACTGGCAAAAAGAGCACGTTCAAAGTCGCCGGCTTGCCTGTTATTCCCCTCAAGATTGATAAAGGCGAAACGGAAAGGCTCACTATCCGGTTCACCCGGCCTTGACGGGACGGACTGCTGGAGGCTGAAATGCCGGCCATCCATAGAGGTTTCTGCAAAATAACGGATAGCCTCTTCGGGATAGCGGGAACTGATTCCGGCAATCTGCGAATCCATCATCCCGCGGACGACGTCCAGATCACTGGGGTTAATTGTTTTTTGATGAGAGATATAATAGTCACGATCAAGAGCGTTGGGGTTCAGGAAAATCAAAGGCACGGTCGACGTCGCCTGCGCCCGTTCCATGTATATGCGGTCTATATCTGTGACGGTTGGATCGTCTTCGAATGCACCCATATTCACCCGCCCGGCAATAATAACACCCTTATACTGGACATAATGCATAAGCACTGTGCAAGGAGTCAATTTATTAATTTTTTTGATGGCGTACGAATCAATGGCACATGAGGCTGTAAGGATATGCAAAACAAGAGCAAGCCCCTACAGAACTAGGGAAAACTTGCGGAAACCCAAAAATTTCGGCTAAATCTTCGCCATGAGTAAAAACCTGACCCAAACCTACCGCTTCGATATCTCCTCCGACGAGCAGTTTTACACCCTCGCCAATGCCTTCACCCACGCGCTCAGGGCCGTGGAGCAGCAGGGCTACGCGGTCGAATTTAATGGCGAAACCCTCCACCATCCCGGCCAGATCGGGGTCCGCGGCCGCTCCGGAATCGGTAAGAGCGATTTCTTTAATACCGCCATGGCGGCCTTTCTGCCGGCGGAGGTCAAGCCGTCGGAAAAACTGCAGCCCAGCGCCGATCAAACCCGCATGGTGCAGGTCTGGAAACAATGGCTGCTGGCCGGACAGAAAAAGGAATACCGGATCGAGGATGTTCATGCCGGAGCGGCCCTGACACATATGCCCGAGATGCACTTGCCCATCCGCGAGTGGGCGGGGGTGTCGATCTACGAACACGCGGACGAGCCGGAAAAATATTGTGATATGGTTCTCGATATGCGCTATGACGCGCAGGGTCGCCGCACCGCCGAAATCCGCACCACCGACGCCGTCGCGCAATCCGACGATTTTTCGGCGGGATTTTTGCCGCAGGTCCGTGATATAACGCTCTAGCCTCTGCGTTCTCTTCAAACGATAATCAAGGCGAACCGACGATGGTCTTCCCCTTTATATCAGCCGGCTCTAAGGCCTCAGCGAAACGATGAACAATTATATCGACATCTACTGCGAACGCCTCGAACCGGGCCTGTGGGCCGAGCCGGTGAACGCGGTGACCAATATCGCCTTTTTTATCGCGGCCTTTTTCTCATACAGACTGGCCAAAAGGGAACGCGCCCTGAACAGCCAGACACGGATTCTGATTATTCTCCTGTGCGCCATCGGCCTAGGCAGCACGCTCTTTCACACCCTCGCCACGCCCACGGCGCAGCGCAGCGACGTCCTGCCCATCGTGCTGTATCAGATTTTCTTTGTCGTTTTTTATGCACTGAACGTGATGCGGCTGAACGCATTCGTAACCACGGTGCTGTTTGTTGTATTTCTAGGATCAAGCGCGGTGATGGATCAGATTCCAGCCGACATTCTCAACGGCTCCGCGGGGTATTTTCCCGCTCTTGTGTTTCTCTCCGGCTTCGCCCTCTGGCAGGCGCGGCACGGCAAAGTGGAACCCAAAACCCTGCAATATGCAGCGTTGACCTTTATCCTGTCCCTGATCTTTCGCACAATGGATAGGGAAGTCTGCGCCAGCTTCCCGCTCGGCACGCATTTCCTCTGGCATTCGCTGAACGGCGTCGTCCTCTACCTGACGACCCGTGCGTACATCCTCAACCAGCAGAAAAAGCCTTAGCCGTTGAAATTATGCGCGGTGACTTCGACATCCGATCCGTTTTGCCGGACGAAAACCGCAGGCCTAACACGGTAAGAGCCGTTGGGCATGATTTCCGGAGCATCATGGGTGGACAGGCCGCCAGTATCCAGATGGGCTTTCAGGCCCGAGGCGATGTCCGCCGCACTCTTACCCCTGAAATGAAGGGACAGAGGGAAATGTCTGAAATGGGAATTATGATCGTAAGTATCCATCCCGGTATCGTCGCTCAGAACAAATTCGATGGACGCATCATAATCGTCGATCACCGGACGGTCCCCGCGCACCATACTGAACGCGCCATGGCTGCGCCCGAATTCGATTAACAGGTCTGCGGCTTGTTCTTCGTCAATCATTCACGTTACCCCAATTTATTAACATAATATAACAGAAAGAGGAGGCCAAAACAACAGGACGCCAAACCTAGGTCGGTTGCGTGATCGGCGCGGATTCGCCCATCATCTGCCAGTTCTGCGTATAATCATAGGGCGGGGCCATTGTAACTTCGAGGCGGTAAGAGCCCTCGCTCTCCTGAAGATAAACGCCCTGCGCGAACTCCAGAACCCCGGCGCGGTCGGTCGGCAAAGGCGCGTTATGGGTTTCGTAACCCAGCCGCCCCAGCCCCTCATGGATATCGGCAAACAGCGCCTGTCGCTCCGCCTCATCGCCCTGCACCGGAAAAAGGAAACTGACCGGATAGGAGATACCGGAGGGCACCGTTTGAAGGCCGCGCCGCCCCTGCATCTGCTTGTCGGCGCCTAGCGCCTGTGCATCCAGAACCATAAAGCCGCCCGCCTGGATGCTGGTGGGCGCGTGCTGTGACATTTGCAGAAATACGCTGCACAGCCCCTTGATTTGCGTTTCATAGGAGGAGTTCATGGTCACGCCAAGTCAATCGCTTGAATTTCTATAATAACATGATCGGGGTTCTGCCCCGACCGCATCGAGGCGTTGTTCGCCAGCCCCGTTGGATGTTCCGGTGAGAGCTGCTCGAAACAGTCGAAGGAAAGGCAGGGGGGATGTTCACCTTTAAAAAGCCCGAGGCCAAATATTTCGGAAATAAAAAGTTTGAGGTTGGCATCGCCCGTGATCTCGCGGGAAAAAGTCATGGTCAGCTTGCCTTGTTCCCAGTCCACGTCGCCGTAATGGTCTTCGGCCATTCTCCGGGCCTGCTCCAGAGGATAATGGTCCCTCGCCCGGGGAACAGGCGCAACGCCTTCACCCTCAGAAGCCGCGGCGGCTTTCCTGTATTGGTCAATCGGGATAACTTTATCGGCCACCAGACCCTCCCTGTATTTATTTTTCAAAAATTATACGTCAAACGCAAAAAAATGACAAAAACTTCCTGAAAAAGGGTTTTCAGGCAGCGCCAGCGGACTTTTTGGATATAATGGTAAAAAACGATAGACAGGTCTCAAGCCCATGCCCTCATACCGCCCCCCGATAGATGATATCCGCTTTATCCTTCACGATGTCCTTAAGGCCGAGAGTCTTTCCAGCCTGCAGGGATATCAGGATTTTTCGCAGGATTTGATGAACCAGATCATCGGAGAGGGCGCCAAAATCTGCGAGGAGGTTCTCTTCCCGTTAAATCAGAGCGGCGATGCCGAGGGCTGCATCCTTGAAAATGGTGTGGTCCGCACCCCCAAGGGCTTCAAGGATGCCTATGAGACGTTTACCCAAGGTGGCTGGTGCGGCCTCAGCGCCGATCCCGAATATGGCGGCATGGGGATGCCGATGCTGCTCAACACCGTCATGCAGGAAATGATCTGCGCCGCGAATATGTCCTTCGGGATGTATCCCGGCCTCTCGCAGGGGGCTTACGAGGCGTTGCATCATTTCGGCACGGACGAGCAGAAGGCGCTCTACCTGCCTAAACTCATATCCGGCGAATGGTCCGGCACCATGTGCCTGACCGAGCCGCATTGCGGCACCGACCTCGGCCTGATCAAAACGAAGGCGCAACCGCAAGCCGACGGCTCCTGCACAATCGACGGCACCAAAATATTTATATCGGCGGGCGAGCACGACCTCGCGGAAAATATCGTCCATCTGGTGCTGGCCAAGCTTCCCGATGCCCCCGAAGGCGTGAAGGGAATCTCCCTGTTCGTCGTCCCCAAATTCCTGCCCAAGGATGACGGCAGCGTCGGCCCGCGCAACGGCGTCTCCTGCGGCTCCATTGAGCATAAGATGGGCATCAAGGCTTCCAGCACCTGCGTTATGAATTTCGACGGCGCAATCGGCTGGCTGGTCGGCGAACCCCATAAAGGCCTCAAGGCCATGTTCACCATGATGAACGCGGCACGCCTCGGCGTGGCCATGCAGGGGCTGGGCATCGCGGAGGTGGCCTATCAGAACGCGGTGATCTACGCAAAAGATCGCCTGCAAATGCGAAGTCTCAAGGGTGCGAAGAATCCTGAAAAGCCCGCCGATCCCATCATCGTCCACCCCGATGTGCGCCGGATGCTGCTGACCGGAAAAGCCTTCGTCGAAGGCTCCCGTGCGCTCTCCTATTGGGTCGGGATGAATCTCGATATCTCGCACCGCCACCCAGACGCGCAGGAAAAACAGAGGGCGGACGATCTCGTCGCGCTATTGACGCCCATCGTGAAAGCCTATCAGACCGACATGGGCACCGAAGTGGCGATCCTCGCGCAGCAGGTCTATGGTGGCCATGGCTATATCTGGGAATGGGGCATGGAACAGTATGTCCGCGATGCCCGCATCGCGCAAATCTATGAGGGCACCAACGGCATTCAGGCTCTCGATCTCGTCGGCAGGAAAATGCCGCTGGGCTACGGCCGCCTCTTGCGCCGATTCTTCCACCCCGTGCAGGAGTTCATCAACGCCGAACAGACAAATCCAAAGCTTCAGGAATTCGTCTTCGCACTGGCCAAGGCTTTCGCCAAGTTGCAGCAAAGCACGGCCACTATCGCGCAGAAGGGGCTGAAGAACCCGGAAGAGGCCGGAGCGGCGTCAACGGATTACTTGCGCCAGTTCGCGCTGGTGGCGCTGGCCTATATGTGGTGCCTGATTGTGAAAACGGCTCAGGAAAAGCTGGAGCAGGGCAGCGCGGATAAAGCGTTTCTGGAGGCCAAACTCAAAACCGCCCGCTTCTTCATGGAACGGATGCTCCCCGAATCCGAGGCGCGGTTCCGCATGGTCATGGCCGGGGCGGCAACGCTGATGGATATGAAAGAAAGCGAATTTTAGTATATAAAATGATATAAATTTGACTCTCCAATAAGAATTAAAGTATAGTAATGCATAAGCGTATATAACAAAGAGGCGCTTATGACCGCAACGAATGAAGAGTTCATCCGGCTTCGTAAGGACTTTCAGGACTTCAAAAAATATAAAAGACTTCGCAATCACTCAACCTATTCCGATTTGTTAAAGAAAATGACGTCCTGCGCTATCGCGCTGGCGGAGGATCACGGCGATTTAAAACCAATATTCTGGCTATCGGAGGAAAGCATTTTCGGATCGGCCTATACACTTCTGGAACCACCCCTGATAGAGACCTATCTGAAAAAGGGCGTGGAGCAGGGCGACAGCGAGGCGACAAGAGTTTATGCCGAATATTTGTGGAAAGGCGGGAACGGGCGCTACCTCTCCCTGCGCCGTAAGAACCGCCCGAAAGCAATAGAGCTGATCGAAAAACACGTAAACTCCGATGAAGGGAATAACAGTTCACGCCTGTTTTTAGCGGAAGCGCTTGTTTTTTATGATCCCACGCCTGAAAACATTTCCCGCTCCCGGGAGATGTTTCTCGACCTGATAGGAAAGGAATACACCCCGGCCTACGACAGGTATTACAGGTATTTTCTCTTTGAGGCCGGGGCGGTCAGGGATCGTCCAGACGAAGCGTTCATCTTGCTCTCTAAGGCTTACGAGCGGATTGCAAAACAAACCGGAGAAAACTGGAAGCCTGTCATGGGCAAAATCAGCTTTCATCTCGGCCTCTGCTATGCGGAGGGGATCGGCTGTTCAAAGAATATGGAGAAGGCTAAGAACCTGATCCGCATCAGCTTGTCGAAGGAAAACCGCGATGCTTATTATTGGCTCAAAAACAGAAAGCTTTATCCGCGGCTTGGAGCCTCTGAAAGCACCGACGATCATTATGACGTCAAAAGTTTCACCCCAGAAAGGTTCAAGCAACTCAAGAATAAAATCAGAGAATGGTCGGCGTCAAAGCAGGCGAAAAGCCTCAGTACGCTCATGCCACTGGAATCCGAAGCCGTGGCTTGTGCCAAATACCTTGCCGAAAGGAAATCCAACATCGACGCGCTTTTCTGGCTATCCGATAATTATTTCGGCCCGGGCGTGAAAATGAGAACGCAACTCGACGAAGGGCAGTATGAATCTTATCTCTGCCGAGCCGCCGAAAAAGGGCATCAGGGAGCACAGCAGGTGCTGGCGAGATATTATGCAGGCCTCTCGCCTGTAATCTCCCCGCTGCAGGTGGACCTCATCCGCGCCGCCGAATGGATGGAAAAAGCGGCCGCAACGGGGGGAGCGTGGGCAAGGAGCGATCTGGTTTTTCTGCTTCTTGATTACAGGGCCGCACACACACAGGATTCCTTGAAGCGCGCCGAACGTCTGTTAAAAGGGCTGATCGCCGAAGGCGATTTATGGGCGTTGTTCGTGTATTACGACAAATATTATTTTCAAAACGAAAAGATCAGGTCGCAGCCTGAAGAAGCCTTCGCACTGCTGCAAAAGGGGAAGGACAGGATTGAAAAGGAAAACCGCATGGACAAATGGAGCCAGAGAATATTCCTGCTTCTGGGGCTTTCATATGCCGAAGGTGTCGGCTGCAAAAAAGATATCGGCAAGGCGGCTGAATATATGCGTAAAAGTGTAGCCGCGTGGCACGAAAAGGGCGAGGCATACTGGTGGCTGCAAGCAAGGAATCTTCTGGAAGATGTTAATACTGAAAAAGCCCGTAAAGCCTAGGAGAAAAAAGGAAAAATGAAAAGCCGAAAAAACCGAAAGATCACGTATCGGATAAGTTTGTATTTTTTTTCAAATAAGAGCAGAATGGCAAAAAAACAACGAGGTTGATCCATGGCCGCTGAGTTTACGGTTGAGCGCTTTTTCTCACTCCGCGACGAATATGAAAGACTATGCAAGGCCCACGACAAGGGGCCGGACGGTTTCACGCGCCTGGAGTCCATTGAGGACCAGGTGCTCTCCTGCGCCAAATATCTGGCCGAGCATGAGGAAAATGTCGATGCCAGGGTCTGGCTCTGCGACCAGCGCCTCTACGGCACCTGCCGCACGGAGTTGAACCCCGACCAGTTTGAAAAATATCTGGTCTTCGCGGCGGGAAAGGACCATCTGCAGGGCACCCGCCTGCTGGCCAAACATTATTACGGCTGGGATAAAATCATCTCCCCCGCGCAGATTGATCGCACAAAAGCGATGGAACTCTTCGAAAAGGCCGCCGCAACCGGCGACCTCGAAAGCCGCTATGACCTTGCGCTCGTCCTTCTGGAGGCAGAGGAGGGCAAAACCGATACTGCGCGCGCCCGACGGATACTTCAGGATTTGATGGACGAATCCTACCCTCCCGCCTTTTTCTCCTATTTCGCAAAATTTTTCCTGATGTCCGGTTCGATCAAGGAAATCCCGAAGGAGGGTTATGCTCACCTGAACAACGGAATTCAGGCTCTGAAGGACGGCAAGCACGAATGCGCGGACTGGTTCCGCGAACGCCTCACCTATTACACCGCCCTTTGCAATGCTGAAGGCTATGGCTGCGAAAAGGATGTAGAGAAGGCCATCCACCTCATGAAACAGAGCGCCGAGATCACCCCTTACGGCGATGCCTATTTCTGGCTCAAGAACAAGGGTCTGGAGCGTCTGGTCGAATTGCCCCCCGTCCCGGGGCAGGATCACGCGGAAACCCCGCCGGACACAAAACCCACCATATTCTCGCCCGGCTCCTTCGGCGGCGACGGCGTGGCGAAATCTTCGACCGAGGGCGACTCGCCCGAATTTTACGAAACGCGGATCGACCTCGAAAAGCCGCTGACCTTTATTAATTTCGGCGACGCCAAGGGCCGCGAGGCCGGAAAACGGGCGCTGGATATCCGCCCCGACCTGACCAAGGACGACCTCGATAAAATCCTTCTGCCCTTCGAGAAGATGGTGGGGCTGGAGAACGTCAAGGAGCAGGTCCGCGCCCTGTTCTACATGGTGTTGGCCGACAGCCGCCGCCGTTCACAAGGCATCGTCAGCGGCTACCGCCCCTCCCTGCATATGGTCTTTTCGGGCAACCCCGGCACGGGCAAAACCACCGTCGCCCGCCTCGTAGGCGAAATCCTCAAGAAACTCGGCTATCTCAAGCGCGGCCATGTGGTGGAAGTGGACCGCTCCAAGCTCGTCGGCGAATATATCGGCCAGAGCGAGCATATCACCGCCGAAATCCTCAAACGCGCCCGCGACGGCGTTTTGTTCGTCGATGAGGCCTACGATCTGGAGGTGCCGGATTCCTACCGCGATTACGGCCACCACATCATCGCGATGATCATGAAGGCGATGGAGGACCAGCGCAACAACATGGTCGTCATCTTCGCGGGCTTTAAGGACGAAATGAAATGGTTCATCGAATCCAACGCCGGTCTGCGCTCCCGCATCAGCGCCTTCGTCGATTTCCCCGATTACGCGGATGACGAACTGCTGGACATCTTCAAAATCTACTGCAAAAACCTGTCCTACACCCTCGCGGACGAGGCTGCGGACAAGATCAAAGGTGTCCTCAAGGCCATGGAACCGGGCCGCAAGGACAAGTTCGGCAATGCCCGCGGCATGCGGAACCTCTTCGACGAAACCGTCATCAAACAGGCCCGCCGCGTGGTCGAGCAGGACGTGACCGACAAGGACGCACTCGTCCTCATCCTCCCCGAAGACGTCCCCGGCACCTACACCCCCGGCAGCACCGACGGCAAGATCGCGTATCTGGCGTCGCGCCGATAGAAGCGCGTACAAAAAAGAAAAAAGCCGATCTATCACAATCGGCTTTTTTCGTTACGCAGCTTTATAACTCAGGTAGTAAACGCAGGAGCTGTTTTACGCAGAAACTAAACGCAGCAATCAAACGCAGTGAACGCAGGGTACGCAGTAAAAGACGCAGTATTCCTAGGGTGTTTCCAGCTGGGCTTCGAGAAGGCGGATGCGCTCCTCGTATTTCCGCTGGATGCCCTGAAGCTCGGACTGGGCACTGGCCAGCTCCTGCTCCATGGCTGAAAGTTTGGCGAGTTGGGACTGCTCCGTGACCTGCGGGTCGAACAGCATCGTCTCCAGCTCCTGTTTTTCCGTGGTGCACTGCTGGCGCGCGGCCTGCAGCTGGCGGCCCAGACGCTTGATCTGGCGCTCCGCCTCGTTATAGCGCATCGTAGCGCGCTCAAGGTTCCAGTTATCCGAAGAAACGGACAGGCGCTCGTCCTCCGAGTCCTTGAGCGAGGTCTTCAGTTCCGTATCCAGAAGGCTGTTTTCCTTGGACAAGCGCCCGACCTCCTGCTCCAGCTCGCGGATTTTATCGCGCATCTGGATAAAATCCTCTCCGGCCGCACCGCTGCTCGGTTCGATGGCGGACGGGGCATCGGGGGCTTCGTCTGTAAAGGAGGCTTGCACGAACGCGGCATCGTCCACGGCGGGCGCTTCATCGGGCGCAGGCGCATCGGCGGCGATATCGGTGAAATCAGCCTCCATCTTGGTCGTTTGCTTGGTCATTTTATAGGCCGGAATCGTCACAGACGTATGCTCAGGCGCGGATTTCGCTTCCTCAGAAGAGGCGGCAGGGCTGGCGCTCTTCTTTTTAGGCAAAACGCGCTCACCCTTGAAATGGATGATCTCGCCCTTCGGCGCAGCAGCATCAGGCGCAGGTGAAACTTCGGCGCTGGCCGAGGAGGTCTCCTCACGCGGCGGCAGGGCCGCAGGACCGTTATCGTCTGAGGAAGAAGGCGGGGACTTCATGGCGCGGGCGGGTTCGCTGGAAGAAGACGAAGGCTCCCCCTGCTCTTTCAACTGGCGGGCCAACTTCTCGGTATAGCGTTCGCCCTTCACGGGTTTGATCGCGGCAGGTTCGGGCGCAGACTCTCCCAGCAGAGGCGGCAATTCGTCGGGAATATTGGCGCGGGAATCCTGCGGAATGGAATCGGAAATATCACCGGCAGGAATCGCATCGCTGGACGCAAAGGCATCCGGTGCGGCGGGCTCCGGCGCGGCGGAAGCCTCCGCAGAACCACCCTTGAATTCGTTCGCCAACGAGTCGATCTTCGCCAGAATGTCTTTCTTGTCGCTGGTTTGCTCGTCCTGACTCAGGATCGGCGCCTCATCCGCCGGAGGTGAAGAAATTTCAGGCGGGGCAAGTGTGTCGGAAGAAGAATCGGAGGCCATAATCACAGCCTCTTCAGCGGGAGAAAGCGAAGCTTCGGCTTCTTGCGCGGCTGCCAGCTCCGGCGGGTTCTCAACCTCATCGATCGCGGCCATGGCCGGAGCGGGCGGGTTGATGCAGGTGTTATACTCGTCCATCGCCTTGGCGAAGCCCGTGAGGTAAAGCCGGAACTGGTTGCTCTGGATGGAGAGGTCAAGCGTCGCCGCGTCTTGCAGCGCCGCCGCGAAATCGGCCTTGGAACTGATAGAGGAACTCAGCACACTGCCTTTGGCGGCGGTGGCCTGAAACACCTCGCGGGAACCGCCGGGGACGCTGTAGACGATCTCGTACTTGCGGCCCGCCTCGAAACTGGACTGCCGGAAATCGAGGTCCAGCGTGTCGAACCCGTCGCGGTCACCGGAAATTTTAATCGCAAACCCGTTATTGAAGGAATTGGACAAGGCGCAAGTGGGCGCGCTCTCATCCCCGCCTTGCGCGGCGACGCTCCAGCGCTGCGTGGGATAGAAGTAAAGCTCCGGGTCTCCGGCGAAGGCCAGTGTACCGATACAGGTGGTCACAAGGCATCCCGCAAGCAGGGAAGTCGCTAGTCGTCGTTTCGCCATCGTCAGTACCCTAGAGAGAAAATTTTGAAGTCGGATCAGGCAGTAAAGAGAAGACAAGAAAGAAGCGGCCGGACGGCCAATAGAGGAGAGGTGATTCGCTCACACACATGATATTGTCCCTGTTTTCAACAGGAAGGAAAGCGTTTCTCACTTTCTTTGTGCTTATTTTTGGGGAAAAAATATGTATAGTGTCGGTATGAGCCTCGAAGACCTGCAGCAAAAGATTATGACCAAGCTATCCCTCGCCCCGCCTTTGGGCGCAAAAATCAGGTTCGACTGCGGCGAAGACGGGCTGATTTTGCTCGACGGCACCGGACCGGCCCCCGTCTTTTTCACAGGCGCGGCGGCGGAAGCCGAGGCGGACACCACGATGCACTGCACAGCGGAGACCCTGCGCGGCATCGCGGCGGGCACGACCGACCCCACCCTGGCCTATATGACCGGCAGCCTGCGGATCGAAGGCTCCCTCGGCTACGCCCTCAAACTGGCGGGGATTTTGGGGGATTGAAAACCGTCTCTTGATCTAGGTTAAGGAATCATTTTTATGGTTATTCAAAATGGCCGATAGACGTTTACATCTGGAAATGATCCAAGGGATAATCAATAGATTATCAAACAATTCTTTTCTATTAAAAGGATGGTCAGTAATTTTAGTTGCAGCTATTTTTAGTCTTGCAGATATAAATCATAGTAAACAAATGTTTATCTTGGCATATTTTCCAGCTTTCGCATTTTGGGGATTGGATGCTTATTTTCTTAGGCAAGAGAGATTGTTTCGCAAACTATACGATAGCGTTAGAGAAAAAAAAGTTGATGTAAGTTATTCGATGAATACGTCAGAATTTGAAAACGAAGTAAGTTACTCTGACGCATTTATATCAAAAACTATGTTGTGGTTTCATGGGACACTATTGATAACTCTTTTTATTGTAACACTTATAACTTTTATCGGAGATGCAAATGGCACGTAGAGTTTTTTTTAGTTTTCACTATCAGCGTGACATATGGAGAGTAAATCAAATTCGTAATATCCCGCAGGTAACTAGTTGTGCAGCCGCAGGTTTTCAAGATGCTTCCTTATGGGAGGCGGCAAAATCGAATAGCGATGAACAGATAAAACGTATGATTAATGATGCGCTTAATAATACCTCTGTCACGGTTATTTGTATTGGGGCAAAAACAGCCGGACGGAAATATATAAATTATGAGATTAGGCAATCGCTGGATCGTGGTAACGGCTTGGTAGGTATACAGATTCATCATTTAAAAGATAAGGATGGTAACGTAGACTCTTCAGGAGAAACGCCATACATGATCGAAAATGCGGGATACCAAGTGTACAAATATGTAGATGTTGAGAAACTTGCTTACAGAATTGAGGAAGCAGCTCAAATTGCGATTGCCAAGAAAAAAGCCTAGAGCCAGACCTATGATTATGGGAACGATTTAAGTAGCACATCTAAAGAACATACAAAAACCTAAATCTTCCCCTTCAAATCCTCCGCAATCTGCTCCGCCGTGTCCTTCGCGGGATAAATCGCAAGATTCGCCCCGTCCGGCCCCATGAGATAGGTAAAGGCGGAATGATCCATCATGTACCCCTCCATCCCCTCCATCTGCACTTTTGAGGCATAGACGCGATAGGCCTTCTTGACCGCCTCGATCTGCTCCGCCGTTCCCGTGAGACCGACCAGCTTCGGGTGAAACTCCGCGACATAAACCTTCAGCGCCTCGGCCGTATCCCGCTCGGGATCGACCGTGATAAAGATCGGCTGAATCTTCGCGGCCTTCTCCTCGCCCAGAATCTCCAGCGCCTGCGCCATCTTCTGCAACTCGGTCGGGCAGACTTCCGGGCAGGTCGCAAACCCGAAGAACACCAGCGTATAGGAACCCGCGTAATCCTTCTCGGTCACCGCTTTGCCGTTATGGTCGGTCAGGCTGAACGCCCCGCCGATGGAAACCCCCGGCATGGCGGGGTCGGCTGTGGTCTCGGTCGGCTTGAGGATCGTCGCCGCGCCGTCATCCTCCGCTCCGGCCTCACCGCTGGCGGTAGAGAGCGAGGAAATCTCCTCCTCGGTCTCGATATCCTGCTCCATATTCCGGTTTTTCTGATAATTGACGATTCCAAACCCGATCAGAAGCCCGATGGCCAGAAACGTAACAAGGCGGATGGCGCGCAGCATATGAAAGCTCCCTGGTGCGAATAAAAGGTGAAATCCGCACCTTTATAAAACCTTCGATCCTTCTTGACAATTCCTTTCAATCCGCCCACCTTGGGGCCATTCAAGTCCTTAGGGGTGCGCTTTTTCAAAAAAATGGCGCTGAGATCAGACCCTATGAACCTGTGGGTTAACACCTTCGAAGGGAAAGGAAAGCGAAATGTCGCCCAAAGACCATAACACCTCAACACGTTCCCCCGGCCTCTCCGATATCGCCGGAGCCACTTATGTCACGGAAAAAGAAGAGAAGGCCGCCGCCGGAACCTGCCCCTCGACGACGCACGTCACACGCGGCCCGTTGCCCGCCAGCCAGAAAACCTATGTCGGCGACCTCAAAGTCCCGATGCGGGAAATCAGCCTGACCAACGGCGAGAGTATGACGGTCTATGACACCTCCGGCCCGTATACGGATTCTGACGTTGAGTTGGACATCATGCGCGGCCTGCCCAAAACGCGCCTCAAATGGATTCTCGCCCGCGGCGATGTCGAGGAAATCGAGGGCCGCACGGTCAAGCCGATCGACAACGGCTACAAAACCGAAGCGCAGCTCAAAAACAGAAAAATCAAACACGAGAAATTCCCCGCCAGCCCGGAAAAGCCTCTGCGTGCAAAATCCGGCGCGAACGTCACACAGATGCACTACGCAAGGAAGGGCATCATCACGCCGGAGATGGAATATATCGCCATCCGCGAAAACCAGCGCCGCGCCGAAGTGCATAAGGAAAGCAAAAACGGCGAGAATTTCGGCGCCAATATCTTGCCCTTCATCTCCCCGGAATTTGTTCGCAAGGAAGTCGCGGAAGGCCGCGCGATCATCCCCGCGAATATCAACCACACGGAACTCGAGCCGATGATCATCGGCCGCAATTTCCTTGTGAAGATCAACGCCAATATCGGCAACTCCGCCGTAACATCCTCCATCGGCGAGGAGGTGGACAAGATGGTCTGGGCGATCCGCTGGGGCGGGGACACGGTGATGGATCTCTCCACCGGAAAGGACATCCACGACACCCGCGAATGGATCATCCGCAACGCCCCCGTGCCCATCGGCACCGTGCCGATCTATCAGGCGCTGGAGAAAGTCGGCGGCGTGGCCGAGGATTTGTCGTGGGAGATTTTCCGCGACACGCTGATCGAGCAGGCGGAGCAGGGCGTAGATTATTTCACCATCCATGCGGGTGTGCGCCTGCCCTATATCCGCCTCACGCAGGACCGCGTGACGGGGATCGTCTCGCGCGGCGGCTCGATCATGGCGAAATGGTGCATGACGCATCACCGCGAGTCTTTCCTCTACACCCATTTCGAGGAGATTTGCGAGATCATGAAGGCGTACGACGTTTCGTTTTCTCTGGGCGATGGATTGCGCCCCGGCTCAATCGCCGACGCCAACGACCGCGCACAGTTTGCGGAGCTGGAGACTCTCGGCGAACTGACCAAAATCGCATGGAAACATGACGTGCAGGTGATGATCGAGGGGCCGGGCCATGTTCCCATGCACCTCATTAAAATCAACATGGAAAAGCAGCTCAAGGAATGTCACGAGGCGCCGTTCTATACACTTGGCCCGCTGACCACCGATATCGCGCCGGGCTACGATCATATCACCAGCGGCATCGGCGCGGCGATGATCGGCTGGTTTGGCTGCGCGATGCTGTGCTACGTCACGCCGAAGGAGCATCTGGGCCTGCCCAACCGCGACGATGTGAAAACCGGAGTCATCACCTATAAAATCGCCGCCCACGCCGCCGACCTCGCCAAGGGCCATCCGGGCGCGCAGTTCCGCGATGATGCGCTCAGCAAGGCGCGGTTCGAGTTCCGGTGGGAGGATCAGTTTAATTTAGGGCTGGACCCGGACACGGCGCGGGAAATGCACGACGAGACGCTTCCGGCGGAAGGCGCAAAACACGCCTCCTTCTGCTCCATGTGCGGGCCGAAATTCTGCTCCATGAAAATCACGCAGGACGTGCGGGAGTTTGTGGCGAGCAACCCTGAAACCGATAAAGAAAAGGCCGCATAAGAATGACTGAATCTCTTCCCCCCTGCCCGAAATGCAAATCGCCCTACACCTACGCGGACGGGCCGCTGCTCATCTGCCCCGAATGCGCCCATGAATGGAGCGCCGCAGGAGGAGGGGACAGCGAAGGCGGCGGCGAGGAGACCGTGATTAAGGATTCCGTCGGCAACATCCTGCAGGACGGTGATAATGTGACGGTCATCAAGGATCTGAAATATCGCGGCGGCGTCGTAAAGGTCGGCACGAAGGTCAAGGGCATCCGCCTCGTCCCCGGCGCGTCGGACGGGCACGATATCGACTGCAAAATCCCCGGCATCGGGCAAATGGGCTTGAAATCGCAATTCGTCAAAAAACAGGTGGATTGACTGAAAGCATTGAGAGGGGCGGAATGTTCAAGACCAAGGAACGATCACAGGCCTTGCGCGAAGCGCTGAAGGCGCATCTCTTCCCCGCGCTCGTCAAACGCGGCTTCACCGCGCAGAAACACTCCTCCCTGTTTTATAATTTTTTCCGCACGGATGAAAAACGCGTGACCGGAATCGCCGTGCAGTGGGACCACTATCATCGCCCCAAATTCGTGGTGAATTTCCACTTCGCGCCGCTGGTGAACGATGCCGCCGGGCGCCCCGGCTTCATCCCCCTGAGCGGCGAGCAGATGGGACAGTGGCAGGAGGCGGAGAAAATCACGAAAGTCTGCGGCATCCATTCCGGCCGCCTCCACGCCGGAACGGGAAAAGAAAGGGGATACGAGCGCTGGTTCAAATGCCCGTTTCTGAACTATTCCCTCAATAAAAACGTCTGCGAAAAAGTGGCGCAACGCTGCGCCGCGCTCCTCCCCGTCATGGAGGAATGGATCGAGGCGGCGGATGATGAACGCCTCGCGAACGAATGGTTCAAGGATCATATCTCCTATTTCGGGACAGGCGCAGCAAAGGACAAGGCGGCGTGATAAACGATAGTGAAAAAATAGACGGTTTGATCCTCTCGGCGTGCAGTAAAAATTTCCTCAAGGTCGCGTGGATCATCGGCGATGTGTGCACCGCGCTGGGAGAAATACCCTACGATGATAACGGGCTGATCATTGAAAAGCGCATCCGCGTACTGATCGAACAAGGAAAGCTGGAAGGCGCAGGGGATTTAAGCCGCTGGCGCGAAAGCGAAATCCGATTATTGGTAGAGTGAAATGAACCTCAGCGATTTCGAGCGGCGTTTTCTGGACCGCTTTCAAAAGGAAGTGGCGGCGGATTTTGAAATCGGGCGCAATGATTACGGGATTCTCACCCTCACCAAAAAAGCCCCGTGCGAGGAAATTGGCACGCTTAATGTATTTGTAAAACCGCACGACATCATGATCAGCTGTAAGGTGACACATACGCATTGCGCTGTAGGCTTTATTGATCAGGATAGGCGCACGGACGACCCCGAACATGACATGATCACGGAGGCGATCGGCAAGGTCAATGATTTCATCAACGACCGCATTGTGGTGAGCGAAACTCGTGCGCCGAACGGGAACTTGATTGGCTCCGGCTGGAGCCCGCTCTCCGCCGTCAATTTTGAAAACCCCGAATACCAAAAGCTGATCGAGGACATGCACGGCACCCCCATCACCGAACACAAATGGACTTGGAGCGGCCCGTTCAAGAAAAATTGATCGGGAAGGACCGGAGGGTGTGGTATTTTAGACCGATCCGAAATTTTGCAGCATGAAGATTTAGAAGGTCAGGGGTTTTAGTGGCGAAGACTGAAACGGCTGAAACCAGGTAAAAAATGGATATGACTCCCCCAGAAGACACAAAAAAAAATAAAAGCTCATTTATCTTTACAGCAATAAGTACGCTTCTAATTGTGATTTCTACATGTATCTTAGGATTTTCTATTCCTTCTATCGAACAAAGCGTTTCTAACTTAGAATCTAAAATATACGATAGACAAACAAGATTAGATAAATCTTTTGATGCGTGGGAAATAAGCGGGAGGCGCATGGAAGATGCTGAGCTTTTGCTTATCATGATTAATTTAAGTAAACCCACTGAAGTGCCTGAGTATATGCTTAGACACGCTGCAAAACAAATGTTTACAGCTGTAACACAAAGATACTTAGCTGCTCGAACAGATGGGCTAACTGAAAAAAAACAAAAAGAAATTCAAAATCTAGTTGATAATTCAGTTTTTGGTGGGGAAGAAGATGACCGTAAATTGGCTCAGTTTTTAGATCAGCTGGCAGATGATTTTGAGCATCTTGGCAATAATGTTTTAGCAAAAGAAAAAAAAGATTTTCAAAATGAAGCAAGAGATCAGAAAACAAGGATAAAAACGCTAAGAGATGCTTCGGTAATTATGCAAATAATAAGTTTGTTTTTGCTCCTTTTAAAAGAGTCTTGGGGTGATTTCGTATTATCTTTTAAAGATATAAGAGTATCTGTAAAAAAATCACTACAAAAAATAAAGAAGATCTTACTACTATGATAGTTTATAAATATTATTCTTCTCAATACGATTACTCAATAAAAGCAGGTTTTTTTTATCTTAATACGTTTGAGAATATTAGAAGACATGACAGCTCCCAACTCATCGGAGATCCACAAGAAGCTGTCGCAACTCATAGCGTTAATATAGACATTTTTTCAGATTCTCCAGCCACAACTGCAAGGCTAAATGCAGCTACTTTGGGCATGATCCAAATTAGTGGTTCCTATGGCACTATTATAAGAAATAGTAATTTTTCATCCATACTTCCTAATGCTTATATGTTTTGTGTAACACAAGTAAGAAATGATGATTATTGGCAACGTGTTTGTAATTACAACAGGTGTCTAAGAATAGAAAATTTTATAGATTTCTCTGGACAGATATCCATAGCACTCTCAGAACAGCAAATAAGACATGCCTTTTCTATTCGAGAGTGTACTTACAATCAGAGAACAGGCCGAGTCACAAACCAAGAGTTTGAGGTCGACACACCTTGTTACTTTAAAAAAACGCCTGCTCATTTAGATCAACAAGAGTGTAGGTCTGTTTTTGTCCCTGTGCCAGCCCAGACACAGCATACACTGACTCCCATAAATCTTTATCTAGGTATAAATGGTATTTCTTTTATTTATTAACTATATGTATTGTTAAAGACTTATGCTCGTACAAAATTCAAGGTAAGTTTATCATTCATATTTTTAAAATCAAACCTTAACCCATGACCTCAACCCAACTCCTCCTCGCGGCGCTGCCGTTTTTCTCCTTCTTCCTCGTCGCCTCCATCACGCCGGGGCCGAACAATTTCATGCTGGCCGCCTCGGGCATGAATTACGGCACTCGCCGCACCGTGCCGCATATGCTGGGCGTGGCGGTGGGCTTCTGCTCGCTTATGCTGCTCTGTATGCTGGGTGTCGGCGCGGTGTTCCAGACCTTTCCGGCGCTGCAATTCGCCCTAAAAACCCTCGCCGCCCTCTATCTTCTCTATCTCGCCTATCAGATGGCGCGGGAGGCGCTCTCCCAACCGTCCGGCGCGGACGGCCCGAACGAAAATCCGGCCCGCAAGCCGATGAGCTTCACACAGGCCGCGCTCTTTCAATATATCAACCCGAAAGCGTGGGTGATGGGCATAACCTCCACCGCCACCTTCCTGCCCGCCGCCGCGCTGCTCTCGGAAAAAACCGCCTTGATCGTGCTGGCCGTGCTGTTCATCGGCGTGCCCTGCATTATCATCTGGACCCTGTTCGGAACGGTGATGGCCGTACTTTTTACCTCCGATAAAACCCGCAAGCTCGTGAATTTGACGCTCGCCCTCCTGCTGGTCGCCACCATCCCGATGATGGTGCTGTGATGCGTTTCTTAATCCTCCCCGCCATGCTTCTCCTGTGCGCCTGCGTGACAGACGACATCCGCGCCCCGTCCCTCTCCGGCAACCCCTCGAAGATGAGCGCCGATACCCTGTGCTACCGCGCCGCCTACGCAAAGGAAGACCCGGCCTTGATCGAAGAGGTCAAGGCGCGTAATCTCGACTGCGGGGAGATACTGGACTCCCAGCCCTTCTGAGTTTAAAGGACCGCGCCGCATGGATGAGGAATTGCAGATGGAACAGGAAGCCGAAGCCCCCGCCGCCCCGTGGCGCTGGGATCAGGGGCCGCACGCCCCCGCGCTCACCACCTATCACGTTCTGAACGGCTCCCCCATCCTGCGCGTCACGCACTACGCCGACGATAGCTCATGGGCCTTCCTCTGCGGCAAGACCGACGACATCGCCGACGCGCTGCTCGTCCCCATGGAACGCGCCGTGAGCCTCGACCCCACGCTGTCCGCAGTGATCGACCTCGAACCCGGATGGACCGCGTTCCGTTCCGCCATCGGCGGCCCATGGTCCCGCGAGAAAAACGATTTTGAGTGAGCGGTAAGCGCCTACGTCTCAATCCGCAGCGCCCGGAACTTCGGCGACAGCGCCGCCACCGCCCCCACCACCGCGATCGTCCCCAGACCGCCCAGAATGATCGACGGCACCAGCCCGAACAGTGTGGCCGCCGCGCCGCTCTCGAACGCACCGATCTCGTTGGAGGAAATGATGAACATTGAATTCACCGCCGAGACCCGCCCGCGCATATGTTCGGGCGTCAGAAGCTGCATCAGCGTCCCCCGGATCACCATGGAGACGCTATCGAACGCTCCCGACAGCGCCAGGAAAAAAACCGCCGCCAGAACGCTGGTCGAAAGCCCGAACCCGACCATCGACACGCCGAACCCGCCCACAACGATCAGCAGCCGCCGTGCCGTAACGATCTTAAGCGGCCGTCCCGCGAAATAAAGCGCGGTCAAAATCGCCCCCATGGCGGGAGCCGAGCGCAGGAACCCCAGTCCGACGGGACCGGTATCCAGAACCTGATCGGCGAACGCTGGCAAAATCGCCACCGCCCCGCCGAACAAAACCGCCAGCATATCCAAAGACATGATGGAGAGCAGCGTGCGGTTCTCCAGCAAAAACGCCCAGCCTTCGCGGATGCTCTGCATGACCGGGGGGCGGTCGGATTTGTCCTTCGCCGGAACATCGGCCTGTAAAAGCGTGACCATCACCACCGCCAGCCCCATCATCAAAACCGGAAACATCCACGCCCCCGACGCCCCCGCGACGGCATAAATAAGCCCCGCCAGCGTCGGTCCGCCGATCGCCGCAACCTGAAACGCCGCCGTCTGCCACGAGGAGGCGGAGGAAATACCCTCGCGGCTGACGATCTGTGGGAGCAGGGCGAAGGCGCACGGCATGATAAAGCTCCGCGCCAGCCCGGAGATAAAAATCCCGCTATAGATCACAACCAGAAGCGCCGTTTTTTCCATCGGAATAAAACCGCCCGCCGTCGCCAGCAGCATCAGCGTATTCAAAAACAGCCCGGCCAGACACAGCCGATAAATGCGGCGCGGCGAACTGACATCCACGATATGCCCGGCATAAAACGCGCAAGCGATAGCGGGCACGGCCTCGGCCAGCCCGGTCAGGCCCAGCATCCACGCGCTGCCCGTCAGGGAATAAACCTGCCAGCCGACGATGATCGCCTGCGCCTGCATCGCCGTCACCGCGCACATCCGCGTCAGCACCAGCAGACGGAAATCCCGGTTTTTCAGGAGAGAGAAATCGTAACCCTTCACGCGCTCACCCCGCTTGCGTAAACCTCTACTTCTAGACCGAAGCGGCCCAAATGTATACGCACCATTTTTGCGTGAAAGCCGCGCCGCTTCGTGCTATGAATCCGCAGGTTCCAGGAAAATGAGGGAAAAACCATGACCATCAAGATCGGCGATAAAATTCCGTCCATTAATCTCAAGCGCCTCGGTGAGGGCGGCATGGAAGACCTCAATATCGCGGATTACATCGCGAACAAAAAGGTGGTTATTTTCGCGGTCCCCGGTGCCTTCACGCCCGCCTGTTCGCAAAAACACCTCCCCGGCTATATCGAAAAGGCCAAAGACATCAAGGCCAAGGGCGTGGAGGAGATCATCTGCATCGCCGTCAACGACCCCTTCGTGATGAAACACTGGGGCGAAGCCAATGGCGCGAAGGACAAGGTCACCATGATCCCCGACGGCAACGGCGAATTCACCAAGGCTATCGGCCTCGATTTCGACGGCTCCGGCTATGGCCTCTCCACCCGCTCGAAGCGTTATTCGATGGTCGTCGAAAACGGCAAGGTGACGAAGCTCAACGTCGAAGCCAAACCCGGCGACGTCGAACTCTCCGGCGCCCAGGCGTGTGTGGTGAGTTTGTAAAACTCATTTGTCATCCCCGCGCAGGCGGGGATCCAGACCCTTTCTGATCGAACTTCCGGCGCAACGCATAAACCGCAAGCGCCAGAATTTCACCGATCCATATAGTTGGAACGATAAGGAAAAGAAGGGCTGTCAGTCTGACTTGATAAAGTCCAATCACCTGAATTAGAAAAAGCCAGGAGCACACCCAGACAAAAATCTGCCATTTAACCGGATGCTTTTCTGTTTTCTCACGATAAAGATACTTGACCTTAAAATCTTTGACCGAAAGATAGAGTGTAATAACAGCGATAAAAAAAATAACAGCGTCTACACAAAACCAAAACCAAGAAAAAATTGAAGACATAAATTTCTTGGAAAGCCAATATTGACGGGCCTCTTCAAGAGTTTTGAAATCAGTTTTTTGAGGGGTGTTGACCGTATCAAAAAAATCTGTAGCGCCGTTTCTCTCATAATGATCTCCCCGCTCGAAAATACCTTTTTCCTTTGGTTTACGGCTTGAAAAGTCCAGAACACTCGGAGCAAAGTCCCAATCATCTACAGCTTCGGTATCATAAAGCTTTTTCAGCCCTTCTGGCGTAGCCTCTTCAAAGCGGTAAGGATTTTCGCAGATGCCATCGGTAATAAGAACGATAAAACCCTTTGAGCAGGTGACTTCATCGCATTCCATCAACACGCGAAAAGAAGGGGCGCATGACATTGCAAGCGCTAGCGTGGCAGTGAAAACCACGCTAATCAGAAACCAAAAGAAAATAAAAACAAACCTCATACTATCAACATAACAGACGGCCTGAAATCGACTCAATTCAAACCCTCAATACCTATTGATCCATAAACAATCCCCGCCCGCCGTCAGCATCTGCCCAGGCACGCAGGGGAAAGACCCGCCCGTCCGTGTCTGTAAACTCAACGCGGACGCCAGCAGAATCATGCTCAGCGCCCCGGCGGTAAACACCAGAAGATGCACGCGGTATTCCTGCAGGGCGTCGTAAACAAACACGAGCGCATTAAAAATTCGGTCCCCCGCCAGAACAAGAATGGCCACGACATAAAACCCGTGAGTAACAAACAGGTCTTGAGTGGCTCGAAAGAAGGGCCAGACAAGGCCGCTCCAAAGACCATGCGCCAGAAACCCGAACGGATCGGGCGAACTGTAAGACGCCACACGGTACCCCGTAACCAGAAAATACATACTGAGCATCCCGCACAAAAACACCCCGCACGCGACCGCCGAGATCAACGCGACCTGCGAGGCGGCAATTTTAGGGATTTTCTCCTCGGCGGCGGTCTCCTCCATGTCCATCATCATGCTCTCCCTGCGTAAAAAGACGGTTCTTCATTAAGGCATTTTAGTGCCGGAAAACGGTCAAAACTCCGTGAAAATTCTGCAAAATCCTTGTAAAAAAGCACTCTGGAAAATCCCCGCAAAACCGTGTAAGAGATAGGGCAAGATGAAAGCAATTCCGGCAAAAGCCCTGCACCTTTTTTTCATCCTGACCTTCGTGCTGGCCGGGATATCCCCCGCCTGTAAATTCATCTCCGGCGAAAAATCCTTCATGGAGGTCTGCTTCTCCGATGGCAGCCTGAAGCGTGTCGAGGTTCCGGCGGAATACAACGCCCTTCTCGCCAAGGCCGGACAGACGCAGCAAAAGCAGCAGGACGGCCACCACAAAAACGCAGATTGCGCCTTCTGCTTCGCGCAATCCTCGCTCTCGAAAAACACCGCCTCTTCGTCCGTCATCCTGATGAATCCGCCGGGGGAAACTCTCGCGCTCGGCGCAGGCACCTTTGTTCTCCGGGGAACGCAACCTTCCCCCTTCCAGTCCCGCGGCCCGCCCGCATTGTCCTGATATCCGATCAAACGTAATCGTGCTGCACGGACCTGAAAAAATCCGCGCAGCTCAGGACAATATTCAATACGGGACAAATAAAATGGCAGACGCCGCAGATATAGCTGACTTAGGGCACCCAAAACCAACATTAAGTCAGGCATTCAACAAGCTCAACCACTTTCGCCACACGATCATGGATTTCAGTATGCTCTTCGTGGCTATCGGTGCGGTGGTCGCGGGGGCGGGGCCGCTGGTCGGCATCCTCGATCCGATCACGCCCTTCATCAAGATGCATTTTCAGGGCTGGCTGATGGCCCCGGATGTGCTCTCAAATTTCGTCCCGGACGCCATGAGCAACCTCAGCAACGGCACATGGCTCTCGGGCATCGACGCCGCGCCGATGCATGAAATGCACGGCATGGTCTCCTCGGCGGGGGCGGCGGACACGCTCGGCCACGCCGCGCATATGGGCATGGAGGCGCAAGGCGCGCAGTTCGCCGACTGGGTCAACGGAATGTCGCCCGAACAGCTCTCGGAAATCAGCGCCGAGGCGAAGGATGTTTATGGGATGTCCCTCAGCGAGTACCACCGCTCCAACTTCCTCAACCACGCCGGACCGTAAGGAGCATAAATCATGAAAAGACAGGATCTCTTCGCCCTCAGCCTCGCCGCCGCCATGAGCTTCCCGGCGTCAGAGGACGCCAGCGCGCAAAGCGGATGGAAAATCTGGGAGGAAAAGCCGCCCGTCGTAAATTCTCTGGTTCTGCCGGGCAGCGAAAAGGTCGGCGGCTCCCTCAGCGCGTTGACCCGTAACGGCCAGCCGGTAGGCAATGCCCTCAACGGAAAATATCTGCTGGTCTATTTCGGCACCCCTTACCGCCTGCCCAACTGCTCCGCCGACCTTGGTGTGATCACGGAGGGGATCAAAATGCTCGAACAGCGTTACGGGCGGGAGGTCGCCTCCCGCGTGACCCCGGTCTTCATCTATCCCCCGCACGACTCGGCCAGACAGCCGCCAGCAAGCAACCTGAGCGGTTACATCAACGCGCCGGGTTCGCGTTATGTGGGCCTGACCGGAACGCACGCGCAGGTGATGGAGGTCGCCCGCCAGTACCGCGCCCGTTATATGGACGGTGACGGGGCGCAGGGCGGCACGTTCGGCAACCACACGCGTTTTACCTATCTGATGGCGCCGGACGGCAAAAATCTGGCGATTTTCCCCGGCGACACGCCCTATATCTTCATCGCCGACCAACTGGCGCTGAACCTGACCCGCGACGGCATCATCCGCCCGCAGGCGGGAGTCACGCCGGGAGCGGACCGTTAAACCCTGTTGTCATCCCCGCGAACAAGAAATTAGATCAAAAAAATAGGAGCTTTCACGTAGTAAGCCACAGATGAAGTTCAATTTTAACAAGATATTATTTGCTTTTCTTGTATTGGCTGCAATAGACTGCCCATAACCTGCCTTGTTAG
The DNA here is from genome assembly GCA_016699735.1 of Alphaproteobacteria bacterium. Lineage (NCBI taxonomy): Bacteria > Pseudomonadati > Pseudomonadota > Alphaproteobacteria > Alphaproteobacteria bacterium. The sequence goes on from CP065008.1 coordinate 598,903, forward strand.
AACTAATTATGGAGAAGATGATGAAAAGAAATATTCTCAGTATCGGTTCAAAACATAAAGTTTTGTCTCGTTGCCCGTTTTTTGTAGCCCTTTAGAGACACTTTTTCCTCAGCACAAAGACGAAAGATATGGAAGACATACGCAAGTATGTCTAAAAACTTTTTCATAAGGAGATAAAAATGGATATCGGCTTGATGGGCTTCGGAAAAACAGGACGCGCTGTTGCCTCTATTCTGCTGGAAAGCAAGGAAACAACCCTGCAATGGGTAATAAGAAATTCAAAAAATCTTGAACACAGATCTGTCCCGGAGTTTCTCGGCGTAGAATCTTGCGAACCAGGCTTTATTTATTCAAGAGACGAGTTTTCTGCCGAAGAACTGATTGATAATAATCCAGTAGAAGCAATTATTGATTTTTCCTCCGAATCCGGAATTGAATATTACGGAGAAGAGGCAAGAAAGCGCAGAATTGCAATCATTACAGCGATCTCATCCTACAACCCTGAAAAAATGGAGTATCTAAAAGAGATATCCAAAGATACGCAGGTGGTTTGCTCACCAAACATTACAATAGGCATAAATTTTTTGATTATCGCGGCCAAGATTCTTAAAAACATCGCACCCTACACAGATATAGAAATTATAGAGGAACACTTCAAAGACAAGCCGGAAATTTCGGGCACGGCGAAACGAATTGCCGATAGCCTTGAGTTACCGGAAGATTCCATAAAAACGGTCAGGGCAGGCGGGATTATCGGCGTCCATGAAATTCTTTTCGGATTCCCGCATCAGACAGTCCGCCTGAAACATGAATCAATTTCGAGGGAGGCTTTCGGGAATGGCATTCTGTTCATTGCCAGACACATTCGGGATAAAAAAAATGGTTTCTACACGATGGAGGATTTGCTCTTGCCCTATTTCAAGATCAACACGCCGGCAGAAGAACTATCGAGCAAGCCGTGGTGGAAAGTCTGGAATTAAGAGTATAGAAAAAAAATCCAGCTCACGACTTACACAAAAAGCAAAACCCTAAAAATATATTACCCTACAAAACCTCCAGCATCTCAGCCACCAGCGGGTGCCGCACGATATCCCCGTGTGAAAGCGTGCACACGGCCACGTTCGAAAGCGCCTCCAGCCGCCGGGAAATCTCCCGCAGGCCGGAAACACGCCGGGGGCGGAGCGTTAAACCCTGTTGTCATCCCCGCGCAGGGGGGGAGCCAGACTTTTGCTGATTGTACCTCCGGCGCAGCGCATAAAAGCCTAGGGCGAATACTTCGCCGATCCAGATAAGCGGAACGATAAGGAAAAGAAGATAGGAAAAATATAACGGAGACTCTCCATAGAGCCCAAGAAGGTTTATAAAAGTAACAAGCCAGATAATGACAGGCAAAAACCAAAAAAATCTTACGCTATAATCCTGATCCAGATATCTTTTTTTGAAAGTCACAGCTGAACGAAATAAAACGGCAAGACAGACCGATAACACGGCTATATCCAGAAAAAAAAGGCTCCATTTAACCATATACGCATAAAAAATTCTGCTTTGCCAAAAATTCGAAGCATCTTGGAGGGACCGAAAACCACTATCAGGCGCAACGACTTCATACTCTTCTCCAACGCCCCCATAATGATCAATTTCAACAACTCTGGGCGTAACAGAAAGTTTACTATGTGTATTATTACCTTGTGGCGATAAAGATTCAAAAAATCCCTCGGACTTTAGATGGCTGTGTACGCCTGCAAGTTCGTCTGAATTTAAGGAAACAATCTGAACGGGCGCTACTACGCAGTATGCGGCCCATGATAAAATAACCTTAAAACCCCCTTTGCAAAGCTCTTGCTGACACTCCAAAAAAATTCTTTCTGAAGGGGAGGACTCGCATTTCGCTAGCGCTCTGCCTGCCAGCATTAAGACCAGCAGGAAAAGAATCACAAAAACACGGCCATGCGCGACACTTACGTTCATCGCCACAATATAGCAGAAAACTGGCCGATCAGATGAACGGCAGGATCAAAGAACCTCCAGCATCTCCGCCACCAGCGGGTGCCGCACGATATCCCCGTGTGAAAGCGTGCACACGGCCACGTTCGGAAGCGCCTCCAGCCGCCGGGAAATCTCACGCAGCCCCGAAATCCCCTCCAGCAAATCCGACTGGTCCGGGTCGCCCGTCACCACCATCGTTGAATGCCAGCCGAGCCGCGACAGGATCATCTTGAGCTGGGCATAGGTGCAGTTCTGCGCCTCGTCGATCACCACGAAGGAGTTATTGAGCGTCCGCCCGCGCATATACCCGATGGGCGCGATCTCGATTGTCCCGTCCTCGATACAGGACCGCACACGCTTGCCGCCCATCCGGTCACCCAGCGCATCGTAAAGCGGGCGCAGATAGGGCGCCATCTTCTCATGCATATCGCCGGGCAGGAAGCCGATGGATTCCCCGGCCTCCATGGCGGGGCGTGAGAGGACGATCCGCTCGATCTTCCCCTGTTCCAGCGCCTCGACCGCGGCGGCAATCGCAAGATACGTCTTGCCTGTCCCCGCCGGACCGATAGCCAGCGTCAGACTGTAACTCTTGATCGCCTTGAGCAGCGCCTCCTGCCCCTCCGACCGAGGCTTGATGTTTTTGACATATTTCTTGTCGCGCCGCCCGTCGATCTCCTCATCGAGCGGGTGCCAGCCGTGATTGTCCTGAACGGCGGGCGCCGAATTGAGCATATGGATATTGCGGTGGGCTTTGCGGGACTTTTTAGACATGGGACGAAGGCTCCTTTTCCGTGGATGGGGGTTAAGAGAAGAAGGGTGTCTAGTCTGGTTTAAGGGGGTGTTTGTAAGGCAGACAGAAAGAAACGCAGTGCATGAAAATCACTCGTGAACAAAAGGACAGAGATGGAGTAAGGTTAAAGAAATCGGGTCAATCGGAGCGGATTGAGGGGGGGAATAAGCCGAAACTACGCGTTGACCAGCCATTTCAAGAGAGAGAATATCAAAATTGCCCGACCTAGCCAAATAAATACGGGCTGCCTGCCATTCTTATACCATTTTGCAAATATCAGAGAAAAGAGTTATGATAAAACCTGTTTCTAGGATGATAACGGAACAATCGGAATGACAAGAAAATTTCTGCTTTTGGGATTTATGACCTTAGGTTTTGGCGGGGTATTCTCCTTCGGTCACGCCTATGCCGTAAACTACACGGCTCTCCCCGGAGAATCATTAAAATCAGAAAAGTCGAGGGTGAAAGACTCCAAGAATACTCAGAAACAAGGCGCATATGAGGATAAGTGCAGCGAAAAAGACATAAAGAATATTAGGAAGTACGATAAAAAGTTTAAAAACTTTGTTGAGGATCAGGATGACCTTATAAAGGGTGCGGGTATAGAAACACTGGACTCCGATGCATCTAAAAGATCGGACCTTGAACAACTATTCGAATCTTTTACCGAATACCTGACCTCTGAGGAACACGAGGCGGTTGTAGCAAGCTACAAGGAGTGTAAGCTCGAAATGCCGATACTTCCTGATCAGAGGCCATTCTGGTTGCCTTGATAAAATTTGTAACCGTTCAAACCCGCGCTCTATCAAAACCATTGCCATAAACTCTAAACCTCTGTACGTTACCCCTTTGTTTTTCAAGGGGTAAAATCCATGGCCGTGACATTCGAAGATGTCGTGAAAGCCCGCGAGGCGATCAGAAGCTCGACCATCCTGACGCCGACCGTCAAGGCCGTGCGCCTGTCCCTGCACATGGGCATTAACCTCTACCTCAAACTCGAAAATCTGCAGCATACCTGCGCCTTCAAGGCGCGCGGCGCTCTCAACAAGCTGCTCACCCTGACCGATGAGCAGAAACAGCGCGGCGTCATTGCCTGTTCCGCCGGAAATCACGCGCAGGGCGTCGCCTATCACGCCACCCGCCTGGATATCCCATCGATTATCGTGATGCCTAACCTCACCCCCTTTAACAAGATCAAAAAAACCGAGGATTTTGGCGCTAAAGTCATGCTCTACGGTAACAGCTTTGATGAATCCGTGGGCGAGACCATGCGCTTGGCACAGGAAAAGGGCATGACCTTCATCCATCCCTTCGACGACGAAGCCGTTGTGGCCGGACAGGGAACGCTGGGTCTGGAGATGCTTGAACAACGCCCGGATCTGGACGTAGTTGTGGTCCCCATCGGCGGCGGCGGTCTGATCGCGGGCGTCGCAACGGCGGTTAAGGGTCTGAAGCCTGAAATCGAGGTGATCGGCGCACAATGCGAAGCCTATGACGCCGTGAAAGCCCGCCGCGAGGGTCGCAATTTTCAGGGGGGCGGCGCCACGCTGGCTGAAGGCATCGCGGTTCGGGAACCTTCAGAAAACAATATAAAAATCATCGACAAGCTGGTCTCCCGGATCGAATCCGCCTCCGAATACGAGATCGAAGCGGCCATATTCGATCTGCTCAGCGACGAAAAACTGGTCGCCGAAGGCGCGGCGGGCGCAGGTCTGGCCGTCATCCAGAAAAACATAGAGCATTTCCGCGGTAAGAAAGTGGGCCTCGTTCTTTGCGGTGGGAATATCGACTCCCGCCTGCTCTCGACTCTGATCCTGCGCGGCCTCGTCCGCGACGGCCGCATCACAAGACTGCGCTTCGAGATTGACGATACGCCCGGCCAGCTCTCCGATATCTCCCGCATCATCGGCGAGGCGAGGGCCAACGTGATCGAGGTCATCCACCAGCGCATGATGCAGGCGATTTCCCTCAAACGGGCAGAACTCGACGTGGTGATCGAGGCCCGCGACGCCCAGCACGTCGAGGAAATCGTGAAAACCCTTGAATCCAAGGGTTTTAAGGTTGACGCCACCCGCGACGTATAACCGCATCCCGCATCCGTTTTCCCGCAAAAACCTTTCTAATCTTCTTTCGCACTTGCAGCATTTCCGTATATAGTGAATGAATAAAGTCCACGATGAGGAAAACGGCTTGGACACAGCCCCCAGCATAGTCGGCGTGGCCGAAGACGCCTTTAAGGGAGCGCAGCCCGGTCTGGGTTCGCAAAAACGCCTGATCCTCATGCGCCACGGCAACCCCGACAGCCGTGAGGAACTGGGCAATCAGGTCGCTCATAGTCTTGCGGAGCTTTTTGCGGCCTACCCTGACCAGAAGTTCGATGCCGTTCTTTATTCACCTGTAAAACGGACAGTCATGACCGCAGCAGCGGTTTATAACCAGCATGTCAATAAAGCGTCAGTTGCTACTCCAGGCTTCGCCTTTCCGTTTGAGAAACAGCCATGGCTGAAGGATACAGCCGGAGCGGAACTGGGGTATGAAGGATTGCTGGACAAAGTCAGGAAACTCGACGACTCTTGGAACACAGTCCTTTTGGTCACGCACTCCACGGTTGCACCTCTGCTCGCCAAGGTTTTAAAAGCCCCGGCAACGGATAAAGAATTGGTCTTTACCATGTCGGACTATGCCTCCGTGCTGGTTCTGGACATACAATCAGACCGCTGGGCGGATGCCGGCTTGACGCCGGCACGGATCAGCAAGGTGATTTCGCAAACCCAGACGCTGGACGCCGCCCAACTCACAACAGCCACCGACAATTTTATGCAGAGCCTGCGGACGCCCTGAAAAAACCAGCGGTAGATATCTAAATGACTTATTTAGGCCGCTTTCGCCCGTTCTTTCTCCGCCGGAAGAAACACAGGAATGTCCTTGCTGTGTTTTTGCGCGTAAACCTCGCGGTCATACTCGACGGCGGTCTCCCCGTGGAGCGCAAGGTCGAGTCCGTGATATTCCACGCGGGCATCGACACGCAGCCCCATCGTCGCCTTGATGATCGCCAGCAGCACGAAGGTCGCGGCGCCAGAATAGGCGCAGACCACGACAATCGACAGCGCCTGCGCGATCAACTGCGTTTCGCCGCCGTAAAGCGTTCCGGCAACACCGCCGATCTGAGGGTTCGCGAGAAATCCGGTCAGCAGAGCCCCGGCGATACCGCCGACACCGTGCAGGCCGAAAACATCCAGCGAATCGTCGTACTTGAACCAGGTTTTGAGGTAGGCCACGGAGACATAGCACACTGCCGCAGAAGCGATACCAATCACCAGAGATCCGGCGAAATCAACGAACCCGGCGGCGGGCGTAATCGCTACCAGTCCGGCGACAAGCCCCGACAGGGTGCCCTGAACACTGGCCTTTCCCTTATGCATCAGTTCGATAATCATCCACACCGTCGCGGCCATGCCGGCGGCTGTATTCGTCACCAGCATCGCGTAGCCCGCTGAACCTCCGGCCGTCAGAGCCGACCCAGCGTTGAACCCGAACCAGCCCACCCACAGAAGTCCCGCGCCGATAACGCTCAGGATCAGGTTGTTGGAGGTGGAGGGGTCTTTATCCGCCTTCAGGCTGCGCCCGAGAATGATTGCGGCCACAAGTCCGGCCACCCCGGAAGCGATATGAACGACAAGTCCTCCCGCAAAGTCGATCGCCTTGCCCATGCCGAGCAGGCCGGTATAGTCGCTCATGCCCACCCCGCCGATGAAACCGCCCGGCCCCCAGACCCAATGCGCGATCGGGGCGTAGACGAAAAGAACCCAGAGCGGCGTGAAGACCATAAGTGAAGTGAACTTGATCCGGTCGGCAACCGCACCGACCAGCAGCGCGGTGGTTATGATCGCAAACGTCATCTGGAACATGATGAAGACGGTCTCGGGAATCGTCCCGCTGGCCGAGGAGGGGGTAACCCCGTTGAGCATGGCCTTATCCAGTCCGCCGATAAAACTGTTCCCCTCGCCAAAGGCGAGCGTATAGCCGATCACAGGCCAAAGGACGCTGACAATCGCGCAGATCGCCAAGGATTGCATGAGCGTTGCCAGCACGTTATCGCGCTTGACCAGCCCGCCGTAAAACAGCGCCAGCCCAGGCACGGTCATCATCAGCACAAGGAGAGAGGAGACCAGCATCCACGCCGTATCCCCGCTGTTGAAGGCAGGAGGCGGGGTCGCAGAAAGCTCCTCGGCGAAGGCTGTCCCTGCTGTCAAAAGGCCACACAAAACCGTTAGAAAAAATGCTTTTCTATTCATCGAAGACTCCCTGTTCTGTTCAATCGCTGCGATTTTCGCACCGCAGCATTATTTTCTTTATAACTAGGTTTACGAATATGAAAACGCAAGCATTTTTTGCATCGCAACAAAATAAATCCAAAAAAAATCCGCCAGCATAAACCTAATGCTGGCGGAAAAAAATACAGGATCGACGAAAATTAAGCCGCCTCGCTCTCGTCGCTACCCTTCGGCGCGGCCACCACCCCGCCGATTTTCTTGCCATAATTTCCGGCGAAGACCTCCTCGGAGAATGCCGCCTCCCACGACCCCTGCGTTGAGGCCTTGGCGTACTCGGTTGCGCGGTTTTCGAAGAAATTGACGTGTTCCGCGCCGTTCAGCATCTCATCCATCCACGGCAGGGGGTTTTTGTCGATGCCGTAGATCGGCTCAAGATTAAGCTGCTGCAGCCGGCGGTCGCCGATATAGCGGATATAATCCTTGACCTCCTGCCCGTTCAGGCCTTCGACGCCACCCATTTCAAAAGCAAGGTCAATAAAGGCGTCCTCGAATCCGATAATCCGGCGACAGGAGTCAGTAATCTCCTGTTTCAGCTTCGAATCCCAGATATCCGGATTCTCCTGAATGAAGGCATTGAACAGCCGGATCATGGAAATGCAGTGCAGGGTTTCATCCCGCACCGACCACGTAATGATCTGGCCCATCCCCTTCATCTTGTTAAAGCGCGGGAAGTTCATCAGGATGGCAAACGAGGCAAAGAGCTGCAGCCCTTCGGTAAACGCGCTGAACAGCGCCATCGTCTTGGCGATATCGCGCCGCGAATCCATGCAGGCCGTCTGCATATAATCGTACTTGTCCTTCATCTCCTTGTAACGCATGAAGGCCTGATACTCGATCTCCGGCATCCCGATCGTATCCAGCAGGTGGGAGTAGGCGGCGATATGGATCGTTTCGATATTCGCGAAGGCGCCGAGCATCATCTGCACCTCGACCGGTCCGAACACCCGCGAGTAATGCTTCATGTAGCAGTTATTCACCTCCACGTCCGCCTGTGTAAAAAACCGGAAAATCTGCGTCAGCAGGTTGCGCTCGGAGGGGGTGAGCTTTTTCTTCCAGTCACGCACGTCCTCGGCCAGCGGCACCTCCTCGGGCAGCCAGTGAATCCGCTGCTGCGTCAGCCACGCCTCATAACACCACGGATAAAGGAAGGGCTTATAGACATGCCGTTCCACCAGCAGGGGGGATTTGGCATTTTCAAGATCGTTGGCGGGCTTGGCCATGGGATGGTACTCCTTGGGAAAGAATCGGTTTAGTGTAGTGTAGTGTAGAGCGATCCCCGCCCGTGCCGAGTCTTTTTATAACACGACCTTGAGGAAAACGGGGATAGTTCGTGAACACTTAAGAAAATCTACATTTAGTAGACACAAGAAAAAATGACACAACATATTGTAGTTTACAAGATGAATTCTCAATATTTTTCACAAAACTTTTTTCTGAATTTTTGCAAGGCCTTAACGGCCGCCTTCGTGTCGATGACGCTTCTGATGCTTTGCAGCGTCCCCGCCCGTGCTGGAGAATCGGGCGTTAGGCACTTCACCGTCTTCCTCAATAACATCCCCCACACGACCAGCGGCACGGTGCGCCCCTGTACACCCTTCAGGGCGCGCTTCGAACACCCGGATGCCGCCGTCACCCGCGTCAGGATGCGCTACCCCCACAACCACAACCTCTTTATGTTTTTTCCCATGAATGAGGAGGTGAATATAAGCCTGCACGAGGATTACATGGAAAAGGGGGAATGGAGCCTGAGCGATTTTATCGCGGAGGATGAATCCGCAAGGGCTTACGGCCAGATGACCCTGACCTTCCAGCCGCTCGACCCGCTGAACAAGGGCGTATGCGAATCCTTTCCCGATTCCTGAATCACTTATTCACAACAAGGAACACGGCAACAAACGAAAGGACCAGCCCGAGAATTTGGGTCATCTTCAGCGTTTCATGAAAATAGAAAACGCCAAGAATAACGGCCAGAACGGCGGGCAGAAAACGGGCGATCGGCGTGGCCAGAGACATCGGCGCCCCCGCCTTGAACATATAAAAAATGCCTAAGTGCGCGAGCATGATGCACACCCCGACCAGCATATAAAGCACCGGTCCCTTGCCGAAATTGATGTTCTTGACCAGCCCGTCCTGCGCCAGAGGCAACAGGCATAAAGACAAAAGGAAAGCCGTAGCGGTCGTGATCACCAGCGCGATGATGGGATCGATCGTATCCTTCGCCAGTTGTGAAAAAAAATGAATCCCCGTGGCAGAGAAAACGACGAGCGCAGTGAAAAATGACCAATGCATGAACCAACCCCACAAGGTAAAAGGAAAGTCCAGCTATAACGGAATTGAAGGGCGTACCGAATAACTATTTTTTCGTCTCTTTAGGTTTTTCGCCCGTGCCATGCCCTTCAAACAGTTTCAAAAACTCCCCGTACCCTTCCTTCTCAAGATCGGCCAGCGGAATGAAGCGCAGCGCCGCCGAGTTGATGCAATACCGCATCCCGCCCTTATCCTTCGGCCCATCGTCGAACACATGGCCCAGGTGAGAGTCCGCCCCCGTGGAACGGACCTCCGTGCGCGGCACCCAGAGTTTCGTATCGGTATGTTCCTTCACAGTCTCCTGCTGGATCGGTTTGGTGAAGCTCGGCCAGCCCGTGCCGGAATCGAATTTATCGAGCGAGGAAAACAGCGGCTCCCCTGAAACCACATCGACATAAATCCCCGGCTCCTTGTTATCCCAGTACTCATTGTCGAACGCGGGTTCCGTGCCGTCATGCTGGGTGACATATTTTTGCATCTTGTTGAGATGATCTTTCTTCATGGCCTCTGTCCCTTCCTGTGTCGGCGCTGTCTGATCCTCCGCCTGCACGCCGGAGGTTGCGTTTAAAACAATCCCGCCCGCAACCAGCAGGGCGCACACGATAATAAGCGATAAAGCCGGAAAACCCTGTTTGTCCATGGTCTTGCCTTTTCCTAGGTTCAAAAGTTTAACATAAGCCTATTCGCTGGCCGGCAACGGGGCGTTACAACCCCCGAAAAGAAAAGAGGCCCGCAAGGGAGCCTCTTTTCATTACACAGATGAAGACCGAACGCAGTAAAAAAGCTGTAAGTCTTACGCAGTCTATACAGGGTACGCAGTGAAACCTCTTACTGGCACGCCAGACACTCGTCATACTTGCCGGATTCGTTAAAGCTGCCCTGTTTGGCTTCCGCAGCAGCAGCTTCCGCTGCAGGCGCTTCGGCTTGCGAACGCTTCCACGATGCGTCGCTCTCGGCGCGCTGGATGGATTTGGAGCGGCAGTAATAAAGCGACTTCACGCCCTTCTGCCACGCTTCCCAGTGGATGCGGTGCAGATCCGATTTATCAACGGTGGCAGGCAGGAAGATATTGAGCGATTGCGCCTGACAGACGAACGGGGTGCGGTCCGCCGCGTGCTCGATCAGCCAGCGCTGGTCGATCTCGAACGCGGTCTTGAAGACGTCTTTCTCCTCGGGCGTCAGGAAATCGAGATGCTGCACGGAACCTTCGTTGGTGAAGATCGAAGACCAGATATCTTCGCTATTCTGTCCACGCTCCTCCAGAAGATTTTCAAGGTACTTGTTCCGCACGGCGAACGATCCCGACAGCGTCTTGTGCGTATACGCATTCGCCGCGTTAGGCTCGATGCCAGGACTGGTCCCGCCGCAGATGATCGAAATGGATGCGGTCGGCGCAATCGCCATCTTGTTGGAGAAACGCTCCATGATCCCGTAATCGGCGGCATCGGGGCACGGTCCGCGCTCATGAGCCAGCTTGACGGACGCATCGTCCGCCTGCCGCTTGACGTGCTGGAAGATTCTCCGGTTCCACACCTTCGCCATGACACCCTCCATCGGGATCATCTTGGACTGCAGGAACGAATGGAACCCCATGACGCCAAGCCCGACGGACCGTTCGCGCATGGCAGAGTATTTCGCACGCTTCATGCTATCAGGCGCCTTCTGGATGAAATCGCTCAGCACGTTATCGAGAAATCGCATGATATCCTCAATGAAGGTCGGATGACCCTGCCACTCTTCGAACTTCTCAAGATTAAGCGAAGATAGGCAGCACACGGCCGTCCGGTCGTTGCCCAGATGGTCGCGGCCCGTAGGCAGCGTGATCTCGGAACACAAATTCGACATCTTGACGTTCAGGCCAGCCATCTTGTGGTGGTCGGGAATGGCGTCATTCACATGATCGACAAAAATAAAGTAAGGCTCACCCGTCTCGATCCGTGCGGTCAGCAAGCGAATCCAGAGATCGCGGGCGCTCACGCGGTCCACGACGTGGCCGTCTTTCGGCGATTTCAGCGCCCACTCTTCATCGTTGCGGACAGCCTCCATGAAGCGGTTGGGAATCAGGACGCCCTGATGCAAATTCAGCGCCTTGCGGTTCGGATCGCCCCCGGTCGGGCGGCGGATTTCGATGAACTCCTCAATCTCGGGGTGCCAGACGGGCAGATAGATCGCCGCAGAACCGCGACGCAAAGAACCTTGCGAAATGGCAAGCGTCAGCGAGTCCATGACGCGGATGAACGGAACGATCCCTGAGGTCTTGCCGTTGCGCCCGACCTTCTCGCCGATCGAACGCACATTCCCCCAGTAGGAACCGATGCCCCCGCCCAGCGAAGCCAGCCAGACATTCTCGTTCCAGAGCGAAACAATATCTTCAAGAGAGTCATTCGTTTCGTTCAAAAAACAGGAAATAGGCAGACCGCGGTTGGTTCCGCCGTTCGAAAGAACGGGCGTCGCCGGCATGAACCACAGGTTCGAGATATAATCGTAAAGGCGCTGCGCGTGGGCACTGTCATCGCCGTAATACATCGCCACGCGGGCGAACAGATCTTGATACTGCTCTTCAGGCAGTAGGTAACGGTCGGTAAGCGTGGCTTTTCCGAAGGAGGTGAGATAAGAGTCGCGGTTCCGGTCGATGCGGACGCGATTTCCCCTCTCCATTTGCGCGATGTCAAACATGAGTAGTGCCCTAACTCTTTATTGGTGTTTAGTAATGAACTAGAATTGGGTTGAAGCGAAACTATGAAAAACCACTAGACCTAGCGGTTAATCTCAGGTGAAAATACTATATCCGGTATTGGGAACCAAATTGAATTTATTCCTACCCAACTCCGATTAAATCAAAAACCGTCTGTTTTATCTTCTTAAAACAGACATATCCCGTTTTTTATCCCCCGGTGAAAAAATCGAAAATTGAAAGAATATTACGCAAAAATGTGCTCCCCCTGTACCCTCATTAAACGAGTCTTAGAGGCTTTCAGTTAGAGTAAAAAGCAGGGAAGATATTGGAATATCATACAAAAAATCAGAGAATCGCCCATGAAGAAAAATCGGCAGACGAAAATCATCGCCACATTGGGTCCGGCGACCGCAAGTCCGGAAATGATCGAGGCCTTGCTGGAGGCCGGAGTCGATGTCTTCCGCATGAATTTCTCGCACGGCACCCACGAGGGCCATCGGCAGGTTCTGGACCGGATTCGGGCCGCCGAAGCCAGAAGAGGCCGACCTGTAGGCGTGATTGCGGACCTGCAGGGGCCGAAACTCAGGATCGGCACATTCAAAAACGGCAAGATTTTTCTTACCAAGGGCCAGAGCCTTCGATTCGACCTCGATCCGGCCCCCGGCGATGAAACCCGCGTCTGCCTGCCGCACCCCGAAGTAATTCAAATCATTGAAGTTGGCGGAAAAATTCTTCTCGATGATGGCAAGGTACGGGTACGCATCGTGGAGAAAGGCGAGGGATGGCTGCGCGGGGAGATCAAAACCGGAGCGGAACTCAGTGATAAGAAAGGCTTTAACGTGCCCGGCATCGTCTTGCCCATCCCGGCCCTGACAGATAAGGACCGCAAGGATATGGAAGCAGCGCTGGAGATGGGTGTGGACTGGGTCGCCCAGAGCTTCGTGCAGAAGCCCGAGGATGCGAAGGAGGCGAGGGAGCTGATCGCCGGCCGCGCCGCCCTCATGATCAAGCTCGAAAAGCCCTCGGCCCTGGCCCGTTTGACGGAGCTTCTGGAGTATGCTGACGGCGTGATGATTGCCCGCGGCGATCTCGGTGTCGAAATCCCGCCCGAGGACGTCCCCCCCGCGCAAAAGCGGATCATCCGGCAGGTCCGCGAGACCGGTAAGCCCGTAGTCGTCGCCACCCAGATGCTCGAATCGATGATCCTGAACGCACGGCCCACCCGCGCCGAAGCCTCTGATGTCGCCACGGCGGTCTATGACGGCGCCGATGCGGTGATGCTGTCCGCCGAAACCGCTACGGGCGAATACCCCGTGCAGGCCGTGGAGATGATGGATCGCATCGCCCGCAAGGTGGAGGAGGACGAAAACTACCAGCTCATGATGGAGGCCGAGCGCCCCGACGCCATCAACAGCAGCGCCGATGCGATCTCGACCGCCGCCTATTATGTCGCGCAGGATGTCGATGCCGTCCTGATCGTGAACTACACCATGTCCGGTTCGACCTCTTTACGGACAGCGCGTCAAAGGCCTGAGGTGCCCATTCTTTGCCTGACGCCCAACCTGAATGTCGCCCGCCGCCTCAAGCTCTCTTACGGTGTCTTTCCGGTCCACGAGGACGAAAATCTGGACGATTTCACCGGCCCGGCCCGCCACGCTGCCGAAATCGCCATGAAATACGGCTTCGTAGAAAAAGGCCAGCGTTTCGTGATGACAGCCGGCGTCCCCTTCGGCAAACCGGGGACAACAAATATACTGAGAATAGCGAAGGCGTAAGGATAAAATTTGTGTCTAAAATGTGTCTAAAATGTGTTAATATCAGAAGCAGAAACATTGTGTATTAGAGACAGGCTTAGTAATGATTAGTTATAGGAATCTCAGGTTGTGGGCACTTTTCGCCATCATATTTTCTCTCTCATTCCCAAATGCCCAGGCGCACGGGAAAAGAAGCAGTCAACCGCCCGTTCAGTACACAAAGCTATACACGGTAGAGGAAGCCTATGCGTTTTTTAATCACGAACGCACACCCTTTGATCCTAAAAAATCGAAATTGACGCAATACGAGGTAGCCTATCTTGAACATTACTTTGAGTTGACGGACAGGGCTATGGAGCTACGCACAAATATGATGCAATATTACTTTGCAGGCACTCAGGCCCACAAAAAACAACTGGCCGCGTACATAACGGAAATAGAGAAAGTGATCGATGGTTTCGCCTTTGTCCGTGCGCCCACGAAGGATTTGAAGGACATTGAGAACCTGACAGCCCTGGCGATCGGAGAACAGAGGGACTTTTTCAGGGCTTGGTCAAGCGCAAATGGTCGGGATTTCCTTAAGCTGAGAAAAACCTACAATCAGCACGAACTCGTCCAGTCTTCGCACCTTAAACTGCAAAGCGCATATACTCAGTTAATGCTAATATTCCCACACGAAGACGATTATAACCAAAAGGCCTTCTATAACCATCTTTGTGCTCTGGACTTCATATAATTTAACCTCGGCTTTCTTATTCAGTTTGCCTTTTAAGCACGGCATGGGCTAGAGTGCAGCGTGTTTAGACGGAAATAAGGCAAAACCAGATGCTCGGGCCGGATTTAATCCCCTTTGTCAAATCAATCGGATATCTGGGGATTTTGATCTCTATTATTCTGGAAAACGGGGTCATCCTGTTCTTCTTCATGCCCAGCGACAGCCTCCTGTTTGTCACGGGTTTCCTCGCTTCGCAGGGCTATCTTGATCTTTGGCTCGTCATTCTGATCTGCTTTGTTGGCTCGATCATCGGCTATTGCGTCGGCTACTGGCTGGGCGAAAAGGCGGCTCCGGCCATCCGGGCGGGCAAGGCCGGCAAGCACATGGACGAGGAAATGCTCGACCAGGCCAAGGAATTTTACAACAAATACGGTAGCTGGGCTTTGGTCATTGCCCGCTTCTTCCCGATCCGCGGCTTCGTCAGTCTTCTGGCCGGCGCCTCCGAAATGTCCTACCGCACCTTTATGGTTTATAATGTTATCGGCGGCGCCATCTGGTCCGTCAGCCTGACCCTGCTCGGCTACTACTGCGGCGAATTTCTCGCACCCGAAGATCTGGATAAATTCTTTATTGTCATCTTTATCGGTTTCCTGCTGACCCTCGGAGGGATGCTGACCTTCCTGCACATCCGCAAGGCGAAAATCGACAAGGCCAAAAAGGCCGCCGCCGCCGTCGCCCCCCGCAGCAGCGCGGAATAGCCTAAGAGGCTTGAAACGGGGCTGATATACTGGGTCGGTCAATCGGGCAGGGATGCTGTGCATGAATGATTTCGTTCTTTGGGTTGTCGGACAGTTTGTGGCGCTGGTCGTTCTGGCGGCCATGCTTCCGTTCATGACAAAAGAGATGCAACAACCAGTCTCCACGCCGACTTACTGTATTCAATCCCACCCGGATTACGATAAGCAAAAATGCGAAACTGAAGACCCGCTGCACAGATGGCGGCGCCTGCAGGAAGAGCGGATAATCAGGCAATCAGAATGGCGGGATAAAGGCTGCAAATGCTCAGAAATTCCCGAAAATGAACGGGATAAAAACGATCCGTTTTCCTACTCTGAACGAGAGGAGTGTGAACAAGCGTGCGGTTTAAGACCCTATCCTGAGTATCAATTTGAAAATGCTCAAACAGACTCAGAATGTGACCCTGCAAGCCCAGATTACAACGAAGAAAACTGCGAACCCGAAGACCCGCTGCGCGAGTGGCGCCGTTTGCAGGAAGATATTGCGAACAAAAATCAATATGCTTTTGACTCTGACTGTTTAAGCGAATGCTTAAAGCCTCTGGGTTCAGAGAGTGATCCATTGGTTCGCTGGCGTAAGTTGCAGTGCAATCGAGTTTGTAAAAACACAAGCAAGCCTAAGCCGGATTGATCCTTGCAATCGCTTCCGCCACCTCTCCAAAAACCCACGCCGCCCCGGCTTTCTTGAGCGCCGCCGCCTGTTCCTCCGGCGCGTGATGCGTGCCTGTAAAGCCCCAGACCGTCGCCCCCGCCGCCACGCCCGCCGTCACACCCACGATGGAATCCTCAAGGATCAGCGTCTCCGCCGCAACCCCGCCGAGCCGCTCCATCGCCAGCAGGTAAAGGTCCGGCGCGGGCTTGGCCGCCGCCATCAGCCCCGTGAAAATCTCCTCGTCTTTGAAATAGCGCCGCAATCCCGTCATCTCCAGCGCCATCAGCACGTTGTTGCGCTCCCCGTTTGAAACCACGCCGCAGCAAAAACGTGAAACCGCAGCCCGCACCAGTTCCTCCGCCCCGGTGATTTTTTTCATATGCGTGGGCGCCAGCCTGCGAACGGCGGAGAGATACCCCTTGGCGGCATCGGGCGGAAACACATAACCCGTGTCACGGTTGATATTCTCGAGAATCTGGCTGAACCGCAGCCCTGTGAAATGCGCGACGGCATAATCCAGCGTATATTGCGCCAGCCCGAACCCCTGCAACACCTCGACCATCGCCATATTGTTGAGCAACTCGCTGTCCACCAGCGTCCCGTCGCAATCGAAAAGCAGGAGTTTTATGGGAAAAATTTCTGTCATCCTGTACAGTGTGGTATTATAAAGACCGCTTAAATACAACAGAAAGCCGCCATGTCGGAAAATACAGGCGACATTGCAAATCTGCGCTTTGTGCCGGGCGATCTCTACCGCGGCTTCTGCCATCAGGCGGACAATAACCGAACGGCTTTGGTGGGAGAAACCGGAACCGCAATATTAGGGCCGCTAGGCTTTGCGATGCTGAACCACGCCGTCGATTGGGGACAGCAATGGGCCGCAGACGATAAAACCGGCGCGGCCATTTTAACGCTCACCGCTATGGCCTTCGTAACCGCACCGATTGCCGCCCTGAACCAGATGCGTCAGGCCGGACAGGAAGTCAGGATCGAAAGAAACGAAGAGTTGGTCAAAACCTTCGATTAAGAGTCTGCAAATCAAATGATTGCCATGTTGTTGAGCAGTTCGCTGTCCACCAGCGTCCCGTCGCAATCGAAAAGGAGGAGGGAATAGTTCATCTATTCCAAACAGGCTTTAGAAGTCTAATAAGATTATTTTCAAGTTCACGACGAACATACTTATCGAAATCTGTTTGATAAAACCATAAAGATAGCTGTTGTTCCTGAAGAAACGCTAAATAGATAAGATTATTTATCCGGCAATTTGTCTCTTGGCCTCCAACAAAACAATTTCGGGGTGATATACCACCATAACCATTAGAGCTAAATCTTTTTGCAAGATTTTCGCATTCCCCAACATACAAAACGGTTTGGTTCACTTTTATTAAATATATTCCTGAAGTTTTGGCTTTTTTAGCAATTTGAAACCTGCAGAAAGGTCCAGTTCCGTACTTGTTCAGCGGTGTAGATTTGTAATTCTTATATCTTGATTGCGGAAACTCACCAATTATTACTCCGGCATGGTCCTTAATCGGGTCAATTTGACCGACAAGCTGAAAATCAAAATCCAAATATTTATTTGTTTGAATTGCCATCTAAATCATCGCCATGCCGCCATTAATGTGCAAAGTCTGCCCGGTCACGTAAGAAGCTTCTGCGCTGGCCAGAAACGCCGCCGCCGCCGCGATATCCTCGGACGAACCCATGCGCCCCATCGGGATGTTCGCGTTGATCTTCCCCTTCTGCTCCTCGGTCAGCACATCGGTCATCGGCGTGGCGATGAACCCCGGCGCGATGCAGTTCACCGTGATGTTCCGGCTGGCAATCTCGGCGGCCATCGCCTTGGTCCAGCCGATCATCCCCGCCTTGGAGGCCACATAATTGCATTGACCCGGATTGCCCGTGACCCCGACCACGGAAGAGATATTGATAATCCGCCCCCAGCGCCGCTTCATCATCCCCCGCTGCACGGCCTGCGCCAGCCGGAACGGCGCGGTCAGATTCACATCCAGCACGTTCTGCCAGTCCTCGCGGCTCATCCGCATCGAAAGCCCGTCCTTCGTCAGTCCGGCATTATTCACAAGAATATCGATCTGCCCCATGGCCTCCTCGGCGCGTTTGACCAGATCGCCGATAGCTTCATCATTGGAGAGATCGGCAGGCAGAACATGGACCCGCTCGCCCAGAATCTGGGCTAGGTCCGCCAGCTTGTCCCCGTTGCGCCCGGACAGCCCGACCTCGGCCCCCTGCGCGTGCAAAGCCCGCGCAATCGCCGCTCCGATTCCCCCTGTGGCTCCGGTCACAAGTGCTTTTTTTCCATTTAAATCAAACATATAGAAATCTTTCTCATAAGGGCGTATTTCACCTTATGTCTAAAGCCTCCAAATAATCTTGTAAAGGCCGTTGGATTGGAGCAATATGGTGCCGCCACGAAAAAAGAATGGAAAACGATAACTGCGAATGGGTTGAAGGCGCCTGAGGCGCAAAGAAGTGGATAGATTTATCGCTTTACCTCTGCCCGTTCCAAAGCTACATTTTAGTTAAAATGTGTTATAGAATTAAGCATTTGGAGAAAAAATACGGGTAAACTGTAGATCATGATCTCCGCAGCAGAAGTAAAGCAGACCTTCTTTTTGGCGTCCTTGCGCGATCCAAGTTTGCATCGGCGCCCGACGATTGCTATAGATGTAAGGGCATTGTTACAGGTGTTAAGTCCGTTGGCCAAGTTTATAATTCAGGACGAAGATGATGACAACTAGGGCAAGCACAGAAGAGCATATACTTCAGGCTCGTCAGTTGCTGGAGTTCCTAAGAGGAACGGTCGTAGAAGCTTTTTCGGGGGAGTACTTTCCTGAAATGGCGGATGTCAGAAATTCAATGATTAATGCTCTAAATGGAATGCAGGAGAAATGCGTTCCGAGCGGCGATGAAAAAATACATATTGATGCCGATGACATACACGTCTTTGTATCTAATCGGCAGACGATATTGGATGCCGCAGATAAACTTCAGCGTGAATATGGCAAGGAAGGCCTGGCTGCGGGCTTGCGAAATGTGGTAAGGAGCATAGAAGCCCTGCAGTCGAACCTCTGGCAGCCTCTGCCTCATGATCCTTCACACGATCTAGATTTGGACGAAAGACCTGAATTCCAGCCGCACACAGCCGCCTCCCTCTGATCATCCTTAGCTTGTTTTAATTTGCTCCAGCAGGGTATCGACATCCTGCGGAGTTTCCGCGTTCCGGCAGACGATGTTTTTATCAATCCGTCTTACAAGACCGCCCAGAACCTTGCCGGCCCCCAATTCCACAATCTCCGTAACGCCTTGCGCCGCCATCCACAACACCGACTCGCGCCAGCGCACGGTTCCGGTGATTTGTTCGACCAATAAAGACCGCAGCCTGTCCGGGTCGCTCTCGGCTTGCGCGGTGACATTGGCCACGACCGGAAGGGAAGGGGGAGCGAAGACCGTTTGCGCCAGTGCCTCTTTCATGGCCTCTGCCGCGGGCGCCATCAGGGCGCAGTGGAACGGCGCACTGACAGGCAGCATCACGGCCCGTTTCGCCCCCCGCGAAATCGCCAGGGCAACAGCCCGCTCGACAGCGCCTTTATGACCGCTCACCACCACCTGTCCGTCGGAATTATCGTTGGCGGCCGCGCAGACCTCGGCCCCGGCTGCTTCGCTGGCGATGGCCTGAACGTCGGGCATATTCAGCCCCAGAATTGCCGCCATCGCGCCGATTCCGACAGGGACCGCCTTCTGCATCGATTCGCCCCGCAGTTTGAGAAGCTTCGCCGTATCCTCGATCCGCAGCGTCCCCGCCGCCGTCAGCGCCGAATATTCGCCCAGCGAATGTCCGGCGACATAAACACCCGTTTTGGCCAGATCGACGCCCTTGCCCTTGAGAACATTGACCACCGCCATCGAGACCGCCATTAGCGCCGGCTGGGCGTTTTCGGTCATATTAAGGTCTGCTTCCGGCCCCTCGAAAATCAGCGCACTCAGTTTGCGTGAAAGCGCATCATCGACAGTTTCAAAAGTCTGGCGGGCTTCGGGGAAGGTCTCGGCAAGGACTTTGCCCATCCCGACGAATTGCGATCCCTGTCCGGGGAATACATAGGTACGTTTCATGATCGTCCTGAAGAAGAGATAAGGTTCATCGCAGCATTAAATGAAGTTCCGCGGTCCGCCTGTCAATACAAATTCCATCCACAGGAAGGCGCACAGAAAAAAGGCCTTGCGCTGCTCCGCAACACACGAAAAGTTTGCAATTTGTGGCAATTTTGTGCAACCATGAACGTCTGCGTGTCCGTAAACGTTGGTTTTTGAACACACAGAACCAGGCCAAACAGAGGCCAACCGTGTGGAGAAGGTATAGTACTTAAATGTATTTTGACAAGTGATTTTTTAGGTATTTGAGGGGAATTTCTGACATGATGACCAAGATAGACGACTCGATGCACAGCGAGGTTCTTCATATTATTGAAGAGACCAGTGCGGCCTACCACTCCTTCTCCCAGCACGACTATACCAACTCGGACTATGCCGATTTCGCGGCCATGGCGCTCTCCCAGTTCAAGAACGCCTTGCGCGACCCCGGTCTGACCCGGGAGCAACTGGAAAAAATCCTCCGCAAGGGTATGAAAAAGCACCGCGCTCTGGACCCCGAATCCAGCTGGTCGGCCTTTATGGCGTCCTATGTGACCCGGGCCACCAACGGCAACCCCCCTGTGGAAAGCGGCCATTAAGCCGCAAGACCCGCTGAATTGCGATTTTACAAAAAACCTTGCATTTCCCCCTGAAATGCACAATAGTGCGCCCACATTGAAACCAACCTCGCTGGCGGCAAGCCCGTCAGCTAAGCTTCGGGAAAGGGCGATCTGGTTTTGCCCGGCCTTTGAAGCGTAAACCGAGAGGAAGCACAAATGCCTTTTTACGAAACCGTGTTTATTGCACGGCAGGATCTCAGCGACACGCAAGTCAAGGATCTGATCGCGCAATTCTCCAAAATCATCACCGATAACGGGGGCAAAATCCACAAGACCGAGCATTGGGGTCTGCGGACACTCGCCTACCGCATCAAGAAAAGCCGCCGCGCTCATTACGCGCTGATCGAGTCGGATACTCCGGCCCCGGCCGTTCATGAGATGGAACGCCGGATGCGCCTGAGCGAGGACGTCCTGCGCTACCTCACCGTGCGTGAGGAAGCCCTCTCGACCGGACCGTCCGCGATCCTTGACCGGGGTGGCCGCGAAGACTACAGCGAAAATACCGAAAACACTTCATCAGATGACAAGGAGGCCGCATAATGAGCGCCGATGTACCCGCAGTAAAACGTCCATTTTTCCGCCGCCGCAAGACCTGCCCGTTCACGGGACCGAAGGCGCCGACCATAGATTGGAAAGATGTAAGACTCTTGAGCCGCTATATCTCTGAGCGCGGTAAGATGATCCCCAGCCGGATCACCGCCGTGTCCCAGACGAAGCAGCGCGAACTGGCTCAGGCCATCAAGAGGGCGCGCTACATGGCGCTGTTGCCCTACGTGCGTAATGAGTCGGACGGTCCGACAGGCCGCCGCTAAGGAAAAAATGTAAGGAGATTCATGATATGTCCGCAACAAAACTGATTTTGCTGGAGCACGTGGAAAATCTGGGGGAGATGGGCGACGTTGTGACCGTCAAGCCCGGCTATGCCCGCAACTTCCTCCTGCCGCAGAAGAAAGCTCTGCGCGCAAGCAAGGAGAACGTCGCTTATTTCGAGGCGCAGAAAAAGCATCTCGCCGCCGAAAACGAGAAGCGCAAGAAGGAAGCCGAAAAACTGGCGAAGAAGATCGAAGGATTGAAAGTCCCGTTGATCCGTCAGGCCTCCGAAGGCGGCCAGCTTTATGGGTCCGTCAACGCCCGCGACATCGCGGACGCTATAAACGCGGAATCCAAAGCCTCCATCCAGCGCAACATGGTGCGCTTGAACCAGAACTTCAAGTCTCTGGGACTCTTCCCCGTGGATATTATGGTTCACCCGGAAGTCAAGGTGACGGTGACCATCAATATCGCCCGCTCGCTCGAAGAAGCCCAAACCCAAGCCAGAACCGGACAGGCACTGGTCGCTTCTGAAACCGGCCAGCGGGGCGGCACGGAAGAAATCCAGTCCGAGGAGGCGTTAAAGCAGCTTCTTGATGAGGAGGGCTTGGAAGCCCAAAAAGCCAGAAAGGCGCACGAGGACGAAGAACAGGCCGATGAAGGCGAACGCGCCGAAAAATCCAAGGAACGCGCCGCCAAAAAAGCCAAAAAGCCGAAAAAGGAAGAATCCGCAGCGGATGAATCCGAAGAGGACGGCGAATAAGCGCCAAATCCTCTCTATCCCCGTGATTCACACGGCCAAACATTCTAGGAGCTAGCGGATGCCTAAGGCGTTTGCTAGCTTTCTTCATGGCCCTAGAAAAACTCCTCGACCCTACCAGACTGAAAAAGAATCAGCATGAGCAGGAAACTCAGCGTCCCTTCCGCGTTCTCCCTTTTAATGAGGAAGCCGAACAAGGGCTGCTGGGTGCGCTCCTGATCGACAACCGTGTCCTTGAAAAAATAAGCGATTACCTGAAATTCGAGCATTTTTATACCCCCGCGCATCAGCGTATCTACCGCGCAATCAGCACGTTGATTGACCGGGGGCAAACCGCAACGCCCGTAACCCTCAAGGGCTATTTCGAAAAGGATCAGGATCTGGCCAATGTCGGCGGGGCCGAGTATCTCGCCGAACTCGCCGCCAGCATCGTCAGCACGATAAATGCCAGCGATTACGCCCGCACGATCTACGATCTTTTTCTGCGCCGTGAGCTCATTACTCTTGGAGAGGAGGTCGTGAACGAGGCCTTCGACCAGCGTCTGGAAGTCGAGGCGCAGGATATGATTGAAGCCGCAGAGGCACGCCTGTTTTCACTGGCCGAAACAGGCCAGATTCAGGGCGGATTCGTCACCTTGCGCGATTCGGTCCTGACCGCCATCGACCTCGCCGAAAAGGCGTTCAAGACCGAGGGCAGTGTCACGGGCGTGACCTCCGGTCTGCGCGATCTCGACAAGCTTCTGGGCGGCTTGCAGAAATCTGACCTCCTGATTCTTGCCGGACGCCCTTCGATGGGCAAGACGGCCTTGGCGACGAATATCGCCTTTAACGCCGCGAAAGCCTACGCCGAAAACAGAGGCGATCAGGGCGCCCGCGTCGGCTTCTTTTCCCTTGAAATGTCGGCGGACCAGCTGGCAACGCGGATTCTGGCTGACTGCTCGAACATCTCCGGCGATGCCATCCGCAAGGGCAATATCAAGCAGGAGGATTTCCGCGCCTTCGTCGAGGCCAGTCAACGCCTGAGTCAGGTGCCTTTGTATATTGACGATACGCCCGCCCTCTCGATCAGCGCGGTCCGCACCCGCGCCCGAAGGCTCAAGCGCCAGCACGGTCTGGATATGCTGGTGGTCGATTACTTGCAACTCCTGCGCGGCAACGGCTCCCGTCAGGGGCAGGAAAACCGCGTCCTCGAAGTCTCCGAAATCACAAGGGGATTGAAGGCGATCGCCAAGGAACTTGAAATCCCCGTCATGGCGCTTTCGCAGCTTTCGCGTGCGGTTGAGCAGCGCGAGGACAAACGCCCCATGCTCTCCGATCTCCGGGAGTCCGGCTCCATCGAGCAGGACGCCGACGTGGTCATGTTCGTCTTCCGAGAGGAATATTACCTCTCGCGGGCCGAACCCGAACCCGGCACCGAAAAGCATATGAAATGGCAGGAAAGCATGGAACGCGCCCATAGCATCGGCGAATGCATCATCGCCAAGCAGCGCCACGGCCCCATCGGCACCGTGCGGATGCATTTCGACGGCCGTCTGACCCGCTTCCGCGACCTCGACCAGATTCACAGTCCGCAGGATTATTAAGGATTCTAAACGCAGACCATGAGCGCTCTGACCGGAAATCTGGTGATCGACCTCGCCGCCGTGCGCCGCAATTACGCTATTCTGGATTCCTTATCGGCTCAATCCTGCGAAACCGCCGCCGCCGTCAAGGCCAACGCCTACGGTCTGGGGATCGGCCCCGTCGCAAATACTCTTCAGGAGGCGGGCTGCAAGACCTTCTTTGTCGCTACCGCGGAGGAGGCGATTGAACTGCGCGCTGCCATAGGCAAGGCGGGCGCGATTGCCGTCCTGCACGGCTATGATCCAACCTACGAAACCGAATACCGCAAATTCGATTTGATCCCCGTCCTCAATTCATTGAACCAGATCGCCGAATATCGGAAAGCCGTCGGAAAAGGGAAAACGCAACGCCGCGCCATTCTGCATTTCGATACGGGAATGAATCGAATCGGAATCGAGAACAACGAAGCCGAAAAATTAAGTCAGAACAAAGACCTGCTGACGGGTGTAGAAATTGCACTTGTCATGAGTCATTTCATTTCTTCGGAGGAGGAGAGTCCCCTCAACCCTCTGCAACACGAAAAATTCAACAAAATCGCCAAGGTCTATAAGGGAGTCAGGCGGTCCATCTGCAACTCCTCGGGCATTTTCCGCGCGAAGGACTATCATCTGGACCTCACCCGCCCCGGCATGGCTCTCTATGGACTCAATCCGCAACCCGGAAAGGCCAACCCGATGGTGTCGGTCGTGAATTTGACGGTCCCGGTCCTGCAGGTCCGCGACGCGCAGGCAGGCGAAACGGCCGGGTATAACGCAACGCACCGCTTTAACAAAAAAACAACACTGGCCGTGGCCGCGCTCGGATACGCCGACGGGTTTTTCAGAAGCCTCGGCAATCGCGGCGCCCTGTATTGGAAAGGCCGCCCCCTGCCGATCCGTGGGCGCGTCTCTATGGATCTGGTCATCTGCGATCTTGAAAATCTTCCCGAAAAAGATTGGCCGACCCCCGGCGATGCGCTCGAAGTCCTCGGCCCGAACCAGAGCGCCGACGATCTTGCCGCCGCCGCCGGAACCATCGGCTACGAAATCCTGACCAATCTGGGCCGTCGATACAAGAGAATATACAGAAAATGAAAGACCGCGGGATCACCGCGGCCTTTGATAAAGAATAACAGTAATTTATTATTGCGGGGTCGTGGCCGCCACGCGTGTCGTTGGCTGTGCGTTGTAATCCGTAACGTTAAAGCTGAACTTAACCGGATCGTTCCGGATATCAGCAAAAGCCGCCGAATGACTACGCTCGGCCTGCTGCCATCCCTGATAGAGGGTTGTCATGTGCGTCGCCATCTGCCGACTGGTAGTGGCTATCTCTGTAGCTCGATCATTATAGCCTTCAGACTGCTTAAGGCCATCAAGCCCCCTGTTGGCCGCCTGACGCAGCTTGGTTTCGAATGCCGAATCATTGAACTCCCAATATCCAACTTTAGCCTGAACGTCATTCCAGGACATCCGATAGGTCTGCCCGTCAACGGTCAAAGTCATCGTTTTATCCTTTAAACCGTTTAACAAAGTTTCGTTTTGACTGCCAAGGCTTCTGATTTTGGCCCCCAACTCGTTATAGGATGTTATGCGATTGTCATACGCCGACTTGGCCCGCTCACGAGCATTGTAGATATCCATGTAGCTTTTGCCACCTTCGAACTTGTCGGCATTCGCATGAACACGCCACTGCGCCGTCCAAGCTTGCAAGGCGGCCTTCTCCTCTTCGGATTGAACATCTTTGGCTTTGATGGCCTGAATTTCATCGAAAGTATAGGTTCTCTCAACCCGGCGTGTCGGGAGAGCCGGAGCTGCAGACTGCGCTGTCACAGCCGGAGCAGCAGGCGTTGAAGCCGCCGCCGCAGGGGCAGCCGGTGCTGCCGCAGCAAAAAGCGCACTCAGCGGGCGAGCCGCAGGGACAGTCGACCCCTTGGCAGTATTTGCAAGCAAACCCCGACTGGCACCTTTAAGAGCTTCAAAGTCGGCAGGACCCCTAATATATTGCTGGTCGAAAACCGATTCCTGCTGGCCGCTGGCAACAGTGTCCAGCGCCTGTATGGTTCCGGTGAAAAGATCGTTTCTATCCTGACCGACGCCGCGGTCCTTCATGTACTGTCGCACGAGAGCGATATTCGCTTCGGAATACCCGCGGGTGATGTTATCTTCGGTGCGCCCCGCATGAAGCTGGGCGAGAAGCACCAACTGCTCAAGAGCCTCGCTCATCCCGGCGTTAATAGGACCACTGGAACTGGGGGCACCGATACCGTCCCTGGAAACCGTAATCCCAAGGCGCTCTCGTTCGGCGAGCAGAACATTACGGAGATTCTTAAAATGATCGGCGTTGGTCGTCATATCACACCCTATATTTTCTTAACTATGGCCCGTATTTTCTAAAATGTTAAGACTGCCAAGAATTAACATAAACGTCATTTTTTCCCATTCTAGTCGAGATTCCATATTATTGCAAGTTTTTCAGCAAGATTGTTACGCACTCTAACCTACTAAAAAACAATATAAATCAGTTATTTAAGATATAAAGACTTCAAAGAAGCCGAAGATCCGGGGGCAGATCAGCCTCGGAAAGCGGCGCATACTGAATGAAAAATTCGGTTGGAAGCCGATAATCCCACCATTCTTGCGGAAGAGGAAAAAGCACCCGTCCGGCTTTCTTCGCCCCCTCCAACATCACCCGATCCAGAATATCCCGGTGGGACTGTACCGCTTCGGTTTGCGGATGGTCGCGGTGGGCGGGATTATGGGCGGCATCGGGATTTTCGGCCAGAAAATCGAAGACGGTTCCCATATCTAAAGCCTGTCCATCACTATCAAGCAGACTTAAATCGACCGCCATCCCTCGCGGATGCCCCCCCTCGCCGGGGCGGGAGAGCAGGCGCGGGATATTCTCAACCCAATGCGGGTTCTCCTTCACCCGCCGCGTCTCAAGCATTTTCTGCTGCGCCTCCACGGTCCGCAGCCCGTCATAAAGCACAAGCGTCAAGCCGTGTCTCTGAAACGCAAGTTCTGCAGCGTGGACGACAACATCGGCCAGAAGCTTGTGGAGGTAAAGCTGGGCGTCGGTCCGGTAGAGTCTCTCCCCGAACAAAAAATTATCCGCCCGCGCATAGGCCAGATCGACGCGCAAAGGAACCTTCGCCGCCAGCGCATTCATGCAAACCAGATCCTCAGGCGGGATGATTTTCATCGGCTAAGTTTTGGCGGTTCGGGAAAAAATGTAAACCGTTTTTTAGGCAAGTTTGCGTCTGGACGTCAAAAGTCATTTCCTCTAGTGTTTTCCGCTTGAGAGGAAAAATGTCGGCGCCCGCGCAACAGGTTGAGTCAAGTCAAAGCACGGAAGGGAAAAATCCCCTCACGCTGCTTCTGAACTTCTGCCAGTATCTGGGCGGGGGTATTCTGGCCTTCACGGAGGCGATCGGCAATCTGACGTTTTTCATGGTCCGGGCGCTGGGCCATTGCTTCTCCCCGCCCTTTTTCCCATCGCAGATGGCGCGGCAACTCATTGACATCGGTTATTATTCGCTTCCCGTTGTCGGCATGACCGCCCTCTTTACCGGGATGGTTTTGGCCCTGCAAAGCTATACGGGCTTCACCCGCTTCAACGCCGAAAGCGCGATAGCGGGGGTCGTGGTCCTCTCGATCACCCGGGAACTGGCCCCCGTTCTGGCGGGCCTGATGGTCGCCGGACGCGTCGGTGCCTCCATAGCAGCGGAAATCGGCACCATGCGTGTAACCGAGCAGATTGATGCGCTGCGGACTCTTTCCGTTAACCCGTTCAAATACCTCATCGCCCCGCGGGTGATCGCCGGAACGATCATGCTGCCTATCCTCGTGCTGATCGGCGATATCATCGGCGTGATGGGCGGATATATTGTCTCGATCTACCGTCTCGGCTTCAGCCCGGAAAATTATCTGCACCAGACCTGGGATATTCTCGAATATATGGACGTCATGTCCGGCCTTTACAAGGCCGCAGCCTTCGGCTTCATCGTCTCGGTCATGGGCTGCTACCACGGATTTTATTCCCAGCGCGGGGCGCAGGGCGTCGGCGCCGCGACAACCAACGCGGTCGTCTCAGCCTCCATCCTGATCCTGATTTTCAACTACGTCCTCACGCAGGTCTTTTTCTCATGAAATCGGTTGGAGAAAAATCAAGCGCCTCTCAAAGAAATGAAGCACCGTCACAGAAACCGAATGCGGCGGAAAACAAGATCATCCTGCGCGACGTGAACAAGGCCTTCGGCAAAAACCATGTCCTGAGAAACTTTAACCTGGAAGTGCCAAAAGGCCGGTCCCTCGTGGTCATCGGCGGATCGGGAACCGGAAAATCGGTGATGCTCAAATGCGTCCTCGGCCTGCTGGAGCCGGACTCCGGATCAATCCTGATCGACGGCGAGGAAAGCGTCAGGGTGAGCGCGGCCAAGCGCGACGAGTTGATGCATAAATTCGGGATGCTTTTTCAGGGCGGGGCGTTGTTTGACTCTCTTAAAATTTGGGAAAACATAGCCTTCGGCCTGATTCACGGCCGACAAATGCCCAAAAAGCAGGCCCGCGAAATCGCCATGGAAAAACTCGCCGCCGTAGGCTTAAAACCGGAAATCGGCAACCTTCTGCCCGCCGAGCTGTCCGGGGGGATGCAAAAGCGAGTCAGTCTGGCGCGGGCGATTGCCACCAGCCCGGAGGTTATCTTTTTTGATGAGCCAACCACGGGCCTTGACCCGATTATGGCGGATGTCATCAACGAACTGATTATCAAATGCGTGAAGGAATTGGGGGCGACCGCCCTGTCGATCACCCACGATATGTCATCCGTCCGCAAGATTGCCGATGAAGTGGCGATGATCTACGAGGGGAAGATTGTCTGGTGCGGCCCGGTCAAACAGCTTGACCATTCCGGCAACCCCTATGTGGACCAGTTCATTCATGGCCGCGCCGAAGGCCCGATCACCAGCCACCAGAAAATATAGAATATTATTGCCATAATTTCCGGTTTTCTTTTCAAAAGAGGATGTGCTAGAACGCTCCTTCTGCTAGGATGACCAAGGCATAAAATCGGCGGAATCCGCAAGTAAACCATGAAATATCTCAGGAACGTCTTTTTGGGGCTTCTCTCCCTGTTTGTCATAGGCGTGATCGTCGGGGTCGCAGGCGTAGCCTATATCATCAGCTACTACAGCAAGGATCTGCCTGACTATACCCAACTTCGCAATTACGAGCCGCCGATTGTCACCCGCCTGTACGCCGGAGATGGGCGATTTTTGGCGGAGTTCGCCGAAGAAAAGCGGATTTTCATCCCCATCGAATCGATTCCCGACATCATCAAGAACGCTTTTATCGCGGGCGAGGACAAGAATTTCTACAAGCACAGCGGCATTGACTTTGTCGCCACAGCCCGCGCCCTGATAACCAATTTAAGGAATAAGGGCACCGGCAAAAGATCTCAGGGTGCCTCGACCATCACGCAGCAGGTGGCCAAGAACTTTTTCCTGAGCAATGAAACCACCTACGAACGAAAAATCCGTGAGGCCATCCTCTCCTATAAAATGACACAGATGATGAGCAAGGATCATATCCTTGAACTCTACCTCAACCAGATTTTCCTTGGCGGCGGAGCCTATGGCGTTGCCGCCGCCGCCGAGCATTATTTCAATAAATCTCTCGAGGAACTGACGATTGCCGAGGCCGCTTATCTCGCGGCACTTCCGAAGGCACCGAACAATTATCATCCGGTCCACAACCACGATAAGGCGGTCGAGCGCAGGAACTACGTCATCAAACGGATGCAGGAAGATGGTTACATCAAGCGAGCACAAGCCGAATTGGCGATCGCCTCGCCGCTTGTCATGGCCAAAAAGGATCAGAGCGCCGTGGTGGACGCGCCTTTTTTCGCCGAAGAAGTCCGGCGTGAACTGGGCGAAAAATATGGCCAGGAAAGCCTCTACACCGGCGGTCTTGTCGTAAAAACCTCCGTCGATCCGAAATTACAGGACATTGCCGAGCGTACCCTGCGCGAGGGTCTGATGGCCTACGATACGCGACACGGCTGGCGCGGGGCCATAGTCAGGTTCGAGAGCATGGAGGATTGGCGCACCCAGCTCAAGCAGGTGGCCCGCCCGCCCGCTATGCTGGATGAATGGGAACTCGCGGTAGTCCTCGAAAGCAACAAGGAATCGGCAAAGCTTGGCTTTCTCACAGACAAAGAGGGCGAACTCAAACTGCAGGACGTCAAATGGGCGCAGAAATACCTGAACGAAGGCTATTCTCTCGGCGCGGCGGTCTCTTCCGTCAAGCAGGTCGCAGATGTCGGCGATGTGATCATGGTCGAACCCAAGCCGCCGAAGGAAAAGGAACTGACCGCCGAGGAAAAGGAAGCCGGAAAAACACCGGAAATACAAACTTTCGAGGGCATCTATCTCCTGCGCCAGATTCCGGACGTGCAGGGCGCGCTCATCGCCATCGACCCGCATACGGGCCGCATCCTCGCCATGCAGGGCGGCTGGAAATACGGTACCAGCGAATATAACCGCGCCACCCAGGCCCAGCGCCAGCCCGGCTCCGCTTTCAAGCCCTTCGTCTATCTGGCTGGCCTCGATAAGGGCTTCACCCCTGCAACCCTGATCCTCGATTCGCCCATGTGCTTCGAGGACCGCCCCGGCCACCAATGGTGCCCGAAAAACTATTCAGGTGAGTCCTACGGCCCTGTAACCCTGCGCGTCGGCGTGGAAAAATCCAAGAACCAGATGACCGTGCGCCTCGCCAATTTCCTTGGAACCGAACTTGTGGCGAAATATTCCGACCATTTCGGCATTACGGATAAAATGAAACCCCTGATGTCCAATGCCCTCGGCGCTTCCGAAACCACACTCCTGCGCCTGACGACCGCTTACGCCATGCTGGTCAATGGCGGCAAGAAAATCCGCCCGACCTTTATCGACCGGGTGCAGGACCGCCACGGCAAGACGATCTTCCGCCATGACGACCGCAAATGCGAATTTTGCGGCCCGTTGATGAAATGGGAGGGGCAGGGCGCCCCGGAAATCGCCGATACCCGTGAGCAGATCGGCGACGAGCGCACCGCCTACCAGATGGTCTCCATCCTTGAGGGCGTGGTCCAGCGCGGCACCGGAACCAAGATCAAGGAATTGAACCGTCCCCTCGCCGGAAAGACCGGAACCACCAACCGCTCCAACGATGCATGGTTCATCGGCTTCTCTCCCGATTTGACCGTCGGTGTGTTCGTCGGCTTCGATAATCCGCGCTCACTGGGCAAGAAGGAGCAGGGCGCCTCGGTCGCCGTTCCCATCTTCAAGGACTTCATGGAGGAGGCGCTGGAAGGTCAGCCCCCCGTGCCTTTCCGCCGCCCATCGGGCATCCGCAACGTGATGGTGAATGCCAAGACGGGCGCCCGCGCCAATCCCGGTGACGGCAACGTGATCTGGGAAGCCTTCAAGGCTGGAACCGAGCCGACGGATGAAATGTATATGCTCGACGAGGGCGGAATCAGGGTTTTGCCCTCTTACAATTACGACTACGCCGACTCCTACACCCCCGCCAGCGGCGACTACCCCGGCGAGGATATCCCGCCCTACAATCCCGACGCCCCCTACAAGCCACCCCCGGCTCAGGAATCGCCCGGCGTGGATACCGGAACGGGGGGCATTTACTAACCCTCCCTCCAGCCGAAAGGTTTTCTGTGATGATCCCCGCGCCCGTTTTCACGATCCTTCTTTTGCTCGGATCGAATATTTTCATGACCTTCGCCTGGTACGGCCATCTGAAATACAAGGCCGCGCCGCTCATAACCGTCATCCTCATCAGTTGGCTGATCGCCTTTTTCGAATACTGCCTGCAGGTTCCGGCCAACCGCATCGGCCACGCCCATTTCTCCGCCGCCGAACTCAAGACGATGCAGGAAGTGATTACGCTCCTCGTGTTTATGGTGTTCTCGGTCCTCTATCTGGGCGAGCAGGTGCAGTGGAATCACATCGTGGGATTTGCCTTCATCGTCGCAGGCGCGTTTTTTGTGTTCCACAAGTGGGTTTAAACAGCATTATCTCAATACTAACGACATAAAAAAATTAGATAAAAGGCCTATAATTATTATCGCGCTCGTAACAAAGGATCCCAAATTCAAGGCATGAACAACTTCACCGATATGTCTACCGCGGTTCAGGAAAATTTTTGCAAACGCCTTACTGTATTTTAGGCAGAGACAAAAAAGAAGAACCAGCCCCAAAAAGAAAAAGTCT
The DNA here is from genome assembly GCA_016699735.1 of Alphaproteobacteria bacterium. Lineage (NCBI taxonomy): Bacteria > Pseudomonadati > Pseudomonadota > Alphaproteobacteria > Alphaproteobacteria bacterium. Next base: position 631,119 of record CP065008.1, read on the forward strand.
ATAATACCTAGCGGATGGCGGCTATGAACAATAAGTCCCATAGAATCAAAATAGAAAAAAATAAGATTTAATAATAGAAAAAAAGTAAACAAAGGAAAAAGCTTTAAAGAAAACCCGGATCGTTTTTTTCCCACAACTCCCTTGCATAAAAAACCAAGAGAAAGAACATCTTCAATAACGGCGACAGGATTCTTGACGGACCAGAATACGATATGCTTGGGATACTCGGCCACATTATGTTGAATGAGAACACCGCGTCGAAAAGTCTCCAAGTTTACCACTTGTTCCGGTGAAAAACTGTAGGTGCCAAAAATCAAAACTCTGAGGGTAACCTTGTTTTTTTTTGCTTTTAAAGTTGCAAAAGGCCAAGTGGCATTCGCTAAACCAATGCGTGCACCACCTAAAAAAGAGATTTCATCCTCCCATTCATAGGTAAATTCGTTCATATCAAAACCACTTCATTTTTTTGAACACCGCGATCTGCAGCCCCACGACCCCCGCAACGATGAGGAGGAAAATCCAGAACGCGAAAGGGTTCTCCGCCCCTGGAATCCCAGCAACGTTCATCCCCAAAAGTCCGGTCATGAAATGCAGCGGCAGAAAAATCGCCGCGATCACGGACAGCACATACATATTGTGGTTCATCCGGTCGGAAAGCATATTGACCAGCTCGTCCTTGATGATCTGCGTCCGCTCACGCAGCGAGTCCAGATCCTCGATATACCGGATCACCCGGTCCAGCGTTTCCTGCAGCTGACGTTTGTGCAGCGCCTCGATCCACGGCAGCGGCGAACTCCGCAGTCCGATCAGCACATCCCGCTGCGGCAGAAGGTAGCGCTTATAGATAATCGCCTCCTTCCGCAGTTCGATGATCATCTGCCGCTCCTCGACTTCCGGACTCTCGATGATTTCTTCCTCCAGCGTATCCGTCCGCTCCTCGAGATCGTCGAGGACGGGTTCCATGCGCTCAAACATCTGATGCGTAAGCGCAGAAAGAAACGCACCCGCATTTTTCGGCCCCTTGCCGGAGCTGAGGGCTGCGGCGATATCCTCGACGGCCTTCACCGGGCGACGCTGGACGCTGATGATCCGGTAAGGGTCGATCCACAGCCGCAGCGAGACCATGTCCTCGGGATCGGCGTTAAGGTTGAAATTCATCCCGCGCAGGATCAAAAGCAGCCCGTCGGAATGCTCGACCATCCGTGGCCGTGTCTCCTCCGCCAGCAGGGCGTCGATAATCAGGGAGTCCAGATAATCGATCTCACGCGCCAGCCACTCCCGCGCCTTCTTGTTGCGGGCGTCGAGGTGAACCCAAGAGAGTTCGCGGCTTCTCACGGCCTCGGAGAGAATGCCGTTGCCAAGGGCTTCCGCCGTGCCATCGGGGAGGATTTTAAACGCGTGAAGGATGCCTTCGGGATTATCCATTGTTGATTAGTCCTTTCTGCGCGGCGGAGAAAAGCTCCATCACCTTTTCGAATTCGTTCGGGCTGATATGCAGGTCGCTCTGCGGGAAAGGGATGTCGATCTTCTCGTCCTTGAAACGGTCCCAGATCATCAGGCGCAGGTCGGTGGAAACATCATAGATGTCACGGATATTGCGGATAAAGATTCGCAGTTCAAACAAAAGGGCGCTGTCCCCGAAATCCTTGAAATAGACCGAAGTCGTCGGATGCGAGAGCACGGAAGGATGTTCCTTCGCGCATTCCAGAAGAATTTCGCGCACCCGCCGCGGGTCGGATTTATAGGAAACGCCGACAGGAATGACAACGCGCCCGATCCGGTCGTTATAGTTCCAGTTTTTGACCGCCGAGGAGATCAACTCCGAATTCGGCACGATAATGGATGTACGGTCGAACGTTTCGATCTCGGTGGCGCGAACGCTGATCTTCCTGACGATCCCCTCGCCGGAATTCAGGATCACCCAGTCCCCGACCTTTATGGGGCGTTCAAACAACAGGATCAGGCCGGAGACGAAATTGCCCACGATGCTCTGCAGTCCGAAACCTATACCTACGGAAAGTGCCCCAGCGATCAGTGCGAGGTTGCTCAGATCGAACCCGACCGCCGAGACGCCCGCCATCATGGCTACGCACAGGCCGAGATAGCCCAGAATTTGCACAAGGGATTGCCGGATGGAAGAGTCCAGACGCGTCTTGGGCAGGATTTTTTCCTTCAGCACACGCTGAAAAATCCGTGTGAAAAATAAAAGCAAAAGAAAGACGGATAGCCCGATCGCCATATTGGCGATCGAAATATTCACGTTGCCGATGCTGAACCCCCAAAAAGCATGGGTGGCCCAATCCTGCACTTCCTGCCAGTCCACGCCGATCAGTCCGGCAGCCAGCGGCAGGCAGAGGAAGAAAATCACTAGATCGAGCGTCAGGCTGAGCCAGAAAAGCATCAGCCGCTCGTCCTCCTTGCCCGACTCGGGATCAGGTTTGTGAAAAAGCCCGTCGATCTGTCGCAGGAAGGACCGGGCGGCCGAGCGGATCATCAGCATAAAGACAAGGAAGGACGCAAGAACGGTGAAACGCTCGAACACCATGCGCGTCAGGGCCGCGTAGCCGAAAAGGTTCGCAGCGAGAAGAAAAACGCCGATCCCGGCAAAAAGGAGAAAGCCCCATGGGGGAATAAGAAACTTCATACCCTTGCCGCAGGCGCGGAAAGCGAAAAGGGAACCGATAAAAATCACCGCGGCAAAAAGGCTGGTGACAAAGTAGCTCTGCAGGACGGCGATTTCCACTGCGGCGCCGACCGTTCCCCCGAACTCCAGCGCAATCTGGTCGATCGCGTAAAGAAAGGCCACGAAGCAGGACAGAAATTTTGTCACGGGGCGGATGATGCCCGCGACCGTAAGCCGTGCGGTGACGATAAAACTGAAAATCAGAAAGCACGACAGCAGGATCAACTGGTTGGAAAAGGCGAGATTATTCTCGTGAATCACACCCTGCGCGACAAAAGACTGGTGGATGAACGAAAACCCGACCAGAGTGATCACCATGCTGACCAGGGAGGACAGGGAGGCTTTGGCAAATCGGCTCTCCTGACCTTGTTGAGGGCTTTCCGTGATTTTCCGGGTCAGGGACCGCAGGGACAAGACTCTGACAAGGATAAGCACGGCGATAAAAGCAAAGATCGTGGCAATCAAAGCAGCATAAGAAGGATTCTGCTGCCGGATCGTTTCAAGAGAGGAACTAAGAGTTGCATATTGTGTTTCTATATTTTCTTTGGCGGCGGCCCAAAGCTCCGGGGCAAAGGGGGAGGGCTGCTTCTCCAGAATCCGGCTGAGAAACTTATCCCTGCGAAGCGTCACAATGCGTTCCTGAAGCCGCAGGGATTTGGAAATCAGGGCGTCTGCCTGAATCGCCAATCCTTCAAGCGCACTGGATTGTTCGCTGAGTTGTGTGCGAAGCTGCTGGATATTCTCAGGTTCGGGGATGAAGGGAACCCCTTCAACCGACTGGGGAGGCGATCCAAGGTCATTGAGATCGGCAAGAATGGCGTCTCGCGCAGGCTTGATGGAATCCGCCAAGGCCTGAACTTCAGCCCTTAAATCTTTTATGGTTTGACGCTTTTCAAGGAGCGTAGGGGTTTCAAGAGAATCACTGTTGAAAAGAGCCTCAAGTTCCTCGAACTGCTTCTGTTTCTCGGTCAGAGTTTCATGCAGCTTCTCGGGGGCGTTGGCAGTCTGTGCCAAAGCATGAAAAAACATGAAAGGGCAGAAAAACACGAGTGCAGTAACCAGAAAGAAGTGCCGAAAAGACATATTTTAATATCCGGGGGAAAAATCAGAAATCATTGTGCCTTTTTTTAGAAGGGTCGCAAGAAATATACTTTAAAATTTACTGCAAGTCCCAGCAAAGCATAAACCGAAAACCCACATCATTTACATAAAAAATATTACTTTAAATAATCGCCAGACTGGGAAAGAGAGCATTTGCAAAGTGATTCCAAATAAGACATGATGAGGGCGCAAGTTTCATAGGCTTGGCAAAAGCCTTATCATATAAAATAATATATTGGACTGACAGGAGAAACAAAATGTCGAATAATCCGAACAACTACCCCGACCCTCAAAGCCCGGAAGGAAAAAGCCGAGCTGGACGGCTCTATTTCTCTCTGCTTGTTGTTTTGTTTATTTTTCTCGGAACGGTCATTTTGATCCACCAGTTTGGAAACAATATTGTAGAAAAAGTTCAGCTTATAAAGTTTATACCGATTGCTCAAAAGGCTCCCCCGGCGGAAGCAGTTGAGGGCCAGGGCGAGGCTGCGGTAACCCAGACGGAAGGAGCAGATTCGGCTGCCGACGCGGAACAGTCTTCGGAAGGACAGACGCAGACCGCCGAAACCCCCTCTGAAAGCGAAGCGCCTGCTCAAGAAGCTCCTGCTCAAGAAGCTCCTGCGGATGGAGAGCCCGCACCCGAAGAGGGCGCACACTAACCAACGGTATCAGGAACAGAAAAAGCCGGAAATTTCCGGCTTTTTTAATATCTTGACGAATGAGGTATCCAAAAAATTCATATAACAGCATTGACTTTAGAGCTTAAAGCTTTGCTCCCAAGCTTTGTGTAATCCTTGTCCGCCTCGTAGGCGATCCGTCGGCCTACAGGATCGGAAAGCGCAGCCCGCAGATAGCCCAGCATCCGCGGTGCGGCAAAAAGCACCAGCTTCTCGAAAGCCTCCGCCTTCACGGCCTCTTCAAGAAAAACGGCCAAATCCTTGGCAAAGAGCACAGCATCCTGCCGTCCGGCCTCCATATGCGGCTCGTATTTATGCATCACCGTGCCGCCGCCGCCCGAACTCACCACCCTCCCGACATTCGCATTGCTCAGGTCGCCCTGCAGGCTCTCCTCCGGCACGGCCTCGCCGATCAGAATCAGTCGACCGCTCTCCCGCCGGAAAAACTTAGCAATCCCCTCATCCGCAGTGATGACCCAGAGACGCGGCGGCTTTTGCCCGCGCAGGAGCGTCGCCTCCGCCTCGGCGGCGCTGAATCCTTGCTCAAAAAGCGGTCCTGTGAGTTTCATGATCGGTCCTTTCATGTAAATAAATCGGAAAGACCCGACCACCAAAGCATAACGCGGCGTTCTCCGCATTGACCGGAGTCAAGGGCGGACATTTTTAACGATTTCGCTTACGGAAACCCCTACCCCTTTTAGCGTATTCACAAAGTTTGATTGAACAAATGCCCGATCAGCGCAGTAAACCCCATGGCCGCAGCGCCCCAGAACATGATGCGAAGGGACGGCTTAAGCACCGGCGCCCCGCCCGCCCGTGCGGCCAGAGAGCCCAGAAATCCCAGCAGAAGAAGACTCAGAAAGGAGCAGGCGGGAACAAAAATCGCTTCCGGCAAAAGGAAGATCGAAACAACAGGAAAAAGCGCCCCGCAGGAAAAAGCGGCGGCGGAGGCAATGGCCGCCTGTAGCGGCCGGGCGGTCGTAAGCTCGGAAATCCCAAGCTCCTCCCGTGCGTGAACGCCAAGCGCATCCTTCGCCATCATCTGCCGGGAAACCTCACGGGCCAGTTCAGGCTCAACGCCGCGCCCGATATAAATATCTGCCAGCTCCTGCAATTCAAAATCCGGTGTTTCGGCAAGCTCCTTGCGCTCGCGCTCCAGATCGGCATTCTCCAGATCGGATTGCGAACACACGGAAACATACTCGCCCGCCGCCATGGACATCGCCCCGGCCACAAGACCGGCCACCCCTGCCACCCAGATTTCAGAAGGGTTCGCCGCCGCCGCCGCAACGCCGATCACCAGGCTGGAGACCGAGATGATCCCGTCATTGGCCCCAAGCACAGCGGCACGCAGCCACCCGGTGCGGCTCACATAGTGGCGTTCCTCATGCTTGTAGACCAGCCGTTCTTTGAATGAAAACATGGGCGTGCGCTTTATCCTTTCGTGACCGTGAAGCAGTATAGATCAAAAGACATCAGGGATCAGAAGTAAGTTCCTTCTCGATCGCCTCAATCATCACCGAGGAAGTAGGTACAGTCGCCGTCGAAAACCATCCGGCGAAATGCCCGTCCCGCCCGATCAGGTATTTGTGGAAATTCCATTGCGGGTGGCCCCAGAAACCGGCCTGTTCCCCCGCCCAGACATAAAACGGATGCGCCTCGGAGCCGGAAACTTTTGTAATCGAGGTCAGCGGGAAGGTGATCGTGTACTCCTGTTCCGTGAAGCTCTGCACCTCTTTTTCGGTGCCGAACTCCTGCCCGCCGAAATCGCCCGACGGCACACCGAGCACGACAAACCCCTTGTCCTTATAAGTCTCATAAAGTGTCTGCAGATCCTTGTACTGCGGCGTGAACCCGCAATGCGAGGCGGTATTAACCACCAGGACGACTTTGCCCTTGAACGACGAAAGCGGCAGGTCGTTTCCTTGAATATCTGTAAAACTAAACGAATAGGCGGAAGAGGCGGAACTAAGCGGCGCATCTTCAGCGTGGAGTGCTGCGGGAACAAAGAAAAGCGTCACCAAGCCCCACATAAAAACGCTTCGTCCTAGCTGCATGGAATCTCCTCAAGTTTATAGCTAAGTCAAACTATAGAGTTTACTTGCCGCCTTTAGGTACAAATTATGTTCAAGCCGATCGAAGAACCATCCCTGTTCGGTGCGCAATACCAAATCTCTGCCCATAAGCACACTCTATCAGCTCTTTTCTTCCGGTTGAGCCTCTTTTTTGGGAAAATGCTTACGCTCGAACGCGGCGTAATCGGCGAGAACTGCCGCTCTTTTGAACGTAAAGGCAGGTCTGGACAAAAGATCGCCAATCTTTGCATCCATGCCCTGATATTGTCTATCCAGCCATCGAGAAACAAAGTGGGTGCAGGTTAAGCAGACCAGAATGGTCAGGATGTGGCTAAGAGGAAGAAGCTCGCTTAAACTGCCCTCAAGCACTGGCCCATCCGGCTCGGTGATGAGAATGGCCGCAGAATAACCGGTAATGGTGACGGCGGTCATACGCCAGAGATACCGGAACCGCCGGTATAACTTTACCGTAGCAAGATTGCCTTCAATCTGAATGAAAAAGGTGAATATAATGAACCCCGGCATCATAAAAACCAGCAGGTAAACCGTTTCATTCACCATGGGGTCGTAAAAAATATTGTAGAGAGCCAAATAGATCAGAAAAGTAAAACCGCCGGCGAGGGGAAAAAGGCAGAGAGAAATCGCAAGCAGAACGCTCGACAGCATAAGCATAAGTATAATGAGAAACCCCCCGCCCATGGAGGACGCACCCATGCCCATGGCATCGGCAGTATCCTTAAAATAGGCCCCTGTGCGCCCTTCTCTTTCCGCCAGGCCGCGCTGATAGTCCGCAGAATGCTGCCCAGTGTAATGGGTTCGGCCGTCTAGGCCTGCCTGATAATCGTCCTGCACTGCCTTTGCTTCCTGCTTGTACAAATTTGATTGGAGAGACTGACTTTACAGAAGTTGATTCATAAAAACAACGGCGACGCAAGAACGGCCAAGGCATCTCCAACACCTAAAATCAGGTCTGACGTTCAAAAACGTCCTCACTTTGCTTTATTTTACGTTCTTCTCTTTTTTTATGCCCGGAGCGGTTCATAACAAAAGGACCGGACCATGATTTATGTTCTATTGAGTTCCATTGTCCTTCAATTTTTGTGAACGCGCTGTTCACTGTACCTGCATATCTCAGTTGATGCCCTAGATCAGGCAATGACTCATAGGTTTTTATAAAAATAACGGACTGACCGTCCCGCAAACCTGAGAGTTGAGCGCATAGCCTGTCAACGGCTGCGGGAGTGATCGTGTTCGGTTCGTCGGTCTCGCCGGAAATCGAACCGGTAATATCTATAATAATGGCGTTAAAGGGCACGGCATCATCGACATTGCCCGGATAATCATAGACTCCGGTCCAAAACCCGGAGAGAGACGAAAATTCGCTGTCTTCCATGTCTCTTTTATCTGACCTCTATTGATGGGGATTATACCCTTTTTAATAAGCGGTAACTGGATTTGATTGGCAGTTTTACAAGAAAAGCGAAAACCTCTGAAGCTCAAGGTTTTCTGGACATTTTCGGATTATATCGGGTGGATAAATGGAGCAGTGAAGGGCTTCATAAATGAACGATAGTAAATTGAATAAAAAGAAAATAATATAATTCGAAGTTTAAAATGCCCCCAATAATGCCCCCAAAGCTATTTGTTAAAGCGCCTTTTTATAAAGATGCCCCCGCTGGAAAACCAGACGGGGGCAGAAACTTTGCGGTGTCTTTTGGACACCTTATCATAGCAACGTATCCGACACGGCTACAATATGATGAAAAAAGGTTGCATCTTCTCAGTGAACAAGTCAAGAAAGCGATTTTTTGATAAACAATTTACAGCGCTAATATTGAATGTATTGAAATAAGCTCATGAAAGATAGATCGACCAGAACTGCAGCAGCACATATTAACCCCAATAACAACACAGAGATTCATCTTCTGGACGATCATTTGGAGTGTGTTGCCAAAAAAGCGTCTGAATTTGCCAAGTCCTTTGATTGCGGCGATTGGGCCTATATAGCTGGAATGTGGCACGACATTGGGAAATTTCATCCTGAATTCCAAAACTATATATATCAGGATTCAGAAGCGCACCTTGAAGATCAAAACACAAAAAAAGGAAAAGGGCGCGTCAATCATTCCTCTGCAGGAGCATTATATGCGATTGATAGTTTCGAAAAAAGGGGGCGAATTCTTGCATACTTGATTGCAGGACACCATACAGGTCTTTTGGATTGGCATGGTACAGAACCCTCAGGTAAAACCTGCCTGCAACACAGATTGGCAGAACCGGAAGAAAAAGAGCGTTTGAAATATTTAACTACTTTAAATTTACCTGCCTTGAATCAACACACTCCCTCTTCGCGTCCACCAGCTTGGGCAACTGCAGATTTTGGACATTCACTTTGGGTTCGAATGCTCTTTTCCTGCTTGGTTGATGCGGATTTTCTGGATACTGAAGCATTTATGAATGTACAAAAATCCAACCAGCGGAAGGTGAATTTTTGTTCTATAGCAGAATTACAAGAAAAATTGAGTAAACATCTTATTTCTTTAGCAGGTATGCAAGGTGAGTTGAATATTCTCCGTGCGAATATATTGGCGCAGTGTCGTGCGAAGGCATCAGAAAGATCAGGACTGTTTTCTCTCACGGTCCCAACAGGAGGGGGGAAAACATTATCGTCCATGGCCTTTGCCCTGGATCATGCTTTGAAGCATAAAAAATCAAGAATTATCTATGTCATTCCCTATACAAGCATCATCGAGCAGAATGCCAAAGTTTTCAAAGATATATTCGGAGAAGAAAACGTCATCGAACATCATAGCAATTTCGACGATGGGAGCAGCGAAACATCACGCAGCCGCCTTGCCAGCGAAAACTGGGACGCGCCTATAATTGTAACAACGAATGTTCAATTTTTTGAGTCTCTGTTTGCCGCACGAACGAGTCGTGTACGGAAATTGCACAATATCGTTAATAGCGTTGCTATTCTGGACGAGGCGCAGCTTCTTCCCGTAGATTTGCTGCTTCCAACACTTAAGGCAATAGAACAGCTTGCCCTTTCTTATAAAGCGACTTTGGTATTTTGCACAGCAACCCAGCCGGCATTGACCCGCTCAAGTGCTGTGCCAGCCCTCAAAAAGCATGGGCTGAATGATATGCTTGAAATTATAGATGATCCTGTAAGCCTGTCCAAGAAACTGGAGCGTGTGGCCTACCATTTTCCTGAAGATTTGAATAAGACCAGAGAATGGGAGGATATTGCACAAGAAATGGAGACGCACAAACGCGTCCTATGCGTTGTCAACCGCCGCGATGATGCGCGGAATTTATATAAACTTCTGAAACAACAGTACGGGGATACCGGGTTGTATCATCTTTCTGCCCTGATGTGCCCAGCGCACAGAAAAAAACTTATCAGTGAAATTAAAGAGCGGATAAAGTCTGAAAACCTGCCCACAAGGGTTGTCAGTACGCAGTTGATTGAGGCGGGAGTAGATATAGATTTTCCGATAGTTTACCGCGCTATGGCTGGGTTGGACTCGATTGCACAAGCGGCAGGGCGGTGTAACAGGGAAGGAAAGCTGGGACATAAAGGCGGACAAGTTTTTGTATTCGTTCCGCCTAAACCTGCTCCGATCGGAACTTTGCGGAAAGCGGAATCTGCTGGGAAAAATATTTTGCGGTTGGCTAAGGAAGATGGAGAAAAATCTATAACGCTCGATATGTTCAAGGGGTTTTTTGACAGTTATTACAATGAGGTAAATACTCTGGATAAGAATGGTATTCTTGCCGATCTGAAGTCAGATTGCTTTCAATTTGAATTTCAGGCAGCGGCAAGGAAATATAAGATCATAGATGAAACTGCAAATGCTTCTATCATTGTAACTTATAAGCCTGAATACGATGATATTCAAAAATGGCTGAATATATTGAAAAACGAACCACAAACGCGATGGGTATATCGTAAGCTGCAGCCATATACCATTAATATACCAATATCATGGTTTGATATGTGCGCCAGAAATGGCGACATAGAAGAAATAATTTCTGGAGTATTTTTTGCTAAAAATGTATCGTCTTATGATAGCGAATTGGGATTTATTGGAAATGACATAAATTTATCCGCACCGGATAATTTTGTGTTTTAAGAGATTTGATATGAGGATTTTTTGTCTGCATGTTTCGGGGGAATACGCCTGCTTCACCCGCCCCGAAATGAAGGTTGAGCGCGTTTCTTATGATGTCATAACGCCATCTGCCGCGCGTGCAATTTTTGAAGCGATTTTGTGGAAACCTGCAATCGCATGGAAAATACATAAAATTGAAGTTCTAGAGCCCATCAAATGGTTTTCTGTCCGCCGCAATGAGGTTGCCTCTAAAATTTCCGTTCGAAATGTTCAGACCGCCATGAATGGTGGTGGAGTAGAAGCATTGGGCCTAAATATCGAAGATGATAGGCAGCAACGAGCAGGGCTAATTCTCCGAGAAGTTGCCTACCGCATTTACGGCTCCTTTTTCATGACGGATAAGGCGGGTGCGGATGATAATGTGGCAAAGTTTGAAGCCATGTTTGAACGCCGCGCCGCGCAAGGGCAGAGTTTTCACCAGCCCTATCTGGGGTGCCGCGAATTTCCGTGCTCATTCTCTCTGGTCACGGCGGCCAATGATGGCAAGCCTCCCATAGGCAACTGCGAAGATTTGGGCTGGATGCTGTATGATATGGATTATACGCAAAATCCGCCAACGCCTCGGTTTTTCCGCGCCTACATGAATAAGGGGGTGGTTATGGTTGATGGCGCGGAGGTGCGCGGATGATCTTGCAATCCCTCTATGAATACTATCAACGAAAATCGGCCTTGGACGCAGACAGCATTGCGCCGGAAGGTTTTGAGTACAAGGAAATCCCGTTCGTTATCGTTATTGATAGGGACGGAAAATTTATTGATTTGCAAGATACCCGCGAAGCAGAGGGCAAGAAACTGCGGGCAAAATCTTATCTTGTGCCTAAAGATGTAGGGCGTGCGGGTAGAAAAGCTGTCGCTAATTTATTATGGGATAATACGGAATATGTTCTTGGCATTAGTTTACGCGGTGAAGAAGAAGAAAAAGTCCAAAAACGTCACTTGGCATTTTGTAATCTATTAACAGAGGTTTTTGGAGAAAAACTAATTGAACCCATAGATGCTATATTATCCTTCTTATCTGATGCAAACCAAAAGCAGAAAGTGCAGGAGCATTCAGAATGGAAGAAAGTAACAGTAGAGAAAAGCACGAATTGTACCTTCAAAATTTTAGGCGATTTTGGGATCATTGCAGAAAAACAAGAAGTTCAAGAAATTGTCCGCAAAGCCGTTTCATCTCAATCAGATCAAAGCATAGGTCTTTGTCTTATAACAGGAGAACGGCAGGAGATAGAGCGGTTACATCCAGCAATCAAAGGGATAAAGGATGCAAAATCAACTGGCGCAAAGATTGTTTCGTTCAACGAACGAGCTTATGAATCTTACGGGTACATAGAGCAACAAGGTTTGAATGCTCCTGTAGGAAAAACGGCGGCTTTTGCTTATACAACGGCATTGAATATGCTGCTGGGTAAGGATTCAAAGCAGCGCATTCAGGTGGGTGATACGTCCACGGTATTCTGGGCGGAAAAAGATACGCCGTTCGAGGATTTTTTTGGTGATCTTATCACAGATTCGAAAGATAACCCGGACCGACAAGTGAAGGCGGTGGAAGCTTTGTACCGTTCGCCGCAATCAGGCGCAAAACCAATAACTGATGAAAATACGAAATTTTATATCCTCGGCCTTGCGCCGAACGCGGCGAGAATATCGGTGCGATTCTGGCACGTAACGACTGTTGCGGAAATATCCGGCCATATTAAACAGCATTTTGACGATCTGGAAATATGCCGTGCCCTACATCTTAGCCCATACCTCTCCATTTTCCGCTTGTTGTCCTCCATCGCCACGCAGGAAGACAGTAAGAACATTCCGCCCAATCTGGCGGGAGATACCATGAAAGCAATTATTTCGGGAACGCCGTATCCCGCAACACTGCTGCAAGCCGCCATTCGCCGTAACCGCGCCACGCAGGATGTATCCTACGCCCGTGCCGCGCTGATTAAGGCGTGCTTGAATCGGTCTAATCGTTATTATCATAACTCTGAAAGGGAATTAACCATGGCTCTTGATCCTGAGAATGCCAATATAGGCTATAATCTGGGAAGGCTTTTTGCTGTTCTGGAGAAAATACAGGAAGAAGCAAATCCGGGACTGAATGCCACAATCCGTGATCGCTATTACGGGGCAGCAAGCTCTTCTCCTGTATGCGTATTCTCAACACTGATGAAACTCAAAAACCACCATTTATCAAAATTGGATAACAAAGGACGGGCTTATAATTTGGAAAAAGAAATTGCTCAAATTCATGGCCACATTAAAAGTTACCCCAATATCCTGAGGTTGGAAGATCAGGGGCAGTTTGCCATAGGTTATTACCACCAGCGCCAACAATTTTTTACCAAGAAATCCGCCAACACCGAAGAGAAGGAAGCCGCATGATGTCTAACACAAACCCTGTAAACCGTGCCGAATTTGTTTTGATTTTCGATGTGAAGGACGGCAATCCTAATGGTGATCCCGATGCCGGAAACCTGCCGCGCATGGATGCGGAAACGGGTAAAGGCTTGATTACCGATGTATGTCTGAAACGCAAAATCCGTAATTATGTCGGAATCGTGAAGGGTGAACAGCCGCCTTTTGAGATTTATGTCAAGGAAAGGGCCGTTTTAAACAAAACGCATGAACGCGCTTACAAAGCCATCGGCGTTGACATTTCTGAGGGTAAGGAAGGAAAACGCAAAGGCGGCGGTGATGACGTTGCCAAGGCGCGGGACTGGATGTGCCAGAATTTTTATGATGTTAGGACTTTTGGAGCAGTAATGTCCACGGGCGTAAATTGCGGACAGGTGCGCGGCCCTGTTCAAATAACCTTTGCCCGCTCGGTTGACCCGATTGTCGCATTGGAGCATTCAATCACCCGCATGGCGGTGGCCACAGAGAAAGAAGCCGAAAAGCAGGATGGAGACAACCGCACCATGGGACGTAAGCATACTGTTTCCTACGGCCTATATGTCGCGCATGGCTTTATCTCTGGCCATTTGGCACAACAAACAGGCTTTAGTCAGGGGGATATGGATTTACTGTTGGAGGCACTAGCAAATATGTTTGATCATGACCGCTCTGCCGCGCGGGGGGAGATGACCACACGCGGTCTTTATGTGTTCCAGCATAATAACCTGCTGGGCAACGCCCCAGCACACAGCCTGTTGGACCGTATTCAGGTCAGCCGTCGAAGTGGCGTCGATGTCCCACGTTCCTTCGCGGATTACGATGTGAGTATTGATGACAATAACCTCCCCCAAGGTGTGACGTTAAAGCGTGTTGTTGAGCTTCCTGCACTGAAGAAAGCTGCATAAACAAGCCAATCAGCGGAAGAAGCAAAATGACCAACTCTTTTGCTTCTTCCGAATCCATATTTCTTTCAGCAATTGAGCATTACAGCTATTGTCCGAGGCAATGGGCGTTGATCCATCTGGAGCAGCAATATGCCGAAAACGTCCACACCATGCGGGGCGGTGCCGCACACAGGCTGGTGGATGACCACAGCATCAAACAGGAAAAGCATATCCGTATTGAGCGTTCCTTGCCGCTCTATTCCTTAAAATACAATCTGGTGGGCAAGGCGGATGTCGTGGAGTTTCATTCCGACGGCGCAATCTATCCCGTAGAATATAAACACGGAAAAAAACGCGCAAAGGTGCACGATGAATTACAACTCGCGGCGCAGGCTGTTTGCCTTGAGGAAATGCTGGGCAGGCCCGTGCCGATGGGAGCCATTTACCATGTCTCCTCCAGGCAACGGCGGGAAGTTGAGATTAATGAGGCTTTACGCGCAAAGCTTCTGGAAATACTGGAGATGATGCGGAAACATGAGCGGACAGGAACGATGCCGCCGCCCGTGCGAGATACGCGTTGTAAGGAATGCTCTCTGATCGAAATATGCCAGCCTTCGGCTGTAAATGCGTGTAACGCCGAAAATATATCAACACTCTTTATAATAGAAGACGAATAATCTATGCCACAGATATTGAATACGCTCTATGTCACGCAAGAGGCGGCATATGTCCGCCTCGAAAATGATACGTTGTGTGTAGAGGTAGATCATCAAAAAAAAATTCAAGTCCCTTTGCATCACATTGGCAGCGTCGTTTGCTTTGGAAGTGCGGGGATGTCTCTTCCAGCCATTCATCGGTGCGCCGATGATGGGGTTTCGGTCATTTTACTTGACCGGAATGGCCGATTCAAAGCGCGTGTGGAAGGCTCGACTTCTGGAAATATTCTGCTCCGTCAGGCACATTTCGCCAAAGCGGGTGAGCCAGATTTCTGCCTGAAAATTGCGCGGAATATGCTGGCCGGAAAAATCCGCAATACGCGACATTTAATGGTGCGCGGAGTGCGTGACAATAAAGACATTCCGCCGGAAGACGTAAAACGCTTAAGGGAAGAAGCCCTCTATTTCGGCCATGTTGTCCGCAAGTTGCCGCATCTGGATAATATGGATACCCTGCGCGGGGCAGAAGGCGATGCTGCCGCCCGCTGGTTTGGTGTTGTCTCGAACCTTCTGAGGATTGAAGATAAAGAAGCTTTCACTATGAATAACCGAACCCGCAGACCGCCGCTGGATCGTTTTAATGCCTTGATATCTTTTATCTACGCCTTGCTTTTGAACGATTGTCGTTCAGCTGTTGAGTCTTCCGGCCTCGATCCTCAGCTCGGCTTTCTGCATACCACTCGCCCAGGCAGGGCATCACTTGCTCTTGATTTGATGGAGGAGTTCAGAAGTATCTGGGCAGACAGAATGGCTTTAACATTAATTAACCGACAACAAATTCAAGCCAGAGACTTCACAGTAAGCGAAGGTGGTGCAGTTTTGCTTAAAGACGAAGCACGACGCACGGTTATTATTGCTTATCAAGAACGAAAGCAGGAGGAAATCCTTTATCCTTTGACAGGACAGAAAATCCCACTCGGAATTGTCCCAATGGTTCAGGCACGTATCCTCGCACGAGTTATTCGCGGAGACTTAGAAAATTATGTCCCTTTCCTTGTGAGGTAAAATGCTGGTGATTATTACTTATGATGTTTCAACGCTAACCAAAGCGGGACGTAAGCGTTTGCGCCGCGTTGCAAAAATTTGCGAGGCTGTTGGACAGCGTGTTCAACAATCTGTTTTTGAGTGCCGCGTCAATCCAATGCAATATGAGGAACTGGAACGCAAACTCCTAAAAGAGATAAACGAGAATGAAGATAATTTGAGATTTTACCGTCTTACTGAACCTGTTGATTTATATGTCAAGGAGTACGGGTGTTTCAGGGCAGTAGACTTTGAAAAACCATTGATTGTCTGATAAAATCCCACTTGTCTAGGGGGAGGAACGCATAATTATAGCGGTGTTGTTTTCTCGGACTGTCTGCGAATTTTATATCGTACTGAAATACAAGCATTATTACACCTGCGGTGTTGCTATTATTGAAAAGGACTATAACTTATGACTACGTCTGCGCTTTTTCCTCTAAAAGGCAATATTTTTCAGGAAGCTGGGCGCAGAGGCTTTCTGCCATCCTTCGGGGTGGCAGTGGATTGAAACTATGTAAGCCGTCTTGACCGCCAATTTCGTATCGGCTTTCTGCCATCCTTCGGGGTGGCAGTGGATTGAAACTCGTCTTCCTACGAGCTTCCTACCGGATGCTCGTCCTTTCTGCCATCCTTCGGGGTGGCAGTGGATTGAAACATCTGGAATAGTGATAAAGCCATCGCCCTGAGTACTTTCTGCCATCCTTCGGGGTGGCAGTGGATTGAAACGATAATCATTTGCAGGATCGGCTTCCACTTGCACCTTTCTGCCATCCTTCGGGGTGGCAGTGGATTGAAACCTCCAGATATTCGACGTTGTGTTTCAGTTCGGTTTCCTTTCTGCCATCCTTCGGGGTGGCAGTGGATTGAAACCTGGTGAAGACCGTACAAAGCGTTCCACTTTCCGGCTTTCTGCCATCCTTCGGGGTGGCAGTGGATTGAAACCTCGTAAATCCAGCCCGAATTCGAATTCCTGATCCTTTCTGCCATCCTTCGGGGTGGCAGTGGATTGAAACCGCCTGCCGGATCGACAATGATGAAGCGCCAGAGCTTTCTGCCATCCTTCGGGGTGGCAGTGGATTGAAACCGCCATCTCTTGACCATCTCTGCGATTGTTTGGCCTTTCTGCCATCCTTCGGGGTGGCAGTGGATTGAAACCATCGCCGAATTTCTTGGGTTTTTGCTTGGCGAGACTTTCTGCCATCCTTCGGGGTGGCAGTGGATTGAAACGCGTCTTTGAAAACGATCCTGTAGTTCATGGTTTCTTTCTGCCATCCTTCGGGGTGGCAGTGGATTGAAACCTGATCTGCTCAAGCATGAGAACAACGTGCGCGGCTTTCTGCCATCCTTCGGGGTGGCAGTGGATTGAAACATATGATTGCGGATAAGTCGGGGAGAGCAGCCGCCTTTCTGCCATCCTTCGGGGTGGCAGTGGATTGAAACATGTGAAACTCCGTTGCTAAATCGGATCGGTCGGCCTTTCTGCCATCCTTCGGGGTGGCAGTGGATTGAAACTTCTTAAACGCCTCGTATGCGGCGAGGGCTTCAAGCTTTCTGCCATCCTTCGGGGTGGCAGTGGATTGAAACTTCCATTTCAGCGGCCTTGTTTTCGAAAGAGATGTGCTTTCTGCCATCCTTCGGGGTGGCAGTGGATTGAAACCATCGCCGAATTTCTTGGGTTTTTGCTTGGCGAGACTTTCTGCCATCCTTCGGGGTGGCAGTGGATTGAAACGCGTCTTTGAAAACGATCCTGTAGTTCATGGTTTCTTTCTGCCATCCTTCGGGGTGGCAGTGGATTGAAACCTGATCTGCTCAAGCATGAGAACAACGTGCGCGGCTTTCTGCCATCCTTCGGGGTGGCAGTGGATTGAAACCTCGTAAATCCAGCCCGAATTCGAATTCCTGATCCTTTCTGCCATCCTTCGGGGTGGCAGTGGATTGAAACCGCCTGCCGGATCGACAATGATGAAGCGCCAGAGCTTTCTGCCATCCTTCGGGGTGGCAGTGGATTGAAACCGCCATCTCTTGACCATCTCTGCGATTGTTTGGCCTTTCTGCCATCCTTCGGGGTGGCAGTGGATTGAAACCATCGCCGAATTTCTTGGGTTTTTGCTTGGCGAGACTTTCTGCCATCCTTCGGGGTGGCAGTGGATTGAAACGCGTCTTTGAAAACGATCCTGTAGTTCATGGTTTCTTTCTGCCATCCTTCGGGGTGGCAGTGGATTGAAACCTGCTGTTCAGGTCGAAAGCGAATTGACTTCGTCTTTCTGCCATCCTTCGGGGTGGCAGTGGATTGAAACTTGTGGTGGGCAATCGCCGCCGCCCAGAACAGGCTTTCTGCCATCCTTCGGGGTGGCAGTGGATTGAAACCATTGTACGTGACCACGACTTAAACCTATCGGCCTTTCTGCCATCCTTCGGGGTGGCAGTGGATTGAAACGCGCTAGCTCAATGGTGAGCCGATCAGCGGCCATCTTTCTGCCATCCTTCGGGGTGGCAGTGGATTGAAACTCTTTCGCGGCCGAAAAGCTCGAAAGTGCCCTAACCTTTCTGCCATCCTTCGGGGTGGCAGTGGATTGAAACTCGTATTTCGCATATTTTGAGATCAGTTTTCCGCTTTCTGCCATCCTTCGGGGTGGCAGTGGATTGAAACAGGGCTTAGGGTTATTGACTGCATGGGCGTCTCCTTTCTGCCATCCTTCGGGGTGGCAGTGGATTGAAACATTGGGAAATGAATACAAATATTGAAAAAGTATTCTTTCTGCCATCCTTCGGGGTGGCAGTGGATTGAAACTTGCCGCCTGCGCTAGCGATGCCGCCTGCGCGGCCTTTCTGCCATCCTTCGGGGTGGCAGTGGATTGAAACTAAGATCGGCTCTTGAAAGCGGCGATTGTTTTACCTTTCTGCCATCCTTCGGGGTGGCAGTGGATTGAAACCATATGGTGGCGTACGCACGAAATGGAAGGGCAGCCTTTCTGCCATCCTTCGGGGTGGCAGTGGATTGAAACATGCACTCATACGTGCCCAGGCGCTACTCGCTCCCTTTCTGCCATCCTTCGGGGTGGCAGTGGATTGAAACACATCAACTTCAGCATATTGTCCGGTTTTACCACGACTTTCTGCCATCCTTCGGGGTGGCAGTGGATTGAAACGCTAAAATTATCAAACCCAGCAAGGAAGCCGCAGACTTTCTGCCATCCTTCGGGGTGGCAGTGGATTGAAACCACGTGTAATAAGTATTCGTGCTTGTCCCGTCTCTTTCTGCCATCCTTCGGGGTGGCAGTGGATTGAAACTTGCTTCCGGGCTGCTTCAGCAGCGGCGGCTTTTCTTTCTGCCATCCTTCGGGGTGGCAGTGGATTGAAACTTGAAAAGAGGTTTTTAAGAGCCTGAACAGCGGGCCTTTCTGCCATCCTTCGGGGTGGCAGTGGATTGAAACAAGAGCGCGTAGACGTTCGCGTCTATCTCGTTTCGGGTCTTTCTGCCATCCTTCGGGGTGGCAGTGGATTGAAACGAGCTTGGTTAGAGAGTAGCGACG
The DNA here is from genome assembly GCA_016699735.1 of Alphaproteobacteria bacterium. Lineage (NCBI taxonomy): Bacteria > Pseudomonadati > Pseudomonadota > Alphaproteobacteria > Alphaproteobacteria bacterium. The sequence goes on from CP065008.1 coordinate 650,377, forward strand.
AAAAGCGCCAGCTTTCTGCCATCCTTCGGGGTGGCAGTGGATTGAAACAGGCTAAAGTCACGGTTTCTACCGATGACGGTAACCTTTCTGCCATCCTTCGGGGTGGCAGTGGATTGAAACCTTACATTAAGCGGTATTGTGGGTTAACGGGAAGCTTTCTGCCATCCTTCGGGGTGGCAGTGGATTGAAACATACATAGGCGTGTACCCAAAGACACCATCAGGAGTCTTTCTGCCATCCTTCGGGGTGGCAGTGGATTGAAACTAAGGCAGCAGAAGGATCGGAGCCTCCATCAAAAGACTTTCTGCCATCCTTCGGGGTGGCAGTGGATTGAAACATGATTCACCGCCTTCCGCCTTGGCGATTGCTGCCTTTCTGCCATCCTTCGGGGTGGCAGTGGATTGAAACCTGTGTGGAGAGTGTTCACAATCCGCAGGTGGTTCTTTCTGCCATCCTTCGGGGTGGCAGTGGATTGAAACTTGTCTTTTGCCATGCTGAGATTTCCTTTTTGCTCTTTCTGCCATCCTTCGGGGTGGCAGTGGATTGAAACTTGACGATATGGGGAAGACCAGCGCGGGGACAGACTTTCTGCCATCCTTCGGGGTGGCAGTGGATTGAAACTCAGGCGTTCGACTACGGAATCGCAATGACTATACTTTCTGCCATCCTTCGGGGTGGCAGTGGATTGAAACGAACTGGAGACCGTACAGGTGATTGTTGTCGGTCTTTCTGCCATCCTTCGGGGTGGCAGTGGATTGAAACTGCCTTTAGAGGGGTCTTTTAAGGCTGTTGATCGCTTTCTGCCATCCTTCGGGGTGGCAGTGGATTGAAACATGTGCTCCTCCTCTCTCTTGAGAACCTTGCGCCCTTTCTGCCATCCTTCGGGGTGGCAGTGGATTGAAACGCTCTCAAGTTTGCCGCGATTAGTAACGACAGACTTACTCGCAGTATGTATGGTGCAAAACATTCACTTACACGCTCTGCGGCTCACTTCCTTCAAAAGCTCCTCCATAGACACATTCTGCAAATCGGCATGACCTTCCCCAATGCCTAAAATCGCATTGCGCTGGGTTTGTATATTGAGTGTCCCGTATGCGTTATAGGTCGTCATAGCGTGTTCGTGCCCGATATTCTGGCTGATCGCTTTAACCTGAATCTGGCTGCAATTCTCCATCGCCCAGATGACCAGCATTTTGCGGAATGAATGGGGTCGATAGTAGGGCAATCCAGCCTTTAAAAACGCCTCTTTGAATATGCCCCTCACCGGGCTCGCATTGCTCCAGTGTTCCCGCGATAATCCGGCTGAGACGAATATCATTTTTTCAGGATCAGAGATAACCAGCTCTTTCGGGAAGATAGGATCATGATCCTTGAACCCAAGCGTATCCCGCGCATAATTAAGCCAGTCTGTAAATATCTCCTCCCAGAGCGGATCAAAAGCCATAAAGACGGTCGTAATACCCTTACGGTTCTTGGTTTTAACATGGCGCGGGTCTTGCCAGATTTCGCGCTTTACAAGGTCTATGTCTTTCATTTTGAGGCTGATAAGAGCAGCGTCCCTAACTCCTGTTAAAGCCACAAAAGCGATGATAGCCCGGTTGCGCCGTTCAATATCCGCCCCATACGGCATGGATAGAAGGGCTTTTCGCACCTCCTCGATAGTGGGCACAGGCAGTTCCCGCGTGGCGCGTCCAGACCGCTCATCATTATTGGAGAGGCGGAGATAAGCCACGGCCTGCCCATCAACTTTGCGGATACATTGAGGATGAACGGCCAGCCATTTGAAGAACTCGCGCACATTGCTTAAAACATGGCTGATGGTTGAGACGCTCAAAGGCTCGGCGTTCTGATTTATCTTTTTCATAAGCCAGCGTTTAAAGTCTTTGGCTTGCTGGGCGTTAAAGGTCGTAAAGTCCTTCTTCCCGGTGAATTCTTCAAACAGGTTAATCGCCTTCCACGCGGCATCGACGGTGCGCTGTTCCTTATGCGCCCCATGGAGTAAGGCATCCTCATACTCCTTTTTCAGACGCTCGTTTAAGGGGTTAAATTCAAGCATAGTTGCTCACCCTCCTGAAGTTGACATTTACGATGCGAGGAGTGCTTTCCATTATGTTGCTTCATGGCATCGTGAAGATATGCGGCCAAAGGGTGTTTTTCTGACCAATCCTCCAACTTTATCGCCTTGTTAATTTTGCCTTTGCAGCCCGCACATTTGGCTTGGAAAAAAAGCGCTCCGTTGGGCTGGCTTTTAATTTTTGCACTGCCTTTTTTGGGCGTACGCGAGACTCGACATTTGCAGCAATACACTTCATCAGGCAATGTAGGTTTTTTGCGCTTGGCCTTCTTTTTGGTCAGGAAAGACTTCAGGGCGCTGCTATGGATGAGGAAGGGGCGGGTTTTGGGAATCCTCTCCAATCCTTCATCCTTAATCCAGCGGCGCACGGTGGCAACGTCTATACCAAACAAATCGGCAATCTGCTCGACGGTGTAGGTATAGTTCTCCTTGACCAAGCGCACGTTGTAGGTGCGTTTCTTAACCATGGCTTTTGATCAGTTCCCGAATATCTTCAACCCGCCACGCCGTAATTTTTTCGCTCAACTTGACGCCTTTTGGAAAGCGCCCATCTTTCACGCCCGCCCACCATGTGGATTTGCTGACTGGAAAAACCTTTAAAACTTCTGGCAATCGAACAAAGCCAGTTTCAGGAAGAATTTGGTTATGCATCGAGGTTCTCCTTTGTTTTATTAAAACCAAGGAAAGCCTAAGCGGTATCACATAATCTGAGATAGATGGGCAGGTTACGAAAACTAACCCCATCAATATTGTTAAACCCTACCTATGAATTTCAGGAAACAACCATAATTTAGAATGGAATCTCATCAAAAATTTCATCAAGATCAGCAGCTATAGAACCAAAAATCTTTAATTTTTGCGGCTTTTGAGCGGGGGTGGGTGAGTTATCCTGAACTATACTGTGGTTAGGCGTCTTAGCTGCCCCTCCCTCAGGCTTCCAGTTCGCAATCTTACATATTTCCTGAATCCCCGTTTCATTCGGGGTTCCGTCTTCTTTAGTCAGCCCATACTTATTCGCATTTTCTCTCAGCCATTTCTCTAAGGCTTGTTTTGGAGTCCTTCCACTTAGAGCAGATTGATCCTCAGTAATAGCCTTCCAAGCATAAATAGATGCAGCAAGCTTAGGAGCGAAAAAAGAATTCCTCGGATTAAGATAGTCCTCAAAAATACTACCTTCTGGAAAGAAAAAACCTTCCTTTAAGCCTCGTTGACCTAAATATTCACGTAGAGAATCTACCAATAAAATTGATAGATCAATATCGAGGATGGGCTTATCCAAAAGGTTGCCGCGATAGTCAAAATTTTCATAAGCTAAAGTGCCCACTATATGTTTTGACAAAGCCGCATTTATCAGAGCTGTTTTCAAAGCGCCATAGCCTGTTGGAAGGCTTGCACGTTTATGGTTTTCAACTTGGTAACTAGTTTGATTTTCAGGATCATAACCCAATATCAGCATAATTGACTGAAAAATGGACAAATGGTCACATAGTCGCCAATAATCTGAGCTTTGCATTCTAAAACCGAGTTTTTTACTGACCTTGCAATACTAGGCTTTTTTTCGAAATTTTCCAACTATTACGGTCCATTAAGATACTATGTTGTGCAAAATAAAACTTGGCTTTACAATCAACAAATGCAAGACAACAACGCTGTAAAATCGCCAACTTACAAAAACATCCAAAAATGGGTAAAGGATAATTATGGCTTCATCCCTAAGACATGCTGGATAGCCCACTGTAAGGAAATGTGTAATCTTCCTGTCGCCAAGGCTCCCAATCGTCAAAACACTGCTAGGATGGTGCCGTGCCCAAAAGAAAAGCAAGAAGCGATTAAATCTGCCTTCAAGCATTATGGCCTGATATAGCCTGCCAAACAGGTTAGCGGCGTAAAGCTATAAATTTCGCCTCGATAATTTTACCGCCCTGTGCAATGTTATCCAGATAATCCGCCCATTCCTGCATCATCTTTTTCCGCTCATCCAAAAACTGGGCGCGGTCATAAGCACGTTGCACCATGCTTTGCGGGGCGTGGGCAAGCTGACGGTCGATAACCTCATGGCGATAGCCGAGCTTTTCCTTAATCGTCGTCATCGCCAAAGCACGAAAGCCATGCCCGGTCATGCGTCCTTGAAAACCCATGCGGCCAAGCCCCTTCAAAATTGTATTATTGCTCATGTGCTTGCGCGGCGAATGATGCCCCGGAAATACCCATTCCCATTTTTCATTACGCTCTTTGAGGTCTTGAAGCATCTCTAAAGCTTGGCGGGAGAGGGGGACAATATGCTCGTTTCGCATTTTCATGCGTTCAGCAGGAATCACCCATAGCGCATTGTCTAAGTCAAACTCACTCCATTTTGCCTCGATCAGTTCTTTGGTCCTTACAAACGTCAACATCAGAAGTCGAATGGCTAAACGTGTATCGTTGTGAAGCCGTGCATCGTTGGCGTTCAGCGCGTGTAAAAGTTCAGGAATTTCCTTGATTTCAAGGCAAGCATAATGGCCTTTTTTCACAGGCTGTAAAACGGCCCCGATTTCTGCGGCTGGATTTGAGTTGGCAACCTCATGAATGAGGGCATGGCGGAAGATTTGGCTGCAATATTGCCGTAAGCGGTGGGCAGGTTCATAAGCTCCACGGTTTTGCACCTTTTTGAGTGCGGCTATAACATGAGAGGGCTTGATTTCGGTAATCGGCATACTGCCAATTTCAGGAAAAATATCTCTTTCAAGGCGGTGCAAAACCGTATCTGCATGGCGTTTTGTCCATTTGTGCTTATGAGTCTCATGCCACTCTACGGCTAAAGCCTTAAATGTGTTTTCCGCATTTCGTGCCGCCTCTTTCTTACCTTCCTGCTTTTGGCTGGAGGGATCGACTCCTTGGCTAAGGAGTTTCTTGGCTTTCTCACGTCCATCACGCGCTTCAGCCAAGCTGACCGTAGGGTAAATGCCCAGAGATAGGCGCTTTTCTTTACCGTGCATCCGGTATTTCATGCGCCAAAGTTTGCTGCCCGTTGAGGTGACTTCAAGATAGAGTCCTCCCCCGTCTGCAATTTTATAGGGTTTATTTTTGGGTTTTGCTGATTTACACGCAGTATCTGTAAGCTTCATCTTGCCTCCTGCCCGATGCCCCCACGCATTTTCAGAATGCCCCCAAAAGTGCCCCCTTTTTGTTCGTATTTGGGGGCATCGCATTGGATTGCATAAGACGAAAGTGTAAAGAGAAAACCTTTGAAGCTCAAGGTTTTCTGGACGTTTTCGGATTATATCGGGTGGATAAATGGAGCGAGTGAAGGGCTTCGAACCCTCGACCTATACCTTGGCAAGGTATCGCTCTACCCCTGAGCTACACTCGCTTGAACGCCAGTTAGACGGTCATAAGACCCCTATATATAAAATCTTTCGCGGGAATTGCAAGCCTGAAATGAGAGAAGGCGGAGAGTGGCCTAATTCAGGCCGCCCGCGCCGGGGAGGGTATAAAAAGCGTTAGGGCGTCTTCGCTCTTTCGATGACCCCGGCCTTTTCCAGCTCGTCCAGCCGTTCCGCGCTCAAATTCAAAACTTTTCCAAGCACGTCCTGCGTATCCTGACCAAGGACGGGCGGGGGAAATTCATAAGAAACAGGGGTTTGCGAAAATTTGAGGGGACTCCCGACCAGTTTTATAGGTACGGAATTCTGGATATGCTCCATGGAAATTTCCATTTCACGGTGCTGGACCTGCGGCATCGCAAAAACTTCGTCAATCCTGTTCACCGGTCCGCCCGGAATATCCGCCGCGTGCATTTTCTCAACCCAGGCGGCGCTTGTCTCACTCTTCAGTGCCTCTTCGATCATCGGGACAAGCGTATTCCTGTTAAGCACACGGTTTTTATTCTTCGCAAAACGCGCGTCGAGCGCCCATTCGGGTTTTCCGATCATCATGCAGAACCGCGCAAATTGTTCGTTATTGCCAACGGCGACCACGATATAGCCGTCTTTCACCTGAAAGGCCTGATAGGGGACGATCGTGCTGTGCGCGTTGCCCAGACGCGGCGCGATTTGGCCATGTGTGAGAAAGTATTGTGCGAGGTTCGTGAGCGAGGCAAGCGTGCAATCAACCAGCGCCACGTCGACAAGCTGTCCTTCACAGGTGCGTTCGCGGTGATGAAGCGCCGCCAGTATTCCGATCGCGGCGTTCAGGCCTGTGATAATGTCACTGAGCGCCACCCCCACCTTCATCGGCGGCCCGTCCGGTTCGCCCGTCACACCCATCAACCCGCCCATCGCCTGCGCCATCAAATCGTAACCCGGCTCCTCCGCCAGCGGTCCGCCCCGGCCGAACCCTGTGATCGAACAATAAATCAGCTTCGGATATTTGTCCTTCAGCTGCGCGTAACCCAGTCCGTATTTCTCCAGCCCGCCAACCTTGAAATTCTCGATCAGAATGTCCGATGTTTGAAGCAGTTGATGAATAATCTGCTGGCCTTCCTCGGTTTTGATGTCCACGGCCACCGATTTTTTATTGCGGTTGATGGAAAGGTAATAAGCACTCTCATTCGTGTCGTTGCCGTTACGGTCTTTTAGAAACGGCGGCCCCCACAGGCGTGTATCGTCGCCCGCGCCGGGTTTTTCGATCTTGATGATCTCCGCGCCAAGATCGCCCAGTATTTGCGTACAATACGGCCCCGCCAGAACACGGGAGAGGTCAAGGACGCGGATATTTTGAAGCGATTTCTTCACGGCCATATCGTGTGAATCAATGAAGGGCGTCGAACCCTCGACCTATCCCCTGGCAAGGGTTCGCTCTCCCCCTGAGCCACACACATATTTAAAGCCATCGGATGGTCATAAGACCCCTATTTATAAAATCTTTCGCGGGAATGGCAAGCTTGAAATATGAGAGAGCAAGAAAGCGGTTAGTAAAGCCCGCCAACCTGCACCAGCGGCACGCTGTACCCGATCGGCTCATGGTTGGGGAAGAGGGAATAGATCATGATATTCGGGCTGGCCTCTACGCGGTTGGTCATCGGCGCGGGCACTTCGTAATGCATCAAATCCTCGTCCTGCTCTTCATCGAAATAGACCAGCATGAACAACCGCTGGTCGCGGTAATATTCCACCCGGCATACGATATCCGGCAGGGGTCGGTCACTGACCATCATCACTCCCCCGTCATGCAACAGTCCAAGCTCGATATTCATCACGTCAACCCCGGAAGTTTGGCGGTGATCGCATACTGGTCATCAGTCCTGGGAGTTTTGGGGGCGGCTTCAGGTTCGGGCAGGGACTCGCTCAAAGCCTTCTCGATCATCGTTTCCCGCCCCTGCAGGCGTCCGGCGAGAGAGACGGAGTCAAATCCGCGGTCAAGGCTGTTGGCAAGAGATTGGTTGTCAAGGGGCGCCACGCCCACTTCGGCCATGCGCTGAAGATAATCTTCAGATCCTTGAAAAGTCATCACAAAATTCCCCACTCACACGATTCTTGTGTTGAATTATGACGCCAAAACCTTAAAAAAGGGCTAGGACGGAAGCGTCCGGGCCTTAAAAGTTAATTTTGTCATAATAATTTATTCTAGCGTGCATCATTATGGAATTGCACGAAAAAAGTAAACAATAGCAAATAAAAAGGGAATTACCCGTGCAAGCACAAGAAAATCAAGGCTTACAGGAGGAGGCGCTACCCACCTCCCCGGAAAAACTCTTCGAAATCCTCAAGAATCTGGGAATTTCCTACGAACTCCATCTCCATGCGCCGATTTTTACCGTGGAGGAGGGTGAGCATCTGAAGGCCTCCATCCCCGGAATCCATTGTCGTAACCTGTTCGTGCGCGACAAGAAGGAGGAGATGTTCCTCGTTGTCGCCGCCAACGAAACCCGAATCGATATGAAAAAACTGGCGGATGTTCTGGGCTGCGGCCGCCTCTCCTTCGGCTCCCCGGACCGCCTTTGGCGCCATCTGGGCATCCGCCCCGGCTCGGTCTGCCCGTTCTGCATTATCAACGACACCGACAAAAAGGTCAGGATCATGCTCGACAAACAGATGATGCAGGCGCAGCGCATGAACGTCCACCCGCTCGACAATGCCATGACGGTCGGCCTGTCTCCTGCAGACCTGATCCGCTTTATCGAACACGTCGGCCACAAGGCGGAAATCGTCGATCTTGCCCCCGCCGCTCCGGACGCTTGAATTCCGCACAAGACTTTTGCTTTTTGCCCGCAGATGGTTTAGCTTCGCGGAGAAAATGAAAAGAAGAAATTCAAGGAGACTCCCCGCATGATCTTCAGCGGAAACTGGAAAGCCAAACCCGTCAAAAAAGCCGAGGAGAAAATGGACCCCGTTCCTCTTCCCCCTGTAGGTGGAATGCTTGATCCCGTTTACGATGTCTCGACCCCGGAGTTCGAGGACAAGGTCATGCGCGCCTCTCTGCAGGCGCCGGTGATCGTCGATTTTTGGGCGCCGTGGTGCGGCCCCTGCAAGCAACTCATGCCGATCCTTGAAAAAGTCGTGCGCGAAGCCAAGGGCGAGGTTTTGCTCGCCAAGGTCAATATCGATGAGAACCAGCAACTCGCTGGTATGCTCCGCATCCAGTCGGTCCCGACCGTCTACGCCTTCTTTCAGGCGCAGCCCATCGACGCCTTTCAGGGCAACATCCCCGAAAGCCAGATCCGTGAATTCGTCAGTGCGCTCATCAAGCTGGGCCGCAACAACCGACCCGACGCCATCGACATTCCCAAGGCGCTCGAAGCCGCCGCCGCCGCCTTGGCCAAGGGCGAGATTACGGAGGCGCAATCCCTCTATATTGATATCCTTCAGCAGGATCCTGAAAACGCGCCCGCCTATGTCGGCATGGTGCGCTGCTTCCTTGCCGCCGGGGATATTGAGCAGGCCGAAGGCATGATCGCAAGCGCCCCCGAAGCGATTAAAAAGGACCGTAATTTTGCCGAAGCGAAATCCGCTCTCGAGATTGCCCAAAAGGCGCCCGTCGGTGCGCTCGGCGAACTGGAGGGCAAAGTCGCCGCCAACCCGAAGGATCATCAGTCCCGTATCGATCTCGCTCTGGCTTTGTACGGGGCAGGAAAAAAGGAATCCGCAACCGATCAACTCCTGGAGGCGATCGCCATCGACCGCAACTGGAACGAACAGGCCGCCCGCAAGGAACTGCTTAAACTCTTCGAAGCCATGGGCCAGACCGACCCGGTAACAATCGAGGCGCGCAAGAAGCTCTCCTCAATTCTGTTTTCGTGAGGGCAAGATGGACGTCGACCCGAAGCTCCTTGAAATCCTCGTCTGCCCGATGACCAAGGCGCCGCTGCGCTACGACCGCGAAAAGCAGGAGTTGATCTCCGATCAGGCCAAGTTGGCCTACCCGATCCGCGACGGCATCCCCATTATGCTCCCAACCGAGGCGCGGGCGCTGGATTAATTATTAAGAACAACATTTTATGAGATATTGGCTAAAAAGAAAAATTGAGGATAAAACTGTTAGCTTACTGATAAGCGAACTAAAAATGGTTTTGAAAAATATGCCTCTATCCAAAAGGGCGCAAATATTTGCAATTAGCCAACTTGAACGGGTAAGACATGAAGCTTCTGGATTTCCTGTAGGAGTTTTCGAACAGCCTTTCAATTTTTCACGCGACAAACTGTATGAAATATTTGATGGACTAAATTCTGAACGTATAAATGCTTCCCTGCAAAACAAACGTGTTTTAAAAAACTTAAAAACGCGAATGGGTAGGTATGCAAGCCAAGTTATATCTGAGAACCCGGAAGCGTTTGAAAAGCCAAACTACCCCATCCGCGCACTAGAATTATGGATGTGTACTGTTGGTGGCGGTATTCTCCCTGAACGTAGAGCGGACATAACAACTATTTGGAATCTTTTTCAAGAGAGTTTGCCGCAAATAGAAGAAGCTATTAACCAGTTAATAACTGAAAGCAAAGCCAATATCGCAATATTTGGAGAAGAAGGTTACTACGATAAAATAGACCCTGCGGCTTGGAGGTCGTGGTGTGATTTCGTTCCAAAGCCATACAATACTGAATTATTTTCGGCTGTTGATACATTTGGTGACACATACGTCTACAGAATTTTTGACTCAATTTTGGCTATTTTCTGCAAGCATCTTGGGCAGGAAAAAGGTGAGGAAGCCATGCTCTGTTTCTCTCTATTCAATAGAGGCCTTCCTATTTCCGAAAGATTGGATTTTGATGCTCTAACCGAAACATACATAAAAGCTCAACTAACTCCAGAGGAAGCCGCCTTGTCAGTAATTAGTAAAACAGCAAGTTTATTTAAAGAAAAAAGAAACAGCAAAAATTTAACACAAGATCAGATTAAGGTAGCTGACAGCTTTTCGCTTTCATTAAAAAAGGTTCTCGAAGCAGAAAGCCACCAAAAGATTTATTAAAAAACCCTGTATTTTTGCCTTTTTCCGCTTTTTGTGCTGAAATAGAACAAAGGGCAGAAAAATTAATCGGGTGAATCTCTATGATCGAAGGCCTCGGCAACTCCCTCCGCGCATTCTGGCAACGTCATGTCCGGCGAGTGACTCCCGTTGCGGGCGTCGAGAATGAGGGCGTCGAAACCGGAGAAAGCCGGGAACGCGAACGCTTTTCATCCCGCAAGGCCGCCGAGGCGGAAACCCATTATCTTTACGGCCCGGACGGAAAACAAAAACCCGTCGAACCCGAAGGCCACAATCTCGATGAGATCGGGTAGCAGGCGCACACCATCATCCCGGATCAGCGCGCAAGTTTTTGTGGTTCGGGATGTTCTGTTCCCTGATCAAAAACCATTATGGCACCTTCCGGCGCCGACACTAAAATTTGGCTGCGTGTCTTGCTTTCAACGACTGGATCCAAAACTCCATAATTACTGACCAATGCAGGCGCTGCGGATCGTGTAAGCCGCTTACCCAAATCCTGAAACGGCTTTTCGATCAAAGCATATGAAAGGGCCGACACGGCAGCCGTTCCCAGCAAAGTCATCCCGAGAAGAGCCAGAGAAAACATCCATGTCGCAAGAGCCATAGGCAACAGCACCCACAGAGCGCCCATCAGTACAAGCATATGCGAGAGATAAACGGAGTACGAAACCCGTCCCAGCCATTGCAAAGGCGGAAGCAAGGCAAGGGTCGAAAGCCAGAGCGCCATCCTGCTGGTTTTCTCATGAGCTGAGATTGCTACGGCCGTGGCCGTAAACCAGAGGCAATAGGGAACAAGAGCTAAACTATTCTGCAAAACGCAGAGACCTGTAAGGACCGCCCACGTCGATCCGACCGGAACCTTTGCCGCAAGGCTCTCTCCCGTCCGCGCTTTGATGAAGAAGGCCGTGGCGATCCCCACGGCAAAAGGAGCGGCAAACTTGCCGATAAAGCCGAAACCCATGACAGGATTAAGCGCCGCTACAATCAAGGTCGCAACCACTCCGGCAAAAAGCTTCATTCGGTCAACCGGAGAGGTAAAGACTGCAACGATAAAAGGCGCGATCAGATAAAACTGCCACTCAAGGGAAATGCTCCAAGCCTGACCGATAAACGCAAAATCCGAGGAAGGGAGCAGGGCAGGAGGAACAAGGGAGTGGAGACCCGTAACATGAAAAAAAGCATGAAGCCAGAAATACTCGATGGAGTTTTGTGCGATCTCCATCCGCGCAGCCTTCATGGCCCCTTCGGGCGCAGCCTCCCACAAACCAAGACTCCATGAAGCCAAAGCCATGGAGATCGCAAGATAAAATAGATAGACCGGAAAAATTCTGAAAAACCTGCGCGTGATATAACTCTTGTAGTTTTCCTGCTTGTTCAGGATAAGCGAAGCAATGGCAAACCCGCTTAAAATAATAAAGACCTCAACAGCATACTCGTTGAAAAACCGACGCTGAAAAACAAAGTTCGAAAGAGGAACGGTCGAAGCCCAATGCCCCAGAAGAACCCAAAGGGCCATCATTCCGCGTAGAGCGTCAAATTCCTTAATGTGCCTCAAGACACACGCTCCAATTCCACACAATGACTCTCGCACAGGGACTGACCTTAAACAAGCGGCGACAAGAGCCTCCAATCCCTCGGTACAGAAAAATATTGATTTTCTTGAGGTTTATAGCTTTAATGCCCTTATGAAGAACCAGAACACCCGTCTTCTGCTCCTAACCCTCCTCCTTATGAACCCCTGAGCGGGCATGAGGCGCCACGGTGCGCCTGCGCTTCAGGGGACCGGAAAAATTTCCAGAACATTGAAAAAGAACGCAAGGCGCTGTAAAACCCTGTCCGGGCCAGCGCAAAAAGCCAAGGAGCCAGATATAAAATGACCAGAGCTTACGACATCGTCAAAAAAGACCCCAACCGTGTCATTATCTTCGACACCACCTTGCGCGACGGCGAACAATCGCCCGGCTGTGCCATGAACCTTGAGGAAAAGCTGAAAATGGCCCGTCTGCTCGACGAGCTCGGCGTGGACATCATCGAGGCCGGATTTCCCGTTGCCTCCCCCGGCGATTTCGAGGCGGTGAACCAGATTGCCAAAACCGTGAAGAACGCCACCGTCTGCGGCCTCTCCCGCGCACGTAAAGGCGATATCGAAGCCTCCGGCGAGGCGATAAAGCCTGCAAATAATAAGCGCATCCATACCTTCATCTCCACCTCGCCTCTGCACATGAAACACAAATTGCAGATGGCGCCCGAAGACGTGTTAAATGCTGTGAAAGAAAGCGTCAGCTTCGCCCGCAACTACACCGACGACGTGGAGTGGAGCGCCGAGGACGGTTCCCGCAGCGAGGATGATTTCCTCTGCCGCTGCGTCGAGGCCGCCATCAATGCCGGTGCGACCACAATCAATATCCCCGACACCGTCGGCTACGCGGTGCCGGAGGAATATGGCGCGAAATTCAGGATGCTCATCGAGCGCGTCCCGAACATCGACAGGGCGATCCTCTCCGTCCATTGCCACAACGATCTGGGCCTCGCCGTCGCCAACTCTCTGGCGGGCGTGAAGGCCGGAGCGCGGCAGATCGAATGCACGATCAACGGCATCGGCGAACGGGCGGGCAACGCGGCGCTGGAGGAGATCGTCATGACCATCCGCACCCGCAAGGATTTGCTGCCCTACACGCACAATATCGAAACCACGAGGATCATGAAGATTTCCCGCACCCTCTCCACCATCACGGGCTTTAACGTCCAGCCCAACAAGGCCATCGTCGGCGCCAACGCCTTCGCCCACGCCAGCGGCATCCATCAGGACGGAATGCTGAAGAACGCCAACACCTATGAGATTATGACGCCCGAATCCGTTGGTTTAAGCGAATCCAAGCTGGTCCTGAGCAAACATTCCGGCCGCCACGCCTTCAGGAAAAAGCTGGAGGAACTGGGCTTCGAACTCGGCGATAATTCGCTCAATGATGCCTTCGCCCGATTCAAAAACCTCGCCGACCGCAAGCGCGAGATATTCGAGGACGATCTGATCGCCCTCGTCGAGGATGAAGTGATCCGCGAGAACGAGTCCATCCGCTTCGTCTCCCTGCACGTCGTGGCGGGCACCAGCGGCCCGCAGACCGCCGATCTTGTGGTCACGATCGACGGCGAGGAAAAGCAGGCCAAGGTCGAAGGGAACGGCCCCGTGGACGCCATCTTCAAATCCATCCGCGCCATCGTCCCTCATCCCGACGCCCGCCTGAAACTCTATCAGGTGCACGCAGTGACGGGCGGCACGGACGCGCAGGCTGAAGTCTCGGTCAGGCTGGAGGAGAACGGCAAGACCGTGAACGGGCAGGGGGCCGACGCCGACACGCTGGTCGCCAGCGCACGCGCCTACATCCACGCGCTCAACAAGCTTCTGGTCAAGCGCTCCTCAATCAACCCGCAGACGGGCGAGACGGCGGCGAGTGTTTAAAGGCTTCATGCCATACAAATTCGAAATTGGCGAAAGGGTTATTGTATCTTCTGAAGGCGGCTGGAAAAACAACTGCCCCGGCGTAATCACGGGCGGCCCCGAATGGGTAATAACTCTGGAGGGCAATGAGGATTATTTTTGGGTAACTTTCGACACGCCGCAGGAAGACATCAACGACGACCACAAATACGCTAAAGCACAAATCCTCAGCCGCTATATTTCAAAGACAACACAAAAATGAAGTGCCGTGCTTTTCAGGCACTATAATGCTGCAAAGCAGCAATTTTATAACTTTCTGACGCAATTATCAGAAATTTTGTTTGTCAAAAGCCCTGATCATAAGTCTATAATGGCAGACGAAATAAACGTGAATCAAAAACCTTTAAAGGGGTGTGTTTATGGTCTTGCCGTTCAGTGCTGCTCGGGATTCAGCCTTTTCGCCCGATAAAACGGCGACCCACGTTCTGCGCGGCATGGCTTATCAGGTCGAGGAGATCACCCGCCAGTGGGGCCATGCGATGGCCACAACCGCCCGTTTCGCCTTCGGCAACCCGTTTAACCCCGTCGCCCACACCATGCCGATGCGCGTAACGCAGGGGTATCTGGAATTTCTCGAACATCTCACCGACCCGCACAAGAAACACGAATTCGATTTTTCCACGATGGACGCGGAGCGCCGCACCGACATCGCCGAGGAAACAGGCATACCCGCTGACAAAATCAATCCGCGCACGATTAACGAACAGCCGGTGGATGTGCAGATTGAAATTGTCGATGAACTGCCCTTCGGTCGCCTGAAGCATTTTAATATTGTGGACGGCGAGGGCTATTCGCATGAAACCCCACGCCCGCCGATGCTCATCATCGCGCCGATGTCCGGCCATTTCGATACCCTGCTGACCGGAACCGTCTACCGTCTCATGCACGATTACGACGTCTACATCACTGACTGGACGGATGTGAAGGACGTGCCGCTGGAGGCCGGAAAATTTGATCTCAACGATTACATCTCTTATCTCAAGGATCAGTGGCTGCCGCTCATCAACGCGCGCCATCAACCTGAAAACGCAAGGCAAATCCGTCCGACCGTCCACACGCTGGCGGTCTGCCAGCCCGGCGTGCCGCTCCTCGCCGCCGTCTCCATGATGGCTGAGGATCAAAGCCCCGACACGCCGCTCAGCATGACCCTGATGGGTAGCCCGATCGACACGCGCATCAGTCCCACCAAGGTCAACCAGACCGCAACCGAGCGTCCGTATGGATGGTTCGAGGAAAACGCAATCTCCGAAGTCCCGCTGGGCTACCCCGGCGCAGGACGAACCTATTATTCCGGTTTGGGACAGGTCTTCGGCTTCACGATGATGAACGCCGATACCCACAGCCACGCCTATCAGGAAATGATGATGGGCATGACCTTCGGTCCATGGAACGAGGCCGTCGAGAAAATGAATTTTGAGCATTTGATGCTGGGCAACCGCGAAACGGCCGAACGCCGCCGGGAGTTTTATAAAGAATATCGCACGGTCATGGACGTTTCTGGACCCTATTATCTGCAAACGATAAAGGTTGCGTTTCAGGAACACCATCTCGCGCGCGGGATTTTTGAATATGAGGATCCGCAGACAGGGGAAAAACGAATCGTCGATCCCTCATACATCGACCGCACGGGCCTGATGACGATCGAAGGCGAGAAAGACGACATTACTGGAAAAGGTCAAACCTATGCCGCCCACGGTCTTGCGGATAATATTCCGGCCACGATGCGCCACCACCGCGAGCAAAAAGGGGTCGGGCATTACGGAACATTTAACGGCAAATCATGGCGCCGCGAAATCGCCCCGGACATTATAACCTATACCAACGGCATCGACCGCATCAACGGCCTGAATTACCCCATGCGTCTGGAAACCGTGCGCTCCCTCAAACTGGCGGGGCTTTGGCATGACGAACGTGCCCCTTCTGTATCCATCGACCCGCAAGCCTAAACAAATAAGGCTTGATTTTAGAGTGTGAGGAAGGGTGGCATGATGTATGACTTCGCGCTAAACTCCTCACATGAAAAAAACGCTCATAGTCCTGTTCATGATCCTCTCGACGCCTGTCTTTCTGGGCGGTGCGGCGATGATCCTCGTGCCGTGGAAAACATTCCTTTCCGATTATCTGTCCAAGGAACTGCAGGCCAACGGACTTCAGAACGCAACGCTCTCAGTTGACTCCTTCGGCTGGAACGAGGCTCGCATAAAAAACCTCACCTTCGGCGATACCGAAGACCCACTCACCATCCCCGAACTCACCGCGCAGTATGATGTAAAGGAGCTTCAGGAAGGCAAGCTTCAAATCCTGACCCTCAGCGGTATAAAACTGACGGTGTCGAAGGGCGAAGACGGCTGGACTCTGGAAGGATGGCCCAAGCCGAAGCAAGAAGAAACAGAAACAGAAACTCCTGTGGTCCCCCCGCTGACCGAGAACTACAAAGACAAAATCCCCGCCGAAAGCATAATACTTGAAAACGCAGCCTTGACGGTCAGGACGCCCGACGGGATGCTGACTCTGCCGTTGTCGGGACAATGGCAAAAAAACGAAAATCCCGACTTTAAACTCAACGAAGCGCCTTTGAATTACGAAGGCAAGGGCGTCAAACTCTCCGGCCTTCTCGAAGCCTCTGCCGCGCGGAACACCGACAAGAAAAAATGGGAAGGATCATGGAGCCTCAAAAAACTGGAAATACGGCAAAAAGACGCGCAGGAGGATATCCCGCGAGCCGACCTCTCCGGCACCTTGTCCGCCGATGATCAGACCCTGACAGTAGACGGAAAAATCGGCGGCAAGAACAAGGCCTATAAAGGTACATTCCGCTACACATATCCTTTTGATGCGCCGGAGAAGGCCGCATTGACCCTGACGGATTTCTCCATGCCCTGGCAGGAGGGTACTCTTTCGACAAAAAACATGAATATCCCCCTCTCCGGCAACAAGCCTTACACCCTGAACCTCAAAGTCACCAAGGCCTCGATCCCCAAGCTGATGCAGGATTTCACGGGGGAATACGTCAAGGGAACCGGCACGATCTCCGGCTCCTTCCCCCTGATAATAGGTCAGGACGGAAAAATAACCGTCGGAAAAGGCACGTTGATTGCCGACGAACCCGGCCAACTCTCCATGCCGCCCGAGGCTATCCCCGGTGAGGGAGCGCAGATGCAGCTCACCCGCGATATCCTCCAGCAGTTCGATTACAAGCTTCTGAGCCTATCAACCGAACAGGACGCGAAAAAGGGTCTGGCGGTCCTCCTGAGGTTGGAAGGAAATAATCCGAAGGTTGAGAACGGCCGCCCCGTAATATTGAATATCAGGCTGACCGGAGACCTGCTGGACTTTATAACCAGCAGTGCTATAGTTCTGACCAGCCCGCAGACCCTCATCAAACAGGGAAACAAATGAAAAAGATTTTTTTGATAGCCCTTTCGGTTCTCCTTCTTCCCGCCTGCACCCCGACGGTGAAGGTTGAGGCGCCCGACAAGCCGATCGAGATCAACATGAACGTGAACATCGAACACCGTGTGAAGGTGGAGATCCAGCGCGACGTAAAAGACGCGATCAACAAAAACGAAGACATTTTCTAGTATAGGAGAAAAACATGAAAACAAGATTTTTCGCCCTGATTCTTCCGGTCTTTATTCTCATCGCGCTTCCCGCTGTGGCGCTGGACCTTCAATCCGCGCGTGATCGTGGATACGTCGGGGAGCAGCGCGATGGCTATGTCGGCATCGTAAAGGACTCACCCGGCGTTGCCGAATTGGTGAGTGATATCAACGCCAAGCGCAAGCGGGAGTATCAGAAAATTTCCGATAAGAACGGCCAGCCCGTGAACGTGGTGGCCGGCGTCGCCGCCGAAAGCATTATCGCCAAGCTCAAACCCGGTCATTATTATCAGGGGCCGGACGGCAGTTGGAAGCAGAAATAAAGGCTCCGAATAACGAAAACCCGCCAGAATTCAGGCGGGTTTTCTCTTTTTTCTTGCCTTGGGCTTTAAGGTTCGTTTAATCTTTAACCATCAAGTAACAACAATAAAAAGGGATATCTAATGGGCGATAATTTGAGAACGGAGTTCGGCTTTTCCCACGGTGAATGGGAAAGCAAGAGGGGTTCAGCCACCGTAACCATCGAAGGCGGCGGGGCGATCCCCAACCGTATGGCGCTTGATATGATCGCGGCCTCGATGCTGGAAATGGGTGTCGGCGGCAAGATGAGAAAGGACGGCGTCGTGAATTTCACGATTGACTCAGGCGTCCAGAATTGGAGAACCGGTCCAGATGGCCAGCTTCAGGATGCGGGGATGACTGGATACAGAGTCTCTGCAGAACGCTATGAAGGCAATTCCAACGCCGACTATGTTGGCCGGATTGAGCAGGTCGAAAGGGGCCGTATCGTAGAGGTTGACTACTTCTCCGCGAATGTCGAACAGGCGCCCAAACCTTTAAAAATGTAAGCAAGACGCAATACGGAACCACAAACCCGCCAAAATTCTGGCGGGTTTTTGCTTTTTTAAAGTCTTATAAATATTGGCAAATGCGCCCCGTGACTGTTAAAATGACTCCTTCAACACAAAGAAGCGGCTATGAGTGAACCTGCAGCAAGCACCAACAGCATCACCCTCGATCAGATCGAGGCGCGCATGGTTGACCCCTCCATCATCCGCAAGATGGTCCGCGGCTATTTCGAGCGCGTGAGCAAGGAGCCGCCGCAGATCGACCAGAATATCCTCACCATTTCCTGCATCGATTCCCGCCTGCCTCCCGCCCGCGTGCTGGGACAGGGGCACGGACAGGCTTATGCGATCCAGACCGTGGCCAATGTCGTGCCGCGCTTCGATCCGGGCGTATCGCTTCAGGATCAATCCATAGAAGTGGCCGCAGGCATCCAGTACGCCGTCGATCATGTCGGCGTGAAGGAGATCATCATTCTCGGCCATACCGATTGCGGGGGCGCGGAAGCACGGGTCGTTCAGGATTCCAGCATGACCAGCGTCAACAGGTGGATGAGCCATGTCTGCACCCACCAAGAACATCTGCACGCGCAGGGCAGCATTTCCATTCCGATGCTCAGGCTGCAGCACCCGCAGGCTTACGAAGCCTTGCGCCGGGTTTCCGAGCGCGAGGGGCTGACCACAGGTCTGAAAAACATTCAGGATATGCCCTTCGTGGCGCAAGCTGTCAAAAGAACACGCCTGTCACTCGCGGCTCTCATGTGCGAGATGCAGGAAGGACGACTGGAACTGATCGACGGCGATATCCCCGCCTTCAAGGCCTCGGCCGAGCTTATCCGGCGTTTTCAGACCTTCAAGGAGGAGGCATGGGGCCAGGACGGCTATATGCATGATCTTGTGGCCAACGGCCAGCGTCCGAAGGCGTTGATTGTCACCGGAATTAGCCCCTACATCGCGCCGGAAAATGTGTTCGGCATCGAACCCGGCGATTCTTTCGTTCATCGCCGTCTCGGCGGCCATTACCAGCGCCGCGAGAAATCGGACGGTCTGGATGCCACCATCGAATTCGCCGTCGCGGTCAAGCAGGTGGAATCGCTGGTCTTTGTCGGCCACCGTCACGACGTCAATCAGGACTACGCTGAAGGCAAGATGGATAGGCACTCCTTGGTGTCGGGCTTTCTGGAAAAATGCGTCCCCGACATCCGCCAGCAAAGATTGGCAGGAATGAACCCCGACGATATGCATGAACAAAACCTCCGCACGACTTATTTCAACGCCCTCAAGCACCCCACGGTCGAGCAGGCGGTCAGGGACAGGAAACTGTCGATTGCACTCGTTCTCGTGGATTACGAAAACAAAAGCATGGAATTCTACGACCCCCAGAACAACGAATTCCGCGAAGTTGTTCCCCCGTCTCTTTGAGCGTGCGCCAAAATTCTGGCGGGTTTTTGTTTTTTCAATTATCCTCGCCTCCAGACGGCCGGTTTATGCGAGATGTTCCCAATCAATAGCCTGACTATGACGGGAACTCTGCGGGGCATCCCCGCGGATTGGATCAAAACTGGACATTTCACGCCTGTACGCCAAGTGCGCTGACACGCACTGCGCGTACAAGCACGACGAGACGGGTCGCAGGATCGGCCGTTTTTTGATTTCTGAAGAGGGAGAAAGCGCGTTGCAAAATCTTGCCCGGACATCGCGTCTGCTGGCGGCCTCCATCATCGACGGCCCTTGGGAAACCGGGCCGCTTGCCCGCCGTATCGCCCATGCGATCAGCCTGCGCGGCTTCAACCCCGAACGTCTGGCCCTCGCGCTCGTCCGCCGCTTCGGCAAGGGAAAAACCCCCGTCCTGAGGGACTTGACCGCCGCCATCGCCGCCAATGAGCATTTCGCCGTCTGCTTTGAAAGTACCGGAAGGCCTGCCTGGTTTCGCATGGGCGTCGAACCCCCGCAAATGACCAGACCGCCATCCAATCTGGTCACCTTCCCTTTGCCTGTGATTGAAACCGCAAAAGAGCTCAGCGCGTGGCTAAATGTGGACCTGAGCACACTGGAGTGGCTGGCTGATACCCGCCGCCGGCAAAAGAACGCCAAGGATTTCCGGTTTGTCAATTACAGCTACATCTGGAAAAAACGTCCCGGAAAACCCCCGCGCCTGATCGAAAGCCCGAAAAGCAAGCTCAAGGCGACCCAGCGCAAAATCCTTACGGAAATTTTAAACAAAATCCCCCCGCACGAGGCCGCGCACGGCTTCTGCCGCAACCGCTCGATTATCACCCACGCGCTTCTGCATACCGAAAAGGACGCCGTCGCCTGTTTCGACCTGAAGGATTTTTTCCACTCCATCCCGCCCGCCCGGATCATGGCGATGTTCCGCACAATCGGCTACCCGCAGGAAGTCTCACGGCGGCTCACGAATCTCTGCATCCACACGCCCAACCCGGAATTTTTGGGAAAGACTCTGGAAACCTTGCCATGGGCGGTCAGAAAAAAAATCCTGATTCCCCATCTGCCGCAGGGCGCGCCGACCTCCCCCGCGCTGGCGAACCTCTGCTCATTTCATCTGGACACGCGCCTGCAAGCTTTGGCCGAATCCATGAACCTGACCTATTCGCGCTACGCCGACGACCTGACCTTTTCCGGCGGTAAAGAGTTAAAGAGCCGCTTTTCTTACCTGCGCGGTACGGTGCAGGGGATAGCGCAGGACGAGGGCTTCACGATCAATCCCGAAAAAACCCGCCTGATGACGCAGGCGCAGCGGCAGGTGGTGACGGGGGTGGTGGTCAACAAGCGCCCGAATATTTCAAGAACGGAATACGACCGCCTGAAAGCGACTTTGTATACTTACTCAAAAAGCACTGGATTAGACGGCCTTATAAAAGCGCAACTGAGGGGAAAAGTAGAGTTTGTAAGAGCCTTGAGCCCGCAGCGGGGCGAAAAACTCTTCGAACTCTGGAAAAAAATACCGTAACTAAAATCCCCCTTGCCCGCGCACATAATCATGCACCTTCTGCAAACTCTCCCGCGTGACAGGGTAGCCCCCCGCATCGCCCACCACACTGTGCAGCCCGCATTTCGGGCAGAGCGCCGTTTCCTCGCGTCGCACAGGCGGGCCGAATTCTTCGTCCGTCTCCTCTATCGGAAGCCAGTTCTTGATGTCCGCAGGAGCAAAAATCTCCAGACAATGAAAGCATCCGCATTCGGCGCTGCGCTCGATCATCGAGCGGTTACAGAGCGCGAGATCGTCCGGCACGAAACGCTCGGGATAAAGACCGCGAACGATCGTCTCGACTTTTTTCAGGAACGAGTCCAGCCCGCTGATCATCGTCGAAAGCTGCACCTTTTTCCCGCCTTTGAGCAGGATCACGATATAACCCATCGCGGTCGGCCCGTCCCCGTCGGCGATCTCCTCCCACGCCACCTGTTTTGTGCCGAACAGATTTTTAAACACAAAACCCTGGGTATCATACGTCAGGCGCGTAAACGCGACCTCCAACACCAGCCAGATATAACCCGCGGCCAGAGTAAGAGACACCAGCGCCGCCATGAATTGCTGATCCGCCCGCGCCTGCGAGGCGGCGTAAAGAATGAAAAGCGTCACAGCACCCAGAAGGAGTGTCACAATTTTCATCCCCCGGCTGTAGGCGACAACCCGCAAAGACCCTTTTTCGCCGGCCTCCGTACGTACGGCAAACCGGAAAATCAGCCAGACGCAAAATGTAGCAACTAAACCGGAAACAACAGGACTGAGAAAGGAAAGCATGGAAATCTCGCAAATTTTTTACGAGATTAGCAGGCTTTGAATGGTCTTGAAAACATCCTCGAACATCGCCGTCGTGAGCCGACCCGTATTCGTATTGTAGCGCGAGCAGTGATAGGAATCGATCAACGTCAGGCCGTTGCCCAGATCATGCCGTGCCCCGTGCGCGAATTTAAAAGCGGAGATTTTATGCCCCGTCGCCCGCAGAACGGCATTGTGGGAAATGAGGCCAAGACTGAGGATCACCCGCAGATTGTCCATTCCCGAAATCTCCTGCGTGAGAAACGGCAGGCACTTCGTGATCTCGGCCCCCTCCGGCTTGTTTTCCGGCGGCACGCATTTGACCGCGTTCGTAATCCGCGCATCTATCAGCTCCAGCCCGTCGTCGATCCGTGCCTGATAACCCCCCCGCGCAAATCCGAATTTCAGTAAAGTCGCATACAGAAGATCGCCCGCGTAATCGCCCGTAAAGGGCCGCCCGGAAAAATTCGCGCCCTTCAGCCCCGGCGCCAGACCGACGATCAGCAGCCGCGCATCCTTGCGACCGAAAGAGGGAACCGGCGCATTATATTTGTCAGGAAAAATTTTTCTATTCTCGGTGCGGAAAATTTTTAGGCGCGGACATAACCCGCACTCGCGCCCGGGCAGGAGCTCAAAGGAATCAGAAGAGTCAGCAGGAGGACAGCGATAAGAAAGAGTCAAAACCCTCAACTCGTCTTTCTCTTGGGCGGCGGATAATGGCCATTATCATCGTCATGATCGTGAGTCTGCGAACGGGCGCCGTGCCGTTGGATATGCGGCGCCAGAACTTCCAGCTCCAGGAAATGATCGGCCTGACGGCGCAATTCATCAGCCACCATCGGCGGGCTGGACTTGATCGTGCTGACGATCGTCACGCGCACACCCTTGCGCTGCACGGCCTCAATTAACCTTCTGAAATCCCCATCGCCGGAAAAGAGCATGATATGATCGACGTTATCGGCCATCTCCATCATGTCGATGGCCAGTTCGATATCCATGTTGCCCTTTATCTTCTTGCGGCCCTGCGCATCGATGAACTCCTTTGTCGGTTTGGTGACCATCGAGTAGCCGTTATAATCCAGCCAGTCCACAAGCGGCCGGATCGGGGAATATTCATGATCGTCGATCAGGGCGGTGTAATAGAAAGCGCGGACTAGACGCCCCTGCGAGGCAATCCACTGCAGGAGCTTTTTGTAGTCGATGTCAAACTCCAGCGCCCGAGCGGCCGCATACAGGTTCGACCCATCAATAAAAATGGCAACCTTTTCTTCTGTGTAGAAGGGGATGCTGTTAATCATATTTCTTTCGGACATAATATATTTTTTATTCCAGTTTTCAGCGTAAGGAAACCCCGAAAATCATGGAACCCCTAATAATTAATGAGCTAAGGAAAACACAGAGCATTAAATTAGATTTATTTAATATAATATAGGCCGTAATAGCAAGTATTTTCTTTAGGTCGGGATGGGGTAGCAGTTAAGCCAATAACCTGTTGCATTTCCGGCGGTGAGGCTCTATACAAGCATCTCTAAAAGAACAAATCCGAAGGACAGACCATGGCGCGTGTAACCGTTGAAGATTGCATCGAAAAAGTGCCCAACCGTTTCGAACTTGTGATGCTGGCTACCCAGAGAGCCCGCAAGATCGGCTCAGGCGCAGCCCTCACCATCGACCGCGACAACGACAAGAACCCTGTAGTCTCCTTGCGTGAAATTGCCGAGGAAACGGTTGATATCGCCGCCCTGAAAGAGGAAATCATCACCTCAAACCAGCGCTTCCTGCCGCAGGACGAGGAAGAGGAGAAAATCGACCTGATGGACGGCGAAAAAGAGTGGGCGGAAATCGCCAGCGCCGCCAATCGCGAAGCCAGATTCTCGGATGAAGATGCCGACGCTGACGACGACGACGAAGGCGATGATGAGGAAGACGACGACGAGGATTTTGCCGAAGAGGAATCTGAGCCGGACCTCAAAGACCTGGCCGGGAACGTATAGTCTTTGGTCCTCCAAACCGCTTCAAAAGCCGCTGTCAGCGGCTTTTTTGATTTTTTGCAAATGATTTCTTAGCGGTTTCGTGCTACGGTCAGGGTTGAAAGAAAAAAAAGATGCAATCCAGCCAGGTCAGTCAACTGCCGTCCATGCAGCCCTTCGCCGAACTCCTGACAACCCTCAAGGGCCACGACCCCAACGCGGATGGCGTTGCGCTGGATAAAGCCTACGAATACGCCAAGAAAATGCACGAGGGCCAGACACGCGCCTCCGGCGAGCCCTATTACCTTCATCCTTTGGCGGTCGCACAAATCCTGGCTGATATGCGGATGGATTCTACAACGGTAACAACGGCGATCCTGCATGACACGCTGGAGGATACCAAGGCCACCTACGAAGACCTCACCAAGAATTTCGGCAAGGAA
This sequence comes from Alphaproteobacteria bacterium, assembly GCA_016699735.1. Classification (NCBI taxonomy): domain Bacteria; kingdom Pseudomonadati; phylum Pseudomonadota; class Alphaproteobacteria; species Alphaproteobacteria bacterium. The sequence goes on from CP065008.1 coordinate 674,986, forward strand.
GTGGCCGATCTCGTGAACGGCGTCAGTAAACTGACACGGATCGAAAGCCAGACGCTCGAAGGCAAGCAGGCGGAAAATTTCCGTAAGCTGCTTCTGGCAATGTCCGAAGATATCCGTGTTCTTCTGGTCAAACTCGCCGACCGCCTCCACAATATGCGGACGATAGAGGGCATAGAAAAGCTCGACAAGCGCAGACGCATCGCTCTGGAAACTCTTGAAATATATGCCCCCTTGGCCGAGCGTGTGGGGATGCACCGCATCAAGGAGGAACTTGAGGATCTCTGTTTCGAGCAGATGAACCCGGAGGCGCGGGAGAGCATCACCAACCGCCTCGGGTTTTTACGCAGCGAAGGCGGTGCGGTGGATGAGGAAATCATCGCCGAGCTTAAAACCAGTCTGAAAGAATCGGGGATAGACGCGGAAATCATAGGGCGCGAAAAAACCCGCTATTCCATCTGGAAAAAAATGCAGCGCAAGAACGTCACGTTCGAGCAGCTTTCCGACATCATGGCCTTTCGCGTCATCGTGGACTCGGCCGAGCAGTGCTATCAGGTTCTGGGTGTTTTGCACAGCCGCTATCACAGCGTTCCCGGCCGCTTCAAGGATTATATCTCGACGCCAAAGCCCAACGGCTACCGCTCGATCCACACCACCATCATGGGCCCGAAGCGTCAGCGCATTGAAGTGCAGATACGGACTCAAGAGATGCACAGCGAAGCCGAATACGGCGTGGCCGCGCACTGGAGTTATAAGGCTGGTGCAAAAGCCGATATTAAGGACGTCAAGAAATACCGTTGGCTCCGCGACCTTCTGGATATTCTGGAGCAGGAGCAGAAACCTGAGGATTTCTGGGAAAACACCAAGCTGGAGCTGTTTCAGGATCAGGTCTACGTCTTTTCGCCCAAAGGCGACCTGATCGAAATGCCCAATGGCGCAACGCCAATCGATTTCGCCTACGCGATCCATTCCGACATCGGCAACCGTTGCGTCGGCGCCAAGATTAACGGGCGCATCGCGCCTCTGAACACCAAGCTCGCTAACGGCGATCAGGTGGAGATCATCACCGCCGCGGCCCAGAAACCATCCCCGACATGGGAAAGGTTTGTGGTGACGGGTAAGGCCCGCTCCCATATCCGCCGCTTCATCCGCAACGAGCAACGCGACGAATTTATCACCCTCGGCAAGGCCATGATCCAAAAAGTTTTCCGGCAGGAAGGATACGAATTTACCGAAAAAGCCGTAACAAGCGTTCTCAAGCAGTTCCGCATGGACAGCAGCGACGATGTCTACGCCGCGACAGGCTCGGGCATTCTCGTGGCCCGCGACGTCTTCAAGGCCATTTTCCCCGCCCACAAGACGGAGATCGTGCGCCGCCCTGCCGAGGACATGGACACAACGATCCGTGTCAAGACGCTTAGTGCCGACCAGCCCATGCCGATCAAGGGTCTGATCCCCGGTATGGCGATGCACTTTGCCCGCTGCTGTCACCCGGTCCCCGGCGACCGCATCGTCGGCATCGTCACGACAGGAAAGGGTGTAACGATCCATACCATCGATTGCGAGACTCTCGAGACCTTCGCTGATACCCCCGAGCGCTGGCTGGATGTGTCCTGGGGCGACAATAGCCCGGGGGCGCCGGAAGTGCACGTGGGCCGCCTGGAAATCACCCACGCCAACGAACCCGGCGCGATTGCCTCTTTCACCACCGTCATCGCCAGAAACGGCGGGGATATCACCAACTTCAAGGTCACGAACCGCAGTACGGAATTTTGGGATGTCACCCTTGATATCTGCGTCAAGGATATCAAGCACCTCAATAACATCATCGCCGCGCTGCGGGCCACGCCCGTTATTGTGAATGTCGATCGCGCCCGCGGGCGTTAGGGAATCTGAAAAATCAGACGGCGCGTGCAATTCCGGCGGAGAAGGGATCGAGCGGCGCCTGAACCAACTCGGCAAAAGGGAAGTCAAGCTTTCCACGGCCGTTCAGTTCATGCAGTTCGATGATGCAAAGCCCCAAAGCCACCGTTCCCCCGATTTTTGTCGCAAGGTCTCCGGTCGCCCGCATCGTTCCGCCTGTGGCCAGAAGATCGTCGGCGATCACGACCTTCATCCCCTGTTCGATCATCCCTTGCTGGATTTCGATTGTATCGGTGCCATACTCCAGAGCGTAATCCTGCCGGATAACCGCGCCGGGAAGCTTGCCTTTCTTTCGGACCATGGCAAAGGGAAGCGAGAGACTCTGGGCCACCGACAAACCCGTCAAAAACCCGCGGGATTCAATTCCAAGAATGATATCCGGCTTTGCGGATTGCGCCTTTTGAGCCAGTCTTTCGGCGATACTGTCCCAGAGCGCAGGGTTCCTAAGGAGGGATTGAATATCGTAAAAATTAATCCCCGGCTTCGGAAAATCGGGCACAACGGCGATGTGTTCGAGGATATTCATGGCATTCTCCAGAACTAAGACCTCTCAGGATTATGCGTTTTTCCGCTTCATGGCAACACCCGTTTGCGATAAAGTGCCCGCATGATCATCGGAATTGGCAACGATCTGGTGGATATCCGCCGCATTGAAAAAGTACTCAAACGCCACGGCACGCGCTTCGAGGAGCGTTGCTTTACCCACACCGAACGCGCGCGGGCGGATATCCGGCGCGGTGCAGGCCTGCATGGCCCCGTCTTTGCCAAGCGCTTTGCCGCCAAGGAGGCTTGCGCCAAGGCGCTGGGAACCGGGTTTTCAGGAGAGGTTTACCCACGGGATATCGGAGTGATCGAGGATGAGTCCGGACGCCCGTTTCTCGAACTGACGGGAGGGGCGCTTGAACACCTGAAAAGCCTGATCCCCGAAGGAAAGCGCCCGGTCTTGCATCTGAGCCTGAGCGATGAGCCGCCCTTCGCGCAGGCCTTCGTGATCATCGAGGCGCTGTAGTGAAAATCCGCACTGGAAATTAAGGTCTGGATCAGGTAAACCGATACACGATGTCTGAAAACGAGCAAAAAAGCGAGGCCGGAAAGGCCGAAGAAAAGAAACCCGTCCTGATCGAAAAGGGGGAACTGGGGGAGTTGGCAAAAACCGCTCTTCTGGCGGTTGTTATCGCTCTTCTGATCCGCACCTTTTTATTTGAGCCGTTCAATATTCCCTCCACGTCCATGAAGCCGACGCTTCTGGTCGGCGATTATCTTTTTGTTTATAAACCCTCTTACGGGTATAGCCGCCATTCCTTCCCCTTCGGCCTCGCACCGATCGAGGGGCGTATGTGGGGCAAGGAGCCGCAGCGCGGCGATATTATCGTCTTCGCCCTGCCTAAGGCCGGCATCAATTTGATTAAACGCCTTGTCGGCCTGCCAGGAGAGCGGATCCAGGTTAAAAAAGGTCGACTCTATATCAACGGCGAGATCGTCCCGCGGCAATTTGTCCGCGTCTTCGACGAAGACAAAGGACCAGCGGAAGGTATGGTCAAGACATACGAATATCTCGAAACCCTTCCTGGCGGCGTTGTGCACACCATCTATGAAGAGGGCGATGATAAAACGTACGATGATACGGAGGAATATACCGTCCCCGAGGATCATTATTTTATGATGGGCGATAACCGCGACAATTCGCAGGACAGCCGCGTACAGGAAATGGCAGGCTACGTTCCTTTTGAATATTTTGTAGGCCGGGCCGACTTCTTGTTCTTCTCGACCAACCAGTTTGCCGCTCTGTTTGAATTCTGGAAGTGGCCTTGGACGATCCGCTACGAGAGGCTCTTCATGGACCTTGATCCCGTCCGTCCCGCTGCGGCACCGGGGGAGGCTCACGCCCTGCCAGCAGACGGAAAGAAATCCGAAGGCTGAGACATGACCCGCCCGGCCGCAGAGCTTCAGACGCTGATCGGGTATACGTTCAAGGACGAACAGCTTCTCAAACTTTCTCTTACCCATTCCAGCGCCAAAAAGAAAAGTAACTACGAGCGCTTGGAGTTTCTGGGCGACCGTGTTCTTGGCCTCATCATGGCCGAACTGATTTATCACAGGTTTCCCGAAGAATCCGAAGGCGATCTGGGCCGACGTCTGGCGCCTCTGGTTCAGGGGGCGACGATCGCGCAGATATCGGCCAAAATAAACTTGGCCGACTTCATCATCCTGTCCGAGGCGGAAAAAGCAGCCGGAGGAAAGGCCAACGACAATATCCTCTCCGACGTCTACGAGGCGCTGTTAGGCGCACTCTATCTGGACGGCGGTCTGGAGCCGTGCCGCAAACTGATTACAAATCACTGGAGCGGAGTGCTGGATGTGATGATCCGCCCGCCCATGCATCCGAAAACCGAAGTGCAGGAATGGGCGCAGGGGAGGGGTTTGCCGCTGCCGCTTTATGAAATCGTCAGGCAAAGCGGTCCCGACCACGCCCCGTCTTTTGAGATCGAATTGCACATTGAGGGTTTTAAGCCAGCAAGAGCCGAAGGTCGTTCCCGTCAGGACGCCGAAAAAGAAGCAGCCCTCAAATTTATTTCTCAAAACATCAGGGAGAAAAAGTGACCCAGGAACCCGGAACCCGGTGCGGTTTTGTCAGCGTGATCGGCCTGCCGAACGCGGGAAAATCAACGCTGGTCAATGCGCTGGTTGGCGCCAAGGTCTCGATCGTCAGCCAGAAGGTCCAGACCACCCGTACCCGCATTTTAGGCATCCTGACCGAAGGTTCCACACAGATCGCCTTGGTGGATACCCCCGGCCTCTTCGCCCCGAAGCGTGCGTTGGAGAGAGCCATGGTTCGCACCGCCGTCAGCGGAATGGAGGAGGGCGACCTGATCCTTCATATTGTGGATGTATCCAGAAAAAACCCCCTGGAGGACAATGCTGCAATCCGCGAAATGCTGAAGAATAAAGCGCCCGCGGTGCTGGTCTTGAACAAAATCGATATCATCGCCAAGCACCGCTTGCTGGACCTCACCGCGCAGATGAACGCGGCCTTCCCTTATAAGGACACCTTTATGATCTCGGCCATTAAGGATTCCGGTGTTGAGGATATCAGGAAATATCTGGCCGCAAACCTGCCCGAAGGTGTATGGCTCTTTCCGGAGGATCAGATGAGCGATATGCCCATGCGGATGCTGGCCGCCGAAATCACCCGCGAGAAAATCTTCCAGCAGCTTCACGAGGAACTCCCTTACGCGATCTTCGTCGAGACGGAGGCTTGGGAGGAGTTTGACAACAAAAGCATTAAGATCAGCCAGACGGTCTTCGTGGAGCGCGAAACGCAGAAGGCAATCGTCCTCGGCAAGGGGGGCAGCAAAATTAAGGAAATCGGCAGCGCCGCCCGCGAGGAACTGAAAAAAATCCTGGAGACAGACGTGCATCTGAAAATTCATGTCAGCGTGCTGGAAAAATGGACGGAGCGTCCGGCGTATTTCACGCGCATGGGCTTGGATTCTGCGGGGTAAGAGGCGGTAAAAAATTATGGTATGTGGAAAAAGAATTTTTTTAAAAATTTCACATGGCATTGCCCAAACCGGACTGATAGAGTGAAACCTTCTTGAGCACATAAGTATTTTATTGAAGGTCAGCGCCGGAACGCTGGCTGGTTTTATTGAATTAGTGTGGAGGATTTCATGAGTTGGACCGACGAACGCGTATCCCTGCTAAAACGACTCTGGAGCGAAGGCCGCACGGCAGCAGAAATAGCAAAAGAGTTAGGAGGGGTTACGCGCAACGCTGTGATTGGCAAGGCGCATCGCCTCAAGCTCTCCAACCGTGTCTCCCCGATCCAGCAGAACAACAAAAAGCCCGCAGTGTCCAAACCCGCCGAGAGGAAGTTCGAAAAACCCGTGATGGTTTTGCCGCCGGTCAAGCCAGTCGAGGTGAAAAAGGAAAGGGAGGCGGATTCACTCTTCAGCCTCCTTGATCTTAAGCCCCGGATGTGCCGCTGGCCTGTCGGCGATCCGCACGATGAGAGCTTTGGCTTTTGCGGGGAGGAGGTCATTCTTGGCCTGCCCTACTGTTGCGATCACGCCAAGACGGCCTATCAGGCGGCGACAAGGAATAAGATCCTTCAGGCGGAAAATGCAATGACTTTGGTACAGGCTGTACCCGCCGATAACCTAAAGGCGTATGACGAGGAAGGTCAAAAAGCTGCAGGTTGACCAAACTCATTCGGCAGGTAAGTTATTTTAAAGGTCTAAGAGCAAAGCAGGGAAGCGACACCCTGCTTTCTATCTTTAGGCTTCGTTAAGCTGAAAATTTATCCCGAAAGCCAAAATTATACACTCATTTTGTTTTTTTGAGCACATAAAAATCTTTTGAAAATAATGAGTTAGTGCTAAATTACACCCCGAAGTCAAATCCTTGGGCACCCTCCGTGCCGTCCAAAAACAAGGGATTTCTATAAAATTTTAAATAATTTTTCATATTTCGGGTGCTACCATGGCCCTAGGGAATATCTATTTTTTTAATAATTTTACGACAAAGTAGAGTTTTACGAACCAAGTGGTGCAAGCAATGACAAACGAAAAAGGTTTTTCACTTCTGGAAACGGCCCTTCTGCTTTTGATCGTGGGGATCATCGCCGGTCCAATGCTTGAGGCCTATAATCTATATGTCAAAGAGCGGAACACCTCCAAGACGTATGCCGCAGGTTCGACGATCCAGAACGCCATCACGGAATTTTATGAGTTGCATGACCGCTATCCTTGCCCCGCCATTCCCGAGCTCGCGGTGGGCGATCCTTTGCACGGCATTGAACAATGCCCCGGCAGGGATATGGACGGCGATACCACAATTATGGCCGCGATGGTCATGGAAAGCTGCGTGACCGGGTACTGCCGTGTCTCCGGACGCGATGCCGATGGCGATAGCGCGGACGATGGCGTACTGATCGGCAACATCCCCTATGTGACCTTGGGCGTACCCTATAACGAGGCGTTGGACGGCTGGAAACACAGGTTCACCTATGCGGTGACCGAAACGATGACGGATTCCGCGACCTTCATCCCCACCCGCGGCGCCATCATGGTCTGGAAGGCCGACGGCTCGACGCCCTTGAGTTTCGGGGATCCGGCAAATCCGAACGCGAACCCCAAACATCAAAACGGCCAGGGGACAGCCCACTTCGTCTATTTCTCTCACGGGCAAAACGGACGGGGTTCCTATTCGATTGAGGGAATCCGGATTGGTGAAAACTGCGACAACGGCGTTTTTACCGCAGCTGAAGTGGCGGCAGCCGGCAAGGATTACAATGAAATAGAAAACTGCGACAATGATTACGAGTTCACCTGGGACTCCGAAGCCTATTCAACGCAGCAGGGCTACGATTATTACGATGATATCTTCTACTTCCAGGACGGCCTGCCCTCAGGCGGCACCTGGAACTATTCCGGCGTTCAGGAAGACGTCTTCACCAGTTTCGGTGGCAATTTGGGCATCGGCACGGCCGACCCGCAATTCGCGGTGGACGTGAACGGCAACATCCGTGCGGCAAGCCTGACCCGAACGACCGGATATTGTGACGAAACGGGCAACAACTGCATGGAAGCGCAGGTGATCGGCGGCAGCGGCATGAGCTGCAGCGGCAGCCCGATGGCCGGTATAGAGCTCAACGATGGGGTTTGCGAGGTGGAATTGCCTGCAGGAAGCATCAGCGGCGAGTGTTCAAGCGGGGAATATGTCACGGGAATTGACGGTTCCGGCAATGTCATCTGCGAACCGGTCAGTTAAAGCGAAGAGATAAAGAGGCAGACCTATGGCCATCCATAAAGACTATATTTGCAAGAGCAGAAACTCTCAATCGGGTTTTACGTTGATAGAGATGTCGATCGTGATGATGATTTTCGGGATAGCGCTGATCGCGGGATTGAAGCTGTACGATAATTACATGGTGCATAACAAGGTGGTGGCGACGGGCTCGAGTATTTCGTTGACGAGTCGGGCGGTGAGTGATTTCCGTGCGCGTTTTGGGCGTTATCCGTGTCCGGCGTCGTTGACGGCGGTCCGGGGGACGCCGGATTACGGGCGCGAGGGGGATTGCAATGCGAACGGTTTGGCGCGGGATGGCGTGACGCCGGGGGACGAGGCGCCGGCGGACAATGCGGCAGCGGGGACGTTTGCGGACGGATATTTTGTGGAGCAGAGTGCGCGGATGGTGGACACGGACGGGGACAGCGTGGCGGAGACGCGTCCTTTGGTGGTTCGGGGGTCTGTTCCGTTCCGGGATTTGAATTTGCCTGAGGATTATGCGTATGACGGGAACGGGTATCGTTTGGATTATGCGGTGACGCAGAGATTGGCGGTTCAGGATACGTTTAACCCGCAGCACGGGGGGATATCGATAGTGGACACGCAGGCAACGCCGCAGTCTCTGCTTGAGGTGGCGGATTCTGGATTGTTCGTGATCCTCAGCCACGGCGATGACGGCGCAGGAGCCTATACGCGCGAAGGGCAAAGGGTGGAAACCTGTCCCACGGGCAGCGACATCGAGAAGGACAACTGCGATGTGAGCAGCGCGGAGGCGAGGTACACGCATATCAGCCGTGATTCACAAACGAATACCAGCCATTTTGACGACCAGCTGGCCTATTATACGGGAACGGACGATTCCCTGTGGGAGGTGGCGGAGGCCGATTCTGCGGATATCATTCTGCGCCAGGACGGGCGTGTGGGCGTGAACATCAAGATCACCTCCGGCGTATTGCCTGAGGATTCACTGGCGGTGAACGGGGTAATCCGGGCCACGAGCGATTACCGGGCGCAGCAGATCTGCGACCAGAACGGGAATGATTGTTTCATGCCGGACGTGATCGGCGGCTTGATTGCCGACGGCGGCGGCATGGAATGCCCGCCGGGGCAATATATGCAAGGCATCGATACCGCCGCTCCGGAATGTGTAAATATCCCGGCCGTAAGCGAACTGCGCTGCCCTGCGGGTCAGATCATGATCGGTATGGACACCAACGGCACCCTCAAATGCTCCGATCCGCCATCCATGTGCGATCCGGCAAACAAAACGATTTGCGGCGCAACCCAGACTTTACCGTCCGCAATACTGAGCACCCAGCATATTTTGACGGGGGGAAGCTCCAGACAGGAGCGCTATCAATGTAAAAATATCAGCGGCGTTGTCCGCTGGGAAACTAACCCGAACTGGACCACCGGCGTCTGCACCTGCGATCCCGCGCAAACACAGAGCGGCACGGCAGGATGCGGCAACGGCTACACCGGAACACGGCCACGCACAAGAACACGCGTATGTCCGGCAGGAACTTGGAGTGCTTGGGTTTACACCAACCCCTTTAACTCGGACTGCACCTGCACCGGATACACACAGTCAAGGGATAACGCGTGCGCCTCAGGCTACAATAGCGGTGTGGACCGCGAGATCAGAGTCTATACCTGCGGAGGGTCCAATAACCTGGTCACCACAGGATGGGCGGATGACCCCTCGAACCCCACCCCCTGCGCGTGCGTGGAGCAGAATGTGTCCGAGACGAATCTGGCCTGCACGGGCGGTCTGGACGGCAGCTACAGCCGGACCAACCATCTGAGCTGCCCGGGCGCAACCTGGGATGGTTGGGTCTACGATTACAGCGGCTGTACCTGCGACGCGTCCAAGACCCGCACCCGCGTGGTCTCCTGCCCGGCGCCGCAGATCGGCACGATCACCGAACAGGATACCTTTACCTGCACCAGCGGGACCACGGGCTACTGGAACGATACCTGGGTACAAATCTTCGACGATTGCTCAACCCCTCCGCCCACCGTTTGTACCTGGAACCCGATCGGGACGCCCGTTCAGGTGGTCACCCAGCCCGCCGTGCCAAGAGCAGGAGCGGAATGCACCTGCGGCACCGGAACCTCGGGCTGCTTCGAGTACGGCGACCCCAACTACCTCAAATACAACATGTGTACCTGTGAGTAACGGCAGAAGGTGAAAGCCATGACCATGATAAGGCATAACAAAAAAAATCATCAATCTGGTTTTACCTTGATTGAGATGTCGATTGTGATGATGATTTTCGGGATAGCGCTGATAGCGGGATTGAAGCTGTACGATAATTACATGGTGCATAACAAGGTGGTGGCGACGGGCTCGAGCATTTCGTTGACGAGCCGGGCGGTGAGTGATTTCCGTGCACGTTTTGGGCGTTATCCGTGTCCGGCGTCTTTGACGGCGGTCCGGGGGACGCCGGATTACGGGCGCGAGGGGGACTGCAATGCGAACGGTCTGGCGCGGGATGGCGTGACGCCGGGGGACGAGGCGCCGGCGGACAATGCGTCTGCGGGGACGTTTGCGGACGGATATTTTGTGGAGCAGAGTGCGCGGATGGTGGACACGGACGGGGACAGTGTGGCGGAGACGCGTCCTCTGGTGGTTCGGGGGTCTGTGCCGTTTCGTGATTTGAATTTGCCAGAGGATTATGCGTATGACGGGAACGGGTATCGTTTGGATTATGCGGTGACGCAGCGTCTGGCGGTTCAGGATACGTTTAACCCGCAGCACGGGGGGATATCGATAGTGGACACGCAGGCGACGCCGCAATCGTTGCTTGAGGTGGCGGATTCTGGATTGTTCGTGATCCTCAGCCACGGCGATGACGGCGCAGGAGCGTACAGCCGTGAGGGGGCGATGGTTCAGGCGTGTCCGGTAGGCGGCGACATTGAGAAGGACAACTGCGATATCAGCGGCGCAGAGGCCAAATATGTTCATATTGCGCGGCAGAGCCCGAACGATATCAGCCATTTTGACGACCAACTGGCTTATTATTCAGGGACAGACGATTCCCTGTGGGAGGTGGCGGAGGCCGATCCTGCGGATATTATTCTGCGTCAGGACGGGCGTGTGGGGGTGAACATCAAGATCACCTCCGGCGTATTGCCGGACGACTCGATGGCGGTGAACGGGGTGATCCGGGCGGTGAGCGATTACCGGGCGCAGCAGATCTGCGACCAGAACGGGAATGATTGTTTCATGCCGGACGTGATCGGCGGCTTGATTGCCGATGGCGGCGGCATGGAATGCCCGCCAGGACAATTTATGGAAGGAATAACCAACGCCGCGCCGGATTGTGCGAGTGCGCTCCCGGTCACCGAGCTGCGCTGCCCGGCGGGTCAGGTCATGACCGGCATGGATACGAACGGCACATTAAAATGTTCCGATCCTCCGGGAATTTGTGACCCTGAAGACCGAACGATTTGCGGCGCAACCCAGACGCTCCCCATGGCAACCATCGGCGCCCAGTACATTCTCTCCGCCGGTGCTTCACGCTTGGAAAGATACGAATGTAAAAATATCAGCGGCGTTATCCGCTGGGAAATCAACCCGAACTGGGTCACCGGCGTCTGCACCTGCGATCCGGCCCAGACGACGACAGGAGTCGGTGGTTGCGGTCTGGGCTATACCGGAACGCGGCCTTACACGCAGACCATGCAATGCCCGTCCGGCATATGGGGACCGATCGTCTATGATAATGCCTTTGGAACGGACTGCACCTGCGTCGGCTATGACGATTACCGCGATCTCGCCTGCGGGGCGGGGTATAACGAGGGTGTGGACCGTGAGGTCAACCATTACACCTGCGATGTGTCTGGCAATCTGGTATCTTCGGGCTGGATGGACGATTCAACCAACCCGACTCCCTGCGCGTGCGTGGAGCAAAACGTCTCGGAGACCAATCTGGCCTGCACCGGTGGCCTGGACGGCACCTACAGCCGGACCAACCATCTGAGCTGCCCGAGCGCGACCTGGGATGGTTGGGTCTACGATTACGGCGGCTGTACCTGCAACGCGTCCAAGACCCGGACGCGCGTGGTCTCTTGCCCTGCGCCGCAGATCGGCACGATCACCGAGCAGGATACCTTTACCTGCACCAGTGGAACCACGGGTTACTGGAACGATACATGGGTGCAAATCTTCGATGATTGCTCCACTCCGCCGCCCACCGTTTGTACCTGGAACCCGATCGGGACGCCCGTTCAGGTGGTCACCCAGCCCGCCGTACCGAGAGCAGGAGCGGAATGCACCTGCGGCACCGGAACTTCGGGCTGCTTCGAGTACGGCGACCCCAACTACCTCAAATACAACATGTGTACCTGTGAGTAATTTTAAGAAATAACATGATCCATACATTCGAGGCAAAATCATGAAAAACGAAAACCTGCACCGCCAAACTCTGTCTCATGAACGGGGTTTCAGCCTTCTTGAAATGGCCATCGTCATTTCGATTATGGGATTGATTATTGCCGGATTGGCGCAGTTTTATTCCCTTTATTTAAAGCAGTCGAAAGACGACACCAGTTTCGACAACATCCAGCTTGTAAAAACGGCGATTGCCGAATTTTATACGGACCGGAGCCGCTATCCGTGTCCGACTGACCCAAGCTTGCCGACAACCCACGCCAACTACGGTATTGAAATGTGCCCGGGGCGTAACGTGGCGGGAGTGGCTGTCCCCAATATAGCCGTCGGAACCTGCTGGGGCCAGTTATGCAGAGTGCTTTCAGACCGGGCGATCGACACCAACGGTGACGGTACAGACGACCCCCAGACCGTTCTGGTCGGTGCTTTCCCGATAAGGAACGTGCTCAGGGATATGATAGCAGACCCGTCCGACCTCGATCCGAGCGACGGCGTCGATATGATGCCCGTGGATATCGATTTTCCGGGAACCCAAACGCTGGACGCCTGGCGTAATAAATTTGTCTATGCCGTCACGGAATCCATGACCGATCAGACCACATATAACAACAACCTTGGCGCCATCACCGTCAACGATGAATTTGGCCGCCCCCTGGTCGATCCCGTGGACAGCGCGCATTATGCGGTCGTTTCCCTTGGGGAAAACGGGCGCGGAGCTTATAACGCGATGGGCAACCTAGTCGGAGACAGTTGCGACCCGGCAACCGTACCGGCGGTTTACGACCCGATGTATCCGGGCATAACAAGCCAGGCGAGTATCGAATACGAAAACTGCAATTCGGACTCGGTCTTTATCAGCGCCCTGAAAAACGAATTGATGGGCGATGCTTTCAACGACGACATGACGGCCTATGAAACCTGGGCTGCAACCGATCTCTGGGCACCCTCTCCGGTCAACCCAGTGCACGTCTATAACGTAAATATCGGTAACGTCGGCGTAGGAGTAACCGATCCGGTGCAAAGGCTGGACGTGCAGGGCGATATTCAGGCCGCGAACGCGCTGGCACAGCGCTTCTGCAACGTTTCGACCGGGGCGGGATGTTTTGACACCGCGGTCATCGCCGGTGAAATCGCTAACGGCGACGGCATGAAATGCCCAGCCGGCTACGCCATGACGGGAATCGAAAATGGAGCGCCGATCTGCGCCTTCGAGGTGGTTCCCTCGGGGACCAGCTTTACCGGAACCTGCCCGGCCGGACCGCCCAAACAATATGTGGTCGGCGTCCGCAGCGACGGATCATTGATCTGTGAAGCGCTCTGATAAAAAAGGCCTGTGAAAACAGGCCTTTGCTTTTTTATATCAGGGTAAATCACCCGATAATCTGAAGATCGACGGCCTCGCGCCCCTTGGAGACCGATTTAAGCGTGACCCGGACCCGCTGTCCGGCCTGAAGTTCATCGACACCCAGAGTTTCCAGCAAGGATTTATGGATAAAAATATCCTTCATCCCGTCATCGGGGATAATGAAGCCGAAACCTTTCTCGGGCTTGTACCACTTGACCAGACCGCCCATCGAAACCGTGCCGGTTTCCTCGTCTTCTTCGGGCATGGTCGAAACGGCACCCTTACTGATAACTTCAAGGACTTCCCTGACCTGATGCCCTTTCGGTCCGGCAAAAACCCGGCAGAGCAAAACCGCTCCCTCTCCAATCGAATAAACGCCAGCCTTCTGCAGAGTGGTTATATGCAAAAACGCATCGTAATTCCCCTCTTCGGGAACCACAAAGCCGAACCCCTTCGTGCCGTTGAACCACTTGAGATGCATCCTGACGGTCGAAAGGTTTTCTTCCGGTTGAATCTGATCAAGTCGAGTGTGCAAAGCAGAAACGCCTTAAATAAAAAAACAAATGACAAAAACACGCAGAAAAACGAGTGCGAAACCCAGAATCAATACTGCCCGAATTTTATATTCAAATCCAGAATCAACACCGGACTTTTCCCAGACATTTTTCAGGAGATATTAAATTGATTTCAAAGGATCGCTTCTGAAGCTTGCTAACATATGGTAAAATAAAGAAAAACAGGAAGTACATATGCCTCAGAAAAATTGGCCGTGGTTGAAATCTTATCCACAGGATGTGAATTGGCACGATCAAATCCAGCCAAAACCTCTCTACACGCTGCTGGAGTCCGCTGCTGCGAACTACGGCGGGCGACCCGCGCTCGACCATCTTGGAAAAAAATATGACTGGAACACGCTCTGGGAGATGGCGCGCAAATTCGCCAGGGGTTTGCAGGCACAGGGCGTGAAGAAGGGCGATCACATCGGCTTGTTTCTGCCGAACTCACCCTATTATGTTGTCTCGTATTACGGCGTACTCCTGGCCGGGGCGTGTGTTGTGAATCTCAATCCTCTCTACGCGGAGGAGGAACTGAAAACCCTGATCGAGGACAGTCAGGTCGAGATCGTGATCTCCGTCGATCTGCGGATGCTTTATGAAAAAATGCACAGGATGCTTCACGAAACGCGGCTCAAAAAGCTGATCCTCGGCAGTTTCGCGCAGACTCTTCCCTTTCCAAAGAATATTTTGTTCAGGACATTCAAGGCCAAAGAGATTGCGAGGGTAGAAAGTTCGCCGCGCATACTCTGGTATGACACTCTGTTGGAGAATGACGGCAAGCCGGAGATTCCGCCCATCGATCCCCGCAACGACCTCGCCGTCATACAGTACACGGGGGGCACGACCGGAACGCCCAAGGGCGCGATGCTCACGCATGAAAATGTTTATGCCAACACCATGCAGTGCCTGTCATGGTTTTACGTCATCGACGATACCCCCGCTAAAATGCTCGGCGTTCTGCCCTTCTTCCATGTCTTCGCCATGACGGCGGTGATGAATTTCAGCGTGGCGCGGGGTCTGGAAATTATCGCCCTGCCGCGTTTTGAATTGAAGGAGACGCTCAAAATCATTCATAAAAAGAAACCGCGTTTTTTCCCGGCGGTTCCGGCGATCTATAACGCCATCAACCATTCTCATTTGACGGACCAATACGATCTTTCATCGCTCAAGGTCTGCCTCTCGGGCGGTGCGCCTCTGCCCGTGGAGGTCAAAAAGACCTTCGAGCAAAAAACCGGCTGCGTGGTCATCGAGGGCTACGGACTTTCGGAATCCTCCCCTGTGGCAACCGTTAACCCCGTGCAGGGCGAAAACCTTGCCGGGTCCATCGGCCTGCCCGTACCCGCAACCATCATCGAAATCATCGACCCCGCCGATAAGAAAACCCCCATGCCGCTCGGTGAGCGCGGCGAACTCTGCATCCGCGGGCCGCAGGTCATGAAGGGCTACTGGAACAAACCCGAGGCCACGGCGGATGTTCTTAGGCCGACCGGGGAGGGCGATAGGCGCCTGCATACGGGCGACATCGCGGTCATGGACGCGCAGGGCTACACCTACATCGTTGATCGGCTGAAGGACATGATCATCACCAACGGCTATAAAGTCTACCCCAGGAACGTGGAGGAGGCGGTCTACAAACACCCGAACGTCGAGGAATGTATCGTCGCCGGCCTGCCGGATGAAAAACGCGGCGAGATCGTGAAAATCTGGATCAAGCCTAAAGAGGGCCGCGAACTCGCCCCCGACGACCTGAAGGAATTTCTCAAGGATAAAATCTCCCCCATGGAAATCCCCAAGCTCTATGAATTCCGGGATAAACCATTGCCCAAAACCATGATCGGCAAACTCTCCCGCAAGGATGTGGTCAGGCAGGAATTGGAGAAGAGGTAATCAACACCCACTGAGAGGGTGTTGAGATAAACTGCATGTAAGTGGTGTATCGTATAAGTCTCTTTCACCAAAAGGCTTAATATTCAACACTTTTCCGGCCATGTCATAATAAAAAAGATGTCTCCAAGACCCTTTTTCTCCGCGAAACAAGGTGCGTGGTTCGACATATGAAACAAGAAAATATAATCTATCGCGGTCATCATTCGACCCATCTCTGCCGATCCGCGCCCCCGCTTTATCAATCAGAATATGCTCCACATAAGCCCGCGACGTTCCCTGCGGAAACATCCGCCGAAAGGCTTCGCGGTCTTCGTCTTGCGAAGCAAACGGCGAAAAACGGTAGCCGTCATATTTCTTATCCCATTGGGCCTTCTGGGCTTTAGAATCGCTCTGCGGTAAATAGCCGCAGGAGCAAATCGGCAGGATCAGGATTAAAAGTATTAATTTCAAAATTGATTTCTGAATCATTCTTGCAACTTATATCTTTTTTCTCAACCTCGCCAAATCCATCTCATACATAAACTCCTCCATTCTCTGCCCGTCCGGCCAGTCTTTTTCCACCTGCCCGATAAGCGTAAACCCATGCCGCAGGATCGCCCGCTTTGAGGGCTCGTTATCCGCCCGGTGGGAAACGGAAAGCCGCGTCCACGGCAAATGCTTCATCCCGAAATCCATCCGCGCCTTGTAATAGAGGTCGGCATACCCCCGCCCGCGATATTCGGGCGCGATAAAACTCATGGCAAAAACGCCCGTCCGCCCCGAGGGATCGTCGCGGCAGGTGAAGACGGCCGTAATCCCGATCAATTTGTTCTCGTCAAACAACCCTGAAACCTGCTTGCCTGACCCATCCAGCATCTCCCGCCATTCTTCGGGCGGGCGGGACTCGGCGTCCGCAAGCGTGCCGGAATAAAACCCCGGATGCTTCGAAAGCGCCCGCAGCCGCAGGCTCCGGAAAATATCCGAGTCATCGGGAACAAGAGGGCGCAGATAAACCTCTGTCATAAAAATCTCCGGCTTTAGTTGGTCTGCCTGACCCGTAGCGCATCAAGGTCCATCATATACCGGATTTCCGTATCCTGCGACCCGTCGCTCCAGAGCGTCTGGCGCGTACTATCCAAAAGAAAACCGTGCCGCACGATCGCCCGCCGCGAAGCCTCGTTTCCTGCCCGGTGCGAAACCGTTAGCCGATTCCACGGAAGATGCGCGGCAGCAAACCACAGCCGCGCTTCATAAAACCACGCCGAATAATGATGGCAGCGATAGGCGGGCTCGATATAGCTCATCGCCAAAACGCCCGTCTGCCCCGTGGGGTCTTCCCGCCACGTGAAAATTCCGCTCAGCCCGATCAGCCTCTCTCCTGCAAAAAGACCGAACACCTGCTTGCCCTCGCCGTTCAGTTTGATCTGCCAGTGCGAATCCGGATAGGCGGTTGATTGCTCAAGATTTGAGCAGAAATGACCCTTATTCTCAGCCAGAGACTTCAGCCGTAACCGGCGGAAATTGCGGAAATCTTCGGGATGAAGAGCGCGGAGAAAAATGTCGTCATCCACGCAGGACACCGCCGGCCTTTTCCGCGACGGCGTCGATAATTTTTTGCGAGACGGCTTCGATCTCGGCATCGGTGAGCGTCTTCTCGGCGGGCTGAATCGTGACCGCCAGCGCGATGGATTTCTTGCCGGGATCGACGCCTTTTCCGGTATAGACGTCAAACACCCGCGCCTCGGTAATCAGCGCCTTGTCGGCGGAAAGCGCCGCCCGCACCAGCGTATCGGCCTCCACCTTCGCATCCACGACGAACGCGAAATCCCGGGATACGGGCTGGAAAGGAGAGAGTTTCAGCAACGGCTTACCCGTGCCGTCCTTCTTGCGCGGAGCAGGAATTTTCTCGACGAACACCTCAAACCCGACGACGGTCGTATTCTTGATACCCATCTCATCCAGCACGGCGGGATGAATCTCGCCAAAATAAGCAAGCGCATTTTTGCCGAGGGTCAGCGCACCCGAACGCCCCGGATGATAATAGGATGGCGCCTCGCGTGTCACCCGCGCGCTGTCGGCCGGACCGCCGCAGGCAGACAAAACGGCCAGAGCGTCCGCCTTCGCATCGTAAAGATCAACGGCGCGGCCTTCCTCCGCCGAGGCCCAATGACTCGGACCTTTTGCGCCGATCCGCACGCCCGCAGCCACCATATCCTGCCCGCCGACCTTCTGCGTTTTGAACGCCGGACCGACTTCGCACAGCCCGATATCTGTAAAACCGCGGTCCGCATTGCGCCCCGCCGCCTCGATCAGATTGGGCAGCAGGGAAGGGCGCATCTGATCCAGTTCGGAGGAAATCGGATTGGCCAGCGTCAGCGCCGGATTATCGTTCGATCCGAAAACTTTCGCGCGGCTTTTGGGCAGAAACGACCACGTCACGCACTCCTCAAGCCCGCGCACCGTCATTGCCGCCCGCGCCCGCCGCACGCGATTCAGCGTCACAGTTTCCGCCGGGGCCGTCACCGCACCCGCACTCCGCACGGAGACCGCTTCGATATTCTCGAACCCTTGAATACGCACGACCTCCTCGCACAGATCCGCCGCGCCTTCGATATCCCCGCGCCACGAGGGCGGCTGCACGGAAAATCCCGTTCCCTCTTTGGTTACTGAAAACCCCAAATTCTCAAGGATATTCACCTGCTTTTCCGTAGGCACATCAACGCCGCACAGTTTTTTAACCAGAGCGGGTTCGTGCGAAATCGTTCGTTTCCACGAAGGCACCGCTCCGGCGGTGACGACATGACTCACTTCGGTCTTATCCGTTCCGCACAACTCAAGAATCAGCCGCGTGGCAATCTCGATGCCCGCCCGCGTAAATTCCGGGTCCGCGCCGCGCTCGAAACGGTAACGCGCGTCGCTCTCAACCTGCAGAGCGCGTCCGGCGCGTGCAATCCGCATCGGTTTGAAATACGCACCTTCGAGAAACACATTGACCGTCCGCTCATCGCAACCCGTGGATACGCCGCCGACGATCCCGCCCAGGCCGATCAATCCGCTGCCATCGGTAATGCCGACCAACCCCTCCGGCACGGTATAGCTCTTGTCATTCAGCGCATCGAGGCTTTCGCCCTCTTCGGTCTTGCGAACCACGATATCGCCTTTCAACTTGTCTGCGTCAAACACGTGCAAAGGCCGCGCATATTCAAGGGTCATCAGGTTGGTGATATCCACCAAAGCCGAAATAGGTCTTAAGCCGACGGATTTAAGCATATTCTGCAGCGATTGCGGCGAGGGGCCGTTTTTGATGTTGCGGAACAGTCGTCCCAAGAAGAGGGGACATCCATCCGTATCCTCGATTTTCACGCGGATCGGCGAATCAAACGTGCCCTTGACCGGACTCTCATCAATCACCTTCAGAGTTCCGACGCCCGCCGCGGCAAGATCACGCGCAATCCCGCGCACGCCCGAACAATCCACCCGGTTGGGCGTCAGCCCGATCTCGATAAGCTGGTCCTGAAGGCCGAACACTTCGGCCATCGGCGTACCGACCTCGTATTTTGCATCGACCTCAATAATCCCCTGATGCTCCTCTGAAAGGCACATTTCCCGCTCCGAAACCAGCATCCCGTTAGATTCGACCCCCCGGATTTTGGTTTTTTTGAGGGTTACATCCAAACCAGGGATGTAGGTGCCTTCGGGCGCGAAAATGCCCTTCATGCCGGTCCGGGCATTCGGCGCGCCGCAGACGACCTGCAAAGTGCCCTTTTCCGTCCGAACCATACAGACGCGCAGCTTGTCGGCATCGGGATGCGGCTCCGCCGATTCGACATAGGCGACCTTAAAAGGGGCGTATAGGGCGGCCTTGTCCTCAAAACTCTCGACTTCCAGCCCGATAGCGGTGAGTTTATCGCAGAGGCTTGGCCCGTCGGCCTGCGTTTCGAGGTGCCTTTTAAGCCAGGAAACTGTGAATTTCATGAAATCTGCCCTTTTTATGCGCTTTTCGCGGTTTCTTTAGCGTTGAATCGGGAACCTATCTAAGCCCAAAAAACGTAATTTTCCAAGGCATTAGTGCAAATTAAGATATGTTTGCGTATAAAAGCGGTCCTGTGCTATGATTTTTTAGGTTCAAAAAACAATGGAATCACATGACGGGTTGTACTTTTTAGGTGCGATCAAAAAAATAGAGGGGAATAGATTATGGCAGAAATAGAAGCACCAGCAGTACTCCAGGAAGCAGACGCACCTCAACAGACAGCTCCTGCTACCGAGCCAGAGAAGCCGTCCTTAGCTGATGCCGCGATGGGCAGATTGGACAACGATCTGGCGAATGGAAGTGTAAGCGATGCCGACCTGAGACAGGCCGCAAAGCGGGCATACGAAGATCTTTTACAAAAAACAGGTGGGCCAAATCAGGCCGCAGCTTCTCTAAGCTTAATTCAGCAATCTGGTGCTTTGAATGAGGGTATTGCTAACCAGTTTCGCGGCGCTATGACGATCGCTAACGGCAATTCGGATAAATTTGCAGAAGAAATTGTCAAACGAAGACAAGACCTGTCCCAGCTCATGCTGGCAACAACCCCGGCGGCTCAGCCTGCAACCGCCGCTGCAGGAAGTACACCGACTACAGGCGCAAACTTTTCCTTTTCTGATATGCTTAACAGCGATTTTATGAAACCTTTTAAGCAGTTTCTAGAATCTATGTTGTCGGCTTTCAGCGGCGGAAAGAAGGTAAACTTGGATACTTTATTTGCTGGTAACAAGCCTGCTACGGCTAATCCGAACGCTCCGACGACCACTGCCGGGGCAACGCCACAGACGGCTTCAACTACTGGACAAACTCCTGCACCTGCGGCAATCACTCCACCGCCGCCGGCGTCAGCAGCGGCCACAACCCCTCCCACTCTAGCAGAGCAACCCGGAGGAGTGGCGTATGACGTTGCTAATCCATCAGGAGGCGGCGCAATATCTGTCAACCAAGATGCTCGTCTGGTAACGATTGGCAATACCTCTGCGCCAGGTTACTTTAACGGCCTGTCTAACCCTGATCCAGGTTTGATCACTACAAGATTGTCAACTGAACTTCCGGCCGCAGAAGTTCAGACGACTCTCGCTTCTAATACTGCAACTCCATCGCGTTACCAACCAGTCTGGACCTAACTGATCGGTAACACATAAAAAGCGAAATCAAGTTTAATGCCAAGGTTCTTATACAGAGCCTTGGCACTTTTATTATCTTCAGGCGTCAGCCAGTACATCCGCGCCCAGCCCTCGTGTGTCCCGCGCCGGATGACGTCCTCGACCAACCTGCGCCCGATTCCGCGTCCGCGCTGTTCCGGCAAAACAAAAACATCCTGAAGGTAACACACAGGCCTCAGATGGCCCGTGGTAGGATGAAGAATATAATGCGCGATACCCAGAATCTTGCCGTTCTGCTCCGCGCAAATCCCGTAAACCGGCTCGTCCTCGGCCAGAATACGCCGCCATGTTTCCTGCGTAACGGCGTCATCGCGCTGACCGAGATTATTGGCATCCCAGAGCGGCAGCCATTCGGCGAAATCGGGATAAGCCAGCGGCCTGAACTTGATCTGGTTCATGAGGGTTTTTGAACGCCCGTCGCGTTATTGGGTCGATCCAGCGGATCGAATCCGTAATGCCGCAGCCAGCGCACATCGCTCTCGAAAAAGGTCCGCAGATCAGGAATCCCGTATTTGAGCATCGCCATACGCTCGATCCCCATACCGAACGCGAAACCCTGATACTGGTCCGGGTCGATCCCGCAATTCTTCAGCACGTTAGGATGCACCATCCCGCAACCCAGAATTTCCATCCAGCCGTCAACCGACCCGTCTGCATTTCCGCCCAGCCGCAAACCCCCGCCCTTGCGGGAGCAGGCAATATCCATTTCCGCGCCGGGCTCAACGAAAGGAAAAAAGCTGGGACGAAGCCGCACGGGAAGATTATCAATCTCAAAAAACGCCCGCACGAAATCCATCAGGCAACCTTTCAGGTGGCCCATATGGATATCCTTATCGATCAGCAGCCCTTCCATCTGGTGGAACATCGGCGTGTGCGTCATATCGTAATCCGAACGGTACGTCCGCCCGAAACAGATGATTTTGTGCGGCGGCTTGTGCGACTGCATATGCCGGATCTGAACCGAAGACGTATGCGTCCGCAAAAGCTTCTTGGCGTATTCGCCCTTTTCCTCGGGATCATCGGGCAGGAAGAACGTATCCTGCATCTCGCGCGCCGGATGGCCCGGGGGAAAATTCAGAGCTGTGAAATTGTGGTAATCATCCTCGATGTCCGGCCCTTCGGCAACGGCGAAACCCATATCGGCAAAAATGGCGGTCAGTTCCTCGATTGTCTGGCTGATCGGATGGATATGACCCTGAACAGAAGGTCGGGGCGACAGCGTCACGTCAAGCGTCTCCGAAGCCAGCCGCTCATCCAGAGCCTGCCGCTTGAGCGCGGCCTCCTGACGTTCGATCAGAGCGGCGATCTCATCCTTGAGGGCATTGAGTTCCTGCCCCTTCGTTTTGCGCTCCTCCGGGTCCATCTGGCCCAAACTCTTCATCAGGGCGGTGATGCTGCCCTTTTTACCAAGAACCGTCACCCGGACGTCATCCAGCGCCTTGAGATCATTGGCGGCAACGATTTGATTGGCGATTTCGGTCTTTAAACTCTTGATTTCCTGCGACATGCGTTGTTTCTAACACGCGAAGCGCCTGAAAATAAAGTGGTTTTCGTGTCTTTTAAAACAGATTATGATAACGTAAGCACTTAAAAAACAGGCGGGCCATGAACGACGATAACGAAAAGGGTGATATGAAATCCGGTTTTGAGGGAAAAACCGCTCGGAATGCCCCTGCTTTGACTGAAGCGGAGCGCGAGCGCAAAGGGCTTGAAGTGATCGAAGCCCTTGATCGGTTGCGCGAGGAAGCCCTTAAGAACGGCCTCACGCCCGAAATAGCCACAGAAATCCTCGAAGAGTATTACGCTGAAAAGCGCGCCGCCAAAGACGCCTCCTTGACGAAGGAGAAATCAGGCGATGCCTAAAAAGGTCGTGATCGACACGAACGTATACGTCAGCTATCTGATGGCTTCGAGAAGCGACACGGCGGTGGCGCAAGCAGTAAGATACGCGCATGGCCGCCACCATCTTTATCAAAGCCCCGAAACCTTTGCGGAATTGGAAGAAGTTCTTGCGCGTCCGAAATTCGCCCGCTACTTCTCGCCCGACGCGGCGCAGGGTTTATTGGATAAGATCAAGGCCAGCGCCACCTTTCTTGAGCCGACGACAAAGCCGCAGATATCCCCCGATCCCGACGACAATAAATTCTTCGCCCTGGCGGAGGCCGCCGACGCGGATTTTCTGCTCTCCGGCGACACAAAGCACGTTCTGACAATTTTGGATTACCGGAACGCCCAGACAATAGCCCCCGTCGACTTTATCGATCCGCGCAACCGGACCTTGTATTTCTCACACATGGCCTCTCCGGCCAGAAAAGACAGCGGCCTGTTCGAGCCGGTCATATTTGAAACTTTGGCACAAGACTGACTTTTCCGTCTCAGGATGAAGACCATTTCTTTGAAATGATCGGAATGGCTTGCGGAAGGGAGTCGATCAGGTGATCCGGCCGCGCCTTCCGCAGTCGCGCTTCGGTAATACACCCGCCTGTGATTCCGATGGACATGACGCCCAGTTTTCGCCCGATATCCGGCTCTTCCATACTATCGCCGATGATAAAGGAATTATCGGGATGATAGCCCCGTTTGACCAGAAAGCTTGAGAGCCTTTCAAGTTTGTTAGTGGCGTTCAGAATTGTGGTCCCATCGCAATTATTGGCCGAAACATGACTGAAATACTTAGCGATTTTTAATCTTTCAAGCTGTGGCTCAATCTTGAGCGTCAGGTAATTGCTGAGGATAATACACGCAATCCCGTGCGCCTTAAGCCACTCCAGCAATTCTCTTGCGCCGCGGCGTGTTCGGACATTCGCCGCCAAAGCCTCGTAGCGGGTCTGAAAAATCGCATTGGCCTCTTCCTTCGTGGCCAACACCCGGTCGATATCGCATCCGTTGCGCTTGTAATAATGGATCACTGGGAAATCGAAAGTTTCCCGCTGTCTCTGTAATGTAATCGGCGACTTGCCGTAAAATTCAAGACAGGCGTTCGAAGCAACCCAAGCCATGCGCGTGTCGGCGATCAACGTACCGTTCCAGTCGAAAACGGCGAGTCTTTGTAACGTCATTCGTCAATAGAGTCCTGATCAGGACTCTTTTCCACGGCAGAATTCTCACTCTTGGAAGGAAAATCTTCCTCAACAGAATCTTCTCCATTACCGGAACTATCTTCTTCTTTTTTGCCTAAGTTTCCGTCCTTATCTTCTTCTAAGCCCATTTTGTCCTTCAACGCATCATGAAGGCTGGCATTTTTCTTCTGCTTCCCTCCGTCATGGCAAGGACAAAAAATAGGATCCTCGTCAATAAATGAGAGCCACCTGTCCACTGCAAGCCTTTTACCCCTGTCCTCACCAGAGGGAATTTCCTTGATATCAACTGAAATCTTAAGAAACTGAAATAACGTACTGCCTTCAGAGCTATACTCAATAACGTAGTTGAAAGTAGAGGTCCAAAAAAAAGTCGACCGGACAATTTTAGGCTCACTAATCTGAATAGGCGAAATAATATAGCCATGAATAGTTTGTTTTTTACTGATAATACTTTTGAGAAAACCCGTCTCATTCATGGCACCATAAAAAGATCGAAAGCCTGCAGTGGAAAAAAAATCCTTTATTGCTCCGAGTTTCTCTTTGTAGTTTTCATGATTAAACTCAAAAAAGCTGTTTGAAACACTTGAAATGAAGCCTTTCACGGCAAATTCATCAAAATCGGGGCCAGCGCCTATCACTTCGCGTACCGAGGGTGGATCTACAATGACTTCCGCGTCAGCTTCAAAGGCAGAAAGAGCAAGGAAAGTTAAAAAAAGAAGAAAAAGCTTTGAATATTTTTTCATGTGACACACCTTACAAAAAGCTCCTCCTGAACTATCATAAGGAGGAGCTAAGGAACGCAACAAAATAAATCAAGCAGCCCTATTCTCAATTTTGGCTAATGCACTCTGCGCTTGCTTGACCAGAGCCTCAAACTCCGCTGGATTCCGGATCGCCAGATCGGAGAGAACCTTACGGTCCAACTCAATGGCGCACAGTTTCAGGCCGTGAATGAACTGGGAGTAGGTCAGTCCGTGCTGACGCACACCGGCATTGATCCGCTGTATCCACAAAGCGCGGAAGTCACGCTTTTTGACCCGGCGGTCACGATACGCATACTGTCCGGCTTTTTCGACGGCCTGAACGGCGGTGCGGAAGCAATTCTTCCTCCGCCCGTAATAGCCTTTGGCTTTCTTGATTACCTTGCGGTGTCTGGCGTGGGCGCGAGCCCCTCCTTTAACGCGGGCCATTATTGTGCTCCTTCTTCTTTTTTAGCGGCAGGCTTTTTCTTGCGCTTGCGGCTGTTGGGCAGGAAATTGCGAAGAACGATCGTCGCATCGGCATCGCACAGCGTATCCATCCCACGCGCCTTGCGCTTCATGGATTTCGGCTTGTTCATCATCATGTGTCGGGAATGGGACGGTTTAGCTTTGACTTTGCCCTTAGCCGTCACCTTAAAGCGCTTTTTGGCGCTCGAGTGCGTTTTCATTTTCGGCATTTTCATCTCCAGAATTATTATTGAACCATGCGATCGAGGCATGCCGATTTCAGCCAGACCGCTCTTTAAGAAGCGCTATATAACAGCGGCCTTCGACGTAAATCAAGCTTTTTTTGAACGCGTCCGGAAAAGATTAAAACGCCTTACTTCAAATTTTTTCGATTGTAGGCGCATTTTTGTGAATTGAACTAAATTATTGAAAATAAACAAAAAACATAGGACTTGTGGCGTCTATATGCTCACACTACACTGGCTCGTCCTTACCGAATCGCACAAAGGAAATTCATGACGAACCCAGAAAAAAAGCAGCCTATAGGCCTTCTCCTGTGCCTCTTGATGGTCGTAATCGGCTTTATTTCTCCTGTATATGCGGAAGATAAGCCCCCTGCCGTTCCGGTTACGGAGGTGCAGGTAGAGACGCTTGAGCCGCCTCCCGGCCTCGCCGCTCCCGATAAACAGCAAACCGCGGCATTAGAGAGGCCACAAGGTCAAACAACGCCAAATGCGAATACTCTTGTGGTCGTTGAGCTATTCTCATCGCAGGCCTGCGTCTTCTGCCCTAAGGCGGACGCCTTGTTGGGCGAACTGACAAAGGCGGAGAATGTATTGGCGCTGTCCTGCCACGTGGATTATTTCGATGTCAAAACTGGGTCGCTCTCGCACCCGTTCTGCAGCACCCGCCAGATCGCCTACGAATCAACCCTCCGCGCTGGGCCGAAATACACGCCGCAGATAGTCATAAACGGGCGCTACGACGCCGTAGGATACCTTAAGGAAGATGTTCTGACGGCCATACGTCGGGCCCGAAAGGCGCAGGTGCTCATTGAGCCGGAGGTGCGGCAGGAGTCGGACCTCCAGACCTTTACCCTGATTCTCCCTGAAATGGCGGCAGCACAAGATTCGATCTATAAAATCTACATTCTGAACTTCGATAGCCCGCATGAAATAAAGGTCGCGGAAGGCGGAAATAAGGATAAGGCGATGACGTATTATAACATCGTCTCAAATGTCGGTATTCTTGGGGATTGGGCCGGAGAAGCCAAATCCCTGAAATTTAATCCGAAAATGAGCGAAAAGGCCTCTGGATTTGCGGTTCTCATCAACGATCAGAAATCGGGAGTAATTATCGGCGCCGCTCAATACCGGCGGTCTTAGCTTCGATCAGCCGCACACATAGCGAAACCGCCCCAAGCCTAAGCAAGGAGCGGTTTGCTTTCCGTGTGTGGGGAACTTGTGTATCCCTCTGCGGATAATCTGGAACTTCGGCAGTTGCGTGTGTGGGGATGGCTACCGAAGCGAGGGCGGTTGTAACACGGCCTTCCAAAAACTGTCAACAGAAATATAGAAAATATGGCGTTAAGTGCATAAAATATTCATTATTTCCTAATATTGAATATGCAGCCTAATGCGCCGCCCCCCAGCTGCTTCCGGCCCCGGCTTCTACAACCAGCGGGACGGAGATATCTATTCCATTGATTTTAAATGAATTTTCCATAGTTCTGCGAACGATCACCTTGGTCTGCTCGATTTCGCCCTCGGGAACCTCAAAGATAAGCTCGTCATGAACCTGCAGGAGCATACGTGCCTTAAGCCCTTCCTTTTTCAGAGCCGCAGGAAGCCGCCCCATGGCGATTTTGATGATATCCGCCGCCGTACCCTGCAGCGGGGCGTTGATCGCCTGCCGCTCGGCGCCACGGGCGCCGGCGGGGTTCTTGTCCTTGATTCCGGGGATCACGCATTTCCGCCCGAACAAAGTACCGACATGGCCGTTTTTCTTGGCTTCGGCCTTAGTAGCGTCCATATAGGTCTGGATTTCCTTAAAACGGTTGAGATAACGGCGGATGAACTCGCTGGCATCGGCCACGGGAATACCAAGCTGCCGCGCCAGACCGTAACCGGAAATCCCATAGATAATCCCGAAATTGACCGCTTTCGCCTGCCGCCGGATATCCGGTGTGACCTGCTCCAGAGGAACCCCGAAAACTTGCGAAGCGGTCAGCGCGTGAATGTCCTCACCGTCGCGGAACGCTTGCTTTAAGGCTTCGACCCCCGCCATATGTGCAGACAGCCGCAATTCAATCTGCGAATAATCCACTGACAGCAGAACGTGACCCTCCTCAGCGATAAAAGCTTCGCGGATTTTCCGCCCTTCCTCGGTGCGGATCGGGATGTTCTGCAGGTTCGGATCGGTGGAAGCCAGCCGCCCCGTGCTGGTCCCTGTCAGGTGATAGGATGTATGCACCCGCCCGGTCGCCGGGTTGATCTCATCCTGCAAGGCATCCGTGTAGGTCGATTTCAATTTGGCCAGTTGCCGGAACTCCAGAATTTTTTTGACGATCTCATGGCCCTCGGCGGCAAGGTCTTCGAGGACGTCCACGGATGTACTCCAGTCGCCCGTCTTGGTCTTGCTCCCGCCCTTTAGCCCCATTTCGTCAAAGAGGACTTCGCCCACCTGCCGGGGGGAGGCGACGTTAAAGGGCCGACCCGCCAGAGCGTGAATCTCCTCTTCAAGAACCATAAGTTTCTTGCCGAATTCATCGCTCATCTTCTTGAGGACTTTTGGATCGACCTTGATCCCGGCAAGCTCCATATCCGCGATCACGGAGATCAAAGGCCGCTCGATCATCTCATACACGGTCGTCATTCTCTCCCGCGCCAGTCGCGGCTTGAAAATCCGGTACAGGCGCAGCGTCATTTCCGCGTCTTCAGCGGCGTAATTTGTCGCAGCTTCCAGCCCGACTTTATCAAAAGTCACCTGCTGCTTGCCTTTGCCCGCCACCTCCTCGAACCCGATCATCTTATGCCCGCAGCACATCTGGGCAAGGTTATCGAGCGAATGGCTGTGCGCCGACCCGTCCAGAACATAAGACATCAGCATCGTATCGTCGCACGGCGTGATCCGAATGCCGTGCCGCGCTAAAATCTGCCAGTCATATTTCATGTTATGACCGATTTTAAGCACGCTCTCATCCTCAAGCACGGGCTTCAGCAATTCAATCGCCGTCTTCAAATCCATTTGTTTGACGGTCGAGGACGCACTATCCCCGAACAGGTCCGTTGAAAAACTGTGACCAACGGGGATATAGGCCGCCTTGCCGATCCGTGACGCCAGCGAAATCCCGACCAGATTGGCCTTCGCGGGAGTCAGGGCGGTCGTCTCCGTATCCACGGCCAGCAGCCCGGTTTCGTAAGCATCCGCGATCCATTCTTCGAGCGCCTCCGCATCCGTAATCATCGTGTAGATATTATTAGAGGCGGGCGGGAGCTTGTCCTCCTCGATGTGTGTTTCTGCAGACACATCGCTAGTGACAGTTTTCGCCGCGATCGGCGTCCCGCCCAGCCTGCGGATGATCGAGGAAAAAGCGTGCTTCTCAAGAAAAGCCATCAACTCCGGCTTGTCCGGATCGTGGGTTTTCAAATCCTCCAGCGCCATAGGGACCGGCGCGTGATCGTCCAGAGCCACCAGCTTCTTGGAAATCCTTGCCGCCTCGGCGTGTTGAGTCAGAACTTCACGCCTTTTAGGCTGTTTAATTTCCCCGGCCCGCTCCAGAAGGTCTTCCAGCGTTCCATAGGTATTGATCAGCTCAGCGGCGGTCTTCACCCCGATCCCCGGAACACCCGGCACGTTATCGACTTTGTCGCCCGCCAGCGCCTGCACGTCTACGACCTTCTCCGGCCCGACCCCGAATTTCTCTATAACATCGGCCAACTCCAGCCACTTGTTTTTCATGGGATCCAGCATCCGCACGCCCGGACGTATAAGCTGCATCAAATCTTTATCGGAAGAAACGATCACGACCTTCTTCCCCTGTTCCAGCGCCAGCCGCGTATAGGTGGCGATCAGATCGTCCGCCTCATAGCCTTCCATCTCCAAAGCCGGGATATCGAAAGCCAGCGTGGCCTCACGAACAAGAGGAAATTGCGGGATCAAATCTTCCGGCGTCTCGTCCCGGTTGGCCTTGTATTGCGCGTAGATTTTATTGCGGTAGTTCTCCCGCGCCGCGTCGAACACGACGGCCAGATAAGGTGCGTGATAATCCTTGAGCATCTTGAGCAGCATACTCGTATAACCATACACGGCCCCAACGGGAACACCCTCGGGATTGGTCATCGACCCGCGCCCGGAATAGGCCAGCGCGTAATAGGCCCGGAAAATGAAGCCCGACCCGTCGATCAGGAACAACTCGTCTGTATGGTTCTCGCTCATGCCCTGTAAACTGAACGAGTCGAACGCCCCTGTCCAGAGCCGAGCTTGTCTTTCGCCCCGTAATCCTGTCTATTGGCGCGATGAAAACGGCGGATGTCATAATTATAGGGGCAGGGGCGGCGGGCCTCATGTGCGCGGGTGAGGCGGCGGCAAGAGGCCGCACCGTCAGGGTCATCGAGCATACAGGTAAAATTGGTGAAAAAATCCGCATTTCGGGAGGAGGGCGCTGCAACTTTACAAACCTCCACAGCGGCCCGGAAAATTTTATTTCTCAAAACCCCCATTTCTGCAAATCGGCCCTCAGCCGCTTCACGCCGCAGGATTTTATCGAGATCGTAAAACACCACGGCATCGCCTTCCACGAAAAACCCTATGAGGATTACGCCGACCAAACCGCCCGCGGCCAGCTTTTTTGCGACGGCTCCAGCAAACAGATCATAGATATGCTCATCAGCCGCTGTATCGACAACGGCGCAGTCATCGAAATTCAGACCAAAATCAAATCCATAAGCAAGAACGGCAAAACCTTCCACCTTAAAACCGATCAGGGCGAATTCGAAAGCGCGTCTCTGGTGATCGCCAGCGGCGGCCTTTCCATTCCTAAAATCGGCGCAAGCAACTTTGGGTATGAGCAGGCTAAAAAATTCGGGTTGGAAATCGTCCCACCCCGCGCGGCGCTGGTGCCGCTGACCTTCGATCAAAAAACATTGGAACGCACCGCGCCGCTCTCCGGTCTTTCGATAGATGCAAGGGTATCGTACGAAAAAACATCGTTCCGCGAAGGCTTGCTCTTTACCCATCGCGGCCTCTCCGGCCCTTCGATTTTGCAGATTTCTACTTACTGGGAGGAGGGAAAAGCCATCACCGTCGATCTGATTCCTGAAAAAGACGCCCTTGATTTTCTGAAAACGGCGCGGAAAAATTCCCCGAAGCAAAAACTACGGACAATTCTGTCCGACCTTCTGCCGCAACGCCTCGCACATCTTCTGGCCGAAGAAAGCGGCCACGATGAACGGATGGCTGATCTTTCGGATCCGAAGCTTGCGGAAATATCGGCGCTCGTCAAAAATTGGAGCGTTCTTCCCGCTGGCACCGAAGGATACCGGACGGCGGAGGTAACCCTGGGCGGTGTTGACACCAGCGCGATCTCCTCGAAAACATTCGAGGCGAAAAAAATTCCGGGTCTTTATTTCATCGGCGAGGTTCTGGATGTCACCGGCCATCTGGGTGGCCATAATTTCCAGTGGGCATGGGCATCGGGCTGGTGCGCCGGACAGGAAGTCTAAAAAGGAAAAAACATGACAAAGGAAAAATCAGTGCGGCTGGACCGCCTTCTCTCCAATCTCGGCTACGGCAGCCGCAAGGAAATGACCATGGCCGTCAAGAACGGCTGGGTCGATGTGGACGGGCAGCGCATGACCGACCCCGGCTTTTCCGTGGCGCCGGAAATGGTCCGCGAAGGCCGCGTCCTGCTGGACGGTGAAAAGCTTGACCCCCTGCCGCCTTTGAACATCATGCTCAACAAGCCCGCGGGCGTGACCAGCTCGCATAAAGACCCCGGCAAGGTGGTTTATGATCTGCTGCCCGAACGCTTCGCCCGCCGCAGCCCCAAGCTCTCCATCGCCGGACGGCTGGATAAGGACAGCACCGGGCTGGTGATCCTGACCGACGACGGCGACCTGCTCCACCGCATCACCCACCCGCGCCGCCACGCAAAGAAGCATTATCGCGTGACCCTGCGCGACCCGCTGAAGGGCAACGAGGCGGAGATTTTCGCACGCGGCGATATGATGCTGGGCGGGGAGGATAAACCCCTCAGACCCGCGCAATGGACGCCGGAAGGCAAAAAGGCGGGCGTCATGATTCTGGAGGAGGGCCGTAACAGGCAAATCCGCCGGATGTTCGAAAAACTCGGCAACGAGGTGGTCACCCTCCACCGCTTTCAGGTCGGAACCCTCACCCTCGGCGAACTCGCAGAGGCAGAGTGGCGGGGCTTAACCGAGGCTGATTTGGAAAAACTGACAAGTTAGTCTTAATTATCAAACCTGTTGCTGTCCGGAAAAGTTTCTACACCTAGACTAACCGACATATCCGCCATTTTCCCCAATAATTCGGGAGCCAAAGTATCACCTTGGTTCCTTTTTCCGGGCAAATTAACGATAAGCATGACCGTGCCTCCCTCAGAGACTATTTGCCTAAAAAAATCCCTGAAATGGGCATGAAGTTTTACGACCATTTTACCCATCATTTCAAAGAAACGCACATCATCGAAGAAATCCTCGACGTAATTCCAGCGCGTGTCCCGGGCAATACCCATCTCTGTTCCCTTGGGCGTAAAACTCATCTTTCCGGCCATAAATGAGGTATAGGGCTGAATTCCAATCGCTCCCAGCGTACGTGTAATCACATCCGGATCCATGTCGGGGTGAATGATTAAAAGCGTAATGCTGTAAGTGTGTTTAACTCTGTCGTCGTCTTCAGACATCAAATTCCTCAATCCCCTTACCACAAAAAAAGAGACCCCGGCGATAAACACTGGGGCCTTTGAGGTTGGGGTGATAAGCTAACGAAATTACCAGATAATTTCGCTAGCAGCGGGTTGAAACTATTTACAGGATGCAGACCCCTCTTGTCTATGATTATTTTTAGGGATACGCACGGTAATTTTTTTTGTCTTCCGCACAGCCGCCATCTGCACGACAAGCGCGGCAGAAAGAACGAAAACTGTTACGGCGATAAACATTTGAAACCCTTTCGAAACGGCCCCTTTAGCGGAGGCGCTCATTGTTATTCTTACTAAAGACAGTGTACCAGCTTCGTTTCCCGTCTGTCAAAATTTTAAATGTTTTTTAGGGGATATTTTTCCCTTGACAAAAACACCCGAAAAAAGCGGCCAAATCAGCGGGTTATATTCTGGAAACCGCGTAGAAAGCCACCGCCGCCGCGTTCGAAACATTAAGGCTCTGGATGGGTCCGGAGGCCGGCAAACGGCATAAAACATCGCAGTTTTCACGAATCAGGCGCCGGATTCCCTCGCCCTCGGACCCCAGAACCAGCACGATTTTGGCCGAATCACCGCGTGTCGTCGGCAGTGATTCGCCGATGTCCTTCTCGCCCCGCTCATCCAGCCCGACGACCCAGAAGCCGTCTTCTTTGAGTTCCTCCATCGCCCGCGACAGATTCGTGGCATTAACGATCGGAAGATGCTCCACCGCCCCGCAGGCCGTTTTGGCCACCACGGCATCCAGCTCCGGCGCGTGCTTTTTCTGCTGAATCAGACCGTTCAGGCCGAACACGCAGGCGCTCCGCAGGATAGCCCCCAGATTATGCGGGTCAGTCACCTGGTCCAGCATCACCAGAACCGTGCGTGGCCGCCCCCGCGCCGCGATCAACAAATCAATAAGGTCGTGTTCCTCTAGAGGCGCGGCGCATAAAGCCACCCCCTGATGCACCGACCCGTAAGGCAGGGACTTATCGATCAGGGCTTTGTCCACCGTTTCCGGCTCCGGCC
This sequence comes from Alphaproteobacteria bacterium, assembly GCA_016699735.1. NCBI lineage: Bacteria > Pseudomonadati > Pseudomonadota > Alphaproteobacteria > Alphaproteobacteria bacterium. Next base: position 708,292 of record CP065008.1, read on the forward strand.
GCTTCAGCTTCTTCTCCCTCGCCTCGGCCAGCGTGGCCGCAAACCCGCCCGCCGCCTGTGGCGTGAGGTATAACGCCTCGATCACCCGCTCAGGGTTCAGCCACGCCTCCCGCACGGCATGAAACCCATAAAGCGTAGGCTTGCGCTTGAGTTTATGCTCAGACGGTCGGTTCTTTTGAGGCTTAAAGCGTGTATCTTTTTTCATGCGGGGACAATTGCACACTTGACATCAAAAGCAAAATCTCTTTTGTTCACGGGACACTATTTTGAAGCGGGCTTGTCATTCAGGCAGTCCCGTTCCAGCGTGGAAGGGTGGCCGAGTGGCTAAAGGCAGCAGACTGTAAATCTGCCCTCTCCGGAGTACGTAGGTTCGAATCCTACCCCTTCCACCATTTCCTTCCTCCCCAGTGACAACTCCTGTAAAAGCCTGACGGGCAGCGAGGTTTCAGCGGTTCGAAAACCCGTTTTCTTGTCATAGGCCAGTTTGTTGGTAAAGGTGAGTTTTATCACGGCGCGTTTGTGTTCGAGGTTGCCTTTAGCCCATATTTTCTGCGGGTTTGAGAGGAAAGAGAACGCGGTTCGAAAGGTTTCATCGAAGGAAGCCAGCGGGCGACCGCATTGCGCGATTTTTTCATCCAGCCTGATCTTCTCTTCCTCCAGCATTCTGATCTGGTTCTCATAGGCGGCGATCAGTGTAGGATTTTCATTCTGTGCAATCCGCTGGAAAAAATGAACGCTCTTGCGGTCAAGCAGGAGTGCTTGCTGGCGCAAGGTTTCCGTATCTGTCTTAACCGCCTCGCGTTTGGCATTCCAAAGGTCCGTAAACATGGCGGCAGCCATAAAGAACACATGCTCCGAAGGCTTCAGATCGGCAAGCAGGCTCTCAAAATCGCCTTCGACCTGTTCACGGCGTATGGATTTCCCGTCACGTTCACAGCCTTTGGTCCTACAGAGGTAGTAAGGATGCTTGCCATTGCGTCCCGTGGACCAGCAAGCGGCCATCGGCTTTTCACAGCAGGCGCATATGACGAATCCTCTTAACGGGAAGTCCTCATTGATATTCAGCTTTGCAGGGGCTTTGGCCTGCCCGTGGAGACGGTCTTGTATCTTGCGGTAGGTCTCATAGCTGATAAGGGGTTCGTGCTTGCCCTTAACCATCGACAACCCCCATTCGGGTTTGTTGATGTAGCCAGCATAAAAAACACGATCCAGTATATCCCTGACCTGTGAGAAATAGATTTTGCCTTTGCGGTCGCGCTGAAAATGCGGCGTACCCATAAAGAAATGCCGCAGTTCAGAAATCGTTTCAAACCGACCGCAGGCATATCCTTCCAGCCCCTCGGCAATGATTGAGGCGAGAGGCTCATCCCGCACCAGAATTTTCCCGCCGGAGCCTTTTTCCTTGGTGTAGATGTAGCCGGGGACCGGATAAAAGGTCCAATAACCATTTTGCATTCGGGACATCATCCGGTTTTTGACCTGTTCAGCATTTTTCTCGCGCTGGTGCGCGGCCACAGACGCCAGCAGATGCTCGACCAAACGGCTGTCAGAATCCTCACCAAATTCGATAGAGGGGCTTTCTAACTTGCCGCCCGCATCGGTAATAGAGGCCCGCAAGCGGATGTGGGTTTCAATGTCCCTGGCCAGCCTTGAGATGTCGTCTATGATAACGACAAATTGCTCGTGTTTATGTTTCTTGAGATAGGACAGCATCGCTTTTAAATTCGGGCGATCCAAGAGCTTGCCCGACAAGCCTTCGTCCCGAAACACGTCGATAATTTCATAGTTCTTGTGCTTGGCATAATCACGGCATCGTGTTTCTTGGGAGGCAAGGCCATTTCCTTCAGTGACCTGCTTCGCCGAAGAAACCCGCGCATAGATGACAGCTTTTTGAATCATGGGTTATTCTCCTGTGTTTCCACGCCTGCGGCGGCGCAGAACGTCTCTTTCATTTGGGGATGATTAATGTCTACCACATTGCTCAGAATTTGCCGAGGTATATTGATCGTTCTGGGCCATGTGTTGATGATTTTTTGTGTCCGTGCCACTTGCACAGGGTGCTGATTAAAAGCCGAGGCCACGCATTCGCGCAAAATGCCCCATGCGAAGGCGATGATTTCATCTTCATGGTCTTTGGCAAGGCCAAGGGGACGCAGGAACGCTCTGTATTTTTCCGTGTCTGGTTGCATGAGTCTCTCCTGTGCAGGCAAAATCTTTTGCCCGCATGGTGTTGTGTTTCTGATTTTTTGAATTGTACCAACGCCAAAAGCCGCCCTTGGGCGGCTTTGCGATTATTTGTCTGATGATACATTGGTGGCGTGTATGAACATACAGATATCAAAATCCGATCAAAAATGCCAGAAAAAATGGCGGCTGACAGAGTCACATCTGCGCCGACCTTGTATAGTCCAGCCTTGCAAAACTTCGTAAAAATCTAAGCCCTCGTAAGACCGTCAGGGACTATGCCTGCCTTTTCGTGTTTGACGATGGAGGCTGGGCGAAGGCGGCGCAAAAGCAATAGCGCGGCCCGCTCCGAAACTCCGTGTTGGCTATTGCTTTTGCGCCTGGTGCCCTTCGCCCGTGTGGCTCTCCATCAACACAAAAAGGAGGCACACGCCATGAATACGATCCGATATTTTCACGACCTGCATACGGTGGAGGACATTAAAATCCGATACCGCGACCTTGCCAAAGCTCACCATCCCGACCTTGGCGGCGATGAAAACACGATGAAAGAGATCAACGCCCAGTATCAGGCGGCTCTGAAATCCTGCCACGGTCAGCGCACCGAAGAGCGCGAATACACCTACAAGGCCGACATCGAACAGGAACTCATGGACAAGCTGTTGGAGCTTCTCAAACTCCGCAATCTGGACATTGCCCTGATCGGGTACTGGATTTGGGTCTCCGGCGATACCAAGCGCAACAAGGACGCCCTGAAATCCGCAGGGCTGCAATGGAACCCGCAGCGCCGCTGCTGGTACTACAAACCCAAAGACTGGCGGCGCAGTTTCAAGAGCAACGGCAGCTTTCAAGACCTTGCCCAGAAATACGGCTATCGCGGCTATCAAACCGCCGAAACTGAAAACCTCCCCGCTGCCGTATAGGCGGGGACTTCCCCTTAACCCTGATGTTTAACCGATGGAGATAACCATGAATACGATAATTGCTAAACTTAACGACCAGTGCCGCCAATATGTGATGATGCCCATTTTTGGTAAACCCGACGTGCCGTGCCGCATCTGCATGACAAGCGGCATTATGGCGCTCTCGCCCGAAGACCAGATCATCATTGTCGCAAAAGTACGGGCCTATGATGACTTTACCGAGGACAATGATCCGCACGGCGAACATGATTTTGGGAGCTTCAAGCACAATGGTCTGAGCATCTTCTGGAAGATCGACTATTACGATCTCAACCTGAAATACGGCAGCGATGATCCGGCGGATGTTACACAAACCATCCGTGTCTTGACGATCATGCTGGCCGAAGAATATTGATCTGCCGATCCTCGACAGGCGGTTTCAGGGCAACCAGAAACCGCCTTTTCCTTATCCTGCCACAAAAGACAAAAGCGGTTCGCAGAACTCCCTCAGGGCAGGGGTTCGCCGCCTCAAAAACCGCCTCCCCACGATCCGCAAGCTGTGTGGTGTATTACACCACGCTTGGCAAGGGGAAGGAAAAACCTCCCCCGTTGCATCCCCCTCCCGTGGCGCTCCCGTTCATCACTCTTGCGCCATGCACCGTCTGGCCGTTGCATCACCAGTCAGGGGAACCTTCAAGCTCCCCCGATACCCCCATGATGATGTCATCAAGACCAAGGAGCCTTCGTGCCCCTTGGAACCCAGACCAACCGTCCGCCGATTGGATACGCGCCAAAGGGCATTCCATAGCCCCTGTGGAACCCTCGACCGATTGTTCCGGCACTGGCTTCGGGCAAAGGTTTAACCTTATGCAATCCCTTCTTTCGTTCATTAAAAAATTCGCTATATCTATACCATGAGTATAGATATTCGGTTCTGGCCAATCTGAAGGCATACTTTGGATTAGACGGAAATTATGAGTTATAAAATGTCGTTTTATAACTCATAACGTCCCTATGTCTTAATATATGCAAAAACATATTTACTTTTCCGCGTATATGTATTAACATATAACCATGAGCGGTATCATAGAACAGCTAAAATCCGCCCGCCGGCAGCAGGGCATGAAGCAATCAGAGCTTGGAGAGAAGCTCGGCTTGCCCCAAAGCCATGTCTCAAAAATTGAGCAGGGAGCGAACGATCCACGCCTATCGACCGTCACGGACATGGCACGGGTACTGGATCAGGAATTGGTACTGATCCCGCGCCAGATGGTTTCCGTTGTCCGTTCATTGCTGAAAGGTGAAGGGGAGGATGAACGCCGTTTCCAGCCTGATGAGGGAGAAGATTCATGACCAGTCTTTTGCGCGTCAGTCTGAATGACGATCCTATTGGAACGCTGACCTTGTTGCCCAGCGGCGGCGTGTTCTTTGCTTTTGATGAAGCCTATTTGAACGCTGCCAACCGCCCCGTTTTAAGCCAGTCTTTTTTCCGGCCATCCGGGGAAATTATCCCTGAAAGCAAATCTTCGGCTGGAAAATTGCCGCCGTTCTTTTCTAACCTGTTGCCCGAAGGTCATATGCGGGACTATCTGGCGCAGCGCGGTGGGATCAAGCCTTCTAACGAATTTAAGCTGATTGAGCTACTGGGTCAGGACCTGTCCGGAGCGGTGATCCTCACCCCATTGGAAGGGGTTCCTGTTGATGTGCCATCGCCAGAAGAAGCAGAGGCCAGTAAAAACCTTCACCCTTTAAGGTTCTCTCTGGCAGGGGTTCAGCTTAAATTCTCCGCGATAGCAGAGCGGCGCGGAGGTTTGACCATTCCCGCCAGCGGTATGGGGGGTGACTGGATTGTTAAACTTCCAGCCCAGAATTACGCCCATGTGCCTGAGAATGAATATGCCATCATGGACTTGGCAGCGCGTATCGGTATCCCCGTGCCAGAAACAAAGTTAGTGCCTTTGGCTGAGATTATCAATCTGCCAGAAATGGGTATTCTGGCAGGGAAACGGGCATTGGCTGTCAAGCGCTTTGACCGTACCCCCAGTGGGAAACGCATCCATATAGAAGATTTTGCCCAAGTTTATAATATTGCCCCTGATAAAAAATATGAAGGGGTGAGTTACGGCAGCCTTGCAGGGATGGTCTGGACGCTCACAGGCGAAGCAGGTCTGACGGATTTTATCCGCCGCCTGACATTCTGCATTGTCACGGGCAACGGCGATATGCACCTGAAAAACTGGTCTTTCATTTATGAAGACGGCAGAACCCCGACATTCGCCCCTGCCTACGATCTGCTTTCGACCATTCCATATATCCCGCAAGACGGTCTGGCGCTTAAATTGTCCGATACCAAGGACATGAAGTTAATCGGCATGGAGCATTTTAGAAAGCTGGTGAAGAAAGCCGGAGTGCCTGAGCATATTGTACTACAGACCGTGCGTGACACCGAGGACGCAACTCGCACGGCATGGGCAGAGCATGGCAAGCACTACGATCTTCCCGCAGACATCAGTGACAGTATTCAGAAGCACATGGATGATGCGGACATCAGCGACTAACCAACGTTCCTATAATTCCATTAAAAAGATGCTGATTTAAGTAGTGTGGTTACCAAAAACCCACGGAATTTAATACTGGCTTAAATTTTTAGCAGCTTGTATGAAAAGGTCTTTATCAGGCTGCAGATTCATAACTTACGTAGGCTCCATTATATGCAATTTTTCGGCTCACGCGCTCTTTAATGGCGATCTTGCGGCCTTGAAACGCATGGGTGTCGAGACAACGTATGAAGTCCTGCTCAATGCCAAAACTTCTGCCATACATTATGCCAAGAATATTCTTCTGGATTAAGTAATGCCCAGTATTACCGTTTGAAGACCGATGCCAAAAAGCTGGAGCAAAATTATAGATGTCCACGCTTTCGTGTTCTGGCCCGCATCAACGCTCAATTAAAAGAGTTTATTACAGTTATCCACGATGACATTGTCGATCAAAGCCTTGTTCGTCCAAACACTCATTTATTTAGCTAAAATCTCAAATTTTTATAAGCTTCAAGCGAAGCGCGTTTCCGATGACAGAGACTGAACTAAGGGCCATGGCTCCGGCAGCAATCTCTGGAGAGAGTAAAATGCCATAAAACGGATACAGGATACCAGCGGCTATCGGAACACCTGCAAAGTTATAAACGAAGGCAAAAAACAGATTTTGGCGAATATTACTCATCACGGCTTTTGATAATTTATGGGCTTTTGTGATGCCCATTAAATCGCCTTTGAGCAAAGTCACGCCTGCGCTTTCCATCGCTACGTCGGTTCCCGTTCCCATCGCTATGCCAATATCGGCCAAAGCAAGGGCAGGAGCATCGTTCGTGCCGTCCCCCGCCATTGCAACAACAGAGCCTTCATTCTGGAATTTTTTGACAATGCGGGCTTTATCTTCTGGTAAGATTTCAGCCTCTACATCCGTAATGCCGAGTTGCTGCGCCACAGCTTGAGCTGTCGTTTTATTATCGCCTGTAAGCATGATGACACGGATTCTAGCCTTTTGAAGAGCCTTGATAGCGTCAGGCGTTGTTGCCTTGATCGGATCGGCAATCGCCAAAAGGCCAGCAGGTTGAGACCCAGCAGCCATAAAAATCACGGTCGCACCACTTGTTCTTAACTCGTCGGCCTTTGATTTCAGAGTGGAAACATCAATCTTCAAATCATCCATAAGTTTGCTGTTTCCAAGTGCAATGGATTGACCTTCGATTTTGCCCACAACACCCTTGCCTGTGGGGGAGTCAAATTCCGATGCAGGTTGCAAGATAATCCCTTTTTCTTTCGCTGCCGCGACAATCGCATTGGCTAAAGGATGTTCACTGCCTTGTTCAAGCGATGCCGCCCATGACAAAAGCTGATCCTCTGCATAGCCTTCCTTGGCAACAATCTTGGTTACTTTAGGTTTGCCCTCGGTCAGCGTTCCGGTTTTATCCACCAAAAGCGTATCAACCTTTTCCATACGCTCTAAGGATTCAGCATTTTTGATAAGAACACCCGCCCGCGCCCCACGCCCGACACCCACCATGATGGACATCGGCGTCGCAAGCCCAAGCGCACAAGGACAAGCAATGATGAGAACACTCACCGCCGCAATCAGGGCATAACTGAACGCAGGAGAGGGGCCGACAAGCAGCCATAGCACAAACGCTAAAACAGCAATCAAGATGACAGCAGGCACAAACCATGACGCCACAAGATCAGCCAAACGTTGAATCGGTGCGCGGCTGCGCTGCGCTTCGGCAACCATGTGAACGATCCGCGCCAGCATGGTTTCTTTGCCAACGTGTTTTGCCACCATAATGAAGCTGCCCGTCTGGTTCATGGTGCCACCAATAACGGCAATGTCCTTTTCCTTCATCACAGGCATGGATTCACCTGTGACCATGGACTCATCAACCGCACTGCGCCCTTCAATGATGACGCCATCAACCGGAACAGCCTCGCCCGGACGCACCCGCAAATTATCTCCGGCCTTTACATCTTCGACTGGGATGTCTTCTTCGGTTCCATCTTTGTTGATACGCCGCGCGGCTTTCGGGGACAAGTTCAATAGGGCGCGAATAGCATCCCCTGTCTTTTCCCGCGCCCGAAGCTCCAAAACCTGACCCAAAAGCACAAGGACTGTGATAACCGCTGCGGCTTCAAAATAAACCGGAACAGAGCCATCCGGCCTTTGAAAATCGGACGGAAAGAGTTGTGGCAGGAGTGTGCCAACAACGCTGTAAACCCAAGCAATGCCCGTACCAATGGCAATCAGGGTAAACATATTCAAATTGCGCGTGACAAGGGATGACCAACCACGCTCAAAAAAAGGCATACCCGCCCATAAAACAACAGGCGTTGCCAGTGCAAACTGAACCCAGTTTGACCTACTTCCCATGAGGAAATGCCAATCCATGAAATGTGCGCCCATTTCCAGAAAAAACACAGGGAGCGTGACGATCAACCCAAACCAGAAGCGGCGCGTCATGTCCGTTAGTTCGTGGTTTTCTGCCTTCTCACCTGTGACCATTTCAGGCTCAAGAGCCATACCGCAAATAGGACAGGTTCCGGGTCCCTCTTGACGGACTTGGGGATGCATCGGACATATATAGATAACACCCTCACCATCAACAGGAAGGGAGGATTCTATGGCTTTATGTTTATGCTCGCTGTGGCAACAATGCGGTTTTTGCTCATTCATTTTTTATCATCTTGCTTGTGATTGTGATGACCATGACCAAAAATATGCATCAATGGACACGCAAGCAAGAACAAGTAAGGGAGGGCCAGAGCAAGATGCGCGAGATGAACGGTCAGCAAATAGTAGCTTACCGCAGCCAAGATTATCGTCAAAATAACACCGCGCCACGACAGATACCACTTCACAAACCCTTTGGCTTTGCAGTTTTCTTTGTGTTCCATAATATCCTCATGTTTTGGTTATGTTACTGTTTTTGACACTAACATATTCGCTGCTTTGTGATTCTAAGATTACATATTTTTAAGTTCTTATAAAAAAGTAACTTTCAAAGGTATTGGCTCGAATAAGGTTATTATTGTTTTAAGTCTTTACATGCTATATTTTGGATAGAATGAAACGCACCGTGATATTATGGCTGGCTTTGGTGTTTTTGGGGGTCTGTGTGGCTCCCATGGAGGCTATGGCGCATAATGGTGAACACGAAGAGGTCTCTACTGAGAGCGTCTATGCAGGTCCAGCGCACTCAGAACCATCGGTTTCTTCTAAAGCAGATAGCATAAAGTCTTTCGTTTCTGCCCCGTCCGAAACTTTCACAAAAAGAAATTGTAACGGCACATGCTGCGGCATGAGCCTTTGCTGTATGTCAGGTGTAATTCCTAGCAGTGGCTGGAACCTCTTTCCAAACCAAGAGCGTCAGGTGTTAATTTTTAATCAGCAGGCCATGACGCAAGGCCCACTTTATCCTCTTTTGCGCCCCCCACGTCTCTCAGTCTGAAATTTTTGAGCAGCTGATGGCTTCGTCGTTTACGGATGTATCGCATCCGTATGGCAAGCAATCCCGATAATCAAATTTCTCATGCGGAGATTTTTATGAACTTGAGAGCAGTAGTATGCCTTCCGGCTATCGCGATTATATTTGCCAGCCCAGCGCAGGCTAAGGAAGACCAAAAAAAGATTACTTTGGGTGATTATGTTCAGCATGTTGCAGAACATAGCCCGGAAGCCGCCAATATCATGGCCGACACATTGCGTTCTGAGGCGGACGTTGTTGAATCCATTCAATGGAATAATCCTGAAATTCAGATTGATTCCACGGTTGCCAAAGATAATGCTGGCCGCGATCTTGAAATAGAAGTGGAACAACCTTTGCGCGGTTCTGATTTCGGCGCACGGCTTGGGTTTGCACAAGCTGTGCAAACACTGAAAGAGCCTGAACAAAAGGCCCGTTTGCTTGATTTGTCTCATCAGGCAACGCGTGCATACATGGATTTATGGCTGGCACAGGAAAAAGTTAATCTTTTGAGCCGCATCGTGAAAGATGCAAAAAGGCAATCCAAGACCGTCATAGATGCCGCCGCGCAGGGCTTAACCGACAAGGCGGAAAGCTCAATTTTCACAACAGAAGCCGAAGAACTTACTTTGCAGCGTTCAGCCCTTGCGGCAGAGTATAAGAGATTTCTTATCGCTTTTGTCAGATTATCCGGCCTGTCTTCTGGGAACTATGTTCTTGCAAAGCCAGAGCAGAAAATCTTGCCAAAAAGTGCAGGTGAACTTCTGTCATTGTCGGAAAATGAATCTTCCGTAAAAGCCATCCTTTCAGGCCGACAAAATGTTGCAAGCCAACGTATGGCGGTTGCCAAGGCTGATGCAGCCCTGCCGGAAGTGACGCCGCGTGCTGTCTTGAACCGGAATTTCTCGGAAGACAGCACAGCGATGTCTTTTGGGGTGCGTTTCGCGCTTCCTGTCTGGTCGCAAAATCAGCCTGAAATCTTAAGAGCCAAAGCAGATTACCAATCCACCTCTGCGGCACTGCAAGCCTTATCGGAAAATGATTTTCCTTCTGTTCTGGCTCTTGCATGGGAAACGGCAAAGGAAAATCAGAAAATTGCTGATAAATATGAAAAAGTAGTCGTGCCATCATGGCGCAATGTTCAGAAATTAACAGAGAACAAGTTAGGGCAGGGCCAAGCTAGCGTTTTTGATCTGTGGAAAATACGTGCCCGTGTTCTTGAATCAGAAATGCAAGCTCTTGAATCCAGACGCAGTGCCGTTGAATCCGTTCTTAGTCTTGAAAATTTAAGCGGCACGGCATTTTCAGACTCAATCGTTAAAGGAGATAAATAATGCAACCAAATATTTTGCTTCTATTTGCTGCGGCAATGACTTTGTTTTCTGCCCCTGTTATGGCGCACGAAGGACACGGTGATACAAGTACCTTTACAAGCGGTACAGGACCAGCCAACGCACCAGTGACCTTGACCGATGAGAGCATTGCCAATCTTGGTGTTAAAACCATTCCAGCAGCTTTAGAGCCTTTGGCTGAAATAATTTCTCTTCCGGCAGTGGTGACACTTCTCCCTGAACAACAAGCCTTTATTACAACGCGGTTCGATGGACAGGTGCGGGATATTAAGGTCAAGGCCGGAGAAAAAGTTACAAAATGGCAAGATTTGCTTGTCGTTGAACCTTTGAATGTCGGGGTGCAACTCGTGACACTGAAATCACCCATCAGCGGCACAATCATCCGGCAAAATGTTGTGATCGGCCAGCCCGTATCTTTTGAAAGCATCCTTATGGAAGTGGGGGATAATTCCCGCATGTTGGTCAAAGGAACACTTTATGAAACTTCAACTTTATCACGTCTCAAAGCGGGCCAGAAAGCCTCAGCAAAAATTGGCATCTATGACAATAAAACCTTTGAAGGCACTTTGGAGCGGGTTGATGCTGGCCCGGAAACTGAAAGCCGTGCCTTACACACCTATGCCATATTTGATAACGCTGATGGCGCATTGCGCCCAAATTTGCGCGGAACGCTCAATATTGAGATAGGCGGTGAAGACACACCCACCATCGTCATTCCAGCCTCCGCCGTTCTCGAAAACAATGGCACATCCTTCGTCTTTGTGCGGGATGGTAATAATTTTGAAAGACGGGAAGTCGCACTCGGAAGAAAAGAAGGGGACAAGGTCGAAATCATCAGCGGTGTTCTCCCTGATGAGGATGTTGTTTTTCAAGGCAATTACCAAATCCAGTATTTGAAACCCGCTGCCAAGCCTGTTACCGCGCACACGGAAGGACATTAACCATGTTTGATATGCTGATTGGATTTTCACTTAAAAATCGACTGTTTATTGTCGTTTTGGCACTCGTCATTACGGTCTATGGCTTGCTGACCCTCAAACAACTCCCCGTTGATGTATTTCCTGACCTGAACAGGCCCACCGTCACGATATTCAGTGAAGCCGAAGGTCTGGCACCGGAAGAGGTTGAAACACTTGTCACACTACCCATTGAGACCGCCATGAACGGTGCAAGTGGTGTGATGCGGGTTCGCTCTGCGTCCGCCATCGGTCTCTCTATGGTCTGGGTTGAATTTGACTGGAATATGGATGTCTATAAGGCTCGTCAGATTGTGGCAGAAAAACTGCAACAGACAACCGAAAATTTGCCGCAGAATGTTCAACCTGTGCTTGGCCCTGTGGCCTCAATTATGGGAGAAATCATGCTTGTGGGTCTGTCCTCAGAAGATGGCACGGTTGATCCACTGGAATTGCGAAGTATTGCCGATTGGACACTGCGCCCACGTCTGCTGTCGATCCCCGGCCTATCGCAAATAACGGTCATTGGCGGTGACATGAAGCAATATCAGGTTTTGCTTGATCCCGAAAAAATGCTCTATCACGATGTCACGTTGGAAGATGTAAAAACCGCCCTTGAAAACGCCAATGTCAATTCGACGGGCGGGTTTTTGTTTGAATCCTATAAAGAACGGCTAATCCGTAACATCGGGCGCATCAAGAGTCTTGATGATATTCGGCAGGCTGTATTGCCAAAAAGTGTGAAGAATGACGCCCCTGCTTTATCTGTCGGCGATGTTGCAGATGTAAAAATCGGCGGCCCTATCGGTAAGCGCGGAGATGCAGGAATTGGCGGGAAGCCGGGGGTTATTCTTTCCATTCAAAAGCAACCGGGCGCAGATACGATTACTCTGACAAAATCCATTGAGGCAGAGTTAGACCGCATTTCCAAGGAATTACCCAAAGGCGTTACGCTTCATAAAGATATTTTTACGCAAGCCCGTTTTATTGATCGTGCCATTCATAATGTTTTGGATGCCTTGCGGGATGGGTCAATTCTTGTCGTGATTGTCCTGTTCCTGTTTTTGCTGAACGTACGCACGACATTCATTACCGTGACGGCTATACCTTTGTCTTTGATTATCACGGCCCTTGTTTTCAAAGCCTTTGGGTTGTCGATCAATACCATGACGCTGGGCGGGCTTGCTGTGGCGGTGGGGGAGCTGGTTGACGATGCCGTGGTTGATGTCGAAAACGTCTTTCGTCGCCTCAAAGAAAACAGCAGAAACCCAAATCCCAGACCTGCCAAGGATGTGATCCGCGATGCCTCGGTTGAGGTCAGAAGCTCCATCGTGTTTGCAACCATCATCGTGGTTCTTGTCTTTGTGCCTCTTTTCGCGCTGGGCGGGATTGAGGGACGTATTTTCATGCCTCTGGGAATTGCCTATATCGTCTCGATTTTTGCCTCATTGTTGGTGGCAGTCACACTCACGCCTGCATTGTGTTCTTATCTTTTGTCGGCAACAAAAAACAACGATACCCATAGCGATAGTTGGCTTGTTCAAAAGCTAAAGACTTTACAAAAAAAGGCTTTGGCTGCGGCTCTCGAAATACGCTGGGCAACTTTGGGCATAACGGCTCTGGCTTTTGTCGCATCGTCTTTATTAACATTTACGTTTGGAAAAGAGTTTTTACCGCAATTCAATGAAGGCAGCGCCACGATAAACCTTTTGTCTGCTCCCGGTACATCACTGGCAGAGTCTGACAGAATAGGTGCGATTGCAGAAAACCTAATTATGCAAGTCCCGGAGGTATCCCTAACAGGGCGGCGCACAGGACGCGCAGAAATGGATGACCATGCCGAAGGGGTCCATTCCTCCGAGATTGAGGTGGAATTTAAGGATGATGGACGCGCCAGAGCCGAAGTGCTTGAGGACATCCGCCATCATCTTTCAACTATCCCTGGCATTGTGGTGAACATAGGACAACCCATTTCCCATCGCATAGATCATATTTTATCAGGAGTACGGGCACAGATTGCCGTCAAGATTTTCGGCGAAGATTTGGTTGCCCTCCGGTCTTATGCGGAAGAAACACGCAGTGTCATGGCAGAGGTCTCCGGCGTGGTTGACTTGCAAGTGGAGCAGCAAGTTACCGTGCCGCAACTTCATATCAATATCGACCGTGCAAAAGCACTCGATCAAGGTGTCATGGCCGGAGAGATTGCCGATATGAGCGAACTGGCCTTGCAGGGAAAACGTGTCGGGCAGATTGTTGAAGGACAGCGTATTGCCGATATGGTTATGCGTTTGAACGATGATAGCCGCGCCAGCATTGAGGCTATTGCAAATATCCCGATGGATACGGTCAGAGGCACCACAGCCCCCTTGGGCTTGATTGCTGACATTCAAAAAGGGGAAGGACCAAACATTATCAACCGTGAAAACGTGCATCGCCGCATCGTCATTTCCGCAAACGTGGCCGGACGTGATTTGGTCAGTACCGTCAATGAAATACGAAAGACCATTGATGAAAAGGTTCATCTACCACAGGGCTATTACATTGTTTATGGCGGTCAGTTTGAGTCTCAGGAATCGGCATCCAAACTGATTTCAATTTTGGGGCTTGTGTCACTCATCGGTATGTTCATTGTCCTTTATAGCCACTTCAATTCAGCAAATCTTGCCCTACAGGTGATGATTGGTATTCCGCTTGCTTTCATCGGAGCCGTGATCGGCGTTTGGCTCACAGGCGCGGTGTTTTCGATTGCGACAATGGTGGGTTTTGTCACACTCACGGGTATTGCCGCCCGAAACGGGATCATGATGATTTCCCATTATCTCCATTTAATGCGAGAGGAGGGTGAAGGCTTTACCCTCGACATGCTCTATCGCGGTTCGCAGGAACGGCTTGTGCCAGTTCTGATGACAGCACTGACGGCTTTGATGGCCCTTACGCCTCTCATTATGGCAGCCGCAGAGCCGGGCAAAGAAATTTTGCATCCGGTTGCCGTTGTTATTTTTTCCGGTCTTCTGACCAGCACCATTCTGAATCTTGTGGTTACACCGCTTGTGTTCTGGATGTTCAGTCGCAAGACCATCTCGCGTTTAATACCTCAAACCCTCAACCACGAAAATCAGGAGTAAATTTATGAAAACATTATTATTAACATTTTTAGTCGGAACATCCTTATCTATGGCTTCACCCGTCTTTGCACATGGCGATGAAGATGTTAGCAATCCGGCCCACGAGCATGAATCTTCTGAGCAAGAAAGCTCGGCAGCATCAGGCAGCATTTCTAAACTGGAAAGCGGTTATGCCGCCTTGGCAGACGTTGTTAAGGGCGGTAAATTCGATCAAATCCACGAATTGGTTGAAGGTATTGAGCCAACTTTAAAAGCACTGGCAGACACGCACAAAGATGATGCCACCATTACCGGAGCAGTAACACAGCTTGCAAAAGTTCTCACTGATTTGCATGAGGCAGGCGATGCCAAGGATGCAGGCAAGGCAGAAACAGAACTGAAAAAGCTGGAAAGCGGCATAAAACTTCTCAAGGCCCGTGTCCCGGCAGAAGTGGATCATGAAAGTCATCATACAACAGCAAATAGTCTTCATGCCGAAGCGGTAGGGCTGGATACACTTAAAAGCGGTCAAGAGAGCACACTCACACTCAAGCTGACCGATGCAGAAGGTAAGCCAGTTACAATGACTGGTCTTGAAGAGGTTCACACCAGAAAAGTACACCTGCTGATCGTAGATGATACTTTGAGCGATTATCATCATCTTCACCCAACAGAAGGTGCTGAGGCCGGAACCTATATAACGCCTTTCACTCCGAAAAAAGAAGGAGCATATAAGGTTTGGGTCAATGTCGTACCAGTCGGCATGAGCCAGCAATATATCCCTGTTGAACTAAAAGGCGAAAAACCATGCGCCGAGTCCTGCATTGAAAAGACTGTCATAACCGAGGGAGTACAAGATGGCTTGAAAGCAAGTCTTTCTTTTGAAAAGCCGCTTATGGTCGGCACTGCTGATTTGGGTAAAATTAGCATCACGGACAATGACGGAAAGCCTGTCACAGACCTTGAGCCTGTCATGGGTGCTTTTGCTCACATTGTCGCCTTTTACGATGACTTTGCCACCGTGGCCCATGTGCATCCGATGGGCGAAGAACCCAAAAGTGACGATCAACGCGGCGGTCCAGAATTATCATTTCACTTACAACCAGAAAAAGCAGGTTTCTTGAAAATCTACGTTCAGGTTAAACGTGGCGGGAAAGACATATTCATTCCCATGGGCGTAAATATTGAAGGATAATAATATGGCTTTTCCTGCAATTTCTTAAGATTTTGCAGGGAAAATGCCAAACTGCTTCGACACATCGGAGGCATAATTCTCATGAAAGCAGTAATCCTGCCCGTGTATCCGTGACCAGACGCAGTGCGCGTGTCTGCGCCCTTGCTTTTCATGGAAGACAATTACACGCGGCTGTCCCTTTAAGCCCAACCTATCTTCCATCTCTGAAATCGCCTGTTTAAATGCCTCTATTGCCAGAGAGAGTCTAGCCTATACGGATTTGTGATCAAGCTGGAACAATTAGCGCGTGACAAATGTGCAACAAGCAAAAAAGAAAATTAGAGGCTTGCTGCGGAATTTTATTGCTGGATAAGTATTTTTTTATACGTTTCATTATCCAGTTCGTAAAGTCTATCCAGTTCGTAAATTCATAGTATGTAAGCTTTAAGGGTCTTTTGAATGTTCTCAGATTTTTTTGCCGCGCTCCGTATTGCGATCCCGCCTCCGAGAAAACAGGAAGGCGACCTTGTAGACATACTCATGAATCCTAAAATATCCCAGAAAAATAAAGCTTGGACACTTTATCTTGCAGGTGTAACCGATGAGCAATTAGATGAGTTATTCGAAGAAGTCCTAAGAAGAGAAAATCCCCACCTGGATTTTAAAAATGATTTTTGGAAAGATGATAAAATTGTTAATGAGATACTTGAAGAGCTAGACAAAAAGGTTGCTGCAAGGGAACTAGCTGCAAGAGAGCCTTCTTAGTTAAAAGTGATTTTTAAATCTAAAATGTGCCAAGATCGAGAAACAGCCAGAAAGTTAGAAGAGCTATTTCATTCAGGCGTTTGGAAAGCCCTTTGTGAAACAAACTTAGATGAAACAAGAGAAATCGCTTTCGACCCAACCTCCTATGATGGCGTAGTAAATGGTATAGCCTACTGTCTTTTTCATCAGAATAAGCATACGCTACACGATCAACTCAGAACCAGAAAAAACCTAACAGCACAAGACATAGAAGACTCCCTTCGGCGGTTTCGTGGGCGTCATTTGGGGCCGCAGGCTAAAATAAACAGAGATGAATTGAGGTCTTCAGCCAAGCAGCTTTTAGAAAAAGTAACTTTCCAGAAAGTTAAAAATACACGAGAAAATCGTTCTTTAAAGGAGAGGCTTCACGACTTTAAGGAGCGGAGTTTATCAACTGAAAAAATAACAAAGATAGAGTTAATTCTTCGCATAATTGGGTATGTAGCAACAGGCATTATCGCTGTAACGGCATTTTTTGGTCTATAAAAACTTTCTTTTTAATGTTGAAAGCCTTTTATTGAACACAAGATTAATTTTGAAATTTCAATTTTCCAAGAGTGGCGAATCATCATTGGCTTTCCATATCCTGTTCGTATCTGCGGTTTGACGTGCCCTGAAGAAGTATAAATTCCTTCATCTCCCCATACCGCGCCATATCCTGCCGCAGGTTTTGCATACTCCGGTAATACGCCGTGCGGTTTTGTTGGATTTTGGATTGCAGGCGCTGGCGTTCTTCAAGCTGGCGCAGGATCAGGGCTTGCTTTTCTGCGAGGTCGCGTGAAAGGGCATTCTGGGCTTCGATCTCATTTTCCTTGTAGATTTTTTGGTATTTTCTCGTAAAGCGATGCCACAGGCCAAACAACCCGCGTGGCAGGCGGTCCATTCTGGCCTTGTCCTCCTCTTGCCTGCGCATGGTTTGCTGACTGTCCAGCGTTTGCCGTGCGGCGCGGTGATGGTCGCGCATGGTTTGGGCGGCGTGTTTAATGGGCTTGAAGTCTTTTTCTTTCTTGCGTTGAAGCTCGGTAATATACTCGCGGAGCTTCTCGCTCATACCCTGTGCGATTTCAGATTTGACCTCGTGCAGGGAGGGCAAAGTTTCCGCATTCCCCAGCCGTTCTTGCAAAAGCTTCGGCTTTACCCCCGCCCAGCGGGAGAGAGAATAGATTTCCCCTTTATAATCCACGGCGACAAACCCCCGCCGTTCGCCTCGTGCCAGCCAGAAACCATGCGCTTTCAGGGCATGGGTGAAGGCCTTTGCACCGTCAGAGGATTCCCACGCCCGAATAAACATGCTTTTCAAAAGGCGCGGGTCTTCATCCGTCCGTTTGGCCTGTTGCCATTCCTCCCGCGTGAAGTTGAGCGGGTTCCGATAGGCTTTATCAATAAACCCTTGTGGAATCTCCCAGCCCTGATTCAGATACATCTCTTTTGAAAGCTCATTAAGTTTGCGCTTATAATGCGGCAGGTTAATCGCTGTCATGGTCTGCGGATCAATCCTTGACCAGACGCAATGAGCGTGTCTCCGACCCTCTTTCTCGTGGAAGACAATCACGCGGGGCTGGCCCTTCAATCCCAGCCTGTCTTCCATCTCTGCAATCGCCTGTTCAAAGGCCTCTATGGGAACATCCGCCTTGTGCGGCGGGTTGAAGGACACAGAAAACATATATTGCCTGCATTTAGTGCCGCAGGAAGAGGCTTTAATCTCCTGAAACGCGCCATGCACGGTATCGGAGACAAAACCTGAGATTTCATGGACTTCAACGTGATCGTTATCTTGTGTGTTCAGCAAATGACGGGCCAGTTGTCCGGCTCCGCTGCGCTGGTTGCCTTCAAGAATCATGGGCGTCCTCCGTTTGATAGCCCTAAGGCCTGTATCAAAAGATCACGTATCAGGAGGATGGCTGTGCAGGCTTCCTTTATCATCTCCTCAGTCTCAACCGAGACAATCAGAGAGCCTGTGTTCAGGCTTCTGGCAATCTGGTTCAAATTGCTGGCCATCCGAGAAGCCCCGAGAAGGGCAAGTATTTGCGCCAAGGGTTTATGATCCTTGATGGGGGCTTTGAGGCGGTGCTTTCTGGGACAGGGAGCCAGAAGCACAGTGCAGCGAATATACTCGCTCAAACTCATGGAGCCAGCGTTCTGGGCAATCTGCGCCCGTTCCTCCGGCGTCAGACGCAGAGAGATCGTGCAGCGGCGATGTCTGTTGTTCTGTGGCATGGGGTTTAAGTCCTTGCGATCAAGTACAGGATAGCGTCACCGCGCCAGAAAGCTGGGCGGGGAACGATCATCCTGTGGTGATTGGAAAAATAAAAAGCCGGACCTAGGGGCAGGTCCGGCGCAGAAAATTCTATAAAAGTGATGGTTCGAAGGTTTATGACGGTCCAGAACAAACTTCAGGAAACCCCTTGAAAACCTTCTCCCATTCCTCTAAAAGCGAGAAAATCTGGTTCGTCAGGTGGGGGGCGATGTCCACCATTTCTTTCCCCTATTCACTTTTTCTCCCCAGTACTGACTTGATCATATCCTGATTTTCTTTATCGGCGTTTCTGGCTCTGCGCAAAAGCTGAGCGGCTTTGCCGTAGGAAAGCTTTTGGTTGTCGTCAGTGATTAACTCACCAAGGGCACCATATTTTTTCATTTGGTCGCGGTAGAGCACCACGGCCTTCACTATTTGCTCTTTTGTGAGTAGTCGCTGGATTTTTGTGCGCTCAAGCCCTGGCCAATTTTCACCCAGATTGCCATTATCATCCATAGACCCCAGAAGAATACCGGTGCCGGAAGCCGGATCGTTCCAGAGAATTGCATTTGGAAAAACCGTCTGGAAAGTCTTAGCGATCGATGCGCTGTATTTTGCCGGAACCAGATGGTAGGGAAGCCACTGGGCAATAATGCCGTTCGGTGTCATTTTGCTGCGGGCGAGTTGATAGAATTCAAGAGAGTAAAGAGCATTCACACCCGCGAAAGTCGGAGGCATCGGTTCCAGCGTAATTACATCGTATATCTTGTTTGTTCGTCTCATATAAGACCGCCCGTCCATAACGATAGGGTTAACTCTCGGATCGTTGAGAACACTCTCGTTCGCGGTGAAATAGTCGGCCAATTTATAGACATTCTGATTAATATCCACGATACTGAGACTGTTCGGGTTCTCTTTCCGTACGGCGTTTGCCGTTTGTCCCGTTCCAAAGCAGATGACCAGAGCGTTCTTCGGGTCGGGATGGAGGAGCATGGGGAGATGTCCCATCCAGTCCATATATTGCCCGGTATAAGCCATACCCTTAACCTCGACCGATCCCGCCTGTTCAGTTGTAGAAAATCCGTCGATAAAGAGAATTCTGCGCCCTCCCTGATACTCGACCGCAGAGATTGTCGAATCCGGACCTTCATAAAACTGGATGATTTTTGTCGGAATTCTAACTTTAAAATCGGAGGCGCCCTGAACCCTTGTTCGGCCTAAACCCGATTCGAAAAAAAACGTCAGGCCGAGGGAGATCGCAACTAAGGCTGTGAGATTTATACGTGATTCCTTTTTTGTTAGAGCGATTCCAACCGCCCCCACAAGCAGCCCGGCAATCCATGCGGTTCGGGCCAATCCCAGATTGGGCAACAGAATCCAACCTGCGGATAGCGCACCCAATATCGCCGCAAACGAGTTGAGTCCGTAAAGTGCCCCCCATTTCCAAGGCCTTTCTTGAGCGTCAAGAACCCAGGGAAGAGAAAGTCCCAGAAGCAAAACAGGTAGTCCGATCACGTACAATGTCAGGAAAAACCACTGAACGAAAATAATGATTTCATAGTGAGCGATAAGCTTCACATACAAATCAAAACGCTCAATCAAAGGGGTGGCAAGTAAAATTGCTATTCCTGCCCATCCTAATAAAGCGGGTAAGGACACATTCCTTCTTGTGGATATAAACGGAACAAGCCTGGCTCCCAATCCAAGAGACACGAGAACACAGGCCAGCATGATTGCAAAAGCATCTGTTGTGCTCATGAAGGCAGCGGTCAAAGATCGAAACCAGGCCACTTCAAGCATAAAAGTCGCTGCGCCTGTCGCAAATACGACAATCATAGCCTTGGGAAAGCTAAGTTCAAGATATTGAGCGGGTTTTGGGTTTGTATACGGGTCGGCGGCAAAACTCTTTCCCCCCATAACTATAGCTATGAGCCCAACGGTAAGATTAATAGCTGAGTTGAGCCAAATAGTATGCAACAGGCCCAGGGCAGGAATAAATAAAAACGCCGACAGGAGGGCGCCCACCGCCGCGCCTAAAGTGTTCATTCCATAGAGCGTTGCTATCGGGATTTTCGTTTGACGCGCCATAAGCCCTATCACCGGAACGGTCGCACCAAGACAGAGCGTTTGTATGCCTAAAGAAAGAGTAATGCCAAGCAAATAGAACGCAGGAGCCATATCAGGCGCCGTCTGATAAACGGCGATGTCTAAACGTTCTATATAGGCAAACGATGCATTTAAAGAAAGTCCGGCCAAACCGACGGCACATTCAATCGCTCCGTAAAGCCGCAACGGTTTTATGCTTTTTATGCGCTCAAGAATGCAGCCTGTAATAAGGGCTCCTATGCACATTCCGCCCATCGTGACGGCAAGTGTAACCGCAGTCCCCCAAGCCGAAACGCCCAAAGCAAGAGACGCCTTAAGTTGCCACAAAACCTGCCAGGACAGTGCGGCCAACCCTGATAGCGCGACCAGAAGCGTTATAATATTTTTTGGGGCATGATCCGCGGTAATACAATCGTTAATGTGGAGCTTTGGCAAGTTGATTTCCTGTCGATGTGTGTTTTGCGGAGTCCTCGGGGCGAATTGAAAATACGATCCTAACGCCCGAAGCTTTGCCTTCTAACCCGCTTAACTGAGCGCAGCCAAGTATTTATCTTATAAGGGTTTGACAAACACAAAGACAATTAAAATTATCTATGTAAACCTTTCGCTTAAGTAGACTAGAATACACAACGCGCAAAGACTGTCGTGTCAGGCAAGCCGCAAATTCTTGTTCCCTCTGGCTGTTTATTGATCGGATCAGGAGTCGTCGGTCCAGGAGTGGTAAAAATTAGCCTCAAATTAGCCTCCTTCAACCGGAGAGCAAAAAACTCCGCCCCCTGATTGCCACTAGACAGCACAGCACAAATATCGCTAGAAAGTGAGGGGTCGGCGCTAAGGCTCTACCGCAGTCACAGGGATAACCAAAGCGCGGGAAACCGGAAGGGTGGTCGAGTGGTTGAAGGCTCCGGTCTTGAAAACCGGCGTGGGCGCAAGCTCACCGTGGGTTCGAATCCCACCCCTTCCGCCATTGTCCGCCCATACGCCCTTATTTTTTATAGAGAGAAAATGCCATGATCAAAGCCAGATCCTATGCCGCGCAAAACGCCAAATCCGCCCTTGCCCCATGGTCGTTCGATCGGCGGGCGGTCGGGGACAATGACGTTCTCATCGATATCGCCTATTGCGGCGTCTGCCACTCCGACATCCATCAGGCTCGCAACGAATGGGGAAATTCGATTTTCCCGATGGTGCCGGGCCACGAGATCGTCGGCATCGTTTCCAAGGTCGGTAAGAACGTGAAGAAATTCAAGGCAGGCGACAGGGTGGGGGTCGGCTGCCTCGTCGATTCCTGCCGGACCTGCCCGCAATGCAAGAAGGGGCTGGAGCAATTCTGCCCGGATATGTCGGTCACCTATAACGGCTATGAACAGGATAAAAAGACGCCCACCTTCGGCGGCTATTCCGATGTGATTGTCACGCATCAGGATTTTGTTCTGAGCATCCCAGATAATTTACCGCTCGATGCGGCGGCTCCGCTGCTCTGCGCCGGCATTACGACTTATTCTCCGCTGCGGCACTGGAAGATCGGCAAGGGCCATAAGGTCGGAATTATCGGACTGGGCGGTCTCGGGCATATGGGCGTGAAATTCGCTTCGTCCTTCGGAGCGGAAACCCTCGTCATTACGACTTCGGCCAGCAAGGCAGCGGATGCCAAGCGTCTGGGCGCCGCAGGCGTGGTGGTTTCAAAGGACGAGGCCGACCTGAAAAAACACGCGGGGAGCTTTGATTTCCTGCTCAATACCGTCGCCGCAACCTACGATCCGGGCCTGTACCTTAACCTCCTCAAAGTGGACGGCACCATGGCGGTGGTGGGAGCACCAGACCAGCCGCTCAACCTGCATCTCTTCTCCGTCATCATGGGACGCAAAACCCTGGCGGGTTCGTTGATTGGCGGCATAGCGGAAACGCAGGAAATGCTTGATTACTGCGGCAAGCACAATATCGTCTCGGACGTTGAGGTCATACCGATGCAGGAGATCAACGAAGCCTATGAGCGGATGATCAGGAGCGACGTGCGCTACCGCTTCAGCATCGATATGGCGTCTCTGAAAGCGGCTTAGCGCATAAACGCGGAAGCTTTTTTTGGATCAGGGGGGCTGTTCAGCGACCCTGTTTTTTCCGTGCATTTTCTTCCTAAAAAAGGCATTCTGTGGCACAATATGGCACTGAAATGAACGAATAAACAGAAAACAGCTTAAAAACAGGGGCTTGGGGCCGACTGGTTGGTTGCAACAATGAGTAAGCCATTCGATTATAAGGCGGCAAGGGACTCTTTTCGGGCAAAAGAGTCGGCTTTTCTGGGTGAGTTGCGCGGCGGAACGATGACCGCCCGAGAATTCACCCGGGCGATGAGCGACCTTACAGACGGCGTGGTCAGGCAGGTCGCCGACCATTATCTCAAAGCGCACGAATCGCAAGTTTCTCTGGTTTTCTCGGGGGGCAATGGCCGGGAGGAAATATATCCCGGTTCCGATCTGGATTTTCTTCTGATTGTCCCTGAATCCATGAGTGAAACACTTGACCCTGAACTTGAGCGGAGTTTCAGCAGCTTTCAGACAACCCTCTGGGATATGGGGTTTAAGACCGAACCCATTGTGCGGACGGTGAAACAATGTTCGCAGGCCTCATTAGAGGACATCATCAACTGGTCAAGCCTTCTCGACCGACGCTTGGCTTGGGGTGCGCTTGGACCAATGCAGGAGTTGGATGCGGAAATGACCGCTCTGAATGCAGCGCAATGGGAAGAGTTTATTGATCAAAAACTGGCGGAAACCGCAAAGCGCCATGAAAAGCAGAGCGATTCGCGCTACTTCCTTCAGCCGGATATCAAGGAAGGCAAGGGCGGTCTGCGTGATTTCCAATCCATGATGTGGATTGCCGAAGTCGCGTTTGGCTATGAGACGGTTTCCGATCTGGAAGAGAAAGGCTTAATCTCCGGCCCTGAAGCAAAAAGTATTCAGCAGGCGTACGATTTTCTGTTGGAAGCGCGCTGCCATTTGCATACCCGGAACACGGCACAAAAACACAACAACGTCCTGACCGCTGAGTTGCAGCCGATCATTACAAAGATTATGACGGATTATGAGCCTGATCAGCGTCAGGAAGCTGTCGAGGATTATATGCGGCGGTACTTCCGCCATGCACGGGATATTGGCTTCTTAACCAGCGTTGTCAGCGCTGCCGCACTGGATAAGAAAGCAGGGTTCGCCGCCCCGGTCAAAAGGGTTGATGGGTTTCAGATCCGGGGTGACAAAATCCACTTCGACACCGACACACCGATC
This sequence comes from Alphaproteobacteria bacterium, assembly GCA_016699735.1. NCBI lineage: Bacteria > Pseudomonadati > Pseudomonadota > Alphaproteobacteria > Alphaproteobacteria bacterium. Next base: position 732,404 of record CP065008.1, read on the forward strand.
CCTCTGGAAATGATGAAGATTTTCAGGGTCGCGCAGCAGGAGCATGTGGAGGTTCACCCTGATGCCTTGCGCCAGATACGCAGAAACCTCCGCAAGTTCGATGAAGTCGCACGCAATGATCCCGACACGAACAAGACGTTCATGGACATCCTGACGGCAAAGGAAAATGTCGCAGATACTTTACGCAAGATGCAGGAAGCGGGCATTCTGCCCAAATTCCTGCCTCCTATGGACGGGATCGACATGAGGATGCAGTTCGATCCCTACCACGCCTACACGGTGGACGAACATACCTTCCAGGCGATCGGTCATTTGGGAAATCTGGAAGCCAAGGGATACGAGAAGGAGGCCAAATTGGCCGGAGATTTGGCCGCGGAGCTATCTGATTCTGAGCGCAGGATCATGGCTGTGGCTCTCTTGACGCACGATGCGGGCAAGGACAAGGTGGAAACGGGCGATGAGGAGGAGCATCCTGTCCGAGGTTCTGAAATGGTCAGAGAATACGGGAGGCGCCTCGGCCTGGAAGACCACGAGACAAAAAGAGCGGCATGGCTGGTCGAAAACCATCTCTTGTTGGCGCACACAGCTCTGAGGCGTGATCTTGCCGACCCTTGGACGGTAGAAACTTTCGCCAAATACGTCGGAACTAAAAATAATCTTCGCTTGCTCACCGTCCTGACCACGGCCGATATTATGGGCAACGGCCCAAAAAGTTGGGAGCCGAATGCGGCCGTCCGCATCGCCAACCTCTACCACCGAACCATGGGGTATATGCAGGGTCAATCTTTTGAACCGTCGGGAGAGTTCGAAGCTGAGGACAGGGAAAAAGGCACAACAATAAGTCTGAAAACCGACTTTATGAGAAACGCAACGGTAATCGAAGTTCTTACGCCTCAGACAAGCCGTTTATTCGAAAGGCTGACGGGTGCATTGGCAAAAAAACACGCCAATATCGTCGGACTCGACTTTTCCGCAAACGGGGACGGGTCCACAGCCCAAAGTACGGTCATTGTTCAATCGGAAAGCAATTCATCAGCCTTCGATGAGGAGCGCCATTCGGAACTGCAAAAGGCAATCGAAAACGCTTTGTCGGGAGATAGGGGACTGGATGAAAAGGTGCCGGATGCCTCACCGTACAACGCGCGCAAAGTGGTTCCCTATAAACTGGATCCTGAAGTCTACCTCTCCAACGAAGACAGTAGCCAGAGCACATTGATCGAAGTCATCGCCCCCGACCGCCCCAGCCTGCTGAATAACGTCGCCAGAGTCTTCAATGAACAGGGTCTGGAAGTTAAACACGCACGCGTCTCGACCCTCAGTCGGGGCTTCAAGGCGCATGATACGTTTTATGTCATAGACCGTGAAACCGGGGCGCAGGTAGACCCTAACCGCTTCGAAGACATCCGGCAGGCTCTGCTCGACAGTCCGGCTTTAAGAGCCTTTGAACAATAAAGAAATCTGCCAAGCGTTACTCCGCCCGCATGACTACGGCCTGAGGGCTGGCGGAAACGGTACCGGAAATTTCAGCATTTTCCCCCACGCTGTATCCTTCGCCGGCACCCTCAGGAAACAGCACAACAAGATCATAGCGTGCATCACGGGAATCTTCCCCGCTCTCCGCGATCGTGAGCCTGGGTTGAGCGCACATTCCTCCCGAAGAGGGGCAGGCATCCTCCCCGATCAAAACAGAAACCACAACCCCGCGGACCGCAACCTTTTTCTCATGCAGAGCCGTCCGGTGTTCGACAAGAAACCGAACACTCACAGCTTCAGACGGAAGGGCTTCCAAGGAAAGATCGGGCAGAAGTAACCCCTGGGCTCGGTCAGGATAAATCACTCCCATTTCAACAACGCCGCTGCTTCCTTGTATGCTCTGAGCGCCCGGAATTTCAGGCGCGGACTCCTCAGCAAAAGCGGGTGAAAAGCAAAGAAGGCAAAACAGGCTCAGAAAAAGAAATCGCATAGGACTCTCCCTTGAAAACAGAAATATACAACAATCAGCGAAATCGAAGCAAAGAAACAGGAGGAAAAAACGAAAGAGGGTTTGTGCGGGATATAAACGCAGCTAATATGAACCCATGTCTGAAACGGAAAGCCTGCAACAACCGATAGAACCGCGCTATGCGATTTATGCAGGTTATGCCTCGATAGCTATCGTCATCGTTCTGATTTTCGCCAAATCTCTGGCTTATTACGCCAGCGGTTCCTCCAGCGTCCTGTCCTCTCTCACGGATTCGGTGATGGACTCCTTTGTCTCCCTTATAGCCTTGGGGAGCATATACTACGCCCAAAGGCCCGCTGACGAGGACCACCGCTGGGGGCACGGCAAGATGGAGGGTGTTTCGGCACTTTTTCAGGCCGCGGTGATTTTTGCGGGCGCCTTCTTTCTGGTGCTGGAGGCCGCCAGCCGCTTCCTCGCGCCCGCCCCCATCGGGCATCATGTGCTGGGCATCGCGGTCATGGTGTTTTCGATCCTTCTTTCAGTTCTGCTTGTCTGGATTCAGCGTCTGAGCCTCAAAAAGGCGCCGTCCCTGGCGGTTGAAGCGGACAGCGCCCATTACGGCAGCGATATTCTTATCAATGCAGGCGTGATGCTTGTGCTGATCCTGACCGCTAACGGCGCACCGATCTGGATTGACCCGCTCTTCACCGTGATAGTCGCGGCGATGATGGCAGCAATATCAAGAAAAATCGGTGGCAAGGCGGTCGATATGCTCCTCGATCGGGAGTTGCCGGATTCCGAACGCCGCCGCCTGATCGAAATTATCGCAGGACACGAAGGCGTGAAGGGCTGGCATGATCTGCGGACCACCCGCCACGGCATGGGGGTCGTCGTCTCGGTGGATATCGAAGTCGCGGCGGACCTGTCTTTACGGGCGGCGCATGATATCGCAAGGCAGGTCGAATCGAAAATCCTTCTGGCCTTCCCCCACGCCGAAATTCTGATCCATGTTGATCCCGAAGGTGACACGGACGACACACGGCACAAGGTGCAGGGCATCCATACCTGAGTATAATTGGATTGTTACTTCGCCGAAGCGACCAGCGTGCTGTCCGGGGCCGTGTGCAGCCACCAGAATTCGCGGTTGATCGAGAAGATCGGGCGGTAGCGGGTTCGCAGCGAATCCGCGCCCAGAACCTCTTTATTCTGGTTATCCAAAACAACGGCGCCTTCGGAAGTATAGACTACCAGAACGGCATGAGGGATATTTTTGACCTTGTCATGCACGATGGCAATCCGCAGACGTTCTTCACCGACTCCAAGGGCACGCAGCGCCACATACTTGGCGATCGCAAAATCTTCGCAATCGCCGCCGTTGGTCAGAAATTCGATCGGGGTCGCCCAGTAATCGCTCTTCCCCCAGTTCCGGTTGTCCAGAATATAACGCTTCTGGTTCATCATGCTGTTGACTTTTTCGGCCATGGCGGACAGCGATAAATCCTTGAAAGCTTCAAGATCACGCTTCAATTCGGCGATGACGTCCTGCGAGGAAGAATCCTTCAGCGCCCGGTCAAACCGCTTGAACATGTCCTCCCATTTCGTAAAGGCGGTGAGGTTGCTCGAGCGTTTTTCCTCCGACCCGAACAGGGCGGGGTAGGACTCAAGCCCTTCGAAAGTCGCAACGCTGGCAAGGCTGACCTTGGCTGGAACATCCATGATCTCGGCATCTGCGCGTTTGGAGAAAATCCCGAGAGTTAGAAAGAACAGCATCGTGCCCGCGACCACGCGCAACGCCTTCTGCCGGAGCAGGATCAGGGCCAGAGTCCGTTTGCTGAGAACATTCCGTTCGATCAGGATTTGCCCTAGGGGAATTTTGCGGGATTTATGCTCCTCCAGTGCATGGCGTAATTCGGAGCAGGTGATGACCCCCTTGAGAACCAGAAGCTCGCCGATTTTGCTGTTATTAAGGGCCGCATGAAGGGACCGCATAAGTCCGCCTCCACCCTTCACAGGTGATTCGACACAGCGAATAGTGTTACTCTGACTCACGTACTAGCCCCCTGATAACGGCTCAAATCCTAGAGTTTTGCCCTGTTTTCTCCCCTTCATTTAACCCGATAAAGATTGACGAATCCCTAACAAAAGCGCATAAAAGCAAGGATTTTGGCGTTTTTATTAAAAAAACCTTAAAAAGGATCACAAAATGGCCGAAAACCAGCACGATGACACCGATCTGGTCCGCAACATGGCGCAGGCCGCCGTTCTTGTGGCCGGGGATATCATGCTCGACCGCTTCGTCTACGGCCACGTAGACCGCATATCCCCGGAAAGCCCGGTACCGATCCTCACCATTGACCGCGAAAACATAATGCTCGGCGGCGCGGGTAACACGCTCTCGAACCTGATTCACCTTAAATGCCGGGGAAAAATCCTCTCCATCGTCGGCGACGACGAGGCCGGACGGCAGGTTTGCGACAAGGCCGAACACTATGGCATAGACACAACAGGCCTCCTGACGCTCACCGACCGCCCGACCATCGTCAAGACGCGCTTTCTGGCGGGACACCAGCAGCTTCTCCGCACGGATTTTGAGCGGGTCAGGGAGATTTCAAACGAGACCGAGCAGGACTTGCTCCGGGCCGCCGATAAGATTCTCCCCACTGTCAACGCCCTGATCCTCTCCGATTACGGCAAGGGTCTGCTGACGCCCTCCCTGATAAAAGGTCTGATCGACCGCGCCAAAAAATACCGCATCCCCGTTTTGGTCGATCCCAAGGGCGCGGATTACTCGAAATATGCCGGAGCCGATGTCGTCACCCCCAACCGCAAGGAACTCTCCCTGGCCACCGGCGGCCGCACGGTCGATGACGACGAGCAGGTCACGCAGGCGGCGGAGGACATCATCAAACGCTGCAAGATCAAGACGGTTGTCGCCACCCGTTCAAGGGACGGTATGAGCGTGATCGGCAAGGACGGCGCCGTTCATATCCGCAGCGCCACTGACATAGAGGTCTTCGACGTCTCCGGCGCGGGCGACACGGTGATCGCCACCATCGCCGCTTGTCTCGCCGCCGGGGCGGACATCGTTCAGGCCGCGGCGCTCGCCAACCTCGCCGGATCGATCGTTGTCTCCAAGGTCGGCACGGCCCCCATAAGGGCGGAGGAATTGATCGAAGCCCTCGAGAATATCGATATGCACGGGCAGGATCTGGCGTCCTTCTCCGCCCGCGCCAGCGTTCAGGACCGCACCCGCGAGGCGCCCGTCGCCCGCACATGGGAGGAGGCGAAGGAGAATATCGAACGCTGGAAGGCGAGGGGGCTTTCTGTCGGCTTTACAAATGGATGTTTCGACATCATCCACCCCGGCCATGTGAAATATCTCAACGCCGCCCGCCATCGCTGCGACCGCCTCGTGGTCGCCCTCAACGTCGATTCATCGGTCAAATTTTTGAAGGGCGAGGGCCGGCCTGTGCATGATGAGCAATCCCGCGCCGCCGTTCTGGCCGCGCTCGGTGCCGTCGATCTTGTGGTGCTGTTCGGCGCAAAGGAAAAGGGGCAGGACAACACCGCCACCGCCCTGATTAACGTCCTCCAGCCGGACCTGTATTTCAAGGGCGGCGATTACACGGCGGATCAGATCCCTGAGGCTCCGGCAGTCATCGCCTACGGCGGGCAGGTCGAGATTCTGGATATATCGGAGGGCCACAGCACCACAGCCTCGATCAAAAAAATCAAGGCGGGAAAGGCAGCATAATGCATTTAGCAGCCATCCCAAATCGAATCCATCGTCAGAAGGGCATTTAAGAGCTTTTTATCCATCTCAATTCCTTTTCGTTTTGAAATTCCCGCTGTGCAGGCTTAGCGGTGCATTCCTTGAAGTCATACCTCCATGCAGGTAATGCCCTTTGAGTGAATTCAGCCAAGGCAGCCAGGTATCAATAACTCCTTCGGTCACAGGATCGTTAGTCCTTTCAATCGTGATGGCCTTGAGAGATACGCCGTCGCCAAATATGTCTTTCATATTGTCTGTGTTGACGGACAAGATCGTTTTCGGGTTATTGATATCGGTGAAGGCGACCAAGCCGTACGTAGTCGCTTTCAACTCCGCCTTCTCACCGACTTTCAGGCGGTTGTAAAACTCGATTTGCTTCATGACGTCATTGTCAGAAGAAGGAAAGGCATCAAAGAACTCTTGATAACTGTTCCAATAGATAAGGCGAAACAGAACGCCGCGTTGCCCCAGATCGACAACGACAGCTTCTCCTGAGACCTGAAATTTCATCGCGGGCGCATCTGGATTGAGCGCCATCGGGTTATAGGCACTAACTTGCCTGACAACGCTTCCGGTCTTCGTTCCTTCAGGCGTCTCCACCGAAACCGTGATCCGGTAATTCCAATGGGACGAAAACAGATATTCGTTGCCGACAAACAGACCGCATACGAACAACACAACAAGAGCGATCCAAAACCGCAAAAGACTCTCCCACACACCAAACAGCGTCTGAACAAACTCGAATGGTATCACATATCCAGCCGGGGATAATCTCTCCTTTTCCCGATCAAACTCTTGACTCCTATCTCATAAATGCGAATAATTATCAATCGCAATTAACCCTGCAAAAAGGGAGGAAACAATGCTCAGGGATTTTTGGCTTCTGGAAACCTATTTTGGCCCAACCGACGCCGCGCAAACGGTGGAGGAGGTGGTCAAACGCTACGGCGCTGAGCGTTTCCGGGACGCGCTTCAGGCCGGACATATCACATTACGCTCGGTCTTCCTGCAGCCGCACGGGGGCCGCACACTCTGCGCCCTCTCCGAAAAGGGACGGCAGACGGTAAAAGCCCCGCGCCCCGAAGACCAGCCTGTTTAAAACTCCCCGCACCCGCCGCAAAACCTCTGGCCCCGCCTGAATCAAGCTGTTAAGATTCGCCCGGTAAAACTCCTCTGGCGTGTTCACACAAGGCTGTCCCATGCGTTATTCCAGCACTCTATCCGCCCTCGCTTTCGCCCTCGTTCTTGCGGGCTGCGGCAAAACCAGCCTCATCGGCCGGGGCTACAGCTCCTTCAAGGAACCCTATAAATCCGAGGCCGGATTGAAGGCCGCCCCCATCGGCTACCGTTACAGCGCCGCCTATAACGAGCAGGTCGTGAACGATATGCGCTTCGCCGCCAAGGATCTGGTGTCGCAGATGGAAACCGGACACGCCGTCGATGTCGAGAGAATCTACCTCACCCCCGGTGGCCCGTCCGCCTTTTATACCGCCTTCGACCACGTCCTGCGCGATGAACTGACCTACCGCGGTTATGAACTGGTCACGGTGCCCGAGTCGGGCGCTCTGCCGGTGACCGTGGCGGCCTCTGAAACAAACGGCGAAAATGAAAAGGGCGCGAAAGCCTCCGCCTACCGCGAACTGGATGTCGCACTCGTCAACGCCGAAAAAACGCTGGCCCGTGGCACCTATATCCTCCCGGCCTATGGTTTCACGCGCAGCACGGCCTCTCTGCCGGAAACCGTAAGGGATGAATCGGAAGACGCATCCGCCCCCGTTCCGATCGCCGAAGTCAGCGCCGAGCCGCTCGCCGAACTTCCCGAGGCGGCGGTCTATTCAGGCGCCAAAAAATAATCGGCCATGAAAGAGCAGGGCGCAAAGGCGGGAATGGGCAGGAGGAAAACCCTTCTGGCTTTTGCGCTTCTGACCTCGTGCTTAAACCTGTCCGCCTGCGGCCTCAGCAATTTTGAGGTGGTGACGGGCGCAATATCAGCCGCGACTCAAGGCATCTTCAGCGACCCGAAGGTCAATCTGCGTGAAAAGAACTACGCCGCCGCCGACTACCTGCTCCAGCAAAGCGGTAACTATCTCAACCGAACAGGCACCATTCTGGCCAAGCCATTGGTCGAGGCGGATAACCCCGCCGCACCCTCGCCGTTGGGGCGTAGAATCTCTTCGGACGTGGGCGCCCGTCTGGCCGAACTCGGATACACCGTGAACCTGTCGGACGTTGCCAGCCGCTCCGACCAGAAGTTTTACAAGGCGCAGCAATCCGTCCCGGAATTCCTTCTGACCGGAGCCACCCTGAAGAAAAAGGAAAAGATTGAGGTCTCCCTGCGCCTCGTCGAGGCCGCTTCGCAGCGGATCATTTCCTCCTTCGATTACACCATGCCCTACGACAGCGAACTGCGAAAACTCTCCGAGTCCGACACGCAGATTTTCCGCACCGGGCATCCTCATCCGCATTAAAATCTCAGGGATTATCCGGCGGGATCGGGATGCACTCCTCCAGATAGGTACACGCTTTGGCTGCGCTTTCGTGCGTATAGCCTGACAGCCGCCCCCGGTAAACCCACCCCTCGGGCGTTTTCAGGGGCGCTACGATGACCCGGGCGCTGCGTAAATCCTGCGGAAGTTTGCTCAGGCTTGTCGCCAGGGCTTTATCTGTGCGCTCCCGGGTGCTGAAAGCGCCGATCTGAATCGACCAGTCGGACTGGGAAAGTTGGAGTGCCGTTTCCCGCACCTGCGCGGTAATATCGTTAGGTTTCGCAGAAGGCACAGGCTCACCCCTGCTCATGAGGGGACTGCCGAAAACATCGTCGGGAATGGACGCTCCGGTGAGTGCCGACACCGCAATCAATCCCGTCTCAAGCCTTTTGCGGACAGTAGGGTCGGCATCGCCTTCGCCCATGATCCGGCCAAGGCTGCCACCCGGGGCATCCAGCGCTGCCCAGCGGTCGATGGCCTGCGGCGAGGAGCTTTGCAGCAAATCCTCAATCCCGTTGGCAGCAGGCGCTTCTCCGGTCTCCGCAATATGATAAGAAACTTCAGGCTTGCGGAGAGGTTTCGGGGTATCGGGACGGGCAATGCGGAGCTTCTGAGCCTTGACGAACCCTTCATTCAGTAACTCTTCCATTTTCAGGTTGCGGGCCTTGGCATTCCGCCCCCCGAAAACCACGCCGATCAGTCGCCGCTCACCGCGTACCGCCGACGCGACAAGATTATAGCCCGAGGCCTGAATATATCCGGTTTTCAGCCCGTCCATACCGGGATAGGTATCCATCAGTCGGTTGTGGTTTTTGTAGGTTTTCCCGAGGTAGGTAAAGCTCTTCTTGGAAAAATATTTATAATACCGTGGATAGTCATAAATCAGGATATGCGCCAGCTTGGCCATATCCGCGGCAGAAGTGATCTGCCCGGGGTCGTGCAGGCCTGAGGCGTTCTTGAAAACTGTCCGCGTCATACCCCGCTTTTGCGCGGTCCGCGTCATCATGCGGGCAAAATTGCTCTCGGTCTTGCCCAGATGTTCGGCCACGGCCACGGCGATATCATTGGCGGATTTGGTCACCAGCGCGTAGATCGCGTCCTCGACGCGGATAGTGGCGCCGGGTTTAAGGCCGATCTTGCTCGGCACCATGCTGGCCGCCCGGTCCGAAATACGGATCCGGTCGTTAAGCCGCAGCCGGCCCTTGTCCAAAGCTTCGAACAGCATCATCAGAGTCATCATTTTGGTCAGGGAAGCCGGATGGACCGTGCTGTGCGCGTTCGATTGGTGAAGAATAACCCCGCTTTCGGCGTCAATCACCAGGGATGTATAGCGTGGCTTTGAGGCGGCTTCTGCCGTAAAAGAGCAAAAAAACAGAAAGGCAAACGCCAGCACCGGGAAAAACGCCCGGTGAACCGCAAGCTTTCCAAAAAAACCTTGCGCCCTAGTGTTAACCATTTGTTTTGGCATGAGAAAATCCAAGAAAAACCAAAAACCAAAGCGAACAGAAGTATGATCGCTTCAAGCAACGCTGACCTCCGAAAATTATAGCTCAGCCTAAGGAATCTGTCTAGAAAACCGTTTTTTGTGCATCGCACAAAAATCTCTTGACTTAACAACCCGCCCAGTGTTAAACCTTCCCCAGTTGTGCGATGCAATAGGATGTGGTAAGCATAGAACGTAATTTATACCCCTCTCAGGCATCCGCCGTAACCAAAATCTCTGTGTAAACTGACAATCGTGTAAAACGCTTTCACACACCCCTCGGGAGGTGCAAATGACGGAAGACAGTAAGTCCGCAAACAATAACGGGTCTGGAAATCAGGCCTCCGCAGCGAAGCCGAAGCTTTCAGCGAACGTAAGTGTTCTGAAAGCCAAGCCGAAGGCGGAAAGCCTGAAAAATGAAGCTAAACCCAGGGCGGAGGCAAAAATTGCAGTAAAAAAGACTGACAAGGCAACCGTCGCTAAACAGGAAGGCAAAAAGAACATAGAGCAAGGTTCAGAGGACACGGCAAAGAAATTTTCAACCAATACCATTAAGGAGAAGACAATGGCAAAAAGCACCAACAACTCAAACAGCAACATCAACGTTCCTTTTGACAGTTTCGCCAAGGAAGCCGCGGAAATCAGCCGCGACTATTCCGAGGCCTGTGTCAAATCCGGCACCATCTTCATGAAGGGCATGGAAGACTTCGTCGGCGTAGTCATGGCGCTCGCGCAAAGCTCTGCCGAAAAGCAGGCCCAGTTCATCAAGGAAGCGATGAGCAGCAAGACCATCAACGAGTTCGCGGAAGTGCAGAACAAGATCGCTCAGGCGAACTTTGACGACTTCATGGCTGGCGCCACCAAGCTCACGGAAATCAGCACCAAGCTGATCACCGAAAGCGCGGAGCCTGTCAACGCCCAGATCGGCAAGGCGATCAAGAAAGCCTCCCAGTCTTTGGCCGCCTAGGCTTTTAAGGCTTCGAATCAATTCCAAAAGCCCCGCTCTAAGCGGGGCTTTTTTTTAACGAAAGAATTGAAGAAAAATTTTAGACCGCGATCAACGTCCCGCCGGAAAGCAGATCGGCCTCATCGGTCAGCCCCGTGACATTCAGAAGCACGGAAACCGTAAGATACGAATTGCCGCCACCGTTCTGATCGACCGCCAGAACGCTGTTGGAGCCGCTATCGGTAATCCGCACAAAATCGTCTATGGAGTCGCTCAGGGGATCAAAACCGCTCAGAAGGTCAGAAATATCGATCTTGTCGCCTTGAGCGAGATTAAAATCAAGAATTCGGTCCACAGGCCCGCCGCCCCCGATATCTTGCAGGACAAAAAGGTCAGAGCCATTCCCGCCATGAAGTTGGTCGTAACCGTATCCGGCATACAACGTATCGCTTCCGTTCTCACCGCGCAGGTAATTATTGCCTGCATCCCCGCGCAGGGAATCATTATGGCTCGAACCCGTCACCGCCTCAATGTTGAAAAGCTGGTCGCCCTGGGCATCGCCGCCCGTATGGACATTCGTTTCAAGATTGATATGAACGGCCGAACTCGACCGGGTATAGCGGGCATAATCGAACCCGGCCCCCCCGTCGATAGTATCGCCCCCGCCATCGCCCTCAAGAATATCGTTTCCGGCAAGGCCAGTAAGGATATTCTTCTGATTACCGCCATAGAGAGTATCGCGCTTGCTGGCCTCATCCGAGCCTGTGACGTTCTCGATGGAGACCAGCGTGTCACCCTCGGCAAACCCGCCCGACGCCGTGCCTTTGAGCAGATCGACTTTCACCTCGATGGGGGAATTGCTGTAATCTACGGTATCGTTGCCGTCGCCGCCGTCGAAAATCTCCGCCGCCGAAGTGCCCGTGAAAACATCGTCTGTGACGATACCGAAAGACAAAAGCTCATCCAGCGTCATCGCCGCATACCCGGCGAACGAGAAAAATTCGATCAGATCGATATCGTTAAAAGTAATCCGGTTCACGCTGGACAACAGCGTCAGAATATCTCCTGTAACCGTCACATCGCCGGGATCCCAGACCGCATCGAAGGACACCGTGTCGATCCCGGTTGCTTCCGTGACGGCATCCTGCCCGCTCGTGAAGATGTAGGTATCGTTACCGGCTTGCCCGTAATAATTGTCGTCGCCGCCGCCGCCTGTAAGCACGTTGTTAGCGGAGTTCCCGTAAAGGGAATCATCGCCGCCTCCGGTCACGGCCTTTTCGATCTGTGTGCCATAGGCAATCGCCAGCGTATTCGTATCGCCGATGGAACTGAACCCGCCTTCCTCAAGATGGATAATGACATCAGCGCTCACGCTGCTGGTGTTGATCGTATCCGCCCCTCCGGCATCCCACAGCGTCTGCGGGGAATCATCGGAAATATTATAGAGAGTGTCTCCGGTGTTATAAGCCGTATTCGCACCATAGATTTCTTGCAACGCCGCGATATCGTAAAGCATATAGCTCTCGGCATATTGCGAGGAACCCCATGTTGACCAGTCATAGGCCATGACGGTGAATTGCTCGGTATTCTCCGCACCCGTAAGTCCGGCGGTAAAGGAGTGCTGCAAGCCAAGGGCGTGTCCCGTTTCATGCATCAGCGTAAAGAACCCATAGGTTCCAACCGTGACGTTCTGAGTCGCGGAGGCGTATTTGATATTCGTCCAGACATCGCCGCTGAAATTCCCCTGATCGGGATAATAAGCCCACGCGCCGGGATCGGAATTGGTGCTGGTCAGCCACGCCTGCCCATACGTGATATCGCCGACCCCGCTGACCTCGCTGAAAGTAACATTCGCAAAGCTTTCGATGGAATCAAGGATATCCCGCACCGCCTCTTTCATAGCATTGGTGAAAGGCTGGAAGTTTGTGCGTTCCTGCGCGTTCGAAGCGTAATAGGAGGGTACTGCATTCAGAAAGCTGTAGCTCACATTGGCCGCAACGCCTCCGCCCGGACCCCATTCATTCCCGCTGAGAAGCTCACCCGCATTGTTCAGGCCGATCGATGGCGGGGTCACCGTACCCCCGCCGCCCGGAAGAACCGCAAGATCGAAAAACGGGGTGCCATCCTGATGAACGGTACCCGAATCGTTTTGACAGACGGGGCAGCCGCATCCGCGGGGAATATCTGTGGAAAGTATCGTAGACAGCTCAGTTACGCGGGTTCCATTAACAGTCATAACGAAGGACTCCCTCGGAAAATAAAATAAAAAATAAAATTGAGTCCCTCATAATGCAATATCGGGGCCACAGTTCAACAACAAAAGAAGACAAGAGGACTCTTAACGCCGACGCAGGATAGTATTTGCCCCCGGAAGGGCTTTTGCCTATAAGAAACAGCATGAAGACAGGCTTTGACCGCGCCGCCGAAGAGATCATCCGGGCTGGAAACAGGCTGGACACACTAGGCCTTGCCCCTGCGACGGCGGGGAATTATTCGATGCGCCTTGAATCGGGCGAGATCGCCATTACAGTGTCCGGCGCCCATAAAGGCACTCTTGAGAAAAAGGACATCATGCGCCTGGATATTCAAGGAATCGCGCTGGAGGATAAAAAGCCGTCCGCAGAAACCTTGCTGCACACGCTTCTCTACGCGATGTTCCCGCACGTGCAGGCCATCCTGCATAGCCATTCCATCCCCTGCGTGGTCCTGACCCGCCTGTTTCCGAAGGAAAAATTTCTCACGCTGCAGGGCTATGAATTGCAAAAGGTCTTTCCAGGGGTAACCACCCATGAAACGCAGGTCATGCTGCCTGTTTTTGACAATTCGCAAGACATGACAGTCTTAAGTGCCCAGGTGCAGGAGGTCTTGCGCGACCGCCCCGAAACGCCCGCATATCTCATTCGTGGCCACGGGCTTTATGGCTGGGGCCGCACCATGAAGGAAGCCGCGCAGGTTGTCGAAGGCCTCGAAGTTCTGCTATCCTGCGAGCTCGAAATGCTGAAATTGGCAAAGGACATAAGACGATGAGCCGCCTGACGATTTTCCCCGACAACGATCCAAAAACCGCCGAGTTGGATACGGATGACGGCGCAGTGATGGCTAAAAAGCTGCACGAAATCGGCGTGACCTTCGAACGCTGGACGCCCAAGGCGATCCTGCCGAAAGAGGCCGACGACAAGGCCGTGATGGAATCGTATGCCGACGATATAGAGCGCCTCAAGAAAATCGGCAATTACAACACCGTGGATGTCGTGCGCCTCTCCCCTGACAATCCGAAAAAAATCGAAGCCCGTAACAAATTCCTCTCCGAACACACCCACGCCGAAGACGAAGTGCGTTTCTTCGTAGAAGGCGAGGGGATATTTTACCTCCGCACCGGCGGCAAGCTCTACATGACGCTATGCTGCCGCGGCGACCTCATCAGCGTCCCGGCGGGGGTCAAGCATTGGTTCGATATGGGGCCGGAACCGTCCTTCACCTGCATCCGCTTCTTCCAGACCCCGGAGGGCTGGGTGGCGGAATTCACGGGCGACGACATCGCCGACAAATTCCCTAAATTCGAAAAACACGCGGCTTAGAACGGAAAAAAAATGACCAAGTCAAATATTAAAGCGGTCCTTACAGACATCGAGGGCACGACCAGTTCGATTTCCTTCGTCAAGGACGTCCTCTTCCCCTATGCCTACAAGCACCTCCCTGAATTTGTCGAGGATTACAGCGAGGAAATCGCGCAGATTCTTGACGATGTCCGCGCCGAGGAAAAAAACCATGGTCTGACTCAGGAAGAGGTGGTCGAGGTTTTGCAGCGCTGGATCGAGGAAGACAAAAAACTCACGCCCCTCAAAACCCTTCAAGGCATGATCTGGCAGGCGGGCTACGAGGCAGGCGAACTGCACGGCCACATCTATGAAGACGCCGTGACGGGCCTGAAACGCTGGAAAAAATCGGGCCTCAAACTCTATATCTACTCCTCCGGGTCCGTCGCCGCGCAAAAGCTGCTCTTTTCGAATACATCGGCGGGCGACCTGACAACACTTTTCTCTGGCTATTTCGACACCACGACCGGACCCAAGCTCCAGCAGGATTCATACGAGAAAATCGCTCGCGAGATCGGCCTTCCGCCGGAGCAGATTCTCTTCCTCTCCGACAACACGCAGGAAATCGAGGCGGCGTATAAAGCCGGTATGAGCGTCATCGTTCTCGACCGCGACGGAATTCAGGACGATGTCCGCAGACACCGCGTCGTGAAAAACTTCGATGAGATCGAGCCGGAAAAAATCCCGGCCTGAGCAGGGGCGCCATGAAAATAAACGGCAAACATTACCGCTCGATCGAACTCACGGAGAACGGCTGGTCCGTTCGCATTTTCGACCAGCGCAAACTCCCGTGGGAGCTTGTTTTCGTCGAGTTGACGCAAAGAGATCAGGCCGCAACGGCGATCAAGGAAATGTGGACGAGGGGTGCCCCTTTGTTGGCAGCAACCGCCGCCTACGGCCTCTGTCTGGCACTGAGGGAAGACGCCTCCGACGAAAACCTGAAAATATCCTATGATCTTCTCCTCGCCACTCGCCCGACCGCCGTCAATCTCCGCTGGGCGCTGGATGAGATGCTCAAGGCGGTCAAACCCTTTCAGGGTCAGGACAGAATAAAGACCGCCTATGAACGCGCCAAGGAAATCTGCGACGAGGATGT
This sequence comes from Alphaproteobacteria bacterium, assembly GCA_016699735.1. Taxonomy (NCBI): domain Bacteria; kingdom Pseudomonadati; phylum Pseudomonadota; class Alphaproteobacteria; species Alphaproteobacteria bacterium. The sequence goes on from CP065008.1 coordinate 747,725, forward strand.
GGAGATTAACCGCCGCATCGGCCTCAACGGCCTGCCGCTCCTGCGCGAATACGCCCGCAACAAACAGGGCAAGCCTCTGAACATCCTGACCCACTGCAATGCCGGATGGCTGGCCACGGTCGATTACGGCACCGTGACATCCCCCATTTACATGGCGCATGACGAGGGCATCCCCGTCCATGTCTGGGTCGATGAAACCCGCCCCCGCAATCAGGGCGCCTCCCTGACGGCCTTCGAACTCGCGCAGCACGGCGTCCCGCATACCGTGATCGCTGACAATGCCGGCGGCCACCTCATGCAGATCGGAAAAGTTGACCTCTGCATCGTCGGCACCGACCGCGTAGTCCGCAATGGCGATGTCTGCAACAAGATCGGCACCTATCTCAAGGCGCTGGCCGCTTACGATAACAACATCCCCTTTTATGTGGCTCTGCCTTATCCGACCATCGACTACACGCTGGAAAAAGGCGAGGATATCCCCATTGAGGAGCGCAGCGCGGAAGAGGTCACCCATATCGAGGGCCAGACGGTCAGCGGAGCGATTGAAAAAATTAAAATCACCCAATCCCCGGCGGCCAATCCCGCCTTCGACATCACGCCTGCCCGCTATGTGACCGGCTACATCACGGACCGGGGCTACTGGAACCGAATTCCAGAACGCGTGGAAGATTTCATAAAAAAGGCGGTTTAGAAATGACGGCAAAGGAAAAACCCGCGAAGACCTTGGCGACCACTTTGCTGAACGTGGCGTGGCTATCGGTTCTGCTGGGCTTGGGAATGGAAATCCTTCTGATTCTGGCCGCTGCTTATTTTGGCAGTGATAATGCGACCGCCGCGATTATAGCCGACGCCGTGCAGAAAATCTCCTGGTCCACTTTGGTCTGCAGCGGCGTAGCAGTGGGCATGGCCGCAGGAAAAATGCGCCCGCAGGTGATGGGCTTGGCTGGATTGATTGCTGCGCCCGTCGCCTTCTATACCGCCAAAGTCCTGCACAAAAGCGCCTCGCAGGCGCTGGCCATCGCGGGGCAAGCCGCAGTGGGCGGTCCGTCCCCCGTCCTGATCGTCTCGATAAAGGCTCTGGAATACGCGGCGCTGGGCTTGATTATCGGCACCCTCTCGAATCGTCCGTCCTTAAGCCTCTGGCACAATCTGCTGGCGGGTCTGCTGATCGGGATCGTTTTCGGAGGCACGATTGTCTATCTCATGGTCACCATGGCCACCGAGCCACTGCCCCCGCTGGGCATTGCCACCCGCTGCATCAACGAGATCATCTTCCCCGTGGGCTGTTCGGCAGTCCTTTTCGCGGCGCAAAAAATCGGCGAAAAAGGCGCCGAAACCACGCAAAAGGAGGCGAATCTGGAGCGCGAGTTCGCCCACGAGGAATAGGGGAGGCACGGGCCAGGAACCCCTAAAAAAGGCTCTTTTTCAGGCCGTTTCGTTAACTTTTGCTAAAAATTTACAAATGCTGTAGAATTTTGTATAAGTTTAGAAAATGAGGGGGAGTGTGCGCCAAAAGGGTCAGCACACCGCGAACAAAACAAAAGGAAAACAAAGACATGTCATTGCTTCGTTTCGAAATGCCGGATATGACCCAGGGAATTGATCTCACAGGCCAGCAAAACGGCCAGAAAAGGGACGTGGCCGATCCGAACGCGAATGTCAATGAAAGGGTTCTGGCCGGAGCCAATATTGAGGACATATTAGCAACGGGCGTGGATATCGACCGCAACGATCTCGCCCGCGAAGAATATTTCGACAATGCACTTAGTTCCGTTAATCTCCGCATGACCGATATCGATCTGGTCAATATGCAGCAACAGCGCGTTGCTAAGGAGGGCGTAGCCACCGATCTCCTCGAAGTTGGAAGCACAACAGGCGACAAGCTCGGCTTGAGCGACAGGCTGGAAGTCACAACGGATCAACTCCTGCAGGCCCGCAGTGGTAATCGGGAAGTCGCCCTCAGCACCCTGCACCGCGAAGACGGCTGGCACACCTATGACCCGGATAATGAACATGGAATATGGCAGGTCGGCCACCACCACGACAATGATGGCATCTACAGCGATTTCCGGGCCACGATCAACGGAATGGCCGTCAGCATGAGCCTTCAGGGTGTGGATTGGAACGACTTGAACCAGGCGCTCGGCCCGATGGGCAATCTCGATCAGATGCGCGATGCTCTGGACGGGCTGAATGATATTGCCACATCCCGCGCAGGTCTGGCCGGATTCGGTGCCTTCTTCCAGGCGCTCGATCAGGATCTGTTCAACCGCCAAAAGGTCGAAAACCCGAAAGCGACCGATCTGCGCACGCCTCTCGGCACCCCCGAAGAGGACATCAAGACCCCGCAGATGGCCTACAGACCGCCCGAGAAACAGCTCGACGGTCCCGGCGGCAGTGGCCCCGGAATGTCCATGGGCGCCCCGAATATGCGGGTTTAATAGCCAGACGGAATACCGGAAAACCGGGCCACAGGCCCGGTTTTTCATTTCGTGCGTGACTCAGTTGTCGGCAACCGCAGAATCCTCTAGGGTCTGGAAACACGCTTTTTCTGGAGGATATCTCATGCGCTCATTTCTCGCCGTTATGACGGTTCTTTTTTTGGGGTTCTGGACCAACCCGGCCTCAGCGCAGGGTGTTCCTGTGAATACCATCGGCGCCCGCACCATCAACGTCAGCGGCGAAGCCGAAATCCGCGTCGTCCCCGATCAGGTGTTGATTTCCCTGACCGCTGAGAGCCGCGGCCCCGACCTCAGCGCCACTCAGAAGAAAAACGACGAGGCGGTGAAGGGGCTGGTCTCTTACGTAACGGAAACCTTAGGGCTGAAAAGGGAACACATCCAGACCGACTACACCACCGTGAGCCCCACCTACCGCTCCTGCAATTACGAGGATGAAATGAGCGGCCGCTGCAACCCTCTGGACATCGTCTATTACAGCGTCCGTAAGGGCATCCAGATAAGGCTGAATGACCTCTCCCGTTACGAGGAATTGGTTGCAAAAGCCCTGCAGATGGGCGTAACACACATCGACAACATCCAGTTTATCACCACCGAACTCCGCAAGCACCGCGATTCCGCCCGAGTGCAGGCAGCAAAAGCGGCCAAGGAAAAGGCCGAAGCCATCGCCGCGGTACTGGGGGTAAAGATAGGAAAGCCCGTGTCCGTCAACACCCAGAATTTCTCCTCTTTTTACTGGCACGGCTACGGCGGCGGACCTCGCGCTTATAACCAGATGACCCAGAACGTTATTCAAGAGGCCGCACCGCCAGCAGGCGGTGAAGGGGAGGGCGCACTGGCCCTCGGCCAGATCAACATCACCGCCTCGGTGCAGGTGACGTTTGAGATTGAATAAATTCCCAATGATTTGCAAAATCCACTGCGGGAGATTACGTTTTCCGTGTAAAGCGTTTTGGAGAAAAAATGCATGAAAAAGCTAGTGCTCATCATCTGCCTGTCAGGATTTTTCTCTTTTACTGCGAATGCCCTAGAAAAAATTGATAATGAAAAGGAGCAACGCACGCTAAGCGTCTCGGGCGATGCAACGGTTTTGGTCGCCCCAGATCAGGTTGTCATTTCTTTAACAGCCGAAAAACGGGGATTGAATGTTCTGGAGATACACAAAAAAAATGACGAAAGCGTGAAAGCACTTAAAACCTTCCTCACACAGGAGAAAAAGGTAAAAAGCGAGCACATCCAAACGAACTATATAACCGTTCAACCCGTATACAAAAAATGCGGTTTCGAGCTGATCAGGCTTGGCAAATGCGACTCGGAGCAAATTGAGTATTACAGCCTATCAAGAACCATGAAAATCATTCTCGACGACCCTACAGCGTTTGAAAGCGTGATATTCAAGTGTCTTGAACTGGGACTGAGCCGAATTGACAGTGTCGAATTTCTGAGCACTGATTTTAGAAAATACAGGGATCAGGCGCGCGGCATGGCCATGAAGGCGGCACAGGAAAAGGCCCTTTCGCTTGCCGAGCCCTTGGGCATGAAAGTCCTTAAGCCTTTGGAAATTAAGGCTGAGGATTCCTCAACCTCTCCATCTTGGAACAAACTCTATGTTGTCGCGTTTAATGTAAGGACTGAAGATGAAGATCCATCTGAATTAGGCCCTAAGATCCAAAGCGAAGGGTTCGGCCAGATCAACATCACCGCCTCGGTGCAGGTGACGTTTGAGATTGAATAAAATCCTCAGGATTTGCAAAAATTGCCTGAGGAGTTTAGATTCATTCTGAGGTGCCATGATGAAAAAATTTCCGGCCTTATCACTCCTTCTCAGCGCACTGATCGTTGCGGGCGCGGTTCTCTATCACGCCCAGACCCACCAGAGGTACCAGATCGCCAGCGCCGGAACGATTCCGGCGGTCTACCGGGTCGATACCCGCACGGGCGAGGTCTCCGTCTGCTCCCCCCTGGGAGGAGAGGCCGGGTGCCAGTCCATCGAGGGTTTACAGCAAAGCGTCCTGGCGACCACCGCCGGCCTGCAGGAACAGCTCAGCCAGTCGCAGGACCAGTTCATGCAAAGCGCGGAACAGATGGTCTCCGGTCTCATGGGCATCATGAACGTCATGAAGGAGGACAAAAAGAACCAGGAGGAATCACAACAAAACGCGGAATAGGAACGGATATCACAGAATTTGTCAGTTTTCGATAATATTGCTAAACTGGCCCAACAAGAATTACGGGTGAAGCGTGAAGAAGGATTTTTCGAAACCTTCGGGATTTGATATGCGAGACGGGGAGGAAATGCCTGTCGCCGCAGGCGTCTTTTGCGATATCACCGGCACCCTCATTTCCTACGATGAAAAATCCCCGGACATTCAGACCAATCATGACGTCGTAGCCTTCTTGCGCTATATCCGCGACGTGCGCCAGCGCTCGGTGACCCTCTGTTCGCGGGTACAGGAAAACGCCCTCACCCCCGCAGCTTTGCACGAGGAGTTCGGCTTTGTGGTCGGAAAGGCGATTTACCGCGCCCAGATCATGGAAGTCCTGATTGACAACAACCCGGACGAATATCTCCACGCCGAACATAAATTCGGCCCAGAGGCGCTCAAGGGCTTCGCCAGAATGACGCCGGAAAGACAGCATCAGCTCTACGCCCTCCTGACCGGGGATAAAAGTCCAGCGCCAACGCATCAACGGGCTGCTTTCGAACAGTAAGCCGTTTAACCTGAAGCAGTTCGGCACACCTCATCCGCGCAGGCATGAACTTCCACCGTCAGATGCCGGATGCCAAGTGCAGCGGGCAGAAGGCTTTTGTAATAATCCGGTTCCCGCGGGTCGTGGGTGACGATCCCGATAATCGCCGCATAAACCCCCGGCGCGATCAGCCAGACATGAAGATCGAAAATCTCGGTCTGACCGTCGGATTCAATCGCCTGCCGGACCGCATCATGAATCTCCTCCGGCGCCTGATAATCCAGCAGCCTGAGGCCCGTCTGCCGCAATAGGCTCCACGACCAGCGTAAAATCAGAACCGCCCCGACGAATCCCATGACGGGATCAAGCCACACCGCGCCGAAATACTTCCCGGCCAGCAGCGCAAAAATCGCCAGAACGGAGGTGAGCGCATCCGCCAGCACATGCAGGTAGGCCGACCGCAAATTTAGATCGTCATGGGAATGATCCTCGTGCGAATGATCATGGGTATGATCGTGCGGGTGGTGATGGTGGTGATCATGTTGATGACTATGACCACCGTCCGAGCCGATGTTCAAGATCAGAACCGACGCGGCATTCACGGCCAGCCCGACAACCGCCACGAGGATCGCCCAGTCGAAGACTATGGGCTGCGGGTAGAGCAAACGCTCCCCGCCCTCCCAGACCATCGTCACGGCAAACCCGCCCAGCAGGACCGCGCCCGTATAGCCGCCCAGCGCGTTGATCTTGCCCGTCCCGAACGTAAAGCGCGGATCGTTCGCGTATTTACGGGCATAGACATAGGCCAGCGCGTTGATCCCCAGAGCCGTAGCGTGCGACCCCATATGCAGCCCGTCGGCCAGCAGCGCGATGGACCCGAACTGGATCCCCGCCGCGATCTCGACAACCATAGTCACCACGGTAATAACCAAAACGATCAGGGTGCGCCGCTCCGCCTCCTGCTTCTGGTCGAGGCCAAAACTGTGCAGATGCCCGCAATGTTTATCAGGGTGGGTTTTCATGCCGTAACGGTAGAGAAATTGAACAAGGGGGAAAAGCGAAAAAACGCAAGAATACCGGAAACTGGCAGGGGCAGAGGGGATTGAACCCACGACCTACGGTTTTGGAGACCGCCGCTCTACCGCTGAGCTATACCCCTGTAAGGCCGCTTAAGGCCTCGCAGTCTTACGCATTTCTATCACAAATCTCAAGAGTTTTCTATTCTTGTGGAGCCAGCGGGTTTTTTAGGCGAACTTTCAATTCCTTGCCGCTGTAATCGGGTTCCTCTTGATTTTCCCGCGCAAAACCCTATAAGAATGATCTATCGGCCTTCCGCGGGTGTAGTTCAATGGTAGAACACTAGCCTTCCAAGCTAGATACGTGGGTTCGATTCCCATCACCCGCTCCATTTTTCCTTTTATCTACATTCCGGGCAACGGCCACCGTCAAACAAAGGCTCTAAGCCTCCCCTATTCCTTATTTATTTCAGCGTTTGAATGGGCTAGCGTAAAAAACGCTTTAGAGGGGGATCTGAGGAATGCCGATTCTGGACTGGCTGGATCGTGACCGGGACGTAAGGGCGGCGGAGTCCGTGCCCTACCGCCTGCTCGAAAGCGTGGAGAGCCTCTCCTGCGGCGACCCGGCCGCCCCGAATATGCTGATTCAGGGTGACAATCTGGAGGCGCTCAAAGCCCTGCTGCCCTACTATTCCGGGCAGGTAAAATGCATCTTCATCGACCCGCCCTATAACACGCGCAGCGCCTTCGAACATTACGACGACAATCTGGAACATTCCCAGTGGCTGTCCATGATGTATCCGCGCCTCGAACTGTTGCGGGAGCTGCTGTCCGAGGACGGCAGCATCTGGGTCACGATTGACGACAACGAAGTGCATTATCTCAAAGTGATAATGGACGAGATTTTTGGCAGAAAAAACTTTCTATCAAACTTTATCTGGAAGAAATCTTATGGTGGAGGAGCAAAAGCAAAGCACTTTGTTGGACTGCATGAGCATGTTTTGGGATATGCAAAAAATCTGGATACTTTTCCTGAGTTATTCCTACCCCCAGATGAAAGTGTTTTGAAATACTACAAGTTCACAGATGAAAAGTTAAATGAACGAGGGCCATACAGATTACAGCCATTAGCCACAAATAGTATGGATGAGCGCCCAAATCTTAGATATGCAATCATTGCAGATGATGGCTATGAAATATGGCCTCAAAAGCAATGGCAATGGTCACGTGAACGCGCACTCTCTGCACAGCAGAATAATGAGTTAGTGATTGTAAAAAAGAGCGGAAAATACACCGTTTCGTATAAACAATATCTTAAAGATAAAGATGGTGAAGAAAGGCGAACCAAGCCCAAGAGCATTATTGATGGGATTTATACGCAGCATGGCACAAAAGAGAGCGTTGAGCTTTTTGGACAAGAAGACAAGTTCTCATTTCCTAAACCAGAAAAGTTGATCTGGACTATTTTTGAGGCGTGTTCTGCGCCGAATGATCTTGTACTTGATTCCTTCCTAGGTTCTGGCACGACTGCTGCTGTGGCGCATAAAATGGGCCGCCGCTATATCGGCGTGGAAATGGGCGAACACGCCATCACCCACTGCCAGCCGCGTTTGAAAAAAGTGATCGAGGGTGAACAGGGCGGAATTTCAGAGGCGGTGGGCTGGACGGGCGGCGGCGGCTTCCGCTTCTATAAACTCGGCGCCCCGATTTTCGATGCGGAGGGGAATATCAACCCGGCAATACGCTTCCCGCATCTGGCCGCCCATATCTGGTTCTGCGAAACCAGGACCGCTTATGCGCCAGCCAAAAAGAAATCGCCCCTGCTCGGCGTCCATAACGGCACGGCCTATTACCTGCTCTATAACGGCATTCTGGGCGACAGGACCGTGAACGGCGGCAACGTCCTGACCCATCCGATCCTTAAATCCCTGCCACCGCATCACGGGCCGAAGGTGATCTACGGCGAAACCTCGCGCCTGTCGCCCGAACGCCTGCGGAGCCTGAAGATCGTCTTCAAACAGACCCCCTATGATGTGAAAGCGCGATAGGAACCGGCCATGAGCAACGTGCAGTTAAAAAACTACCAGATCAAAACGCTTGAGACGCTCAAGGCGTACCTGACCACGGCGCGTTTCAGAACCGCGAAGGATGCCTATGAAGGTATGGATAAGCCGGGTGTCGTCAATGTGCGCCCCTTCAGGCCGCTGCCCGATCTTGAAGATGTGCCTTTCGTCTGTCTCCGCCTGCCCACCGGCGGCGGCAAAACGCTGCTCTCGGCGCATACCGTGCGGATTGCCGCAGAAGTGTATCTGGAGCGCGATTATCCGCTGGTCCTCTGGCTTGTGCCCAGTAACACGATCCGCCAGCAGACGCTGGAAACCCTCAAGACGCCGGGCAACCCGAATTACGAGAGCTTAAGAGCCGCCTTCGATGGGAACTTTATGGTTCTGGATATTACGGATTTCACCATGATCCGCCCCCACGATCTGGCCGGTAAGGCGGTTATCGTGGTCGGCACGGTGCAGACCATCAAGACCGAGGAAGCTAACACCGATTCCCGCAAGGTTTACGCGCATAACGAAAACCTTGAACCGCTCTTCTCAAAAATACCCGAAGGCTTTACGGGATACGACACGATCCGCGAGGGCCATCATCAGGGCAAAATCCGCTTTTCCTTCGTCAACCTGCTGCGGATGCACCGCCCTCTGGTTCTGGTCGATGAGGCGCATAACAATTCAACTACGCTGGGCCTTGAGCTTTTTAAACGGATCAACGCCGCGTGCGTGATCGAGTTCACAGCAACCCCGGCGAAAGACAGTAACCAGCTTCACAGCGTATCGGCTATGGACTTGAAAGCCGAGGAAATGATTAAGCTGCCGATCGTCCTGACGGAACACCAGACATGGGATGAGGCGGTGCGGGATAGCATCCTGACCCGCAAGCGTCTGGAGGAAAAATGCAAGGGCGAGGACGAATATATCCGCCCCATCATTCTCTTTCAGGCGGAAAACAGGGCGCAGGATATAACGTGGCAGGTGCTGAAACAGCACCTGATCGAAGTCGAGAATATACCGGAGCATAAAATTGCTGTCGTTACGGGGGATCAGCGGGAGCTGGACGGGATTAATCTGTTCGATCCGGCCTGCCCGATTGATTATGTAATTACCGTGCAGGCTCTGAAAGAGGGCTGGGATTGCTCCTTTGCGTATGTGTTCTGTTCCGTTGCTAATGTTCATTCCGCCAAGGATGTTGAGCAAATCCTGGGCCGCGTCTTGCGGATGCCTTACGCAAAAAGACGCAAGAATGAAGACCTGAACCGCGCTTATGCCCTTGTGTCGCAAACCTCATGGCCCAATGCGGTCAAGCTGTTGCATGACAGGCTGGTGGACAAGATGGGCTTCGAGGAGCAGGAGGTTGACGAAAGCATCGAAACGCGGCAGCCGAACCTCGATCTTGGCGGAGACCAGGACGGGCTTTTCCGCCAGCCCGATCCAGTTGTCCTGCATCTGCGCGAAGCGGCGGATTTGAACGATTTTGAGGAAGAGGATAGGAAAAGCCTGCAAATTGAGAACACACATGAGGGCGTGATCGCCACGGTCACAGGGGCAATCAGCCCCGCAGCGATAGAAAAACTGGTTAAAAAGGTTCAGCCGGAGATCAAGGCGACCGCCAAAGTGCAGTTGAGCATCCATCAGGCAGCCTTATGCCGCGCCGTAGCACCCGTTAATCGCGGCGAAAAGTTCATTATCCCGCAACTCTGCTTGCGGATTGACGGTGAACTGGAACTGCCCGAAGAAGGCACGTTCCTCTATGCCGGGGACTGGAAACTGACCGGGCCTGAAAATCTGACGGAAAGCGAGTTCAAGCTTCAATCCGATGGCAAAGCCTTTTCGATTGATATTGAAGATGGCCAAGTCAGGCACCACTTCGTGGCGAATACCGCGCAGATGAACCTCGACCTGGTGGATACGGGTTGGACTGTCAATGCGTTGGCCCAGTGGCTCGATAAACGCTTGCGACTACCGGACATATCGCAGCCGCAGATGCTGGAATATTCACGGCGCACCGTTGCATGGCTCGAGGAGGAGCGCAAAATCCCGCTTACGGCGCTGGTGCGGGGACGCTTCCTGCTCCAGAAAGTGCTGGAAGGCAAAATTAAGAAACACCGCAGCGAAGCCAAGAAGCGCGGCTATCAGACCCTGCTTTTTGGGCCTGAACCGAAGGTGGAGGTCTCCGGGGAACTTAACTTCTCGTTTGAACCGGATATTTACCATCCGCAAAGGCGTTATCAGGGTGCATTTCGCCCGGTGAAGCACTTTTACCCGGTCATTTCGGATATGAACGGCGAAGAAGCAGAGTGTGCCAAGGAAATAGAAATGCTGGGCGATAGAGTGAAATACTGGGTTCGCAATATCGAACGTGACCCTAAGGCTTTTCGTCTGCCGACATCAACGGATTTTTTCTACCCTGATTTTATTGTGATGCTCAATGACGGGCGCATTCTGGTAATCGAATACAAGGGCGAACAATATCGCGGCACACCGGATGTTCAAGAAAAACAAAATCTAGGTCAACTATGGGCCCAAAAATCTGGTAATCTTTTTGTTATGGCTTGGCAAAAAGAAAAAGGCCTGAATATTTACCAGCAATTAGATGATGTTCTCAGAAAATAAATTGACATAAATTATACTTTCCTTGCCTATGCCAACCTCTCATATACTTTCCGCATAAAAATGTTGTGTGATGTCTTGTTTTAAATAAGCCAGAAGTAAAGCCGATCAACTCCCGAACAAAAGCTTGAGTGAGACATACAGAATTAACAATCCCGTGACTCTTTGGATATAGGCCGGGCTAAGAATAGTACAGCTTAAACGCACCCCAACCTGCCCCCCGATTAACACCGCCAGAATGAGAACAGTGTAAGGCATACCAGCGCCGATAAACTCAAGGCTTTCGGTCTTGAACATCTGCCCGCACAAACCGGCCAGAGAATTCACGAGGATGAAAAAGGCGCAGCCGGCACTGATCTGCTGGGCTGTTCCCCATTTCATAATATACAGTGCGGGCGCCAGGAAGATCCCGCCGCCGATGCCGGTTAACCCGGCCAGAAAGCCGAGGCCCACACCCATGGTGGGGTACACAAAGGGATACGCCAGGGGCTTTTGAGTGTTATCAGCGTGATCGTCGTGTTTTTTCGGCCAGAGCATCCTGACCCCTGACGCCAAAAGCGCAACCCCCAGAAGGACACTAAAAAGTGTTTCAGGAATTTCGACTAAGCCGCCGATAAACGAAGCCGGAATTGAATAAAGCGTCAGGGGAAGCATCCGTTTAATGCTCAGGTGCTTATGACGGCTGAACTGCCAGACGCCCCCGGAAACGACGACGATATTACAGGCCAGCGAGACCAGAGGAATCACCCGGTAATCGGTTCCGTAAAGAACAAGAAGCGCATTATAGGTCGAACCTCCCCCAAAGCCCACGCTGGAATAGACGAGAGCGGTAGCAAGGAAGGCCGCGAACAGGAGGGGCACAGCACCACCGTTTGCGTCTTCATGGTTTACGCGGACGGCTGTCGCTGCGGACATCGACCTGAAGAATGATATCGATACCGTCTACATGCGCGAACAGCCCCTTCGCGTTTTTGCCCATGTCGGAGAGCTTCCTGATTTCCTCTGGAGTTGTACAAAGCATCAGACAGGACTCGGCCTTGTCGAGGATCAGTTTGAGCGGAGCCGTTTTAAAATCTTCGTAAAATTCATGCGGATCGGGGTCAATGACCATAGAAAAATGGGTTCGGCCTATAATAACCTTTTCTTCGATCACGCTACCCGACAGAAGCCCCTTCATTTCGTGCTCCGTAATCTTGAAGGTCACGGAAGACGCGCTGACTTTGACTTTCATAATTTACCTCATGGCCTGTTTCCACTCTTCAGGAGTGTTGATGTTTTTCATACAAAAAGAGAAATGTGGGGGCACCTTAAGGACGACGGCATCCTGAACCTCAAGCAAGGCACGGACAGAATCCCCGGTATATTTCTTGAAAGGCGGAATAAGATAAGCCGGGAGAGGAGAGCTTTCGAAATACGCGCTGATGTTTTGCTCGATCAAGTTGAGCAGAAAATCAGGCGTAAGAAACGGCATATCCACCGGGACAAACAGATAGCCCCGATAACCGGGAATAAGTTTCTGGATGCCGGACATCGCTTGTGCAGGGCCAAAGAAAGGCCGCGCATCGGGAATGCATGGGTATCCCTCAACAGTGCCGCTGACGAAAACATCACGAAGACCCGTTTGAAGAAGTATCTCAATCATATGCCGCACTAGCGGTTTTCCGTTAAATTCCATCAGCGCCTTGTTCTTCCCCATGCGGCGGGACTGCCCCCCAGCCAAAACAATACCAGCAATATCCGCAGTGTTACGCATGATTGACCAACCGGATTCTTTGAGTGAACATAGGGGCTGAGGTCTCTTCGTCGTGCAGGGAATGACCGGGCAGCCAAGTGCTTCGCCCGCTTTCATAGTGTTCCTGCTTCCAGATTGGAGCGCGCTTTTTGATTTCCTCAATCACGTAGCGGCAGGATTCAAAGGCTTCTAACCTGTGCGGAGAGCTGACGGCGATAACGAGGCTCTTCCCCCCTACGGGAAGTTCACCCTTGTAATGAACCACGACATACCGCGTTCCGGGCCAGAAACCTTCGGCTTCGCTGCAAATTTCTCGGAAAGCTTTCTCCGCCAGACCGTCATGAGCGTCATACGTGATGCCCGTTACAGATTGCCCCTGATGATGATTACGGACCGTCCCGATAAACAGATCGATCGCGCCATGGCCGTCATCGCGCACGAAATCGACCAACGGCGCCAGATCGATTGGATCAGAGGTAACGCGGACAAGGATAGTCATGGACACTAGCCTCCGCAAACCGGGGGAAGAAGAGACAGGTTGCAATCAGATTCGATCACAGAATCTCTGTTGATAATGGAGGTCTCTGTGGCAAGGGCGGAGGACTCGATCAGGGCTTTCTGATGATTGCCCAATGAGGAAATGAGCATATCCTTTAAATCACGAACGCTGACAGGTCCGGGGACATCGAAGGCAATATCCTGCCCGAATTGACGGAAAGTCCCGAAAAACTGGATGGTTACGATCATGATTGAACCTCAAATCCTTGCTTTTTGATCTTGTCGAGGGCATCGCCGATAAAAGGACTCAGGACGTCCCAGCATTCTTGCACGGCCTTGGGAGAACCGGGCAGCGCGATGACAAGAGTAGCCCCCACCATTCCCGCAGTCGTGCGGGACAGCCACGCGGTATCCGTAAAATAAAGGCTCTCGGAACGAAGGACATCGCCAAGCCCCTCAAGAACCCGGTCGCAAATGACGCACAAAGCGTCGGGCGTTACGTCTTTGGGGCCAGGCCCGGTGCCGCCGGAGGTCAGCAGGAGATCAGGCTTTTCCTTCTGGCAAATATTCAGGATCGAGGCAGATATATCGTCCTTCTGATCGGGTATAAGAGTCTGAGAAAGTAAATTTGCCCCGGCCTGTTCAAGTAAAACCTTCAGGATCGCTCCGGATTCATCCTTATAAGTCCCGGCCGAGGCCCGGTCGCTCATCACAAGGATCGAGGCGGATTTCCCCTTTAAAAAGTGCGGATCAGGCAGTTGTCCCACCAGCCAGTCGGGTATTCCCTCAGGGTTCACCCATGTGCCGCTTTTGCCGCCGGTTTTCACAAGCAGGCGGACACCCTCAATCAACAGGCTGGGATCTGTCCCCTTGGTCAGATCCCAGATGGTCAGAAGCGCCGCATTGACCCCGGCCAAGGCTTCCATCTCCACACCGGTTTTAGCGAAGGCGGCGGCTTGAGCATAGACAGTGACCGCATGATAATCTGCGTCCAGGTCACAGTGGATCGTCACCTGATCCAATGGCAGCGTATGGCACATGGGAATGAGATCGGGTGTCTTTTTGGCTCCAGCTATGCCTGCGGCTTCGGCAAGCGCGAGTACATTTCCCTTGGGAAGGCTCCCGGTCCTGATGGCGTTAAAAGCCTCGGCGTTCATGCGGATTGTTCCGCAGGCAACGGCCCTGCGCCGGGTTGGCCTTTTCCTTCCCACGTCGATCATCGTAAAGTTCGGCTTGTTGCTGACGGGAAAACTTATAATTTCGTTGCGCCTTTTCATGGTCTGTCTCTCTGTTATCCGCCGATGGAGGCTAGGTGGCGTGTCGATCCTGAGTGTCCTTCATGCAAAAAGTGCCCTGACTTTTTGAAGTTCATCAGTTTCAGGATTGTGTCCTTAAGCTCTTCCCGTTGTCCGTCGCATTGAAGCAGGGGTCTTAAAGGGAAGCCGCCTTCACCGAAAAGGCAGAGGTGAAGAGCGCCCTTGGCCGAAACCCGCAGGCGGTTGCAGCTTTTGCAAAAATCCTTGGAGTAAGGGGCGATCAGGCCAATGGAACCAAGGCTTTCCTTATGAACAAATTCAAGGGCCGGTCCTGAATCGTACCCACGGGGCCGGAGGGTCCAGCCCAGTTGAAGAAGACGTTCGGTCACGGCCGCGCCGGAAAGGTGATGATTTTGGAAGTAATCCCGATTATCGCCTGTTCGCATCAACTCGATAAATCTCAGGGAGATGGGCTTATCGGCGACAAATTGGACGAAAGTGTCTAGTTCCCTGTCATTGAAATTTTTCAGGAGCACGGTATTAACCTTAACGGAATCGTATCCAAGCTTGAGGCAGCTATCCAAGCCTTCGAGTATCTCTCTCAAACGGTCATGTCCCGTAATTTTTTCGAACTGTTCAGCGTTAAGGGAGTCGATGCTGATATTAATATGCCGCAGACCGGAATCGTAATAGGCCTTCGCTTTCTCCAGCAATTTATAACCGTTGGTCGTAAAGGCCAGCTTTCGGATACTTTCAATACCAGAAATATTTCTGGCGATATCAAGAAAATCCGGGCGGATCGTCGGCTCGCCGCCGGTCAAACGGATTTTCTGAACGCCCAATTCAGAAAAAGTCTGAACGAGCCTTAAGATTTCAATCCGCGATAAAAACATCTCGCAGCCGTTCTTGTGGTATCCGTCGGGAAGGCAGTAGCTGCAACGGAAGTTGCAGACATCCGTAACCGAGAGCCGCAAGTACGGGAAGCGCCGCCCGAAGGCATCCGCCAGCAATAAGGACCCAGACACAAAAATTCTCCTTTCCTATCGGGGAGGCCGGGGCGTTTCCACCGCGACCCCGGCTGAAAGGCCATATCCTTGAAGGGACTTAGGCGCAGACAGCTCGGAGCAGTTCACTCTCAAAACCCGGACATCATGGGGGAAGTAAGAAAAGGCTGACTTGATTTGAATCAAGTTAAAAAAATTATTGACCTGCTGGAATGCCAAATGATTACAAAGGTTTAGATTGAATTCATGTAGGAAGAGAAAAGATGATATTGGCCCAAACCATTAAAAGGACGGCACTATTTCATGCAGTTGATATGCCGACAATCGAAAGTCTGGCCAAGCAGTGCCACCAGAAAAACTACGAAAAGGGACGCGATCTCTTTGTGATGGGAGACCGTGCCGATTCATTTTTTATTATTCTGGGCGGATGGGTGAAGCTCTACCGCACCTCCAAGGAAGGAGAAGAAGTGATCATCCACGTTTTCGGCCCAGGAGAGTCCTTCGCCGAGGCTGCGGTATTCGGAGACAGCAGGATCTACCCTGTCAATGCCCAGGCTGTCGAAGACGTAACGGTGATTGAGATACCACGAAGTATTTTTACTCATAAAATTGAAAAGGACAGCAGGTTCGCTCTGCAAATTTTAGGTGCTATCGCCGCCCGTCAACACTATCTGGTGCAGCAGCTTGAGCAGGTGACGACCCGCACAGCACCACAGAGGATAGGCGCATTCCTGATCCGCTTTTGCCAGAAGACCAAGCAGGGGCCGGGGGGCTGGACAGTAAGTTTGCCTTACGACAAATCAATTATATCGACAAGGCTCAATATCAAGCCGGAAACCTTTTCCCGTGCGCTGGCGAAACTGGAGCCATACGGCGTTGAGCTTCAGGGACGTGATATCGTGATCACGGATATGTATGAGTTGGCCGAATTTTGCGATGTGCCGATGGTAGAAATTCCCTGCTGATATGTTGCAAGGCAAAACAGTTATTTTTAGTAGTTATCATCTAGATGTGCTAAAATAACACAAAAATAATGAATCCTTTTTTTCAGTTGTATTTATTGCGACTGACAATCCTACAGAACAGGAGGTTTGTCATGACAACTTTATTTGAATCAGACATTACTTATGACTTTGATGATGGCCTTGGCCCGGTTCCCGCATATCGACATCCGAACGGCGGGGGATGGGTTTCTGAAACAGCACAGGTCGAGAAGACGGCAACGGTCGGCCCGCAAGCACGGGTTCATGGCTACGCAGTCATCAGGGACTTTGCTGTAATTAACGAAAGGGCGGACGTGTCGGGTTATTGCGTGGTCAAGGACTATGCCACAATCCGGGGCAATTCCGTTGTGAAGGGAACGTGCGAAATTTCCGGAAAGGCTGTAATCGCCGGGGAGGTTTTTCTGTCCGGCCACATTCGCATAGGAGGCAATACGGTCTTGGAGGGTAAAGGAGCATATTTCAGCGAGGTGGATTGTCTGGTCTGTCCGGCCCTTCTTGATGAAAATTATTTATCTACCCACGAAAACCCCTGTCTGGATTGTCTGGAAAAGCAAAAGCTGGCAACCAAAGAGCGCAATTTCAGATCAAGGCGTGTTCCCGTCTGGGCGCGGTTGAAAAAGAAACGGTCCGAAGGAAATAAGGTAGGCGACAAAGCATAAAGACCAAAGGGTTGCAGAGATCACGATCCAGAGTGTCGTTTCCGAGGGCAGGAGGATCGGGCCGAAGACCCGAATCACGGCAGCCAGTTGAATCAAGATGAATGAAAGGGTGGTCAGACGGCTGGCCCTTAAAACACGGCCTGTATGCCCCAGCGTGACACGGCAGATCATCCCCAAAATCATGGAGCCTATGCATCCGGCAGTAAGGGCATGGATCACGGCAGGTATGGAAAACAAACCAAATCCCGTCAGGGAAAGAAGCGCAAGTCCTATAACAAGCCAGAGGTATCCGGCATGAAGAATCCAGAGCAAAGGATCGCTGCCCGTCTTAAGAGTATGATAAAAGCGCATCCGCAAAAGATGAATCAACGCGGAAAGTGCGGCGGATAGCCCTAGAATAACCGTACCTTTGGCGAAAACAAGGCTGAGCGTGACAGCGAAGAGCGAGAGCAGGGCGGCTGCATCTATCCGGCCCTGATCCGTCTGGTAGGCTTCGATCCCCTTCCTTCGCAGGGCAGCGACGGTAAAGGAGGGAATGATTCTTCCTCCAATCAGGGAGACCATCATGATAATGATCATAAGTGCGGTGTGAAGTGCAGTCATATCCGTACTCAGGAGAAACCAGAGATCGCACCCGAACAGAAAACTGAGCAAAAGCAGAAAGATAAAGTTTCTTTTATTCCAGCTATGCAAAAGGGGAAGAGCAAGGGCGATGGCCAAGGCGGGTATAAACAAAACTTCCGCAACTATAATGAGACCTTCGGGCAGCCCAAGATCAAAGTTCATGACGATTCGACCCAGAAGCCAGAGCAAGGAAAGACCAGCGAGCCGGATTTGCCGGACGGGGGCGCCGCCGGTCCAGTTCGCAACTGCCGTGAGGAGGAATCCTGCGACGATGGCCATACTGAAACCATAAATCATTTCGTGTGCGTGCCAGGAGATCGCATCCAGAAAGACCAGCGGCGGGGTAACGTAACCCGCATAAAATCCTCCCCAGATCCCGATTGTAAGGACACCGTAAAGGGCGCCCATCAGAAAGAACGGACGGAAGCCTCTTCCCCAGAAGGGAATATCAAAGATTAAAAACACAGATCCCTCCGCAAAAAGCGTTTCAAACGGGAGCTTACCGGACTCAAAAGAATATCCCTTGATCTGAATCAAAGGATGAAATCAGCATCATTGAACGAGAGGCGATGTGGAGCCCTCCAAACGGAAGCCACTGATCTTAGCGCGACCGGCCAGAATCTGTACGTACTGCTGAAAGGCCTTGCGCCAGCTTTTTTCATGGAGATCCTTGGCAATCCATTCCGCGACATTTTCAAATGGCAACTGTTGCCCCTCGGCACGGGCATGAACCTTGATGATATGGTAGCCGACTTCCGTTCTGACCGGGTCGGCCGATATTTCACCCGCCTTCATGCCAAATAGCGCGGCCTCGAAGGCTGGCATGGTCTGGCTGCGGCTGATTTGCCCCAGCCTTCCCCCCTGAGCGGCGGAGGAGCAGGCCGATTCTTCCCGTGCAATGGTCTCAAACTGACTCGGTGAGGGTCTCAGTCTTTCAAGTGCAAACTGGGCCTTCAAAAAAGCGTTCGAGCGTGTCTCCTCATCGCCGGGGGGGGCCAGATAGAGGATATGGGAAGCTTCAAAGAGCGGGGAAGTGAAAAAGCGGCCTTTGTTATTGTTATAATAGCGCTTGCAGGTCTTTTTGTCCGCACACGGCACCTTGATTTCTTTTGCCAAAAGCTCGTCAATAACCGGATCAGGGTTCATGACGGCTTCCTCTCGGCCGCTTATGCCGAGCTCGGAGGCTCTTTGCAGTAAAAGCTCACGGATCACCAGAGCGCGCATAGCTTCATACTTGGCAGAAAAGAGGCTTTCCGCAGGATGGTACTGAACCTCGGTGCGGATATCATCGGGTGAAATCCTGATGCCGTTAACTTCAATGCCGGGAGCCAAAGAAACCATCGTCCACCGTTCTATGTTGCGCGTTTACGCACGATCTGATACGGGCGGGCCACATATCCGAGCGGAGCGCTCAAAGCATGGACAAGCCGCGTAAAGGGGAAAACCACCAGCAGGAAGAGGCCAAGCGTAATATGCATCTTAAAGACCAAGGCAACGTCCGTTAGGAACAGGTGGGCATTCCCCCTGAACGTGACGATATGTTGCGCCCAGTTCATGAATTTGACCATTTCATGCCCGTCGAGGTGGTGCATGGAAACCGGAATGGTCATGAGGCCTAGCAGGAGCTGAGCGAGAAGCAGGACAAGAACCGCAATGTCTGCAAACGAGCTGTTCTTGCGGATTCGGGGGTCGTAAAGCCGCCGATGTAAAAGAAGCAGCAGGCCAATCAGGCAGAAAATGCCAGCAATCCCTCCGGCGGTAATAGCCAGAACCTGCTTGGCGCCATGGGAGATGCCGATCGCATCAAAGGCCTGTATAGGAGTCAGAAGGCCGACCGCGTGTCCGGCAAAAATGACAAGGATACCCAGATGAAAAAGAACACTGCCCAGTATTAGCTGTTTGCGCCGCAGAAGCTGGCTGGATTTTGTGCGCCACGAATAAGGGTCGCGGTCAAAGCGCAGGACGCAGCCAAGCAGAAATATAAAAATCGCTATATAGGGGAAAATCTGAAAGAGAAAAAAATTCCAAAAGCCGCCCATGATTAAACCCTTTCATCGTCCTTGTAATTGTTAATCCGTGCAAGCATCTCCTCGGCTTTGGGGCAGCCGCTTTCCTGCCCCGTAGTCTGAGCCGTATTCTCGAACGCGAATTGCTCTTCCCATTCCCTGTCGATTTCTTGAGTGGTAAGGGCATTCCCGGCGGATTGGATCAGGTAAGCTTCGACCGCTTCGGGATCGGGTGACCGTGAAGCCGTTTCGGCCATAGCATCCATAATATGAGCGTAGAAGGAACCGCGGTTGCGTAAACGCTCGGCCAAGGATGAAAGGATATTAACAACGCTCCCCAGTGTTTGCGAAGCCTCGGCATGACCGAGGGTTGAAACATATTCGATAAACAAAGGCAGGTAATCCGGCGTTTCGGCCGTGTTTATGAACAAGTCCGCCTCTTCGTAGACGCGCAGCAGGTCGGCCAGAGCCTGCCCCCGGTCGCGGGAATCCCCGTGAATATGTTCAAATAGATGCAAGGAAAGGGAGGGCGTGCGGTCGAAAAGCGCAACGTACTCTTCCTGAAGATCCAAAAGATCCTTCGAGTGGAAATCGGCAAAAGCCGCATCCATCTTTTTCAGACTTGTGGAGGAAAGCCAGCCTTCGGATTTCAGAAACGATGAACACTCTCCTAGAACGGCCAGATGATCCTGAGTGGGGTAAGTCAAGAGAAATCCTAGTATTTTTAAAGTACGCATGACGCTCTCCAAAGGGCTAGTGCCGCCCGCCTCCACAGGAACCGCAGCATCCGCCGGACTCGTGGGGATTTTTAGGTTCCTTTTCGCTGGCGGCAGGATCCTGGACCAGATTTTCAGGCTTCTGCGGACTTTTATCCTGTGCTTTCAAACCAAGGGCTTTAAGAACATCCATAAGACTCTCCTTTGTTAAACTTTAACTACAACCGCCGCAGCTTCCACCGCCGCCGCAGCCACTTTTGACCGCCGAAGACTTTTCATAGAAGTCGCGCTCAAAAATCGTATTTACTCTGTTGCTTCTTGTGCTTCCGGCCTGTCCGCGGGATTGTTGGGGATGCTCAAAAAGGTCAATCGCGCTGTTGCTGTGCGACGAGCAACCGTTTCCGAACGAAAACCCGCATCCGCCGCTTTCCCCGTATGCATCCAGAGTTTCCTCCCGGTGACCAGTAGGAATGACGTAACGGTCTTCGTAATTGGCGATAGCCATGATTTTGTACATATCCTCTACCAGATCTGTGGTCAGACCGACTTCCTCAAGGACTCCGGCATCGGGCTTGCCCTCGAACATCTTGCTCCGCATATAATGGCGCATAGCCATCATGCGCTTAAGTCCCAGGCGAATTGGTGCTTCCTTCCCGCCCGTGAGCATATTCGCCAGATATTTGACTGGAATACGCATATCGTCTAAGTCCGGCATGATGCCATCGGACCGCGAAGGAATCTTGCCCTGCGCCGCCGCCGACTGGACCGGAGAGAGGGGCGGAATGTACCAGACCATCGGCAAAGTTCGGTATTCAGGATGAAGCGGGAAAGCCACTTTCCAGTCAATCGCCATCTTGTAAACAGGGGAGTTCTGGGCACCCTCGATCCAGTTATCCGGAATGCCGTCTTTCCTAGCCTGCTCGATGACCCTTGGATCGTGCGGGTTCAGGAAAATGCTGCACATCGCCTCATAGAGGTCTTCCTCTTTCACGCAACTGGCAGCCTCTTCGATACGGTCAGCATCATAGAGAATGACTCCCAGATAGCGGATCCGCCCGACACAGGTTTCCGAGCAGACCGTAGGATCGCCATTTTCAATGCGCGGGTAGCAGAAGGTGCATTTTTCCGCCTTTCCCGATTTCCAGTTGTAATAGATTTTTTTATATGGACAGCCCGAGATGCACATCCGCCATCCTCTACACTTGTCCTGATCGACCAGAACGATCCCGTCTTCCTCTCGTTTATAGATCGAACCGGAAGGGCAAGAGGCTACGCAGGTCGGGTTAAGGCAATGTTCGCACAGGCGCGGCAGATACATCATGAATGTATTCTCGAACTCACCGTACATCTCCTTTTCGATATCCTTGAAGTTATAGTCCTTCTTGCGGCGCTCAAACTCCGTTCCCAGTATTTCTTCCCAGTTCGGTCCCCAGTGAATTTTCTCCATCCGCTCTCCCGTCACCAGCGAACGAGGCCGAGCGGTAGGCATGGTTTTCATCTCCGGCGCTTTCTGAAGACGATCGTAATCGAACGTAAAAGGCTCATAATAATCGTCGATTTCGGGAAGATTGGGATTGCCGAAGATATTGGCTAAAATCCGCCAGCGGCTGCCCTGCTTGGGATGAATCTTGCCGTTAGCGTGGCGAGTCCAGCCGCCGTTCCATTTCTTCTGGTTTTCCCATTCCTTGGGATAGCCGATCCCCGGTTTGGTTTCGACGTTATTAAACCAGACATATTCCATGCCTTCGCGGGACGTCCATACGTTCTTGCAGGTGACCGAACAAGTATGGCAGCCTATACACTTGTCTAGGTTCAGAACCATGCCAATTTGTGCTCGTATTTTCATTATTCTGCCGCCTCCACTTGTCCTTCTCCGTCCATCCAGTCCACCCGGTCGATCTTGCGGACAATCACAAATTCATCGCGGTTGGAACCGACAGTGCCGTAATAATTAAACCCATAAGACAACTGGGCGTAGCCGCCGATCATATGTGTTGGCTTGACGGTTGTCCGGGTGACAGAGTTATGAATTCCACCGCGGGCGTTGGTGATCTTGCTGCCCGGGGTGTTCACGATTTTCTCCTGCGCGTGGTACATCAGCATCATGCCCTCGTTCACGCGCTGGGAAACAACAGCACGGGCGACAATGGCGCCGTTCGTATTGAAAACCTCCAGCCAGTCATTGTCCCTCACGCCAATTTTCCGTGCATCGACCTCGCTGACCCACACAATCGGGCCACCCCGCGAAAGGGTAAGCAGATGCAGATTGTCCGAGTAGGTGGAGTGAATGCCCCATTTTTGGTGTGGTGTTATGAAGTTGAGCAGGATCGTCGGCGATTCCTTGCCGTGCTTGTCCAGCATAGATTGAACAGTGCGCGTATTAATTGGCGGGCGATAGGACACCAGAGCCTCACCGAAATCAATCATCCACGGGTGATCCTGATAAAGCTGCTGACGGCCGGTCAAGGTTCTCCAAGGGATAAACTCATGAACATTCGTATATCCGGCGTTATAGCAGACATGTTCGGACTCAAGGCCGCTCCATGTGGGGGAGCTGATGATCTTGCGTGGCTGCGCCTGTATATCGCGGAAGCGGATTTTTTCCTCCTCCTTGGGCTTGGCCAGATGCGTATGATCGCGACCGGTAATTTTGCCAAGCGCCGCCCAAGCCTTAACAGCGACTTCGCCGTTTGTTTCCGGGGCAAGGCTAAGAACCGCTTCGCAGGCATCAATATCGGTTTCGATTTTAACGCGCCCTTGTTTTTCACCGTTGAGTTTTTTTAGGAAATCAACCTCATGCTGCGTATTCCAGCCAATACCTTTTCCCCCATTGCCCAATTTTTCCATCAGCGGACCAAGGGTCGTAAACCTCTCATAGGTCGCCGGGTAATCGCGCTCCACCACTTTCATGGTTGGTGCCGTTTTGCCCGGAATAAGTGGGCATTCACCCTTGCGCCACTCCTTAACATCGGGTTGAGAGAGTTCTCCAGCCGTATCGTGCTGTATAGGATTCAGGACAATCTCTTTTTCTACCCCCAGATGACCAACACAAAGCTCCGAGAATTTTTTGGCAAAACCTTTGTATATTTCCCAATCGGATCTGCTTTGCCAGACCGGATCAATGGCTTTTGAAAGCGGGTGGATGAAGGGGTGCATATCGGAGGTATTGAGATCGTTCTTCTCATACCAGCTAGCCGTCGGCAGCACTATGTCCGAATACATACAGGTTGTGGACATACGGAAATCAAGGGTAACAACGAGATCAAGTTTTCCCTCGGGAGCCTTGTCATGCCATACGACTTCCGATGAACGGCTTTTTCCTTCCGCTCCAAGATCCTTGCCCTGCACGCCATGCTGCGTACCAAGAAAATATTTTAGGAAATACTCATGTCCCTTCCCGCTGGAGCCTAGAAGGTTGGAGCGCCAGACAAAGAGGTTTCGCGGCCAGTTTTTTTGATCGTCCGGGTCTTCGACGGACATACGCAAATCACCCTTTCCCAGACGCTCGACAACGTAATCCACGGCATCGCGCCCTTTGCTTTCAGCCTCTTTTACGAGGCTTATAGAGTTTTCCTCAAGCTGAGGGAAGAAAGGCAGCCAACCCATTCTGGCGGATTTGACGTTGCAGTCCATCAGCGTCCCGGACCACTGCCCACGATCGGCCAAAGGCGAAAGAATTTCATCCAGTTCCAGAGTTTCATAACGCCACTGATCGGTATGGGCATAGAAAAAGGATGTGGAGTTCTGTTGACGCGGCGGACGGCTCCAGTCCAGCGCGAAGGCTAAAGGCGCCCAGCCCGTTTGGGGGCGCAGTTTTTCCTGACCCACATAGTGCGACCAACCGCCTCCGGATTGGCCGACACAGCCACAGAAGACCAGCATATTGATGCAGGCTCGGTAATTCATATCCATGTGATACCAATGGTTCATCGCTGCACCGATGATGATCATCGACTTGCCCTTGGTGATGTGTGCGTTCTGGGCAAAGGCCCGGGCGACATGAATCACCTTTTCGGCCGGAACGCCCGTAATGCTCTCCTGCCATTTAGGGGTATAGGGGATGTTATCTTCATAGCTTGCGGCAACGTGATCGCCGCCCAGACCTTTGCGCTCAATACCGTATTGCGCACAAAGAAGATCGAAGACGCAGGCAACGGCCACTTTCTGCCCGTTCAGGTCAAGGACGCGCACGGGAACATTGCGCCCCAGGACATCATCGTTGGCATTGGGCTCGAAATATCCTGTCTCATGTGTCTGTCCGCCAAAATAAGGGAACCCCACTTTGACGATATCATCATGCGCCCCTAAAAGAGTTTTGCGAGGGCGAATGGTTTTTCCTGTTCTCGAGTCTGCGGGGGAGATATTCCATTTCCCTTCCTCTCCCCAACGGAAGCCGATCGATCCCGTAGGCACGGTAATCTGATCCGTTTCCTCATCAAAGCAAACGGTTTTCCACTCGGGATTGTTTTTCTCGTTCAAATCACCCTTGAAATCGGATGCTCGTACCATACGCCCTGGCACAAAAAGGCCATCCCGCTGCTCAAGCTTGACCAAAAAGGGCATATCCGAGTAGGCACGGCAGTAATCATCGAAATATTCCGAAGGATTTTCGAGATGAAACTCCTTGAGAATGACATGCCCCATCGCCATGCCGAGTGCAGCGTCAGTGCCCTGACGAGGGTTCAACCAGATATCGCCAAACTTGGAGGCTTCGGAGTAGTCAGGCGTAATAGTGACGACCTGGGTTCCCTTATATCGGGCTTCGGTCATGAAGTGAGCATCGGGCGTCCGCGTCTGCGGCACATTTGATCCCCACATGATGATAAAGCCCGCATTATACCAGTCGGCGCTTTCGGGAACATCCGTCTGTTCGCCCCATGTTTGCGGGCTGGATGGGGGAAGGTCGCAATACCAGTCATAAAAACTCATGCAAACGCCGCCGAGAAGAGACAGGTAGCGCGAACCGGCAGCGTAGGAAATCATCGACATGGCGGGAATAGGAGAAAAACCGATGACACGGTCTGGCCCGTACTCCTTGATAGTGTGGATATTTGCGGCCGCGATGATCTCATTGACCTCATCCCACCCGGCCCGCACAAAGCCGCCAAGGCCGCGAACCAGCTGATAGGATTTTCTCTGGGCAGGATCCGCCTGAATGGCTGCCCATGCCTTGACGGGGTCGCTGCCGGATTTTTGTTTGGCGCTCCGCCAGAGTTCGAGTAACCGTTTGCGGACCATGGGATATTTCAGGCGGTTGGCCGAGTAGATGTACCAGCTATAGCTCGCGCCGCGCGAGCATCCGCGGGGTTCATGATTCGGGAGATCAGGTCGCGTACGGGGGTAATCGGTTTGCTGTGTTTCCCATGTAATCAGGCCGTTCTTGACGTAGATTTTCCAGGAGCACGACCCAGTGCAGTTGACACCGTGCGTGGAGCGGACCACTTTGTCGTGCGCCCAGCGGTCCCGGTAGGCTTTTTCCCATCCCCGGTTCTCATCGGTGGTAATCCCGTGGCCGTTTGAAAAAGGCTCACGTTTCTGGGAAAAGTAAGTAATCCGGTCTATGAAATAGCTCATGCTCTAAACTCCTGATGGCCGCATTGTGTCCATATCCGCAAAACCTCCCCTTGATCTGAATCAAGGGGAGAAGAATAGTTACGGATTTTTGTATTTCGCCCCGGGTCTGAGATACGCCGCCCAGTTCAGAATGAGGCAAAGCATATAAAATCCTGCAAAACCATAGAGCGCCAGTTCGGGGGTTCCTTGCTCGATCTGCTCTCCGAAAACGATCGGGATGATGAAGGCGCCGTAAGCGGCCACCGCCGACGTCCAGCCCAGTACCGGGCCAGCCTGCTGCCGGTCAAAGACTACAGCGACGGTGCGGAAAGTCGATCCGTTGCCGATGCCTGCCGCCAGAAACAGGGTCATGAAGGTTAGAAAGAAGGGCATGAAAAAGACTTCCGGTGTCGCGGAAGCATAGGCGGCCTGCATATAGTGCGCCGCGCCGAGAGCGCCTGCGACCATAACGACAGAGCATATCTGTGTGACCAGTGCCCCTCCCATTTTGTCAGACAGCAAGCCGCCGATAGGACGGATCACCGCTCCGATAAACGGCCCGATCCATGCGTAGGTGAGCGCACTGGGGGCATTCGGATTCGCCAGCGTATGCGTCAGGACGCCATCCGGCCCCGCAACGTGCTGAAATCCAAAAATAACCTTGATCGAGAGAGGCAAGGCAGCCGAATAGCCGATGAACGATCCGAACGTCATGGTGTAAATAATCGTCATGATCCAGGTATGCGGATGGCTGAAGATTTTATACTGGGCACGCACACGCTGGCTGAGTCCGGGCAGGATAGCCAGTATTCCAACCGTGGCCGCGATGACAGCGGGAAGCACGATCCATTTGCTGACATCCAGACCGGAGCCGTTTGCGCTTTCAGGGAGGATCAGCCAAAGCCCGACGACGGAAGTGAGCAAACCGACGGCCAGCATAACTGCAATCTTAATAAAGGAAGACAAGGGGTTGCCAATTTGCGGAGAAACGTGTTCGGCCCGCACGTTGCTTAGCATCATCCAGGACAGGATAGTCAGGGGAACAAGGATGGCCGCCCAGATGTAACCGGAGTTGGCGATCCAGGTAGCAGAGCCAGCCGGGATTTTTCCAATCAATGTGCCGGAATCGCTGGTCAGGATCATCGGGTCGCCGCCAAAGAGCCCGAAAGTCATCACAAACGGAATAAGAATTTGCGTAGCCGTAACACCGAAATTACCTAAACCGGCATTGAGCCCGAGGGAAAGCCCCTGCATTCTTTTCGGGAAGAAAAAATTGATGTTCGACATTGAGGAGGCAAAATTGCCGCCTCCGAAACCGCAAAACAGGGCAAGAAGTTGAAAGACCCAGAGCGGCGTGTTGATATCTTGCAGCGCGATACCTGTTCCAACCGCCGGAGCGATCAAAAGCAGGGTGGTAAAGAAGATCGTATTCCGCCCGCCCGCGAGCCGGATGAAAAAGGATGAAGGAATACGTAAAGTCGCACCAGAAAGTCCGGCGATGGAGTTCAAGGTGAACAGGTCGGTCTTGCTGAACGGAAAGCCCAGATTAAGCATCTGCACGGTGATGACGCTCCAGTAAATCCAGACGGCGAAGCCGCAAAGTAGACACGGAATGGAAATCCATAACGTTCTCCACGCGATGCTTTTCCCTTCCGCTTCCCAGAACGCCTCGTTCTCGGGATCCCATATCTGAAGATCTTTAGCCATGACCGTCTCTCCTTAATGTGTGTTGTTATGGGGGGCATCCCCAAGTTCAGGCAGGTATTTTGACTTCTGGAGGTTGCGCTCCATCAGGATGATTGTTATATGCATCCAAACCAGAGCCACCGCGACAAGGGCGAACATCAGCATGAAACAGCTGGTCCAAATATTCAGGACATCATTCATGAAGCCAAAGCATATGGGCAGAAAAAAGCCACCCAGCCCGCCAATCAGTCCGACGATTCCGGCCACAGAACCGACATCGTTTGGATAATAAACCGGAATATGTTTGTAGATCGCGGCTTTGCCAAGCGACATAAAAAAGCCCAGGACAAAAACAATAGCTGTAAAGGGGATAAACCCCCACCCGAAGCTGAAAGCAATATCGCCCTTGATGCCATGAACGACGTAATCGGTCTGCGGATAGGACAGAAGGAAACAGCAACCGGCACAGACGAAGAATGTCCAGTACATGACCATCCGTGCGCCGTATTTATCGGACAAGTATCCGCCGACGGCCCGAAAAAGAGATCCCGCTACGGAAAACAGGGCAGCCAGAACGCCTGCGGTCTTGATGTCCATACCGTACACACCCACGTAGTAGCGCGGAAGCCACAGAGCCAAGGCGACAAAGCCTCCGAAAACGAAAAAGTAATAGAGGGAAAAGCGCCAGACCTGCAGCTTCTTAAGAGGCTTAAGTGAATCCCACATTGATTTAGGCGCCGTCTTGGAGGCCTTTTGTGCCTGAATTTGGGGCTCGTCTTTGGTCATGATCCAGAACAAAACGGCCATGACCACTAGCGAGACCGCCCAGATCTGCGCCACGGTATGCCAGCCGTACGAAACCATCACAAATGGGGCAAGGAACTTGGTGACGGCGGCCCCGATATTGCCCATACCGTAAACACCTAAAGCTGTTCCCTGATGAGCCTTGTCGTACCACTTTGAAAGGTAAGCAATGCCGACAACGAAACTTCCGCCCGATAAACCCACGCCTAGAGCCGTGAGCAGGAGCATTTCGTAAGTATCGGCATATATCAGGCACCAAGTGAAGAAAGCAGAGGAAAGCATCACGGCCATGAAGATCGGGCGACCGCCATATTGGTCCGCCCAGATTCCTAAAAATAATCTTACAAGCGAGCCGGTAAGAATGGGCGTACCGATGAGCAGGCTGAATTGTGTATCGTTCAGCCCCAAATCTTCCTTGATTTGGACCCCGATAATGGCAAAGATCGTCCAGACGGCGAAACAGATCGTAAAAGCAAGGGTCGTAAGAGAGAGCGCAAAGTTCTGGTCTGTTTTTAAGCTCATAGGTGGCCTCCGACAACATATTAAAATAGCGTCATTTTTTTAGGGAATGGTGCTTCTCTTCCCTCAAATTTGCGCGTAATATTGCACCCGCTAAGGAAGGCGGACTTGATTCAGATCAAGCGCAAGCAAATAGAGAACAGCGAAAAGAAAAGACATGATAACCCTTCCCAAGGATTTACCGGGTGCTAGAAAACCTCAGATTTTCGACGGGTTGCAGGAGGACAGCCTCCAGAAGATTTTATCCCATTCCGTTATTCAGGAGCATGACCCCACTCACCTACTTGTGCAGCAAGGAGACAAGCCTCAAGGCCTGTATCTCGTCCTGGAGGGAACGCTGAAAACCCTTCGGCTCAACGAAGACGGCCACGAAGCAACGATACGTATGCTGGAGCCGGGGGATACCTGTATGGAGGCTGTTCTCTTTATGGGCGGCCCATCGCCGATATCCGTGCAGTCTATGACAAAATCAAAACTGCTGATGATTCCAGAGCGTACAGTAAAAAAGCAGGTTCTTGAGGATTCGCATTTTGCCGTCAACATCCTGAAGATTGTGACCCATCACTACAAAAACGCTATGCACCAGATCGACGCCATGAATATCAAGACCCCCCTTCAGCGAGTCGGCTATTATTTTCTGACAAAGCATCTGGAGGCCGGTCACGACAATTTGGAGTTTTGCCTGCCTTTCAGAAAGCAAACGATCGCCAATTATCTGGGAATGACTCCCGAGACTTTTTCCCGGACGCTCAAGCAGATGAAAGGGTTGGGGATTGAGGTTGAAGACGATAGCATCCGCATGAAGGACGCTTTTGCCCTCTGCCATTTTTGCGATGCCGATACGGCTTCCCTATGCCAAAGACACAACAAGGAAGAGTGCAAGGAGTGCCCTCTTCATCACTAAATAGCCGGATAGACCTCAAACAGTTCGTTCTGTACGATTTCGGAATGATCTTCGGGGATGTGCGCCCAGGCATTCATGGTAAGGAACGGACGGGTTTTAAAGGATTCCTGTCCGTCCAAAATCTCGAAGGAGACCTGCCCGTTTTCTGTATGGTTAAGTACGCATTTGAGGATCAGGTGTAATCCGGGTTTTTTGGACAAATTCGTCATACAATGTGCAAACAGGGGCTTTTCAGGGGGCTGCCTTTGCAGAACACGCAGGGCTTCACGGACAAAAAAACGCAACCCGACCGCCGTCGCCACCGGATTTCCGGGCAATCCGAAATACGGAATTCCTGAGGGAAGATGCGCCAGAAGATTAGGCTTTCCGGGCTTGATTCGAACCTTATGATATAAAATATTTGCGCCGATGGCCTTTAAAGCCTCTTTAACAAAATCGTATGTTCCCGCAGAGACGGCTCCCGAAGAAACGATAAGGTCAAATCCGTGCGCCTGCGCATCCGCCAAGGTTTTTGTAAACATGTTCGGGTCGTCTCTAAGGGCGTGAATCGCGTGAACTTCCGCGCCGAGTGCCTGCAAATAAGATTGAGCAAACGGCCCGTTCGAATTGTAAATCTGACCGGGACCAAGCGCCGTGGCCGGATCGTCGATAACCTCATCCCCGGTGGAAAGAAAAAGGATTTTTGGCTTTTTATAAACCCGTAGAGCAGGCACACCGGCGGTGGCCAGAGGCAGAATATGCAGCTGTGTAAGATATTGTCCCCTCTGAACGAGCGGGGAACCGGATTTAAAGTCCTCTCCGGCGCGCCTGATATGTGCTCCGGCCTTAGGCAGGGATGCGAAGATCACCCTGTCTGCCGTCACTTGCACATCTTCGAAGGGAACAACAGAGTCCGTGTCAAAGGGAATCGGTGCCCCGGTCATAACCTGCCAGCACCCGCGCTCGAAATCTAAACCTTCCACGCTTTGTCCGGCAGCAATAATACCCGACAAAGGCAGCGCAAAAGGCTCAGGAAACCGTGCGGCTTTGAAATCTGCAAGCCGCACGGCAAAACCGTCCATCGCTGTGTTGTGAAAGGGCGGATTATCAACTCTGGCCTGAATATCATCTGCGCAAACACGCCCCACAGCGGAGCCAAGAGAGACAGTTTCAACATCCAGACTGCGGGATTTAATCAAGTCCGAGATCATACGCAGGGCATCACGATAAGAGATCATGAATGCTCTTTACTCAGTCCGTCGCTTTATCGCAAGCCGCTTTTTCCTTGTGGCTTAAAATTATGGACGAAGGTTTAAGAACAGAGAAGGAAGGAAGCGCTTCGAAATCGCATGCGCCACCGAGGTATGACGAGTTTGGATCTCGAAAATCTGGCAGGGAAGAGGAAGAAGACATCTTATAACCTCATTTTTAAAAATAATATAAGCATATCAATGGGATCATAGAAGGCTATTCGGTCGTTTGATCTGGATCAATATATATGGACTTCTCCGACCCTAATCTGTCCTGCATGAAAAACCGGGCAGGCAGACAAATACACAGGAGCGGGCAAGGATCGTCTTTGGCAAGGGGACTCTATTTTTTGTTCGCTCCTCTTCCTTTACCCCTCGTCAATAGAACCTTCGGGCGGATGATGGCGGCGGTAAGCGCAAAGCGGCCCGAATTGTTTGAAAGACTGACCGGACACTATCATAAAAAAATTCTGATCGACCCGACCAACCTTCCTTTTGTCATAGAATTATCTCCCGATCCCTTTAGGCCAAGGCTCAGAGCTCATCGAAGGGGCGCGATCAGAGTGGCGGATGCTCGGATCAGCGGTTCGTTTCTCACGCTTTTAGGTCTCATTGACGGGCGTTTGGACGGCGACGCTCTTTTTTTTAGCAGAGACATAAAGGTGGAGGGTGATACCGAAGCCGTTGTAAGTCTTCGAAACGCCTTGGATGACATTGAGGGAACGATTGCACAGGACGTTGCAAGTTTTTTCGGTCCCCCCGGTCGCGTCGCTCTTAGCCTGACAAGAAGGATAGGTAATCGTGTCAGCAGAGCATAAACCAGAACTTGTCTGTCCCGCCGGTACCCCTGCTTCGTTGAGGATAGCGGTCGATTCGGGGGCGGATGCCGTTTACTGCGGGTTCAGGGACGCAACGAACGCCCGCAATTTTCCCGGTCTGAATTTCACCGTGGAAGAATTGAGGGCAGCCGTGCATTACGCCAGGAAAAAATCGGTCAAAGTTCTACTGGCGATCAACACTTTTCCCCCTGCAGGTAAATTCGGCCTATGGAAAAGCGCCGTCGATCACGCCTTGATGCTGGGTCTGGATGCCCTGATTGTCGCGGATATTGGCGTGGCTCATTACGCGCGTCAGAATTATCCTCATGTAAGGCTTCACCTTTCGGTGCAGGCCGGAGCGCCTTCACCGGAAGCCATCAGGTATTACTGTGAGGAATTTGGCGTCAAACGCGTGGTCCTGCCCCGCATACTGACGATCCCTGAAATCCGTCAGCTCAAAAAAGAGATACCCTGTGAAATCGAATGTTTTATCTTTGGCAATCACGGTCTGATGGCTGAGGGACGTTGCAGCCTTACAAATTACGCAACGGGCCTGTCCACGAATATGGATGGAGTATGCTCCCCCGCGCAATACGTGGCCTATGAAGAGCAAAAGAACGGTGAGATGACGACAAAACTGAACGGTTTTGCGATAGACTGCTTTTCCTGCACTCAAAACCCTGGATATCCGACAATCTGCAAGGGCCGCTACCGCGTGCCGCATAAGACGGAGGGCTACTACGCGTTTGAGGAGCCAATTAGCCTGAACCTTGCCGAGCTTTTGCCCGATCTCATAGCAGCCGGGGTCGATGCCTTCAAGATTGAGGGGCGCCAGCGGTCCAAGGCTTACGTCCAGAAGGTTGTCTCCTCATGGCGCAAAGCGATAGATCGGGTTATGGCGGGAAAGGATATTGATATGCCTGATTTGCTGTCGCTGACAGAAGGTCATAAACAAACCCAGGGCGCGTATCAAAGCAAACGTTGGAGATAACAGAAGATGCAAGGAAAATTGACGCTTGGTCCTGTTCTTTTCCATTGGCCTGCAGAAAAAAAACGCGATTTTTATTTCAAGATCGCTGATGAAGCGCCTGTCGAAACCGTGTATCTGGGGGAAGTGGTCTGCTCAAAACGTTCGCCCTTTTTTGAGCAGTATTATGATGAGGTTGCTGAACGCTTAAATGCTGCGGAGAAAAAGGTTGTCTTTTCAACCCTGGCGGAAATCATGCTCCCCAGGGAGCGAAAAATGACCACAGGCTTATGTGAGTTAACGGATTTTGAAATAGAAGCGAACGATACCACTGCCCTCTATTCTCTCAGGGGCAGGTCGCATCGGGTAGGCCAATACTTTAATGTGTATAATGAGGAAACAATGGGATTTCTCTCCAAGCAAGGAGCCTCACATATCGCTCTCCCTGCGGAATTGCCGAAATCGTCCCTGAAGATACTCGGTCAAAAGGCCGAAAGCCTAAAGATCAATCTGGAGGTGCAGGTTTTTGGGCGCGTTGGTCTGGCGCTGTCCGCAAGGTGCTATCACGCCCGCGCTCATGGACGGATCAAGGATAACTGCCAGTTCATCTGCGAGGAGGATCCAGACGGCCTCCCTTTGCAAACCCTCGCCGGACAAGATTTTCTGGCGGTAAACGGCGTTCAGACGCTTTCCTATTCCAGTCTTAACTTGATCCATGAAATGAAAGAGATGGCGTCTATGGGCATAGGGTGGTTCCGATTATCACCCCAGGACTGCGATATGGTCGAGGTTGCCAAATGCTTTGAAAGCGTTATATCCGGCCGCGTTTCCTCTAAAGAGGGGGAGCAGCAACTCTTGAATATATCGAATAAATTTCCGTTTTCTAACGGATTTTACTACAATAAAGAAGGACATCGTTGGATCGACCGTGTTTAGGATTTTTTTGAGCCTCTTGTTAATGATGGTCTTGCCCTCAAATGCTTTGGCAAGCACATTGTGTTGTGTTCAGGCCGTAAAAAAAACCACCGCGACCGAAAAACCGTGCCATCAGGAGTCGCAGCAACATGAGCATAAGGCTCATAAGTGCGGAGATTGCGCGTTTTGTTTACTAGGCACCTTTATTAAAACCTCTCAAAACAGATTTGGTTCCTTCGTCTTGCGCCCAGACAATCTTGAAACAAAGGTGGACTTTTCAAGCTATCGGCCCAACCCACCCTTTAAGCCTCCCAAAGCAGCCCGATCAGATCGAATAACCTGATTATAAATACATTCTAAAATTTAAAGGAGATCATCAAATGATCAGACTCACTTTAACCTTGGCATCAGTTCTGCTTTTGGCGGCCTGTGCCGGTATTACTGCCCAAACTTCGCAGTCTTCTGCGCCTTCTATGTGTCATGCATCGGGCACGTGCTCGTGTTGTCAAAAAGGCGAGTGCAAACACTGCGATTCCTGCAAGTGTTGTTCAAAACATATGACGGGATCGGCGTCTGAAAAACCGTGCAAGGTTTGTGAGGAAAGCGAGAAAGCTTCCGAAGCAGCCAAAAAGTAATATGCCTTGAAAAGTCGGCGGCCGGTGAGATTCGGCCGCCGATTACTGTCCCTGCATAACCGTGTGATTGCTTAGACCTGCGAACAGTCCCAAGTCGGGGTCGGGCTGTCCTTCTGTGATGTATTTTTCAATGCAGCACGCCAGCACAGGAGCGAGCAGATAACCATGGCGGAACAATCCGTTACATCGCATATATCGGTTTTGGGAATCAATATGAAGACGGGGGAGGTTGTCAGGATAAGCGGCTCTGACCCCCGATTGTAAGTGTAATATTTTAGCCACGGCAAAGCTCGGATGAAGCGTAAAGGCCGCACTCAGCAATTCCATTGCGGATCGTGCGGTAACCAGCCCATCGGCATCGCCCGCACTTTCGATCATGCTCGCGCCGACGGCAAAGATGTGATCGGGTCGGGGAATGATATAGAGTGGATAGCGAGGATGCATCAGTCTGACAGGCCGGGAAAGGTGAAACTCTTTATTTCTGATAATGACGAGTTCTCCTAGAACACCACGCAAATCACGATCCAGATTTTCTACATATCCCCGGCAATCGACGACCCAATGGAAATCGGTTTTCAGCGTGGCAGGATCGGCCTCCGCATGAACGATCTGTCCTCCGTGTTGAATATAACACTCCATAAGCATTTCAAGGGCTTGAGCGGGGATCAAAAAGGCTTCATCGGGAATAAAGATTCCCTTTTGAAAAATTCGATCCAGACAGGGCTCCAATTCTCGAATCTCTGCACCGCCTGTCCAAGACCATCGGTGACCTAAAATTTCAAGATTTTTGGCAAATCTCTCAAGCATATGACTATCAGCCGGATGGGACAGCAGCAGGCTTCCGGTCTTATGAATGAGCTTATGGGCGTTTTCCTCTCCTAGGATTTGGCTCCATAGCGCTATGCCGCGCAGTCCAACCTGAACCAGCCTCATGGGTAGTGTTTCTATTTCACTGTAGGGGGCCAGCATCCCTCCGGCGATGCTGCTGGGGTTGACAGGCGGAAACTCCTGCCTTTCAAAAATGGTGACCCTGTGACCAGCATGGGCTAGAAAGCATCCCGTCTGTAAGCCTGAAATACCGGCTCCGATGATCGCAACCTTGTGGCTCATAAGGGGCGTTCCTGACAGCCGAGGCGTACGAAAAGAATATCCCATGAAAAGCTTGTTATTCCTTTGGAGTCCAATGTTCTGCAGGCCATGCGGATTTCCGCAGGAGACAAGGGGCGAATATCACTTCGTCCACAGGTGGTCCCTGTGTTTTTAAGGGATTTTAAAAAGGAGTAAGCGTCCTGAAAGTTTTCCCGAAAAACCCGCTGGCGATATATCCCGCGGAGAGGAAGATGAAACTCAAGCAGAGCGCAAGGAAAATGAAGTTCATCGAGAACCTTGCGCCATTCCAACAAAGTATTCGGGCCGGGCATATTAAAAAGCAATGTCCCTGTCTCCTTTAGCATGGTTTTAAGATTCATCAGCCCCGATTGTAAGTTTTCAAACCATTGGAACACCATATTGGCAACGATTAAATCGTAGGTTTTTCCGGTCTTTTGCACTTCACCGTCAAGAATTGACCAGGTGACTCGGTCGCATACGACATTACTACGCGCACATTTCAGCATTTCGGGACTGACATCGGTAACGTGAAGATTCTGAGTCTGATAGACATTCACAAGCTGTCGAGTAAAAAGACCACTTCCGCACCCGATCTCCAAAATATCGGATTTCTCCGGCAAGGATGGAAGATCATCGGCGAGGTACGCAGCAACCTGACTTTGGACCCTAGCCCAAGCAGCATAGGTCTTCGCCCCCTTATCGAAGGCCAAACGAACATTATTTTTCCAGTCTGAGGCCATCGATAAAGTCCATGATTTTAGTAGAGCACCAGCGAGGCTCTGACCAAGGAAGGCTATGTCCGCCCAATTCACGGATTTGCAAGGGATAGCCCGACCAGTGCTGCCTCATAATTTTGATAGGTAAAACAGGATCGTCCTTGGCTGTAAGGCTTAGGACAGGAAGACCCAGATTACGGATTTCCTTGGTGGCGTTGTCATGGATCAGCCAGTTCATGCCCTCTTGCAGTCGCTCAAGGTCTAAGAGGGAATTTTCAGGATGAATCCCGCAGCGTCTCCAGAAGACTCCCATCTGTGGGATGGGATCCTTCGTCAAGCGCTGCTTCATGGAAAGAAGAGCTTCCTCTTCAGAAAAGACCCTGAAGTTATAAAACCCGTTGATTGCGATCAAAGCCGACATCTCCATGTGCCGATTCTTGAGTGCCCACAGGGTTCCAAGTGAATGCGTGACATACACTTTCTTGGCTCCTGTACTCAAAGCAGAGCGATCCGAAAGGCCATCAAAGCTCCCCTTGATGAATCCGAGGTCAATAAAGGTCTTAGGAATATCCCAGAAATAGGCCGCCGTCTTATCCCAAAAGTCAGGCCCGTTACCCCATCCATGCACGAAAACAAAATGAAACCCCAAGCTCACCGTCCTTTTTCTGAGGCCTGATTATTACCGACAAAAAACCTGTGAGAATTGATCCAGATCAAACCCGAAAAACAACATATGGCGTATTAATATCGAAATGCATACTAAATCTAGTATGTTTAAAACTTTTCATCACAAAGCCCTAAGCTTTCGCTTCTGCGATGGATCAGAAGGCGGAGAGCTCATGGTCAAATAACTCTTAAGGAGAACCGTATGTCTTCACCCGCTCTGAAACGATCTGCCATGGAAACACCCCAATTATCTTCTGGAAACTGCCTGACAGGGCATCCGGTCCATCCACGGACGGATCAAATCGTTACATTATACGGGGGGCAGCAGGTCGATTGTTCAGAGGCCGTCAGCGAGTACATCTCCGGTTCCGACTGGCGGATCAACGCGAATGCCAACACGGGTTACTCGAATGCCGGAATGATTAACAACGTCGCGGGCAAGGTGATCGCCAATTTCTGGCTGGATGAAATCTACAGTCCTGAAGAAGGAACGGCGCACCGCCACGGCGATATCCACATCCACGATCTCGACTGTTTGACCGGATATTGCGCCGGCTGGTCGCTGCGCGAACTTCTCAACAGCGGGTTTAACGGCGTTGCAGGGCGCGTATCTTCCCGCCCGCCCCGCCACTTCCGCGAAGCCTTGGGGCAGATGAGTAATTTTCTGGGAATCCTGCAGTCCGAATGGGCCGGGGCTCAGGCTTTTTCCAGTTTCGATACGTATCTGGCACCTTATGTCTTTTACGATCAGCTCTCCCTCAAAGAAGTTAAAAAAGCGATCCGGCAATTCGTTTATAACCTCAATGTTCCGGCACGCTGGGGCCAGTCGCCCTTTACCAATATTACGCTGGATATTACCGTCCCCGAAGATCTTCAGAATCAGTGTCCGACCTTCAATAATCTCCACCTGTTTAAGGGCATAGAAAGGGACGATCTTCTCCTAAAGGCGCAAGGCCGGGACATGGGGATTCGGACCCTTGAGGACGTGACGTTCAAGCATTTCACCCCCGAGATGGAAATGATCAACATCGCCTATTATGAGGTCATGACCGAAGGGGACTCAACCGGACAGCCATTTACCTTCCCCATTCCTACGGTCAATATTACGGAGGATTTTGATTGGGACAGCAAGGTAGCCAAGGCGATTTTTGAAAACACGGCCAAGGTCGGATCGTCCTATTTTCAGAACTTTGTCGGCAGTCAGTTTCTTGTCGATCCGGTGACAAAGGAACGCCAACCCAACCCCGAAGCCTACTCTCCCGGTGCGGTTCGTTCGATGTGCTGTCGGCTTCAGCTTGACCTCAGGGAACTACTAAAACGCGGTAACGGTCTGTTCGGTTCCGCCGAGATGACGGGTTCCATCGGAGTAGTCACGCTGAACATGGCGCGTCTGGGCTTCCGCTTCAAGGGCGATCTTGCGGGATTGATGGGGGAGATAGACCGCCTGATGGATATTTCCAAATCCACTCTGGAGAAAAAACGGATTTTCGCGCAGAAAATGTACGACCGTGGTCTCTATCCCTATACGGCGCGTTACCTTCCGTTTTTCCGCAACCATTTCTCGACCATCGGCGTGAACGGGATGAATGAAATGATTCGCAATTACACCGGCGATGCCTTCGACATCACGGATGAGCGCGGCATCAATCTCTGCCTTGAGGTTCTGGATCATATGCGCGCCAAATTGGTAGGTTATCAGGAGGAAACAGGAAATCTCTATAATCTTGAAGCCACCCCGGCGGAGGGAACTACATACCGTTTTGCGAAAGAGGATAAAAAAAGCTACCCTGAGATTATCCAAGCCGGGACAGGAGAGAATATATACTACACAAACTCCTCGCAGATTCCGGTCGATCACACCGACGATCCTTTCGAGGCTCTGGAACTGCAGAACCGTCTGCAATGCAAATACACTGGCGGAACCGTTCTTCATCTGTATATGAATGAAAAACTCTCAAGCGCTGAAGCCTGCAAAAGGTTTGTAAAAAAAGTTATCAGCACCTATCAGATGCCCTACATCACGGTCACGCCTGTCTTTTCAGTTTGCGATACGCACGGATATCTGAACGGGGAGCAGGCAGAATGTCCGCACTGTGAGGCCAAAACCAAAGTTTGGACTCGCGTCATGGGGTATTTCCGGCCTGTAGACAGCTTTAACAAAGGCAAACAGGGCGAACACCGTCAGCGCCGCCATTTCGTCGAGGACTGGGTGGAGACTGGAAACCTGTTTACAGGCGTTTGACAGATGGCGCTCACGCCTCAAAGTTCTAAAACCACCCGAGGACGCCCGGAGGATCATCCGGGCGTCCTTCCGGTCTATTCCGTAACGCCCTTCACCATGCTGGACTTTCCCGAACGGACGGCCTGTATTATCTGGTTTTCGGGATGCAATATGCGCTGCCCTTACTGCCACAATCCGCAAATCGTCAAGGGCCGAGGGCGCGGCGATATCGGTCAGGTCATGGACTTTCTGCAAAGACGGCAAGGTCTTTTAGACGGCGTGGTCCTCTCCGGCGGCGAAGCCTCAGCTTACCCCAGATTACCCTCTTTTATCAGGGATGTGAAAGCGCTGGGCTACGCTGTTAAGCTGGATACGAATGGGTTGCGCCCGGATATTATTGAGGATTTCCTGTCCCAAGGGTTTCTGGATTACATCGCACTCGATTACAAAGCACCGCCGGAGAAGTTCAAAACAGTGACGGGGACCGATAAATATGACCTCTTCTCCCGGACCCTGGAGATATTGTGCTCTCAAAAAGCAGTAGAGTTTGAGGTTCGTACGACTGTTCATACGAGCCTTATAGATGAAAATGATATTACAAAAATTATGGCTGATTTGGAAAAGCGCGGCTATGAGGGATTTTATGTTCTTCAAAACTTTATCAATAGCGATGACCGCCCGACTTTAGGCTTAATGCCTCCTCAAAAGCGAATACTTGACAGGGCGGCCATAAAACAACATCAACCATTTAGACTAACGTTTAGAAATTTCCCTGGGTGACTTGATTCAGATCAAGCGATTTTCTGAAACGCGGCACTAGACTCCGCGCCAGTTGAAGATGCGAAGTGAGGTTAAGTCCATGAACAAGAAGATAATTTTATGCCATTTGTTGGCCGGCGCCAGTTTTCTGGCATTTCCTACGCCCTCTCTGGCTGGAGATACCCCCGAGAGTCTGGTGAGCGAAGGGCAGGTCTTTGGCGAGCTTCGCTACCGCTACGAATATGTCGATCAGGACGGTCCGGCCCCGATCGCGGATGAGGCGAGGGCTTCGACCATTCGGGCAAATTTGGGAGTCAAAACGGGCGAATATAGGAATTTTCAGGCACTGCTGGAGGCTCAAGTTGTAGCCAATGTCGGCGCCGATGATTTTAACGACACGGTCAACCGTCAAACGCAGTTTCCGGTCGTCGCTGACCCTGACAACGAGGACATCAATCAGGCTTGGGTTTCATGGAACGGTATCAAGGGGGCCGTCATAAAAATCGGGAGGCAGGGTATCAATCTCGATAACCAGAGGTTTATTGGCACGGTGGACTGGCGGCAAAACGACCAGACCTTCGATTCTGTAGTCTTCAACTACTCGGGA
The DNA here is from genome assembly GCA_016699735.1 of Alphaproteobacteria bacterium. Lineage (NCBI taxonomy): Bacteria > Pseudomonadati > Pseudomonadota > Alphaproteobacteria > Alphaproteobacteria bacterium. The sequence goes on from CP065008.1 coordinate 788,169, forward strand.
TTGGAAAAGGCAAATTTGACCTATGGTTACATCGCGAACGTGAATAGGGTTTTCGGCGACAAGCATCCTCTGGGCGATCTGGACTCGACCAGTCATATCCTCAATGCCTCTTACGGCGTTGCTGACTGGCTGAAGGCCACAGGTTATGGATACTGGCTAGAGTTTGACCGTCTTCCCGCTCGCTCATCGCAGACATACGGCCTAAGATTGACCGGAAAACAGGCAATCGATGAGAATTGGGCTTTTTCCTATGAGGCTGAGGTGGCCAGACAATCTGACCGCGGGAATAATACGTTGAATTACGATGATTCTTATTACCATATAGCACCGTCCGTCTCCGGGCATGGCCTGACGCTGACGGCGGGGCATGAGGTTCTGGGCGGGGACGGAAGCCACGCCTTCCAGACTCCATTGGCGACACTTCACAAGTTCAACGGCTGGGCGGATAAGTTTCTGGATACGCCGGCAGTCGGCCTCGAAGATGCCTATATCAGCGTTTCCTACAAAGTCTCAGGCGTTCACAAGAACGTCGATGGAACCACTCTGAACGCGGCCTACCATGACTTCGAAGGGGAGGAGAGCGGTGATTTCGGGTCGGAGTTTGATGCTTCCATAACAAGATCATTCGAACTGCCTAAGCCGCTTCCTATGGAAAAGCTGAACCTCATGGTCAAGTATGCGGACTATAACGCCGAAGACACGCCCTACACGGATACGCAGAAAATCTGGTTCCAGGTGGGGGTAAGCTTTTGATTGGGAGCCGTACCTGATAAATAGATCTGTGGAGTTTTAACCATCGTTAATTTGTTTAATAGAACTTGCGGAGAGGTTCTATCAGAAGTTCGCACGAACTCCCAATAAACAGCAGTAAATTCTTGGCAAGAAGACTATGAAGTTCTGCATAGGTGCTTTTGAAATAAAAAAAGGGGGCAGAATTGGGGGCAGAGTGTAAGTTCACATTGAGACTCTCTTCTGAGTATCAAATGCTTAGCTTTTAATTGCGATTCCCATCACCCCAGCCGACCCTCCGCCTCCGTTCATCCTCATGCGTTGACGTTCAAAAAATCCTTATAAAACAAAGGATTCCAAAGCCGCTTGCGTTCGTGCTAATACTTTTTCCTCTGAAAAATATCTGAAAAAACAAGGACCAGACCCTAAAGTTTGCTAACTCAGAGTAAGACTGTTAAAATTCTTTCATTATTAATGGGTTTATAGAAAAGCGCGATAATTTAAGGAATGAACATGCCAGATCCCTCAGAAGGCCTATTCAATCCGAACTGCAGTGGGTGGAATACGATAGGCAGGACCAAACGCTGAGCCTGATCCACGACGAAGGCCAGATTCAGGATCTGGGTATCCGCCTCAACGACGCCATGCGACAAAATATCAGCCAAGGCTGTGAAATTACGCTCGTAAAACTGGAAAACGGCAAACTGCAAGACGAGCAGAGAGTTGTATTGGTAATTAAGAATTATGAAGGTTAGTACCCTTTATCGCAACTGCAGTCGCCGCAAAAAAGGGTCTGAAACGGCGCACACCGAGTCAAAAACCCGTTGACACACGGCCCGTCTTTTTCTAAACCACTGGGATGATTGCAAAACCGCTGACGCGGGTGGATTGAGTTGACTTTAAAATGATGCGAGGAGCATGACAGACCATGGCAAAAGAGAAATTTGAGCGGAACAAGCCGCACTGTAATATTGGGACGATTGGTCACGTGGACCATGGGAAGACGACGCTGACGGCGGCGTTGGCGGGTATTTTCGGCAAGGGCGAGACGGTGGATCAGATTGACAAGGCTCCTGAGGAGAAGGCGCGGGGGATTACGATTTCGACAGCGCACGTGGAGTATGAGACGGCGAACCGTCACTACGCGCACGTGGACTGCCCGGGTCACGCGGACTACATCAAGAACATGATTACAGGTGCTGCCCAGATGGACGGAGCGATTTTGGTGGTGAACGCGGCGGACGGGCCGATGCCGCAGACGCGTGAGCACATTCTGCTGGCCCGCCAGGTGGGCGTACCGGCGCTGGTGGTGTTTTTGAACAAGGTGGATCAGGTGGACGACCCTGAGCTGCTGGAACTGGTGGAGATGGAGGTGCGTGAGCTTCTCTCATCTTACGAGTTTCCGGGCGACGAGATTCCGATCATCAAGGGATCGGCTCTGGCCTGCGTGGAGAAGCGCGATCCCGAGATTGGGGAGAATGCGATCCGTGCGCTGATGAAGGCAGTGGATGAGTATATCCCGCAGCCCAACCGTCCGAAGGACAAGCCGTTTTTGATGCCGGTCGAGGATATTTTCTCGATTTCGGGTCGGGGAACGGTGGCGACGGGCCGGATCGAGCAGGGCGTGGTCAAGGTCGGCGAGGAGATTGAGATTGTGGGCATCCGCGCAACGCAGAAGACGGTGGTCACGGGCGTTGAGATGTTCCGCAAGCTGCTGGATAGCGGAGAGGCCGGGGACAATGTGGGCATCCTGCTGCGGGGCACGAAGCGCGAGGATATTGAGCGCGGTCAGGTGTTGTGTGCGCCGGGGAGCATCAAGCCGCACAAGAAGTTTGTGGCGGAGGTTTATATCCTCTCCAAGGAAGAGGGGGGCCGTCATACGCCGTTCTTCACGAACTACCGCCCGCAGTTTTACTTCCGCACGACGGACGTGACGGGGATGGTGCATCTTCCGGCGGGGACCGAGATGGTGATGCCCGGGGATAACATCAACAACATGGAAGTGGAGTTGATCACCCCGATTGCGATGAACGAGGGTCTGCGCTTTGCGATCCGCGAAGGCGGCCGCACCGTCGGCGCCGGCGTCGTCTCCAAAATCATTGAGTAGGGAAAAAGCCCTTAAAAAATCGAAGAACCCCGCCTGTTTCCGGCGGGGTTTGTTTTTTTATAAAAAAGCACGAATTATTGTTATAATAAGCACTGGTCAGGATAAGTTTTTATATGAGGAAAATATGTTAAATAAATTTGGTTTAACGATGCTCGTATTTTTAGGTATGGCTTTATGGCCGATTCCGAGCTTTGCTCAGGAGGAGTCTGTCCCCTTACAACCAACGCTTCAAGCCCCCCAATATCCTGATGTTTTACCTTACTCGGAATTGGCCTGTAAAAACTATGAGGAAAAAATCAGTTATATTTATAAAGGATCCAGACGTTCTAGCACTATGGGACCATTAAGAGTAATGTATTCAAGATGCCCTTACTATGACCCATTCGGGGAAGAAACTTTAAGGAGTATGCTGAAGCTATCAGAAATGGCGAAGAGCAAGGATCCTTTAGAAGCTATAAACTCCATCAAAGATTATAAAAATTTGGTTCGTAAGCATCTTGCGAATCTGTCTGTTGTCCAGATGGCTATGGAAATAAGCAGGGAGGACTCCAGATACGGTGATCCTGATTTTTTTAGAGAAGTAAAAAAAATGATTACGGAAAGTCTGACTGAAAAAAAAGGTGACGGAACGGAGTTATACAGGCCAGTAAAAATTACAACGATGGGCGAACAAGACTACATAGTATCTAAACAAGACGGAAAAGTTGAAAAAAGCGAAATAATAGAGGCAAACGGCATCTTCTATAATATATATGACTTTGTCGCCTCAGATAAGAAAACACGCTACAGCCTGTTTCTGGATATAACCACACCAATGTCGGCTATTAAAAGCCGAAGCGAGGAGTTGGAAAAAAGCAGAAAGCTGGATCTTAATGTTCAATAGAAAAACTTAGGAAAAAATCTACAAATTTTGGCGGTTTCGTGTCTCAATTTTTATTTTCTGCTGATAAAGAATTTGGATTTTCTCTTGAACACTATAGGCACCTTCAAGCTCATTGCGAATATCCTGTAAAATTTTTTGCAAAGAGACCTCGTTGTGCGTAACGGCGCAATCCTTTCCATGAATTGAACCTCCCTGATCCATACTGTTTTCTGCAGGCAATAAAAAAGATTGAATAGAAGAGACGAGTTCCAAAATGGCCTGTTTATCGCTCTGGCTTAAATCAGGGGGGAGGATATCTCTCTCAAAACGCCTAAAAAGATCAGAACAGTTAAAATCAGTATTTAGTGTACGGGCTGACCGTAACTCAGAAAAAGGGCTCTCATTATTTACATAGGGAGTGTCCAGCCACTGTATATTTGAATCGTCTTCCGTATCCCCGCTGGCAGTTTCGAGAGCATTGAAGTTGCTTGTTTTTTTCTGCTCCTCGTTGTTTGTGATTAAGCCTTCTTCCTGAAGCGGAGCGGTCTCTAATATCTGAGATTTAGAGGATTCCGGTTGAACAGAGGGATCGAGCTCAGAGTGCTGAGATCCGGTTTTAACAATAGAGCGGGGATGACTCTCAGAAACATTTCCCTCAAGGTTGGTCCGCAAGACAGGCGAATTAGAGCTTTCTTCGTATTCTTTTAAAAGGGCCTTCCCCTCATTCTGATCGGAAACTGTACCATCAGAGTTTGACAAATCAGCGCCCAACCTCAGCCTCAGCTCCTTATTCTCCTCTTCCAGCTGCGCTATCCGGCTTTCAAGAAGGCGCAACTCTCTCCCGTCTTTTTGCGATTGTGAAAGTCCAAGAACATCCTGCCCATTTGTACAAACGGAGAGTTTGTTACGCAGCGACTCCTTCTCTTTCTCCAGAAGGCTGAATTTCTCATAAAAGCCGCGAAGCGTCTCCTGATCGACACAACTGGCATCAACTTCATCGTCAACGGCGAACGACCCCGCGCTGTGCCCAAAAAAGCACAACGTGAGTAATAGCCAACAATGAAGCATTACTAGTTTTTTCATAACAGAAATTTGATAGGGACAAGAACATATCCCCGTATTCAGATTAATTAAGATCCAGGGAAACCCCATCCATTATTTAGGCTTTTCCTCCTTTCGTTAACAGCTTTCACAAAAACCATGCTTGTCCAGAAATCCTATTTGACGTAACAAAGCATAGCTGTTTTTGATGAGCTTCAAATCGATTTCATATTGCCGGGTGCGCGAAGTAAAAAGCCGTTCCTCACCCTCAATCAGGCTCACGATATCTCCCTCGCCAAGCTCAAACTGCTCGGTGTTAAGGGCTTGAAGATCCGTATTGGCTTCGATCTCCTGTTGCAGGGTGCGGTGTTCGTTCTCAAGAGCCAAAATCTGATTATAAGCCACCTTGAGTTTTTGCATAACGTCACGCTGAACCCGTTCACGGCGGTAATCGACCTCGTTAAGCTGGCTTTCGATCTTGCCCTTGGAGGCGTCCCGGGCATAACCATCGAAAATCTTGTAGCTGACTTGAAGAAGGGCGATCGCGCTGCGGTCGCGTCCGACATCGCCCCCGGTATCGTGCGACTGGCTCATTTCTACGATCATATTGACGGTCGGAAGAAAGCGACCGTTAACGCTGTTCAACTGGTGTTCCAGCGCCTTTTTGTCGGAGGCATTCATAAGGAAATTGGTATTGTTCTCTTCCGCCAGTTTCTTGTACTGGTCCAGCTCGATCTGGACCAGATCGCCTACCTCAGGCAGCTTTGCCCGGAAATCGGGAAGTTTTCCTGTAAGAAACTCTAGGTCCGTCAAGGTATCGTGGAGCGCGGCCTGGGCGTTCTGGTAATCGGACTGGGCAAACGCTAGGCGGGACTCGGCATATTTCAATTTTGTCTTGCTCTCCGCTCCTGCCTCAACCATTAGGCTGATTTTATTGCCAATTTTTGTGAGTTTTCCGATGAAATCATCATACTCGTGCAAGGTTTTTTGCATTTTGTAGACTTCCATATAGGCTTCGATGGTTGTCTGGAGAATGCGCTCCTGAATCAAATCACTTTGAAGCTTGGAGGACTCTTGCAGCGTTTCGCGTCGCTTCACCTCTTCACGGCTGCTCGAGCCGTCATAAAGCAACTGGTTTGCGGAGAGTATAAACTCGGCGGAGGGGTTGGTGTTGCTCTTGCCGATAATCGCGTCCGGATCCACGAAATTCGCCGGGGCGTTATACTCCTCGCCCGCCTTGAGGGTAGCATCGATCTGCGGGTAGAGGATCGCCTCCGCTTCCTGTGTAGAAAATCCGGCCTGTTTTTCCTGTTCCAGCGCGATATTGATTTCAGGGTTATTATGCAGGGCAAACAGAATGGTGCTTTGCAACGACAACTCAAAGCCGCTCTCTTCGGCATGGGAGGCAGAAAAGCTCAGGAAGAGCAGAAGAAGTCCCAGAAAAGCATGTCTTGGCACCCTCGTAAGTCCGCAGATTGTTCTAGTTCTCATCGGCAGCCACCGATATTTTGAGCCAGTTATAACCGCTGTCGATCTCCTGCGGCTTCGAATATTCGACCTCGACCTGATGGGGCGCAACCTTTTCACGGATCAGGACGTTACGAACGTTCAGCGACCGCGCAAGGCTGATTTCACGCGATACAGACAGAGTCTGAGCATGAGGATTATCGCTGGTGATCAGCCGGAAAGCGAGAGGCCGCCCCTCTGCCTTCTGCAAAACTTGATCGAGATAGGCTTCGATGACGGCAATCGTTTGATCGGAGAGGTTCACATCATTCTTGTTATAAAGAATGACAAGGCTGTTATCCTCCTTGATCTCTGTTTTCTGGTCCGTTCCGGTTGTCATTTCACCGCGCACCTGCTCAAGAACCTTCTTAAGTTCCTCGACTTCCATGTTCAGAGCCGTGTTTTGTTGTTCAAGGGCTTGGTCTGCGTCTTGTTGTGGCTCGACATGAATATCCTCTTCAAGACTCGCTTTAAGCTCTTCAGGAGTAATTTTTCCCGCAAGAAGCTCTTCGATTTTCTTTTTCATCTCGGTTGAAACGGCCACATCGATCCGCTTCTGTGTTTCGGCCTCCATCTTCTTGCGGGATTGTGCATTAAGCGAATACATGACGAACGTGGTGATGAGGATAAAGAAAAGGAACATCATCAACACGGAAGAGAGGATATCGACAAACCCCGGCCAAGCTATGGCACCGGCATCGTCATCGCGGCGGTCTCCGGCCATATCAGTTTACTCCTCACGCTGCAGAGCCGTCCGGCCCGGGCTCCCGGCGCTTTTTGCTGCCGTTTGTTTCTTGATCTGGAAAAATAGACATATAGGTTCCGGTATTGCCTTGCCGGATTTCTTCAAGAATGGAATTCATTTCCCAGACCAGATTTGAAAGCGCGGCGGTATTATCGCCCTTCTGCCCGGTTTCACGAAGCTTCTGGACTTCGCTGACAAGATTGGCCTGAACCTGACTGAGCACCTGGAAAGTGGTGTTGACATCGTGCATTTGCTGGGTCAGTTGGCTTAAGCGGTTGATTTGCTGGAACGCGAGGTCTTCGCCCGTCGCTTTGGCATGAGACAGATGGCCGCTGATCTCGAAGAGGCTGTCTCTGATACTGGAGTTTAAGCGCAAAGAAGGGTCGATGCTCTGGGAGATATATTGCAGGGAATCCTTAACCGCCCCCATGCGCGCCCCCATGCGCTCGGTCGCCATGAAGATGTCTTTCTGGTAATCGTGAATTTTTTCGGTCTGGGCGATGCTTTTCTGCATGGCGTCGTTCGATCTAGACAGGGCAAGGGCGATCTGGCCCATCTTTTGGTTGCTTTTGGTCGAAAGATACACGAACCCGGCCAGCCAGGCTTTGAGATCGTCTGATTTCGGAACGTTCTGTCCCTTGGTCTTGTCCTGCAGATGCGGATTCAGCTTGGGAATCCGTAAATCGATCCAGCGACTGACCTCCTCGACGAAGTTATTCTGGGCATGACCGCCGAAGAAATTTAGAAAGCCAAGGAAAAGTGATCCCGCCAGACCGAACAGGGACGCACTGAAGGCAACCCCCATACCCTCAAGCGGCGCGGCAATTTTTTGTATAAAAGCGCCCAGATTGTCGCCGCCACCTGATTGGGACGGAGCATCGAAGGAATGGGAAACCTCCGACATGGCCTCCCCGACATCGTCGATGGCGTCCAAAAGCCCCCAAAATGTTCCGATCAGACCCATCATGACAAGAATACCTGAAAGATAGCTGACCACGTTCCGCTCGTGCCGCATACGGCTGCCGAATTTGGATTTGATCAGTCGGGCATCGTTATCGGTGAAGTTCATGTGCCCGTATACGGAGAGATTATCCAGAGCACCGTGCATATTCTGGATGTTCAGCATCGCCCCGTCGGAGTTAAGGCTTTTTTTAAGGCTCTCGATACTGTCGCGGTCCGTGTCGCTCGACTCCTCGGCCTTCTCGACTTTTTTCAAAAACCGCAAAGTCCGGTAGAGGTCGTAATTATTGGCAAAAGCTTTGTAAATCGCCCAGAAAATGATGAAAAAGATCGTGGCATTGAGTTGCGGTGCGGTCCAAAACCCCTCGTTGAGCCTTTCCCGAAGCATATACGAAACGACAAAGAAACCAGTCGTGCACAGCACCATAGAGGGGGTGATGAGTTGAAATAAAGACAGGTTAACGTTAGCGGATGAAGATCCTGAGGTATCTGATTTCATTGAAAATAATCGCGGAAGTGAATACGAACGTAAACACCTAATCATAGGTCCGATATACTTGAAACACAAAGATAAACCGCCACTTTTCCCCAGTTTTAAACCCCTGGCAGGGTATAAAATCCTAAAATTAACATAAAATTTAACTTATCGGCCTAAAATGGGAGGGTAGAGTTTAACCGGATTTAAGGATTCATCCGATGATCAACCTCGTAGACGCCTCAATGCCCGGCCCGTCTGAGCAGAAAGTCCTGCACGTCCGTCCAGGCGATACGATTGATTTTAAAGAAATAGTTTTGGAAAAAACCTACGTGGACATCATCGGTCCCGACGTAATCCTGACGAACAGCGAAACAAAAGCAAAAATCATTTTTCCTGGTCTGGGCCTGATTCTTTTTTCAGCCGAAGAAGCGCCGCAAATGCTGGTCAACGGGGAGGTAATGACCCCGGCGGAGCTGCTGAGCAAAATAGGCCGCGTTCACAACATCACGACAGAAGATTATTTAAGCTTTACCAGCATCGACCTCGATGAGGGCGCATCAGACGGGGAGCAGTCGCTCGAAGAGGGAGAAATTATTATCCAGGAAGAACTGGCCATGGTGTTGGTCAGGGGGCAGCCGCAGAAGGATGCAACCGACCCTGAAACGGCCCGCGAGGAACTGGAGGAAATCGAAGCGCTGCTGGATTACCGTTCGACAGTTCATGATGATGCCTTTGGCACGCCCTACCTGCTGCCCCTCAAAGTCTCCCTCGATAAAAGCTCAAGCCAGCAAAGGCCGGAGGAGGTTGACCCGAACCTTAACAATTTGGCACGAACAGTTTTTGATTTTGATACGAGGATGCTTCAACTCGCCTCTGTAGATCCTGCGGCGGGCGCAGATGTCCATGGCGGCGGTGGGTCCGAGCTTGCGGCCTTCGATCCCGGCGCCAATCCGCAATATTTCGGACAGGAAACGATCGATAAATCCGGAGACAATTCGGGCCTGGTGATCTATGCGGATAACCCGGATTTCTTCGACGACTCGCACGGCGCCCGCAACATCCAGATTTCTCCGAACCTTCCGGACGACTTCGACGTCACGGAAGTAAAACTGACTATCCAGAACATCGTGGGCACGGTCACTCCCTCCGATTTCTCGGTGTTCGGCGTTCTGGACGATGGGACGGGCTTTAACGAGATCGCTGCAGCGTTTAATCCGGCAACCGGGACGTTCACAATTCCGGCGGCCTCAATCCAACTCGACGGCCGCGGCGATATCAACCTTGTTCTGGTGTATGATCAGGCCTTCGCAGGGGATACGTTTGAAATCCTCATAGAGTCGACGGCGGAGTTCGATTTCCTGAGCGGCGGAACTGTCCCGGAAAACCCGATCCAGACGGAAACCCTCACACGCACGGTCAAATTCACCAATGACTACGCCAGCGAAGGCGGCGGGTTTGACTGGTATCTGGAAACCACGCCGAACGATACCCGCATTTTTTCAGGCAGCGGCGATGATACAATTTACGGCGGCATGGGAAGGGATTTTATTGAAACTAACGGCGGCGATGATACGGTCTACGCCGACTCCGGCGATGGAGCCGGAGACGATGAGATTGACGGCGGCGAGGGTGGAGAAACGACAGGCGATACGGTGATTTACACGGGTCGCCTGGAGGCGATCAGCGTCGATCTCGGCGCAGGGGGAGCCGTGGCGGACGGCAGCGGCTTTTACGATGTGACCGTCGGCGTAGCCGGAGAAACCGATAAGGTCAAGAATATAGAAAATATCTCGGGCGGCTCTGGCGACGACACAATAATTGGCGACAATGACGCATTTGGAAACATTTTATCGGGAGGAATCGGTGACGACCTGCTCATGGGCGGCCTCGGCAACGATACGCTGACGGGCGGAAGCGGCACCGACACACTCAGTTACGCCTACATCACGGGCGCCGGCGCGGGAATCACGATCGATTTGTCGGCAGCATCTGTGAATGCGGGAGCGGGCGACGTCGATACGATTGGCGACCTCTTCGAACACCTCACTGCGACCAGCCGCGATGACACGATTATCGGAAACACGCAGAACAACGACATCGACGGCGGCGGCGGCACGGATACGGTCAGTTACGCCGGACGCGCCGGAACGGGCGGATTGACAGTAGATTTCAGTGTCCTTGATATTGACGGGATGTCCGTCCTGACCTTCGGCAGCATCGCCGAGCAGGACCGCCTGATCCGGATTGAAAACCTGACCGGAACCGGGCAGGGGGACACGGTAACAGGCGATGCCGCGAACAACATCTATCTCGGCTTGGCCGGAAATGACACGATCAGCGGCGGCGTGGGCGCTGACACGATCGACGGCGGGGCGGACAACGACACCCTGAACGGCGATGCCGGGGACGACAGCATCAGCGGAGGTGCGGGCATAGATGTCATAGATGGTGGTGCAAATACGGCCATTGGCGACACTGTAGATTATAGCGGCGAGTCGGGCATCCTCGACGCCAATTTGACCACGGGCGTAGTATCGGCAGACGGCGCAGGCAGCACGGACACTGTCACGAATATCGAAAACGTGCGCGGCGGCAGCGGCACCAACACGATCCGCGGCAGCGCGGCAGACAACGTCATGACCGGCGGCGCCAGCACAGATAATTTCTATGGTTCTCTGGGCAGCGACACCTACACCGGAAACGGCGGATCGAACACGCTCGATTATTCCGAGCTTTCATCGGGCAACATTGACGTCCGCTGGAACGGGGCTACAAACACGGTCAATAAGGGCGCAGGGGGAACAGACAGTTTCACAGGTGTGCAAACCATTAACGGCAGCATTCTCGCCACAGACACCCTGACCCTTCTGGTCGCGGGCCTGACGGTGCAGAGCTCTGGCGCTTACTTCTCTCCCGATGCTCTGGCAACCTTGATCGGCGTTGAAAATGTCGAGGGTTCGACCGGAGCGGACACCATCCACGCAATGAACACGGGAACAACCGACAACACCATCAACGGCAACGGCGGCAACGATATTATCTACGGCGGCGATGGCAATCACACTTTGGACGGAGGTCTGGGAACGGACACGCTGCGCTTCGGCACGGCCTCGGCTATCGCCTTTAACCTCAGCACATCCACGGCGGTCTTTGCTACTTATACCAACGGCTTTTCCGGATTCGAGGAATACTATCTCGGTTCGGCGGGCGATACCGTCACGGGGTCCGCAGGTAATGACGGCCTAGTTCATGGTGAAGACGGAAACGACACCTTCCAGGTCAGTGCGGGAATCGACTCCTTCGACGGGGGAAATAATACGGATACCTATGAGTTTCTCGGCGCGGCAGGTGCCATCAACGTCAACATGACCCTCGGCAGCAATCAGGTGATCGACGACGGGTTCGGCAACACGGAAACGATCACATCCATAGAAAATATCTCGGGCACGAACCTGGCCGACACGATCACCGGCAGCACGGTTGCAAACACGCTGCTCGGGCGCGACGGCAACGATATCCTCAGCGGCGATGCGGGAGACGACACGATCAGCGGCGGCAACGATGATGATACCATTAGCGGCGGCGCGGATAACGACACCCTGAACGGCGATGCCGGGGACGACACCATCAGCGGCGGTGCAGGCGTGGATGTGATCGACGGCGGTGCGAATACAGCCATGGGCGATACCGTGGATTACAGCGCGGAAAGCGGCGCCGTGACGGTCAACCTGACGACGGGCGTGGTGTCTGCTGATGGCACGGGCAGCACGGATACAGTAAGCAACATCGAGAACGTGCGCGGCGGCAGTGCCACCAACACGATAACGGGGAACGCCTCGAACAACGTGATTACGGGCGGCGCCAGCACCGATAACTTCTTCGGCTCTCTGGGCAACGACACCTATACCGGCAACGCGGGAAGCAATACCCTGAATTATTCCAGCTTGTCCTCCGGCAATATCGACGTGCAGTGGAACGGTGTAGGCAACACGATTATCAAGAGCGCAGGGGGAACGGACAGTTTCACGGGCGTCCAGATCATCAACGGCACGGCCCTGACCACCGACCGTCTGACGCTGCTGACGGCGGGTCTGACCGTTCAGGCCTCCGGCGCCTATTTCTCTCCAGATGCTTTGGCAACGCTCATCGGCGTGGAACGGGTCGAAGGCTCGGCAGGTTCGGACACGATCTTCTCGATGAGTGGCGCAGGCGTCAACAACACTATCAACGGCAACGCAGGCGATGACATCATTTACGGCGGTAACGGCACCCATACGCTGAACGGTGGCTCGGGCGGCGAAACGCTGGGCGATCAGTTGGTCTTCACGACAGCCTCCAACATGACCTTTAACCTCTCCACATCGACCGCGGTGTTTGGCGGATTCACCAATACCTTCGCGGCCTTCGAACGCTACCAGCTCGGCAACGGCACGAACACGATCACGGGGTCTGCGGCGGCGGACGGGCTGGTCAGAGGCGGAACGGGCAGCGACACCTTCAACGCCAGCACCGGAGCCGATCAATTCGACGGCGACGGCGGGACCGATACCTACAATTTCGCCTCCACGACCAACGGCGTAACGGTCAATCTCCTCCTCGGCAGCAATCAGGTGACGAACGACGGCTACGGCAACATTGAAACGATCTCCAATGTCGAGAACATCACCGGATCGGGATTTGTAGACAATATTACCGGTAGCGCCGTTGCCAACACTTTGATCGGCAATAACGGCAATGACATCCTGAACGGAGACGCGGGTAACGACAACATCCAGGGCGGTAACGGCGACGATATCATCGACGGCGGCGCCGACAACGACACGATTGATGGCGGCGCTAACAACGACACGATTGCAGGCGGCGACGGCGACGACAGTATCGTCGGGGGCACAGGCAACGATACCATTGACGGCGGCACAAATACAGCCGTAGGGTCGGCCTCCGGTGGCGACACGGCCAACTACAGCGCGGCGACGACACTCGTGACCGTCGACCTCCAGACGGTCGGTGTGAATGCAACCGGAACGACCATCGGCAACGATACCCTCACGAATATCGAAAACGTTTCCGGCGGAACGGGCAATGATATCATCCGCGGCGATGGCAATTCCAACAGGTTCGTCGGTAATAACGGCAACGACTCCCTGAATGGCCGCGGCGGCAATGACTTCCTGTTCGGGAGCGCCGGGGACGATACCCTGATCGGGGGCGCCGGGAACGACAGGCTGGACGGCGGCACGAACTTCGATACGGTGGATTACTCAACCGCAGCGGGCGCCATTACCGTAAACCTGGTGACAGGGGCCGTCAGCAACGACGGGGACGGCGGTGCCGACACACTAGTCGCCATTGAATCCATCATCGGGACAACGGGCAATGACACGGTCTCCAGCGCTCACAGCAACTATACCCTAAGCGGCGGAACAGGAACCGATACGCTCAACTACGCCTTCACGACGCAGGGCATAACAGCCAATCTCAGCGGCCTCGGAGCGGTCATCACCGGAACCATCAACAAGACCAACGGCGCCGCCGTAACCACCGACAGCGTCACCAACTTCGAAAGCTTCGTCGGCGGCAGTGGCAACGATATCTTCACCTTCAACACCGACGCAATGATCGACGGATCGCCGCTTCTGGGCACCGTGAGCGGGGGAACCGGAACCGACCGCCTGAACATCAATAACAGCCTGTCCGGCAATAACCTGACCGCCAACAACATCAGCGGTACGACGATTGCGGGAATCTTCAGCAATATCGACGAACTCAACCTCACCGGGGCGACCGTGAACGGCAACTATGACGGCGCGGACTACACCCTCTCCAACGATGCCGACGACTTCGACCTGACGCAGGCCAACGTCGAGGCGCTGGTCGGTGTGGGCGGAACGCTGGCCCTGACGGTCAGCTCCACCTTCGACCTCTTCATCAGCGGCGCGACCAATGCCGGCGGCGGCGTCTACCAGTGGGGCGCGACCACCGTCAACGTCACGGCGGTCTAAAACCGCAGGGACAACTTGCCGCGCCGCGTTGTGGGCATAAGCCTTTTCTGCTAACCTCAGGACAGTAAATCGACGGCAATGTGTAACGGCGGTTTCACGCCGCATTTTCCATTTATGACAACGATGACGACTAAAGAACGGGCGAAGGACAAGCCCCGCACACCGCCGCAGGTGGAGGTAAAAACAAGCCTCGATCCGCTGCTGGAATGTTTTCGCTATACGCTCTCCTTGCAGGGCATGACGCCGGACCTTCAGTCCCTGACGGACTCCCTTCCTCAAACAGGGGAAGTCTTCGAACCCTCCGACCTCCAGCGCCTCGCCGAAAAAATGAATGTCTCGGCCCGCATCAAGAAAATCCCCTTCGGCCTTCTGCAGGAATTGGTGACACCTGTGATACTGCTTCTTCAGGACCGTAAGGCGGTGGTCTATCTCCCCGGCGGCGACGAACCCGGAAAACTCTTCGCCTCGGACACGGGCCTTGCAGCAGGAAATCTGGAAAATCTTCGCAACGCCTATCTCGGTCACGCGATTTTGGTAACGCCGAAGGGAAAAGATCAAGAAAAAACCGAGCATATGTGGAAGCAAGGCGCCATCGACTGGTTTTGGGCGCCGATCAACGCCTATTGGCAGGGCTACGCGGAAATTATTGTCTGCTCTCTGTTCATCAATCTCTTTATCATCGCCATGCCGCTTTTTACGATGAATGTCTATGACCGTGTGGTTCCAAACTTCGCGGTCGAAACCCTTCAGGTTCTGACCATCGGCATCACGCTGGCCTTTATTTTCGATTTCCTCTTTCGCACAATCCGCGCCCATATCCTTGAAAAAATCGCCGCAAAACTCAGCGTCAAATTCGACCGCGACCTGATGGCGCACCTGATAGACCTTCCGCCTGAAGCCATGAGCCTTTCGATCGGCGAAAAGGCGAACATCTTTAAGGAGCTTCAGGGCTTAAGGGATTTCTACTCAACCCGCCTCGTTCCGGCCTTTGTAGACCTGCCCTTTACTTTGCTTTTCCTGATCGTGATTTACCTGATTGCCCCGTCGGTGAGCTTCGTTCCCGTTCTGGGGATTATCATGATTCTGGGGCTGCAGATGGGTGTGCAATCTCTCCTGACCCGCCGCACGAAGGAAATGTTCTCCTCCTCTCAGTCGAAATCCGCCGTGATGGTCGAAATGCTGGGTGGGTTGCAGACGATCCGTATGTTTGGCGCAGGGGGCGCCCGCCTGCGCCGCTGGCACGATGTCTCCGAACGCTCGGCCAACAGCACAAAACGCAATCAATCCGTCATGAACGCGGCGGCAAATATTTCGAATCTCGTTATGACGCTCGTCAATATTTTTGTCGTCTTTTTCGGGGTCTATGCAATACAGGCTGGAGATCTCAGCGTCGGCGGCCTGATCGCGGTCACCATCCTCGCAGGCCGCGCCATCGCCCCCGTCACAGGAGTTGCGGCCGTAGTCTCAAGGCTCAGGCAGTCCCGCGATGTCCTCAAGATGATCGACAGCATCTTCTCGGTTCCCGTTGAAGGCGACCGCGCCGCGAACATCAGTGCCAAGGGGCCATTCACGGGCCGTATGGAACTCCAGAACGTCTCCTATAAGTACAAGGGCCAGAGCCTCGCGGCGGTGCAGGGCATAAACCTGAACATCAGCGCGGGAGAAAAAATCGGCCTCATCGGCCAGACCGGAGCAGGAAAATCAACCCTCGCCTTTCTGCTTGCCGGATTGATCCACCCGCAGACGGGAACGATCCTCTATGACGGTTTCGCGCACGACACCATCCTGTCCGCAGAACTCCGCCGCTCCATCGGCTATGTCCCCCAGAAATCCTTTTTCTTCTCCGGCACGATCCGCGACAACATCCTGATGGGCGCCGAAGACCTCACCGAACACGACTTCGCGCAGGCCGCCGAACTCTCCGGCTTAAATATGTACATCCACCAGACCGGGCAGGGCTTCGACACTGAAATCGGCGAGGGCGGGATCAGGCTGTCCGGCGGGCAGCAGCAGGCCATCGCGCTGGCCCGCGCCATGATCCGCGATCCCTCCATCCTGATTTTCGACGAGCCGACAACGGGCATGGACAACCTGCTCGAACAGCAAATCCACCAGAATTTGAAAACCTATTTGCGGAACAAAACTTTTATCATGGTGACCCACCGCACGACCCTCCTGCCTCTGGTCGAGCGCCTGATCCTCCTGACCAAGGGCCGACTCGCCGCCGATGGCCCGCGGGATGAAGTCCTGCGCCGTTTGGGCGCTCAACCGGGGCAATTCGGGGAACGCGCATGACTGAATTCAGGCTCGATAACTTTGACTCGGACAACTGGAACTACCGGCCCTTGCTCTATGCGGTCATCGCGTTGCTTCTATGCTTCCTCGCCTGGGCGGCCTTATCCCAGATCGACCAGCAGGTCCGTGCTACCGGGCGTATTATCCCCTCCGGTCAGGCCAAGCTGATTCAGCATCTCGAAGGCGGCATCGTGGATCAAATTCTTGTCAAGGAAGGCCAGCGCGTCCAGCAGGGCGATCCGCTCTTTCAGGTCCGCAACCAGAGCGCATCCTCGGAGCTGGAGGGCAGCCGCATCGCTCTGCAGGCGCTCGATATCCGCACAAAACGCTTGCAGGCCGAACTGGACGGAGAGGAGGAATTTTCAGTCGAAGAGCAGAAAGCGGGGGAGGGCTTGGAGGAAATTGCCAGGAACGAAGCTCTCCTTTTTAAATCCCGTATGCAGGCCTACAAGGAAAAAGTCGGCGTTTTCAAGGAGCGCGAAAACCAGAAAACTCTCAAGCTCGATGAATTGAAGGGCCAACTCGGCAACTTGCAGGCGGAAAGAAAAATCGCGCAGGATCAGCACGCGATAAACGAAAAACTCAAACGCTCGGGCGCGATCTCCGAGTCGCGCTATCTCGATTCAAAAAGCCGTATAGGCGACTTCAACACCCGCATCGGCAGCATCGATAAAATGATTCCGGTGACGCAGGCGGAACTCGAAGAGGTCAAACAGCAGACCAAGGAGCTCGCCGAGCGCCTGAAAACCGAAATCCTCGATGAAATGAACAAGGTCGAACTCGACCGCCAGAAATTGCAGGAGAAAATCAAGGCCGACCGCGATCAGGTGGACCGCACCGCGCTCTCCGCTCCGGTGACCGGACTGGTCAATAAGCTTTACGTCAACACGCTGGGCGGCGTCGTCAAGCCGGGTTCCGTGCTTGCTGAGATCATCCCCCTGGAGGATAGCCTGATCGTCGAGGCGCGGATGCAGACCAAGGACCGCGGACTGGTCTGGAACGGCCTTCCGGCCAGCGTCAAAATCTCGGCCTACGACTCGACTGTGTATGGAACACTCAAAGGTACAATCACAGAAATCAGTGCCGATAGCCTGACCGATGACTCCGGCGCGGTCTTCTACCGTGTCAAAATCACCCTCGACCCCGACTCGGTGAAGGGCTTCGAACCCATCTTCCCCGGCATGAGCGTAGAGGCGAATATCCTTTCCGGTAAAACGTCAGTATTGCGCGCAATCTTTAAGCCGCTTTTACGCCTGCAGCAGAATGCCCTGCGCGAACCCTGACGCTATGCACAAAAGATTCCCTGTGGGAATCGCTTTTTTCTCTTAAAGTCGCGGCGAACATTTGCTATGGCTAAAGCAGTTCATTGATATCGCGGGAGAGACCATGACCCTGAAAACCGCCCTGCATGACGCGCACGTGGCGCACGGAGCCAAAATGGGTCCGTTCGCTGGATACGATATGCCTCTTTACTACAAGGAGGGCGTCCTTAAGGAGCATGAGTGGGTTCGCGCTTCGGCGGGTATCTTTGACGTCTCCCACATGGGACAGGTCATTATGGAGGGGCCGGGGCTGGCGACCTTTCTCGAAAAAATCACGCCATCCGCTTTTCAGAACAAACAATTCGGCCGCGCCCAGTACACGGTGCTGACTAACGAGGAGGGCGGCATCGTTGACGACCTCATCATCACCCGTCTGGAGGAGGAGAAATTCTTCATCGTGGTCAATGCCGGCTGTAAGGAAAAGGACATCGCCTGGATCAAGAACCAGATGCCCAAGGCCATCACGCTGGATTATCTGGCCGACCGCAGCCTGATCGCCGTGCAAGGCCCGAAGGCCGAGGCGGTAATCAGTGAACTCTTCGGTGTCGATACGTCCGACCTCCCCTATATGTTCATCATGCCGGATATAGAAATTATGGGCGAGAGCGTGCATATTTCACGCTTGGGCTATACGGGAGAAGACGGCTTTGAACTCAGCGTGCCGAATGAAAAGGCTCTGGATGTTTGGAACAAGCTGGCCGGCCATAAATCCGTCAAACCGATTGGCCTCGCCGCACGTGATTCTCTACGCCTGGAAATGGGCTACTGCCTGTACGGGCACGATATCGATGGCGCCACGTCACCCGTCGAAGCCGACCTTGGCTGGGTTATGAGCAAGACGAATAGCGATTTTATTGGTGCAAAACGCGTACTCAAGGAAAGGGACGGCGGCCCCTCACGCTTGCGTGTGGGCGTGAAGCTAAACGATCCCGGCGTTGCCCGCGAAGGATCGGAAATCTTTAATGAAAAGGGCGAAAAAATCGGAACCCTGACCAGCGGCGGCCCGTCCCCGACCCTGAAAATCTCGATCGGGCAGGGCTACATCCAATCGGGCTTTGCCAAGCCAGGCCAGAAAATCTTCGTGGACGTCCGGGGCCGCAAACTGGCCGCGGAGGTGGCGGATATGCCATTTTTAAAGCCTAAAACCAAATCTATGAAAAAGAAGGATGCAGCATAAAAAGCTGGATCGGACTGTTGAACTTGTTATTTCTCTAAAAAAAGAGGTGAGTATGAGCGCTCTAAAATACACCAAGGACCATGAATGTATCTTCGTAAAAGACGACATCGTCTGGATCGGGATTACCCCTTACGCACAGGATGCTTTGGGAGATCTCGTATTTGTGGACCTCCCGGAAATTGGTAAAAAGGTCGCCAAGGGCGGCGATGTCGCGGTTATCGAATCCGTAAAGACGGCGGCGGAAGTATACTCTCCTGTCCCCGGCGAAGTGGTGGAAGTGAACAAGGCCATGACGGGTGAACTCGACCTGATCCGCAAACCTGTAAACGACAATGGCTGGATCGTAAAGGTCAAAGTCACCGACAAGGGCGCCTTGGCCGAATTGATGGACGAAGCCGCGTATAATGAATACCTGAAAGGACTCTCCTGATGCGTTATCTGCCGCTGACCAACAACGCCCGCCAGTCGATGCTCAAAAGCATCGGCGTAAAGGATGTCGATGCCCTCTACAGGGATATTCCCAAACAGGCTTTCATCAAGGGGCGGGCAGACCTCCCTCTGCATAAGGGGGAGCTAGAGGTGGAGCGTCTCATGGGGTCTTACGCCAATCAGAATACGGCGGCTCCTGATGGTCCTTTCTTTCTCGGAGCGGGAACCTATTACCATCACGTCCCCTCAACCGTGGATTACATCATCCAGCGCTCCGAATTTCTGACCGCCTACACACCCTACCAGCCCGAAATCGCGCAGGGAACCCTGCAGGTCATCTTCCAGTACCAGACGATGATCAGCCGCCTGACCGGGCAAGATATTGCCAACGCCTCCATGTACTGCGGCTCCACGGCTCTCTCCGAAGCGGCGCTGATGGCTATGCGCCTGACCAAGCGCAAAAAAATCGCGGTCGGGACGCCCCTGCATCCCCATTACCGCGACGTCCTTAAATCCTATATGGGCAACTTTGATGATGTGGTAATCGAAGATGCCGAACCCGATGAGCAGGCAGCCTGCGTCATCGTCCAGTCGCCGGATTTCTTCGGAACGCCCCACAAGTATGACAAATGGCGCAAGCTCTGCGACAAAACCGGAGCGCTTCTGGTTGTATTGGTCACGGAAATCGTTTCGCTTGGACTTCTTCCACCCCCGGCAGAAGCCGATATTGTCTGCGGCGAGGCCCAGTCGATCGGTCTGGCCATGGGCTTTGGCGGCCCGCATCTGGGATTTTTCGCCTGCAAGGAAGCCTACCTTCGGCAAATGCCCGGGCGCCTGTGCGGTATGACCGAGGACGCGGACGGACGGCGCGGCTTCGTGCTCACCCTCTCGACCCGCGAGCAGCATATCCGCCGCGATAAGGCGACATCGAACATCTGCACCAATCAAGGCTTATGTGCCTTGGCCTTCACCGTTCATCTGGCGTTGCTGGGCGAGGACGGGTTCAAGCGTCTGGCCCGACTGAACCATGAAGCGGCGTGCCGACTGTCTGACACATTATCGGCCATCAAAGGGGTTAAGATCGAAAACGAATCGTTCTTCAACGAATTTGTAATCGAACTGCCAAAGCCTTCCAACCCCGTTGTCCAAAAACTGGCGAAACAGGGAATTATTGCAGGATATCCTCTGCAGGGGAACAAACTGCTCGTGGCGGCCACAGAAATGACTACGGATGAGGATAATGCAACGTTCGCCAAGGCCTTGAAAGAGAGTCTATGAAATTAAAAACGCTCGTTGCCGTTGTCCTTTTTATCCTTTGCGGGGCTAACGTCGCGCAAGCAGAGAAAGCTTGTACGCAGATGTGGTGTCAGGAGGGCACGACCGTCAATCTGAAGTCCGATACGTGGCCGCCGGGAAACTACGAATTCGTGATCACGGCCGACGACCGGACAGTAACCTGCAAATCCACCCTTCCCTTCAAAGCTTGCGAAGGCAACACGAACTGTGACGGGGAGGGCGTGACGATCGGCGAGTCCGGCTGCGCCCTGCCTCCGGAAGCGCATAGCTTTCACGCAATCATGCTTCCTGCTATTCCCGAGAACATCAAAATCGTGGTGACCCACGAAAGCGGCAAAACTTTTTCCTATCAAACCCCTTTAGAAAAAAACTGCTTTTTTCCGAACGGTGAAGGTTGTGATCCCAAACAATGCTGCTCGGCCATGCAGGACTTGATCTTGGATTGGAAGGAATAGCGCATGAGTTCATACCAAGGGTTCATACTCTTCTTGCTTGGTATCCTGACAGGCCTATCTTTATTTGGTGCTGTAAGCTTTTTTAGCCTAGGCGACACAGGTAAAAAGCTTCTCCGCTGTGAAGCGGACAACAGAGAGATAAAGATAGGACTGATTATCAATGAACGCAACCGAACCGTGACCTTGGAAGGAAAAGACATATCGTACGAAAACATTAAGACTTTTTCTGACTCCTTAATCTATGCAAAATGGAGCCATAGCAAAGGATATACGGAAATAAATCTGGATCGTTTAACCGGTGTTCTGGAAGTAACTGAAACTTCAAAAAACGCATCAAAAAAAGAATACAAGAAATTCGACTGTGCACATATAACACAAAAATTTTAGGAGTAAGTCAAAGTGAGCGCGGAAGCAAAAATAACGAAGGCAATAGAACAAATGCAAAATATACCCGGGAAAACGGCCCTAGAGAACAAGGGTCTTCATTATGAGGAAAACCTTCTCTGGGAAAAGGAGTTCAGCGACCGTCCGGGCGTTGATCTTCCTGAGTCGAAAGGAACAGCCCTCCGCACGGGATCAAATGAACGCACGCGGGTCGGCCTTCCGCAACTCAGTGAGCCGCAGGTTCTTCGGCATTTTGTACGAATGAGTACATGGAATTTTTCGATCGACCACGGGTTTTTCCCGCTCGGTTCCTGCACGATGAAACACAACCCGCGCCTGAACGAAAAAGTTGCTCGAATGAAGGGATTCGCCCATATTCACCCGATGCAACCGGAAAGCACGGTGCAGGGCGCTCTAAAAGTCCTCCACGAACTCCAGAATTGGCTCGCTGAACTCACGGGCTTGTCCGGCGTGTGTCTGGCTCCGGCGGCAGGCGCACACGGGGAATTAGCAGGCATGATGACTATTCGCCGCGCCCACGAGCTAAAAGGGCAGGGACACCGTAAAATTGTTCTCACGCCCGATTCTTCGCACGGCACCAACCCGGCAACGGCGGCCATGTGTGGCTACGAGGTCAGAAACATTCCAACAAAAGACACAGGGCGACTGACGGTCGAAGCCTTCAAAAAGGCTCTTTTCGAAACCGATCCCAAAGGGGCAGACATTGCCGGAATGATGGTCACCAACCCCAACACCTGCGGGCTTTTTGAAACCGATATCATCGAAATGGCCGATCTGCTGCATAAGGCTGGGGGTTATTTCTATTGCGACGGCGCGAACTTCAACGCGCTTGTCGGCAAGGTCCGCCCGGGCGATTTCGGTGTGGATGTCATGCACATCAATCTTCACAAAACGTTCTCGACGCCGCACGGCGGCGGCGGTCCAGGTTCGGGGCCGATCTGCTGTACGCCTGAACTGGCCAAGGCGATGCCGGTGCCGACTGTCATTAAGGACGGCGAGACATATAGGCTGGAAACGGAACAGGATCGCCCGGAAACCTTGGGGCGTTTGAAAGCCTTTCAGGGCCAGTTCGGAATGCATGTGCGCGCACTGACATACATGTTCTCCCACGGCGCAGACGGACTGAAGCAGGTCTCAGAAGACGCGGTTCTTAACGCCAACTATATCCTCAGTCAGCTCAAAAACGATTACCACGTCCCCTTCGAAGGGCCGTGTATGCATGAATGCCTGATCACAGATAAGACCCAGAAGGAATCCGGCGTCACGACCCTTGATATCGCCAAGGGTCTGATTGAACGCGGCTTCCATCCGATGACCGTTTATTTCCCGCTCGTTCTCCCCGGTACGATGCTTATCGAGCCGACGGAAACCGAAAGCAAGGACTCACTCGATCGCTTCATTACGGTCATGAAAAATTTCGCGGCCGACATACGCTCTGGAGAGACGGACGTTTTCCATGATTACCCTCTGTCTTCGCCGCGCCGCAGGCTCGACGAGGTCCAGGCGGCTCGAAACCCGATCCTGAAATGGAATGACTCCTGATAGGCTATCAGAGCCTCAGTCAACATCTTTGTTGTTGTGGTAATGAAGGACCGTATCCACGATTATGCTGATCAGCAAAGTGGGGTCTTTCTCATGCTTTGACAGGCAGCGCGAGATATTCAGCTTATCGCACTCATCCTTGGAAATTTTCCGCATATCCAGACCGGTGAGAAGAATGACAGGGGTCGTGATGCCCATCAGCCGTATTTCGCGCACAACATCAAGCCCGGATTTCCCCTGATCAAGTTTATAGTCCACGATATAGATATCGTGAATGTTCTTCTTCATCTCCCGGAGTCCGTCCTCGAAAGACCCGGCCCAGTCCATCTTGTGTCGGAAATCGCGCCCGGTTTCCAGACTCATCTGGGTCAGGACAAAATCCGTTTCCGAATCGTCGATCATAAGGATTTTTGTAATATCTTCTTCGGTATGTGTCACCAGGACATCCCAGAGTATAATTGACCACAGAAACCAACGCAGAAGACAAGGTGAGGCGAACCAATCCAGCCTACCTTTCCATTATAACTTTTAATTGCATTGAACAAAGCAATTCTTTTTGAAAAGACGAAGAACATGAAATTTATGCTGGTTTTTGGCTTTTTTTTGGTGTAGTAACGGCTATTCCCTAAAAATTGATCCTATAAAACGGCAAGAGCCGCCGCGACACAGGTCAATGAAGGGTAAAATAAAGACAGTCATATCAAGGGCTTGTGGCTAAAGTTAAGAGGAAGAAATGGCAAAAACCGGACCCGTGGAATACCTGCGTCAGGTCAGAAACGAAATGAAAAAAGTCACCTGGCCGTCCCGTCAGGAAACGACGGTCAGTATGATTGCGGTTTTTATTATGGTTTTTTTGGCATCGACCTTCCTGTTTTTCTCGGACCAGATTATTGCCTATCTGGTGAGGTCAATTATGAGCATCGGGCTATAAAGGAAAAGGATTAAGACAATGGCTAAACGCTGGTACGTTCTTCACGTTTATTCAGGTTTTGAAGCAAAGGTGGCCGAAGCCATCCGCGAAAAGGCAAAAAAACAGGGTCTTGAGGACAAGATTGAGGAAATTCTTGTACCGATGGAGGAGGTCGTCGAGGTGCGCCGCGGGCAGAAAGTTAGCGCCGAGCGCAAATTTTTCCCCGGCTATGTACTGGCGCGTTTGGATATGGACGATAACGTCTGGCACCTGATTAAAAACACACCCAAAGTCAGTGGCTTTTTGGGCGCAGGCGGCAATAAACCTGTCCCGATCAGCGAAGCTGAGGCCCAAAGAATTTTAAGGCAGGTTCAGGAAGGGATCGAGCGTCCGCGTCCGTCGGTCATCTACGATATCGGCGAGGAGGTCAAGGTGACCGAAGGCCCGTTCGCCTCCTTCAACGGCTTTGTGGAGGAAATCGACGAGGAAAAGGCCAAGCTAAAGGTTTCTGTTTCAATCTTCGGTCGCGCCACCCCGGTGGAATTGGAATTCAGCCAGGTCGAGAAGCTCTGAGGCTTAACGGACTTTATCCTTAAAAAACGCCCAAACTTCTTCGGCGGTCTCGAAATCCCTGTTCTGGCCGTCAACAATGAATCGGAAAAGCGCCCGGTAATGGTGCTTGAGGCTTGGCTCCGTGTGGCCACCTCCAATGACCTTTATCAAAGCCACGGGCGCTGGCCCGAAATACAAATATTTCCTTGCTTTGGTGCCGTCTTCCGGATCGTGGTCCGAAAAGTCTGTAATGACCGGACGGGGATCGGCACCGTTATTTATTACCCACCATGCAACGGAATCCTCGACCGACAAAACGGTCCCTCTGTGCTTTTGTTTGGCTTCTTTTGCAACGTGCCCACCTTCGTAAGGTAGCAAATGATCCTCAGTTCCATTGATAAAAATTACAGGAACAGGCTTTTTTTTAAGAATTCACACGCGCTGAATTGAGGCATAGCCGCCGCCACTGGGGAGATCGCAGCAACTATTTCTGGAGCTTCCAAGGCTAAGCGCAGGGACATATGCGCCCCATTGGAAGTTCCGGTTACATAAATTCTTTTGGCATCAACATTTTTCTCACGGAGCAACGTATGAATGAGCAGTCTGATGAAGCCAAGATCATCGGAATGTGTCTTAGATGATTTGTCCTTACGACAGTCGTTCCAGTCCTTAAATCTACCAGCGCTGACAAGCCCTTTCGGTATGGCAACGATAAATCTTTCGCGACGGGCCAGGTCCAGCCAGGTACGGTTGGGATTATTATCATTCATATTTTTTTGCGCACTGCCCATATAACCGTGAAGGACAATAACGAGTGGACGCTTTGCTTCGATGTTTGGATATGGGTCGTAAAGATCATATGTGCGCTCGATCCCTCCGGAAATAAGCCCTATATAATTGGTGTAGTCCTTAAGATCAAACGCACGGACCGGAGGAAAGGCCGTAACTAGGAACAGAAAAAGGCAAAAAACCCCGACCGCGACACTTCTGAAAATAAAAGGCTTCATGAATTCTAGGCGCTCCACATAATCTTGAACTGCTCGGGCTTGAGGACAAGTTGTACAAGAGTGTTCCCAATCCTATCCAGAAATTCAACGGTGCATGAGGGCTCAGGCTGTTCATGGACGGCGACGATAAACCCGTGCTTGCCGCTGACCAACCCGTATTCCGGGAGATCGACAGAAAGCGTGATGACATCGTCTTTTTTCATGGAGCCCTTTTGGGTTCAGGTTTCTTATGCCCGCGTTCCCTCTATAGTCCAGCAATCGTTTTGCGGCAAGGGAAGGGGGCAATAGAGGTTAATTTTTTTCTTGATTGATCGGAACCAAGAGTTTATGGTCCGCCAAATCGTTGTGGGAGGCGTTCTCAAAAAGCCCATTGGGCGCCGCACCACGAAACCTTAACCTTTAAGGAGTAGACAATGGCAAAAAAAATAACAGGTTATATTAACCTGACCATCCCCGGCGGAGCGGCCAATCCGTCGCCGCCTGTAGGTCCAGCCCTCGGTCAGCAGGGCGTGAATATCATGGAATTCTGTAAGGCGTTCAACGCCCGTACGGAAAGCCAGAAAGGTGTTCCCACGCCGGTTGTCATCACCGTTTATGAGGATCGTTCATTTACCTTCATCACCAAGACCCCGCCCGCAAGCTACTTCCTGCTGCAGGCCACCAAGCGTGAAAAGGGCTCCGGTACCCCCGGTCGTGAAGTTATTGCCCAAGTCAGAAAATCGCAGGTGCGCGAAATCGCCGAAAAGAAAATGGTCGATCTCAACGCTAACGATATCGACGCGGCGATGAAAATTATTGAAGGCTCGGCCCGTTCTATGGGCATCGAAGTCGTGGAGGGATAAGTCATGGCGAAAGCAGAAAGCAAGAAGAAATCCGAAGGCAAAAAGCCGAAAAAACAGCAGGTTGTGGTCGACCGCAATAAGTTTTACGGAATCGAGGAGGCGGTCAGCATCCTCAAGGCGGATTCGAAGAACCGTAAGTTTGATGAAACCATTGAAATTGCAATCAATCTTGCGGTTGACACGAAACACGCCGACCAGCAGGTCCGCGGGATGCTGAGCCTTCCCAACGGCACCGGCGCGAAGGTCCGCGTGGCTGTCTTCGCCAAGGACGAAAAGGCCAAGGAAGCGAAAGCCGCTGGTGCTGATATTGTCGGCGCTGACGATCTGGCGGAGAAAATCCAGAAGGGCGAAATCGATTTCGATCGCTGTCTGGCGACCCCGGACATGATGGGTCTCGTTGGCCGTGTTGGTAAGATTCTCGGCCCGAAAGGGCTGATGCCGAACCCGAAACTGGGAACTGTGACGCCGAATATCGGCGAAGCGGTCAAATCCATGAAGGGCGGAGCTGTTGAATTCCGTGCGGAAAAG
Organism: Alphaproteobacteria bacterium; assembly: GCA_016699735.1. NCBI lineage: Bacteria > Pseudomonadati > Pseudomonadota > Alphaproteobacteria > Alphaproteobacteria bacterium. Next base: position 815,359 of record CP065008.1, read on the forward strand.
GCAGGCATTATTCACGCCCGCGTTGGCAAAGCCTCTTTCGACGAAGCCAAGCTGGTGGAAAACATCCGCGCCTTCTATGAGGCGATTATCCGGGCCAAACCCGCCGGAGCCAAAGGCAAATACATCAACAAGGTGTCCGTAACATCGACCATGGGCCCGGGGATCAAGATTGATCCTGAAACCCTTCGCAAGACGGCCTAAGTAGCTCTCTGACGGAAAAATTTATAAAGAAGCCCGGTTTTTTCCGGGCTTCTTTATTTTGGCTCTTGTCAAAGACGAAAGATGTGATTAAGAGTCATTCTCAATAAAGAGTAACTCTTACTATCATCAAGGAGCACAAGTTGATGTACCGCAAAATGACCCTTTTATCCTGTGTTGCCATTACACTCTTCAGCCCGTCTCAGGCTAAGGCCGAAGGGTACATTCTGCAAAATCTGGTCGCAAACCGGCAGATTTATATGCCCGAAATCGTCGATCCGCAGATGGTCAACGCCTGGGGTCTGGCGATCCGTCCGGCGGGAGCGGGGGGTCATTTCTGGATCAATAACACCGATACAGGAACGGTCAGCCTTTATGTTGGCGATGTAGGCGGGAAAAAGCTCTTTCAGGATGATGTCAAGCGGATCACTCTGCCCGCCGCGGACCCGAAGGCCGAGCATTCCACTCCGACGGGGCAGGTCTTTAACGGCGTCGAGACGGAGTTCGTGGTGATGACGCATGATGGCATCACCGGCCCCAGCAAGTTCATATTTTGCACCGAAGACGGCACGATCATCGGCTGGACTGAAAAAAAGAATGACGATGGAACTTTTATTCGTCCCTCTCATGGCGTGATTACCGTCGATCAATCTAAACAGGGAGCGATTTACAAAGGGATAACCGTTTCCGTCAACCGCGAAGGCGGAAACCGACTTTATGCGGTGGACTTCGCCAACAACCGCGTCGATATATTCGATTCCTCCTTTAAACCTTTGAAGATCGAAGGAGCATTCGCGCATCCAGCCGGAGTTCCCTCCGATTACGCGCCCTTCAACGTGCAGGAGCTGGGCGGCATCCTCTATATAACCTATGCCAGACTGACAAAGGAACCCGGCGAAGAAGAGCAGGGCACCGGGCTGGGCTATCTTGCGGCCTTTGACTATGAAGGCAAGCTGATCCGCGAGTTCGAGGGCAGAAAAGATCTCGACGCCCCTTGGGGGCTGGCGATCGCACCGGCAGACTTCGGTCAGGCGTCCGGCCGTCTGCTGGCCGGCAACTTCGGCGACGGCAAGATCGTGACGTTTGATCTGGAAAGCGGCAAGCAGGAAGGCGTTTTGAAACGGCCAGATGGCAACCCGCTGGAAGTCGAGGGACTTTGGGGCATATTGTTCGGAAATGGTCAAAGCCTTGGCGATACCAACGCACTCTACTACGCCGCCGGCCCTGCCGAGGAGGCGGACGGTGTCTTCGGAAAAATCGTCTGGACACCATAAATTATCTCAGAAAACGCTTGACGGGCAGGTTTTCCTTCTATAGACCTGCCCGTAGTTTACAAAAACCTGTCAGGGACTGCAGGGGCTATAGCTTAAAAAGCCTGCACAGATAGGAAGAATAAAAAGCCAAGCCTAAGATCAAGGCCGCTTTTCTTCTTTCAGACTGATCCCCGCAGGCGGCCAAAAGGCCGCTTTAGTTTTTTGGGAATTTAACTTTGATCGTGGAGACAAAGCCATGGGCATGAGCCGGGCAGAAAAAAACGAGGAAATCGTGGCGCTGAACCAGCGTTTTAACGAGGAAGAGCTTGTGGTCGTCACCCAGTATTCCGGTCTGACCGTTAAGGAGCTCACCGACCTGCGGAACGAACTCCGCAAGAACGGTGCAAAATTCAAGGTTATTAAAAACCGCCTCGCACAGCGCGCCCTGAAAGGGACGAAGTTCGAGAAGCTGGAAGATATGTTCGCCGGCCCGACCGGCATCGCCACCTCAAAAGACCCTGTGGCCGCCGCGAAAGTAACATTTGAATTCGCCAAGAAAAACCAGAAGCTGATTATCGTTGGCGCGGGCATGGGCGAAACGGTTCTCGATCCCAAGGGCGTGGAAGCGCTGGCCAAACTGCCGAGCCTTGACGAAATCCGCTCCAGGCTGGTGGGTCTTCTGGTGGCGGCCCCGACCAAGCTGGCGGGAGTTCTGCAGGCTCCGGCCCGCGATCTGGTGGGCGTAACTAAGGCTTACGGCGAGAAACAAGGTTAGTTTTTTAATTTTCAGAGAAATGATCAAGTTTAAATTCTAAGGAGGAAAAAATGGCTGCTGATCTGAATAAAATTGTTGAACAACTCTCGACCCTGACGGTTCTGGAGGCTGCGGAACTATCCAAGCTTCTCGAAGACAAATGGGGCGTAACCGCGGCTGCGGCTGCTCCTGTCATGATGGCAGCGGCTGGTCCGGGTGCGGCTCCTGTCGAAGAGAAGGACAGCTTCAATGTCGTTCTCGTTGACGGCGGCGCAAACAAGATCAATGTGATCAAGGAAGTCCGCGCAATCACCAGCCTCGGCCTGAAAGAAGCCAAGGATCTGGTCGAAGCGGGCGGCAAGACCGTTAAGGAAGGCGTCAAGAAGCCCGAGGCCGAGGAAATCAAGAAGAAACTCGAAGCCGCCGGCGCCAAAGTCGAGCTGAAATAATCTTCGCCTGAAACATCAAGCATTTCCCGCATGACTTTAAGGGTGTGGGAAATGCTAATATTTCATGGAATGAAGGTTGACAAACAGCAAAACGATGGTCCATATAGCTTACAAAATTTCTGAGACAGACGTGAAACCCGTACCCGTAACGGATGCCGCTTTGCGGAAAAACTAGGGATTTGAACCTGTTACCCTGATGTTGAAGGGGCAACAGGTTGTTTTTGTTTGCTTGATTAGCAACTTTTGGAATTTTTAAAAGGTGAGAAGAAATGAGCGCAGCCAAGACCTCAAGAGCAGTAACGCAGGCCAACGATATCAGCAGCTTTACCGGCCGCAAGAGGATCCGGCGCAATTTCGGACGCATCCGCGAAGTCGCCCAGATGCCCAACCTCATCGAGGTGCAGCGCAATTCCTACGAACTGTTCCTTCAAAAGGACGTTCGCGCCGAAGACCGAGAAATGCGTGGCCTTCAGGAGGTTTTCTCCTCCGTCTTCCCGATTAAGGATTTCAGCGACCGTGCGGAAATTGATTTCGTAAAATTCGAATTCGAAGATCCCAAATACGATGTGGATGAGTGTCAGCAGCGGGGGATGACTTACGCCGCACCACTGCGCGTGACCTTGCGCCTCTCGGTCTTTGATGTGGATCCTGATTCGGGGCTCCGTTCGATTCGGGACATCAAGGAGCAGGACGTCTATATGGTCGATATGCCCCAGATGACCAATAACGGAACCTTCGTCGTGAACGGCACGGAGCGGGTTATCGTCTCCCAGATGCACCGTTCCCCAGGCGTCTTCTTCGACCATGACAACGGCAAGACCCACGTTTCCGGTAAATACCTCTTCTCGGCTCGTGTCATCCCCTACCGCGGCTCATGGCTCGATTTCGAATTCGATGCCAAGGACATCATGTTTGTCCGTATCGACCGTCGCCGCAAGCTGCCATTAACCACTCTGCTACGCTGTCTGCACAGCGCGGAAACCGAAAAACTCCGCAAGAAAGCCGAAGACAAGGGCGAAGATATCGACCCGCTGCTAGTCCAGGGAATGTCAAACGAGGAAATCCTGAAGACATTCTACGATGTGATTGTCTACGAACAGGACAAAAAGGGCTGGCGCACGGCTTTCAACCCGGACAGGGTGCGTGGGATCAAGCTGAATTACGATCTGATAAACGCGAAAACCGGACGCACTGTTGCCAAGGCCGGGGAAAAGATCACTGCACGAGCGGCCAAAAAATTGGCCGAGGCTGGATTGGAGGAAGTCCGCGTCGAGAGCGAAAACCTCGTCGGCAACTTCCTCGCCGTTGATATCTTTGACCAAAAAACCGGACTGGTTCTTTTCGAGGCCGGCCATGAAATCGCGCAGGAAGATTTTGCCAAACTTGAGGAACTGGGCGTCAGCGAAATTCCTGTTCTGTCCATCGACTTCCTCAATGTTGGACCCTATATCCGCAATACACTGCTGGCTGACAAGTGCGACACCCGTGAAGCAGCGCTGGTGGATATCTACCGCGTTATGCGACCCGGCGAACCCCCGACAGTGGAATCCGCCGAGGCGCTCTTCCAATCGCTCTTTTTCGATGCCGAGCGCTACGACCTGTCCTCTGTGGGTCGGGTCAAAATGAACGCCCGTCTCGACCTAGAGGCAGACGATCAGTTCCGCGTTCTGAGTAAGGCCGACATTCTGGCGATCGTGAAATACCTCCATGGCCTGAAAGATGGCCGCGGCGAGGTGGACGATATCGACAACCTCGGAAACCGCCGGGTCCGCTCGGTCGGCGAACTCATGGAAAATCAGATGCGTATCGGCCTTCTCCGCATGGAACGGGCGATCCGCGAACGGATGTCCTCCGTGGATATCGATACCTATATGCCCCACGACCTGATCAACTCGAAGCCAGCCCAGGCCGCCGTGCGCGAGTTCTTCGGCTCCTCGCAGCTCTCCCAGTTTATGGACCAGACCAACCCGCTCTCGGAAATCACGCACAAGCGCCGCCTCTCGGCCCTTGGCCCCGGCGGTCTGACCCGCGAGCGCGCCGGCTTCGAAGTCCGCGACGTACACCCGACCCATTACGGTCGGATATGTCCGATCGAAACGCCCGAAGGCCCGAATATTGGTCTGATTAATTCGCTGGCCACCTTTGCCCGCGTGAATAAATACGGCTTCATCGAAAGCCCTTACCGCAAAGTCTCAAAGGGCAAAGTGACCGATGAAGTCGTCTATATGTCCGCGATGGAAGAGGCCAAATACGTGATCGCGCAGGCGAATTCCGTACTCGATAAGTCGGGCAAGTTCGAAAGCGAACTCGTCTCCTGCCGTCAGGCCGGCGAGAACATCATGTCCCAGCCCGAAACGATCGAATATATTGACGTTTCGCCCAAGCAGATCGTCTCTGTCGCGGCCTCGTTGATCCCGTTCCTTGAGAATGACGACGCGAACCGCGCCCTCATGGGATCGAACATGATGCGTCAGGCCGTTCCGCTGCTGCGCTCGGCCGCCCCGATCGTCGGCACAGGCATGGAAGCAACGGTAGCGCGGGATTCCGGCGCCGCCGTCTCTGCCCGTCGCGCCGGCATCGTGACCAAGGTGGACGCGACCCGGATCGTCGTTCAGGCCACCGAGTTTGAAAAGGCCGATGATCCAGTCGTGGACATCTACAAACTCTCCAAATTCCAGCGTTCCAACCAGAACACCTGCATCAACCAGCGCCCGCTCGTAAAAGTCGGAGATGAGGTCAAGGCGGGCGATATCGTGGCGGACGGTCCTTCGACCGACCTCGGCGAACTCGCTCTGGGCCGCAACGTCCTTGTGGCGTTCATGCCTTGGAACGGCTACAATTTCGAGGACTCCATCCTCATCTCCGAACGCATCGTCAGCGATGACGTCTTCACCTCGATCCATATCGAGGAATTTGAGGTCATGGCCCGCGACACCAAGCTGGGAACCGAAGAAATCACCCGCGACATCCCCAACGTCGGCGAAGAGGCGCTCAAGCACCTTGACGAGGCGGGAATCGTGCACATCGGCGCCGAAGTCGCCCCCGGCGATATTCTGGTCGGTAAGGTCACACCCAAGGGCGAAAGCCCGATGACGCCCGAGGAAAAACTCCTGCGCGCCATCTTCGGTGAGAAGGCCGCGGACGTGAAGGATACCTCCCTGCGCCTGCCGCCCGGAGCCATCGGAACGATTGTCGAAGTCCGCGTCTTCAACCGCCGCGGCGTCGATAAGGATGCTCGAGCGCTTTCTATCGAGCAAGCCGAAATCGAGCGTCTGGCCAAAGACCGCGATGACGAGCGCCGCATCCTCGAAGATGGCTTCTACGGTCGTCTGGAACAAATGCTGGTCGGGCAGAAACTGGCCTCGGCTCCCAAGGAAGCCAAGCTGAAAAAAGGCGAATCGATCAAGAAAGCCGATCTCGCGGAAATCAAGCGCGGCCTCTGGCGTCTTGTCTCTGTCGAAAGCGAGAAGCGCATGGCCGAAATAGAGGCTATGACCAAAACCTTCGATGCCGCCGTCGATGATCTCAAGAAACGCTTCGAAAACAAGGTCGAAAAACTCCAGCGCGGCGATGAACTGCCTCCTGGTGTGATGAAAATGGTCAAAGTCTTCGTGGCTGTAAAACGCAAGATGCAGCCCGGCGACAAGATGGCGGGACGTCACGGCAATAAGGGTGTGGTCTCCAAGATCATGCCGGCCGAGGATATGCCCTATCTGGATGACGGAACGCCTGTTGACCTCGTTCTGAACCCTCTGGGCGTACCCTCGCGGATGAACGTGGGACAGATTCTCGAAACCCATCTGGGTTGGGCGTCCGCAAGCCTCGGCAAGCAGATCGGCCAGATTATCGCGGCCTTCGAAAACGCCAAAAAGCCGACCGAGCAGGAAATGAAAGACCTGCACGGCAAGCTCAAGGACGTTTACGGCGAACGCGAGTTCAAGGATCGTGTCAGCCAGCTTGAACAGGGCGACCTGATCGAGATGTGCAAGAACGTCAGCGTCGGTGTGCCGATGGCCACCCCCGTCTTCGACGGCGCACATGAACAGGACATCACCGAGTTGCTGCAGAAGGCCGGCCTCGACCGCTCCGGTCAGGTCCGCCTGATCGACGGCCGCACAGGCGAATATTTCCACCGCCCGGTCACCGTCGGCTACATGTACATGCTCAAGCTCCATCACCTTGTGGACGATAAGATTCACGCCCGTTCCATCGGGCCGTACTCTCTCGTCACGCAGCAGCCTCTGGGCGGTAAGGCCCAGTTCGGTGGCCAGCGCTTCGGGGAAATGGAAGTCTGGGCGCTTCAGGCCTACGGTGCCGCCTATACGCTGCAGGAGATGCTCACCGTCAAGTCCGACGACGTGGCGGGCCGCTCCAAGGTCTACGAGGCGATTGTGCGCGGTGAAGACAACTTCGAAATCGGAATCCCCGAATCCTTCAACGTCCTGACCAAGGAACTGAAGGCTCTGGGCCTGAATGTCGATATGAAGCAAACCGCTAAGTAAGGGTAAGGGCGGACGGAAAGACTGATGCAAGCGATCGCGACATTCCTGTCTGCATTGGTTCTGGCGGCGTCCATCGCCGCCGGAGGCTTGTTCCTGCGCGAGGGGATGATCCGCTTCAACGCACAGCAGGGGGTTGTTTCCGTCAAGGGGCTGGCGGAAAAGAGCGTCGAGGCCGATCTCGGCGTCTGGCGCATATCCCACAGCGTCAAGGAATGGGATCTTCCTGCCGCTCGCCAGAAGCTGCAGACCAACCAGCAGGCGATCGAATCCTTCCTGAAACAGAATGGCTTCGCACCAGAGGAATACGCCCGCAAGAGCATTTCCCTTTTTCAGGGCCGCGAAGTCGCCGCGCAGGTCGGAGAGGTCCAGGAATACAAGAACACCTTTGAAATGACCCAGACCATAACGGTCCGCAGTCCCAAGGTGCGGGAGATCGAAAAGGCCGCACAGAATACCTTCGCCTTGATCGCGCAGGACGTTCTGCTCACCAATTCCGACCCGGTGTATATGTACACCAAACTGAACGAGGTCAAGCCGGACATGATCGCCGAGGCGACCCGTAACGCACGCGACGCGGCCACTCGCTTCGCGCAGGATTCCAACAGCAAGGTGGGAAAGATTCTTTCCGCCGATCAGGGATGGTTCAATATCCTCTCCGCATACGGTGACGAGGTGGAGAACGAACAGGCCTCGATCGAGAAAAAAGTGCGCGTAGTAACCACAGTGAATTTCACCCTGATTGATTAAAATCAGGACCAAGACAGAAGAGAAAAGGGCGAAGACGATGAATGAACTGATGAACTTGTTTGGCCAGCCGACCGGACCGCAGAGCTTTGACACGATCCGCATTTCTATTGCATCTCCGCAGCAGATCAACAGCTGGTCCTTCGGCGAGGTAAAAAAACCCGAAACCATCAATTACCGGACCTTCAAACCAGAGAAGGACGGACTCTTCTGCGCCCGTATCTTCGGACCCGTGAAGGACTATGAATGTCTTTGCGGCAAATACAAGCGTATGAAATACAAGGGAATCATCTGCGAAAAATGCGGCGTCGAAGTGACCCTGACCCGCGTCCGCCGCGAACGCATGGGCCACATCTCCTTGGCCTCGCCCGTCGCGCATATTTGGTTCCTGAAATCGCTGCCGAGCCGGATCGGCCTCATCATCGATATGACTCTCAAAGAGCTGGAGCGCGTCCTCTATTTCGAAAACTTCATCGTCATCGAACCGGGCATGACTCCGCTCAAGCCGATGCAGCTTCTCTCCGAAGACGATTATTACAACGCCCAGGACGAATACGGCGAGGAATCTTTCCGCGCCGGAATCGGCGCCGAAGCGCTCAAGGAAATCCTCTCCGCGATTGATCTGGAGCAGGAACGCCTGAAGGTCGAGGAAGACCTGCGTGAAACCAGCTCCGAAGCCAAGCGTAAGAAGCTCGTCAAGCGCCTGAAACTGGTCGAGGCCTTTATCACGTCCGGCACCCGCCCGGAATGGATGATTCTGGACACTGTCCCGGTCCTCCCGCCCGAACTGCGCCCACTCGTTCCCCTCGATGGCGGCCGCTTTGCGACCTCCGATCTGAACGATCTCTACCGTCGCGTCATCAACCGGAACAACCGTCTGCGCCGCCTGATCGAACTCCGCGCCCCGGACATCATCGTCCGCAACGAAAAGCGGATGCTGCAGGAAGCCGTAGACGCCTTGTTCGATAACGGCCGTCGTGGCCGTGTGATTACCGGCGCGAACAAACGCCCGCTGAAATCCCTCTCCGATATGCTCAAAGGCAAACAGGGGCGCTTCCGTCAGAACCTGCTCGGCAAGCGTGTGGACTATTCCGGCCGCTCCGTGATCGTGGTTGGCCCGGAACTCAAGCTGCATCAATGCGGCTTGCCCAAGAAAATGGCTTTAGAACTATTCAAGCCGTTCATCCTCCACAAGCTGGAAATTTACGGTCTGGCCTCGACGGTCAAGGCCGCCAAGCGCATGGTCGAAAAGGAACGCCCCGAAGTCTGGGATATCCTTGAGGAAGTCATCCGCGAGCACCCCGTTCTCCTGAACCGGGCGCCCACGCTGCACCGCCTCGGCATTCAGGCGTTCGAGCCGGTCCTGATCGAGGGCAAGGCGATCCAGCTTCATCCGCTCGTCTGTACGGCGTTCAACGCCGACTTCGACGGGGACCAGATGGCTGTTCACGTCCCGCTCTCGATTGAGGCGCAGCTTGAAGCTCGTTGTCTGATCATGTCCACCAACAACATCCTCTCGCCCGCCAACGGCAAGCCAATTATTGTTCCGACGCAGGATATCGTTCTCGGCCTTTACTATCTGTCCATTGGCCGCGACGGTGAAATCGGTGAAGGCATGATCTTCCGCGGTGCCGGGGAAATCGCCCACGCGCTTCAGGAAAATGTCGTCAGCCTGCACGCCAAGATCAAGTGCCGCTACCGTGATGTGGACGAACAGGGCAATCCGAAAACCGTTCTGGTTGAATCCACACCAGGACGTATTCTCATGTCTGAATTGCTCCCGCGCCACCCGCAGGTGCCGTTCGCGCTAATCAATCAGGTGCTGACCAAAAAGGAAATCATGTCCCTGATTGACATCGTCTACCGCTATTGCGGTCAGAAGGAAACGGTCATTTTCTGCGACCGTTTGATGAAGCTTGGCTTCCGTCATGCCTGTATCGCGGGCATTTCCTTCGGTAAGGACGACCTCGTCATCCCCGAGGCAAAAAAGAAACTGGTCGATGCCGCTTACGAAAAAGTCAGCGAATTCGAGCAGCAATACATGGATGGTCTGATCACCAAGGGTGAAAAATACAACAAGGTCGTCGATATCTGGTCGCGTTGCACCGACGAAGTCGCGGACGCGATGATGAAGGGCATATCCAACATCGAATCCGGAAAGCTGAACGCCGTCTACATGATGGCGCACTCGGGCGCACGGGGTTCCGCGGCCCAGATCCGCCAGTTAGCGGGAATGCGCGGCCTCATGGCTAAACCCTCGGGCGAGATCATCGAAACCCCTATTATCTCAAACTTCAAGGAAGGTCTTTCGGTTCTCGAATACTTCAACTCCACCCACGGCGCCCGGAAGGGTCTGGCCGACACGGCGCTGAAGACCGCGAACTCGGGTTACCTCACCCGCCGTCTGGTTGATGTCGCGCAGGACGCCATCATCACCCAGCATGATTGCGGAACGGAAAACGGAATCATGATGCGCGCCGTGATGAACGGTCCCGATGTCATAGTCTCTCTGTCCGAACGCATCCTCGGCCGTGTGCCGTCTACGGATATCAAGAGTCCCCTCACCGGCAAGACGATTGCTGGCGCCGGGATCATCATTGATGAGGTTACAGCCGAGCAGGTAGAAACCGCGGGCGTGGACGAAGTCAAGGTCCGTTCCGTTCTGGTTTGCCAGGGGGATAATCATGGCATTTGCTCCAAATGTTATGGCCGCGATCTGGCCCGGGGAACCGAAGTCAACGTTGGCGAGGCCATCGGCGTGATGGCGGCCCAGTCTATCGGCGAGCCGGGAACCCAGCTCACCATGCGGACGTTCCACATTGGCGGCGCGGCGCAGAAGGGCGCTGAGCGCTCCCATGTCGATGCGAATATCGAAGGCAAGGTTGAAATCCGCAACAAGAACCTCGTTAAGAACTCCGCCGGTGTCACCATCATCATGGGCCGCAACACGGAACTCGTCATTCAGGACAAAAAGGGCGCCGACAAGGCAACTTACCGCGTTCCCTACGGCGCACGCCTCTTGATCGAAGACGGCGCCAAGGTCAAGGCCGGAGAAAAAATGGCCGAATGGGATCCCTACACCCTTCCGGTCATTACCGAAAAGGACGGTGTTGCCCATTACTTCGATCTGGTGGAGGGAATCTCCGTCGTCGATCAGGCCGACGAAGCAACCGGAATTTCTTCCCGCCGCGTCATCGACTGGCGTTCACAACCCAAGGGAAGTGACCTCAAACCGCGCATCGCGCTTCTGGACAAAAAGGGCAACATCATCAAGCTGCCCAACGGTCTGCCTGCGAACTACGAACTATCAGTGGACACGCTCCTCTCCGTCGAAAGCGGACAGGAAGTCAAGGCAGGGGATATCGTCGCCCGTATCCCCCGTGAAACCTCGAAGACCCGCGATATCACCGGGGGTCTCCCGCGTGTGGCCGAACTATTCGAAGCCCGCCACCCCAAGGATTTTGCGGTCATCGCAGAACTGGACGGTTACGTTGAATTCGGCAAGGACTACAAGTCCAAGCGCCGGATTGTCGTCCGCCCGGTCAATGTAGATGAGGAAGCCCGCGAATACCTGATCCCGAAGGGACGCCACTTGGCCGTTCAGGAAGGCGACTTCGTCCGCAAGGGCGACCGTCTGCTCGACGGATCGCTAGTGCCCCACGATATCCTGAATATTCTGGGTGTAGAGGCGCTGGCCGAATACCTGACGAACGAGGTACAGGAGGTTTACCGCCTGCAGGGCGTTCGGATCAACGATAAGCACATTGAGGTGATTGTCCGCCAGATGATGCAGAAGGTGGAGGTATCCACCACCGGCGACTCCACGTTCCTGGCCGGAGAGCATATCGACCGGGAGGAGTTCGAGGAAGCGCGCCGACGCTATATCGAGGAAGGAAAGATCGCACCAGAGGGCAAACCGGTCCTTCAGGGGATCACGAAGGCCTCGCTGCAGACCCGTTCCTTCATCTCGGCCGCCTCTTTCCAGGAAACGACGCGTGTCCTCACCGATGCCGCCGTCAACGGCAAGGTGGACCGCCTGAACGGCCTCAAGGAGAACGTCATCGTCGGCCGCCTGATCCCGGCGGGAACCGGCGCATTCGTGAACCAGATGAAACGTCTCGCCGCTGAACGCGACGAAGAGGTTCTGGCCAATATGCCAAAACCCGAAAGCCTCGAAGATCAGGCTTCTGCCGAAGCACAACATGAAAGTTCAGAATCCCGCCCGCGCAAGGAAGTTGCAGCGGGATAGCACCGAATAATATGAACTGTATTTCTAAGAACCCCGAAAAGGGGTTCTTCTTTTTTTTATGTGTGTTTACCCATCCTGACTTTGAAGCAAGAATAAAGAAAGAGAAATAGCCAGGCTACTAAGCCTGAAAGACTGATCAAAGCGCCGACTTGCTCCTGAGGCAGAGCGGGTATGAAAAAAGACAATGTGTAGGCTCCTGGCGGCAAATTCACAGAAATCTGACCATAGGGCTCAAGAGGGCTTATCACCAAATCGTTGTGGTTGCCGTCTTCAAACGTAATCTGTGAACGCCAACCGATAAAGTGAAATTGCCTCAAGATAAAAACTGTCTGGTCTGGTGAATTAACTCGAAAAACCATCTGCCTCGGCAAATTCTTCATAATCGTGACCTCGGCAAGAGGGCCGTCAAACCTCCATAGCGGGTACGCAGGCGTCTTTTCGACGAAATCATGAATAGTGACCGTCATTTCCTTGTTTTTCGGTATAAACTCGCCGGTAAGGATCTTGTGCTTGATACGATATTCAAAAAACGCCGAGTCAGGATGCCACGAAAGCCTCACGAAGTTGAAGGTAAACAAACTGAGGGCAAAAAAGGCGGAAGATATAAGGCAGAGTCTGAAAAAAGACACGAAACGGTCATTCTGTCTACCCGATGGAGGCATTGAAATAAAAAACGCGATCAACGAAACGAAAAAAAAGTCCGAAAGCATCAGGAGCCGAAAAGGAAATTGAATTTTCTGTAAAGGTTCAAAAAGAACCCAAACGAAATGAGAAAAGGGCGTCATCAGGAAAAAACAAAAACCAGCAGAAAGCATGAAAGGAAGACCATCTTTGACTCTACTTTCGTCCAAGTTGAGAAAAAAATAAACAAACAGGGCAAGAGGAACAAAAAACTGAAAGCTGGCGATTGCAAAAAGCAGCACTCCGTAGTTTTTGAAGACCGGAGGCCATGAAGAGGAGGGCCACCACAGGAACCATTGCTTGTAGTCATAAAAGGGGCCGCTCCAAAGCACTTGCGAACGCACGGAATCTAGCAGAGTTAAAGCAGGGTAGAGGTAAATGCCTGCAAGGCACCCGCCAAGAAAAAGACAAAACAGAAAAACGCCAAAGGTCGAAATCTTTTCAATACTACGTTCATGAGCAGTCAAAATACTGCAGCCCTTCGCAAAAACCAGAAAAGGTGTCACGAAGACGGCGCTGGGCAGGTGGGTGACAAGGAAAAGCGCATAGACTAGTGCCAGTAAGATACCGAGAACATACTTGGGGAATGGCTGCCGTAAAGAAAGCAAAAACAGCAAGGGAATCCAAGCAAAGGCCGCAAATTCGGCCACGTTATTACGCTCGTAAACATCGATAAATAAATGGTAGGGCGCGATCATGTAAAGAAGGGCACCGACAACAGAAGCGTACCTTGAACAAAATGATGAAAGCCAAAAGTAGCAGGTAATGCCTGATAAAATTAGGAAGAAAGAAACGTTAAGAATTAGAACATGAAGAGTATCAAACTGTTGAAGTCCGACGATATCAATAAAATAGCTGACATAATAAATCAGGGGGGGATAAAAAAACAGATTGGCGCCACCAAAGCCGTGATTGATATTATGAAGCCACCTTGGGTATAGCTCTCCGGCTTGTACTTGTTCTTTAAATGCTTCATAGGCTATGATTTGGTTCTTGTAATCATCTCCGATGGGAAAACCGTTGAAAAACACAAGCCAAAGAGCTCCTAAACCCATCAAGGCGATTAGGAAAAGATCAACAAATACAGATCTTCTAATAAGCAAAGCTAATCCCCGTAAAACTTACCCCTACAAGCTCCCTTAAACAATAGGGGCTTTGAGAACAGGCGGCAAACAGCTTTTAACAGATTCAAAGCTTGACACGCTTTTGACCCACAGCTATAGTCCGCGCCACTGATTACGGATTGGCTGGCTGTAAGCCGTTTCCGGGCCAAAGAATCGGCCTGTAAAAGGAGCTTAAACGCAGCTGTAGGCTTTATCGAAAGGGCTCGGGATTGACCCCCAAAAGCACCAAGTAGATCAAGCGCAACATCCGCCGATAAAGTGCTTGGATCTTCTTTAGCGCGGACCAGGCGGGCGGATGCTCTGCGGAAAAATGCGGATGTCACTTGACAACCCGCAAAAATCCGCGCTACATGCCGCCATCCATGAAAGAAAATGCACGGCCCTGCGGTGCGGGGTTTTAATTTTGTTTAACGAAGGAGTGGGCAAAACGATGCCAACCATTCAGCAGTTGATCCGCAAGCCGCGGAAAAAAACGGTAAAACGCAAAAAGAACCGGGCGCTCAAAAGCAATCCGCAGCGCCGCGGCGTATGCACCCGCGTCTATACGACAACCCCGAAAAAGCCGAACTCCGCGCTTCGGAAGGTTGCCAAGGTGCGTCTGACCACGGGCCTTGAGGTCATCTGCTACATCCCCGGCGAAGGTCACAATCTTCAAGAGCACTCCGTTGTTCTGGTCCGCGGGGGTCGGGTCAAGGACTTACCGGGCGTTCGCTATACGATCATCCGCGGAACCCTGGACACGCAGGGGGTTAAGGACCGCAGGAAGTCCCGTTCCCGTTACGGCGCCAAACGCCCGAAATAAGTATTAAGTGAGGAAAAAAGCACATGTCACGTCGTCGCAGAGCAGATAAAAGAGAAATTCTTCCAGACCCCCGGTTTGGGGACTTGGTCCTGTCTAAATTCATCAACTGCGTAATGGAGCAGGGGAAAAAGGCTGTAGCGGAATCGATCGTTTACGGAGCCATTGAATCTCTTGAGAAAAAATCGGCCAACGAAAATAAAAAGGACAAAGAGAGGGACGGTGCAGCCCCCGTAGAGTCTGATCTGGACGATGCAATCGCGGTCAAGAGCCGGGGTCTGCGCCTCTTCCATGACGCCCTTAAAAACGTCCGTCCACGCATCGAGGTACGTTCCCGCCGGGTCGGTGGTGCAACCTATCAGGTTCCCGTCGAGGTCCGCAATGAGCGCGCCTTGGCGCTGGCCATCCGTTGGATTATCGATTCGGCCCGCCGACGCGGTGAAAAAACAATGAAGGACCGTCTCGCAGCGGAATTGTTCGAGGCAGCTAACGAGCGTGGCGCAGCGATGAAAAAACGCGAAGACACCCACAAGATGGCCGAGGCGAACAAGGCCTTCGCGCACTATCGCTGGTAATCACGCAGAATAGACTAAGTAAACGGAACGGATAAAGAGAGACATCATGGCACGCGAATACCCCTTGGACCGCTACCGCAACTTCGGCATCATGGCTCACATCGACGCTGGTAAAACGACGACCACTGAGCGCGTCCTCTATTACACCGGAAAATCGCACAAGATCGGCGAAGTGCATGACGGTGCCGCCACCATGGACTGGATGGAGCAGGAGCAGGAGCGTGGGATCACGATTACCTCTGCCGCCACGACCACCTTCTGGAAAGGCCCGGCCAACGGAACGCATCCCGGCGAAATGTTCCGTCTCAACATTATCGACACCCCCGGACACGTGGATTTCACGATTGAAGTCGAGCGCTCATTGCGCGTCCTCGACGGCGCGGTATGCCTGCTCGATGGTAACCAGGGCGTAGAGCCGCAGACCGAAACCGTCTGGCGTCAGGCCGACAAATACCGGGTGCCCCGGATTATCTTCGCCAACAAGATGGACAAGATCGGCGCCGATTTCTACGATTGCGTGGACAGCGTCAAAAAACGCCTCGGCATCAATCCTCTTATTTTGACTCTTCCCATAGGTCTCGAAAGCGATTTCGTAGGCATCGTGGACCTTCTGAACATGAATGCAATCATCTGGAACGCCGAAACTCTGGGCGCTTCCTTTGACATCGTGGAAATTCCCGCCGATCTTAAGGATAAGGCGAAGGAATACCGCGAAAAGCTGATTGAAATGGCCGTCGAAATGGATGACGCCGCGATGGAGATGTATCTGGAAGGAAAAGAGCCGGACATCGCCACTCTGAAAAAATGTATCCGCAGGGGGACGATCGCTTTCAAAATCATCCCAATGATGTGCGGCTCTGCCTTCAAGAATAAAGGCGTACAGCCTCTGCTGGACGCGGTCGTAGATTATCTGCCCGGTCCGCTGGATGTGGGCGAAATGAAAGGCAAGAAGGTGGATTCCGATGAGGATGAAATCCGCAAACCTGACGATGCCGAGCCGTTCTCCGCTCTGGCCTTCAAGATCATGAACGACCCCTACGTGGGAACCCTGACATTCGCACGCATCTATTCGGGTGTGATTGAATCGGGCTCCTATGTTCAGAATTCGGTTAAAGGCAAGCGCGAGCGCGTCGGTCGGATGCTGCTCATGCACTCCAATAACCGCGAGGAAATCAGCATCGCGCACGCCGGAGATATCGTGGCGTTCGTCGGCCTCAAGGAAACCACGACCGGAGACACGCTGTGCGACGTCAACAAACAGGTCGTCCTTGAGCGCATGGAATTCCCCGAGCCGGTCATTGAAATCGCCGTTGAGCCGAAAACCAAGAGCGACCAGGAGAAAATGGGCATCGCGTTGCAGCGTTTGGCGGCCGAAGACCCGTCTTTCCGTGTCTCCGTCGACCACGAATCCGGCCAGACCATCATGAAGGGCATGGGCGAGCTCCACCTCGACATTCTCGTAGACCGGATGCGCCGCGAATTTAAAGTGGAAGCCAATATCGGTAAGCCGCAGGTGGCCTACCGCGAGACGATCACAAGAAAAGCCAGCGTGACCTACACGCACAAGAAACAGACCGGCGGTGCCGGACAATTCGCAAAAATCGAGTTGGTTTTTGAACCGGGCGAACGCGGATCAGGCTTCGAATTTGAAAGCAAGATCGTCGGCGGCGCAGTTCCAAGGGAATACATCCCCGGCGTGGAAAAGGGTTTGACGATCGCCAAGGAAACCGGCGTGATCGTCGGCTTCCCCTGCGTGGATCTGAAGATCGCCCTCGTGGACGGTTCATACCACGATGTGGACTCGTCCGTTCTCGCCTTCGAAATCGCGGCCAAGGCCGCCTTCAAGGAAGGGATGGCGAAAGCCGGGCCCCAGCTCCTTGAGCCGATGATGAAGGTCGAAGTGGTGACGCCCGAGGAATACATGGGCGACATTATCGGCGATCTGAACTCCCGCCGTGGACAGATCAACAACATGGAAAACCGCGGAAACGCAAAAGTCATCACCGCTCTGGTGCCGCTGGCGCAGATGTTCGGCTACATCAACGACCTCCGCTCCAAGTCGCAGGGCCGCGCACAATACACCATGCAGTTTGACCACTACGAGCCAGTGCCCTCAAACATTGCGGAAGAAGTCAGGGCATCCCTCGGGGGCAAGAGCTAATTAAATTTTATAGATAAGGAAGGAAAAAGACCATGGCAAAAGAGAAATTTGAGCGGAACAAGCCGCACTGTAATATTGGGACGATTGGTCACGTGGACCATGGGAAGACGACGCTGACGGCGGCGTTGGCGGGTATTTTTGGTAAGGGCGAGACGGTGGATCAGATTGACAAGGCTCCTGAGGAGAAGGCGCGGGGGATTACGATTTCAACGGCGCACGTGGAGTATGAGACGACGAACCGTCACTACGCGCACGTGGACTGCCCGGGTCACGCGGACTACATCAAGAACATGATTACAGGTGCGGCCCAGATGGACGGCGCGATTTTGGTGGTGAACGCGGCGGACGGGCCGATGCCGCAGACGCGTGAGCATATTCTTCTGGCCCGCCAGGTGGGTGTACCGGCGCTGGTGGTGTTCCTGAACAAGGTGGATCAGGTGGACGACCCTGAGCTGCTGGAACTGGTGGAGATGGAGGTGCGCGAGCTTCTCTCATCTTACGAGTTTCCGGGCGACGAGATTCCGATCATCAAGGGATCGGCTCTGGCCTGCGTGGAGAAGCGCGATCCCGAGATTGGGGAGAATGCGATCCGTGCGCTGATGAAGGCGGTGGATGAGTATATCCCGCAGCCCAACCGTCCGAAGGACAAGCCGTTCCTGATGCCGGTTGAGGATATTTTCTCGATTTCGGGTCGGGGAACGGTGGCGACGGGCCGGATCGAGCAGGGCGTGGTCAAGGTCGGCGAGGAGATTGAGATCGTTGGCATCCGCGCAACGCAGAAGACGGTGGTCACGGGCGTTGAGATGTTCCGCAAGCTGCTGGACTCGGGAGAGGCCGGGGACAACGTGGGCATCCTGCTGCGCGGGACGAAGCGCGAGGATATTGAGCGCGGTCAGGTTCTGTGTGCGCCGGGCAGCATCAAGCCGCACAAGAAGTTTGTGGCGGAGGTTTATATCCTCTCCAAGGAAGAGGGGGGCCGTCATACGCCGTTCTTCACGAACTACCGCCCGCAGTTTTACTTCCGCACGACGGACGTGACGGGGATGGTGCATCTTCCGGCGGGGACCGAGATGGTGATGCCCGGGGATAACATCAACAACATGGAAGTGGAGTTGATCACCCCGATTGCGATGAACGAGGGTCTGCGCTTTGCGATCCGCGAAGGCGGCCGCACCGTCGGCGCCGGCGTCGTCTCCAAAATCATTGAGTAAGAACGCGAAGATACAAGGGACATATCATGGAAACCCAAAGCATACGCATAACGCTCAAGGCCTTTGACCACCGCATACTCGATACGGCGGCTTCGGAGATCGTGAATACGGCAAAACGAACCGGCGCCCGCGTTCGCGGTCCGGTGCCTTTGCCAAACCGCATCAAGCGCTTTACGGTCATCCGTTCCCCGCACGTGGACAAGCGTTCGCAGGAGCAGTTCGAAATGCGGACCCACAAGCGGCTGATGGATATTGAAGACCCCACCCCCCAGACGATCGATGCTCTCATGAAGCTCGACCTTCCCTCCGGCGTGGATGTCGAAATCAAGATCGGTCAGGCGGCATAAGAAAACAAATATTAGGGATTAACGCTATGGCTAAAATTCTGAGATTTAAGGACGGACAGATGATCAGCACGGACCGCATTACCGGGCTCGTGAAATTCGACCGCTATCCGGACAATACGCCAGTGGTGCAGGTCACAGGCATTGATGGTCATGTCACCATCGAATGCGGCAGCGCTGCGGAGCAGGAGCAGGTGCTACACACATTGGGCAAGAAACTGGAAAGATATCATGACATTGAGGATATGACCGACCTCGATGATAATATCAGCAAGAAAGTTAATTAAAGGAAAGCTGTTATGAGAACAGGATTGATCGCAAGAAAAGAGGGCATGAGCCGGGTATTCGACGCCGAAGGGCGTCAGGTTCCGGTCACGGTGCTGAAGGTGGATGATTGCCAGGTCGTGTCGGTCCGCAGCGAGGCGAAAGATGGCTATGTCGCGCTCCAGATTGGCGCGGGCAAGGCGAAGGTCAAGCGCACGAGCAAATCCAACCGCGGCCATTTCGCCAAGGCGAAGGTCGAGCCGAAGAAAAAACTCGCCGAATTCCGTGTCACGAATGAAAACGTTCTCGATGTCGGGGCCGAACTGGGGGTCAATCACTTCGTACCCGGCCAGTTCGTCGATGTTACCGGCACGACGATCGGTAAGGGCTTCGCAGGCGGTATGAAACGCCACAATTTTGGCGGTCTGCGGGCTTCGCACGGCGTGTCCGTTTCGCACCGTTCGCACGGTTCGACAGGTCAGCGCCAGGATCCCGGCCGTGTGTTCAAGGGCAAAAGAATGGCCGGACACATGGGCGATGTCCGTGCGACCAGCCAGAATCTGCTGGTCGTGGATGTGGACACCGACCTAGGCATCATCCTCGTAAAGGGTGCGGTCCCCGGCGCAGAAAAGGGATGGGTTTTGATCCGCGATGCGGTTAAGAAACCCCTGCCTAAGGACGCACCATTCCCGGCTGGTCTGAAACAGGACGCCTCCGCAGCAAAGGCGAAGGAAGAGTCTCCTGAGCTCGCCCCGCAGGCAGAAAACGAAAATTCCGGTGAGGCAAAGGAATAACCCATGAAACTCGCAGTCAAAAATCTTGATAACAAGAACGTCGGTGAAATCACCCTCGATGAATCCGTATTCGGCGTCGAGGTGCGTAAGGACATTCTGCACCGCATGGTGAACTATCAACTCTCCAAGCGCCGTGCAGGCACTCACAAGGTGCAGATGCGCTCCGAAGTGACCGGAACAGGCGCAAAGCCCTGGAAGCAAAAAGGCACGGGCCGCGCCAGGGCAGGCGACCTGAAAAGGCCGCAGGATCGTGGCGGCGGTGTGGTTTTCGGCCCGCATATCCGTTCCCACGCGTTCGATTTGCCGAAAAAGATTCGCAAGCTGGCCCTGAAAATCGCCCTGTCGGCCAAGGCAGCAGAAGGCAAGATCGTCATCATCGACGAAGTCAAGGCCAAGGAACACAAGACCAAGCCGATGGCCAAGGCGCTGGAAAAACTAGGGCTGAACTCGGCTCTCATCGTCGGCGGCAAGGAAATCGACGTGAATTTCGCCCGCGCAACGGCGAACATCCCGAGCATAGATGTTTTGACGTCTCAGGGGGCGAACGTGTATGACATCCTGCGCCGCGATGTTTTGGTGCTGACGAAGGAAGCGGTCAACGACCTGACGGAAAAACTCAAGAGCGAATAAGGCACAGAAAAAGGATTGAGGCGATGGCAAAGGCAAAAAAAGCAGAAGCGGCAGAATGGATGTACGAACTCATCCGCCGTCCGCACGTAACTGAAAAGGCGACGATGGGCAGCCAGAACGCCCAGTTGACCTTCCGCGTCCCTGTCGAGGCGACGAAACCCAGGATCAAACAGGCGGTAGAAGTTCTCTTCGGTGTGAAGGTGAAATCCGTCAATACATTGATTCAAAAGGGTAAAATTAAGCGTTTCCGCGGAATGAAGGGCCGCCGCTCCGATTTCAAAAAGGCGATCATCACTCTGGAGCCCGGTCAGACAATCGACACCGAAACAGGAATTTAAGAACGTAAAGTTTTAACTATGGTGATCCGCCGATAAGGGATGATTAAAGGAAGAAGACGATGGCACTGAAAAAATACAACCCTGTAACGCCCAGTCAGCGTCAGCTGATTCAGGTGGACCGCAAGGGACTCTGGAAAGGGGCACCGGAAAAGAAACTGACCGAAGGCAAGAAAAAGAGCGGCGGTCGCAATAACCACGGCCACATCACAACGCGCCATATCGGCGGCGGTCACAAACAGCGCTACCGCATCATCGACTGGAAGCGTGACAAGAGAGACATCGAAGGCACCGTCCTGCGACTGGAATACGACCCGAACCGCACGGCCTTCATCGCCCTGATCGAATATCCTGACGGTGATCGCCGCTATATCATCGCGCCCCAGCGTCTGGCGCCCGGCGCGAAAATCGTCGCGGGCGAAAGCGCGGACATTAAGCCCGGCAACGCCCTCCCGCTCAAAAATATGCCCGTGGGCACAATCATTCACAATATCGAAATGAAACCCGGCAAGGGCGCACAGATGGTCCGCTCCGCCGGAACCTTCGCGCAGCTTGTGGGCCGCGATCAGGGCTACGCCCAGATCCGTCTGGCATCCGGTGAGCTGCGCGTCGTCAGCGCCGAGTGCATGGCGACCGTGGGCGCGGTTTCTAACCCCGACCACATGAACGCCAACGACGGCAAGGCCGGACGCACCCGCTGGAAGGGCCGCCGCCCGACGGTCCGCGGCGTTGCCATGAACCCGGTCGATCACCCGCACGGAGGCGGCGAGGGCCGTACATCGGGCGGACGTCATCCGGTTTCCCCGTGGGGCAAGCCAACAAAGGGCTATAAGACACGCAAGAAGGCCAAGTGGACGAACAAGTCGATCATCCGCCGCCGTAAGAAGAAATAAGTTTTAAGGAGAAAAACACATGGCACGTAGCGTTTGGAAAGGCCCGTTCATCGAGAGAAATCTCCTCAAGAAGATCGAGGAGGCTCGCACGAGCGGCAAGAACACCATCATCAAAACCTGGTCGCGCCGCTCGACCATCCTGCCCAACATGGTGGGACTGACGTTTGGTGTGCACAATGGCCGGAAGTTCATCCCTGTTCTGGTGACAGACCAGATGATCGGCCATAAATTGGGCGAATTCGCGCCGACCCGCTCGTTCACCGGTCACGGCGGCGACAAGAAGGCGACCAAGGAAGCATAAGGTAAGAAGGAAGAAATATCATGGGTCAATCTGCAAATCCCAAACGGCTGAAGGAAAACGAGGCGAAAGCATCCGCCAAGTATATCCGCATCAGTCCGCGCAAACTGAATCTCGTGGCACAGACCATCCGGGGCAAAAGCGCTTCGAAGGCTTTGATCGATCTCGAGTTCTCCAAAAAGCGCGTCTCTGAAAGCGTCCGCAAGCTCCTTCAGGCCGCTGTCGCAAACGCCGTGAACAATCACAATCTGGATGCGGACCGTCTGGTGGTTGCGGAGGCCCATGTCGGCAAGTCCGTCACCATGAAGCGCTTCCGTGCGCGGGCCAAAGGGCGCGGCACACGCATTATTAAACCGATCAGCAATATGACCATCATTCTTAAAGAAGCAGACGAGGCATAATTCATGGGACAGAAAGTTAATCCAATAGGTATGAGGGTCGGCATCAACCGGACGTGGGATTCCCGCTGGTACGCCGGACGCGATTATGCAGACAAGCTGGTCGAAGACCTCAAGCTGCGCGAATATATTTTTGAACATCTGAAGCCCGCAGGCGTCAGCAAGGTGATCATCGAACGCGCCGCAAAGCTCACCAAAGTTACGGTTCATACGGCCCGTCCCGGTGTAATCATCGGTAAGAAGGGCGCAGATATCGAAAAGCTCCGTCAAAACCTCTCCCGCCGCGCCGGTGGGGACGTCAGCCTCAACATCGTCGAGATCCGCAAACCGGAAATCGACGCCCAGCTTTGCGCTGAGGGTGTAGCCCAGCAGCTCGAGCGCCGCGTATCTTTCCGCCGCGCCATGAAACGCGCCGTTCAGAACGCCCTGCGCTTCGGCGGACTGGGAATCAGGATTAACGTTTCGGGTCGCCTGGGTGGCGCCGATATCGCGCGTATGGAATGGTACCGCGAAGGCCGGGTGCCTCTGCATACCCTCCGGGCAGACATTGACTACGGTACGGCCGAAGCGCTGACCACCTACGGGATCATCGGCGTGAAGGTCTGGATCTACAAGGGCGACATCATGGATCACGATCCGCTCGCCCGTGATAAGAGATCCGGTGATACCAAGGCCGGGGAGATTTAAGGACTTTACCCCCTGAAAAAATTAGTTATAAAAGACTGGATTTTGACAGGGAAATGAGATAAGGTTCCGCCGGATTTGCCAAGGCAGCCAAAAATCTCAAGCATATGGAAACTATTGTTCAGAGAACAAAAAGTCCATGTGACAAGATTTTTTTTGTGTGAGGCGTCCCCGGTGGGACAGAGATAGATAGAGTTTTAACAAGGTAAGCAAGACAGAGAATAAAGATGTTAAGCCCCAAGAAGTTTAAGTTCCGCAAGCAGTTTAAGGGCCGTATCCGTGGCAATGCCAAGGGCGGAGCGACACTGGCCTTCGGCGAATATGGTTTGAAGGCTCTCCAGCCTGATCGAATCACTTCGCGCCAGATCGAGGCCGCGCGCCGTGCGATCACCCGTCACCTGAAACGTCAGGGCAAGCTCTGGATCCGTGTCTTCCCCGATGTTCCGGTTTCAAAGAAGCCTCTTGAAGTGCGTCAGGGTAAAGGAAAGGGGCCGGTTGAATTCTGGGCCTGCCGGATCAAACCCGGTCGTATTATGTTCGAACTCGACGGCGTCTCCAAGGAGTTGGCCCGCGAAGCCTTGGACCTTGCTGCCGCCAAGTTGCCGATCAAGACCAAATTTGTGGCCCGTATCAATGCTGAGGAGAACCACTGATGAACGTCGAAGATATCCGCGCAAAAACAGAAGACGAGTTGAAGGCTTTGTTGCTGGACCTCCGCAAGAACCAGTTCAACGCCCGCTTTCAGAAAACCCAGGGGACACTGGAAAACACGTCTGAAATCCGCAAAACGCGCCGCACTATCGCTCGTGTCAAAACCATTCTGACCGAAAAGAAGTCCGGAACGCCAGAGGCCAGGAGGGCGCCGAAAAAAGCGGCGGATAAACCCAAAAAAGCCAAGGCAGAAACAAAAAAGGCCGCGTCTAAAAAGACCAAGGCGGCATAAAGGATAAGAGGAGCAAAACAAATGCCACGTCGGATACTCGAAGGGAATGTCGTCAGCGCAAAAAACAACAAGACCGTAACGGTCATCGTTGAACGGCGCTATATGCATCCCGTTTATAAAAAATATCTCAAGAGCACGCAAAAATTCACGGCGCATGACGAAGCCAACACCTGCAAGGAAGGTGAGCGTGTCCAGATCATCGAATGCCGCCCGCTCTCCCGTACGAAGCGTTGGGCGGTCATCGGCAAGGACGGGCAGGCGCTCCTCCCCCCCCGCAACTCCGAAAAGCGCAAGCTGAAATCCGGTCAGGCTCCGGCCGCTGAAAAGGCCGAAAGCAAAAAGGCCCGCAAGGACGAAGCCAAGACAAAAAAGGAAGCCGCCCCGAAAAAGGCTGCTTCTGAAAAGAAATCCAAAGCGAAGAAGGACGCCTGATCATGATTCAGATGCAATCCCGTCTGGCCGTAGCCGACAATAGCGGCGCCCGAGAAGTCCAGTGCATCAAGGTTCTGGGCGGCTCCCACCGCCGGACTGCCAATATCGGCGATGTCATCGTGGTTTCGATCAAGGATGCTATTCCTCGTGGTCGCGTCAAAAAGGGCGAGGTCCGCCGCGCCGTGATCGTGCGCACGAAGTTCGGCCTCAAGCGCCGCTACGGCGAGCAGATCCGTTTCGACGGTAATGCCTGCGTACTTATCAACAATAACGGTGAGCCGATCGGCACCCGTATTTTTGGCCCCGTGACCCGCGAACTGCGTGCGTCCGGTTACATGAAAATCATTTCTCTGGCATCGGAGGTGCTGTAAGGATGACCAAGGCAGCGCGTAAAATAAAAAAAGGCGACAAAGTTGTCGTCCTCGCCGGTAAAGACCGCGGAGTAAAGGGTGAGGTTCTCAAAGTCCTCACCGAAGAAAACCGCGTGGTCGTGCAGGGCGTGAATATGGTAACCCGCCACCGCAAACCCTCCCAGATTTCCGGGGGCGGCATTGAAAAAAAGGAATCGTCCATTCACGTATCCAACGTGGCGCTGCTTGACCCCAAGTCGGGGGAAGCAACGCGGGTCGGATACAAGGTACTCAAAGACGGGAAGAAAGTCCGCGTCGCCCGCAAATCCGGCGAAACGATTGAATAAGGATAGAAAAGCGAGAAAGCCATGAAACCGCGCTATAAAGAAATATACGAAAAGGAAATTGTACCCGCGCTCGACAAGAAGTTCGGTTACAAGAACCCGCACGAACGTCCGCGCCTCGACAAGATCGTCATTAACATGGGTGTCGGCGAAGCGACTCAAGACCGCAAGCACATCGATCAGGCCGTTAACGACCTCTCTCTGATTGCAGGGCAAAAACCGGTGGTCTGCAAGGCAAAGAAATCCAACGCGTCGTTTAAAATCCGAGATGGCCAGTCGATTGGCGTGAAGGTCACACTACGCGGCAACCGTATGTACGAATTTCTCGACCGTCTGGTGACCATTGCACTGCCCCGCGTCCGCGACTTCCGCGGCATTAACGGCAGAAGCTTCGATGGCCGCGGCAACTACGCCATGGGCATCAAGGAGCATATCATCTTCCCGGAAATCACCTACGACAAGGTAGACAAGATCCGGGGGATGGACATCATCGTCTGCACAACGGCAAAAAGCGACGAAGAGGCCAAGGAACTGCTGCGGGCGTTCAAGATGCCCTTTAGAAATTGATCGGCGAGTAAAACGAAGCATTAGAAAGATAACAACAGGAAGACACAAACAATGGCAAAACTCTGTTTGATAGAAAGAGACAAAAAACGCAGAAAGCTGGTCAAGAAGCTCGCGGTCAAGCGCGCGAAGCTTAAGGCGGCCGTGCGTAACCTCGACCTTTCGGCCGAAGAGCGTTTCGAGGCGATGCTGAAACTCGCTGAGATGCCCCGCAACTCCGCGAAGATACGCATCCGCAACCGCTGCCAACTCACCGGGCGCCCGCGTGGTAACTTCCGCAAGTTTAGCCTGTCCCGGATTGCATTGCGCGATCTGGCCGCCAAGGGTCAGCTCCCTGGCGTAACCAAGTCCAGCTGGTAAGTAGGAGGATTGAACGATGAGCATGAATGATCCCCTCGGCGATATGTTGTCCCGCATCCGTAACGCCCAGAAAGCGAAACTGAAGATGGTGCAGTGCCCGCATTCGCGCCTTCATGAAAAAGTCTGCGAAGTTCTCAAAGACGAAGGTTACATCCGCGGCTACACGGTTCAGGATTTGGGCAGCAACCGCAAGTCGATAGAAGTTCAGCTGAAATACGCTGAAGGTCTTGGGGTAATTCGCCAGATCGACCGTATCTCGACTCCCGGTCGCCGGGTCTATACCAGCGTGAAGGATATGCCGCGCTTTTATAATGGTCTGGGCATTCTGGTCGTATCGACTCCGCAGGGCGTCCTCCCGGACTACAAGGCGCGGGCGGCCAATGTGGGCGGTGAAATTCTATGCCGGGTCTTCTAGAAAGATCGGCGAAAACAGAAGCTTGATTGAGGAAAAGAGAAATGTCTCGTATTGGTAAAAACCCGGTTGAAATCCCTGAAGGCGTCGATGTGCAGCTTCAGGGGCAGACTGTTAAGGTGAAAGGCAAGCTCGGTGAGCTGAGCCTCAACGTACACGATGAAATCGGCGTGACGATTGAAGACGCGGAAAACGACGACGGCAAAAAGAGCAAGGTTGTCCGTCTGACACCGAAAACTGAGAACCCTGTTGCACGCGAAGTTTGGCCGACGATGCGGACCTTGGTGAACAACATGATCATTGGAGTAACCGAGGGCTACAAGAAAAAACTCGAAATACACGGCGTTGGCTTGCGGGCCAACCTTCAGGGTAAAGAAATAGTGATGAGTCTTGGATTCTCGCACGAGGTTCGCTACACAGTTCCTGCAGGGATCAAGGTTGAAATTGAAAAACAAACCGAACTGACCGTGAGCGGCATTGACAAGCAACGGGTCGGGCAGGTGTCCGCAGAAATCCGCGAACACAAAAAACCCGAGCCCTACAAGGGCAAGGGTATCCGCTACGCCGGGGAATATATCGCATACAAGGAAGGCAAGAAGAAGTAAGGAAAAGTCATGGCCAAGGCAGCATCTAGGAAACTCAAGCCCGCAGATCGCCGTACGTTCCGTACGCGTAACAAGATCCGCAGGGTCAATATCGAGCAGAACAGCAAACGCGAGGTGCGCCCGCGCCTCTCCGTTTTCCGCTCGGGGAAACAGATTTACGCTCAGGTTATCGACGACATTGGCGGCAAGACTCTGGCTTCGGCCTCCACTCTCGATAAGGAGTTGAAGGAAAAGCTGAAGAACGGAGCCAATAAGGATGCAGCCGTTGAAGTCGGAAAGCTCGTTGCCGAACGTGCGAAAAAGGCGGGCGTCAGCAAGGTTGTTTTCGACCGCGGCCCCTACCTCTACCATGGCCGGGTAAAGGCATTGGCTGAAGGGGCACGCGAAGGCGGACTGGAATTTTAATCAAAAGGAAAAATGAAATATGGCACGTGCGTTTGAAAAGCAGAATCAAAACGAGGAACCCGAATTCATCGAGCGCTTGGTGGGTATCAACCGCGTGGCGAAAGTCGTAAAGGGCGGTCGTCGTTTTGCTTTCTCCGCGCTTGTAATCGTTGGCGACGGCAAGGGCCGTGTCGGTCACGGTCACGGCAAGGCCAAAGAAGTGCCCGAGGCGATCCGCAAGGCCACCGATCAGGCCCGCCGCAACATGATCCGCGTTCCTCTTCGCGAAGGCCGCACTGTCCACCATGATGTGACGGGTACCGACGGCGCAGGCAAAGTCCACCTCCGCTCCGCTCCGCAGGGTACGGGAATCATCGCCGGCGGCCCTATGCGCGCCGTGTTCGAGGCTCTGGGAATTCAGGACGTCGTCGCCAAGGCCATCGGCTCCAGCAACCCCTATAACATGGTGAACGCGACCTTCGATGCGCTGAAGAAAATTCAGAGTCCGCGACATGTGGCGGCACGCCGCAACAAGAAGGTCAGCGAAGTCGTCTCCAACCGCGAGATTCAGTCCAGCGATTCGCCCGAAGGATCCGAGGAATAATATAGTAGGTTTATACGATTAAGGATTTGAACAATGGCAGAAGAGACAAAAAAGGCAAAAAAACCTGCAGCGGAAAAGAAAGCTTCTCCGGCAAAAAAGGTGGCAGCCCCCAAAGAGTCTAAGGCGAAGAAACCTTCGCCTTCCGGAAAGACAGTTCGCGTCACGCAGATTGGCTCTCCAATCGGCCGCAAGGCTTACCAGCGCGCAACCCTGATCGGTCTCGGCCTGAACAAGCTGAACCGCACCAAGGAACTCGAAGACACACCCTCCGTGCGCGGCATGATCGCCAAGGTTAACCATCTGGTAAAGGTTGAGGACATCGCCTGAACCTGCAGAAACAAAAAAATTAAGGAAAAACTATCATGAAACTCAATACGCTAAAGCCGAGCGAAGGCTCAAAAAAAGTAAGAACCCGCCTCGGACGCGGTATTGGCTCCGGCAAGGGTAAAACCTCAGGGCGCGGAGTCAAGGGCCAGAAGGCCCGTACAGGCGTAGCCATCAAGGGCTTCGAGGGCGGCCAGATGCCGCTCTATCAGCGTATGCCCAAAATAGGTTTCCGTAACACTGCATTCGCAACCAAGTTGGTCGAACTGACCCTCGAAAACCTCCAGGAGGCGATTGACACCAAGAAACTAGACCCCAAAAAGCCGATTGATGAAGACACGCTTGTTAAGGCGGGCGTGGTCAGCCGCAAGCGTGACGGGATCAAGTTGCTGGCAACCGGAACCCTGTCAGCGAAAGTTGATCTCAAACTGACCAAGGCCTCAAAAGCCGCTCAGGCTGCGGTGGAAAAGGCCGGAGGCAGCATTGAATTAGCTCCGGAAAAGCCGGCCAATCCAAAAAAACTGCCTAAAAAGGCAAAGAAGTAAGAGACTGAGGCACAAGAAAACAAGCCCTTCCCTTAAAGGAAGGGCTTTTTCTTTTTGACATATTTTCCAAGCCCGATTAGTCTGTTAGCTGTATTTTCTGACCGTTAGGGGCTAAATCATTATGCGTCGCTTGTTGCCACTTATTCCCGTGTGTTTACTGGTTTTCGTCATGTTTGCAGGGCAGGCGCAGGCGCAATCCTGCCCTCGCTCAAACCCCGAAACCGAAGTAAAAAAAATAACATTAAAGACCAAATATTACCGCGGAACATCTGCGTGGTACTTAACGGCATGGACCGGTCACTGGGGCAAGGGTGTTGTCCTTGGGCTTCATACGGGTAAGGACGGAAATGCCCCTTTTTGGGCAGACTATGATGCCAAATTTGAGTTCACGCCTGTGCGCAACAACCCCAACGCGGTTTGTGTAAGCGTATCAAAAATAAAAATGAAGTTTTACATTCAGCCTGTAGTGCATATCGCATCCGAGTATCCTCAGGAAAGTTGTGAATTCAGGGAGGTTCTAAGGCATGAAAAAAAACACGTAAAGGTGACAAAGGAATGGCAGAAGGAATTCACCCCGCAGTTGCGTCGGGAGTTGAGAAGCATAGCTCATAAGATTCCGGCTTCTTCGCCAGTAGGAGAGCGCCAGATCCCGGCAACACAGCAAATGATGATGAACATAATTAAATCTCACCTAGAAAAATTTATGGAAAAAAAAGCGGTTCCTACCTTAATTCGTCGCCAAGGAAAAGTTGATGACCCCTTGGAATATAAGTTGGTGCCGGAACGTTGCGAAAACTGGCAAGATTACCATATTACGGCCTATGAGCCAGGGTATGAAAAAGATGACTCCGATGATAAGGGGGAGGGAGATGATGGGGGCGAAGACGATTCTTCCGACGATGATTCAGAATCAGATAATAATGATGATACCGGTGAAATTGGTGACCTTCCGGACTACGGAGCCAACTGATTCTTGTCTTTCTTAAATGCCCAGAAGTTTTTATAAAACAGTCAGTGCTATAAAAAGAACAGGTGTATTTCTTGTTTACGTACTTCTGATGTCAACATCAGCTAATGCTGGCGAGTTAGTTGACAAATGTCCTGTTTCACGCCCGGAGACGTTTCTAAAATCAAGGATCGTCGGTGCAGAGGTAACAAAAACAAAATCCGCGGTCGATATGACAGAATGGCAGCTTGGCCACAGCATGGCTCCAAATGGTGGTCAGATTCTGGGGCTGGGTGGCGGGGAAATAGAAACCAGCTACAATGCGGAATTCGAAGTCTCTCCCTTCCAGACCGGGTATTGCGTAGTTCTTCATGAAATCCGGGCGAAATTCATCGCAAAACCGCAAATCCATGTCGCCAGCAATTTCGAGGAGGGGAGTTGCGAATACAGCGAGGTTCTCTTCCACGAGCAAAAGCACATAGAGGCGCTTCGTCTCTTTCACCGAAGGCATACGAAAGATCTGAGGGCTAAGCTTAGAGAAGTCTCCAGGTCCATGCCCTCGGTCAAACCCGTACCTCAGAAAGAAGTCTCCGGCGTACAGAAAAAGCTTCTCCATTATGTTCAGGTAGAAATGAATAGCTATTTTCAGGAAATTCTGAAGGAATTGCAGCAAACTCAGCAAAAAATCGACAGTCCCGAGGAATATGAGCGCGTGGCTAAAAAATGCCGGAAATGGGAACAAAAACTCTCGAAACAGCCGGATTGAACGCAAAGACTCGTATCGGACAACCACGAATCCGCTCTTGTGTCCCGCGTATCTTTTCATTATGACTGATTGACTGTTTTTATAAGAACAAAGAAAGAGAATAAGCGATGGCATCGGCCGCCGAGCAGCTTGCACGCAACGCCAACTGGGGTGCGCTTGCAAAAGCCACCGAACTGAAAAAACGGATATATTTTGTCCTGGGAGCCCTTCTGGTGTATCGGCTGGGAACCTATATCCCCGTTCCGGGAATTGACATTCGGGTCTGGGAGGAGATTTTCTCGCAAAAGGGCGGCGGAATTCTGGACATGTTCAATATGTTCTCCGGCGGCGCCCTGCAGCGGATGACGATTTTTGCCCTCAACATCATGCCCTACATTTCGGCCTCGATTATCATGCAGTTGGCCTCCTCGCTCTTCAAAAGCCTTGAAGAATTGAAAAAGGAAGGCGAACTGGGCCGCATGAAGATAAACCAGTACACGCGATACTTGACGGTTCTCTTGGCCACCGTTCAGGCTTACGGCTTGGCGGTGGGGCTTGAATCGATGCAGGGGCAGGGCGGTTCCGCGGTCCTCGACCCGGGGATGTTTTTCCGTATCTCCACTGTGATCACGATCGTCGGCGGCACAGTCTTCCTGATGTGGCTGGGCGAACAGATTACCCAGCGAGGGGTCGGTAATGGAACATCCCTGATTATCTTCGCTGGGATCGTTGCCGAATTGCCCCGGGCTCTCGGCAGTACGTTGGAACTGGGACGGCAGGGAACGATCAGTCCGGCCGTGCTTCTGCTCCTCGCGGTCATGGTTGTGGCCGTCATTGGCCTGATCGTCTTCATGGAGCGCGCCCAGCGCCGGATCGTGGTCCAGTACCCGAAACGCCAGGTGGGCAACCGAATGACCGGCGGGGAAACCAACCACATCCCCCTGAAACTCAATACCTCAGGCGTTATCCCGCCTATCTTTGCATCCTCGCTTCTTCTTCTGCCCCTGACCATCATCAAATTCGCAGGGGTCAATGGCGGAGATTTCTGGGCGGATGTCGAGCGTTACCTCGCCCACGGACAGCCGATCTATATGTTACTGTTCGGATCATTGATAGTGTTTTTCGCTTTTTTTTATACGGCAATTGTCTTCAATCCCGAGGAAAACGCGGAGACTCTCCGCAAATACGGTGGATTTGTTCCCGGTATGCGTCCCGGCAAGAATACGGCAGACTATTTCGATTATGTCCTGACCAGAATCACAACGGTTGGCTCTCTTTATCTGGTCTTTATCTGCCTCCTGCCGGAATTTATGGTCTCGCAATACAGCGTCCCCTTCTATTTCGGCGGAACCAGTCTGCTAATCGTGGTCAGTGTCACCATGGATACGGTCGCGCAGATTCATTCGCATCTGATCGCCCATCAGTACGAGGGGCTGATTAAAAAGGCGAAGCTAGGGAATCGCGGCGGTGGACGCCGTAGGTAGAAAAGCTGAAAAGCGGCATGGCAAGAGGAGCAGGAGACATGAACATCATCATTTTCGGACCGCCCGGCGCAGGAAAAGGTACACAAGCCGCGAGAATCCAAGCCGAACACGGTCTCAAGCATCTCTCGACGGGCGATATGCTGCGCGGCGAGGTCTCCAGAAAGTCCGATCTCGGACTCAAGCTCAAATCGATCATGGACGCCGGACAACTCGTCTCCGACGATATCATGATCGAACTCATCGGCAACTGCGTCAGCGAACCTGATTGCGAAAAGGGCTTCATTCTCGACGGTTTCCCGCGCACGATCCCCCAAGCTCAGGCACTGGATGATTCTCTCCGCCATATGGCGCGTAAGGTGGATCATGTGCTTGTGTTGGAGGTGGATGAGAATGCACTGATCGACCGTATCCGCAACCGCGCCAAGGAAACCGGCGGTGCCCGCAGTGACGACAACGAGGAAGTCCTGAAAAAGCGTCTGACCGAATACCGGGCTAAGACGGCACCGGTCCTGCCCTATTACGAGCAGAAAGGGCTGTTGCGTAAAATCGACGGCATGAAGCCGATTGAGGAAGTCACCGCACACATCGAAAATATTCTGGGATCTTCCCTGTCAAAAAAACACGCCTGATATGAGCGGGAGATGAGCGACAATTTCGTTCTTGCTGTTCACGGCGGAGCCTTTATGAATCC
The DNA here is from genome assembly GCA_016699735.1 of Alphaproteobacteria bacterium. Classification (NCBI taxonomy): domain Bacteria; kingdom Pseudomonadati; phylum Pseudomonadota; class Alphaproteobacteria; species Alphaproteobacteria bacterium. The sequence continues at coordinate 848,432 of CP065008.1, forward strand.
TCGCGATTATTCGCAGCAGACAAACTTCATCGAAAATTGTCTCAAATCTGGCTGGCGTGACCTGAAGGGCGGTCAATCGGCCCTCGAAGCCGTGGTCCAGGCGGTTGTCAAAATGGAAGACTCTGCCCTCTTCATCGCCGGAAAGGGCGCAGGTCCGAACTCCGAAGGCGACTATGAACTGGACGCCTCGCTGATGGAAGGCGAATCGGGAAGAGCCGGGGCTATAGCCGCCGTTCGGGGAATAAAAAACCCGATCATCGCGGCCCGCACAGTCATGGAGAAAACGCCTCACGTCCTGCTGGCGGGTCTGGGGGCGGAGCGTTTTCTGGTCGAACAGGGTTTGGAGCAGGTCAAAGACCCCGCGCACTATTTTACACCCTCCCATACGGAAAATCAGGTCATACCGCCCACGGCTCTAAGCTCCAGCCATGGCACAGTGGGTGCGGTCGCTCTGGATCGGGACGGCAACCTCGCCGCCGCAACATCCACGGGCGGACTGGTCGGCAAGAAGGCGGGCCGGGTCGGGGATTCGCCGATCATCGGTGCGGCAACGTGGGCGGATCGCAACCTCGCGGTATCCACAACCGGATACGGCGAATATTTTATGCGCGCCGTGGTGGCCTACGATGTCCTGGCCCGCTGTCTCTACGGAGGTAAAGCCCTCGAAGTGAGCGTTTCCGATGTATTGGACGGCATCAGAGACGCCGGAGGGTGGGGAGGTCTGATCGCTCTGAACCGTAAGGGGGAAGTCTGTCTGGATTACCGCTGTGCCGGAATGCACCGCGGTTTTGTGAGGCAAGACGGAACGGTTTATGCCGCAAGCTTCCCGGACGCCCCATAAAGAGCCAAAAGACCCAAAAAAAAGTCAAATAGGCGCAAAAAAGACTCAATAATCGGATTTTCCACATAAATTCTGTTGACCTGCCCTTTTGAATTCCTATAATGCGGCATCCCGAAAGGGGGCTTGCGCCTGCATAAAGGCAGCCGGAAGCTGAATGAAGTTTACAGACTGGCGCGGTGAAAGTTTAACGGACGGAGCCGTATACGGTCTGGCAAGAGCAGGGGCAAAGGGCTCCGGCTCGGAAAAATTGAAAGGAAAAGACTATGGCACGTATTGCGGGGGTCAACGTACCCGACAATAAACGCATCCCGATTGCTCTCACTTACATTCACGGCATTGGCCGCACATCGGCGCTGAAAATCTGCAAAAAGCTGGGCATTGATCTCCAGATGCGCATGGGGCAGGCTGACGAGGACACACTCAACCGTATCCGCTCCGAAATTGAAAAGGGCGGCTTCAAGATTGAGGGCGATTTGCGCCGCGAAGTCTCCATGAATATCAAGCGCCTGATGGATATGCGCTGCTACCGGGGTCTCCGCCACCGCGCGGGTCTGCCCGTGCGCGGCCAGAGAACCATCACCAACGCACGCACCCGCAAGGGACCGGCCAAGCCCATCGCCGGTAAGAAAATGGCGACCAAGTAAAGGAGACGCACAATGGCTGCACCAAGAGCTAAAAGAAAAGAGAAAAAGAATATCGTTTCGGGCGTCGCGCACGTCAACTCGACATTCAACAACACGATCATCACCATCAGCGATGCCCAGGGTAACGTGGTGTCATGGTCGTCCTCAGGAACGATGGGCTTTAAAGGCTCCCGTAAATCGACCCCTTACGCGGCCCAGATGGCTGCCGAGGATGCGGGCCGCAAAGCACAGGAGCACGGCATGAAGGAACTCGAAGTCCTCGTCAAGGGACCGGGATCGGGCCGCGAATCCGCGCTGCGGGCATTGCAGATGGTCGGCTTCCTGATCAGGTCGATCAAGGACGTCACGCCCGTTCCGCACAACGGCTGCCGCCCGCCCAAACGCCGCCGCGTGTAACTCAGGTGAATTATTATTAGATCACAGGCACTTTTAACCAAAGAGCAGGAACATGTTGATACAGAAAAACTGGCAAGAACTGATTAAACCCGCGAAGCTTGAAGTCAAACCCAGCCGCCAGCCCAATACGGGTGTGGTCGTCGCCGATCCGCTGGAGCGCGGCTTTGGCTTGACGTTGGGTAACGCATTGCGTCGTATTCTCCTTTCATCGCTTCAGGGCGCGGCCGTCACGGCGGTGCAGATCGAGGGCGTATTGCACGAATTCTCTTCGATTGAAGGTGTGCGCGAGGACGTTACCGACATTATTCTGAACCTGAAGGCGCTCAGCGTGCGTATGCACTCCGAAGGCCCGAAAAGGATGCGCCTGTCCGCCGAAGGGCCGTGTGAAGTCACCGCCGCGCAGATCGAAGCCGGGGCCGATATTGAGATCATGAACCCGGACCTCATCATCTGCACCCTCGACAAGGGGGCAAGGCTGAACATGGAAATGACCGTGAACACCGGCAAGGGCTACCGTCCGGCGTCTCTGAACAGACCGGAAGAAGCTCCCGTCGGTCTTATTCCGATCGACAGCGTCTTCTCACCTGTCCGTAAGGTCACCTACGAAGTCACCGACACCCGCGTCGGCCAGATCACAGACTACGACAAGCTGACCCTGACCGTAGAAACCAACGGCGTCATCAGCCCCGAAGATTCCGTAGCCTTCGCCGCCCGCATTCTTCAGGATCAGTTGCAGATATTCGTAAACTTCGATGAGCCACAGGAAGTCAAGGAGAAATCCGAAGAGCAGGAGCTTCCCTTCAACCGCAACCTTCTCAAGAAGGTCGAAGAACTGGAACTGTCGGTCCGCAGCGCCAACTGCCTCAAGAATGATAACATCATTTACATCGGCGATCTCGTTCAGAAATCCGAGAGCGATATGCTCCGCACCCCGAACTTCGGCCGCAAATCCTTGAATGAAATCAAGGAAGTTCTGGCGCTGTTTGGTCTGCATCTCGGTATGCAGGTTGAAGGTTGGCCACCGGAGAATATCGAAGACCTCGTCCGTAAAATCGACGAGCAGCAGTTTTAACCAATACTCAAGGTCGAATTCATACTTCGGCCTTGACGAGACCAAAGGGACAATGTGTCCACCCCTTCCATGAAACGGCCCCTTTGCAAGGCAAGTGATGAAAGGAAATACCATGGTTCTTGTCCTATCCGGGGCAAGGCCGCAGCAGCCGCTAAAAACGGCAGGAAAGGAAGACTAAAATGAGACATGGATTGAAACAGCGCAAGTTGAACCGTACCAGCAGCCACCGTAAGGCGATGCTGGCCAACATGGCAGCGGCTCTGATCAAGCATGAGCAGATCATCACGACCCTGCCGAAGGCCAAGGAGCTTAAGCCTTACGTCGAAAAGCTAATCACCATGGGCAAGCAGGCGGCCGCCAACCCGAAGGTGTCCCTGGCCAAAAGACGTCAGGCGATAGCGATCCTGAGGGACGAGACACAGGTCAAAAAACTTTTCGATGTTCTGGCCGAACGCTATGAAGACCGCCCCGGCGGTTATACCCGCGTTCTCAAGGCCGGCTTCCGCTACGGCGATGCGGCGCCCAGAGCCGTCATTGAACTCGTGGACCGCGATCCCGAAGCAAAAGGTAAGGACTCCGGCCCTACCCAGTTCGACGATGAAATCGTCGAAGACCAGGAAGCCGTTTAGCAGACTTACATAAGTTGGAATCAACGATAAAAGGCTCTTTGGAGCCTTTTGTTTTGCAATAAAGTTTAACCAGCGCAAAAAACAGTACCAGTCAGCTAAATAATGGAAACATTATCAATTAGCCGCGTCTTCCCAAGCCAGACGGCGGCCAAAACTCGCCCCCAACGAACCTTGATGTAATCGACGCTTCTGAAACCGCTCTTGAGAAGTTTCTCAGCGGCCTCGGCACAGATATCTTCGGCTTTTTCACCGTCGCGGATGGCATCGGCAGCGACGGATAACGCACGATTGAGGGTGCGGGCGACAATAAGTTCTTCCGGCGAAAGGTAAGCGTTTCGTGAGGAAAGGGCAAGACCGTCCGCATCGCGTACGATCGGTCCTCCCACGATTCGAATGGGGAGCTTGAGAGCCTCCACCATCTCGCGGATCACCTGTAATTGCTGGAAATCCTTTTCTCCGAACACAGCGACATCAGGCTTAACGGCATGAAAAAGTCGACTGACGACATTCACCACACCGCCGAAAAAATGCGGCCTAAAATCGCTTTCAAGCCCTTCGGCCGAGGGGCCGGGGGTAATCGCAGACCCGAAACCGTCAGGATAAATCTCGGCGGCGGAAGGAAGGAAGACGATATCCGCGCCGACAGATTGGAGCAACGCAAGATCGGTCTCTTCGGTGCGGGGATAGGAGCCGAAATCCTCATGCGGGGCAAACTGCGTTGGGTTGACAAAAATACTGACGACCACGCAATCGGTTTCGCGCCGTGCGGTCTGAACAAGCGAAAGATGCCCTTCATGAAGGGCGCCCATGGTGGGAACAAAACCGACTGTGCGCCCGTCTGAACGGGCTTTTAGGACAAACGCTTCAAGCGCGGATCGTGTGCGAACGATATTCATGTCTTAGTTTTAGCATCTGATTTATAAACATGACTCTCATCGGGAAAGGCTCGGACCCGTACATCCTTGGCGTACGAAGAAACCGCATCCGTAATGATCTTTCCCAGATTGGCGTATGTCTTGACGAATTTTGGCGTATGATCGACGGTCAAACCGAGAAGATCTTCGGTAACCAGAATTTGCCCATCGCAAGCCGGAGAAGCGCCGATTCCAATCGTTGGAATGGAGACGGCCAGCGTTATCGCGCGGGCTACGGGCTCGACTGTGCCTTCTATGAGAATGGCAAACGCCCCTGCGGCTTCCACGGCACGGGCATCCTCTATGAGAGCATCCGCCTCTTCGGGCGTTTTCCCTTTAATTTTGTAACCCCCCTCTTTCACGACAGACTGAGGCTTCAAACCAATATGCGCCATGACGGGGATACCCTTTGATGAGAGATAGGCAATCGTCTCTTGCATCTCGCGCCCTCCCTCAAGTTTGACCCCGTCACAGCCGGTCTCCGTCATAAGCCTGAGAGCGCTCTGGTACGCCAAGGCAGAGGACTGTTCATACGTGTCATAGGGCATATCAACTAACACACACGCCTTACGGCGTTTACGCATGACGGCCCGCCCGTGTGCGATCAGCATATCCAGCGTGACGGTCAGTGTGTTGTCCATCCCATACAACGCCATACCCACGGAATCGCCGACCAGCAGAATATCGCAATGCGGATCCAGAAGTTGGGCCATAGGGGCGGAATAGGCTGTAAGACAAACCAGAGGCGCAGCAGAGTTCTTCCGCGCCCGGATGTCGGAGATGCTCAGACGTAAAGGATGAGGATCAAGAGTCATAGCGTCCTAACGTTATGAATCAAAAGCATTTTCTCATGAAGTATTGCAACAAAAAGCAACCTGTCTTATACAACACCGCTATGCTTAACAGAATTTTTTTTCCCATACTAGTCTTGCTTGTGGCCATTTTCTTGGGCTTGGCCCTGTCCCAAGAAGCGCACATTGCGGCTCTGGCCGAGGAAATTCCGCAAAACCGGGAGCAGATTCAGCTGTCCTTCGCGCCGCTGGTCAAAAAAGTCAAGCCCGCCGTGGTCAACATTTACACCAAGCGCGTGGTGGCCGCGCAGAATCCCTTTATGGCCGACCCGTTTTTCCGTCAATTTTTCAGAAACAATATGCTCGATATGCCGATACGTCAGCATATCGAGGCCTCTTTGGGATCGGGTGTCATTTTACAGCCCGACGGTTTGGTCGCCACCAACGCCCATGTCATAGACTCGGCAACCGAAATCGTGGTTGTTTTAACGGACGGAAGGGAGTTTCCGGCGCAACTCGCCCTGATTGACAAAGCCTCTGATCTGGCCTTGCTGCGGATTGACCCCGGTTCGGAACCCCTGCCTTTCGTGACCCTCAAACCCAGCGAATCTCTTGAGGTTGGCGATCTGGTTTTAGCCATCGGTAACCCCTTCGGTGTAGGTCAGACGGTAACAAGCGGTATCGTCTCGGCGCAGGGACGATCCTCTCTGGACATTAATGATTTCAATTTCTTTATTCAGACCGACGCCGCGATTAACCCCGGAAACTCGGGTGGTCCTTTGGTCGCCATGGATGGCGGTGTGGTCGGAATCAATACCGCCATTTTTTCAAGCAGCGGCGGCTCATTGGGAATCGGCTTTGCCATCCCTTCGGAGATGGTCGCCACTGTTGTCGCCTCGGAAAAAGGCGGTCAGGGAAGTGTAAAGGGTGTTGTGCGCCCATGGCTCGGCGCTAATGTTCAGTCGGTGACCCCTGACATCGCCTTAAGCCTTGGGTTATCGCGCCCTGGCGGCGCGATCATCATGGATATGCACCCTGCCAGCCCACTGCTGAGCGCCGGCGCAAAACCGGGTGACATCGTGACGACCTTTAACGGCCACGCCGTTCATGACGCCGCAGAAATGAAATTCCGTATGGCCACGGTTCCAGTCGGGGAAAAGGCCCAGCTCGAAATCCTGCGAGAAGGCAAGACCCTGACTTTAACGGTGCAGGCTCTGCCGCCGCCGGACGATCCGCCAAGACAGGAAACTACTCTGAAAGGTCGCCACATGCTCAACGGCATAACCATCGCGAACCTGAATCCAGCCGTTGCTGCCGACTTGGATTATAGCGGGCCGGAAAAGGGTGTGGTTGTTCTCCGTGTGCCGCAGAAAATGCGCCAGCGGTTCCTTTCACCCGGAGACATCATTTTGGAAATAAATGACAAGAAAATGAAAAATGTAACGGATGTCATAAAAGCAATCGGAACACCTGAGCTTAAAGGATACACTCTGGTATTGCTCAGCCAAGGCCGTACGAAGACAATTTTTTTTGGATATTAAGAGAGATAACTGAATGAAGACTAATTTTTAAGCATGAATAAAGGCAGAACCCTTTCATGGACAATCTTGTGGTCGGGGGACGGCACTTTTCAGTTTCAAAATAGCATCGTAAAAAACAGTCCGACAACAGTCAATTCAGCTGCAGCTTCAAATATTTTCATAAGACAAATCTTGTTCGGGGCGTCCAAAAAGCCTAAAGCCCAAAAATCCACCAATCTCAGAAAAAGATAAATTGCTGGGCTTATAAGAGGACATACTAAGTAAAAGCATATCCCGCTCAAATTCCTCTTTTTCCACTTCATGATTTCTGCCCCGGTCAGCCGAACGCTGCATACGGGCGTTAGTTCTAAAGCTCAGCCACGCTGAATCTCGTCTCAAAGAGCCGTTGTTCGAAGGGTCATAATCCTGGAAAGACCTCCGTAGATGATCATCGTCAGTAGAAGGATCGTAAGCAAAAAGAGTCATAATATCACCATAAGGAAATTATAAAAAAATACATAATAAAATGCAAATAAAAAAAACAGTAGGCAAATCTGAAAGTAAAACAATAAAGCATCAATAACAATAATAATAAAACAAAAAAATAAATTAAATAATATTACATCCCCTTAGGGTAGATATAGTTCTGATTTTTGTAAAAATAGCTTCGAAAATGAAAAAGGCGCCGAACCCGCTCGGACGCCCCTTTCCCCCAACTTCAAAGGCTTTTTCGCCTTACTTCTCTTGTCTAAAATTCTTACTCGTTCAGCCGTAATCCAATTCCTTATGCAAGCTCTGCACAACGGCGGCAAAATTAATTGAGCCAAGCCCCCCTAAGCCGATCCCCCTGACGACACCGATCTCTGAACTCGGTCTAAAGCCGTCCAGCATAACTTTAGATGCAGAGGACCAGTCCCCGCCACCCCTTCTGGTCGCGGTCGCCCTTATGTCTTGAGCCCTTGTCCTGTTAATCTCTCGCGCGGCACCACGCGTAAAAGAATCCTTATCGCCAAGATTCCCGGCGGTGGGATTGATATCCTGAAATGAGCGAATGTCATCTGACATCTTTTTTCTCCTAACAAGGTCAATATAATAAACAAAGCATAGAACTGTCAAGAAAAAACAATGTATTTTTTATTATTAATTTTACTTAAAAAATACAATAAAAGTAATTATCGCACAAAAAAAATAAATAAACAGCATTAATAAAAAGGAATAATATTATAATAATATACTACATAGTGCCGATTTTGGAGTAGATAGTTCCGATTCTGAAAAAATAATCACAGGAGGCGGCGACCCCGAGTCATTTCGACGCATAATCGGGGTCAATATCTTGTTTTATGGGGAGTTTCAGGTCATGATGAGCGGCGCTTCAGTTCGCCCCTGAACCTCGGATGCGCCCCTGTGTAAAGTAATAAAAAACGGATTATTTGGTGATGAAAGACATTGTTTCCCTCTGCAAACGTCGCGGTTTTATCTTCGCAGCCTCCGAAATCTACGGCGGAATCAACGGATTCTGGGATTACGGCCCGCTAGGCGTGGAACTAAAGAACAACCTGCGCGACCGCTGGTGGAAGGATATGGTGATAACACCGCCCATAGGGCCGGACGGCAGCCCTGTGGAGATCGTGGGCGTCGATTCGGCCATCATCCAGAACCCGAAAGCCTGGGTCGCCTCCGGCCATGTCGGCGGCTTTTCCGACCCGATGCAGACCTGCCGCAAGTGTAAAAAGCTTTTCCGAGCCGACCATGTATGGGATATGCTCAAGGATTGCGAATGGGTTTTGTCGTTTGCGGACGCATTTGGCGAAAGCGGCGATAGCGAATCTCTGAAATTTGATAGCGGCAAGGCTTTGCGGTGGGCGGAAACGAAGGGCAAAAAACTGGCTCCGGGCCTCGCTTTAGTTCGCAATCCGCAAGTGACGATGTCTTGGCTGGCGCAGGATTTACAGGAGAAGGCCGGAGCAACAGAGTTTTCCGGTCCGGCGTCTATTGTCGAGATTTTGCAATACATGGCCACGGAACAGAAGGCAGCCACAGGGTTGCAGACTCCTTGCCCGAATTGCGGCGGCGATTTGACGGAACCGCGTGATTTCAACCTTATGTTCGAATCGCACGCGGGCGCAATCAAGGATGACTCAAGCAAAGTCTATCTCCGCCCCGAAACGGCGCAGGGCATCTTCCTGAACTATAAAAACGTGCTCGATTCGTCGCGCGTGCGCGTGCCTTTTGGCATCGCCCAGATCGGCAAAGCCTTCCGCAACGAGGTCAACCCGCGCAACTTCATCTTCCGTTCGCGGGAATTCGAACAGATGGAGCTCGAATGGTTCTGCCACCCCGACGAGGCGAAGATGTGGCGCGATTTCTGGTTCGCCGAGCGTCAGCGTTTCTGGAAATCCGTGGGCCTCTCCAGCGCGAATCTGCAAATGCGCGACCACGATTCGGATGAACTTTCGCACTACGCCAAGGCGGGCCTCGGCACGGCGGACATCGAATACCGCTTCCCCTTCACCGCGCCGGGTTACGGCGAACTGGAGGGAATCGCCCACCGCTGCGACTTCGATCTGACGCAGCATCAGGAACATTCCGGCGCAAAGCTGGAATATATGGACCCGACCGATTCGAAAATCCGCTATATGCCGCACGTCATCGAGCCGGCGGCGGGCCTCTCGCGGGGCGTTCTGGCCCTGATCTGCGAGGCCTACACCGTAGACGAGAAGCGCCCCTCGGGCCTTTACCTGAATTTCCACCCCTCCATGGCGCCGAAAAAAGCCGCGATCCTGCCCCTGACCGCCAAGGACGAACACGTTCCCCTCGCGCAGAAGCTTTATCTGGATATCCGTGAGGATTTCGCCGTCGATCTGGACATCAAGCAGAATATCGGCAAACGCTACGCAAGGCAGGATGAAATCGGCACACCTTTCTGTTTCACCGTCGATAACGAAAGCGCGGTGGATCATTCGGTGACAGTGCGCGACCGTAATACGATGGCGCAGGAACGCATCCATATGGATAAGGTAAAATCGTTCTTGCACGAAAAGATGAAGGCCTGATCGATCTAAAAACTTTAAAGCCCATACTGCGAACGGGCCAAGCGGTCTTCAACCGCATCGATCAGATCGTCGGGCAGAGAGGAGGCGGAGGAAACACCGCCTCCGCGCAGATCAAACAGCGCCGACCACCATTTGCGCGGCGCTGAAAATTCAAGAAACTTGACGTCCTTTCCAAACCGCGCCCGGCAAAACGCCCGCATTTCGGCAAACCCGTCGATGAACCCGTTCTCAAGCGCACCGCCGCCCGTCCAGAACGCACCTTCGAATGACTCGTTATCTTCGCCCTTGAGCTTTTCGCCCCGCCGCTCGCGCACCCAGTCTTTGAAAACCGCATGCATGTCCTTTTGAATTTCAGAGAGGCGCTTCACATCCGCCGCCTTTTCGGGCTCAAACGGATCGAGAAACGATTTATCCTTCCCCGCCGTGTGGATTCGTCGCTCGACTCCGGCCTTTTCGATCAGATCCTTGAGACCGAAAGAGGCGGAAATCACGCCCACCGACCCGACGATGGACATTTTCTGCGCGTAAATCTCATCCGCCGCGCAGGCCAGCCAGTATCCGCCGCTCGCCGCCACATCCTCGACGAAAGCGAGGACAGGAATTTTCTTCTCCTCCGCCAGAGCGCGAATCTGTCCTGAGATAAGGGCGCTCTGCGCCCCCGACCCGCCGGGGCTGTTGATCACAAGCGCAATGGCCTTGAGCGGCTGCGCCTCGAACGCCTTCTCGATCAGCGGAGCAAACCGCTCATGGCTTATCCCGCTGCGTCCGCCCAGGCTGGTATCGCGGATCACCCCCGCCAGCCGCAGCACTGCGATCTTCGGCTTTGGCGCGAACCACCCCCCGACGACCGGAGTCTTGGCCAGCACCGTACGGGTTTTATGAAGGGCTTTTCGAGCGCACATGGATAATCTTCCTTTCATAAGTGCCTTTTTCTTGAGGCAAATTCAGAACGAATGACAGTGCATAAATCCGTGTGATAATACAAGCTTATGGCAACATTTGCTGAAAATCTTGAAATCATACGAAAAGACCTGATCGGCCTTCCCGTCACCTTGCCTTGGAAGGGCCATGGATCGACGATTTTTATTGAACTGGGAAAACTTGTGCCGTTCAGTTACAAAGATAGAGAAAGGTACAAACGAGGCGAAGCCTGCATATCTATATCGTGGGATTGGAGGGTCGAGAGAGGGCATGAAATTCTTTTCGGAAGCTCAAACCGCGGTACCAAAATCGAACAAGGAATTCAACTATTCAAAAATCAGATTATTGAGGAAGTCGATATTACAGGGACAGTCCTAGAGCTTGAGGTAAAGCTTTCTGGCGGATTTCTTCTTCGGTCTATGTGTATGTGCAAAGGCGAGACGGAATGGTCCATAAGATTATCAAATGGCCAATACGCAAAGTCAGAAAAAGGCATGTTAATTATCGATCAAGGCTTGGGGGGTAAGGTTAGCGAAGAAGAAAATCGCGTGTTTGATTTAGCTAAAAAAACAGCGCAGAGATGGGCAGTTCCCTCTATAGAACCAAAAAAAGGAAAATGCTGGGACTGCCAATATTACATTCGTCTAGATGGCAATGGCCATATGCTGGACTATGGGGTATGTGTGTCCAAAGACAGTGCGTTAGACGGCAGGGTTGTGCACATAAACAGTGGTTGCCCCGTTTACGCTTCAAAAGAGTCAAACTAGATACCATCCCCATCCCTCAAAACCCTATCCGCCGCCGCTGTATACGCCCCGTCCGCCTCATGCAGGACGAGTCCGGGATGAATCACGCTGGGCGTCTTGCGGTTCTTGATCGCGCGCAGGATCACGCGCTTCGCCGGAACCCCCGCCCGCGGCCAGAGGGGGAGTATCTCCACCGCGCCGAATCTCTTTCCCAAAGCTTGAATGATTGTATGCGTCTCCCCCGCCATATGAATGACGGTCAACGTCCCGCCGTTTTTCAGATTGTGGAACCCCGCATCGATCCAGTCCTTGAGGATCAAATCCTCCTCCATATGCCCTCGCGCCAAAGCCTTCGAGGGGGAGGGGGAGGGCGTGTGCTTTCCCGACTCGGAAAAAGGCGGGTTGGCGATGACGTGATCCTGCGGCGCCCCTTCATAATCTCTTATATCCGCGCAAACAAAAGATGCCGCAACGCCGTTCAGCGCAGCGTTCCTGTCCGCCAGCGCCACATGATCCGCTTGTATGTCGATCCCCGACAGAGCTATCCCCGGTACCCGCGCCGCCACGCACAGCCCCGCGCTGCCCACCCCGCAGCCGAGATCCAGGACACTCTGCCCCGCCTTGGCCGGACACGCCGCCGCCAGCATCACGCTGTCCAGAGAGGTGCGGAACCCTTCAACGGGCTGGTAAAGTCGAACGCGTCGGTTCAGGACATGGATGGGATCGTCTGCACTCATGCAGGACGTTTTAGCCGTTCAGCCGCCGTTTGTCATCAGACGCCGCAGGCTTTGCGTCCTCCTCCGGGGCCGGGTTCAGGTCCGACTGACTCAGCAGCATCAGATCGACCGGATTGGTCATCAGGCTCTTGAACGGCTGCGGCGGCAGGTGTTGGCCCCTAAAAACGCTCTCCTCCAACTGGACCATCGGCTTGGCGGGCAGGGCGGGGATCGCCCCCGGCGCCTGATGCAGGGCGGTGAATTCATGGAAATCATAGACCTTGCCCATCGGCGCCGGATGACGGGTGCGGGCCTTCGCCGGATAAAGCGAATTTGTGGCGTTGGGGGCAGGGGCTTCGTTGCGGGCCACCATGAAGGTGGACGGATCGGGCGTTCCACCCTCGATCTGGAATTTTTTATCGAAAAACTGATAAACTTGCTCCAGCGTCCGCGGCTTGCCCGTCTGGGAATCGTAGAACACGCCCCGGTTCGACCGCGCCGCCTTCGGGAACAAATCCGCTGCCGGGGTGAGAGCATTTTCATCCTTGGCATTCAAAAACGAAGAAGCCCCGCCCGCACCCAGGAAATGCGCGAGATAAAGCTCGGTCGCGCCGACCTCTCCGCCCCAGAGCTTATCCAGAGTCTGCTCGTTCTCCAGCGCGAATTCCGCCGCCATCTGCGCCGAGACGACCGGATCGTTCCGCAGAGCCAGAATCTCCTTCTTCGCGGCCTTGTCCTTCACCCGGAACCGCGAATCGATTTTATCCGCCAGATCGCCCAGCCCGTATTCCTCGCCATGTTCCTTGATCATCGCCAGCCATGTGCGGTCGATGAACTGGTAAAGCCCCGTGGCCGAACTGGTCCCCGCTTTGGCTTTCGGGTTGAAATTGCTCTCCGCCTTCGCCTGCTGCAGCAGATAGGCAAAATCGACCCCCGTGGCATCGCTGGCCTGGGCAATCGCCTCCACCACCGGGGTCGGCGCCTTGTGGGTCAGCGCCGTTAAATTCTTGTTTTGTATTACGTTTGTTAATCCGTTCATGTCATACTCGAGTCAGAGACAGGGCTGTACGCGAAATTCCTCAAAGACTCCGTGCAACCCTCGTGCCAGAAATCATTTGGGAGAAGACGGAGATGAGTGATTACGCCCCCCCGGTAAATGAGATGCTGACGATGCTTTTTGATGTTCACGGCTTTACGCACCCGGACATCGACCGCGACACCGCGATATCCATATTAGAGGAGGCGGCCAAACTGGCCTCCGAGGTGCTGGCCCCCCTCAACCATCCCGGCGACAAGGCAGGCGCTAAATTTGACAGCGGAACAGTCACAACCGCCCCCGGCTTTAAGGATGCCTATAAGCAATACTGCGCGGGCGGCTGGAACGCCGTGCCCTTCGATCCCGAATATGGCGGCCAGGGGCTGCCATGGGGGCTGGCCTTCTGTATTCAGGAAATGTGGCAGGGGGCGAATATGTCCTTCGGCCTGTGTCCGCTTCTCAATCAGGGCGCGGTCGAGGCGATTTCTCTGCACGGCTCGCCGGAACAAAAAAGCAGATATCTGCCCAAGCTGATCGCCGGCCAATGGACCGGCACAATGAATCTGACCGAATCGCAGGCCGGCTCCGACCTCGGCCTCATTCGCACAAAGGCAGAGAAACAGGGCGACGGCACCTATAAAATTACGGGTCAGAAAATTTTCATTACCTACGGCGAGCATGATATGGCGGAGAATATCATCCACCTCGTTCTTGCACGTACGCCGGACGCCCCGCCGGATGTCAAAGGCATCTCGCTCTTTATCGTGCCGAAATTCATGGAGGGCGGCTCTCGCAACGCTGTGCGCTGTATCGGGCTGGAACACAAGCTCGGCATCCACGCATCCCCGACCTGCACGATGGAATTCGACGGGGCGGTCGGTACACTGATCGGGCAGGAAAATATGGGCCTGAAATATATGTTCACCATGATGAACAACGCCCGCCTCTCCGTCGGACTTCAGGGCGTGGCCATCGCCGAACGGGCATACCAGAAAGCGTACGCCTATGCCCATCAACGCGTACAGGGCAAGTCTCCTGTGACGGGCGAACGCGTGGTCATCGCCGAACACGCTGACGTGCGCCGAATGCTGCAAGAGATGAAGGATCAGATCACCGCAGGGCGGGGGATGACTCTGGAGGCGGCCGTAGCCTTGGATCAGGCCGCGGCAGGAGATGAGGATGCCCGGAAAAAGGTTGAATTGCTAACACCGATCGTTAAGGCCTGGTGCACCGATATGGCCTGCGAGGTCACGTCCACCGCATTACAAGTCTTCGGCGGCATGGGATACATTGAGGAAACCGGCATAGCCCAGTTATTTCGGGATTCGCGCATCCTTCCCATTTACGAGGGCACAAACGGCATCCAGGCCGCCGACCTCGTCTTCCGCAAAATCATTCACGATGAAGGGAGGACAATAAACAATTATCTTGGAAAACTTGAAAGAGTGCTCAAGGCTGAAGATCTGGAGGAAGTTCGCAAAAAAACAAACGAAATCATAGAATCAGGCTACAACAAAAACACTACATTAACAAGCCTACTAGCCTATCCATACCTAAAAGCGATCAGTAGCCTCTTGGCAAAAAAATACACAAAAAAGCTAGTTTAAAGTAAAAGTGCGCTGTTCGTTCTGACACTTGCTCATCGTCATGCGCGCAAGAGCACCAGTAGAATTCGAAGAAACTCTGGTTCCCTCAAGACCTTCGAATCCTTTTGCAAATTGATTTGCGTAACATTCACAAAATTTCTTTACATTCTTGAGATGAAGGGGCAGAAGGGCGGGTTTGGAAATACAGTCCTTATAAAGAAATCCAGCCATCTGAGTGCCATTAAGACAAACGCCCTTGAGTGTTGATAGAATAGAATCACGACTAGGGAGACGCCCTAATTCCTTTCTCTTAGCAACAAACTCAGAAGCCAAACACTTGCAATCATGGTATATGGGCATATAAGCGTCAGCTTGACACCACTCAAAGACATAGTTAGCTTCCTTAATCTCCGCCTCTGTGAATTCCTCTCTTTCTTCTCCTTGATCAGAGTTAAGAGCGGACTTGTCTTCCGAATTCTTAAGGCACAACGCACGCACATCAGAAAAAACTTGCTTATGAGAAGCCTCATCGCCCCGGGACATTCGTGCGACAAGATACTCACCGGCAAGGCATTTACAATCATGTTGCAAACTTAACTGCTCATTATTAGAACAGGCCTTATAAAAACGCTGAGCTTCGTTAATTTGCTGATCGGACGCTTTGCTGATATCAACAGCATCCTTATGAGATTCAATCGGCTGGCCCGACTGCTCTTCAGCACCAGAATCCGAGCCTGCAGCAGAGTGTTCAAGCACCTGAGCTTTCTCATCGAAGGTTTGAGAATCATCAGACTCCAACCCCTGACCATAAACGCTCACGGAAGAAAAAAAGGCAAAAGCTGCAATAAAAATAAAAACGCGCACGTCAATTCCCATACAACAACAAGCGACAAGGGAATTATAGCATTATGAAAGGCGAAAAACCAACGGAACTTAAGAGATCAGGCCTTGGCCTTTTTCCAGAACATAAAACGCGAAGCACCAGCGTTACTATTAGCATTCTGGTTGCCCGCGCTAAGTTTTTTCGCTGCCGCCGGAGCGGCACCCGGTTCAGATCCCTGAGAGCTGCGTTTGGGCTTGATTTTCTGGTCCATTTCACGGACCTCAGCCCTTAAATCCTCGATTTGCTTATGGGTATGCTGGGTGGTCAGCAAAACCTGATTGGCTTGATTTTCCCACTTGTCGCGCTGGTCGCGCAAATCTTCGATCTGTTCCTGCGCGTTCTCAAGCCGGAGCTCCAGCAACTTTATTTCAAGAGCCAGACGCTCTTTATCGATATCGCTGTCAACCGCCGCCGGGGCGTTTTGTGCCGCACCCGCATTAAGACTTTCGGGCTTTATGCCGAAAACGCGCTCCAGTTCCGACACGTCGATGACCCTCCGGTCATTCTGATCGAGAGCATAAGACAGCTTGCCGCTGTTCATGGCTCTCTGAATGGTGGATTTAGACTTCCCTGTCAGGACAGCGGCTCTTTGCGCTCCTACTTTTGCCATTGCGACGACCCTCTTTGAATGACCTCTGATAAATAAGCGGTACCATGTGACCCGCAAACGGATCAATCCACCGCATCAAAACATCCACAGACTTCTGCAAGTTGAACGTGAACAGGAAATACTAACAGACAGGAAAGACAGGACGATTAGGCCGCTTCTTTCTCAAGGCGCTCATTCAGCAACTGGCTCAGCAGGTGCCACTTTGAACCGGAAAAGAGATGAGCGTAAATAAACGGAATCCAGCCGTTTTTTCGGAACTCAAGAAAAGTCTTGTCGTCCAGTGCATCGAGTTTTTTCTGATCGATGATTCGGAAGCCGGAAAAATTGACAACCCTGTTCCCGGCAAGCTCGATTCGAACCCCGCGAGGATCGGCGAGAAGATCTTTTTCAACCAGAGCCTTGCTGAAATCCAGCGTTTGCTGGGCGGCGGCATGATAGGACTTGCAGAACTCAAGCGCATCTTTGGAAAGCTGGCTGGGGGTTCCGTCTTTTTCGAAAAAGGCACGGTCGGAACCCTTTTCGACCACACTGTCGTCCAGATCGACGCAAAGCGTCAGCTGGTCTTTGGTAGGCATCTCCGAAAAGATAAACGGATAGCGCCGGATATAGGCGGGAATATAAGTATGCTTGTTCCATTGTCCCCGCGAATCAACGAACAGATTCTCATTGTCGCGCAGGCCCAGAATCGCAACTGGGGTGGCGTTCCCGTCCGGGCTGAAGGCGATAGGATACGAATCGGCGATCTGCGTCATCTCGATAAGGTTAACAGGAACGGCATTCGCGGTGCTGGTAAACTCAAAGCCAAAATTGCGCTTCAGGGACAAATCGGAATGCTTTTTGGCATCCAGGGGCTCAGGGTGAGAATAAAAGAGCGGAAGGTTCGCCGCAGGGGGTTGCTTCGCGCCGCCGTCTTGGTTGCCAGAGGCTTTCTTCTCAGATTTTCCTTCAGATTTGGCCATAAAAATTCCTTTGGTACGGTATTTGAATTTGGGTTCACGGATATTTCAGGGATCATAGGCAAAGTATCTGGCGCTTTGCAACGGTTTTTGAAAAATCGCCGGCTTTCGCCCCTTAATTTTAGCGAAAAGAGGGTTAAAAACAGGTTTAAACCCCTTAAAGGAAGCCATTTATTTGTTTTCTTGGACTATAAAATGGTTTACGTTCGCGGGGTTTAAAGAAGGCCGGATTTCTTAGAAACACAACAGAAGGACAGTTGTCATGCGGATCGCAATGGTCGGAACGGGATATGTGGGTCTGGTCTCGGGAACCTGTTTCGCGGAGTTCGGCCATACGGTCGTCTGCGTCGATAAGGACGCCGGGAAGATCGAAAGCCTCAAGCAAGGCAAAATTCCAATTTTTGAGCCGGGCCTGGAAGACCTCCTCGAGCGTCAGATCGAATCCGGTCGTATTGAGTTTACAACCGATATCAAGACCGCCGTGAAAGACGCGCAGGCTGTTTTTATCGCTGTGGGTACACCCTCACGCCGTTACGGCCGGGATGCGGACCTGTCCTACGTTTATGAGGCTGCCCGCGAAATCGCCCGCAACATCAAGGGCTACACCGTTGTCATTAACAAATCCACCGTCCCGGTCGGAACCGGGGCCGAAGTCGAACGCATCATCCGCGAGGAGCGCCCGGACGCCGATTTCGATGTCGCCTCCAACCCTGAGTTCCTGCGCGAAGGCGCGGCGATCGAGGATTTCATGCGCCCCGACCGCGTCGTGGTCGGCGTGACAGGACAAAAAGCACAGGACGTACTGCGCGAAATCTACCGCCCGTTGAATCTCAACGAAACGCCCATCATGTTCACGGGCCGCGAAACGGCGGAAGTCATTAAGTATGCGGCCAATGCCTTTCTGGCCACCAAGATCACCTTTATCAACGAAGTGGCCGACCTGTGCGAAAAGGTCGGTGCCGACGTACAGCAGGTCGCCAAGGGCATCGGCCTCGATGGGCGCATCGGCGGTAAATTTCTCCATGCCGGACCCGGTTATGGCGGCTCGTGCTTCCCCAAGGATACGCTGGCGCTGGCCCGCACCGGACAGAAATTCAGCGCCCCGCAGCGCATCGTGGAAACGGTCGTGGCCGTGAACGAGGACCGCAAGGCCAGAATGGCCGATAAGGTCATGGACGTCTTCGGCGGCAATGTACGAGGCAAACGCATCGGCATCCTCGGCGTGTCCTTCAAACCCAACACGGACGATATGCGCGACGCCCCCTCCCTGACCATCATCCCCATCCTGCAGCAGGCGGGGGCGAGCGTTGCGGCCTACGACCCCGAGGCGATGGACCATGCCAAGACGATGATTGAGGACGTCGAATGGTGCAAAAGCGCCTATGATGTAGCCAAGGATGCCGACGCGCTGGTGATTATCACCGAATGGAACGAATTCCGCGCCCTCGACCTCAAGCGCATCGCAAGCGCTATGAAATCCCCCTGCATCGTGGACCTCCGCAACATCTACAAAATCCCGGAAATGCAGGAAAATAACTTCCATTATGTCTCGATTGGGCGTAAAGAAGTCTGCCCGGAAACGAATGTAGGCCTCAAAAAAGTCTCGAACGCCTAGCGCTATGGCAGTAACTGGATAGGGATTGAAGATGTATAAATACCTTGATGAACTCGAAGCCAAGAGCGTTTACATCATCCGCGAAGCCTATAATCGCGTGGACCCGCTTTGTATGCTCTGGTCCATCGGTAAGGACTCAACCGCGCTGCTCTGGCTGGTCCGTAAAGCTTTTCTTGGGCGTGTGCCTTTCCCCATGGTTCTGCTGGATACGGGTATGGAAATGCAGGAGGTATACGATTTCCGCGACCGGATCATCAAGGAGTGGGAACTGAATTGCATCAACCATATGTGCCCGCCCGAGGAGGAGATGGACCAGACCCTTCCCCCCGCGACGCGCTCCGCCATGCGGAAGACCGAAGGTTTGAAAACGCTTCTGCGCGAACATAATTTCAAGGGCGTGATTGCGGGCATCCGCCGTGACGAGCAGGGGCTCCGCGCCAAGGAGCGCGTCTTTTCGCCCCGCACCATCGACGGCAACTGGGACTTCAAGGACCAGCCCCCCGAATTCTGGGACCAGTACAAAACCGAATTCCCGGAAGGGGCGCATCTGCGGATTCACCCGATCCTGCACTGGACGGAACTCGATATCTGGCGCTATACGCAGCGCGAAAACATTCCCTGCTGCGATCTCTATTTCGCCCGCAAGGACGCGAAGACAGGAAAAATGATGCGCTACCGTTCTCTGGGCGAGAAGAACATTACCTTCCCTGTCGAAAGCGGCGCCCGCAACATACAGGAAATTCTTCATGAACTGGAGACGACAAACACTTCGGAGAGGGCGGGACGCTCCATGGACAAGGAAACCGAGGACAGTTTCGAGCGTCTGCGGGCGTCCGGCTATATGTGATTGATGTCTGGCTTTTTCGAAGAAAAAGCCTAGACGAGATCATCCCCGCGAAGGCGGGGATCACCAACAAGCTAAGAATAGGATATTGAATTTAGGTCAAAAGAAAATGAGCGCAGAACCAGCAATCAAGATCGTAAAAAGTGACAAGGTGAAGCGGAAGCAAAGCACGCATCAGCAGCTCCGCGTGGTCATCGTGGGCCACGTCGATCATGGAAAATCCACCCTGATAGGGCGTCTGCTCTATGACACGAACTCGCTCCCCGAAGGTAAGGCCGAGGAAATCGAAGCCATCTGCAAACGGCGCGGAACGGACGTTGTCGAATGGTCCTTCGTTCTGGATGCCTTTCAGGCCGAGCGCGATCAGGCCATTACCATCGACTCGACGCAAATTTGGTTTTCCACCGACCACCGCGATTACGTGATTATCGACGCACCAGGGCACCGCGAATTTCTGAAGAATATGATTTCCGGCGCCGCCGCCGCCGATGCCGCCATCCTCGTCGTTGACGGGTCGGAAGGCGTACAGGAGCAGACCCGCCGCCACGCCTATTTGCTTCACCTTCTGGGCCTGCAGCAAATCGCGGTCGTCGTCAACAAGATGGATATGGTCAAGCATGACCCCGAGGCGTTCGAGAATGTCTCCCGCGAAGTGCGCGATTACCTGCATACCATCGGCGTCACCCCGCGCTTTATCATCCCAATTTCTGCCCGCCACGGCGACATGATCGCCGGACGCGGCGATTCGATGGACTGGTATTCCGGCAAGACTCTGATCGAAGTTCTGGACAGTTTCGAGAACGCCACGCTGCCCGTCTCGCGCCCGCTGCGTTTCCCGGTGCAGGACGTCTACCGTTTTCAGGAAAAGCGCATTATCGTCGGCCGCGTGGAAAGCGGCATCCTCCGCAAGGGCGACCGCCTGATGTTCTCCCCCGGTAACGAGGAAGCGACCGTAACCTCCATCGAAGTCTGGCCCGAGGATAAGGACAAGGTCGAGGCCCGCCCCGGCGAGGCCATTGGTATAACGCTGGACCAGCGCCTGTTCGTCGAGCGCGGCCATATCGGGTCGCACACCAAGAACCCGCCGATGCTCTCCAACGTGTTCAGATCGAGCATCTTCTGGCTCTCGCAAAAGGCTCTGAGGGTCGGTAATTCATATAAAATCCGTTATGGCTCGCACGAAGCGATGGTCACGGTTCAGTCCATCGATAAGGTGATTGACACGCAGGATCTCGCCGATCAGGCCGACAAGAGCGAGGTCAAGCGCAACACGGTGGCGGAAATCACCCTGCGGGCCCGTGATCTGCTGCCCATCGACCCTTACGTGGACAATGAGCGTTTGGGCCGGATTGTCATATACGAAGGCTACGACATCGCCGGCGGCGGCGTCATCAGTATGGAAGGCTATGCCGACCAGCGCCGCAGACGCGCCCCCAAATCCGAAAACATCCATAAGGTCGAACACCTGCTCAACCACGATGTTCGCGCAAAACGCGCCGGACACAGGGGCGGGGTCTTCTGGTTCACCGGACTCTCTGGCTCAGGAAAATCGACTCTCGCCATGGCGGTTGAAAAGGCGCTCTTCGAAAAAGGCCACGCGACCTACGTTCTGGACGGCGACAATATCCGCCACGGTCTGAACCGCGATCTGGGCTTCTCTCCGAAAGACCGCTCGGAAAACATCCGCCGGATCGGTCATGTCGCTGCATTGATGGCCGATGCCGGAGTGGTCGTGATTTCGGCCTTTATATCGCCCTACCGCGCCGACCGCGAACGCGCCCGCAGCGCCGCGCAGGATCGCTTCAATGAAATTTACATTTCCGCTGACATCGATACGTGCGAAAAGCGCGATCCGAAGGGACTCTACAAAAAGGCGCGGGCAGGGGAGATCAAGGATTTCACCGGGATCGATTCGCCCTACGAAAAACCTGAAAATCCTGAGTTGATCGTGGACAGCGCCCGTCAGGACGTCGAAACCTGCGTCGAGCAAATCGTGGCCTATATTGAACGCCAGATTGCTCTAGGTGACCTCGCCGGGGACGGCAAGGGCAGGGAACAGGTTCTCGATTATGTCGTCTAAACTCCTCCTCCACCGCGCCGCGCTCTGCAACAGGGTGCGCCGGATCGCGTTGGAAGCGGGCCAGATCACCCTCGATTACTTTGACGAAGCCGGATATCAAGGCGCAGACGCTAAGGCGGACGGCTCACCCGTCACCTTGGCCGATCAGGAAGCAGAAAAACTTATCCAGCAGAAACTCGACGAAATGTTGCCCGGCATCCCGATGATCGGAGAAGAGGCCAGCGCCGCCGGACACTGGCCAAACCTCTCGGGCCAGGAGTATTTCTGGCTCGTCGATCCTCTGGACGGCACCAAGGAATTTATCTCCGGCAAGGGCGATTACACGGTCAATATTGCTCTTATTCACAAAGGTGAACCGATTCTCGGAATCGTCTATGCTCCCGCCATCGGCGAACTTTATGCCGGCTATACGGAGGAAAACGGGAACAGAAAGGCGCTCCGCTGGCTGGAGGACACCGAATCGGAAAAGGACATTCACGTCCGCAAGCCGCCGAAAGAGGGGCTGACGGTCGTCGCCAGCAAAAGCCACGGCAGCGCCCAGCGCCTCGATCAGTATCTCAGCGAACATAAGATCGAAAAGCTGCTTAAGCGCGGCAGTTCCCTGAAAATATGCGTAATCGCCGCCGGTAAGGCCGATCTTTACCCCCGCTTCGGCCCGACGTGCGAATGGGATACCGCCGCCGGGGACGCAGTTTTGCGCGCCGCAGGAGGGATTATAAAGGATTTTCAGGGAAAACCGCTGGTTTACGGAGGGTCGAATCCGCAATTCCTCAACCCCGAGTTCGTGGCCGCCCCGCTGGGGTTTTTTGAGTAAAGCCCCCTTCTTTTCGCTTTTTCGCAGTTTTTTTTTGTTTCCGGACCCCTTACCCTGCTAAAATGACACTCTGTCAATCGGCGGGTTTTGATTGTATCATGCATGGACCCGGTGGCTTATGTAAGGATTCTGACGGCGATGCGGACACTCATCATTTTTTCGTTCCTGATTTCTGGCTTGCTTTTTTCAATGATTCCGGCCCCGGCCTTCGCACAGGGCGTTGATGAGTTCGAGGAGATTGACGTTGATGCCTCGGCCTTCCCCGATACCAAACGCGGCTGCGCCAAACGCGCGTCCTTCAAGGTGGGGATAGCTGACCTCTACAAAAAAGGCAAGGATCCCCAGGATTTGAGCAAGATGAAAATCATCAAGCCGCTGGTCCAGAAGGTCTACGACGAAGTCGGCACCAAGGGATTGACGCAGTTTTATGTAGACACGCTGGAATCCTATCAGGAATGCGGCAAGAACGCCAAGGCGGAGCGCAGTTCGGAACGGGAAGCCCAGCAGGTGGTCGTCTACGAATCCTGCAGCGGCATCAACGAAGTGACCCTCGAAGCGCTTGAAGCAGCGAAAGCGGGACGCTCAAAGGAATCCCTGATCTCCCGCGCCGAAAACAAAAGGCTCAACGTCAAGGGTACGACCCTCGAAAAGGTCGAGGCTCCGGCCGTTTATCTGGTTGAGCAGGTGTTCACCAAGGCCGAAACCTCCTATGACGACGCCGTCGATTTCGCGGTCAAGATCGGCATGACCTGCCTGAATAGCCGCGACCGCGACCCTCCGGTCAAGAAGGACATGACCAAGCCGTAGAATTTTTTACGGCCTTTTGGGTTCTCTTTTATATTCGAAAAACTTCATAAAAACCGCGCCCTAAGCCTTTGCGGGAGGGGGCGCAACGATATTTGCATTATCGTTTTAATTGGGGTATAAAAGAAGCACAGAAAAATTCTGTTAAATTATAAAAACATCATAAAAGGGAAGATCATGTCCAAGAAAGATAAAGCGAGTGATGCGGTGGCCTTGGCTTTGGCCGGAGTATTAACGGTAACCTCTGTTCCGGCGGGTTCGACTTCGAATTCCGTCCCGGATGCGCTCAATCATACGGCCCCGATCACCGAAATGGCCTCGATCAACCGCAGCCCGATGACGCTGCCTCCCGGCGTGGAACTTCCCGCCGACATCAGCCCCGGCCAGTCCACCCAACCCGAGCAGGCGCAGCCGATCCGGTACATGGATTTAACGAAAAGAGCGGATGGCTGGGACTTCGGGCAAGGCTTGGCGATTAACGGTTCGAGCAACAGAAGGATAGTTATTGTATCCTATCTGGATGAAGCAACAACGGCCTCTTTCTTGCGGATAGCCGAGTCGTACAGAGGCGGGAAGACAAACCTGCCGATTTTCGGCGTCTTAAGGTCTCCACTGCCCCCGGCCAGCGTCTCAAGAACACCGAATCCTCTGGGTTTTGATATCTTTTTTGACGGAACTGCTATCCCACCGATGGAACGGCCTGACCCAAGATTTACACGGACGGATCAACTGAGTGCCTTTATGCGCGGCATTCACAGGAACTACTTCGCCGCGACGGCCTCTCTGGGGTCCGATACCCGCGTCGCCGCCAACATGGTCACGGGCGGAAAATCCTCTGGCGGAACTGGTTCGGCTACGGGCAGCGGCTCGGCGGGCGGCAAGTCTGGCGGCGGCACGGGCGATCTGGCTGCCGTCAACTTCAATCCCGAATTTTAAGGCTTAGCGCAAGTCCGCAAAAAACCAAAACGCCCGTCAAGACGGGCGTTTTTCTATGGTTGCTAAAATAAGAAACTAGACCTTCATCCCCGCGCCGGACGTTCCTGTGCTGTAGGAAGCAACGCGGTCCTTCTCGGCCGCGGTCGCGGCAAGGGCAGAATCGGCGCTGGCCACGGCCTCCGCCGGAATTTCCCCGTTCGTGGCGCGGGCGAACGTGCCGGAAATTGGCTTGATCCCGCCCGTGGCATCGCCCATCCCCAGCTCAGCGGCGAAGGAGCCAGTGGCGCGTGGCGTGGCGGGGGCGCTGGCCCCGGTGAGAACACCCTGCGGGATCAGATCGAACAGTTTGATATTCGGTGCCGGAATCTTCATATCCGCAGGCAACAGTGAATTAACGGGCGCCAGCAACTCGGCAGGTGTTTCAGGTAATCTGGAATTCGCCAACTGAGGAGCTTCGGTCGGAGCAACGGTGCTTATGCCCGAAAGGTTTGCCGCGGCATCCCAGCCGCTGCTGGCGTCAGTATTGTGGGCGAGTACAGTCGCACTCTCGGCGGAAAGTCGTCCTGTCTGCTGAAGGACTTCTGCCTTCTGAGCAACAGAAAGATCAGGAGAGTTTTGAAGAACAGTATACTTCAAGCTTTGTGATCCCTGCACAGAAGAATCCAAGCGCCGAGTTTCCTCAAGTGCCGCCGGATCGCCCGCACTGGCGCCCTTAATCTGATTTCGCAGTTCGGGATTACTCTTCAGTAACGCATCACGATCTCTTTGAGCGCGGATTAACTGATCGATATACTGATCTCTCTGCCGCTGCGCATCGCGCATCCTCAGCCTGTTTTCCTGCTCATCGCGCTGCCATTTTTCCTGATCGAAGCTTCCATCGGCCTTGAAATAGGCATTGGGATCAAGTCCGGCGTCTTGAATCGCCTGACGCAACTGCTCTCTTTTCGCGTAGGCGTTAAGCGTGTTGTCGTTGATATCGGCATCGTTGCCGAGGTCGAAAGCCTTGTCGAACGCATTGATTTTCTTGTCGAGTTCATCGATCTTTTTCGTCAACTCCGCAATCCGCGCATCCAACTCCGCCAGACGCCGCGCCGCCTCATACTGCTCAAGCATGAGATGCAGCAGATCGTCGGCCTCGCGTTCGCGCTTCTTGCTTTCGTCGAGTTCGTCTGAGCGAACCGGACCAACTACAGCATAGCCGGCCTTGTTGACCGAGCCGGAACCACCATCCATGCTCTGGTCTATACCGTAATCCAAAAGAAATCTGCCGAGTTTCGACGGGGGAGACCCGAAATCATGACCCGGATCGTCGCCATCCAGCCCGTCCATGCGGTACCGTGCATCGTTCGCGCTTTCGTCGTCCGCTGTCTGTTCGGCGGCAGGATTTGCGGCATCGAGTTCTTCATCAAGAACAAGCTTGTTGGCTACGCTAGCACCCACGTCAGTCACTTTATAACCCACACACGTTAGTAAAGACTATACTAACGGAGAGGGTATCTCCTAAAAGTTAATATTATGTAAATACAATAACCTTTTATTCCAATTACATTTTGAGAACCGAAGACTGTCGCCTGTATAAAATCCGCGGCCAAGACGGTAGGCTAAGGTATCCCCCCTGTAACACTATGTTCCGTATGGTTTTTTCAAACTCTTATGCACGGAATAGAAAAAAACTACGCCTTTTTTTTGTGATTTGCAAACAATTTCAGAATTTTTTTTCAAAACCGGAACTAATATTCAATCCATTGAATATAAAGGAGTTTTTCGCGAGAAAAAGAGGGGGAGTAACCCTATGATATTTCATAATTAATTACCATAATGATTAATTAATAGACGATCATACAAAAATAATTCGTATATTAATTTTATCTAATATTATCAATTTCTGCTGGGTAACTCAGCGTCCGCCGCACCAAGTGATAAAGCGCGAACAGATAAAGTATCACCCCGATCCAGTGGCTCTGCCATAACCCATAGGAAATCGCGGCAACAAGCAGGACCAGCAGGAACAGGGTCAGGCCGCAGCGGGCGCTTTCTGGGCCTTCCCGGCGCAAGCCTTCGAGAATCGTACCCAGAAGGGCGCAACCCCAAACCGCGCCGGCAAACCCGAAATCCACCCAGAGCTGGAGCGCGAAGTTATGCGGGTGCAGAACGCTGTCCTCGCGGTGATAAAGCCGCGCATGATCGAACGACTCAACATACCGGGTTGCATCCATCCCGTGACCGATCAAAGGGTTTTGCAGCGCATAGCGGCTGGTAAAATCCCAGATCTCCATCCTCGCCCCCGCATAACCGCTCTTCAGCCAAGGC
The DNA here is from genome assembly GCA_016699735.1 of Alphaproteobacteria bacterium. Taxonomy (NCBI): domain Bacteria; kingdom Pseudomonadati; phylum Pseudomonadota; class Alphaproteobacteria; species Alphaproteobacteria bacterium. Next base: position 875,152 of record CP065008.1, read on the forward strand.
AGAGTTTGGGCATCGGCGGCCAGCGTGGCGAACATCCATTGCGCCAGCCACGGAGCGATCAGAAGCAAAAGACACAGGATCGCCGCTAGTACCCTATACCCCGGCCGCCATCCCGCCGGATACAGGAAATAAACCCCGAATCCGAAAACCAAGGCCAGTTGCGCCACCTGTGCTTGCGAAAGGGCCAGCATGAGAACAATCGCGCCGAACAGGGCCGCGCCAAGTTGAAGACGCATCTTCGGCGGCGCATCCCAGACCCGGATCAGGCTAAGCGCGGCAAAAGCGCATAATACGATATTGACCGCCCCGCGGTTCATGACGGCGGTGCTGATGGTCCGCGCCGGATCGGTGTCGTGAAAAACCTGATAGAGCGGCATACTGAACGAAAGCTCCGCCGCTCCTATAAGAGCGGCCAGCATCAGCAGGGCGGGAAAGACCCATGCGTTGTTTTTGAGGCTTTGCGGATCAAGGGTCCGGCAGACGGCAGGAAGGAAAACGCCGCTGAAAATAAGCGCTCCCGTCGTAACCGCCTTCCAGATGACCTCATCAGGATGGCCGGAAGAAAAGGCGCTCAAACCGCACAGCAAGCTGATGCCCAAAGCGATCAGAAGATAGAATCGGCTGAGGGGCGGGGGTTGTTTTCGGATGTAAGAAAGATAAAGATACGCCCCAAGCCCCAGTGCCGAAGGCAAAAAGGTCATAAAACGCGGCAGCAAAACCGAGATCAGCGGCAGACAAGAAAAAGCCAGAAGAAAATAAAAGGTGAAATCGCGCCGGACAGTCATAATTATAAGTGCCTAAAAATCAAAGCCTGCATTCTCTCACCCGACCGCAAAAAAACAACCCCGTCCCACTCATAAATTTTTTCCAAGTTTTCGCCTGTACAAGGCGTCCTATTGTTATAGGATGGGGAAAATGTTCCCTATCATGGTTAAAAATGAATGCCGGACGCTGAGGACAAGGAGCTGATCAAACGGGCGCAGGCCGGTGACGCAGCCGCGTTCGAGTCACTGGTGAATAATTATTACGGGATCATGTTCAAAATGGCCTTTAAATGGTGCGGGGACCGGACGGCGGCGGAAGATATCACACAGGAAGCCTGTATGAAGCTCGCCCGCGGAATCGATTCCTTCCGCCACGATTCGGCCTTCACTTCATGGCTCTACCGCCTTGTGATCAATACCGCCAAGGACTGGTTCAAATCCCAGAACCGCCACCCGAGCGCCGACATCACACAGGCGGATCATGTGGTATCGGAAGAGGGCGCCCCCGAAGAGAAAATTCTGATGAAGCAGGTCTGGGCGCAGATACAGATTTTACCCGAAGGCGAGAAGGAAGCGCTTCTACTGGTCGTCAGCGAAGGCCTCTCGCACAAGGAAGCGGCGCTGATTTTAGAGGTGAAGGAAAGCACCGTGTCCTGGCGCATCCACGAAGCCCGCAAGAAGCTGGAGAGCTTTTTCGGCAAGGAGAAGAAATATGGATGAGTCCGCGCTGAAGAAAATCGTGCAGGAATTCGAGGTCCCCCCCGTCGATGAAAACGCCAAAAAACGGGCGGTGAACCTATCTTTGGCTGAATTCAAGACCCACCAGCAGCAAAAAACACAAAAATCCGCCCAAGGAACCTCGGTTCTCTCCCGTCTTATCGGCAGATCAACGCCTGAAAGAGGGAGAGACGATATGAAGTTTAATAAGGGATTTGTTTTCGGAGGTATGGGAACCGCGCTGGCGGTCGTTCTGGTCGCCGGACTATATTTGAACGATGTAGCTGAAAAGGGGCAATCTGGCGCAGGAGCTTCAGCGGCCATGATGTTCTCACCGCAGTTTAATATAACGGACATGGCATCTTCCCCTTCTACCGTTAACGCCCCGCCTGGAACGGCTGAAGCTTCCCCGGCTTATGTTCAGGCTGTTGAAGAAGCGAACGAAGCCGACATGGAAATGGCCGAAATGGCTAAGTTAGAAAAGGCGCTTCGCTCGGGCGAAAGTTCAATCCCCGTTCCGGTCGAAACACCGTCCGATCGGTTGCAGTTGGCCCAGGAGTTCAGAACTGAGGGGGAGCGGTCAAACGCGCCGATGGCCGATGAATTTGCATCAGGCAGAGCAAAAGGCGATGACGGCATGGTCGTTGCCGAATTGAAAAAGAACGAGGCTCAGGGAAAAACCGCGCAAGGTGAAAAACAAGGGAAAGATTTCAGCAGTCTCTTGCAAAATATGGAACAGCCTGCCGCGCAAGCCCCCGCGAAGGAAAAAGCCCTGCGCCGCGACTTGAGTGACAAGGACTCCTCTGCGCCTGCGGTTTCTTCTCCCGGAGTTGTTAGTTCCAGTGAGGCGACAACTATTTACCCCGAGCCATACCCATACCCACAGCCGATTCCCGTTCCCGTCTCGCCCCCGGTGGATTACATCCAGCCTTATTATCAGGAGCAGGGCCGCGACCGCTTCCCCGAATACAAGCCCAACAGCTTTAAGTTGGCACAGGAAGAACCTGTCTCCACCTTCTCCTCCGACGTCGATACGGCCAGCTACAGTTTCGTGCGCCGCGAACTCAACAGCGGCCGCCTCCCGCCCGCCCAATCCGTGCGAGTCGAGGAAATGGTGAATTACTTCGACTATAACTATGCCGTGCCCGAATCGAAGGAGGAGCCCTTCAAGCCCACCGTCACCATCGTCGACTCGCCGTGGGCGCCGGGCCGCAAGCTCATGCATATCGGCATCAAGGGCTATGAGATTACGGGCGAAAAACCGCACAGCAATCTCGTCTTCCTGCTCGATGTCTCCGGTTCGATGGATGCGCCGGACAGACTCCCGCTGGTGAAAAACTCCATGAAGCTGCTGCTCGATAGCCTCCAGCCCGACGATACGGTTTCCATCGTGGTCTACGCGGGCGCCTCCGGAACGGCTTTGGCCCCGACCAAGGTTTCGGACCGAAGCACGATCTACAACGCCCTCGATAACCTTCAGGCGGGCGGCTCGACCGCAGGCGCTGCGGGGATCGAACTCGCTTATCAACTCGCCGAGCAGAACTTCAACAAGGAAGCTGTGAACCGTGTCATCCTTGCCACCGATGGCGACTTCAACGTCGGCATCACCGATCGCGACCAGTTGAAGGATTATGTGGCTAAAAAACGCGAGACGGGAATCTTCCTCTCCGTCCTCGGCTTCGGTCAGGGCAACTACAACGACGACCTGATGCAGGCATTGGCCCAGAACGGCAACGGCACCGCCGCCTACATCGACAGCCTCAATGAGGCACGTAAAGTCCTTCTGGATGAGGCCAGCTCGACCCTGTTCCCCATCGCCAAGGACGTGAAGTTCCAGATCGAATTCAACACCGCCCAGATCGCCGAATACCGTCTGATTGGTTACGAAACGCGCCACCTCAACCGCGAGGACTTTAATAACGACAAGGTCGATGCCGGGGATATGGGCGCGGGCCATACCGTGACCGCGATCTATGAGTTCGTCCCCGTCGGCAGCGCCTCAGCCCGCACCGTGGACGATCTTCGCTATGCGGCTGAAACTCCCAAACAGGCGCCGATCGCGGAAACGGCCTCCGACTCGCCCTTCGCCAGTGAGTACGCGTTCCTCAAGATCCGCTACAAGCTGCCCAACGAAGACCGCAGCCGCCTCATCACCCGCCCGGTCACGATGCAGGATCAACTCACCCTGCAAAAGGTTGAGTGCGGCCCCGCCGAATCCTGCCCGGCTTCGGCCAGTGATGACACGCGCTTCGCCACGGCGGTCGCCGCCTTCGGTCAGATCCTGCGCGGCGAAGTCAACATGGTTGATTACAAAATTGACGACATCATCGCTCTTGCGCAGGACGGCAAGGGAGCCGATGAATTCGGTTACCGCGCGGAATTCATCAATCTGCTCCGGCTGGCTAAGTCCTTCGAAAACCGTTAGAAAAAACCAGAATATATTAACATAATGCAAAAAGAGGCCCCGTCATAAGCAGGCGGGGTCTCTGTTTTTTATTCCTGAAAAGTTGTAACCTGTCTCCGGCTGCGTTCGAATCGTTACGAAATTGAACGTTTCAATTTAAAACTGATCATTTATTTTAAAAGGAAAAAACTGATGACTAAAACTGTAAGGAAAGAGGCACAGAGAGCCAAGGTGAACAAGAAACTCGCAACCGTTGCTCTGGCTGGCATGCTGGCCGTGGGCACGTTCTCGGCCTCCCCGGCTTTCGCCGGCTCCGGCGGCAACGCCTGCAGCGCCAGCGGCTGCGGCAGCAAGACCGAGGGCAACGCCTGCAAATCCGGCTGCAAATCCTCCGACAAGCCTACGGGCGGCAGTTCCTGCGCCAGCAAGACCTCCTGCCAGACGAAATCGTCCTGCCAGGCCGCCGCTACGGAAACGAAAGCCACTTGCCAGGCCAAAGCCTCTTGCGAGAACAAAGCCAGCTGCAGCGGTCATAATGACAAAAAACGCTACAACGACTAATCAAAGTCCCTTCAAAAGGATCGGATATGGGATGGGCCTGCGCCCGTCCCATTATCCTTTTATCTTCGAGCATAAACCGGCCATCGACTGGTTCGAGATCATCTCTGAAAACTTCATGGACACCGAAGGCCGCCCCGTCCGCCGCCTCGAAAAAATCCTCGAGGACTATCCCGTGGTCATGCACGGCGTTTCGCTCTCCATCGGCACAGTGGACCCGCTCAATTCCGAATACCTGCAGAAGCTCAAAAAACTCGCGTCATGGGTGAACCCGCCATGGGTGTCCGACCATCTCTGCTGGACCGGAACCGCGCATAAGAACACGCACGACCTCCTGCCCGTGCCGTATACGGAGGAGGCGCTCAAACATATCGTGTCCCGCATCAAACAGGTGCAGGAGATACTCGAACGTCCCATCGTGCTCGAGAATCCCTCGACCTATCTCGAATTCACCTGCTCGACGATGACCGAGTGGGAGTTCATTGCGAGGATGGCGGAAGAGTCCGGCTGCGGCCTGCTGCTCGACGTGAATAATATCTACGTGAGCTGCTACAACCACCGCTGGGATCCGAAGACCTATATCGATGCGCTGCCCCTTGATCGCATCGCGCAGATTCACCTCGCGGGCCACACGAACAAGGGCACGCACATCATCGACACGCACGACGATTACGTCATCGACGAGGTCTGGGCGCTTTACCGCTACGTCATTTCAAAGGCCGGACCAATCAGCACGATGGTGGAGTGGGACGATAAAATACCAGAATTCCCGGTTGTGTTGGCCGAGGTTGAAAAGGCGCGTAAATGGGCCGCCGCCAGCGATGGCCCGGTGCCCATCCCAACCTTCAAATCCTTCCGCGACAATATCCGGCCCTCCGAACGCCTCACGCCGCTGGCGGAGGAAATGGAGGATATGCAGAACGCAATCCTGCAGGGCGACGGTGAAATCATTCATCCCGACGAGCGCATCGTGCCCAAGCCCGACTTCTCCCCGCAGGAGCAGATTCAATCCTACATCAACGGCTACCGCTATCGCCTGTTCGATATCGTGGCGATGGATTACGGCGCTCTGAAACACGCGCTCGCCCCCGAGCAATTCAACGCGCTCATCGACGGGTTCATCGAGGCCACGCCCTCCACCCATTTCAACATCGCGCGTTACAACAAAAAATTCCCCGAGTATGTGAAGCAAAACGCCGATCCCTTCGCCTATGAGCTGTCGGTTCTTGAAACCGAACTCACGCAACTCGCGGACGCGGCGGAAACAAAGGCGCTGACGCCCGAAGACCTCGCGGGGCTGGACGCGGAGAGATTCATGGGCGCGAAATTGACACCCCGCGCGGCCCTAAAGCTTTTCGCGTTCTCCTATCCGGTGAACGAATATTATCAGGCGTTTTTAGACGGGCAGACCCCCGCGCCGCCGCAAAAGGGCGCAAGCTTCTTGGCCATCTATCGCCACAACGACGAACTCTGGCGCCTCGATCTGCAGGAGCGGGAATATATGGTCCTAAGCTCTCTCTTCGCGGGCGTTCCGGTGGGGGAGGCGCTGAGTGCCGCCCTGCCCGAAGACGAGGATAGTGAAAACCTCATGGCCGACGTGCAAGGCTGGTTCGGCAAATGGATGAATAACGGCCTGCTGTCCAAGGCGGCATGAATTTAAGATATAATTTCTAAGGAGGTGGCGGTTTACTAAACCGCTCAATAGGTAAATTAAATTTTGAAGAGTCGACACCAAGTGTTTTCTGTTTTTCACGCGCCCACGCCAAGATTTCATCTTTGTTCGCAGGATAGTCATAAATAATCTCAATCTTAAAACCGCCGTCCTTAATAGCGCTGAGCAAAGTGACGGCGGTCATGCCGATGCGGGTTTGATAAGCGTGACGCCCCGGCAAGATTGACCAGTAGGCTGAAAGCGTCACACCGCAAAAATCCTGACTGTCCACGACACTCAACAGATAGGGAATGTCCTGCTCTCGCGGCCATCCTTTTATCACGGCATTTGATGAAATCATCAGATCGGAAGTTTCCTGCAGCAGCGCTATAAAGTCTTTAGCCGACATTTTCACAAGTGCGTCATGAGCAATATCACGACTCGGTTTAGTGAAAGCATGGGGATACCACACGCTGCTCCAGTAGCCATCGGTTCTGACGTAAAAATAGGAGAATAAGCCAGCCAGCAGGATAAGCAGCACAGACCATTGAAGGGTAAATTTTACTTTTACGGGCTCTTCCATAAACCCATTATAAGCGAAAGAAAGAGAAAAAATAAATCACCCCGCGCTTTCCCTCATCCCCTCCAGTTCCAGCCATCGTGTCTCGGCGGTCTCCAGCTCCTTCTGCGCGCGGGCCAGACGCTTCGAGACACGGTCGAATTCCTCCGGGTTCTCCATGTAAAGGCGCGGATTCTCCATCGCCTGTTGCAACGCCGTCATCTCCCGCTCCAGCGCCTCAATCTTCGCGGGCAACTGCTCCAACTCATGCCGGAGCTTGAAGGTCATCTTCGCACCGGCCTGTTTCGGGGGAGCAACGGGAGCAGGGGCCTCTTTCTTTTCCGGCGGCTTGCTCTCGGCCTTCACAGGAGACATCTCCGCCGCCTGCGCCTTCTTGAACGCCACATAATCGCTGTACCCGCCGATGATGCCTTCCACCACCCCATTCCCCTCGAACACCAGCATCTTGTTCACCGTGCGGTCGAGAAAGTCCCGGTCATGGGAAACGACGACCATCGTCCCCTCATAGGTCCGCAGCACGTTCGTCAGCATATCGAGAGTATCCATATCCAGATCGTTCGTTGGCTCGTCGAGGATCAGAAAGCTCCCGGGATTCGCCAGCACCTTGGCCAGCATCAGGCGGTTTTTCTGCCCGCCCGACAGCGTGGCCACCGACCGCCACGCATCCTCGGGATCGAACAGGAAATCTCTCAGATAGCCGCACACATGCCGAAGCTTGCCGCGCACCTCAAGGTAATCCGTCCCCGGCGGGCAGAGATTTTCCTTGAGCGTCTTGTCGTTCTTAAGCTGCGAACGGTTCTGGTCGAAATACGAAAACGCCAACTCCTTGGAAATTTTTACCTTCCCCGTATCCGCCGTTTCCTCCCCGGTCAGCATCCGCAGGAACGTCGTCTTGCCCGACCCGTTCTTGCCCATCATGCCGATCCGGTCGCCCTTCTTGATCCTCATATTGAACTTGTCGAGAATGAGGAGCTTGCCGCCTGTCTTGGGCCTGTCGAAGCTTTTGCACACCTGCATGAAATCGGCGATATTCTGTGAGGATTCCTCGGCCTTCAGGGGCGGCAGCTCGATCTTCGAGGTAATACGCTTGTACTGCTTCTGCGCCGTCTCCAGCGCATCCCGCGCCTCGAAGGCCAGCTCCTGCCGCCTGATGTTCCGCTTGACCCGCGCCTTCACCCCCCGCGTCGCCCATTCCATCTCCAGCTCGACCTTCTTGGCCTGATTCTGCAGGGCGCGACCTTCCTGTTCCAGAATCTCTTTCGACCATTCCTCGAAATACCGGAAGCCTCGGGGACTCACTTTAAGCGCCCCCCGGTCCAGCCAGAAGACCCGGTCGGTGATATTCGCCAGAAACGCCCGGTCATGCGAGACACACAGCACCGCGCCCCGGTAGGATTGCAGATACCGCTCCAGCCACTCAATCAGCTCCAGATCCATGTGGTTGGTCGGCTCATCAAGAAGAAGGATGTCCGGCTCCTCCACCAAAGCCCGCGCCAGCGCCGCCCGCCGCAACTGCCCGCCCGAAAGCGTGTTCAGCTTGTCGTTGACATCCAGCCCCAGCGGCTGGATCACCATCTCGACTTTATAAGTCTTGTCCCAGTCCTCGGCATCGGCCTCCAGCCCCTCGAAGACAAAATCCATAACCGTCTGGTCCGTCGGCTCGACATGCTGGCGCATATAGCCCGTGGTCACACCGGGCAGGGTCCAGCGCGTTCCGTCGTCCAGCTCCCGCTCCCCGGTAATCAAATTCATCAGTGTGGTCTTGCCTGCCCCGTTCTTCCCGACGAGGGCGATCTTGCGCCCGGAATGGATGTGAAAGGTCAACCCCTCGAAAAAGGGCTTCCCGCCAAGGATGACGACGGCGTCTTCAACGCTGAGAATAAGGTCCGACATGCGGGGGGTTTTAGCAGGGGCCGCAGATTCCTGCAAAGCTTATCTGCGCGGAATGCCGGACTTACGACGTCGCGTAGCTATGCGCGGCCCGGCGCTGCGTGTCCTGTGTGACGAAGGCAATCGGCGGCTGCTGGATCAGAAAAGCCTTGCCGGAGATCACGCCAAGGCTGTGAACGATGTTTAGCGGATCCCACTGCAAATAATTGCAGGTGATTTCCTCTCCCTTCTGAATATCCCTCAGGGCGTATTCAGGCTGCAGGGCAGGGTCGATGGACGAATCAAAAAGCCCGCTGATCGGGGCTGTATTGGGGGTATCGCAATGGTTGGCATGACGGCTCAGATCTTCCGAGACGATCAGGCCGATGACGGGAGGTCGTTCCTGCAGGGCCGCGATAGGAACCGAATAGCGCCTGACTTGGGCAAGATCCTCGCCGGAAAGGGAGAAATACTGCTCTACCGACACGAAACGGGATACGGCAGGGTCGTAGGTCCAAATGAGTGTTCCCTTAGGGATATCCTCCCCGGCGAAAAGTCCCTTGCCACCGAAGGAGTCCGGACCGATAAACCCTTTGACCAATAACATAGAGTCCCCTGTTGAATGACCTCTCCTATTATTCTCTATCTGAGATTAAAAAAATCTCAACAAACATTTTTATAAAACCCGAACTATGAGCATTTTTATCCGTCCGGGAGGGGGGAAGGAGGGGGGCACTCAGGCCGCAACCGACAGGTTTTTAAGTCCGAAAACCGCGGCCACTTTGGTCAAAGAGGCTTTCTCGATCGCAGCATATAAGGCAAAGGGATCAAGCACTTCGTGCCCCAGCGCCGCCTCGAAATCGGCCTTCGAAGAACGTTCGAAATCGTCCTTCCAGTCCTTGGTCGCGGCGTTGGAGGCAAAAATCCCTGCCGCGCTCACAGGCAGGAAGTCCTCATAAACGATGGGGGCAAACGCCACCAGGTCCGACTCGACCAGCCCGTCGAGAGAGGCGGGCGCCTGTCCCTGATGCTTCCGGCCCTTTTCGGTTACGTAATACTGGAAGTACGCCAGCCCCTCGCGCCGCATCCCGGCGGGATCGGCGGGGAAAGCTCTGAAGGTTTGATCCAGAAAAGCATTATATTCCGCAGCATTTGACCCGTCCGCCTTCGGCTTTACGTTTTCCAGCACTCTGGCCAGAAGCTGATCGTAAAGCTGCCGCCCCTTGGGCGTCAGGGCGGCGCTGCGCTGCTCAATCTCCCCGAATCGGGCGGTATGTTCGCCTTCCTCACCCGCAAACCGGACCTTCTCGGTCAGCGCCCTGAACGACGTTTGCCGCAGCAAAATCGGGCAGGAGCCGGGCGGCCCCTCCACGACATTCTTCGCGTTCATCCCGCGCTTGGGCATATCGGCCTGTATAGTGTCGATCTCCAGCGTGCGCGGGGTCAGGTGGTTGATATGCGGCCCCTTGAAGCACACGATATCCGCCACCCTAGGGTCAGCATCCCGCATCTGGATATAAAGTTCTTTCGAAACCCCCGGCGCGGCGTCGGAATGCCACTGGAAGACCTTAGTGGCTTCGGTGATAAAACGCCTCGCATCCGCCTCAGACAAACCGCCGTCCTTTTCAGCCTTCTCGACCAGAGATCGAAGCGGATCGCTGAAAATATCCCGCGCCGCCAGCAGCTCTTCCGCCTTCTCTCGCAAACCCTGATCCTTGATCAGCTCCGTCCGCAGCAGGGAACAGAACACCCGGAACGGCGAACGCGACAGGCTCCCCCCCTCCACGGCGCGGAAGGCTGTTGAATGCACCGGCACGTTGGCTTGCGTCAGATCGTAATACCCCACAGGCTGCATCCCCATAACCCCGAACACGCGGGCAATCATCTGCAGCTCTGAGGCCTTGCCCAGTCGGATTGCCCCGTGCCGCTCCTCTGAAATCCGCTCCAGATTGTCCGTCTCCTCAAGCTGTTTCCGCAGCGCCGGATCGGCGGCCAGCACCCGGTCGTTCACATCCCGCACCAGCTCCAGCAGCGTGCCATAGGCGGGTACTTCCTTGCGGTACATCTCGGACATCGCCCGTGAAAACCGGGCGCGGATGTCATCGGGGGAGACAAAGCTTTTGGTCATGGCGGATTTGTCCTGTTTCACTGTTCAGTGGCCGATAAGACCATGATAAACTATTCCCGCAATTTTCAAAACCTTTCGCGTTGATCCAAGGAGTTCCGCCATGACCGCACCGCAGCAAATTTTCTCCGCCCTCGGACTGGATAAAAAGGACATCGGCGGCGGCGATCTGGCCGTGCATTCGCCGATCGATGGCGCCCTCATCGCCTCCGTCAAAACCCACAGCCCGAAGGACGCGGACAAAATCATCGCCCAATCCGTCAAGGCGTTCGAGGTATGGCGCAGCGTTCCGGCCCCCCGCCGCGGCGAACTGGTTCGCCTCTACGGCGAAATCCTGCGCGAGAACAAGGAGGCGCTGGGCAGGCTCGTCACCCTCGAATGCGGCAAGATATTTCAGGAAGGCCTCGGCGAGGTACAGGAGATGATCGACATCTGCGACTTCGCGGTGGGGTTGAGCCGCCAGTTGTACGGCCTCACCATCACCTCCGAGCGTCCCGCGCACAAGATGCGCGAACTCTGGCACCCCGCCGGCCCCGTGGGCATCATCAGCGCCTTTAATTTCCCCGTTGCGGTCTGGGCGTGGAACGCGGCCCTCGCGCTCGTCTGCGGCGACAGCATAATCTGGAAGCCCTCGGAAAAAACGCCTGTCTCCGCTCTGGCCTGCCAGAAGCTCTTCGTTGAGGCCTGCAAGCGCTTCGGCAAGGACGCGCCGGACGGCCTCTCGCAGCTTCTCATCGGCGGGCCGGATATCGGTGCAATCATGGTGGAGGACAGGCGCGTCCCGGTCATCAGCGCGACCGGAAGCTGCGCGATGGGGCGCATCGTCGGGCCGAAAGTGGCGCAGCGTTTCGGGCGCAGCATCCTGGAGCTTGGCGGCAACAACGCGATCATCGTGGCCCCCAGCGCCGACCTCGACCTCGCCTTTCAGGGCATCGTCTTCGGCGCGGTCGGCACGGCGGGGCAGCGTTGCACCACCACGCGCCGGATTTTCGTGCATAAATCCATCTATGCGAAATTTGTCGGACGCCTGAAGAAGGCTTACGGCAAGCTCGCCGTCGGCAACCCTCTGGAGGCCGGAACGCTGGTCGGCCCGCTGATCGATAAGCAAGCGTTCGAAAATATGGAGAGGGCGCTCAAAACCGCGAAGAAAAACGGCGGCGAGATCACGGGCGGCGGCCGTGCTCTGGCGAAGAAATACCCCGGCGCCTACTATGTGAATCCCGCGCTGGTCGAAATGAAGGGCAAGGTAGACAATATCCATGAGGAAACCTTCGCGCCGATTCTCTACGTCTTTTCCTACACGGATTTAAAAGAGGCCATCGCCCGCCAGAACGCGGTGCCGCAGGGTCTATCCTCCTCCATCTTCACCAATGATTTGCGCGAGGCGGAACTGTTCACGGCGGAGGCGGGCAGCGATTGCGGCATAGCCAACGTGAATATCGGTACAAGCGGGGCCGAGATCGGCGGCGCCTTCGGCGGCGAAAAGGAAACCGGCGGCGGCCGCGAAAGCGGCTCGGATTCATGGAAGGCTTATATGCGCCGCGTCACCTCGACCGTGAACTACTCCGACAAACTCCCCCTCGCGCAGGGCATCGCGTTTAACGTGGGGGATTAGGTGTCTGGCAGCGGAAAAGAACAGCTCAAGATTTATGAAATAGCCATTTTTCTGGCGTTTTTCTGCGCCTGTTATTTATTTTCTGCACCCTATAGAGAAAAGCTGTTTTTACGAGAAATCAAGGCTGATGGCCTGCACCAGATGAGTGCAGAGGAATATATGAATATGATGTTCTGGACCTCTAAACTAACAGTCTCGGACGTTTTGTATGATTGGCCGCACAAGAAAGACATTCCATATCTACTAAGCCGTGTTGACAGTTACATATATTCTGGAACAACTTCATGTGAAAATTCAAAATCGTTTGAAGAGATTGGCGATTCAATAAGAATGTTCGGATATGACTATGGAACAACGCAAGGTGCAGCCGCAGTACGCCTTTTAAAAGCAATAAAAAAGGGCAAATTTGAAGGGTATTGGCAAGGTTATCCTTACGACAAAGACGAAATCATCGCTTGGGCACGCGCAGAAGCCGCGAAGATGGAACAGGAAAAAGCGCAAACCCGCAACGCCCCTCCCCCTTAATCCCTCTCCCTCGGGAGGGGGGAGCAAGAGAGCGCAGGAAAAAGATGGCCTTTTACACCGCCCGTTTGTAATGTGAAACTCTTCAAGGCGACCGGAAATGACCAAGGAACTCACCGAACAGGAAAAACAGCATCGGATCAGGGAAACCGATCAGAATCCCTGGCTCCTTCTGGCGCGGGAGGGGCGGCAAAGCTGGAACGGCTTTATGCTGCGCCATTACGGGGAGCAGACTGTTCCAAAAACGGCGGCGCCGGAGATCAAACCGATGGAGGAGGGGCGCTATCTGGCCTGGCTCGAACGCTTCCGCAAACACGAGAAGGAGGGAACGGAGACAAGTCTGGAAACGCCCTCCTTTAGGGGAAATATTATAAACAAGCCCTTCGATGCCTCCGGTTTTGTTTTCCTCGGCACCCCGGATTTTTCAAAAGCTTTATTTTCCGAGAACGTTGATTTTTCTGGCGCAGTTTTCCTCAAGGGCGCGGATTTCCACGCCGCAGAATTTCTGGGCCCGTCCCACTTTTCGCAGGCGGTTTTTAAGGAGCGGGCCAATTTTTCGGAAGCCTCTTTTTCTCACGCCTTTTTCAAAAAGACCGAATTCACAATCGCGGATTTCCGGGCCGCCAGCGTGAAAGTCGCGATCAACTTCAAGGAGGCGAAGTTCAAGGAACCGCCACGCTTCGGCGGACTCCAATGCGACACGGTCTTTTTCGACGGGGCGGAGTTCGGCAACGACCTGAAGGAAGACCGCCTCCATATCTCCGCCTCTTCATGGGCGGCCCTGATCCGCCTGATGGAGAAGGTCCATAATCTGCCGCAACGCCAGATTTTCCATGAAAAACTTCTGGAGGTGGAAAAACACTATAAGACCGAAAAAAGCGCCCGCCCGCTTTATGCAGGGTATAGGGCGCTCGGCTCCGGGCGTTCGGCGTTCCGGCCCTTTTTCTGGTGGCTGTTCTTTTCTCTGGCCTTCGGCGTATTTTATCTGGGCTGCGCCAAAACGCTCAACGCATCTCTGGCCTTTGCCGTTTCAAACAGCCTGCCTTTTGTCGGAAGCGTCAACCCGCAGATCGGGCAGTTTTGGTCGGAGGTTCCCGCTGAGTTCATCCCCCTCGTAATGCTAATCGCAGGTCTGCACGCAATCCTCAGCCTGATCTGCATTTTCTGCATCGGTCTGGCGCTCCGCAACCGCTTCAGGATCAAGCTCGGCGGCTTCTGATTGTCCGCCCGATCAAAGACCGCCGGAGGGGAACAAACTTATTGCTGTCCGGGGGGCTTCTTGCTATGAAAAAAGCTTGAAAACATTGAATGTCAGCGGACAGGCGCTGGAAGGGGTTAGTTCATGAACGTACTCATCATCGGAGCCGGCGCCGCCGGAAATGTCGTGGCCAAGAAATGCGCGATGAACCGCGATATTTTCAAATCCATCCATCTGGCCAGCCGCACCCTCTCCAAGTGCGAGAAAATCCAGAAAGAATGTAAGAAGTATTTCAAGCAGGATATCGAAATTTATAAACTCGACGCGGATAACGTTGCCGAGACGGTGGCCCTCATCAGAAAAATCAAACCCGACCTCGTCATCAACATGGCGCTTCCCTATCAGGATCTGGCGATCATGGACGCCTGCCTTGAAACGAAGGTGAACTACATGGACACGGCCAATTACGAACCGATCGACGAAGCCAAGTTCGAATACCACTGGCAATGGGCCTATCAGGATAAATTCAAAAAGGCGGGCATCGTCGCCATCCTCGGTTGCGGCTTCGATCCCGGCCAGACCAATATCTACTGCGCCTACGCTCAGAAAAATCTCTTCGATGAAATCCACGAGATCGACATTATCGACTGCAACGCCGGCAATCATGGGCAAGCCTTCGCCACCAACTTCAACCCGGAGATCAACCTGCGCGAAGTCACCCAGAAGGGCAAATACTGGGAAAACGGTCAATGGATCGAAACCGGGCCGCTGGAATTCCGCAAGATGATCGACTACCCCGAAGTCGGCGAGAAGGCCAGCTACCTACTTTACCATGAAGAACTCGAAAGCCTTGTTCAGAACATCAGGGGTCTCAAACGCATCCGTTTCTGGATGACCTTCGGCGATGAATATATTAAGCACATGGAGGTGCTGCAAAATGTCGGTATGACCCGCATCGACCCCGTGATACACAACGGCGTGGAGATCGTGCCGATCCAGTTCCTGAAAACCCTCCTGCCCGAACCATCTTCTCTGGCGGAGAATTACACGGGCAAGACCTCCATCGGCTGCATCATGACGGGCATCAAGAACGGCAAGGAAAAAACCGTGCTGATTTACAACGTGTGCGACCACGCGCAAACCCACAAGGAAGTTCAGGCGCAGGCCGTCTCCTATACCACGGGCGTCCCACCAGTGACCGGCGCCATCATGCTGGCCAAGGGCTTATGGGGCAAGGAGCCGGGCGTCTGGAACGTCGAACAACTCGACCCCGATCCCTTCATGGCGGAGGTCGCCAAACAGGGTTTGCCCTGGCACGTCAAGGAGCTAAAAGCGGGCCTCGGAGAACTCACCGAACGCCGTAAGGACAAGAAGGCGGCTTAAGTAAGCCCTAAAGGAACACGACATGAAAAAAATGCTATTTTCTTTTATAAGTATTCTGGTCCTGCTGAGCGGCGCATCTCTGGCCTTCGCTCAAGCCTCTGACGCGGAAGTAAAAGCATGGGCCGAAAAGGTCGCTGTAACGGTTATGCACTTCGGTTTCACCGATTTTGATGAGCGCAAGGCCGCCAATAAGCCGTTCTTTACCGAAAAGGGCTATCAGACCTTTTATGAGGCGCTGGAGCAATCCATGTTCTTTAAAGTCGCCAGCAAGGGTAATCTTAGTGCGACGTCGGTTCTCAAATGTCCTGCCCAAGTCAAGGAAGCCGTTAACGCCGAAGGCGTAAAGGGCTGGCAGGTCGATTTTCCTCTTGAGGTCTCTTACACCAACAAAAACGAAAGCTGGCTCAGCCTTCAGAAGGTTACCGTGCGGGTCGAGCAGGACACTTCAACGCAGGCTCTGGGCATAGCGCAATGGATCGCCATGCCGTTCTCCGAAATTGATACCTTGCCCTGTACGCCGGAAACCCCTGCCGCGCCCGCGCCGACAGATGAATAATCTGAAATCGCTTCAAAGCATCGCAACACCCGCCTATGTCGGCAATATCGCTTCGATCAGCGCGAACATGGAAAAGGCCCGGCGGATCAAGGCGCAAACGGGAATAAAGCTCCTGCTCGCCACCAAGGCCTTTGCCATGCCGGCCGTGTTCCCCTATATGCGCGAGACACTCGACGGCACGACCGCCAGCGGCCTTTACGAGGCCCGCCTCGGCGCCACTCATTTCGGCAGTGAAGAAGAGGGCAAGGAGGTCCATACCTACAGCCCCGCCTATACAGAGGAAACTTTAAAAGAAATCCTGAAATACTCCTCCCACATCTATTTCAACTCGATCCACCAGCTTAAAAAATTCGCGCCCCTTGTCCGCGCCACACGAAATGCCGCCGTCATCGGCCTGCGCGTCAACCCGCGCCTGCCGCTGGTTAAAAACAGCAGCCTGTATGACCCCTCCGCCCCATGCTCCCGCTTCGGCGTGCAGAAGGAGGAGCTGACGGAGGAGATTCTGGCGCAGATTGACCTTCTGCACGTTCACAATCTTTGCGAAAACCTCGCGGAGGATTCAGAAATACTGATCGAACACGTGCGAACGCAATTCGCCTTCGCTCTGCCGAAAATCAGGCATATCAACCTCGGTGGCGGCCATTTCTACACACATAAAAATTACGACATCCCGCGCCTCATCGCCGCGCTAAAAAAACTCAAACAGGATTTCACGGGCACGGTGACGCTCGAACCCGGCGCAGCGCACGTCCTGAACGGCGGCTATCTGGTATCCACCGTGCTGGATATCATCCCCCACGCGCAGAAAATCGCCATTCTCGACGCGTCCGCCTCCACCCATATGCCCGACGTGCTGGAGGTTCCTTACACGCCGGAAATCATCGGCGCGGAGATCGTGGAGCAGGAAAAGGCAGACGAGCCCAACACCTATATACTCGGCGGCAACACCTGCATGACCGGGGACGTGATAGGAACCTACAAATTTGAAAAGCCTCTGGAAATCGGGCAAAAAATAATCTTCACCGATATGATGCAATACAGCTTCGTGAAGAACACGACCTTCAACGGCATCCCGCTGCCCGACCTCGCCCTCCTGCATGAGGACGGAAGAGTTGAAATCGTCAAGCGCTTCCTCTATGAGGATTTCGTGGGCAGATTGGGCTAAAACGAATCTCGAAAGGATCGGCCAAGAAACTGGAGTGCTTTTTCCCGAGGCTTTGTGCTATTTTGACCCGTACCACAGGCAACAGGAGGCTCTGACATGACCCAGATCAAAGACCGGATTATCTTCATCACAGGCGCGAACCGCGGGATCGGCAAGGCGCTGGTCAAGGCCGCCCTCGACCGCGGCGCGAAGAAAATTTACGCCGCCGCCCGCGATACGGCGAAAATCGACGATTTCGGCGACAAGCGCGTGGTCAAGATCGCGCTGGATATCAATAACAAGGCGCAGCGCGAAGCCGCCGCGAAACAGGCGGCTGATACCCAGGTTCTGATTAACAATGCCGGGGTTCTCTCGTCCTCCGGCGCCCTGACCGGGCCATTCGAGGATGTCGAGCGCGACATGAAAACAAACTATTTCGGCACACTGGCGGCTATGCGCGCCTTCCTTCCGGCGCTGGAGAAAAACAAGCCAGCGGCGATTGCCAATGTCTGCTCGATTGCCTCCTTCGTGAATTTCCCCTTTATCGGCGGTTATTGCGCCTCAAAGGCGGCGTTGTTCTCCATCACACAGGGCGCGCGGATCGAACTGTCGGGCAGGGGGATTGCGGTTCATGCCATCTGCCCCGGCCCCATCGACACCGACATGGCCCGCGACATCCAGATGGAAAAGACCAGCCCCGAAGACACGGCGGCGGCGATCATCAAGGGTTTGGAAGCCGGGGAGGCGGATATCTTCCCCGACAAGGGCGGGCGGGAGATGTTCGCGGTCTGGTCGAAAAACTACCGCGACCTCGAAGCCTCCGTCGCCGGAATGATGCCGCAGGACGAGGCGGCTTAAAGGTTAAGCGCGAACCCCTCTCCCGTAATCCCTCTCCCCTCGGGAGGGGAGAGGGACAAGAGGACGACTAATGAAAAAGGAAGATAAAAAAAGCTTCGTTAAATCGCTGATCGAAACCGACGAAAATATTCACCTGTTTCTGATCCTGCTTTCGATTGTTGGCTTGTTCGGCTTTTATTTCTGGCTGTCCTATAACCCGAGAATCCTCGGCGCCCGCTCCATCAGCAAGGAGGAACTGACAGGCATGAGCGCCAAGGAATATATCGCCATGATGCAACAGACCTCGATTCTGGTTATTCCAAAAAATATCCCCTTATGGCCTAAACCCGAGGATATCCCTTATCTTTTAATGCTCACCGAAAGCAATCAATACGCCGGATCGACCATAAGCAATTTTGACGATCTGAACGCTGTCCGCGACTATGAATCAACAGTCGGAATTACTGCTGTCTTTTTGCTGAAAGCGATTACTGAAGGAAAGTTTAAGCCTTATATGACTCATCAGTACCCTGCTGATAAGGATGAAATCATAAAAAAAGCGACAAATGTGATGAAGACAGGGGAGCTTATTTTTCATACTCCACTAGCTGGTGAGCCGGAATACTATGACCATGAACTTGTCACGCTAAGTGCTGAGGAAGTGATTGCAACGCTCAAAACTGCAGATATCCTTACGCTTTGCTCTCGTGATCTTCAGGGGCCAGATTCAGTCGTTGTTGTGGGTTGGCCGAGGCGGGAAGATATTCGCTACTTGCTGAGCGTGATCGACAGTAAGGAGCGATCCGGCGTTTTTTTCTGGTGTCATTTTTCAGTCATTCCATTTGACGATGACTCTACTGTAGGAGATAAAGCGCTCCTGCTGTTGAACGCAATTAAATTGGGAGAGTTCGATATGCGACATCCACCCAAGCCGGAAAACCCGCAGGAACTCCTAGTATGGGCGCGGGCGGAGGCGGCAAGGATGGAACAGGAAAAAGCGCAAAAACAAAACACCCCTCTCCCTTAATCCCCCTCCCCTCGGGAGGGAAGAGGGAAAGAGGGCGCAGCCCGAAAGGGAGAGGGGTGAGATGTCGTCTTGGACGTTTAAACACTTATTTTATAGATCAACGATAATGGTCTCTATGTTGTAGGCCGAGTTCCTATACTCAAGTTTCCCATTATCTCGAAAAGAGTAGATATTGTCCTCTATATCATTAAAGATATGCCAGAGAGGTTGGTCTTCACTTTCTCCCTCAAGCCGCATATGAATTTCGCCGCCGAGATCGAAATAGACATTTGTCTTTACTTGATCAGGAAAAATTTCAAACCGTTTTATGATTTGTCCGTCAATTAAATTTATTGCTTTACGGATAATAGACTTGTTTGAGTTTCTATCAGCCATCTTTTCCCCGCGAAAAATAATATCCCAATGACAGCAATCTATCCAAAACCAAAAATCACCTCTAACCCTAACTCTACGCAAAGAGTTTTTTTGTTTTAGCCGCGCAGAATCTAATCTCTCGAGAAAGTCGGTGTCTTTTGGCTCGATAATTTCTAGGCGCGGTGTACCAAAATTAAGACTGAGCCACGAATATTCAGAATTTTGAACATCCCAACAACACAAGCGGGAGAGCTTCTGCAGGTCATTCCGAAGTTGCTGCTCAATATCAAAAGCCATTTATCCCCTCAAAACCCCCAGCCATTCCTTCTGCTCCGGTGTCAAACGCTCGTCCGGCGTCATCACCGCGCCCTTGAGCGCCGTGCGGATGTTCTCCGGCGTGGCGCTGATCCCGTTCTGCAAAAGGCGTACGACCAGCGCCTTGATCTTCTCGATGTTTTCGAAATAGACCTTGAACACGGCCTCGACGCTCACGTGCTCGTCGGGGTCTTCGCGCCAGCAATCGTAATCCGTGGCAATCGCCAGCGTGACGTAGCCCATCTGCGCCTCCCGCGCCAGAAACGCCTCCGGCACGTTGGTCATGCCCACGACATCGCACCCCGCCGCGCCGCGCAGGAAATGACTTTCGACCTTCGAGCCGAGCCGCGGCCCCTCCACGCAGGCATAGGCCTTGCGGGAGTGAAGCTTGATGCCGAGTTCCTTCGCGGCCTTTAGAACATCCTGCGCCAGAACGGGGCAGGCGGGTTCCGCCGTCGAGATATGCGCGGTTACGCCCTTACCGAAGAAGCTTGCCTCCCGCTTGCCGCGCGTATGGTCGAAATACTGATCCACCAGCACGAGGTCGCCGGGCGCAATCTCCTCCTTCAGCGAACCCGACGCCGAAACGCTCAGGATCGTCCGCGCGCCCAGCTTTTTAAGCGCGTAGATATTGGCGCGGTAATTAACCTCCGAGGGTAAAAATTCATGGTTGCGCCCATGCCGGGGCAGGAACAGCGCGGTGTTTGATCCGACCTTGCCCTCGGTGATCGGGGCGGAAGGCTTGCCGAAGGGCGTAGTAAAGTCGTGTTCCCTGAGCAGTTCGAGTTCCTTGAGCGCGTAAAGGCCGCTGCCGCCGATAATTCCGAGCATAGTGTTTCCTTATGACGTGAAAGTGACTGTCCGGCGCGCAGCATAGCAAAGCCCATGCGCTCTGAAAATCTTTTATCGCCCCCCTTGAAGCGGAGGCTTGCGGGGTCTATGGATGGAGAAGGCTAAACCCCCTAAAAACAGAGAAAACCATGGCAGGGCTTATCTCCTCCCAATTCACGCCTAAAATATTTTCTATGCTGAAGTCCGGCTACGGCAAGGCGGATTTCCGTTCAGACGTGCTTGCGGGCCTTACGGTCGCCATTGTCGCGCTGCCGCTCGCCATGGCGCTGGCGATCGCCAGTGGCGCCTCCCCCGATAAGGGGCTGGTGACGGCGGTCATCGCGGGGTTCCTGATCTCCTTCCTCGGCGGGTCGCGGGTGCAGGTTGGCGGCCCGACCGGGGCGTTCGTCGTCGTCGTTTTCAACGTCATCGCGCAGCACGGCTATGACGGGTTGCTTCTGGCCACACTGATGGCCGGGATCATGCTGATTATCTGCGGGTATGCGCGTCTGGGCGTGGTGATCAAATATGTGCCCTATCCCGTGATCACGGGTTTTACCGCCGGGATCGCGGTGATTATCGCCTCCAGCCAGGTGAAGGATTTTCTGGGCCTGACCATCAAGGAGGTGCCCGCAGAATTTATCGAGAAATGGTTGAGCTATTTCGAGCATATGGGGACTCTGAACCTCTGGACCCTGGCGGTGGGCCTGTTCGCTCTGGCCATTATTATCGTCATTCGGAAGAAGGCACCCAAACTGCCGGGCTATCTCATCGCCGTCGTTGCGGCGTCTGTCGTAGTAACCCTTTTCCATCTGCCGGTTGAAACCATAGGCTCGCGCTTCCCGCATATCCCCTCCGGCTTGCCGTGGCCGGAGATTCCCGCGTTCAGCTATGAGAAATTCCGAGATGTAATCCCCTCCGCCTTCACGATCGCTTTTCTGGCGGGGATCGAGGCGCTGCTCTCCGCCGTCGTTGCCGATGGCATGACGGGCCACAGGCACCGCTCCAATCAGGAACTGGTAGGGCAGGGGGTGGCCAACGTCGCCTCAGCCCTCTTCGGCGGTTTGCCCGCAACGGGCGCGATTGCGCGGACCGCGACGAACATCCGTTCCGGCGCAAAAAGCCCGGTGGCGGGCATGATGCACGCCGTCTTCCTGCTGGTGTTCATGATGGCCGCCAGCGATGTGATGAAATACGTCCCCATGGCCGCGCTGGCCGCAATTCTTTTCATCGTGGCATGGGGCATGAGCGAGATCCGCCACTTCATCCATATCTATAAGCTTTCGCGCACGGACCGAACCGTTATGATCCTGACCTTCCTACTCACCGTTCTCGTGGACCTCACGGTGGCCATCGGTGTGGGCGTGACGCTGGCCTGCCTGATCTTTATGATGCAGATGAGCAAGACGGTGGAGATTGCCGCCGGCAAGGGCAACGACGAGGAGGATCAGCGCCTGAGCCTGCCCAAGGACGTTGAAGTGTTCCGCATCAACGGACCGTTCTTTTTCGGGGTCTCCAGCGAGCTCATCGACGTTCTGACCCGCATGGGTCAGATGCCCAAAGTCCTGATCGTGCGGATGCGCCTCGTGCCGTTTCTGGATACATCCGGCGTTTCTGCGCTTGAGGATATGGTCAAGAAATGCAAGGCCGCCGGAACCATCGTCATCTTCGCCGCTTTGCAGCCGCAGCCCAAAGGTCTTTTGAACCGTCTGCATTTCGGGGACGGGGTTTTGTACGCGGAAAATTATGAAGAGGCGCTGGAAAAATCGCGGGAAATTGTCGGGACTGCTCCGGCCGATTAAATCTCTCTGCCGAGCTCTATTCCTCCAAGAGTGGAGAGGTGAGCCGCTTTTTCCGGGAAGGTTCTGGTATAGACTTTCATAGCCTCATCCAGCCGTAACCGTGCCGCCATGATGACCTGCTGCCCTTCCGCCGATGCGGGGTCGATCTGCTTGACGGTCATATCATGATAAATAATCCGGCCCTCCAGCGCGGCCTCATAGACCTGCTCGGCCTCATCCAGTTCCTCGGGCGCGTGCAGCACATTCGAGACATGGTCGAAATATCCGGAAAGCCTTGTTTTTGCTTGATCTATCAGCTCTTTGAACATCGACCCATTCCTACAATCTGGCGTTCTGACGGCAGCATTAATTATAGGAAAGTTGGATTAACGGGGCGTTAATTCCTCAGATTGCGCGGGCTTCCTTGTTTCATGTAACAGATATTAAGCGGCTTTGCTAAACAACGTCCGGTTCGCGTAATCGCCAAACGTCTCTTTGCCCTTGCGGTCTTTGACAAAGGAACCAAACAGGATATCCAGCTCGCTCAGGATTTCCGCTTCATCCGCTTCTTCCTTATAGACGCGGTTGAGCCGTTCGCCCTGATAATCGCCGCCGAGCCGCAGAACGTAGCGCCCCGGCCCCTTGCCCACAAGGCCGATTTCGGCCACATAGGGGCGACCGCACCCGTTGGGGCAGCCCGTGATCCGCGTGGTGATGGCTTCCTCGATCAGCCCGTGCTTTCGCTGCAAATCCTCGACCTTTGACACAAACGCAGGCAGGTATCTCTGCGCCTCCGCCAGCGCGAGCGGGCAGGTGGGCAGTGCGACGCAGGCAATCGCCTCTTCCTTGGTCTTGGTATGATGCCCCTGCGTGATGCCGTGCTTCTTCAGGATGGCGTCGATGGCGGCTTTATTCTTCTCCGCGACGTAGGTCAGCATCACGTTCTGGTTGGCTGTGCAACGCAAAGAGCAGAGATTTTCTTGGGCAATCTCCATCAAGGCCGATTTGATGTTATAGCCGTCCTCATCTTTCACGCGCCCGCAATCGACAAACACCGTGTTGTACCATTGGCCTTGATGATCGGCGAACCAGCCGTAAGGGTCGCCCCGGTGGGTGAATGATACGGGTCGCGCCGGAGCCAGAGTAAAACCAAGGCGTTTTTCCAGTTCGCCCTTGAAGAAATCGACCCCGAGCCGGTCCAGCGTGTATTTTAAACGCGCCAGAGAGCGGTCCTCCCGGTTGCCGTAATCGCGCTGCACGGCGGCAATCTGCCAGCACGTCTCGACGGCCTTGTCCTTTGGTACGAAACCAATCACGTTCCCAAGGCGTGGATAGGTCTTCGGGTTTCCGTGCGTTGCCCCCAGCCCGCCGCCGATGGAAACGTTAAAGCCCTCAAACTGATTGCCTTTGCCGATAGCAATCAGGCCGATATCGTGGACATAGACATCGACATCGTTATGTGGGGGGATAGCGACCGCGATCTTGAACTTGCGGGGCAGGTAACGGTTTTCGTAAAGCGGGTCCGGTTCGGCCTCCTTGCCGCTCTCCAGCTTTTCGCCGTCCAGCCATATTTCCTTGAAGGCACCAGTCTTGGGCAGCAAAGCTTCGCTGATCGCGGTCGCGTATTCGTGTGCCTCCGCATGATAGGGGGCAATCGCGGGGTTGGAGCCGGAAATCACGTTGCGGTTGACATCCCCGCAGGCGGCTATCGCATCCAGCCCCAGAACGTCGAAATCCTTCATCGTCGGTCTCATCCGCGCCTTGACGACACCGTGGAACTGGATCGTCTGACGGGTGGTGATTTTCATGACACCGTTGGCGTTTTGATCGCAGGATTCCTGCAAGCCGACCCATTGCGCCGCTGTGATATCTCCGGCGGGAATTCTCAGGCGGATCATATAGGAATAGGCCCACTCCAGCTTTTTTTCCTCGCGCTCGGCGCGGCGGTCGCGGTCGTCCTGAACGTACGAGCCGTGGAATTTAATCAGCTGCTTGCCCGTCTCTGTTACGTTTCCGGTCAGAGAGTTGTCCATTTGCTCGGCCAGATCGCCGCGCAATCCGCGGCTGGATTTCTTCATCCCCTCGACGGCGGAGAGTTTTTGGGGATCCGAATTGATTTCGTCGCTCATGTCAGTATACGTCCTTCAGGTAACGGTCGGCTTCCGCCATCTCCGCAAGGTAATCCGCCGCCGCTTCAGGGGAAAGAGATTTCTGCAAGGCGATGATCTCGATGAGGGTTTTCTCGACGTCATGGCTCATCGGGTCTTTAGCCCCGCAGACGTAAATCCGCGCTCCGTCTTCGATCCACTCCATCAACTCCTTGGCGCGCTCCTTCATCTTATGCTGGACGTAAACCTTATGGTCGGTGTCGCGGGAGAAGGCGAGGTCGATCCTATGCAGCGTGTCGGTCGCGATATGCTCCTGCCACTCCGCCTGATACAGGAAATCGCAGTGCGCGTGCTGATCCCCGAAGAACAGCCAGTTGCGGCCTGAGGCGCTGCGCTCCGCCCGCTCGTAAACGAAGGACCGGAAGGGTGCAACGCCTGTGCCGGGACCGATCATGATGATGTCCGTATCATCCGGCGGCAGGCGGAACATCTGGTTCTGATGAATATAGAATTGAAGTTCATTTCCCTCTTTCATATCGGAGAGATATTTGGAGCAAATGCCGTAACCTGTGCTGCCATCGTCTTTTTTGTATGTCGATAGAGCAACCGTAAGGTGCACCTCGTTCTCGTGCATGGAGGGAGCGGAAGCAATCGAATAAAGCCGGGGTGTTTGTTCTTTGCCCTCGGCGTCCAGAGGGAGAATAATCCCCGCCGCATCGCCGCAGCTATAGGGCACGGAATCATCATAGGCGATTTCGATATGGTAGGTCTGTTTGCGGGAGTCGATATCGTTCAGGTTGACGATGTGCTTGATCCGTCCCGGAACAGGCTCCAGCCTTGTATAGCCCTTGCCGGTGCGAATGGTAGGCGCTTCGGCGAAAGAAGCAGTCGTGGCTTGCGCCGTATCACCGACAACTTTGTTTAAGGTCTCGACAGTCTGCGAAACCCATTTCGGCGTGTGGGCCGCGTAATCCACATCGAACAGCGCGATCTCCTGAAACGTCTTTCCGCCAAGACGGATCAGTTCCTTTTCCAGTTCCACCGCCGCTCCGCAGAAAATCTGATAGCTCTTGTCTCCAAGTCCCAAGGCAGCGAATTGCAGGCCGGACAGGCTGCCGTCCGCGGCGCCCCGCACGGATTCAAAAAACTTCACCGCGCTTTCCGGCGGGTCACCTTCGCCGTGAGTGCTGGCCAGAAAAATTGAAAACCCGTCCCTGGGGATGTCCGTAACTTTCATCCGGTTGACGGCGTTGTTTTTCGCCTTGAATCCTGCGCCTTTGAGAGCCTTCATCAGAGAAAGAGACAGCGCCTTGGAGTTTCCGGTTTCCGTTGCGTAATAAATGTTTACTTCAGGTTTGTTGGACGATACAGAAGCGCCCGCCGCATCGGGCAGGCGTCCGGTCAGACCTTGCACATATCCGGCCAGCCAGATTTTCTGCTCCGGCGAGAGTTTTTCCAGCAGGGATTGCAGCAGGTGTTGCTGTTCTTTATCGAGCATAATCAGGCCGTAACGGGTTGTTTGATGCGAACGAGCTTGCCGTCCTTGATATGCAGGCCGCATTCCTGATCATTCTCCTGCTCCCACCACCAGCGGCCGGAGCGGGGATGTTCGCCCGACGCAACGGCGCGGGTGCAGGGGGCGCAGCCGATGGAGGGAAATCCGCGGTCGTACAGCGGATTATAGGGAATGGCATGATTCTCGATATAGGTGCGAATATCGCCCTCAGTAAGATCAATCAGGGGATAGATTTTAATGATATCCCGTCCGGCATCGTATTCAACGACAGGCAGGTCCGAGCGGTTCTCCGAATGCTCACGCCGCAGGCCACTGATCCAGATATTCGTTCCGGTCAGCGCACGGTTCAATGGCTCGACCTTACGGACAAAGCAGCAGCCTTTGCGGTTTTCAACGGATTCGAAAAACCCGTTTATACCTTGCTTCCTAACAAGAGACTCAAGAGAGCGCGTGTCGGGGTAGTAGGTTTCGATTTCAATTCCGAAGTACGTCTCGCGGGTCTTCTGAAAGGTTTCGTAGGTTTCGGGGAACATACGTCCCGTGTCGATGGTAAAAATCCGGATGGGCAGGGCATATTCGGCAATCGCGTGGGTGATCGCTTGATCCTCAAGGCTGAAGCTGGTCGAAAAAGCGATTGATTGACCCGAATAGTGCGCCAGCTTTTTTAGCCGCCCCTGCCACGGCAGGTCGGCAAGTTCGGCCAGAAGGATAGCGGCCAGCTCTTCATTTTTTGATTGCAGATTAAGCATTTTCGGCCTCTTTCGCCGGGGTTAGGGGGGAGAAATAAGGGAGCGCCGTTTCAGACGCCTCCTTCCATCCGTTTGTTTCCCGCCAGCGCACGACATCGCCGACGATGATCAGGCTGGGGGAAATAAAGGGATGTTCGCCGAAATCGGCATCGAAACGACCGAGGGTGGAGACATAGTCGCGGTGTGCGGGGGTCGTGCCCTGCTCGACGACCATAACAGGCGTGTCCGGATGATAACCGACCGCCTGCAATTTTTCGCACAGCAAAACATAGTGCGGCGTACTCATATAAAAGACGAGAGTCTCGTTCTGCGCGTATCGCAATCCTTCCCAGAAATCAGTCTGGTGCAGGGTTTTGGTGTAGAGGGTCAGAAACCGGACGCCTTTGGCGCCGTCACGCTCGGTCAGCGGGATTCCGGAAAAGGCCGCGCAGCCGTTGGCCGCGCTGATCCCCGGAACGATCTGATAGGGGACATTCAAACGACGGGCAACTTCAATCTCCTCGGCACCATGGGCAAAGATACCGGGGTCACCGCCCTTCAACCGTACAACGATATCGCCCTTTTTCAGGTGTTGCTCGATGAGGGACGCGATATCCTCCTGCTTTTTCAGGTGGTGGTCCCGTGTCTTGCCGACAGGGATTTTATGCGCGTCCTTGCGGGCGTACTGTTCCAGAATCAGAGGAGAAATTAGGCGGTCATATAAAACGACATCGGCCTGCGAGAGCAGGCGGATGGCTTTGAGCGTAATCAACTCAGGATGCCCCGGACCCGCGCCAACCAAATAAAGCGCGGCCTGCTTTTCCTTGGGAAATTCCGCGAGAGCCTCCTCAAACAGAGCGTTAGCCCGCAGAGAATTGCCCTCAAGCACTTCCTCGGCAATCGGCCCACGGATGATCTGCTCGTAAAACAAGCGGCGGGGCTGGATGGAGTCAAAAAACTTCCGCAGCACAGACTTTTTTTCATCCATAAAGCGGATCAGGTTTTCGAACTGTGCAGGAACGGCCTGTTCAATCGTATGCTTGATCAGCCGCGCAAGAACCGGGGAAATGCCGGATGTCGAAATCGCAATTTGTAGAGGTCCGCGTTTAACCAGCGCCGGAAAGATGAAATCGCATAAAGCCGGGTTGTCCACAACGTTAACCATAATACCTCGGGCGCGGCAATCGGCGGCCACGCGCTCATTGAGATCATCGTCGTTCGTTGCCGCGACGACAATTCTGTATCCCGATAGAAATTCTTCTTGATAGGCGGCTTGTGTGGCCTTAAAACCATGCTGGTCGCACAGGATTCGCACCGAGGGGCTGATGGTTTCCGACAGGATATCAACCCGTGCGCCCACACTGGCCAAAGCCTCGGTTTTTGCGGCCGCAATCGCCCCGCCGCCGACCACGAGGATCGGGGTTTCGGCGGAAGCCCGCAGAAACAGGGGAATGTAAGCCATAAGCAGTGCTCCAGTATGTTCCCCAGTATAAAAGAACATTTTAAACTTGTAAATACAAAAAAATTATGTAAGATATCGCTATGGGAATGTTACCGGACAGATTAGTGATGGCCATGCGGGCCGCTTACTATATCGCCTATAATGGGCGGCAGGATCGGCCCGTGACCAGTGCCGATATTGTCGAGCATTACGACCTCAAGGAACGGGCGCTGGAGCCTGTCCTGCAGCGTCTTTCCAGCGAGGGGATTATCGTGTCCATCAAGGGGCCGAAGGGCGGATATTTTGTTCCCGATCCGGTCAATACGACCCTGAAGGACATCGTTGAATGTTTTTTTGAAACGGCTATCGACGGCGAGGGACATGAGCATCCAGATGCGTTCGACCGCATCCTGTTCGAGCAGGTTGAGGCAGGGTTTGAAAAATGGCTGGGGATTCAGTCGGCCACCAGCCTTCAGTATCTTTGTAATGAAGCCCGCAAGCGTCATATCCCGACGATCGAATCGCCGCCCCCGCTGGATTTCGTGGTCTAATCTTCGCTTTTGGTCCCTTGAGGGTCCGCGAGGTGTGTGTTAATTCTGCTTTATACAGAGACAATCCAGAGGGATGACCGCATGACCAAGGCCAATATGCTGCTCGGGGGCGTTGTGTTCGTGCTGGGACTTGTGGCTCTGAGCATGGTACTCTCTCCCGATATTGTCAGCGACTTGACCGCCCGCGGATCGCAAGTGACGCAAACCATCACCCCGCGCTCTCTCATCCGTACCGAATCCGCCATCCAGAACCAATCTGCGGCACATACGTCTCAGCAAAAGCCCCAGGATCAGCCGATGGCCGAGATTTCGCCGGATTTCAAGATGAGCGGCGCCGACCAGACCGTCAAGGCGGAGGATCACGGGGACTGGCGGGTCGAATGCACGAAAACCCCCGAGGGGAACCCCGTTTGCCAGATGTTTCAGCGCCTGCTCTGGAAGGATCAGAAATCGGTGGCTCTGCTCGTCATGGGCGCTATGGGTGACAGAGACGGTCAGATGATCCCGCGGATGCGCTTTATCGTTCCCATGGGCACCTTCCTTCCACCCGGCCTGATCCTGAGTATCGACGGGGAGAAGGAATACCGCATCCCAATCCAGTTTTGCGTGCAGCAGGGCTGTGTCGTGAATCTCGATCTCGGCGGCGATATCGTCGAAAAGCTTAAGGGGGGCAGCGCTCTGCGGGCTGTCTATATGCGCCCGGACCGATTGACGGCCAGCCTTCAGGTCTCGCTCAAGGGCTTCCCCGAAGCGCTGGAGCGCATCAAAAATCCTTAGGAGTACTCTGAGATAACTACATGAAAAAGCATTTCATAGTCCTTCTGGTCCTCCTTTTCAGTGGCATTGCTCTCGTAATTGCAGAAAATACTTTTACACTCATCGTCGCAGGAGTGCCGACAACATGAAGGCGAAGTCGCCAATCATCTTGGGTCTTGTCAGCATTCCTGTCCTTGCCGTGCTGCTGCTGTGGCTTGGCAAGGAATACCCGTGGGGCACGTGGCGATACCGCGTGACTGTGGAGATTGTAACTCCCGAGGGAATCAAGACCGGATCAGCAGTCCGCGAACTTCGTGTACATACCGAGCCCGGCTTTCTGGGTGTGCGCAAGCAAGGCGTTGCCCATCTCGTAGGAGAAGCGGTCGTTATCGACCTCGGAGAGCGGGGCGTTCTGTTTGCCCTGCTTTCGGAAGACGACATCTTTCACGCATTTCCCTACAACAATGGAGCGGGCGTGAAGGCTCCCGACGGGATTCGCTTTTACAACGGACTCAGGCCGGACATCACGGGACAGCTGCCCCGTGAACACTACCCAAGGTTCGCGATTTTCGAGGATATGCAAGACCCTAATACATTGCGGCTAATCTACGGATCGCACCTTGATCTGGAGACCCGCAAGAGTGTGTACGTCGATGAAGTCGCAGAACTGCTTGGATATGGCGTCAGAATTCGGAACGTAACTATAGAGATCACAGACGATGCGGTGACGTGGGGTGTTGAGAATGTGATTCCACATTTCGGTCCTGTGCCTCGGCCCATAGGTTTTGACGACTTCGTAAGGAAAGGTAGATGACTAATGAATCCGACTCTGATGAAGGCCATTCTGGCCATGGATTCTTACAACCGTGGGTACGATCCATAGTTAGTGCGATTTCTGACATAAGCAATGAATTAAAGCCCTGAATCTAAAATTTTATCAAGGGACAAGATCGCCGTACATCTCCGGTCTGCGGTCACGAAAGAACCCCCACACCGCCCGGTATTTCTGCAGCGCATCGCGGTCGAACGCCTGCACCAGAACCCCATCCTCCGTCTTGCCGAAGGCTTGCAGCAGATCGCCGTTCTGCCCCGCGATGAAAGAACTGCCGTAAAAACTCTGATCCGCGCCGTTCGCGTTTTCCGTGCCGATGCGGTTGGCGGCGATGACCGGAATGGCGTTGGCCACCGCGTGGCCCTGCATCACGCGCTGCCAGATTTTGCTGGTGTCGAGCGTGGAATCATAAGGCTCAGCACCGATGGCGGTGGGGTAGAACAGAAACTCTGCGCCCTTCAGTGTCATCGCCCGTGCGGCTTCGGGGAACCACTGATCCCAGCAGATGCCGATGCCCAGCGCGCCGAATTTCGTCTCCCAGACCTTAAAGCCCGTATTCCCCGGCCGGAAATAATATTTTTCCTGATAACCGGGTCCGTCGGGTATGTGCGTCTTGCGGTAGACGCCTAATATCTCGCCCTTATCGTCGATCATGACGACAGAATTGTAGTATTCCGGGCCGTCCTTTTCGAAAATGGAAACGGGCAAAACGACGCCCTTATCTTTCGCCACTTTCTTGAGTTCAACGACGCATGGATGGGTGTCCGCAGGGTAGGCGGATGAAAACCATTTTTCGTCCTGATGCGTGCAGAAATACAGCCCCTGAAACAGCTCGGGCAGCAGAATGATATTGGCGCCTTGCTTGGCCGCCTCGCGGATCAAGACGGAAACCTTGGCGATATTGTCCTTCATATCGGCGGAAAAGGACGCCTGCACGGCGGCGAGTGTGGTGATGCGGCTCATATCTCATCCTTTCCAGAGGAGCGTATAACAGGAACCTGCTGCGTGATGCAATGAAAAGAACCGCCCCCGGTCAGCAGGGTATGGGAGCGCACCGCGCTCACGGTCCGTGAGGGAAAGAGTTTCTGGAGGATGTCCAGCGCGGCTCCTTCGGACTCCGTCCCGTAACAGGGCATGACGACGGCCTTGTTGCCGATCACGAAATTCATATGCGAAGCCGGAACGATCAGGCCGCTCTCATCCCGCACCAGGCCGGGGGAGGGGATGCGAACGATCTCAAAGCCTTCGGCGATCAGCGTTTGGGCAGTTTTCTCATAAACCGCCTCGTTCGGATCATCGTCTCCGAACGCCTCGGGGCAGGCGATGAGCCCCGGGGCGACGAACCGGGCGAGATTGTCGATATGCCCGTCCGTATGATCGTTCAGCAGTCCGTCATCCAGCCAGACAATCCTTTTCGCGCCGAACGACTCACGTAAGGCTGCTTCCGCGTCTTGTTCGCTCCAGTTTTTATTGCGGTTGGGGTTGAGGACGCACTGCCGCGTCGTTAGGATCGTGCCTTTCCCGTCATGCTCGATGGCTCCGCCCTCCAGAATAAAGTCAAAACGCCGGATGTGAGCGCCGGACTGTTCTGCGATAAAATCTCCAACCGTATCGTCATGTTCGTAGATGAACTTGCCGCCCCAGCCGTTATGCCCAAAGCGAAGGGCGGTCAAACGGCCAGCCGGATCGTACCCGAACACCGGACCCGTATCGCGCAGCCATGTATCGCCGAACAGCGCGGGAACCACTGCCGCCACATCGCCGATCTGTGCCCTTGCATCCGCTAAGCTTTCATCCCCACAGGCGAGAATAATCACTTTCTGCCCCTGCGCCAGCGCCCGCACCATCTGCGCGACTTCGCTCCGAGCCAGCGCCAGCCTTTCCCCCGGCCAGCGATCATCGTCGTCATGCGAGGGCCAAGCGGTCCAGATGTCCTGCTGCGGCTCCCACTCAGCGGGGATATAAATACCTGTCTTCATCGTCCATGCATTCGAAAAGCGAAGCTTGTGTCTAGCATAAAATATGAGAAAGCGTATCCTAAAAACCAGAGAACTGGAACCGACGTATACCGCTCCCCGACCTCGCCCTCCTGCATGAGGATGGAAGAGTTGAGATCGTCAAACGCTTCGGTTATGAGGATTTCGAAGGAAGGTTAGGCTAACTAAAAAATTCAGCAAGGATCGCATTCTGACGAATCTTCTAGATCCTTCCATCTGTCGGTGCTGACAAGAAAAACAGTCATAGGATTTTTTATCTCACGCGAAAGCTTAAAACGAACAGAAGATATAGGGCTTTGCTTTAATAAATCTACATCGCCAAAAATAACCTGCGAACACAAGCTTAACTCCCCTTCTCCTGTTGAGAAGTTTGTCATATGCCAAGACTCTCGAACAGACAAAGTTAAGGGGAATTCATTCTGTGCAGTATCGGTAACGTAAGCATCAACTAGGGCAAAAGGATAGGGAGCATCCTTCTCAAGGTTGCCTGAAGAAGAGAAAAAATTCTCAACGAAGTTTATTTCCTCTTCTCTTGAGCCTGATTTAATCATGCCAATTAAAAAGCAAACACTTGTGCTACGAAGAGAAAAAACAGATACAGGAGCAGACGCTACAAATTTAACCTCATGGGTGCCAAGCAAAGCATCTTTCGCCAAAATAACTTTGCTCTCGTTAACCTGTGGGAAAAAGGCATAAGTAGGTAAGCAAATAAGTACAAGCAGAAATGAAAAGAAGACTGATTTAAAAGATAAAGCAAAATTATTTGAGATCAACAGCATGGTTACATCCTCAATGACCCTAAGTTTAAGTAAACTGCACGTCGTGAAGCAAGCTTTTTGAAAGTTATGTTCAAAAAAAGGCCCGCCGGAGCGGGCCTTCCTGAAATCTCAAATCTCTCCGCCTAAACCAGCAGGATCGTATCGCACTTGCCGAAGCCGTTGAAATCGGTCCGCATCGTCTGGCTATACGCGCCCGTATTCTCGAACACGATCCAGTCGCCCATGCGGATATCGGCGGGCAGGGTGAACGGCCCTTCCATCATATCCAGCGAGTCACAGGTCGGCCCCGCAAGGCGGAAATCCATCGTTCCGCCTTCGAACACGCCTTCGCCGCGCACGGCATGGACCGGGAAACGCGTCCCCAGCAGCGGCCCGGCGTCGAACAGGCCGCCATAGGTGCCGTCGTTCAGGTACAGCAGATTGCCCTTGCGGAGTTCCACCCGCGCCACCAGCTTGCCGCCCTCGGCCACGAGGCAGCGCCCCGGCTCGGCCAGAAGATCCATATGCTCCAGTCCGGCCTTGCGGACCCCTTTGCGGATGACATCCATGCAGGTTTGGATTGAGGGAACGTTCTCGCCCGTGTAGAAAACGGGAAAGCCGCCGCCGACATCCAGCATATCCACCTTGACGCCGCTATCCGCAATCACACTCTTGGCCAGCATCAGAGCCTGGGTGAAGACGGTTGCATCGGAAATCTGCGTTCCGACATGGAAGCACAGGCCGAGTTTCTCGCTCACCGTCCGGCATTTCCGCAGCAGTTCCGAGGTTTCCATCGGCGTCGCACCGAATTTGGAGGACAGGTCGATCGTCGCGCCTTTATTTTTAGGCAGCGCGAGTCGAACGTGCAGCTTCAGATCCGTAGCCAGCCCGGTCTCGCGGATGATCTTGTAAAGCTCATCCTCGCAATCCAGAACGAAATGACGCACACCGTAACGGTAATACGCCTCGCGGATCGCCTCGGGCGTCTTGACCGGGTGCATAAAATATATTTCGGCTTTGGGCGCATGGGCGCGGACCAGACGCACCTCGGCGATGGAGGCGGCGTCGAAAGCGCTCACCCCGGCCTTCACCAGCGAGGCGATAACGGATTCATGGGGATTGGTCTTGACGGCGAACATGGTCTTGCCGGGAAAAGCATCCATGAAACGGCGGGCCGCGGCTTCAATCACGGCGGGCTGCAGGACGTGCAGAGGCTTCGCAGGCTTGCGCTTGCGGATGAGCTGCTCGTCCGTTCCCTTGAAGACGACAGGCGAACGCTTGACGGTTTTCAGAGCGCCGCCTTGATTTGCTTTTTTTCGGAAGGAAACTAATTTTCCCATTTCATAAAACCTCTCAAGAACAAAAAACAGTTAAGGGTAAGTGTTAGGCTTTCTGGAACAGCTTCCCGAAGAGGGAAACCGAACCCGCCCGCCTGTGTTTTCTTCACAGACGGTGTAGCCGCCTTACCGAATGTTTTTCCTTGGAAGACTTGTATGAGAGGTCAAAGTGAAGGATCGAACGCACAAAGCCCCGCCACGGGGCTCGGGTTCATCAGCTTCAACAAATCGGGGATGACGGCCCCGGCCGGTAATAGCAACTTTACGTTTCATCACGTAAACCCTTTCAAATCAAAGGAAGCAGTTATAAAAGTTCTTCCAGTCCAAAAAGTTTACGCCGTTGCATAACCATATCTAGTGTGACCTAGGGGCCAGAGACACGTGCGTAAGGATCAGTATAATATTTTTTTGCAAGAATCAAAACAATTTATGTGTAAAGAAAGCCTTAAGGCACAAATTTGCCACGACGCGGGTTTTCAGTGATAACAGAGGGGGTCTAAAAGATTAAGGAAGAGTAACTTTTCAGGCTCTTGACCCGAACGAAGAATGACCGGAAACCAACCTGAAGGAAACAGATATGGCCGCAAAAACCGCTCTGGCTCACGCGCCCGAACAAACCATAGAAGACCTTCTGGTCACCCGGACGGTTAATCTCCACGGCGCGGACCCTGAGGCCAAAAGGCGCGAAATCCTTGAGTATTTCGAGAAAAGCTTCACCCTGTACGAAAGCCTGTTCGAATGCCTGAACGGCGAGGAGGCGTTCTACGCCCGGGCCAACACGCTCCGGCACCCCTTAATTTTCTACTATGGCCATACCTCTGTTCTGTTCATAAACAAGCTCAACGTCGCCAAGCTCATCGACAAACGGATCGATCCGAGGCTGGAATCCATGCTGGCCATTGGCGTGGATGAGATGTCCTGGGATGACCTGAACGAGGCCCATTACGACTGGCCGACCCCGGCGGAGGTCAAGGCGTACCGCGGCAAAACCCGCGAAGTTGTGCGCGATTTCATCATGACCTGCGATGTCAGCCTGCCCATCGGCTGGGACAGCCCGCTTTGGGTCATCATGCTGGGGATTGAGCATGAGCGCATCCATTTGGAGACCAGCGCCGTCTTGATCCGCGAACTGCCCCTGAAATACGTCAAGCCGCACCCCGTCTGGAGCCGGATATGCCGCCAGTCGGGTGCGGCGCCCGAAAACAGCCTTCTCGCGGTGAAGGGTGGCCCCCTGACCCTCGGCAAGGGCCGGGACAACCCCTATTACGGCTGGGACAACGAATATGGCCGCTTGGAGACGACAATCCCCGACTTCAAAGCCTCCAAATACCTCGTCTCCAACGGCGAGTACCTTGGCTTCGTAAACGACGGGGGCTACGAAACCCGCGAATTCTGGGACGAGGAGGGCTGGAACTGGGTCACCTTCAAACAGGCGAAAATGCCCGTCTACTGGCGTAAGGAGGGGGATAAATACCGCTACCGTTCCATGCTGGAGGAAATCGATATGCCGTGGGATTGGCCCGTCGATGTCAACTGCCTGGAAGCCCGCGCCTTCTGCAAATGGAAGGCCAAAATGACCGGCAAGCCGATCCGCCTGCCCACCGAACCGGAATGGGCCAAGTTGCGCGAATTGCTGAAAACCGACCAGCCGGATTGGGACCGGGCGCCGGGCAACATCAATCTGGAAGGCGAGATGTCCCCCTGTCCAGTGAACCGACATGAGGGGCCGGGAGGGTTTTTCGACATCATCGGCAATGTCTGGCAATGGACGGAAACGCCGATCGACGCCTATGAGGGGTTCGAAGTCCACCCCGTATATGATGATTTCTCAACGCCGACCTTCGATGGGAAGCACAACGTCTTCAAGGGCGGGTGCTGGATATCGACGGGCAATTACGCCATTAAGGACTCACGTTATGCATTCCGGCGGCACTTTTTCCAGTATTCGGGCATTCGTTATGTGGAGGCCGGACTCCTGCCGGAGCAGCAGATGAATATCTATGAAACCGATGCCATGGTGGCGATGTACATCGAGTTCCATTACGGGCGTGAGTATTTCGGTGTCCCGAACTTTCCGGTCGCTTGCGCCAGAGCGGCGCTGGAAGCGGTCAAGGGCGGCAAAACCCGCAAGGCGCTCGATATCGGTTGCGCGACGGGCCGCAGCGCCTTCGAATTGGCCAAACTCTTCGATCATGTCGATGCGCTGGATTTCTCAGCCCGCCTCATACAGGCGCCGACACACCTCCAGCAGAGAGGCATTCAGCGTTATGTGGTCCAGGATGAAGGCGAGATCGTCTCCTTCCGTGAGATAAAAATCGAGGATTTTGGGTATCAGGACGTCAAGGACAAAATCCTTTTTGCACAGGCCGATGCCTGCAACCTGTTGACCAAATACAGCGGATATGACCTGGTCTTCGCCGGAAACCTGATCGACCGCCTCTACGATCCAAAAAAATTCCTGACCGAAATAAAGGACAGAATCAACCCCGGCGGTCTTCTGATCCTGACCTCGCCTTATACCTGGCTGCCGGAATTTACCGAACGCGAGAAGTGGCTCGGCGGGTTTAAGGCGCGAACGGGCGAAAACTATACCACGCTGGAAGGAATAAACGATGCGCTGGCGCCTGAATTCGAAAGAGTAGGAGAGCCGAGAGACATTCCCTTTGTCTTGCGCGAAACAAGCCGGAAGTTCCAGCATACTCTGGCGCAGTTTTCGGTCTGGAGGAAAAAAGACGTTTAACCGCGTCTTCCCTTAACTATCAGGACGTTTTAGGATAGCACGTATAACGAAGTCCGCAGGAGGTGGGCGCAAGCATGACCCTGAAAAGCGTCAATCCGGCCACCGAAGAAGTTCTGGCGACATTCGAGCCTTACAACGATGCCCATATCGCCGCGGCGGTCGAGTTTTCGGAAAAGGCCTTTTATACCCACCGCCAAACGGGAATGAAGGAACGCGCAGAAAAACTGCGAACGGTGGCAAGCCTTCTGGAAACGGAAATCGAACGTCACGCGCTGACGATCACCCGGGAAATGGGGAAAACTCTGGCATCCGCAAGGGCGGAAATATCGAAATGCGCTTGGGGTTGCCGCTTTTACGCCGATAACGCGCCGGTCTTTCTCGAAGACCAGTTCATCAAAATAGAGGAGGGCGAAGCGTTCGTACGCTATCTTCCGCTCGGACCTGTGCTGGCCGTCATGCCCTGGAACTTTCCGTTCTGGCAGGTGTTCAGGTTTGCAGCCCCCGCCCTCATGGCCGGAAACACGGTGCTGCTCAAACACGCCTCGAACGTGCCGCTGTGCGCTCTGGCGATCGAGGATATCTTCCGCCGCGCCGGTTTAGGCGAGGGAGCCTTCCAGACCCTTCTGATCGGTTCGGCGCAAGTCGAACAGGTGATCGCCGATCCCCGTGTCCGTGCCGTGACCCTGACAGGGTCCGAAGCCGCAGGGGCCAGTGTTGCGTCAATCGCCGGAAAACACATCAAGAAAACCGTCCTCGAATTGGGCGGCAGCGATCCGTTTATTGTCATGCCGTCCGCCGATCTCGATCAGGCGGTCTCGGCGGCGGTCCAAGGCCGCGTTCAGAACGCCGGACAATCTTGTATCGCCTCCAAGCGCTTTATTGTTCACGAGGACATCTATGAACTTTTCTGCAAAAAGCTCATGGCCGCTTTCGAAAAATTGAAAGTCGGCAACCCGGAGCAGGAGGAAACGGATGTCGGCCCGCTTTCAAGCGCCAAGGCGCGGGACGATGTCGATGCGCTCGTGCAGGCGTCGCTGTCGAAAGGAGCCGTTCGCCTCTGTGGCGCTGAAAGAATGAAGGGAACAGGGTTTTACTACCGCCCCGGCCTGCTGGAAAATATCACTAAAGACTCACCCGCTTATTCCGAGGAGCTGTTCGGTCCTGTCGGTCTGCTGTTCAGGGTGGACGATATCGAGAGCGCTGTGATGCTCGCCAACGACACGCGCTTTGGTCTGGGATCGGCAATCTTCACGCAGGACGCGGAGGAGATCGACCGGGCGGTCAACGGTCTTCAGGCGGGCGCGACCTTTGTTAACGGCATCGTCGCCTCGGACCCGCGCCTGCCCTTCGGAGGGATCAAGGCATCTGGCTACGGCCGCGAACTGGCGGAGGAAGGCATCCGCGAATTCACCAATATCAAGACCATCGTCATCAAAAAAGCAGAAAAATAGAAGAGTAAATTACTGTTTTTATTCAATATTATAGATTAATTTGCTCAATCTCATATATTCCCCTATGCTTTCCCCAAGAACAAAGATAAAACACAACAGAAGATTTTATTAGTGACTAAGCCCCGCAGTGACATCTCCCTCAGATTTGACAGGACGGCGTTTCAAAACGAAACGTTGCTGGATGATCTTGACATTCACTTTCAGCCGATTGTCGATCTCGTCGGCGGTTCGCGGATCTTGGGCTTCGAGGCCTTGGGCCGCAAAACCGGAGCACACGGAATCACATCCATCGGTCCACTTCTGAAGGATATACATGACGCCGGGTTAAGGCCGGAACTTGAGATGCGGGCTCTTCAAGCCGCAAGAAATTTTATCCGCCTGTGCGATGAAAATCTTGATCACGCCCATGCATCGAATGTGTATGTGACTGTCAATCTTCATCATTTGACCTTGGCCCAGCCGAAGCTTTTGCAAGGTATAGAAAATCAGATTCTCGATTATCCGTCCGCGCAGCCGCGTATCCGTTTTGAAATTTTAGAACATCCCTTTCCTCGCAGAACTCACGGAAAGATCATGGAAAATATCAGGGCGCTGAGCGCCGAGGGCTACAAACTTTATCTCGATGATTTCGGCGATCATGCGGGGATCGACGAAGACCGTTTGGAAGACACCAAACAGGTCGTCACGGGAATAAAACTGAGTAGTTCTTTATGGCAGAGGGACGAGGAGGATCGTCATCGTTTTCTTGACTATCTCGCCAGTCCTGACTTGCAGGGAAAAATCATCGTTCTCGAAGGCATTGAAACGGACGAACAAATAGCAAAGACAATGCAAATGCCCGGAGAATATGGGTTCACGAAAGTCCTGGCGCAAGGCTGGCACCCGCTGCTGGGGGCGAGTATGTCGCCTGAGAGTGCCGTAGAACTCCTCGGCCAGTTGCAGCAAAAGCCTCAGGAAAATGCACTTGAAAAATGAGCATGAGGCGGCTTACGCCAGCGCGGGTGCCCCGGTCGTACGCTTGAAATTCCGTTCCAGACCGTCCTGTTGCTCCTGCGCCAGCGCGATCCGCTGCTCGGCCAGAACCGGATCGGCATTCGCGGCAAAGAAATTGACCGCGCTGATCCCGCCGATGGTCAAAGTCGCTTGATCGCCGTCATGCAGGGTCACCACAGGCGCTCCGCCCTTGATGGCGCCGACATCAATTTTATCTTTATCTCCACCGGGGGGTGATGGAGAGGTCTCTGCATTCAGGGCAGGTGAGGCTTCAACAATGCGCCTTTCCACGGCCCCGGCATAGGCCGCGATGAATTCACGCACGTAAGGGTTGGGATCGGCGTTATCGAAG
The DNA here is from genome assembly GCA_016699735.1 of Alphaproteobacteria bacterium. Lineage (NCBI taxonomy): Bacteria > Pseudomonadati > Pseudomonadota > Alphaproteobacteria > Alphaproteobacteria bacterium. The sequence continues at coordinate 914,943 of CP065008.1, forward strand.
GCGCCCGAATCCAGCAGACGTTGAATATGACCGGCATATTCACGCTCATGAAATTTCCTCATGTTGCCCAAATCAGACTCGCTGATCCCAAGATCATTGAGAAGAACGCGGTTCATAACATCGGCATGGTCCCTGGCAGCCGTATAGTGCTCGGTAGTGGCCACTTGCCCCGGCTCATCGCCAAGAACGGCCAGAGCGGCATGGCCCGGATCGCCCGCAGCAGACAAGGCGCGGAAATCAATCAGAAGTTGGACCATCTCCTCCTGCCCCTTGGCCCTGAGCCAGGATATTCCGGCAAGGTCGGACTCCAGTTCCCGGTTCATGATGTTGGTATCTTGTTCGATCCGGCTCTCAAAAGTTGGAAGAAGAGGTTGATTGGGGTGCGTTCCCTCGTGAATACCCCAGAATCCGTCCCAGTAAACATCCTCTCCGGGAATAGGCGCTAAAGAGTCGGCGTCGCGGTTCGCCACCAGGGGCATAAACTCATCCCGGTGATCGGCGCGGCTTCCCTGAAGGCTGATCATCGCAAAAGCCGTGGTTGGGGTTCCGGGCGCACCTTCAGCGTCCCCGAATTCATATCGTCTGGCGAAGGGGGGATTGGTAAGGGATTCTGCGATACGATTCGCAATTCGGCGGTCATCGAAAAAAGAGGAACGCCCCGGCAACTGAGCGTCGATCATTTGCCTCATAACCGCGATATCCGCCGGATCGACCTTTCCGCTTTTTTCAAAGTAGGCGCGGTTAAAGGCATCGGGGTTGATGAACGCAATATCCTGTATAGTGGAGGTCTGGCGGACAAGCTGAACAAAAACCTGATCGCGGGCGCTTAGAATTGGGGGCGTAACAGAACCTTCATTTTGTAAATTTTTGGAATCACCCATAACTCATCCCATCAATCTTATATCTTCCGGGAATTATAGCCCCAAAAGCGCAGGAAAAGCAAAAAGTGACCTCCTAAAGGCTTGCTTAAGCCATCCCATAGGAGCCAACGGCGGGAGACGAACGCTGGAAGTCACGCTCAAGCCCGACGCCGGATTCCTGCTCAAGGGCGATCCTCTGCTGGGCCAGATCGTTGTCCGCATGGCTGGCGAAAAAAGCCGAGGCGCTGACGCCGCCAATCGTCATGGAAGCCTTGTCCCCATCGTTAAGGGCAACAACGGGCGCCCCCCCGCTAACCGTGCTGACATCCATATCGGCATAGGCGCTGGGCATGACGATGGCATCTGTACCGTTATAATTTGCAACGGCGAAGGCATCAGACTTTGGATCAGAAACATTTTCACCAGAAGCGACCCTAACGTCTTCTCTGCCCGTAACAGGATCGGTAGCAGCCCCGTGCCTGTCATGCCCGTTAAGCCGTCGCTGCTGTTCAAGTTCCCGTTCAATCCGGCGTTCGGTAATCTGACGATCCACGGCGCCCGAAAAGGCTTCGATAGACTCCTTGACATGGGGATTGGTGTTACCGTCAAAGGCGCCGTTACCCAACAGCCTCTTAAGATGGCCGTTAAATTCCTCAGGTCGGTCATTAAGCATGGCTTCCGCATCGACCTGTGAAAGACCCTGATCCGTAGCGACTTTACTGATCATTTCAGAACGGAAAGTACGAGCCGCATTAATATGGTCTATAGTGACCGGGCCGGGCTTATCCATAAGAATTGCAGTAGCATGTTCGTGATCAAAAGCTGCACCAAGAGCACGATGGTCAATAAACGCCTGAGCGATATCATTCAGGCCGTTTCTACGCGCCCAGTCCACAGCAGCCTGATCGGCTTGGGTCTCATCTCTAAGTATGGTGACAGCCTCTTGATCCGGTGTCATGCCTGAGGTGTTGACTGCCGGTTGGTTGCAGTGGGTACCTTCATGCACTCCCCACATACGGTCCCAATGGTCGGTCCATCCCGGTATCTCTCTTATTCTCTGGAGATCCTGTGCTGAAACAAGGGGCTGAAAGGTGTTTTTGTGGTCAAGAAGACTCCCGCGCTCATTCACTATGCAAACAGGAAGAGGGGCGGCAGTCGAACCAGCCGGAGGAGCGACCTCCCCGCGGGCAGCAAAAGGTCCCCTGGTAAGAGACAAAGCAACCGCTTGTTGAAGGGACGCATCGGTAACGCCGTTGGTAATTCCGGGGAGCTGTCTTTCAAGCATCTCCCGCATCTTCTTGACATCGTCCGGGTGAACTGTCCCAGTAGAGTTAAAATGATCACGATTAAACTTGTCGGGATCCATAAAAACAGTAGGTACGGTGGAGGTCTCGCGCACGGCGTCCTTATAGTCATCTATAAAGATGCTTCTAAGATCTTCAAAAAACCCTCTTCCCATCACCTGCTCCCAAAGACCGCATTAAACTCTCAAGGCTCGTGCCCTGGAGCTTCTACGCTCTTATCTCCCTGTTTTTTTAACTTTACTTCTGGAACAATAACCTGCTGAGGGATTCTCAGGCCACCTTGCGGTCCTGGCTCCATTGAAACGACAACGCCATTTCCGCCGGTTCGTTCCTCAACTGTCAGGGGCTTCTTACCGGGAACCTCAGAACCAGCCGTAGTAACTGCGGGGGTGGCACCGCCCTGTGCATCGGCTCGAGGCTCCTGAGCAGGCTCATTGGTCGCACAACTGCTCAGCAAAACCCCGGCCAAAGCCGCGCTTAAAATAGTATTTCTTTTGGTCATAATAACGATCTCTTCATAGTCACACCCATTATAATTTTTTTACTCCCCCAAAGGCAAAGAAATAAAGTTAAGCCAGATCAAAGCCATAGAAAGTTTAAACCGCTCAGGTCATGTTCGACTGCCCACCAGGCAGACGCACTGAAACGGCTTGATTTCCAAGGTTTTGCCCCTCCAGACCAGTATCCTTTAAAGCCAGCCGCTGTAGCGCAAATACCGGGTCGGCCATCTGCCGCCAGTAATCAGGGGCGCTCACCCCGTCGATAGTCAGAACCGCCTGATCGCCGATCCCCAATGCGACCACGGGCGCCCCACGGCGCTCTTTTCCGGCTGCCTCTTCTTGGCCCTCAGCCTCGGAACCGACGGACAAACGACCGTCTTCAAGATCGGACTCCGTCAAGGCGTAACGTGGCCTCTCCTCCCCATCGGCGACATCAAGGCTCCCTTGTTTGTTTCCGGCGGGTGCGGCAGGGGGCTGTACCGGGGCCGTACTGGGCGTTGGTGTAAGGGGTCTATCGATGATCTGCCGACGGTAAGCCCCGGCATAGGCGCGGATATAGTCTTCAATGAGGGGGTTGCTCTTCACGTCAGCATTCTGGGCCGGACTGAACGCGCCGCGGGCGAGTAACTTCTCAATCCGGTCAACATACTGAGCCGGCTGTTTTATGGACATATCGACGACTTGCTCCATGGTCAGCTTGTAATGGGTCATAACACCCATAACCATCTGGAACCTGAAATCATGGACCGCATCGATATGTGCCTGGCTGGAGGTTAAATCCGGCCGATCGATTAAAACCGCGGTCGCATGGCGAGGATCGTCGCCTTTGAGCGAACCCAGAGCGCGGATATCGATCAGGGCTTGCGCCACCTCGGGGAGTTTATTATCGCGCAGCCACTTCACGGCCGCCCGGTCGGCCTCGGCTTCGCGCCCCATCAGGAATATATCCTTCTGCTCGTCGGTCATGCCCTTGGTGTTCATGTCCTGAGCGCAGTGCGTACCCTCGTGAATCCCGAAAATGCGCTCACGGTGCTGCTCCCAGCCGGGGATAAGGCTGAGCTTGGCCGGATCGATTCCCGCTTGTTTCAGAAGAGAGTCGGAGCGCCCGTTGATCGCCCCCTCCGGTCCGTTGGCAAGGCAGATTCGCATCGGGTTGCCCTTGACATCGTCCACATCCATAGCATGGCCGAACGGTCCGGCCAGCGACCGCCGCACAAGGCTGGTCAGTTGCTTGTCACTAAAGCCGCTGTCATCGACGCCCTGCAGGCGGATCACATTGCGGGCCTTCTTGATGTCGTCGGGATGAACTTCGCGTGTTTTTAAAAAATGTTCGCGGTGAAAATCGGCAGGATTGAGAAACACAATCGGCAGAGTTGTCACACTCTTGACGCCGTCCTGAAAACCTTTGGAACCCCCGGTACCCATATTTTAAACCCACAGCATGAATGTCTGTTTATTTTTTTTGAAAGTATAGCGCCTTTAACCAGATGCCCGCAATCAATAAAACAACAGGCCCGTGATTGCTAGGCTTCGTGGGTATATGTTAGAACCTGAGAAATTATGAGCTTGTGGGAGGAAAAGACTTGAACGATCTGGCCAAGATACTTGCTACGTGGCGCACATACAGCCGCACACTCAAGGAAAACCCTGAGACTTCCTGCGATATCCGCATCGGGATCGCCGGAAGCTTTACGGTTGATAACCTGATCCCTCATTTCGGAGGCTGGCTTTTGCAAAAAGGCTTCACCGCGCCGGAAATCGTCGCCGGACCCTACAATCAGCTCCATCAGCTCTGCATCGACCATAAGACGGTTCTGGATCGGGATCATGATTTCGATGCCCTGATCCTGCTCTGGCGGCTGGAGGATATCCTGCCCGAAGCCTTGGAAGGAGCACTGCAGCAGGATGAAAAAAGTTTCGAGCGCATGGCGCAGGAAATCCGGCAACTGGCGCAATCCATAAAAAAGTTAAGGTCAACATTCGCCGGAACCGTCATCATTTCCACGCCCCCTTACCCCTCCCTGAACGCCTTCGATCTGCAGGAACTCGGCCAGTATGAAAAGGGCAGGGCGGTTTATAACCATCTTCTCGAAATCTGGAATAACGAGTTGGACTCCATCGAGGGCATAAAAATCTTCGACCTTGCAGGTCTGCTGACCGTTGCCGGGTTAAATCCCGCGCACGACCCGCGCAAATGGTATCTCTACCGCCAACCCTATACAGAGCAGTTCAGCCTGCAGATCGGCAAGGTTCTGGCCCGCATTCTTGCCAGCGGGAAAATCAGCGCTAAAAAATGTATCGTTCTGGACGCCGACAACACCATGTGGGGCGGGGTCATCGGCGAAGACGGTCTGGGAGGAATAGAAATAGGGAACGATTTCCCCGGCCTCGCCTTCCGCGATTTCCAGAAACAGATGCTGCACTTTCAGAAACAGGGCATCATGCTGGCCATCGCCAGTAAGAACAACGAGGAGGATGTGCTGGAGGTTTTGGACAAGCACGATGCAATGGTGCTGCGGCGGGAGCATTTCTCCGCCATGGAGATCAACTGGGTCTCCAAGGTCGAAGGCATAAAAAACATCGCAAAAAGGCTGAATATCGGCACCGATGCGCTGGTGTTTGTGGACGACAACAAAAAGGAAATCGGCGAAGTGCAGGAACGCTTGCCCGAAGTCACGTGTTTCCTCGTCCCCGAGGAACTGGCGGAATTTCCAGGACTGCTGAAAAACACAGGTCTGTTCGATCTCGGTGAAGTCACGAAAGAGGACCGTGAGCGCACGAAAATGATGGCGCAGGAATCCATCCGCAAACAGGCCTCCGAACAGGTCAGCGAGGAGGAGTTCCGCGCCGCGCTGGGCCTGAAGGTTAAGGTGTTTGAGGTCGATAGCCAGCATCTCGCCCGCACGACCCAGCTCATCAACAAAACCAACCAGTTTAACGTCACGACCATCCGCCGTTCGCAGGACGAGGTGAAGGCGCTGTGTGACTCGCCCGACGCGATCGTTCTGGCGACTGAAATCGAGGACCGTTACGGGGAATACGGCCTCGTCGGCGTGGCGATCCTGAAAAAATCAGAAGACCCCAAAATCTGGGACATTGACACGCTGCTGATGAGCTGCCGCGTTCTGGGCCGCGGCGCGGATACGGCCTTCCTCGCGCAGGTCATCGAAGCCGCCCGTCAAAAGGGGGCGCAGACCGTGCGCGGAAAATATATCCCAACCCAAAAGAACAAGATGGTCGAAGACCTCTACAAACGCCACGGCTTTACGTCCGGCGCGGAAGAGGGAGAATGGACAATCGAGCAAAAACAAAAGATAGACGTGCCGGACTATATCGCGACAATGCTCACGACTCTTAAAAGCAATTGCTAAGAAAAAAGCCTAAACCTTCTTCTGCAGCACATAAGCCAGACTCATCGGCAGGTCTCGTTCAAGACACTCTTCGACGGACTTGCCTTCATAAGGTAGGTAAAAGGGTTTGACGACCTTAAGCCCGCACTCATCCATCATATCCTCGACCTCCTTGGGTGTGCGAAAGAGGTAGATATGATCGATCACGGCCGCGTTGCAGCAGGTGGTCAGGTAGATATAGGCATCCGGTTTGGCGATATCCGCGATCCGGCGCAGGAAAAGTTCCGGCTCCTCGACATGCTCGATAACCTCTCCGGTCACGACCGCGTCATAGCTGTTGGATTGCAGCTGATCGGCATCCAGAAAATCTTTAAGCTGTAAGGAGTACTTCGGCCCCTTGTCGGGAAGGAAAAAATCGACGATTTCCTTGGTTTGCCCAAGGCTGGTCTCGCTGATATCAAGCCCGACGAAATGATCAAAGGCGGTGGTGGCAAGCGCACTCATGAAAAACAACCCGTGCCCCGGCCCGACCTCAAGATATGTACCCTTTTTCCCCTTCGGTACGGTCTCATTGAAATAGCGCAGCATCCCCAGATGGTGCGGCCAGATAAAACAGGATACGGCAATCCCGTAGACATACTTCGACATATAGTCAGGATCATGGTAAACGCTGCCCGCAACCTCGTCGAGTGTCGAAAACCTGTATTTTTTGTGCTTCTGGAAGTAAAGCTGCTCTTTCATCGTGTCGAACACGAACATCAGATACGACTCTGAAAGATAATCAACCGTCAGCCCCTTGCCCATGTTGAACTTGATATAGGTCTCAAGATTGATAACCTCTTCCTGCGTCATCTTCTCCAGAGAGACCGTGACGATTTTTTTATGCAGGGGGTTCTTCTCCAGAATGTCGTTCATCAACTGCTCGACAAGTGGAGGAAGCGGCCTTTGTGTAATTTCCTTAACAGTTACAGACATCTCAAAATCCTTGATAAATGAACTCAAGCTCAAATCCAGAGCCAAAATAAGCTATACCCATGAGTATAGCAAAGAAAAAGCCTAAAATAGCTTCCAGAACGTACAGCCTGAGCCTCTGATTGACGATTTTTGGGGTTTTTACATCAGGGGTTTGATTATTCGTCATGTTTGCCGGACTCAGAGCTTACTAAAAGTTTATGAATTTCCCCCGAGAGAAACAGATCGAAGTCCCCCTCCTGTTCAAAATGAATATCGTCATCTTTGACGTAAACAGCATTTTTCAAGACTTCCTGAGGAACATCTATAAGAAAACGAAACTTCTCTGATCCGTATACCCTTTCCAGAAACCGGAAGCGCTCTTTAACCTTTTGATAGATGTTCCAGGCCTCCGGATCATCCCTCATCGCCTCGGAGGCAGGCTCAATATAGATTATGGCTTTGGCTCCCTTTTTTTGTATAGCCTCACATATTTTTATCAGAATGATATTGTTGATCGAAGATGGTTCGAAATTGTTCAAGCGGATAACTTGTCTGTACCACTTGGAGTTCACTGTTTCGTTATTTTCGTTTAGGAGGGCGGATATGTTACCCTTGAGATATCTCTGGACGATCCAGAACACCAAGGCATTCTCAGGCAGACTCTCTTTTTTTGCAAACGGAGAGCTAAGTTTAAGATCGGGGAAAAAAGCAGACCATAAGTCTTGTTTGATCAGATCAACATCCGCGGCATAAGAAGGCGCAAGCGTGAAAACAGGAAAGTTACGAATGAAAAGAGCCCATAAATGGTCGCTGGGGGAGGCAAAAAGAAAAAGCCATGGCCATGTTTCTAAGCTCTCGCTCCAAATCATGCTGGCGCGTGAAAAATGGCTGTCTCCTTTGAAAACAGCGTGGTTATTAAAAATAAAAACTGGACTGACTGACAAAACCAGTAAATCAGGATCGTCCCTCAGGGCGATCTGTGTGAGCGTATAAGACTCGAGGCTTCGCAGAGAAATTCTCAGAAACAAATCAATATGTGCATCAATAAGCCAATGGCTTTGAAGAGTCTTTAAAGTTTGCTCGGCTAAAAGCTTGTGGTCGCTCATTGCGTTAAGATCAATAAGTTTTGCGCCGGGCTTATAAAGAATCGCAGAGGAATCGGATATCCAAGCTATCTTGTAGCCCTTTTCACCAAGGGGAACTTCAGAGTCCTTAACAAAATACGGATCGCTTTCCAAAGTAATCTTTGGAAAAATGGCAACAGCTTCATCATTCTTGTGTTTGAAGGTTTCCGGTGCACGATAAGGGATATATTGTCCGGCCAAAAAAATAAAGAAAATAGCCCACGCGGCGATTCGAGCCAAGCCTAGCCAAGAAGCTTGATACCCAAGTAAACGAATAAAATCGTCAATACTTCTCATTTAATGCAGCCCGAGTAATGTAGCATAAAAGGAAAAGGCTGTTCCGAGAGGAAGGGTAATAAGAGGAAACCCAAACCCTACAAAAACATATGTAACAAATATACATAAAATCTGGGCTATAGGGGTTTCAAAATTTAAGCCCCTCTTTTGACGCCACTCACTGAAATATCTGTGAACGATGACCCCGATCGTATGGTAAAGACCATAGATTAACATGGAAAGGCTTAAGCTATGCCATAGCGCAATACTGACCATGGTGCAGGCTACTGCAAAAAGATGACGTTCGCGCCTGTAACCTCCTAGGGGAACAAAAATGTTTCTGCGGGCAAATCTATATAAACTAATATGCCATCCCGACCAGAATTCAATCACATTTCGTGCAAAGAACGGGTTATTGAAATTTTCCTTTAATTTGTATCCATGAATACGCGAAAGCCCGATGGCGATATCGGAGAAGCCGGAAAAATTAAAATAGAAATACCAGGTGTAAGCGAAAAGATAGAGCCATAGCGTTAGGACATTCTGCCCTTCATAATGCTCTAGGATCATGGTACTGGGTTGCAAAAGGGATGTAAGAAATAGAACCTTAAAAAAGCCCCACGAAATTCTGAAACTACCGACAAGAATATCGTCCGGCTCAGGAACCACTGCGGTTTTGCCTTTAGTTTCAATTTCCTCATACTCAATGATAGGGCCGACAACAAGAACAGGAGGAAAAAAGCCATAAAACAGGACTCTGTCGAAGGAGAGTTTTCCGATGACGCCGATGTAGGTCTTAATGATAAGGTCCAAAGCTCTGAACGTAGCAAAGGACAAACCAATCGGCCCATAGATGTTCCGGGTAAGATCGATCTCCCAGATCGTTCTGTTAATAAAAAAAAGGGCATCATTGGTATGAAGTGTGTAAAAAGTAACCAACGCCCATTCGTCTATTTTCCAATAAAGCATAGGCAGAAAAGCAAAAATCACAGAGAGCCAGAAAACAAGAAGGCTAAGAGTTGCTGCTGAAGGATCGTGCCTGCGGATTAAGGCTCTATGTTCGCAGAAGAATACAAATCGTTGGAGTGCGGCGATGGATATCCAGTAAAGGGAATAGAAGATGGCTAATCTGGGCGCGATAAAAAATAGAATATAAGACCCGCCAAAAATGAAGACGAGATGCCTGAAGACAGGTTTCCGGCAAAACCAGAGTAAAGGGAGGATTAGGATAGAAAAAGCGAGAAGGTCGACAAAAAAATTAGCAGCATTATAGTCGAGGTTAAATTTCATAGGGCGCCTGCGATCTGAAAAAAAACCCCAAACAATTTAAGGGAAACGATCACACAAAGCTAAACAGCAACACCCTTGCCGCGGAGTGTTTCACGCGCAAGACCAATGGTCGTCATTTTCATGATTTCCTTGGTGGTGAGTTGCACGCCGAACTTCTCCTCAATCGCAACCACCAGCCCCATGGCGGCCAGACTGTCCCACTGGGAGGTGTTGTCGGGGGAGGTATTGTCATTGAGTTTGCTCACATCAACCTCAAGAACTTCGGCAAACAAATTCAGCAGGGCATCGCTCATAAGTCGTCAACTCTCTTTTTAATCGAAGGAAACCAAGTCCATAATCATATCTTCCGAAGGCAATATACAAGCCTTAGCAGCAAGAGTTAAGCCCATTTTTCCCTTAAAGGCTTAATTCTTGAAATTCTTTTGCAGGGTTTGCATTTGTTTGATTTTTTCGGCCAGCATATTCCGCAACGCCTCGCGCAAAAACGGCTCCAGTTCACGGTCATGCTCCCCGCTGTGGGAAATGATCTGATCGTAGATTTTTTTGGTATCCTCGCCAACGTTAATAATCACTGTGTTATTGCTGACACGGTCGTCGATAAGGTCGCGGACATACCCGCTGATATTGACCCCCATTTTTTGCAGCATATCATGCTGGTCGCGGCGGATCATCATACTTACGCGCATAAGACTTTTGGGCATGGATTATGTCTCCTTATTGTGTCATGCAAGTTTAGGCGCAAAACTGTATATTTTCAATAAAAGCTTGCATACAGGAAAAGTGATATATATAATCATATATATAAATATATAACAAAGGGTATGTAAAGACTTGATTTTTAGTTTGATTCCATGCCTTAAGGCATGAAATATACCTTAGAGTTGAATGACAGGAAGGCATCAGGAGGAGTTTAGGACATGACATCAGGCAGCGCAAAAGGCTCACAAAAGCAGCAGACAGACATCGAGCAGCTCATGCAGCAGGCGCGGGCGACGTCCCGGAAGGAGTCGGTGACCGAAAAAACGAAGGCGCAGGCGGATGACACGCCCTCAGCAAAAAAATTCGCCAAAATAGCGGACAACCCCTTCTACAAGGTTATGTTCGATCCCAATGCGACACCCGAAGCCAAAATGGAGGCGGTGTCCAAAATTCTGGTGTTTGCGGAGAACAAGGACAAGGCGAAGGAGGAACTCGAAGCCTTCAAGATGTTTAAAGAATATCTGCAGTTCGAGCGCAAGCGCATGGCGCAGCAGATTATCGAACTCACCGACACCGAAGCCTTCAGCGAACTCAAGACGGTTTATGACGAACTCAATACCGCTCTGGTCGCCTTCGAAGATAAAATCTCTCCGCTGACCGATATTGTAGACTCGGTATACAAACTCCGCATGAACGGCCTGACCTTTGATGTCTTCCGTGAGATCGCCATGGACCGGGAGGAGGAGGCCCGTCTGGCCGCGCTCCTGGAACAGCAAAAGAAAGACCTGTCCACGCTGGAGCAGAATATCCGCCAGTCGCAGGTGCAGATCGCCCATCTGGGCGAGGATAAATCGCTCTTCGGTTTCGGCCCGGTGAAAGAATCCGCCCGCAAGAAAATCGCCGAACTCGAACTGCAGTTGGGCGAAAAACGCAGCTCACTGACCGACCTTACAAAAACAATCGAGGACACGGCGAAGGCCCAGCCCCGCGCCTCGCAACTCGACCCTCAATTCCTCGAAGCCAAGGCCAAGCTGCGTGAACTTCTGGACATCAGTTCTGACGAACACAAGCAGCGCCAGCAGGATTTGGTCAACGCTGCCCAGAATTTTGTAAACACGACCGAAGAGCGCGTCTCCAGCATTTCCGAGCATTTCGTCGGCATGGACAAGCAGATCGAAAATCTGTTGGAGGCCAATTACTCCATGCGCGAAATCTACGCCATCTTGAACGATGCGACCAAGAACGCGCACAACAACAACGAGAAATACCGCGAGGAACTGGTCGCCAAGGAGTCAGCGGAGGAAAGCGACATCGCCAAGATGAACCGCGAACGCGACAAGCGCGATCTTGAAAACTACATAGGCGCACTGAATGCGTCCTCTTACGACACAACCACGGTTCTGGCCGAACTCACCAACGCCAGCCACCGCATCAAGTCGATGAAGGACGGCAACCAGAGCCAGATCGACAAGACCCGCCAGATCCACAGCTCCGGCGTCGCCGGCGTCGCTGATCAGCTCAGCACGGTCTTGCAGGCTGTATCGTCCGCTGCCCTCGGCGAGTCCTCGGAAATGGCGCGTATGTCGCTTGAGCGCATGAACACCAAGACTCAAGACCTCTCCCAGAAGGAAGTCATTCGTCTGGCGCTGGGAACGCAGGAGCAGAACAACGAACTCAGCAAGGCGCTGCAAGGTCTGGAGCAGTACGGCGAAGTCATCCGCACGGCCACCACGATTACCCGCGAAGGCCTCAAGGAGACCAAGGATCTTCTCGGCCGCCTCGAAGATGCGGCCAAAAACGTGCAGGAAGACGTCAAGGAATCGATTGCCATCGCCGCTGACGTGGTCGCCGGCAAGGGCGGAGCAAAAAAATCCGCCGCCTCGGACGAAGGAGAGGACAGCGGATCGTCAAGCGATGCGCCGCCCAACCCGTTTAAGATTTAACGATCTGAAACGCACTGCAAAAACGATAGGATGATAGCCATGCCCGATGGTTCCAGCCAGAATTACCTGATCCGCGGCGCCGATTATCTCGCCCGCTTTCCCGGCTTTAAGCTAGTGGCGCGGGAGGAGGAGGTCAGGCGCCTCAACCGCATCCTGATGCGCGACAAGGCCAACAGCGTACTGCTGGTCGGACCGGGCGGTGTCGGCTGCACGGCGCTGTGTCTGGAGATCGAAGCCTGTAAATCAAACCCGGAGACCCCTTTTGATATTCTGAGCAAGCGCCTGTTCTGGTTGGATACGGACGGGCTGTTTTCCTCCGGCAATCCCTCGGCCATGAACGAAAACTTCCAGAACGTCCTGCGCCGCCTCTCGCGCTATCCCGACACGCTTCTGGTGATCGAGGATATGAAGGACTTCATCGAAGCCACGCGCAATCACGGCTGCACCCATTTCATCAATGCACTGATGCGGGCGCTCGATCAAGGTAAGTTTCAGGCGATCTTCGAATCCCGTGACGAGCATCTGGAGATTGTCCTCAAATGCCACTCCAACATCACCGAACTGTTCACGATGCTGGATTTGCAGGAACCCTCAAAGGAATCATTGCAAAAAATCGTCAGCGAGTCAGTCCAGCGTCTGGAGGAATATCATAAAATTCCGGTCTCCCGCGAAGCGGTGGAAACCGCCATCGAACTGACATGGAAATACCGCGTCCGTGAAATGAGCCTCAGCCGCGCCCAACCTGAGCGTACCCTCAATCTCCTCGACCGCGCTCTGACCAGTTACCGTCAGGACGCTCACGCCCGCCCGCCGAAACTGTCGGAGAAGGAAAGGGAGCAGGCGCTCGTCTCTCGTGCCCTTAAGGGCGAAAAAATTCAGGGATTTTCAGGAAAGAGCCCCGAGGAACTGAAAAAGCAGAATGAAATGCTGACCGCCCAGATCGAAATCATCCGCAACGAATGGCAGCAGCGTCAGGATCGTTTGCGGAAAATCTACAAAAACCAGACGGACGGGGAGGAGGCGCTCAAAGACCTTGAAGACCGCCTCGAGGATCAGAGAAAAAAAGATCAGGAAACGCGCGACAGCGCAGAAAAAAACCTTGAAGAAAAGGCTAAGGAAAACGGAAAGCAGGGCTTCCAGCCGTTTAACATGAAAACCGCCGCCGCCGGATATGAGTCCGAAAAGGTCAACGCGATCAAGGCTGAAATTGAGTTGCTCCAAAAGGCCATTGAAAAAAATAAACAGGAATTCGAAACCCTCACCCGCGAAATCAACGAGGGGCTGGAGCTTTCCGCCGACCACGTTTTACTGGAATTCAGCAATCTGTCGGGCATCCCGGCCAACAAGCTCAATCAGGACGAACGCGCCAAGCTCATCAACCTCGATGAAAGCCTGTCCAACCGTGTTTACGGACAGGAACACGCCGTCAAGAAACTCGCCGACGCCGTACGCGTGGCCCGCGTCGGTCTGAAAGACCCCAACAAGCCGCAGGCCGCCTTCATGTTCCTCGGCCCCTCGGGCGTAGGCAAAACGGAAATGGCCAAGGCGCTCACCGCCGCTCTGCATGATGACGAACGCGCTTTGCTCCGTTTTGATATGTCCGAATACATGGAAAAGCACGCCGTCGCCAAGCTGATCGGCGCCCCTCCCGGATATGAAGGTTACGAGGCGGGAGGCATCCTGACCAACGCCATGCGCCGCAACCCTTACGTCATCATACTCTTCGATGAAATCGAAAAGGCGCACCCCGATATCTTCAACGTCTTTCTGCAGGTCTTGGACGACGGGCGCCTGACCGATAACCGTGGACTCACGGTTTCCTTTAGTGAAGCCATAATTCTCATGACCACCAACATCGGCCAGAAAAATTTCCTCGATCCGGCCATGAGCTTCGAGGATGCTGTGCAGGAAACAACCCGCGAACTGGATAACACCTACCGCCCGGAATTCCTGAACCGTTTCAACGGGCGCCAGAATATCGTGTGCTTCAACGCACTCGACCTGGCGATCATTGAGAAAATCGCCACCCGCGAAATCGTCAAGCTCAACGCCCAGATCAAGGCGCAGGGCCGCGACCTCACGGTCGAAATCGCACCAGACTCCCTCCGCGCGCTCTGCAAGGATCAGTACAAGCCCGCAAACGGCGCACGCGGAATCCCCGGCTACTTCGCCTCGCAAATCCATCCCGCCGTGGCCAACACGATGCTGGAAGCGGAAAACGCGCACGGGGTCATGGAAGTGATTTACGATGCAAAGACCCAGACTCTCGAAGTCATCCACCCGCGCATCCGCGAAGTCTCCGCACCGAAAAAGGGCGCGGCCTAAATCTGAGGGAAAGTCATGACAGGGCAGGGCAAAAAGGATAACTCAGCCGAAGAGTTGCTCCGCCGCGCCAAAAAGCTTCAGGAACAATCAGAATCCGTCAGCGAAAAGCGCCGCCTGAAGGAAAAACGCTCCGGTGTCGGCCAGATAAGCCGACAAGTATCGGATACGGTCGAAACCTATAATCAGGTGACCGGAACCATAAGCTGGCTCTACGCCAATATCCTTTACCCCTGTTTCTCCCATCCCTGGGCGGGCGCTCCGTTCCGCCTCTATCGAAAAATATGGAACAAATGCGTCTATTCCGTCGATAAAGACGGCGACCGCCAATTCTCAAAAAAACGCGGCGGACTCATGGTCCTGGGCACGCTTTTTTTCTTATGGATTTTGCCAGGAATAATATCCGTAACCGCCGAACTGGTTTGGGATACCAGCCGTATGATGACCAGTTATCACAAGGGCGATGTCATCTATCTGGGCCGCTCGCAGGAAATCGACCCCAAGGGGAATATCTTTTCCGCTCAGGGCTGCGAACAGATTCGCTGCACCGACCAGACCGGTTTTTACTTCCGCATCAAACCCTCTTTGGCCCACCATATCTGGAGCCTCTGGCACAACGGCAACTTCTTCTTCCCCGATTTCGTAACCGCAGGAATACAGAACGATATCAATAAATGCACGGTGACCAGCTATGGTTCGCGTGGAAAATTCATCATCCGCAACTGGGAGATTTACCCGCAAATCCTGGCCGTCGATTGCGTTCCGGTGTCCGAGTCTGATATCAAATCCTTCGAGGAATCCCATAGAACCGGAAAAGTCCCGGTTTCCTCAACCAAACCTTAAGACTATTATGAGAGTTTAAGACCATGTGCCGATGGATTGCATATACAGGAGAACCGATTTTTCTCGACCGGCTGGTCACCAAGCCGGCCCATTCGCTCGTCGAGCAGAGCATCAACGCCAACCTGCAGTTTAAGGAGGATGGTAGTCTCTGGACCACCAACGGCGATGGCTTTGGCATTGGCTGGTACGCGAACAAACCCGAACCGGGCCTGTTCAAGGATGCTATGCCCGCTTGGAACGACCAGAATCTGCACGAACTCTGCGCCCAGACCAAAGCCAACCTCTTTTTTGCCCATGTCCGCGCCAGCACACAGGGCGGGGTCCAGCGCAACAACTCCCACCCCTTTAAATACAAAAACTGGCTGTTCCAGCATAACGGTGACGTAGAGGGCTTCTCAAAACTCAAGCGCACCCTGCAAAACGAAGTGGCCGAAGAATTATATCCTATGATCCGCGGCAACACCGACAGCGAAACCAGCTTCTACCTCGCCCTGACCTATGGCTTGCAGGAAAACCCGAAAACGGCATTGGAAAAAATGATCGGCCGTCTGATCCGCGCACAGGAGGAAGCCGGAATGAAAAAGGATTTAAGCTTCTCAGCCTCAATCACCGACGGGAATAATCTCTACACGATCCGCTACTTCACACCTGGAGCCACAGTAAGAACCCAGTTCTTCACGAAGGACATGGCGAGGGTCGTTGATGTCGGCGGAACGTCGAAGGAGTCGGAATGGCCAAGCAAGGGCGTCGTAGTGGTCTCCGAACCCCTCGACCGCCTCAGTGACTACTGGACCCCGGTCCCTGAATCCTCCTTCATGACCATCCGCAACGGCGAAATCAAAATCGAGGACTTCGCGCCGCTAGCCGTTTAATCGACGTGTATCTCCGGCACACGGATATAAGGCATCTGGATCATTGGTTGGTTCAGCCAGTCAACATGACTGAGATTCATGAACTGCCCGAAATAGACAGAGAACGCTACACTTCCCCACACGGCAAGAGTAGCCAGAACCAGAACCAGACGGCTTGCCGCTTTTATCGTGCGCAGAAGTTTTGTACGCCAGCTTGCTAAAGCGGGGCGGGGATCTGCGGGCGCGAAGTGCAGTCTGTTCAGCAGCAAATCGCGTTCAAAAGGGGAAAGTTGATCATGATTAAGAGCTTGCGAACGCAGCGCCTTCAGAACCCCGATCGCATAAACCCTCGCATTCATGCGTTTGACGATCAGCAATCCGCAGTAAAAACAAAGGATCACAATGAAAAAATGTCCAAAGACAGCATCTTTAACGGCTTTCGGATTCTCAAGGTCAATGTGATAAGCCTGTTCGAAAAACGCAGGAAAAATCTTAGTTCCCGCCATAAGTCCTGCACTGCCCAAGGCGTAAAAAAGAGCCAGAATAAGCAGACGAAAACGCACATGTCGCGCGATCGCTCGCACAGCTCGGAAGTCGAAAAAACTCTTCCACCTTCCGTGAAGTGCCTGACGCGCTTGGGCGATGGGGAGATAAAGCATTATAAATGAAAAGCCTATGACGCTGGCGACAGATAGAACGGCGGCCAAACCCTCTTCCTCATAACCGCGGGAAAATGTGTTGTTCCACCCCGCCCACCACATCCACAACCAGACAAGAGCGAATGGCAAAGTAAGAAGCCACGTGTTGAAGAGCGACAGGACGCCGTTGCGGTACTGGATGAAAAGCGCTCGAAGAAAACGCTTAACACGCAAATATAACTTGTAGGAAAAATTTTTTCTTTCAGCCGCTAAAGACTGTTCAAGCCCAGAAACATCTGACCATCGCGGCCAGTATTTGAGTAAGCTAACATCCTGAGAGTTAAAAAAGCTGGCGGGATCCTCAAGAGTGCTTCTCTTCACCCAGACCTGAACGGCACTGCGAAGCATATAGCGATTCATCCATCCGGAAAGAAGCGGCGCGGTGAACGGAGTCCAGCAGCAGAGAAATCCGACTACAAACCGGACAAAACCGGAAAACAGGGAGAAAAGAGTGTCTCGCAACCATCGACTTGATTTCATCAGTCTTTCGGTCATAGCAAGGCCTCCTTCAATACGACTCCTTCACTTTTTTCGGCTTTAAAACCCATCAAGGCCGCAACCGTCGGAGCTATAGACGTTTGATCGGTTGCAGTTTCAACAATTCTGTTATTTGCGATACCAGATCCATAAAGAACGGCAAAAATCTCGTGCGAGGAGCGCGAGTTGAAATGATGCTGGAAGGGAACATCCATCAGCGGATTACTATCCCGCCCGCAATCCGGAACGATGACAAAGACAGTATTATCACGGTAAAAAGGATCTGATTCCGCAGCCGTGACGATACTTTGGATTCCCTGATCGATCACAGAGATAGCGCGTGTATAATGGCTTTTGATCCCGAAATGTACGTAATCAGGATCCTGATAATTGACCATTAACAACTTAGGCCGCAAATACCGGAGCGACCAGAGCGCAAGCTCTGTGGTCTGTCGGTCGCCACGGGGATGCTTGAGATTATCGTCTCCATAGTAAGATCTCCATTTCCGCCAGAAATTCTGCAGCTCAGGGCTGTACTCAGAGGGTTTCAAAAATTCAGGGCTCTGTTTGCGCACTTCTGTAAGCTGCTCTTCAAGAGCCGAGCGTGCATCAGAGGTAAGAGTGTCCTGCTCAAGCTTAACTTGCAGCAGAAAGGCTCTAAAGCGAGTGGGACTAAGCATTTCCGGACGAAGATCGGAAGCATACTTCTCATCAAGGTGCATATGAAATCCGTCATCCTGCGCCCGGTCTTCTCCATTGATGATGAGCGCCTCATGTGCATCCAGCGCGTATGCTTCGCGCAAATATTCAAAGATGGATGGAACGCTAGGCCGAAGAAAGTTCCCCGGAATCTTCTCATGATGGTTAGTATAGCCAAAATAGCGGCCGGTCATGATGTTGACCGTCCCTTGAGCGTGGTCGGTCTCGTTATTGGGAAGCTCTGCAATGCTCATATTCCGGTAAAGCGTCCCCTTGGGAATCATCCGGTTGAGCATGAATGGGCTGAAACTGGTTTCCGGTTCGATTGTTTCCCGCCTCCGGACCCCGCCGCCGTAACGAATAACGATGACGTTCGGGCCTTTATAGCGCTTGCCGGGACCGGGGGAGGCGAGAGCGGAGTTTGGAAGAAACATCTGTCCGCCCAGAAAAACAGTCGCCGATGCCGTCATCTGCATGAACAGACGACGGGTGAGCAGTGAACCGCACATAGCGCACCTCGTGAAATGTTATGAGTGGCCGAAAAATCGACCTAATTTCACGATAGCATAACACTACTCTGTATTGCAAAGTATTTTTTGGGGGGAGTAAAAAAAGGGCGCTGAAACCCGCTCCACACCTGTATTATAGCAAAATATACTCTGCGTTGCAAAGTATATGTGTTGTCGATAAAACGATAAAGAAATCAGAACGGTTCCAGACGAAGCAACTCACCGTTCTCCTCATCCGTCAAAAGATAAAGAGTCCCATCCGGCCCGTTGCGGACATCGCGGATGCGCTGCCCGAAATCCTTAAGTAGGATTTCTCGAGCCACCACTTTGTTATCCCTGATCTCCATTCGGTCAAGCTGCCGGAAGGACAGGGCACCGACAAACAGATTGCCCTTCCAGGCCGGAAAAACATCCCCCGTATAAAACGCCATGCCGCTGGGCGCGATGGAGGGGGTCCACTGCCAGATCGGGTCTTCCATGCCCTCCAGATGCGTATGTTCGGAAATCTTTGTGCCGATCACGTAATTGCGTCCGAACGTGACTTCCGGCCAACCATAATTTCTGCCGGCTTTAAGAATATTGATCTCATCACCCCCTTGCGGTCCATGTTCAATCTCCCACACTTCGCCTGTATAGGGGTTAAGCGTAAGTCCCTGCGGGTTGCGGTGACCCGTGCTGAAAATTTCAGGCAACACGTCCTTTGAAGCAACGAAAGGATTATCCGCGGGAAGGCTGCCGTCCGGATTGATCCGAACGACCTTCCCCTGATGACGTTGAGGGTTCTGCGCCTGATCCTTGTCGCCCCGCTCCCCGGCCGTGATATAAAGCGTCCCGTCGGGGGCCAGAGCCATCCGGCTGCCGAAATGAATGTCGCTCTCCACTTTCGGGCTTTGCCGGAAAATGACTTCAAGATCATCCAGACGATGCTGCGAATGATAAAGCTTGGCCCGCGCCACCTCGGTTCCCGCAACATCAGGATTCTTCGGGTCAGGTCCGGCATACGTAAGATAAATCCAGCCGCCTTCTTCAAAATCCGGCGGAACCAGAACATCCAGCAGCCCGCCTTGTCCCTCGGCATAAACGGTCGGAACATTCTTGATCTCGGTCCGACGCCCGTCCTTTGAGATATGCCAGAGGCTCCCGCGCCGCTCGGTGACCAGATATCCGTGTTCCCCCGGAAGAAAAGCCAAGGCCCAGGGGTGATGCAGGTTCCCCGCAACCGTCACGAGCTTGAAATCCGCCTTTTCCGAATGAAAAGAGCGCACCGGAGGCTTATGCGTGGCAAACACATACCCCCCTGCCAGCAGCAGGGTGATGATCAGGGCCGTAAAAAATCGCTTCATAAGAAAGCAGGATAAACAAAGGTGATAAGAAAGAAAAGCTCTTGCCGCTTGACTCAACTCCCGCCACCGAACAAGATCAAAAAATCTTCCAAGGAATCTTTTTTAACGGTCGTCTAACCGACAGATCATATTATTGAAATGGATTTAAGCCCATGAAACACAGCCCGATTTTCGTCTTTTTTGCCTTGCTGCTGATGCTGGGTCAGGCTTACGCCTATACGGAAAACGATATGGAGGACGGGCGCAAATATTACGACGAAAAATCCTGGCAGCTGGCCTTGGAGCAGTTTGGCAAGCTTCTGGAACAAAAAACCGAGCGTGAAGACCTGAGCCGTGAAGTGTTGTTCAAATGGTCGGATTGCATTTTGAGACTGAACGATCAGGCGCAGGCGCTTAAGGCCACGCAAAACCTCCAGACGATCATCACGGGCAAGGAACAGGACCGCTGGTGGGCGGAAAGCAACGTCGCGCTGGCCATCTATTTCATCCAGATCGACCCCTACGGCAAGCAGCAGGACGTCCGTCTGGCGCTGGATAGCGCCCGTAACTGGTGGGCGGGCTCCACAGACTTGGACCTCGCCCGTGCCAAATTTCTGGAAATCAGCTTCCAACTGGCCGATTTTATCACCACCCGTTGGGGATGGTATTATACGGAAATTCAGCCAATCCGCCTCGGCGAAGCGCAAAAAATGATCGCCCCGCCGACGCCCAACCCCCAGCCGAGCAATATCGGCCTTCAGGTTCTCTATGAAGAAATCCTGAAAGTCGCCCAAACTGATGATGACAAGGCCCGCGCCCATTATGGCCTGGCCATGGCCAGTATGTCCAATTACACCGGCGACCAGAAGCTGCACGATAAGGCCGCCGAGGAATTTAACATCGTCATCAAGGATTTCCCAAAAAGCGAATGGGCCGACGACGCTTTCTATCAACTCGGAATGTCCTATGAAAACCGGCAGGATTTCGTCAAGGCAGTGGAGATATATAACCTCTTCATCAGTACGTTCAAACCCGGTGAATCGCAATGGCTGGACGAAATAAAACGCCGCGTCGAATACATCACCCAGCCGCAACTGAACATCAGCACGGGCCAGACCTTCGTTCCGGGCAGTCAGGTCAATCTCAACCTCAACTGGCGCAATATCAAGGATGTGGAATTCACCCTTTATAATCTGGACATGACGCAGGCCATGAGCCTGTCCAACTTCCCCAACGGCATCAACAGCTATTATGACGTGGTGCAGCGCTTCCGGGATAATAAGGGCTTGATGGCCAACCTGCCCGTTGCGCTGCAATGGAAGCTCAACATGAACGACGAGGGCAAACATATCTATCATGGTGAGAGTCGGAGTCTGGCCAAATGGCGCGTTTCCGAACCCGGCGGTGCGTTCAAGCCGGAAGACGGAATCCTCCCCGTCGGCGCCTATATCTTGGTCGTTAGATCGGGTGCGACCGAAGCGCTGGATTTAATCCTCGTCAGTGAATCCGCCCTGCTGAGCAAGATTACGAAAGACAAAGCGCTGCTCTGGGCCGTGAACGCGAAAACAGGCCAACCCTTACCGGATGTCGTGATCAAATATGTCTACTCCTACTATGACGTTCAGGGCCACACCTACTGGAAGGAGGGCGAGGGAGTCACCGATTCCCAAGGCCTCCTGACCGCCGATCTGGTCTACCCGCAGGGTGGGCAGGCCTACCAGCGCCAGCACAACGTCTTCGCCGTCGTCTCCGACAAGACAACCGGGCAGGCCTTCGTCCAGAACAACTACTATTACAACGAATACAACAACAAAGGGGAGTGGTGGTTCTACGCTTTCACCGACCGCCCCGCCTACCGCCCCAATGAAACCGTGTCCTTCAAGGGCATCCTTCGGCGTCCCCACGAGGGTGGATTCCAGATTCACGCGGGCAAGCGCGTGAAGGTGCAGATCATGAATCCGCAGGGCCAACAAGTGAAGGAGGAAATCTTTACCCTCAACGAATACGGCGCTTTTTCAGGCGAACTAACTCTGGATGAAAAAGCCGTGCTGGGCCAGTACTCCGTCAACCTGATGGCCGAAGACAACAGTATGTACATGGGCGCTGCCCAGATCTTCCGGCTGGAGGAGTACAAGCTTCCTGAATTCACCGTCACCGTCACGCCCAAGGAAAAAGAAGTCAAGGAAGGCGAAATCAATGCCTACCGCCTCGGCGATACGCTTGAGGTCGAAGTGGATTCCCAATACTACTTCGGCGGCGCGGTCGCCGAAGCCGACGTGGAATATCTTGTCTACCAGCAGCCCTATTACCAGTATTACTGGCCCGTCCGTCCCTACCCCTGGTACTACGAAGATATCTATCCGCGCCAGCAGAATTACGGCTATTACGGCAACTTGATGGAGCAGAAAAAGATCAAGACCGACAAGGACGGCAAGGCGCATTTCACCATCGAGACGCCGAAGGACTCCCCCAACGACCTGCAATACCATGTCGAGGTCCGCGTGGTGGACAAAAGCCGCCGTGAGATTATAGGCTCCAGCGATATCAAGGTCACCAAAAACGCCTTCTTCGCCTTCCTCGAACCCAAGGAAAGTCTTTACCGCCCCGGCGACAAGGCCAAAGTCACGATCCGCACCATGACCGCCAACGAACTCCCGGTCGGCGTCGAGGGTAAGGTCACGGTCCTCCGCAACTGGTGGCGCGATCCTGTGATTCAGGATAGCCGGATGATCAAGCCCGCAGGGTATGACGGCACCGAACTGTTCACGAAATTCGTGAAGACGAATGAAAAGGGCGAGGCTGAATTCGAATTCGAACCCAACGAAAACGGTTATTATGAAATCCGCTTCACCGGCTTCGACAACGGGAACGAAGTTATAGGCCGGACATATATCTTCGTCTGCGAACCCTCTGCCATCAATATAGGGTATCAATACAGCGGCCTTCAGATCATCACCGAAAAAGACACCTACAAACCCGGTGAAACCGCACAGGCGATGATCGTGACCGACCGTCCCGGCCTCTGGGTGATGTTCTCACAGGAAAGTGACGAGCTTTACAATTATCAACTGATCGAGATGAAAGGCACGGTCAAGTTGATCGAAATCCCGATCACCGATAAATTCACGCCCAACATTTTCCTGAATGCCGAGTCGGTCGATATGTTCCAGATCAAGCAGAACGCGGTCCAGATCATCGTCCCGCCCGACGACAAACTTCTGAACGTCAAGGTCACCTCCGACAAGGTCGTCTACCAGCCGCAGGAGGAGGGCACCTACGAGATCGAAGTCACCGACGGCAACGGTAAGCCCGTCAGCGGCGAAATCGCCCTCGGCATCACCGATGCCTCGGTCTATTACATCCAGAGCGAACTCGCCGAAGACATCCGCAAATTTTTCTACGGCGCGAAGAAGTACGACTCCATCCAGACCTACGCCAGCTTCTACCAATACGCCTTCGTCAATTACGCGCTGGATGAAAACGGCAATATCATCCTGCAATCGCAGCTCGATGACCTCAAGAAACAAAAATCTGATGGGGGCGAACAGGAATTGCTCAGGCAGGATGAAAGCCAGGTAGGAGGCATGAGAAGGCTGAAAGAGGGCGTTGCCACCAATGGTTTCGGTGGCGGGGCGATGGGAGATATGGCTTATAATATGGCTTCTCCGGCCCCTGCGGCCGCGCCTATGGAATCCGGAGCCTCCATGATGAGCATGGAGGCCGACGCCGTCGCGCCGATGCGGGAAGAGAAAATGATGGCCAAAAGCGCCGTGATGGCCGACAAGAACTCTGCGGCAATCCCCGGCCAGGCCGGGCCAGAGCCGCAGCTCCGCACCGATTTCCGCTCCACGGTCATCTGGCTGCCCTCGGTGGTGACTGACGCCAACGGCAAGGCGACCGTCAAAGCTAAATTCCCCGACTCCCTGACCACATGGCGCATGACCGCCCGTGCAATCACCACGGAAACCGCCGTAGGTACGGTTACACATGACGTGAAATCCAACAAGGAACTGATGGTCCGCCTGCAGGCTCCGCGCTTCTTCACCGAACGCGACCTCGTGGACGTTTCCGCCCTGATCGACAATATGAGCGGTGAGGAAATCACCGTGACGCCGGAGATTAAAGTTGAAGGCTTGGACGTGACGGGCCTCTTCCAGAACGGCCAGTTCGTCAAGGGCGAGCAGGGGCCGGTCAAGGTTCCCGCCAACGGCCAGACCCGCGTGGATTGGGCGGTCTTCGCCAAGGACGCCGGAACCGCGAAAATCACAGTCACCGCACGCGGCCAGAAAAATGCCGATGCCATGGAAAAAACCTTCCCGGTCATCCCGCACGGCATCGAGAAATTCATCGCCCAGGCCGCGATCCTGAAATCCGAATACGGCAAGCAGGAACGCGAACTGAAAATCTCGATCCCCAAGGAGCGCATCAAGGAAAGCACGTCCCTGCAGATCACAATCTCCCCCTCGATGGCCGCGAACCTGCTCGATGCGCTGCCCTATCTGGCGGATTACCCCTATGGCTGCGTAGAGCAGACCATGAGC
This sequence comes from Alphaproteobacteria bacterium, assembly GCA_016699735.1. Classification (NCBI taxonomy): domain Bacteria; kingdom Pseudomonadati; phylum Pseudomonadota; class Alphaproteobacteria; species Alphaproteobacteria bacterium. Next base: position 939,505 of record CP065008.1, read on the forward strand.
CGCTTCCTGCCCGCGATCATCGTCCGCAAGACTATGCGCGATCTCGGCATCGCGGATCAGGATATCGCCGCCTACCTCAGCGATGTTCTGGAACCCCGCAACGATCCCGCAGGCCACCCTGAAAAGCGCACCGACGCCACCTATAAGAAGCTCGATGACATGGTCGATCAAGGCCTCAAGCGCCTCTACGACTTCCAGCATTCCGACGGCGGCTGGGGCTGGTGGAAAGAGGGTGACAGCGACCGCTACATGACCGCTTACGTCCTCTGGGGCTTAAGCCTCACGCAGCAGTCAGGCGTAAACGTGCGCCCCGACATCATCGAAAACGCTAAACGCTTCCTGCAGGTGCAACTGGTGCAGGAGGAAAGCAACCCCGATATGCTGGCCTGGATGCTCTTCGCCCTCGCCGAGTCCGGCTCGAAAAGCGAGTTCGAGGACAAGCAGCGCGAGCGCCTTTGGGAGATGCGCGACAAGCTTAACCCCTACACCCGTGCGCTCCACGCCCTCGGCGAACATAAACGCGGCAACGGGGAGGGAACCAAAATCCTCGCCCAGAACCTCATCAACGGCGTTCTGGAGGATAAAGACAGCGGCACAGCCCATTGGGGTGAATCCGGAATCTACTACCGCTGGAGCGAGGGCGGCGTGGAAGGCACGGCCTTCGTCATCAAGGCGCTCTCCAACATCGACCCGACCAGCGCCTATCTGGAGCCTGCCGTGAAATGGATGAGCCTGAACCGCCGCGGAGCAAGCTGGAAAAACACCCGCGACACCGCCATGGCCATCCTCGGCCTCGCCGACTATCTGAAGGCCTCAAAGGAACTGGCGCCGAACTATAATTATCAGGTGATCGTCAACGGCAAAATGGTGCGCGAGGGCAAAGTGGACGAAACCAACATCTTCAGCTTCAACCGCATCATCGACATTCCGGCCGATGCGCTGAAGGACGGCGAAAACACGGTGAAGATCGTGATGGACGGCAAGGGTGCGCTCTACGCCTCCGCCTACACGAAATACTTCACGCTGGAGGAGCCGATCACCAAGGCCGGCAACGAAATCTTCGTCACCCGCAAATACTTCATCCAGTCCGTCAAGGAAACCCTGATGAAGGGCTTGGCGCAGGATTGGAAACCGCTGAACGACGGCGATACCGTCAACAGCGGCGACCGCATCCGCGTGGATATCGAATTGGAGGCCAAAAATCACTACGAATATCTGGTCAGCGAGGACTACAAACCCGCGGGCCTAGAGGCCGTGCAACTGCAAAGCGGCCCCGGCTGGTTCACGGGGATAGACGCGCAAGGTCACGAAACCGGCGGCCAGAGCTATCTCTATCAGGAATTCCGGGATCAGAAGGCCGCCTTCTTCATCGACAAGCTCAAGCAAGGCAAGCACAAGATCAGCTACGAACTCCGCGCCGAAGTGCCCGGAACCTTCCACGCCATGCCCAACCAGACCCACGCCATGTACGTGCCCGAAATCCGCACGAACTCCGACGAAATGCGCGTAACCGTGGGGGAAAGGGTGGAGGAATAAACCTAATAGCTATGTTTCATTAAAAACGTCATCAAGAACCCCGTACACATACTCATGCAAAAACGAGGTGCTACCGTGGTGAATGAGCGTATCCTGACCATCAAAAAAAGTTAGATAAGGTATTATTTCTTTGCCATCAATTTTTATCGTGGCTGAGTTATCAATCAAACTTGCTATTCCAAAGCAGATTTTTCCTGTCAGCTTTTTTATTTCTTGAGCATCAACATTTGGCAATTCAGCATTCTCAATCGCCCATTTTACCTTTTGAATGATCTCATCAATTAGAATAAGCTGTTTATTATCAAAATCGCCGGTGTCTATCCTGGTTTTTAAATCCATGTGTTTCTCCAACAAAAAAAGGCGGCCTCTCAGCCGCCATTATTGTGCCTAAGGATAAAAAAATCTATGTTATTCTTATGAGGCTGTTCTACGCGCTTGCTTTTATATTCGCATTTGCACCCATTCAAATATTTTCAGAACAGGGATTTTGTATGCATCAGACATTCTCTGAATTAACGGATGACGATAAAAACAGGCTGGAAGAGCAGCGGAAAATTATCACGAAATATTTAGACGAAAATAGCGTTGAGAAATTTAAGACACCAGCAGGTAAATTAGGGACTCTCAGGGCGCTTTTGACCGCAAAAGTCTTCAAACCTGAACAAACATACGAATTACAATCCATGGGAATCGTACTCGGGGACGTTTTCGTTCAGGACAAGGGGTTCCACTGGATCATGGTTGAGGATGAATATGGGCGTGATCCCGCAATCAAATTTGAAGACACAAGCATTATAGCTTTTCCTCTAACGATGATTTCAAAGCGTATCGAGCGCGGAGAGGAAGTTGATGTGTTTGATCTTTACAACGGAGTAGCGGATACTCTTATAGAGCTAATTGAAGAAGAAAAGACGGACAGTATCAATAAAAAATAAAAAAGGCGGCCTCTCAGCCGCCTTCACTCTAACCTTTTCCGCGCAATAAAACCACTTACACGCTGGCCAGGGCTTTCTTTTTGCCGCGCAGGGCCGGGTCGTTCGCCGCGCCGCGCCCCTTCATGATCCGGTCGAACAAATCGGTGCCGAAGCTTGAAAGCACAACGTTGAGCAGGCCAGAGAATTTCTCGTGATCCCCGCGCCGCGCATCGTAAATGATCCGGTCTTCATAGCCCGAAATCCACAGCGCCTCCGGGTTGCTCTTGGCGATAATCAGATCGCCTTGCGACTCCGCCTCGTGCGGCGAGCGGTAGCATTTAAAGATCGTAATGCCCTCACCCAGCAGGGCCATGAGCATGAAACGCATCTTCTCAGGCAGCAAATCCATGCCGTTTTCCAGCAAATCCAGCCCCTTGATCACACTCACAACTTCCATCTTGCCCCACTCGGTGGACATGACAAAGCGCGAACGTCCGCCATCGGCGATGCCCTTCATGGCATCGTTGTGGATTTTCCATGCCGTTTCAACGGGTAGGGAGAACGCCTTGTGCCCCTCGATATCCCGCCCCTGAAACAGATATTTGGGCGAAATATTCATCCGGCGCATTTCCTCATGCAGGATGCGGATCGCCTCGGCATCGTCATTGACGTGCCAGATGATCGGGGTCTGCGTATGGATGCTCACGAACCCAAGCTGCAGAAGCATCTCAACGGGGCGCAGCGAAGCATCCATCCACTTGTAACCGATCCCGTCCGCATTCGGGATGTAGTTCCCCTCCGCATCGCGCTCCAGAAACTCGTCCGGGTGCGTATAGTGCGAAACGATATTGATATGCAGGCTCGGATAATTGGAATGGAGAATCCGCAGAGTCTCGATAAACGCCTCATCCACGCGCTCGGGCCGGAACGCCAGCTCCTTCGAGCCGATCCGCAATGTATTGACCCCCGCCTGCGCTGCCGCAACGGCAAACTTGTAAAGTGTGATATTGGGCAGGACCAGAGGATCGCCCCCGGACAGCAGAATTTCACGCACCGGATAGCGCCGCCCGCCTGTCTGCGGGTCGATGCCCTTATGATCCTTTACCCACTTATTGTAATTCCGCACGTAATCGCGCAGCTCTTCGGGCGTAATGCTGGTCTTGCCCGTGTCCTTGTTGAACAGATCAAGACGATAGCAGTAACGGCAATGTGCCGAGCAGGTGGGGGAGGCATAGCCCAGAACGATCTCGTCATACTTATGTAAAAGCTTACCGGCCAGACTGTTATTTTTAGCCGTATAGCGCATCTGGTTGGAGGGGTCTTTTGCCCCGTCCATGCTCAAAGTTTCTTCAAGACGCGGCAGGATCAGTGCGGCCACGGCCTTGCTCGGTGGCATTTTGGGAACCAGAACCGTGCCGTCCTCGGCGCAAAACTCATCGCCCATGGCCAGAGCCTGATAATGAGGGTTGGTGCCGAACATCATGCGCTGATCGACGCCTTTCTCCTGCATAAGCTTGTATTTTTCTTCGCCGTAGATATTCAGCAGCAGCCCGGAGACGCGCTGGTGGTCGAAGCGTCCGCGCAACGGCGCGACGTGCTTCAGGTTGGATTTGGGAATATCGATATCGATCTCGATTTTATCTGAATTTTCAATAGGCATGGTCATAACCCTGGCGCTCCCGCATTCATAAAAAGATAGTCGAAAAATGTATGGCTAAAATCTTAAAGCACCCCGCTTTTATGGATATAGGGCAAAAAAGTCAAGAAAATTTTTGCAAAACTACATTATAACTTATTGATATTGCAGCACAATATATGCACTGCAGCATTGCAGGCGCAGCATTAAAGATATGCAACAAACGCATAATAGAATCGTGTATTACTGGCGAAGACAATGAAATTGAAGTCATATTTTGTTTATGACACAATGCGCCTGTCGAAGTTTCTCAGCACGAAAAGGAAAGAGTGTGGAAGGAAAGGAAAGCCGCGCCGCTGTTAGGGACATGGCCGGGAGCCTCAAACATACACTGTTCTACGCCGACCTCCGCCAGATGCCTTGGTGGAAGGCCTTTTTCGTGCATTCCTTCAGGATATTTTTCGCGGTTTCAAAGGATATTTACGACGACCGCATCACCCTGCGCGCCACCAGCCTCGTCTACACGACCCTGCTCTCAATCGTCCCGACTTTTGCGATTGTCTTCTCGGTTCTGAAATCCTTTGAATACCACAATAAATTGAAGGAGAGCCTGCAGAACTTTCTCAGCCCGATGGGCGACCGGGGCATTGAGATTACAAATTACATCATGGCGCTGGTCGAGCGCGTGGACCCGAGCGTATTGGGGTCTGTGGGTTTGGTATTCCTGATTTACGCGATCATCTCGATGGTCAGCAAGGTGGAGGCCTCGATTAACGAAATCTGGGGCGTAGAGGTCCATCGTCCACTTGTCCGCCGCTTCAGCGATTATCTCAGCGCTGTCGTTCTTGGCCCGGTGCTGATCCTGATTATTCTGGGGATTATGGCCAATTTTTTCGCCGGCGCCGCATCGCAGTTTTTCCCCGTAATCGCCGGAATAAAACCCTACGTGGACATGGCCTTGCCCAACGCGTTGATCACGATGGTTTTCCTGTTTCTCTACAAGGCGCTGCCCAACGACCGTGTTTCCCTGATCTCCGCGCTCATTGGCGCGGTCTGTGCCTGCCTCCTCTGGCAGGTTAGCAGTTGGGCGTTTGCGCATTTCGTGGCCTCCTCATCCCGTCTGGCCGAACTCTATTCTGTCTTTGCCACGATCATCATTTTCTTCATCTGGCTCAATTTTGCCTGGCTGATTATCCTGATCGGCGCAAGCATTGCCTTTTACCACCAGTACCCGCTCGAAACCGTCTCCCGCAATTTTATGCGGACGCCCGCAGCCATGGATTTGCGGCGCGTATCGGTTGAAACAGCGTTGCTGATCGCGCAGGCGCACCAGCGCGGATACACACCTTGGACGGCCGAAGGTCTGGCGCGCCGTCTTCATGTGCCGAAAAAACTCATTGACCATCTGTTAAGCGCCATGGAAAAGGCAAAGCTGGTGTACGCCATCGACAGCCGGCCGCCGGGTTTTATTTTTTCAAGGCCCATAAACCAGATCAGCATACGTCATCTGATGGACGCTTCGCGTGTAACCGATGCGCCTTTCCTCAAGCGCGACCCGGTGACAGGTCTGGATGAGTTAATGGAGCGTCTGGACGACGCCAAGGAAAAAATTCTGCGCGAAATGACCTTGGACGATCTCATGGAAGAGCATAAAAAAGCGCAATAAAGACCGAATTTAGTAAAATCTCTGGTTTTTGCCGTAAAGTCTTATTAAATTGTCAGGATGAATAAAGAGACCGGCACAATACGCACGGCGACTCACAAGACGGGCCAGTGGGAAGCGTGGCAGGACGACAAGCTGGAGCGTTTTCGTCTGGCAGCCTACCTCAATACGGTCATAGCAACAATTAGCCAGCCCTTTGTCATCAATATCAGCGCCCCCTACGGCACAGGCAAAACATTCTTTCTGAAAAACTGGCACAGGCAGTTGAAGGATGAAGCCTATCGTGTGGTCTATCTCAACGCATCGGAGACGGAAATCTCGGGCGACCCTGTCGTCGCATTGGTCAGCGCCATCCGTGAACAGGTTATTGCCGGAGGGCCGGAGGTTCAGGGCAAAGCCTTCGAATATCTTCTCGAAGTGGCCTCGCCCTACATTCTTCGCCGGAAGCAAAGCGAGGGAAAGGACCAGAGGCAGTATTCCGGGGAAAATATTGAACACCTTCACGGTCATATCCCCGAAGCGAAGGAGCGTCTGGCACGCCACGAAAGGGTTATGGACTCGATGCGGGATTTCCGCTCCGGCCTTGCTCATTACTTCAGTCAGGTCGCGGCAATAGAGCCGGACCCAAGGCGCCGCAAGCTGATTCTACTGATCGACGAACTTGACCGCTGCCGCCCGGCCTATCTTCTCGAGCTTCTGGAAACCCTGCGTCACTTGTTTCTTGTCCCCGGCGTGGTCGCTGTTTTGGCCGCCGATCAGCAGCATCTCAGACAGGCTGTATCCGGCGTCTATGGAGGAGAAGCAGGAGGGGAAGGGTATCTTCGTAAGTTTATCGATTGGGAACTGGTCTTACCCGATCCGTCTTACCGCACCTTCGCGCGTCACCTTTATGAGACCTTCAGAATCGCCGACGCAGGTATATTCATCTCAGGCCGAGATCCCTTCCGGGGCGAGGACCACTTGATCGAGGGGTTCGCTTTCTTCGCCGATCTCTGCAATCTGACCCTGCGCCAGCAGCACCATTGTTTTACGAACATCAACATCGCCGCCCGCGGCATGGGCAAGGACAGCCAACCCTTCGGGTTCCTGCTGGGGGCTTTGACGGCCCTGAAAATGGCGTACGGGCAGGAAATCCGCAAATTTTGCTTCGGCTCCCGTCCGGCAACCGAACTGATTCGCGATTTTGAGTTGTCAGGAATGGAAAAAATCAGCGCCCATCTTCGCGTGGGCTGGCATGATTTCAAGCCGCGCTTTCACGCCTGGTTTGTAACCAGAGAGGAAGTCGAGATCATGCAGGCGGAAAAGGCCGACATTGAAAAACAATTCAAAGCCATGATCGAAAGCCGCGTGATGAACAGCCGTGAACTGCCCTTGAAAAATCGCTTGGCCTACATCGAGGCGGTCCTGAAAACTTACGACAGCTTGCACAAGGACGGCCCCTATAAAAATCTCGGCGTACCCGCGCAGATCGTCTACCGCGATCTCGAACGGGCTTCGTTCCTGAGAGAACCAAACGGGGAAGCGAAATGAAAAGCCCATCAATGGCAGAAATCCGGGAGGTGGAAGAATTCTGTCGCAGCTTCGTGGAAAGGGCCGAAGAGGAGTTCCCCCGCCTTCGCGTAATCACAGCAATCTATACAGGCGATACGTGGCAGGAGTGTAAAAGTTCTATCCTGTCGAAAATTAACCGGGATTATCCGGGAGCAACTTCTCAGTCGCTGGAAGAGGTGGGAAGCAAATCGGGGTCCATGGCGATTGTCCTCGACCCGGATTTTGGTGAGGAAAGACTGCGCGTTGCCGTGATGAGAATTAACCTCGACGATTGCCGCACGGGCTATTGGGGAGATCCGGTCACGGAAGCCAAATCGGTGGTGGCGCACGAAGGCGGACATATTGTAGGAAAACTGATCAGGGGGCAGCATAACAGCCTGTTTGAAGAAAACGCGGCGGACATTTTCGAAATGCTGCTCATGTCGTCAATGGGGTACGAAAATAACCATCAGGCCTTGCTGAAAATGAGAATTTTAAGCCGATCGGATCCGGGTAAATTGGGTGTATACGGCCGATACGGGTTTCCAGCCATATACGACGAGGCAGCAGAGCTATCCAAAAAATACTTTCATGAGCAGGGAAGCGGAGTGTCGCTCATGGATATTCTGCAGGAGTCTGACGAGTTCGTCGAACAGCGTGAAAAAACCCTGAATGCCTGGTTTGGTTTTATCGACGGCATATACGCTCTGTCTGGAGAAACGAAAAACCCGGAGGATATTCTGGGCGCGGCGGTCAAGGCCAATCACCCTCATGCCGCGATTATCAGTCAGGTTTCGGGCTTTAAACCGAATATGGATTTTGAGCCGGCCCACGCCCCCAACCCGTTTATCTCGCGGCGGGCGGCTTTGGATTACCCGTCATCCTTCAATCTCATGGCAAAGGAAAAAGTTGTGGACACGCCGCTAAACCATCACGCGGTAAGCCCGCCGGAGATCGAATGGCCCTCAGGCTACGCGCTTCTCTTGCCGGACGGCGGGACGGTCGGCACTTATGACCTCCACCCCCTGCCTCACGCGCCGCCGGACCATGAACCTCATTTTTCTTGAACGGGAATCGTGCTAGAACGGATCCCTGAACGTAAACGCTGAAAGGGATGAGGAAATGGCCAGGAAAATCAAGGTAACGACCCCGGTGGTGGAAATCGACGGCGACGAGATGACCCGCATCATCTGGGATTTCATCAAGAAAAGCCTGATCCTGCCGTATCTGGATATCGACCTCAAATATTACGATCTCTCGATCCAGAACCGCGACGCCACCGACGACAAGGTAACGATCGAGTCTGCGGAGGCGATCAAGAAATACGGCGTCGGCGTCAAATGCGCCACCATCACGCCCGACGAAGCGCGGGTCAAGGAATTCAACCTCAAGAAAATGTGGAAATCCCCCAACGGCACGATCCGCAATATTCTGGGTGGCACCATTTTCCGCGCACCCATCATCTGCTCAAACGTGCCGCGCTATGTCCCCGGCTGGGAAAAGCCCATCGTCATTGGCCGACACGCCTTCGGCGACCAGTACAAGGCCACCGACATGAAAATCCCCGGCCCCGGAGTTCTCAAGCTGGTCTACACCCCAAAGGGCGGAACCCCTCAGGAATGGGAAGTCTTCGATTTTCCATCCCCCGGCGTGGCGTTGGGGATGTATAATCTCGATGAGTCCATCGAGGGCTTCGCCCGCTCCAGTTTTAACTACGCGCTGCTCCGCAACGAGCCGCTCTATATGTCCACCAAGAACACAATCCTCAAGCAATATGACGGACGTTTCATCGAGATATTCCAGTCGATCTACGAGAAGGAATTCAAGGCCGAGTTCGAAAACCGCAAACTCTTCTACGAACACCGTCTGATCGACGACATGGTCGCGCAGGCCATAAAATCCAACGGCGGTTTTGTCTGGGCCTGTAAAAATTACGACGGCGACGTGCAGTCCGACATCGTGGCGCAGGGCTTTGGCTCTCTGGGCCTCATGACATCCGTTCTCCTAACCCCCGACGGCAAAACCGTAGAGGCTGAGGCCGCGCACGGCACCGTAACCCGCCATTACCGCCAGCATCAGCAGGGCAAGCCGACCTCGACCAACCCCATCGCCTCGATCTTCGCCTGGACCAGCGGCCTGAAATACCGCGGCAGCTTCGACAACAACCAGCCGCTGATCGACTTTGCGAACACGCTCGAGGATGTCTGCGTGAAAACCGTGGAGGCCGGATTCATGACGAAGGACTTGGCCGTCCTGATCAGCGAAAAGCAGAAATACCTGACGACACAGGAGTTCCTGAATAAACTGGTGGAGAATATGGAGCAGCGGAAGGCGGCCTAAGTGTCACCTAATAAGGCGGCTTGTTCCTTAAAAGGCAAATCAATCACAAACGTCGTGCCCTTTCCGGGATCAGAGGTGACAGAGACGCTGCCGCCAATCTTGCGGACCGTTTGGGTGACGGCGGAAAGCCCGATCCCGCGTCCGGAAATGACGGACACACCGCGCTTGGAGGAAAACCCCGGCATGAAGATGTTTTGAACGACGTCCTGGTCGCTTTGCCCCGCCGAATCCATACCCAGAGCCTTCATCCTCTGGCGGATTTTATCAGTATCGACCCCCGCGCCGTCATCCTTGAAAATAATCCTGAACCATGGCTCATCCATCACCGAAAACAGCTCCGCCCGGACCATAATTTGCCCTTCCGGGCTTTTTCCGGCGATCACGCGTTCTTCAGATCGTTCGATCCCGTGGTCGATGGCGTTACGGACCAGATGCACGAGCGATAAAAAAACATCGTCATAAACCCCTGTGGGCACCCGGAAATTATCGCCCTCCAGACGACTGGTTTTCATCGGCTTGCCCAAAGCCGCTGCGGTTTCCCGGATATGCTGATCCAGAGACCGCAAAAGATCGGAAATAGGCACAGTCAGGAATTGTTGGTAGTAGATTTGTTGCAGGGTTGCTGTTTCCGGGGCGCCGCAGAGCTCTCGGTAAAAATCCAACAATTCTTTGCGCCGTAAAGACACAGAGTCGGGATCGAGCATTTCTGCTTCTCCGAAAATCGATTGCATGAAAGCTTTGGCATCCTCGATGGCGGCAAAAATCTCAGGGACAACGCGCTCGATTGTCTCAAACGCGCTGCGAAGGGTGGTGTCCTGCTTGACGACGGAGGATTCCAGCCTCTGCATGATCTCAACAAAATCGTTCATGTAAAAACTGCCCGCCAGACCCTTCATCGTGTGCAAGTCACCCTTCAAATCCACCAGAGAGACTTGCTCATAAAAAAGCGGCGTTTCGGATAGGAAAAAATCTTCAATCTGTGCGATTAAACCCATGAAATCCTTGCGGTTTTGAATCAGGCGCAGAATTTTCTCTGTTTGTTGTTCCCTATCTTTCGCCAGCGCCTTGTAATGAGCCTCCTCGGTCACATCTTCGCCGATAAGCAGGATTCCATGCAAAGTACCGCTTTGCCCGAAAATGGGGCGGTAATTGAGCTTAATAAAAAGCCCTTTCGAATGGCGATAAGATTGAGGCGCAATACGGAAAAGATCTTCGATCGTCATGGCGGAGATATTTTTAAAAGCCAGGGACAGCAGCTTGTCGAAACTGCCCTTTTCCTCCTTCGTACACTTCAGGACGTCCCAGATAGATTGTCCCCCGGGTTCGGCTTCCAGCAAAGTCAGGCAGGAACGGGAGAACGTATCGGCGCATTGCCCGGATTTATTGAAAAAAAGCAGGGCCGGTCCAAGGCTTTCGAGCATCGCTTCCATAGAACGATTCAGCCGCTCCAGCTTGCGGTTCGCCTCGTTCAGTTCCTCCGAGCTTAGGTCAAGATTGCGGAGCGCCATCTTGTTTTTGTCTTCATATTGCTCGTAGGTCTGGGCAACAGCTTCAAAAAACCCGGGAAGACCGTCAAGAAAGGCGAGGCAGGCTTCATGCCCGCCCGAAGCGGCTTGCTCTCGCATCGCCGCAACCAGACTCAGTGGATCATCGGTTTTAAGATGACGTTCAAACTGCCGCTGGGTTTTGTTCCTGATTCTGGCCATCGGCTCATGGGGATTCGGAAAGCTGTGTGATGGTCATGGTCTGGTTATGCAGTTCCGCCGCTTTGGTAACGTCGGAAATGCAGATTTCCCCGTACGAGTAAAATCCGGCCATCCGTGTGCAGGGGCCAAGAACGTGCTGAACGGCTTCGACTTCTTCGATAACGTCGTCGGCCATGACAAGCTTGCGCCCCACGCAACTCACCAGAAGGGCGACGCTTGTGACATGACCCGGCTCGCCCAGATTGGCTTCCTCGGCGGCGTTTTCGGCGCCGACGATCAACTGGTCGACATCGGCGTGCATCAGGCGCACCAGCTTGCCCTCCGGCATATCGCCGGCAAGAATAAGGCTTTTGCTCTCATGGTTGACGTCAAGGATCGTGCGGATCAGACCCGTCTCGCTCTGGTCGTCCTCAAGAATGGAAAACGGATAAAGTAGGCCGCTATAGGGAAGCTGATCGGCTTTGTCTCCAAGATACTGTTTATAAAGATCCAGCGCAGGCTTATTGTCGAGTTCATAGAGGATATTACCATCGGACTTCGTGACCCGCCGTGCTGGCCCGAACGGCGCCCAGCCACCCTTGGATCCCGTGCCGATCTTGATATGCTTCCCATAAAAGCCGACAGCGACAAGGGAGTTCTCCGAAATTTCGCCGTTGAGAAGCGTATGGGTTTTCGAAAAGCTGGTTTTATCCCCGGCCAGTCCCCCGGAGATGCTCACCTTTGAACCCAGAACGCTGGAAAATCCTCTTGTAATGGCGCTGCCGTTGACATTCAGCCCGGGAGCAAGGATAAAAACGCCCGCAAGATCCTCACCGGCCAGACTTTGAGCAAGTGTGCGCGATTGTTCATAGCACGCATCCGCAGAGGCGATTTTAACGCCGGCCGCCTTGATCTTGGTTTTTTCAAAATTGACCGCCAGAAGGGAAATCGAGTCATCGGCCATTTTATCATCGGAAATCTCTCCCGCAGTGGAACAGCCAATGACAGTAATTCCCTTGAAACTCTCACAAATCGATTTGAGGATCGGGCTGTTGACCTTCTGCGAGGAGAAAAAAAGGCAGATAAAATTGGGCGAAATTGCGCGAATTTTTTCAAAAGTCGCCGGATCCATCCCCCCGGAAAAAAGTGTTGAATAAGCTTTCATGAATAGGCCTCATTAATTAAGACTTCTTTTTTAAAAAAAGTAATCATATCGACGGAAAAACGGTCTTTTTGTAGAATAAATTCAAGCTGAAGATGGTCGTCGCTTCCTTTTTCAAAGCGGGTTTTAAAGTCATGTTCAATTTTTGGAATACTCATCAGGAAGGAAAAGCCGTTCTCGTTCAGGTGCTTTTTTACTGCGTTGCATACGATGTTGGCGATTTCGCAAACCGCATCTTCAAAAGTCGTTTCGTGCTTCCCAATCACAGGACCATAAATTTTTTGCAGCAGGGGAGTAAGTAAAAGCCTTGGAAATCCGAAGCGCAGGAGAATTTTGAGTTGATCCTGTGAGAGAGAAACGCAACTGATAAGGTCGTCGTCGTTAAAGGAGGTCTACGACCGATCGGCCTTCTCGACACTGACCCCAAACATACTCTGAAAGATCATCGACACCTGACGCGTGATGACGTCAGGTAACTCCATTCTGACTTGAGGATTTAAAATAAAATGTTCCAAATTTGCATCCCCACAAGGCACAAAACTAAAAAATCTCTTATTCCCGCTGCTTCTTAAGCCACTCAATCACATTTTTGATTTTTTTCTCGAAATCTTCTTGCGAAAACGGTTTCACAAGATAGGAGGTCGCCCCGGCCTCCAGAGCCTCTATTAATCGTGAATCCTCGGATTCGGCTGTAACCATGACAATAGCTGTTTGATCGTTTTTCTTGTCGGCGCGCAGCGTCTTAAGCGCTTCAATTCCCGGGAGATCGGGCATACCCCAATCCAAAAGCACAAGATCATAATGGTTGTTCTGTATGAGTTTGAGAGCCTGACTGCCGCCGGAGGCCTGTTGCAGATTTTGCAGACCCATAGACTTGCAATAGTTCTCGACCATGCTTCGCATCAGCATATGATCGTCAACGATAAGAATTTTAAGGCTATCAGGGTTCATAATGAATAAAGGGTATTTGCCGTATTAATAAAATATTACTCTCTCAGAATAGAGTTAATTTACGACTAAAAAAACAGGTAAATCATAAATATCACCCTTCCAGTATAGCAACGGTGCTATCGAATACAAGGATGGGATAGTTTTTCCAGGGAACGGCTTCAAGATTGCCAAATATTAAGATTTATGTAACCTTTTCTTCTGAGAATGCATTGTTTTTATCAATCCTGCCTAATCCCAATCCCAAAAATAGTCCATGAGCCGTTCAGCTCAGATCAAAAAGTTAATTTTCTGTATTTTTCTCGGGCTTTTACTCATGCCCGTGACGTCATGGTCGCAGGAGTCCGATATTGGGCCGTCTGAGGCAAAGACGGTTCTGAATACGCTCAAATACATCCGCGGGCTTGAGCGTAAAAAAGGCGATGTGGTGATCGCTGTTCTCTATCAGGAAAATGACCGGGAATCCGAGGCTTATGCGCGCCAGGGCGCAGAGCAGATCGAAGACCAGAAAGTTATCCTCAAGAAGATGAAGGTCAGGGCTGAAACGGCCACCCTTGAAAAACTCAACAAGGGGATAATGCCGGATATTCTTCTAATACCGCCAAATTTCTCAACCGCTTACCCGAAAATCAGGGTGTTATCGAAGGAAAACAAACTTCTTACCCTGAGTTTGGGGGCCGATTGCGCCAGACAGGAAGCCTGCGCGATCAGCATAGAAACCAGCGGAGGTGTGGATATTTATCTCAACGAAAAAGTTTTATCGGCCTGCGGCTACGACGTGGACGCGGCCTTCAGGTATATGGCGATCAGGCTATGAGGAGCAGAGCATGAAAAAGGCAGGAACCATAAGGGCGCTGATCGGGCTGTTGGCGTTCGGCACGGCTTTGAATCTTGACGGCTTGGTATGGGCCCAGAATGTCGATTACACCGGGCTTGAGTCTCTCTATGGTGAACCCGTAACAACGAGCGCTACAGGGAAGCCGCAGCCCGTGTCAAAAGCTCCGGTCTCTATGGACATTGTAACGGACAGGGAAATCAGAGCCAGCGGCGCACAGGATATCCCGGAGTTGCTCAGGCGCTACGCCGGAGTGGACGTCTCTCGCAATTTTCGTGACCAAGCTGATGTGAATATCCGGGGCTACAATCAGGCGTACGCTAACCGCCTGTTGGTTCTGATTAACGGGCGGCAGGTTTATATGGATTTGTTCGGAATGACGTTATGGAATTCATTCCCGGTCAGAATGGAGGAAATCAAGCAAATCGAAATTGTCCGCGGGCCGAACACGTCACTCTTCGGCTTTAACGCGGCTTCAGGCGTGATAAACATCATCACCTACAACCCCCTTTACGACAACGTAGGGGACGTAAAGTTAGGCTACGGCAGCAGGGGATACAACTCCTTGGGCGGAATGAAGACATTCAATGTCACGCAGGATGCCTCCATCCGTTTTTCCGGGGAGCGCACGGGATACGATGAGTTTCCGCATAATCACCGGATCAATTCGGCGCGGGTACCCAATGCCGCGGCCGAGGACGCCTTCCAGAAAGAATCTCTGAACCTCGACTCGCAAATCAGACTCCGTGAGAATATCCATGCGCGTCTGGAGACCGGATACAACCAGCAGATCGGCGACAACCTGACCGTTTTCAACACGGCCCGCGACGTCTCGACCCTCTCGCGCCACGCCAAGATCGATCTGACCTATGATGCCGGTAAGTCCGGAGTCTATGATCTGATGGCCTATCACAACTCCACAAGAATTACAGTCGGAATGGGGCGGTTTAACACCTTTCCTGAATTTTCGGTGGCCAACCGACTGACGGTTCTTCAGGCATCCGGGCTGCTCTCCCCGCATCCTGACCACAGCATCCGCTTAAGCGCAGAGTACAGGAATAATTTTGGCCAAGGGAACGCGCTCGGCCGGAATGACAGCGACAATTTCACGATTGATACATTCTCATCATCGGCGATGTGGGATTGGCGCATATCCGACCGCTGGTCCATGGCAAACTCGGGCAGGGTCGATTTTTGGACCTCTGATCGCGATTTCACACTGGACACCTCGAATACCAAAATCAATCTTCCAAGTCTTGAATTGGAGCCGGAGGGAACGGAATTCAGTTTTAACAGCGGTTTGGTCTATGAGGTGGACCCGGAATCCTCCGTGCGCCTCTCTTTGGGCAGGGGGCTGCACGTCCCCAGCATCGTCGAACTCGCCTTTGACGAAAACACGTCTCCCTTTTCGGAGCTTTACGGAAACCCTGAGCTTGATGCGGAAGTCAACTACACAGCGGATCTGGGCTATACCCGGAGATTTACCGAACAGAGCTTCAGCGCAGGAGGAAATCTTATCTATCAGAAAATTGAAGATCTGATCGCACCGACTGTGCGCGAATTTGGCCCTCCCGGCAATCTGAAGGCGGACTATACCTTTGAAAATGTAGGGGACTCAGAGGCGGTTTTTCTGGAGCTTTTTGCCAAGGGCGCCTGTTTGGATGAGTCTTTGAATTGGAATATCAATTATACCTATTCGCTTCTGGCCGACAGCGAAACCGGAATCCCCGACCACCGCTTCAATTTCGAGGACGCACAACCCGACCATAAAATCAATCTGGCTCTGGACTACAAAAAAGGCCCGTTCGAACTGGGCACGGACGTGCATTTTGTATCGGGATTTAAATACTCCACTGTGACGGCGGATTTCTTTGACGCCTATCTACAAAAGGACGTCGATGCCTACGTTGTCCTCAACGCCCGGGCAGCCTATAACCTTGCGGAGAACACAACGCTTTCCCTTAACGGCTATAATTTGGCTGAAGAGCATGAAGAACGGCCGTTTTTTATCCAGCACCCCCTGATCGGGCGGGACGGATCCAACGAACTGGGCCGCACGGTGGTTATGGCGCTGGAACACCGTTTTTAAGAGCGGCCGAGGCCACGTTCGGCAGCAAGCCTTGAACGCTCTGCTCCTGTATGGGAATAAGAAGCGTAAAAACCGTGCCTTTTCCGGGCGCGGAAGCCACCTCAATATGCCCGCCCCATCTCTGCAGGATGCCGTAAACTACGGAAAGCCCAAGCCCTGTGCCTTCGCCGACTTTTTTTGTGCTGAAAAAGGGCTCAAAAATTTTGGCCTTTGTCTTATCGTCCATTCCGCACCCCGTATCCCGGACCTGAATCTCGAAATATGAGCCTGAAGGAAGATTCAAGGCGTTATCGTCGGAAACGGATCGTTCGCAGTAACCAACGGTGATAGTTCCGTTGTCGTCCATAGCGTGGCAGGCGTTCTTGATAAGGTTGGCCATGATCTGAAAAAACCCGGTGGGGTTGATATGGATTGTGGCGTCAAGTCGTTCTTCGGAAGAGCCGTCCTGAATATTTTCGCTGACAAGGCGCACACGGTCAGGAAGACTGTCCTGAAGAAGTTTAAGGTTTTGGTCGAGAATCTCGCAGGCTTTGACAGGGGTAAGAACGCTGCTTTCCTGGCGCGTGAAGGACAGCATATCGCTGACGATGTTTTTCGCATAAAGGGCATACTCATATACGACTTTTGACAATTCATACTGCTCGTGGGCCTCGGGATCGGAGGAAAATTTTTTGGACAAGGCTTCGCTAAGGCCAAGAATGGGCTGGAGCGCGTTATTGATTTCATGCGCCATCCCTCCGGCCATTTCCCCTACAGCGACAAGATTTTGCTGCTTTTTGGCTCCGTCCTCGCGTTCGCGCTCTTCCGATATATCTTCCAACATCAAACTGTATTTGTTGATTTTGCCCTGTCTGTTCAGGATCGGCGCGACTTGCATCCGCACCCAGAAAGCAGAACCATCGCTCTTGTAACAAAGGAGTTCGCGGCTTCCGCTCATGCGCCGTTCAATCCGGCTTTTAAGGAAACTTAAGGCTGATAGGTCTGTAAGGGGGCCGGACAGAAAACTGAAAGGTGCGGCTTTGATCTCGTCAAGTCTGTACCCCGTCATATGCGTGAAGCTGCCATTGACAAAATCGACCATCCAGTTCCCGTTATTAAACAGTAGAACGACGAGGCCGGTTTGACTGGCCTCGAGCGCATTCATGAAAGCTTGGGCACGTTCCTGACTCTCCTGCAAGGCGCCTTCCTGTTTCACTTTTTCGGTGATATCCCGCAGGAAGACGCGGGTCAGGGACTGGTCCTGCAACGCCACAAACGTCGTATACCGCTCATAATATTTATCATTAACTTTACGCACATGAAGAACCGTGTTTTTTCGCGCTGACAGGCTCTCCATCTGCAGATCGACGAAGTCCTTGAAAATCGGGTGAACGGTCCCGTCAACCATGTACATATTCGGAAACTCGCGAATAGCCGCTTCGTTCATATAGGTGATCATCCCGTTCTCGTTCAATTCGATGATGGGGTCAGGGTTACGTTCAGGAATAGTTGCCAGTCTGCGGGCATTAAGGGCGGTTTGTTTGAAGACTTTGAGCGCCTCAATCATCTCGGCCACTTCGTCCATCCGTGTAGTTTCCGGAAGGTCAAGTTCGAGATCCCCGGCGGCAAGTTCAGTCATTCTCTTGGTGACGAGGCCAATCGGTTTCAAAATCCGCACCTTAAGGATAAGGAAGAGGATGTAAAGAATACCGATGGCTACCAGTCCGGCAACGGTAATCAGGGACAGGCGGCGGGTCAGGCTCTTGAGATGATCTTGCAGGGCGGCCTCAGCGGGCATGGAAACGACGTCCTCCAGCCTCTTGATACTGTCCAGAGCCTGTTCAAAGCCCTTTTTCCATTCCTGTGCGGCTACGGGATAAGGCTCACCCGCCATGCTGGAGGAATAAATGCGGCGCCTCATCTCATCGAGGCTTTTAAAGGAGTCCTCAAAATCCTGAAGCCCATAAAACACTCCAAAACCAGGAGTATCGTTCGAGAAATTTTTTCCTCTGTTGATTTTTTCGATCTGCCGAGAGAGCTGGGAGCGCTCGGTTTGCGCGGTATCACGCAGCAGGGTCAGCCGTTGCATGGTTGAATCGTCGAGATTTTCGTCGGCATGAATAAAGGAAAGAAGCAGGTTTCCTTCATAGGCGGTCAGATCAAGGAGATTCTGGGCGGTTTTATGGACAAGAAAGCTTTGTTGAAAGGCAAACTCCGCGGCGCTCTGTGGTTCAAGAATTTCAATCCGCAGCAGGGCCAGAGTTTCGCTAAGATGCTTCTGGGTATCAAGGAAAGTTTCAGGGTGGATATAATTATCTTTCTCAAGAGCTTCGCTCAATTTCTCTGAACCCAGTCGCGCTTTTTCAAGCTCCTGCAGAGTCACGGCAGTCTTAGGGGTATCCGAAATACTCATCGCTGCTTGGACCAGGGCGTTCAGGGCTTCGCTGTTTTCCTTTCGGACATCCTTCCATCCCGATTTGAAAATATCGCGGTTCTCCTTGGTTCCGGAAATCAGGACCATCGCCTTCTGCGTCTCAAGGATCAGGCTGTAATTAAGCAGTCGCGTCTGGTTGACGATCTGGTTTTGCTCACGGATTTTACTAGAGGTATGAAAGGCGCTGACCGTATCAAGAAATATGATCAGGATAGGACTGAAAACAATAAAACCGACCCCGGCAAAGAACAGGAAGAAGATTTTATAAATATTCATGGGCCTGGAGGGGCGCACAGATCCCGGGATCATAAACCAGACCTCCGGTTAAAGGCAGAATCAAGAGCGGCGTTGACCGCCTGAAAAAGCTCGTCATGCGTAAACGGCTTGCGTACGGTTCCCGAAATTTTATCTTTAAGGCTGGCCAGAGGATCAAGGTTGGAAAGCCTGTTCCCCCCGCCGGAAATGGCGATCACCGGCAAATCGGGCGCAATGTCCAGAAGGCGCGAGATAAACTGCAACCCGTCCATCTCCGGCATCTGGATATCTGTGATCACGAGATCAAGGGAACCCTTATGTGTCTGCAGACATTCAATGCCGGAAACCCCATTTTCGGCAATAACAACCTCATGCCCGTCCACCTTGAGCATCGTCTTCAGTGTAATGATGACACCGGGTTCGTCATCGACGATAAGGATACGCGCCATCTTAGGACTCTCTGTCTGTTAAGAGGGGCAAAAGGAGCGAAACGCAGGTTCTCCGGTCAGGGGCGTTGAAAAAAAGAATTGTCCCGCCCATCCGCCGCATCAGGCGGTAACTGTGCCACAGGCCCATGCCCTTATGGCGGGAAATATCCTTAGTCGTATAAAGGGGGTGCAGAGCCTGCCTGAGGGCTTCCGGAGAGGCGGCAGGAGAAGGTCCGGAAAGAGTAAACTGGCCATAATCTCCGGGGCTGAGGTTTAACATTTGCCCCACATCGTCGGAAAGATTTTGGCATTTACAGGAAATCTGAAGTGAATCCGCTTCGGCCCCGGCCTCAAGCGCGTTGCAAATAATATGGGTCATCACGGCTTCAAGCGCCCCGGGATCATGGCGGAGGCAGAGCGGCGCATCCTCCTTGGAGGGGAAATTGGGGGTAACCCCCGTAAGAAATATCAGGGCATCGCTATAGCTCTTCAAGAAGGCTTCGGAATATGGTGTCACACGGCTCTGCAGGCTGGTGCTCGACAGAAGATCGCTGGCTCCCAGAAAGTCGTTAAAGGCACGGAGTTCCGTGGAATAGTCATAGGTATGCTCGATAAACTCGCGCAGAGCCTCATCCTTATTCATTTTAACCAGAATTTCGCTGAACCCCAGGACCGGGCAAATAAGATTGCTGAATTTGTGCGTCACCCGTCCGAGTACGTGGTCCAGCACGTCCAGAGCGTGGTAATCAGCCAAGAGAATCTTCTTATCCATTATAAGCGCCCGGAAAACCGACCCTGCGTTTAAGTCACACTCTAAGGCCAAGGTCTTAAAATAATGTTGAGGGTCAGGGATAAAACCTTAAAAAACCGCATTTTGTTTAGAATTTAGTTACGACAATTCGCTATGCTGCAAGTGAATAAACCGCGCAAAAGGGGAAACAATCGCGTGGATTACGAAAAATTAAGAGTTTTGATCGTCGATGATTACATGATCATCCGCAAGCTGGTAGCTCAGCAACTCGTCATGATCGGGGTCGCCCATGTCGATGCGGCCTCTGATGGCGTGGAAGCGCAGGAAATGCTTGCCCGGAATAAATACGACATCGTCCTTCTGGATTGGGGAATGCCGAACAAAAACGGCTACGACCTGCTGAGGGAGTGTAAGGCGGATCAACGTTTTTCAGACACGGCGATCATCATGATGACGGGCGAGAGCGAAAAGAAGTCGGTCAAGGACGCTCTGGAAGCCGGAGCGTACTCATACCTCGTCAAGCCTGTTGATCTTGACTCCCTGAAGGCAAAAATCGACGCGGCCGTGCAAAAGCTCGCAGAGAGCAAGGTCAAAGCCGATGACTGAAGAATCCTTAAAAAAAATCAGGAAGCTTGCGGAAGAACTTCAAGGCGAGATAGGCAAGGCCATTCGCGCTTCTGTTTCGCACGTCATAGAGGTGATGTTTCACAACCAGATAATTGTCAGCGATGCCCCGAACAATAAAGACGAAAGCCATACCATTTATGCCATGGTGGAAAGCGAGCAGGAATATATGCGCTCAATCCTGAGGTTCGGGTTCGAGCAGAATCTTCTCAAAATGCTGGTGCAGAAGATCTACGGCCCGGACGTAATCATAGACCGGAAGATTCTTGAGGATGCCGCCTGCGAGATTTCGAATATCGTCAGCAAACGTGTCAAGGCATTGATGAACTCCTATGGGATGGCGATCGATATGAGTATCCCGTATATAGAAAGGAAGTTTGATAAGGATTTTATGTATGCCGGGAATATGCTTCACATTCATTTCTTGCTCGATGAAAGCCGTATGGGTGTGGACTTTATGTATAGAATTAAGACGTCGTAAAGCCGCACAGGAAATCGTCCCAGCGGTGCGCAATGGATTCGGAAGTCAGTTGAGCATGGCTTTCCGCGGCCTTTTCTCCCAATTCTTTGCGGTATTCTTTGGAGGTCATAAGTTTCTCCATGGATTCCGCTAAGGCGTTCACGCGGTGCTCGCCCTTCGCGAGTAAGCCGTTGTGACCGTCTTCTATAATTTCATTCGTCCCCGGGCAGTCCGCGAACCCGATGGCTGGCATCCCGTAGGTCATCGCCTCGGCGGTCGCAAGACCGAAGGCTTCATAACGTGAAGGAATAACGAAAAGAGAGGCGGCGGCATATTCACGGTCGATATCACCGGAAAGACCCGGAAGAAAAACGCGGCCTTTGAGGTTCAGTTCAGAAATAAGCTTTTCTAGTTCAGGACGAAGTTCTCCTTCCCCGATAATCCGCAAATCCCAGTCGGGAAAGTCCGGCGCGAGGATTGAAAAAGCGCGGATCAGGGTTTCCTGATCTTTCTGCGGATCAAGCCGTCCGACATTCAGAATAACAGGCCTTTTGGTAAGATCACGAAGCCCCTCAAGGCCCGGAAGGGGCCGCTTCACAGGGTTGGGAACCACAACCATCTTGCGCCGAGCGAAGGCAGGATAGGAGTCGCGGATTTTCTCTGAAACAACGGTAATTTTTCTCAAAAAAGGCAGGCTGAACAGGAAAAAAGCGAACTCCAGCTTGCGGCGGTCATAATGCGCCGGAACGATATGCTCGCTCCCGATAACGGGGATGCCCATGCCGAGAAGGGCAAAGGCGGCGGGAACGAAGGCGCTGTGCATAAAGGCGATCACAACGTCGGGCCGCTCCTTTATCGCGGATTTACGCAGGGCGTGCATTCTCTTAAGGGTAATGCCGACGTTCGACTTTTTTTGCGGGTCTCCCAAGCCGAGATCAATTCTTTTTACGTGTTCTGAAAGAGGATAAAACGGCTTTTCCCCCGGAGCATCAAAAGTCACAAGGCTCACCTCGTGACCAAGACGGCAGAGTTCGGTCGTGATCTGGCTAAGCACTCTCTCGGCGCCGCCCGTGCCATGCGTCATGGTTTTGATGACGAACATCAGCTTCATGAGCGCGCCGCCTCTTTGAACAACTGCTCCCAGAGATCGTATATATGCTCAGGGCGATAGGCTTGAACACTCTCTATCGCCGAACGCCCCATCTGCACGAGTTGCTCCGGTTCGCCTATCAAAAAGCTTAACTCATCCGCCAAAGTCTCAGGATCGCCGTTTTCGGCGGCCAGCCGTCCGTTATAGCCATGCCGGATCAAATCGCTCACCCCCGCGCAACCTGCAAAACCGATACAGGGAACCCCGTGCGCCATCGCCTCGGCAATCACATTCGGAAACCCTTCCCAACGGGAGGAAAGCGAAAAAAGAGACGCCTGCGCGTATTCAGAGCTGACCTTATCCGTCGTTCCAGTCAGTTCCACGCGGCCAGACAAGTCAAGCTCAGCCAACAGTTTTTCAAGGTCTTTACGCTCGATGCCTTCACCGATGATCCGCAAAATCCAGTCAGGATGCTTCGGAGCGATCAACGCAAACGCTTGGATAAGAACGGAATAATTCTTCTGGTATTCCAGCCGACCGACCGAAAGCAAAATTCTCCGTTTTTTCACTTGCCCCAGATTCTCAGGAGCGGCGGGAAAAACCGGATTGGGGATCGTTACAATTTTCGCACGCAGATAAGCCGGATAATGCGCCCGGTAGCTCTCGCACTGGACGGTGATACGCCGCGCAAACCGGAAGGTTTGATAAATCAACTGCCGATATTTGCCCGACCGGATGTGATCGTAGCGCGTGGGCGCATTCCTTTCCGCCAGAATAATCGGATACCCCATCCCCAGAGTATAGACCCGGGTGCTGAGATAAGGCCCGTCCTGAAACCCGATCATGATGTCGGGTTTGACTGATCCAACGATCATTCGAACTTTTAAAGCCCTCTGGATCATCTCGGAAAGCGTTGCTCTTCGTAAGGGATCGCCGATGGCTACCTTGTGCCAGACGATAAGAGAATCAAGCGGATAAAACGACTGCGCGTTCTCAGGGTCCAAAGTCATAAGGCTGATCGAATGCCCGCGCTTCACCATTTCGTTCATAAGAGCCGAGGCCATGCGCTCCACGCCGCCCGCCATATTGTCGATCGCCCGGCAGCACACGAGAATTTTCAAAGAAGAGGGATCGGGCGCTTGCTTCATTTTTCGCTCATGGAAAAAGCGCGCGGGCCCGGTTTTAAAAAGATGCCGCGTGACCGCAATCGGATGCTTGAGCAGTAAGGGAACAAGCGTCATAAAAAAAGTCCTATAGTCTTTTTTAAAGTGGCTGGCGCGTATTTTTGGCCACTCCCGCGCATAGACGTAGCGGTCTTTGCTTTCGAGATAGGCGCGGTGTTTTTCGGCCAGTTGCATTTCCGCCTGCAGGTTTTTATCGGCGCTTTTATCCGAGGATTGCGTGGCATACTGAACAAAAAGCTTTTCAGGGCAACCGATAAAATGCGCCCCTATAAGGGCAGATCGCACAGCAAAATCCAAATCCTCGACACGTCTGAAATGTTCATCGAAGCCGCCAGCCTTGTCAAAAACCTCTCTCCGCGCCATGAGGGAGCAGGTCGGCGTCCCCGAACCATAAAAGCACTCTTTATCCCCTCCGTAAAACAGAATCCGGTCAGCCATCTCCACACCCTGCGGAACTTTCCCACATGAACCGATAGCGTCCAGAATCTTGCGATACCCATTAGGATAAAGCCGCTCGCCCGACGCATAACACAACACAAGGTCGGCCCCAGTTTCCTGTTCATAGGAAACGATGCGCTCATATTGCCGGGAAAGCCGATGCGGAAGGCTCTCATCATCGTCGTCAAAGAAAACAATAAAATCGCCCTTGGCCTCTTGCAGGATCGTATGACGCGCCCCCGCCGCCCCTTTGTTTTTTTCATGCACAATCAGACGTGCTTTTTTTGCGTCTGCAATAGCCTCCCTGATAACCTTCGCTGTGTCGTCAGTTGAACAATCATCGACGATCAAAATCTCCGTATTCGCCCAGTCCTGCGCCAGAGCGCTGCGGAGAGCACGTCCGATGCTTTCTTGTGCGCAATAGGCGGTAATCCCGATAGTGATAAGGGGCAGGGTCATGAGAAACTCTTATAGAATTCCTGAGCATGTTTGTTGAATTTTTTATTCGGCCACGCCCATTTCATCCGGCGATAGGTGAGGAGCGGATATTTGAAAAAGAGCTTGATCATTTTCCAGACAAAAAGACCTTTTTTCCCGCGCAGATAGGCATATTTCGCATCCAGCCAGCGCGAACAGAACAACGGCGAAACCCCGCTGTTTCTTATGAAAATCGCGTGCTTGATGATCAGCTTGCGGTAATAGTCTTCATCCTGCGTCAGGGTTTTATCGTTGCCCGACGTCATGGTTTGATGAACCAGGGGCTCGGCGATCCCCGCGAAATGCCCGCCATTTTGCGCAAACCGGACATTGAAATCCGTATCCTCGCACCGCCGGAAATCTTCATCGAACCCGTCGAGGGTTTGATACGTCGAAAGCCGAGCCATTTGTGAGCAAGAAGCCATGGAGCCGAACCCGTTTTCGACCGGAAGCCCATAGAGAATGCGCTTGGCCATCGCCTCCCCACGAGGGCATAGTCCATCTTCTTTCGTGCCCGCCGTAGGTTCGTAATGCTCCGATCCATCGGGATAATGCTGAATCCGGGAGCAGTGACAGATGACTTCCCGAATGCCCGCATATTTCTCCTCATAGCTCACAATCCGCAGATATTGCTTGTCCAGCCTCATGGGATCGCTCCGGTCGTCATCGTCAAAAAAGGCCAGAAAAATGCCTTTGGCCTCACGGATAATCGTATTCCGCGCACCGGCAACGCCTTTGTTCTCGGGATGATGAATCACACGGATATCTGGGAATTTTAAGGCCAGAGCGTCAAGAATTTCGCCCGTGCGGTCCGTCGAGGAGTCATTGACGATAAGAATTTCCTTAGGCTTCCAGTTTTGCGCCAGCGCGGACTCGACGGCGACCTCAATCGTCTCCTCGGCGTTATAGGCCGTAATCCCCACGGTAATCAGCGGCAGGATGGCGGTGTTTGAGTCCATTGTCTACTTTACGGCCTTCAGGTAATGCGTTCGGATCACCCAGTCTACCGTGAGAGTCATAATCACGCGATAGGCAAAAGCGGACGCCACCGCCCCCGCAATCCCGTAAACGGGGATCAGAAGTGCAGACATCGCAATACGTAAAACCGAGGTAACGATCGTTATTTTGGCAAAATTGGTGGTGTCCAGCTTCGAACGGATATACCGGAACCGGATATTCGAGGCATTGCCGATAGCTACCGAAAGGCAGAGAATTTGAGCGTATATAACCGATTCAGAATAGGTTTCCCCGAAAACAAAAATCAAAATCCACGGCAGCAGGGTAAAGGCAAAAACAAAAACAGCCAGCCCGATCACAAGCGCGGCCTTTTTCAACAGGTCATCAAGATTTTTTGTATAGGTCTCTTCGCGGGCAAAGCGCGGGGCATAGACCGCGATAGCATCCTGAACCACATTCCGGAGAACCTCAGGAATCCGCTCAGCCGCGACGAAAATCGCTGTAGCCGAAGGGGAAAGAAACGCAAAGAGGAAAAGCTTGTCGGCATTGACGGCCACCGTATTGAAAGCCGCATAGAAAGAGGTTCTCAAGCCGTAGGCGATACTCTCCGGCTCGTCCGTCTCTTCCGGCGCAATAGAGCGGAAATCCCTCAGCGTGAAAAGTGTATTGAGTAACGCAGGAACACCCAGAAAAACCAGAACGGGCAGGGCGGTATTATGAGGATACAGCAGGGCAACCGCAACCATCGTGCTATGCATGGTGAATTGCCAGAACGTCTCCTGCTTGAAAAACGCGGAAAACTTCTCCTCGCCGATCCTGATATTCCGCCACTGCGAGAACCCCTCATAAAAAGGCAATAAACAAGCCGCGATCATAAGGGCGGTCGAAAGCTCTGCCTGCCCAGTCTTATGATAAAAAAAAGCAAGTCCAAGCATCACGAAACTGCCAAGAAGACACCCGGAAAAGGAAAGAGGAACCGCCTTGCGGTAAGTCCCCCGATGCCCTCGCGCCACGGACTGCATGATCGCGTTTTTAAGTCCCCCGAAGCCGAAAATCGTCATCGTGCTGACCACACCAATGACGAAGCTATACATCCCGAACTCATCCTGAGTAAGCGCACGGACGAGAAAATAGGTGGAGATTAACCCGAAAGATTTCTGAAAAACGCGTTGAGAGCCCAGAAGAACGATTCCGGAGAAACTGCGCTTGTTCTCCTGCGTCAGGAAACGGCTCTTGGACTCCTGCAAGTTCCGCAGAACCATATCAAAGCACTTTCCGGCAGAAAAGCAGGGGTTTGGAAGATTTGCGCCCCTCAATCTCCTCGATGATCGGAAAATACTGTTTCAAAAGATCGCGGACCGCCTGCTCGTTGCAATGCTTGGGATGGATTTCGACGACAAGCATCTCAACCTTTTTCAGCAAATCCGGCTCGGCGGAAAGAAAAGCTTCCTCGGCGCCCTCAATGTCGATTTTCATAAGATTGACCTGCTGATAGCGGCTCAATTCCAGAATCTTGGAAAAAGTGACACCAAGTACCTTAAGGGAGCCGGAATCGGCCACCCTGTGGCTCATGCTGTCGCCCTTGTCGGAAAAAGCCAGATACGACTCATCTTTCCACGCCGCACGGTGCAGGCAATTCCAGACATATCTCTGCTCGTGGACGGGGGCGCGGTTACGCTTGAGGATGTCGAACGTATACGGGTCAGCCTCCACGCTGTAGATTTCGGCGGCCAGATTAGTCGCAAGGCACCACAGGGCAAACGTGCCAATATGCGCCCCGATATCGAGAACCTGCAGCGGCGCCATTTTGGCGATATGCGGCTTCAGAAACGCATATTCCCGGTCGATCAGCACCTCCTTGAGAGCACCCAAATCCTGCCGGCGGAACACCACGGGAAGCTGGTTATAGACACCCGCACCCAGTAATCCGGGCTTTTTCCGGGCAGAAATCAGAAAGCGGGCGGCTTTGTATTTGCTGCCCGTCAGTCGCGACAGCCAGCCCACGGTAGCCCTGAAACTCTTGATGCGCTTGATGATCTTCATGCCGCTTGCGCCCCTTTCCGGGCCACAAAAGTATAATTGACCGTCCATTTTTTCCGCAGCTCTTCGGGATTTTTACCCGCGGCTTTCATGACTGCGCCCTCCAGCCTGTGAATTTGCGTAATAAGCCACAGAAAAACCCATGAAACCGCCGCGACAAGCCTGATTTTTTTCAGCGGCCCCCGGTCGAAGGTTTTCAGATACATATGAAGATACATACCGGCGATATACCAGAAGCCACCGATCCGGCTCATCTCGATGACTTCAAATCCGTGATCCTTCAAAAGCTTGCTCATCGCATATTCCGTAAACCGCGTATAGTCATGCGGCTCGGCATGGATAGGGCAAAGAAAAGGAAACGAAATCAGCAAGACTCCTCCGGGCTTGAGAACGCGGGCGGTTTCCTTGAGAGCATCCGCAGGGCGCTCCAGATGCTCGATCACCTGGGAGGAAATCACCGCATCTCCGCTGCCGTCTTCGACCGGGACATGATAGGCGCTGCCGATGAGGTCAATGTGATGGGAGTCATAAAACCCATCCTCGATATCCACGCCGATATGATCTTTGACCTTGCCGACCAGAACCGGGCCGAACGGTTTGTTCCCGCAGCCGATATCATAAACTTTCATATCTGAAGTAAGATAACGGTCAAAAAGACCGGAAAGCGTTGTTCTGACCTCATCGCGCAGATTGATGACCCCAAAAAACGAATACGCCACGGCTGATAATATCCCTATTCTGAAAGATGGAGGCAGCATGGAGGATATTGAAGGGAAAAACAAGTCGGGGGGTGGGATGTTTGGCATATCTCCTTGTGGGTTAAGGATCGGGAAAAGACAGATTACGCTTTGACCGGATTTGGCTTTTTTGGTACGTTTCGCCTGAAAACCTGTCCTTCATAGAGATATACCCCTGTGGCGCTAAAAAAACTGATCAAGAACATAGCCCTCTCGCGTGGCTACCTCATTATGAATGTCAGCAGGGATTATGACCCGGAGAAGGGTTACACGTTGCATTCCTACACTACGCCCGACGGAAAATTCGACTATGAAAAATACCGCGCCGTTCAAACCCGCGGCAATAAGGATAAAATTGACCGCGTCTGGGTGGTTCGGGAAAACATTGAATTCCTTGCAGCCTATATCAAAAAGCGCATCCCGAAACCCGAATTTGGGCTTTGTCATGGTACGCGCCGCGGGTTGGAGCAGAAATGGTTCAGGGAACTGTTAGGCTGTGACGTATTAGGCACGGAGATATCGGAAACGGCCACGCAGTTTGAAAACACCCTCCAGTGGGACTTCCACGAGGTCAAGCCGGAGTGGATCGAAAAATGCGATTTCATCTACAGCAACTCCTTCGACCACAGCTATGATCCTGAAAAATGCCTGAATGCCTGGATGTCGTGTGTAAAGCCGGGGGGGCTATGCATTCTCGAACACAGTTCTCTGCACAGCTACGAGGGGGCAAGCGAGCTGGACCCCTTCGGGGCGGATTTGTACCAGATGCCCTATCTGGTCACGGTCTGGGGCGCAGGCCGTTACGGCATCAGGGAAATCTTGAAATGCCCGAGCAACCCGAAAAACCTGAAATACCTGAACTTTATTGTCATCCAGAAATTCACGGACGTTTGAGTCACCAACCGCCGAGTCTCAGCCTTAGACTGTTTTGTACCTTCCGCACCGGCGCCATAAGGGTCTTGCCTCCGGGTATGTTCTCCATGATGAATCGCGCGGCCCGACGCAAGCCCAACTCTATTCTGTTACGAAAGGAATAAAGATCTTCGCAGAACCTGAGATAGACCTCGGAAGTTTTCTCTGCGCTCAGCCCCGGATAGGTCGGCTCCTGATCTCCAGTCAAGACGGGGATAGGCTCCAGACCGTAAGCACTCGCAAGTTGATCGTTTCCGGTTTGAAAATCCTTAAAAAAAGTGCCTTGTTCTTTACGGCTTGCAAAAATTTGATATCCCTCAGAATCCGGAAAATGATCGTTGATCGCCCGGAAGGAGCGGGCGGAAACGAAGGCCAGAGACGGATCAGGATGTATAGAATTATAAAGACGCTTGACCTCAAGGACATCCCGGCTCAAGCGGGTGTTGGCCTCGACGTCCTTGATCGTCGCATTTTCAAAACACGCATCTTTAAGGAAGCTGTGACAAAAATCGCGGATGATATCCTTTTTGACGATATGAAAGTTTTTGAGGTGAATGTTGTCTTTTCCAAACGCCTTTTCCCACAATTCAATATGTTTCGCATAATCATAAATATCTCGGGATTGCGCCAGAAATTCTGAATAGCTGGAATCAATCCCGAAGACATTTTTAACGAATTGATTATAAAGCGATCCGGCCAGCTCATCCTGCGGCCGCAAGGTGCAGGTGACACTGATCTTCTCATAGCCCGCGCAGGCCTCCCTGACCTCCTGAACCAGTCGCTCCTCGTTGTCCCAGTACTCCCCGCTGCGCTCACGTTTTTGCAGGTCGATGAAAAAACCTGTCATCGCATAAAAGGATTCGCCGCTGATCAAAACACTCTGGCAGCCGGAGTCCTTGGCCTTTTCCCTTGCGGAGGCCAGAAAAGCAGCCGCCTCTGAGCTTTTTCCGAAAGCCACACGCGAAGCCAGAAAATTAAAAGCGTATGCGCTGTCGTCGTTCTCAGGATAATAAAATCCATATGAACGAAGAAGGGCGCGGTTCAGCGCAAAGAAGTGCTGCAGGCTGGTCGTAGCCGTCTTGTGTGTACCGATATGCAAAAGAAGATTCATGGGGGCATCCAAAAAAATACGGTAAACGTCTTTAGAGACCACGCTTTTTAGAAGCGGTCAAGCGGAGGAGGATCGAAGGCCACGGGCGATCGCCTTCATTCGCGTGTAAAGCGAGGGAAGTCGGTTTCTGAATTCTCCTTTCAGGAAAAGAAGACGTACGGAAATCAGCCGCCACGGGCTGTAATACGCCCGCTCGAAACGCCTAAGGTAAGCAAAAACTGCAGCCGGATCGACAGCAGTTTCAGGCAGAGCAGGGGGATGATCCGGCAGGCTGAAAAACGACCCCGCCGGTCCCCCGAAATTCTGGGCCAGAAGGCGGTTATCCGCCTTGTGCTGCTCCCACACCCGATCCTTGATCTCCGGCGCGATTGAAAAACGTGTGCGCGGCAAGCCCTTGTCCTGATCGAGAGCATTCAGAAGATCAATCGCCGTCCGCTCACGCACTTTGCTTTTCGGCAGCGCATTCAACGCCTTCTTGATCGTCAGGCACTCGGCGCTCCAACTCAAATTCTCAAGCTTCCGGGGAATACTTTCGTCAATTTTCAAATACGCGTCCAAACCTGTACGGGCAAGGAAATCCTGCGCCGTATCTTCGCCGCGCAACACCCCGCGCTCATACGGGACAACGGAAAACTCGGCGGGGTCCATGATCTCCCGCCAGAGATGAACAAGTCTCAGGTAATCCAGGTGCGGCGCCAGAAGTTGCGCGGCCTGCTCATCGTTTTCATAAACCTTCTGCCCCAGAAGCCCCTCATAGCGGATGATATGCCCGATCGCGGATTCCAGCCACAAATCCTGCCGCCGCAGATAAAGCACGATATGGCAGTGCTTGGCGGGCAGGAGAGCTTTGAGCTTTTCGATTTTCTTCCGGTGAAGGGAAAAAAATTCCTCCGGCGAGCCGGCCGCCCAGATTTGCGGAGTACCAAAAAAACTCTCCGCGCTGAGAAGTAAGGTATCGCAGGAATACTCATTCATCTGCTTCAAAAAATTCTCGGCATAGCGCTCCGGCTGAAGATGCGGATAGCGCATGATGCCCGAAAGGGACTCGGCGAAGGCATTATGCTCGACAAGCTCCAGAGCCACCCCTTTAAAAAAAACGTCGGGATAAAGCACACCGCTATCCCAAAGCGTTTCGCGCTCTTCGCTGAGCAAAGCCTGCAGGGAGCTGGTCCCTGTTTTGCTTTGCCCGATATGCAGGATCAGCTTTTCGATCATGCCCGAATGCTAGCGCCCCGCAGGCGGGGAGGCAAGAAGGATAAGTCTAACCCTCGAACCCTTCGATCATCTGCATTAACTCATCTTTGAGCGACAGGCGCTTCTTCTTCAGGTTTTCAAGGTGCTCGTCGCTGCGGGCGTCTATACCCTTTTCGATCCGCAGGACATCCTTGTTAATCAGGTCGTATTCGCTGAACAGCTTCGCAAAGTGCCTGTTATTGGTCTTTAAGGCATGAATCGCATCTTTATGCTCGGGCAATTCATGGGCAAGGTCATGGGGATCGGAAAGCATTGGATAAGCCTTTCTGTTTACGTCGTTATAATTTATTTCACGGAGACGATTTTAAAGGGCAGGGGCGTCTCGTCCTGCTCGGTGATCGAGACATACTCGCCCTCTTTGAAGACATGCTGATCGAACCGGAAAATCGGCTCCTCGTCCAGGCGCGCATCGTCGTACGCGATGGCCCATTGATGCCCCTTGTGATGGACGAGGCGGCCCCTTTGGTCATCTTCATTTTTCCAGAAACGGCGGACAACGCACTTGTCCTTCTGGCTTTTCCAGCCCTCAAGATCCAGATGCCCTGCCCCGTCAAGCGGCGCAACAATCTCATACCCGCACTCGGCAGAGCCTTGCGGGAAATCATGGGTCCGGGCCAGTTCAAGAACAATCTTTTTAAGCACTTACAGCTCTCCTCTATTGTGGACTTCGAAAATAACCTCGCAAGCCGCACAAAGCCTTGACCTTGGTCAAGCCGGGTAGGGTAGGTATGTATAAAAAATTTGCATTTCCGGTCAGGTCTGCTATAACGAGCCCGCCTTAAATAAAGGCGCCGGTCGCAGCCTACCCGGCCAACAAAACAAGGAACAAAACTATGAAAACCCTCGTCATCTGCTCCGGCGGATTGGATTCCGTGACCTTGGCCTATAAGGTCGCCGCCGAACGCACTCTAACACGACTTATCTCCTTCAATTATGGCCAGCGACACACAATAGAACTAACCTTCGCAAAAAAAGCGGCAAAAAAACTGGGTGTCCCACACCATCGCATAGACATTACTGCTGTAGGAAAATTACTCGGAGGTTCAGCCCTTACGGATAATATTGATGTTCCCGAAGGCCATTACGCAGAAGAGAACATGAAGGTTACGATCGTTCATAACCGAAACGCCATAATGCTCGCTATAGCTTATGGCTTTGCTAGCGCTAACGGAGAAGACAGCGTGGCTGCGGCGGTGCATGGTGGAGATCATTTCATTTATCCGGATTGTCGGCCGGACTTTATACATTCCTTCGAGACCATGCAGAACCGTGCGCTTGAGGGAGTTTCGAATATCAGTCTTTACACGCCGTTTCTTGAAAAAACAAAGGCTGATATTGTTTCGGAAGGAGCGAGGCTGGGCGTAGATTTTCTAAATACATATTCTTGTTACAACGGAGGGTTATGGCACTGCGGGCGCTGCGGCACCTGCGTGGAGCGCCGCGAAGCCTTCCATATTGCGGGTGTGGTAGACCCCACAAACTACGAAGACCCCGATTTCTGGATCAAAACGGTTGAAAAAGCAAAAGACAAAAGGGCAATCTAGAATGTACCGCATCGTCAAGGAATACCATTTCTCCGCCGCCCACCAGTTACACCAGCTGCCGCCGGACCATCCCTGCGCCCGGATACACGGCCACAATTATGTCGTCGAGGTCGAGTTGTGCTCCCAAACCCTGAACCAATACGGCTTCGTCCGCGATTACCGCGAACTGGACGCGCTCAAGGAATATATTGACTCAAAGCTGGACCACAGAAACCTTAACGATGTTCTGGGCGACGATCATGTCACCGCTGAACAGATCGCTCGCCATTTTTACGATTGGTGCAAAACGAAATGGCCGGAAGTGACCGCTGTACGCGTGAAGGAAACCCCACGCACCGTGGCGGAATACCGTCCATGACCGAAAAAATCCGCATCAGCGAGATTTTCGGCCCGACGATTCAGGGCGAGGGAACTTTGATCGGCCAGCCGACTATTTTCGTGAGGACAGGGGGGTGTGATTACCGCTGCGTTTGGTGCGACACACTTCATGCCGTGGACAGCCAGTTCCGCGACACTTGGGAACCCATGAAGCCGGAGGCGGTCTTCGCGGATGTCGAAGCACTTTCCGGCGGCAAAGCCCTGATGGTCTCCCTCTCCGGCGGCAACCCGGCGATCCAGCCTTTGGCACCCTTAATAAAACTCGGAAAGGCCAAGGGTTACCGCTTCGCTCTGGAAACGCAGGGCAGTATCGCGCAGGACTGGTTCGCTGATCTCGATGTCCTGACCCTCAGCCCCAAACCGCCCTCAAGCGAAATGTCAACAGATTGGCAAAAATTGGACCAATGTATCGCCGCAGCCGCAAGCAAACCACAAATAGCCTTAAAAATCGTGGTGTTCGACGAACCGGACTATCAATATGCGAAGGAAGTGGCAAAGCGTTATTCTGATCTCCCTCTCTATCTCCAGCCCGGAAACCACACCCCGCCCGCCGGAGACGATAAAGATGGCGGCGCGGTCGATATCGAAGGTATAAACGCCCGCCTCCGCTGGCTGGCGGAAAAGGTGACGGCGGACCGCTGGTACGAGGCAACAATCCTCCCGCAACTTCATGTGCTAATATGGGGCAACCGCAGAGGCGTTTAAGGAAAAAATCATGTCTAAAAAACCGAAAGAAAAAAAATCAATCTACAGCAACCTGACACAGCTTGGTGGCAAGACAGGCCTTCCCGAATCCCCGGAGCGGGCGGTAATAGAGCGAGTACCCAATCCGCATAAGGGTACGGAATATCTCGTGCGGTTCGTTGCGCCGGAGTTCACCTCGATCTGCCCCATCACGGGTGCGCCGGATTTCGCGCATCTGGTCATCGATTACGTCCCCGGCGACTGGCTGGTCGAAAGCAAATCGCTCAAGCTCTTTCTGGGCTCCTTCCGTAACCACGGCGCATTCCATGAAGATTGCACGGTGGGCATCGCCAAAAGGCTGGTGAAGGAGATCAAACCCGTCTGGCTGCGGATCGGCGGCTACTGGTATCCCCGCGGCGGAATACCTATCGACGTATTCTACCAGACTGGCCCCGCGCCGAAATCTCTCTGGTTGCCCGATCAGGGGGTTCCGCCATACAGGGGGAGGGGTTAGGTCTTGAATATTGCCCCTGCATCATGTCCTGTGTTACCCATAGAAACGAAAATAAATTAAGGACCGTATCATGCGTTTTGGCCGCAAAGCTTCTCTGTTCCTACTCCTCCTTTTTATCTTGGTCGCACCGTGCGCTGCATGGAGCGCAGAGCCGAAGCAACAAGTAGGCACTCAACCAGATCAACCCTCTCAAAAAAATGATGAGGCAACGGCCTTGAATGAAACGGCTCCGGAATCCGGAAAGAGCAATATTGTACAAGACGCAGAGGAAAGTCCCAAAAAAGAAGGATCGAATGAGGTTAAACAGATTTTTTTTCAGGCCATGAAGTATGAAACCGGAAAAGGGATGGAAAAAGATATTAAAAAGGCCGCAGAGTTATACGCGCTAGCCGCAGAGAAAGGTCACGTTCAAGCACAGTATAAGATTGGCTTGATGAATGAGGAAGGGGATGGTTTGATTCAGAACTATAGACAGGCTGTAAAATGGTACAGTTTGGCAGCGGAGCAAGGGCATACATTGGCGCAATCAAGCCTCGCACGTCTTTACTTCGACGGCGAGGACGTTGCTCAGGATTACAGGTTGGCGTCACTTCTGGCGCGTTCGGCGGCATCGCAGGGAGATACAGAGGCACAAATTCTTCTCGCAAAAATGTATCATTACGGAAACGGTATGCCTGAAGATTACAAGGCAGCAGTCTTTTGGTATCGCAAGGCCGCAGAAAAGGGCTCCGATTACGCGCAGTACAGCCTTGCGGTGATGTATTTATATGGAAAAGGATTGAGCCGCGATCCCATAGAAGCATACGCTTGGGCGAACATTTCTGCGGCACAAGGGTATTACGAGGCGAAGGAGTTAAGAGAGGAAATCGCAAGAGCCTTGCCTGGAGAAAAACTAATCGAAGCTCAAAATCGCTCAAAAATATACTACAAGAAATACGTCGAGCCTTTTTAATCATTAGCAACAGGGGTCTCAGGAAAAAATGAAAAGCAAGATATTGCTCTTTTTTGTCATTATTTTTCTTGTATGTCCGGCTGTGATATACGCCTACGTTTTTTTTACATCGGCAAATCTTTCCAGCCTTCCACCCCTCCAGGACGGCGATCTCGTCTTCCATACCGGCGACAGCGGCCAGACTCTGGCGATCTGGATGGCTACTGGAAGCCTCTACTCGCATATGGGCATAATCAAAATCGGTGCCGATGGAAATCCCCTGGTGGTCGAAGCCGCAGGTCCGGTGCGTGAAACACCCTTGCAGGAATGGATAGCGCGGGGATGGTTCGGCCGCCTGACGGTAATGCGGGTCAGAGGCCTGACGCCCAAATACGCAAAAAAACTTCTCGAGGCTGCAAAGGAACATTACGGAAAGCCATATGATCCTTTCTTTCTTTTTGAAAAGGAAAGAATTTATTGCAGCGAACTGGTTTATTGGGCCTTTAAGGAGGGCATAGGTGTAGAGATAGGCCAAGTGCAATCCTTCCGTGAACTGGAATACGAGAACGGCACGGTACAATCCCTGATTCTCCTGCGCTGGGAAAAATACCCGCCCTGTCTGGAAAGTGGAATCGACGAACTGGATGAATGTCTGTCCCTGATATACGACCAGAAACTCATAACGCCCATCAGCATAGCCAAAGATCGCAGGATAGAGACGATCTACTCAAACTACTGATCGGCCTACCCCCCCTTCGGAAAAAAGAATAAATCACTTGCTGATAATCCTCGTCAGGCGCGGTATAATGCCGTCCGAAGTCACGTAAAGAAAAGGAACACGGATGCTCACACAGATTGCACAGGTCGTCGCGCTCACGAATTGGGGCAATTCTGTCCTCCGCCGCAAGCTGGATATCAAGGCGGAGAAATTCTGGCCCGAAGGCTCTGTGTTCAAGACCTGCAAGGAGGTACGCTTTACGGATATTGCGGCTGCCGCAGCCAAAGACGGGCCTAAAGACTACGCGCCGGACCCTCTGGCTTGGTTCAAGATAATAGGGGAGCAGCAGGGGCAGCTTCTCCGCCTGCATTACCGCCCTTCGGACAAGCCGGAAATGTCCGACCGCATTGCCTCAGGGTTGGGACAGGGGGGCCGCTGGTTCATCGAGGTCGTGAAGGTGCTGGCCTCCGATTACTGGGAAGCACAATGGGAAAAGGTTGAAAGCCGTGACGAGAGAGTCTGGAGGGTATCCTACAGGCGTGTCTCCGCAAACGAAACTGTTCGCCCCATACCGTTTCGTTCGTCTCTGGAGGAAATCAACTCCCGGCTCGAAAAGAAACTCGCGGAGATTGCCGCGTTCGCAGATGCCCACAAGCAGGCAAAATTCGCGGAAACGTTTCGTAAGGGGCAGAAAATTTTGTCGGAATCCAAAGCACCTCTGGAGGGCGTTCCACACCCGGATATAATGTATGGTCCCCATTTCAGCCTGAAGGCACAAAGGGCGCTGGCGGCTATTCAGGCTGCGTGGGTCTTCGGCGGCAAGGGCACATGGAATGATATCCGTCTGGAAGACGGCAAGGATCACGATACATACGAAAAACTGTCAGACGAGCTTTATCTGAGTTTCTGCAAAGCCATCGTCTACGCCGTCAATTCGGGCTTCACCAAGGAATAGGAGCCTTTCAGACTTGCCCGCTGATTTTGGCCAGCAGAAATGCAGCGCCAAACACGATGACGGCAGCGGCAACAATATAAAGAACCCCAAGCAGAATATTTCCGAAACCCCGCCACGCCGAAGCATAACCCTGAACCTGCGCGACCATATGGCTAAGCAGGATCAGGGACCAAACCGTCGTAAGGATGACAACGGCCAGGTTTGCAAGCTCAAGGGTCATCAGCGGCCCCGATAAATCGCCCCATCGCCCCTTCTGAAAGGAAGATGTAAAAATTTGGCCACCGAAGGCCGAAAGTCGGGGGTAATACATGAGTCCGGATAAAATCAGCGGTGCGTACGACCATACAAGCGCAAGGCGCAGATCGGCCTGACTCGCCCGCCCGCCCAGCCTTCGCCCCCCGCGTTCAATCACATAGCCGCCGATATAGGTCGAAGCCAGAGCGATGGGCGGTCCGATCAAAAGGGAGGCGGCCAGAAACTCGGAAAGGCTGCTGATCTGGTCGCCGACATGGTTATTCTCTCCGCTCTGAAGGACGTTGATAAACCCGTAAAGGCCAAGCAAAACAAAAAACCACAATGGCGAGGGGCGATTTAGAAGAGAGCGAATCGTCGCCCGCGGCCTGAGCCAGATGGAAAGAATGGGGTTCAGAACCTGCCCGGCGGGGCCGTAATGGTCGTCGGGGGTCGGGTATCGCAAGGCTGATGATCCTGATAAATGAGTTGTCCGAATAAACGTAAAACATAAGGGGTAAAACTCAAAATCATAATTTTTTAAGGAAATGCTGTTAGTGGTTTTCATAAGCAAAATCAAGCACTTCATGTTTCCTTTTGCTTTTCTTAAGCGAATGAATAAGATCGGAACACTTCACGCATAAGGGAGAACAACACCAATGGCCAAGGGAAAATCCGTATCGCAGGAACCGGTCGCAGATGTCAAGGCGGACAAAATGCAGGCGCTTGTGGGCGCAATGGAAAGCCGGATCGTCGGCCAGAAAGACCTGATCCGCAGCATGATGCTTTGCCTGCTCTGCGATGGGCATATGCTGATCGAGGGGATGCCGGGCCTAGCCAAGACCACGGCGGCTAAAACATTGGCCGAAGCCCTGGAAGGAGAATTCCAGCGTATCCAGTTCACGCCCGACCTCCTACCTTCTGACCTGATTGGTACTGACATTTACCTCCACGAAACTTCTAAATTCGAATTCCGTAAGGGGCCGCTCTTTCATAACATCATCCTCGCCGACGAGATCAACCGCGCCCCGGCCAAGGTCCAGTCGGCCTTGCTGGAGGCCATGGAGGAGAAACAGGTCTCCGTTGGCCTGCACACCTATCCCTTGCCGCCGCTTTACATGGTTCTGGCCACGCAAAACCCCATCGAGCAGGAGGGCACCTACAACCTCCCCGAAGCGCAACTCGACCGCTTCCTGATGCACTGTGTTGTTGGCTATCCCGATCACGACGAGGAAATGAAAATCCTGGAACTCGATGAAAAGCGGTCCGGCGAACCGGACATAAAAAAGGCGCCTTCCGCAGCGATGTCGCAGGAGGAGATTTTCAGGGCCAGAAAGCAGATCCGCGAAATCTATATGGACCCGAAGATCAAGCATTACGCGGTGTCCTTGGTCAGCGCGACCCGCAAACCCGGCGCCTACAGCCAGCAACTTTACGACTGGATATTGCACGGCGCCTCGCCCCGCGCCACTCTGGGGCTTGTCCACACGGCACGCGCACTGGCATGGCTGCAGGGGGATGGCTACGTCGCGCCCCATCACATCCAGCAGGTCGCGCCAAATATCCTGCGCCACCGGATTATCCCGACCTTCGAGGCCGAGGCCGGTGGGGTCACCCGCGACCGCATTGTCGCGCATTTGCTCGAAGTGGTCGCGGTGCCGTAAGATGGGCGCAAGGGGTCGGTCATGCTGTATCCGGATTTCAGGGAATTGATGGAACTGGGGGTTCGAACGCCGGGAATGGACCTCGCGGCGCGGCGAAAAGCCGTCTCCGTCATGACGGGGGATTATAAATCGCCCTTCCGCGGGCGTGGTCTGGAATTTGAGGAAGTTCGCGCCTACGCCCCGGGTGATGA
Source organism: Alphaproteobacteria bacterium (assembly GCA_016699735.1). Lineage (NCBI taxonomy): Bacteria > Pseudomonadati > Pseudomonadota > Alphaproteobacteria > Alphaproteobacteria bacterium. The sequence continues at coordinate 978,784 of CP065008.1, forward strand.
TGTCCGCAATATCGACTGGCGCGTCACCGCTCGCACAGGCCGCCCGCACCTTAAACTTTATTCCGAAGATCGGGAGCGCAGCGTTCTGGTCTGCATCGACCGCAACGACTCCATGCGCTTTGGAACCCGCGTAACCTTCAAATCCATTCAGGCGGCCCGCGCCGCCGCGCTCATCGGCTGGGCGGCCGTTCGGGATAATGACCGCATAGGCTCCTCCCTGTTTGGCAACGTCCCCGAGGGACAAAGATTTTTCGGCCCCCGCCGATCCCGCCGTTCGCTCTGGCGGATGCTCAAACTTTTGAGCGACAAAAAAGACCACTATAAGCAGCCGATGGCCCTCGCCGATCATTTGCAGCTTCTGGGAAAGGCCACCCCTTCAGGTTCCCTCGTTTTTATCATCAGCGACTTTCTCGATCTCGGCCACGATCTCAAAAAACGTCTGGCCGACCTTCATGCCCGCGCTGACGTGGTCCTCATCGCCGTGAACGACCCGGCAGACGGTAAACTGACGAAGGCGGGAACGATTATATTCTCCAAGGGGCAGGAAAGAATTGCGATTGATACCGATGACCGGGAAGGCTTGCGGGCATACGAACGGAATTGGAACCGCAATCGGCAAATTCTGGATGACATGGTTAGATCCCTGCGGCTGGGCTTTGTGCAAATCTCAACCGACCGGGATGTCCGAACGGATTTGGCGCTCGGACTTCGGCGCATCAGGAAGACAGGAGGGCGCGGTGCAGGACCAAAACACACAGCTTCTGGCGCAGCTTAGGGATATCAGGGGCTTTGACCCCTTCCCGTGGTGGCCGATCCCCCCCGGCTGGTGGTTTCTGCTGGCGGCTCTGGCTTTTTTGGGAGTGGCCTTGTGGGCGCTGGAGAGAGCTCTTGCCGCCCACCGCAACCGGAACGTCTGGAAAGTCGAGGCGCTTAAACTTCTTCAAACGCTTGAGGAGGATCGGCAAAAGCCTGTTAAGGATAAAATTGCCTCGCTCTCGATCCTTCTTCGCAAGCTGGCCATCCGTCGCCACGGACGCAAGCCATGCGCGGGGCTGGAGGGGCGCGACTGGCTGAAATGGCTCACCCTTAACGATCCGATCGGCTTTGATTGGGAACGAGAGGGTAAATTTCTGATCGAGGCGCCCTACGCACCCGAAGGTCGCACCGAACACGCCGCGGCTCTCGAAAGAATTATCAAGGCCGTGAAAGGATGGGTGCGGTAATGTTCACCTTCGCCTGGCCTTCGATGATTGCACTTCTTGTTCTGCCACTGGTGGCCCGCTATCTCCTGCCGAAGATCTCCGGCCGCATCGGCAAATCGGTCATCCGCTTTCCGCATCTCGAAATTCTTAAAAAGGCTTTCGGGGGAGTCGCCCCGCAACTCAGCCTGACCCTCAAACTGTTCCTCATACTGCTTTCTTTACTCTGGGTATGCCTTGTTCTCGCGCTCATGCAGCCCCAGATCGTCAATAAAAGAGAAGACATTAAATCCGAAGGCTACGACATCATGCTGGCGGTCGATCTTTCCGGCTCCATGCGGGCGATGGACTTCACCCAGGGCTGGACGCCCGTTAACCGCCTCGATATTGCCAAGACCGTGGTGGGGGATTTCGTCAAGGGCCGCAAGGAGGACCGCATCGGCCTCGTTCTCTTCGGCGACTTCGCCTACCAGTACGCGCCCCTGACCATGGATCACGACGCGGTCGTCAAGATGCTGAGGGAAACGGTGATTTCCATGGCCGGGGACGGAACCGCCATCGGCGATGCCATCGGCCTCTCGGTCAAGGCCTTGCGCGACCGCCCGGAAAAATCCCGGATCATCATTCTCCTCACTGACGGCGAGGATACCGCCAGTTCCCTTCCCCCGTTGCAGGCCGCAAAACTGGCCAGACAATACGGGATCAAGGTTTATGCCATCGGCATCGGGCGCGAAGGCACGGTGGGGATACCCGTCGGAGGGTTTTTCGGCGGCATGGCGATGACAACGAAAAACGACAAGCTCCTCAAAATTATCGCGGACCAGACGGGAGGAAGTTACTTCGAAGCCTCGGATACGACCACTCTGGTCAAGGTTTACGAACAGATTAACCAGTTGGAAAAAACCAAGGCCGAATCGCGGGAGTATGTCATCCGCACGCCTCTATACCGCTATCCGCTTTTGGCAGCTCTGGTCCTCTTTTCCCTGCTGGCTCTTATGCCTCTGGCCCAGCAGTCACAGGGAAGGAGGGCGAATGTCTAGCGCAGCGCAGATATCTGAAATAGCCTATGGCGGTTTTCATTTCTCCGAACCAGAATGGCTCTGGCTCTTGGCGGCAATTCCATCCCTCTGGTTGCTTTATAGCCTCTTTTACAAAGGCGGTCCGGTCAAGGACGACCGCCTCAAAGCCTTCGCCGACCCGCATTTGCTTCCCCACCTGCTGGACGGATCGGAAGGAGGCGCTAAAAAAAACAGCGTCTGGCGCTCGTTACTGATTTGGTCGATAATCTGGCTGTGCGGAGTTCTGGCGATGGCCGGCCCACGCTGGGACTACACCGAAATCGAAGCCTTCCGCCCCGCAAACGCGCTGGTTGTTCTTCTCGACCTGTCGCGCTCAATGGATGTTTCGGATATCAAGCCGTCCCGCCTCGCCCGCGCCCGTCAGGAGATCGAGGATATATCAAAATTATCGCAGGGATTAAATATCGGTCTCGTAGCTTTCGCCAATATCGCGCACTTGATTACTCCCCTGACAGACGACAAGGTCACGCTCGAACGCCTCCTGCCCTCAATAAAAACCGATCTGGTCTACACGCGGGGCAGCCGCCTCTCACCCGCCCTGCACATGGCGCGCAAGATGCTGGAAAATCAAAAAGGGGAGGAAAAACACATTCTGGTCCTCAGCGACGGCGGCTATGAGGAACCCGACGGTCCTATTTACCGCGCCATACGCGAAATCACGGATAGCGGGATGAAGGTCCACGTTCTTGCTATCGGCACCGAGCAGGGCGGCCCGGTCCCCGAGGGCAATGGCGGATACGTCCGGTCTTATTCAGGACAACAGGTGGTTTCTCGGATAGACACCGGCCGCTTGAAGCGCATCGCTTCCGACGGGCAGGGCGTTTACCGTGTGGCTTCTTTTAATGAAGACGACACATTAGAGGTATTGGCGCAAATCAACATCAAAGCGGATGAAAGCGAAGACTCACGAAAGTTGTTGCGCTTTTGGGAGGAGCGTTTTTACATCTTCCTGTTTCCCTGCCTTCTCCTGCTTTTGCCTTTATTCCGGCGGGGAGTGGCTTTTCCGGCCCTCGTAATTATGTCTTTATCACTGACTTCGCCCGCTCAGGCGCAGGACTGGCGCGATCTGTTTCTGACCAAGGAACAAAAGGGGCGTCAGGCACTCGAACAAAAACACTATGACGAAGCCGAGCAGATTTTCGAAGATGACCCTTATCGCCGTGGGGTCGTCGAGTACAAGGCCGGAAAATATGATGAGGCCGAAAAATCCTTCGAGCAGGTCAATCGCCCGGAAGTCGCGCAGGATGCGAAATATAATCAGGGCAACGCGCAACTCATGTCCGGCAAGCTTAAAGAGGCGATAGAAAGCTACGAAAAAGTCCTCAAGGACAATCCACAGCATAAAGACGCACAACACAACCGCGACATCGCCAAAAAAATGCTCGAGCAACAGCAACAGCAGCAGGATCAGCAAAAGCAGCAGGATCAGCAACAGCAACAGGATCAGCAACAGCAGCAGGATCAGCAACAGCAGCAGGATCAGCAACAGCAGCAGGATCAGCAACAGCAGCAGGATCAGCAACAGCAGCAGGATCAGCAACAGCAGCAGGATCAGCAACAGCAGCAGGATCAGCAGCAGCAGGATCAGCAGCAGCAACAGCAACAGCAGAAAAACAACGAAAGCCCTGAGTCTGCAAATCAGAAAAGCGCCGACGAAGAAAAAAATCTGCCGCAGAAATCAGAAAATTCCAAACCTACTAACCCTGAAGAACAGAAAAAGGAGGAGAGAGACACCCAGCAGGGCGCAAGTCAAAATCAGGATGAAGTGCAAGAGCAGAAAAAATCCGAAGAAAATCAGGAGGAGAAGCAGCAGGAAAGCTCCTCACATCAAAAACCGCAGGAGGAAAAGAAAAATTCTGGCGATTTTCCGCCTCATCCCGACCAAGTGAAGCCGAAAGAATCAGAAAAGGAAAAGCCGGAACAGCAACAATCGGAACAAAAACAGCAGGCGCAAGACCAGCCCGAGCAGCAAGAACAACCACCACAGCAAGATATGAGTAACACAGCACAAAACGACCAGAGACAACAGCAGGCTCAACAGGATCAAAGCGGGCAGGTTGAACCGACCAAGCGCCCGAGCCTGCGTGACCAGGCCAACCAGCAGAGGTTGCGCGATCAGCGCCCTCGCACACAGCAGGATGTCAACGCCGATCAATGGCTCAGCCACATCGATAGCGACACCGAGACCTTTTTGAAAAACAAATTTTATATTGAATCCTTGCAGTCAGGAGCAACCGAAGGAGGACAGACATGGTAAAAGCGCGCCATTTTCTCGTATTCTTGACTTTTATTCTGATGTTATGCGGGTCATGGACGGCATGGGCGGCAAGCTTTAAAGCCCAAACAGACCGTTCGGAAGTGTCCCTGAACCAGACCCTAACGCTGACCCTGACAGTGGAGGGAGCAAATAGTGCAGGCACACCCGATTTTTCAGCCCTTAAAGGCGATTTTCGGATTGTATCCCAGGGTCAATCCTCAAATTTCAGCATTATTAACGGCGCTTATTCATCCCAAATTGTCTGGAACCTTGTTCTCATGCCACTCCATGAGGGGGAAATCATCATCCCGCCCCTGAACGTGCAGACGGATCAGGGTAAGGTAAATTCACAGACGCTCAAGTTGATGGTCACAAAAACGGTGCGTAATACGAACATTTCTAAAAACAAACAAGGCCGCGATGTCTATATCGACGCGGCGGTCAGTGACCGCACCCCTTACCGCAACAGCCCTGTAGTTTTTACGGTCCGCTTGGTAGCTGCGGCGGCCGTCTCCGATATTTCCTTCGGCGAGTTGAAGATAGACAGCGCCGTCGTCGAAAAACAGGGGGAGCCAAAAGTTTATGATGAGATTCAGGGCGCAAGGTCGGTGAAAATCATTGAGTTGCGCTATCTCGTAACCCCGCTTCAGGACGGACCACTTAAAATCCCGTCTTTCGTTTTTCAGGGCATGGTCAGGGGCCAGGCCCGCAGCACCTCTCCCTTCGGCGGATCGCCCCAGGATCCCTTCGGAATATTTCAGGATTTCGCTTTTCTGGCAGACATCATGGGCCAGCCCTTTACCCTGACCTCGGACGAAATCATGCTGGAGGTCAAAAAAGACGCCGCGCAGATGGACCCCTGGATTCCGGCCGAAGATTTGAAAATCTCGGATGCCCTGGAGGGTGCAGAAAAAGCCAAAGTCGGTGAACCTCTCTACCGCCACCTGACTCTGGTGGCGAAGGGAAACGTCGGGGCCATCCTTCCCGATCTCAACGGAAAGATAGCATCGGAAAACGACTTTCGCATTTATGCGGAAACCCCGCAAACGGGCTTAAGCATAAGTCAGGACGGAAAGTCGGTGTCGGGCTGGCGTGAGGAAATATATACGCTGATCCCCCAGAACGGCGGGGCGTTGACGTTGCCCGAGATCAAGGTTCCGTGGTGGGACATAAAAAACAATAAGGTCGCATATGCAATCGTTCCGGGCCGTACGATCAATGTAGCGGGCGACAGAGCCGCACAATCTGGAAATCAGACTCCCGCCACCTCGCAGACCGGGCAAGCAGGGCAGCCGCAGGGGGAAACTCCGACCACAGACGATGCGGAAGAGGCCAAACTCCTGACGCGGGATACATATATTTTTTGTGCATTGGCGCTTCTGGGCACCGTAGGTTTACTTTTAACCTTGTATTTAATTCGGGGAAAACAGCCCAAGACCGCGCAACCCGAACAACCTAAGGAGACGCCGTCAAACGGCAGGCCTGTTGTCCGCAAACCCGTGCCTCAGCCCGCAAACGAAGATAAAATATCGCCCGCCGACTTGCATAAGGCCGCAACGCTGGACGAACTCAAAAAAATGATCGTGACCTTCGTGGTCCAGAGAGCGGGAGTGCGCCCCGCCGCCTCGCTCAAGGACATCGCGCTGCATATTTCCAAAGGGCTGGAAGGCGATATGCGTGAACGCGCGGAAAAAATCTTCGCCCGCCTCGAAGCAGCCCTCTATGCTGGACAGGAGACGCCCTTCGAACCCTTGAAAGAAGATTTTGCGCGAGTGCTGGAACAGTATGCCCGCCCGAAAAAGGATCAGGCGGTAAAAGTCGATCGCCTCGGCGCCCTGAACCCCAGTTGACAATATCCCAAAAAAGACGAACCGGCCCGAAACCTCCGGGGGGAAGGCGGGCCGGTCCGGCCGGCTTAAGAGGGTGGGAACCTCTTAAGCCTTAGTCGTAGCGGATATTGATCCGGTTCGTGTTCACGCGGTAATGCCCATCCAGAAGCCCGAGGACGGAACGGACGATATCGTCCTCATGCCTGCGGAAACCGTAAGGGTTTCTGCTATAGGTATAGGCAAGGATAAATCCCTCCCGAGCGGCCTTGTCGCGGTAAAACCTGTGGCTCGGAACGCCTCTGAAATTGCCACGGCTGTCCACGACGATCAGCAGCGGCAAACGGGCGTGCGTACCTTTCAGGCGCTTGGGGACGTGCAGGTCGAAACTTTTGCGCCAATCGTAACGGTTATTGTATCCGCCATAACGGTCCCATTGTTTATCGTAGTGTTTCCGTTTTTTCCAGTCATAGCCGCCGCGGTGATCGTCGCCATCCTCGCGCCAGTTATCCTCGCGGTGGTCGTCGTCGTCGTCCCATCGCCCATGATCGTCGTACCCGTAATCGCGGTTTTCGGAGCCACCCCACTTGCCACCATGATGGTTGTTACTATCGGCCAAAGCCGTTCCGGATGCCGCCGCGCTCATCAGCAGCAGCGAAAAGGTCAGCAGTGTTTTTTTCAATTTGGGCATCGTAAAATCCTTTCACACAAAGTGTTGCCTCACCTATGCAACGAGGAACCGGACGATTCCCTTCTAAAAAGTTAATGACGAAATAGGGGGGATATGAACGCGAAAAAAAAGCCATTGTTTCCGGGAACCGCATCGCAGGATACTAAGGAGTATTTGAGAAAAGGAAGCACAGACAACGGCCCGAAGCCTCCGGGGGGAAGGCGGGCCGTCCCGGCCGGTTAGGAGAGAGGGTACCTCTTAAGCCTTAGTCGTAGCGGATACTGATCCGGTCCGTGTTCACGCGGTAATGCCCGTCAAGCATATTCAGCACGGTCTGCACGATAAGGTCGTCCGTATGGCCGTCATCGTAAACCCGGTGCCCCTTTACAAGCGCATAGGCGAGGATGAATCCTTCGCGGTGCGCCTTTTTCTGAAAGAACACGCGGCTGGGTTGTCCGCGGAATTCTCCCGTGCTGTCCACAACGATCAGCAGCGGCAGGCGCCTGTCCACTCCCTTCAGGTAGCTGGGAGCATGAAGGTTGAAGGCCTTGCGCCAGTAGTCTTCGTTATAGCGTTTCTCGTAATACTTCCCGTCATGGGAATTTTGCTTCTTCCGCTTCCAGTGGGGGTCGTTCCAGTTGTCGTCCTCTACGTCGCGCCAACCGTTATCCGGGCGGCGGTCATCGTCGCCGTCATGGTTTCCGCGATTGCCGTAGTCGTAATGTCGGCTCTCGGAACTCCCGCCGCCCGAAGAACCGTTGCGGTGGTCGTCGTCATGAGCCAGTGCCGTGCCGAAAGCCCCAGCGCTCATCAGCAGCAGCGAAGCGGCCAGAAGTGTTTGTCTCATTTTGGACATCGTAAAATCCTTTCACTCAAAATGCTGGCTCATCTATGCAACGGGACATCGGGCGATTCTATTCAATAACAGAAATGAAGAAAACTGTGGGAGTATATCAGCAATAACCTACTCCGTCATCTCCATGAAAAACGCCCACATTTCATCGGTGGCGTTGAGGGCTTGAGAGGGCGCGTCAGCCTTTTTCCGCCCAGCCCGTCCACCCGGCCAGGAATGCCCGCCGCCCTCGATGATCAGATGCCGCACATCTTTCCCCTTCGGGCAGTGATAATCGTAAAGGATGACATCCTTCTTGTATTGAATTTTCTCCGGCTTGGCCTTGCATCCGTTGCGTTTCGCCCAGTATTCGGATTGCCAGAGCGCGGGCTTCATCGGCGTTCCATCCCACGCGTCCTGAATCCGGCTCACATTTTTTCCACCGTCCATTTTAATATGCTTGTCGGCGGTGCCGTTGATGATGAACGCCGCAACCGGCCCTTTAGCTCTTGGCTCATCGCCGAACATCGTGCCGACCACGGGAGCAATAGCCGCCACTTTATCCGAAAGTTCGATCCCCGCCCTGTGGCTCATCATCGCTCCGTTCGACATCCCGGTCACCAGAACCCGGTCGGGATCGACGGGATAGTTTTCAACAAGATGATCGATAAGCGCACTGAGAAATCCCGCATCGTCTGTATTATTCTCCATCGCATAACCGCAGCAATGCCAGAAATTCCAGGTTTTCAGGATTTTTCTAAACCGCCCGCTGCCGCTCGGATAAGCCACGATAAACCCTTCCTGATCGGCCTTCTTGGAAAATTGACTCATCTTGACCCCGTTAGAGTCATTCCCGCCGCCGCCATGAAGCATCAGGACCAGAGGGACTTTTTTCTTGGAGCCAAGAACACGCGGAGGAACATGGAGCGTATAATAGCGCTCCACCCCGTCATGGGTCATGGTCATGCGCTCTGAAGGACTCTCCCGCAACGCATGGACCGGAGCCCAGAGAACACATAGAACCAGAAAAAACACGGCAAAACGGGTCACAAAAATCTCCTGCGGGATTTCTTGCATTTTAACCCGATTGGAGCAACAAGGGAGCAGGGAATTTGTAATATTTTGTAAGCCCTATTTATCGGCGGGTTCTTCGATATAGACATCCATCTGCTGCCCAATATAAAGCCCCTGAACATCGGCGGGCAGGGCGTAGATGATCTGTAATACCCGGGTATCAACCCGTTGCCCGGAGACGGCAAGGTTCTGCTTCGGCTCGACATAGGGTTCGGTCCTGACGAATGTGAGAGGATAGGCTTTATCCGTCACCCCGCGCAGCAACCCTTCGGCAGTGGCGGATTTGGTAATCCGACCGGCATTTTCCTCGTCGATTTCAACCCGCACATGTAAGGAGGAAAGATCGCCCATGCGGATCAACGGCGGCGATACGATGCCCGCAGACGCAAACTCGCCCGGCCGGATATTAATGTCCAGAATAGTCCCGGCGGAAGGCGCACGCACAGTCATCCGCTCCTTGGTCGTCTGCGCTTGCGCCAGTTGTGTCTCCGCCTCTTTAACTCTTGCCGATGCGAACTCGGCGGCGAATTTCCCTCGGTTATATTCATCCTTTGAAACGGATTGCGGATTACGGACATCCTGGATCAGTTTAAATTTATCAATAGCATCCTCGGCGGCAATCTTGGCGGTCTCCAGAACGGCCGTATAACGGGCTATTTGGGCGTCGATATCCCGCATATCGAGCGAAAACAAAGCAGCTCCCTCTTTGACCGTATCTCCGGCCTTCACATGAACGTTGCTGACCAGACCCGAAATTTCCGTCCCGATGGCCACGAGTTCGCCCTTGGGTTCGATCACCCCGATCCCGGAAACCGAACGCGCAAAGCCGCTCTCGGGGGGCGGGGCGTCGGGTGCTTTTTTCGGAACCTCCGCACGGGTCAAAACCGAAAAAAGCGCAAAACTGAGTGCAAAGAGAGCAACGAAGGGCAGCTTCCATCCGCGGGTCCGTCTCCAGAGTTTCATCATGTAATTCACTCCTTATGAATATAGTCTTCCGGTTTGTGGTCGCCGGTGATCGTTCCGTCGCTCATCTCAAGAATTCTGTCGGCAAAATGATAAATCCGGTTATCGTGCGTCACCACCAGCACCGCGCGTTGATGATCGTTGGCAGCCGAGCGCAGAATCTCCATGACGGACTGCCCGGTTTTCGCATCAAGAGAGGCCGTCGGCTCATCACAAACGATAAGATCGGGATCGTGCACGAGCGCCCTGGCAATCGCCACCCGCTGCTGTTGCCCACCCGAAAGCTGCCGAGGCTGCTTGTGCAGATGCTCCCCCATCCCGAGCGTTTCAAGGATTGTTGAAGCTTTCGCGCCGGCTTCCTTCATAGGAATGCCGCCGGCGATAAGCGGAAGGGCTGCATTTTCGACCGCCGTCAGGGCCGGAAGCAGATTGAATTGTTGAAAGATAAAGCCGATATGCTCCCGCCTGAAAATCACTTTCCGGCGGTCGCTCAGGTCGGTGATCTCGGTACCCATGACCGTAACCGTCCCGTCCGTGGGGGTCAGGATGCCCGACATGATCGAAATCAGGGTCGTCTTCCCGCATCCCGAAGGTCCGACCAGCATCGTCAGTTCGCCCATCCGCACCATACAGGAAACATCGTGGATCACGCGGTTGGAGCGCCCGTCACCGATGGAAAAGTCCTTGTTGATATGCTCGATATTAACGGCTTCGGACATAAACATTTAACCCCTGAACACGATAGCGGGATCAAGCTTGAAGACTTTCCGCAAGCTGAAAATAATTGAAAAAAGCGTAATAATTCCAATCACAACAGACGTCCCGACCATAACCTGCCACCTCAGAATAAACCCCTTAAGGGCCGGAAGTTCTGCGGTAGACTGAAAGAAAAAGGCTGTCAGACCAATCCCCAGTGCATAACCGATACACGCAACGACAGCGGCCTGAAGCAGAACAACCCGCAGAAGCTGACCGTTGGTAAAACCGATCGCCTTCATCGCCCCGAATTGCTTCAGGCTCTCGATGACAAAAATATAAAAGGTTTGGGCCGTGATCGCCGCACCGATAATGATGCCCAGAACAATGGTAATTCCAAAATTAATAGGAATACCGGTGCGTTCAAGAATATACCGGATGCTGCGCCAGGCAAACTCCTCCTGCGTCAGAGCTTGCAGCCTCGTACGCTCGATAATTCGCTTCTTAAGCGCCTGCAAATCCTCTCCCTCCTTACCCTTCACAAGAACGAAGGGCAGCTTATTGCGCGTGGGTGGAGTAATTTCTACAGCCGTCTCATAGGAAACATAAAGGATAGGAAACGTAAAAAAAGTAGGCATGACATCGCACACGGACGTCAGCATCAGGCGGTGATCGTTCAGTTCGATCGGGCGAGGCACGACAACCTTCTGCTTGGGCCAGGTAAAAAAATAGCCGTTCTGGTCCATCATCGCGTTCTGCGGACGGCGCAGGCTTTTCTTGTCCCCGATAATCATCTTCGGGCAAATCCCGACCAGGGAAACATCGTCCACGCCGATGAGCTGAACCTGCTGCGTCAGCCCGTCGGGCATACGGATCGTCGAAAGCCCCTTGTAAAACGGAACCGCCCATTGCACACCGGGAACGCTGCGGACGTTATAAAGCTCGACGGCACGCATCGGTTCGACCTCTTCGATATACCGGACACGCGTATCCATCACCCAGATATCCGCCTCCGAAACGGCATAAATCGCGCTGGCCGTGCGGGCCATCAGGCTGATAAAAATGGAAACCTGCTGGGACATCAGGAGCGTCGCAAACGTAATGCCGAAAATCAGGCCGAGATACTTGGCCGTGTCGCCCATCAGGATTTTCAGCGCGATACCGTTCATAAAAAAACTCTCATAAAATTAAACTATATGGTACAGTATATAGAGTAAATATTATTAAACGCAAGAGTATAATAAATGAGAGATAAAAAAAAGCCGGCATCTCCAGGACGACCAAAGGATGAGGATAAGCGTAGAGCAATCCTGAAGGCCGCCGGAAAACTCTTCATGAAGCGCGGCATGGCCGGGACGACGATGGACGAGATCGCAAACAAGGCGGACGTATCAAAGCTGACCGTCTACAATCACTATGGCAGCAAGGAGGGGTTGTTCGAAGCCGTAATCCGCTCCAAATGCGAAGGCCATACCGGCGATCATATTTTTGACGATCTGACAGGAAAGAGCCCTGATAAGGAGCTGTACGGTATCGGAATGGCGTTTATTGGACTGGTATATAGTTCGGATGCAATCGCCCTGCACAGGATCATCATGAGCGAAGGTCAGAAAAACCCGGAGATGGGTCGCCTTTTTTATGCCGCCGGACCGGAGTCGTTATTCTCCCGCTTTTCCAAATATCTCGAAAAGGTTGAAAAACATTGCTCTTACAGGTTCCCCGACAAACGCGACGCGGCAGGAAGATTTTTCTGTCTGTTCAAAGGCGAGCTTCATATGCGGGCGCTCCTGAATATTTCCCCGCAACCAACAAAAAAAGAGCTGAAAAAAATGGCAAAAGGCAGCGTCGAATTTTTTCTGAAGGCCTTCAGCATTTAGATTTTAAGAGAAATGAATAAAAGTTCAATATTGACTAGCTAATACAATAAGATAGCAGGTAAAATTATAACTTTTATTAGCTATTTTGCGGTGCACAATATATAATGCTTAACATTCAACGATCATGAGAGCTAAAATAGGCTGGCTTAAAAAGAGTATTTCTATATCGGGAAAATCGAAGTGACGGGCCAAAACGAAATTGACAAAATTCCAAGACACCCCTTGGATGATAAGATAGCATACGGCTACGACCTCAACCGCAATCAGGTGGCTTCGCTCGTCAGGGAGCGGGTTCTCTTGGGGCAGCGGGATAAGATTAATGAGGAATAGTGGGATCATTATGGACACAAACGAATATTTAAGAACGTCAGCAGCCCAGAACGTTATACGTGAACAGCTTTTGAGCAAGGGCAAGGATCAGGCAGGCGTTCCTATCGACTATGAGTGTGCAACGCTTGTAACTTCGCTGACAGACCTAAGCAATGCTGAATTTTCTGATAAAAGCGCAATTGTTCTTCCAAGAAAGATTGAAGGAGATTTTGAGGGATTAGCGCGGCGCATGAGCGCCGACATCTATAGCGGCAAGCTAAAGGGGACGCTTCAGTCAGACTGGCAAAAATCTGTTCGTATTGCCGATTCATGGTTAGGGGTTGAAACAGTGCGGGCGTATGCGGCAGATATTGATGCTTATAGCAGGGAGCTTGTGACGATTATCGAGGATATGGAATTTTTGGAAAGCTTGGGACGGACTCCGTTGCTAAAAGTGTACTCCTACGATTATGACGATGACACTGTTGATCGGCCGCACGCTGACCCATATACGCCAAACTATTCAACAGGTGAAAAGTATGATGATCGTTACATCACGGTCTACAATCAAAAGGTAACACGCCACGCCAAACATCAGGACGCAGAAGCGAATGCTTCTCTGGATGAAATCAAGACCTACAGGCTAAAGCCCGGTGCGTCTGTAGGAACCTTCAATAATTGTGATATCTGGCGTCAGGCTTGTGGAATAAATAAAAAAGCCAAGCCATTCATCCATTGGTCTGGTACAGAGATAGGTGACGACCCAAAATTAATTCTGACGGCGTAACTTAAGTTAAAACAAATTCACTTGTATGCAGGGAATCTAGGCTAAGGGCTTGATTTTTCCAGGGTTTACAAAACTATCCCCAACACAATACGCTCATATCCCCAAAAAATTGACTTAAATCAATTCTTGTCCAACAATCTCACTTAGCATGATGACGTCGACATTCTTATATCGCGGATGGTTCCATGGCAGAAATCCAGACACTCTCTAAAGCGCGGACAATAACCCCTTCAGGCCGGGAGCAGTTTTTCGCTAACGATGAGGTCATCGTCAGCAAAACCGACCTGAAGGGCCGCATGACCTACGTCAACCGTGTCTTCATGAGAATCTCCGGCTACCATGAGGAGGAGTTGATCGGCCAGCCGCACAGCATGATCCGCCACCCGGAAATGCCGCGTGCGGTCTTTAAACTTCTGTGGGACACGTTGGAATCCCGTAAGGAAATCTTCGCCTACGTTGTCAATCTCTGCAAAAACGGCGACCATTATTGGGTGTTCGCTCATGTGACGCCGTCTTTTGATGGCTCTGGAAATGTTAACGGCTTCCACTCCAACCGCCGCGTCCCGGACCGTAAGGTATTGGACGGCATTATACGCCCGCTTTACAAACAGCTTCTGGACGAGGAAAACCGTCACGCGAACCGTAAAGAGGGCATGAACAACGCTTTTTCCATGCTGGTGAACCTCCTCCAACAAAAAGGGATCGGATACGATGAGTTTATCTTCTCTCTCAAAGGCTAAAACGGCGGCCTGCGCCGCCGCGGGTATCGCACTGATCGGAGGGCTTTCGGGTATTCCTGCGGTCGCTCTTGGCGCATCGGTCCTTGCGGCGGCTCTTGTCGCTTTTTCTGTAGTAACCATAGGTAAAATCGAACGCGAAATAACGCGAACTAAAAATGTCTGCAAAGCCCTCGCAAACGGGGATTTTGATATGCGCCTGACCCACATAAAAGAAGGCGGGGACTTTGGGGAGTTCCAATGGACCCTCAACGAAATGACCGACAGTATGGACGCCTTTGTCCGCGAAGCGACCGCCGCCATGGAATATGTCAGCCGCAACCAGTACTTCCGCCGCATCCTGGAGCAGGGGATGCAAGGCTCGCTCCTCAACGGCGCCCGCGTGATCAACAAGGCCACGGAAAGCGTAGCGGAAAAAATGACCGGATTCGTAAACATCGCCAACGATGTGGACGTTTCTCTTAAGGACGTGGTCAACCAGATCAACACGACAGTAACAACTCTGGAGACGACGGCCGACACCATGGGCGGAACCGTGGCCATGACTCGTGAAGGAGCGCAGAGCGCCGCGAGTATGTCCGATGAAACCTCACGCAACGTGCAGGCGATCTCCGCCGCCGCTGAGGAAATGTCGAGTGCGATTGCCGAAATCACGCAGCAGATGACCCGAACCTCAGAAATCGCCAACGGCGCGGTCAGTGAATCCGAACAGGCTCGGCAGATTGTCGAGGAACTGGCGCTGACCGCCAGCCAGATCGGCGATGTGGTGGTCTTGATCCAGAAAATCGCCGACCAGACCAATCTTTTGGCTCTGAATGCCACGATCGAAGCCTCAAGAGCAGGAGAGGCCGGCAAGGGCTTCGCGGTTGTCGCTGCCGAGGTCAAGGATTTAGCAAGTCAGACCTCCCGCGCCACACAGGATATAAGCCAGCATATTACGGATATCCAGAGCGCGACCGAACGCGCCGTCACGGCCTTCGGCAAGGTAGGGACGATTATCGGGGAGATCAACGAGGCCGCAACGGTGGTCGCTGCCGCGATCGAGGAACAAAGCGCAGCCTCCAAGGAAATAGCCTCAAACGCCGAGCGGGCCTCGATGGGCACCACAGGAGTTGCGGGCAACGTTCGCGAAATCAATCAAAGCGTGGGGCAGGTGGACGAAGCCTCAAAACAGGTCTCCGGCGTAACCGCGCAACTCTCCGAACACGCCAACCGCCGCGTTGGCGCCCTTCTGGGAAAAATGGGCGTTTTCATGGATGAATTGCGTAAGATTGCATAATTCAAACCCGTGCCCCTAAGGGGCAGTACCCCAAGGTAACCTTATTTGCCAAAGCGGCGAATAAGACAGCAGTATAATCGCAATCATAATCCTGAAATGCAGCGGACCTGAAAAAAATGGGTTTGCCGGGAAGGAATAGCCATGATGATCAAACGCAACAGTGAAGACAGAGGACCGACCGACCTCGGCTGGCTCAAAAGTATGCACAGTTTCTCCTTCGGCCACTACCATGACCCGAAACATATGGGCTTCGGCGCCCTGCGGGTGATAAACGAAGACCGTGTAACCCCCGGAGCGGGCTTTGGCACACACCCGCATGATAATATGGAGATCATCTCCTACGTATTAAGCGGCGAACTGGCCCATAAGGACAGCATGGGCAGCGGCGCGGTCATCCGTGCCGGAGAAATCCAGATCATGAGCGCCGGAACAGGCGTGACCCACAGCGAATACAACGCCTCGAATGACAACGAAGTGCATTTTCTTCAGATATGGATCATTCCCGGTCAGCGCAACACCCTGCCCGGTTATCAGCAACGCTTGGTCGACCCTGATACGGTTAAAAATCGTTTTGCGCAGATAATCGTGCCGGAGGGCAGTCAGAACGACACAGCTCTCAGCATTAAGCAGAACGCCACAATCTATCTTGGCCGCTTCGATGCGGGCAGGAAGGAAGCCTTTAAAGCCGATCCAAACCGCAAATACTGGCTCCAGATCGTGCGTGGAAAAGTCGAAATCGCGGGTCAGAAAGCGCAAGAGGGTGATGGATTTGCATTCGCGGGAGAGGCCTTTATAGACCTCAAAACCCTGTCGGAAGCGGAATTCCTGCTTTTCAATCTGGCGGCCTGAAAGGGCGCTTCTTGGGATATTAAGTAAATTTTCCTTCCCTTTTCTCCGCGGACTCTCTATTACTTCAGCCCGAAACAGCGGCTGAAGCCACGGAAAATAAAACAATGTCACGGAATTTACGCAATATAGCGATTATAGCCCACGTCGATCACGGCAAAACCACCCTGATCGACTCCATCATGAAGCAAAGCGGAATGTTCCGCGACAACCAGCAGGTCGCCGAACGCCTGATGGACTCCGGTGATCTGGAGAAAGAGCGTGGCATCACCATTCTGGCCAAGCCGACTTCGATCAACTGGGACGGCGCCCGCATCAATATCATCGATACCCCCGGCCACGCCGATTTCGGCGGCGAGGTCGAGCGCGTCCTGCATATGGCCGATGGCGTGATCCTTCTGATCGACGCCGCCGAAGGCCCGATGCCCCAGACGAAATTCGTTCTCGGCAAGGCTCTGAAACAGGGGCTGCGGCCCATCGTCATCGTCAACAAAGTGGACCGCCCCGACGCGCGATCCGAAGAAGTACTGAACGAAGTCTTCGACCTTTTTGTCTCTCTCGACGCCAGCGACGAGCAACTCGATTTTCCCGTGCTTTATGCATCGGGCCGTGCCGGATGGTGTGCCCGCGAACTGACCGACCCCCGCGAAAACCTGCACCCGCTTCTGGACCTGATTCTTGAACACGTCCCCGCGCCGCAGGTCGAGGAGGGAAAACCCTTCGCCATGCTGGCCACGCTTCTGGACTATGACTCCTTCCTCGGACGCTGCCTGACAGGCCGCGTGGTCAACGGTTCGGCAAAAATCAACGACACCGTAAAAGCCATGAGCCTTGATGGTAAAACCATCGAATCTGGTCGCCTCACGAAGCTTTTGATGTTCGAGGGCACCAAGCGCATCCCTGTCACCGAAGTCCACGCGGGCGACATCATCTGTATAGCCGGTTTGACCAAGGCATCGGTGGCCGATACGATTTGCGCTCCGGCTGTAACCGCAGCTCTGGAATCCACCCCGATTGACCCGCCGACCATGGCCGTGACGATCAGCGTCAACGACTCCCCCTTCGCCGGAAAAGAGGGCACCAAGGTAACCTCCAGCCTGATCCGCGAGCGCCTGATGGCCGAGGCCGAGTGCAACGTCGCCATCACCTTCAAGGAAAGCGAAAACAAGGACTCCTTCGAAATCGGCGGACGCGGGGAACTGCAGCTCGGCGTACTGATCGAAACCATGCGCCGCGAGGGTTTTGAACTCACCGTCTCCCGTCCAAAAGTTCTTTACAAAGAGGAAAACGGCCAGCGCCTCGAACCCATCGAGGAAGTCACCATCGACGTCGACGAGGAATTCCAAAGCACGGTGATCGACTCCATGAACCGCCGCAAGGCCGAGCTTATAGATATGCGCGGCAGCGGTGCAGGCAAAATGCGCCTGACCTTCCGCGCACCGTCACGCGGCCTGATTGGCTATCAAAGCCGCTTTCTGACCCAGACCCGCGGCACCGGCGTTCTCAACCGCATCTTCCATTCCTACGCGCCGTATAAAGGCGATATCCCACAAAGACGCAACGGCGCACTGATCTCCACCGACAACGGCATGGCGGTTGCGTACGCCATCTTCAACCTGCAGGATCGGGGCAGTATGTTTATCGGCCACCAGACGCAAGTCTATCAGGGCATGATCGTCGGCGAACACAGCCGTGACAACGATCTGGAGGTCAACGTCCTCAAGGGCAAGAAACTGACAAACGTCCGCGCCTCAGGCGCCGACGAAGCTCTGACGCTGGTCCCCCCGCGCCGAATGTCGCTGGAGGATATGATGGCTTACGTGAATGAGGATGAATTACTGGAGGTCACTCCAAAATCTTTGCGCCTTCGCAAAAAACTTCTCTCTCCTCACGACCGCAAACGCGCCAGCCGCGCTGCGGAATAAGGAAATCAGGCGGGTTCCGTTTCCCGTTGCAGTGTGGGAACGATTTCATCTTCTGCTACTGGCCGCAGGCGCCCTTCGGTAAGATCATAAACATCAAGAATTCGGCAATCTTCCTCCGCTTCGCAGGAGAATTCAGGCGAAGAGTGGGGTAACGCCTTCTCCAGTCCCCAGGTCAGGTCGCAGGTGAAAATATAATCGCCAACGCCGGGTTGCCAAGCCTCTTGAAGCTTTCCGCGTCCGGCACCTCTGATATACCCGCCTTCTTCGCACGGAGGATTCTCGCCCTTGGTATTATAAACGACGACGGATGGCTTGTGCCGCGCAACAAGAAGCCGGACCATGCGGCCTTGAAACATCTTATCCTCCTGCGCCTCCATCTTCGCAAACCGCATATAATGATCGTAATGTGGGTCGGTCGTCTCTGTCATTTCATAACGGCTGGAGAGGGCACAGCCGACGGCAAATTTATTTCATAATCGACAGGAACAACGCAATAAAAGGAAGCGTAAGCAACTGTTATCGATAGACAATATCCGTTCATAAGACGCATAGCAGCTATGCGTAAGGAGCATGAAAATTGCCACGATTTTACTTCACAAACGCATGGCAAAAGGCCTATATAGAGCGCGAACGGTCATTAAATATTATGTATAATAAAAGACCGGAAGGTTGCAGTCATGGAAATCAACGTCTTTGAACTCCTTCAGAAAGATCAGGTTCTGACCATTTTTACGGTCATTAGCCTTGGCTATTTACTTGGAAAGACAAGCTTTTTTGGAATCAGGCTCGGAAATATCAGCGGCGTGCTGATCATGGGCCTGCTCTTCGGCTCATGGGGGTTCGCCGGAAACGCGCAGATCGCCACCTTCGGCTTTACACTGTTTATTTTCTGCGTTGGCCTTCAGGCCGGACCAAGCTTTTTCGCCTCCTTTGCCTCCGATGGCTCGCGCTATATGCTGCTTTCGCTCATCGTCGCCGTAACCGCCGTGGCCATAAGTCTGCTTTTCGCGCTGATCTTCGCTCTGCCGCAGGGAAGCGCCGCCGGGATGCTGGCAGGAGCGCTGACAAGTACGCCGACTCTGGTCGGGGCACAGGACGCCGTCCTCACGCACGCGGCAACGCTGCCCGAAGGCGTAAGCGCGCAGGAAATCATAAAAAACCTCAGCGTGGCCTATTCGCTCACCTATTTGTTCGGCATTGCCGGACTGCTGATTTTCATTAAATACGTGCCGCAGATATTTCACATTGATCTGGCCACCGAAGCCCGGAAAATCGCGCCTGCGCGCTCAACGACCAAGACCATCAATGAAAATAACCTGCCGATGGTGCGGACCTACAAGATTGAACCGGGCAGTAAACTCATCGGGCGCACCATTCACCAGATCCAGGAGTCCAACCGTCAATATTTCACTGTGCTGGGCATCCGCCGCGCCGGAAAAATCATTGAAGTCGAGCGCGATACGACCATGATCGAGCAGGGCGACATCGTCTCCGTGATCGCCTCCGTCGCGCAGCACAGCATCGCCAAGGAAAAGAACATCCCGGAGGTTTTTGACAAGGAACTCCTCAATTTCCGCATCAGAACCAAGGAAATTACGATCACCGCCTCCGAAATCGTCGGCAAAACTCTGGACGAGCTCATGCTCCCCGCCCGCCATGGGTGCTACATTATCGGCCTTCTTCGCTCAGGCGTGGACCTTCCGGTCGATAATGGCATAATCCTGCAAAAGGGGGACAAGCTCGAAGTCATCGGTGAGGAAAACCTGATCCTCGAAGTCAGCCAGAAACTCGGCAGCATTGAATCCGACGTCGAAAAGACGGACCTCCTGACACTCTGTATCGGTGTGGCCCTCGGCCTTCTTCTGGGTACGATGGTTCTGAAATTCGGCGAAGTCTCCGTCAGTCTGGGCAGCGCCGGCGGTCTGCTCATCGTCGGAATTCTCATCAGCTTCATCCGCTCTCTTTATCCCATGTTTGGCGCCTTTCCCCGCGCCGCCCGCAACATCATGATGGATTTCGGGATCGTGCTGTTCATGTCCTCGATTGGTCTGAACGGCGGGAGCAAGGTTCTCGAAGCCCTGACCACCGTGGGGCCGCTCCTGATGCTCTGCGGCGCGGCGGTGACGGTTATCCCCGTCGTCGTGGCCTTCCTGATTGGCCGCTACCTGATGAAAATGAACGCCGCCCTGCTGATGGGGTCGATCACCGGCGCGATGACCAGCACGGCCTCCCTGAACGTCGTGATGGACATGGCCAAAAGCCAGGTTCCGGCATTGGGCTATGCCGGAAGCTACACCGCGGCCAACGTCATCCTGACCTTCTTCGGCGCTCTTCTGGTCTTGATGTAAACGGGATCAGACAGCTCGGGCGTGACGACCCGCCTCAGGGGCAAGGTAAGGATCGAAACACGCCGCAACCACCCGCACGAAGGGCTTCCCGTGTTCGCTGATCCGAAGGCAATCCCCCTCCACCCGCAAAAGCCCATCCTGCTCTAGTACAGCAAGCCGGTCCCGCGGCACAGAGATCTCAGGAAAATCGGCAAAGCTCAGGCTAAAATCGCACATCAGCCGCTCAATCAACGCTCGGCGCGTTCGGTCGTCCGCGCTCAGAAAACAGCCTCTCTGGATCGGAAGATTCTGTGCGCTCAGCGCCGCCCGGTAAGTTGGCGCATCGGTCGTATTCTGGACATACGCGGTCTCGAACTGGCTGATCGAGGACAGACCGAACCCGAGGATCGTGCGCGAGGGATCGTCCGTATAGCCCTGGAAGTTGCGCCGCATCTCCCCGCGCTTCTGGGCGCGGGACAGGCTGTCGGTCTCCAGCGCATAGTGGTCGATCCCGATCTCCCGATACCCCCGCCGGGTGAGCATCAAGCGCAGGGTTTCGATCATATCGAACCGCTCCGGCGCCCCGGGCAGGCGGAATTTCTCAAGCAGCATCTGATGCTTCTTCATCCACGGCACATGGGCATAGGGAAAAACCGCGAGCCGCTGCGGCGAAAGGCTCATGGCCAGATCGGCCGTCCGCGAGACGCTCTCAACCGTCTGCTCCGGCAGCCCGACGATCAGATCAAAATTGATCTGATGAATACCGTGCCGCCTCAAAGTCTGCACACACGAGCGCACCAGATCATAGGGCTGAACCCGGTTGATCGCCCGCTGCACAGTCTCATCGAAATCCTGAATGCCCAGACTGACCCGTGTAACCCCCATGGCGGCATAGGCAGCGATTTTTTCTTCGGTGAGAAGCCGCGGGTCGCACTCCATGTCAATCTGGGTGTCCTCTGAAAAGACGAATGACCGGGCAACACCGGAGAGAAGGGCGGATAAATCCTCAGTCTCCGCGAAATTCGGCG
The DNA here is from genome assembly GCA_016699735.1 of Alphaproteobacteria bacterium. Taxonomy (NCBI): domain Bacteria; kingdom Pseudomonadati; phylum Pseudomonadota; class Alphaproteobacteria; species Alphaproteobacteria bacterium. The sequence goes on from CP065008.1 coordinate 1,000,495, forward strand.
ATCCGCCGCCGAAATGAACCCGCGCCGCCGGCAGCAGGGAGCCGATGATATCCCCACACAGCCGGACTTCCTCCAGCAGCGTGCGGATATATTCGCCCACAGGCTGGTATGTGGCCGTGATCTTGGTATGGCATCCGCAATAGTGACAAAGGCTGTGACAGAACGGGATATGCAGGTACAACGACACCTTCTCGTCTTTATCGAGCTGTGACAGTAACCCGCGATAGGTCTCTTGCGATATCTCATGCGTAAACTGCACCGCCGTCGGAAAGCTGGTGTATCGCGGCACCGGGCGGTCATATTTAGCGATCAGGGCATCGGTCGAAAGCGCGGTCATGCCTTGAGGATACTGATTTATTCTGTAAAACCATTGACTTAAATCAAGAGGGTTAGGTCACTTCAAAAAGAAATCCGCAAAAACCACTCCGGCTATGGGTCACGCACGATCGGGAACGCGCCGCCGCAACCGACCGCCGCATTCATCTCGTAGACGGGCAGGTCGTGTCGGGGGGATGAAAGCCTAACCACGCCCGAAAATAACAGTAAAAAAAACATCAAAAATGACAGGCGCAATAAAAAAGGCAAGACTCAGTGTATGCGCCAAAAGAATCTGAAGAAGATTGATTTTTTGGTTGTTTTCTTGAAGAGCCTGCTGATAAAAAATCACAGCGACAGGACCAAACAGGAAGTAGGGAGAAATTACGGTAAACAACAAGAATAAAAACACTAGCAAAGAGCCAGCCTCTAGACCTAATAAAAAGACAAGTCCAAAAATCAGAAGCAGATAAGCAACAAGTGGGATAGGAGAAAAAAACACAAACAAAAACTCATAAAAAATGCTTTTTAATCCTGTTGAAGACGTTGGCGTATCTTGTATTTTCCTCACAAATAAGTGAACAAGAAAAAGAGTGACTAGAAAAACCAAAAGAAAAATAGGATTAAAAACAGGAAATTTATGAAAAAAAAGATCGGCGTGTGTATAAGGAAAAAAGGGATTATAGAATAGACAACTAATAAACAGACTAAGAAAAAACAGCGTCAACCGATTTATACCGATCAAAAGAGATTCCCAAAGACCGCTCGTTTTTCTCCCCCGTATCAGCCAAAATATGATCCAAGACCATAAACATAGGGCGCTGGTATACCCAAAGGCAACATAAAGCCCCATGAAGTTTCTGAAATTAATTAACTCATGACTTTTTTCAAAAGAGAAAAAACGGTTTCCGTGAAGCAAAAGAAAAAATATGCCAATAACGAAATACCACAAGTAGGCATTAATAAGCTTTCCTCTGGCTGTCTTGGGAAAAACATTCATCACTTCACCGTAAACCTGACCGGAGCCAGACTCCGCACATCCCCGTCGGGAGTAAGTAAACTCACCCGTAAAATATGCGCCCCTTTCGTGACGGACCAGAGCAGGGTCGCCTCCGTCCCGTCCAAGATGGGTTCGTCATCCAGCGCCCATTCCACCCGCGCCCCTACGGGCAGCCCGCGAATTTCAAACCGGAATTTCTGATGCGCCTGCGGGATACGCGGATCATAGGCGATCTGAAGCCCATCCGTCGGCCGCACCAGCTCTGGCTTGACGCTCAGTTCCGGCCCTTCATGCCCGACCTCTTCCTCATATCCCGCCCGAACCCATTCGGTCGTCAGGGGGCAGGAACCCTCTTCGTCGCGGGGCCGCGCACACACGCTTTTGGAAACCAGCGCTGGACTAAGATAAAGCTTCTGCGTTTCTCTGTTCTTATTCAGCACAGAAAAAATCGACCGCAGAACCAGCGCCGGTCCGCCCGATCCCGTTACACCCTCCATCGGTGTGTTGTCCAGATTCCCCATCCATACCCCCACCACATAACGGTCATTATACCCCATCGTCCACGCATCGCGGTAATCCGTGCTGGTGCCGGTTTTCACAGCCGTTTGCACAGGCAGGTTCAGAACACTGCCCGCGCCGAACTCCATCCGCCGCGCCCACGGGTCGGAGAGGATGTTCCCGATCATCGAGGCCGCTTCTTCGGAAAAAATCCGCACGGGCTTTTGCAAATCGTCCGGCTGCCGCAAAAAATGAAACGGACGGTAAAGCCCCTTGTTCGCCAGCGCTCCGTAAGCCTGCGCCATTTCCAGCAACGTCACCGCCCCGTTGCCCAGCGCCAGCCCCTCGTCATAAATATTCGAACTCTCCGACAGGCTGAAAAACCCGAGCCGTTGCAGGGTCGTCAGATACTCCCCCGTCCCGACATACCGGATCGCGTGTAGCGCGGGGATATTGAGCGAATTCCCCAAAGCCTCGCGCAGCGTCAAAATCCCGTAATGCGTGTTGCTATAATTCCTGAAATTATGCAGCCCGTGTCCGATGGCCTCCGCCAGCGGCGAGTCGTCAAGGAACGTCGCCCCCGTCCAGCCCTTTTCAAGCGCAGCGGCATAGACGAACGGCTTCATCGCCGACCCCGGCTGGCGCGGCGTAGTCACCGTATCAATCTCGATCCCCGGCGTGTCCTCCTCCGGCAATCCCGCGCCGCCGACCACCCACGCCAGAATCTCCCCCGTCTCATGATCGGCCACCAGAACGGCGGCATTGCGAACGCGCTTCTTATGAAGGCTCAAAAGCCTCTGATCGACGATGTCCTGCACCTGCCGCTGCAGTTGAGAGTCCAGCGTCGTACGGAAATGATCGCGGAGATGCGCGGGGGCGTTCAGCCTTACATAACGAGCAAAATGCCGTGCATCGACGGTCAGAGAAGGCTTTCGGACATCAAGCTTCTGTCCTGCAATCTGCGCGAATTCTCCCGCACTGATGATCCCTTCATCTTTTAAAGATGAAGCCAGCCGCATCAGCGGCATTTCAATCCGTCCTGGAAACCGGAAGGGATCGTAAAGCGATGGCGCCCGCACCAGCACGACAAGCGCGAGCATTTCTTTTTGCGTAAGGGTCGAAAGGTCGCGGTTGAAATAATACTGCGCCGCCTGCGCGATCCCCCGTCGGTTGGAGCCGTACGGAACCTGATTGAGATAAAACTCGAACAACTCCGCTTTGGAGACGCTCCGCTCCAATCGTTGCGCCTCGAACCCCTCCAGCCACCGCGACCACAGGGAGCGGGGGCGCGGATGGATCAGCCGCACGACCTGCTCTGTGATCGTACTCGCCCCCCGCACCGTACGGAGTTTTTTGACATTCTGATAAACCGCCGCCAATCGTGCGGACCAGTCAACTCCGGCATGTACGTAAAACCGCCGATCTTCGGAATGAAGAAAAGCAACCTTCAAGAACTCCGGCACCTCATAGAGCGCCACCCGGTCATAAAGGTTCCAGCGGTTCTCGTAAGTAATGCCCAGCGGCTCACCGTTCCGGCCCGTCACCCGCAGCGTCTGGACGTCGGACACGATGCCGTGCAGGGACTTTTCGATAGGGGTACGGGACAAAAACGTAAGCCCCCATAACAGCAAGGAAGAAAAAACAACAAAACAAGCTGTCAAAAGCCTAATGTTTTTGCGTAAGGCTATCGCGGATATCATGGCCATTTAACGCATAGAGTTCAAGGATACGGTCAAAAGTGATCCCATCCCTTTGTTCAAGACTGAGCGGATGATCGCACGGCTCCAGTTCTAAAATTGGCCGTTGTTCGTTATCCTGTGGAAGAACGTGAACTTTTAAGGAAAGTGTCTCTGGATAACCTTTCAGAGAATTCGAAAACCATCCAAACCAAGGCCCAAGCTGCGACCGCACAGGCTCATTATAATGTTCTAAGTACAGATAAAAATTAGCCTTGGACAAGCTGGACCAAACCCCATAACCGAAGAAATCATTTTTTGTCCCGATAATCGGAAGGAGAAGAACACAGCGTACAAAATAATGTTCATTTTCAAAAATACAAAAGTCCTTCGTCAGTATATGGGATGCTTCTAAGATAGATTTATTTGATTCAGGACTAATTGAATCTTGCCATAGGCTAGGCGCATCGGTGCCAAGATCAAAAAGACCTACATGCGATTGACCACAACAAGGGCAGATCCATGAGTTATCGTGCAAGCGAAGCCATCGGGGGTCGTTGAGTAAATCCATATTCCACTCACGGCCCGGTCTGTATCACAAGCGCCCCATTCTGCCCGCGCCCGTAAACATCGGGATCGTACATCTCCTCGGCCCGCACGGGCGGCGCAGCGAATGTACCGTCCGCGATGGCTTGCGCGACATAGGAAAGATGATAATTCCCCGCCGGGAGCCAGTCCGAAAAGAACCGAGCCGAGTCATGCCGCAATTCCTTGTGATAGAAGCTCCAGAACGAGAAATTATACTCCCGCCAGTCGCTGTATTTAAACCACAGTGACCCGCCCGCCTGATCGTAGACCGCCTCCGCATCGTCCACGGTTGAGGCCGTAGCCAGATCGCGGTTGACGGTCTCCAGCCCGCCCGGAAGCGGATCGTTGACCACCACGAAATTGCGCGGGGCAGGGAGGTTCAGGAACAGATCGACCCGCACCAGATCGCCGCGCTTGATGGCTTCCCCGTCTTTCAGGATCGTCCACTTGCCGTCCTTCTTCACGCTGTATTCGCGCCCGATATCCATTCCGGCGTTCATCTTGTTCTCCCACCCGGATTTCGGCGCATAGCGCACCCGCGCGGCATAATAAAGCCGCCCCGGACCGTCTTTGGTCAGGTTCAGAGCGCGTTTCTGGCCGGGATCCTCCGCCGTAATCATCTTGGAAAGTGTGACAGGCGTATCACGGAAATCCTTGAACGCAGCTTCCCCGAACGTCTGCGCGTCCAAAGCCGCCGTGACTTTCATCGCGGGTTTATCGGTTTCATAAACCCGCGCATATTCGATCAGCCCGTTCATGCAGAACATATTCTCCTGCGTGTTTTCCCAGTGATCGCGGCTCTCCCGGCTCTGCGTGATCATCCGCACCAGCTTGAACGGCTTGTCGCCGATCAATTCCTTCCCCGCATCCGTTTTCCCATAGGAAAGAAACGCCGAAAGGATCGCACAATTATCGCGCAGCGGCGTGGCCAGAAGACGCAGATACCCGTCATCCAGAGTCTCGCTGAACATGAACTTCCCGCCCGTCTCGTTCCCCGCCGCGAAAATCATATCAACGGTTTCCTTGGCACTCGCCTTGGTGTTCTCGAACATCAACGCGGCCTGAAGATAATGCGCCTTCCCGAACAAGCTCATATTTTTCAGATGCGGCGCATAACGCTGAACATCATCGGCGGCAATTTTCCCCTCACGCGCCAGAGCGGCCAGCGCCACGGCCCGCACCGTAGAGGTCATCCCCGGCTGATAAAAATCCGGCACGGCATCCTGCCGCAGGAAATTCAAAAGATAATCATGCAGTTTCTTCTCGACATCGGCAGGAATCGTATACCCGTCCTTCTTCAGCCAGTTGAACGCCATCGCGGTATAGGCGCTGAGATAGGGGTCCGCCCGGTCATCCGTCGCCACGAAATAAGTCATCCCCCCATTCGGCGCCTGATAATTCGCAGCCGTATCAAGCGTCGATTGCGGCAGCTTATCAGCCCCGTCCCAGACAAGTGACTCCGGCAGCCACGGCTTCAACTCCTTGTAATGCGCGGCCATAACCCCCTTGGTTAGAACCTGCTCCCAGCAGATATAGGGATAATCGCGCATATAGCGGAACGCGCCCGCAAGATTGGCGATGACCGAGGGCGAAAGCACGACGCTGACATCCCCGCTATCGGTATAAATCTCCTGAGGGAACAGGATATTCTCTGAAACCTTCGCTTCGGTCGTCGTGCCATACGTCGCGGCCACGTCGAACACGCGCTTCTTATGGACAGGCAGGGTGAATTCCATGCTGTCCTTGTCCGCGGCGTCTTCCGCGAACGCACGGAAAGTAATTAAACCATCGGCGATTTCCCGGTCTACGGGCAGCATCTTGGCTTCTATAGGCACATACACCGTCTGTCGCTTGAACGGCTCCAGCGTCACGGTCTGTTCCGCAGAAACCACGTCTGAATCTTTGGTCGCAACATCCCCGAACGCCTCGATTTTAACCGTGAGCGTACGCGGCGCATCCGTGCGGTTCATCACGCTGAATCCGGCAGTAAACGTATCGCCCTCGCGCACCTGATTGGGCATCACGGGCCGCAACTCGGTCGGACGGTTGACCTTGAACGTCCCCTCACCAAGCCCCAGCCGATCGGTCGGTGTCGTCGCCACGGTAAGGACGCGCCAGCCCGTCAGATTATCCGGCGCATCGAACGTGATCGAAGCCTGCCCGTTCGCATCGGTCTTCAGCGCAGGGTTCCAGTAGCTGACAAACTTGAACAGGTTCCGCATATCGACATCGCCGCCGCCGTCTCCACCGGGATTTGCGCCCTTCTTCTCGAATTTCTGCCGCCCGACAAGTCTGTAAATCAGGCTGTAATTTCTTAAATCCAGCGCATCGAGATCGTAAAATCCCTTGTAAGGATCGAACGCATCGCGCCCCGCGCTGATAAGATCGAAGACGGATTCATCCAGCACAGCAACGGCCAGTTCGATCGGCTCGGCTTTTTCCGTCGCATGGCGCGGCGCAGCGGTCAGAGAAACCTGAACCTTGTCGCGCGGACGGTAAACATCCTGCGCCGCCTTCACCTCGACGGTCATTTCCTTGTACGGGTCACGCACGGGCATGGTCACATAACCCAGCCGGAATGTGGGTTTACCCAGATCGACCTGCCCCAGCGGCGGCACATCCTTGTCAACTCGCGGCGAAACCACCATGACCGAAAGATAAAATCCCGGCAGGTAGTCCGGCTTGATCGAGATTTCCAGCACAGGAGCGCCTCCCTCGAGGGTCTGCACGAAATGCTCGACGATCCCATACCGTTCAACCGTCACCAGTGCCTTCGCGCCAGGGTAGGGGTTCTTGACGAGAAACTTGGCCGTATCCCCGACCTTGTAATCTTTCTTTTCGGGGATGACAGGCAGGATGTACTTATCTTCATCGTTCCACTGCACGTAGTCATCGCCAGCGACCCAGATCATGATCTCGGTCTTGTGTTCGCGACCCTTGGTATCAGCAATCTTGGCAATCATGCGGTACGTTCCGGCCTTCTCCGGCGTAAACGTGCAATCCTGACCTTCGAGCGCCGAGACTTGCGAGCAGGCTGCAACCTGTTTCCATTCCCGCGTAATATCGCTCAGATAGGCGTTCCCGGCCCCTTTGACCTTGGCCACGCTGATCTCTTCATATTCGATCACGGACTGTATCGTCGTCCCCGCAGCCGGACTGCCCTGATCGTCCACGACAAGCGTTTGTAGGTTCACGGGTTGCTTGGAGGTATAAAACCATTGCGGACTTTTCACACCGACAAATCGGTCAACGCCCACATAATCCGCCTGCGCGAGTGAAGCAACGGACTTACCTCGGTCGTCCTGCACCGCGCTCTCCACGGCAAGCGTCCCGTAATAAATCGGCTGCTGCGGCAGAACGAAAACTTCGGCCCATGCCCCCTTATCGTCTAGTTTCTGCTCCTTCTGCAAAAGCTGCTCGGAACTCAGCCCCTCGCTCGACCCGCCGAAGTAAAAATTCTGTGCTGCAGGATTGTCAGACGTAAAGCTGCCCATATTCAGGGTCACGGTTACCCGCGCCAGCGCATCGCCATAAGGTCCGCCGGAATGAAGCGCCGCAAGACTTTCAATAGTCATCGCATCGCCCGGCCGGAACAGGTCGCCGCCGATCTCAGTGGTTACACGGAAAGGCGCGGGCGTAAAATCGCTGACCAGAACCTGCAGCGGATAAAGCGTAAATTGCTCGTCCTTTTCCTCATATTCGTACTCATCTGCCGCCTCGGGGTTTTCGGCGGTCTCAGCAGGCGGGTTGACCCGGAAGTCCGCCTTCAGCTTGAAGCGATACCAGCCGACAGCGCCCGATTGAGGAATGGGGTATTCCCCTGCATACGCGCCGAAATCGGAGAACACAACATCCTTGACCTCCTGCACCGTCTTTCCGGTCGGATCGACAATCTCAAGCGTATAGCGCCCCTTAGGCGGCTTAGTCAGAGTCCGCTCGTTCTGGTTCCGCAGGAAGATTTTGTACTGCATGGTGTCCCCGGCGCGGTAAATCCCCTGCGCCGTCATGCCCCAGCTTTTCAGATGCCCGAAACGGTCGCGTGTATAGGCGTTCGTGCCGTCCTCGGAAAGATTCCACGTATCGAGGCCAAAACTCGGCGCCAGTGGCAGCAGCGCCATCTCCGCCCCCTTGTCCAGACGGGCGAACAACCGCACCTCGGCATCGTCCCACGCATTAAGCAAATTCTGCAGCGGGTCCAGCGTCTCGCTTCCCGGCAGGATCGCAATCCCCTGAGAGTCCGTGACAGCCGTCGCCAGAACATCCTTCGGAGCCGAAATATTCGGCAGAGAATCCGTGTAAAGACTGACTTTCACGCCTTCGACAGGCAATCCAGTCGCCAGATCAGTCACCCAGAGCAGGGAATTAAAATGCCCCAGCTTCAAATGCGCCTGCCACGGCGTCACCTGCGCGAACAATTTGCGGTCGCCTTCCCATTTATCGGCAACCTCAGGATACGTCGAGAGAAACCCATAGAGAGCGCCGGATTTCCCGCCCAGCATCTCGCGCACACCGCCCGGAACCCCGTACTGGATATCCTCGATTTTTTGAACCGACTTGGAATAGGTCTGGTTCTCCTTCACCCCGTCCGGCGTCACCGAACGGTAGTTAAACGTGAAAGACTCAAGATTGTTGACATAAAACGGCAACTCGCTATCCGTCTGGCTCTCCAGAACGGCATATTTATGCGGCATCTCGAAATTCGGATTGCGGTGATTGGTCGAGAATTTCATCTCAATAGCCTGCGGCAGGACGCGCCCGAACTCATCCTCAAAACCGGAGGCGGGAAGGCTCAGCACATACTCCTGCGCCGCCTTCAGCCCAACGGGAAGCCCGACATAATAAAGCCGGTCGGCGGAATGGGGCGTTCCAAGGCTCGACCAGTCGCGGTTCTCATCGCCCCACGGATTGTAATCTTTCTTATCTCCGGACAGGCTGGGCTTGAAAACGGCATTGTCCTTGACCTCAGACCGCAAGACGGGAACCGTAAACGCAAGCGAAACCCCGCGCAGTGGGTTGCACAATAACCTCTGATCCGGCGTCATTTGGGGAGGGATCAAGATCGAGGAGCCGTCATTGGCTGTGCAACTCACTCCGGCAAAGCCAAAATCCGGAAACGTCTGAAAACTCACAATATCCCGGCTCTGCGCGCTCGGTTCTGTCCCTTCGGCGGAAATTAATCCCGGCTCGATCCTTAAGGTGGCGGCGGAATTCACAGCCAATTCGCTCTGCGGCTCCACCAGCCAGACGCGCCGCGCCTCCTCGCCGTTGATTTCAGTCTTTTGGTCGTCGCTCTGCCGCGCTTGCTGATCGACCCGCACCCAGAGTTTATCCGTTGGGGAAAGGACGTAATCAGGCAGCTTCTGCCAGTCTTCATCAGGCTTAACCAAAAGAGGAACCCGCGTTCCGCCGCCGGAGGGCGCAATGAACAAATGCTGCTCGACCGATGATCGTGACACCGGCTGCGTAAACACGACCCGGATGACGGGATGCGTAGGAGAGCGCCAAGTATTGAAGTTGGTATAGCTGACATCCGGCCTCTGGGTAATAAAGCCGCTCATTTCCTCTTTCGCCAGCTTTCCGCCGTCTTCAGCGGTAATGACAGGCGCAATCGTCACGACATACTTCGTGGCGGGCGCCATCGTATCCGCGCTGTCGAGATTACACGACAGGGAGGACGTATTAAGCCAGCGCCACTGGCACTTTAAGGGCGGCGTAATCGAAACGCCGACTTCCTCAACGGTCCGCTCCATCCGCCCCAACGGAACGACGGGGCGGTTGAATTCGATGACGATCTGATTCCCCGGCGGAACATCTTCCCCGGTGGGCGTCACCCGCAGGATGCTAAGCGTTTTAGGAGTGTCGGATGAATGGGCGGAAACGCTGGAAAAAACACACACAAAAAGAAAAAGTGCACACCATAAACGGTCACGCATCGCCCACCCCAAAAAATAAAATAAAGAATATCTAAGAGCTATCACAACCCATTGAGACGGGGAAGGAGAGGCGCAAGGAATTTTTTAGCCGATAAACACCCTGAAGACCGACATAAGCAGACCCGCAAAAACGAAAGTCAGCGGAATTGTCAGAATCCAGGCCCAGACGATATTGGCGACCAGACCCCACTTCACAGCGGAAACCCGCTTGGACATTCCCACCCCCATGATTGATGTCGTAATCACGTGAGTCGTACTAACTGGAATCCCAAAAGCGGAAGCCGCCGAAATAATCCCCGAAGCTGTCGTTTCCGCTGCAAATCCGTGAATTGGCTGCAGCTTGATCATCTTGCTGCCCAGCGTACGGATAATTTTCCACCCGCCGGCCATGGTGCCAAGCCCCATAAACAGAGCGCAGGAAATTTTGACCCACAGCGGCACAACAAAGTCATCTGTCGGATAGGTCAGGATAAGAGCAAGGGCAATGATGCCCATCGACTTCTGGGCGTCATTCAGCCCGTGATTGAGGGCCATGAACCCGGCGGATATGATCTGAAGCTTGGAAAAGGCCTTATTGGTCTTGGACAAGGGCAGCCGATAAACAATCCATGTCAGAACGACCATGATAAAAAAACCGATCGTAATACCCAGAATCGGGGAGGCGACCATCGGAATCACCACCTTGTTGACCACTCCGCCCATAATAATGCTGTCCCAGCCGGCGGCACTGGAAAAATAAGTAGCGCCGAGCAGGGAGCCGATAATCGCATGGGAGGAACTCGTCGGAAGCCCCTTATACCACGTGATAAGGTTCCAGATGATTGCAGCCATGACCGTACAGATGATGGTATAAATCGTGATAGTTTCCGCGTTGACCAGACCCTTCCCGATGGTGGCCGCAACCTCCGTCCCGATCAGGGCACCCGCAAAGTTAAGCACACCGCCATAAATAACCGCTGCCATTGGGCTGAGCGCCCGCGTGGAAACCACCGTGGCAATCGCGTTCGCGGCATCGTGGAAACCGTTGATGTAATCAAAAATCAGGGTCAGGACCACCGCAACGATCAAAAGGATTAATGCCGCTTCCATGGCCGGGCGCTAGCTGTTCTTGAGAACGATCTGGAGCGCGACGCCGGCAAGGTCGCGGAACCGGTCCACGACTTTCTCCAGCATATCGTAGATATCCCGGCGCAAAAGCAGATCACGGATATCCCGGTCGCTCTTGAACAGCGCCACGATCAACTCGTTACGGAGCTTGTCCCCCTGATGCTCAAGATCTTTCAGAAGTTTGACATTCTCTCTGACGGTTTTTAGATCTTTTTTGGACAAAAGCGCCCTCAGAAGAACGCGCGTTGCTTCGGCCTCCTTGAGAATCAGCTCCGCCTGATGCGTGAAATCACCACCCTCCGTGGACATCCCGTGCATGGAAATCCTGTCGGCGATTTTTTCGATGATTTTGGGGACTTTATAAAGGATATTGGCGATATCCTGAATATCTTCCCGGTCAAAAGGCGTGATGAAAGATCGGCAGAGTTCCTCGGTCAGCTTGGCGGAGGTAACCTTGGATTGCGCCCGTATTGCATGAATTTTTTCGATTCTTTTGGCGCGGTCGACGGGGGCGCCGTTGATGAAGTCCTTGAACCCGGCTGTGGATTCGTAAGCTTCCTCCGACATCGCCTCAAGAAGCTTGTAAAACTTGTCCTCTTTAGGAAAAAAGCTGAAGCCCATGGCAAAACCTCATATCGATTTTCAGTGTGCCGCGAACTTCGCACACATACGCCCGCCTGTACAGTAATTTTCTCTAATAAATAAAGAAACCATTTTGAAAAACGCCAAGGCAGCATAAAATCGGTACAAGTTTACACCAGATTCATAGCAGCGCAGAGGGACTCAGAAAAATGCTCAAGGGAAAAACCGCCATCATCACAGGCTCAACCAGCGGCATAGGTCTGGGCATCGCCAGGGGATTCGCCGCGCAGGGCATTAACATCGTCATGAACGGTTTCGGCAAGCCCGAGGAGATCGAAAAACTCCGCAGGGAAATTGAGGGGCAGGGCGTGAAGGCCCACTATAACAGTGCCGATATGAGCAAACCCGATCAGATCGCCGCTCTGGTAAGCGAAGCCCAAAAAACCATGGGATCGGTGGATATCATTGTAAATAACGCAGGGATCCAGTTCGTCTCCCCGGTCGATGATTTTCCGCCGGAAAAATGGGACGCCATCATCGGCATCAACCTCTCGGCAGGCTTCCACATGGTCCGCGCCGCCGTTCCGCTGATGAAAAAGCAAGGCTGGGGCCGCGTCATCAACATCGCGTCCGCCCACGCGCTCGTCGCCTCACCCTTCAAAAGCGCCTATGTCGCCGCCAAGCACGGCATCCTCGGCTTCACGAAATCCGTGGCGCTGGAAGTCGCGCAGAACAACATCACCTGCAACGCCATCTGCCCCGGCTATGTCTGGACGGCGCTGGTGGAAGGGCAGGTCAAGGATACGGCGAAAGCGAGAAACATCTCCGAGGACGAAGTGATCAAAAACGTCCTGCTCGCCGCGCAATGGACCAAGAAATTCGTAACCGTAGAGCAGATTGCCGGAACCGCTCTCTTCCTCTGCTCCGATGCCGCCCAGAACATCACCGGCACATCCATCGCCATCGACGGCGGCTGGACGGCGGCTTGACCAGCCTCCTTCATTGACCTTTCAGAGCCGCTTCAATAAACGAGAACATCACGCCATAGGCATCATAGTCGGTGCCTCCGGATTCATTTCTGAAAAGATCATCATGCCCGCCCTTGTCCTTCCAGAAAAGCAGGCATGGGGATTGGGGGGTCACTTCCTGCATGGCTGCAACAAATTTAAGGGCATGGGCAGGGTGCGCGGTCGCATCTTCCCCCGCGGTCATAACCAGGCAGGGCGGATAGATTGTATCCTTATCAATATTTTGCAGCGGGGAGTAGCCGGAAATGACCTTAAGGTCTTCAGGAACCATAGGATTTCCGTAATCTTTACCCCAGGCCGTACAACGATAGTAATCTTGGCCGATACACATATTGAGAATATCCAGAACCGGAATCTGGGAAATCACGCAGGCAAATAAATCCGGCCTTTTTTGCATGGAGGCAACAACGGTAAGCCCGCCGTTGCTGGCCCCCATGGCAATCAGTTTACGGGAGGACGTTTTGCCGGATTTGATCAAATGCTCGGCGCAGGAAATGTAATCTTTAAAAGTGTTCGGCTTGAGACGCCCTGACCCTCCCTCAGCCCAGCCCGGCTCCCAGCCTCCGTCGCCGCGCACATGAGCGACGGCATAAATCCCGCCGCTCTGAAGCCAGACGGAGATGAAGGGATCATAAGCGGGGACAGAACACAGGCCAAAACCGCCATAGCCCCACAGAATGGTCGGCGCCGTCCCGTCCAGCGGAGTGTCCTTTCGATGGATAAGAGTCATCGGAACGGGTGTTCCATCGGCCGACAAAGCCATCTCCCTTGAAACCACAAGATCACGCGTGTCTTTCAGGCTTCTTTTCTTTACTAACGGGGTGGTTCGAAAATCTCTGACATCAAGGCGGATGAGTTCATAGGGATGAAGATAATTATTGATCCTGACATCAATAGTCAGCCCCTCATAATCAACGGAAACGATCTCCAGGCTTGAAGAATTATTCGGCTTATACTCAAAAACCATATGGCCTTCTGGATTATACGCCCTTATGACGTGTTCGAGGCGCGAGACCTCAACAGTAATAATATGATTATTGATTAAAATAGGGGCGCTTGAGCCCACAAGTTCTAGCGTGGAAACGACGACCTGTTTTTCTCCGGCTCGGTAATTTTTAAGCGAAAACTTGAGGATTTGTTTCTTTCGAAAATCAAGACTCTTCGCGGCATATAAAGTCTGATCGTTAAACCCGAAAAAGTCTGGATAATTATGGCTTAAATATACAGGAATTTCTACAAGGCGCTCAGGAAAGCGGACGTCGGTTAAATATTGCCGAAGCGGGATGCCCATATGCTTGTTGTACTTACTCAGGACAAGATGGCGGCCGGAGAGCGCCATTTCTTCAAACCTCCAGTAGGTGTCAAGGCTGGAATGTTCGGAAGAATAGTTTTCAACGACAACGGCGTCCTTTTCCAGGAAATCGCCTATTTCATGAGCATATAAATCTTTCAGATAAGGGGATTTGGAGCTTTTGGTGTAGTAATAAGTGTTCGCAGTCGGATGCCAGGCTTCAAAGAAAAAGTCATAGGTGGCGGTATCGGTTTCTTCCAGAGTTTTTCCGGATTCCGTATCGACCAGCCTGATACAGAATTTTGACTCAGGTTTAAAAAAAGCATGATTTTGAGAAAAAAAGTAAATAAGTGCGAATTTACCATGAGGGTGGATCCAAACGCTTTTAATTTTCACTTGATCGTTTTGCGTAAAAAAATCCTTTTCATTAAAGAGCGTAGTTTTCCGTTTGGTCAGAAGACACTCTTTATCTAGACGAAAATTATTTTGATCATCCGGGAGCACCTTGAAGATAGATAAACCAACGCGGATTTTCGCTTCCCTCTTTCGGGAGGGTCCGGTTATGGGAGGCCTGAGCAGAGTATAGCCTTTAACGGGTGAAAAATAACCCGGAATCGCGGATAAGCCTGAAAAAGCGGAGCGGAAAGATTTCTTTAGCACCGCGAGCGTATCAGCCCCGCCTTCGCGGAACCCTATAAATTTTTGCAGCAAAAATTTCTGGTGTTTGATCCAGAAATACCCTTCGCTGGTCTGGTCCTCCATGAATTGTGAGACGGACTCTAAAGGCCGGAAAGGATCGGGAAAGACGTCTCCGTGGAAATAATAAGTGGAATGGTCACAGCGCGGAGGTTTTGCTTTGCAGGACTTAAGATATTCCCCGACAGGAGAGCGCTTGCGCTCATCCTTGCTGGCGTCTGTCCGGCCTTTGCGCGTTTTGACATTTTTTTTATGAATTTTAAAAACTTCAGGAAGACTCGCGCTTCTTGGTAGGTTACTCATGGAAACCTCTTAATATATATCTATGCATAAATAGTAATACATACATATGAATACATACAAGATAATTTTCAAAATTTATCTGAGAAGTCTGTAAAATCGAATAGTGCAGGGAGCTATGCGGCCCGATTTAACCAGAAAGAGCAGGGTCTTCCGGTCTTGAAATCAGGTTTTCTGGCAGGACATTCGCCATATCGCCTACGCCATAATACCGCGTGCTGCCCGAAGCCAAATTTTTGCAAGCTATCATCGTAGGTTCTGATTTTAGACGTTCGCTGACGGAGCGAAAGGAAACCGCTGGCACAAGAATCGATGCCAGGGCTGTACCCTGGTCGTTCAGAACAGGAATTGTGGGATCGTAAACAAATTCTTTTCCCTTTGCCTCGACCAGTAAAAAAGTATGAGGATCAGGAAAATTAACGCCGTCATCATTAACCCTCTGAATGAATTCACCCGACATGAGTTGGCTTTTTATGCCGTGGCTATCCAGATACCTTTTGGCCAGAAGAGCAAATTCTACACACATCGCATGATTGGCCTTGAAAATTTCAGAAAGTTTTGGAGTTTGATCGGGATGGTTACGGTACAGGGTGGAGCGGGCAAACTCGTTTGTAGACTGATTTTTCCTTTTACCTTCGATAACCCCGGAAAAAGCTTGAGCCACGGTAGCGAAATCATAAGGAACGCCGGCGTAAGTCTGGGCAAAAAAATTCCTGGACTCGTCTTTTCTCAAAGTCTGAAGATAGGTATCCGCGGGCCCGGAGACACGGTCAAAAAAAGTCTCAAAATCCGCCTCAACGGAATAAGGCATATCTTTGGATCCGATAAATCCCCCGCCAACGGGCACCTTATCCCCGTTTTCAACCTGATCCAAGGCAAAGCAATGATGATAAAACTGCTCTTTCATCCCGTATAAGTAACACGAAAAGCTGGAAAATTCAAATTTTCATAAATAGGCAAGTAAGCGCGGCTATTGATAAGGCCGCCCGTCTAAGCCGCCTTCTTGTGCGGCCCCTTCTTGGCGGATTTGGAGGTACTATTCACGTTCGCAGCCTGTGCAGCCGAAGCCTTCCCGAAATTCCCCTTCATTTTTTGCTTCAGCATATTCAGCTTGCTCTTCTCCCGGGCCTCGCTCCGCGCCCGTTCGATCTTCTCCATATTAGCCCAGAACTCATCATGCCCGTACTCAATCGCCGGATTCTTCAGCCGCGCCGAATGCGAAGCCTTCACCAGCTTGTAAGGGTTGCTGAGAGCAGGCAGCAGGATATCCTCCACAAAACGGCAATCCAGCCGCACCCGCCCGTACCCCAGCAGCCACCCGAACCAGCCGTGTATAACGTGTTCACCCCTGATATCCTCAAGATCGGCCTGATCGATCTGAATGAAAATCAGCCCGCGCTTGTGAATAATCCGCTGGTTCGTCAGCCCCACTTCCGTGGAAATCCAAACAAGAAAAAGCGGAATAAAAATCGCAAACCCCGTAAACACAAAAATCCACGGGATCGGCGTAAACCGCTCGTTAAACACTAGAAAGTAAAGATCGACATTGAACTTGACGGCGTTATGCGTAAAGAAGGCATACAGATAATAATCGATCAGAAACCCGATCGCGCTCAAGGCGCTCAGAGCCAGCAGCCCCTCCAGAAAATAAATCCAGTGCGGACGGAACGTGGCCAGAAGTTTCTCGTCGTTGCCGATGACCTTGCGGATATAGCTCATGCTTTTTCCCTCACCACAAGGACATCGGCGGGGGGATGGGTCAGCAGCGTTCCCGCCAAGCTGCCCAGAAGCGAGGGCATAAGCCCGACTCGCCCGTGGCTGCCCATGGCAATCAGCTCCGCCTTGGTATTTTTGACCTGCTTGGCCAGAACATCATAAACCGGACCTTGCACGACCCGCCCGGTCAGCCTGATCCCCGCCTTGCCCTTTTTCTTGGCCAGCTTGCTCTCCTCCAGAACGAACTTTTCCATTCGCCGCTGATCCTCGTCCAGAACCGCAACCTTGGTCTCAAGATAAATATAGGAAGTCTCGAACGGATAAACCGGAACCTCATAGGAATGAACGCCATAAAATGAAGCCTGTGGGGCAAGAGAGGCGGCAAGACGCAGCGCCGCCCGTGAACTCGGCGAAAAATCCACCGCGCACACGACGTTCGCATACGCCCCGATGGGCTTGTTTTTAACCATCAGGACAGGGACACTGCCTTTCCGCACAAGACGCTCGGCGGTCGTTCCGGCGAACAGATCGGGAATCTTGGTCTTCCCGTGCAGCCCTAGGACAATCAGCCCGGCCTTGACCTTATGCGCGGCCCTTAAAATCTCTTCATGGACGTCCGATCCGGCAACTGCCATAACTGAGGTTTTAACGGCCGCCGCATCCTTATAATCCTTCAGATACCCCCGCATCATGTCTTCGGTCGCCGCCTTTAAAGCCGTGCTGACCCGCTTCGCCCGGTATTGCGGCAGCACATGAAGGAGATGCAGCGGGCATTTCTGCTCCTTCGCCAGCTTGAGCGCCCGCTCCATCGCCCGGTCGGAATTATTGGTAAGATCGGTGGCCAGAAGTATGGATTTCATCGCTTACTCCTTCATCATGGACGGAGAGACTTTAAACGTGCAGGGCAGGGACTCATTATAAAAAGAGCAGAACTCGTTGATATCGATCCCGGCATCGCCGTTAGTGTCATAATAGGGGAAACGGTCGCGTGAATACTCAATATATTCCTGCAGCGTCATCTCTTTGTCGCCATTGGCGTCGATCGCCTCGAAGCGGTAGGAAACATGGCCGCTGACCGCCGCCTTATCGACCCCCGGATTGGCGGCGAAACACCCGCCGACGCACTCACCGAACGTCACCTTTCCGTCGGAATTCAGGTCAAGGGAAGGAAAGATCTTCTGATGATACATCTCGAATTCCGCCGCATCGATCAAGCCGTCATAGACAAGATCGGCATCCTCAAACGCCTTCGCGGCGGCAATCTGGCTGACCTCTTCCGCGAAGGCGGAAGAAGAGAAAAAAACAAAAAGGGACAAGAATAAATAAATGATCTTTTTCATGACAATAACCCTCAAATAAAAAAAGAGCCTAGCACAAGTTCACAAAAGTAGATTTGACTATGATCAAAAGGATGTTGATGGGATTCAATCAAAAACAAGGGGCGAAGCACAAACTTTTTCACAACGACCCTTGACCCCGAAAGCAAGACCTTCCATAACGTCCTAGAAACAAAGGGGAATATTCAGGGTTATGGACTCTCTGGCTGCTAAATTGACAAAGA
This sequence comes from Alphaproteobacteria bacterium, assembly GCA_016699735.1. Lineage (NCBI taxonomy): Bacteria > Pseudomonadati > Pseudomonadota > Alphaproteobacteria > Alphaproteobacteria bacterium. Next base: position 1,018,786 of record CP065008.1, read on the forward strand.
TCACCGAACAGGCCTTTTCGGCCCTCGGCCTGCCGCCCGAATATGCGCGGGTGATGGTGTCCGGTCAATCGGAATCCGCCCAGTTCCAGTGCAACGGCGCGATGCCCTCCGCCAAGGCCGCAAAGAAAAACCCCCGCGAAATCGCGCAACTTGTCATCGATCAACTCCAATCAAACGACAAAGACGGGGTGTTCTCGGATCTTTCCATAGGCGGTCCGGGGTTCATCAATATCGCCGTAACCGATGCTTTTATCGCCGCGCATCTTGCGGAATTAAACGACGATCCGAAATTGGGCGTCCCTCTAATAGCAGCAGGGCAGACGGTCATTCTCGATTACGGCGGCCCGAATGTCGCCAAGGCGATGCACGTGGGTCACTTGCGCTCCTCCATCATTGGTGACTCGCTGCGCCGCCTTCTCGGAGAAGTCGGATACGCCGTCATCGCCGACGTTCACCTCGGCGACTGGGGCACGCCGATGGGGCAGATCATTTCGGAATATGAAATTCGTTACCCCGATTGGCCATATTTTTCTAAGAAAAATGTAGAAGTTATAGAAGCTGAAACTGCTGCTGAACCAATGGATATTGATATTCCAATGTTTTATCTGCCGTCATCTCAAGATAAATCAAAACAAAATTCGTATCTTCTAACCTCCCAAAAAGATGGCGAAGAAGCTGGAGAAATATTGGCAGAAACTGCGGCAGAGCCTTTTAATCCTAAAATAAGCATGCAGCACTTGGAAGAGATTTATCCTTTTGCTTCTAAAGCATGTAAGGACGATGCCGAACGTGCTGAGAGGGCTCGTAGGGCTACTGTTGAGTTGCAGAATGGGCATCCTGGCTATCGAGAATTGTGGGAATATTTTGTAAAAGTTTCTAAAGACGGCATGAAAAAGAATTTCGACGCGCTCGGCGTTCACTTTGACCTTTGGAAGGGCGAGGGCAGCGTCCATGATCTGATCGAGCCCATGGTCGAGAAACTGAAAACGCAAGGTCTGGCACGGAAGGATGACGGGGCGCTGGTGATAGACGTCGCCCGCGAAGACGATAAAAAGGAAATCCCCCCGCTGATTCTCTACAAACGCGACGGGGCAGTGATGTACGGCACCACCGATCTGGCCACGCTGGTTGACCGGATGCAGGAGAATAAACCCGCCAAAATCATCTATGTCGTCGATCAGCGGCAGGGGCTGCATTTCGAGCAGGTCTTCCGTGCCGCACGCAAGGGTGGGATCGTGCCGGAATCCGTCGAATTGACCCATGCCGGGTTCGGCACCATGAACGGGGCGGACGGCAAACCCTTCAAGACGCGGGCGGGCGGAGTCATGAAGCTCGAAGACCTGATCGCCATGGCCGTTGATAAGGGTCGTGAACGCCTGAAGGAGGCGAAGCTGGCCGAGGATATGCCGCCCGCAGAGAAAGAGGAGATCGCGCACAAGGTCGCCATCGCCGCTATAAAGTTCGCGGATTTGCAGAACAACCGCATTGCGGATTATGCCTTCGACCTTGACCGCATGACCGCCTTCGAGGGCAAGACCGGACCTTATCTGCTCTATCAGGCCGTGCGGATAAAATCCCTCCTGAGAAAGGCAGAAGAGCAGGGGTTCAAGACCGCGAACACCTTCGTTCTGAAAGCGGAGGACACGCCGCTGGCGTTATTGCTCAGCGAACTCCCAGATCAGATTCAACTAGCAGTCAAAAATTACTCGCCCCATATTCTCTGCGATTATGCCTATAAGGTCGCTCAGGAATTCAGCAGCTTCTATGGCAAGTGCCACATCCTTTCGGAAAATGACGAAGCGCTAAGGGGCAGTCGCTTGGCTTTGTGCGCCCTCACGGCCCGCCATTTACAGACAGTGCTGAACCTTCTGGGCATCGGAATCCCCGAACGGATGTAGTATTTAATCCTGCGGAGCGCAGTTTTTATCCGCCTGAATAAACCGCACGGCCTCCATCGGATCGTCGGTCATTTTCACGAAACGTAGATCGGCCTCGTCGATTGTCTTGTGCATGATCATCGTATTCTGCAAAAAGGGTTGCAATTCGCGCCAATATTCGCTGCCCATGATGATAAGAGGGAAAGCGCAGATTTTTTCGGTCTGCAGAAGCGTCGCAACTTCAAAAATTTCATCCATGGTTCCAAACCCGCCGGGCAGCAGCACAAACGCCCGCGAGTATTTCAGCAGCATCACCTTACGCACAAAGAAATAATGGAAATCAACGCTGATATCGGTATAGGGGTTCGGAACCTGTTCTTTGGGCAGCTTGATATTGCAGCCGATCGAAACCGCCCCGGCATCTTGTGCGCCCTTGTTCGCCGCCTCCATGATCCCCGGCCCGCCTCCGGTCATAACGCTGAACCCGGCCTTGCCCAGTTCTGTGGCAGTTTGATAAGCCAGTTGATAATACGGGTCGTCCGGCCCAAACCGCGCCGAACCGAAAAACGTGACGCAATTACGCACATTCCGCAGTGCACGAAACCCGCGGTAAAACTCGCTCCATATCCGCACCGAGCGCCACAGGTCGGAAAATCCGCTTTCCCGCCCCTGCAGCAGATAAGTGTCAAAATCGTTTGGGTTGCTCATAGCTCTAGATCAATCAACGCCCATAAACCGCCATGATCTGCGCCTGCCCGATGGAATGGGCATTGATGAAATACCCCACCATCGCGCCGGAGGCATTGGCATCCAGATCGAGCTTTTCAACATCCAGCGCATGAAGCGTTAGGAAATAGCGGTGCGGCTTGTCGCCCACGGGCGGACAGGAGCCGCCGAACGTCGACTCCCCGAAATCCGTCCGCCCCTCGATGGCGCCCTTGGGTATCGCCTCAGTCCCGCTGGCCCCCTCGGGAATTTCGGTTACGGAGAGCGGAATATTAAACACCGTCCAGTGCCACCAGCCGCTACCCGACGGCGCATCGGGATCGTAATAGGTGAGCGCAAGGCTCTTGGCCTCCGCCGGAATCCCTTCCCACGAGACCTGAGGTGAAAGATTCTCCCCTTCGCACCCAAAGCCCTTATAGACCTGCTTGTTATCAATCGTCGCATTCTGGCTCAGGCTGGCACTGTGCAGAACGATTGTATCGTAGACCTTCTTCACGGGCGGCGAATCCGCAAAAACCTGCGGCGTCATAAAAGTAAAGCCAAGAACCAAAACTCCCAAAATTGTCTTCATCGTCAATTCCTTTAACCCGGTATCTTCCGGCCACGATTTCAAGTATGAGATACAGGATAATGGGTCAGACAGAGATTTAAAAGCTCTGGGTAGAAGAAACACAGGAAAAAGATGAAACTCACATTTCTCGGCGCGACAGGTACGGTCACAGGTTCAAAGTATCTCCTCGAAGACGAAAACCATAAATTCCTGATTGATTGCGGCCTGTTTCAGGGTCTGAAGGAACTGCGCCAGCGCAACTGGAACAAGCTGCCGATAAACCCCGCGTCCATCGACGCCGTGATCCTCACCCACGCCCATATCGACCATAGCGGCTATCTGCCGATACTGGTACGCGATGGCTTTAACGGACCGATTTACGCCACCGATGCGACCATTGACCTCTGCAAGCTCCTCCTGCCCGACAGCGCGAGAATTCATGAGGAGGACGCCGCGCGCGCCAACCGCGAGGGCTACACGAAGCACAAGCCCGCCTTGCCGCTCTACACCGAACGCGACGCCGAACGCGCCCTGCAGCGCTTTAAGCCCGTGGATTTCGGCAAGGAGCAAGCCCTGAACAACATCCTCTCCTTCACCTATAGCCGCGCAGGGCACATTCTCGGCGCCGCCAGCATCCGCGTAACGGACGGCCAGACAGCCATTGTCTTCTCCGGTGATCTCGGCCGCCCGAACGATCCCGTCATCTGCGCCCCCGCGAAGGTGCAGGACGCTGATGTCCTTCTTCTGGAATCCACCTACGGCGACCGCCTGCACGAGGGGCGCGACCCACTGGACAAGATGGCGGAAATCATCAACGATACCGCCTCACGCGGCGGTTTGATCCTGATCCCGGCCTTCGCCGTCGGTCGGGCGCAAAGCCTGATGTTTTACCTTTATGAACTCAAACGCAAGAACCGCATCCCGAATATTCCCATCTTCCTCGACAGTCCGATGGCGACCAACGCAACGGAAATATTAAAGAAACATGGCCACGAACACCGCCTCTCCGAACACCTGTGCGCGCAGGTCTGCAGTGTCGCAAAAGTGATTCATACGCCTGAGGAATCAAGGATTCTCAACAATGCGAACATGCCCTGCATCATCATTTCGGCCAGCGGCATGGCCACGGGCGGGCGCATCTTGCACCACCTCAAGGCCCACATCGGCGACCCGAAAAACACCGTCCTGTTCGCAGGGTATCAGGCGGCGGGGACTCGCGGCGCCCGTCTGGTTCATGGCGAAAAGGAAATCAAGATTCACGGCCACCTCTACCCCGTCCGCGCCCGGATAGACAATCTCGACACGCTCTCCGCCCACGCGGATTATAGCGAGATTCTCGATTGGCTGCGCGGCTTCAACAAGCCCCCGCGCATGACCTACCTCACGCATGGCGAACCCGAAGCGGCGTCTTCCCTGAAATTCAAGATTGAGGAACATCTGGGCTGGCGGGTGGAAATTCCCGAATATCTCTCAACCGTCGAGATATAGGCGTTATATTCCGAGCTGGTGCTGCGCGGGTCCGTCTTGAACATTGCCGCCAGAAGGCGCAGGTTCCGCAATCTCGGTCGGCGTCGTCTGCGCCTTGATATCGTTGATGATCCAGCGCATCATTTTCCAGTCGTCGGGCGACTCTCCGACCGTGACTGAAGGGCTGGCCAGAACGTAAACGCCCTGCTTTCGGTGCGCCAGAAGCTCGTCGGTCAGGATCTTATAGGGATCGGAGCGCAGCGCCTCATCGTGCTTACTGAAAATCAGCGTACTGAACAGAGGCTTGCCTTCGCCCATATTGACCCGGTTGCCCTTGATTCCCCGGCCGAAATGTTCCTGAATGGCTGTTTCCGTGGGGATAAGCCGGAACAGTCGCGGAAAACCGATCATGCGCGTCTCGCCGACCGGAACGCCCGCCCGCCGCTCCTGCATGGCGTTGTAAAGATGGGCCATATCCTCCGTCCGGTGTCCAAGGAAAAAATTCCGGTAGGGAACGATCGACTCACGGTGCAGGGCAAAAACCCGGTCGCGGAAGGGAAAATCAGCATCAAGTTCATGGATTTTCAGCAGGACTTCGCGGGCCTCCTCGGCGGAGTGAACGGGAATGCTGAGATAATTGCCCCGGTTGGCCGCAACCCACTGCTCGGGGTTGCTCGCCCCCTTTTCCTTGAGGTTTCGGAACGAAATCGGCCGCGACGCCAGATCGAGGTTCAAACTGAGCAGAATGTTCCGGCGCGCTTTGACCGCATCGGCCAGACCTTCCTGCGCGTGCTTATTGAAGACATGATCCCGGTCGCCATGCCCTTCGGGACGTACCCAGCACGCCCGCACAATCTCCGTATTCCCCATCCGCGTATGCGACTTGCGGAACGTGAGCGGCAGCAGATTGTCAACGGAGAGAATTTCAAGCCCTTCATCGCCCCCGGGGTTGGTTGCCGTAATCCCCAGTCTTTCATTGCCGCGGTAAGTCTGCTCGAACTCCCGGGCGGTCATCTGCCGCGAAAAACCTGTCTCTTTATTGAAAACCAGCGCAACGTCCATACGAAACCCCAAAAATCCTTTTTTCCAAGGCGCAAGCCCCCGCGCCAAGTCATTGACTTACGGTAACTTTTCTAACAAAATTCTACGCCAAAGTCACGAAAATGGAAAGTTTAGCGCATAAACCCGCAGAAATCCGGCATTTTCAGGAAAGGATAACCCGTGGCCACCCCCTGCATCATCACCGTCGCCCTCTGCGGCTCCGTCCCGCGCAAGGAGCATAACCCCGCCGTTCCCATAAGCGTAGAGGAACAGGTCGAATCCGCCCATGAATCCTTAGAGGCCGGAGCAACGCTGGCCCATATCCACACCCGAAATGCGGACCAGACCCCATCCTCCGACCCCGAATTTTTCGCAAAAGTACAGGAGGGGATCAAAAAACACTGCCCCGGCATGATCATCCAGTTCTCCACGGGCGGGCGGGGCAGGGCGATGGAGGAACGCGGGTCGATGCTTTACCTGAAGCCCGACATGGCCTCTCTGGCCACAGGATCGGTGAATTTCCCCACCATCGTCTACGCCAACCCGCCCGACCTCATCGACCATCTCGCCGCCGAAATGCTGAAATACGACGTGAAGCCGGAGATCGAGATTTTCGACCTTCATATGCTCTACAACGCCGGAAAGCTGGTCGAACGCGGCCTTTTAAAGCCACCCGTCCATGTGCAGTTCGTCTTCGGCATCAAGAACGCGCTGCCCGCCGAACGCCGGATTTTGGATTTTTATCTCGCGGAGCTGCCGCGTGTTCTCCCCGGCGCGACCTGGACGGCGGCGGGCATCGGCAAGACGCAGATCGAGGTGAACAGATGGTGTCTGGAACGGGGCGGCCACTGCAGGACAGGGCTGGAGGATAATATCCGGCTGGATGCAAAAAACCTCGCGCCCTCCAACGCCGCCCTCGTCAGACAGGTCGTGGATCTCTGCGCCGCCCACAATCGCCGCCCCGCAACAGCGCAAGAAGCACGGGAGATTTTGGGGCTAAAAGCATGAAAAAATTCAAACTTAAAATGCCAACCGAAAAGGATTGGGATGATTGGTCGAACGATCCACCGAGAGATTGTGTAACCACATGGAATAGAGGCCACGCAAAACAAAAGTTTTTTGGCAAGACCATTGAGCAGGTGATTCCAGAGTTAAAGCGAAATTTTATGGGATACTACGACGAGTTCTGCGATATGCCCCGCAGATGTTTTCAGTACTATATTTTCGCAATTACAGAGATTCTTAAAGAATTTGCTGAGTCAGGCTCTAAGGAAGAACGCTATTCAATCTCTGACATGGCCAGTTGTTTTTTATCTTTTTTTAAGAGCCGGGCCAAAAATGACCCAAAAAGTTTAAAACCAATTATGAAGCTTATATGGCCAGAACTTGAACGTGTCGCCAACAACCAATATAAATTTTATGCCCCTGTAGATATTTACGGCGATTTTAAGGATCATTTAGCCGAAATCAAAAAGCTCTGCGATGAAAACAAAATTGAATACTTGGACCCTTAGGGTCGAGACTCACAGCTTTTATAAAGTCAGCGAAAACACAGGTTTTCGAGAACTGCATCGCAGAATACTTGGGCGTATTTGAGAAGCGGAAGCGAAGAAAACCTGTGTTTGCAGGTCTTTAGAAAAGCTGTGGATTTTGACCCTAAGCATCAATCCGTGACTTCAGCGCATTATCCTGAATGAACTCCCGCCGCGGCTCCACCACGTCGCCCATCAGGGTCGAGAAAATCTCATCCGCCTTGATCGCGTCGTTCACCGTCACCTGCAAAAGCGTGCGGGCGTTCGGGTCCAGCGTGGTCTCGCGCAGCTGCTCGGAGTTCATCTCCCCCAGACCCTTGTAACGCTGGGTGGTCAAACCCTTACGCCCGGCTTCCTGAATCCGGTCATAGAACGCGGCGGGGCCGTTGACCTTCGCCAGAACCTTATCGCCGCTGAAAATCTCCACCGGACCGGCGAAAAGGTCGCGCAGCCAGTCCAGCGCCCCGTGCAGCCGCCGCGCATCCGGCGAACGCACCCGGTCCAGCGACAGCCGAACCGTTTCCTTCACACCGCGCACATTATGGCGGAAATTATAGCCCTTCTCGGCCGAAAACTCCCCCTCCCATGTCCGTGCGTTCTGAGGCTCCCGCGCATTGAGCCGCTCGATAGTCGTCTTGGCGTAAGTTTTTCCCGCCTCCTCATCGTTGAAAATCCCCTCATCGAACGCGCCGGCAATCGCGGCTTGTTCCACCACGCGGCGGTTGCCCGCCCGCTGCGACAGCGCGTTGATCGAATTCCGCAGGGAACGGGATTTTTTCAACAAATCGCGCAGATCGTTGCCTGTGCGCGTCGCGCCCTTGGCATCCACAATGCGGATTTCGTCAATCGCCGTGTCGATCAGATAATCCTCCAGCGCCCGCTCATCCTTCAGGTAAAGCTCGCCCTTGTTCCCGCGCTTGACCTTGTAAAGCGGAGGCTGCGCGATATAGAGATACCCGCGCTCGATGATGTCGGGCATATAGCGGAAGAAGAACGTCAGCAGAAGGGTGCGAATGTGCGATCCGTCCACATCCGCGTCCGTCATGATGATGATTTTATGATACCGCGCCTTCTCGATATTGAACTCATCCGGCCCGATCGAGGTGCCGAGCGCGGTAATCAGCGTCCCCACCTGTTCCGAGGACAGCATCTTGTCGAACCGCGCCCGCTCGACGTTCAAAATTTTCCCGCGCAACGGCAGGATCGCCTGATTGTAACGGTCGCGAGCCATTTTGGCCGTGCCGCCCGCCGAGTCTCCCTCGACGATAAACAGTTCCGAGTTGGACGGGTCTTTCGAATAACAATCCGCAAGCTTTCCGGGCAGGTTGGAGACATCCATCACCCCCTTGCGCCGCGTCAGGTCACGCGCTTTGCGCGCCGCTTCCCGCGCCATCGCCGCTTCCATCACCTTGGCGACGATCTGCTTGGCCTCGGCCGGATTTTCCTCCAGCCAGGTGCCAAGTTTGTCGGCAATCTCCGATTCGACAACGGGCCGCACCTCGGAGGACACCAGCTTTTCCTTGGTCTGCGAGGAAAATTTGGGATCGGGCACCTTGACCGACAGAACGCAGGTCAGCCCCTCGCGCATATCCTCGCCGGTCAGCTTGATTTTTTCCTTCTTCGTTATGCCTTTTTCTTCGGCGTACTTGCCCAGAACGCGGGTCAGAGCGCCCCGGAACCCCGCAAGATGCGTCCCCCCGTCCCGCTGAGGAATGTTATTCGTAAAGCACAACATCGTCTCATGATAGGCATCCGTCCATTCCATCGACGCCTCAACAGTGATCGAGGATTTATCGTCATGGGCGCGGATCGTCAGCGGCGGATCGAACAGCGCCTTCTTCGTCCGGTCCAGATACTGCACGAAACTCTCGATCCCGCCTTCGTAATGCAGATGGATGGTTTTCCGCTCGTCTTCATTCTCATTGCGGTTGTCCGACAGATAGATATTCACGCCCGAATTGAGGAACGCCAGTTCGCGCAAGCGGTCCTCCAGCGTTTTGAAATCGAAATCCGTCATCGTGAACGTGGCGGTGGAGGGCAGGAACGTGACCTGCGTTCCGTTGCGCTCGTCCGGCTCAAGATTACGGATCGGCTTCAGCGGCTCGACCGCATCCCCGCCCTTAAACCGCATATACCATTCCTTGCCGTTGCGCCGGATATGGAGATCCAGAAACTCCGAAAGCGCGTTGACCACCGAAACACCCACACCGTGCAACCCGCCCGAAACCTTGTAGGAATTCTGGTCGAACTTTCCACCCGCATGAAGCTGCGTCATGATAACTTCCGCCGCCGAAACCCCTTCCTCCGGGTGGATATCGACCGGAATCCCCCGTCCGTTATCCCGCACCGTCACGGACCCGTCCGCATTCAGCATGACATCGATCTGGTCGCAATGCCCGGCCAGCGATTCGTCAATCGCGTTATCCACGACCTCATAGACCATGTGATGCAGGCCTGTGCCGTCATCCGTATCCCCGATATACATGCCGGGGCGCTTACGCACAGCTTCCAGCCCGCGCAAAACCTTGATGGAATCGGCGCCATATTCATTACTCGCATCCATAGGACTGACTTTCCTTGCAGTAGACTCGCTCATTGACGTATTTCCTGATAAAGAATCGGTGGCCTAAGCCGCTGTTTTCGGACGTTTTTCTTCATGATTTTTGAACATCATTTTCTATAGCACGGCCAGCACAGGAAAAACAGGGAAAAAGCATGATAAATCAATGTTTTTACGCAGCTTATAAGGGCTTGAAGATGCCTTGGTTTTAAGGCTGCATTGATTTTCTATAATGATAATATTTGATCAGAAGAAAACCCTTTCTTTTTCCGCGGCAATCTGGCTTGATCCCTCCCATGACGACACCGCTTTTAAAACTGGTCCGCAAGCATTTCAAAACGATGGAGGGCTACGTCTCCGCCGGCATGGAAATGGCCAAGGACGATACCAAAATCTTCCTCAACGCCAACGAAAACCCATATGATTTGCCGGGGCTGGAAGGCCTAAACCGCTATCCGGAACCGCAGCCTCTGGCCCTTCTGGAGGCCTTCGCCCGTACTTATGGCGTGGAGCGCGATCAGATCGTCATCACCCGCGGCGCGGATGAAGCGATTGCGATTCTGATCCGGGTCTTCTGCGAACCGAACAAAGACTCCGTCATCATCACCCCGCCAACCTTCGGGATTTACGGCGTCGACTCCCGCGCCCAGCCCGCAAACGTGATCGAGGTTCCTCTTATAAAGGCACAAGGCACATTTACGTTAGATACCGAAGGCATTATCAAGGCGGCCAAAGAAAAAAAGAATAAAACGAAGCTCGTCTTCCTCTGCTCTCCCAACAACCCGACAGGCACCTCCTTCTCGCATGAAACCATTTCCGAAATCTGCGAAGCCCTCGAAGGCGAGGCGGTGGTCATTCTCGACGAAACCTACGCGGAGTTCGCGGAGCAGGGCAGCATGACATCCGATTTGGACAGCACGCCCAACCTCATCATCTTGCGGACGCTCTCAAAGTCCTACGCCTTCGCAGGAATGCGGATCGGCTGTATGCTCGCGGCGGATACCGACTTTATCGCCCTTGTTCGCACCAAAGCCCTGGAAACCTATCCTCTTGTCCGCATGAGCGTCGAGGCCGCTTTCCACGTCCTCTCGCCGGACATCAAACCCATCGCCGAAGCAAACATCAAAAAACTTCTGGCCGAACGCACCCGCATGGAAACGGAACTGAAAAAATCCGCTCAGGTCACACATATCTACCCGTCGGACGCCAACTTCCTGCTCGTCGAAATGAAGGACGCGCACGGATTCTATGAATACGCGAAAAAAAATAACGTGATCCTCCGCGATTTTTCCTCAAAGAAGGGCACGGAAAAGTGCTTGCGTATCTCCATCGGCACCGAGAAGGAAAACGACACGGTTCTCAAGCTCCTGAAGAAATTTGCCTCCGGCAAGGCATAATCATGGCCCGCAAAACCAGCCCACAACCCCCGGCAGCGCCGGAAGAGAAACATTATATGACTCCCACGGGCTACGCCGTGCTGGACAAGGAGCTGAACCACCTGCTGCACACCGAGCGCCCGAAGATCGTTGAAATCGTCGCCTGGGCGGCGGGCAACGGCGACCGCTCCGAAAACGGCGACTACATCTACAATAAAAAACGCCTGCGCGAAATCGACCGCCGCGCTCGTTATCTGACGAAAAGGCTCGAAAAAACGGTCATCGTCGATCCCGCCAAACAGCAACACTTGGACCGCGTCTTTTTCGGCGCGCAGGTGACCTATGTCCGCGAGGACGACTCCGAAGTCACGATCCGTCTGGTCGGGGAGGACGAGGCGAATTTCGCGGTGGGAAAAATAAACTGGCTCTCCCCCGTGGGCCGTGCCCTGATGAAAAAACAGGTCGGGGACTCCGTAACCGTCCGCACCGAAGAAAAAACCGAAAAAATAGAAATTCTTTCAATATCTTACCCCATCGAAAAAACGCCCTGAAATTTTTTTTAAAATATAATCATTGCAATTTAGTGCACTATGAAGCTTACGCCGAGTTTGCGGAGCAGGGCAGCATGACATCCGATCTGGACAGCACACACAATCTGATCATCCTGCGTGACTTCTCCTCAAAAAAAGGCTCTGAAAACTGCCATGGAATCTCTATAGGAAAAGGAAATGAAAGTCATAAGGTTATAACTCTCCTGTCGGCTTTCGAAAAAGGGGATTAGGCAAGAAAGAAACGAAAAGACTAAGGTTCATCGCCGTCTGTTCCAGTTGAGGAAGTCTTGCTTCTGTTACAAATTTCTTTGTACTTCTGATACCCGCCGTACCCAAGGAATAGAGGGGTAGCGAGTATACAAACCGGACAGACAAATCCCGTAGTCGCCGCCAATGTGGATCCAAAAACACCGATACCGGCCCCGGTCAAAAGGGCTTTGTTGGCCTCGCTCTTGAGTATCCCGGTCGCAGAATCGGCGCCTGATACTTCATGAACTTGGACAACAGAGTCCTTGGGAATGTCCGTCATATGTCCCTCCTTATGGTCACTACAACCATATTCGCAAAGGGCTGACGAATGTTACGCTTCTTCCCAAAGCAAAACGCCAAAAGTGGAAATAAAAAATAATTCTTGCAAATTAGTGCACAATGCACTAATTATAAAAGGGTCGGGCCGGAGTTTCAGGGTTACCGTTGCAAAAGTCCCTGAAGCAACAACACGCCCGGCAATGATTTTTTTAGCGGTGGTGGGCCGGCGATGTTGGCTTATCGGGTCATTAGGTCGCCGGTTCAATTCCGGCCGGAGTGGAAACATTCCGTAGCTCAGTGGATAGAGCGAATGAGTTGCCAGTGTCACAAACACGCCCGCCACCGCTAAGAAAATTTTTCCGGGCCGGAGCAGGAGGGTTATCGCTCATAACGATCACCGCCCTCAGGCGGCAACACGCCCGGGAAGCAGTTTTTTTAGCGCAGATGGGCCGGATATTTTGGCTTATCGACTGTTAATCGCCTGGTCGCCGGTTCGAATCCGGCCGGTGTCGCAAGACGCTGTAGCTCAGTGGTAGAGCAGGAACGCCAGAATAACAAACATGTCCGTTTGCGCTAAGAAATGAAAAAGCCCGCATCGTGCGGGCCTTTTTATCGAAACGATTGAAAGAAGTGAAAGAAAGCAGAAAAGAGGTGCGTCATGAAATACAGAGGATACTTTGCAACCAGAAAAACCCAAACTCCGCAAACCGAGGGTCTGGAGGGCATGGTTGAAAACAGCGCGGGCGGATATGCCTATCCGGTCGATAACTGGACGCGCCTCGCCCGTTTCCTGATCCTCGGATCGGAAGCCGGAACCTATTACATCGCCGAACGAGCGCTGACCATCGAAAATGCAAAGGCCGTAAAAAGCTGCATAGAGGAGGACGGCGTGAGGGTCGTGGAAACCGTGGTGGAAATCTCCGCCGAGGGCCGCGCCCCGAAAAACGATCCGGCCTTGTATGTGCTGGCCATGTGCGCGGGCCTTGGAAACGAGGATACGCGCAAGGCGGCTCTGGCCGCTTTGCCGAAAGTGGCCAGAACTGGAACCCACCTCCTGCACTTCGCGGAATTCGTGGAGGGATTCAGGGGATGGGGCCGTGGCCTGAGACGCGCAGTGGCGGATTGGTACCTGAAAATGGAGTCCGAGCGTCTGTCCCTGCAGCTTGTGAAATACAAGCAGCGTGACGGCTGGTCGCACCGCGACTTGCTGCGTCTGGCGCACCCGAAAACGGAGGACACGGATAAACGTGCTCTCTTGGGGTGGACCGTGCAGCCGGAAAATGCCGAGCGTCTGGCCGAAGCGGCGGAAAAATTCCGCTTGATCGACGGCATGGTCCGTTTGCAGAAAGCCGGAAACGTGAAGGATGCGGTGGACATCATCCGTTCCTTCTCCCTGCCGCGTGAAGTGGTTCCGACGGAACTCCTGAACGAGCAGGACGTCTGGAACGCTCTGCTGGTGGATATGCCGATGACGGCCATGATCCGTAACCTGGCGAAAATGTCGGCGGTCGGCCTGTTGGCGACCGGATCGGACGCGGCGGATTATATCGCCGAGACGATCCGCAACCCGGAGGCAATCCGCAAGGCACGGGTCCACCCGCTGACCCTCCTGATGGCGCAGAAAACCTACGCCGGCGGAAAGGGGCTGAAAGGCAAGCTGGAATGGACCCCGGTGACCTCGGTCATCGATGCTCTGGACGATGCTTTTTATGCGTCGTTCAAGAACGTCGAACCGACCGGCGCACGCATCATGCTCGCGCTCGACGTCTCGGGTTCCATGCAGCAACCGATTGCAGGCACCTCGATCCTCGCGAGCGAAGCGTCTGCGGCAATGGCTCTGGTGACGGCAGCGGTGGAAAAGCACGTCCATATTGTGGGCTTTTCAACCGGCCTGATCCCGCTTGCGATTTCAGCCAGACAGCGTCTGGACGACGTCGTAAGAACGATGCAGGGCCATACCTTCGGCGCAACCGATTGCGCGCAGCCGATGCTGTACGCCATCGAAAAGGGTCTGAAGATCGATACCTTCGTGGTCTATACGGATAACGAGACGTATTTCGGTCAGATCCATCCGGTGGAAGCGCTGCGCCGCTACCGGGCAAAATCCGGAATTCCGGCCAAGCTGATCGTGGTGGGCATGACCTCGAACGGGTTCTCCATCGCCGATCCGAACGATGCCGGAATGATGGACATTGTCGGGTTTGACTCGGCAACTCCGGGCGTGATGTCCGATTTTATCCGCGGCTCCTCTGAATCCGTTCAGGAGGCTGCGGAATAATCGCAAACGGCGCGAAGGAGCATGAAAGATGACGCGTTCACCCGCCAAAGACAGTTCGCAAGGGCAAATGACCCCCGAAGAGCTGCGCGAGGCGGGTGAACGTCTTTACGGCACATGGGGCTGGCAGACGAAACTGGCCAAGGAACTGCACGTGGACGGCAGCACGGTCCGCCGCTGGCTCTCCGGCAAGGTGCCCATCCCCGGCCTCGCGGCAGTGGCGATCGGTCTTCTCGTTAAGCTGCATACATCAAAGCCGGATGTGTAGTGTAAGCTACTTCTCCACAAAAAACTCTTCGAATTGCTTTATCCTTTAACTGTGGACATGACAGGTTTGCATCTTTTAAAATTTCTTCGCATGATTTTTTCTACCCTTTCATAAGTTTAATAATATGCAAAGCGACACGATTGACCCTGAGTGGATTAATAAGGAAATATCTGAACAACTTTCGATTATGCGTAATCGCGGTGAAGGGCAAAGCTTAGAATTTAAAGAAAATTTCCCTGAAAACGGCTATGACCTCGGAAAAGAAATAGCTGCATTTGCTTCTACCAATCTTGGCATAATTCTTATTGGGGTTTCAGATGAGGGAGAACTAATTGGATTAGAAAAAATGGACAACGCCAAAGAGCGCGATAAGATATGTCAGAGGATTGAAGGCATTTGCAACAATAATGTTAAACCTGCAATTACCCCTATAGTTAAATTTGCCAAGGAAAAAGACTCTATAGTTTTGGTCATCGAAGTTCCTCGCGGCAAACAGCCTATTTACTATGCCGGAAATAAACCATATGTACGACATCTTTCGACGTCCCGTCCGGCAGAGCCACATGAAGTTATTGAACGCGTTGTTGAGTGGAGTCAGACAGCAAAGTTAACCTCTCCAACCAATCCTGAAAACAGGCAATTTTTTTCATCATTAGAAGATACTCTTGTAAATGTTATTATTTTTACTGATGAGTTTGAGAAACGCCAGGTTAATCCTTGGCTGGAGGAAGCACGCATTGAATTTGAAAATTCTGCTGAACTACTAAGACAATATGCTTCTGATGTTATAGCTATGAAAGAAAAAATAGACGATCAGTTATACGATCTGGCAGGTATTTTGGATAAAGCAGTAAGCCATAGACTTACTTTGGGCTCTGAATCTTGGAAAGTGCTACTAGGTTTCGTAAAAGAAGCAAATCATAAAGCAAAAATCCTTAAGGCGGATTTTATTGATGCCAAGACGAACAATGTACAAGAACAACAAGAGATTGAAAATCTTAAACAAAAATATATTAGAAAATTAAGTGAGCTTGAAGGCAGAGCAAACTCTATGGCCGAAGATGGACGTGTTCAGGAAATGCAACATCAAGCAAGCGATATTGGCTATAATTTATTGCGATTAAATCACTTCGCAGGCAAGAGTATGAACGATGAACTGCATAACGTTGCCCGTAACTTGCACCTAATTGAAACAGAAAGAATATATATAGATGGTGGAAAATCTATATTTCGTGTTTTGTCTATGCTTCAGGAGCAAACAAGTAAATTAAAAAATTTAGTTTCAAAAAGCTAAAAAAGGTTTTCAATACTTTCTCAAAAATATTCAGAATTTTAATAAACATCACTTCTCTTTTAAAAACCCATACGACTGCATCTGCCACAGCTTGGCGTAATGCCCTTCGGGAAGCGCAATGAGTTCCTCATGCGTGCCGTCCTCGATGATCCGACCGTCCTCCATCACGATAATCCGGTCCATCTGCCGCAGGGTCGAAAGGCGATGCGCGATCGCAATCACCGTCTTCCCCTGCATGATTGATTCCAGCGTGCTCTGGATCGCGTGCTCGCTTTCGCTATCCAAGGCAGACGTCGCCTCGTCAAGAATCAGAATCGGTGAGTTTTTCAGAATGGCGCGGGCAATGCCAATCCGTTGCTTCTGCCCGCCCGAGAGCTTGACCCCGCGCTCCCCGACATGGGCGTCAAACCCCGTCCGCCCCTTATGATCCTCCAGCCCTTGAATGAAATCATAGGCATAGGCGCGTTTCGAAGCTTCGATCACTTCCGCCTCGCTCGCATCGAGCTTCCCGTAGCGGATATTCTCCATCACCGAGCGGTGGAACAGATAGCTGTCCTGCGTCACGACTGTAATCTGCCGCCGCAAACTATCCTGTGAAACCTTGGCGATAGCCTGCCCGTTGATCAGGATTTCCCCGCCCTCGACGTCATAGGCGCGGACGAGCAGGCTTGTAACCGTCGATTTCCCCGCACCGCTGCGCCCCACCAATCCGACCTTCTGCCCCGCAGGAATCTCAAGACTGAAATCGCTCATCAGCTTGCTTTCCCGCCCGTAATGAAAATTGACGTGCCGGAAGGCGATGTCGGCCTTGTTATCTTTCAACTCCAGGGGGGGCGCATTTTCAGCGTCCTTGACCTCATGCGGCTTCGAGATCGTGTCGATAATATCCTGAATAGTTCCCAGATGCTCGAACACCGACGAAACCTCGAACATGATCCAGCCCGACTGGAAAGTGGCCTGCAGCGCCATGGGCAGGGCCATCGCCAGCGCGGCGACGCCCGCTTGCCCTTCGGTTTCCATCATGGAGTAACAGACAAACCCGGTCGCGACGAGGAGCAGCGTGTTCAACACGTCAATCACCATGCTCATGCGCCAGATCGTCCCTGTCGTCGCCCGGAACGTATTGCTGTGCATCCGCAGCAGGCTCACGACCCGCGCATCTTCATGCTCCAGCTGCGCGAAATATTTCGTCGGCAGAAAGTTCGTAAGGCTGTCCACGACCTGTCCCGTGAGGGTACTCATACTGTCCGCATGAGCCTTCGAGCGCATCTTCACCTTGGGCACGAAATAGGCCAGAGTCAGCGCATAAGCAACCAGCCACACGGCCAGCGGAAGGGCCAGCCGGATATCGACATTCGCCATCAGCCAGATATTCGTGATCGTGAACACCGAAGCGAACCAGATCGACCCGATCGTGGCTTTCACGGCATCCCGGAGGCTCGGCGCCTGCATCATTTTATTGGCGATCCGTCCGGCGAAATCGTTCTGGAAGTACGCCAGAGATTGCCGCGCCGTGTACCAGTACAACTGCCGCCGAACGAGGTTCCCGAAATAGGGCGTATAGACCAGATCGTAAAGCGCCTGCAAAAACGCCCCGCCGCCCTGCCGCAGGATCAGAAGCGCAATCCCGCCCAAAGCCATCGCCGTGCCGTATTCGGCCTGCTTCACCAACTCGCCGACATACCAGAACATGAGACTCACGCCCGCCGCGACGGCCAACTCCATGATGAGGAGCAGCACGATCAGCCCCTTGATCTGCCGGATAAAAAACCACATAAACGGCCAGAGCTTGGTCGGCAGGCTCTCGATCCCCTCAGGCGGCAGCCGGTCGATCTCCAGCCGGAACCTCCGGTCCCAAGCCTGTAAGGCGCTTTTACATTTATTCAAAAACTTAAACATCATATTCGTCCTGAAGTGTGGTTCTTCAAGAGGCGGACGGATTTTCTTGTGGGGAAGAAAGTCCTGTCAGCCTCCAGTCCGGCTGACAGAAGAAAAATTATCTTCGGGCCAGTCGGCTAAAAAAAATAAAATAAAGAAGCGCTAAGGCCTCTGAGGTATAAATAAAAACAGAGGACCGCTCTAAAGGGGAGGTCATGTTCTGTTTATGAGTCTTGGTGTGATCCATTTCTTCAAAAAGCCTGCCTTGTGAAAAATCGGGAACAAAACCCCATCCCGGCCAGTAAAACCCATAGACATAAATTTGACAAGAAAAATTACTGGACAAGCCGAAGCACGTCAGCATCATACCAAAGAAGACGGAACAATCATGACCACAATCGAGGATAAAAATGACCAAGGTTTTTTCCCCCCTGAATTTAGGCGCTATCTCCATAACCAACCGGATCATCATGGCGCCCCTTACACGCATGCGTTCAAAGCAGCCGGGTAACATTCCATGGGAGCTGAATGCAGAGTATTATGCCCAGAGAGCCGGGGCGGGTCTCATCATCTCCGAAGCAACCCAGGTTTCCCAGCAGGGGCAGGGTTATCCGGGGACACCGGGCATTCACTCGACTGAGCAGGTGGAGGGTTGGAAAAAAGTGACCGATGCCGTTCATAAAAATGGGGGAAAAATAGTTCTCCAACTCTGGCATGTTGGACGCATTTCCCACTCTTCGCACCAGCCGGGAGGCGCACTTCCCGTTGCTCCCTCGGCAATTCCCGCGGCCAACAGCGGCACCTTCACGGCAGATTGGAAGCCGACTGCGATAGATGTGCCTCGCGCTCTGGAATCCGATGAAATGGCCGGTATCGTAGCGGATTTTAAGAAGGGCGCGGAGAACGCGAAGGCGGCCGGGTTCGACGGGGTGGAAGTCCACGGCGCCAACGGCTATCTGATCGACCAATTCCTGCAGGACGGTTCCAACAAAAGAACCGATGGATATGGCGGTTCTATTGAAAACCGCGCGCGCCTCTTGCTGGAAGTCGTGGACGCCGTCGCGGAAGTCTCGGGCTACGACCGTGTAGGTGTCAGACTCTCTCCTTATGGGACGTTCAATGACATGAGCGATAGCGACCCGGTCGGCTTGTTCACCTACGTGATCGAAAAACTCAGCGACCGCAGAATCGCCTTCCTCGACCTCATCGAGCCACGTTCGACGGGCGCGGGCGGGGGAGACGCCGTCGCCGAAAATATGCCATGTACATCCGATCTTTTCAGGCCGGTCTTCAAAGGGGCTTTGATCTCTGCCGGGGGCTACAACCCGCAAACGGCCATCGAGGCCATAGAAAGTGGCAAGGCTGACGCCGTGGCGTTCGGGAGATATTTCATCTCCAATCCCGACCTGCCTGAGCGTATCCGCCTGAACAAAGCTCTGAATAAGTACGACCGTGCGACATTCTATGGGGGTGCGGAAAAGGGCTACACCGACTATCCTTCCATCAAGGATGCGGCGGCCTAAAATAAAGGAAACGATTTCATGTCCACATGGCCCAATCTTCTGGCCGTTCACGCCGAACGAATGAACGCGTGGCCGAAAAAATTTTCTGACAATGCGTTCCGCACGTCCGTCCTCGGCTCCGTGCAAAGAAGAAATGCGACTCTGGACGCGGTGTTTTATGATGTTGGCTGTATTACGGAAGAAGAACTCCCCTCGCTGGCCTTCTGGTTAGCGCGGGAGGGCGCACTGCTGATTGTCCCCCAGGCAGGACAAGGGCAACTGAAAGTTTGTTTGGACAAAGAAGACTTCTTGAAAAAGGGCGGTCAGAAGGTCAAAGCGTTAGCGGTTGCGGGAGTAGGAAGTTCGGCTTTAGGTGCGGCGGCTTTTGCGCGGAATATAGCGGACGCATTGGAGGGGCCGGTTGCGGCGATAGTCTCAGGATATGGTCTCTCGGATGCTATGACTGAGGCATTGGGCGGATTCTTTTGGTTCGGTACTCTCAACAGCGTGCGCCACACATTCGAAGGGTTCGATAGGATTACAAAACTCTTCACGCAAAGTGAGCCGTCAATCCCTGAATCAAAAAGGGAATCGGAGTGGACGCGTCTGAGCAAGGATACGGCAACGCTGATAGATTTGTTATCCGATGCCCGCTTCAAGACGCCCTATCTGGTGGGTCATTCGAAGGGAAATTTGGTCATTTCCGAAGCACTTTATACCCTGGAAAACAGGGGGGATCTGGATAAGCTGACGAAAAACACCCGGATCATCACAATCAGCGCTAAAATCGGCATGCCGATGTCCTTTAAGGGCAGGGTAGTGGACATCATGGGTCAATGGGATACGTTCGGGGCCATGAACTCCCGCTCGGATATCCCGACCGATCTCATAGTGACCGGTGCTTGGCACAGCACCAATCCGGACTTTCCCTTCGGCATGGGGATCAACGTTCCCTCAGTTCTGCGCGAAGCGCTCCCGCTTTTCGACCAGACACGCATAAAATCATCGCACCGCCCGATTTTTAATAAATATAAGGATATACCGCAGCGCGCAGCTTCCTTTATGTGTCGTTGAGCGCTCTGCAAGCATGGTCCCGCAGGTAAAAAACTTTTTTCCTGCACCGTAAAACTGAAAATAGCGTGTTTTATCAAATAATTAGAAAGAAATTATTTTTGTTGACTTAATAAAAGTCACTGTGACATATTATATTTAATGTCTTAAGGACATTTATTGAGTGAAGGAGAATGAAAGTGGTGACTGTATACCCCGGCTATAAGAATTACGAAAAAACGATAGACCGCCTCAGATGGTCTGGAGGATCAGTTGCACAGGGGTTGTTATGTCGCCGTTTATGATGGCGAATATGACGAGCGCGGATGTAAAATTCTCAGGCCTGTCCCGACGCAAAAACTGGAGAATCCTCTGACATTTATACATTTCGGCAATGCGGGGAAGCAGGAAAACCAAAATTGACGCCCTAACATACAGGGACACGGATTCAAGGAAAAACCCATGAACATCAAAGTCAATAAACAACCGATCAAAAGCTACAATTTCAGCGGCGGGGAATGCCACGTCAGTATCGCAGGAATTAAAATCAGTCCCGTGACGGAGATCGAGGCATATCTCTATAACGCCGACGACATCCTGCGCCTGATCATGACGGTCGATGCGGTCCGGCAGGTCAACCCCGAAACCGCGATTGATCTGGTCATACCGTATTTCCCCTACGCACGGCAGGACCGGGTCTGCAATCCGGGGGAGGCGTTTTCTGCCGCCGTGATGGCGGATTTGATCAATAGCTTGAACTGCGGTGCGGTGGCGGTCTTCGATCCCCATTCCGAAGTGGTCGTCAAAAGGTTGAATAATTGCTGTGTGGTGTCGCAAGCCGAACTGGTGCAAGGCGCGGTCGAAGATTTTATCAGGAAAGAAAATCTGACTCTGGTTTCCCCCGACAAAGGCGCCTCGAAAAAAACGGACGCGGTCGGGAAGGCTCTGGGCGGCGTTCCGGTCGTTCATTGCGCGAAGGTCCGGAATCCGAAGAACGGCCAGATCACCCATTCCGAAGTCCACGGCGATGTCGCGGGAAAAAATCTGATCCTTCTGGACGATATCTGCGACGGCGGACGGACCTTTACGGAACTGGCCAAACTCCTGAAAACCAATGGTGCAGGCAAGCTTTATCTCTATGTCACCCACGGCATTTTTTCACACGGCCTGGAGGTTCTAAAAGAGTATTTCAATCATATCTTCTGCTTTCATACGTTTTTACGCGCAGAACAGATCGACAGTAATTTTTTAACTGTAACGGGAAAGGAGCGTTAACATGAGAATTAATCCGTTAACAGCCATCGACTTCTACAAGGCGGACCACAGAAGCCAGTATCCGCAAGGAACGAGCGAGGTCTATTCCAACTTCACGCCGCGCAGCTACAAGCACTCCCGCGTACTGGCGGATTTCGACGGCAAGGTCGTCATGTTCGGCCTGCAATACTTCATCAAGCATTTCTTTATGGAAGTGTGGGAGGAGAATTTCTTCAAGCTACCGAAGGAGCAGGTCGTCAAAGCCTATAAACGCCGGATGGATAACGCTCTTGGCCCTGACGCGATCACGGTGGAGCATATCGCGGCGCTGCACGATCTGGGCTATCTGCCCCTGAAGATCAAGGCGCTGCCCGAAGGATCAAGGGTGCCGATCGGCGTCCCGGTCCTGACGGTGGTCAATACGCACCCGGATTTCTTCTGGCTGACCAATTACATTGAAAGCGTGATTTCCTGCTATCTCTGGAAGCCCATGACCTCGGCGACGACGGCCTTCGAATACAAGCGCCTGTTGACGCAGTATGCGATCAAAACCGGAAGCCCCCTGGATTTCGTGAACTTCCAGGCGCATGACTTCTCGTTCCGTGGCCTCTCCAGCGTACAGGACTCTCTGCTCAGCGGAGCCGCGCACCTGACCTGCTTCTGGGGCACGGATACCGTTCCGGCCATCGACATGGTCGAGGATTATTACGGCGCGGATGCGACCAAGGAGCCTGTTGGGTTCTCTGTCCCTGCAACCGAGCACTCGGTCATGTGCATGGGGATGCAGGACGGCGAACTGGAGACCTTCCGGCGGTTGATTACAAAAACATATCCAAAGGGGATTGTTTCGATCGTGTCGGATACGTGGGATTTCTGGAAGGTTGTAACGGAGTATGTCGCAATCCTGAAGCCCGAAATTCTGGCGCGGGAGGGCAAGCTGGTCATCCGGCCCGATAGCGGCGATCCGGTCCTGATCGTCTGCGGCGATCCTGCGGCTCCTCTCGGCTCACCCGAGCATAAAGGCGCAATCCAATGCCTGTGGGATGTCTTCGGCGGCACCGTGACGGAGACGGGGTACAAGATGCTGGATTCCCATATCGGCCTGATTTACGGCGACTCCATCTCGCTCGACCGCGCCGAGGCCATTGTGAAAGGGTTGGAGGCAAAAGGCTTTGCGTCAGGCAACATGGTGTTCGGGGTTGGGTCTTATACCTACCAGTACGTAACCCGCGACAATTTCGGCTTCGCCATGAAGGCCACAAGCGGTGTGGTGAACGGCGAAAGGCGTGATATCTTCAAAGACCCTAAAACCGACAACGGCATCAAAAAATCCGCCAAAGGCTTGCTGCGGGTGGAGGAGACCGGCGGACGTTACATCCTGCACGATCGGCAAACACCCGAGCAGGAAGCGCAGGGCGCGCTGGAGGTCGTCTACGAAGATGGAAAATTGGTCAAGGATCAGACTTTGGCGGAAATCCGGGGACGGATTGATGGCGCATTGAAAAGCTTGATGGCAAAGGGAGAAAAAATTGCCGCGTAAGCACTCCCAGACCGAAGCCGAATTTATTAAAGCCTACGACGCCAGCGCGTTCGAGCGGCCTAACGTCTCGGTGGATACCGTGATTTTCACGGTCTCCGGCGGGCAGTTGCAGGTTTTGCTGGTGCAGCGCGAACACCACCCCTGTCAGGGGCTATGGTCGCTGGTCGGCGGGTTTATTGACGTGCAGGGCGATGAGGAGCTGATTGACACGGCCAAGCGCAAGCTGACTGAAAAGACAGGCGTGAAAACACCTTATCTGGAGCAATTCTGCTCCTACGGCAACAAAACGCGTGATCCGCGCGGCTGGTCCGTGACCACGGTCTATTTCGCCCTCATCCCGTCAGAAAACCTAGAACTAAAGGCCGGACAGGGGGCGACCGATATCAAATGGGCCGCTGTTAAGAAGGGCAGGGTGAAGGACAAACTGGCCTTCGACCATGCAAAGATTCTCGCTGAATGTACGGATCGTCTCAAAAGCAAGCTTCTTTATACGTCCCTGCCTGTCCATCTCATGCCTGATGAATTCACTCTGGCGGAGCTACAAGCGGCGTATGAGGTTATTCTGGGGGAAAGCATCGAGCATAAATCCTTCCGGCGCCGGATTTTAGGCGCAGATATCCTTGAGGAAACCGGAAAAATGCGTGAAACCGGCCGCCGCCCCGCCATGATCTACCGCAGGAAAAAAGGCAAGGGCACTCATTTCTTCGTAAGAAATTTCGAAGGCGCTCACGATTCCAGGTAGCTCAGTCAAAAAAATGGCGGCGTACAGAACCATCCAGTAACCATCCTCAGGTTTGGAGCAACGCTATTAATAAAACACAGTCAAATAAAAACTCTGAATCTTACTTGCTCACACCGGACCGAGCATATAAAAATTAGTGCCCACTCCTGCGGACCGGTCCGCCACAAAAAGTGATCCACTTCAAAAGAGGATGACTAAAAAGCTGGACCTGATATCAGGTCCAGCTTTTAACAGGAATCACCCTATGGCAGCCGATTTAAGCTTCTTCAAAGGGCGGACTTTTACACGCACAGACGCGGGTTTTGCCGCGGCCTTCATCATTTCTCCTGTGGCAGGATTCCGGATCAGGGTTCCGGCCTTGCGCGCAGGAACTTTACGAAGCGTAACCTTCATAAGTCCCGGCAAGGTAAATTCACCGACACCTTTCGGGTGAACAGAGCCTAACAAGGCACTTTCGAGTGATGCCAGAACGCCCGCAGCCTGTGCGCGGGTAATGGCATTTTCTTCAGCTAAAAGACCAACCAGCGCCGACTTGGTCAAAGCGTCTTTGACAGGACGAATAGCGGCAGGTTTGGCGGACTTCGCCTTTGAGGGTGTTCCTTTTTTCTTAACGGCCATGGTAATAACTTCTCCAGATTTTGGTTACATAGAAACGAACAGTATAGAAGAAATATAGGCCAAGACCAAGAGAGCACAACTTGGTTTTTAAGCCTGACAGGGACAAAAATTCAGAATGGAGGGCGGGCACATGTCCGGCGCGCGCTAAAAGTATAAATCCTTTGTATCATGGCAGATTCAAGTGTAATGCACGTTTTCCAAGCCCTGAGAGGACAGAGAATCGCATATAAATCTTGGGGCTGACATAGTTATTTTTCTTATCGAGACAGCCCAAATTTTTGTCAACAAAATTGCAAGTTGACCGGTTGGTCAAATTACCTTATAAATCACCCACACAGAAAGAAACGCTTATGAGCCGTGTGCAAACAAACACAAAAGAACGTCTGATCGAGACGGCCAAGGATTTGATCTGGCGCGACAGCTACAACGCGGTCAGCGTAGATGAGATTTGCTCGGCCGCAGGAGTCAAGAAGGGCAGTTTTTACCATTTTTTTCCCTCCAAGGCCCATTTGGCGCTCGCCACGATGGATTCCTGTATGCAGGAAATGAAGGCGGATTATAACGAAATATTCTCAAAAGACCGTCCTCCGGTGGAGCGGTTCCGGCTCATGGCCCGGCATGTTTTTGACAAACAGGTCGAAATCTCTGAGGAGCTAGGGCATGTCTGCGGCTGTCCGTTTGCGACTCTGGGGTCTGAGTTGGCCGCAAAGGATGAGGAGATCGGAAGTACGATCGCAAAAATATGTGCTGATAAAGCCGCTTACTATGAAGAAGCCCTTGAGGATTTGAAAGAAGAAGGCCTGATCCCCGCAACGACCGATGTCAAGTGCAAGGCCGACGAGATTTTTGCGCTGATCGTCGGGCAGTTGCTAATGGCCAGGATCAAAAACGATCTGAGCTTTATCGAACACAAACTGGAAGAGTCGCTGTTCAACCTGATCGGGATAGAGCCTGTTCATGTAAGGGATTCGGCCAAAAAACCTGCAAAAAAAGCTCAAAAACAAGCGAGCCGAATAAGTTTTTAATGGAGAATACTGTGAGTAAAAAATCCTTTATATTAGCAATTATTATCCTTGCCGCGGGCGGTATAGGCGCGGCCTTCTACACGGGTGAGCCGGTCGGCGCTATGGAGCAGGACGGCCAGCAGGAGCCGCCGCCGCCAATGCCCGTGGATTTTATCACGGTCGCGCCGGAGCAGGTGGAGATATGGAAAAATTTCTCCGGGAATGTTGTCGCCGTCGACCGCGCCGAAATTCGCCCTCAGGTCGAGGGGCGCATAACGGAAATCCGTTTTACCGACGGGCAGACGGTCAACAAGGGCGACGTGCTGTTCGTCATTGACCCGCGCCCTTATGAAGCCGCGCTGAATCAGGCCCGCGCCGCGCTGGAAAACGCTAGGGTTCAAGCGCAGCTGGCTGAAAAAGAATTCCAGAGAGCCAAAAGCCTGATTAAAAGCGATGCCATATCCCAAAGCCTGATGGATGAGCGCGCCAATAACCGGCTGGCGACGAGTGCCGCTGTGCAGGGAGCGGAAGCCGCCGTGCAACGCTCCGAAATCGATCTTGATTTCGCCTTTGTCAAAGCGCCGATTTCGGGCCTGGTAAGCCGTGCGGAAATCACGGAGGGGAACCTCGTGCAGAGCAGCCCAAATGCGCCTCTGCTCACCACAATCGTGGCGCAGGAAAAAGTTTACGTCGATTTTGAAGTCGATGAGCGCACTTATATCGAATCCGTCCATACGGTCAGCGGAGACCACAAGATTCCTGTCAGGCTGAAGCTTTCCTCAAGCAATAAAGAATACGCAGGAACTGTGCACAGCTTCGATAACCGGATTGATCCGGCATCAGGCACAATCCGTGCCCGCGCTATTTTTGACAACGCTGACGGTCTGCTTCTGCCCGGTATGGCCGTAAGCATTGAAATGGGGGGTAATCGGGAGGAAAAGAAAATTCTTGTCACCGAACATGCCATCTCAACGGATCAGGACCGCAAGTTTGTCCTCGTGATTGGTGAAGGAAATGCCGCCACTTACAGGGAAATACAAATCGGGCCGAGCGTTCAAGGCAAGCGAGTGGTCCTGGGTGGGCTTAAGGAGGGAGAAAAGGTTATTACCTCCGGCCTGACGCATATACGACCAGGAATAGTCGTCGCCCCGCAGTCGCAGGCTCAGAAAGACGCCATGGCGCAAGCCCAAAAAGAAGCCGAGTCTCAAGCAGTCCACACAACTGAGTAAAAGCCCATGATCGTATCCAGCCAATTTATCGACCGGCCGATATTTGCCGGAGTTCTCTCCTTCATGATATTCCTGCTGGGTCTGATCGCGATGTTTCAGCTGCCCATCTCTGAGTATCCTGAAGTCTCGCCGCCCTCTGTTCAGATTTCGGCCAGTTTTCCGGGGGCAAACCCGGCGGTGATATCTGAAACGGTCGCTACGCCCTTAGAGGAGCAGATCAACGGAGTTGAAAATCTATTATACATGAACTCTCTGGCGACGGCAGACGGAAGGCTGTCTCTGACAGTGACCTTCGCGATTGGAACGGACGTCGATCTCGCGCAGCAGCAGGTCCAAAACAGGGTGGCGCAGGCCTTGCCGCGTTTGCCGCAGGTTACACAGGATCTCGGGGTTACGGTTGTCAAAAGTTCGCCTGACCTGACGATGGTCGTTCACTTGCGCTCGCCGAATTCGCGCTACGACATGTTGTATTTGCGGAACTACGCCACACTGAACATCAAGGACCAGCTCGCAAAAATTAGCGGGGTCGGAGATGTCCGCCTGTTCGGTTCCGGCGACTATGCCATGAGGATATGGCTGAACCCGGATCGGATCGCGGAGCGGGGAATGGATGCATCAGAAGTCATCAATTCCATACGCGGCCAGAATATACAGGTCGCTGCAGGTGTCATCGGCGGACCGCCATATGACGACAACACTGTCTTGCAGCTACCCGTCAATACGCAGGGGCGGTTGAGTACGGCCGAAGAATTCGAAGACATCATCATTAAACGCGATTCCAAAGGGGTGATCACACGCCTCAAGGACGTAGCACGGGCCGAACTCGACGCGCAGACCTATTCCCTGCGCTCGATGCTCAATAACGAGCCTGCTGTTGCGATTCCCATTTTCGCCACGCCGGATGCCAACGCGCTTGATATCTCGGAGAACGTCCGCAAGACGATGGCCGAGCTTAAGAAAAGCTTCCCGGAGGATATGGATTACAGCATCGTCTACGATCCGACCGTGTTCGTGCGCCATTCGATCGATGCGGTGATTCATACATTTATCGAAGCCATTTTGCTCGTCGTACTGGTCGTTATCGTCTTTTTGCAGACATGGCGCGCCTCAATTATTCCCCTGCTTGCTGTTCCGGTTTCCATCGTGGGAACCTTTGCCGTCATGCTGCCGCTCGGATTTTCGATTAACGTGCTTTCGCTCTTCGGTCTTATTCTTTCGGTTGGCATCGTGGTGGACGACGCGATCGTCGTCGTAGAAAACGTCGAAAGAAATATCGAGGAAGGTAAGAAACCCCGCGAGGCGACCGTTCAGGCGATGAAAGAGGTCACCGGACCGATTATCGCCACATCTCTTGTTATTGCCGGGGTCTTTATTCCGATTGCTTTCATCAGCGGCCTGACCGGAATGTTCTACAGGCAGTTTGCCCTGACGATTGTTATTGCGACCTTTATCTCCATGATTAACTCCCTTACGCTCAGCCCCGCCCTCTCGGCGCTTCTGCTCAAGCCGCGAGATGAACAAAAGGATATCCTCACACGGTTAATGGATGGGCTGTTCGGCTGGTTCTTCGCTGGCTTTAACCGCTTCTTCGGCATCAGCCAGAAGACCTATGCCAAAAGCGTGGGCATCCTGGGGGGCAGAAAAGCCGCCGTCATGACCGTCTTCGGTGCGCTTGTGATCGCAACCTATTACAGTTTCGGTCTCATTCCCTCCGGCTTCGTCCCCGCGCAGGATAAGCAATATCTCATCAGCTTCGCACAGCTTCCCTCAGGCGCGACCCTGGAGAGAACCGAGGAAGTGATGCGTAAGATGGGTGAAATTGCGCTGCAAGAAGAGGGCGTTGCCAGTGCCGTTCAATTCCCCGGTCTTTCGATTAACGGGTTCGTGAACTCGGCCAGCGCGGGGATTGTGTTCGTCACGCTCGATGATTTTGAAGAAAGAGATTCCCATGAACTGAGCGCCGGAGAAATTTCCGGTCGGCTGCAGAAAAAATTCGGCGCTATTGACGAAGCGTTCATAGCCATTTTCCCTCCGCCGCCCGTGCGCGGCTTGGGAACGACCGGCGGCTTCAAGCTGCAACTGCAGGATCGCGCCGATCTTGGCTACAAGGCTCTGAACGAGACGCTCCAGGAGGTTCTGGGTAAAGCCTACGCCAGCCCCGTGCTGAAAGCCGTCTTTTCCAGCTACAACATCAACGTCCCGCAGCTTTTTGTCGATCTGGACCGGACACGCGCCCAGCAACTGGGGGTTTCAATCGACGAAGTGTTTCGCACCATGCAGATTTATCTGGGGTCGAGCTATGTGAACGACTTCAACCAGTTCGGACGCACCTATCAGGTCATAGCTCAGGCGGATAAGGAATTCCGCTCGCGTCCGCAGGATATTTTGCGTCTGCAAACCAGAAACGCCGATGGTCAAATGGTTCCACTCGGCTCTCTGGTCAAGGTCGATGAAACTTTTGGTCCGGAAGTGGCCATGCGATACAACGCTTTTCGTTCTGCCGATGTAAACGGCAACGCGTCTCCCGGTTTTTCCTCCGGGCAGGCGCAGGATGAAATCACCCGAATCCTGAGGGAAACGTTGCCGCAGGGGATCGACTATGAATGGACCGAGCTGACCTATCAGCAAATTCTCGCCGGGAACACAGCCATCTATATTTTCCCGCTCTGTATCTTCTTCGTCTTCCTTGTTCTGGCCGCGCAGTATGAGAGCCTGACGATGCCACTGGCCGTAATTCTGATTGTCCCGATGAGTATACTTTCAGCCCTGATCGGCGTTTATCTTTCCGGCGGCGACAATAATATTTTCACGCAGATCAGCCTTTTCGTGCTGGCGGGTCTGGCCTGTAAAAATGCCATTCTGATCGTCGAGTTTGCGCGCGAGTTGGAGCATCACGGAAAAAGCGTGCGGGAAGCGGCGATCGAGGCATCACGGTTGCGGCTCCGGCCAATCCTGATGACGTCCTTCGCGTTTATCATGGGCGTTCTTCCCCTTGCGCTCAGCCACGGTGCAGGCGCGGAGATGCGCCAGGCGATCGGCATAGCCGTGTTTTCCGGTATGCTTGGTGTGACCTTCTTCGGACTGATCTTCACCCCGGTCTTCTATATGCTTTTGCGGGGGCTTGAGGTGACCTTTCATTCCCGCAGAACGGCACAACTCGAGCCTGCGGAGTAACACGGATGAAAAGACTTTTGCTATTAACGACCTGCCTTTTTCTCTCCGGTTGTTTCAAGGGGGCGCTGGATCTTTCCGAACCCGACAGGCCGCAGCTCTGGACCGCGAAAGACAGCGCGTCCGTCAAAGTCGTGGAGGCGCCGACACTCAAAAACTGGTGGAAAGGCTTTAACGATCCTGTTTTAAATCAAGTCGTTGAGCTTGCCTTGGCGCAAAGCCCCGACCGCCTGACGGCGGAAGCTAAAATCCTTGAGGCGAGAGGGCTGCGGCGGACCGCGCTTTCCGGCCTGCTTCCTCAGATCGGCGCTTCGGGCAATGCAGGCAGACAGGACTCGGGGATCGACGGTGCGGGATCGATCGACGATTTTTATGAAGCCGGATTTGACGCCTCCTTCGAGATCGATATTTTCGGGCGGAACCGGAAGAATTATAGCGCAGCGGGTGCGCGGCTGGATGCCGCAGAGGCCTCCTATCATGACGTGACGCTAAGCCTGATCGCGGAGACGGTTAGAACCTATATCGATTACCGGGCGTCACAAAATCAATACCGGATTGCATCGAAAAACTTGCAGTCTCAGGAAAAGACCCTGGCGCGAGTCAAGGAGCTTAAAAGGCTGGGCTCGGTGCCTCGTCTGGATGTCGAGAGAGCAGAGAACCTTGTTCAGACCACGCAGGCCTCTCTGCCCGAATTTATGCGGCAGGTCGAGAATGCCAAACTTCGCCTCACCGTCCTGACCGGATCGCTGCCCTCCGCACTTGGTCCGCTTCTGGCTCCTGAGGCTGAGATTCCCGGCGCGGACGTGCAGCCCGTTTTGATGGTTCCGGCGCAGGCGCTCTCCTTGCGGCCTGATATCCGCGTGGCCGAGAAAAACCTGCTTGAATCCACGAAGCTTGCCGAGGCCGCAACGGCGGAGTTCTTCCCGGTCTTTAATCTGGCCGGATTTTATGGGATAAGCGATGGCGGTCTGGTGGCCAACGCAAATGTCTGGAACGTCGCGCTGGGAACAGCGGTCGCCATTCTGGATTTCGGAAAGATCGAAGGCCGGATCAATGCGGCCCGTGCGAGAGAGATGCAGGCCTATCAACAATACCGCAAGGCCGTTCTGACGGCGGTCGCCGAAGTGGAGAGCGCCCTGAACGACTACGCCTTTATCAACGAACGCCGGATTGCCTTAGAGAAAGCTTTCGTCAGCGCGGACAACGCCCTGAATCTCTCGCAGACTCTCTACAGCGAGGGCGAAATCTCTTTTCTGGATGTTCTTGACGCCCAGAGAAACGCCAATAATGCCGAGGCCGTGGCCGTTTCCGCCCGCGCCGCTCAAGCAGAGAGCCTAACGAGACTATACAAATCGCTTGGCGTTTATTGATCGATCACACATCAAAATGCTAAAAGAATCAGTTCCGTAAAGATCGAATCCGTAGTCTGGAGCAGGGCATCCGACGCCCATGCACTGCATGGAGAAGACAGCTGGTCAAAAAGGGAGGATAAAAAAATGGCTGTGCTTACAGTCATACACTAAATATTCTCCGTGAAACCATCACCCCTTGAAGTATTATAAAAAAATATAATTTACAGGACCTTGATAGAGGCATTTTGAGTTTATCGGTCTTTGAAAGCCTTAACTTAAACCATGCCGCGCCAGCAGCCGGTCAAGCGCATTGGCAAATTTCTGCCGCTCCGTGGCGCCAAAGGCGTTCGGACCGCCCGTTTCAACACCTGCCCCGCGCAGCTCATCCATAAAATTACGCATACCAAGCATTTGCCCGATATTATTGCTGTCGTATAAGGTGCCGCGAGGGTCAAGCCCGACGGCGCCCTTTTTTACAATACGGGCAGCAAGGGGTATATCCGCTGTGATAACTAAGTCTCCGGCCCCACAGCGATTAACAATTTCATCATCCGCAACATCCAGCCCACCTTCGACCTGCAGCATCTCAATATAAGCCGATGGCGGCAGACGCAGATACTGGTTGGCCACAACCGTCACGGAAATCTTGAGGCGCTCCGCCGCACGGAATAAAATCTCCTTGACGCCTTTCGGGCAGGCATCCCCATCAATCCAGATTTTCACGTCAGTCCGCCTGCTTCACGCGGATTTTCTCCTTGCCGACTTTGCTGCCATGCAGGGCCTTGATCGCGGCTTCGCCTTCATGCGCCAGCGCCATCTCGACAAACCCGAAGCCCTTGGACTTGCCCGTAGCCGCGTCCAGCACCAGCGTACAGGACTTGATATGGCCATGCGCCTTAAAAAGCTCCGCCAACTCTTGTTCGCTAAAATCACGCGGCAGGTTCAGGGCAATCAGTTTCATAAAGCGGCTCCGATGGACAAGGGTTAAGGTTCCGAAGTACCATAGCCGCACAATCGTTGCAAAGCCTAAAGGAGCCCACACTATGTCAGACACCCAAATCGATCTTCAAACCATGGGGCGGCTGGCCAATGCCTTATCCTTTATCATCTCTCCCGATAACCCGGCGGTGGTCGCCATGCGTGCCGCCGTCGAAAGCGGCAGCGCCAAAGACATCAAACACGCCCGCACACTGTTCCTGCGCGTCAACGCCACCCACCGGAATGCAGCCTTGGCGATGCTGATGGATGGGGATTAGGCATGGAAAATAAAATTCAAGAAAATCCAAGCGAAGCCATTAAAACTGCTAGAAATTATTTTAAAGAAAAAAATTATCCTGCTGCGCTTGAAAGATATAAATGGTTTTTTGAAAACTCCATCATAATTGATAGAGCTTACATTGGAGTAAGATTATCTTACTGTTTAGATGAGTGGGCAGATTTAGCTAAAGTATATCCACTTGCAATGGATACCTTAGTTGAACAAAAAAATATTGCATTAAATAATTTCAATAAGACGAATTCCGCTGATAGCTTTAATGATTATGCATCTATATGCGAGTATTTACAGTGTTCTGAGGAAGCTGTAATGGTATTCAAAAATATCCATAATATAAACAGTGCTTTATCTAAAAAAATATTCAGATCAGTTAGTGATGCTTTACTCAGAAATAAAGAGTGGAATATTTGCAGAGAGTATATAGGCAATGGATTACAAAAATACGAAAACTTAATTAAGTTATTTGATCACATTACTCAATCAATTAAGGAAAAATTTGGGGCAGAAGGCAGGGAGATTGAAAAGGATTCCGTAGAAAAGACAAAAGAAGAATGTCTTTGGTTATTAAATATAAATTTTCACGCAGATGATAAAAACGGATACATAATATTATTAGAAAAGATGCAGGCTGACTTTGAGCACAGAGGTTATGATAATATTTATAAAGAAATATTAAACGATGCGCCCAAATGGCCTAAATAAGATAATAGGCCAAAGACTAACCCGCCAGAGCCTGCAGCCACTGCTCTTCCATCGCCTCTAACTCCGCCACCACTTGCGTGTGCTGATCCTGCACATTCTTCGTTTCGGCGAGAGGCTTCGTATAAAACCCGTCCGCACTCATCAAGGTTTCCAGTTCCGCCTTTTGCGCCTCCAACGTCTCGATCTTCTTCTCCAGTTTCGGATCAGCCACTTTCAACGGTATAACCTCCGCAGAGACATCAACCGTCTTTTCTTTTTTCTTCTTACTGTCTTTCGCTTTGTCACGGCGCGCCTGAATGGTGAAATGGCGGTAATCTTCTAAATCCCCGTCGAAATGCACACACGCGCCATCACGCACAACCCAGAGACGATCCGCCACACGCTCCACCATGTTTGGATCGTGACTCACAATGACAATAGCGCCTTCGTAATTGTTGAGCGCCTGCACCAAGGCTTCCCGCGCATCAATATCCAAATGGTTCGTCGGCTCATCCAGCAGCAGCAAATGCGGCGCATCGAAGCTCATGAGGGCAAAAAGCAATCGGGCCTTCTCCCCCCCGCTGAGGGATTTGATCGTATTATTCGCTAGCGTATGCGGAAAACCAAAAGATCCCAGTTTCGCGCGCACCTTAGGCTCCGTAATATCCGGATAGGTTTTACGCATCAGCGTCATCATTTCCTGATAGGGCGTGGATTCAACATCCAACTCCTCTGTCTGGTGCTGGGAAAAATAGCCGATGCGAAGCTTGGGCGAACGAAACACATCGCCGCTCATCGGCGCGAGCTTATCGGCAATCAGCTTCATCAAGGTGGATTTCCCTTGCCCGTTCACGCCCAGCAGCGCAATCCGATCATCATTCGCGATGCTTTCGCGCACGCGCTTCAAAATGGGTTTCCCGGCCGAATATCCAATATCCGCCCCATTGATGGAAATCATCGGCGAAGGAATTTCCTTCGGGTTAGGGAAGGTAAAATGCACGGCGCGGTCAGCAATCACGGCATCTACAATATCCATCCGCTCGAGTGCCTTAATCCGGCTCTGTGCCTGACTGGCTTTGGAGGCTTGCGCCTTGAAACGGTCAACGAATTTTTGCATATGCGCTCGCTCGGCTTGCTGCTTCTCGAACATCTTCTGCTGAAGGCCGAGCGCTTCGGCGCGTTCCCGCTCGAACGTGTCATAATTGCCGGTGTACATTTTAAGCTTTTGGCGATCGACATGGATAACATGATCGATACATTTATTCAAAACTTCGCGGTCGTGAGAAATAATCAGCAATGTATGCGGATAGCTGGCGAGATAGCTCTCGAGCCACATGATCGCTTCAAGGTCCAGATGGTTTGTAGGCTCATCAAGTAACAGGATTTCAGGCTCGACGAACAACGCCGCAGCCAGCGCGACGCGCATCCGCCACCCGCCGCTGAAGGATGAAAACGGCTCGCTAAGCTGCTCTTCCGTAAACCCAAGCCCCGTCAGAAGGCGCGCGGCCTTGGCCGGCGCGGAATACGCATCCATATCGGCAAGGCGCTGATAAATATCGGCAATTTTGTTCGGATCCTCTTCCGTCTCGGCCTGCTTCCAAAGGCGGGCCATCTCCTCATCCGCCTCCAGCACCAAATCAAGAAGCGATGTCTCGACCTCGGGAATGTCCTGCCGGACCATCCCCATCCTCTGCTTGACACTCATGGCGATTGTCCCGCCATCGGGCGTTAAATCACCCGCAATAAGCTTGAATAATGTGGATTTCCCCGCGCCGTTTAAGCCGACAACACCCACCTTCCAGTTGTCCATAATGGCAACATTACAGTCGTCCAATATCGTGCGGGCACCAATTTTATAGGTCAGATTTGATATAGTCAGCATAGGATCAAGCAGCTTTCATTCTTTTGAATGCGCGCTTATGACATAAAAAAGGGCGAAAAGGAAGAATTTATCCTTATTCTAACCCAGTAAACAGCGAGGTTTTCCGTTAGATTCTCTATATGCACGGAAATCTAAAAGTGAATGGCTGGGGTACTAGGATTCGAACCTAGGATCGCGGTACCAAAAACCGCTGCCTTACCGCTTGGCCATACCCCAATGTCTGAGCATTGATGCCAGAGAGGAAACCTTATACCAGACAATTTACCGAACGCAAGCCTTCTTTGGCCGGAAAAAGGCTGGGGAACCCTAGGGCATATCCTTGTTTAAACTCTAACTTATCCGCAGCATTGCACGAAATGTTGAAGGGTTTTTCTTGGCCATATTTTCCAAAATGTTTATAGTCTGAGCAGAAAAACCGCAGAATCATGATTCTGCGGCATTTTGGCTATATATTTTCCTAGCCAAATAAAATTATAGTTTACTGAACATCTGCACTCACTGCTTACCGGAAAGGGTCACCGCGCTATGGCTTTCAAAAGAACATCCGAAGGACGTGTATTTTTCAAGAGCACGGAGGATGAAAACAAGCCGGGCGGCGGCAACGGTAACGGTGGCCTGCCGCTTATTCCTGAACCATCCCCGAACGATCAAAGCCAGATGCAGATTCTCGTCCTTTTGAAATCCCTGAACGCCAAGCTTCTGGACACGCAGGAGGAAAGGGCAGTCCTCAAGGAGGAACTCGTTAAATACCGCGCCGAACTCAAAACGCTGGAGGACAAGGCGAAGAAGCACGATCAGGGCTATCTCGATCTTGAACAGAAAGTCGCCGCACGGCAGAACGAAGCTTCAAAAAAGGCCTCCCGCGTCGAGGAGACGATGAAACAGACGGCCAAGGAGCTGGAGCAGGCCCGCAAGCTCGTCGAGGCGCTGGAGGGCAAGACCCAGGACAGCGAAGAGGTCATCAAGGGCATCAGGGAAGACCTCGTCCAGCGCAAGCGGATGGAAGAGGAAATGCTCAATATCCAAAAAGCCATTGAGCAGCAGCAGAAGGACCAGTCCGACCAGATCGCCGAAAATCTGACGGCCTTCGTGGCGCTCACCAAGCGCATGACCGACACTGAGGCGCGTCAGGAAGCCATAGACAACAAGATCGAGGAGGCGACCACCGAATTCCTCAAGCTCGACCGCAAGATCAACAAGGCGATCGAAGATCGCACCCGCCTGATGCGAAAGATTGAGCGCATCGAGGAGAGTGTGCAGGAGACCCGCGAAGCCCTGAACGCCAAGGCCATGGTGCTGCTCACCAGTCAGGGCCGCACGGCTGCGGCCGACTACGCGCAGATCACCGACGGAACGCTGGGGCCGGACCAGTTCCTTCCGGGCCACATTCCCGACGCGGAGGAGAAAAAATCCTTCTGGGTCAGGAATTTTAATCTGGACGCTTCGGCGCTGTCCATGATCGTGGTCATCGGCCTGCTTCTCGGCTGGATGATCAGCGAAATCAAGCGCCCGCAGACCCTCACGGGCCTAACCGCGCCGGAGGAAATCAGCTGGACGGGCGAACGGGCGCTGCCGCCGAAAAATGAATCCCTCGCGGAGAATGCGGGCGAACAAAACGAAACCGCGCTCTCCGAGATGCTGCAATCGCCCGATGCCACAGCCACGGTCCCCGGGATTTCGCCGCCGGAAGCCTTGCCGGCGGCTGAGGCGGCGGACGAACAGACACAAACGCCCGAAGAGTCCGCCCCGGCAGAAGAGGCGTCTGCCGAAATCCCGGCTTTGCCCGCTGTGTCAACGCCAGAGGCGATCGACGAGGCGATTAAAACCGAAGACAACAAAACCCTCATGGCCGCGATGGAGGAAAATCCCGACGCCGTGGCTGACCGCCTCAACGCCATCGAACCTTCGGCGTTAAGTTCCGAGGATTTGCGCGAAACCCCTCCGGCAACGGAAGAAAAAACCACCGCGGAAACATCGGAATCCGGCAAACCCCTGCGTGAACAGCTCAAGCCCGACTCAAGCCTCCCCGAGCAGATCAAAAAGGTGGAAACGCAGGCCTATGAGGGCGTAAAAGAGGCGCAGCATGACATGGGCGCCATCTACATCGCTGGACACGAGTCGGTTAAGCGCGATCTGAAACGCGCCCATTTCTGGTTCGAGCAGGCGGCGAATAACGGCGTTGCGAATGCGAAATACAATCTGGGTGTTCTCTATCATCAGGGCATGGGCGTGGAGGCCAGCCTCGACAAGGCGCTGTCCTTGTACTCTGATGCGGCGGAGCAGGGCCACCCCGAAGCGGAATATAATCTCGGCATCGCCTATATCGGCGGCATCGGCTACCCCTACGACCCCGTGAAGGCGGCGAATTATTTTGAGAAGGCCGCCAACAAGGGCGTCAAGGAAGCCGCCTATAATCTCGGCCTGATCTATGAAAACGGCCTTTTGGGCAAGCCGCAGCCTGACGAAGCCCTGATGTGGTACAAGGACGCCGCCGAGAAGGGCAGCCCCGAGGCGAAGGCGGCCCTTGAGCAGCTGGCGCAATCCCTGGGCATTACGCTCTCCGAGGTCAACCGCATCGTCGATGCCGTGCGGGCCACAAAATATAAGAAGTCCTCGGATGAGGAGGCCTCATCTTCAGGAGATAAGGCCGTATCCGAACCCGTGGCGCTGACGTCGCCCAAGCAAGGCGCGGTGGATTCCAAACTGACGGGCCAGAAAAAAATCACCGCCGAGATTCAGGCCGAGTTAATGAAGCGCGGCCTCTACCCCGGCCCGGTCGATGGCGAGATCGGCCCCGTCACAACCGATGCCATCCGCACCTACCAGACCGCCTCCAATATGGATATCATTGATGGAAAACCCACGCAGCAGCTTCTCTCCTTCATGAAGAGCTCCTCCGTCTCGGATTAAATACACAAAAGACGTTACGGGTTTTGAATCTTACCCGCCTGAACCCACCAGCCGGGGTGATGCGCCTGAAGACTCTTCGCGGCCTGCAAGGCCTTAGCCTCCGACGCGAAAATCCCGAAACACGTCGCGCCTGATCCCGACATTCGGCTGAGCAGGCAGCCCTCCGCCTCTCCAAGCACCTCAAGACACGCGGCAACCTCAGGAACAATTCCAAGCGCCGCGTCAGTAAGATCGTTCCCTGTACTTTTCAAAAACGCGGCAAATGAAAAGACATCTTTGAATATTTCCGGCAGAACAACAGGCGTTTTGAAAGCGGCGCGTGTCCGCCGGAAGACTTCCGGCGTAGGGCATGATTTAAGCGGGTTGACCAGAACGGCGGGAAGCATAGGCAGGGCAGGGACATGCTCAATGATCTCCCCGATCCCGCTGATCCGCGCCGCCTGTCCGTAAAAACAAATCGGCACGTCCGCGCCCAGCGAGCGCAAAAGACCTTCAAGAAAATCGGCATCGGAAGGCAACCGCCAAAGCTCAAGCAGCCCGCGCACGACGGCGGCGGCATCCGAAGACCCACCCCCCAGGCCCGCTGCCGGAGGAAGGTTTTTGGTCAGATGAAGGAAAACATCAGGCGTCCGCCCCGCCGCCTTCGCCAATTCCAGCGCGGCCCTAACCGCGATATTCCCCGACTCTGTGCTGTTTCGTCTTTCATCCGCAGAGAGAGACCCGGCAAACGGCCCGTCAACATGAAAGGAAAAGTGCTCCGACACGCCGACAGACACAGCATCCCCGATAGAAAAAAAACCGATCAGCGAGTCAAGGAGATGATACCCGTCCGGGCGCCTTCCGGTAAGATGCAGATAGAGATTAACCTTCGCGGGAGCAAAGAGATGAACTTGCGTCCGGCCTTGATCGGGCATGATAAAAACCGCGTTTATTCGTCTTTCGGCTCGGGAGAGGACAGAGGCGAAACCGGGTCCGGGGCGTCAGCCATCATATTGGCCGATTCCTCGCCCAGACCTTTGGCCATCTTTTCATCCAGCTTGGTTTTGAGTTCGCCGTCGTCACTGTGATTTTTCGCCCGTTCCCACTGGAACTTGGCCTCCATCTTGCGCCCGACACGCCAGTAAGCATCGCCCAGATGATCGTTGATGACAGGATCATAGGGCAAAAGCGAAACGGCGCGCTCAAGCTCGGGCACAGAGGCCTTGTATTTGCCGATACGGTACAAAACCCACCCCAGCGAGTCGGCGATATACCCGTCCTCGGGGCGAAGACTGACGGCCTTGCGGATCATGCTCTGCGCCTTGTCGAGATTCTGGCCCCGGTCCGCCCACGCATATCCGAGATAATTGAGAATATAAGGCTGCTCGGGTTTGAATTCGAGCGCAGCCAATAAATCCTTCTCCGCCGCCTCCCAGTTCCCGGCGCGTTCCTGGGACATCCCCCGGACATAAAGAAGATGCCAGTACCGCTCGGTGACCTTGCCCCCGTCCATCATTTTTTCGGCGCGCGTATAGGCCTCAACGGATTTCTCGAACGCGTCCTGCCGACGGAAGATATCGCCGATCTTGATCTGGGATTCGATATCCTTTTTCTCGTCGGACAACGTCTTCAGAATCTTGAGCGCGTCGTCATAACGCTCCATGCTTTCATAGGCATCGGCGATATTGCGCCTTGCATCGAGGTAAAACTTGTCGCCTTCGCCGATGGCCTGATAATAGGTGATGGCTTCTTCAAACCGCTCATGACGGATGGCGATATAGGCCAGAAGAAACTTGGCCTCTGTGATATCGGGATTCAGATAAATGGACATAGAGGCTAGAACACGAGCACTTTCGTCGTTGAACTCCTGATAAAGAACCTTGGCGATATCGAAAAAAGCCAGCCCAAGACCGTACCGGGGACTCTTGATCGACTGGAAAACCTCTTGGCCCTTTCCATCCCGCACCTTCTTGATCTTATCGGAAAGGTCTCGGTCTCCGGGCCATTCCTTCTGCAGGGCTTCATAAAGCTCCAGAGCTCTGTCTGTGCGTCCGGTATAGGCGTAAAGATCGGCGATGCGCTCGTTTTCGCCCAGAGCCATACCGTCAGAATTGGCAAAATGCTCCAGCAGCTTTTTGACCTGATCGGGCTGTTGGAGATAATCGGCGATCAGAATGGCGTGGTAAAGCTGCAGCGGGTTCTCCTGCAGACGCGTGACTTCGAGCTTTCCAAGTCCGGCCTTCGTCCAGCTTTCCAGAACCGGGCCGATGAATTGCGTCATCTCGTCCTTGGGTGTTTTCAGGATCAACTGGCTGGCCAGATCGTATTTTTCCTTCCCGATCGCATCCATGATCAGGAAGACCTGCGCCACGCTGTTCTGCGATTCCGGATCGACCGCGATGATCCGTTGCGCGAGTTGGATGGCCCGTTCGTGGTTGCCGCTGCCCATGGACAGGATCATCGCCCGCCGCAGAACGGTCGGGTCCGAAACCCCGCTGGTCACAAGTTGATCGAGGAAACTGTTGGCCTGTTCCCAGTCATGTCGGGCCTGCGCGAAACGGGCCGAAAGATAGGAACCCGCCAAAGGCTCCGCGGGCGTGAAAAGACTCTGGAGTTCGCTGGCCTTATTGTCAGAAGTAGGCACAGTGGTCGTCGTATCGGCCTCGACGCTGGCCTGATAGGAATAAGGGAGGTCGGTCCGGTCCAGTCCTGTACACAGAACAATCGCACACCCCGCCAGAAGCAGCTTACCCAGATTCATTAATCATCAACCCTTTCATTCACACAATAAACCCAAACGCATCGGGGACAAAGAATTTTCAATCAACCGCCAAAACAACTACATATTGGAGTAATTCGGCCCATCTCCGCCCTGCGGTACAACCCAGTCGATATTTTGTGACGGGTCTTTGATATCGCAGGTCTTGCAGTGGACACAGTTCTGGCTGTTGATCTGCAATCTGAACTCTCCCATAGGATCCTTAACAATTTCATAAACTCCGGCCGGACAATAACGCTGCGCTGGCTCGTCGTATTCTGGCAAATTGACGCCAACCGGAATCGACGCATCCTTAAGCTTCAGATGAACGGGCTGACCTTCCGCATGGTTGGTATTGGAAAGCTGGACTGAAGTCAGACGGTCAAAGCTCAAAACTCCGTCCGGCTTGGGGTAGGGGATAGGGGTGCTCGCCTCCGCCTTGGCCATTTGCGCGTGATCGGCATGGTTCCGCAGAGTCCACGGCGAAAACCCACGCGTAACGGTCTCCCAAGCCGCATTAATGAGTCCGAACCACAACCCCTTATGAAAGCCGGGTCGGATATTCCGAACGGCTTTTAATTCCGCCCAGACCCAGCTGCCCTTAAGCGCCTCGGGATAGGCGGCACATTCTAGCCCGTAGATTGCATCCTTCCCTGTAAGCAGATCGTAAAGGCTCTCCGCAGCCACCATGCCCGACTTCATGGCCGTATGATTGCCCTTGATCTTGGGAACATTCAGGAACCCCGCCGTATCGCCGATCAGAACTCCGCCGGGGAAGCAAAGCCGGGGCAGCGATTGAAAACCACCCTCGACCAGAGCCCGCGCCCCGTAGGAGATCCGCTTGCCGCCCGTCAGCGTCTCGCGGATCGCCGGATGCGTCTTCAAACGCTGCATCTCCTCGAACGGCGAGAGATAGGGGTTCATATAATCAAGCCCGGTCACGAACCCCACCGAAACAAGGTTCCCCTCCATATGATAAAGCCACGACCCGCCATAGGTCTTCGAATCCAGCGGCCAGCCGATCGTATGAACA
This sequence comes from Alphaproteobacteria bacterium, assembly GCA_016699735.1. Taxonomy (NCBI): domain Bacteria; kingdom Pseudomonadati; phylum Pseudomonadota; class Alphaproteobacteria; species Alphaproteobacteria bacterium. The sequence continues at coordinate 1,060,690 of CP065008.1, forward strand.
ACAAGACCCGGCTGAGACTTCTCCGGCACGATTTCCCACACTTCCTTGATTCCCAGCCCATAGGTCTGCGGATCGCTCTCCCGCCGCAGATCATATTTTTTAACCAGCTTCTTGGTCAGCGAACCGTGACATCCTTCGGCTAAAACCGTCTGCCGCGCATGGATTTCAACCCCCGGAGTAAACCCTTCGCCCGGCGTACCGTCCTTGTTCAGCCCCATATCGCCTGTGGCAACGCCGATGACGGCCCCGTCGTCGTCATAAAGAATTTCGGCGGCGGCAAATCCGGGAAAAATCTCAACGCCCAAAGCGTCCGCCTGCTCAGCCAGCCACTTCGCCAGTTGCCCAAGGGAAATGATGTAATTCCCCTTGTTATGCATTTGCGGCGGCGCAGGCAGGCGGTAGGATTTTTTCGCCGTGAGGAACAGGAAACGGTCCTGCGTGGCCGCAGTATGCAGCGGCGCGCCTTTGTCCTTCCAGTCGGGGATCAACTCATCCAGCGCCCGCGTCTCAAACACCGCCCCGGACAGCAGATGCGCCCCGATCTCCGATCCTTTCTCCAGCAGGCAGACGGAGAGGTCCGTGCCCTTTTCTGCCGCCAGCTGCTTCAGCCGGATCGCGCACGACAATCCCGACGGGCCGCCGCCGACGATTACGACATCGTAACTCATAACGTCTCGGTCCGGGCGCCGGGCATCGGATAGGCGATCGGGCAGGGGCTCTGGCATCTTGAAAAAGACCCTTTTTTTGGCTCTTGTTCTACTTTACCGTATTTTCATGCCGATTCCCTTAACAAAAACAAGGACAGTCTGATGTCCGCAGAAACTTTGCGTCAGGCCCAAATGTCTGCGCTGGAATGGTACCTCAATCACGGCGTGACGGAAACGCTGGAGACCGCGGTGCAGGACCGGACGGCTTGGCTGAAAGCGCCTCCGCCGACCGTGAAAATATCGGAAAAGCAAACCCCTTCAAATCCGGCTCCTGCGGCCCCGGTATTTCTCGGCACCGCTGAAGCCCGCACCGAAGCCGTCCGTCTGGCCGCTGCGGCGCAAACGCTGGACGAACTCCGCGAAGCTCTGGCCACCTTTGAGGGTTTTTCGATCAAGAAAACCGCCACGAACTTGGTCTTTGCCGATGGCAATCCTCTGGCACCCGTCATGCTGGTCGGCGAAGCCCCCGGCGCGGATGAGGACAGGCTGGGCAAGCCCTTCGTCGGTGTCAGCGGGCAGCTTCTGGATAAAATCCTCAAATCCATCGGTCTGGACCGCCACGCCGAAGACCCGTCAAAATCCGTCTATATCTCCAACATCCTCAACTGGCGCCCCCCCGGAAACCGCAACCCCACCCCGGCGGAAATCGAACTGGGCCTGCCCTTCATCGAACGTCACATCCAGTTAGCCCGCCCCAAAATCCTGATTTTTTGCGGTGCGGTATCGGCGAAGGCGCTCCTGAACAGCGAGCAGGGGATTTCAAGACTCCGTTCCCGCTGGCATGATTATAAAACCCTGACCCCGGAGCTGATGACCCTCTGCACCGATTCGTTTCCGGCTCTTTGCACCTACCATCCGTCCTATCTGCTTCGCACCCCGGCCCAGAAAAGATATTCATGGGGGGATATGCTTGAAATAGATAGGAAAATCAGAGCTTTGTGAATTGTTTTGAATATAGAACTGGACAAACGCCCGCAACTATATTACACATCCCCGCATTATGCAGGCAGACAAACTATGGAAGCAGAGCATAAGCGTCGCCTTATGCGCTTTGCTCATTTTAAACGTCCTGTTGCCCGCCGGAAAGGCATCGGGCGGTATTCCTGTGCCAGCCGTGAAGCCCTCATACGCCGACTTCCTGAAAATCAAGGCCACAGAAGACTCCGGGCAGCAGGTCAAGCTTGAGCCTGAATTTATGGGCATAAACAATAAGATAATAACCCTTCTTCAACTTCCCGGAATCGATCTTGACAAAAAGGCGGGCGCAAAATCCCCCCTCTCGGCCGAAAACGCAATCCTCTATAAAGAGATTTTCAGGCTTCAATCCTACGGAAACATGAAGGAGGCGGACGCCAAAATCGCCAGACTGACCGATAAACGCCTGTATTCCGATGTTTTGTTCCAGCGTTATATGCACCCCACGGCCTATAAAACCACCTTCGCCGAACTCGATGACTGGTTGACCCGCTTCCCGGATCATCCCGGCGCAGAACGGATTCACAAACTGGCCGTCAGCCGCAGGCCGGAGGGTCATAAAGGGGGCTGGGCCAACCTCAAATTCCGCTCCGAAGTCCCGGAGATTCATGAACCGAAAATGGCCACGCCCAAAACCTACGTCAGCAACAAGGCCCGCACGCCCGAGCAAAGCCAGAATATTCGCGCCTTAAGTGTAAAGGTCAGAAGCCTCGTGAGCGAGGGCGAACCCGGTCTCGCGCAGGAAACCCTCTACACTGCCGAGGCCGTCCAGCATATGGACGAGGCCGAGCGCGACGCCCTGAAGGCCGAAATCGCGCTGGGCTATCTTTACGATGGCCAGACCGCCCGCGCACTCGACCTGTCCAGGGAAAGCGTCCGCCGGTCCGGGGAAGCCGTGCCGCTGGCGTCTTGGGTCGCGGGCCTCGGCCTCTGGCTGAAAAAGGATTACGCCAACGCCGCCATATATTTCGAGAAGGCCGGAACATCGCCCTACGCCTCGCCGTGGCTGGCCTCCGGCGGCTCCTACTGGGCGGCACGGTCACATATGCGCGCCAAAAACGTAAAGGACGTCAGCCGCTGGTACCGCGAGGCCGCCAAACACACCCGCACCTTCTATGGCCTCTTGGCCCTGCGCGCCTTGGGGCAGGATGTCCGCCTCAACTGGGAAAATGCAGCCTATACCCCCGCAGACGAGCAAAAACTTCTGGACACCGTCGAGGGCCGCCGCGCCATGGCACTGGTCGCCGCCGGACAGTATGATCTGGCCGAACGCGAATTGCTGCATTTCGATTTTGCTGCCAACCCCTCCATGCGCCCGGTCGTTCTGGCCTATGCCGGTCATGTCGGCCTCTCCGAAGTGGCCCTGCGTCTGGGCAGTATGCTCGATGCCCCCGGTGGCAAACTCTATGACGCCGCCCTTTATCCCGTCCTGCCGTGGGAGCCTGAAGGCGGTTACGAACTCGACCCCGCGCTGGTCCACGCCATCGTCCGTCAGGAATCCCGCTTCGACCCGCAGGCGAGAAGCCCGAGCGGCGCCTCCGGCCTGATGCAGATTATGCCCGATACCGCCCGCCACGTTCTCCGTTCATCCGCCATGACCGATGAGGGCGTCGAAACGCTCCTCAGCCGCCCTGGGGAAAACCTGACCATCGGCCAAGCCTACATGAAGGAACTGCTGGCCGATAAAAACGTCAACGGCGATGTGATCTCGATGCTGGCTGCTTACAACGCCGGCCCCGGAAACCTCGCCCGCTGGAAAAAGAAATTCGGCCCCGTCACCGACCCGCTCCTGTTCGTGGAGATGATCCCCGTCTCCGAAACCCGCACGTATGTCAAGCGCGTGATGGCGAATTACTGGATCTACAGCCTCCGCGGCGGGCAGGGCGTCCGCACCCTCGAAGCCCTCTCCTCCGGCCAATCCCCGCGCTACGCCTTCGCCCCCGAAGACGAAAAAGCCTTCAAACTCGCCGCGAACCAGTAAAGCTTAAGCACAAAATTATTGACAAATCGCCCACTTTTGTAATCTAATGAACGCTTGTTACTAAATTACAAAAACAGGAGAAAAGCCTTGGGAAGGAACGAAGGCGATACGTCGGCATCCAGCGACAGGGAATTTCAGTCGGCCGCCTCTCCAGCCGCTTACAGATCACTTTCAGAATTTGAAGCTCTTTCAACCGGGCAATACGCAGACTGGCTCAGGCAGGAATGCTCCTTGCTGAATAGCGAAAAGGGAAACGGTTTCGTTCTTGGCTGCATAGGACTTTTAGTGACCGATAGACAGGCATCAGACTATTGTAATTCGGCGGCGATTGGTCGCCTTTATCAACGCCTGTCAGAACCACAAAAATCGAACCTTCTTGAGGCGCTGTTGACAGTGAAGAATGAAACCATCGACGATCCAAAAGCTCATGAAAAAATGCCGGGGCGCTGGTGGTCTCTGAATGACAGCCTAAATTATGCGATTCAGGACATCATGCTGCAGCAAGAAAATGCAGCCGATTTAGAAGCGCTTCGCACAAAAATAGAGGAGTCCGTGCCAAATGCGGACCCAAAAATGCAAGGTGAGGTTTTTGCACAACTTGATATGAGAATAAAAGCCCTGAAGCGGGCGGAAACCCGCGTCAATCCAAACGCTCTGACAAAATAGCGGAGCCTAAAGCTGGATGGTACCGCATATCTGTTTGTCTACACGGAATTCCTCTTTAGCGGCAAGGGCAACAAAGCCCTAAAACCCTCCGCGAACCATTAAGACCCTTACTGTTCTTGCTACGTGCAACTTGCATTTCCCCAAAGTTACCCCCGCGAAGGCGGGGGTCTAGGTCACGACAGCCAGAAACACTTCAAACAGGCGTCGAGCCAGTAGCACTCTGACAGAACTCTCGAATGATCTGCAGAGACTTCTCAGGATTCGTCTGCAGGAAAAAATGCGTCCCATCGACCACCCAAATGAAAAGCGCGGGATTAAGCGTTCTTAAATCGGTCGTAGATCGCTTGGAAACCAGAAGATCGCCTCTGACCCTCAACTGGCCGAAAGGGATATCCGTCCTGATCGAAGGCAGATTTTTCGCCCCATGCAGCAGGCGTATACGGTCCTTTAAAACCTCCGGCGGAATGGACCGCACAACGTCAAGATACAAATCGAAAACGGAAAGCGGCATCTTGTTCGTCAAAAAAAACAGCCGGACAAGCAACGGGTTCGTAGAAAAAATCTTGATCAGCGAAGCCGGGACAAAACGCGCCAGATTGAGCAAGAGCGGGCAGGGCGCTCGGGCAAATCCCGCAAAAAACAAAATTCCGGCGATCTGGAGTTTACCGCGTTCTAGAAGGCGCAACGCCACAAGACTGGAAAACGACTCGGCGATCAGAATGACGGCCTCTCCTTGGGGGATTACCGCCTCGGCTTGCTCAGCTAATTGATTGAGGTCTGCAGGAACATCCTGATAATGAACCACAAGAAAACTTGCGGGATCGTCAGTGCAAGCTAAAAGCGGCGCAAAAAGCCGCCCCGTCCCGTCCAGACCGGGCAAAAGAACGATTTGATAATCCTTAAGCCCTGTCAAAAAATCCTCTCATGTTGTCCCGCCTTCCCATTGTCACCCCCGCGAAAGTGGGGGTCCAGTAAAAAAAACGACAGGGATAAGTAGAGGGAAACAGAGATCAGTAGCGCGGAAATCTCTGTCTATCTCTGTTTATCTCTGTAGTTCAAAAACTGGATTCCCGCATTCGCGGGAATGACAAAAAAGCCTCTCAGGTCAACCGCCCGCTTGGCGTCTTCGCGATTCAAATGAACCCTTCGTGCTTTTAGCTTTGAATCGCAAAGCCTCTAAGACTCAAAGCGTTCCGAGCCGACGGTCTCTGTGTTTATTCCTTTACATTTTCCCTCTCCCCGTTTGCGGGGAGAGGGACCAAGGGAGAGGGGGTAAAAACCAACACATGATTCCCGCTTTCGCAAGAAAGACAAAAGAATCGCAGGACGCGTTGTGATCGTTGTGTTTAAAAAAACTCTGCGTTCTCTGCGTCTCTGCGGTAAAAAGCCCTACGCCCTTGCTTCTTGTAACTGCCCTCTTGTAACTTCCCTTAACTGACCAACCTCAAAACCCCCTCCAGCAGCGCCGGATCGCCCACAGCAATCACCTCCTTGCCCGAGGAAAGCCCAAGCTCGTTCCCCTGCCAGTCGCGCATGATTCCGCCCGCACCCTCGATGATCGGGATATGCGCCAGAAAATCATAGGGTTTCAAATCCGCCTCGATCACAAGGTCCAGATGCCCCGACGCCAGCAGCCCATAGGCGATGCAATCCCCGCCCCAGGTAATGAAATAAACCTCGTTCTTCCATTTCTTGATGAAATCCGGCTCCCGGTGAAAAAACATCGCCGGGCTGGTGCTCGAACACCGCGCCTGCTTGAGCGTGGGGCACCGCCGCACCGTGCAGACCTTCCCATTATGCAAAGTCTCCTCGCCCTTAACGCCCACCCAGCGGTCTTTCACAATCGGCTGGTCGATGACGCCGACAACCGCCTCATCCCCTTCACAAAGAGCAATCAAAGTCCCGAACGTCGCCCGCCCGGAAATAAACGGCTTCGTCCCGTCGATCGGGTCGATCACCCACGTCAGGCCGCTTTCGCTCTTTTTAACGCCGAACTCCTCCCCGAACACGCCGTCCCCCGGCCTTTCCTCGGCGAGAATATCGCGGATTCGCATTTCCACCGCACGGTCCGCCGCCGTCACCGGGCTTTCGTCCGCCTTCGTCTCGCTGGTCTCAATCGCCCGGAAATAGGGGCGGATGATCTCTCCCGCCGCGTCCGCTAATCTGTTGGCAAGCGCCCGAAATTCCTGCATATATATAAACCTTCTGAAGGCGTATGAACGTATTGGGTTGAGTAAAGAATAGAGCGAAGAAAATGAAAACAGTCAACGATATCCGCACCGAGTTTCTGGGATTCTTCAAAAAGAACGGCCATGAGATTGTGGCCTCCTCGCCCCTCGTGCCGCACAACGACCCGACCCTGATGTTTGCCAACTCCGGCATGGTGCAGTTTAAAAACGTCTTCCTCGGCGCCGAACACCGCGATTACAAACGCGCCACCACCGCCCAGAAATGCGTGCGCGCCGGAGGCAAGCACAACGATCTGGATAATGTCGGCTATACCGCCCGCCACCACACCTTTTTCGAAATGCTCGGCAACTTCTCCTTCGGCGACTATTTCAAGGAAGAAGCCATATCCTTCGCATGGGAACTCGTCACCAAAAACTTCGGAATGCCGAAGGATAAACTGCTGGTCACCGTGCACACCAGCGACGAGGACGCCGCGAAACTCTGGAAAAAAATCGCGGGCTTGTCGGACGATAAAATCATCCGCATCCCCACCGACGCGAATTTCTGGATGATGGGCGATACCGGCCCCTGCGGCCCGTGTTCTGAGATTTTCTTCGATCAGGGCGACAAGCTCTTCGGCGGCCCGCCGGGATCAAAGGACGAAGACGGCGACCGCTATCTGGAGTTCTGGAACAACGTTTTCATGCAGTTCGAGCAGGAGCCGGACGGTAAAGGCGGTTATAACAGAAAGCCCCTTCCAAAACCTTCTATCGACACAGGTCTGGGTCTGGAGCGCACGGCGGCCCTCATGCAGGGCAAAACCACCAACTACGCCATCGACCTCCTGCGCGATATCATTGAACACAGCGCGGATTTAACGGGCGTGGACCCGGACGGGGATCAGGCGCCCTCCCACCGCGTCATCGCCGACCATCTGCGCGCCTCCGCCTTCCTGATGGCCGATGGCGTCATGCCCTCGAACGAGGGGCGTGGCTACGTTCTCCGCCGCATCATGCGCCGCGGGATGCGCCACGCGCACCTTCTGGGCGCGAAGGAGCCCCTGATGCACCGCTTGGTTCCGACCCTGATCGCCAAAATGGGCGAGGCCTACCCCGAACTCAAACGTGCCGAGGCGCTGATCGTGCAGAGCCTCTCCAGCGAAGAGTCCCGCTTCAAGGTCACCCTCGACCGCGGCCTGAAAATGCTGGATGAGGAAACCGCAAAACTCGCCGCCGGAAAAAAATTCCCCGGCGAAGTGGCCTTCAAACTTTACGACACCTACGGCTTCCCGCTCGACCTGACGCAGGACGCGCTGAAAGCCAAAAACATTACGGTCGATGTCGCCGCCTTCGAAACCGCGATGAACGAGCAGAAGGCCCGCGCCCGCGCCGCCTGGGCGGGGACGGGTGAGCAGGCGACCGAAAAACTCTGGTTTGAAATCCTCGACGAAGTCGGCCCGACGGAGTTTTTAAGGGATGTTAAAGATCAATATGGTAACCACAGCGCACAATCAATAATTGTCGCGATAGTCAAAGATGGCCAAAAAGTAAGCAGTCTCGAAATGGGAGATATGGCATACATCATTACTAAACAAACTCCTTTTTATGCTGAATCTGGAGGTCAGGTTGGTGACGCTGGCTTCATAAATAAAGAAGACTCAAATTTGCAGATATTTACCGTTCATACTACTGAGAAAAAGGTTGGCGGAATACACGCCCACTATGGTCAAGCGGCTTGGCCATTAAAAACAGGTGATGCAGTAAAACTCACGATCAATGGGTATGAACGCACGGCAATAGAAGCAAACCACTCTGCAACACATTTATTGCATGAATCTTTAAGAAGAGTTTTAGGCGAACATGTTACTCAAAAGGGCAGCTTACAAGACAGCTACAAAACTCGGTTTGATATTAGTCATCCAAAAGGCATGACTTCTGAAGAAATAGAAAAAGTAGAACAAATTATTAATGATCAAATCCGCGCCAACACGCCCGTCGAAACCCGCGTGATGCCACTGGAAGATGCCCGCGCAACGGGCGCGATGGCCCTGTTCGGCGAAAAATACGCCGACGAGGTGCGTGTGGTGACGATGGGCACAAAGAAGGCGGGCGCGAACAAACCTTTCTCCGTCGAACTCTGCGGCGGTACACACGTCAAACGAACGGGGGATATCGGCCTTCTGAAAATCATCTCCGAAAGCGCCCTTTCATCCGGCATCCGCCGCGTCGAGGCGCTCACGGGCGCCAACGCTCTGCGTTATTTCGAGCAGCAGGACCAAACGCTGCAACAGGTCGCTGGTGCCCTGAAAGCCAGCCCCGCCGAAGTACTGGAGCGCGTGAAAACCCTCTCCGATGAAAAACGCAAACTGGAAAGGGAAGTCTCAGACCTCCGCCGCCAGCTCTCAATGGCTGGACCGGCAACGGCGTCAGACGGAGCAGGGGACGTGCGCGACATCGGCGGCATCAAATTCACGGGCCGCGTCCTGAAGGACTTTCCCGCCAAGGATCTCAAACCCATGGCCGACGACCTCAAGAAAAAACTCGGCTCCGGCGTGATCGTGCTGGTAGCCACATCCGAAGGCAAAGCCTCCATCGTCGTCGGCGTCACGGATGATCTGACCAAAAAGGTCAGCGCCGTGGAACTCGTGAAAATCGGCGCGGAGGCTCTGGGTGGTTCCGGCGGCGGCGGCCGCCCCGACATGGCCCAGGCCGGCGGCCCGAACACCGAAGCCGCCAACGACGCCGTGAAAGCCATCGAAAAATCTCTGGCTTAAAAGGAAGCTTGAATTAAAGATCGGCGTTATATTCTAAACTACGATCAGGATAAAGTTCAGGGGTCCACAAGGCGATCTCCGCCGCGGCCTCTTCCCGGTTCCCCGAGGCATGAATGATATTCCGGATGGAACGTTTTTCCATCAGGGCTTGCTCGGATGTATCCTGGCTGTATCGCCCTCGAACAGATTCGGGGTCGGCCGCAGCAGGAATAGTCTTACCGATAATCTCTCTTACGCGCGCAACCGCGTTATCGCCCTCGACGACCCCGATACGCACGGGACCGGAAGACATATAATCCTTGAGCCACCCCTTGACCATGTGGCCGATGGTGACAGGGTCGGTCGTGCCTAGATGCTGCTGAGGATCAAGCCCCAGAAACTGTGCATCTTTAAGCATATTTTCGCCGACTTTATTAAACCATACATCACCAAAATTATAATGCTGATCTACCTTTTGCGGATGAAGAAATATGCGCGGGGTGATCGCCGACACATAAAGATCGTTCTCCTGGAAGCTTCTAAGAATTTCCTCATCCACGCCCATCTGGACGGCATCGGGCTTAAAAATGATTAATGTTTTTTCCATATTCTATCCAATTAAGTGCCATAGGCGTATATTATTTGAAAATAACTGTCAACTACGTCTTAATGCACAGTCATATGTAGGCCCGCTTCATAATCCGAGCGGTAGGCTTCGATCTCGCTTTCATCAAGTTTGAGCTGAGCTTTCGCATCATTGACAAAAGCCTGCCACAATTCCGAAGGCTCCAGTCCGGGAGCACCAAGATCGCTGCCGAAATCAATCATCAGAACTCTTTTTTGGTCATCCACGCGAAAATCCCGCAGAATACCGCCTGAAACAGGATGAAATCCAAGCGAGGCTATACCGCCAAAAGCCCTCGCAGCTTTGGCCACAACCTCCCCGCCAAAACGCTGATAACCTTCTTCCAGCGTATACGGAACAAACTCCTCAAGGACAACGCCATTTCCATGACCAAAGACATGTGGAGACTCGACGCCCTTGGTCGCCAGAGCCTCCCGCCTTTGCATCCATTCGGTAACCTTCAGGTCGGGTAACATGGTCACGCAGGCTTTAAAAAGACACCGGACGGACTGCCCGCTGGAGTTTTTGACGGAAAACGGCATGATATAAGTCTCTCCGCCGCCCCGGACCCAAGGCTGCTCTTCAACCTCCAGAGTTTCATCTTCTGAAACGGACAATCCTTGCGAACGCATAAAAAGAGTCCGCAGAACGTCTTGTTCCTTGTCTGTATTAAAAAGATTTCGGAGTTCTTTCCTGACTTCGCTCACACAATCACCCGGTAACCACGTAAATTATTATTTCATGACAATATAAAACAGAAAGCGGATAAAGATCAAGTTAGGGAGGAAAAGTAAATAACTATAAAGACTTAACTAGATCGGCTTGATCCCGCGCGACAGGCAGAAATTCCTGAAATCCGCCTCGCTCACCTTACGGACGTCCGCAGAGTCATTGATCCTCTTGATCACACCGTTATCGAGAATAAAAGACTTCGTGTCATAATCCCCACGCTCGGCACGAAAGGGAAAGGAATCCTCGCAGGTCAATTTAATGGGGATTTCGCCCAGAATATAATAAAGGACGGAAATCTCCCCCTCCTCATCGTACTCAAAATCCTGCTCTTCCGAAATCAAGGCTGGCTCTCGTCTAAACGCTCACCCCGCACAGTTTGGGGAGCCGCCGCAGCATCCAGCCGATCAATATGTCCCTGCAATTGATCGAAAAACTGATTCTCATCATCCATAAAACTGAACGACTGGCTGGAGATCAGATTCATGTTGCCGCGTTCGGTTTTCCATGTCCGCGAAGCAAAATCAAAGCGTGCAGCACTATGGGGAATATAATCATCTTCTGTCCATGGCCCATCGGGATTGGCGGCCGGATCGTCGCGCTCCATGATGACGCAAAGAAACTCGCTCCTTCCGCTCGTATCGCAGTAAACTCCGTACTTGTTGTAGCTTTCAGCGCCCGTTTCCGGTCCTCCGCTATCCTGATACAGACGAATGCTATCGTTGTTTTTAAAAATACCTTTTAAATCTTCAATTTTTAATTTATCAGCCATAATCCATCATCCTTTAAAAATAGCACTATTCATTGTCTAGACCCATACGATGAAGATCGTCAACCATGCCCTGCAGCTTGATTTCACGGTGCCGCGAAAGTTCATGCTTGGAACGCACCTCGGGCTTAAGCAACATATCATACCCCGCATCCCGTGCTACACGCCCGTTAAAAAGTCGGCAAGCCGTAAAACTATAGGCGGCTTCCCGCTTCTCGGCTTTTGTCAATTCGCGCTCTTCGCTCGCGGCCAGATCGTGGAGAGCCTCGGCCCGGGCCTTATAGGGATGCGTTTGATCGTAAATCTTCTCAATTTGTTCCGCGACGACCTGCAACTCGACGACATGATAATCCCCGCCGGAAACGGGAACGGCCAGCTTGCAGTTCAAGGCGCGGTACCCGGTCAAATCCTTGGGATCCTCGAAAAAATCGGTCATATGCACCAGATAAATACCGCTCTTGTGCATAAGATCGGAGTTTCTGTTGCCCAAAGTTTGCTTAAGAGCGTTGATTTCCTCAGGTGTTCGTACAACCACCTTGCCCCGCACATAATCGGTAACAAGCTCGTTTCGTCCGTTGTAATCGCGCTTGGCCTTTTTCTCTGCGGCCGTCAAATCTTTGAGAGGTCCGGTAAAAGCATCATGAAGCCGAAGCTCCCGTTTACAGTTCCGCAAAAACCCCAGCAAAACCTCGTTGGCTTCAGACCGCGTCTCTAAAATACGCTCATACGGCATAAGCTGGCACGGCGACCCGCTCGTGGAATCACGAAACCGCTGTGAAACCTCATCCGCTGCTAAATACTGCAAACCCATCCCTGACAAACCTTTTAAGGCTTATTTTTATTGCTTAAAGAAAGATCATACCAAATTCGGAACTATTTTGGCAATAACGGATATTCTTAATATACACGCCTTCGCCCACCCCATTCTCCTCTTGCCTGAAGGAAAGAGAGCCGCTATACACTGTTTCCGAACAAAATAAGGGTAAAGAGAGGGAAAAATGGCTCTGCAGCGCACACTTTCGATCATCAAACCGGATGCAACCAAACGCAACCTGACCGGGTCGGTCAACACGCTCTTCGAACAGGCCGGATTACGAATTGTCGGCCAGAAGCGCATCCTCATGACCCTCCAGCAGGCGCAAAAATTCTATGAAATTCATAAGGATAGGCCATTTTTCGGCGAACTGACGGAATTCATGAGCTCCGGCCCCGTGGTCGTGCAGGTCTTGGAGGGCGAGAACGCCGTCGCCAAAAACCGCGAAGTCATGGGCGAAACCAACCCCGAAAAGGCTGCCGAAGGCACCGTTCGCAAAAAATTCGCTCTGAACATCGGTGAAAACTCCGTTCACGGCTCCGATACGCTCGAAAACGCCGCCAAAGAAATCGCCTTTTTCTTCGCTGAAACCGAAATCGTCGGCTAACGGGTCTATTTCAGCCCGTCCAGCCACTTCGTAAAAGCGATTTTTGTATTTTTATTGCTCTCTTCAAGCAGGGCGGCTTTTTTGAACGCGAGGTCCGGGTTGGAGGTTTTAGACGCTTTCTCGGCCTCCCCGGCGATCTTGCTGACCTCCGCCATACCGAAATTCGCCGCCATACCCTTCAGTTCATGGCTGCGCGCAGCAAGCCCCGCAACGTCTTTTTTCTCCAGAACCTCTTTGATTTGCTCGACGATCTCATCCGCCTTGCTCAAAAATCCCTCAAGCAGTTTGGTGAATTGATCCTTGCCCAGCGTATCCACCAGGCTTTTCAGCATTTCAAGATCAAGGAAAGTATCGCTCTTTTTCTCGGTTTTCTGTGATTTGGACATGGGCTCACTCTTGGTTTGCGGGGAAAGTTTAGGGGCATCGTCAGGGCGGACAGCTTTCTTTTCGGCTTTAAACAAGGGCTCCGCCGCCCGTGCGGATTTTCCGGAGGACGATTTATGAACAGACGCAGAATCGCCGGAGTGTTGAGCCATCAGGAACTTCTGGATCTCCGTCAGCTCTTCGTCATCATTGAAACTGAGGTCGTTTTTACGCTTTTTGCTGGCGGAAAGGGCTGAACCCTCCTTGGCCAGATCTTCGCCGTAATCCAGAGGGTCGTCTTCCTCGTCATCCTCTTCAATCTTCTGTCTGAATTCGTCGAAGGAAAATTCCTTGCTCTTATCCTCAGGCTCCGCGACCGTGTTTTTGGCGGAGACGGAGAGCGCGGTGGATTTTGATTTCTCTTCATACAATTCGCGGTCGTCAAGGCTGAGCCCGAGGTCTTTTTCAGTCAGGGATTCAAATGCGCCTTTTTCGGATATATCGGGCAGGGGATTCTCAAACTTCCCCTTGGAGGCGTTGTAGATCACTTCGTTCAATTTCCTTGGGTCGATAGGCTTCGCGACGAACCCGTTGATTTGAGCTTCGAATATTTCCCTCATTTCCTCAAGCATGACGTTTCCGGTCAGGGCAATGATCGGCGTTCGTGCGAGCGCAGTATTCGAACTGGACCGAATCTTCCGGGAGGTTTCAAGCCCGTCCATCCCCTGCATTTGTATATCCATGAAAACCAGCTGCGGCTTTTCCTTTTCGCACTGCTCAAGCGCCTCGAACCCGTTCGCGGCAAGCAGAACGTCATGCCCGTATTTTCCGAGCAGCCCCTGCAGAACTTTCCGGTTCATCTCGTTATCCTCGACGACCAAAATACGCATGGGCGGCGTGACAAGCTCCTGATCGCTAAGCGGCTCCGCAACCTCCTCGCCGCTAAGGTCTTGAAGCATGGGAAGCTCAAAGGAAAATTCTGTTCCCTTGCCGACTTCGCTGGTCACGGTGATCTTGCCGTCCATCGCGTCGATCAGGCGGTCGGAAATCGCAAGCCCAAGGCCCGTGCCGCCGTATTTGCGGGTAATGCTGGTTTCCGCCTGCGAAAAGGGCGTAAAAAGTTTCGTCTGCGCTTCTTTTGTAATGCCAATCCCCGTATCGGCCACGGCAAAGCTCACAAGAACGGTTTGCGCCGGATAATTCTCCTTTTTCCCGGGTTTGCGGGCGCTCAATTTAATGGTGACGCCGCCCTCGGGCGTGAATTTCAGCCCGTTATTGACGAGATTAAGCAGGATTTGCCGGATCCTCGTCGGATCGCCGGAAACGATTTGAGGCAGACCGTCGGCCATCTCAAGCTTAAGGTAAAGATTTTTCTGGGCCGCATGACCGGACATCAGGGTGACGACGTCTTGCGCCAGTCGCGGCAGATCAAAGGGAACATCCTCGATATCCATGCTCCCCCGTTCGATTTTCTCGAAATCGAGAATATCGTTGAGAAGAGTCATCATCGTTTCCCCGGATTTTTTGATCGTATCGACATAATCGGTTTGGGTTTTATTAAGATTGGTGTCATTCAGCAGTGAAACCATCCCCATGATCCCCGTCATCGGGGTGCGGATTTCATGGCTGACCACGGCCAGAAACGCAGATTTCGCCATGTTGGCGCGGTCGGCGACTTCCTTGGCGTGACGCATTTCCTCGGCGCGTTGGATTTCTCTTTCCCGCAATTCGCTCATCAACTCGCGCTCACGCTCGATCACACGCAAAAGGCGGGCCTGATCGGCGGATTCTTTTGATTTCTGCAGGCGGGCCATAGCTTGCGAGTCATGCTTCTGACGAACGAGGTCTTGCTTTTTCTGTTCCTCTTCATATTTGAGCGCCCGCAGACTGCCCCCGACAAAAAACGCCGCTTGCGGAATGAGCGAAAACCAGAACAGATTGACAATAAAAACACTCATCGGAAGGATATCATATGCCCCTAGGCAAAGAGCAGCAAACCCGCACAGATGAACAAGCCAGCCTGCACAGAAGAACTGGCTGCTCTCACGCATATTGGGGTTTAAAAAGTAGCAGATGGTGATACCTGCCAATATAGAAACGCAAAGGCTTCCGGCAAAAAGCCCAAAGCCGAGGGCTCCCGGCCCGAGAACGAAAAGAAACAGGCAGGAAGCCGCAACCACGAGAGCGCACAACCCAAGAATGATAATATGCTCGACCGGGTGATCGCTGCCCTCGATGCGAAGGTAGGATTTAATATGCAGAAGCGCGAAAATAACGCCCGCGCTGTAGAGCCCGATCAGGAGAGGGCCGGAAACAAGCGAACCGCTGAGGAAGGTCTGGTTGAGAATAAAATAAAGAACGCAAAGCGAGGCATAATAGAGGAGAAAAAATAAATAGGAGGACTGGCGCGTCATATACAAAAAGGTCGTGAAAACGGCCATCACGATCACGAAGAAAAGACCGCCAAGGGTTACGCTCAATTCTCCGGAGAGAAGAACGGACAGATATTTTTTCTGCGAAAGAACCTGCGGCGTAAAACTGATCGGAAAACCTTTATCGGGATGAAGATAAACGGCCAGAAGATTTGTAGCTTTAGGCTTCAGGGTTAAGGGAAGGGAAGGCCCGAGAAACACTTGCGCGGGCTCTTGCGCGTACGGCCCCGGAACACCGGGAAGTTTTAACCCGGGCGAAAGTGCGAAGACGGTGCCCGTGGTCACGTTCATAACCATGACCGAACGGGCAAGCGCCATCCGGCCACCCAGCGCATCGGAAAAATCCAGAACCCATTCGTCCTCGTCCGTGGAGTTCTCCAGTTCAAACAAAATCCAGAAAGGGGAATCGGAAAGCGGATGATGAAGGAGGTCAGACTCGGATTTATCGCCTTTCAGCCCCTTCGTTTGAAAATTCTCAACAAGGGTATTGAGGCTCACGGTTCCATTGGGATCGGGAGTAACATAGCTGTGGGAGCCGACTGTGAACTCCCGCGATGGATCCGTCAGTTTCAGCGCATCGGCAAAGGCGGAGCCGGAACTAAGCACGATTAAAAACCCAAACAGAAGCGCTGTCAGACCGCGCATGGGTAATGCCAGAGGTCTGACAGGCGGGGGAAGGGCCAGGAACGGTCTGATAAGATTAAGCATGGTCCCGAAAGTGCGTAGTTTGCCCCGAATAACGCAGAGAACGCAGAAAGGCATCTTCACCCGGTAGTGTGAACCCAAAAGGTTAAGGTTTGCTTAGGACAGGGGGCGGAAAAGCTTGATTTGATTACGTAAAATCAATAAAAACCAGCGCCAGTAAGATAAGAACAACGCACGTGACAACGACAACGGTCTTCGATACGCAGGCAAAGGAATGCCACATCTCCTGAGCCTTTTTCAGCTCTTGGGGATCGACGTCAACCGCCTGAGAATGTTCGCCCATAGCCTGCCTCCTTAAAAACATCTGCTCTTATGAATAAACTGAATCGGCCGGACCTTTCAAGCCGGATTCCCCCTGCCGCGCAGGTCTTCACACACAATCCGCACCGCCTCGGGATAGGCCAGATGCTCCTGCTCCAGAACCCGCGCCGCCAGAGTCTCCGGTGTATCGCCGGACAATATGCCAACACGCTTCTGCACGATGATCGGCCCGCTATCCATCTCAGGGTCGACATAATGAACCGTGCAGCCTGCTTCCTTTTTCCCGTCGGCCAGCGCCCGCGCATGGGTGTCCAGCCCCTTGTAATCGGGCAGCAGGGACGGGTGGATATTGATCATCCGCCCCGGCCACAACTGAACGAAATCGGCGGTCAGCACCCGCATGAAACCGGCCAGAACCACCAGTTCGGCCCCTGATTTCTCAATCTCTTTCTGCATGGCCTCTTCGAAGGAACGCCGGTCGGCATAGGCTTTATGATCCACCACAACCGCCGGAATCTGGGCCTCCCTTGCATATTCAAGCCCCTCGGCCCCCGGCCGGCTGGAGAGAACAAGGCAAATCTCGGCGGGAAACGAAGGATCGCGGCACGCATGGATGAGGGCATTGAGATTGCTCCCCCGCCCGGAGATCAGAACGGCGATTTTCAGCCTTTCTCCGCCCATGCCGTATCCATAAAGTCGATCTGTATGGCAGGGCCACCCGCCGGACGCGGCTCGATGACTCCGATCCGGCTGACCGTCTCGCCCTGTGTCTCCAGAGTTTTCCGAACAGCGTCAGCCTGGGCGGGCGCACAGATGACGACCATCCCGATCCCGCAATTCAGCGTCCGCGCCAGATCGTCGTTTTCAAGTCCTCCGGCAGCCTTGAGCCAGCCGAAAACCGCTGGCAAAGTCCAGTTCTGTACATCCAGCCGCACGGCAAGATGATCGGGAACGACGCGGGGAATATTCTCGCTCAAACCCCCGCCCGTGATATGCGCCAGCCCCCTGATGGCGGGCGATCCGGCGGAATCGTTAATTTTAAGCGCAGCCAGCAAGGGCCGCACATAAATCCGCGTCGGCACCAGCAACGCGTCGGCAAGGCTCACGCTCCCGTGTCCGTCCGTGAACGGAGCAGGGGAGTCATAGCCCAGCCCGCAATCCTTCACGATCTTCCGCACAAGTGAATAGCCGTTGGAATGAACCCCGCTGGATGCCAGGCCCAAAACGATATCCCCCGCCTGCATGGTCTCGCCGCTGATAACGCGGCTCCGGCTGACGGCTCCAACGGAAAACCCCGCAAGGTCGTAATCCCCTTCCGCGTAAAGCCCCGGCATTTCCGCCGTTTCTCCGCCGATCAGGGCGCATCCGGCCTGCGCGCACCCCTCGGCGATCCCCTGAATCACGGCCTCGGCCACGCGGTTAGCCAGTCGCCCGGTAGCGAAATAATCGAGAAAAAACAACGGCTCAGCCCCCTGAACGACTAGATCGTTCACGCACATCGCCACAAGGTCGATCCCGATCGTGTCATGCCGATCGCATTCGATGGCGATTTTGATTTTCGTTCCAACGCCGTCGGTGGAGGAGACAAGGATCGGATCATCGTATCCCGCGGCTTTCAGATCAAAAAGCGCCCCGAAACCGCCGATGGAGGACATGACGCCGCTTCTCCGGGTCTTCCCGACCATACCCTTGATCCGCTCGACAAGGTCGGCGGCCGCGTCGATATCGACCCCGGCCTCCTTGTAGGCGCTGTTTTTACTCGCTTCTTTCATGTTGCCCTGTCATATGAGGATCGCTATAAACTAAAACAAACCGCTAATTCTTCGGATCGACAAATATGGGCATATCCTATACGGCAAGCTACGGCAAGAACGCAATAATCGGCGCTCTTTTTCTTCTGGGCGTTCTTTTGTGGACGGCGGGGGGGCAGGCGCACGCCGCAGAAACCTCTCTGACGGTCGAAAACGTCTCGGTGGATGTTACCGCCGAAAATTCCGTGGCCGCCCGCGACAAGGCCTTCGAGGAAGCGCAGTTAAAAGCCTTCAAGATGTTGGCCGACCGTCTGGTCAGTGAGGGAAAAATCAGCGGCTACCGTACGCCCGATCCGATCACGATTGGCTCGATGGTCAAGGACTTCGAGGTCACGAACGAAAAACTCTCCGCCGTCCGTTATGTTGGAACTTACACTTTTCGCTTCCGCGAAGCGGCGGTAAAAAAATATTTTTCGCTCTCCAATCTGGATGTGGCGGGTGCAACTCCGACAACCTCATCGCCGGAAAATACCGAAACAAAAACCGCGCAGCCTCTGCTCGTTCTTCCCTTCTATCGTGTCGGCCAAAGCCTGAAAGTCTGGCAGGAGGGCAATCTGTGGCTGCAGGCTTGGGGCCGTGACTTGAAGGCGGACGCCCGGCCGGTGGAAATTCCTATTGGCGACCTGATGGATGTCGCCGATATCGGCGAGACGGAGGGTGTTAGCTTCAGCCCGAACGGCCTTGCCCGGATGCAAAAGCGTTACGGCGCGGGAGATGCGGCGATCATCGTGGCCGCAGCGGATGACCGTCTGGCCGCCATAAAAGGCGATTCGTCTCCGGCGTCGGGCGTGCTGACCCTGACATTCTACCGCACCGACCGCCGCCGCGCCGAGGCGGTTTACGAATTGGCCCTGACCCCGAACGCAGGCGAAAGCCGCGCACAGTTCTTCGCCCGCGCCGTTTCCTCGGCCTACGGGGTACTCAACGGCAACTGGAAAGCGAAGACGATAAAAGCCGCGGGCGGTCCCTCGCGGATGTATGTCGTTCATATTCCGATCAAGTCGATTGCCCAGTGGGTCAAGGTGCAGCAGGCGTTGCGGGGTACCTCGGGCGTAAGCCAGATGTCGGTGCTGTCCTTGAAACCGCGGGAGGCGTTCGTGCGCTTTAGCTTCGGCGGTGACGCTGCTGCCCTGCGCGAGGCGCTGGCCAATTCGGGCATGACTTTGGGTGAGCCCTACACCAGCACCTCCGTCCCGCGCTTTTCCGGCCCCGGCAATTCCACGACCGGAAAGGAAATTTATGACATAACCGTTGAGGATTCCCGGCCCGCCTCCTTCTACCGCGCACCGGAACCTTCTGCAGGGGGCGCGCAGGAGCAGGGCGTCCACACATTCTAAAGCAACTTGCGTTCTATTCTTCTCAACCATCGAATAAGGACAGGCAGAGCGTTTCATTATGACCTACACTCCGCTCAAACCGAAAACGCACCTCATTTTCTGGACGGCCGCAACCGCCGCTTTCGTCCTGATTGTCTTTTTGCTTAAGACGGTCTTGCTGCCGTTCGTTCTCGGTCTGGCCATCGCCTACCTCCTGAATCCCTTCGTCACCGAACTCGGCAAAGCCGGGTTGTCGCGCAGCCTCGCATCTCTTCTGATCCTGGGCGGCTTTGTTCTCTGTGTTTTGGCCCTGGGCGCGGTGCTGCTTCCGGCCCTTGTCCGTGAATCCGCCGATTTGATCCAGAATGCACCCGATTATGTCCGCCATCTCATCGAAACCCTCAAACCCGTCATGACCCGCATCGAGGGGCTTCTGGGCATGACCCACGAGGAAGCCGTGGATAATCTGATGAAAAACGGCAGCGGTCCGGCGGTCAAAACTCTCGATATCCTTGCCCGAAATCTGCTGGCGGGCGGGCAGGCGGTCATCGACGCCATTTCCGTGATCGTCATCATGCCCATCGTCGCCTATTTCCTGATGAAGGACTGGCCGGATGTGACCGCCTGGATTCACGGCCTCATTCCCCGCCACGCCGAAGAGTCCGTCAACGGCATCCTTAAGAATATCGACGCAAAACTCTCCGGCTTCGTCCGTGGCCAGCTGACCGTCGCGCTCATTCTCGGCCTAGCCTACGCGCTCGCCCTGACACTCGCGGGCCTGAAATACGGTTTCATGATCGGCCTCGGTTCCGGCGCACTCTCCATCATCCCGATGGTCGGCTCGGCGGTGGGGCTGGTCCTCAGTATCGCCGTCGCGTGGTTCCAGTCCGGCAATCTCGCCTTCGTGCTTTTGATCGGCGGCATTTTCATCGCCGGACAGATCATCGAAGGCAATCTCCTCACCCCCAAACTGATCGGCGACAGCGTCGGCCTGCACCCGCTCTGGATATTTTTCGCCCTTATGGCCGGCGCCAGCCTGCTCGGAGTCCTCGGAATGTTTCTCGCCGTTCCCGTGACCGCCTCGATCGGAGTCGTCACATCCTTTCTTCTTCAAAAATACAAGGACAGCCGTTACTATAACGACTTGATCCCCGAGTCGTCCGGCGGCCCTGCGAACGGCAGGAAAGCCGCCAGGGGCAGAAAAAAGAAACTTTCGCCCGAAAATGAACCCGCTCCGCCCGCAGGATAGCGAGAATAAAACCCCGACCCAGATTCCCTTCGATCTCGGCGTCCGCACCGCGATGGGCCGCGCCGATTTCCTGATCGGACCAAGCAACGAATCCGCCGTGGGCTGGATTGACCGCTGGCCCGATTGGCCCGCACCCATGCTCACCCTTCACGGTCCCGCCGCCAGTGGCAAAACGCATCTCTGCGCGGTCTGGTCCGCCGTCTCGAAGGCCGTCTTCGTCAAACCCGAACGCCTGACGCAGGAAAGCGCAGACCTTCTCATGGAAAGCGGCCCGGCCCTCATCCTCGACGGAATCGACCCGTGGATCGGCGACCGCGAGGCGGAAACCGCGCTTTTCCATCTCTATAATCTGATGCGCGAGGAACAACGCACGATGCTCGTCACCATGCGGATCGCGCCCTCCGCGCTGGACTTCGCCATCCCCGATCTGGCATCGCGCTTCCGCGCCGCGCCGATGGTGACGATCCAACCGCCGGATGAAACACTTCTGGCCGCCATTCTCATCAAGCAGTTCGCCGACCGCCAGATCCGGGTGGGTGAGGACGTGATCGCTTACGTTCTCCCGCGCATGGAGCGCTCTTTCGCCGCCGCCCGCGAAATCGTCGCGCGCGCCGACCGCCTCGCGCTGGTAGAAAAAAGCCGCATATCCATCGCGCTGATGCGAAAAATTCTCGCCGATCTTCAATCGGAATAAAGCCTCACGTCCAGCGTGCGGGCGTCGAAGGCGCGTTATAATCCAGCGGATCCATGAAATCGGTCAGTTCAAGCCCGCCCGGTCGCACATCCGCCCAGTCATCGCCCGTAAACGCAAAAACCGCGAGCGTCCCCGGCCTGAATCCTTCATTAAGCCTCTGGACGAGAGACTCGCCGCCGCGCCCGGTCAGAAGTTTTGCTAGCTGTCCGATTCCGGGATTATGGCCGGAAAGGATCACCTGTTCGAAGGAGGGGCTGACCTTCTGAATCGTGGCCAGAAGATCTCCGGGTGATCCCGTATATAAAATCATCGGCCGCGAAATATCCGTGAGGGTAATCCGCTCCTCGATCGGTTCCAGAGTCTGCCGCGTCCGCACAGCGGGTGAACACAAGGCATAGTCCGGCAAATACCCCTTCAATCGCATAATGGCGGCCAGAGCCTTCGCGTCCTCGACGCCGCGGGGAGCCAACGCCCGCTTGATGTCCTCACCGCCGCTTTCCGCCGGCAGAGCCAGCGCATGGCGCAGAAGATAAAGCCTCTTGGGAAGATTTTCGGAATCGGAAGTCATGAGGACCGCCTCAATTCCTCCACGGGAAACTTGGTGATCTTATCGCCTGAAAGCCCGATGGCCAGCTTCCCGGCTTTCAGGGCCAGCGCATCCTCCCCGAAAATATCGCGCCGCCATCCGCTCAAAGCCGGAACTTCCGCCGCATCGTCCAGCACGATAGCCTCCAGGTCGTCCTGCGAGGCGATCAACTTGGAGGCGACCCCATGCTCGGAACTCTGGATTTTCAAAAGCATCTTGAGGATATCCAGCGTGGCGGCGGCCTGCGGCGGCAGAATTTTTCGTTTCTCGACGGTCGGCCAATCGTCCTTCGGACTCTCAAGCGCGGCCTTTATGCTCTCCAGCAGCGCCTCACCGATCCGCCCGTTGGCGTGATCTTTCGGCATATTGCGGATTTTCAGAAGCTGCTCTTTCGTGCGCGGCGCCTGCGAGGCGAGATCGGCCAGCGTCTCGTCGCGCATCATCCAGTTTTTGGGAATATCGCGCTCCTGCGCCGCCTTCTCCCGCCACGCCGCCACTTCGCGTAAAACGGCCAGCGTCTTCCGGCTGGGCGACCGCAGCTTGATCCGCGTCCACGCCTCGTAGGGATCGTTGCTGTAGGTCGAGGGATCGCTGAGGATGTCCTCCTCCTGTAACAGCCACGAAACACGCCCGCGCCGCTCCAGTTCTTTTGAAAGATGAACATAAATATCGCAAAGATGCGTGACATCGCCCAGCGCGTAGGAAAGCTGGCGGTCAGTCAGAGGTCGGTGCGACCAGTCCATGAACTGCGCGCTTTTATCGATGCTTTTCTTGGCGATATCCTGCACCAGGCTGTTATACCCGACAGAATCGCCGTACCCGCAGACCATCGCTGCGATTTGCGTATCGAAGAACGGCGCGACGACTCCGCCGGTCAGATTGTAAAAGATTTCCAGATCCTGCCGCGCCGCGTGAAAGACCTTGAGAACCTTCTTGTTGCCGATCAGGTCGAACAGCGGTGAAAGGTCGATATCCTTGGAAAGCGGGTCGATCACGGCGGCGTTTTTGTCCGGCCCGCTGAGTTGCACGAGGCAAAGCTTGGGGTAATAGGTCTTCTCCCGCAGAAACTCGGTATCGATCGTAATAAAAGGCGAATCGGAGAGCTTATGGCAAAGTTCGGCAACGCCTGCGGATGTGGTAACAATCATTCGTTTTATCTGATGCCTAAGTCATAACCCGCGGCCATGATTGCAGAACGGGGCGTCAGCGTCCAGCCGCAAATTCATAAAAATAGGGCAAAAAAAAGCAGCAGATCACGCCACGCTGCGTCCGAAGCCCTTCTTATAGATGACTTCTTCGTAATTCTTGAGCTTGACGAGAATCTTATCAAGCACACGAGCATGGCGTTCGGCGGGTTCACGCTGGTTCGGCGCATAGAAATCCAGCCCGTTATGGATCAGCCGCACAAGCTGCTCGATATTTCCGATCACGGTTTGCAGGGTGCTGACCGCAGAGGAATCAAGTCCTTGCACCTGCCCGAGCAGGCCAGCATTGACATCCAGCGCCTTGACGATCGGCTTCTGGAAATCGGGAAACGGCGAAAAAAACGCCGACATCTCATCGCGCATCTTCAGTAATCGGTAAGATAAATCCTGAAATTCGCGCTTGGTTTGTAAATTTTCGCTGCTCAAAACGCCGCGCATCTCTTTAATTCCTTAAAATATTAACCCTGAATACTTGTAATAGCCCCAAAATATAGTTTTTTTTCCGCAAATGTCAAATTCCGCGCAAAAGCGGGGGGAAAACCACCCAAAAACCCTTTTGAGAAAGCGGCGCTTATGCATTATAACCAAGTCTAACTGTCGAAAATAAAAGGATAAAAGACGATGCACGCCTACAGGACGCATATGTGCGGTGAACTTCGGAAAACGCAGGTGGGACAGGAGGTTAAGCTCTCCGGCTGGATATCCCGCGTCCGTAATCACGGCGGCGTGCTGTTCATCGACCTGCGCGACCGCAGCGGCGTCACCCAGTGCGTCGTGGAGGAAAACTCGCCTCTGCTGAAGGAAATCGAGCAATGGCGCGTCGAATCGGTCATCACCGTGACGGGCAAGGTCTCCGCCCGCACCGCCGAGACGATCAACCCCAAAATGCCCACGGGCGAAATCGAGATCGTAATCGCGCAGGTCATCCTGCAATCCGCCGCCGACGTCATTCCCTTTCAGGTCGCCGAGGACGATGGCGCGGGGGAGGATATCCGCCTGCGCTACCGCTATCTCGACCTCCGCCGCGAAAAAATGCAGAAAAACATCGCCTTGCGGAACGGCGTGATCCGCTCCATCCGCGAACGGATGCACGGGCAGGGCTTTCAGGAATTCCAGACCCCCATCCTGACCGCCAGCTCCCCCGAAGGTGCCCGCGATTACCTGGTGCCCTCACGCCTGCACCCCGGAAAGTTTTACGCCCTGCCGCAGGCACCGCAGCAATTCAAGCAGCTCCTGATGGTCGGCGGCTTCGATAGATATTTCCAGATCGCGCCCTGTTTCCGCGACGAGGATGGCCGCGCCGACCGCCTCGCCGAGTTCTACCAACTCGACGTGGAGATGAGCTTCGTCACGCAGGAGGACGTCTTCGCCACCATGACACCCGTGATAAAAGGTGTGTTCGAGGAATTCGCGGATTTCACCGGAACAAAACACAAAATCGAATGGCTGCCCAACCTCGATTATAAAACCGCGATGCGGAAATACGGCTCCGACAAGCCGGACCTAAGAAACCCGCTGGAGATCGTCGATGTGACCGAAGTGTTCGCCCGCCCCGACGTGGAATTCAAGGCCTTCAAGGGCACGATCGAAAAGGGCGGCGTCGTCCGCGCTATCCGTGCGCCAAAGGTTTCAGCGCAACCGCGCAGCTTCTTCGACAAGCTCAACAGCTGGGCGCAGGGCGAAGGCGCCCCCGGACTAGGCTATATCCTCTTCGATGGACCGGAAGGCAAAGGCCCGATTGCAAAATTCGTCCCGCCCGCCGCGCAGGAACACCTGAAAAAAGTCGCAAATCTCGAAGACGGCGACGCCATCTTCTTCGTCTGCAACAAGGAGTCCGAAGCCGCCAAATTCGCCGGCAAGGCGCGTGATAAAATCTGCGATGATATGGGCATCCGCGAAAAGGGTGTTTACAAATTCTGCTGGATCGTTGATTTCCCGATGTACGAGTTTGATGAGAAGGCGCAGAAAGTAGACTTCTCCCACAACCCGTTCTCCATGCCGCAGGGCGGCCTTGACGCGCTCAATAACAAAGACCCCGTCACGATTGACGCGTATCAGTACGATTGCGTGTGCAACGGCTTCGAAATCGCCTCCGGCGCGATCCGCAACCACAAACCGGAGATCATGGAAAAGGCCTTCGCCCTCGCGGGTTACGAGAAAGCGGTGCTGGAAGCCAAATTCGGCGGAATGCTGAACGCCTTCCGCTTCGGCGCCCCCCCGCACGGCGGCTGCGCCTTCGGGATCGACCGCCTTGTGATGCTGCTCGCCGACGAGCCGAACCTGCGCGAAGTTTACGCCTTCGTCATGAACGGCCAGTACGAGGACCAGATGATGCAGGCGCCCTCAACGGCAAGCGAGCAGCAGCTCCGCGACCTGCATTTGAAACTGAACCTGCCGAAGGACAAGCTGAAGATCACCGACGCGGCGGAGTAGGCGTATCTATCCCACGGGACTAAGTCTGCGGCCTTTGTCCCTGTCGAACGAAAAACAGCGGATCGGGCGCGGATAATCGTGCAGAGTTCCTGTTTTCAAGCCAAACGGACTAAGTCCGGTTAGTCCGGTTCAGGCACTTATATATTTTACATAATCACAAATATGAGGTGCAGGAAGGTAGGTTACGATGCAATTTTAGGAATATTTGCACATTTTGTCAAATTTCATTACCCCTCTCCCTTTCGGGCTTCGCCCTCTTTCCCTCTCCCCCTGTTCCGGGGGAGAGGGAGTAAGGGAGAGGGGGTGAGCGTATAGAAAGACTCTGCCCGCAATCGTCACCCCGGCGCAGGCCAGGGTCCACCTCTGATATGTTTACAGTGGATTCCGGCCTTCGCCGGAATCACAGCGAGGGCGTAATAACAGGCCCAGCAAGCTTCGCGTCTTTGAGTCTTTGCGATTCAAAGGCTACACGCTGTGCCCATGGCTTTTCATCGCCAAGCCGCGAAGACGCAAAGCGTTATGAGCAAACGGTCTCTGTTTTTCTCTGTCTGGCTCTGTGGTAAAAAGGTATCCGGTTGCCCGCCTACGCGGGCATGACAGCGAAGTTTTTATCTTCTTAATGTTGCCGATATTCTTTGTGCGGGCGGCGTTGAAGAGATACCTGAGCCAAATGGCTCGGATCAAATACGAAAAATTCTGGAAATACTTAAAGATAAAAAAAGAGTTGTAGCATGATGATTGAATGCGAAAAGCACAAACCTTATCAGTCAGGAGTACAACTATCTCCAGATTTAAAGAAGGCAATACGAAGCGGGGGCATAATCCCAAAGTTTCGTATCCTTCAGTATTCTTACCTTGGCGATATTTGTGATGAATTTTTTCTATCAGACGAGTTCTGTAGAAAGCATAACATCACCGAGGAGGGGGAGATTGAACTGCCTCGCCAATATCCTGAATGGATACATGAACTGGCGGCGATTTGTGAAAAATGCTTTCAGGAAGTCATATAAAAAATGGATTCCGGCCTTCGCCGGAATGACAACGAAAGTATGAAGGGAGGGCGCGGCAAGCTTCGCGCCTTTGCGTCTTCGCGATTCAAAGGCTACACGCCGCACCTCCTCTTGGCATCCCCGCGAAGGCGGGGATCCAGAAGTAATAAACTACAGAGACAAACAGAGGTAAACAGAGACCAGTGGCGCGAAAATCTCTGTTTTTCTCTGCGTTCTCTGTAGTTTATTGAATAGGTTCCTGCTTACGCAGGAATGACAAAACAATTTCGCCGTGCGCGTTGTGATCGTTGTGTTTAAAAACTCTGCGGCCTCTGCGCCTCTGCGGTGAAAATGGATTCCGGCCTTCGCCGGAATGACCGTGTTGGTATATGATACCCGCATGACTCACGAAACCCGCCAGAAATCCCTCCCCATCCTCGGCCTTGACATCGCCTATACCGACACCGGGCCGGAAAATGGCCGCGTGCTGTTCTGCGTCCACGGGCTGCTCTCCAACGGGCGGGATTACGATTTTCTAGCAACACACATGGCAGCAAAAGGCTTCCGCGTCATCGCCATGGATGTGCCGGGCCGGGGCAAAAGCAGCCGCTTCTCCGAACCCGGATTTTATACCCTCAGCTCGTATCTTCCCTTCTGCCTCGAACTCGCCAAAGTGATCACACGGGGCCGTCCGTTCGACTGGCTCGGCGTCTCCCTCGGCGGCATGATCGGCATGAGCCTGCACACCCACGCCGACCTGAAGATGGAGCGCCTGATCCTCGTCGATATCGGCCCGGAAATTCCCGGCCCCGCGCTCGATCTCGTCTCCGGCCTCGCCAAAGCGCCCACACACTACGAAACGAAAGACGAGGCCGTCGCCTTCCTGAAAAAACGCTGCGCCGCGTGGGGCATCACCGACCCTGCCGTGTGGGACCATTTGATCGAACACAATATCGTCACGCAGGCGGACGGCACGGTCAAAATGCATTACGACTCCGCCATCGGCGCCGCGCTGAAGGATCAGGGCAACGAAACCCTCGCCTTCTGGGAAGGCTGGGCGCTGATCAAACAGCCCCTGCTGCTCATCCGCGGTGGCCAGTCGGTCATCCTGCCCAGGGACATCGCCGACCGGATGCAGCGCGAATACACGGGTCCATCCATGGAAACAATCACCTTCCCCTTCTGCGGCCACGTCCCCAACCTCATGCAGCCCGAACAGATCGAGCCGCTATCGGATTGGCTGCGCGCCTCGCAAAGGGTTGTCTGACCCGCCCCGTATCAGGTAAAGTTTTAGAAGGAAAACAGGGCGGGGGAAGAATGGCGGGTCCAAGAATTTATAACGGGTTTGCCGGAACGGTCGGCTATACGGTCACGGCCATCACGGGCCGCGTCCTGCATATGGACGCACAGACCTCCTTGAACGTCAGCACGACAACCTCCACGGGCGGAGGCACAGGCTACGTCTCCCCGCTGTCCGGGCATATCTCTCTGCCCTCCGTCAGCACGACGACCAGCGCCAATAGCGTCACCACCCGCACCGTATTCCTGATGCGCGACGACGGGCAGGAAGACTCCCTGAGCCTCCGGTCTGTTCACTTCGAGGCGCGTCCGGATAACATCGTCACCTTCTTCACCATTCAAAAACAGGGCGACAAGTATGTCTATTACTTCCGCATCGTGAATCACAGCACCGGCAAGGTCTTCGACCGGGAGCAGGATTTGATGACGGAGGTCTTCGATGCGATCGGCTGGGCGATCATCGGCGCTCTGGTTTATCTGGTTGTAGGCATCATCTATTTGATGAACGAATACGCCTGGCCGTTTTTGGGCGCTTTATGTCTCAACGGATTCCTGTCGTTCTTCGTCTTCTTTATCCTGGGCATCCCTTGCGACTCGGTGATGAAGGAGCGGATGCGGATTTTCAAATCCTCTCCCGCCTGGCGCGACGCGGAGAATGCGGCCGGACAGAGGGCATAGAAAATTTCAGCGGAAATCCTCCCATATCGGCCCCTCCCAGCCTTCGTCGCTGAACGGATCGTCGGGCACTTTGGTTTGAGTTGTATTTTTCATGCGATGCTTGCGGACCCAAAGATAATAGCCGCTCAACACACCGCAGAAAATGTAGGGAAGCATGATAAAACACAAAAAGATTAGGGTCGCTGTCAGATAAAAAGAATGGTCTCGAGAGAAATACGTTTGTGTTGTTTCTATGAATTCTAGAGAAAACACAGGTAGCGCAAAGAGAGGGAAAAGGGCAATGCTAAGACAAAAGAAGAAAGAAATTCGTAAGCCTTTTAAAAGCTTTCGGGCCTCAGAGTTGGATAAAATTCTGCCTGTCGCTCTGGCCGGAAGATACAGACAGTGGCCCATTATAAAAACAAACCCCGCGATATTGATTAGATAATAAAAAATGAGAAAGGTTGGAATATTCGATAAGGACAAAACGATGAACTCGTAAATTTGTTCGGGAAGGATTAAACTAAGCCCGTAGAACAGAAAAAGACAGATCGCCGCTATACCCAAAGCGATAAACCCGCTGAAATAATCAATGCCGATCATTTGCGCGATCATGCAAAAAGCAATTTTCCATTCTTTAAGCGGATGACAGAAATTATTTTTAGAAACACCGTTGATGACAGCACGCATCCATCCGGCGCACATTGCAGAAAAAGATAAAAGGAGAATCACCGCAAACGAGAAGCCGGGCACAATAAGAGCGTACTCCGCCCACGGGAGAAATTGAGTATCGCCAAGGTAGTAATCCCAGACAAACAGGGAAAAAAGGCAAAGAAAAAAAGGCCACCCCAGCCACAGCGCGTGTCGAAAGTTCCGCAGAAGAAAAACCCATGCCGCAACGGCAGTCCCTATGATCGGGGGCGGCGCGGAGTAGCGCTGCAGGCTCATAGATTTAATCGCCGATCAGCGGCGGAGGCGGGGGGGTAATCTCTTCTTTCTCGCCCGCGCCGGAGCCGGAAGAACTGTCGCCGGATTTTCCGCCACGTCCGCCCTTGCCCTTGCCACCGCTCGATGAACCCTTGTCCTCACTCTCCCCGCGCACGGTGGCCTCGGGGACGACATCGGGAAACATCTCCGCCTTGCGCCGCACATATTCGGAAATCCGCGTGAGCGGAGAAGGGCGGCTCACCGCCCGGTTAGGGCTGACATTGCCGGTTTTGACGTCATGAAGATCCTGCTCCATCTTCTGATGGACCTGCACGACCTCGGCGGCCGTATTGGCCTCGGCCAGCTCTGTTTCGTGCTTTTCCAGCCGTCGCTTCATCCATTTCAGGATCCCGCGTTCCGCGTGGGTGGCCTTCATCGCCTCGGCCATCGCCGGGGTCGCCGCCGCCGCCGCGATGCTGGCATCAATCGCCATGACCTGACTGACGATCTCAGCCCTGACGGAATGGATGCGCTTATGAACATTGTAGTGAATGGTATCGAAGCAACTCTCCATCTGGGCCAGCATTTTGTTAAACTCGATCCAGAATTCCTCCTGGCGCCTTTTTTTCGCCAGAGCGGAGTTAGGCTCCTCCGCCAACATGGATGTATGCCCGAACGTGTGGACCTGATGCTGCATATAGCCATAGGTATAGCCCTGCAACTCCAGCATCATCAGAATCATGCTGCGGAGTTCCACAGGCATATTGTCGAGGCCGAAACTGTGCGGCTTTTCTAGATACTCAAGAAGATCCGTAACCCCGTCCAGATCGCTGGGGCTAATGACATCGTCTTCCAGTGCAAGGGCGGCACCCATGATGAATCACCTTTATTAAGTTTGTTCTTCTGCGCCGGAGGATAGAGAAAACCGCATCCCTTGTCAAAGAACGGGCCGGAGATAAGTCATAACAACTTGTTAATAAAGGATAAAGCCCGGACTGCGAGGGAGGGGCGCAATCCGGGCTTTGGGGGAGGCATCCGCCGCCAGGGGATCAGGGATTTGGGGATGTCAGGCGCGGCAGACGCTAATCCGAATAATTTTTGTTCGGGCTAATGAGCCAGGGCTTTTCTCCCCTGTTTTTGTTCGTACATTTCCTGGTCGGCGCTTTCGAGGATATCCTCGATCCGGTCGCCGGAAATGAAATTCCGCAGACCGACGCTGGCGGTAATCGGGATCGTCTTTCCGTTCCATTCGGCCGTAAGATTGTTCAGCCGCAGGGCCATTTGCTGCGCCCGCTTCATGGCTTTCTCGCGGTTCGTGCGCGGAAAGAGCAGGATAAACTCATCCCCGCCCAGCCGCGCCGCCGTATCCATGGCGCGGATTTCGCCCATCAGAAAGGTGGCCACTTTCTTCAGGCACGCGTCTCCGGCCTGATGTCCGTAAGTGTCGTTGATCGCCTTGAAATTATCGAGGTCGATCATGATCAGAAGCCCGCCTTCGTTCAAATCGCGGTTCACGCGATCCATCTCCCGGCCCAGCGTCTGAAAAAATCCGCGCCGGTTGGTAATGCCCGTGAGTTCATCGGTGGTCAGCACGGATTCCAAAGCCTCAATCCTTTGCTTTTGTTCGCGGATCGTTGTCTCCGAACGGGCGATGGCCCGGTACGCGGTCTTCAGCAGTTCCTTGATGTCAACACCGTCAACGCTCTCCTGCCCGGAACCTCCGAGAAGATCGAAGATATCCAGCGCCCCGTCCAGAAACCCTTCCGAGCGGGTCAGCTCCAGTTTCCGGTCGCTCGCCGATTTTTGCCTCTT
This sequence comes from Alphaproteobacteria bacterium, assembly GCA_016699735.1. Lineage (NCBI taxonomy): Bacteria > Pseudomonadati > Pseudomonadota > Alphaproteobacteria > Alphaproteobacteria bacterium. The sequence goes on from CP065008.1 coordinate 1,092,223, forward strand.
GGCATAAGCAGTGTGAATAAGATCCGCAGTCATAACAGCTACCCTTTCCCTAATATGCCCGGCACCTCCGGGAAGTTCTCTCTCCACGAAAGCCTTGCGATCTTCGTGCCAAAATAAAAAGAGAGAATACATAGCAATAACAAGAAGATAGAGGGCGATAATCATTTCCGCAGAGGGATTGCAAGGAGGCGGCAGAGAATAATATGGATAATATTGCCCCGTAACCGGAAGACTTTGCCCTATGTTCGGAGCGAAAACAGAAAAGCTTTCTCCTTTAAGCGCACGGGTCTTTGCGTTAGAATAAAGGGAGAATCCCCAAGCCAAACGCAGGGTTTTTGTTAACATTATGAAATCAAACGCAATTTTTGGAAGACGGCGGTCCAGGTTCGGTCTTCTGGCTTTCTTTGCCTGTCTGACGGCTCTGCCACATCAGGCAAAGGCGGACTCCGATCCCGCAACGCAGGCCGGACTGATCCCGCATAAGTCTTTGTATGAGATCAAAATGATCTCCACCCGCAACAGTTCGCAGTTCCAGAACCTCAGCGGCCAGATGTACTACGAATGGCAGCCCTCCTGCGAGGCGTGGGTCTCCAACCACCGCTTTAATATGGTCTACGAATACACCGATGCGCCCTCCATGCGGATCACCAGCGATTATTCGACCTACGAGCCTTTTGACGGGAAAAGCATGAATTTTACTTCCCAGCGCAAGCGTGACGGCCAGATTTTCGAGGAGATCAGAGGCAGTGCGGAGATCACCCGCCCTTCGGAATCGCAAGCCAAATACACCATTCCCGAAGGATTGATTCAGCCCCTGCCGCAAAATACGCTTTTTCCCATGTCGCACACTCTCATGGTGCTGCAGAAAATCAGGGCGGGCGAAAAATTTCACCGCGCCGTCATTTTCGATGGAAGCGATCAGGAAGGCCCGATGCAGGTCACCAGCTTCGTCGGAAAGCCCATCGAACCCTCCGATATCGTGCAGGTGGCCGCCGGCATTGACGCCGAATTGATGCGTTCGAAAGCCTGGAAGGTTAGGCTGGCCTTTTTCCCGGACACTTCGGAAGAAGCCGGAGCGGATTATGAAATGAGCGTGGTGTTTCATGAAAACGGCGTCATCAGCGATATCGTGATCGATTATGAGGATTTTTCGGTCTCTCAGAAGCTTGTGGCGCTTGAAAAGCTGGGAAGTGCCTGTACAGAAGGTAAACCGACCCCGCAACCCTTAAAACAACCCGAGGCTAAAACCACAGAACCGCCCATCAAAAAACCTTGATTTTCTGAGTAATTTTAACGATTTGGAAAGCCCTTACCCGTACGATGCAAGAGGATGCAGGCTGATTAAAGTCTTAATCAAAACTGAACGATGAAACAGAAGGTTCTTATTGTCGAAGACAACGAACTCAACATGAAGCTCTTTAATGATCTTCTGGAGGCGCACGGCATTGAGACCATTCAGACACGGGACGGACGTCAGGCTTTTGGTCTGGCCAAGGCCCACAGGCCGGACCTGATAATTATGGATATACAACTGCCGGAAGTTTCCGGATTGGACATAACGAAAATGATCAAGGAAGATCCAGACCTTAAATCAATACCCGTGATCGCCGTCACGGCGTTCGCCATGAAGGGGGACGAGCAGAAAATCCGCGAGGGCGGCTGTGAGGATTATATCTCCAAGCCGATTTCAGTCGCTCGCTTCATCGAAATCGTCCGTCGTTATCTCGAAAAAACCGAAACAGGCAGTCTTGCAATGAATCATATCCAAGAAAAAGGGGCGGTTTAAAATGTCGGCACGGGTTCTGGTTGTTGACGATATCCTCCCCAACGTCAAGCTTCTCGAAGCGAAGCTGAGTACGGAATATTACGAGGTTCTCACGGCGACCAGCGGCGCCGAGGCCTTGAAAAAAATTGCCACGGACAACCCCGATATCGTCCTTCTCGATGTCATGATGCCCGGCATGGACGGGTTTGAGGTCTGTTCGATCATCAAGCGCAATCCTGAGACGGCGCATATTCCGGTCGTGATGGTGACAGCACTGACCGACGCGCAGGACAAGGTGCGTGGCCTCGAAGCCGGCGCCGATGACTTCCTGAGCAAGCCGATCAACGATACGGCCCTGATGGCACGGGTGCGCTCACTGGTGCGCCTTAAAATGGCTTTGGATGAATGGCGCCTGCGCGAGAACGCGGCCACGCAGTTCGGCGCGGTAACAGAGTCCCCGAGCGTTATGACAGAACCCGTGGAGGGCGCACGCGTTCTGGTCATCGAGGACAAGGAATACGAAAGAACGAAAATCTCCGAAACCCTGATGCGTGATCACAATATCGTCATGGGTGTGGATCACGGCGCCAAGGGAATAGAGCTGATCGCCAAATATGAATTCGACATCATCATGGTCAGCCTGAATTTGGAAAACGAGGACGGCCTGCGCCTCTGCTCCCATCTCAAATCCAACGAGCGCACGAGGTCCGTGCCGATCGTCATGATCGCCGAACCCGATGATATGGTCTACGTCGCCCACGGACTCGAAATCGGCGCGCACGATTATATCATGCGCCCTCTGGACAAGAACGAATTGCTGGCCCGCGTCCGCACCCAGATCCGCCGCAAGCGGTTCCAGGAACGCCTGCGCTCGACCTACGAGATCAGCCTGAACATGGCGCTGACCGACAGCCTGACGGGTCTCTATAACCGCCGCTATTTTGAGGTTCATCTCGAAAAGCTTCTCCAGAAGAACCTAGCCAGCCGCAAGGCCATGGCCGTCATCATGCTCGATATCGACCATTTCAAGAGCGTCAACGACACCTACGGCCACAATGTCGGCGACGAGGTGCTGAAAACCTTCGGCGACCGTCTGACCGGCAGCTTGCGGAGCTTTGACCTTGTCGCCCGTCTCGGCGGCGAGGAGTTTGTTGTTCTCCTGCCCGATATCTCCAAGGAAAGAGCCTATCTGGTCGCCGAGCGCCTGCGCCGCTCAATAGCCGAGAGGCCGTTTCCCTGCAATGTCGAGGGCGGTTTTCTCAAGGTGACGGCGTCGCTGGGTGCGGCGGTGATTGAGCATGGCGGCCACCAGATTCATGAAGTGCTGGACCGGGCGGATAAGTGCCTCTATGAGGCCAAGCGCGGCGGACGGAACTGCACGGTCTTTGAGGAAGTCGGTAAGATCGACCCCGATAAATACAAGGAAAGCGCACGGACGAATTACGACGACGATGCGGGCGAGGGCGCGGCCTCCCACGCCTGAGAAGGCAGTTGCAGACCCGGAAAACATAAAGCGCCCAAAGGGCGCTTTTGTCATTACAACAGGAAACAGATGTTACTGTTTCTTGGAGGGGGGCATCTTCTTTTCGACAAACATGACGTGCATCCCCTTTTTGCCCGTCTCGGGATTGACCGCCCAAGGGTCGTACTTCTTCTTCTGCAGCTTGTATTCCGCGCGGGCGCTGCGTTTTGCGTAGTAACGGTAACCCGTTCCCGCTTCGCTTTCCAGCCTGACTTTTACGTATGAGGCCTTTGCCATAGCCATAAACTCCTGTGTTCGAAGTGCGTTTTATGCCGTCTTTGGCCCGGCTTGTCAAGTCTTAATGGAGGGCTTTAATCCCGCTCCTTGCGCCATTTTTGGCCTTTTCCTTTCGGGCCGCCGCCTTTGCGTCCGCCCTTGCCCCGGCGCTTGGGCCCGCCCTCGCGCCTGTCTTGCCCTTCGCGGTCATGGCGGCCTTTGGGCGGATTGGGCTTTTTAAGGCCGGGAAGATCGGCGCCGACAGGCGGTCCGGCAAGTTCGAACAGGCTGCTGCCCGTGATTCCGCTGGCCTCGACGATCCGCACGACCACCGGGGCGCCCAGACGATATACTCGGCCATGCCGCCGCCCGACCAGCGCGTGCGCCCGCTCGTCATGGATATAGAAATCATCGCGCAGACTGCGGGCGGGGACCAGCCCATCTGCCCCGGTCTCATCCAGCGCAACGAAAAGGCCGAATCGCGTCACACCGCTGATTTTCCCCGCAAACTCCGCTCCGATCCGCTCCGAAAGATAGGCACCCGTGAATCGGTCGATCGCATTACGCTCGGCTTCCATCGAGGTGCGCTCGGTCGCGGAGATATGCTGGCAGATTTCATCCAGCCGCGCCTTTTCCTCCTCCATCATCTCGCCGGGGCCAAGCCCGAACGCGCCGATCAGGGCGCGGTGAACCAGCAGGTCCGAATACCGCCGGATGGGGGAAGTGAAATGCGCGTATTTCTGCAGCGCCAGCCCGAAATGCCCGATATTGTTGGTGGAATAATTCGCCTGACTCTGCGAACGCAAAATCACCTGCGAGATCAGATGGGAGTAGGGCAGTTTCGCCGCGTTCTTCAACACCTGATTAAGCTGCATCGGCTGTACGACCTGACCTTTCGGCAGCGACAGGCCGAAACTCTCGACGAATTCGCGGGCGCTTTCCAGCTTCTCGTAGGAGGGGCGGTCATGCACACGGTAGACGCAAGGGAACGTCTTCTTGCCCTCAAGCGCCGAGGCCGCCGCGACGTTGGCAAGGATCATGAACTCCTCGATCAGCTTATGCGAGTCGAGACGTGCCCGGGGCTTCACCCCGATCATATCACCCTTGTCATTCAGCAGGATTTGCCGCTCGGGGAGATCAAGCTCCAGCGCCCCGCGCCCCTCCCGCGCCTTGTCGAGAATCTTAAAGACTTCATAAAGCGGCTTGATGACCGGTTCGACCAGAGGCCCGGTCAGATCGTCCGGCGATCCGTCCTTGGCGGTCTGCACCTGCTCATAGGTCAGGCGCGCAACCGAACGCATCAGCCCGCGCACGAATTTGTATTTCTGCAGAGCACCCTGCTTGTCGATCCACAGATGCACGGCCATCGTCGCCCGTGGCTCGTTCGGGCGCAGGGAACAAAGGTCGTTCGAGAGCGCCTCGGGCAGCATCGGCACGACCCGGTCGGGGAAATAGGTGGAATTGCCGCGCCGTTGTGCCTCGGTATCGAGCGCCGTTCCGGGCCGCACATAATGGGCGACGTCCGCAATCGCAACGATCAGGTGATAGCTGCCGTCCTCAAGCTTTTCCGCAAAGACGGCATCATCGAAATCCCGCGCATCCGGCCCGTCGATGGTCACCAGCGGAAAGTTTCGCAGATCCTCGCGCCCCTTCAGATCGGGGACGGTCATCTTGTCCGTTTCGGCGACGACGCGGTCGGGAAACTCCTCCCGCAATCCCGCTTCATGCAAACTGATCAGGCTGATCGCCCGCGGGTCGCCCTGCCGCCCGAGCACGCTGATCACGCGCACCTTTTGTCGCTTGGCGCCCTTGGCCGGAAGAATCTCGGCAATCACAAGATCGCCGTCCTCCGCGCCGTTCCGGTCGGTCAGCGCCACCTCGTAATCAAACTTCGCCCGCTTTTCCGTCGGCAGCACGATGGCCCCGCCCTTGGTCAGACGCAGGACGCCGAGAACGCGCCCCATCGTCGAATCGATCACGCGGATGATATGGGCATCATAGCCTTGGCCGTCCTCGGAACGCTCGAACCGCGCCAGCATCCGCATCCCCTCCGAAACCTTCGGGAAATGCTTGTTGTCGGGAGCGACCTCGATACGCGGCATCTCGCCCTGCAATTCGGCATTCCAGTCAACGGGCCGCGCAAGCACATCGCCGTCGATCTCGATTTTTGTGATCTCGATGACGCCGACGGCAGGAAGCCCCTGCGGCGCCGTGAAGCTGCCGCCCGGTTGCTTGGTAATCAGCCCGTCTTTCTCAAGTTTTTTGAGAATCTGTTTGAGGGCGACGCGGTTTTCCCCGCCCTTGATCCCGAACGCCCGGGCGACCTCGCGTTTGGTAACGGGGATTTTGGATGAACGGATAAATTCAAGGATTTTGGAGAGTTCAAGACTCATGAGGATTCAATTTCTGAAGAGACAAATATGATAAATATAATAGTGCGCGGCTTCTCATTCTTCAGCCACGCCGGATTTTTTTGCGGACGCTTTCTTTTTTCCGCCGGACTTTTTCTTTCCGGTCTGTTTCTTGTCCGCAGCCTTTCTACGCGTGAAAGGCTTCTTTCCTTCGGCTTCGCGTTTCGCGGCTTTCTCGGCGGCCAGCGCCAGCACTTCGACGGCGCGGTTCATCCCCACGAACAGGACGTCGTCGTCTTTCGGCAGGGAGGTAAACTTGTCGGCATGTTTGAGGAACGGCCCGAACCGCCCGATCCCCGCCTGAATCATCAGACCCGTTTCAGGATGCGTTCCGACATCGCGGGGCAGCGCCAGCAATTTCAAAGCACCCTCAAGCGTGACCTCGTCCAGCGCCAATCCTTTCGGCAGTCCCTGGCGTTTGGGTTTGGGCTTTACGCGCTTCTTGGGTTTTTTCGGCGCCTTTTTTCCTTCTTCCTTAGCCTTGGCCTTCGCCTCTTCATAGGCCTTGAGTTCGGCCTTCTCGGCGGCGATATCCTCCGCCAGTTCGGGAGCAGGGTCAATCTGCACATAAGGCCCGTAAGGTCCGCGCCGCAAGCTGACGGTGCGCCCCGTGCCCGGTTCGGTGCCGAGAATTTTCGGTTCGTTCGCCAGTGCCGCGCCATCTCCGTTCTCGCCGTCGGGAACGATCAGCGGGCGGGTGAATTTGCACTCGGGATAATTCGAACAGCCGATAAACGCCCCGAATTTCCCAAGCCTTAAGCCCAGCTTTCCGTCCGGCAACGCGGCGTTGTCCGCGCAGGCCTTGCATTTTTTCGGATCGACGGGTTTCCCGTTCGCGTCCTTCTCCGGCGGGAAGAAATGCGGCCCGAGTTCCTCATCAAGATGGTCGATGACGTTGGTGATGGTGAGATCCTTCGTGCCGTCCAAAGCGGTTTTGAAATCCCGCCAGAACAGCTTGAGCGCCTCTTTCCACGCCACATGGCCCGACGCAATCGCGTCCAGCTCTTCCTCAAGATTGGCGGTGAACCCGTAATCGACATACTGCGCGAAAAATTTCGCCAGAAACGTCGTGACCAGCCGCCCGCGATCCTCGGGGATAAAGCGCCGCTTCTCCAGCTTCACGTAATTCCGGTCCCGCAAAACCTGCAAGATAGAGGCATAAGTGGAGGGCCGCCCGATGCCGAGTTCCTCCAGACGTTTAACGAGAGAAGCTTCGGAATAGCGCGGCGGTGGTTGCGTAAAATGCTGGTTAGGGGTGACATCCACAAGCTTCGTCGCGTCCCGTTCCTGCATAGGCGGCAGGATGCGGTTGTCTTCGCTCTCGTTTTTGTCGTCGTCCGTGTCTTCCTGATAAAGCGTGAGGAATCCGGGGAACAGGATCACCGATCCGTTGGCGCGCAGGATCACATCGTCCGTCCCATCGGACAAATCGACCTTGACCTGCTCAAGCACGGCGTTTTCCATCTGCGAGGCAATCGTGCGTTTCCAGATGAGTTCGTAAAGTTTCCGCTGGTCTTCCTGCATCGGACCGCCCGAACGCCCCGGCAGCACGGAGAGATTGGTGGGCCGGATCGCCTCGTGCGCTTCCTGTGCGTTCTTCGCCTTGGATTTGTAAAGGCGCGGCGCGTCGGGCAGAAACTTATCGCCATATTCTTTTTTAATGACGCTGCGGCATTGCTGCACGGCCTCGTCGGACAAAGTTGTCCCGTCCGTACGCATATAGGTGATGTAGCCGTCCTCATAAAGATTCTGCGCGGTCCGCATGGTCTGCGAGGCGGACATCCCCAGCTTGCGGGAAGCTTCCATTTGCAGGCTTGATGTGATGAACGGCGGGGCAGGGAAGCGCCGCGCCTGCTTTTTCTCGATCTTCTGCACGGAGAGATTTTTGGAGCGGATGCGCTCGACGGCGAGATTCGCCTGTCCCGCGTTTCCGATATCCATCTTGTCCAGCTTGTTGCCGGCCAGATGGGTGAGGCGGGCAGTGAACGGCGCACCCTCAGGCGTCCGTAGCCGCGCCTCGATGCTCCAGTATTCCTCGGTAATAAACTTCTCGATCTCCGCTTCCCGCTCACAAATGAGACGCAGCGCAACCGATTGAACCCGCCCCGCCGACCGCGAACCGGGCAGCTTGCGCCACAGGACAGGCGACAGGTTGAACCCGACGAGATAATCTAGCGCCCGCCGCGCCAGATAGGCGTCGATCAGACGGACATCCAGTTCCCTTGGATGGCTGAACGCTTCCTGCACCGCGCTTTTGGTGATTTCATTGAACGTCACGCGCTTGACGTTTTTCCCCTCCAGCAGCTTTTCGTCAGCCAGTATTTCCTGGATATGCCAAGCAATCGCCTCCCCTTCGCGGTCCGGGTCAGGCGCAAGATAGAGGTTTTTGGCGGACTTCACGGCGCGTTTGATCTCGCGCACGTTTTTCTCGGCGCGTTCGCCGAGCTGCCATTTCATCTTGAAATTTTCGTCAGGCAGGACGGACCCGTCCTTGTTCACGAGGTCGCGGACATGACCGTAGGAGGCGATCACCTCGAAATCGGGGCCAAGGTATTTATGAATCGTTTTGGCCTTGGCGGGCGACTCGACAATGACAAGATTAGGGGCGCTCAATCTCTTCCCTCAATATATTAACTTCAACCCTCCGCGTCTCCCGAGATCAGGCTGACGCGGTGTCCCGGCAGTCTGCGAACGCGCCCCGCAAGCTCTAGTTCGAGCAGGATCGTCTGCACCGCCGACACTGTCAAATGACACGCCCGGATCAATTCGTCAATATTTATCGGGGCGTGTGAAAGGCACGAGAGCACCGCCTCACGCTCGGAATCTGCCGGATTTTCGCCCGAAAGCGGCGCAACATCATAGCCTGTGGACGCAAACAGCGGCTCGCGCAGGGCGTTGCCGGAAAAGTTCAAAAGCGCCTCCATCACGTCGTCCGCCCCGCGCACCAGCGTCGCCCCCTCGCGGATCAGGTGGTTCGGCCCCGCCGCTCGTGGATCAAGCGGTGAGCCGGGGACGGCATAAACATCGCGCCCCTGTTCCCCGGCCAGCCGCGCCGTAATCAGGGAGCCGGATTTCATGGTGGCCTCGACGATGACAACGCCCTTGGACAACCCCGAAACGATGCGGTTGCGGCGCGGAAAACTCTGCGCGAAGGGCTTCTGCCCGAATTTGCTTTCGGCCAGAAGGGCGCCGCGCTGCGCGATCTGCTCGTAAAGCTTTTGATTTTCCTCGGGATAAACAACGTCAATCCCGCCCGCCACAACGGCAATCGTTCCGGTCTCCAGCGATCCCTGATGCGCCGCCGTGTCGATCCCGCGCGCGAGGCCGGACGCGATGACCTGCCCGCGCTGCCCCAACTCGCGGGAAATTTTTTCCGCAAATTTGCGGCCATTAAGCGAAGCGTTCCGCGCCCCGACGACCCCGATGCACGAACGGTTGAGCAGGGCGGGGTTGCCGAGGATACTCAAGACCGGTGGGGCATCGTCGAGCGCAGACAGCGCCAGCGGATAAGCCTCGCAGGAAACCGTAATCACATCGCCGCCGATTTTCTGCAGGGCGGCATATTCCCGTTCCGCCTCCGCCCGCGAAGCCGCGATCAAAGGCCGCGCCCGCCCGCCGCGCTTGGAGAGTTCGGGCAGGGCATCGAGAGCCTGCGCGGCGCTGCCGAACCGCGCCATGAGTTGGTAGAACGTCACCGGGCCGATATGCTCCGTGCGGCTCAAACGCAGCCAGTCGATCTTTTCGGAATCGGTGGGCGTTTCGGTTTTCAGAAGCGTATTGCGTTTCATGCCGATAAAAATGTCACAAGCGCCTGAAAAAAACCAGCCAGAAGCACAACAATAAAAAAGCAGAACACGCAAAAGATAAAAATAAACAGAACAGGGTTCTGGGAATATTCAACGATGCTGTCGGAATCCGTGTGGCGCAATTTTCCGGTTTTTAATCCGCGGTAACAGGTAAAAATCAAAAATCCGGCCAGCGGCAGGCTGATCAGGGCGATCGCAAACAGCATCATGCCGCCGGACCTTCATCGGCAGTTTTATTCCGCCCCGAACCGATCTTCGGCTCCGTGCCGTTGAGCAGGCGTTTGATGTTCTCCTTATGCCTTCCCCAGACGAGGAGAGCGATGAGAAAGCATATAAAAGCGGAATAAGGACCGTATGCAAACAAGGTCACTACAGGCGCAACCGCAACCGCGACTAAAGCGCCCAGCGAGGAATATTTGAAAAGGAAAGCTGTGATGAGCCAAGCCGCGCACGCCGCCAGCCCCGCATACGGCACGGCGGCCAGAAAAACGCCTAGTGTTGTCGCCACGCCCTTTCCACCCTTGAACTTCAGCCAGATGGGGAAACAATGGCCGAGGATTGTGACAAATCCAAAAGACAACATCAAACTACCGTAAAGGTCTAAAAATAGGGGATCACTCGAACGCGACATATCTACCGAATAGATAAGCATAAACAGGATCAATACAGCGCCCTTGAAACCATCGAAAAACAGAGTAAGCAGGGCAAGTTTCTTGCTGCCCATCCGCAAAACATTGGTCGCACCGATATTGCCGGACCCGACCGTACGGATATCCTTTTTCATGTAAGTTTTAGTCAGGATCAGCCCGAAGGGGATCGAGCCGATAAGGTAAGCCAAAAAAATAAAACCTATAAAAAGAATCACTGCCGACGAGAAACCGGGAACATCGAAAATACTTAAAGGCACGGTGTCAAAACTTCCCGAACTAAAATTATTAGCAATAGCAAAATTATTAGCCATCTGATCCTCTCAGAAAACACCCGCTGGCCTCGAAGGAGGCGGAGATCACACAAAAATTGTAAGGCGATAAATACTATACATCAATCTGAAAGCAAAAGATCCAGCACCGCCAAGCCCCGTCACCCCGGCGCAGGCCGGGGTCCACGGAGCCTGTGGGCGCAGAAGTGCGAAAACCTCTACAGCGAGAAAAAACCACATTAGATTCCGGCCTTCGCCGGAATGACATAGAGGCGAGATGTCGTTGTGCGCGTTGTGTTTCAAAAACTCTGCGTCCTCTGCGCCTCTGCGGTAAAAAGATAGATTCCGGCAAGCGCCGGAATGACGTTGAGCGCCATAGCCTTTACCGGCAGATACTCTCATACAAATCCTCCCAGTGCGGATTCTCGCGCTCGATCAGGTTTTTCTTCCAGTCCCGCTTCCATTCCTTAAGTTGCTTCTCGCGCACAATCGCGGCTTCCGCAGTGTCATGAACCTCGTACCAAACCAGACGATCCACCTTATATTTTTTTGTGAAGCCTTCAAAGGTTCCATTTTTATGTTGATGCACGCGCCCCGGAAGGTCGCTCGTCATGCCTGTATACAGCGTTCCGTTGAAGGCGCTGGCCATGATGTAAACATAAAAAATCTTATCCATCACTTAGGGCCACAGTGGATTCCGGCCTTCGCCGGAATGACAATGATATATTTAACCCGTCACCCCGGCGCAGGCCGGGGTCCACGGAAAACGTAAGCGCCGGAATGACAAAAATCACTCAGAAAGCAGTAAATCCAGCACCGCCATCCGCGTGGGAATTCCGTTCGCCACCTGTTTCTTCAGCAAGCTGCGCTCAGGATCGTCCGCCACGTTGTCGGCGATCTCCAGCCCCCGGTTCATCGGGCCGGGATGCATGACCAGCGCATCCTTCTTGGCGTGCTTGAGCCGCTCGGCGGTCAGGCCGTATTGCCGGAAGAACGCCGTATCGTCGGGGATCAGGCTCCGCTCCATCCGCTCCTTTTGAATCCGCAGCATCATGACGATATCCGCCCCCTCGATGCCTTCTTCAAGGCGGGTGAACTTCGGAATCCCCTCGACGGGCAGCGTGTCGGGCATCAGCATCTCCGGCGCGACGATCCGCACCTTCGCGCCCATTTTGCTCAGGAGGAGAATATTGGAATTGGCCACGCGGCTGTGCGCCACATCGCCGCAGATCGCCACCTCCAGCCCCTCCAGCTTTCCTTTTTCCTGCTCCATGGTCAGGGCGTCAAGCAAGGCCTGCGTCGGATGCTCCCGCCAGCTGTCGCCCGCGTTGATGACCGGACACTTCACGCGGCTGGCCACAAAACCCGGCGCGCCGTATTCATAGTGGCGGATGACGATGGCATCCGGCTCCATCGCCCCCAGCGTGTCGATCGTATCGGTGAACGTCTCATCTTTTTTAAGCGAACTGTATTCGGCGTTCCAGTTGACCACATCCGCCCCCAGCCGCTTGGCCGCCATGTCGAAGGAGGTCACGGTGCGCGTCGAGGTCTCGAAGAACATGGTCAGGACGATCTTGTTCTCAAGCTTCGTGCGGTCCCACTTCCCGTTCACCAGCGCGTCGGAATAATAATCCGCCCGGTCAAGGATGTTGCGGATCTCCTCCGCGCTCAGTTCGGCAATGCCCAGAAGATGTTTCATGATGCTATAAGGAAAAGCATATTCGCTGTAAACTTTCCAGCGGAAAGATATTAAAGTCCTTTGGACCATGAAAACATTTCTAAGAAATGCCGTATCTGTTGTTATTGGGGCGCTGATCGGTCTGTCTCTCTATTTTTACTCGCCGATGAGCTTTTTTACGCCCTTCGGACAGAAGGAGTTTTTGGCCGGACTGGAGCAGGAATTGCGAAACGGTCATAAGGTCATCAAGCTCGAAAAGCTGCTGCCGGAAGGCCCGTGGGATACGGTATGCATGATCCCTCCTTATGCCTTTAATCCTTGGTTTTCGGAGGAAGAACGGATACAAAAATACTACGGCAAGGCCAAGCCGCCCTTTTGGCTCTTTCTCCCTGACCCCATCAGCGAAAGATACGTTTATGGCTTCGCCGCTATCCAGGGGTCAGAAATCGTTTTTCATGTCACGCTTAAAATTACATCCCGCATTTCATGGTCCGGCGGAATCAGTAATATCTCTCCATATTTCATGGAAAATAACAGACAAGTACATTTTCAAGACCATGTAATAAAACTGGAAGAGCAGGATATCTGCCTTAAACGGGAGGAGGCGGTCCTGTCATTCATAGGCAGCAAGACTATGCTGATCGCTCGCCAGAAGTAGGCGAAAGCGCCAATTTACCTCAAATCCCGCCCAATCTTAGAACTTTATTCAAAATTACCGTCTACAATTAAGGTTATGAAAATATAACCCGGCCCGCCCGGTGATTTAAGTGAATAATTTTATTGCCAAGGATTGTGTGTGCCCTCCATGAGTAACGAACCCAAGGGAAAGATTCTGGTCGTCGAGGATAACGACTTCGTGCGGATGCAGATGGTGAAATTCCTCAATGACGGCGGGTTCGCCACCGCCGAATCGAAAGACGGCTGGGAGGCGCTCTCGGCTCTCAGTGCCGACACCAGCGCCGCCGTGATCGATATGCGGATGCAGCCGATGGACGGTCTGGAATTCATCCAGCGCCTGCACGGCTTCAACAAGAAAATCCCCGTGATTGTGGTGACGGGCTACGATACCGCGGGACTCCAGCGCGAACCCGCTCTGTGGAACGCCAGCGCGATCCTCTCCAAACCCGTCCCCCGCGACGAGCTGCTCGCGGCAGTTGAGCGGGCGCTCGAATAAAAGTTTTCACCTTACATATAAAGATATCTAGGGGGCCGATAAACCGTCGATCTCGCTCCGCGCCCGTGTGAATTCCTTCACAGCGGCAACCACCAGATTCGCGCAGGGCCGCTCATCCAGCGCCGCCATTTCGATCTGCGCCGCCAGCGTCCCGAGTTGCGAACAGCAGGCCGACCGCGCCGCGCCCTTCAGGCTGTGGGCGGTTTCGGCCAGCGCGATGAAATCCTTTTTGCTTTCCTCCGTCGCCAGTTTCGTGACCAGCGGATCGGTCAGCTTGATAAACGACCGCAGCATCTCGACCGCCCCGGCATCGAACGCGCCCATCTGCGCGCTCACGCAGGAATGATCGAGGGCCGGAGCGGCCTTTGAACTGTGGTACTGGGTAGCCTGTATGGGCCGGCTGCCCGTGCCGTTTTCTCCCTCCGCATTATCGCCCAGCGCACCCCAGCGGATCAGAAGCCGCCGCAACTGCCCCAGCGTCACGGGCTTGACCAGCGATTCGTCGAACCCGTGCGCCAGATAGGCTTCGCGCCCCGTCATCTGGATATCCGCAGTCAGGACCACGACCGGAAGCCGTGCTCCGGTGCTGGTCTCGCGCCCGCGGATGGATTTTACCAGCGCATACCCGTCCATATCCGGCATATGCAGGTCGGTGATCAGAAGGGAAAAATCCTGACCCGAGAGTAAATCCAGCGCCTCCTGCCCGCTGCCCGCGAACGTCACCGCAACGCCGAGCTTCTCGCACTGCCGGCGCAGGATATCGCGCACACTCTCGGTGTCCTCTGCGATCAGAACCCGCACGGACTCGGAAAGCACGGGCGCTATGCGCTTTCGGACCTGCGCGGCCTCGGCCACAGCCTTGCCCAGACCGATGCGGCTGGCGGGTTTCGTCAGGTAGGTGGCGCCAAGAGTTTTCAGCGACTGAGCCAGTCCGGGATCGTCGCGCACCGTATACATCAACAGCCCCAGACCCGGCCGCGCCGCGTAGAGCTCCTGCAAAAGATTGAGGCCGATCCCGTCGGGCAGGCTCTGATCGACGATGGCCACATCGAACATGATTTTTTTCGCCAGAGACAGCCCTTCCTCATAGGTTGGGCAGCTTTCGACTTTCGCCCCCATCGAGCGCAGGGACGTGGCGATTTCCTTGGAGCCCTGCGGATGGCTGTCCACCGAAAGAACGCTCACCCCGTCCAGATCGGGCAGGCTTTGGGGGTTGAGCGCAACGCCGACTTCCTGCGTCGGAATTTCGAACCAGAAGGTCGATCCCGCGCCTTCCTCGCTGACGACGCCGATCCGCCCGCCCATAAGCTCGACCAGCTTCTTGCAGATCGAAAGACCAAGCCCTGTCCCGCCCTTTTTTCGCGTTGTGGGCTGCTCCCCCTGTACGAAGGGCTGGAACAGGCGCGATTGAACGGCGCTGCTGATCCCCGGCCCGGTATCGGACACTTCGAACCGCAGGGCGATTCCGCCTGCCGATGCGCTCAGGACATGGGTCTGGCGCGTGACGCGGACCTTGATCGTCCCCTGCTGCGTGAATTTGAGGGCATTGGCGCACAAATTCATGATGATTTGACGCAGACGCCTTGGATCGCCGATAATGACGGCCGGAATATCGTCGGGAATCTCGTCCAGAAGCCGGACTTTGGGGTTTTTGTTATGAATATTCAGCGCCTCCAGAATTCCGCGCACCAGCAAACGCACCGGAACCTCGAAACGGTCAAGCTCCATCCGGTGTGCGTCCATCTTCAGGATATCCAGAACGTCATCGAGGATTTCGAGCAGATGGCTGGCCGAACCCTTGGCCGTATCCGCCATCGTTTTCACCCGCTCCTGATCCGGCTCCCCGCAGATCAGCTCCAGCATCCCGTAAACCGTTTGCAACGGGGTGCGGATTTCATGGCTGACCATCGCCAGAAAATCGGATTTCATCTCGGCCAGGTCGCGGGCCTCCTGCGCGGCGCGCTTCAGGTCTTCGAAACTCTGGTCGGGGAAGAAATCTTTGCGGTCGGACATGGAAAGAATTCAGGGCGGGAAAGTGATGAAAAGATTGAAAATACTCAAGCAATCCTATAGTAAATCAAGGTCCATGACTATGAAGCAGTGGTTAATTTAAACGGAATTTATACACGAAAGGCAAAAAAATGGGTTACAAGGTGGCAGTGGTCGGCGCAACGGGAAATGTCGGGATGGAAATCCTGAAGATTCTCGATGAGCGCAAGTTTCCGATCGACGATATTGTCGCGCTGGCGTCAAGCCGGTCCGCGGGCAAGGAAGTCTCTTTCGGCGACAAGACCCTGAAGGTCCGCGACCTCGCGACATTTGATTTCAAGGGCATCGACATCGCCCTGTCTTCGCCCGGTGGCAAGGTGTCCGCCGAATATTCGCCCAAGGCCGCGAAGGCCGGGGCCGTGGTGATCGACAACACCAGCTACTGGCGGATGGACCCGGACGTGCCCCTGATCGTGCCGGAGGTCAACCCGCACGCCATCAAGGATCACACGAAGAAGAACATCATCGCCAACCCCAACTGCTCGACGATCCAGATGGTCGTGGCGCTCAAGCCCATTCATGACTTCGCAAAGATCAAGCGCGTCGTCGTCTCGACCTACCAGTCCGTTTCAGGAACCGGAAAGGCGGCGATGGATGAGCTGTTTGACCAGACCAAGGGTATTTATATGAATCAGGCGGCCAACCCGACGATCTACCCCAAGCAGATCGCCTTTAACCTGATCCCGCAGATCGACGTCTTCATGGATGACGGCAAGACCAAGGAAGAATGGAAGATGGTCGTGGAAACCAAAAAAATACTCGATCCGAGCATCAAGGTCTGTTCGCATTGCGTCCGCGTGCCCGTCTTTATCAGCCATTCCGAAATGGTCAACGTGGAATGTGAGCGCGAAATCACCGCCGATCAGGCGCGTGACCTCTGGCGCGAATTCGAAGGCGTCACGGTCATTGACGATGGCTCCGAGGGTGTGCAGTACGCCACCCCGCTCGAAGTGCAGGGCGAGGACGATGTCTTCGTCAGCCGCATCCGCGAGGATGAAACGGTCGATAGCGGCCTCAGCTTCTGGTGCGTCTCGGATAATCTCCGCAAGGGCGCGGCCCTCAACGCGGTTCAGATCGCTGAGCTGTTGACCCGGAAAAGCGCGAAGGCGGCAGCCTAAAAAGAGAGTTTATTTTCAGTGAGTTAGGGATGCGGAAAGATTGCTTTTGCTTTCCGTAAAGCCTCTTTGCTATAGTGAAAGACATTATTAAAGAACAAGACTAAGCTTAGACCAAGGGGTGTTCAAATGGCCGATAGACCTGTGAGATGTTTGGTGACTTTGCCTGGTGTGCCGGGTGGAGTAAGGGTTCCCGTCTGGGTTTCCAGAGAAGAGTGCTTCGCCCTCCGCGAGGGGCAGAGGGTCGGTGGAAATATCCGAAGAGAACAGCAGCGTCAGGACCGGCAGGATCAAACAAACCAGACAAGAGAAGACGTACGCCGAAGAAACGAGGAAATAAGAGAGCAGCGTGAAATTGAAGGCGCTGCCAAAAGACGGGCAGGAACCCCTGAAGGAGCTCTCGATAGAATCGAAAGAAATCTTGATGCGGTTCTCCCGGTTCATATTCGTGTTCAGGGCGATAAGCCTTCGGAACTTGTGGACTTCATGCAGAAAAGTCTGGCCGCCATGAATTATACGAGTGCAAGCGGCGCAGCCCCGAACGGGATCGCGGACCCTGATTTCCTTCGTGATCTCAATGGCTTTATCATGGCCAAACAAAAAGAACCCAATTTTCAGGATCTCTCGACTATAAGTGAGATCAGCCAATTATCAGGCCGCCATGTGCAGGCCATAGTAGATTCGCTCAGGGATCAGGGAATTATGACGGGAAAGACGCGACCTTTCTTAAGGAACTGGCGCAAGGGCTCCGGGAAATAGATAACACCGATTTGCGGAAGGACGCCAACAAGCTCGATCCCACAGGCGCCAGAGCGAAGCCGTCAGGCCTGACGGACACGGAGATCAATCGGACTCCGGCGGTACCGCCCGTACGCCCGTGACCGTCTAGATCGACAGAACCATGAAAGTCTAGCGGATCACGAACCTGTATTTACTCGCGTTTTGTCTCTGTTCCTACGCCCCGTTACTGCTGACGGCTGTGCTGTATCTCCGCTCCCGGCGCAAGCGTTTCGCCGCGCAGTATTTCAGGGATGCGCTCAAGCGTGGCGCCTCCTTCATCCCCTTCGCCGCTTTTATTTTTGTTCTTCCCTTGCCGCTTCTTCTCATCTTTGAAGCCGGACAGCTTCTCGGCGAGGAGGGGGGCATAAGTCTTGAAGGGCAGGAGCGCGTTCTGGCGTTCTGGGCCGCGCAATATCCCCTGACGCTGATTGTCTACCACACCCTGTCTGCGCGGATGCAGAAGGACGGCTTTTACGACTCACCGCGCCCATCCGTCCTGAAAGGAATGGCCCTCGATTGTCTCAAGCACTCTATCCTTCTGGGTCTAATCGTGGCCGTCCTTCTGGCCACCGACCAGAAGCCCCGCCCCGAAAGTCTGATGGAGTTAAAAAACACACTTTCACGAATGTTCACAGCTTCTTAATTCGGCTGGAGTAACTCAATAATTCGAATTTAAAAAAAGGCAAAGCGGAAAGCTCTCGAACGCTTGGCAGAGTTCCAAAAATCTTTTTATATTTCTATTTCTTGAGGCGATATTTGCATAAAACTCACCCTCTGCTGCATAAAAGTACTGTTTCTTATGTTGTCGCTCATTTCAGGATGCTCAGCGAAAACCGCAGCGCCTTCGGGGCTTTTTTTCAATAAGTCAGGCACGATGCTGCAGCGGGGATCGCCGGAAGCGGGCAGGGCGAAATTCATAACAAAAGCGGTTTCGTCGGGACGCAAAAAAGGCTCTTCCCTCTGCAACTCCGGGAAGGTCTCATAGGAAACCTTCCTCCATGCTTGCAGGATATCCTCAGCGGTTCGGGCATCGAGTGAGCCGCCATACTCATTTTTAACGGCTCTCTGAAAGCATTCGACCCCTCCCGCAATCTTTTCAATTCCGCGTGTTCGAAAATCGAACTGTCCGTCAACCTGAAGGGCTGTCGCCACGACCGCCATGACCCTGAGCAATCGCGGATCGTGAACATAGCCATCTGTGTGAAGAGTATTGAACATATCGATGAGATCGCCGGGTTTTGGATAATCCTGCTGTCCGCCTTTGCCAAGGAAACTTCGTGCCATCTTGAAAGCAAGGGACGCACTGGGGTCCTCTCGCCGCAGAAGGCTGGATTCTGAATTCGGATGCCCCCCGAAGGTTCGTGTTTTAAGCATACTGGGATCAAGGGTCAAAAGATCGACAACCAAATGGGATTCCAATGGCCTTTCAATCTCTACACCCGCAATCCCCTGCTGTTCAAGCACGCTGGCTATTCTCTCCTGCCCCAGAACGGCGTGAATTTCTTCCGGCTCAAAAGTTTTTTTGACCATCATACGGACATCATACTTATCCGGCAGGGTCACGGCACTCAGAAATCCCGCCTTCTGAGCCGCTGCCTGAGTCGCCCCGATCATCATATCCCTGTAGGTTGAAACACGACCCTGAGAGCGTTTCTTATTTTGAGGAATCGATAAAATCAGATCAAGATCGGTTGGCGGCTTATACGCATAGGTTTCGGCAAGCCCGTTATGCCAGTTATAATATGTGGCAGCAGACCCCGTGACAACCATATGCTCGCCGCGTTCGAAAGGGTTGGGAATATCCATGAAGGAATCGATCATCTCCGCCGCAAGATGACCCCTGAGAAATAACTTTAAGGAAGAATCCTTAAGGCGCACGTTTTCACCCCTAACGTATCGTATCTACTCAAAACTTAGCATATAAGAAAGTTGGATTTCAAAGCAAAGTTTTGAATTTTCGCCCTTTAGGCAGGAGCGGACAGCATCAATCCCGCAACAAATCAATCCCGAGCCTCAGCAGGATTTCATCGAGCCACTGCATCCACGGAATGAAATGCTCGCCCTTTTTCGGGCGGTTATGGTCAATCACAATGTCATGCTGCGCCATTTTGGTTTCGACCACCCGCTGAACCTCGGCGCGGATCGCGCTCATATCGAGCCCGTCGGTCGCCAGCGCATGAAGCTTGTCCAGCATCTCCTGCTCGGAGGGGTGCAAAATCCCGTCCTTGAAAGCCATCAGCCGCGCAAAATACAAAACCTGGCTGCGGTAATTCGGATCGTTGATATGCCGGAACAGATCGCCGACATCCTGGGCATGAACAAGGTCGCGCTCAAGCGTGGCGCGCTGTTCGTTCGTAAGGGACATCCGGTTGGCCAATGCGGAAACATAGGCCCGCTCCTCGTCCGTGACCACGCCGTCCGCATGGGCCATGGCGACAAGGCACCGCAGCATCGTGAATTTGCTGGCGCTTACCTGCGCCGGTTGGAATTTTGCCTGAGCCATGAGAGAAATCCTCCTAATACACAACAATGTATAACATTATGCATAATATGTCAAACCTAAAACGACTATACTGTGTATGCCTTTAAAAACCATTACCATATCCGCATATGCCGGATTGAATTCTGCGCCGCAGGCTTTATGATAAGCGGGCAGGCCGCCCTGCAACGCCATTTAATATTTCAGGCCAAACCATGTCAGACACCGCCAAAAAAGCCCCGCGCCCCCTCTCGCCGCACCTGCAGGTGTACCGCCTGCCGCTGACCGCGATCCTGTCGATCACCCACCGCATCACCGGGGTCGGGCTGTCTTTAGGCACCATCCTCGTCGCCGCCTTCCTTCTCGCCGCCGCGAACGGGGAGCAAAGCTACAATCTGGTGATGGGTCTGGCCTCCAGCCCCTTCGGCAAGGTCATCCTCTTCCTCTGGTCCGCCGCGCTTTACTATCATATGTGCAACGGCATCCGGCATATGTTCTGGGACACCGGGAAATTTCTGGAAAAAGAGGTCGCAATGCGGACGAACTACATCGTCCTGATGTTCGCTTTTATCCTCACCGCCGCGACATGGGCCTGCGCCTATCTAACGAATTAAGGGAAAGCAATCATGCCCATGCACACCGAAAAGGACCGTCTCAAATCGCCCCTCGCCAAGGCGCGGGGGCACGGCTCCGCCCATCACGGCGCCGAACACTGGCTGCACCAGAAAATCACGGCCCTCGCCAACATTCCACTCATTCTCTGGCTCGTCTGGTCGATCGTCAAGATGAAGGGCGCAACCTACGCGCAGTTCACCGCATGGCTGGCCGCGCCGCTCAACGCGGTGCTGATGATCCTGCTGATTATCTCGGTTCTGTATCATGCGCGGCTGGGCACGCAGGTCGTGGTTGAGGATTATATCTCGAACCCCTGTCTGCGGACCGCCAAGCTGATCGGCATCCGGCTGTTCTTCTTCGCCATCGGCGTGGCGTGTGTTTTTAGTGTGTTGAAGATTGCGTTTACGCATTAGTGGGCTAGCCAATGGAATCGCAAAGTCGCAAAGACACGAAGCTGACGGTGATTGATGGAACCATCGAAGCCCTGGCTTCAGAAATAGTCGATGCGGCGTTTAAAGTTCATGATTACTTTGGGTCAGGGATGCTGGAGAGCATATACGAAAAGGCTCTCTGCAAGGAGCTTGAGAAAAGAAAACTATCCTATGTAAAGCAAATGGGAATAACGCTCTTTTATGAAGGCGAGGATTTGGGCGAGGGATTTCGGGCGGATTTAGTCGTTGAGGACACAATCCTTCTTGAATTGAAAGCCTGTGAAAAGTTGCTGCCGATACATAGGGCACAAACACTCTCTTATATGCGTTTTGCCAATATGCCGCTCGGGTTCCTGGTAAATTTCAACGTGCCGCTGATTAAAAATGGAATTGTCAGAATCATTAATGATCGTTTTGATGCCCGTGGTTTTGAATCGCAAAGGCGCTAAGAGAACGAGAGTAGGGAAAAAGAATGACAAAAATGTATCGGCAAAGGCAAAAAAGGAAAATAAAAGGCTCTGACGCTTCGCGTCTTCGCGATTCAAAAGATTAAGAACTCAGACTGTAAGAAAAAGAGAACAATATGACCAAATCCTACACCATCATCGACCATGAATTTGACGTTGTCGTCGTCGGCGCGGGCGGCGCGGGCTTGCGCGCGGGCTTCGGCTGCGCGGAGCAGGGGCTGCACACCGCGATTATCTCCAAGGTTTTCCCGACCCGCTCCCACACCGTCGCGGCGCAGGGCGGCATCAGCGCAGCCCTCGCCAACATGGGCGAGGATGACTGGCGCTTTCACTTTTACGACACGATCAAGGGCTCCGACTGGCTCGGCGATCAGGACGCCATCGAATATATGTGCAAGGAGGCGATTCCCGCCGTCATCGAACTGGAGCATTACGGCGTCCCGTTCTCCCGCACACCCGAGGGCAAAATTTATCAGCGCCCCTTCGGCGGCATGACCACCCATTACGGCAAGGGCACGGCCCAGCGCACCTGCGCCGCCGCCGACCGCACGGGCCACGCGATGCTGCACACCCTCTATTCGCAGGCGCTCAAGAACCGCGCCGAATTCTTCATCGAATATTTCGCGCTCGACCTCATCATGACCGACGACGGCCAGTGCCTCGGCGTCATGGCGTGGGATTTGGATACCGGCGCCCTTCACCGCTTCCGCGCCCACCAGACGATTCTGGCCACCGGCGGCTATGGCCGCGCCTATTTCTCCTGCACCTCTGCCCATACCTGCACAGGCGACGGCGGCGGCATGGTCCTGCGGGCGGGCCTTCCGCTGCAGGATATGGAGTTCACGCAATTCCACCCCACCGGAATTTACGGCGCGGGCTGCCTGATTACCGAGGGCGTGCGCGGAGAGGGGGGCTATCTCACGAACTCCGAGGGCGAACGCTTCATGGAGCGTTACGCGCCCAGCGCGAAAGACCTCGCCTCCCGCGATGTCGTCTCCCGCTCGATGACGATTGAAATCCGCGAGGGACGCGGCGTTGGCCCGAAGAAGGACCATATCCACCTCAATCTCATGCATCTGGAGCCGGAGATCATCCACAACCGCCTGCCCGGCATCGCCGAAAGCGCAAGAATTTTCGCGGGCGTGGACGTCACCCGCGAACCCATACCCGTCCTGCCCACCGTGCATTACAATATGGGCGGCATTCCGACGAACGTGAAGACGGAGGTTGTCACCGCCACCAAGAAAAACCACAGCCAGGTCGTCCCCGGCCTCATGGCGATCGGGGAGGCGGCCTGCGTGTCTGTTCACGGCGCCAACCGCCTCGGCTCCAACTCTCTTCTTGATCTTGTCGTTTTCGGACGCGCCGCCGCCAAACGCTGCGGGGAGATCGTCACCCCCGGAACGCCGCACCCCGCCTTCAAGGGCGACGACGGCACAAAGGCCATCGAACGGCTCGACCGTTTCAGGAACGCGAAGGGCGGAACATCGACCGCGCACCTGCGCGACCGGATGCAACACACGATGCAAAACCATGCCGCCGTCTTCCGCACGGCCCAGACTCTGAACGAGGGCGTCGCGCTGATTAACGAGGCCTTCGCGGGCAGGGAGGATCTGGGCATCAAGGACCGCTCCATGATCTTCAACACCGATCTGGTCGAAACGCTGGAACTGGACAATTTGCTGGGCCAAGCCGTTGTCTCCCTTCATTCCGCCGCCAACCGCGAGGAATCGCGCGGCGCCCACGCACGGGAGGATTTCCCCGAACGCGACGATAAAAAATGGCTCAAGCACACGGCCACATGGATCGATTCCAGCGGCAAGACCCGCATCGATTACCGCCCCGTGACCCTCACCACCCTCACCGACGAGGTCGAGGCCGTGCCTCCCAAAGCCAGAGTTTACTAAGGTTTACTATAAAAACCTTGCCTTTTCCCGCCCGTTATGGGACATTAGGGAGTAAACCCCCTGAGGTTTTTCAGGGAGCGGGCTTTTACATTATTAGAATTAAAAAAAACGCAGAGCGCGGGATGGTTAAGAAACTCACACCGGACGAAGTGGACGCAACAGCGGACAGCCTCTACGCACTCGGAACCCGTTTAAGAGAAGAGGGAGACCTCAACGGCGCGTTCACTCTGGCGATTGCAGGTATGCGTATGGTCCGCAACGACATCGACCAGCGCCGCGAAAACGCGCATTTACTTGAAGAGGCCGAAACCGACGCCCTCACTGAACTCCCAAACCGCAAGGGCTTTTACCGGGCGATTCAGCACGAACTGGCCGAATCCACACGTATCCATGACATGGTGATTGCTCTGGCTTATGTGGACCTCGACGGGTTTAAGGAAATCAACGACCGCTTCGGCCATGAGAAGGGCGATGAAATACTGGTGGAGGTCGCGATGCGGCTTCAGGAGCATTTCCGCGATACGGACACGGTCTGCCGCATGGGCGGAGATGAAATGGTCATCATTATGCCCTACGACAATTCCGGCGATTTCAAAAATGCCCAGATCGCCCAAAAAGTGCGTAAGGCTCTGGACGGACTCTATGTCTGGGATGACGGACAGCCGAAAAAAGCCGGCGATGAACCGAGGACTCCGGGGCCGTACCCCATCGGAGCCAGCGTCGGAATATCCTCGTCCAACGAGGTGGCGGTCATGGCCCTCCAGACTCCCGAGGAAAAAATGGCCAAGATGTCACAGATCGCCGACGATCGGATGTATCGGGACAAATGGCGCGATGGCGTCCATACCCCCGCTGACAAGTATGAACTCTACCACCCCAAAATGGCAAGGCTCGAAACGCTTCGTGCCAGAGCGATCCTCCAACACCAAGGCGCGACCATCGACGGCCCCTTCGATCTGGATGTTTAAAAGACGCTAGTTGACCCCTACTTAGTGTTCCCTTTCCAATCCATCGTCACGGTCGCGTGTAAGGAATCTGGGAAGCTTAAGATTAGGATCGGTCAGGGGATCATGCCCCTCCCGGGTTAATTCCAGACCCAGATCAAAGTCCATCGGCTCATTTGCACCAATCCGATGAAGGCAATGATTGGCAAGATCCTGAACACGGTCCGTAAGTCTCATAAGTTTAGGGCTCACGCCCGTGTAACTCTCCCCGCGAGCGGCCTCATCAAAGAGGGTAAGACTCGTAGCAAAAGATTTACGAATACCTTCATAATGCGCGGACATATCTAAGGGCTGACCGGGAACACCCTCATCGCGTTCAATCTTACTCACCTCATAATGAAAACCCAAAGCATCCTCAAGCCTCTGGTCCTCCTGGAGGTCGGCATACGAAAACTCCCGGCGGTTGTAGTGATCCTCTTTATCGGCTTCCCCATTCTGCAGTCGATGCATGATATTCGAGGCCCGCACAGAATGCTGAAGCGCCAGGGCGGCCTGTACAATATCGGGTCGACCGAGATATTCGGAGTGGAGGCGCCCGATCATCGGGACATCACAGAAATTATGAATATCACACAGGCTCGCATCCTCAACGAAACCACGCGCCCTCTCCATAGTCTCCTTATCGATATTCATTTCTTCCATGGTCTTGAATAAAACGGACTGATCAAGAGCCACAACCTTCATAAGGTCGACCTGGCTATTATTTCCCATAATTTCAAGGGTTGGCCGAACTCCATCGTTAAGTGCCAAAACCATAGCGGCCATGACGACCTGTCGCTCGGAAATAAGAGCGCTTTCGTTAGGAGTGAAAATACCCAGATGGACCATCATGTCCTTATATGACCCCGAACACTGTTCTCTGAACTGCTCTAGGCTCGGATTAGCAGCATCCTGAAACGTTTTCATAAAATCACCCGTAAAATTTCTTCCCTGTTTAATAACTTGATAAACACTAAAAATCGCATATTTTGCGCTATCTTTGCAACTTTATTCTCCCTAAACGGCCTTTTTTACCTTCAGGGCTATACGGGGGCTTCACTTTTGCCCCTATTAGGACTACTTTCAGGGGGAAGAGAACGATTTCCCCAAGGCAACCCTCCCATGGCCGAACTATCCCTCCCCAAGAATTCCGTGGTCCGCAAGGGCGAACGCGTGGACGCCGCCAGTGGCGCCAAAAACCGCAAGACCTTCAGCGTCTACCGCTGGAATCCTGAGGAGATCGACGAAAAGGGCGAAGCCAAAAACCCCCGCATGGACGAGATCACCATCGACCTCGACAAATGCGGCCCGATGGTGCTGGACGCGCTGCTCTACATTAAAAATGAGGTCGATTCGACCCTGACCCTGCGCCGCTCCTGCCGGGAGGGGATCTGCGGCTCCTGCGCCATGAATATCGACGGCACGAATACCCTCGCATGTACGAAATCCATCGCCGACTGCAAGGGCGACGTGAAAATCACGCCCCTGCCGCATATGCCCGTCGTCAAGGATCTCGTGCCCGACCTGAATCATGCCTACGCGCAATATGCGGCCATCGAACCGTGGCTGAAGACCGACAGCCCGCCGCCCAACCGCGAACGCCTGCAGACGCCCGAACATTCCGATGCCCTGAATGGCGCGGACGGCCACGGCCCCGCCGGATGTATTCTCTGTTTCTGCTGCTCGACGTCCTGCCCGTCCTACTGGTGGAACGGCGACCGCTTCCTTGGCCCCGCTGTGCTGCTGCAGGCCTACCGCTGGATCGTGGACAGCCGCGACGAGGCCACGGGCGAAAGGCTGGACGCGCTCGAAGACCCGTTCCGCTTGTATCGCTGCCACACCATCATGAACTGCACGAACACCTGCCCGAAGGGTCTCAACCCCGCCAAGGCCATCGCCGAAATCAAGAAAATGATGGTGGAGCGGCTTTAAAGTTTTTCCTGCTTTTAGCCCTCCCTCAAGAGCATCCCCGCGCAAGCGGGAATCCAGAAAAGTTTATAACTACAGAGACAAACAGAGCAAGACAGAGACCGCTTGCAAGGAAATCTCTGTTTTTCTCTGCGGCCTCTGTAGTTTTTTAAAGCTTTGAGTCTTCGCGATTGAAATGAATTTTTCGTGGATATGGCTTTGAATCGCCAAGGCGCTAAGAGACCGAGGGAGCGGGAAAAACAAGACCACAAAAATTTTCAGGAGAGGGTAAAAAAGTTAAAAAAGTCTCTGACGCTTCGCAGCTTCGCGATGAAATCACTCAACGCTCAGGCCTTGAACCTCGATCACCTTCACCCGGCTGGTCTCGCCGCGCACGAGTGTAATCGCGCTTTTCGGAATCCCCCAGTGCTTGGCCAGAAGCTTGACCAGAGCCGCGTTCGCCTTGCCCTTTTCCGGCGCGGCGGTGACGGAAACGCGAAGGAACCGCGCCCCGGCGGCATCAGTTTCCCACCCGGCCACCTCGTTTTTCCGCGCACCGGGCGTCAGTTTCACCGTGATCCGCGCCATTTTTTGCCCCATAAATAAACCTAAGCCCTAAGAATATATTGCCTTTTTGCCGCTTTGTCTTTATCACTCCACCCCGCAAAGGAGCCTGAACATGGACTACAGGACATCGCAGAGACTCAAGGGACTTTTAAAGGCCGTCGGCCTGACCGGACTGTTCGCCATCGGGATGCACGAACCCGAAGAGGCCCGCCCGGACCCGCAAGCGAGAATCGAAAACTACCAGCGCAGCCATGGCTGCACCGAAGACCAGATCGCCAGATACAAGGAAGACGGCATCCCGCCCCACTGCCCGGAGAAATAGGCGGCTCTTAAAAACGCTATAAGTTTTGAAGACGCGATTTCATTCCATAAGCAACAGTTTCATGTATATTCTCTGGAAAGTCAGAGGGAAGCCGTTCTTCGATTTTCTGTATGGCTCTTTCTGCCGTATCTGAAATTTCCTCCAAAGCTTCTTGTGCGATATAGGAGGGCAACCCGGCACGCTCTGCCGTTTGCGAAAAATGCCGTCCTTGAATGTCTTCCATTCTGTAATGCCTGTTATCTCCCACTGACATCGCCATTTTCATTTCCTTATTCCTGAGCTGTAATGCGTTATAATAAGGCTGTACTGTCAAAACATCATAAAGAGGCGTAAGCTGGAAACTCCCCCCCGAACCTAGAAACAGGCTGAAATTTTTTGCATGACCGTCCGTTGCTCCGATTAACCAGAATAAAATTTGTGCCTTCAAGAACAGTTTTTGATCATGTGCTGGTCGATCACTTCCTTTTAAAAGGTTTAAAATTTCAGCCATACTTGGCTGTTTTTCTTTCGAGGGTCTACTGTCGTTCTGATACTTCCGGCTTGGGGGAATAGACAAAGCCTGGCAGCAATCTTCTTGCGGAACACGCAATAACAAACCTTTCTCGGACCGTTTGCGGTCAAAACGTTCAATCACCAAGGACTTGGTGTTTCCAAACGTTTTGATTTTTGCCTTGTTGACGGGAATCCCGAAAGCGTCCATCAAGGCCAAACAGTAAAACTCGTTTTCTACGCTATTGGAGAGATCAATACTATTCAGCCGTCCAATCTGCGTTTTCAAAATGTGCGTTGTGGGTGTTGGACCTGAAGGGCGAATCCATTGTCCTTCATGATACAAAAGGGCTGTTTTTTCCTGCGCTCCTGCAACAGAAATGCGAAAATCATCGTCTCTGTTCAATCCCAAGGGAGCACGGGAAAGATTATTTAAAATACGCTCGATTTCGTTGTCACTAACGGCTTCGCCTTTAATTGAGCGTAAATCAGAGAAATCAATATCCGCACCTTCAGGAAAAAACTGCAGCGCACCAACGCAATCACGACCGATTTGCGTCAGGAGGCTGTAAGCATCCGTCCCCTCTGCGCCGACTTTTTCCGCTACCCTTGATCTTAAATCCTCGGAGTCCGGTAACAGATTTTCAAAAACGGCAACAACGGGTGCGCCTTTAAAGGCGTCCTCTCGTAGGGGTAATGATAAGGAAACCGGATAGGCGCTTTTATTCGAAAGCCATTTTTCTTCATAAATAAACTCTACAGCACCGCTTGTTTGTTTGGAGAGATAGCCAACGATTTCTCCATTTTGATAGACGTGCAAACGAGGATGGGTGCGAGTCCGTGCCATTATTCTGCTTCCTCACTAAAAAGCAGATCAAAGGTACTTCTTCTTTGAGTGATTTTAATCTCTAGATTGAGTGCGGAAAGCACGGCTAAAATTGTTTCCAGTTTTGCGGCTGGATTCCCTTTCTCAATCAGGGAGATTGTCTCTTGTCGTAGTCCAGATTTTTCGCCCAGTTCGGATTGGCTCATGCCGAGCTTCTTACGCGCACGGCGAAGGGCATTTCCAATTTGTTCTGGGCTACGGGCGAGTTCAGCCATAATGATACTCCTTAAGATAAATTATGCGCCAAATAGCATAATATAACAATATGTGATATAGAGCATAATCTTATTTTATTTGATTTAACGCATAAATAAAAAACAAATAGTTAAAATTAGGCTATAGACTCGTGGGTTGAACGGCTGCGTAAACCGCTCTAGACTTTCGGTATGGCAAATATCCACATCATCAAGCTCGTCGTCGGGGTCGAGGATCTCAAGGATTATTACGACTGGCAGAAGACGGAAATCTTCGATTACCACGGCCGCCCCGCCACCCCGTGCTGGACGCGCCACAGACCCACCCGCGCCGATGAAATCGTGAAAACCGGCGGCTCCCTCTACCGCGTCATTAAAAACCGCATCCGCTGCCGCCACGCCATCCTCGGCTTCGAAACGGTGCAGACCGCGCACAAGGGCACGATGTGCATGATCGTGCAATCCGCGCAAATGATCGAAACCATCGCCGCGCCGAAACGACCCTTTCAGGGCTGGCGCTACCTCAAACCCGCGGACGCGCCGCCGGATAAAGGCATCTATACCGGGCAGGACGAGGAGGACATCGCCCCCGAAATGGAGGAGGAACTGCGTCAGGCCGGGATTTTATAAAGCCTCAAAATCCAGCCCGGCTACCGCAGGCTCTTCTTCAGAAAATCAATCAGCAGCCGCACGCGCAGCGGCATATAGGGGCGGCTGGGCGTGACAAGCCAGATCGCCGTATCAAAATTATGCGCGGAGACTTGATAATCGGGGAACAAATTCACCAGCCGGCCCTCCCGAAGATCATCGTCGATCAGCCAGTTCACCAGAAGCGCGATTCCCGCCCCCTCCAGCGCGAGGGCGCGCAAGGCGGTGCCGTTGGTCAGGCAGTATCGCCCCGTGATTGGAACCTCCAGCAGCTTGCGATTGCGGATTTTAAATTTCCATTTATTGCGAAAGGTCGGCCAGTCGAAAATCAGGCAGGAATGATCCAGAAGATCGGAGGGATGCCGGGGTCGCCCGTGCTTCTTGAGATAATGCGGGCTGGCGACAACCCTGTAGGAGGTTTTGAGCAGCTTTGTGCCGATGAAGGAGGAATCGTCCAACTCGCCGTGCCGGATAGCCACGTCGATACGTTCGGACACCAGATCGACGACCTGATCGCTCAGGATATAATCGAGGGTGATGTCAGGATATTGCTCCATGAACGCATGAACAGCGGGAAGAAGAATTTTATTCCCGAACGTCACGGAGGAAGTCATCCGTATGTTTCCCGCAGGCTTTTGTTGCACGTCATGGGCGTTTTCGGCGGCCTGTTTCAGGTCATCAAGGATCGGCACGATTTTGTTGAAATAGGCTTCACCGGCTTCGGTCAGGGAAACTTTCCGCGTCGTACGGTGGAACAGGCGGATGTGCAGCCTGTCTTCCAGTGAGGCGACCGCCCGCGAGATCGAGGAGGGCGCGACATTGCGCTCCTGCGCGACGGAGGCAAAGTTACGCTTTTGAGCCACCGCAATAAAGATATCAATCTCCTGAATGCTCATTATTGCATTATACGCAACAATCAAATGCAAACCAATGTATTTATTTCAGGGCGAGGTTTTCCCATAGTTTGAGCGCTTCGGTAACACAGTCATCAGGGAGTAAAAACAATGGGAAAAATGATAGAAGTACATATGGTGGACGCCTTTACCCGGACTGTGAATGAGGGGAACAGGGCCGGAGTTGTTTTCGACGCCGACGGGCTGACCGCCGATGAAATGCAGCGCATAGCGGCCTTTGCTAACGTCTCGGAAACGGCCTTTGTCGTGGGGTCGAAGGACAAAGCCTCGCATGACGTCGAGGTGCGGTATTTCACCCCGACCAGTGAAGTGCCGATTTGCGGGCACGCCACGATCGCCACGCATTTCCTGCGCGCCAGGAAATATGATCTGGGCGAAACGCGGGTTCTGGCCAAGACCGGAATTGGCGTCCTGCCTGTTGATATCGTCAGGGACGGCGGCGAGACGAAAGTCATCATGACGCAGGGAACGCCGGAAATGGGGGCCGTTCTATCGCAACCTCAAAAGGAAAGGTTATTGAGGGCGATGGGGATTTCCGAAGACGACCTGGCAGAAAATCTTCCCGTTCAGGTGACGTCAACAGGCCATTCGAAAGTGATGATCCCGCTGCGCGATCGGGAGACCGTCCACAGAATATCGCCCGATCTGCAGATGCTCAAAGATATCAGTCATGAAATCGACAGCGATGGTTTTTATGTGTTCTCCATCGAGGGGCCGGACCATCCCTATAAGACGCATGGACGGATGTTCGCCCCCGCCATCGGCATAGCCGAAGATCCGGTCACGGGCAATGCGAACGGGCCTGCGGGGTTATATCTGGCGCATCATGGTCTTCTGCAATTTGATGAAAGCCTGAGCTACCGGGCCATTCAGGGCGAAGCGATGGGCAAGCCGGGAGTAGTGGAGGTCATATTGCAAAAGGACGCAGGCGAGGTCTCGCTGGTGCAGGTCGCCGGAACGGCAATCGAAGCGCAGACCCTGACCTATGAACTCTAAGAGAACCTCTCAGAGGCTCTCGAAATCCAGCCCGATATCGAGCGCGGGAGCGGAATGCGTCAGCGCTCCGACGGAGATGTAATCCACCCCCGTCTCGGCAATCGCCTTCACGGTTTCAAGCGTGACGCCGCCCGAGGCTTCGGTCACCAGCACTCTGTTGACTGTTTTCACGGCATTTTTCAGGTCGGGCAGGGCAAAATTATCGAACATCACCACGTCAACCCCGCCGTGCTTTTTCTGGAACGCCAGCACTTCGTCGAGCTGCGCGAGGGAATCCACCTCGATCTCGATCCGCACCATGTGGCCGGAATTCTGCTGCGCCAGCCGCAGCGCGTTCTCAATCCCGCCCGCAACGGCGATATGATTGTCCTTAATCAGGATCGCATCGTCCAGCCCGAAACGGTGGTTATGCCCGCCGCCCATCCGCACAGCGTATTTCTGCAGCGCCCGCAGGCCCGCCAGCGTCTTGCGCGTATCGCAGATTTTGGCGTTCGTTTTCCGCACGGCCTCGACATACTGGCGTGTCAGTGTCGCGATGCCCGACAGATGGATCAGGAAATTCAGCGCCACCCGCTCGGCGGTGAGAATGGCGGAGGCATCGCCGGAAAGGGCGGCGATCGTCTGCCCCGGTTTCAAAAGCGCGCCGTCCTGAACTTCGAGGTCGATCCGCGCATCGGGGACGCTCAGGGCAAACGCCATCATCGCGGGCGTAAGCCCCGCCAAAACCCCGGATTTTCGGGCCTTCAGCACGGCCCGCGCCTGCGTTCCCGGCGCAACCACGGCCTTTGAGGTGATGTCGTGCCCGTGGCCCAGATCTTCGGCCAGCGCGGCGCGGACGGCCTGTTCAACGAGAAGGGGAGAAAGATCCATGGAACGGCATCCTTGTGTTATCCAAAGATGTTCTAACATAAAGATATGGGAAAACAAACGGTTAAGGGGGATGTTTAGCTGAGTTCCAGCATCCGCAGGACGGATGTCTTGGCCCGCGCCGAAATTTCGGGATCGACGATCACTTCCGGTTGCTCGGTCTGCAGCGCCTTGAGGATTTTCGGCAGGGTAATCCGCTTCATATGCGGGCACATCTGGCAGGTGCCGATCATCTCGACGTTCGGATTCGCGGCGGCGATATTATCGCTCATCGAACATTCGGTCATCAGCATCGCCCGTTTCGGCTGCTTCTCCTTGATGAAGACATCCATCTGGGCGGTCGAGCCGGAATAATCGGATTCCGCGATAACCTCCGGCGGGCATTCCGGATGCGCCAGCACGACGATGTTATCGTAACGGGAGCGCATATCCTTGATATCCTTGGGCGTAAACCGCTCATGCACCATGCAGGTGCCTTCCCAGTAAATGATTTTAACATCGGTGGCCGCCGCGACATTCTGCGCCAGATATTTATCCGGCGTCATGATGACGGTATCATGCCCCATTTTGCCCAAAGCATTGACGATCTTCAAAGCGTTGGAGGAGGTGCAGCACACATCCGACTCCGCCTTCACATCGGCGGAGGTATTGACGTAGGTCACGACGGGAATCCCCGGATATTTTTCTTTGAGTGCGCGAACGTCCGCGCCCGTGATCGATTCCGACAGCGAACATCCGGCCAGCTTGTCGGGAATGACGACCTTTTTCTCGGGGCAGAGAATCTTCGACGTTTCCGCCATGAAATGCACGCCGCACTGGATAATCAGGTCGGCGCTGGTCTTCGCCGCCTCCTGCGCCAGCTTAAGCGAGTCGCCGACGATATCGCCGACGCCGAAGAAAATATCCGGCGTCATGTAGTTATGCGCCAGAATAACAGCGTTCTTTTCTTTTTTCAGGCGGTTGATTTCGTAGACGTAAGGAGCCAGCGACTTCCAATGGTCCATCGCGTAATGGCGGGACAGCGTCTGGTAAACTGTTTCCGTTGCCGCTGCGACCTCTGGCGTATAATCCAAGCGCTGCGTTTCCATGGTTTTAACCTTAACAGGACAGCAATATTGGCGCTATATTCCACATTCAGACATGAAGGTCAAGGAAATGACGGATTTATTTGCGCCCAAGATAGAGAAGACAGCGGAGAAATCGGCAGGAAAGCAAGGCAAACGGCCCTTGGCCGACCGCCTGCGCCCCGCGGAGCTGGCCGATGTGGTAGGGCAGGATCATCTGCTCGGCCCCGGTGGCCCCTTGCGGAAAATGGCCGACTCGGGGGTTCTCGCCTCCATGATCCTCTGGGGGCCGCCCGGTTGCGGCAAGACAACGCTCGCCCGTATCCTCGCCCGCCACAGCGGCCTGCATTTCGAGCAGATTTCGGCGATCTTCAGCGGCGTGGCCGACCTCAGGCGGGTGTTCGACTCGGCCCGAATCCGGCATCAGAACGGGCAGGGGACGCTGCTGTTCGTAGACGAGATTCACAGATTTAACAAATCGCAGCAGGACGCATTCCTCCCCGTGATGGAGGACGGCACGATCACCCTGATCGGCGCGACCACGGAAAACCCGTCCTTCGAACTCAACGCCGCGCTCCTCTCCCGCGCACAGGTCTTTGTGCTCAAACGCCTCGACGAAGCCGCGCTGGATTCCCTGATCGAACGCGCCGAAAAAGAAGCCGGAGAAAAACTCCCTCTGACCTCCGAAGCCCGCGATCTGCTGAAGACTCTCGCCGACGGCGACGGGCGCTATATCCTTTCGATGGCGGAACAGATTCTCTCACAAAACAGCATCCCCGCGAAAGCGGGGATCCAGATAACCGCGCAAGATTTGCTAGAACTCGTCCAGCGCCGCGCACCCCTCTATGACAAGGGCGACGACGCGCACTATAACCTCATCTCCGCCCTGCATAAAACGGTCAGAGGGTCGGACGCCGATGCCGCCCTCTACTGGTTTGCGCGGATGCTGGCGGGCGGCGAAGACCCGCGCTATATCGCCCGCCGCATGGTGCGTATGGCCGTGGAGGATATCGGCCTCGCCGAGCCGCAGGCGCTGCAAACAACGCTCGCCGCGTGGGAGGCTTATGAAAGGCTGGGCAGCCCCGAAGGCGAACTCGCCCTCGCGCAGGCGTTGGTGTTTCTGGCGACCGCCCCGAAATCGAACGCCGCCTACACCGCCTATAAATCCGCAGTCAAATCGGCGAAGGAAACCGGCTCCCTCATGCCGCCCAAACATATCCTCAACGCCCCCACGAAACTGATGAAAACCGAAGGCTACGGCGCGGGATACGCCTACGACCACGACGCGCCGGATTCCTTCAGCGGCCAGAACTATTTCCCCGACGGCATGAAGCGCGAGGAATTTTACAAACCCGTCGAGCGCGGCTTTGAACGTGAGATCAAAAAAAGGCTGGAGTACTGGAGCAAGCTCCGCAGCGAACGCGGGGGGAAATCATGACCCGCAAGAAACCCTCAAGGAGAAAACGCAGCGCCGTCGCCAAAGACCTCTACACGCCGAAATACAAGCAGCGCGTCGTTGAACTGAAAACGCGATATCGCCGGAAAAAGAAGAAATCAGACCCAGGTGACGAGGACTAATTTTTCCCCTTCCCCTCCGTCATCACCAGCGCGATCCCGCTCCCCACAATAATCCCCGCGCCGAGCAGCATATGCGCCTCCGGCACGTCCCCGAACCACAGCGCCCCGAAAATCAGCGCCCAGATCATCTGCAGATAGTTGAACGGCGAGATGACCGCATAGGGCGCAATCCGAAACGCGCTGGCGATGCAGCTCAGCCCCGTCGTCACCATGATCCCCGCCAGAATGAACAAAGGAAGATCGGCCAGTGCCGGCCCGTCGCCGCCCCAAAGCGCCAGCGGCAGGTAGACCAGCGTCGAAAACCCGCTGGGATAGAACGAGAGCGAAAGAACCGTCTCCTCCGGCCCCAGCTTGCGCGCCAATAGCCCGAGCAAGGCGACAAAGAAACTCGCGCCGAAGGCGGCCAGAATCCAGAGATTATACCCCCCCGTTCCCGGCGGAAACGCCACAAGGATGCCCGAAAACCCCATTCCGATAATCAGCCAGCTTTTAAGATTAACCTTCTCCCCGTGGACCGGAATGGCCAGAAGCGTGACGATAAAGGGCGTCAGGAACAAAACCGTATAGGCGGTCGCCAGCGGCAGGTGCGCGAACGCATTCACCACCAGAAAGGCGATAAAGACATTGGCGATCCCGCGCCCGGTATGGAATTTAAGTTTCGGGGTCTTGATCGTCCGCCCGATCCCGCCCAGCAGGGGCGAGAGAGCCAGCCCGCACAGCACCGAAAACAGGCTGGTATAGGCGATGACCGTGCTCACGGAATAACTCTGCGCCAGCCATTTACAGGACGCATCGGACACCGAAAAGGCGCTGAACCCGCAGATGGCCAGAAAAATCCCCTTTTGTGTGGTGCTTAAACCGCTTAACATGATGGCGCTGATCGTCTATAAGGCGCAGGCAGTCTATGAGGTTTATATGTTCAGCACAATAGTCGCGGTCGCAACCGGAGGAGCCATCGGCTCCATCGCCCGCTACGGCGTCAATATCGGCGCAGGCCATTTTCTCGGCCCGCAATATCCGTGGGGGACAATCATCGTGAACATCGTCGGCTCCTTCCTCATGGGCCTCCTGATTGTCAAATTCTCGCAGATGGACGGGGTTTCGAATAATCTGCGCTCCTTCTTCACCACCGGCGTCCTCGGCGGATTCACGACGTTTTCGGCCTTCTCTCTGGATGCCGCCACCATCTTCGAGCGCGGCGAAACAATCGGCGCGTTAAGTTACGTTCTGGCCAGCGTGATCCTCTCCATTCTGGCCTTGTTCGCCGGACTTTGGCTGATGCGGGGTCTGGCCACATGAGAAACGTCAAGCATTTCAAGGTGACCGCCGACGATAACGGCCAGCGCCTCGACCGCTGGATCAAGGCCAGAGTACCCGAACTTTCCTACGGCCTCGCCCAGAAACTGATGCGGAAGGGCCAGATACGCGTGGATTCCAAACGCGCCAAGCCCGATATGCGCCTGGAGGAGGGGCAGGACATCCGCATCCCCATGCCCGACGCCAAGGAAATCGCAGCCAAGAAGCATCAGGAGCATAAGCGCAAGCTCTCCCCCGCCGATATCGACTTCATCCGCTCCCTCGTGATTTATGACGACGGCGATGTGATCGCGCTGAACAAACCCTACGATCTCGCCGTGCAGGGCGGAACCAAGACCCGCCGCCATGTTGATGGCTTGCTCCCCGGCCTCAAGAACGAACTGGGCGTGGTGCCGCGCCTCGTCCACAGGCTGGATAAGGACACCAGCGGAGTCCTGCTTCTTGCCCGCTCGGCCGAAGCCGCCCGCAGGCTGGGCGCCATGTTCAAAGGCCGGGAAGTCAAGAAAATCTACTGGGCCTTGATCGCCCCCGTCCCCGAACACCACAGCGGGACCATCCGCGCCGGAATCCTCAAGGGCGAGGGCGGACGCAAGGAAAAGATGCTGGTCGATGACGATAAGGGCAAATCCGCGGTCACCGAGTACGCCATTCTGGAAACCGCCGGAAAGGATGCCGCCTTCGCTGCCTTCTGGCCGCGCACGGGCCGTACGCATCAAATTCGCGTCCACGCGCAGCTCATCGGCTGCCCGATTATCGGGGACAGAAAATACAAGAAAGAACGCCCGGAGCAGGAATTCGAGCATATCCCGGCAGAGGCCGATCTCGACCGCCTGGATATGTCCAGGCGCCTGCACCTCCACGCCCGCCGGGTGATCCTGCCCCACCCCCTGAAAAAGGGCCGGCTGGATATTTCCGCCCCCCTGCCGCCCGAACTGCTCAAAAGCTGGCGTGTGCTGGGGTTTGAAACCAACAGCAAAACCGACCCCTTCGGGCATATGGACTGATCGCCCGTTCTGTGCCTTATTAGAGGAAATTGACTGGAGCAAAAGAGACGGGAATGACGACTGTAAGCGATCCGAAACTGCCTGGCAACGAAAGAGGCTACCTGACAGGGTTCCTTAAGTTTCTGTTTTTTATCATCGCCCTTGTCGCCGTTATGCTTACTGTCCTCTTCAACATGGGTGGGAGTTCGGATGTCCTAAAATCAAGCTTGGAGAAGTTTATCAGCGACACTTTCGGGGGCCGTCCGACTTTTATTGGAAGATTGCACAGGATCAGCTTTTTCCCGGTTGTTGGTGTGGACTTCGAAGAATTGCAGGTCCGGGAAACGCAAAGCACGCAGGAATTGTCATTATCCGCAAAAAAGTTCAAAGCCTTTGTAACGTTCTGGGGGATGATCGTAAAAAAAACTGAAATTACAGCCTTGTATATGGAAGATTTACGATTAAGGGGTGGATTTGTTGGTAAGCGTGATTTGACCATTGAGAAGATTTTTATTGATCACAACAAAGGCACAAAAAAGGCGGAGATCAACTCCAAGGGATCATTAGATAGCTTGCAATGGAGTCTGTCTTTAGGGATGGAGGTCTCTGGTTCTGTGGGAGGGTACAGGTACTCTTTTGGAAAAGACAGGCCGATCATTTTTACTATGGATAAAATGCATCTTTCCGCGACGATAACTGAGCAGATTGATGATTACATCAGTCTCGAGTCTTTATCGATGGGAGAGGACGAAGCGAATATGTCCGGCAACCTGTCAGTATCTCTTCTCGAAGGACAGCAAGTAAAGATCAATGGAAGATTGGTTACCCAGGACCAAAAAAACATTATGAAGCCGGATGTAATTATAGATTACTCCGTAAAGCCTATAAAAGTATCTGGGGAGATAGCCTTTTCTCAAATTGATACAGACAGCTTGAAAGGAAAGAACGGACCTTTCGCGCTTATCGACAAAGTTCATGAACTTGTCATTTTTCAGCCGGAAGTATCCGAGAGTGGCTCTACAGATCAGAAGACCGAAAATAAAGTTACCAACGAACAAGTTTATGTTTGTAACTACAGTTTCGATTTGAAAATAACGACTGAAGCTCAAAATAAAGAAAGTACAAACGAACAGGATCCGATAACTTATCAGGCGCAAAACAAGGGCCATCAGTTGAAAATAATTCCGGCTAAAGGAAACATACAACCTTACGAGGGACCGTGTGAGTCTCACCCGTTTTTCTAGTCCATAAAGTGTTTCAGGTAAGAGAGTGCAGCAGCTTTTTCAGGAAGTCATTACCACTAAAACGGACGAAGGCAATGTTTTCTTTGCTAATGGAAAGCCCCTGAGGACAAAAAAAGGAAAAATTCTTCGCGCTCCCAATGAGGAGATTGCCGCGGAAATCGTAAGTGAATGGAAGTCTCAAAAAGTGAAAGTGGCGATCGAGACGATGCCCTTCACCCACATTCTGAATACAAAAATTGACAGGGTTGCCTCTGGCCGCAACGCTGTAATTGCGGGATTGCTGAAGTACATTGATACGGATTTGATTTGTTATTACGCGCCCGGCCCCCAGGAATTAGTGATGCTGCAGAGACAAAGGTGGGACCCGTTCAGGCTATGGTTCTCACAACATTTCGCGTGTGAATTAAAGACCACCGATAGTCTTCAGGCTCAACTTCAGCCCGAAAAAGCAAAACAGGCGGTTTTCGAGAAAATGGGCAAAATGAACGACGATATTCTGACATTGTTGTTATGGGTGGCATCTTTGGGCGGATCGTTGGTAATGGCTTTGGCGTTTGTTCAGCAAGCCTTCGGCACTGAGCAGATATTGCACTCAAGATTTGTTGATGAAGACTACAGGACCAGCTTACTCAATGCCGCAGGCATTCAGGAGGAGCATCAGGAATTCATTTTGACTAAAGGCAGGGTAAGAAAAGATCTGGAGGCTTCATCAAAATATCTCCTGAGTATTCTTTAACTCCCATAAGAACTTTTTGCCTGTTTGAAAATGACGAAGCAGAAAATAAGCATTAGATAGCACAAGCTTCCTATCATCAGAGTCTTGTCGATTCCTATCGCTATATTAAGGGCAATCCCGATTGTGCTTCCAAAAATTCCCGCTGCGCCGTTAATGCCCCAGAGCCAGGCCGTAGAGCGCCGATCAAAACGCTCAGCGATCATCAAGCCGGTGGGGAACCCAAAGCCCATAAGCATACCCGCAGGAAAAATCATGGCGACACTCACAAGAATCCGCTCCAATAGCTCCGATTCAGCATAATGGTTAAAAATTGAGGGCAGGAGAAAGGCAACGCAAATACAATAGCCCGATGTAAGAACAGCCCAGATAAACTGTGAAGTAAAATTTGAAAGCGGAATTTTATCGGAAATCAGACTTCCTATTCCTGCAGACAGAATGAGGCTGAACAAGACGATGCTGAGGCCGTAGATGGGATGCCCAAGGAACACGCCCAGCGCCTGAAGGAACGAGATCTCGATAAGCATGAAGCCTAGGCCGATCAGGAAAAAATAAAGTGTACTGCCCTTGAAGAAAGATGACCTTTTGTCATCGAGAGTCTTGAGCAGCGGAATAACGATGACAAGGAGAGCCATAACAAAAGAGAAAACCACGATAATATAAAGATTAAGCAGCGCCTTGGCTTGCCCGTTCATAATAAGATCCTGTTCGGGCTTGGAGTAAATGACCTTCTTGATAATATCAATAGGCTTGCTTAGGCGGGCCTGACTGAAAAAGAAAGGCCGCATATCTGTAGACGGTGACACATCAAGAACCTGCTTCTCTGCAATTTTATAGAGTTCATCGGCAGATTGAGCCTGCGCAACGGCACCAAGAGTTCCGCCTGGAAGGGGTTGATCAGGCAGCATAGAGAGTTCAAATCCCTTGTCTAAAGCGGTCTTCTTGAGAGCTTCAATCTGCTCCAGAGTAAAAGGGCTTTTTGAAACGAGGAGAGTGGAAATAAGATGAGAATGGATGATCGCCATATGTTTACGGACATCCTTAACTCCGAGATTAAAAAGGGCGTTCATTGCCACAGAAACGGTGCGGGTGAATTCCGACTCGGTATCCTTGGCCCAGCGGCTGACGGTAAAGACGCCGTGATCACTTAAATCATTAATGAAAACCTGCCATGCCTCCACCGTATAGAGACCGTTTTCAGAAAGCGCGAATGCTCCAGCCCCCGTGGAGGCCCAAGTATCGATGAGGCTCATCTGGATAACGTCGAGCTTTTCTGTATTTTGTCTGAACCAGCTCCGCGCCTCATGAGTGAAAATGGAAACGCCGGGTAACTTATATAGATTAGAGTAGTCGCGGTAGGAGGGATGCTGGGTAAGAAGGTGGATTTGTATCGGGTTTACGTCCATGGCCCAGACTTTTTCTAGCCCGAAATATTTGGCGGATAGAAGATCACGTCCGCCGCCGACACCGATGATCGCTGCCTTCTTCAACCCCGGCAGACTGTAAGCGATATTGGTAACGTCAAACTCAAGGTACTTGTGTTTGGAAAAGTCGCCGTCAAACTTGGTAATCGGGGTTGACGCGTCGCCGTCGATATAAAGCTCCTGATATGTTGCTTTATATTCCGTCGGAAGCAGAGGAGAGCGGCCCCAAAGAAAGGGTCTTTGGTTCTCGCGTTCTTTAGAAATGATCACGCGGGAAATAGGATTCCATTTCTCATAATTCATCATGGAACGGGTGACCGTGGCACTCTTGAAGAAGACCGTATAAAGAAACGGCTGAGGCAAAAGAATGTTGGCGCAGGCGATGCAGAAAAACAAAAGGGAGAAAGCCAGAGAAAGG
The DNA here is from genome assembly GCA_016699735.1 of Alphaproteobacteria bacterium. NCBI lineage: Bacteria > Pseudomonadati > Pseudomonadota > Alphaproteobacteria > Alphaproteobacteria bacterium. The sequence goes on from CP065008.1 coordinate 1,133,092, forward strand.
TTCCTCAGGCGAAAGGTGCTGGTTCCCAAGCGAAAACTGTCGCCTTCAATATTTGGGGCTGCGAAACAAAGAGCAACGAGGAAAGACAGGCTCGTCAAAAAAAGAACGCCCGTGGGAGTATCGACAACCTCCATAACACCCAAAACGAAAAGACAGCCCAGGCCAGCCCCAAGAAGATCAACGCCGTAGACCTTGCCAATAGGATAGGGGGAGCGGGTCAAGCACGTCGTAATGACGATGCCGGCATGATAGTAAGCGGCGCTGATCATGACCGCCACAACTGGCAGGTTCATAAGCGTACGCGAGATTTTTTCCGAGACGATAGGAATATAAATCTGTGCTAAAAGCCCTATGACGATAAAGAACGCGAAAGCAATGGAGTGCCTTCGGGCGACGAGGGTGAAGTTATCGCGGTAATATTGCTCATCACCCCTGTAAATCTTAAGGGCGCCGAGCGTGAGTCCGAACATGGCGATGCTGATGACGACGAAGGAAAGATGGTACCAGGCGACGACAGAAAAAATCCGCGACTGCATGATCTGAAGAGCCATGACCATGCCTGAAATCAGAAACACGCCGGCGTAGAACGAGAAGCTCTTGTTATTATTCATGGAAAATCGGACCCCGCCTAATAAAAATTATATGGATTCAACAAAACACTCACTGAGGCGGTTGTCCTTTTAAGGCGTAAGCCAATCCCCGGAACATTCGAAACAAAAAATATAAGATTATCGGAGCAATGACAATAACCGAAGCGATTCTGAAGCCGGATTTGTTCGCGTCTGTAAATGAAGACATACAAGGGCTTAGCTCGCCAGAAGCCATGCAGGGATCAAGGGGGCTGATCTCCAGGGAACCGGCTTGGAAAGAAAAAAGCAGGAAGGTCAGGGAAAAAATTAAAGAAAAAAGCAGAACGACAAGGCCTTTCCAGAAGGAGCCGATGATGTAGGTCATATGGCACCGAGTCAGGCTGTTTTCCTGCTCCTCCAGTCGAATATAGTAAGCGGAAAGAACCAGGCAAACTAGCACGGCGGTGCTCAAGTGACTTGTCCAAGGATGAGGGGCTAGGACAGAGAAGGTGGCGGCACAAAGCGCGGAGTAAAGACCGATAAGAAGAGGACTTTTTCCCGAGAAAGAAAAACTTAAACAATTCATGGAAAACTCTGCCTTTTGCAGCATAATACACCCTTTCTACCCCCGCCCGAACAGTTTTTCAATATCCCGCAGCGAGAGGGACAGATAGGTCGGCCGGCCGTGATTGCACTGCCCGGAGAGGGGCGTGGCCTCCATCTGGCGCAAAAGGGCGTTCATCTCCTCGGTATTCATCCGCCGCCCGGACCGCACCGATCCATGGCAGGATATCCGCGAAAGCACAGAATTCAGGCGGATTTCAAGGCTTTGCGTGGCCTGATCGGCGCAGAGTTCGTCCAGAATGTCCGCGACCAGCGCCTTAAAATCCGAGCGTGAACCCAGGAGCGCCGGAACGGCCTGGATAGCCACAGCCCCGGTCCCGAACGCCTCGATCTCAAGCCCCAGACGTTTAAGCGCCTCCGCCTGCTCGAGCAGCAGCCCCGCCTGCTCGTCGGAAAGGCTGAGGATTTCCGGCGTCAGCAGCCCTTGCCGCACGATCCCGCCATTCTCCATCTGTGCTTTTAATTTTTCATAAACAAGACGCTCATGGGCGGCGTGCTGATCGACGATCACCAGCCCCTCCGGCGTCTGCGCGATGATATAATTCTCGTGAATCTGCGCCCGTGCCGCGCCCAAGGGATAGGACGGATAGGCCTGCTCCTCCGCCAAGGGCAGAACACCGGACCCCGCCGGGGCCGACGGCGCGAACCCGTCCTCAAGGACGAGTTGTTCACGCTGCTCCGCAAGGTTGCTATAAGAACCGAAGGAGGAGGACCGCCCCCCCGCCCGCGTCAGGGGCAGGCCGGGGCCGTTCGCGGCATTTTGCGGCAGGCGGAAAGCCGACAAAGCCCCCGAAGCCACCGTGCTGGAGGTCGAAAACCCGCCCGCATGGATCGCCTGCTTCATCGCCCCGATCATCAGCCCGCGCACAAGGCCGGGATCGCGGAACCGCACCTCCGCCTTCGCCGGATGCACATTCACATCCACCTCCGTCGGCGGGCAGGTGAGGAAAAGCGCGACGACCGGATGCCGCTCCCGATGCAAAACGTCGGCATAGGCCACCCGCACACACGCGCCCAGCAGCTTGTCCCGCACGCTGCGCCCGTTCACGAACAGATATTGATGCTGCGCCGTGCCGCGGTGATAGGTCGGCAGCCCGATAAACCCCGACAGCGCAATCCCCTCGCGCTCGGAATCAATCAGCAGAGCATTTTCAGCAAAATCCTTGCCCAGTAGCGCGGCCAGCCGCTCAGGCAGGCTCTGCCCCGCGGGAAGCTTGAGAGCCGGCGTCTCGTCATGGATAAGCGTGAACCCGAGTGCCGGATAAGCCATGGCCAGACGGCTCACAATATCCTTGATCGCCATGAATTCCGCCCGCTCGCTTTTCTGGAATTTCAGCCGCGCAGGCGTGGAGAAAAACAGATCCTGCACGGTGATGCGCGTTCCCGCCGGAAGCGGGCAGGGCACAGGCTCACCTTTTTTCCCGGACACGCAGGTGATCTCCCACCCTTCGCCGTGCTGGGCGCTCTGCAACGTCAGGCGCGAAACCGACGCGATGGAGGCCAGCGCCTCCCCCCGGAACCCGAGATGCGCGATATTTAGCAAATCCTCATCGGGCAGCTTCGAGGTCGCATGGCGGTCCAGCGCTGCGATCATCTCCTCGCGGTCCATGCCGCCGCCATTATCGGAAATCGTCAGTGCGCTTTTTCCGCCGCCGCGAATATGCAGGTCGATCCGCGTCGCCCCCGCGTCGATGGAATTCTCGATCAGCTCCTTGACCGCGGAGGCCGGACGTTCGACGACCTCTCCGGCCGCGATCTGGTTGATCAAATGCTCAGGCAGATAACGGATACGCATAGGAAATTATTAACGCGGAAACGGCCCGGAGGGCAGCAAATGATGAAAACCGCGCTGTGGGAAGGGGGGATAACTCGGGAGGAGAAAAAACGCCTACAGCGTCCCGAAATCGACCTTCGTGCCGTCAAGCAGCACCGCATCCACCTTCGCGCCCTTGAGAATCGCCCCCGTCAGGTCCGCCCCGCGCAGATCGGCGCCGGAAAGATTGGCGCTGGTCAGATCGACCCCCATCAGGACAGAATCCTGCAGGTTCGCGCTGCGGAGATCGCAAAAGCGCATCACCGAACCGCTGAAATCCGGCCGCTTCATCCGCACTGTGCCCTCGCGCTTGAACGAGAGGGCGCTGAGATTCGCTCCGCGCAAATTGGCGCGGATGAGCTGCGTGTCCTTCAGGCTGGCGCCGCGCAGGTCCGCATACTCGAAATTGCAGTCGCGGAAATCGGACTGATCGAAAATCGCGCTCTGCATATTGGCGCGGCGCAATTCCTGCCCGACGAAATTCGCGCCGACGGCCTTAATGGCGGTCAGGGGATAAAGATTGAGATTAATCACGTTCCGCAGATCGTAACCGCTGAGGTCCAGCCGCTTGCCCTTCTTGCCCGCCGACGACACCCAGTTTGTATGCTCTTTCAGAAGCGCTTCGAGCACTTCGGGCGAATCATCCAGCCGCTCCCCCGTCTCGCGCTCGTTGATCGAGCCTTTGGTGCTGATGCCCAGAACATCGGCGTCGATCGTGATGATTCCGGGCCGGATCGTTCCGCGCATATCGGTCTGGGAAATATCCGCGCCCGTAAAATCGCCGCTGCTGATATTCGCGCCCCGGAAGCTCGCGCCGCTCATCTGCGCGCCGCGGAAGACGGCGCCCTTCAGATTGGCATCGGTAAAGTCTGCGGATTTGGCCAGCGTGCCGGACAGATCGCAATGCATCATCTTGGCGCCCGTGAAAATCGTTTTGGCGGTGTTCTCCGCGCCGAGCCTCTTGCGGTCCTCAAGGCTCCCTTTCTTGCTGGTGGTCATGATTTTTCCCTCGCGCAGATCCGCTTCCGTGAGGTCCGCGCCCGTCAGGTCCGCCCCGGCAAGGTAACACCCGCGCAGGTCGGCCCGCGTGAAATCGGCGCGGCTCATATCGGCGCCCCGCAGGTCGCAGGCGAAAAAACACGCGCTCCTGAACACGGAAAACGAAAGGTCCGCACCCTGAAACAGCGACCCGGTGAAATCCGCCTGCGTGAGATTGCTGTTATGAAAGTTCAGATAGGAAAGATTCCGGTACTTCAAAACCGCCCGCAACCCGCCGCGCTGCCCGCGCACGAACATCAGATGCTTGTCGAGGATTTTGTTGAAATCCTCTTGATGCAGAATTTCCAGTTCATGCGGATCGGGAATGACGGAAGTGTCGCCCCTTTTCCGCTTCATGAGGAATCCCGCAAAAGGTCAATGAGCGCCCGCGTGGACGAATCCAGCGCAGGAAAATCGGCCGCCCGGGTCGACTCGGCGCTGAGCGCGGGCATAACCTGCGCCGCGATCGTCTTGCCGAGTTCGACGCCCCACTGGTCGAAACTGTTGAGGTTCCAGAGGATCCCCTGCGTAAAGACTTTATGCTCGTAAAGCGCGGTCAGCATCCCCACATGGTAAGGGTCCAGCTTCTCCATGACAAGAGTCGTCGAGGGGCGGTTGCCCTCGAAAATCTTGTGCGGGCTGGTATCGGGTTTCCCGTCCATCAGCGCCTTCGACTGCCCGATGACGTTGCAGTGCAGTTGGATATGATGCGTCGGCGCATCGTATACGGGCTGCGACACAGCGATAAACTCACAGGGGACAACCGTCGTTCCCTGATGCAAAAGCTGGTAAAACGCGTGCTGCCCGTTTGTGCCGGAATCCCCGAAAATAATCGGCCCGGTCAGGTAATCGACCGCCGAACCGTCACGGTCCACCGTCTTGCCGTTGGATTCCATATCGAGTTGCTGAACGTAAGCCGGAAACCGTTGCAGCAAACGGCTGTAGGGCAGAAGAGCCAGAGCCGGACGCCGCAGGAACGTATGGTTCCACACGCCGATCAGGGCCAGAAGCACCGGAAGATTTTTCTCCGCCGGTGCCGTGAGGAAATGCCGATCCATGGCGTAAGCCCCGGCTAGCAGAGACATGAAATGCTCGAACCCGAGCGCAAGGCAGAGCGGCAATCCGACCGCCGACCACAGGGAATAGCGCCCCCCGACCCAGTCCCAGATCGGAAACACGCGGTCTTCCGTGACACCAAGCTCAACGGCTTTGGGGATATTCTGCGTGACGGCCACGAAATGCTCGGAGACATCCTCCTTGCCCAGCGAACGCTTGAGCCAATCCTGGGCGCTGCGGGCGTTCATCAGCGTTTCGACCGTCGTGAAGCTCTTGGAAGTCACGATAAACAGCGTCTTGGCCGGATCGCAAAGCTTGAGCGTCTCGATCAGATGCGCCGCGTCAATATCGGAGACGAAATGAAGCTTGATCGCCCCGTCGCTGAACGCCTTCAAAGCCTCATAAGCCATATGCGGCCCGAGGTCTGAGCCGCCGATCCCGATATTGACGACATAGGTGAAGCGCTTGTGGTTGCGGACCAGATCGGTGAAATCCTTCATGCGCTTGAGGCTGCCGTGGATCAGCGGCATGACGTCCACCCCGTCCACGGGCAGGGGATTGGAGGAAGGAGACCGCAAGGCCGTATGCAGGACCGGGCGGTCCTCGGAGCTATTGATTTTATCCCCCGCGAACATCCGTGTCCGCCAGCCGTCAAGGTCGCACGCCTTGGCAAGGGCCAGAAGCTGCGTCAGGATGTCCGCCGTGATGTGCTGCTTCGAATAATCCAGCAGCAGCCCGTCCATGCGGGCGTGGAAGCGCTCAAAGCGCAGCGGATCCCGCGCAAAAAGAGATTTCAGCGACAGGGAGTCGAGATTACGGGCTTGCTTTTCAAGGGCAACCCAGGGGGTAAGGGTTCTACGTAAAGACACAGGGAGGTCTTGTCTCTCCTTTCTGGAGGATATGCTAGTCAACATGGGCCAAGGCCTCCACAGGCTCCGCACCCGTGATTTCAGCCTTCTGACCCACGAGTATAACGGTAAAGTTTTCAGGTTTCAAAAGCCTTTCCGCAACCCTGCGGACATCGGCAACCGTAGTGGATTCGATCTTTTTCTGCCGCTCGTCCAGATAGGTGATGGGCAGGTCGTCCGCCTGCAGGGAATACAGCAGGTCGGCGATTTTATCCGTGGACGTCAGGGAGAGGGGCAGGGAGCCGATGAGATAGTTTCGGGCATCCTCCAGCTCCTTGGGCGTGATATCGGTTGAAAGCATTTTTCTCCATTCCTCATGTACGATGTCCAGAACCGTCTTGACGTTCGCGGTCGCTGTTGAGGTGGAGATATGCAAGATCTGTGCATCTTCATAATCCATGAAGTACGTATAGATTCCGTAGGTCAGGCCGCGCTTTTCGCGCACTTCCTCCGTCAGGCGCGAACCGAACCCCGAAGAGCCGAGGACGAAATTCATCACCTGCGCGGTCTGGTAATCGGGATCGTTGCGTGAAATGCCGCCCTGACTGATCTCGATCACGGTCTGCGGAATATCCTGCACATGGAGGAAGGTTTTTCCCGGATGGCTGAGCGTAAAGGGCTTACGTTCAGTCACCGGAGCCTCGGGCAGAGAGCCGAAAACATCGTCCAGAACCGCTTTCAATTCCTCCGCCGTGATATCGCCCGCCACGCCGACGACAAGATTATTTCTCCCCAGGCGCTTCATAAAGCCGCGCAGATCGTCCGGCGTGATGGATTTCAGGGTCGTTAAAGTGCCACCGCTATTGAGCGCATAGGAGTGACCTTCGAAAATTTTGTCGTTTTGAATCCGCGAGGCAATCCACTCCGGCTGGGTCATCGAACTTTTCACGCGGCTGAGATTGGCGATACGCATCCGCTCGACGGGTTCGGCATCAAAGCGCGGTTGCGTCAGAGCGAGTTTCAAAAGTTCGAACGCCCGCGCCTTGTTGCGGGAGAGCGTTTTCAGATCGCCGGAAAAATCATCGCGCCCCGCATTAAAGCTGAGCGAAATGGAAAGATTTTGCAACTCGCCCTGAAACGCCTGACTGTCCAACTCGCCCGCGCCCTCATCAAGGGTATTCGAGGCCATCTGGGTTAGCCCCTGCTTCTCGGCAGGGTCCAGCTTGCTCCCCGCATCCTTGAAGCCGAATTGCAGCGCGATCACCGGAACCGTATGGTCCTCCACAAGCCACGCCTTGAGGCCGGAGGCAGTGGTCACCTCCTGAATCTTAAGGACGCTCTGTGAGGAGGTCGTGTCCGCCAAAGGTTCTTTCGCTCTCGCAGCGCCAACAAAAAACACCAGCGCAAGAAAGACGAGGACAAAGGGAAAAGTCTTTACGGATTTTATCATGGCTTAAGGCTTCTGAGGGGCTGTTTCCGGGGACGGCGCGGCATTCTGCAACGGAGTAAGGGTGCCATTCACATAGGGCGTAGGCGTGGGCTTGTCGGGGTTCAGAAACCGCGCCGCCACATCCTGCACCTGCTGCGCCGTCACGCTTTCGATCTGCTGCGGCCAGGTTTCGAGATCCTCAAGGGAGACTCCGGTGACAAGCGTATAGCCGATCACCATCGCCGGACCCGCCACGCTGTCGCGGGCATAAATGGCCTCGGCCTGTAGACGCAATACGGCGTCCTTGAGTTCCTGTGGAGTTACACCATCCTTGATCAGCGCCCGAAGTTCCGTATCCAGAGCCTCCTCAGCCTGTTTGAGGCTCAAGCCCTCCATCGGCACCGCGCTGAGCGACAAAGTGGAATCATCCCACGAATAGGAGTTATAGGACAGCCCCACCGAACTGGCGATCTTCTTCTCGACAACGAGGGACTTGTAAAGCCGTGAGGTCGGACCGCCATCCATGATCTCCTCAAGAACCTGTAAGGCAAGAGAGTCTTTGAGATTCTGCCGCGCACTCGGCACCCGGTATTCGCGCAGGAAAACAGGCTCCTTGATAACCTCATGAGCCATGGTCACGCTCGTCCGCCCGATAAACGGGGGTGAAACGGTGCGTTTGCGCTCGGGAACCTCGGTGCGAGGAATAAGGCCGTAAGTCTTCTCGGCCAGCGCCTTGACCTGCTCGACCGTCACATCGCCCGAGACGATCAGAAACGCATTATTCGGTGCATACCATTTTTTATAGAACGAAGTGGCATCCTCCCACGTCAGACCTTCCATCTCGTGAAACCAGCCGATGACGGGCTTGCGGTAAGGATGATTGGCGAAAAGAACCTCGCTGAACTGCTCGTCGAACTGGGCGCGGGGATCGTTGTCCACCCGTTGCCGCCGTTCTTCGAGAATGACCAGGCGCTCCGCATCCACCTCTGCTTTGGGCAGGTTCAGCCCGCGCATCCGCCCCGCCTCCATCTTCATCACGGTCTCCAGATGTTTGGAGGCAATCGTCTGGAAATACGCCGTGTAATCCTGCGCGGTGAAGGCGTTATCCTGCCCGCCCAGCGAACGGACCATCTTCGAAAACTCACCGGGTTTGAGCGTGAGAAGCCCCGGATACGACTGCCCCTTGAACATCAGGTGTTCCAGGAAATGCGCGATTCCCGATTTGCCGGCCACCTCGTCCGCCGCTCCGACGCGGTACCAGACCATATGCGTGATGACCGGAGCGCTGTGGTTCTCCACCACCACACCTTGCAGCCCGTTGGCCAGCGTGAAGGTTTTGGCGTTGAAGACTTTTTCAGGCGCGGTCTGTGAGGCAACTTGCGGTTCTCGGGCGTCCGCAGCCGCCGGAACGATGAAAAAACCGAACAGCAGAACCAGAAAGAAAGCGCGAAAGCGGAAGGGGGTCATGTCTTTACGTCAGCTCGGGGTTTACGATAGGGCAAAGGAAGGCTAGTCTTCAATATAGGGTGTTTCGCCCTCGGTTGCGGGCTTGCCGTCCTCTTTGTTTTTCTTCAGCCGCTCATATTCCTTCTGGGCATCGACGATCGTCGCAGAGTCTTCAGTCTTCCCCTTCGCTAGCCCTGTCAGTTTCTGAATTACGGGCTTATTGACGTCCTTGAGCTCCTCGCTTTCCTTGTCGAGCGTCCGGCGGATTGCGGGATCGGTTTGGTCGGCATTTGTTTTCTGCAGCAGCACATCTTCGGAGGCGCTGGCCTCGTCTGCGAAGACCTCGCCCTTCGATCCGGTCAGGGCTTCACGCGCATCTTCCGAAGGTGCGCTTTCCTGCGGACGCGGCATACCGGGCCTTGGCGGGGGCAGGGCGGCGGCGGTCAATCCCGGCGGGATTTCCAGCGGCGCACGGCGCACAACCGAAAACTCGTCGGGCGAGTCCTTGGTCAGTCCGATCGTATCCCGCATATCGCTGCAACCCGCCAGCAGAGGCAGGGCAAGAAGGCACAAAAAGGCAAAAGAAAAAAATCTGGAAAAAATAGGATTCATGATCTTCACTCGATAACAAGGCCGGTAAATAGAATCGGAACAATTAACCAAGCCAAAGTTCTATACACCGAAATTGCCTAACGTCCAACATTGCTATAGCGGTAAATCTTCTGTTGCCGTTCCTTGTAACTCTTCCGGTAGCGCGCCTTTCGCTTTTTCGTTTTCACCTGCGAAATGATGAGGATGGAGAGGATACCGCAGACGACGGCCATGTCCGCAATGTTGAACGACCAAAAATGCACACCGTTCGCATGGAAATCCAGAAAATCCATCACGGCCTGAAAACGGACGCGGTCGATCACATTCCCCAGCGCCCCGCCGATCACCAGCGCGTAGGGGATCATATATTCTCGGGTTTTGGCTTCGTACATCCACAAGCAAAAAGTGCCGATGATAAACAAGGAGATGACAATCAGAATTATATATCCATAACTGCTGAAATTGCCCAGTAGCCCGAAACTGATTCCCGAATTCCAGATCATGACGATATTGAAAAACGGCAAAACCTCTATGGCCGAGGGAAACCGCAACACGGAAGGCCACTCAAGATACCAGTCGAAAAAACTGAGGCTCTCACCCCTGCGCCCGTCATAAAGGGGTCGGATCACCCGCTCCATGATATACCACTTGCTGAGCTGGTCCAGCAGCAGCACGGCAATCGCCAGATAGACGTACTTAAGCTTTTTCTTCTGTTGCCCGAAATGAAACGCCCGGATCCGCGCCCGGATTCGCGCCCGCTTCTCATCCTTGCGGATATCCTCGGGGGACCGGGTGTCGATTTTTTCCTTCTTTTTAAAAAACTTGCCCAAGGTACGCGGCCCTCATCTAAGGCGCTGATAAAAGTATCGCAGGCCTCTAGGGTAAATGTTTATAGGGCCGGATCAAGCTTTTTTCAGCAAAAACCGAGAGATGAGATAATCCAGAGACAACACCCCCGGCCCCTTCACCAGCGGCACGGCCAGCAGCAGCATCCACAGGTAATGCATACTGTTCATCAACTCATATTCCGGTGGGATCAGAAACTGGATGACCAGGGTCATGGCCAGTAGCCCACCCGCAGCAAAACGTCCGGCAAACCCGAGGGCAAGAAGAACGGACAGCACCACCTCGCCCGCCGTGCCCATAACGGCCGCGATTTCAGGCGGCACACCCGGTATGGGGTGAACATCCTTGAACAGGAAAACTGTCGCGCCCCAATCTCCATTGACATAATTCATAAACTTGCTCCAGCCCGACGGGAAGAAAATCCACGCCATCCACAACCGGATCGCTAGATCGAGCAAGGGGGAAAGGAATCGCTCCGACAGGACCGTCAGGCGGTGATAAAGGCTGCTGAGTTTTCCGGTTAAAGACACGGGTTAAATTCCTTTTCAGCAGAAAGCGTTACGCCTGATTATTCGAAGGCAAAATCTGAAAAGTTTCCAACGCAAAATGCTTTTTCATAAAATTATTTACATCAAAGGCGGGAAAGCGTTCAAAAACTTCGCCCACGGCGTCTCCCAATCTCTGCTCCTTGGAAATCGTCTCAAGCAGAAAATATTCCTCAGCGCTCAGGCGAACGATGTCCACCGTCAGTTTCGGGCGGTAAACCAGAAGATAACAATTCTGCAGGAGATACGGCGGCTCCCCCTCCGGCGATAGGCAATAGGCGCGCAGGGCATCCAGAGCATAGCAAGAAGACACAAGGATCGCCGAGGACCGCAGCAGCAAAACCACATCCCCCAAAGCCTCCGGCGCCAGCGCGGACAGAGAATCTGCACTCAACGCTTCATCGTCCGGCGCGGTATAGGCCGTGTTCATCGCCAGTTCCAGCGCCGCCATATCGGGCAGGTAGGGCAGTTCCTGTGCAGGTTTGTAACTGCGGATAAAATCGGGAAATGCTTCACCATAATGATTAAGGCACCCGGCGGAGGGCGGATGCTTCATCACAAAAGCCCGCACCATCTGCTTGAGAAAATCCTCCCCGACCAGCTTGTCCAGTAAGGGGAAAGTCTTCGCAAAATTATCCGTGATCCCGCCCACGATGTTGGAGCGGTAAACCTTGAGCCGCTCAGCCAGCGCGATATCGCCTTCCTCGAAAACGGCGGCGAAAGCGTCAGGCACAGCCTCCAACGCCGCCGGATCGTCCAGCATCAGATCCTTGAACTGTTCTTGAAACTCATTCAGCCGCATGAGGCACCCTCTCCGGCGCATGGGCCAAAAGAACCTTCCGCGCCTTCGCCGCTTCACCGACGAGGGTCTCCAGCGCCGGAAAATCCTGATCCCATTCGATCAGGGTCGGCACCCGACCGAACCGCTTGACCGCATGGATATACAAATCCCACACCGTATCCCGCACCGGACGGTTATGCGTATCGACCACGATGATCCCGTCCCCAGCGGGCCGCTCCGTATGCCCCGCCAGATGCATTTCGCCCACCGCCTGTGCGTCGATCGCATCAATATAGGCGTAGGCGTCGAACCCGTGATTACAGCTCTGCACATAGATATTATTGATATCCAGCAGAAGCCCGCAGCCCGTCCGCCGCGCCGCCGCGTTCATGAATTCATACTCGGTCATCTCGTTATTTTTGAACGCTACATAAGTGGAGGGGTTCTCGACCAGAATTTTTCTGCCGAAATACTCCTGCGTCCGCTCGATATTCCGGCACAGCGCATCCAGCGTTTCCGAAGTATAGGGCAGGGGCAGGAGATCGTTGAGATGCGCGTTCCCGCTCGCGCTCCATGAGGCATGGTCGGAAACGGCGAACGGCTGATAAATCTCAATCAGCTCCTTGAACAGGCGGAGATGCTCTTCGCTCACAGGATCGGTGGAACCGAGCGAAAGCCCGACCGCATGAAGGCTGAGCGGATAACGCTCCCGGATTTTTGTAAGAAAATGGCGGTGAACCCCGCCGCCGAAATAATTCTCGGGATGAACCTCCATCCAGCCGACGGCGGGAGGATGATCAAGAATCTCTTGATAATAGGGATGCCGCAAACCGATACCCGCCGGATCGTCGTTTAAGACCTCCGGCGGGCATAGGGAGAGCGATGACGGCTGATCTGTTGAGGAGGGCGCCGTCATCGCCGTCATTCCATAAGGCAACAGGGATTAATGGGCTTCGCCTTCAGCCGGGGCTTCGGCAGGTGCCTCGGCAGGTGCAGGAGCAGCGACCGGCTCAAGCGAACCGTTGGCCAGCTTCTCGCAAACGCCTTTCGGCAGGGCGACCCACTCTTGTCCGCTGGCATCGACGCTGGCGTGACCGGCGCAGGCATGGGCCTTGTCGGCGCTGCCGCAGTCATTTTTTCCAGCTTTCACAACGCCGTAGCATTTTTCCTTGTCGGCATCCTCAGCCTTGGCGGTTTGCGCCATGCCCAGAGTAGCGACGGCAACCGCGCCGGCCAGAAGAGTATTGATCGTTTTTTTGCTTGTCATAGGTCAGACCCTCATAAGGTGGTTAAAAAGTTTCAGTCGGGATTCGAACGCAGCAGACTCATGGTTACAATTTTTTTTGCCTGAAGGGGAGTCGTTTTTGCTGGATTTTTATATCAGGACTTTCTAACCATGTCCTTTTGCGGCAAAGGAAAACGCTCATGAAGCGCTTTGAAGACGGACACACGGGAATCCCCGAAAGCGCCAGAAACGCGGCGATCGTCATCGGGAACTTCGATGGCGTGCATAAGGGGCATCGGGCGCTGCTGGCGCAGGCTAAACAGAAAGCGCTTTCAATTAATGCTCCTTTGGCCGTCCTGACTTTCGAGCCGCACCCCCGCGAACTCTTCCGCCCCGACGAACCGCCCTGCCGCATCACACCGCAGGCGCTCAAGGCGGAAAGATTGGAACGGGCGGGCGTGGAGTTTCTTTTCAGCCGGACGTTCGACTGGCCCTTCGCCAGCCTCAGCGCGGAGGATTTTATCGAGAAGATTCTAAAAGCCGAACTCGGCGCGGCGCAGATCATCGTCGGCTTCGATTTTCATTTCGGCCAGATGCGAAGGGGCACGGCGCAGATGATCGGGCAAGCCGGAATCCCGGTGACCGTGATCGAGGAAATTAAAGGAGAGGACGGGCAGGAAATCTCCTCCAGCCGCATCCGCCAGTATCTCCGGCGCGGTGAAATCGAAAAGGCCAACGCGCTTCTCGGCTGGGAATGGGAAATCCGCGGCGAGATAATGCGCGGCGACCAGAGGGGCAGGGAGTTGGGTTACCCCACGGCCAATATGCCGCTCGGTCAAACCCTGCACCCCGCCTATGGCGTTTATGCCGCCTTTGCAAGGATTGAGGGGGAAAGCGAATGGCGCCCCGCCGCTGTGAATATCGGCATCCGCCCGATGTTCGAAATCCCGCAGGCGCAGGTCGAGACGTTCATCTTCGATTTTAATCGTGAAATCTATGGAAAGACTTTACACGTCCGCCCCGTTGCCCGCCTCCGCAGCGAGGCGAAATTCTCCAATATTGAAGACCTGAAAACCCAGATGGAAAGGGATTGCAGTCAGGCGCGGAAAATCCTGAAAGGGCGTACCTAGAATTTATTCAGGAACCCAAGGATAAGGGTCTCCAAAAGAGGATCCCTCAAATCTTGGCCGGATATGCGCGTTATAGAGCGGAATCGGGTCGTGTTCCCGGATAATCGTGATCGCCTGACTGTCGAAGGCGGAGAACGTGCCCTCTTTTAAAAGGTGTATTCCGTCATACCCGGCCGCAACAAGGGCGCGGCGGACGTCATGAAGGTTATGCAGGTCCGCAGGTTTGAACCGCAGGTCGTCATCGTCTCCCTCTTCCTGGATGCCCATTTGATAGAGCGACCCCTCATCGGGAAAGATCGCAAGCTTACGGGCGTTCAATGAAATTTCATAAATGCTCGGCGTTGTGTCGGGGTAGGGCGTATGCGTGGAGGGCTGTGTATTACGCGAGACGCAGAAATGAGCCGCACCGATGAGTTCCTTCTGGAACCACACGCCCAGCCCTTGTCCCACTTCGGGATCGAGAGCGTTCAGACCTCCACGCAAACCCCCGTGAAAGAGCCGTACGGGAACCTGAATTGAATCCTTATGCTGCTCTGAAAACCGCGCAATCCGCTCCAGCATAACGGTACGATATCGCTCGGAGCGTGCGGCAATTTCCCGTTCCCAGTCAGGCTCGCCTGCGGGTTCGGAGAATGTCTCGGACAGGTTGTCCCCCGATAAAAAACGCCGGACGGATTGGAACAGAGTCTTCATGGTGAGTATACGCCTTATCCCGCCTTTTGATTATAGAGGCCTTTATTAAAGGAATTTATTACGCAAAAACCCCTGCAAATGCAAAAGAGAACCTGCTATGGCTAGGGAGAATCAAGATTTTAGGCCAAAATATGGACGTTTTTTTCTCCCTTCTCGTGAACCTTTTACCGCTCTACATCCTGATCGGGATGGGCTTTGCTGCAGGCCGCTGGCTGAATGTGGACCGCCAGAGTCTGGCCTCTTTGACCATTTATATGTTCATGCCTGTCGTGGTCTTCGGTTTCGTCGTCGATCTGGAGTTCCAGCCCTCCTATATCCTCCTGCCGCTGGTCATCTTCGCGGTCAGCGTCATCACCGGGCTGGGCTTTCTGGCGCTGGGCAGGAAAGTTTACGCCGACAGCACCGCAAACCTGATGGCCATGTGCTGCTCGATGGGCAATACGGGCTACTTCGGCCTTCCGCTGGTCTTTCTGTTTTTCACCAAGGAACAGACGGCGATTTACATTTTCATGATGCTGGGCGGCTCGGTCTATGAGGCGACGGTGGGCTATTATCTCGCCGCCCGCGGCGCGTTCGACGTCAAGACCAGCCTGAGAAAACTCGTCCGCTTCCCGGCTTTGTACGCGATTGCCGCAGGCTTTCTCGTCAATCAAATGGGCCTTGAGCCGCCCGAACTCTTCTGGACCTACTGGGCCTATTTCAAGGGCGCGTACGTCTGTATGGGCATGATGATCGTCGGCGCCGCCCTCTCCAACGTCGAGCGCCTCGTCTTCGGTCCGCGCTTCATGGCCTTTGTCTTTTTTGGGAAATTCGTGGCATGGCCCGTTCTGATCTATGCTTTTGTGCTGTTCGACCGGACGGTTCTGCAATGGTACACCCCGGACATTCATAACCTCATGCTCATCATGTCGCTGGTCCCGCCCGCGGCCAACATCGCCGCCTTCGCCGCCCAGATGAATCTGAAGCCCGAAAAGGCCGCCACGACGATATTGGCGGGCACCGTCTTCGCGCTGCTTTACATTCCGGCCATGATCTGGCTGTTCGGAATTCAGTAAATGAAAGACGATCAGGATCGAAATTAAGCATTGCAGCCATGCAATATTTGCACGGGTAATTGTTGCGCCGCAGCGTTATAACAGAATCCTCGGAAGAACGGTTTACCGAGATACTGCAAGAGGAGACCACGGTTTAGAAAAGATTACACACTCCTCTATACCAACTTGAGATTTCAAAGGGCAGGGATTCCCAGTGAATCCTTGCCTTTCTTTTTATGATTTGCCATGATCGCCTTATGAAAACGCGCCGAACGCACATCATCCGAATTATCGGCCCGGCTCGGGGCGTCAACGCCTTAGACCGGGAAACCCCGCTTTTGCACGATTAAAGCCAAAGCCACCTTGTACTTTCAGCAAAAAACACTAGATTACAATGCGTTCAAAGGAGCGCGAGACGTATTATGACCGACCAGAGCGACAATAAAAGCAAAGACAAGAAAAAAGAAGACCTTTACCGCCAGACCGTCTTCCTGCCGAAGACCGATTTCCCCATGCGCGCCGGCCTGCCGCAGAAGGAGCCGGAAATTCTGGCGCAGTGGCATAAAATGGACCTTTACAACAAAATGCGCGAGACGGCGAAGGGCAAGGAAAAATACATCCTCCATGACGGCCCGCCCTACGCGAACGGCAACATCCATATCGGCCACGCGGTGAATAAGATTCTCA
Organism: Alphaproteobacteria bacterium; assembly: GCA_016699735.1. Classification (NCBI taxonomy): domain Bacteria; kingdom Pseudomonadati; phylum Pseudomonadota; class Alphaproteobacteria; species Alphaproteobacteria bacterium. Next base: position 1,149,447 of record CP065008.1, read on the forward strand.
AGGATGTGGTGGTGAAATCCTTCGCCATGCTCGGCTACGACGCGCCCTACGTGCCGGGGTGGGATTGCCACGGCCTGCCCATCGAATGGAAGATCGAGGAACAATACCGCGAGGCCGGAAAGAACAAGGATGACGTGGATATCCTCACCTTCCGCGAGGAATGCCGCAAATTCGCCCGCCACTGGGTGGACACGCAAAGCACGCAGTTCCAGCGGCTCGGCGTCACCGGCGACTGGTCCGATCCCTACCTGACCATGAATCTCCCGGCGGAAGCGGCCATCGCGAAGGAAATCCATAAATTCGCCCTCAACGGCGGCCTCTATAAAAGCCTCAAGCCCGTCATGTGGTCCACGGTCGAAAAAACTGCGCTAGCCGAAGCGGAAATCGAATACGCCGAGCATAAATCCATTACCGTGTGGGTGAAGTTTCCGGTTAAAAAAACGAAACGGAAAGAACTAGAAGGTGCGTCCATTGTGATATGGACCACCACCCCGTGGACGCTGCCATCGAACAGAGCCATCGCTTATGCAGAAGATATAAACTATAGCGTCATTGAGATTGAGCGGGTTAGTGAAGGAAGCAAGCTTAAAGTAGGAGAAAAGCTGGTTATTGCTAGAGCCTTGCTAAAGGATCTCGCACCACAAGCTAAAATCGAAAGTTTTAAGAACTTAACCGATTACGATTTAATAGAAGATAATGAGGGAAAGCTTAAGGGGACTGATCTTTCTGAAACAGTGTGTGAACATCCCTTGTACAAAAAGGGATACGACTTTTTTGATGTGCCTTTATTAGCTGGAAGTTTTGTTACGGAGGAAACTGGAACTGGTTTTGTCCATATTGCACCATCCCATGGGGTTGATGACTTCAGTTTAGTGGCTACAAGAAATAAACTTTTCGACATAAAAATTAACAATCCAAATGTTATCGTGGATGATGAGATTAACGCTTTAAGATACAATCTCGCATATCCTCATAAAATTGAAATCACCGACAACGTCACCGACGACGGGCGCTTCCGCCCGCACGTGCCGCTCTTCGCGGGACTCGAAATCTACGACCAGAACGGCAAAATGGGGCAGGGCAACTTCGCCCCCATCAAGGCGCTGGAGGAGGCCGGAATGCTGGTCGCCAAGGGCTCGATCAAGCACGAATACCCGCATAGCTGGCGCTCGAAAGCCCCCGTCATTTTCCGCGCCACCCCGCAATGGTTCATTGCGATGGATAACGAACTCGGCCTGCGCGAAACCGCCCTCAAAGCCATCCGCGAAACCAAATGGGTTCCCTCTAAGGGCGAGGCGCGCATCACCGCCATGATCGAAAACCGCCCCGACTGGTGCATCAGCCGCCAGCGCGCGTGGGGCGTGCCGATCGCGCTGTTCCTTCACCGCGAAACGGGCGAAATGCTGCGCGATGAAAAAATCTTCGACCGCATCGCGGAGATTTTTGAAAAAGAAGGCTCCGACGCGTGGTGGTCCAGAAACCCGCAGGACTTTCTCGGAACCGATTATAAGGCCGAGGATTACGAACAGGTCTTTGATATCGTCGACGTCTGGTTCGAATCCGGCTCCACCCACGCCTTCGTCTGCGAACAGCGCGAGGAGCTGCAAAGACCCGAAGGAAAACGCACGGCGAACATCTACCTCGAAGGCTCCGACCAGCATCGCGGCTGGTTCCATTCCTCCCTGCTCGAAAGCTGCGGCACGCGCGGCCATGCGCCCTACGAAGTCGTGCTGACCCACGGCTTCGTGCTGGACGAAAAGGGCTATAAAATGTCCAAGTCGCTCGGCAACGTCGTCGATCCGTTGAAGGTGATGGAGGAAAGCGGCGCAGACATTCTGCGCCTCTGGACCATGACCTCCGATTACGCCGAGGATATCCGCATCGGCAAGGACACGCTGACCACCGTGGGCGATTTGTATCGCCGCATCCGCAACACGCTGCGCTTTTTGCTCGGCGCACTGGAGGGATTCACGAAGGACGAAGCGGTCGATCTCGGTGATATTAAAAAACTTCCTGAACTCGAACAGCTCATGCTGCATAAGGTTTACGAGGTCGATCAGAAAGTCCGCCAGTCCATCGAAAATTACGAATTCGGAAAAGTGGCAAAGCTCCTCCACGATTTTTGTAACGAGGATCTCTCCGCCTTCTATTTCGACATCCGCAAGGACCGCCTCTATTGCGACCGCCCGGACCTGTTCGAACGCCGCGCCACCCGAACCGTGATGGCGGAAATCTTCAATAGCCTGACCGCATGGCTCGCCCCCATCCTCGCCTTCACGGCGGAGGAGGCGTGGCTGGCACGGCCGGCGGGCGTGTTCGAGGATGTGGAAAGCGTACACCTGCGGACATTCCCCGAAGTGCCGCAAAATTACAAAAACGACGCGCTGGCGGAGAAGTGGAAAATAATCAAAAAAGCTCGCAGTGTTGCTAATGTTGAAATTGAAAGCTTCCGCGCAAAAAAGAAAATCGGATCATCTCTAGAAGCAAGTCTAAATATATACGCCTCACAAGAATCAATACGAGATATAATTGCAACGTACAACATGGCAGAAGTATGCATTACGTCTCATGCCGATGTACCTCTTTCAAAAGAAGCAATACAAAAAGATGATAACTCACACACTTCCATGCGTTTCTACGAAACTAAGGAAAGGCAGCTTGAGCATTTTGCGGTTGTTGTTAACTGCGCAGAAGGCCACAAATGCGCCCGCTGCTGGAAAGTCCTGCCCGAGGTCAAGGAAGACACGAGCCTCTGCAACCGCTGCACGGATGCCGTCGCCGCGCAAAAAAAAAGTGAAGCGGCCTGATATTAGAGGAGTTTAAAGTGAGAAAATTATTTTCCATTATTTTTATGATTATGTTGGGTGGTTGCATGGGAGGCAATCGTAGGGATTTAGTGGCTAGCGGAGTCACTTGGAATGTTCCAGAAAAGGGTAACTTTGAATTTGACAATTCAAAGTACATAAAAATGAAAAATATGGCCTGTCAAGAAATCGGTCTTGAGTTTTACCAAGATGAAAAAAAGGCACAAGATGGGAACGTTTTGGTTAATGCCGGAATACTTAATAATTGGGAAAATATCTCTGACAAAAACTCATTATCTATCAATATTGATGGCCAAATAGAATCTTTTGACGCAGCGGATTATATTACTGAACATCAGCAGCAGCAGTTTTCATATGGCATAGGAGTTGGCGAACGAAAATTCTCAAATCGAAAATTTATCTTGCCAGAAAAGACGGTTCGCAATGCAGCGGCAGCAAAAAAACTTTATGTTAGATTATACCTAATTAATAATGATTTCATTGATGGTAGATGTTCACCGATGTCTTTGGAAGAATGGAAAAGTATAAGCGCGCCTTCCGATGTGGAACACGTCAATCAAGAGACTTTAGATTACATGAATAGTCTTACAGCGATTAATGGTTTTAAAGAGTTTGTTACTATGATGAATAACACTAAATGGTAACCCCCGCCTCTGCACGGATGCGGTCGAGTCTCAAAAAAAAGTGAAGCGGCCTAAAGCCTAAAACGGCATCCCCGCGCAAGCGGGGATCCAGTCCGGCTTTAGACAGGGATTCCGGCCTGCGCCCGAATGATAGCAAGGGCATAATGCTAGGCGCGATAAGCTTCGCGTCTTTGAGCCTTTGCGATTCAAAGGACAAACGCCGCGCCCTCGGCTTTTCATCGCAAAGCCGCAAAGCGACCGTGCTTTCGTTCTCTGTCTTCCTTCATTTTTTTAAAGGTTCCTGCTTACGCAGGAATGACAAAGGGGCTGGTTAGCGTCGTGATCGTTGTGCGTGTTGTGTTTAAAAAAACGCTGCGCCTCCGCGCCTCTGCGGTTAATAGAAGGGGCTCTGACCTGCGCCGGAATAACGGCGGGAGCGTAACAACGGACACAGGAATCTTTGAGCCTTCGCGATTCAAAGGACAAACGCGGCGCCCTCGGCTTTTCATCGCTAAGCCGCAAAGACGCCAAGCGTTCTGAGCATAATCGTGCTATACCCGCGAACGCAGGGAAATATTTTTTAATAACCACAGAGCCAGACAGAGGAAGACAGAGACCATCGGCGCAAAAATCTCTGTTTTTCTCTGTAGTTTTTATAAATGGATTCCGGCCTTCGCCGGAATGACGGGGGTGGATATCGTTGTGATCGTTGTGTTTTAAAAAACTCTGCGTCCTCTGTATCTCTGCGGTAAAAATGCATCCCCACTTTCGTGGGGATGCAGGCAGCAGCAGCGCGAAATCAATCCCCCTTGATCCCCAGCCCGTCCGCCTGCCGTTTCAGCCAGTCGTTGATATGCGGCTGCCCGTTGGCCTTCTCGTATTTCTCGTAATATTGTTGGTGATAGCCCTCGGCCTCCCAGAAGGTCGCGGCGGGCTCCAAAGTGGTCACGATCGGATTTGAAAATTTCTTCTCCGCCGTCAACGCGGCAATCATCTCTTCGGCGATTGTCTTCTGCTCATCATCATGGAAAAAAACGGTCGAGCGGTATTGCGTCCCCACATCCGGCCCTTGGCGGTTGAGCTGCGTCGGGTCGTGCGCCTTCAGGAAAAAATGCTCCAGCAACTGGCGGTAGGAAATCTTGTTGGGATCGAACGTCACCTCCACCGCTTCCGCATGGCCGCTCGTCCCGTCATGCGTATCCTCATACTTGGGATTGGGCAGGCTTCCGCCCGCGTAACCCACGCGTGTATACAAAACCCCGTCCAGCCCGCGGAACTCGCTTTCGGTACACCAGAAGCACCCGCCCGCCAGCGTCGCCACCGGATACTTTTCCGGCTTTTCCGGCATAAGGTCGGCGCTGAGCTTGCGTCCGCCCGGCTCCCCCGCGAACAAGGGTGGCCGGAAAACCAGCAGGGTCGCAGCGGCCAGAGCCACAATCAGAAAGGCATAATTCAGAACGCGCATATTTATTAACCTTTTTTAACCGTTTTAGTGTAAAATCGGGCTGTATTATTGAATATATCGTCCTGTTATATTCGCCGGATAAACGAAAATGTTTCTAAAAAAATCCTCCAAACCGCTGCATTATGAAGACCGCGCCAAGGGCGTGAAACCAAAAATCATCATTTTACATTATACCGGCATGGAAACCATGACCGCCGCGCGCGAGCGCCTGACCGACCCGACAAGCAAGGTCAGCGCCCATTATCTTGTGGACACGGACGGCACGGTTTTCGATCTGGTCCCCGAGGATAAGCGCGCCTGGCACGCGGGCCTGTCCTTCTGGCACGGCGAAACCGATATCAATTCCCACTCCATCGGCGTCGAAATGGTGAATACCGGCCACGAATTCGGCTACAAACCGTTCCCGGACGCGCAGATGCAGGCGGTCCAGACGCTTTGTCAGGGCATCCAGTCCCGCCATAAAATCGAGCACGTCCTCGGCCATTCCGACATCGCGCCCGAGCGCAAGAAAGACCCCGGCGAATTGTTCAACTGGGAATGGCTGGCGGGGCAGGGCGTGGGCCTCTGGCCCAAACCGACGCAATCCGATATCCAGAAAGCCGAGGAGATTGCCTTGAACGATTATCAGGTCGAGCGCCTCTTTACCCAGTTTGGCTACAACCCGATGGCCGCTTATGTTGACGTGGTCGTCGCGTTCCATCGCCACTTCGCGCCGGAGAAATTCAAAACCGGAAGCCATGAGAAGGTGGATACGAACACGGTGATCAAACTCGTCTCCCTGATCCGTCAGAGTGGTCACAAACTCGCGGTCTGATCCCAAACTTGCGCTTTCCCGAAAAAACAGGCATCCTCCGCCCGTCCAGAAAACCGGATGGCCGCGTCTTTCCGCAAGGAAAGCCGAGGAAAGTCCGGGCTTCACGGAAAAACGGCGCCGGGTAACGCCCGGGGGAGGCTCAAAAGGCCTTTACGGAAAGTGCCACAGAAAACAGACTACCTCTGTCCGCAAGGGCAGGGGAAAAGGTGAAAAGGTGCGGTAAGAGCGCACCGCGCAACTGGTAACAGGGGCGGCACGGCAAACCCCGCCGGAAGCAAGACCAAATAGGGACCGCGCGCCGGCTTGTCCGGCAGGGTGTTTTTCGGACCCGCGGTCCGGGTAGGTTGCTAGAGGCAATGGGCAACCATTGTCCCAGATGAATGGTCATCATCCGGCGCAAGCCGGAGACAGAACCCGGCTTACAGGTTTTTTGGATATTTTGATTGTGAAAAACCGCCTTGAAAGAGGCGGTTTTTCTTTTATTCGGCAGGAGAGGATCTTGATGGACTCATTCCTCATCCGCGAAACTATGCAGGCAGGAATAAAGAATGGTTCCCAGAAACAACCCCCCGCTCAGGGCCAGAACAAGCATAAGAAAAGTGATCATTTTTATAATCCCCACACACATTAGAGATTGCTTGTAAACTGATATTATGACTAACACAAGGAAGAGCATTATGTCAAAAAATACTTTTAGAACAATCACTTATAGGTAAAAAGTCTATAAATAATAAAAAATAGTAACAAATTAATGCACTTTTAAAGTTTTTCAGCGCGGCTTTGATTCTGAAAAATGAGTGGAAGAATGATCCCCGGCTAAAGAAAAGCGGATTTGGCAAGGCTTATCCCCGATCTATGCACAATTCTGTTCACAAACGGCCACGCCCTGAAACCAAAAAAACTGTTGTTTCTGAATAAATTACAGGGACATTTTATTGACGTCCCAAATCAGACCATGCTATCCCATAAATATCCATGTATGCTCAAGGACAGAGCGGACCACGGACGATGGAGCACAAGGCGCCAAGTCAGGAAGGCAAGGGGCTGGTCTGGAGACTTGTTTTTTTTAGGAGAGGCTTTGGCGCTCTTTATCTCGACATTCACCAACAAGCTGGACAGGAAGGGCCGCGTCTCCGTCCCCGCGCCGTTCCGCGCCGCGTTGGGAGAGCGCCTGCATCTGGGTGTCGTTCTCTTCCGCTCCCACAACCACCCGTGCCTCGAAGGCTTCGAATGGGATCGCATGGATGAAATCAGCCAGCGTCTTGAGCATTACGATCTCTTTTCCGACGATCAGGACGATCTCGCCACCGCCATCTTCGGCGAAAGCGTGCATCTTCAATTCGACGGCGAGGGGCGCGTGATGCTCACGCAGGATCTGATTGAATTTTCCGGCCTGGACGATTACGCGACCTTTGTCGGGCTGGGCCGCAAGTTTCAGATCTGGCAGCCGGGGGCGTTCGAGGAGCGCAAGAAAACGGCAAGGTCTCAGGTCCGCGAAAAGCGCCTGACGATTCCTGCCGACCGGGAGGGCAGCCCATGAGAGCGGTAGGCGCAAGCGAACACGCCCCCGTGATGTTGCCCGAAGTGCTGCGGGCGCTCGAACCCCGCGACGGCGCCGTCTATGTCGATGGAACCTTCGGCGCGGGCGGCTACACACGGGCCATTCTGGAAGCGGCGGATTGCACGGTCATCGCCCTTGATCGGGATGTGAGCGTCGAAAAATATGCACGGAACTTGAAGGAAAAATTCGGGGAGCGGTTGATCTTTGTGCGCGGATGCTTCGGTGACGTCGAAAGTATTCTGCAAAAAAACGGTTTCGCGAAGGTGGACGGTTTCGTCCTCGATCTTGGCGTCTCCTCGATGCAACTCGACCAGAGAGAGCGGGGGTTTTCCTTTCGCTTGGCAGGCCCGCTCGATATGCGGATGGATGCCGCGTCCGGTGCTACCGCCGCCGATTTGGTCAACACAATGAAGGAAAGCGACCTCGCAGATGTGATTTATAAATACGGCGAGGAGCGCCGCTCCCGCAAAATCGCTAACCGCATAATCAATCAGCGCGCCCAAAAACCTTTTGAAACGACCCTCGAACTGGCCGATGCCGTCCGCGCCGTCGTTCCGCGTTCGCCCAAAGATAAAAGTGATCCGGCGACCCGCACCTTCCAGGCGCTAAGAATCGCCGTGAACGATGAACTCGGCGAACTTGAGCGCACCCTCGCAGCGTCCGAAAAAATTCTCTCCCCCGGCGGCCGTCTGGTCGTCGTCACCTTCCACTCCCTCGAAGATTCCATCGTCAAGAATTTCATCCGCGAAAAGTCGGGGCGCACACCCTCCGGCTCCCGCCACTTCCCCGAAAAATCCCCGCAAAAAGCCGATCCGGTCTTTGTGTCTCTCTACAACAAGGCCATCAGCCCCTCCGAAGAAGAAACCTCATTCAACTCCCGCTCACGCTCTGCAAAATTGCGGGGCGCCGCCAGAACCCCCTTTACTGACCGAAAGGACACCCTATGAAAAAAACCTTTCTCAACCATCTCGCCGTTCTCCTCGTCATGTCCCTGAGCGCCGGCACCCTGATGCATATCAGCCAAAGCGTCAACCGCTCCGAAAAACAGCTCGCCCGTCTCGACCTCTCCGTTGCCGGGGAGCAGGAGTCGGTCAAGGTTCTTGAGGCTGAATGGAGCCTGCTCAATAGCCCCGAGCGCATCGAGGCGCTGGCAAAAAAATATCTCGGCCTCACCCTGCCGGAGCCCGCCCAGCTCGTCTCCGAACCGGAGAATATCAGCGAGTATAACGAGGGCGCTTTGATCCCCGCTTCTCTGGAAATGCCGCAGGAGGGAACATACCCCGCAATCATCCCCCGCAAGCCCGAGCGTCTTCCCGCGCCTCAGGAACAAGAGGAAACGAACCGCCCATGAGGCTCAGAAGTCACAGGCGCAACATTATTCATCTGGAGGGCGAGCAAAGCGCGGCGCTCCAACTGGCTTATGGCCGCTTGATCCTGTTGGGCGGGCTATTTGCCCTTGCCTATCTGTTGATCGCCGCCCGCACCATTGATCTCATGATTGTGCAGGGCAGGCACTTTGAATCCACGCAAGACTCCGAGGAACTCTCGCGCCTCGCCCGCTCGCAGGATTTGCTGGATCATGTCCGCCGCGGCAATATTTACGACCGCAACGGCGTCCTGCTGGCGACCAGCCTGAAGACTCCATCGTTGTATGCCGATCCGGAACTCCTTCTTGATAAGCCGAAAGTCTCAAAAGCCCTCACGGAAATTTTCCCTGACCTGAAGGAACAGGAAACACTGGCGAAAATCAGCATTCCCAAATCCCGCTATGCGTGGCTCCGTCCCAACATCTCGCCGCAGCAGCAGGAAAAAATTCTCGATCTCGGCGAACCCGGCCTCGCCTTCGAATACGCTGATAGCCGCATCTACCCGCAGGGAAAAATGGCCGCGCACCTGATCGGCTATACCGGGCGCGACGGGCGCGGCCTCTCCGGCATCGAAAGAAGCGCCCAGAAAACGTTGGAGCAGGGGCAGGACATCAGCCTGACCCTTGATGTCCGGCTTCAGCACGCCCTGCGCCGCGAGATAGAAACAGCCATAACGGAATTCAGCGCACAGGCGGGCGTGGGAGTGATACTCGACGCACAGACGGGCGAAATGCTGGCCGGAGTCTCGCTGCCCGATTACGACCTCAACGCCAACAGCCTGTATGTCTCCGATGAGGAGAAATATAAGGAGATACTGAGAAACCGCGTCACGATGGGGGTCTACGAATTCGGCTCGGTCTTCAAGATTTTCACCACCGCCGCGCTGCTGGAAACGCAGGACGCGCCGCTGGCCACGACCTTCGATGCGCGCAAACCCCTGAAAATCGACGGCCACACGATCAACGACTACCACGCGCAAAAGCGGATCATGACCGTGCCCGAAGTCTTTATGCATTCCTCCAACATCGGCTCGGCCATGATGGCGCAAGCGGTCGGCATGGACAAACTCAAGGCGTTTCTCTCCGACCTCGGCCTGATGGATAAACCCTCTTTCGATATCCGTGAAGTTAGCAAACCTCTGCTCCCGCCCGAACCGTGGGCGGGATCCTCGCTCGTCACCGTTTCTTATGGACACGGGATATCGGTCTCTGCCTTGCAGCTCTGCGTCGCCACCGCCACGATTATCAACGGCGGCCTGCAAATCCACCCGAAGCTGATCCTCAAATCAGGTGCGGACAATATCAAACCACAGGCACGGATCCTCTCGGCGGAAACCTCGGAAAAAATGCGTGGCCTCCTGCGTCTGGTGGTCACAAAGGGCACGGGCGGCAAGGCCGACGTTCCCGGCTATTATGTCGGCGGAAAAACCGGAACTGCGGAAAAAAGCGGCGGCAAGAAGGGCTACAACCGCAAGAGCCTGCTCTCCTCCTTTATCGGCGCGTTTCCCATCGACAACCCGCGCTATGTGGTCTTCGTGATGATCGACGAGCCGCAGGGCACAAAGAAAAGCTACGGCTACGCCACCGGCGGCTGGGTCGCCGCGCCTGTCGTGGCGCGGGTCGTGACCTCCATGGCCGCCATCCTCGGCCTCCCGTCCGATAATTACGTCGAAGCGCAGGATATCAGCCTGCCGCTGCAGCAATACATCAAGCCCGAACACCCGGAGAAGAAACTGGCCTCCAATGAGCAGTGATATTGAAAAAAACTTAAGGGAAACCACCCATAGGGTTCTCTCTGGCGCGTTTGCGGGTATCACGCAGGACAGCCGTGAGGTCAAGTCGGGTTATATTTTCGCGGCGCTTCAGGGAACAAAGGTCGATGGCCGCGACTTCATACCGCAGGCTTTGGAAAACGGCGCGACGGGCATCATCGCCAAGACGGGAACGAAATTGCCGGAAGAATATAAAAAATGTCCGCCCTGGAACCCGAGTCCGGAAGTACGCAAACGACTTGGCATTGAACCGTTTGAAAGGCCACCCCACGAAGAGTTCGGCAAATCAATGTCACGGTACTACAAATACTCGGAAGCGCCTCGGTCTAAAAGTGATATGGGGATTATGCTAATCGAGGCCGACAATCCGCATAAGGAATTCAGCAAATGGTGCGGAACTCTTTATTTTCATCAACCCTCCACCATCGCCGCCGTCACCGGAACGAACGGCAAGACCTCGACCGCCCATTTCACCGCCCAGCTTTGGAAATCTCTCGGCCATCAATCCGCCAGCATGGGCACGCTCGGCATCATGAAAGACGGAAAGATCGCCGCATCCGCCTCCATGACCACACCCGATCCCGTCACCCTGCATAAAAATCTGGCGGAGATGGCGAAGGAGGGGATTACCCATCTCTGTATGGAAGCCTCCAGCCACGGCCTTGAGCAATACCGCATCGACGGCGTCCGCATCGGCGTCGCGGGCTACACCAACATCTCCCGCGATCATCTGGATTACCACAAGGATATGGAGAGCTACCTCGCCGCGAAGCTGCGCCTCTTTTCCGAAGTGCTGAGAAAGAACAGCACCGTCGTCCTCAATGCCGATGTGCCCGAATACGAAACACTCGAAAAAACCTGCAAGGATGCGGGCCACACCATCATCTCTTATGGGCAGAAAGCAGAAACCCTGAAGTTAATAAAGAGCGTTCCTAATCCCGGCGGTCAGCTTTTGGAGCTTTCAATCGAAGGCAAAAAACACACGCTGAAACTCCCGCTCGTCGGCGGCTTTCAGGTCATGAACGCGCTCTGCGCCCTCGGTCTGGTCTGGGCCGAGGAAAAAGACAGGCTGGACACGCTCTTGAAAGCCCTCGAAAACCTGCAGCCCGTTCCCGGCCGTCTGCAGAAGATCGAAGGTCCGAAAGACGTCTATGTCGATTACGCCCACACGCCCGACGCGCTGGAAACCGTCCTGAAAGCTTTGCGCCCGCACACGGCAGGCAAATTGATCTGCCTCTTCGGCTGCGGGGGGGACCGCGACCCCGGCAAGCGCCCGATCATGGGGGAAATCGCCGCACGCCTCGCAAACAGAATAATTGTGACCGACGACAATCCGCGCACCGAAAAACCCGAATCCATCCGCGCCGCCATTCTCAACGGTATCGGCAAGGGCAAGCCCGTACAGGACATCGGCGACCGCCGCGAAGCCATCCGCACAGCCATAAAGGAAATGAAAGAGGGCGACGTCCTGCTTGTGGCCGGAAAAGGTCATGAAACCGGACAGATTATTGGAAACATCACAACCCCCTTCGACGACGCGCAGGAGGTCCGCAACGCCATGACCTGAAGTATCAGAAAAGACTTAAAACTGAGTTCTCTTAAGTAAAAGAAATGAAAGCACATTATGATTGAAAACAATCGGTTCTACTGGTCCATCCTCAAAACCCGCACCGTCACCGTCAGCGTCAGCCCCCGCGCTAGCGTTAAGGGCGTGGTTTTCGCCGTCAACAAGCTCATTGATATCGGCGATGGGCGTCAGACGGTCTTCCTCGACCATGTGGATGCCCCGCAGGCATCACCCCGCCGCCCCGGCGCAAACAACGAATTGGCAATTCCCTTTAAAATGGGTAATCTGGATTTCGTGTATATTTCCCGCCGTGTACCCATAGTAAGAGACGTCAGCGTTTTGATTTCTGAGTTATATAAAGAGGCGAAAGTCGAAAGAATCGTGCCGGAGGTTATCAGCCCCGGCGATCTCCTTGTTTTCCGTCAGGGCGATGAAGAGGCGGGCATACGCATGGTCGATGCCCTGCGCCTGATTTACCCCGAACAAAAACAGAGCCGGAGCGGCCATGTTCTATAATATCCTCTTCCCCCTGCATTATTACGTCAGCTTTTTCAACCTGTTCGGTTACGTCACCTTCCGCACGGGCGGCGCCATTATGACGTCCCTGATTATCTGCTTCCTCATCGCCCCGCGTATGATTGCGTGGCTCAAGATGAAACAGAAAGAAGGCCAGCCGATCCGCGACGACGGGCCGGAAACCCACTTCAAGAAGGCCGGAACCCCGACCATGGGCGGCCTGATGATCCTGATTTCCGTAAGCATCAGCACGATTCTCTGGGCCGACCTCGCCAATCCCTTCGTCTGGCTGGCTCTGCTGGTGATGGTCGGCTACGGCGCCATCGGCTTTGCCGACGATTACCTGAAACTCACCAAGAAAAACCCCAAGGGGCTATCGGGAAAGCGCAAGCTGGCCGCGCAGTTCGGAATTTCCTTCCTCGTGACCATAGGAATTATGTTCGCCTTGCCCGATGCCTTCAGCACCCACGTCGCGCCGCCCTTCTTCAAGAATGTGCTGTTTAACCTGTCATGGTTTTTCATCCCCTGGTCGATGCTCGTCATCGTCGGCTCGTCCAACGCGGTCAATCTGACCGACGGACTTGATGGTTTGGCCATCGTTCCCGTGGCCATTGTTGCTGCCTGTTTCGGCCTGATTGCTTACCTCGCGGGACGGCAGGATTTCTCCGAATACCTCTTTATCCCCTTTATCCCCGGTACGGCGGAACTCGCCATCATCTGCGGCGCTCTGATCGGGGGTGCCATGGGCTTCCTCTGGTACAACGCCCCGCCCGCAGCCATCTTCATGGGTGACACAGGCTCACTGGCGATGGGCGGACTTCTCGGCGCGATTTCCGTCATGGTCAAGCATGAAATCGTTCTGGCCATCGTCGGCGGCTTGTTTGTTCTGGAAACCGTGTCGGTCATCATTCAGGTGGCTTCATTTAAACTGACCGGCAAGAGGGTCTTCGCCATGGCCCCAATCCACCACCATTTCGAGAAAAAAGGCTGGTCGGAGCCGACCATCGTCATTCGTTTCTGGATTATCGCAATGATTCTGGCCCTGATCGGGCTGGCAACCCTCAAGCTCCGCTGATACGCTAAGGCATGGTCAAGTTAAAGACATACGTAAACTCTCTGCCGAAGAAAAAAGTTCTGGTCTACGGGCTGGGCCGCAGCGGGATGTCCGCCGTGAAGGCTCTTAAAAAAGCCGGAGCGGAAGTTGTCGCGGGTGACGACCGCCCCGAAGCCTTGCAGGAAGCCCGCAAGCTGAAAATCGAAACCCTCGACGACGGGCGTCAGGATTTCAAGGAATTCGCCTTTATCGTACTCTCCCCCGGCGTTCCCTATACCCACCCCGAACCCCATCGCGTCGTCAAGGCCGCGCAGGCCGCGGGCGTCGAGGTCATCGGCGACATTGAGCTCTTCTACCGCTCCGGCCTCACCGGCAAGACCATCGGCGTCACCGGCACCAACGGCAAATCCACGACCGTCAGCCTTATCCATCACATCCTCAAGGCCAACGGCAAAGCCACCGTTCTGGGCGGAAATATCGGCGTCCCCGTTCTCGATCTGAAAGTCCCGCCGGGAGAATGTTATTCGGTTCTGGAAATGTCCTCGTACCAGATCGACCTTTGCCCGACCTTCCGCCCCGACATCTCGGTGGTCATCAACATCACCTCCGACCATCTCGACCGCCACGGCGGGATCGAGCCTTACGCGGCAGTCAAACAGAAACTCGTTGACGATGCCCACAGCGGCTATGGCGGCGGGACGGCAATTATCTGCAACGACGACGAATACACAGGCCGGATTCTCCAAGCCGTCCGCGAAAAGGGGCTCCGTAAGGTCATTCCGGTCTCCGTAAGCGGAAAAGAACAGGGCGGCGTGTACGCCAACGAAGGCAAGCTGGTGGACGCGATATCCGATCAGGTGATCGAGGTGGGAGTCCTGGAGGATTTAAAAACCCTGCGCGGAATCCATAATCATCAGAATGTCGTCTGCGCCTACGCCGTGGGCCGGGTCGTCGGCCTGTCTCCGGCTGAAATCTTCGAGGCGATGAAAACCTTCGAAGGCTTGCAGCACCGCCAGCACCTCATCCGCACCGTCAACGGCGTCTCCTATGTGAATGACAGCAAGGCCACGAACCCCGACTCCGCCGCGATGGCGCTCGGCTGTCATAACAACATTTACTGGATTGTCGGCGGCCGCAAAAAGGACGCGGGCCTTTCGGGGCTGGAGATTTTCGCCGACCGCATCCGCCACGCCTTCCTGATCGGCGAATCCACCAACGAATTTGCGGACTGGATGAAAAAATACGGCATTGAACACACCAAAAGCCGCAAGCTCGTCTCCGCCATCCGTTCCGCGCATATCATGGCGCAGGAAAAGCGCGGCCAGCCCGGCGGGGCAGGGGTCGTGCTTCTGTCCCCGGCCTGCGCGTCTTTCGATCAGTTCAAATCCTTCGAGGATCGCGGGAAGAAATTCACGCGCCTCGTGCATCGGTTGGGGGAGTAGGAAATGTCAGCCGCCTCGCAGGACATCCAGCCCTTCTCCCGCGCCGACCGCTCGTTTCTGGGCGCGTGGTGGTGGACGGTCGATCAGAGCATCCTCCTCTCGGTCCTGATCCTGGCCCTGATCGGCGTGGCGATGGTCTCGACCGCCAGCCCGCCCGTCGCGCAGCTATTGGAGGTCGAGGATTACTATTTCCTCAAGCGCCAGATCATCTTTCTGGTTCCGGCCCTCATACTGATGATCGGCATTTCGATGCTCCCGCCAAGGACAATCTGGCGGATGTGCAGCCTTGCCCTGATTATGGGGATTGTAGCGCTGGTTATGACTCTTTTTGTCGGAACCGAGATCAAGGGTGCCCGCCGCTGGCTCCCGATCTTGGGGATGTCCGTCCAGGCCAGCGAATTCGTTAAACCCGCCTTCATCGTCGTATCCGCCTGGCTGATCGCCCTGCAAAAAGTGTCCTGGGCGCGGGTCGGCGGCGTCAGGCAGAAGGCGGGCAGGGCGTTCACCCTGAATGAAGCCCCGCTCAACGGCTATTTCTTCGTCGTCGGCCTTTATATCCTGATTATCGCGCTGCTCATGCTCCAGCCCGATCTGGGCATGAGCGTCGTGGTGACTCTTGTGCTGGGGACGCAGGTCTTTCTTTCCGGCCTGCGCCTGCGCTATCTCGCGCTGATCCTGCTTCTCTCCCCCATCGTTCTGGGCGGCGCCTATCTCGGCTTCGATCACGTCCGCAGCCGCGTGGACCGCTTTTTCAATCCTGAAAGCGGTGACACCTATCAGGTCGATCAGTCTCTGGCCGCCTTCCGCAACGGCGGGCTGACGGGAACCGGGCCAGGGCAGGGTACGGTGAAACTCAACCTGCCCGACGCCCATGCCGACTTCATCTTTCCCGTTGCGGGCGAGGAGTTCGGGATTCTCTTCGTGCTGTTCCTGATCGGGCTGTTCCTCTTTATCGTCCTGCGCGGCTTCAAGCGCCTTCTGCAGGCCGAGGATATGTTTCCCATTCTCGCCGTCGGCGGTCTTTTGACTCTGTTCGGCCTGCAGGCGTTCGTCCATATGGGATCCAGCGTCCACCTCCTGCCTGCCAAGGGCATGACCATGCCCTTCATCAGCTACGGCGGCTCCTCCCTTCTCTCGCTCGGGGCGAGTATGGGCATCGTTCTGGCGCTCTCCCGCAGGCAGGGGAGGATGACGGCTGCGCGTGCAGGCTTGATCCGTTCTTCCTTCGCGGTGCAGGATAAAGGTGAAGAAACCCGCGAGTCCGAAGTATGAACGATTCTCCCGACAATATTCCCCTGATCCTGATCAGCAGCGGCGGGACAGGCGGGCACATGACGCCTGCGGCGGCGCTGTCGCACGATCTGGCGGCGCGGGGCAACAAATTGGCTCTCATCACCGACGAGCGCGGCAAAAAATTCACCGGAATGTTCCCGGAAAATATGCCGGTCCACGTCATCCGCGCTGGCACCGTGGGCGGTGGCCCCGCCGGAAAATTCAGGGGGCTGGTCAATCTCGGTGCGGGCCTCGTGCAGGCTTGGCGCATCGTCTCCGATCTTGAGCCGGACCTTGTGGTCGGATTTGGCGGCTATCCGTCTTTCCCCGGTGTCTTCGTGGCGCAGAAGCAACGGATTCCCGCCATCGTCCACGAGCAGAACGCGATTATCGGCAAGGCGAATTGTTACCTCGCCCGGCAGGCCGAACGCATCGCGCTGTCCTTTCCCGATCTCACAGGGCTGGAGAAGGACGAACGGATGCGCGCCGTGATTACCGGCAATCCGGTCCGCGCCGAAATCGCCGCATTGCACAAAACGCCATATCCGAAGCCGCAGGCGGGCGGACCGCTGAATATTCTGGTGATGGGCGGTTCTCTGGGCGCCTCGGTCTTCAGCAAGGTGGTTCCACAGACCCTCGCGCAGCTTCTCTCGGAATATAAAAAACGCCTGAATGTCGTCCAGCAATGCCGGGAAGAGGATCTGGAGCCAACAGCCTTCGCCTATAAGGACTCCGGAATCAACGCCGAAGTTGCGTCCTTTTACAACGATATGGCCGAACGTCTGGCCGCCGCGCATCTGGTGATCTGCCGCTCGGGGGCCAGCACCGTGGCCGAGGTCACGGCGGCGGGCCGCCCCGCGATTTTCGTACCCTATCCGCACCATAAGGACCAGCAGCAGAAGAGGAACGCCGACCATGTGGCCGATGGCGGCGGGGCGTGGATGATGACCGAGGACGGTTTCACCCCCGAAGCATTGCTTGCAAGATTGACCGCTTTTCTGCAAAATCCCGCTGTTTTGGGCGAGGCGGCAGAAAAATGCCGCGCCTTCGGCAAACCGGACGCCGCCCATAAGCTGGGGAACCTGGTGAAGTCCGTAGTGTCGGGACCGGGCTACTAGAGCAGAATGTGAAGGAGTAAACCATATGCGGATCATGTCGCCGGACATCGGAACGCTCCATTTCGTCGGTATTGGCGGCATCGGGATGAGCGGCATCGCCATTCTCCTGAACGCGCTGGGCTATAAAGTACAGGGAACCGATCAGGCGGAGGGCGCGAACGTCGCAAGACTGCGCGAGATCGGTTTGCGCGTCATGGTCGGCCACGCCGCAAAAAACATTCTCTGCGAAAAGGGGGAGCTTCCCGCCGCCATCGTCATTTCCTCCGCCGTGAAATCCGATAACCCCGAAGTCATCGCCGCCCGCGAATCCAAAGTCCCCGTCGTCAAGCGCGCCGAGATGCTGGCCGAGTTGATGCGCCTCAAATCCGCCGTCGCCGTCGCCGGAACCCACGGAAAAACCACGACCACCTCGATGGTCGGACAGATGCTCGACGCCGCAGGCTTCGATCCGACCGTCGTCAATGGGGGGATCGTGAACGCTTACGGCACCAATCTCCGCTTCGGCCAGTCCGACGCGATGGTCGTCGAGGCCGACGAGAGCGACGGAACCTTCACCCGCCTTCCTGCGACGGTCGCGGTGGTCACAAATATAGACCCGGAACATATGGATCATTACGGCTCTTTTGACGAAGTGCGCGAAGCCTACAAACGGTTCGTTCTGAACCTGCCCTTTTACGGCTACGCCCTGTTATGCCTCGATCACCCCGAGGTGCAGGCGCTGGTCCCGCAGGTCTCCCAAAGAAAAATCATCACCTACGGTTTTAATCCTCAGGCCGACATCCGCGCCTCCAATGTCCGGCAGGACGCGAAGGGCAGCACCTTCGACGTCACCTTCGCCGGCTGGTTGAGCCTTGATGGCCGCGATGTCGTGATCTCCGATGTGATCCTGCCGATGCCCGGCCTTCATAACGTACAGAATTCGCTCGTCGCCTTCGGCGTGGCGAAAGAAATGGACGTCCCGCCCGCCACGATGCGAAAGGCGCTCTCGGGCTTCCGGGGCGTCAAACGCCGCTTCACGCGGGTCGGCGAAGTGAACGGGATAGCCATTATCGACGATTACGCGCATCACCCCGTGGAAATCGAAACAATCCTGAAAACCGCCCGCAGCGTTCTTGAGGAGCCGGACGCAAAGATCATCGCCATCTTCCAGCCGCACCGATTCACCCGATTGCAGGATCTCTTCGAGGGCTTCTGCCGCTGCTTCAACGAGGCGGATACCGTCATCATTGCAGATGTCTACGCTGCCGGGGAAACGCCGATCGAAGGCGTAAACAAGGACTCTTTAACCAAAGGAATACACGATCACGGTCACCGCGACTCGCGCTCCCTGATCTCAAAAGAAAATCTGCCGGACATTCTGGCCGAAATCGCCAAGCCCGGAGATTATATCCTGTGCATGGGCGCGGGCGACATCACCTCCTGGGCCAACGCGCTGCCCGCGCAACTCGCCGAAGCAATCGAAAAAAGAAAGGGCCGCGCCGCATGAAAAAGGGAATCCTCGCCGCGATAGGCTCGATCTTCATCGCTCAGCCCGCGCAGGCGCAAAACCTGACTCACGCCGAATTCTGGGACTGGTTCATCCAGAATAAATCCATGATCGAGCAGTACGATAAAAAAACCGAAGCGGTCATGAACGCCGTTCAGGGAAAAATCAAGGCGGTCTACCCCGATCTCTGGTTCGAAATCGGACAGGCGGAGGATAAAGTCTACGAATTCATCATCAGCGCAGGCGGGCTGAAAAGCGCGATCCCGTCGGTGATCGACCTCTATAAGGCCGCGCCGCAAATCCCCGGCTGGCGCGTGATTGCCTTCAAGCCGCGCCATGCCACCCCGATCCTTGACCACGGCGGGATCCGGTTCAACATCGCTGATTTCTATTACCAGTCCGAGTATTACGAAGGCATGACCGACCTGAAGGTCTGCGTCAAAGGCCTGACGAAGGAGAATGAAGATATCTATGGCATGGCCGGATTCCTGTTGCTCGATACGGTGATCGGCGAATACGACGTCATGACCACGCTGGGCAATATCAAATTCGAGCCTCTGCCGCAGGACCGGATAGGTCTGAAACCCCTCTCCGCACTGGCGGCGGAGATTGACGCCCATAAACCCGCGCCGAACTGAGAAAGACATGGACCATGCTCTCCAACCTGAGGAAATTTTTAGTGCGTGAGACCGCTGGTGATGACCGCTTCACGCAAAACGCACCGCTGGGCGCGGAAAGCTGGTTCGGTTGCGGCGGCATGGTGGACCTGCTCTTCCAGCCCGAAGACCTCGACGATCTCGCGCTCTTTCTCAAGGATTCACCCCCTGAAATGCCCGTCACAATTCTGGGCGGCATGGCCAACGTCATCATCCGCGATGGCGGGGTGCGCGGCTGTGTGGTGCGTCTGGGCAAGCCTTTTGCAAATATCGACATCAAGGGAACGCGGATACTGGCCGGAGCCGGAGCGCTCAACGGTTCGGTCGCCGCCGCCGCCGCCAAGGCCGGGATCGGCGGGCTGGAATTCCTCTCCGGCATTCCCGGAACCATCGGCGGCGCCCTCCGCATGAACGCAGGCGCCTACGGACGGGAAGTGAAAGACGCATTGATCGGCGCGTTCGGAGTAGACCGCAGGGGCCGCCCCGAAGCGCTGGTGACCGCAGACATGGATATGTGTTACCGCTATTGCGGCGTGCCAGAGGGCACGATTTTCACCGCCGCCGCATTCGAAGGGACGAGGGAGGACAAGGACATCGTCCGCGCCCGCTTGAAGGACATAAAGGACAAGCGCCGCGAAACCCAGCCGATCACCGAAAAGACCGGCGGCTCCACCTTCGCCAACCCCTCGGAGGAGGAACTGAAAAAGGCAGGCCTCGAACCCGGCCTGCGCGCATGGCAGATCGTCGAAAAGGTCGGCGGGCGCGGCCTGACCATTGGCGGCGCCAAAATGTCTGAAAAACACTGCAATTTCATGATTAATACGGGCAAGGCCACCGCCGCGGACCTTGAAGACCTCGGGGAGGAGCTGATCAGCCGCGCCAAAAACCTGCTAAACCTCGATCTTCATTGGGAAATCCGCCGCCTCGGCGAACGCCTCACCACGTAAAGTTTGCATAATTTCGCGTTCTTGCTTATCCTGCCGCTGGAAAAGGGACAAAACCTATGAATCTTAAAGAAAAAACACCGATGGCGCGGGCCGAATATTACCTCCTCGAAATGCGCGAGGGGCGCTTTCAGGACGAAACCGGAAGCGTGATCTACCCCAACCAGTTCGAAAAGGAAGTGGACACGTTTGAATTTGGCCGCGATGTCGCGCTCATGATTCTCGACACCAAGGACGAGGAACTCAGAGCCTTCGATCTTCTCTTCCTCCTGCAGGGCGTGAACAACGAGATGGAAAGAATGCGTCTGGCTCTGAAGGACAACCGCCTTCATGACGCTTACCGATCTTTTGAGGTCGTTCAGGAGTTCGCCGAAAGCCGCCTTTATGGATTGACAGTCAAGGAGTCGCTCAGCGTCCTCGACCTCACGGAAGAAGACTACAACCAGATGGTCGAATCCTTCACCTTCGTCCGCCGCGCCCTCGCCAAAAAGCAGAAAGCGGCTTTTAACGGCGCACGATAATCCATGTTCCGGCTCCGATCCAAGCCTGAATTTAATACATTATCAGGATTAGAGGACTAACACCTGCGGCGTATCACTCTCCGCCTCTGTTGAATCGCAAGGCTCTATGCTCGCCATCTCGGCCAAACTGATTTTATGCTCACCGCCGCGATAAAGCCCGATCAGATACTGTTCTATCTGTTGGGGTTCAAATCCCCGCCCTTTAAGCGTCCCGGTCAGCTCCCGTACGGCAGGGTCGCTCAGAAAATCTTGAATGTAGTGATCAGGGATTTGGGGGGCGTCAGCAATTTCAAAGGCCTGCCCGAGGCCTTTTTCTTCTAGGTCCATAAAATATACTCCGTTCCGTGGTAGTCTCCGGGAACGACATATATAGAACAAAAACCTTGAGTTCAAGCCGAATTCAGAACAGTTTAAAGCCGCGGAATCCGCTCATAAAGGTCCGGCAGATCATTTTCGATCAGCACCACATCTCCCGGCCTGCGGTCGGCCATCAGCCACGCCTCCGCGTCCTTGAACGTCGCAAAGCTCAACAGCTGCCCCCGCGGCGCATTGGCCCGGTAGGCGGAAACAAAAGTCGGAATCCTCTCCGCCGCCACCGCCAGCACGACATCGCAGGTCCGCGCCGCCAGTTCGCCGATTTTCGTATGCTCGGCATCATGCGCCTCGCCCAACTCCACCATACCCGGCGTAATCAAAATTGTCCGCCCGCCTTCGCGCCTCAAAACAGGCAGCAACTCCAGCCCCGCCGCGAACCCCTTCGGATTCGAATTGAACGCATCGTCGATCAGCAGCCCGCCCTCAAGGTAGGGCTTAACCTCAAGCCGGTGCGTAATCTGCGGGCAGCGTTCCAGCGCCGTGGCGATATCGCGCGGATCAAGACCCAGTTCGGCGGCGCACGCGAACGCCAGCGCGATATTCCCCCCGTGCTGCACACCATACAAAGGCGCCTTCAGCGTATAAGCCTCGCCTTTCCATTTTATCGCGACAACCAGACCGTCTTTCGTTTGCTCAACCGATGAAATCACAAGACCGTTCGTCGCCGCCTCCCCGCACACCGTGAAATGATCCTTGTGCGCGTCGTAAAGTGCCCGTGAGGCATCGAAACCCAGAGTCTGCTCATGCACCGTGACGTGCCCGCCGCGTGAGAGAACATCCTGCGCCAGTTCGAACTTCGCCGCTGCCACAGTATCAAGAGTTTTAAACCGCTCATAATGCGCCTGCCCGATGGAAATAATAATCGCGGCGTCCGGCGGCGTCAGGGCGCACAGCCGCGCAATCGACCCGGGCCCGTAAGCGCCCATCTCCACGACGAAATATTTCGTATTCGGCTCCATCTGCTCGCGGATGACCCGTGTGATGCCCATAACCGTATTGACGCTCCCCGGCGTGATCAGCGTCGGCGCCGCGCTCTTGAGAATATGACCAAGGATATGCTTCACCGACGTCTTCCCGTAAGACCCCGTGATGCCGATGATTTTCGGCTTCACCTCAGAAAGTTTCGCAACCGCCTCGTCGTAAAACTTTTTCTGCACCGCTTTCTCATAGGGCTGGTTCAGCAAGTTGGAGAGAACCAGCATCAGCGGCACCGCCTGCACAGGAAGAATGAGAAACAGCGGATTGAGCGTCAGGAACGGCAGAACGAACAGGCCGGACAGCGCGATGGCCGGAAAGAGAATCCGCTTCGCCCGCGCCGTCAGGACCAGCTTTTTCTTTGAGCGTGTGCGGGGGTCGAGATCGAAATAGGCGGTAGCCCCGAACCCCCCGATCACCGCCAGCGCGGTCAGAAAAGCGGGGAGCAGGAACGCCAGAATCCCCAGCGCCAGCAACCCGCAAGAAAGCTTGATATCGAAAACCTTGTGCTTTTTGATCCACGCAAACAGCCGCTCGTTATTGTAATCGTCCTGCTGCAACGCATGGAGATAGATCAGCAGCCGCTTCCCGGCAAAGGCGAGGAAGGAGAGGAGCAACAACAAAGATAAAGCAATATTCATCAGAACTTCAGCCAAAAAAACGTCATTTATGTCCTAAATTAATAAGCGCCGTGTGTTCACACAACTTGCAAGAGGAAAACTACTGATATCCACGAAAGATGAGCCAGAAAGAGCTGAAAGGGCCGTCTAAAACCCAAACTAACAAGTCCAAAATGAATCAATAGTATTCCCAAAAAAACTAAGAATGTAGAAAACAAATAAAATCCCGCGAATATAGGGCTCGGGCTCTCATTCCTTATTGCTTGACCCATCAAAATCTCGGTCAAAAACTCAACCCTATTAATCCCATATAAGATCAGTAATGACCCCGCCGTGATCCGCAAGTAGCCTCGGTATTTTGCTGTGAATTGTAGCAACCCCATTCAGACCCTCATGCTGTTGTGACCACCCTCACCAGATCACTCACCGCCTTCACCGCCTGATGCCGCCCGCTGGTCAGAACGCTGTAATGGTCCAGCCCCTCCAGAATCAGAAGCTGCGCGTCCGGCATCAAGGCTTGATACCGCGTCCCGAACTCCGGCGGCGTTTCGGTGTCATTCGCCCCGAACACCAGCCGCACGGGGCAGCGCACGGTCCGCGCGTTCTCGCTCAGATCCTCATTCACCGTGCGGATGAAAATGCTCCGCATCGGCCCGGCCTTTTTATAATCCGCGCTGCCGAACTTGGACAAAATTATCTCCCGCATCTCACCCTGCGGCAAAAACACCTTGAGCATTTTAAACAGCTTGATTCGTAAATAAAAATACAGCCGCTTGAGAGGAGGGCGCTTGCGTTTTAGCCCCGCCGCGGCAATCAAACACAGCCCCTTCACCCGCTCGGGATATTTCGCGGCCAGCCGAATCCCGACCCGGCACCCGAACGAATGCCCGACCCAGATCACCGGCGGAAAATTCTGCGCCGCCAGCCACGAAGCGACCGCGTCCGCATACTCTTCTGTTCCCCAATGCTCGGGCGGTGGCGGCGATTCCCCGAATCCGGGAAAATCGATCAGGAGATGCGTTGCTGTTTTCCGTAAAGTTTCCATCATCGGCAGGAACGCCGTATGATTCTGTCCCCAGCCATGCGCCCAGACAATCACGGGCGCATCCTTCCCCGCCTCATCGAGCCGCAGATATGAAAATTGAGCGCCGTTGGAAAGTAAACTTTGCACGCCGAATCCCTTTTAAGGAATCATATTTTCTGGTTAATATGGAGCGCATAAAGTAACATGATGCGCTTCCTTTCCAAGTCTTACACGACCTCAACACCATGTCACAGTCCAAAAATACAACAAAGAAACGAGTCGCCGTCTTTTTCGGCGGACGCTCCCCCGAACATGACGTCAGCGTGGTCAGCGGCCTGCAGGCGCTCAACGCCATCGACCAGTCGAAATACGCCCCGTTCCCGGTCTATATCGCGCCTGACGGCGAATGGCTGGTCGGCGATCTGCTGCGCGAACGCAGCAGTTATATGCTCGACGCCAACGCGATGAAACAGGTGACGACCGTAACGATTGACGTCAGCGCCAACCGCAAGGGTGTCCTGATCCCCAAAAAAGCCGGACTGTTCGGCGGTGCAAAGCCAATGGAGTTCGACGTTGCGCTACCCGTTTTCCACGGCCTGATCGGCGAGGATGGTAATATTCAAGGACTTTTCGAGTTGGCCAACATCCCCTACACGGGAATGCGGACCAAGGCCTCGTCCATCCTGATGGATAAAGTCGCCACCAAGCATTTCATGCACGCGCTCGATATCCCCTATCTGCCTTATGCGGTCCTCAAACGGCCGGAGCAGGGATATCTGATCCCCGAGGAAAAGCTGGACGCCGTCCTCAAGCCTCTGGGCTATCCCTGCATCGTCAAACCCTCCCACCTCGGCAGCTCCATCGGCGTCGCCAAGGTCCGCGACGCGCACGAGGCGAAGGCGTGTCTTCCGGCGATTTTCGAATTCGATCCTGTGGCCATCGCGGAGCCGTTCGTTGAAAACCTTGTCGAATATAACGTCGCCGTCTCGAAATGCTTCGAGGGCAAAACCGTCACCTCCGCCATCGAACGCCCGAAGGCCAAGGACGAACTGCTGGACTTTAAGCAAAAATACCTCTCCGGCGGCGGCACGAAGGGGGCAAAAGGCGGCACAAAATCACCCGGCCAATCCAGCGAGGGGATGCTCTCCCTGACCCGCGAGATCAACCCCGACCTGCCCAAAAAAACCGATAACGACATCCGCACATGGGGTTCGCGCCTGTTCGACGCTCTGGACGGTACCGGCGCACCGCGCATCGACTTCATCGGCAACGCGAAAACCGGGCAGGTCTGGATGAACGAGGTCAACCCGTGCCCCGGCTCTTTGGGATATTTCCTCTGGGAGGCCGCCGCCAAACCGCAACTCTTCACCGATTATCTGACCGCCCTGATCGAGGAAGCCTTCACCGAAAACCGCAAACTCGCCCTGCCGCGTGATCCGGTGCCCAGGGATGCCCGCCTCTTCAAGCGGACGTCATAGAGGGCATCATGGCGCGCTCGTCCAAGGGAACCCGACGCTCAGACATCCGCCGCCGCCGCGCGGGCGAAAATCCGCGCCTGATCTGGCTGCGCCGCGCCGCCATCGCCGGCGGCTCGGTGGTCTTCGTTCTCTGGCTCGGCGCGTGGTTTATCCTGACCGGAACCAGCACGAAGACCTATAACTGGATCGGGCAGAAAGTCTTGATCGCCACCGCAGACATGGGATACTGCGTCAAGGATATCCTCGTCGAGGGCCGCGTCAACGCCGACCGTGAAACCCTTCTGGAAATTCTCGCGATCGACCGCGGCGACCCAACGTTTAAATTCGACCCGCAGAACGCCAAACTCAAACTTCTGGAAATGAGTTGGATTCGCTCCGCGCACGTCGAGCGCCGCCTGCCTGATACGATTTATATCCGCCTGCAGGAGCGCACCCCCATCGCCCTCTGGAAAAAAACCGCGCAGGACAAAATCGAACTGGTGGACGACGCGGGAACCACCATCAGACCGGATGACCTGCGGACCTTTATGAATCTTCCCATGGTGACAGGCGAGGGCGCCCCCGCCCGCACGCCCGAGCTTCTCTCCGTGCTCGAAGCCGAGCCGGAGATTAAGGAACGTGTGGATAACGCCCAACTCATTGAAAACCGCCGCTGGAACCTGCTGCTCAAAAGTGGCGCGGTGGTTAAATTGCCGGAATCCGATGTGGGTCTGGCGCTCAGGACGCTTGCGCTCTCGCAGGAAAAAGAGCAGATTATGGACTGGGATATCAGCGCGATAGACCTCCGCGATCCGGGCCGGATCATCTTCAGGACCAAACTGGGCAAGGTTAGGGAATACAAGACGGGACTCGGTCTCGCCCAGGCCTTGTAAGGGTTTTGAAGGCATTATGGCGCTTATACCGCGGTTTTTCTTGCGTTGGTCAACGGCAAAATTGTATGTAAAACCCATGAACAAGGGCAAAACCAAACCCAGAGGCTCCGTTCTTGCCGCGCTCGACGTCGGCAGCAGCAAGGTCGCCTGCTTCATCGCTCGCGTGGTCGATGATGAGGGGAACTTTGAGGTTCTCGGCGTCGGCCACCGCCCCTCCCAGGGGGTAAAGAACGGTCTTGTGGTCGATCTGGACGAAGCTGAGGCTGCGATCCGTCAGGCTGTCCACGCCGCCGAAAACATGGCTGCTGCCGAACTCAAGGGCTATCCGTTGCGCGAGGTGATTGCGAACGTCTCCGGCGTTCACGTCCGCTCCGACGGCCACAGCGTCGATGTGGAGATCAACGGCCATGATATCGCCGATAACGATGTCCTCCGCGCCCTCGCGCTCGCGCAGGAACGCGCCGCGACCAACGAGCATGAATTGATTCACACCATCCCCACTTTTTTCCGGGTGGACGGCCATGACGGCATCCGCGATCCCCGCGGCATGGTCGGCCAGAATATGCAGGTGGACGCCCACCTGGTGACGGGCGAACGCGGCGCATTGCGGAATCTGGCCACCAGCATCGAGCGCAGCCATCTCGACATTTCCTCCTTCTGTGTCTCGCCTTACGCGGCGGGCCTCGCCAGTCTGGTGGAGGATGAACGTGACCTCGGCTGCACGGTGATTGATATCGGCGGCGGCGTCTCGTCCTTCGCGGTTTTTCACGCGGGCTACATGATCCATTGCGATTCCGTTCCCGCCGGCGGCAAGCACGTCACCAGCGATATCGCCCGCGTCCTCGTCACCTCCCTGACCGACGCGGAGCGCCTCAAGGCGCTCTACGGCAGCGCGATTGCCTCGCACACCGATGAGTCCGACATGATCGACGTCCCCGCGCTGGGCGAGAACGAACGCAGCAAGCCCAACCTCGTTCCCCGCGCCCTCCTGATCGGCATCATCCAGCCGCGCTTCGAGGAAATCTTCGAAATCATCCGTCAGAAACTCACCGACACGGGCCTTGGCAAGATCATCGGTCGCCGCGTGGTCCTGACCGGCGGCGCCAGCCAGACCCCCGGCCTGCGCGAACTCGCGCAGCACGTGCTGGACAAGCAGGTGCGCCTCGGCCGCCCCATAAGACTTCAGGGTTTGCCCGACGCCGTCAGCGGCCCCGCCTTCTGCACCGCTTCGGGCCTTCTCACCTACGCCTCCGAACATTCCGGCGAAATGCCCGCCGAGATCATGGCCAGCGTCCGCCCCGAATCCCTCGTCCAGCGCGCAAAACTGTGGCTAAAGGAAAATTGGTAAGCCTATTTCATTCAACAAAGCTTTCCTTGCTCTATCCTCTTGAAAATTAACTTCGGACAAACAATTTTCATTTACATTCGCAAGCGGGAGCATAGAATCAAACCGCACCCTCGGGTCCGTGTGTAAGTCACTCGATTGTTTATGTAAAAAAAGTATGAGCTACAATCTCAAAGGCCTCTCCGGTCTGGTCGTGTCAGACCACGACTCGAACCGTAAAATGTTGACGAACATCCTCAAGGTTCTGGGCATCAAGGATCCTCAGATCGCCACCGATGTCGTCATGGGATTCCGTATTTTCCGGGAGGGGAAGTTTGACTTCGTCCTTTCCGAGATCAAGGATGGCCGCAACGACGTCATCGCGCTCGCCGATTTCATCCGCAAGGACGAACGCTCGCCCAACCCCTTCGTCCCGATCATCTCGACCGCCGGCCCGGCCACGAAGCATTTTGTCGAGGCCGCCCGCAACGCCGGGGTCAACGAAATGATCATGGCCCCCTATACCGTCAGCGATATCGGTCAGATGATCGCCTATGTGATGACCGAGGCGAGTAAGACCAGCCAGGTCAAGACCGCGAAATACACCGGGCCGGACCGCCGCCGCCGTCAGGATCCCGCCTTTATCGGCCCCTTCCGCCGAACGGGCGACGAACTTCTCAAGCAAAGCGTCGAACGGGCGCAGGCCATGCAGACCGAAGCCCAGAAAAAGGCGCAATCGGCGGCAGTCAAGCAACCGCCCAAGGAAATGGACTGGGTCTCCGAAGGCGAGTCGCAGGATCTGACCAAAATGCTGCTGGAGAATTTCCTCAAGCATCACGAAATCGTCTTCTCCAAACTGAAATTCGCGCAAGGTGCGACCAAGCTCAGTCTCGACAGTATCCGGGAGACCTATGAGGGCGTGAAGGGCCGCGACGCGACCAACATTCTGGAGTTCAAGAATTTCGACAAAATGTGGGAACAGATCATCGAAATGTTCGTGCAGGGCGGCCTGAGCGAAGACGAGATTTTCAAGATCGAGGACGTCATCACCACGATTCCCCCCGACATCAAGCAGCACTACAACGAACTGACCGCGCAGGACAAAACCTTCATGACGCTGGTAGAATCGCTGAATGTTTCGGCTTACAAGAAAGCCAAGCAAAAAGTCGCCGAGTTGCAGGCTCAGCCCAACATCATGACCGGCCTGACCAAAACCGATTACCAGCAGGCGATCGTCAAGGACAGCGAGGAGAAAAAAGGAGGCGGGGATTCGAAGGCTGCCGCGGTGCAGGTCGCCGCTCCGCCCCCGAAAAAGCCCGAACCTCCGCGGGAGGAAAAGGTGTTGCGCTACGACCGGGACGGCAACCTGATCCGCTGATCTTTAACGTTATTTTATATTTTCCCCAAGTTTTCCCGCCTTTTCCACCCGACTTGCCCACGCGGATATCCACAACATTTTGGATGCAGACTTTTCCACGGTCACAAGCTTTGGTACGCAAAATAAAAACGTGGGTGAAATCCGTGGTTTAGCAGAATTATTTGCGAAACGCTGTGAAGCGGTGATAGTCTCTAAAGAACAGAAAACGCTTACGAATCAGTGGATAGCGCAGACTGTGCCTCTTTTAACTTCTCAGAATCTTCCATAGACTTTCCTCAATTCCAACCGAACATCCAATTCCTCAGGGGTTCACCAAAATGATCAATATTAAAATCAAACCGTCCGAACTTCACGCGCTCGCTCCCAAGATCGCTGTCATCGGCATCGGCGGAGCCGGGGGCAACGCCGTCAACAACATGATCTCTTCCAATCTGGAGGGATGCGAATTCATCGTCTGCAACACGGACGCACAAGCCTTGCAGGGGTGCCTCGCGCAAAACCGCGTGCAGCTCGGCGTGAACATCACGGGCGGTCTGGGCGCAGGCTCGAAGCCTGAAGTCGGGCAGGCCGCAGCCGAGGAAAGCCTTGAGGAAGTTATGCAGTATCTGGAAGGCGCCAACATGGCCTTCATTACGGCGGGCATGGGCGGAGGCACCGGAACGGGCGCCGCTCCGGTTATCGCCAAGGCCTGCCGGCAGCAGGGGATTTTGACCGTAGGCGTTGTCACGAAGCCTTTCCACTTCGAGGGCGTCCACCGGATGGATCAGGCCGACCGCGGCATTGAGGAAATGCAGGGCTACGTCGATACGCTGATCGTCATCCCGAACCAGAATCTCTTCCGTATCGCCAACGAAAAAACGACCTTTGCCGAAGCCTTCCGCATGGCCGACTCGGTCCTGCAGTCCGGCGTGCGCGGCGTGACCGATCTGATGGTCCGTCCCGGCCTGGTCAACCTCGACTTCGCCGATATCCGCACCGCGATGCTCCAGATGGGCAAGGCGATGATGGGTACGGGCGAGGCCACGGGCGAAAAACGCGCCATTCAGGCCGCCGAGGGCGCGATCAACAACCCGCTCCTCGACGAAGTCTCGATGAAGGGCGCACAGGGCGTCATCATCAACGTCACCGGCGGCTACGACATGACGCTGTTCGAAGCGGACGAAGCCTGTAACCGCATCCGCGACGAAGTCGATCCGAGCGCCAACATCATCTTCGGCGCAACCTTCGATGAAAGCATGGAGGGATCCATGCGCGTCTCCATCGTCGCGACCGGAATCGACAAGGAAGCCCGCAAAAGCAAGATTTTCGGCGGATCGGGTAAATCCGGCGGCGTAAAATTGCCGGAGCAGGGGGCGGCCGCCCCTTTGGACCGCGCCCAGCCGAAGGCGGAATCCTCCGCCGCAGCCTCGCAGACCCGTGAATCCGGGATCGGTGCTTTGACGGGAAGGGAAGCTGTGAAATCGCTCAAGGCACCCGTCTCGATCACCAGCAAGAAGTATGTGCAAACACCGCAACCGCCGCAGGCGCCGTTTCAGGAGCAGGTACCCGTCGCGAACGAGCCTTACGAAATCTATGAACAGGCAGAATTTCCGGTGGCAGCCACAGGAACAGGCCCGACGGAAACGTCTATGGCGGGGAATACGATCCTGCGGGGCTCGACTTACGGCAACGCCTTTATCCCGCCGAGACCCGTCGAGGTCGATTACGGCGGTGCTGAAGGTTCGGCTGCGCCGCATATCTCCAGCTTCCACGGTGCCCATATCGCAGAAACCGGAACGGCGCAGGATATTTCTGCCGCCACTAGCCGCGTTCAGGCAGGCAAGGCCAAGCGTTCGCCCTCTCTCTTTGAGCGGATCACGGGAACGGTTCAGCAGCGCCTCGATAGCCTGCGCGACGACGAAGCCGATGAAAAACCTCAAGGTCGGTTTACATCCGCGCCCAAACATTCGCTTACGGGCGAACCCTCGCAGGGCAGTCTGAACATCAGCGCTCCGGCCAAAAAACCCGGCTCGAAGATTGATGACGAGCTGGATATCCCGGCCTTCCTGCGGCGTCAGGCGAACTGATTTCTCCTCACCACCATGATATAAGGAAGAAGCCTTGAAAAAGGCCTCTTCCTTAATATTTTGATTCACAAGATAAAAGCAGGGTAGAACTGTAACAATCCGTTACAAACCGTGATTTGATGCAGCGCAGCGTGAACAGTACACTCCAGTCAGAAGTATGAGCATAAATTATAACAATTTTTAGCGCCGCCAATGTCCCAAGCCCATCAGACCACCATCGCAAAAAGAACGACTCTTCAGGGCGTCGGCCTCCACTCCGGTCGTTTCACCTCCATGACCCTGATCCCCGCCGGAGCGTATCAGGGCATCGTCTTCGTGCGCTCAGACGTCGCGCAGGCCGAAAAGATCATCCCCGCCCGTTGGGACAATGTTGTGGACACGCGCCTGTGCACCGTGGTCGGCAACGCCGAGGGCGTCACGGTCGGCACCATCGAACACCTGATGTCCGCCCTTTGCGGCTGCGGCATAGATAACGTCATTATAGAAATAGACGGCCCCGAAGTCCCCGTGATGGACGGCAGCGCCATGCCCTTCGTCGAGGCGATAGAAGCGGCCGGAATGAAAACCCTCGCGGCCCCGCGCCGGGCGATCCGCGTGATGCGCGAAGTCACCATCGAAAAGGATGGAAAATCCGCAACCCTCAAACCCGCGGACGGCAGCATCTACGGCGGCGAAATCGAATTCGGCCACGCCGAAATCGGTCGCCAGACCTTTAAAACCAGCCTTCTGAACGGCAATTTCCGCCACGACATCGCGCAGGCCCGCACCTTCGGCTTCCTGCATGAGGTTGAAGTCCTCCGCACGCAGGGTCTGGCCCTCGGCGGCTCGATGGACAACGCCATCGTTCTCGGTGACGATAAGGTGCTTAATCCCAGCGGTCTGCGCTTTGCCGATGAGTTCATCCGCCACAAGCTTCTCGACGCCATCGGCGATCTCTATCTCGCGGGCGCACAGATCATGGGCGAATATCACGGCGTCAAGGCCGGCCACGCCCTGAATAACGATCTCCTGCACGCCCTCTTCGCCTCCGATGAAAACTGGGAATGGGCGGAGACGTCTGAATCCACCGCTGCGGGCGAACGCCTCCGCCGCGCCGCGTGATCTGTTTTCCCTAAAAAAATCATAATTTCATCCGCAAGTTTTTTTGCGGATAGTGGTGGGCTCTTCCCTTGTCCGCTATGGGCTTTTGTGCTTAGTACTAAAGGATCGGAATCACCGGAGACTTGAATGTCCTTCAGAAGAATAATCCTGTCTTTCTTTATGGTTGCTCTGCTGGCCGCCTGCTCCGGCGATGGCAAGAAAAAGGAGCAGCAGGAGCCGCAGCCCGCCGACACCCTCTACCAGAAAGCCGCGAAGGCAATGGAGGAGGAGGATTATAAAAACGCCACCAAATTCTTCGAGGAGGTCGAGCGCCAGCATCCGTACTCCGATCTCTCCTCGCGCGCGCAGCTCATGTCCGCCTACGCCTCGTATCTCGATCAAAGGTATAACGAAGCGGTTGTCGGTCTGGACCGTTACATCGAACTCCACCCCGGCGCACCGGATGTCGATTACGCTTTCTATCTGAAGGCCATGTCCTATTATGAACAGATTTCCGACGTCCGCCGCGACCAGGAAATGACCGTCGAGGCGCTCAAATCCCTCAACACCCTGATCCAGCGTTTCCCGGCCAGCGAATACAGCCGCGACGCCGAACTCAAGCGCGATCTCGTCCTCGATCACCTTGCGGGCAAGGAAATGGAGGTCGGTCGTTATTACCTCAACCGTAATCATGTCAATTCGGCCATCAACCGTTTCCGCAGTGTGATAGTGAATTTCCAGACCACAACCCACGTCCCTGAAGCCCTGCACCGGCTGGTCGAAAGCTATATGATCCTCGGCCTTGAGCATGAGGCGCTGCAGGTCGCGATGGTCCTCGGCCACAACTATCCGGGCAGCAGCTGGTACGAGCGCTCCTATGCGCTCCTGACACCCGCCCTGCGGCAGAAACTCAATGATGACCGGGGCATCGTCTCCCGCACGCTCGACAGTATCCTCAAGCCGGATTGACGGGACGCCATGCTGACCCATCTGCAGATTAACGATGTGGTCCTGATTGAAAAACTCAAGATTGAGTTTAAAAGCGGCCTCTGCGCGCTGACGGGCGAGACAGGTGCAGGAAAATCCATCCTCCTGGATTCTCTGGGGCTGGCCCTCGGCGCCCGCGCCGAAACCGGATTGATCCGCAAGGGCGCGGAGCAGGCCTCCGTGACGGCGGTCTTCAGAATCTCGGAAAATCATCCGGCTGTGAAAATCCTTCAGGATGCGGAAATCGAATGCGAGGAGGGCGACTTGATCCTCCGCCGTGTGATCGGCAGCGCCGGAAAAAGCCGCGCCTTCATCAACGACCAGCCCGTCAGCCTCAATCTTCTCCGCACCCTCGGCCAGACCCTCGTCGAAATCCATGGTCAATTCGACAATCACGGGCTTATCAGCCCGCAAACCCACCGCGCCATCCTCGATGATTATGCGGGCATAGGCCCGGACGTGGCCAATCTCTGGACCGCCTGGAAAGATGAACGCGAAACGCTTGAGGAGATGAAAGCTTCGGTCGCCCGCGCCCGTGCCGAGGAATCCTTTCTCCGCGCCGCGCTCGAAGACCTCGACGCGCTCGAACCGCGTACAGGCGAGGAGGGGACGCTCAGCATCCTGCGCGAACGCCTCATGCACCGCGAGCAGGTACTCGAAGCCCTCAACGCCGCACATGAACTTCTGAACGGCGAAAACGACCCCGTCCGCCGCGCCTGGAGCCTGCTGGACCGCGTCTCCGATAAGATCGGCGGCGAGTTGCAAAAGGCGATGGAATCCCTCGACCGCGGCTTAAACGAAATTCAGGAGGCCGCTGCGGTCATCCGCGACCTGTCCGAGGAGTTACAGGACTCCGACCACGATCTCGCCGCCATCGACGAACGCCTGTTCGCACTGCGGGCGCAGGCGCGTAAACATAATAGCCAGCCCGACGAGTTGCCGCAGGTCCGCGAATCTCTCGCCCGCAGACTGTCGATGATCGGGCAGGGCGAAGACAGCCTCGCCGCGCAGGAAAGGGCGGTGGAAGCCGCCCGCAAATCCTATATCGCCGAGGCCCGCAAAATCTCCGCCCGCCGCTGGAAATTTGCCGCGGAACTGAATGCCCGGGTCCAGCGCGAACTCGCCCCCCTGAAGCTGGAGAAGGCCCGCTTCGTGACCAGCATCGAAACGCTGGAGGAATCCGACTGGGGGCCGCACGGTCTCGACCGCATCGCCTTTCTGGTGGCCACCAACCCCGGCGCCGATCCCGGCCCGCTGCATAAAATTGCTTCCGGCGGCGAAATGTCGCGCTTCATGCTGGCCCTCAAGGTCGTCAGCGCACAGGCGGGCAGCACCCACAGCTTCATCTTCGACGAGGTGGACACAGGGATAGGCGGCGGCACGGCGGATGCCGTGGGCGAACGCCTCTCAAGATTGGCGAAGGAAAAGCAGGTGCTTGTGGTGACCCACGCCCCGCAGATCGCCGCCCGCGCAAAACATCACTGGGTTGTGGAAAAATCCGGGGATGAAACGGTGAGTACAACGATTACCCCGCTCGAATCTCGCGCCCAACGGGCGGAGGAAATCGCAAGGATGCTCGCGGGAGCCGTCATCACGCCCGAAGCCCGCGCCGCCGCCGAAAGCCTGCTCCGCACCGGAACGGACTAGCACGATGGACCAGCGGGTCAGCCTCATCACGCTCGGTGTGAAGGACATCAAAAAATCCCGCGCCTTTTATGAGGCTTTGGGCTGGACCCCCGTCAAGCACGAACATGGCGACAGCATCGTGTTTTTCCAATGTCTCGGCATGGTTCTGGCTCTCTATCCGCACGATCTTTTGGCGGAGGATGCGGGCGTTTCCCCCGCGAAAAAAGATGAATTCTCCGGCATCACGCTGGCCTATAACGTGAACGGCAAGGAAGAGGTTCACGCCGCCGTCGAACAGGCCCGCAAGGCCGGCGCGAAAATCCTCAAGGAACCGCAGGACGTCTTCTGGGGCGGCTACCACAGCTACGCCGCCGACCCCGATGGCCACCTCTGGGAAATTGCCTTCAACCCTTTCACTTTGATCGACGGCAAGGGGCAGTTTATGATGGAAAAGTGCGACGACTAAACCAATAATAGCATCCCCGCGCAGACCTTTCATCCCGGCCCCCTTTGTCATCCCGGCGCAGGCCGGGATCCACCCCGACCGTATGCTCGGTGGATGCCTGCCTTCGCAGACATGACATGAGGGATGGGGGTATCGTTGTGATCGTTGTGTTTAAAATTATAGATTCCTTCTTTCGTGGGGATAATATAATCATTTTATATAGTTAACGACAGCATCCCCGCGCACGCGGGGATCCATGAATCTCCATGCACTACGTCTATATTTTAGCCTCTAAAAAGAACGGCACACTTTATATCGGTGTTACAACCGACCTGAAAAAAACGGGTGTGGCAGCATAAAAACAAAGAAATTGAAGGCTTCACCAAAAAATACGGTGTAAACAAACTGGTCTATTATGAATCGTATGATGAGTATTGGGACGCCGCCAACCGAGAAAAGAGGCTCAAAAAATTGAACCGGGCATGGAAAATAGAACTGATCGAAAAGCAAAATCCAGACTGGAATGATTTGTACGATGGTTTATTCTAGCTTTGGATCCCCGCTTGCGCGGGGATGCTTCAGATAAAACATCAAACAACAATAGCATCCCCGCGCAAGCGGGGATCCACAAAAAGAATATGAGTTCGAATAAAGAAAAAACACACGAAGATGCAGGAGCCCGCCACGCCGAACTGGTGGCGGAAATCCGCAGGCACGACGCGGCCTATTACACCCACGACGCGCCCATAGTCTCCGACGCCGAATACGACGCCCTGAGGCAGGAGCTGGAAGAACTCGAAGCCAGATACCCCGGCCTCATCACCCCCGACAGCCCGACTCAAACCATCGGCGCCGCGCCCTCCTCCGGCTTCAAAAAAGTCCGCCACGCCGCCCCGATGCTCTCCCTCTCCAATGCCTTTACACAGGAGGATATCGAAGATTTCATCGGAAAAATCCGCCGCTTCCTCGGCCTGCCCGACGACACGCAAATAGAACTCGTCGCCGAGCCGAAAATCGACGGCCTCTCCTGCTCCCTCCGCTACGAAAAGGGAAAACTGGTGCAGGCCGCGACACGCGGCGACGGCGCGGAGGGCGAGGATATCACAGCCAACGTCAAAACCATCCCCGATGTGCCGCACACGCTCAAACCCGGCGCACCGGATATTCTTGAAGTCCGCGGCGAAATCTACATGGACCGTAAAAAGTTCATGAGCTGGAACGCGGAGCAGGCCGCAATCACCAAAAAACCCTTCGCCAACCCGCGCAACGCGGCGGCGGGCAGCGTTCGCCAGCTTGACGCAACGAAAACCGCAGGCCGCCCGCTGCATTTCTTCGGCTACGCGCTGGGCGAAGTCAGCGAAAAATTTGCAACCTCGCAGGAAGAAATCAGAAAAAAACTCGCCGACTGGGGCATCCCCGAAACACCGTATAGGCTCTGCAAAAACACAACCGAAATCATGGCGTTTTACGACAGCCTCCTGCAACGCCGTGCTGATCTCAACTACGAAATCGACGGCGTGGTGTATAAGGTGAACAGGCTGGACTGGCAGGAACGCCTCGGCTTCGTCTCCCGCTCCCCGCGCTGGGCCACCGCGCATAAATTCCCGGCGGAGCAGGCCATCACAAGACTGGAGGCAATCGACATTCAGGTCGGGCGAACAGGAGCTCTCACCCCCGTCGCACGACTGGAGCCGATCACCGTCGGCGGCGTGGTGGTCAGCAATGCCACGCTGCATAACGAGGATGAAATCAAACGCAAGGATATCCGCGTCGGCGATTATGTGGTCATTCAACGGGCCGGCGACGTCATCCCGCAGGTCGTAAAAGTCCTGACCGAAAAACGCGAACCCGGAAGCTTGGAATATCAATACCCCGATCTTTGTCCCGTTTGCGGTTCCCACGCGATCCGGGAGGAGGGCGAAGCCGTGCGCCGCTGCACCGGCGGCCTCATCTGCCCCGCGCAGGCCGTCGAGCGCCTGAAACATTTCGTCTCCCGTCTCGCCTTCGATATTGAGGGGCTGGGCAGCAAGATCATCGAACAATTCTGGGAGGAGGAACTCGTGCGTTCCCCCGCCGATATCTTCACGCTGGAGGAACGCAACGAATCAAGCCTCACGCCCATCCGTAATAAGGAAGGCTGGGGCGACCTCTCGGAAAAAAATCTCTTCACCGC
Organism: Alphaproteobacteria bacterium; assembly: GCA_016699735.1. Taxonomy (NCBI): domain Bacteria; kingdom Pseudomonadati; phylum Pseudomonadota; class Alphaproteobacteria; species Alphaproteobacteria bacterium. The sequence goes on from CP065008.1 coordinate 1,186,872, forward strand.
CATCAATTCCCGCCGCACGATTCCGTTGAACCGTTTTATCTTCGCGCTCGGCATCCGCCAGGTGGGCGAGGCGACAGCGAAGAAGCTCGCCGTTGTTTACGGCACACTCGATAACCTGAAATCTTCCCTCATCACCGCGCAGGATGAAAACAGCGAAACCCGCGCCGACCTTCTGTCCATCGAGGATATCGGCCCCAGTGTCGCCGACGATCTCATCGGCTTTTTTGCAGAAGACCACAATCTCGAACAACTAGATCGTTTGCAATCGTTACTGACTATCGAACCTTACGAAGCGCCGAAGGTGGGCGACAGCGCCGTGGCGGGAAAAACCGTGGTCTTCACCGGAACGCTGACCAAACTCACCCGCGCCGAAGCGAAAGCGGGCGCCGAACGTCTCGGCGCTAAAGTCGCGGGCTCCGTCTCGAAAAAAACCGATTACGTGATCGCGGGCGAGGACGCCGGATCAAAACTCAAAAAAGCGCAGGAACTCGGCGTAAAAATCCTGACCGAGGACGAATGGCTTACCCTCATCAGCACAACATAGTCCTGTCATCCCGGCGCAGGCCGGGATCCACCCCGACTGTATCCGTGGTGGATGCCTGCCTTCGCAGGCATAACAATAAAGCTATTGACGCTGGACATGGCGCTAACTCTAGATAATGAAGATATTTATGAATGCCTCCGATGATCCTTTCTTGATGAGAAGATACAGATTGCATTCCTGAGCGCTACATATCGTTCCTTTTCCCAGAGGAAATGACGCTCGATACAAGATGTATCCATCCAGAGACCTACTTAGCGCAAATACCCTTATCGCCTCACTCTTAAAGTACTCTTCATCATCCGTATCGGCATGAGAGAATCCGTTTAAGCTCTTAATCTTTTCGGTAAGTTCGACTTCGCTCTTGACCAGCCAGAAACCTGAGGAATCTGGAACACCATCCTCAAGCCGCTTTGCAAGGATGATGTATTCAGGATCGAGCATCTTCCCAACGACGTCTATAGAGTTTTGCAGGGTGCGCTGTTTGTGCGCTTTATAGTCGGAAACAAAGATAAAGCCAACAATCACAACTATAAAGACAACAAAAAATGTGCGGAGAATTAACCTTCGCACAGCCAAGATATTATTACTTAAAGGCAAAGCCCCCCACCTCCATAGGCAATAACGAAAACTTAATGGAGTGTCCGGTAAAAAACAACGCTCTCACGAAGAACGGAAAGACTAAATCGCCTTGTTCTTCTCGCGTAGATCGAACAGGGCGCTCATCGCCTCCTCGATCTCGGGGGGATAGTCGCGCCGCTCCACGAACTCGCCGCCGCCGGTATTGCGCGTCATGGATTGCTCCAGCGCACGGGTCAGAAGCTCCGAAATCTTGACATCCTCCTGCTCGAGCGCAAGCTCAAGGGCGGATAAAATCCGGTCACTGAGGCGTATCTGGTGTCTGTCCATCTCGTTCATGATTCTCTCCCTCTACGGATATTTTGCACTGTAATCAGAAAGGTTTCAAGGTCTCCGGGCGGTCTAAGATGGAGACTTTCACCAGTTTCATGAAACCCTGCAGGAATTCGTCGCGCACCGCATCGTAATCCATCAGGATTTCATGATGGGCGCCGGGGATATCAATAAATTCGGCGTTTTTCAGGGCGCCGATCACCGCCCGCGCCCGTCCGTTATCCACAAGATGCTCGTTTTCCGCCAGCGCAAAGAAACAGGGCGTTTCAATCGCCTGATGAACCTCGGGCCTTTGCAGCAGGGCGCAGGATTTGTGCGCCTGTTTAACCCAGCCATAGGTCACATCGCCGACTTTCAGGGTTGGGTTCGCTTCGCACCAAAGATTATGCACATTCCCCCGCACCGGATCGCCCGAAAGCCGCTTCGGCCCTTCCGGCGCGTGCCGCTCAAGAGTCCAGTCCTTCCCGCCCGAAACGTACTGCGTTCCCATAAGAAGGCCGCAGACATTCGCCGCAAGACTGGCCAAAGGCAGAGGAACGCCGGAAAGCGCCTTGATCCCGATCAGCGGCGCGGTAAACCCCGCACACTCGAACATCTTCGGATTTTTCGAAAGGAAATGCAGCGCGATATTCGCCCCCATCGAATGCGCGAGCAGCGCCAGCGGAATCCGCCCGCGGTCGGGATGCACGCTCGAATGCTTGATATATTCGAGGATAAAATAATGCATATCGGCCACGTCTTCGCTAAACGGCCCGGCGTGGCGTTTTTCAGGATTGGGCAGATACCGCCCCGACCCGCCTTGCCCCATCCAGTCCATGACCCAGAACGCGAAATTGTTGCCGTTCATTGTCCGCGCCAACTCAAAATATTTCTCGGCGAACTCGCCCAGGCCGGGGAAGCAGACCACGATGGCGTCCGGGATGCTGTCCTTTGGGAAAACCGACCCGAAGCGGATTGTCCGCCCGTTGCGTGTGAAATGATGCCAGCGCCATCCCGGAGGTTCGCGGAAACGCTCTTCAAGTTTGGGAACGGAGGAACTCATTCAATCCTGTGTAAGGCCAAATTCTTGCGTGTTGTCACAATGGATTATGCCCGAAAACTCTTAAAAAAAACCAAAAAAATCAACGGCATAACAAACAAATACAGGAAAAAACGGCGGAAATCCGGGAAAAATAGAGTAAAAATCAATGCTCCAGAGCCTTGATGATCTCCTCGGTCATCTTTTTGGCATCTCCCAGCAGCATCAGCGTATTCGCCTCGAAGAACAGCGGGTTGTCGATCCCGGCATAACCCGAGCCCATGGACCGCTTGACGAACAGCACGGTCTTGGATTTTTCGACATCCAGAACCGGCATCCCGTAAATGGGGGAGGAGGGATCCGTCTTGGCCGACGGGTTGGTGATATCGTTCGCCCCGATGACATACGCCACGTCCGCCTGCGCGAAATCGCGGTTGATATCCTCCATCTCGAAGACCTCGTCATAGGGCACGTTCGCCTCGGCCAGCAGCACGTTCATATGCCCCGGCATCCGCCCCGCAACCGGATGGATCGCGTATTTCACATCAACGCCCGCTTTTTTGAGAATATCGCCCATTTCCCTCAACGCGTGCTGCGCCTGCGACACCGCCATCCCGTATCCGGGCACGATAATCACCCGCGCTGCGTTCTTCATGATATAGGCGGCATCATCCGCGGCGCCGATTTTTGCATTGCGGTCTCCATGAGCCGCCGCCGCGCCCGCCGCCTGCTCTCCGCCGAACCCGCCGAGAATGACATTGAAGAACGAACGGTTCATCCCCTTGCACATGATATAGGAGAGGATCGCGCCCGAAGCGCCGACCAGCGCCCCCGTGACGATCAGCAAATTATTATGCAGCGTGAACCCGATGCCCGCCGCCGCCCATCCCGAATAGGAATTCAGCATCGAAACGATCACCGGCATATCCGCCCCGCCGATAGGAATGATCATCAGCACACCCAGCGCCAGGGACACAAGCACGACCGTCCAGAAATAAAACCCCGACCCGGTCAGGCACAGCATGAGGATCAAAAGCGCCAGCAAAACACCAAGCCCGGCATTCAGCTTGTGCTGCCCCTCGAACACCACGGGCTTGCCCGAAATCGTGCCTTGCAATTTCCCCCACGCCACAATCGACCCCGTAAAGGTCACCGCCCCGATCGCCGCGCCCAGTGCCATTTCGATCAGGCTGGACAGATGAATGTCGTTGGCCGTGCCGATCCCGTAGGCCACGGGATTATAGAAAGCCGCTGCCGCCACGCACACCGCCGCGAGTCCGACCAGAGAGTGAAACGCGGCCATCAGCTGCGGCAGCTCCGTCATGGCGATTTTCTTGGCAATCGTCGTGCCGATGGCGCCGCCGATGGCAATGCCCAGCACGATCAGCATATAGGTATTCACGTGCGGCGAGAGCAGGGTGGTCAGAATGGCCAGCGCCATCCCGCCCATACCGTATTGCAGGCCGCGCCGCGCCGTCACCGGATGCGAAAGCCCCCGCAGCGCAAGGATGAACAGCACCGAGGCGGCAAGATAGGCAAGCGACGATAAGACCATAACGGGCGATCCTTTATTCTCTATAAGAGCCGCGCAGAAATCTGGAAATTCAGGGAAGAGGCACTCATATTTTCTCCCTGATTTTCAAGAAGCCTGTGACGACTTTTGCAACCAGCAACACGTTACACGACCAGAGCAAAAAGTCCAGAGTCCACAAGGGCGCAAGCCAGAAGGACACCGGAATCCAAGCATACACAATAAAACGCGGACGGATCAGCCAGCTATAAGGGATGTTCAGACGGTTGCGGATGATCGCAAACCCGACAACCACCGTATAGGAGAAAACGTAAACCATCGCCGCCGCCGCGCCCGCCGCATTCATGGACACCAGCGCCAGCATGACGGCGAAGACCACAATCTGGTCGCTGGCCGTATCGGTGAACGATCCCTTTTTCGAGGCCGTTCCCGTAGACCGCGCCAACGGCCCGTCGATCCCGTCCAGCAACACATGAACCAGCAGGAGAACCAGCCCCAGGATATTCAGAAACGGCAGGGCCAGAGCCGCCAGCAACCCCGCCAGCAGCGAAAAGAGCGTCAGCGTATTGGGGGTGATATCGTGATCGTTCAAAAACTTAAGCACGGGCCGCAGCACCCGCCCGCGCAGACTTTGGTTCCAGTCCATGAACCCGCGCTCACCCTCGGCATAACAATCGCCCCTGGTTTCTTTTTGTCCTTCTTCTTCCGGTTTTTCAGAATCACTCATGTCGAAACCTCAACGCCTGCATTTTAATGTGACGCACCGCTGATCCGGTATTATGAAACCGCAGCCCCCTATATTCATAATCCGAAAACGGCTCATGCGTATGCCCGAAATAAATGTCGGAAGTATCATAAAGAAAATCCGCCCCATAAGTTCGCAACGCCCGCTCGACTTTCGGAACATAACGCTCCGGCCCATGCATCCGGCTGACGCCCACATGAATTTTGGTATGGATCAGCGCATGGTAAAACCGGTCCAAAGCGCCCGAGGAGGCAAAGTGCTTGTGCGAGGACGTCAACACCCGGATAAACGGGTTCTTCTCCCCCGTCACCAGATCGCCGTGCAGGAACAGATGTGACCCAAGCTTCACATGAGTCGGCGACCACGTAAACCGCTCCGGGGAGAGTTGATCCAGCGCCTCCGCCCACGGCGCCGAGCAATCGTGATTGCCCATGACATAATAAACACGCAGAGCGGGCCGCTGCTCCAGCAGCCCTTGCAGCCACAGTTTTCCCGCCGCAACGGTTTCGGCTTCGGAAGGATAGGACGACCAGCGGAAATCGACGATATCCCCGTTGAGCACCAAATGCTCAAGATCGGCGGGAAGTTCAAGAAGAGTCTCAATAATACGGTGGGTTTCGGTGCGACGGGCGAAAAGATGCAGATCGGAAATGACGGCGCCGTTGGCCATGACCTCCAGCCGCTAACCCTTCTTCTGGAACATATGCAGCATCCGCTGCGTGATGATAAAGCCGCCGAAAATATTGACCGAGGCAAGAATCACGGCAAGGAATCCCAGAAATTTCGAAAACCCCGGCCCGTCCATCGGCCCGACGGCCAGCAGCGCACCGACGATGATGACCGAGGAAATAGCGTTCGTGATCGCCATAAGCGGAGAGTGCAGGGCGGGCGTCACCCGCCACACCACATGATACCCCACGAAACAGGCCAGCACGAAAACCGTGAGTCCCGTAACGATGAACGGCTCGGCTCCGGCTCCGGTATCCGCCGCGACCTGCCCGCTTTGCAGGGCCAGCGCGGAGATTTTATCCGAAAGCTCCTGCATCTGGCCGAGAATATCGGCGGCGTTTTCCTGCAAATTATTTTGCGTGTCCATGCGTATCTCCTGTTAGGCTTTCTTTTCCTTCAGATCGGCGTCCCCGGCCTCGTCCGCCTTGGGTTCAGCCTCTTTCTTGGCTTTCTTCGGCTTCTTCTCGGTCTCTTCCGTCTTCTCGGATTTTTCTTCTTTCGCCTGGGCGAATTGCGGGTGAATAATTTCACCGTCCTTGGTCAGGGCAACCCCTTTGACGATCTCGTCGTCCCAGTTGATCGCCAGCTCTTTCTTCTCCTTGTCGATAATAAGAGTGAGAAGATTCAAAAGGTTCCGCGAATACAGCGCCGACGCATCCGCCGCCAGCCGGCTCGGTACATTCAGATGCCCGACGATCGAAACGCCCTGGGAATCAACGACCTCTCCGGCTTTGGAAAGTTCACAATTTCCGCCTGTCTCGACCGCCAGATCGACGATCACCGATCCGGGCCGCATACTCTCAACCATCTTCCTGTTCACCAGCTTCGGCGCGGGGCGTCCGGGAATAAGGGCGGTGGTAATGACGATGTCCTGCTTGGCGATATGCTGCTCGATCAAATCCGCCTGCTTTTTCTTATAGTCATCAGACATTTCCTTGGCATAACCGCCGGAGGTTTCCGCCTGCTTGAATTCCTCATCCATCACGGCAACGAAATTCGCGCCCAGAGACTCCACTTGCTCCTTAACGGCGGGGCGAACATCGGTCGCGGAAACAACCGCGCCCAGACGTTTGGCGGTCGCAATCGCCTGCAATCCGGCGACTCCCGCGCCCATGACAAAGACTTTCGCGGGCGGAACCGTGCCCGCCGCGGTCATCATCATCGGAAAAGCGCGCGGATAATGGTCCGCAGCGTCCAACACGGCCTTATATCCCGCAAGGTTGGATTGCGACGACAGCACGTCGAGATTCTGCGCCCGGCTGATGCGCGGCACAAGTTCCATCGCAAACGCCGTGATCCCGGCGGCAGCGGAGGTTTTAACGATGTCCTTATTGGAAAACGGAGCCAGCATCGCGATCAGCAGCGCCCCCTTTTTCATAACCTTAAGATCGGAGGGCGCCTGAACGGCAAGAACAACATCCGCCGCCTTGAAACCCTCGGCCGCCGATCCGGCAATCTCAGCCCCGGCAGCCTTATAAGACTCATCCGTATAGCTCGACCCTGTCCCCGCGCCGGTTTCAACGCTCACGCGCCAGCCAAGGGCAATCAGTTTCTTGACCGTTTCCGGCGTAACGGCCACGCGCCGTTCGTGCGCGGCCTTTTCCTTGGGAATAAAAAGCGTCAGTCCCACAGAAGCACTCCTTCTCCGGTTGGGCATTTCACGGCCAAGGATGCCCCATCTTCACCCCTTTGTGAAGAGGACAGTGGAAAGAAAGTCCTGAATATTTGACATTGCTTGTAAACCTTCAGAATCTTCCGTAACCTGTTTGAACCACAGGCTTGTTCCAAAGCCTTAATTCTTCTTGCGTACTCGTGTTCCAGAGTAGAATGAAAGACAGAGATAAAATTTTTGCGCGGGCCGTGTTCCTGCTCACTTTGTGTTTAAGCGTTCCCGCACGGGCGGAAACCTTGCCCGAAGCTGTGCAGTCCGCGCTCGGCAGCCACCCGGCGCTCGAAGTCGCTTCCGCGCAATACGAAGTCGCGCAAAAAGACAAAGCGATGAAAGAGTCGGACTATTACCCGGAACTGTCCGTCTCCGCCACACTCGGGCGAGTCTATCAGGACAACGCCACTAGCCGGGGGTTAAGCGTTGATCGCGGCGCCGGATATTCGGGCTATGGAGAGGGAACGCTGGCTCTGCGCCAGAATCTCTTCGACGGGTTCGAAACCAAAAACCGCGTCGAGGCCGCGCAGGCCCGCATGGCCTCCTACGAAAGCAATATCGTCGATGTCCAGGAACGCCTCGTCTTCCGCGTGGCTTCGTCCTATCTGGATGTCATGCGCTCCCGCGAGGCGCTCGACCTCCTGAAGGAACAGCAGGCCAGTATGACGTCTTACCATGAGCGCATCGTCGCGATGGTCGAGGAAGGTCTGGCCGATGAAACGGAGAAACAGCAGGCCGAAGACGTGGTTATGGTCATGAAGGCGCTGGTCAATGATTATGAGGGGTCACTCCGCAAGGCGGAATCCGAGTTCGCCGAAGTCACGGGCCACGCCCCGGATGAAAGCCTCGTAAAACCCGTGTCCCTCTCCTCCGCCCTGCCGCAGGATATCGACGCTGCTTTAAGCGCGGCGCTGGAATCGCACCCCGCGATCAACTCCGCCCGTAAGGAATCCGATGCGGCCAAATTCGATGTCGAGGCCGAGCAGGCGGGGTATCTGCCCGATGTGATGGGGGAGATGTCCTACCTCAAGAGCGATAAAAGAGACCTGATCGGCGGCGAGGTCGAGGACGCCCGCGCCGTCGTCCGTATGAACTGGAAGTTTGCAACCGGAGGGGAACAGAAATCCGCCATCGAGCGCAGCAAGGCGCAGCAGCGTGAGGCGCAGGCGAAAGTCGAGGAGTTGAAGCGCTCTCTGGAGCGCACCATCCGGCAATCCTACGCGGACTATTCCACCGTGAAACGCAAAAACGCTCTGGCAGCCGAGCGCGTCGATCTCAACGAAAACCTGCTGAAGAATTATAACCTCCAGTTCGAAAGCGCCCGCGTCAACCTTCTCCATCTCATGCGCGCCGAAAGCCAGCTCTATAAGGCGCGTCTCGACCGGGCCGATTCCGGCTTCAATCTGATCGTCTCCGAATACGCGCTTCTCGCCAGTCTCGGCAGCCTGAAGAGCAATCTGCTGAGTGACGCGGTCTCCGCAAAACAGGAACCACCCGCCGCGCCGGAAGTGCAGCCCGCATCGGGCGGTGAAGACCGAAACACGCAGGCCGCCCCATGAGAGCGAAAAAATCACGGGAAAACGGCAGTGGACGATGAGCGAACGCACAAGAGCGCGGCCAAGGCCAAACCCGAATTCTGCCCCTGCAGGACAAAGCGGGACCGAGCCTCCGACCCCTGAAACCTCTGTCGATCCGCTTCTGGAATGTCTGGTCTTCCTGACAAAATTTTTTGGGCGGGCAAAATCCGCCGAATCCATCCGCGCCATTTTGCCCGACGACGGGTCGGCTATCGGCCCGAATCTGTTCTGCGAGGCAGCGGAAAAGCTGGGCCTGAACGCGAAAATCGCCCGCCGCGAAGCTTTGCGGCGTATTCCGGCGGCCATCCTGCCGTGCGTCGTCACCTTTCCTGACGGTTACGCGGTCGCCCTTACCGCCATGGACCAGAAGGAGGGCTGGGCCAAAATCTTCATCCCCGAAAGCGGATCGGTCAAGCAGGTGACCATCGAAAGCCTCGAAAAGGATTATTCGGGATATGTGATCCTCTGTCACCCCCGCGCCGAATTCCATGACGCCGCCCTGCGAACGGACGATGATCCCTCCCGTCACTGGTTCTGGGGGCTGATCCGCGAGAACGCAAGCATTTACGGCATGGTCATTCTGGCCTCGGTCTTTATCAACATCTTCGCGCTCGCCAGCCCCATCGTGATGATGAACATTTACGACCGTGTTCTGCCGAATAACGCCATAGAAACCGGCTGGGCGCTCGGCATCGGGGCGCTGATCGTTTTCGGCTTTGATTTTATTTTCCGCACCGTGCGCGGTTACCTCATCGACTTCGCCGGACGCAGTATAGATATCCGCGCCGGACGCCGCATTTACGACCAGCTTCTGGATATCCGCCTCGCCGAGCGCCCGCCCTCCAGCGGCGCCTTCGCCAATATGCTGCGCGACTTCGATGCCGTGCGCGAATTCATCACCTCCGCCACCGTCACCGCCTTTGTCGATCTGCCCTTTACGCTGATTTTCCTGCTGGCGATATATCAACTCGGCGGCGGTCTGGCCTTTGTCCTTGTCGGTGTGATGGTCGCGGTCGGGATCGCCGCGCTGCTCATCCAATCCCGCCTCAAGCACACGGTACGGCAGGCGGGCAAGGCCTCCGAAACCCGCCACGGCCTGCTCGTGGAAACAATTCAGGGGCTGGAGACGATCAAGACCCTCGGCGCGGCCGGACGCTTCCGCGCCCGCTACGGCGAATACGCGGGCGAAAGCGCCGGAAAGTCTAAAGACTCCCGCTTCTGGTCATCCCTCGGCGTCAACATTGCCATGTTCGCACAACAGTCCTCAAGTATCATCGTCGTCCTCTTCGGGATGTATATGATACAGGCCGGAACCCTGACCGTCGGCGCATTGATCGCCACCGTCATACTCGCGGGCCGCGCCATCGCCCCCATCGGCCAGCTCGCCAACCTCATGACCCGCTACCATCAGGCGGGCGGGGCGCTGAACACGCTCAACGGCATCATGAGTCGCCCCGTCGAACGCCCGCAAGGCCAGCAGTTCCTCCACCGTCCCGATCTGGAGGGAAAAATCGCCTTCGAGAAAGTCTCTTTCGCCTATCCCGGCGCCCCCGTCGCGGTCCTGAAAGATGTCTCCTTTGAAATCCGCCCCGGCGAGAAGGTCGGCATCATCGGCCGCATCGGTTCGGGAAAAAGCACGATCGCCCGTCTGATGATGAAACTTTACGAGCCGCCGCAGGGCACGATCATGCTCGACGGCACCGACATCCGCCAGATCGACCCGGCGGATTTACGCCGCGCCATGGCCTATATCGCGCAGGATGTGATCCTCTTCAACGGCACGGTGCGCGAAAACATCACCGCCGGAATGCCCTGGGCCGGGGAAGAGCAGGTTCTGGCGGTCTCAAAGGCGACGGGCGTGCATGATTTCGTCTCCGCCCATCCTCTGGGCTACGATGCCCCCGTCGGCGAGTTGGGTCAGTTTCTCTCCGGCGGTCAAAGACAGGCCATCGCTCTGGCCCGTTCCATGATCGGCAATCCGAATATTCTGGTCTGCGACGAACCCACCAACGCCATGGACACACAGGCGGAAAAAATCTTCTGCGATTATGTCCGCGAGAGCCTTCAGGGCCGCACATTTATCCTCATCACGCACAAACACTCCATGCTCACGCTCGTAGACCGCCTGATCCTGATGCATCAGGGAAAAGTCATCATGGACGGGCCACGCGATAAGGTCATCGCCGCCCTCCAGTCCGGGCAGGTCAAGGTCGGCACAGGGGGCAGCCCATGACCGTGCGCGACACCGATTTTATGAACGAGTTGCAGGCCGCCATCCACGAAAAACCCTCAAGGCCTCTGGTCGTGTTGCTTTATTCTCTGGCGGCACTGGTCACGGTCCTTATTCTTTGGGCGGCGGTCACGAAAATCGAGGAACTGACCAAGGGGCAGGGGCAGGTCGTCCCCACGCAGGAGGTCCAGATCGTCCAAAGTCTTGAGGGCGGAATTTTACAGGAGCTTCTCGTCGCCGAGGGTGACCGCGTGAAAAAGGGGCAAATTCTTCTCCGCATCAGCGACGTGCAGTTTTCCTCCGAGGAGCGCGGGACGGAGGCCCGGTCCCTGGCTCTGCAGGGAAAGAAAACCCGCCTTCTCGCCGAATCCGGCGGCAAGGAACTGGCCTTCCCTGCGGAGTTCATAAAAAAGGCGCCCAAGATCGCGGAGAATGAGAAAGCCCTCTATCTCTCTCGCCAGAAGGAACTCGCCACCTCCTTCTCCATCCTCGATGAACGCATCAACAAGGCGACCGCCGATCTTGAGGAGGTCAAGGCCGAGATCAGCCGTCTGTCCTCCAGCCGCGGCAGCCTCGGCAAGGAACACGCCATCACGAAGGAAATGGTCTCCAAGAAGGCCGTGCCGAAAATCGAACTCATGCGGATTGAACGCGAACTCAACGACCTCAGCGGCCAGATCAACGCCCGCACAAAGGAAAAGGAAGGTCTGGAAGCCGATCTGAGCGCCACGAAGAACGAAAAGCAGAGTCAGGTCGATAAATTCAAATCCGCCGCGCTGGAGGAACTCAACGAAGTCGAAACCCAGATTGCGGGGCTGGAGGAAAACCTCAAATCCATCGGCGACCGCGTGGATCGCGCTGAACTGCGCGCCCCCGTGGACGGTCTGGTCAACGCCATAAAGCTTAAGACCATCGGCGGCGTAGTCGAACCGGCCATGCGCTTGGTCGAGATTGTCCCCTTAGATGACGAACTCAAGATCATCGCGAACGTCAAACCCAGCGACGTCGCCTTCCTGCGCCGCGGCCAGCCCGTCCGGGTCAAGATCACCGCTTACGACTCCCAGATTTACGGCTCCCTCGATGGCGAACTCACGCGCGTCGCGGGCAACAACACCACGGACAAAGACGGGAACATTCTCTTCGAGATCGAAGTGAAAACGGTGCGGAATTACCTCGGCACCGCTGAAAACCCTCTGCCCATCACTCCCGGCATGGTCGCGGAGGTCAACGTGGTGACGGGCAGGCGTTCGATCATGTATTATCTGCTCAAGCCCCTGCGCCGGACGATGGATCAGGCGTTCCGCGAGCGTTAGAGGAAAAGGCTCATGCAGATCAAGATCGGCCGCGACCGCTGGACCACCATCCACTATGCCTTCCTGATGGTGCTTCTGGCGTTTTTTACGCTTTTCAGCGGTTCCGAGCATCATATGCGCGTCCGCCTCCAGAACGACATCTTCGATTTCTTCAACCAGATATCGCCGCGTCCCGCCGCCGACTCCGTCCGCATCATTGACATCGACGAAGCCTCTCTGGACATTTACGGCCAGTGGCCCTGGCCCCGCAACATTCTGGCGGACATGGTCAACAACTTGACGATGCTGGGCGCGAAAGTGATTGTCTTCGACGGCGTGTTCCCCGAGCCCGACCGCACCTCGCCGAAATATTTTCTCGAACACCTGCCGCAGGACGACACCGCCCGCGATTTCTTCGATCAGGAGCTAAAGCGGGGCGAGGCGATCGAAGCGGACGATATGAACAATATGTTCGATCACGATGCCATCTTCGCCGCCGCGATCAAGGAATCCGAACGCTTCGTCTCCGGCTTTACCTACGGGCGGGAGGACCGCTCCGGCGGCAAGCCCGTGAACAAAAGACGCATCCAGTTCGCCAATAAGGATCTGGAGGCGCTCTTTATCAAGCACGCCGCGCCCTTCAAGGCCGCCGCCGACAACCTGCCCCTGATTTCCGAAAGCGCCGCAGATAACGGCAGCTTCATGGCCGAGCCGGACAAGGACGGCATCCTCCGCCGTGTCGGGATCATTTTCTCCGACGGAACCGACATCTACCCCTCTCTAAGTCTTTCTTCCTTGCGTATTTCCACACTGGGCCGCAAGGGCATGGTGCGGATCGTGGAGGTGCCCCCGGAAAAACAGGCCGCCATCGACGCCGCCTACCGTGTCACGATGGGCAACCTCGCCATCCCCGTCGACCGTGACGGGCGGATGCTGCTCTACGCCCGCCGCTTCTGCAATGAATACGAGGCCAAGAACCCCGGCTTCCCCTGCGAGCGGCAGGATTACATCTCCGCCCGCAAAATTCTTGACCCTGCCTTTCATGAAGAGGTCGAACCCTTGCTCAAGGACCGCATCATTCTGATCGGCACCAGCGCGGAAGGCCTGAAAGACCTCCGCTCGACGGCAATCCAGCCCTTCCGCCCCGGCGTGGAAATCCACGCGAACATCATCGAGCAGGCGCAGCAGGGCAAATTCCTCCTCCGCCCCGAAATCACCAAGGCCGCCGAGGCCGTCTATATTCTCGTGGCCGGACTGTTCTTCATCCTCGTCGCCCCGTTCGTCGGCGTCATGGTCTCAACCGCTCTTTGTATCACCCTGATCGCGCTGTCCTTCTTCGGCGCCTATATCCTTTATGTCGATTATGGCCTGTTGTTCGATCCCGTCTATCCGGGCCTGTCCGTCCTCACGATTTTCGTCGTCTCAATCATTTTCTCCTACGCCCGCGCCGAGGCGCTTCGAAGACAAATCCGGCAGGCCTTCGGAATGTACGTAGCCGGAGACGTCCTGCGTGAACTCGAAAATGACCCCGCCAAACTCAAGCTCGGCGGGGAGACGCGAGAGCTGACTGTCATGTTCACCGATATTAGGAAATTCACGCGGATATCCGAGAGTCTGTCGCCCGAACAGCTCATCAACCTCATGAACGAATTCCTCACCGCCATGACGGATATCGTTTTGAACGAGCAGGGCACGGTGGACAAATATATCGGCGATGCGATGATGACCTTCTGGAACGCCCCGAAGGAAGTAAACCATCATGAGAAATTCGCCTGCACGGCGGCGCTGAAGATGCAAAAGGCGCTCGAACCCGTGAACGCCAAAATCGCGGAGGAGGCGAAGGCGCAGGACCGAACGCCCGTCCTTTTGCAAGCCGGAATCGGCATCGCCTCCGGCCCCTGCGCGGTCGGCAACATGGGCTCGAAGCAGCGTTTTGCCTATTCCGCGCTCGGCGACGCCGTGAATTTGGCCTCAAGGCTGGAGGGGCTGACGAAACTCTATGGCGTGTCCGTCATCATCGCGGAGGAGACAAGGCAAAGGGTGCCCGACTTCGCCGCGCTGGAACTCGACCTGATCCGAGTCGTCGGCAAGACTCAGGCGGTGCGGATTTACGCGCTTCTCGGCGATGCGGATTTCGCAGGTCATACCGATTTCGGCAAATGGTCCATCGAACATGAAACCATGCGGGAAAAATATCGCGCGCGGGATTTTGATGCCGCGCTACAGGCGATTGAAATTTGCAAACCGCTCGGCGCGTCTCTCGGCGGCCACTTCGAGGAATATTATAAAATGCTCGCCGCCCGCATTGCGGAACTGAAAAAACAAAAACTCCCCAAGGACTGGGACGCCGTCTTCGAGGCGAAGGAGAAGTAAGTTGCTTAACTATTTTTGATAGCTAAAGTCACCCTGACATTTGGGTACATTTTTTTAAAAATTCCAACATCACCGGATATTGTCAGTGCTGTGTTGAGGGCGCGGCTTAGGTCTAAGGCACAGGGATAGGCATCTTCAAGTGCGACGCCATACTCGGGGCAAAAAAAGTTTGCGTTGCCATTTTTGATTGAGGGCGGCGCAGTAACTAAGCCGCAAACGCGACCATCCTTCACAGCTGTATAAACTTTTAGGTCTATCATGTTATCACCTCAAGGGGTTCAAGGAGGTATTATAATACCGTGATAAAGAAGATAAATCAAAAAAAGTTTTCTGATGGTCGTGATCGTAGTTTTTTAAAGCTACTACGCGTCCTCTGCGCCTCTGCGGTTAAAAAGAATGGTTTCCCGCTTGCGCGGGAATGCCATAATTGTTGCAAAAGCGCCTCGGCCAGCACAGCAAGCTTCGCGTCTTCGCGATTCAAATGAAGCTTTTGCGCCTGTGGCTTTGAATCGCAAAGCCGCAAAGCGCTCCGCGCAAACAGTCTCTATTTTTCACTGTCTGTCTCGGTAGTTATTTTATAAGGGGATTCCGGCCTCCGCCGGAATAACGGAAAACGCGCTGTGTTCGTTGTAATCGTTGTGTTTAAAAAACTCCGCGTCCTCTGCGCCTCTGCGGTTAAAAAGAATGGTTTCCCGCCTGCGCGGGAATGCCATAATTGTTGCAAAAGCGCCTCGGCCAGCACAGCAAGCTTCGCGTCTTCGCGATTCAAATGACCCCTTCGCGCCTGTGGCCTTGAATCGCAAAGCCGCAAAGCGTTCCGCGCAAACAGTCTCTGTTTTTCACTGTCTGTCTCGGTAGTTATTTTATAAGGGGTTTCCGGCCTCCGCCGGAATAACGGAAAACGCGCTGTGTTCGTTGTAATCGTTGTGTTTAAAAAACTCTGCGTCTTCTGCGCCTCTGCGGTTAATCAAACAGGTTCCTGCTTTCGCAGGAATGACATCGAGATTTATAATCATAGGCTCAGTAAGCTTCGCGTCTTCGCGATTCAAATGAAGCTTTTGCGCCTGTGGCTTTGAATCGCAAAGCCGCAAAGCGTTCCGCGCAAACGGTCTCTGTCTGTCTCTGTAGTTATTTTAAGTAGATTCCCGCTTTCGCCGGAAGGGCAGGAGGGGCACCCTAAAACCTGAACGGCGTCCAGTGCGTCAGCAGCGCCACGAGATCGCTCTCGCTCATCGGTTTGGCGAACAGATACCCCTGCGCCAGCTCGCAGCCCATCTCGCGCAGCTTATGCGCTTCCTCGCGCACCTCCACGCCTTCGGCAACCGTGGTCATGTGCATATTCTGGCCGAGCGTGACGATGGAATTGACCAGAGCAAGGCTGTGGTCGTTCTTGTGCATATCGCGCACGAACGTCTGGTCGATCTTGAGCGTGTCGATGGGGAAATAATGGAGATAGGAGAGCGAGGAATACCCCGTCCCGAAATCGTCGATCGCGATGCCCATGCCCGCCTTGCGGCACATCCGCAGCGTATCCTTTGCCCGGTCGGGCTGCTGGATCAAAACGCGCTCGGTGATTTCAAGGTGGATTTGCTCCGGCGCTACGTCGCTCTCGCTGATCGTGTGATAGACGTTATTCACGAAATCATCGGACGAAAAATCCGCGCTGGAGAAATTCACGCTCATATAAAGCTTGTTTGCGGGGTTCACCGCCGCCTCGATCCGCTTGAGCGCATGACACGCCTCGCGCAGCGCCCACTTGCTCGCCTCGATGATCAGGCCGCTTTCCTCCGCGACGGGAATGAAGATGGCGGGGGAGATAAACCCTTTTTTAGGATGGTTCCAGCGCATCAGCGCCTCAAAGCCCTTAATCTCCCCGGTTTTCAGGCTGATAATCGGCTGATAGTAAAGCTGCACGAACTTGGTCAGCAGCGCGTCTTTAAATTCATTGGCAATGGTGATGGTCTGAACGGCATCCGCCTTCTCGACATAACTCAACTCCACCATCTCGGCGGGCGGCCATTGATAACGCTCACCCCAGATTTCGGCGCGGGTCAAAGTATCGCGGTAACGGGTCAGAATAACTTGGGTGGCCATTTTCAGAACAGAGTCGGCATTCTCCAGCCGCCGCGAAAAATCGTGTTGCGTGATTTCCAGCAGCTTGCAATCCTCCAGAGCGACGATGGTCGCCGTGCGCGGCGCCTTGTCGATAATCGCCATTTCCCCGATCATGGCGTTCGCCCCGCGGGTGCCCAGAACGCGTTCGCGCCCCTCGGCATCCTTGAACCTTATCTCGACTTTCCCTTCCTCGATGATATAGGCGGAGTCCCCCGCCTCACCCTGTCTCAGGATGGTCTCGCCGGCCTTGAAGACTTTACGCGAATCGGTCTTTTCCATGGGAAGGGTTCCACACACACACTTTTGTATACTATGCCCCCTGAACCTTAGAGTTTGGTTAATTCGACAGGTTTTTACCTGTTTTTTCATAACATTAGAGGGTTTTTTGCGAACGAAACCTTGACAATCGGGGCGGTGGGCCGCTAATGTCCGCCATCAAATTTGAATAGCTCCGAATGGAATTGGGACAATGAAGGTCGTTAACTCACTGAAATCTTTGAAAAAGCGGGACCGCAACTGCAAGGTGATTCGCCGCAAGGGCCGCTTGTATGTAATCAATAAAAAGAACCCGCGCTACAAGGCGCGTCAGGGCTAGGTCGGCGGGCGCGGAGTGTATTCGCGCTTGTCCTTTGATTTTCCAGCGATTTTTCACTCTTTCCTCTTCTGCGTAAACGCGGTTGCGGGCCTGAAAAAATAATTTCATGCACGAGACTGTTGAAAGTCGTGTCTTTCGGTATAGTGAAGGAGTGCATTCACACGGGCCTTTTGCTATAGCTGAAAAGAACCGCACGAATTGTAATCTCTCTTTGACCGAACGGGCATAATTTCTATGTTTTCCAGGCTTTTTGGCTTTATGTCATCCGATATGGCGATCGATCTGGGAACCGCCAACACGCTGGTCTATGTCAAGGATCAGGGAATCGTCCTGAACGAACCCTCGGTCGTCGCCATGTCCATCGTCGGCGGCAAGAAACAGACCCTCGCGGTCGGCAACGAGGCCAAACAGATGTTGGGCCGCACGCCGGGCAGCATCGTGGCCATCCGCCCCCTGCGTGACGGTGTCATCGCCGATTTCGAAGTGACCGAGGCGATGATCAAGCATTTCATCCGCAAGGTGCATAACCGCCGCTCTTTCGTTTCTCCGAAAATGATTATCTGCGTGCCTTCCGGCTCCACCGCCGTTGAGCGCCGCGCCATTCAGGAATCTGCCGAAAGCGCCGGCGCCTCCGAAGTCTACCTCATCGAGGAACCCATGGCCGCCGCCATTGGCTCCGGCCTGCCCGTGACCGAGCCTACAGGATCCATGGTTGTCGATATCGGCGGCGGCACGACGGAGGTCGCGGTCATCTCTCTGGGCGGCATCGTCTATTCGCGCTCCGTGCGCGTGGGCGGCGACAAGATGGACGAGGCGATTATCGCCTACATCCGCCGCGTCCATAACCTGCTGATCGGCGAAAGCACCGCCGAAAGAATTAAAAAGGAAATCGGCTCCGCCTGCCTGCCCGGTGACGGCGAGGGGCGCACGATGGAAATTCGCGGCCGCGACCTGATGAACGGCGTACCCAAGGAAATCGTGGTCACCGAAAGACAGGTTGCCGAAGCCTTGGCCGAACCTGTCGGCCAGATCGTGGAAGGCGTGAAGGTCGCGCTCGAACACACTGCGCCTGAACTGGCGGCGGATATTGTGGACCGCGGAATTGTTCTGACCGGCGGCGGTGCGCTCCTGACCAATCTCGATTTTGTTCTGCGCCATGCGACGGGGCTGGCCATCACGCTGGCCGACGATCCCCTCACTTGCGTGGCATTGGGAACCGGCCATGCGCTTGAGGCGGGAAAGGCCTTACGGCACGTCCTGATCGGAACGTATTAAAATTTCACGTGTGTTTGGTAAAGACTCTGTCGCACCCCGTCACGGACGTGAAGGGGTGTCTTGCAATCGGAGGGGGGCTTGTCTAACACTGAAGACAAGACTATTTTTCAGATGAAAGTGCTCGGCCTTTGAAGCGCAACGCGGTCACAAAAAGCATTGCCAGGGTGCTGCCGTTTCCCATCGCGGTGACGGCCTTCTGGTCCGTCATCCTGATTGTCATATCCCTTGTTCTCATGCTGCTCTCCACCCTGCGCCCGCAGGTTTTCGAGGGCATTCGTACAACCCTCTCTGATCGTTTCGCTCCCGTCCTCAGGCTCGTATCCTGGCCGTTCGACGGCGCGACCTCCCTGTTTTCCAACGTGCGCGATATCGCCGCTCTGCGCGCCGAGTCTGAGCGCCTGGAATCCGAAAACGCCCGTCTGCGCGAATGGTACCAGATGGCGCTGCTCCTGGAATCGGAAAACAAATCCTTGCGCGAATTGCTGAATCTTAAAATTGATCCCGAGTTTGAATACATGAGCGCCCGCATCATTTCAGGCTCAGGTCAAAACTTCGTCAAAAGCCTTCTCGTCGCGGCGGGAACCCGGGACGGTGTGTCCAAGGGCGATTCCGTCCTCACCGGCGACGGCTTGATCGGCCGCCTGATCGAAACCGGGGAGAACACATCCCGCATCCTGCTCGTGACCGACATCAACTCGCGTGTCCCGATCATCATTGAGGGAACAACGCTCCATGCCATCATGCGGGGCGTAAACACCGATACCCCCGAATTGATCTTTTTCCCGCGGGAAAGCGAGATCGCCGAAGGCGCAAGGGTGATTACCTCGGGCCATGGCGGCATTTACCCGCCCCGCCTGCCCGTCGGGCGCATTGAAACGGACGGGGAAGGACGCAAGCTCGTGCGCCTCTTTGCCGATAGCGACCGCCTCCAGTTCGTGCGGATATTGCTGATGAACGGCAAATTGAACCCGGCGGAGAAAATCCTGCAACCCATTACGTCCGAGAAAAAGGAAGAGGCCCAAAAGACAGAGGAGGGGGGGCAATGACCGATTACCCGGAAATGCCCCAGACCCTCCTGCGCTTCAGTGTGGCGTACCTGGTCATTTTCTTGCTGTTTTTTGTGAATGTCCAGGGGCCATCGTTGCTTTCGGCCTCGGGTTTGGGAGCGCCTCTTTTCCTGATGGCGGTTTATTACTGGTCGGCCTACAGGCCCACTCTGGTCCCCCTCTGGTTCGTATTCTTCATGGGGCTTCTGCTCGATCTGCTCTCCGGTGCCCCGATCGGTTTGAACGCACTGGTTTTGGTCATGGTGCGCTGGCTGGTGACGGACCAGAGGCTTTTTCTCACCGGCCAGCCCTTCCTGATCGTCTGGATTGGGTTTTTTCTGGTCAGCGTCGCCACAATCCTTTGTCAATGGTTCCTGATGGGAGCGCTGAACCTGTACTGGCCGCCCGTCCAACAGGCGGGGATCATGATAGGATTAGGCGCCGCCTTGTTCCCGGTTGTCAGCATCCTCCTCCATGCAACGCATACGGTTCTGCCGGAAAGGCCCGGCGGAAATCGTCGCAAGAAACGATGAGAGCCCATGGCTAGACGCAGCGACGACGAAGGGTTCAAGACATTTTCACGCCGTACGCTATTGGTCGGCGGCCTGCAGATCGTGGGTCTGGGAGTTCTCGGCGGCCGCCTCGCTTACCTTCAAATCGTGGAGGGCAATCGCTACAAGGTTCTCGCCGACAAGAACCGCATCAATTTGCGCCTCATCAGCCCGCCGCGGGGCTTGATCGTCGATCGCTTTGGCGTTCCTCTGGCCGTGAACGTGGAGAATTTTCAGGTCCACATGATCCGCGAACAGACAGAGGATATGCGGACCTCTCTTCAGGCTTTGCAAAAGCTGATCCCACTCGAAAATCAGGTCATCGACTCCGTCATCGAGCAGGCGAAAAAAATTCCGAAATTTCTTCCCGTAAAGGTCAAGGAGGATCTGACCTGGGAGGAGGTGGCCCGCATCCAGGTTAATCTTCCCGACCTTCCCGGCATTTTCGTGGAAAGAGGCGAGACCAGAAACTACCCCTACGGCCTCGAAACCTCGCATCTCACCGGCTATGTCGGCGCCGTGTCGGAGGATATTCTAAAGGCCGAGGGCGAAAAAGAACCCGTCCTCTCCCTGCCCGGATTCAAAATCGGAAAAATAGGCATCGAAAAACAGTATGACGGCGAAATGCGCGGCAAGGCAGGCGCATCGGAGATTGAGGTCAATGTCGTCGGGCGCGAGGTCCGCGAACTCAAGCGCTTAGAGGCAACGCCGGGCGACCGCATTACCCTGACCATCGACGCCGAGCTTCAGCGTTACGCGCACGAACTGCTGAGCAAGGAGCGCAGCGCCTCTGCCGTCGTCATGGACGCGCAGACTGGAGCCGTCTATGTGATGGCCTCCCATCCCGGCTACGATCCCAACCTCTTCTCCCGCGGAATTCCCTCCAGCATCTGGAAAAGCCTTTTGGACGACACCTCCTTGCCGCTGAGCCATAAGGCGCTCGTCGGTCAGTACCCGCCTGGGTCGACCTTCAAGATGATCACAGCGCTGGCCGGCCTTGAGTCTGGAGTCACCAACGGCCACCGCACGGTTTACTGTCCGGGCTTCTACATGATGGGCAAGCAGCGCTTCCACTGTTGGCGTCCGCAGGGTCATGGCCGCGTGGATATCATCGGCGCCCTCCAGAAATCCTGCGACACTTATTTTTACACCATCGCCGCAGAGATGGGCATCGACAGGATCGCCGAAGTCGGCCGCCGCTTCGGTCTGGGTAGCAAGCTTGGCTTCGATCTGGAGGATGAACGCCCCGGCATCATGCCGGACAAAAACTGGAAATATGGCCGCTATTCGGAGCGCTGGCACAACGGCGAAACGGTGGTCAATGCCATCGGGCAGGGTTATGTGCTGACCACGCCCCTGCAGCTCGCGGTCATGACGGCGCGTCTGGTCAATGGCGGATACGCGGTCAAGCCGTGGATCACCGCAAAAATCGGCGAGCAGGATAAAACGCCCGCCCCGGCTGAAAAAATGAACGAAGTCCGTGAGGATTTCCTGGCCTATATCCTCAAGGGTATGGAAAGCGTCGTGAACACAGCCGGAGGAACCGCATACGGCTCACGCATCGTGGAGGCGGGCATGGAGATGGGCGGCAAGACCGGAACCGCGCAGGTGCAAAGAATTACCAAGGAACAACGCGCCAAAGGCGTCAAGAATGAGGATTTGCCGTGGGAGCAGCGCCACCACGCGCTCTTCGTCGGCTATGCCCCGATCCACGCCCCGCGTTACGTCTGCAGCGTGGTCGTCGAACACGGGGTCGGCGGTTCACGGGCGGCGGCGCCCATCGCCAAGGAACTGCTGCTCCGCGCGCAAACCCGTGACCCATCCGCCATGGCCATGCAGACCAGCCCGGTGGAGGAGTTAAAGCCTTCACCGGAAACCATAACCCCCGGCAAGAAGCCGGGGCGGGAGGGGCCGGCATGATCCGCGATTCCATGTTCCTTCAGCCCGAACAAACGCTGTTCCAGCGTTTCATGAATCTCAACTGGGGTCTGGTCTTTCTTCTCTGCTGCGTGATGGGTGTGGGTGCGACCTCGCTTTATTCCGCGGCGGGCGGAAGCTTCTCGCCGTGGGCGGACAAGCAACTGATCCGTTTCTGCGGCGGTCTGGTCATCATGTGCGCCGTCGCACTGGTCGATATGCGCTGGTGGTACCGCCTGGCGTGGCCCCTATACGGCGTGGCCTTCGTTCTGCTGATCCTCGTGGACATTATGGGCCATATCGGCATGGGCGCCCAGCGCTGGATTAATCTCGGCTTCATCCAGATCCAGCCCTCCGAGATCATGAAAATCGCGGTGATCATGGCGCTGGCCCGGCACTTCCACGGCGCAGGGCCGGAGCAGGTCCGCCGCCTGACCTTCCTGATTATCCCTGCCGTTCTGATCCTCGCGCCCGTGGGGCTTGTTATGCTTCAGCCCGATCTGGGCACGGCCATGCTCATCCTGATGGGTGGAGCGGCGATGGTCTTTATCGCCGGCGCCCCGCTGTGGATTTTCATATCCGCCATCGCCGCGGGCCTTGCGGCCATTCCCATCGGTTGGCAATTCATGCATGAGTATCAGAAGCAGCGGGTTTATGTGTTCCTTAACCCGGAACTCGACCCGCTTGGCTCCGGCTATCACATCACGCAATCGAAAATCGCGCTCGGCTCCGGCGGTGTTTACGGCAAGGGCTTTATGGAGGGGACGCAGAGCAAGCTCAACTTCCTCCCTGAAAAACAGACGGATTTCATCTTCACCCTCTGGGCGGAGGAATGGGGACTCTTCGGCGGCGCTTTTCTGCTCGGCCTCTTCGCACTGATTTTCATGACCTGCCTGCGGATCGCCATGCGCTGCCGCCATAATTTCGGGCGCTATCTCGCCGTCGGCCTCACGGTGAATTTCTCGCTCCACGTCTTTATAAATATTTCGATGGCCATGGGCCTGATTCCCGTGGTGGGCATCCCGCTGCCGATGGTCTCCCACGGCGGTACGGCGATGATCTCGACCCTCATCGGCTTCGGCCTCATCATGTGCTGCCACGTCTACCGCCACAGCAAGGTGACGCGTTAAAAATAAAGGATTTCTTCGTTATTAAGCGCAAACCGTGCAGCAGGCGCAGGCTGCTTCGCGCCTTAGAGTCTTCGCGATTCAAAAGCCTCACAGCGCCTTTAGCCTTTTCATCGCCAAGCCGCGAAGACGCAAAGCGCACAGCGCTTCACCTTGTCATCCCCGCCCCCCCCTTGTCATCCCCGCGAAAGCGGGGATCGAGTAATAATGACTACAGAGATAAACAGAGACCATACGCACGAAAATCTCTGTTTATCTCTGTAGTTCATAAAAATGTATACCCGCCTGCGCGGGCATGACAACGAGACAGGGGAGCCGGAAATCGTCGTGCCCGCCGTGTTTCAAAAAAAACTCTGCGGTCTCTTCGCCCCTGCGGTGAAAAATTGTAACGCACAGAAAATGGATTCCGGCCTGCGCCGGAATGACGGAGGAGTAACGACAACCGCAGACCGCTTCGCGCCTTCGCGATTCAAAATGACCCGTTCGCGCTTGCGGTCCTGAATCGCAAAGACACGAAGACTCAAAGCTTCTCGCGCTCCAGTCTCGTTCGCTCTCAATTTTTTTGGAGGTTCCTGCTTTCGCAGGAATGACAAAAAGGAGTGCGGGCAGATCAAGAATCTTGTAACTTGAAACCTGTATCTTGCTTTTGGCAATAGCCAATCAGGCCGCGTTCAGCAGCCCTTTTTCCGCTAGAAGCTCCTGCAGCTCCCCGGTCGCGTACATCTCGCGCACGATATCCGACCCGCCGATGAACTCGCCCTTGACGTAAAGCTGCGGAATGGTCGGCCAGTCCGTGAATTCCTTGATCCCCTCGCGGATATCGTTATCCTCCAGCACGTTGATATCCCGGAACGGGATGCCCAGATGCGAAAGAACCTGCACCACCACGGAGGAAAACCCGCACTGCGGATATGCCGCTGTCCCCTTCATGAACAGCACCACGTCATTGTCCTTGAGCTCCTTGCGGATACGGTCGAAAACCACATTGTCCATCATGCGGACTCCCTTTCTCTGTAAAACAAAATTACTCCGGCACCGAGGTCTGCAGCGCCAGCGCGTGCAACTCGTCCCCCATTTTCCCCTTCATCGCATCGAACACCATCTTGTGCTGCTGCACACGGGTCTTTCCGGCGAAGGAGGGCGAGACGACATACGCGGCGTAATGCTCCCCGTCCCCGCGCAAATCCTCCACCTTCACGGTGGCATCGGGGATGCCCTCAAGAATCATCTGCTCGATCATCGCAGCATCAACGCTCATAAAACCCTCCGGTTGGTATCCTCCGCCCGATTCTGTGCAAAGATAGGCACGGATCAGCGGTTATTCAAGGAAAACATGAAAAACCATAGCATATTGCACGGCAACAAAACAGGGGGCAAAAGCGCGGAAAACATACAACCCCGGCCCCCTGTGAATTTTTTTCTTGCGAAGGCAGACGCCGATTTGCAACGATGGAGTCAATCAAGACACACAAGGCTCCTATGCGGCACGTGCATGGCTGTTCGGGGCGTTGTGAGAGGCCAGTTTAGTGTCTCCGTTAAAACCGGACAACGGCACATAAGTTGGTAAGAGAAGGTGTGTAGTAAAAAAAGCAAGAATCCTAATTCGTAAAAAAGCTGTTCAGCCCCGGGTCACTCCGGGGCTTTTGTTTCGCCTTCTTCTTCTGGCTCGTCTTCATCTTTTTTCAAAAAATCCTTAAGCCCGTCGATTTTATCCTTCACACCCTGCTGGATCGCCTTTTTCTTTTCTCCGGCGTTAACGGCCAGACTCTCCAACAGCCCCGCGACGGTCGCATCCCACAATCCCGCCGCATCCAGAGAAGACGCGCTTTCGAACTGGCGCTCATTGAGCCTCAGGCTGAATTTCAAATCCACAGGCTCCGTCTTCCCGTTGATATAATTGATGAGGGGAAGCGTCATCGTCTTGCTGAGCAGACTCGCCCCGGCGGGCGCCTCGACCCGCGCATCCTCAAAAAGCAGCGACCAGTCCATTATGATTTCAGGATGATCCCCGTCCTGCCAGCGGTCCTTGACCTGCGCGGTCAGCCTCCCGCGCGTAAACCAGTTCAGCGGCGCCTTGTCCGTGAACGCGCCGATGGCCGCCACCGGGAAATCCTCAAGGTTCCACTCCGTCTCGCGCCCGTTCGGAATTTCGCGGGAGGTAATGCTCAGCCATTGCCCGTCAAGACGCCCCTGGATATTCGACCGGAAGAACGTATCGAAAATCGCGTATTGGCTTCGGAAGGGCTTGCTTTCGAGGGTGTTCAGCGCAAGGTGAAGAGGTTCTGTGCTGTTATTATAAAGTCTAAGACTGACATGAAGGATCGACAAATCATGAATAACGAAAGCCTTTTTCGGCTTCAGCGGTTCGTCGGCTTGTTGCTGGGCTGGGGAGGGCAGAGCGGTCACGTCTCTGGCTTTCATGCTTATATCGCCCGCGACACCGTCCACGCGCAAACTCTCTATGATAATCGCGGAGGAGAGCAGGCTGAAAACATTGACATCGAGGGCGACACTCTTGGCCTCAACATCGAAATCCGCCCTGGTGCCTTTCGAGCTTTTCACCGTCAGCCCGTCAAGAACCAGTGTGCCGCTGAACAAATTGCCCTGTGCGGCGGCAAAGGAAATCTCCATGCCCTTTTTCTGCGCGATCTGCGCCGCGATCGAACGCACCGTCGGCTCGAAAAAAAACTGGTTCATCACAGCAAAAGCCAGAAGCGTCAGCAGAAAAAAAATCGCGCAGAGGGTCAGGATCACCTTCATGGGCTTCATGAAACCATGCCGGAGCAGGGCTTTTTCTGTTTCACCAACAAGTGCCTGTTGTGGCAGGGGTAAAGGAGCGCTGAAAATGAACTGAAGAAAGCCGCTGAACAGGCAAACGAACAAATTAACGGCGGCGAACAGAGCCCCCAGAAAAGGAAAAAACAAAAACTCGCCGAGCAGGATAACCAGAAGCTCCATCGAATCTCACCTCTTCCGCTGCAAAACCCTGATCTCGAATTTGCCCGTCTTCTCGTTTCGCTTGTGATAATAAAGCATCGTCTCATCGGCGCTCAGCGCCGGAGCTTCCGCAAACCCCGTAATCACGGCGATCACCTCCGGCTCCCCGAATGCGCTGTCCTTATTCGTGCGCTTGGCGACAAGGCTCTGGAAGATCAGACCGGGCAGCAGCCGCGTATAGAAAATTTCCTTCTCGTCCCGTGAAATAGAGGCCGCGTAGACGACCTTATCCTTGTTCAGCGTCGCAAAAATCTTCGCCGAGTCCTCCTGCGGCACAAATGAATCGCCGTCTTTCTTCGCATAAAAGAAATAGGATTCCACCGGAACACTGCCCTCGAAATGCGTCTGCGTGGAATAAAGCGTCCGCCCGTCTGCGCTGATCTCGATATCCATATTCAGCCAGCCAAGTTTTCCGAGCGCCAGACGGTCGTGCGGAACGATCTCCTCCACGGCCCCGTCCTTGAAAATTCCGCTATAAACTGTGGTCTTGTTAAAAAATCCGTATTTATGCGCCGACATAAAGAAAAACCGCCCGTGATCGTCCATGCTCGGCACGCCGTCCACATATGAACTATTGACGTTCTCGATCTCGCCCTGAAAAGCGAAAGTCGTGTCGTCCACCCGCTTCGCCCAGAACATATCCTTTTCCTTATCGGCGATTTTATCATCGTTAAAGAAAAGATACGCCCCGTCGCGGGAAATAAACGGCTCCATCGCATCGCCGCTATAGCCATTGATCGTCACAACCTGATCGTGACTCCAATCGGTATTGACGGGAGTGTCGGGCAGGGCGGTTTTGTCACCATCCCCGCACGGCGTTTGTGCAAACCACGCCAGAATCTCGTCCAGAAGTGCATCGGCCTCATCCAGCTTCCCCGCATCGCCCAGCGGCTTGACCTGCTGGATTTTCGGCATGATCGCCTCGACGGAGCAGCCTTTCCCCGCCCGTTCCTGAAGAAGAGAAAGCGTCTTATCGCCTTTGGCTTTGACCGCAAACGGGTTGACCGCGAACGCCGCGCCGGACACAAGACACAAAAAAGCGGCCCCGATCAGGCCGCTCTTGATAATTTTTCCATAAAGCTGCATGAGGATCACGAATTCTGGATTTGCTTGCGCGCCTCGGCCAAGGCCTTGTCCAGTTCGACATTCATCAGATGGTCGGAAATCTCGACGCCCTTATCCTGAAAATCCTTGCGAACCTTGCGGAGGATATCTTCAAACCCGGCTTCCTCCAGATTCGCGGCAACAACCGATTGCGCGTAAGCCGTGGCGGCATCGCCCGTGATCCCCAGCTTTTCAGCGGCCCACAGGCCGAACAGCTTGGAGGTGCGGGCCTCCACGGCGAAATCCACCTTTTCCTGGTGCGCGAATTTTCTCTCAAAAGCTTGTTCTCTGTCATCGAAAGTGGTCATAAGCGGCTCTCCAGCAGTAAAAAACCAACAAAAACGTGTGTCGGGCTATTTCTACCATTTGAATCCTCTGAAATCCATTGTTATATGAAGGGGCGCAGCCCGGAAGAATACGGCAAAGATATCAGGAGAGAAGGACAAAGGTCGCACAATGGCACCACGTAAAAAGAAACTCTACGAAGGCAAGGCCAAGATTTTGTTCGAGGGGCCGGACCCCGGCACGGTCATTCAGCACTTCAAGGACGACGCCACCGCCCTGAACGGAAAGAAACACGCGATTATCGCGGGCAAGGGCGTGCTGAACAACCGCATCTCCGCCCATATCATGACGCGGCTGGAGGGGGCGGGGATCCCGACCCATTTCCTGCGCTCGATCAACGCCCGCGAACAGCTCGTCCGCGCCGTGGACATCATCCCCATCGAACTCGTCGTCCGCAACATCGCCGCCGGTTCGCTCTGCAAGCGTCTGGGCATCAAGGAGGGCGCGGTTCTCGGCCGCCCCCTGATCGAATTTTATTACAAGAACGACGAACTGAACGACCCGATGATCAGCGAGGATCATATCATCACCTTCGGGTGGGCGGATACCTACGAGCTGGAGGAAATGGTGGCCATGGCCTGGCGCGTGAACGACTACCTCAACGGCTTCTTCGCGGGCCTTGGTGTCATGCTAGTCGATTTCAAGCTGGAATTCGGACGGCTGTGGGGCGAACACGGCGAACTCTACATCCTCCTCGCTGACGAAATCTCGCCGGATAATTGCCGCCTCTGGGATGAAAAGACCAGGGAGAAAATGGACAAGGATCGTTTTCGTCTCGATCTCCCCGATCAGGTGAAGGGCTACCATTACATCGCCGAACGCCTCGGCCTCGTGCCGCAGGATATCATGAGCGGCGGCAGCCTCGATGAGACGATGGCCGACAAGCTCTCCCTGATCGAGAACGAATTCTCCCAGCAACGCCGCCTGCGCGAACTCAACCCGGGGAAACCGAGGAAGGCTTAAGTGGAAAAGGTCGAGGCTAATTAGATATTTACAAGCCCATGTAAAAAAATAGCTTATACAGGCTCTAACTATGGAATTAATTGTTGTCGATGATGTTTCTGAAAAACAGATAAAAAAAATTATTAGCGATAGCGTGGGTAATACTTTTCCATACCAATTTGTAACTGGTGAGATTGAGCAGTCTTATACTGGTAGACCCTTTCTAATTTCAATTACACCTAAGGATAAATATATAAAAATAATAACTAGCCTTGAAAATGGTTGGCCTTTTTTAGGGAGTGTTATTGAGGCAAATGAATTCACTGCCATGAAGATTCGCTATTTTGAAGACTCTTTGTCCGCGTTTTACAGATGGGAAAAGGGCGTTTGTGTTCGAATATTGTATGCTCTTAAAGACGACAAGTGGGTGTGGTATTCGAAAGGAGAGGTCCAGAAATGGGAGAAACCCTCTAATTATGAAAAAAGAATTATTAAGAAAAGGCTTACAAAAGACATGCTAATAAGCTATCTCAGTGCTTGCGGTTATAATGAAATTATTAATTAGCAATTATTTAAAAGAAAAATTCTTCTAACTTAATTCTTGAGATGGACAACAACAATCCGCCCCCTTTTAGCATCCCCGCGAAAGCGGGGATCCAGAAAACTCTGGAGAGTTTAAAAAGATGCTCACGATCAAGGACATAAACAAACTTCTGGCTTTGCACAGGTTTATTGCGGAAACGAAGTTCATCGCAAGTATGGATAATCCTGTAGGAGATGGAGGCGGGTATATAGCTGATATCGCAAGAGAAAATTTACAAGCAATTATTGAGTTTTATGAGAGCAATAATAAACAAGATGATGCTAATTCTTGGAAAGAATGGATGATTCTGACCAAGAAATCAGTGGCATATAAGCGAATTCTTGAGCGAATTAAATTACAGGATCGCTGGCATTCATTTGATGAAGAAAGAAGAAAAAAAATATTGTTGGAGTGGGCGGCGCCTTATGAAGTTAGCGACAGCCTGTTGGCAGAAATGCTGAACATGATAGAGAATTAACGACAGGGCCAAACAGAGCAAGGCAGAGACCATACGCACGGAAATCTCTGTCTATCTCTGTAGTTAAATAAAAAATGGATTCCCGCCTTCGCCGGAATGACAGGATGAAGCACAGGCGCATTAAAAATAACCCTACGGCACTAACCGTGCCGAAAACCCTAACCTTTATAGTGCTCCAACAGCCTGAGCAGATCGTGCTCGACTGAGGAAGCCTGTCCGCCGGATACCGCAGACCTGTCTCCGCTCGTTCCCGCCGGCATGGAAATCGTGAACATCTCTCTTTCTGCTTTTCTCAATTCTCCTCGCGTGGGCGTCCAGTCACCCAGTCCGGCCTGCTGCTTGATACGATCAATCGTCTGAGGCGACGCCAGCCAGCCGAGCTGATGCCCGAGCCTGTGTTCAAGGGCGGCCTGTGCAATCCTGTCCTTATAGCCGGGAATTTTCTGGAAGCCGGCATCGTCATTGCCGCTGCTAAGAAGACCGTGAAGGCTTAGATAGTAATGGATATCATCGGCATTGAATCCGGAAACCACGCCGTGCAGGAAATCCTGAATCGCTTGCGGCGATGTCCGGTCAAGCGGTATCCGTTCCAGCCCCGATCCGGGATTAAGCGCGAGTGTTTCATCAACCATCTGATAGAGACGATTCTGCGCGGCAGCATCCCAGACATTAACTAAAGAATGAAAAGAAGATTCCGGCCGCGTGTTCTCAGGCTGAAGATCCTCAGGCAGCACATAAGAATAAGAAATCCCGGTCATTCCGGTTTCTTGTTCAAACGCATGAGCGGGCAGGGTTTCTTTCATAGCAAGATTATATATGGAAAAAACAGGAACAGCAAAAAGTCAATTAAGGCGCAAACTGCTCCTGGAAAATCCGCTCCTCAAGGTGATTGTCAGGGTCGAACAGCAAAGTCTGCGAAATCTCCCGGTACTCGCGGATATCCACCGTCACCACATCGCGGATTTCCTTATAATCCGCCGAGGCGCTGACCGGCCGCTCGTGCGGGCGGATCACCTCGAACCGCACGCGGCTTGTATTGGGAATCAAAGCGCCGGGCCACCGCCGCGGGCGGAACGCGCTGATCGGCGTCAGGGGGAGAACATTCGCTCCCAAAGGAACAATCGGACCGGAGGCCGAGGAATTATAGGCCGTGCTGCCCACCGGCGTGGACAGCATGATCCCGTCGCAGACCAGTAACGGCAACCGCACCTCGTCATTCACGAAAATCATCAGCTTGGCGGTATTGTGCGTCTCCCGCAACAGCGAGACTTCATTGAACGCGAGTTCCGTATAAACCTTCCCGTGCTTGTCCGAAGCATCCATCCGCAGCGGGTGAATCGTGTAGGGCCGCGCCGCCGCGATCCGCTCGGGCAGATCCTTCTTCCGGTGCTCGTTCAGCAAAAACCCCAGCGTACCAAGATTAAGCCCATAGATCGGAATGTTGATCGTGATGAAAGAGTGCAGGGAGTGAAGCATCGTTCCGTCGCCGCCAAGCACGACCAGAACATCCGCCTCCTCGATAGGGACATTCCCGTATTTTTTTGTGTATTCCTCCAGAGCGGCCTGCGCCTGCGCTTTCTCTGAGGCATGAAAACACATTTTCATGCCGCGCCCCCGAAGAGCGCCGTGCGAGGGTCGATACGCACGGCTTTACCCATGACGGGCCTGCCATCCGTTCGGATCGTCGAGGAAGGATTCAACGGACGACAGCGTCGCCTTGTCGAAATGACCGCCTTTCCGTGCGGCCTCCAGAACCTCCCACCACGTCGTGAGCGCATGGAGCGTAATCCCCATCTCCCGCATATTGGTTTCGCTCTGCGGAAAGATGCCGTAATGGAAAACGACGAACGCGTGTTCCACAATAGCCCCGGCATTCCGCAGCGCATTGACGAAGGTGATCTTGCTGCCCCCGTCGGTCTGTAAATCCTCGACCAGCAGCACCCGCGGCGCCCGTCCGGATTCCATTTGCTCGGGCAGAACGCCCTCGACCTGGGCCATGCGTCCGTAACCCTTCGGCTCCTTGCGGACATAAATCATCGGCTTCTCCAGCCGCTCGGCGATAAAAGCGCCGTAGGGAATGCCCGCCGTCTCGCCGCCCGCGACGATGTCGATATCGGCAAGGTCGAGATTCTGACGGATCAGCCACGCGCCGTGATCCATCAGCATCTTGCGCTCGGCCACGAACGAGATCAAACGGCGGCAGTCAATATAAACCGGGCTTTTCTTTCCGGATTTCAGCGTGAAGGGTTCGGTCGCGTTGAACAGAACGGACTGCGTGGACAAAAGCGCAGCGGCGGCCTCCAGCGCAACCGCCTTGCGCGTCAGTTTTTTTCCATCCAGTTCCGGCGCATCGACCAGAGCGATGAAATCCGACATCGTGGAATTCGTAACGGAAAGAACCTTCGAGAGACTCTCGGTGGAGGGCCATCGCGGTTTTCCGTCCGGGCTGTGCCGCTTGCTTTTGTTAAAGGAGGTGGGGTCCAGCCCGGCCAGCCGCGCCAGCCCCGAGGCCGAATACCCCTTCGACGCCGCCAGGCGGTCGAGTCCAATCCATATCTGCGTATGCGTAAACATGATAGGATAATAGTCCCATTTTATGAAGAAAACGTAAATAGGAAGAAAATGCTAAAAAAAAATGACAGCGTCAGCGAAGCAAAGCCATGACCTCTTTCTTGAGTCTGATTCCGGGCTTGTAGATTGAATCGCGGCCTTGTTTCGACTTAAAAAGAAGACCTCTCCCCACTAAATCTTCCAAGTCTTTGCGCGCAGTCAGGTAGCTGACATTATAACGTTCTTGGTGATTTCGGATCATCATGATTTTCTCCCTTCCGAGATGGAAATCCTGAATAAGCGCAATCTGCCTGGAATTGAGGGGAGTGTCGGCTTTTTGCTCAAGGATAACGGCTCTAAAATCTTCAAACTCCTGTTTCTTATTGTCGGCGTACTCATGCATACGCTTGAGCGCATCACGCGTGGCTCTCGCCTGATGAAGGAAAAAATAGGTTAAATCCCCGTCCGCTGTTTCCGAAAAAAGAAACGCCTTATAATAGGAAACAGGCGCGTCCGCGATCACGCTTGAGATAGAGGTATATTCCATCAGCCAGTAGCCGGCCTTGAGCATGAACCAGTAAAACAAGGCCCGCGCCGTCCGGCCGTTCCCGTCCACGAAAGGATGATCAAAGGCCAGCATGAAATGGAGGGTCATCGCCTTCAGCAGAGGGTGACAGTAGGACAGATCGTCACCCGCAGCATTGGCAAAATCGCAAAGAGCCTGCAACCGCTCCGGTAGGAATTGGGCGGGGGGAGGCGTATGCAGGATCGTATTGGTGGGTTCGTACACCACCTCGACCCTGTCGGCATCGGTTCTCAGCCGCCCCGAGCCAGAAGCATCGTCCAAAGTGCCTTCGGTCATGATTTTATGCAGTTCTAGGATATGGCCGATCGTAAGGTTTTCTCCGACAATTTCTTTGACGAACTCCATACCCATGTAATTGTTTAAGACCATCTTCTCGTCGCGTGTTTGCGGGGCACGATTCTCAAAAATCATTTTTTTCGCCCTGTCGCGTGTAGTGACCGCGCCCTCGATAAAGGAACTGGAAAAAGGCTCCTCCGCCAGGGAGCGCCGCATATAGCGGCGACCGTCTTCGGCGGTGAGGCCGTGCGATGCTCCAAGAACGCCGCCGGCATTCATATCGACAAATTGCAGCAGGGCTTTTAGTTCTGGCGGCTCTGCAAAGAAAAATTTGGTCTTCTTTCCGTCATCGAAGGGCACAGATTGGGAGGATGAGCCTCTTCTGGCAATAGACATCCCAAGCCACCACTCTTCAAGAGAAAGGTCATCCGGCGGTGTTTTATGGCGTATTTGGTCCCAGTGCAGATATCTACCTTCTGCATCTGTAAGTCTTATGTTTTGGAGGATAATAGGCATCCGTTCTTTCGGAATAGCCTCCAAAAGTTGAGAAAAGGTCGGGGCGGAGAGAGGGAGCTTCAAATTTATATCCTATAAACGTCACAGAAGTATAAACATTATTATACATACAAAACAATAATTTAACATTTATAATCTAAAAAACGTTTATAGTATATAAAAATAAATCGATCTGGCTCCATAAAAAATTTCAGGAATAATTTCCCATTTTTTTACTTGACTCCCGCAAAATTCTCTGGCACAAAAGAGAACATAAACAGAACATTTATATCTTCAAAAAGAACAAATAAAGAACACAAAAGAGAGCCCGCCCCATGATTTTCAGCCGCCAGAAATATAGAACCCCGGTCATCCGCGAACGCGAAACCACACCCTTCGACACGGTGGAGGAGGCCTGGTTCTGGTTCGTCGCCGCGCAGCAGGCGAAGGCCGAAGGCGCACGAATCATCGCGGGGCAGGGTATGGTCGAACGCCCCTGCGAACCGGCCGATATCCTGAAAATCCTCGACCGCCTTTACCGTCAGCGCGCCCTCGTCATGCCGCACATCCTCGTCCTGCGCTATTATGGCCGCCGCAACATGGCCCCCGACGCCCGCCGCATCAAGGAGGCCCGCGCCGCCAAACTCTGGCGCGAAGCGATGGACAAGCTCGAACCGGTCCTCGAATCGAAGGGGATACTCAGAAAAAACAGCTGGGTTCTCCGCTACGACCCGCAGGCCCGCGCCGCCCCGCGCCCTTATGTTCACCCCCCATCGTTCACCCCTTATGAAGGAGTCGCCGCCGAATGACACACCGTACTCAAAAAACCGAGGAGCTTCAGAAAACATGGGTCGCCTTCACCGGACAGACGGACCTGCCCTGGCTCCGCTTTCTCAAACCCGGCTTCCGCCATTGCTTCGTGATTATCAACGATGGCCGCAACTGGGTCAGCCTCGACCCGATGGCCAACCGCTTCGAGGTCACCGTGCATGACCAGCCTGCCGGGTTCGATTTCCCGCAATGGCTCCGCGCCTGCGGCCTCACCGTGATCGAATCGCAGGCGCACAACCGCAACCGCGCCGCGCCCCTGATGCCGCTCACCTGCGTCGAGGCCGTCAAGCGCGTACTGGGCATCCACGACCGCCTCATCCTCACCCCGTGGCAGCTCTACCGCCACCTGGAAAAATGCAGCGGGACGGAAAAAGCTTCACGCCCGCCGCGCAACCTCTTCGCGCTGGCGGAAACCCTCGAACCCCTGACCCCGAAAGGAACAATCTCATGGGAAGTCTGACTTCGCGCCCCAAGGCGCCGAAAATCAAAACCATCGTCGTGCAAAGCCCGGCCCAGACCGCCGTCACGCCTGTAACGCCGACGACCCCGGCGGAGCCCGATCCCGAAACCGTGGCCGCGCAGGCCCGCACCCGCGACCTGCTGACCCGCAAGCGCGGGTTTCTCGGAACCATCGGCACCGGCTTTCGCGGCCTGCTCGGCGCACTCGGCAATAACGTCAACCGCAAAACCCTGCTCGGAGAATAACCATGAACACCGTCACCCCGCTGCGTCGCTCCCCTTCGCCCGGACAAAACAACGACGCCGCGCTCGCCGCCCGCCTGATCGAGCGTTACGAAGCCGCACGCAATCAGCGGACTCAATGGACCCGCCTCTGGGAAGA
This sequence comes from Alphaproteobacteria bacterium, assembly GCA_016699735.1. Classification (NCBI taxonomy): domain Bacteria; kingdom Pseudomonadati; phylum Pseudomonadota; class Alphaproteobacteria; species Alphaproteobacteria bacterium. The sequence goes on from CP065008.1 coordinate 1,222,137, forward strand.
ATCCTACGAGTACGCCCTGCCGCAACGCGGCGGATTCCTCGGCCAGCCCGTCCCCGGCGCCCCGCGCAACACACATATATATGACGCCACCGCGATGGACGCCGCCGACCAGCTCGCCTCCAGCCTACTCGCCAACCTCACCCCCGCCTGGTCGCAATGGTTCGGCCTCAAGCCCGGCCCCGATCTTTCGCCGGAGGAGGCCGCCGCCCTGACCCCTGTCCTCGAAAAGGCCGCCCGCACCATCCAGTCGCATTTCGACCGCTCCAACTTCCCGGTCGAAATCCATCAATGCTACCTCGACCTCGTGGTCGGCGGCACGGCGACGATCTCCTTCGAGGAAGCCGAGCCCGGAGGATTCTCGGCCTTCCGCTTTTCCTGCATCCCGCTGTCGCAAATCGTGCTGGAGGAGGGGGCAAACGGCGCCCTCGACGGCGCCTATCGCCACATCCCGCTCACCCTCGATCAGATACTCGACCGCTACCCCTTCGCGGAAATTCCCGCCGCGCTTCTGGAGTCCGCCTCCCGCGACCCGCAGGTTCGCTTCAAAATTCTCGAATCCGTCCTGCCGGCGGGCCTCTCCTATGAATACATGGCGCTGCTCGATGAGTCTGGCCACGAGCCCGTCATCCTCCAGTCCGGCACCTTCGAGCAATCCCCCGTCATCAGCTTCCGCTGGATGAAATCACCCGGAGAAATCTATGGCCGATCGCCGGTCATGAAGGCGCTGCCCGATATCAAAACCGCGAACAAGGTCGTCGAACTGATCCTGAAAAACGCCTCCATCGCCGTGACCGGAATCTGGCAGGCCGACGATGACGGCGTACTCAACCCCGCCAATATCGAACTCACGCCCGGCAGCATCATCCCGAAGGCCGTCGGCTCGAAGGGCTTGCAGCCGCTCGATATGCCCGGCCGCTTCGATGTCTCGCAGCTCATCCTCGAAAACCTGCAATCCCGCATCCGCCATGCGCTTTTGACCGACAAGCTCTCGCCCGTCTCCTCCCCGCGCATGACGGCCACCGAGGTGCTCGAACGCGCCGCCGAAATGTCGCTCCTCCTCGGAGCGACCTATGGCCGCCTGCAGACCGAACTCCTCACGCCCCTCATCAAACGCGCCTTCGCCATTCTGCGCCGCCGCGGCGAGGTGCCGGACATCGCGCTCGACGGCCGCCTCGTCACCGTCGATTACCGCTCCCCGCTGGCCCGTTCGCAGGGACAAAGAAACGTGCAGAACACCCTGACCTGGATTACCTCCGTCCTCGCCATGGGCCCGGAGGCCGCGCTGACTGTCAACCTCCCCGCCGCCGCCCGCTTCCTCGGTGAGGCGCTGGCCGTCCCTGGCGATATCATCCGCGCCGAAATCCTGGCCCCCGTGGAAGACGCGCAGCGCAGGGCGAAAGGAGGCCGCGATGTTTGACCAGAGCCGTAACGCACAAGACAGGCAGGAGGAGGGGCCATACGTCTTTCAAATCCCCGAACCCTCGCGTTTCGAACTGCGCGATATCGAGAAGTGCTTCGCCCGTCTTTTTTCGACCGACGACGGCAAGTGCGCCCTGTCCTACCTGCAGGCGATCAGCTTCCAGAGGGCGCTGGCCCCGACCTCGACGGACCAGCAGCTCCGCTACGCCGAAGGCCAGCGGGCGATGGTCGCCACGATCCTGCGCCTCATCGACCGCGGCCGTAAACCCACTTGAACTTATCTTTAACCCGCAAGGAGATTAAACCATGACCGAAAATTTACTCACCAACGAAATTCCCGAAAAATTCCTCGACCCCGAATCCGGCGAAGTCCGTATGGACAGATTCCTCCAGTCCTATCACGCGCTGGAGAAAAAACTCTCCCAGTCCCCCGCAGCGCCGAAAACGCCGCATGATTATTGCATAGACTGCTCGCACGGCCTCTTCCAGCCCGACGCGGACATCAACGCCCGCCTCCATGAAAAGGGCTTCACGCAGGATCAGGCGCAGGAGCTTTACAATATTGCCGCCGAAAAACTGATCCCGATGATTGTGGAGATCGCCGCCGAGTTTCAGGCCGACCGAGAGGTCGAAAAACTCGTTCAGCATTTCGGCGGGCCGGACAACTGGCGCGAGATATCCCATCAGCTTCTCGCTTTCGGCCAGAAAAACCTCCCCCCGGAGGTACTCAACAGTCTCTCAAGCTCCTACGAGGGGATTCTGGCGCTCCACCGCATGATGAAGGGCGAGGAGCCCAAGCTCTCCCGCGCCCCCGCCAAATCCGGCGATGCGCCGAACGACCGCGAACTCACCTCCATGATGCGCGACCCGCGCTACTGGCGCGACCGCGATCCGTCCTTCGTCGCAAAAGTCACCGAAGGTTTCCAGAAACTTTATGGCGGCAAGTGACGAATAGGACAGGGAGTAAAGCAAAGAACTCATCGAACCTGTAAAAAACGACCCACCTCAATAAACTTTGGCCCGCTCCGGCGGGCCTTATTTTTTCTCTCAGATTTTTCTTGCTGCGTATGCGAAGACGGAATTATAACAGTCGTGGAGAAACAGTTTAGAAAGCCTTTTCGCTATGCCGGATGGGTTGGTCAGTACATTTGTGCCTTTGCGTTTGAACTTTGAGGCAGCGCAGGAAAATGGGCGTTTCTATATCTATTCGATATGGAATCGCAAGAAAGACAAATACTATATAGGCATATCGCGCAATCCGCCCCGGCGTATCAATGAGCAACTCCGCTCGAAGGTGGAACTCAAGGACGATTACGCACAGGAAGCGCACACGGATCAGACGCGGAGGCCGGAAGATCGCGTATTCGAATGCGGACTGTTGAATGCTGAAGGTTATGAAAGCCCTTTGATCGGGTGTATAGCTGAAGTGTTATACATGGTTGATCTGGAGCGTTCAGGAAAGAATATTTATAACCGCAATAAATTTGGCGGCCACCCCGAGCTCAAGGATAAACGGCTGGCCTTCGAAGCGGTCGTAAAAATCATTGATCCGTGCCTCATGGGGCATCCCACGGATCAGGAAATGCTGGCGCTTGAAAAGCATATACATGAAATCAGGGATTATGCCGCAAAAACAGGCTTTAGGGGCATATTTGATCATGAATTCATGGGCGCGTTGGAAAAAGCTTGGGATGATTACACCCAGCGGCGGAAGGAGGCAGGGTTCGGTCGCAAGCCGCTCTCGACCCGCATTGCCTTCGCCGACGAATATGTGCGTCTCAAAGGAGCCAACGACAACGATCCGCAAGGCCAAAATCCGATCTATAAGATAAAAATTCCTCTGGCTCTGCCCGCACCCGAAAGTAAAGGGATTGCTTCAACTTACGAAGACGCGCCGATAGCCGTTGCCGAAAAAGACGGACCGGAGCCGTGAAAAAAATCAACGGGAGAAATCACATCAACTGCGAATCCGCAAAACCCTGACTGAGCGCATCGTCCACAACCTGCTGGAAATTGTCCTTGATCGCTTTGGCCATCGGTTTGAACTGCAGCGCCACGCGGTTATGCGATTTCCGCACCACCGTCGCGCTGTGCGGGATATCGAGGATCGCGTTCCGCAGTTTGAATTTCATTGTCACGTCGAACGCATCGGCAACCCCGAACATCCGGTCGTCGGCATTGATCATGAACCCGCCGAGACTCCAGTTCTCGACCGGATAGATTTTGCCGTTGATGACCGTGACGCAATGATCGCCGCTGCGCCGCGCGAACTGCCGACGCGACGAATCGTCATCTTCGTCTGTAGAAGTAAAACGGGAAAAAAATTTTCCGAACATGAGCAAATTCCGATTCGTTGGTGATAGGCAACGCCCAATCCTAGAATATTTTTCAGAACAACTTAAGGGGGCAAAAAAAATAACGGAACCTATGCACGAATTTTTCTTGACAACATAGGAATAAAATCATATATTGAAACCATCAACGCCGGAATTGCGCCTTTTTTCAAGGGACCGCACCCGGCGAAATTTTTTCACCGGACCGCGCAGACAACGCCGTAAATAAAGGCGCCCGCCCGTCCGTTTCTCCGCTTCTGGCCTTTAAAGCAAGACAACCGGACCGGAGCTTCCCCCAAACGCAACCCGAAACCAAGAGGTTAGAAATGTCTACCACTCTCGACCAGGCCTTCATCAAGCAGTTCGAACGCGAAGTGCATGAAGCCTATCAACGGCAGGGCAGTAAGCTCCGCAACACCGTCCGCACCGTCGGCAACGTCAACGGCAGCTCGGCCGTCTTCCAGAAAGTCGGCAAGGGCACAGCATCCACCAAATCCACACACGGCATGGTCCCGGTGATGAACCTGAACCACACCAGCGTCGAAGTCATCCTGCAGGATTACTACGCGGGCGACTGGGTGGACCGTCTCGACGAATTGAAAACCAATATCGACGAGCGGCAGGTGATTGCGAATGCCGGCGCGAACGCGCTGGGCCGCAAGACCGACGAGCTTATCATCGCCGCTCTGGCGACCGCCAGCACCCACACCATCGTGGACAGCAACATCGGTATGACGAAGGATAAAATCCTCTCCGCCTTCCAGACCTTCGGCGCGAACGATGTGCCTGATGACGGCCAGCGTTATTGCGTGGTCGGCTGGAAACAATGGAGCGAACTGCTGAAGATCGAGGAGTTCGTCAACGCCGATTATATCGGTAAGGACGCGCTGCCCTTCGCCACCATCACACAGGCGAAAATGTTCCTCGGCACGATTTTCGTTCCCCATTCCGGCCTGCCGATCGACGCCAGCGATATCCGCTCCTGCTTCTACTATCACCGCACCGCCATCGGCCACGCCGCCGCCAGCGACGTGAAGACGGACATCACCTGGCACGGCGACCGCGCCGCCCACTTCGTCAACAACATGATGAGCCAGGGCGCGGGCCTGATCGACCAGAGCGGCATCGTCACGATCAAGTGCGACGAAACGCCTGATTAATCCAACCCCAGAAAGAATATAAGGAGAAACCATCATGGCTTTCATTGCATCGGACCTGAGCGTTCTGGCCTACGCCAACAACTTCACGCTCTGGCACTACACCACCATCGACAGTTCGGTCACGACCGCAGGCTATTTCAACAAGGCCGTTGATATGCTGCGCGTGAACGACCTGATCATCGCCAACGTCGATACGGACGGCACGCCGGACACGACCTTCTACGTCGTGACCAGCAACAACGGCACCACCGTCGCCATCACCGCCTACTCTTAAGGTTTTTGATGTTCTGTTCACGGCATCCCCGCGCAAGCGGGGATCCATGGCGGAAGTCAAAACCCCAAAAGAGCAGGGCGGGTCCAGCCCAACGCTCCGGTTCCTTTCCCGGAGCAGAATGGCGGCGCAAGGGCTTGAGCGCCCGTTCCTCCTCATCGCAGCGGCGCTCGCCTCAACAAAAGCCGAAAAGTCGCGGCCCCTCACCGCGCCCGGACCCTATCGACGCCCCCGTGCAGCTCCCGTCTTAGGACGGGGGCTGCACACCCTTTATCCCTATGCAGCTCGCCCGTGGATCCCTTTGCGGGCGGGCTGCGCCTTTAAAAAGAGAAGCAATAATGCTACCTATTGAAGCATGATTATAGTTAAACTCTGTAAATTCCTGTTTGCCCTGCTTTTGTATTCAGGATTGTTTATTTTTGTTAATCATTTTCTGCTGCTGAATTTCTCTGAAAAATATAGAGAAAGGGACAACTGCCGTGATTTAGGCGGAGAATGGAGCAAAGAAAAAAATATCTGCGAATTCGAAGAGTAAATTCGACTGCAAATTACCCATGAAAATCATTGATATTCGTCACAATAACATAAAGATATCGTTCTCCAGACATGAGCGGACAACGGCCAATAACGCTCTGAATGAAACATGTAACGGGATGCACATTTCGAACTATGAAAATGTTGTAGGGTTTACCAGAGAGAAAATAAGATCGTTACTCATAAATAAGTTCAGGCCGGAAAGAAAAGAACCGGGAACATATTTCATTATGGACTTCACGAACGAGGAAGTCATGATTATTGCCAACTCATTAAACCAAACATGCATAGGTCTTGATGTGCGTGAGTTTCATACACGAACAGGCGCTCATCTGGAAGAAATGCAAGCGCTTTTGACTGAGTTTAGCCAACTTTTAGTTCAGATAAAGAATTAAAAGTGTCGGTAAATTCCTTTGGCTATCCTTAAAATAAAACACTTAAACAATCCAAAAATTCAGGAGACTCCCCATGGCACTATCCGATATTGCCCTGTGCTCGCGTGCGCTCATCCGCATCGGCGCGGCGCCCATCACATCCTTCGCGGACGGCACCGCCGAGTCCGAAATCGCAGGCGCGCTCTTCCGCCCGGTCTGCGACGCGCTGCTCTCCGCCTATGCCTGGAGCTTCGCGAGCGGGCAGGCCGCGCTCACTCTTCTCTCAACGCCCCCCGTCGCCGATTACGCGAACGCCTTCGCGCTCCCCTCCGACTTCCTCCGCGCGCTCTCATTGGGCAGCGGCCAGCGTGGACGCGGCGTGAATTACCGCATCGCGGCGGGCGCGATCCACACCAACGAAAGCGCCGTGACCCTGACCTATATTTTCCGGCCCGAGGAGGAATCCTTCCCCCCGTATTTCGATCAGGCGCTCATCACGCGCCTCGCCGCCGAATTCTGCATCCCCGTCACTGAAAGCACCTCAAGGGCCGAGGCGCTCTTCCGCCTCGCCGGGCAGGAGTTTCAGAGAGCAAGGCAGATCGACGCGCAGCAGGACACCCCCGGCCGCATCGAGGATTTCACGCTGGTGAAAGTGCGGGAGTAAAAAATGACGGAAAGAAAGCCGCTCCCTCACGACGCCACGGGCCGCATGATCCGTGATTGGAAAAGCGAAAGAAAATCCTGCGGCGATCTGGAAGTGGCCTACGCGAACGCCGGCGCACAGGAGTTTATAGCGGGGGAACAAAAGGAAAAGGCCCGCGTGGATTTAGCCAACAAGCAACATAAGTTAAGTGCCCTGATAAAAAAATTTAGCAATGAACTGGGCGAGGAAACAAAAGCAGGGACAATCGGCGGAGTACTCGGCGGAGCTTTGGGGGCTTATATTGCAGGAAGGGCAGGGTTCGCGCATAATACGTTAAGCGGATTAGCCGGTATGATGTTAGGTGCAGGAGAAGGCAGCGGAGTTTTAGGAACTTTAGCGACCATGGGAGAGGAGGGATATGACGAAATATTTGACAGCGGCAGCCGCCGCAGGATGGAAATGGAACTTTCATCGGCGGAAAATGCAGTAGAACAGGCATTGATAAATCTGGAGCACGCGCAAAAAAACTACACGCAGAAAAAGGAAAAGGCCGACCAGGCGTTCAAAGCCCTCTCGGAATGTAGAAGGAATGCAAAAAAATTCTGAAAATTCGCAAGAGTTAAAAGAAGATAAGGAATCTTTCAGAAAAATATATTGGCGGTATGCACTGGCGTCCGGTGTACCCTGCGCGGTCATCATGGGCGCCGTCATGGCCGCTGAGAACGGTCTTCTGCAAGGGGTTTTCATCGGCTTGTTCTGCGGACTCTTTTTTGGCATGTTCATGGCGGTCCGGCCTGCGACGATGCAGGGCAAGGCCGAAGCGGAAAAGAGAGCCGACCCGGCCGCAGAGATAGAAGGCCTGAAATTCATGCGCCTCAAGGCTTATGTGCTTCTGGCGGTTGCGGTTCCCTATGTGGCCTATCGTTCCCTGACCGGGATAACGATAAGTGCGGGCTTGGAAAATCTCGATCTTCTTCTGGCGCTGCTTCTGGTCGCCGTCGAACTCTGGGACATCCGCTCGTCTGGCATAAAGATAGAGGCCTTGAGATCAAGGAGTTGAGCCGCTTTGGGTGTTGCAAAAATTATTCTGTAAAAACTTCTCTGGGCAGAGTAAAAAAACGTAAACAGCCGCAAAATTGAAAGCATTAAGGCTAGGGAATGTAAAATTATTCAGCACCGCAGGGTATTACGCACGTCTGGATGTGGAGACGCTGAAAACCTTCCGCATCGGGGCTTATATTTGCCTGGTCATCACCCTTTCTCATTTTGTCTATAAGATAGTTCTTCATGACCTGTATTTTGGAAACAATTTTGATCCGTTGGAAACAATTTTATGTTTTATAAGTATAGCTGTAGAAATTGACGCGATATTAAAAACCTCAGCGGGAATGAAAAAGAAGCGGCAGGAATGAAAAATTCTACAGGTCAGGATGAATCGCCAAAGCCGCCATTTTACACACCCCGCGTGCATCTTTGGGCTATCGGAATTGCTCTGATTGCCTTTACAAGCGAACTGACATCGCAAATCGGCCCGGTCTATGGAATCCCGGCGGGGTTGGTGTGCGCTTACTTGTTTCATATAACAATGCGGCCGTAGCCGCCGACCCCCGGCCGTATCGAGGATTTTACGCTGGTGAAAGTGCGGGATTAAGCTGCTTTCCGCCCATAAAAATAATTCTGTAAAAACCCGTCAAAGCGGAGTAAAATGACAGGAACAGAAAAGCGGAGATTGAGATGAGCTTTAGAGATAAATTCAGGGAGTTCCTCGGCAAAAGGCCGGAAACCCAGGCAGACGCCGGACCGGGCTATGGCCTGGGCGCGGAAGGAATGTTCACCCTGCCGGACTTCCCGCAGGATCCCCCGCCGCCTCAACAAATGGTCGCCGAGGCGCCCGAGCAATACGCCTATGTCGGCATCAACCACCCCGTCCCCGAACAGGACGGCGACGAGCCGATCCTCGGGATTTGATCGCAGACAGAGAACGCTGACGAACACCAAACCGCCCCCACAGGCGGTTTTTTTATGAAGGAACCCCACTATGACAAGCGAAAACAAGCCTGTCCGCACGGACGCGACGGGCCGCATTATAAGGGATTGGGATACGGAGCAACAAATACCAATTCCAAAGCATAAACCGACGACAGGCATAGAGCCGCCTGCCTACAGACGCGACGTCTTCAAGGGCGAGCGGCGGGCGGAGTGGGATGGCTGGAGCCGGATCGTAGAGTGGGACTCGTCCCTTTCAAGCGCAGAAAAAAGAGCTTTTCACGATATTTTCGCCGCCGAGGGCGGAATGAAAAAGGCGCCGGGAGGATCGGCGGTCGCGGGCATATTGCAAAAAACACTTGATTCAACAAAATCCCCGGATAACACGCCTGGAATATACGCGAGGTACGGTAAAAATCCGAAAACAACCGATTTGGAGCTTCCGGATATAAAGGAAGTGTATAAGGGCTTCTTTAATGATGTCTTTAAAGGGCCAGCAGAAAAGCTAAAGGAAAAGAATAAAACAACTGCGATCAAAGGATATCAAATCCTTGGCTTGATAGGAAATGATCGGCTTTCCTCATCAGTCGCCGATATCCTTTTCCGTGAAGGCACGACAAAAGGCTCGGAGTTGATCCTCAAGGCAATCCAGCTGACCGATCCCAACGCTGACACGGGGACAGGCACGGCTTTCGGAAGTAAAACCCTTACCGCCTTGCAGGAAATAGCAAAAGACCACGGCAAGACCAGAAACTTTCTGGAGTTTTCAGCCAACGCCAGAAGGACGGACGAAAAAGACCGCAACGACTATTTCAGATTTAGGGACCAAGAGTAAGGTTTAGTAAGTTTTCTTGCATTTTTTCTCAATCGTAAGAGCATTCCTGAGGGCTTTGTCTTTATTAAAAATAAGCGACGGATCATCGGAAACAGTCAAGACCGATTTTCGGAAAAAATATTCAACAGACGTGGGTGAGTCAGAATTCTGCAGGGACCAGTAATCCTCGTGCCCTTGTCTAGAAAAGGTGAACACGCCGCACTCGCGTACAGCCTCTGGATCCCTGTGATAAGCGGCTGAAAATATACCGGACACGTCAAACTCTTCTTGGCGGATTTCGGAAATGACGCCAACAATATTAAGGCTATCCCCGAACGGGTAAGGCGCTTCGCAGAGTTCGTCGGCGTGGGTTTCGTACTGGGCGAGTAAATCATACGCTCCGGCAGAGCTTTTACTGACCCAGGCATATCCGGGCATCGTGTTTTTCCAATAGATATCATGGGCGAGGGCACCGGAATCAGTAAAAATGTGTCGGCCAAGTAAAAGCTTCGCCTCTGTTTCATCCTTGATGGTGGTAGTTTGCCCGTCCCACGGACAGGAGGGCTTCGAGGCAGTATTGCTCGTACCCGCGCAGGCAGTTAGGGCGCAAATGCAAATCGCAAGAATCATAAAGCGGGAAATACCCATCCCGGAAACTTACCACTACAGAAACGGCCGGGAAAGAAACAACAAGGAATTGAAGAAAACCCCAAAGGAAAAACCATGACACGCATCACCGAAATAAAAACCACCTTCACGGCGGGGGAGGTCTCGCGCGAGCTGCTGGGCCGAGGCGATCTGCGCGCGTACGATAACGGTGCGCTGACCCTGCGGAATGTTTTTATAAATCCGACAGGAGGCGTACGCCGCCGCTTCGGCCTCGGCTATATCGACACCGCGCCGGGCAACGGCAAGCTGATCGCCTTCGAATTCAACACAGAGCAAACGGCGCTTCTCTTGCTCACGCACGAACAGATCGACGTCTACACCGGCGGCCTGAACGTCGCCACCATCGCCGCCCCGTGGGAGGAGGGGCAGATTCCGCAAATCGCCTGGACGCAAAGCGCGGATACGCTGCTGCTCGTCCATCCCGACGTGCCGCCGAAAAAACTCACGCGCGGAACGGGCGGCACATGGACGCTCAGCGACTGGAATTTCTTTACTGAAAATAACGTGGTGCACCAGCCGTATTATAAATTCGCGGACTCTGAGGTCACGCTCACGCCTAGTGCAACGACGGGCAGCATCACCCTCACGGCCTCTGCCTCCGTCTTCGCGGCAGGGCATGAGAACACGCGCCTGCGCGTCGGCGGCAAGGAAGTGCTGATCACCGATTTCGACTCGCCCACAGTGGTGAGCGCGGATGTCATCCAGACACTGACAGGCACAAGCGCGACGATAGATTGGGCCGAACAGGCTTTCAGCCCTGTGCGCGGATATCCCGTCACCGTGGCCTTTCATCAAGACAGGCTGGTCATCGGCGGCAGCCGCGATCTGCCCAACCGTCTCTGGTTTTCGAAATCCGGCGATCTGTTCAACTTTGATCTCGGGACAGGCTTGGAGGACGAGGCGATCGAATTCGCCATCCTGTCCGATCAGGTCAACGCAATCCGCGGTGTGTTCTCCAGCCGCCACCTGCAGGTCTTCACCAGCGGCGCGGAATGGATGGTCACCGGCGATCCGCTGACGCCCAGCGCCGTGCAGATCAGAAGGCAGACAAGAACAGGCTCGATTATCGACCGATACATCCCGCCGCTCAACGTGGACGGGGCAACGCTCTACGCCGCACGCAACAAGCGCGAGATTCACGAATTTCTCTACACCGATCTGGAGCAGGCCTACACGTCAACCGACCTCGCGCTCCTCTCGCGCCATATCATCGACAATCCGGTGGAGCAGGATTACGATCAGCGCAACCGCCTGCTGTTTGTCGTCCGCGCCGATGGAAAATTCGCAACATTGACCGTCTTTCGCGCCGAGTCCGTCTCCGCCTGGACGCTGCACGAGACGGACGGCAATGTGAAATCCGTCTCCGTCGTCGGCGACGAGGTCTATATGCTGATCGAAAGGGCAGGGGATTTTTTCATCGAATTGTTCGATTCAGATCTGCACCTCGACTCTGCATTATCGGGCGAAGTCGGAACGCCCGCGACCGTGTGGTCCGGCCTCGATCATCTCGAGGGCCGCAGCGTCAGCGTTGTGGCCGACGGCGCGGTTCTGAACGATCACACGGTGACGGGCGGGGCGGTGACCCTCGCCGAGCCAGCGTCGACGATTGAAATCGGCCTGCCGTTCACGCATATCGTTGAACCTCTGCCGCCGAATGAAATCGGCGCGGTCGGAGCGGGAAGAAAAGTTCGTCTCGTGCGCGGCATCTTCCGCGTCAAGGACACCTCCGCCCTGCGCCTCGATACGGGTCAGGGATTGAAGGACATCACGCTCCGCCAGTTTGGCGAAGAGGAAATTCTTGATGACCCCGCGCCGCTCATCAGCGGGGATATAAAAATCCGCGCCCTCGGCTGGCAGAAGGACGGCAGCAAACCTCTCTGGCGCATCGAGCAATCCGCGCCCCTGCCGTTCGAGCTTCTCTCCGTGATTACGGAGTTGAAGGTGAATGAGTAGGTACAAGCACTATATTTTATGCTAGAAGTAACAGGAAATTAAGCCTTTCTTTAAATTGCTATTTTATATTGAAAATAATATAATGTTCCGTGTAGACATTATCGAGGAAGCTAAGAAAGAAATAAGGGAACTGTTTGAAGCAAATAAGCAGCAGGCAGGACGTCTTGTGGTTGTATTACAAGAGTTAAGTGAGAATTGCACAGACATTTATGATTTGGTTGAAAGCGGATATGAATGCGAAGATTTTAACGTAGATGCAGTTTGGAGTTTACAAAATAAGGAATTAAGAAACGTATGGAGACTTAAAATCTTTGGGTTTTCTTTAAAAGGAACGAAATTTAACCTTAGTCATAGGGTAATTTATGCACCAGATTATAAGCGCAATACCATTCATATACTAGGTTTAATGGATAGGGATTTAGACTATGAAAAAGACAAGGAATTTATCAAAGAGATTATCAAAAGGTACGACCGCCTCGGATTATCGAGGCTCCCAAGAGCTTGACAAGTTTGGTACATCGCCTTCGTATGAAGTATTGATTGATGAAGATGGCACAACGCATAAAGACGTACTTCGTATCAATAGTGATTGGGGAGATCGTATGTATGTGGACCATCCCCTTTCAACTCCGTTTGAGGATTTTGTAAAGGAATTATATGAAGCAGGATATGAATCAGCCATACGCGGAGGACGCCAAGAGTTATCCAAGGCTTTGCAGAATTCGGAAAGAAAGAAATCTCTTAAAACTATAAGGCTTGCAAGGGGGTTATCTCAACATGAGCTAGCTAAAAAAGCAGGCTTACAACAATATCAAGTATCACGTTACGAAGCCGGAAAAGAATATCCAAGTGCCCCTACAATTATGAAGCTATGCAAAGTGCTTAATATTGATCAGAACACATTTTTTGAATTATTGGGAATTTAAGTAGGCGGAGTTATGAAGGAATACGGGTTTGTAGAATTTTGTGATGATTATCGTGAAGAAAAAAATGGCAAGGTTACGCTTGTGGGCTTGTATCAAAACGACCTTATAGTTGCTAATTTTCCCGCGCTATTGCCAAAATTTGTAATGGTTATAAACATTATGACTTTTAATAAAACAACAACGGACATTCCCGTAGAAATAGAGATTGATGGTGAAGTCATTATAACGGCAAACACTAAGTTTAGCTGGCAAGATAAGGATTTGCTAAAAAAGCTGAATATTTGGCGCGGAGCTTTTCCAATAATACTATCACCCTTTGTATTTCAAAAAGAAGGTGCTCTAACAGTAAGAATAGGGTTGAACGGAAAAATGGAAAATATAGGTCAGATATACATTCGCAAGCCTAAGCAAGCTATGATGCATGATCAAAAGGCAAAAAAGAAAAAACAAAAAAAATAAACTAAATTACAACCTGCCAATGAAAAGAGCACCCTAAGCGGTGCTCTTTTATATTTAAAACAAAAAGGAACCCCATCATGGCCGCACTTACACCCGTGCTTTCACTGCTTGGTACCGTCGGCAGCGTCGTCTCCGCCGGAACCGCTATTCTCGGAGGCGTCCAGACTCTCGCCGGCGCCGGCAACCGACAGCAGGAAAAGGAAGACCGCCTCGCCCTCGACCAGCTCAAGCGCCAGCAAACTCTTCAGCAAAGACAGCTGGAGGAAAAGGCCGCGCTCGAACGCCAGCAGATTGCGCTCAACGCAAAACTCACGGAAGATCAGCGGCAGACGGCGTTGCGCCGCGCCGTCGCAAGACAGCGCGCGAATTTCGGAGCGCAGGGAGTCGGCAGCGCCACAGGCTCGTCTCAGGCGGTCCTTCTTGGACTCTTCGATGAGTCCGATGACGAAAGACAAAGGCGCGAGGAACTGGATGCGTTGCGCGTCACCGCCCTCGATCAGAACGTCTCGCAAAATCGGGCGCTGAACATTCTTCAGCGCACACAATTATCGGAAAGACAAAAAATTCAACGCCAGTTTCTATAACTGTGGAAAAAGTGGAATTAAAGTTTGACCTGCTGACTCATTTTTATTACACTTTCCTGATATACGGCAAAAAGGGAGTGATGCCCTCATGCGTTTTAAAAACATACCCGGCTTTGAAGATTTTGATCCAAGTGTTTTGTCACGTACGCGGCACACGCACTTCATGATCTTCGGAAACTTCTTTTTCCAGGATGACCCGTTCACCATGGACAGTCATCGCCGCCGCTTCAACTACAGAAGCGGGATAACCGAGGACTCTTTCCACGCCCTCGTTCACGACTTTTGTGAGCGCAGAAACCGCGAAGTCATCCTGGCGGCGGAGGATATCGCCATCATCCCCGGCGATCTGCACGACCTCGAACAGCTCAAGCGCGAAAACGGTACCCGTTTTTCCTATGACTTTGTCGATGCCAAAAGGGTGCAGGAGTATATTTCCTATACCCGCACCGTGGGCGGCATCCCCCAGTCCCAGTTCCGCGAAGCCCGCCTCGACGGGTAAGATATTGAAAAATAACAGAGTATGAACACCGCACCGCATACATTTTTTTGCGGCGCGAGCGCTTTTGTTATGTTAAAGTACTTGCACTAGGGGTGTTAGGAATCTCAAAGGGCAGGTGAGTTATGGCAAAACCACAGGACGCTTTTCTGAACGCCGCCACGCACGGGCCGGATTTTCTTGTCATTACGAACTTCGCGTATAATCAAAATCCCCGGACCGGAGCGCCGATCAATACCTATAGCGGCCTGTCGGAAGAATCCTTTGCCTTTATGGTCGCCGAAAGTGCAAAAGACAATGACGCCAGCGTCTACTATATGGACGGCAACACCGTCATCGTCAGAGGCTGGAATCAGAATCTTCAGAAAATTGAGGCCGATTGCGGCGACAGATTTTCCTACGGCTACTGCTCTGAGGAAGGGGCGCACAAAACCATCGAGCGTTGCCGCGAGGCCGCGCTCGAATCACCCGAAGACCGGGAATACCGCACCATCCCCGGCGCACAGGACCGGGTCCAGTTTCTGAATTAGGGAATTTTTTGAGCTTAAACGCCCACGGCGCAGGAGCATCTCCTGCGTCTTTTCTACTTCGCATCAAGTTTGTAAAGCCTCAGATATTCCGCAAGCGCATCGTTAGGATTGGCGGCAATCACCTTCCGGTAAAAGTGCTGCGCGATATCGTGACGGCCCGGCCATGGAAACTCCAGGACTTTCTGGCTGAAATTCACCAGATGGGCGCGGTCCTCGAGGCTGCCGTCAAAAGCCGCATCGTATGTGCAGATTTGTGTCTGAAGACCCTCATCGCCAGAAGAATGTGCAGGATAGTCGGAAATGCTTTCTGTCACGATGATTGCAATCTCCCGCCCGCAGGAAAGCGCTGCATCACCTTCGGAAACGGGCGCGATCCATGAAGTATCCGTCCGCAGGGACAACGCAATCCACGAAGCAGCCAGCGCAGCGCTGAGAATCAACAGGACGCGCAGATAATAACGGGCGGAAGAGGAAGAGTTCATGCCCGCTATTATAAAAACCTTAGCACAAAACCCAAAGCCCTAAATTATTGCAATAAATATGGAGACCCCCATGACCGAGCATATCAAGATGCCCGATGTGACGCCGCTCGTGCGTTACACCGCCAACGGCACGCAGACCATTTTCGCCTATCCCTTTCCAATTTTCGCCAGCGAGGACATGGCCGTTTATCTGAACGGCGCGAAACAGGCCAGCGGATTTATAATTAGCGGCGCGGGTCTGACCGCCGGAGGAACATTAACGTTCGATGCCGCGCCCGCCGTAAACACCATCATCACGCTGGCCCGTGAACTCCCCATCGAGCGCGTGACCGATTATCTGGAGGGCGGGGATTTTTCGGCCCAGTCGATCAACACCGAACTCGACTACCTCATCGCCGCGATCCAGCAGGTCAACCGCGAGAACGACACCATGCTCCGCTACGGCGATCATGAATCGCCGGGCGAAGTCAAAATCCCGGACCGCGCTATCCGTGTGAACAAGGCGCTGGGCTTTGACGGCAACGGCGACCCCGTGGCCGTAACCCTCGAAGGCTCCATGGCCGCCCCCAATTTCACGCCCAGCGGAACCGGCGCCGCCACGCGCACCAGCCACAATAAATTCTCCGACCTCATCAGCGTGAAGGATTTCGGCGCCATCGGCGACGGCGTGGCCAACGATACGAATGCCTTTATCAATGCCCTGGCGGCAGCGGACATGGTGTTCATCCCGAAGGGCGAGTACCGGATCACGGCGACCATCCGCCTGACCGCGCGCAAGAGCCTGTTCGGCGCGGGCCAGAAATCTGTTCTGAAAGCCTCCGCGAACACCTTCAACGTGATCGAGGTGGTGGAGGATTACGTGACGCTTTCTAACTTCCGCATCGAAGGCGGCGATATCGGGATAAAACTCTTCGGCCTCACGCGCCCCGTTGTGCAGACGTCGGTCAACGATATCACCATCGTCGCGCCCAAAACGGGCGTGCAGCTTGACGGCTATAACGACACGAATTTCCCCTGCTACTGGAATAATTTTTCCCGCGTGCTGGTCGAACAGCCCTCAATCAACGGCTTTCACCTGACGAAATCCGGAGCGGGCGACACGCCCAACGCCAACAAATTCTACGCCTGCCGCGCCTATTCACTCGGCGCGGACATTTCCGGTGCGGGATTTTATATCCAGCACGGCAGCTTCAACAACGCCTTCATCGACTGCGAGGCGAACGTGAAAGGCACGGCGCAGGGCTGCTTCATTATCGGCGCGAATTCCAACAAGACGCTGCTCATCAATCCTTATGCTGAAAGCTTTAACCTCGTCCCGAACATCAAACTCGATAACGGCTCGGTTGAAACGGCGATTTACAACCTGCTCTCCGCCAGCGACGGCTCGGCGATCTGGGATCTCTCGGGCGGGCAGTACACCGCCTACAACGCCGGCTTCCCGCACAAGAACAGGCTGCAGCGCACGACCGTAACGGACATGAACGCAACGCTCCAGCGTTTCGACACCGAATATATCGACGCCAGCGGAACCGTAAGCCTCGATCTCTCGCATTCCATGCATCTGGTTTCCTCCTTCGGCGGCGCATTGACTGTGGAACTGCCGGACGCCGGAGACGCGACAGGCGTCATGATGATGGTCAAGAAAATCGACTCCTCCAAAAACGTGATTACAATAACAGAGGAGTCCGGACCCGGCCCGGACGGTTCGCCCTTCTTCCTCGGCGCGGAAAACGATTATGTGATGATGCTCTCCAATGGCGCGGAATGGTTCGTCATCGCCTCCAACCGCTCACCGGGCAACACACGCTTTTTCGATGGTACAGGTACCTATGATATCGACATGGCGGTGGACACCTATCTGCTCTCCAGCTTCGGCGGTGCGCTGACCGCACGGCTCCCGCCCGCCAACGCCGCGAAATCCATCGGCCGCACAGTGACGATCAAGAAGACGGATGTCTCGGCCAACGCCGTCACCGTGACGGTGCAGGGCGGCACCGGGCCGGACAATTCCGCCCAACCGCTCTCAAGCCCCTACAGCGCCATCACCGTCGTCTCCGACGGCGGCCAGTGGTTCATCGTGAGCAAGCATTTGTAAGAGAGGTATTCAAGAGATGTTCGAAACGATCAGATCAGAATTGCGGCTCAGCGGCCGCGTGGGAAACAATCTGGAGAACCGCGAGGAGGACGTTTGGGAGGTCAGGCGCCGCCTGCACAGCGCCGGACATTTTGATCTCGGCACGCCGCCGGAACCGCACGGCTATATCACACGAAGCATGGACGCCGCCATCCGCTCCTTTCAAGGCGCGAAGGGTTTGCGTGTCGATGGCATCCTCAATCCCGGCGGGGAAACGGAAACCGCGCTCAGGAAAATCGCCGTGGCAGGTGAGGATGAATTTGTGCCGATCCCGAAACGCAAGCCCGCGCATCTGGACGCGACGGGCCGTTCAATCCGTGACGAGAAGCCGCAGGAGTACAAGTATCTGGACCTTGTGCCAAAGTCGAAGACCGATCTGTTTAAGGGCAGCCGGGCGCAGGAATGGGAGGACTGGAACGCGTTGCTGGAGCGGGATAAGGGGCTTGGCTCCGCTCATAGAAAGGCGTTTTCTGAGATCTATGCTTTTGAAGGAGGTATGCGTTCGCCCACCGGGGGCTCAGCCTGCGGAGGTATCGTCCAGAAAACTCTTAATGATCTGAAAAACGAAGGGTTTTTACCAGAACTTGCTTCAGGAAAAGAGAAAGTGAAAACATCCGACTTAACTCAAAGCCAAATACTGACTGTTTATAAAGCGTTTTTTAATGACAAGTTCAAAGGAGCAGCAATAACGGCAAAACTTGCCCCTGACAAAGGATACACGCTGTTAGACACGATCGGGGATGATGAGGTCGCAGCGGTATTTGCAGATACATTGTTTAGAAATAATGCCGGAGCAGTAATCGAAGCCATAAACAAAACCCTGTCAACGAACATGGTAAATGACTTTACGGCGGGAACGCAAACATTCAACAACCTCCGCACCATTGCAGAAGACCCGAAAAAAAAGAGGGATTTTCTTAATACGTTAGGGGAAATACGCGACGAAGAATTTTCTGATCCGGGAGATATAAATCGTCACGAATATTACAGGTTCAGGAACTAACACCCGTCATTCTGGCTCTTGCTGAAAAAAAATATCTATATAATTTGCTTCGTTCGAAAATTCATGAAAGCAGGTATCGGGAACAAGGAAACTCTGCAATCGCCAATATGCGGCATGTTTCTCCCTGGAAAATGTATAAATGCCGGTTCTTGGGCAAATATGAAGATCGTTTTTAAAAAGTTTGGCGGTTTCAATAAGACCCTCAAAAGTGAATGAGTTCTTCCTGATTTCCGTGATGGCCCCGTCGATTTTAAGATACCCGCCGCCGAAAGGATCATGAAGCCGGATACGGTAGTACCCCTCAAGCCCGCCATGAATGCGATATACACCATCCCGCTCATAGACAATGGCTTCGCCGAAATAACTATAGGAGCTTATATATCGGCAGCACAGATTGGTGTCGGTGAAATGATGTTTCCCTAAAAGCTGCCGAGCCTCTATCCGGCTCTCGATCAAGGTTTTTTTGATTTTTGGCGCGACCGCTTCTTTTTGCCCCTCCGCAGAAGACGGCAGTGATGTCTGCGTTGCCGCGCAGGCTGAAAGAAGAAAAATAACGGACAGGAACCTGAAGATACGGCAAAACATCACGCAGAAAATCTATCACAACCGTGGAGGAAGTAAAAGAGAAGGGAGATTGACGGGAGTCAGTGTGCGTAGTTTATTTGCAGGCGGGGGAATGGAAATGAAAAAGGCTCTTGGGATTTTGATTTTGTGCGTCATTGGCTTAACCGCCGCCCTCGCTCTGGCTTACGTCACCTTCACGCAAGGACTCTGGCGCTTCAACTATCCTGCTCATGGTCCAGGCAGAGTCCATGGCCTCGACGTCTCGCACCATCAGGGCGAGATCGGATGGCAGGAAATTCCAAAGCACGATTACGCCTTCGTCTATATCAAGGCCACGGAAGGCGGCGATTGGCGCGATCTTAAATTCGCCGAAAACTGGAAGCAGGCGAGAGCAAACGGATTTAAGACGGGTGCCTATCATTTCTATACGCTCTGCCGTCCCCCTTTAGAACAAGCGGAAAACTATATCGCCGCCGTGCCGCTGGAGCCGGATGCCCTGCCGCCCGCTGTCGATCTGGAGTTTGGCGGAAATTGCGGAAAGCGGCCGGCCAGGACAGAGTTCGAAGCCGGACTGGAGCAATTCATAGCAGCCCTGAAGGAACGCTATCGGCAGGAACCCGTACTTTATGCCACGGAGGAGTTTCACGCCGCCTATCTCGCGGGAACACACTTTGCCGGATACCCTCTATGGATCCGCAATATCTGGACGGCGCCGGATGAAACTAAATATCCGCGCTGGCACATCTGGCAATATGCCAACTACGCCCGCGTGAAGGGGATAGATGGCCCCGTCGATCTCAACGTCATGAGAGAGTAAGACGTGATCCGCTTGAATATGCGTCAGGGCTAAAACAGCCTTGTCGAATGAACTTGACACGCGCCAACGTCTGCTCTTGAGTCATAAAGTTACTTTAGAGATGAAATTTTAGGCTTTCCGAGCGTAGAACAACCGGAGCAAAGCATGAGCACATATTCTCAATTCGGATTTGGCAGCCCCCTGGGCGATAATTTTGTACGTCAGAATGAGGACGGCACCGCCACCCAGTTTTTCTGGACCACCGAGGGCGTAATAACAACCAAGGAATTTGACAGCACGGAACTCGAAAACCTCTTACGCACGATCCAGTATCACACGCTGTTCGACTCTGTGATGGATTACGCCTTTGCCACAGGGCAGGATTACCACATCGAAGCCGTGCATATTCTTGGAAACGGCGAGGATGACGAGGCCTATAACGGCCTGAACGATTACGTCGAGGCTGGTCTGGGCAACGATGTGATTTCAGCCGGAGACGGCCAGAACGAGGTTTATGGCGGCGACGGTGAGGATTTCATCATCGCCAGTCAGGGCGAAGACCTCCTTTTCGGTAACAAGGACGACGATAGCGTCCAAGGCGGCAGCAACAAGGATTACGTCTTCGGCGGCGGCGGCGCGGATTTCGTCAATGGCGGTCCGGGCGAGGACGTGATCTCGGGCGGTGCGGATGACGACATCCTGACCGGCGGCAACGGTCACGATATTATCTTCGATCTGTTCGGCAACAATAACATCAGCGGCCATGCGGGCGACGATTTTATCATCGCGGGCGATGGCGACGACACGATCAAGGGCGATCAGGGAGAGGATATCATCCATGCCGGCGGCGGCGCGGATTTTGTGCGCGGCGACGACGGCAACGATCATATCTTCGGCGGCGAAGGGGACGATACGCTTTACGGCGCCGCGGGCGATGACGTGATCTATGCCGATGCAGGTGACGATTACGTCAACGGTTATGGCGACAACGACATTATCTATGGCGGCGCGGGCAGCGATAATCTGCATGGCGATGCCGGTAATGACAAACTTTACGCGGACGATCCAACCGCTCCCGGCGTCCCCAGCGATGACAAGCTTCTGGGCGGCGCGGGCGAGGATGAGCTTTACGGCGGCTATGGCCGCGATCTGCTTAAGGGCGGCCTCGATGACGATCTTCTGGCGGCCAGAGGTCACGGCCAGAGCGTGATGTGGGGCGAACAGGGAAACGACACCTTCGCCTTCGATGGTCTACCCGAGGGCAAGGCGCATCAGATCAAGGATTTCACCTTCGGCGAGGATGTCATCAACATCAGCGACCTGCTTGAGGGCTTCGACCCGCTGACCAGCAGCATCGACCACTTCGTCCGCATCTTCTTCCGCGACGCGGGCCGTACTGATCTCAAGGTCAACGTGGACGGAACCGGAGACGATTGGATCCCCGTAGTCTCCGTTCTCGCGGACTTCACAGGCACCAGCCCCGGCATCATGCGGGCATCCGGTGATCTGGTGGCCGATCATAAATTGTTCACCGGCGACGTGGTGTAAGTCGAAACTGCGACCGTACGTTAAAGGCTTGGCGGGGACTCTTGCCAAGCCTTATCTTTTTAAGTCCGCCAGAATAAATCACCATAAACAAGAACGGAGACTTCATGCCCACACTTGAAAGCGGGATGCGAACGCGCATCGCCAAATTTTTACCCCGCGCTCTTGAAACCGCGCTGCTGTCCTACCACGAATTCGCCGAGGAACAGGCCACCGCCCCGGACAGCGAAGACGAAAAAAAGGACGATAAAGCGAAGACTTTTAAGGCCCACCACGACGCCTGCAAGATTGCCTTGGCGCATATCCAGCTTCTGATTGATCTTGCTCGCTGGGCCGATCTGCCCGACCCGGAAATCGAAGACGAAAACGCCGAACGCACCCTGCGGATGCTCCTCGAAAACGCGGAGGCGGAGGTGGATGCAAATAAAAATAAGACATTAATTTAGCTGAAAATTAGTGTTATAAAAAAAGTTGAATTAAAGAAATCTCGACGGAAAAGCACGATGAGTAATGAAACACTTAAGCAAGTGATTAAGAAGTGGGGCGCAGACATATATAATTACAACGGCCCGGTCACAAGAGATCATGCTTATTTTTTCTATGAGGTTGTAGCTGCCAACAAATCGCAGGAAAATAAAACCGCAATACTTTTTCTTAAAACAGGTGGTGGTGATGCAGATGCTGCCTACATAATATCAAGAACCCTGCAGTCGCTGTATGAGAAAGTGATTGTGGCCGTAACAGAACGCTGCAAGAGCGCTGGGACAATCATAGCGATTAGTGCTCATGAATTGTATATGGCAGGTATGGCGGAGTTTGGCCCTCTCGATGTTCAGATGCTTAAGGATGACGAAATACAAGCCAGAAGTTCAGGTCTTGATGTCATGCAGGGGCTTAGCTCTGCTCAAAGTGCTGCATTTGAGGCCTTTGAGCACTTCTTTCTTAGTTTAGTACAAAAATCTGAGGGAAGAATATCCACTAAAACAGCATCAGAGATAGCCCTTCAACTAGCAGCAGAGCTTTACAAGCCTATAACGGCTCAAATTGATCCCGTAAGGTTGGGAGAGACGCAGAGATCAATAGATATAGCAAGAGCATATGGCGAAAAGCTTGCAAATGTATCAAATAACTTGCATGAGGGTGCTTTAATGAGGCTTATTGGTGGCTATCCAAGCCATTCCTATGTGATTGATTTGCTTGAAGCTAAGGAAATATTTAAGAATGTGTCTCCAATGGATGATAGCTTTTTAGCTCTCGGCAAGTTACTATTAGAGCGCAATGGAGTTTTTTGTCTCAACAGAAATATTAGGCAAAACCATGAAAGACCAAATGACTCACCCACAAAACAAAACAACAACGATCCTCGAGAAGATAATTCAGAGACAAATGCTGTCAACACAGCAGACTCTGCAGGAGATAAACAAGAAGATAAAAGAGAACATGGATGACTTAGAGGAGTTTAAAAAGAGCGCAAAAAAGCAATCTCTGAAGGACTGCATCCAACTGTAAATTGAAGGAATTGTCGTTACAAAAGCCCGCTGTATGCGGGCTTTTTTTTATTGGATCAGAAATGGAAAAAATCAAACAATGCCCCCTCCCGCTTTTCCTCGTCCTCTGGAACCAGAGGCAGGGGCAGAAAACCCCGGCGCTGCATCTGCGGATGGCGGAGTGGCTGGAGCAGGCGAGAGAACAGGACAAAACGCGCCTCCTGCTCATGGCCTTCCGCAGCGCAGGCAAAAGCACGGTGGCGGGGATTTTCGCGGCGTGGCTTTTGTATCGCAATCGGGATTTGCGTATCCTTGTTTTGGCGGCGGATGACGCGCTGGCGAGAAAGATGGTCAGAAACGTCAAGCGCATCATCGAGCGCCACCCGCTGACCGCGCACCTAAAGCCGCGCAACGCCGATCAGTGGGCCGCCGACCGTTTCACCATCCGCAGAAATCTGGAACTGCGCGACCCCTCCATGCTCGCCCGTGGCCTGACCGCCAACGCGACGGGCAGCCGCGCCGATATCATCATCTACGACGACGTGGAGGTGCCTGCGACCTGCGACACGGCGGGAAAGCGCGAGGACTTGCGCGAGAGACTCTCCGAGACCGCCTACATTCTCAGCCCCGGCGGAACGCAGCTTTATCTGGGCACCCCGCATCATTACTGCTCGATCTATGCCGATCAGCCGAGAGCGGAGCAGGGAGAGGAGCGGGAATTTCTGCACGGCTTCGAACGTCTTGTTCTGCCCATCATGGATGAAGATGAAAAAAGCCTCTGGCCGGAACGTTTTTCGCCCGAAGATATCAAGCGCCTGAAAATCGCAACGGGTCCGAACAGGTTTGAATCGCAGATGATGCTTCGCCCCGTGAACAGCGTGGAGGGTCGCCTCGATCCATCCGCATTGCAAATCTATAACGATGAACTGGATTATACCCGCGAACTCGGCGCGCTCTTGATCGGCGCAAAAAAAATGCTCTCGGCCAGCGCATGGTGGGATCCGGCCTTCGGCAAATCCTCCGGCGATAAAAGCGTTCTCGCAATAGTCTTCGCGGACGGGGAGGGGAGCTATTACCTCCATCACCTCGAATATATCGCCTTGAAACAAAAATCCGAAGAAGACGAAGCCACGCAGCAATGCAAGATCGTCGCCGCTCTTTCAAAAGCACATCTCTTGCCCAGCGTAACGGTGGAGATCAACGGCATCGGCCGCTTCCTGCCCAACATCCTGCGCCGCGAGATGGCGCGGGAGAATATCCCGTGCAGTGTGCTGGAGGTCAGCAGCACCCGCCCGAAGGACATAAGAATTCTCGAAGCTTTCGAGACGCTTCTGGCTTCGCGCCGGCTGCACGTATACAGGCAGGTTCTGAAAACGCCTTTTGCTATGGAGATGCGCGAATGGCGCCCCGGCGGTAAGGGGCAGGATGACGGGCTGGACGCCGTTTCGGGCGCGTTATCCCTGCAGCCCGACAGGTTAGGGCGCTTCCCGCGTAAAGGCGGCCATATCTGGATGGGAAAACTCGCGCCCCATAAGGCGGACACGGACTTTAAGGTGTGATTGGCGGAAGCAAAAATCTGGTGTAATCTCCTCCCCTTGCAAGGAAGAAGGGCATGAAAGTCAAAGACCTCCTTAATTCGAGAATAGAGCCGGAAGTGGTCTTGAAGTGGACGCTGAATCTCTCGCTGGAACTGGTCGTCTGTGGGCTTTTACTGGGCGGCATCATCGGGGTGCTGTTTTTCTGGCGCGTTGGCCGCCCCGCCAAGCACCGCGCTGTCATCGGCGCTTTCACAGGATTTTTCCTATCCATCTTCGGCGTTCTGGCGCTGCTGATCTTCGCCGAGCTGTATCAGTTTCTGGCCCTTTAGAAGATAAAACCATCGGCACACACGGCCCGCCTGCGCGGGCCTTTTTTATTTGGAGCAAACACATGACATTTCTCTCTGAGGATCTGCTCTGGTGGATCACCGTGATCGACCTGCCCGCGCTGGCTGGACTGTTTTGGATGATCGGGCGCACCCGCGAACAAAGCGAGGAGGCGATCGGCCACCTCCACCAGCGCCTCGACCACCGCAGCGAGCAGCTCCGCGAGGCGCTGAACGCCTTCAAGCTGGAGGTCGCAAAAACCTACGCCTCTCAGGGCGATCTCCGCGCCCTCGAACGGCGTCTTGTCGAGCATTTGCTTCGCATTGAAGCGAAACTCGACGCCACCGCGCTGAAGGCCGAAAGCCTGCTCGGCGCCCAGCAAAGCAACACATAAAAAAGGAAAACATCATGAAAAAACCCAAACTGACGCCCCTGAAAGGGGGCAAGTCGGGCGGCCCCGGCACGTCTGACCAGGATAAAGAAGACCGCGATCGCGAGATGCAGGAATTCTTCAACCGCGTCACCGTGGACGTTCTCGCCCGCACCTTGTGGGGCGAGGCACGGGGCGAGGGCACGGAAGGACTTCAGGCCGTGGCCAGCGTCGTCCTCAACCGTGTGAAGATCGCGCAAAAACGCGGCAAATTCTGGTGGGGCAATACGATCATTCAGGTCTGCCAGAAACCCTACCAGTTTTCCTGCTGGAACCGCTCCGACCCCTCGTTCAAGAGACTTCAGGAAGTGGATGAAAGAAATCTTTATTTCGCCACGTCCCTGCGTATCGCCCGCCGCGCCGTCGCCGGGGTGCTGGAGGATATCACCCACGGCGCAACGCACTACCACGCGAATTACGTCAAACCTTACTGGGCGAAGGGGCAGGAACCCGTCGCCACCATCGGCAACCACATTTTCTACAAACTCGTTGAAGGATAAAACCCATGAAAAACTTTTTGAGAAATCTGCTTTCGAACATCAAGGCCGGACTGCGCCTTCTCTGGGAAAAGATCAAATCGCTCTTCGCCCGCATCGGCGCAAAATTCAAACGCGCCTTTAACAGGCTCCGCACAAAATTTTCGGGCAAGGAGTGATCGCGATGGTCTCCGCCCTTGTCTCGAAAATCGGCGTCCCGATCCTCATCGCCATCCTCTCCGAAGTGCTGGGGGAGGTAGACAACCCCGCCGCAAAAACCGCCTCAAAAGCCTTGGCAAAGGTGGACGAAGCCCTGAAAACGGGAGGCATCACGCCCGAACAGCTCGCCGAGGCCAACCGCCACGCCGAACGCATGGCCGAACTCCAGCTGGAGGATTTCAAATCCGCCCTCGCGGAGGTCAACCAGTCCCTGCGCGCCGAAGTCGCCTCGGAGGATGGGTACGTCCGCCGGATGCGCCCCACCTTCGGCTATCTCATGGCGCTCACATGGGCGGCGCAGATGTTTGCGATTGCCTATGTCATCGTCTTTGATACGGATAAAGCCGGGGTCGTCATGGCCTCGATGGGGTCATTAAGCGCGATCTGGGCGGTGGGCCTCTCCGTTCTGGGCATCTACGTCTACCGCCGCAGCGACGACAAGCAGCTCCTCGGCGCGGCGAAGGAGGTCATTTTTTGGGAGCCGAGGGGGAAAAATAAATAACCGTACTAATATATTTTTCGTACTCAAAGCGCTTATTAATAACCAAAGCTTGTCTACAGCTACATCTACTAGTACAATTACGCTATGGTATGTATCCTTTTTGCACACACTCCGCAGTTCCTTTACAAAAATTAACAGATTGAAATTAATCGTGCCGTCATGAGTAAAGAAGTTGTTTATGAAAATCCCCCTCTGATTGAGGTTATTTGTGAATTAAGGTGGCCATTAAAAGTTTATAGGCAGTACGGTAATCAGCCTATCGATAAATATTATCACGATTACGAGAGTGAATTTTCTTCTTTTATATCTGAAAAAGGATACAAGGAAGTCCAGAGCCGTATCCCCGCTGATATGCCTGTGGAGATTTTGGGGAGTGCTCCAGTGCTCCAGTTAAGGAAAGAGAAAGACACTTGGCCCCTTTTTCAAATAGGTCCAGGACTTTTTACCGCTAATACAGTACCACCATACAATGGCTGGTCTAGTTTTCGTAATGATTTTCATTTAGGACTGGAAGCCCTATATAAAAGCTATCCAGCAGCATCTAGTCTTCTTAAATTTTCTCAAATGGAACTTCGTTACATTAATGGTTTTGATGAAAAATTTGATTACTCTCCAGAAAACTTCAGAGACTACTCCAAGCATGAGTTTGGGTTCGGTTTCTCTCTGTCTGAAGCAATAGAAAAATCCGCTGTTGAAAGGGAAAAAATAGCGTTTATTAGCTCCTTTAATTTCGATTTAAAGGATATTAAAGATAGTCTTGCTAATATTAAAATTGCAAAAGGGCAGCAAAAAAATAAGGATTCTCTGATTTTAGAATTAGGAATAACCAAAAAATTCAAAGAATCTACCATTCAAGAACAAGAAGATGTAGCCAAATGGTTTGATGATGCGCATAGAGTTATAAGCAGATGGTTTGATATGAGTGTAAGTAAAAAAATTAGAGAAAAGATGGGTAAGACAAAAACAATAGAGGTTAATAATTAAATGTTAGTTCCAGACGCTATCGTAAATCAAATGCTACTTGCAAAAAAAACAAGTACTGCGTCTACGGACTTTTCCTGGGACAGCGAAGAAGAACTGCAAATTGAAGATAGTGTAGCTTGTGAAATAACGTATGGTTTAGAAAGGTATATTGTTTCAAATAGTTGGAAGAATTTCCGTGCTCATCACACTGCAGAAGAATCATGGAAAATAAGAGGACGCGCACATGAAGAATATGAGCTACTTACTGGATTTATGCGAATTAGTACAAACGTTGTGCCAAAAGATTCTATAGATATTTTCATAGACAACACCTTGTCCGTCCAATCTTTTATTGGAGCATTTGAGAATTTACTAAAAGCAAGTAAGCCATCCAATAAATATTGGAGGCCTTATGAGAAATTAGGTGGCTTCGGTACTGTTACCTCTAAAAAACAAAAAGAAACGGTAGAGGTAGATGCAAAGAAGAGTCTTCTGGATGATTTATTGTCTTTTAGCGAGGCAGTTCCAAAAGAGGCATGGGATGAAGTGCCCAAAGATTTGGCTGAAAATCTAGACCAATATTTATATTGTGAAAACAAGGATAAATAAATGACTCGGGCAGTATTTGTTGATGCTTGTTTTTGGATAGCATTATTTCAAAAAAACTCCTCACTTCACGAAATTGCAAAAAAACTAGGTAATTATCTTGAAGGAAGAGTTGTTACTAGCGAGATGGTTCTTGTAGAGTTTTTGACCTCATTCGCAGGCTATAGCGAGCAAATGAAGACGCAAATTTATCTTTTTGTAAGAAAACTACAAGAATCTGAAAATGTTGAGATTGTTCCGCAAACATCTGATCTTTTCGAAGAGGCATTTAACCTTCTAGAAAACAGAAAAGATAAAACATGGTCATTAACAGACTGCGCTTCGTTTTTGATAATGGAACATCAGGGTATGCAAGAGGCTCTTACTGAAGATGTGCATTTTGAGCAGAATAATTACAGAGCACTTATGAGAGCAAGTTAAGTAAAACTAAGTTTTTCTTAATTGTATTCCATATAGCCATCCCCCTGAAAATGCGGTAATATTCCCTCCGTACGTTCGTACGCCCAAACTGATTTCATAACACGCCGCCCATCCGCTCGTTCAGGGAGACCCGCCATGTCCAAAAAAACACCCATCACGGTTGCCAGAGGCGACGGCATCGGCCCGGAAATCATGGACGCGACGCTGGATATCCTGACCGCCGCCGGGGCCGCGCTGGACATCGAGGAGATCGAGATCGGCAAGGCGGTCTATGAGCGCGGCATTATGAACGGCATCGAGCCGAAATCTTGGGACTCCCTGCACCGCACGAAAGTCTTCCTCAAAGCCCCCATCACCACGCCGCAGGGCGGGGGCTTCAAATCCCTCAACGTCACGGTCAGAAAGGCGCTGGGCCTGTTCGCGAATGTCCGCCCCTGCGTGGCCTATCATCCTTACGTCAAAACCCACTTTCCCGAAATGGACCTCGTCATCGTCCGCGAGAACGAAGAGGATCTGTACGCCGGGATCGAACACCGCCAGACGCAGGACGTGATCCAGTCCCTGAAGCTCATCTCCCGCCCCGGGTCCGAGCGCATCGTCCGCTACGCTTTTGAATATGCCCGCGCCAACGGCAGGAAAAAGGTCACCTGCATGGCCAAGGACAACATCATGAAGATGGCCGACGGCCTGTTCCACGCGGTCTTCGACGAGATCGGCAAGGAATATCCGGATATCCAGCAGGAATTCTATATCATAGACATCGGCACGGCGCGTATCGCCGCCCGCCCCGGCGCGTTCGACGTGATCGTGACGGAAAACCTTTACGGCGATATTATTTCAGACGTGGCCGTTGAAGTGACCGGGTCGGTCGGGCTCGGCGGCTCCTGTAATATCGGCACCGATTTCGGGATGTTCGAGGCCGTCCACGGCTCCGCGCCCGATATCGCGGGCAAGGGCATCGCTAACCCCTCCGGCCTGCTGCTCGGCGCCATCCTGATGCTCAACCATATCGGCCAGAACCCGATCGCTACCAAGGTCCATAACGCGTGGTACAAGACCATCGAGGACGGGATTCATACAGGCGATATCTATGATTCCGACTTCAGCAAGCAGAAGGTCGGTACGGCGGACTTCGCCAGGGCCGTGATCGACCGTCTCGGTCAGAACCCCAAGAAGTTCGGCACGGTGGATTACGGGCAGGGGTCCGGCAAGGGGCTGGTCCTGCCGCCCCTTAAATCCGTCCCCAAAGAGAAAAAGGAACTGGTCGGTGCCGATATCTTCCTCGACTGGCAGGGAAAACCCGAGGATCTGGCCACCAAACTCAAGACCGCCCTCGTCAAGGGGCTGGAACTGAGCGTCATTTCCAACCGGGGGGTCAAGGTCTGGCCGGACGGGCAGCCCGGAACCTTCTGTTCCGACCACTGGTGCGTCCGCTTTACGGGCAAGGGGGTCAGCCATGTCCTTGTTTTACAACAGCTTGCCAACCTCGAAAAAGCGGGGGTAGACTTCATCAAGCTGGAAAACCTCTATACGTTTAACGGGAAATCCGGCTTTACGGTTGCACAGGGCGAATGAAAACGGCTATGGTTTGCGTAATATTGGTTAGTGAACAGTAACAGTCACAAAGATTAAACAAAAATGAAGTCAAAAACGCTGCTGACATATCTATTTTTTGGCATTTTCTTGTTTTCGCCGGACGTTATGGCAAAAAAATCGCGACTGTACAAGGATAGAGACAGCCAAGGTTATGACGCTATTTTCATGCCTGTGTTAAAAGACTTGGCTGTAACTATAGACAATGACGACATTCCGCCAAACGAACCAAATATCATTGCCATCAGATTCCAGCAGGACAAGCCGCCCAAAGGTGTAGTTGAAAGAATCCAGCGCCTGACTTTAGGCATAACAACCGATATGCCACCAGAATACGATGTTTATGGTTATGAAATTCGGCGCTATATGGCGCAGGTAGGCAATGCAAAAATCTATCAGGACGATGAGTTTTTGATTGAGCAGATAAAAAACGCAAAAAAAGCCAGAATAATAGCGTCATTCTGGCAAAAGCATATTGAGAGGGAGATTGAAGATATAGAGAAATTTATTGAGGCCAATGACAGTTCTTCCTCAATAAGAACAGCCATTAGACAGGCGAGACTCGACACGCGGTCTTTTATGATTGATCTTCAAGGATGGTTAGACAGTAACGAGCGGTTGTTGGGGCACGTTCTGGATATTCAGGGTTATATTCAGTTTGAATATCCAGAAGTGATTTTTATTCGCCCGAATGAAAGGGTTGAGTTTTTTAACTTTTTTCAGACAAGGCAGCATAAGTTGGGAGAAATAAGAAAATACCAGCCCTTCGCCATGATGGCATACTAAAGGCGGGGTAGTTAAAGTTCATTTCTGTATAACCCTGTAAGCCTTCACCGTATTCGACAGCAGGCAGGCGATCGTCATCGGACCGACGCCACCCGGAACGGGGGTAATCGCCCCGGCGGCGCCTAACGCTCCTTCAAAATCCACATCCCCGCAAAGCTTTCCGTCGGAATCCCGGTTAATCCCCACGTCGATCACGCACGCCCCCCGCTTGATCCAGTCGGCCTTCACCATGCGCGGCTGCCCCACCGCGGCCACAAGGATATCGGCCTGCGCGCAGACATCGCTCAGGTTTTTCGTGCGCGAATGGGTGGTCGTGACCGTACAGTTCTCCCGCAGGAGAAGCTGCGCCATCGGCTTGCCGAACAGGTTCGAGCGCCCGATGACAACGGCATGAAGCCCGGAAAGCTCCCGCACGAACGACCGGATCAGGATCATCGCGCCCTGTGGTGTACAGGGCACCAGCCCGTCTTCCATCCCGGTAAACAGCTTGCCCGCGTTGGTGACGGTCAGCCCATCCACATCCTTGTGCGGGGCGATCATCTGCACCAGCCGCGTCCCGTCCAGCGGCACAGGCACGGGAAGCTGCAACAAGATGCCATGCACGGAAGGATTATCGTTAAAGGCTTTGATCTCCGCCGCGACCTCCGCCTCCGTGACTTGCCGCGGCAGACGCGACTCAAAACTCTTGATGCCGACGCTTTCGCAGGCCTTGATCTTGTTCCGCACATAAATCTGCGAAGCCGGATCGTCCCCCACCAGAATCACTGCAAGCCCCGGCGGGGAGGGCAGGGCAGACACATCCGCCCGCAGCTTCATTCGGATCGTTTCGGCAAGAACCTTGCCATTGATAATTTTTGCGCTCATGGAAAAAACTCAGAAAAAGAAGAAGGAACCGATAAGAAGCTTAAACAGAAGTCCGGCGATGATCTGAATTCCGATAATAACGATCAACGGAGTCAGGTCGATCCCGCCCACCGGAGGAACATACTTGCGGATCGGTTTGTAAACGGGGTCAGTCAGTTTGTGCAGAAGCTGCGTCAGGTTCCGGGCGGCCTCGTTATTGGCGTTGACGAGATCGAAGGCAATCGCCCAGCTCAGCGCCACCTGCAGGATGATCACAAAGATATAGACTTGAACCAGAGTTCCTATAACCCAGACGAGTGCGAACATTTTGGCCTCAAAAAGACGAGAATTTCTCTCTTTATAATGCGTTTAGACCTAAAGGAAAAGATCTATCGCCCCCGAATTTAACCTTCTTTTCAGATTGTCCTGTATAATGGGGGGCGGGAAGGAATATCAATGCTGCCGCTCGATCCGCTGACCGCCTCGACCTTGCTCATCCTCGCCGCTGCCGAGCCTGCGGCCTGCCCTTGGCCATCCCGCAAAGCAAGCTCAATATCGTCCCCAGCACCGCCGAACTAAAATTCGATACCGACCAGACCCTCGCCGAATTGCAGAATTACAGCATGGACACAGTCGATCCCTATGGCTTTCACGGCATGAGCGTGACGCAGGCCTTCATGAAGGGCAGCATCGTCCCCGGCTACCGGATCAAGATCGGCCATATGTACTCTGAGAAATACAACGCCTATTGCCTCTGGTACGAGGACATCACGGTCAATATCGACATCGACCCCACGATTGTGATCGCCAAGGAACTGTATGCAGACAGTTGCATGAGAAAGGCCATCATCGGCCACGAATCCAAACACGTGAAGGTGGACCGCGTCATCGTCAATGAATACGCCAAAACCATCGGCCAGAAGCTCTATGACGAACTCAGCGCCCGCGGCTTTTCCGCCGGCCCTGTTCCCGCCGAATACGCCGAGGATACGATCAAGCGGATGCAGCGCGTAGTTTCACAGATCCTCGATCATGAATTCAAGAAGATGGAACTCGACCGCATGGACCGCCAGCGGGCGGTGGATACCTTGGAGGAATATAACAGCGTGGACGCCAAATGCCCGCTTTTCGAACGCCAGAAATCAAAGATTTACGCGGACCTTGAAAAAGTAACCGGCAAGAAGAAGTAAGCTTCAGATGGACTCCAGAGCCCCGCGCAAATCCTCCAGCAAATCCTCGATATGCTCGACGCCCACGGACAGCCGCAAAAGCTGGTCGGTCACGCCCGCCTTTGCGCGCGCTTCCGGCCCCATGGACACATGAGTCATACTGGCTGGATGATTAATCAGGCTCTCGGTTCCGCCCAGCGACTGCGCCAGCCGGAAAACGTCCAGAGCCGCAACGAACCGCCGCGCGGTCTCCGGATCGCCCTTGAGTTCAAGGCTCAGCATCGCGCCGAACCCTTCCTGCTGCTTTTTCGCGGCTTCATGACCTTCATGCGCGGGCAGGCCGGGATAATACACTTGCGCCACTTTCGGATGTGCTGCCAGCATTTCGGCAATCGCCAGCGCGTTCTCCTGCGCCCGGTGGACCCGCAGTTCCAGAGTCCTTAGCCCGCGCAGCGTCATATAAGAGTCGAACGGCGCCCCAATCAGCCCCAGCGAATTCGCCCAGAAATCAAGCTGGTCCCAAAGCTCCTTGGTTTTCGCCACCACGCACCCGCCCACAACATCGCTGTGCCCGTTGAGGAATTTGGTCGTGGAGTGGTAGACGATGTCCGCCCCCAGCGTCAAAGGCTGCTGCAGCATCGGCGAGAGGAACGTGTTATCAACGACGGTCAGCGCCCCGCACGAAGCCGCTTTTTTCGCTATCGCCTTGATATCCGCGATCCGCATGACGGGATTGCTCGGCGTTTCGATCAGCACCATCTTCGGCTTTTCCGAAAACGCCTCCTCAACGCCTTTCTGCGAATACTGGTCTACGAATTTCAGCCGGAAATGCTTCTTCTCGGCCAGCGCACTGAGCATCCGGTACGACCGCCCGTAGCAATCATAGGGCGCAACCAATAAGTCTTCGGGATTCAGCAGGTGGACGATCAGCGTCAGCGCCGCCATGCCCGAAGCGGTCACGCACGCCCCATAGCCCTTTTCCAGTTCGGCCAGAGCCTGCGCGAGATGGTCGCGGGTGGGGTTGCGTGTACGCGAGTATTCATAAGGCGCCTTTTTCCCGACCTCGTCCATCTGGAAGGTGGAGGAGAGACACAAAGGCGGCATCACGGCCCGGTAGGTCACCGTCTCGCCCAGTCCGGCCTGCACGGCGCAGGTGCGTCTTCTGCGGTCTTTTTTCTTCTGATCCATGCCCCTATCTATGGCCAAGGGATTCCGTTTGTCAATTTCCGCATAAATAAATATCACTCAAAACCGGGCGGTTTGGGGTCGTAATTACGGATTTGGTCAGACCAGTATATGGATTGAGCTTGAAATGTCTGAAGGGGCGTAAAAGTAATTTCCACGATATCCTTAGGCTCTCCCTCTACTGCAGAACAAACACTAATTACCTGTCGATCTGAATACATATCTGCGCTGCCTGAACGCAGATTACGCTCTCCTGTTAGCGCATAGCTGTTATTTTCACTATCCCGGACTGTTCCAGTCAAAAAGGGCGGCGAGAACATAAACACATTATCGTACTCTTCCTTTCCGAATGTGTTCTCCAAAACTTCCCCGATAGCTTTCGCCATATCGTCCTTAAGAGACAAAAAACCGATAAAAAAGCAGAGCTTTGAACCGTGTGATGAAAATGGAAGCCATTTATCAGGCTTCATGGTAACAGGCTCATGGGCTTTTAGGAGTTGCGCTCCGACAAGGCCATAAGACACTTGTTCCGACGTATAAAAATACCGCTCAGGCTTATAAATCTTGTACGGCTCCTCATCCGCTTTGGCGGGCATGGAGAATGATATATAAATAAAAACTAATAAAACAAATAAAGAGCGACTAAAGGCCATGCCCTATCTATGGCCAAGGGATTCCCTTTGTCAATTTGCCAATCAACAAAAGCGGGAAAAACCGGGCAAAACAAAACCGCTGCTTTTTTGGGGGAAAGCAGCGGTTGGGTATTTGGTAAGTAAGCAAGCAGATAAGCAGAGGAGGAACCAGAAATCTTGCGTTTTCAAAGCGTCTCCGCCATCTATCTCCGATTCTCCTCCTCAAATGTGGCGAAATAATGAAATGTTAACGATGTTTTCGGGGTATTTGTATAACGTATTGTAATATATAGAAAATAACCTGTTAAAAACAAAAAACATACGATGGTGTTCTTCCGCAAGTCAGGGGGAAGGAAAGCGCATTTTCTAAATTCCTTGTTAATCTATTCCCGCTAATAATGTAGACTTCCGCTGCGTGGTTTTCTGATTTTTTCTGACTTTTTCATCATAATGGGGATTTTCAATGACGACTGTTGGGCACGACTCTCTCAAGACGCGCAAGACGCTGAATGTAGAAGGCAAGGACTATGATTATTACTGCCTGAAGGCCGCAGCCGAAAAAATCGGCGACGTTTCAAAGCTGCCCTACACGCTGAAAGTCCTGCTGGAAAATCTCCTGCGCTGCGAGGATGGCCGCACGGTCAAAACCGAGGACGTTCAGGCGATCCGCGACTGGCTCCAGAAAAAACGCTCCGAACATGAAATCGCCTTCCGCCCCGCCCGCGTCCTGATGCAGGATTTTACGGGCGTTCCCGCCGTGGTCGATCTGGCCGCCATGCGTGAGGCGATGGTGGCCCTCGGCGGCGACCCTGAAAAAATTAATCCGCTCAGCCCCGTCGATCTGGTCATCGACCATTCCGTGATGGTGGATTCCTTCGGCAGCGCCAACGCGTTCCAGCAGAACGTCGATCTCGAATTCGAGCGCAACGGCGAACGCTACAGCTTCCTGCGCTGGGGCCAGGACGCCTTCAACAATTTCCGCGTGGTTCCGCCCGGAACGGGCATCTGCCATCAGGTCAACCTCGAATATCTCGCCCAGACCGTCTGGGCCGATCATGACGACAAAAACCCCTCCTGCACCGTGATTTATCCCGACACGCTGGTCGGCACGGATTCGCACACCACGATGGTCAACGGCCTCGCCGTCCTCGGCTGGGGCGTCGGCGGTATCGAGGCCGAAGCCGCGATGCTCGGCCAGCCCGTCTCCATGCTGATCCCCGAAGTCGTCGGCTTCAAGATCAACGGGAAAATGAAGGAGGGCACGACCGCCACCGACCTCGTTCTCACGGTCACGAAAATGCTCCGCGACCTCGGCGTCGTCGGCAAGTTCGTGGAGTTTTTCGGACCCGGCTTGGATAATCTCACACTGGCCGACCGCGCCACGATCGCCAACATGGCGCCCGAATACGGCGCGACCTGCGGCTTCTTCCCGATCGACGAGGAAACCATCCGCTACCTCGAATTCACGGGCCGCGACCCGCACCGCGTCAAGGTCGTGGAAGCCTACGCGAAAGCGCAGGGCATGTGGCGCGATGCGAAATCCGCCGATCCCGAATTCACCAAGACTCTCGAACTCAACCTCGCGGACGTCGAACCCTCTCTCTCCGGCCCCAAGCGCCCGCAGGACCGCATCGCGCTCTCAAAGGCGGCCGGATCGTTCAAGGAGATGGTTCCCGAGCAAAAACCGACCGCCGTCAAGGGCGAGAAATACAATCTCGACAACGGCCATGTGGTCATCGCCGCCATTACGAGTTGCACGAACACCTCCAACCCCTCCGTACTGGTGGGCGCGGGATTGTTGGCACGTAAAGCGCGGGCGCTGGGCCTCAACCGCAAGCCGTGGGTGAAAACCTCACTCGCGCCCGGATCGCAGGTGGTGACTGACTATCTGCAAAAGGCCGGCCTTCAGGCCGATCTCGACGCGCTGGGATTCAATACTGTGGGCTACGGCTGCACGACCTGCATCGGCAACTCCGGCCCGCTGCCGGACGCCATCGCGGGGGCGGTAGAGCAGGGCGACCTCAACGTCGCGGCTGTTCTCTCCGGAAACCGGAACTTTGAGGGACGTATTTCTCCCCACGTGAAATCGAATTACCTCGCTTCTCCGCCGCTGGTGGTAGCCTATGCGATTGCCGGTTCCATGCACATCGATCTGACGAAAGACCCGATCGGGCAGGACAAGAACGGCAAGGATGTATTCCTGAAGGATATCTGGCCCTCCAACAAGGAGATCGCGGAGACGGTCAATCAGTGCCTGACCTCTGAAATGTTCAAGTCGCGCTACGCCGACGTCTTCAAGGGACCGAAGGAATGGCAGGCCATCGGCGGCGACGCCAGCGGCCAGACCTACAAATGGCAGGGCGCGTCCACCTACGTCAAGAACCCGCCTTTCTTTGACGGGATTTCCAAGAAACCGGGCGCGACCTCCGACATCAAGGGCGCCTATGCCTTGGCGATCCTCGGCGATTCCGTAACCACCGACCATATTTCTCCGGCGGGCTCGATCAAGAAGGATTCTCCGGCAGGACTCTATTTGTCCTCACACGGAGTCAAGACAGCGGACTTCAACTCCTACGGCTCCCGCCGCGGCAACCACGAAGTCATGATGCGCGGCACCTTCGCCAACATCCGCATCAAGAACGAAATGCTTGCAGGCAAGGAGGGCGGCTTTACCAAACACGTCCCCTCCGGTGAGGTTACGAGCATCTACGACGCCGCCATGAAATACGACCAGGAGGGCACCCCCCTGGTCGTCATCGCGGGCAAGGAATACGGCACCGGCTCCTCCCGTGACTGGGCGGCCAAAGGCACCCGTCTTCTGGGTGTCCGCGCCGTCGTGGCCGAGAGCTTTGAGCGCATCCACCGCTCCAACCTGATCGGCATGGGCGTCATCCCGTTGCAGTTCAAGGGCGCCACCACGCGCAAATCCCTGAACCTGCGCGGCGACGAGCGTTATGAGATTCTCGGGATTTCCGAAGGCCTGTCCCCGAAGAAGGAGATGGTCATGAAGATCAGCTATGCGGACGGCTCGGAGCAGGAAGTGCGCCTGATCTGCCGGATCGACACGCTCGACGAGGTGGAGTACTACCGCAACGGCGGTATCCTCCATTACGTCCTGCGCCGGATCGCGGCTTAAAGGATTTAATCCTCGTCGGACTCATCGTCATCCGCAGGCATCAGCGCGGCCAGATAGCGCGGCGCAATTTTCTCTGCTTCAAAGATAATTCGGTTGAAGTCCGGGCGTTCGGGCCGATATCGGACCTTGTAATGGGTTTCGAGCGACGAAATTTCGCCGTTGAGTGTAGCGATCCGCCTTTTGGCTTCCCGCGCCTGCCGCGCCTCGAAATTGGCGCTGTCGATGATCCCGGCCCGCAGCTTTTCGTTGGCGATCCCGATCATGAAAGAAAGCTGTATCCCCTCCAGCAGCGCCGCCGCCACGCGCACGCATTGCGAGGGGTTGACCGGAATCTTCTTGGCGCTTTCGAGATGATAGTTGAAAGTGGTCGTCCGTTCCGGCCCGCGCAGGATCATCCCGCAACGCCCCTGCGTTTTTTCGAGGTTCAGCACAATGGCCATACTGCTGTCGTAGGTAATCTGCACATCTTTGCCGAGTCTGCGGAAGGCGTCTTCGGCAAGCTTGAGGGAGTCATCGTAATCCCCGTCTTTATTGACGGCATCGCACTTCTCGACGACGTCCAAAAACGGGTGCCGATGACCCGATTCAAAAACCGGCTTGCCCTTGTGATAAACACAGACCCAGCGTTCAGGGTTATAGGCGATCTCATAGCCGCTCACCGTCTCGGCCCAGACTTCTTCCCACTTGTAGGGGATAACGCGGTGGAGCAGGGGGCCACCCTTGTCGTAATCGCGGATCAGGTGCGCGGCCATCCGGGCGCATAAATGCATATTCTGCGCCCGTACGACATAATTCTCGGACGACGCGTCCCCCGCCTTGAGAGAGATGGGCATCCTGTTGCTGTGAACATTAGGAGCCAGGGACGACTCCTGCCCCGGAATCTCCATTCCTCTGATCGTGAATTTTTCCCGGAGAAGGGAGGTGTTAAGGTTCATTCGACGTCCGAAATAAAAATCAGTCCACAATCATAGCAGATTCAATCG
This sequence comes from Alphaproteobacteria bacterium, assembly GCA_016699735.1. NCBI lineage: Bacteria > Pseudomonadati > Pseudomonadota > Alphaproteobacteria > Alphaproteobacteria bacterium. The sequence continues at coordinate 1,261,107 of CP065008.1, forward strand.
GGGGCGAAAGAAGGCGCGGCGTTCTGCTAACAACAAGAAAAACCCTATACGGGAGCGTCTATATCTTGAGGGGAGGATTAGAGTAATCCTGTTTTGAAGACGGGGGAACAACGGGCTCCGGCGGCGCTTCGTGTGCTTGCAATCGCGCCAGACCCTGGGCGGCGGCGTTGAAATCCGCCTCGCTCATCCGCATAAAGCTCTCGGCATCGAAAAATAGGATATCTTTTTTCCCCTCAATGATCGGACCGTGCACCATAATCTCAGGGTCCATCAGGTTCCTGAGTTCGGCCATGATGCCTTCTTTCAAGGGTTTGTTATCGCCGATTTCCAGATAGATGAACCCGGCCGGATCGGCGGCATGAACCCAGTTCTGCCCTGTAAGGGCGTTAAACCGGGCAAGACGGGAATCGAGTTCACTGATATCCGCGTGATAGGCGGGAACGATCTCAGGGACTTCTTGATGCCCAGGAACCAGGGCACCGGCCTCTTTGAGAAAATTATATAATTCGTCCTTCTCTAGCTCATCGGGTTTAAGCGAGGAAAAGTAGGAACGGTTTAAAATATCGTAGACGGTCTCTCCGGCAGTATTTTCAGCCGTTAAATCAACGCCCCGGCCATGCAGATACTTGAGCGCATCGACAATCTTGCTGTAACTTCCGCCTCCTTCCGAAGCGCCCTCATCGGTTGAATCCAGGGCACGGGCGATCATATGGGAGACATAATCGGTGTTGGAACGCTCACCGAGATCGACATGAAGTTCCCGATCGACAAATTTCAGGGTCTCCAGATCCAGCGTCCGGGCCGCGACATGGCCGAGGGTTTCGCCATTGTCGGGATTGACGTACGATCCCGCCATCGGATCCCTCGACGCGATAAAGCGGGCCGTCTCCAGATTGGAATTCGCAATGGCCCGGAGCATCAGGCTATCGTCTTGCTTGCTGCTGGTGAGCGGCAGGCGAAACTCGTCAGTCAGTTGTTGCAGCAACGCCGGAGAGCCGGAGGCAGAGGCGACGTCCAGAAGATTTAGACCCTCGGAATTGAGGGCTGAAAAATCAGCACCCGCACCCTGAAGTTCCCGCAGGTAGTCCTCAGCATGAATGTTTTTGATAATCGGGGGGCCGTTAAGAGGCATAAAGGTGGCAACCGTGTCACCCCGCTCGGCAATTTTGAACAGCGCCGCATTCAACTCGTCCTGCGTCATCGCAGAGACGTCTTTGGCCAGATTCACGTCAGTCATAACCGCTTTGACCCCCTCAGAGGAGATTTTCGCCATGTTAACACAGACGGCAGCGTAAAGTAAAATAAGGCTAAAAGGAGGATTTTAAGCGGGGCAGGAAGAAAACGGCCGTCTCAGGCGGCGAATTTCGGGGCCGGGGCGGGCGCCTTCGGTGCATAGACCGGCGCGGGCGCATCGAGCATTTCCAACTGGCGCAGGTAATAGGCCAGCTCTTTCTCGACCTTCAGACGGGCGGGCAGATCGTCGAGAAAAGACTGCATCCCCGCGCTGATCGACCCGCGCAGATTAAAGCTGTTGGCGATGGATTTACCGGACATCCGGGCCATCGTGCCCTGGCCATGGGCGCGTTTGTGCTGTTCGCTGGGTTCGTTCTGCTTCCCGGCAATGTCGGTGATGTATTCGGAATAACATTCCATGGTCGCGGCGAAGTCGATATTTTCGGTCCACTCGCCGCACGTATCGGAAAGAGCCTCGCTGAACGCGGGGCCGATCATGGCTTCGAGCATCATCGCACCGAGCATCCCGTCGCGCTCGTTGGCGATACGGGCATTCGGATTGGATTTAACGAAAAGCGGGCCTTTATAGCCGGGTCTGTCGGGGTGCGGGGCAAGTTGTTGCAGGTGCTGCGCGAGGGCGGTGATTTTACCCACGAGCAGTTGTTTTTGTGTGATGTTGGCGACCTTAGCGTACATTTTTTACTTCCTCAATTTTCTTTAAGAATAAGGTTGAGGAAGTAAAAACGGCCTTAATTAACCATAAAACTCGAAATAAAAGATGAATGATTATTTAATTTATACTTGAAGTGTATTTAAATAAAATTTTATCTATCATCAAATATTCGCATTTGCGTTTTTCAGGGAAGAGTTTTACTCTGGAGCATGACAAGAAAATACGGCAGGGGTGAATTACGACATTTGCTTTCCGGGCTGCAAAGGCACCCGGAGGATAACCGCATCGTCTACACACCCGAGGACCGCGAACTGGTCATCCCCTTGATCCGGGAGGGGGTTATTGATGCCGCCATCATCCCCGCGCTGGACAGTCCCGCGACAAGCGTACGGAGTGCACAGGCGCAGGAATATGGCGGAGATTATGATAACGGCGAATTGGCGCAGCAATTTTTCGTTCGGGATGACAATCTGTATTTTTACGTTGACGGGAACCGTGTCTCGATGTCCGAAGGGCAGGATTTTCCTGAATACGTCCAAGAGTCCTTTACCCGCCTCTCGGCCTTTATTTATCCTCACGAAACCTGGACGCCCGCAAAACCGGTCCGCCAACTGGCCAACCAGATCAGCGATCTTTTATGGAACTACAGGCACGACGATGAAAAGGAGCGCCGGATCGTCGAACTCGCGGAGTGGCTGGACCACAAATACCCGCGCCGCCAGACGAACCTGCTGGTCCTCTGGCAGGAAGCCGGAACCGGACAGCGCGGACCGATGCCGAATTTCCATTTTGATATGGGCCTGACCGCTCATATCTCCGGTCACACGCCCATGCAGTATATCGTCGGTCGCCTGACCAAGGATCAATGGGACATTTTGAATAAAAACCGGGTCGCAGAAACGGATAAGCTTCTGGACGCATACCCTGAACTTCAGGGGCGCATCCGTAATCTCGATCCCGGCGACATGGCGGTTTTCGGGAGGAACTTCGTTCACCGCTCTTCGCCGGAGGTTTCCGAAAAAGGGCAGTTGAATATCGCCGCAGAGCCTTCGGGCGGCTGGCCTTACGATTTATAGAAGTAAGTGTAAGATTAGCTCTTTCAGCCGCGCCGTTCCCTAACTGAACAGCGAGTCGATATCGTCCTGGCTGGAGGCTTTGCCCAAGCGCTCTTCGATGGCTTTGGCATCGGGTTTAACCTCGATCCCCAGCTTTTCGAAGGCGCCGTTGATCCGGTCCTCGATGGCGTGCAGGTTATTGAGGGTATTGCGGATTCTCTGCCCCGTGCGGTCCTGGAATGAGCAGGCGAGCAGGATTTCCTGAATATCGTTCTTGATCTGCTCCCGCAGGGCGTTCCGGGAGGGGGCGTCCGCCCATTGTTCTTCGGGCGCATCGCCTACGCTGGCGACGATCCGGTCGGCGGCATCCAGAATCCGGTTGGCGGCATTTTCCGTATCTTCGATAATCGCTTCGAGTTCGACGCCGGAATTGGCCGCGCTTTTGCCGTCCCCCTTGTAGGAAATGGCGCTCAGAACCTCAAGAATCTCCTGAAAGCGCCTAACGATTCCGTCTTCGGCCATATCGACCTGCTGCGCCGTGGCGTTGATTTCCATGGAAATCTCATCGAAGCGGCGGGCGACGAACTTCTCGATCGTCCGCAGCTGGCTGTTCAGAGCCTCGACGGCATTGAAAATTTCGGCGGCGGGGGCGCGTTCGGCGCTGTCAGTCGTATGTGCGGTCATAGGAATTCTGCCCTTGTTATCCCTTGCGATTATAAAGCCGTTTTCTTAACAAAGTCCTACAAAAAGCAGAAAAAACAAGCGCATACAGGCGTAATCGGGGCTAAAAAAGCGGCAGACCGAGAATTACTTGATGAGAGGCTGATACAGGTCGAAAACGTCAATAATTTCCAGAATCTGCTCAATTTCCTTCTTACACTGCATGGCGTGCTGGTTGGTGGTGACCGGCACGAACAGATTGGACGGCTCGAACATATCCTCATCGTTGGGGATCATCATGAAGATGAATTTCTTGCCGAACATGGCCACGCTCAGGGGCGACTGTTTGAAGATGTCGGAGGCTTCGGAAAGCTCCTTGAGTAGGCGCTCCCCGACCAGAAGCTCAGCCGCCTCCGGCTTGGTGGAGAACACCTGAAACCGGTCCCAGTTCGGGTTGGAGACGCTGACATAGACCTTTTTCATGGTCTTCCAGCGTGTTTTTTCATAAGCCTTGACCATCTTGTCGTTGGCCGTGATGATGGTATGCCCCTCGATGACATCTCCGGGAACTTCCAGAAGTACGAAAATCCCCTCGAACACCGGCCCGTCGCGGTGAGCCCGGGAGTGCAGCCGCGCCTCGGAGAAAATGACCTTGACGCCCTTATAAACGCCCATGAAGCAATCCTCGGCCTCATAGCGGTCATAGGCGGGGATGATGGCCAGCTTGCCCAGCATCTTTTCGTTCACACCCCGCTCGGGATGGAAGGAGAGGCCGTTCAGCGCCTTCGCCAGCTTGGGCATGAAAGTCGTTTTATGCTCTTTCACGTAGGTTTTCAGGGGCCGCGCCGTCCAGAAGTTGAGAAGGATGGGCACAACGGCCGAAAGGGCGACGCAGAGAACGGCGGTGGTAATATTTCCAACAAAAAGAAAAAACCACCCGAAAAACCCGACCCCGATCAGCATGGAGAGAATGCCCAGATTCATGCTGATAAAAGCACGGGTCCGGTTCTGCTTCATCCGCCGCAGGCGCATCTCCTCGGCTTCGAGGATCAGGCTGTCGAGGTTTTTCTTGAAGCGTTCTTCATCGACACGGCCCAGCTCATCGAGTGTGGAAACCGAGGGCGTACGGATATCGATGGCTTCATCAGGATTATTGTCTGTCATAAACCCTATCTAACCAGCCCCGAAAGCGCCGTGCAAGCAAATCCTTGAACGGTATAGGAAAAAAAACCGGATGATTTACAGCCAGCGCCGGACCGACTTCTGGTAATCCCGGTACTTCTGGCCGAATTTTTCTTCCAGATATTCTTCTTCCCGCAGGATCACGAGAAAATGCACGGCGGCCAGAAGGGGAAGCAGGAAGAAAAACCCCCAGACGATGTCAAACACGATGACAAGGCCGATATACATCGCGGTCAGCCCGACATACACCGGATTGCGCGAATAGCCGTACGGCCCCTTCGTCACCAGCGCGTTGGTCGGTAGATAAGGTTCGATATTCGTCCCCTCGTTGGCAAACAGCACAAGGCACCACGCGATGATCCCCGCGCCAAGGCTCATGGACAGGATGCCGAGCGTAAGCTGCGCCCCCCAGCGGAAAAAATCTCCCCCGTCGAAAAGCTCGAACACCAGCGAAAAGAGCAGGGCGCCGGCGTAAAGAAACGGCGGCAGGATCGGAACATCGGGATGGTCCTTGTCGGGCGGTATTTGCACTTTCTCCCAATAGAGTTCAAGGTCCGGATAGTCCGAGGGCACCGACTTTTTTTTCGGGGCGCTGTCCTTCGATTGAAGCGGCTGCATGGATCAAAGAGTAGAAGAGAATAGCCCGGCAAGGCAAGATGAAAATAACAAATTTCAGGATTCAGGAGGAGGCGCTACAACTCCCTTTGCGGCTTCTTCCCGCAGTCGTTCAAACCGTTCGATAAATTGCATCAAAAGGCACAACGCAAAGATCGCCATGAGCACGACCCACGAGAAAAGCTCCACTTTCCACTCGATGGGTGTGAAACCGTATTGCCGAAGAGCGTATGTGATAAAGGAATGGGGTAGATCCTTTTCGCCAAGCTCACGCTTGATGTCCCACATCCATTCCGTAAGCGGGCAATAGCCGGGATCGCCGATTGCCAGCCCAACGGCCACCCAGAAGAAAACCGTGAGGTAAACAACCCAGCGGCTCCAGAGGCGGGTGCTGCGGAAAATCCATCCGAAAAGTATAATAATTATGACAAAAAAATGCCCCAGAAGCAGATAGGTTTCATACTCTATCAGTTGCCCCTGGGACATCGTATACCTCTGGAGACATCCTCAAAAACTGAGGAAAACAAGGCCGACGATCAATAAACGATCGCCACGGAATTCGCGACCTTTTCCATGTCCTTGCGGTAGGTCTCGAACACGGTGTCCAGCGTGAAGAACAGAACCTGGATGCTGCCCTTGTCGCCGATGCTGGTGTAATAGTTGCTGTAGCGGAAAACCATGCCGTCAATGTCGATGGAGTATTCAAGGTAGTTCCATGTATCGGGGCCGATCTGGACCGTCTTGTCCTCAATCACTTTGACCCCATCGCGTCCGCCCTTGGCCACGGCTCCGGCATTATCCAGAATGGAATTACGGAAGAAGTCCTTGGTCAGCGGCAGGCCTTCGGTAATCAGGCCGAAATAAAGGCTTCCGTTTGTATTGTTGTAGAAGGTCTCATAGTCAGGGGTCGGCTTCTCCGCTTGCACCCAGTATCCGGAGTCAACGCAGTATTTAACGGGAACCAGCTTGGCGGTGTTGCACACTTCCTGTCCGCTGGCGACCGGAGTAGCAGCGGGCGTCACAGGCGTTGCAGAGGTTTCGTCGGCATTTTTCCATGTGCCGTCATCGTTCAGAACAATCGTCTTGCCCTGGAAAAAGGTTTTGCCGAGTTCGGCAGCGGCAGCGGGCAGAGCGCTTCCGGCCAAGGCCAGAACCAGCGCGATAAGGGCAAGTTTCTTCATCGTGAAATATCCTGTAAAAAATGACCAATACCTTACAAGTAAAGGGCTTTGCGGGAAAAATCAACGCCCTTGCGGAAATTTAGGGGCGTTCCAGCCCAGTGATCGGACGCAGCAGCTTTTTACGAAAGCCGGGAACCTTTTCGGCCAAAAAAAGGAAGTAGGCCCGCAAAAACCTTGAAAACCGCCCCTGCACGCGCAGCCACTTGAACACCAGCATACTGGCCTCCAGAACACGCTGCCCGTCAGGGGGGGGATAGGCGGGGTCTTTGTCCGCAAGTGAACGCGCCAAGGCGAGAGCCTCCTCAATCTCACGCCCCATCCCGATGCCGCCGAACGGTCCGTGCGCCGCAGCGGCGTTTCCGGTCAGGAACACCCCCGGCCTTCGGACATCCTTCGCCCGCCGGACGCAGACGGGCAGGGGGGTAAACCCCTCTAGAGGAGTATTGGCAACAACCCGGATCCGACCCGGACCGCAGGGAACGCGAAGCCGCATCTGCCCTTCGGCCAGCAAATCCAATACCGCCGGTTCCTCCGGCTCATCGACGGGGATGTCCTGAAAACTCCACCCGCCGGGATACTCGAAGCCGATAAAGGGGATGCCCAGAGCCGTCCGCACAGTGCTCTGCACCCCGTCCGCCCCGATGAGACAATCGTAGTCCTCCGTGCGCCCGTCGCTGAGATTCACGATCACCCGCCTGTTCTCCAGCCGCACATTCTGCACCGCCAACCCATATTCAACACGCCCGCCCAGCATTTCAAAATGGTGTTTTAGGATACGGATGACCTCCGCCTCGGGCAGACTGAGCAAAAAAGGATATCGGCTTTTGATTTTGGAAAGATCGGCTTTAAACAGAGCCTTTCCATCCTCCTCGATCCGCAGAAGGGTAATTTTTTGTCCGGCCCCGATCAGGGCATCGGTCACCCCGGTTTCTGCCAGCATCTCCAGCGTTCGGGGCCGCAGGATCAGCCCGCGCCGCAGGTTGGAGGCGTCGTCGGCGCAATTCCTTTCGATCAGGTGCGGAGAAAACCCTAGCCGTTTCAGGTCCAGCGCCGCCGCCAGCCCCGCAGGTCCGGCTCCGGCGATCAGGATTTTCGCGCTATGGTCCATGGAAAATCAGGAGGGCAGCAGGGAGGGCGTTTCCCGCCCGTAAACGGACGCCAGCGCGAGCACGGCCCCATCGGGCATACACGGATCGGCGGGAGCCGCATCGTTCTGCACGAGGATCACCCGCGGCGAAAGTTTGGGACGGGGAATGAAACGCTTGGCCAGACCGCATCCGGTCAGGCTGAACAGGCAGAAAATGAGGACGGCAGAGCGCATAACCGATGTGTAGCAGGTTAAGGGGGGCTTGCCTATGGTCTATCAGCCGCCTCCGGCGCTTTCCCCCGCGTCTCGCGCACTGTCCTCGAAAATATTTCCCATCCGGCTCCGCGTCCGGTCCATGCAGCCGGACAGCGTGAGAGCAAGTACGCCCATAAGCACAATTTTTTTCATCACTCCTCCGAGTCATAAAGCCGATAACAATAAAGGTAGTCCTTTTTCGGCCGGTCCGCCCTGAAATTTTTCGGCGTCATCCCGCCGGTGACGGAACTGACATACCACGTGTCGATCTTGAACGACCCGTCCGCTGCCGTGAGCTGCACCACCCGCACATCCGCCGGGAAGCGGTAATTCTGGGCGAACGCGCCCCGCGAAAAAGTCAGGATCAGCGGCACGGTGACCTTCCAGGTGTAAAGCCCGTAGCGTTCGTCCTCCTCTTCCTCGTCGATCGTGATCTGGTCATAGGGGTCGAGCCGCACGTGCTTCTTCCAGAAGGAGTTCGTAACCAGCGTTTCCTTGCGCTTCATCACCCCGTCGGCTATCCCGTAATCCAGCATGGTCCGCATATAGCTGCGGCACCCCTTGGGCGTGAAATATTTCGCGTTGGCGGACAGGCGCTCCAGATAAGTATCGTGGCTGAAGGTCAGGGCGTTTGAAGTCGCGTCGAAGACCCAGTGCTTCATCGCCGTGCGGAGTTTTTTCAAATCCTGCGCCGCCAGAGCGGGTGTGGCGGAAAGAACCATAGCCAGCAGGAGGAGAAAGCCTCTCACGCCGCCATGTCCTTGAGCGCGAGCAATTCATCGCGGGTCAGGAAGAACACCTCCCCCTGACTGTTCTCGGTATTCAGCCACGCAAACGCCATGTCGGGATAAGCCGCTTGCAGAGCAGGACCGCAGCGCCCAAGCTCGCAGATCATCATCCCCTGCGGCTTCAGATAACCGGGCGCCTCGCGCAGGATCATATGAACAAGGTCCAGCCCGTCCGCCCCGCCATCCAGAGCCATCTTCGGCTCGGCTGCATATTCAGGCGGCAAATTCCCCATCCCCGCCGCATCGACATAGGGCGGGTTGGTGATAATCAAATCGTACCGCGCGTTTTTGGGCAGCGGCGCAAACAGATCTCCCCGATACAGCGTCATCCGGTCCTCGAACCCGTACGCCTCAATATTTTTCTTGGCCAGCGCCAGCGCGTCCGGCGAAAGATCCACGGCGTCAACATGCGCCGACGGGAACAGATCGGCGGCGATTATCGCAAGGCTCCCCCCGCCGGTGCAAAGGTCCAGAACGCGCGCCACATCATCCGCATCCGGCGCGGGCGTGTCGGGGCCGCAGAGAATTTCCGCGATAAACGAACGCGGGATGATGGCGCGGGAATCGCAGAAGAAGCTATAGCCCTGACATTTGGCCTTGCCGACAAGATACGGCGCGGGCGTGCGGGTGGTCACGCGCTTCTCGAACAGGGCAAGGATGCGCGTGCGCTCCGCGTCCGTGACCTTGGCGTGCCAGAACGCTTCGAGATGCTCGGGCGGCAGGTGCAAGGTTTCGAGCACCATGAAACACGCCTCGTCGAACGCGTTATCCGTGCCGTGGCCGTAGGTCAGCACCGCCTCCGAAAATGTCGTGGTGCCGTAGCGGATCAGATCGCAAAGGGTGAGGAGTGTGGAGGTCATTGTGTTATTGCTTATTTTCTTTCGGTTTTGGAAATAAGGCGGCGCTTTCAGAACCCATAACACATTCACGCTTGCCTTCGTTATTATAGCCACAATATTTTCTCGGGCGCATAAAACTATGCAAGTCAAAAAGGCTTTTTTCCGAAGTCATTAAAACATGCTGTTCCTCAGTTGATAAGGCGGAATTTTGATCTTTATCGAGCATATCAAACACAGTTTCAGCGAGTGATTTTAACTCTCGATCGGTAAGAATATCATCTCCATTTTGATCAAGTTTTACATAATCAAGAATATCATTGTACCTTTTTGCAAGTTTTTTTCCTACCTCCTCTTCAACATCAGAAATTTTTGATACTTCAACCAAACCATCTTTATCCGTATCGCGGGCTTGAAAAAATTTTATTCGTGCTTGCTTTTGTTTCTCTAGAAACTCTGGAGTAGAAGCGCAGCCATAATCTGCTGGCTTATGCATGTAAGTGGTAACGCACGCCATATGTTTATAATTGGAGTGAGTAGCTTCTTCTAAAGTTGCTGTGCCATCCTTATTTTCATCATAAACTTCAAAAATTTTTTTGACATTATCAAGATAAAAGTCATAGCCGCTTTTAACCTTGGCGTGATAATCAGTAATTGATAGGGAGCGGCCGTCAAGACCATTAAACCTGATAAAAGCTATTTGCTCAGATAAATAGCTATTCTTCGTAACAACAACATCTTGTGCCTTGCTTTTTTCTAAGGGAGGCAGCAAGCCGGCCCATAAAACCCTAGGTACATGTTCTAATGAAGGTGGTCTGAAGAATATCTCAGTCATATTTTTACCTTTTAAGCCCGGAAGAAAAGCTAAACCAGCAAATAAGATTAACAGGAAATGGATTTTTCTTTGTTTCATGCTATTTTTCGCCGCTTATACAACTCTTCCTTCGCGTGAAGCATAAATTTCAGAAATTCATCGGCTTCAAAAGACCAAACTTTCTTGCTTTCAGGCGTATAAATTTCAATCGTGATATTCTGCGGGTCGTCATTATGCTCGACGAAGGAATAAACAGCCTTGCCGTTTTCGTCCTGAACCTCGGCATAGTAGGTATCGGCCTCTGCGTCGCTGCCAAAAATAAGTGAAAATTGACTCATCGGTCGTCGATCTCTGCGCTGAAGCCACTATAACTCCAGAGCCAGACAGAGATAAACAGAGACTTTTCGCACGGAAATCTCTGTCTGCCTCTGTTTATCTCTGTAGTGTATTAACTCGATCCCCGCCTTCGCGGGGATGACATTTCTTTCATGGCCGTCATTCCGGCGAAGGCCGGAATCCACTATAACGGCATCACCACACAGAGATAAACACCAACTTTCGCGCAAAGCCCGCGCCCCTCTCCCTTCCTCCCTCTCCCCGCAGGCGGGGAGAGGGAAAGGGCGTTAGCCTGAGGGAGAGGGGGAAGAGGAATCTCTGCGTTCTCCGCGCCTCTGCGTTTTTATTGACGATGGATTCCGGCCTGCGCCGGAATGACAGAGAGGGTACAGGCATCGTCGTGTGCGCTGTGACCGTTGTGTGTTAAAACCTTACAGGGATACCCACCTTCGTGGGGATGCGGCGGAGGGTGGGATCAAACCTTAAACAGCATCCCCGCGCAAGCGGGGATCCATAAAATAGGGGGCATGGGTTGAACAGATCCCCGCCTGCGCGGGGATGACAGGTTGGCTAAACGCGCCACTTCGTGGCGGTTAAGCACCCTGTCACTTCTCATCCCCCATCTTGAGGGCATTGATGAACGCGCTTTGCGGGATTTCCACGCGCCCGTACTGGCGCATCTTGGCCTTGCCCTTTTTCTGCTTGTCGAGCAGTTTTCTCTTCCGCGTGAAATCGCCGCCGTAGCATTTCGCGGTCACGTCCTTCCGCATCGCCGAGACATCCTCACGGGCAATAATTTTCCCGCCGATCGCGGCCTGAATGGCGATCTTGAACATCTGGCGGGGGATGAGCTCCTTGAGCCGTTCGCACAGCGCCCGCCCGCGCTTTTCGGCGGCGGAACGGTGAACGATCATGGCCAGCGCATCGACGGGCTCCTCGTTCACGCGGATATCCATTTTCACGAGGTCGTTCTCCGTATACCCGTCCAGTTCATAGTCAAAACTGGCGTAGCCCTTGGAGAGGCTCTTAAGACGGTCATAGAAATCGAACACCACCTCGTTGAGCGGCAGGCGATAAACCAGCATCGCCCGATTCCCCGCATAGGTCAGGTCGATCTGCACCCCGCGCCGGTCTTGGCAGAGTTGCAGCAATCCGCCCAGATATTCGTCAGGCACGAGAATGGTCGCCTTGATCCACGGTTCCTCGATATTATTGATCCGCACCACGTCCGGCATATCGACGGGGTTGTAAAGGCTGATCTGGTCGCCGTTGGTCATGTTCAGGCGGTAAACGACGCTCGGCGCCGTCGGGATGAGGTCGAGATCGAACTCCCGCTCCAGCCGTTCCTGGATGATCTCCATATGCAGCAACCCCAGGAACCCGCACCGGAATCCAAGGCCCAAAGCCTGGGAGGTTTCCATCTCGTATTGCAGCGAGGCATCGTTCAGCTTCAGCTTGCCCAGCGATTCCCTAAGCTTTTCGAAATCGCTGGCATCCGCCGGATAGAACGAACAGAACACCATAGGAATGGACGGCTTGAAGCCGGGCAGGGAAGTCTCGCACGGCCTTTTATCGTCCGTGATCGTATCGCCCACCTTCGTTTCGGAAATGTCCTTGATCGAGGCCGTGATGAACCCCATCTCGCCGGGGCCGAGAACATCCAGCAAAACGTGCTTGGGCGTGAACATCCCCACACGGTCGATCTCCCGCGTGCGGTTATTGCTCATGAATTTGATTTTCTGCCCCTTACGCATCGTCCCGTCGATAATCCGCACCAGAACGACGACGCCCAGATAGGAATCGTACCAGGAGTCAACCAAGAGGGCGCGCAGCGGTTTATCCGGGTCGCCCTCATGCGGCGGCGGCAGACGTTTGACGATCGCCTCCAGAAGATTGTCAATCCCGATCCCCGTCTTGCCCGAACACAAAACGGCCTCGGAGGCGTCCAGCCCGATGACATCCTCGATTTGCTGCGCGGCGGCGTCCGGGTCGGCGGCGGGCAGGTCGATTTTATTGATGACGGGGACGATATCGTGGTTGTTTTCAATGGCCTGATAGACGTTGGCCAGCGTCTGCGCCTCCACGCCCTGCGAAGCATCGACGATCAGCAAAGACCCCTCGCAAGAGGCCAGCGAGCGCGAAACCTCATAGGCGAAATCCACATGCCCCGGCGTATCCATCAGATTAAGCTGGTATTCGATCCCGTCCTTGGCCTTATAGGCGAGGCGCACCGTCTGCGCCTTGATGGTGATCCCGCGCTCACGCTCGATTTCCATGGAATCGAGCACCTGTTCCTTCATCTCCCGCGCCTCCAGCCCGCCGCAGGTCTGGATCAGCCGGTCGGCCAGCGTACTTTTGCCGTGGTCGATATGGGCGATAATCGCAAAATTGCGGATCTGCGCCAGCGGTTTGGTCTCGGGTTTGCTCATGCCCGCGAACATAAGGGCTTTGGCCAACCCGTTCAATCAAAATTTAGGGCCAAATAGGGGGGCTTTCACGCAAAAAACAGCAAAAACCAGCTACAGGAAGAAAAAATTGTCAGGACGAGCCTTTTTCTGTATAAGTATTTGAAAATAAACAGATAAAATAAGAATTCGATGTCGGACGGGTTGAAAGAAAAGCTTGAGCGTTGGTTGCCTCCGATCCCGGAGATGGCATTGCCCGTCCATCTGGCGGCGGTTGCCGTCGGCATGAAAAGACAGATCGAAAAGGAAGAGGATTGGTCTAAGATGCCTGGGACAAGGGATATCCTTTTTACAACCCTGGATGCCATAGCGATGAACGCCTATCTGATGCATGGGCTGAAATCGGGAAAACCGAACAAATATGTGGTCAAGCTCGCGCTGAACGAAGTGGCGCAGACCTCGGAATAAGCCGCGCTTACACCCCTCGAAAGACAGAAGCTTTTCAACAGAATATCTACGCAGAACCGCCACGACTTCAACAACAGAGCGAAGGCGCTGGCCAAAAACACCGGGAACACATACAGGCTATTGATCAATAAGGCGCTGGGTACAATTCACTTTATGGGCCAGCGGACGCCCATACTCGACTCCGTGGACAAGCAGATACGCATGGTTGGCTCGATGTTAAGCGGGGGCGAAAGTCCACTTTATATCGAGGACATGAAGCAGGTCGGCACGCCTCAGGACGGCCCCCGGACCATACCCGAATTAATAGCCTGTGTGCAGACTTACATCGCTATGTATAACGTCCGCGAGCAAAATTTTGAAATTTTTTCCTCCGCAGAGTCCGCTTCACCGGAGCATGTAAATCAGGCGGTCCTTCTACTTGCGGGCGAGTTGGAAAGGATGCAGGGTGATTTGCCGGAGTCGTCTGTACGGGCCGGAATAAGAGAAAATTATGAAATGGTAGGAGAACTCTTAAAAACAAGATTTATAACACCCTTCGATTTGGTGGCCCTGACTCATTTTTACCTCGAACATAGCGAAGACAAGCTAAGCCCTGCTGATTACGCAGCCTTGCACGAAGCGATGAGTTTTATCCAGATAAACAGTTATTTGGAGGGGAATCTTGAGAACATTGAGAGTATGGGCGTAAAACTTGAAAACGCATTATCGGCCTATGAGGAATTGTCACAGAAGCTTTTCGTCGAATATCAAAAGCCTTCAGCGGATGAAACGGCCCAGAATATGATCGCCGCCATCAAAAGCGCCTATCAGGGCAACCCGCGCAGCATCGAAAAGAACATCCGGGGCTTTGAAGAGGCGCGGGCGGGCCTTCCCGAGGGCATGGAGGAGGTCGTTATTCTTCATTACGAGGAGTCCGAGCAAATCCGGGAACTGCGTAAGAAGCTGTTCAAGGCTCAGAAAGAAAAATTCATCAAAACGGTCGCCATAGAAAATGCGGATGAGTTAGAGGCTCTTGGCCTGTCCGAACAACAGATCGCCGAGATGGAAGAGACAGGAAAGATCCCGGATGGAACCGGATTGTCGGTTGAGCACATCATCGACCGCCACCACGGCGGTACGAACCAGCTTCATAACTTTATCCTGATGCCCCGCGAGATCAACGAAGCCAAGAACGAGTTGAAACGCTATCAGACCAACGCCGGACAAAGGCCAAATCTTTCGAACGTGGCGGAACTGGAAATCCAGTAAGCCTGAATCCTCCGATCTTGACCAGCCCGCAGGTACCGGGGCAGGCGCCAGTTTACTTTGGGAAAGGGGCTGGTATGATGCTCAGGAAAAATATGATTGAGCCATGGACAAGAAGAATAATCTAAAAAATAAACCTTTGGAAAAGGTGGTCTTTCTCGGCAAAGAGGAGGACATCAGGAAGCAGGCAGCACCCACGGTTCTCCTGGTGATACTGGTGATGACCCTGATTATTGTTTTTTGGAAAATTGCGGTTCGTGATCCCGATGCTTTTGAAAAATCACTGCAGAATAGAGTTGAAAGAATAAGGCAGGAACAAGAGCGGATCAGCGAAGAACACAGGAAGAAGCAGAATTCGAGAGACGCTCAAGACCTACAAGACGGAAAAAAATAGAAAGCACGGTGAGCAAAACAAAAAAGGCGCGACAGCAAAAGCCGCCACGCCTAATAAGAAAAACGTAAGGCTACTTACACACGAGGCCCGGAGTTAATCCCACCATCAAAGGTCATGTCCATGCTTGCAGCATTACCAGACAAACCGTTAAAAAGGGAAGCCCCAGCACCGGGCATAACCTGAAAACTGCACGTAGCGCAGTCGCTCTTGAATGTGTCCGCCAGTTTCGCTAACTCTTGACCCACTAATGCCATTTTTTACACTCCTCTATTTAGTCTATGTTAACCCAAAACAACTCAAAAAAAACAGCTTTTTCTTCGCTTTCGCTAAACTTTTTTATGCCCGGTGCAAAATCAGCGGAATATAGTGCCCTTCCTTGGCTTCCCCGGTCTTGTCATCCAGTAAAATCATCAAAACCTGATGCGAATTCTGCATATTTTTCGACACATCCTTGGTCAGCGGCAGTCCCGCATCCCGAATCTCCCCGTCATCCATCACGAAATCCAGCCGATAGGTACTAAGATCAAACTCCAGCCACGACAGCTCGTTTTTAAAGGGTTTGTTATGGAAGATGGCGCAGCGTCCGTCTTCCTTGACCGCAACCTGGATACTCAAGGGGCTGCCATCCTCGCAGCCGTAGACGAAATCGGTCAGATCGCCGTAAACGGGTCTCTCGCTGGTATGTCCTGTCGTCTCGTTCATTGCCTAAAACTAACTGTTTTGTATTACACAAGCCAGAGGGAAATCTCCCCCCGGTAAAATTCTAATTCACGGTTTTTTCTTCCTGCACCTTGATTTTGAGGCGTACCTCAAAACCTTCGACCACCTTTCCGTTTTTTGTCCGGGCCATGACGATAATTTGCGGCTTGGCAAAATAGGGCCGGATCAGCCATTGAATACGTGCACCCAGATCAAGCTGCTGCCCATCGTTGGTAAAAACGGTGACGCGCTGGTTTTCGGGGTTGTACTCAAGATAATCAATCGTGCAAGGGAGATCCTTTCCGTAAAAAATAAATGTTTCTCCCATCTCCCGATCACAGAAAATATCAAACTCTGACTTTTCAAAAAGAGACTTCCGAGAAGACCGCAAAGAGGTTCCCCAGTCATCCCTGATGCTGGTTAAACTCTTTTTAGGAACTTGTTGCTCGTCGGTATTATCGTCAGACATAACAAGAAAAGCCAGAAAGGCCTCATGATCCAGAGGCCGGGAGGCATAATATCCTACGCCCGCGTAAATCATACCACTTGTCCGTTAAAGGTTAAAGTCATAACGTTTGCCAAGATCAATGAGCGTAAGCCAGAGCAGTGTTTTGTCCGCCGTTGACAAAATCGTAAACTGAAGCCTTCGGCGTACCGTTATCGTCGCTTCTGACATTATGAGCGCGTCCAAACACATCGGCGGCTTCGCTGGGAACATGAGACATTTCGCCCATCGTAGCAGCGGCTTCGGTCCTCGGCCGCCCGTCAGCAGAAGCACGAAACACACCTTCCTGCTCGTGTCCGACGGTACGGCCTTGTGTATCCATACCGAGGAACCCTCTCTGTGTGACATTACCGTTTATATCGGTGACAGGGGCCGTCGATGCGGTAAAGGGGCTGGGGCCGACCGCGCCGCTACCCATATTGTAATCATTGCCCGTAGCGGTATAACGCCCGCCCATTTTATCCAGCTTGTCGCCCAGAGCGCTGCTGCCCCTAAGCATCCACAGAAGGGCGCCGCCAACAACCAGAAGCTTAAGGCCACCACTGATTTTTGTACCCGTCCACTCGCCAAAGGTGCTGTTCCAGAGACTGACTCCCATCAAGCCGGCAATCACACCGAGGCCGATATTGGCCCCCTGATAAAGCATTTTGCCACCCTCAGATCTGGAAGCGGCACGGGCGACATCGCGGGTCCACCAGTCACGCACGCCAGAAAAAGCGTTGCCGACAGCATTGAACATCTGCCCTAGATAGCTCTGACCTCCAGGCTGTCCGCGGTCACGAAGCAGGTTGGAAATTGGGCCGTTATTACCACCCTCAAGAGCGCCAGTAATAGAGTCCACACGCTGCCTTTGTGTGCGATCGTGGATCATATCAGCAATCTGAGTGTTGGACTCGATAACGCGGCGTAGATTATCGGCGGCGCGGGAGGCCTTTTGCTGGGCTTCACGGGCGGCACGGGCTTGAGTCTGTGCCTCAACCAGCTTGCTCCTCGCAACCTCAAGGTTCGCGACAGTGGCAGCCTTGATGTCCTGAATGCCGGACTCAGAGAGCCTTGCAGCTTCCTGAACCTGTTGCAGAGCCTGATTGGCTTCCTGAGCTCTAAGGCGGGCTTCAACCAAGGCAGGCTCGAAGTAAGCAGGGTTGCCATTGTTGTTGCGGGCCTGCTCCTGCAGTTCCAGAAGTTGGCGGACGGTATCGTTCGCATACTGGGCTTGCTGGCTGGTATTGTTGACATCATCCCTGATTTCGCGGGCGGCGCGGTCACCTTCGGCCTTAATTGCCGTCAACTGTTGCTCGGGTGTACCTGTGGTCGTGCTTTGGCCGGACGGCTGGCCGATATAAGCAGGACCAGAAGCAGCAGTTCCGGGTGCAGGAGGCACAACAGCAGTTCCGGGTGCAGGAGGCACAACAGCAGTTCCGGGTGCAGGAGGCACAACAGCAGTTCCGGGTGCAGGAGGCACAACAGCAGTTCCGGGTGCAGGAGGCACAACAGCAGTTCCGGGCGCAGGAGGCACAACAGGAGCTCCGGGTGTAGGAGGAACAGCAACAGCAGGAGCCGTAGGCACGTTGCGGAGAACAGAATCAGCTTCGGCCTTTACCGCTGCAGGGGCGGCAGCCAGTTGGCTACGCATATTATTCTGACGGGTATTAGCCTCGGTTTGAAGCTGTGTCAGCCGGGTATTGACGTTTCTTAGATCGGTCAGAGCTTCCTCGGCATCGACGATATTTCCGTTAGAATCTTTAAAGTCTGAAAAGGCATCCCGAGCGTCGCTCTGAAGCTTGGGCAGCTGAGTCAACACAATGTCATCAATGACCTTCCACTCAGCTTCAATCTTCTGACGAAGCTCTTCAAGCTGCCGTGCTTTATCGTTCTCGCCGCGCCCACGGGCCGCAGTGACCTCCTTGCCGAGATCCTCCAGAAGAATTTTCGTGGCTTGATGAATGTTGGTGGTATTAACAATCGACGTGCCGATTCTGTTTTTCAGATCCTCGGCCTCGGTAGCCCACTGTTCGTATTGTCTCTTTCTCTCAGGGCCGCGGTCGGTCCACGACAGGATCCAACTCTTGATGTCAACATCAGTACCACCCTTGAACCAAGGTCCGATACGACCGGTATCCAGATCAAGGCCAGTAAATCTATCCCCAGAGAAAAACTTCGGGATATCATCAGCCACTATATCGAAGAAGCCAATACCCGCAGACTGTAGGAAATGAATAGGTCCACGCGGATCGACATAACCGCCATCCGTAAGGCCGACTGAATGTGCGGCAGTTTCAAGTCCAAAAATTCCCGCGGTGGTGCCCATGAAAATCTTGTTAAGCAGCAGGGGATTTCTCAAGGACGCACCGGCGGCCAAAACCGTAGCGGTCACAGGCATCTTGTAGCCTTCGCCATCGTTCCAGCCCAGAGCAGCCGTCCCTTTTTCGACACCCCATGTAGCCAAGGCGCCGCCGGCCAAAACTTTGCCCGGAAGAGAAAGACCGATCTTCGACTCGGCGGATAGCATCCCCCCGCTGATGAGGCGGGCAGGCATTTTAACGAACCAAGGCATCCGGTCGGCAATGCCGTCCTTGCCTAAAATTCCGCCCAGACTGCGCTCCCTACCCCAAAAACCCTGACTGTATTTGAAACCCTCCTCCTCAGGGCGGCGGTAAAGCAAGGTATAGTCAAATCTCGCCCTCAGCTTGTCAGCATCGTCGATAACGAACTCTCCACGCTTCCACCCGGGAGCCATTTTGGTCTGACCACCTGTGAGGTAGGCGACAATCTCAGTCCCCATGTTTCTGAGGGGATAGCGAAGATAGTTATCGACAGTAGGGACAGAGTAACCCGTACCCATACTTCCTTTGCCCCCGCGCAGGGGAAACGCCTCGGCCATGTACCAGAATTCAGACAGAGGGGCGACGAACTTTCTTTCCACTTCCCGGGCACCCCATTTACGGCCCGTATCAAGCTCGAACATGGCGGCGCCAAGTAGATCTTCATAGAACTGTTTTCTGTGCGGATTGGCCTCGACTCTCATCGCGTCCCGAACCACTCCCTCAAAACCCTTGGGGAGTGTGTCCTGTGCAGCCGCGCCCATTTTCGACTTCAAGATACGGATGATTCGAACGGCTTCCTGCTCAAGGCCAGCATCGTAAAAGCTCTGAACCATGGCAAAGAATTCGTTCTTTGGTTCAACGTTGACCGCCCTGGGCGCATTTCTCTCGTAATAATGCAGCAACTCATGCGCCCGTAATTCAAGGTTATGTTCGGTGTCGCTGGTCAGGAACTTAAGAGCGCGGTCCTGCCTGTTATAGGTGCCGGCCAGAATTTGCCGCTCCAGAACCTTGGTTCTCCAGACGCTGGCCAGAACCGGATCGCCTTTAGGAGTTATCGCAGGTTTCCCGTCAAGGCCGATAACCACATCGTCCAGCCTTAATTTGACATCAGACCCGAGGCGGCTGAAACGGCTGTGTAGGATAAGCTCCAAATCGGCGGCGGCACCTCTGGTGTCATTGCCGTAAGCTTTGGCGATGCGGTCGATCTCGTCGATATAGGTCTTGGCCAAAGCGGAAGGCTTGTCGGCCTCAGTCTTCATTTTGGTCAAGGCGTCGCGCAATTCCTTAAGGCCGACAGTGTCGTTACCATAAGCGCCGACAATCCTTGTGATTTCGTCCTCGCAGGTCTTGATAAGGGTCGCAGAATCATCTGCGGTAAGGTCCAGTCTGCTAACCGCGGAGCGCAGTTCATTAATGACATCGCCATTCGCACCATCCATCCGCGCAACGCGATCCAAGGTACTTTTAAAACCATCGGCGAGACTCTGGGTAGACTCCCTGACGGGTCTGGTTTTTTGCAGGGTGTCACGCAGGTCTTCTAACCAGCGTCTCATATTCTCGGCCTGACGCTCGGTGAGCCCAGTGAGACCCCCAGTGTATTTTTTCCCAAGCAGAACTGACTCGCCATCGTTCAGCTCGTCGAGCATCTTGTTGATACCGGTAACGGCCTCGTCAATTTTTCCAGAATTTCTTGAATAAAAACTATTCATGACACTCTGAAGCTGCAGCTTGGCTGCCTCAGGGGAGATGGCATCCAAGCCGTTAGACGATCCCATTCTCTTCGCAATAGCGTTCAGTTCTCCTTGAAGACCAATGACCTCATCCATAACTCCCGTCTTCTTGAGAAGACCGTCGACATGGTTGATCGCAGGCCGGATCATGTGTGCCATAGTAAATTTGGCGATAGAAGGAAGAGACAGCTTCAGGCTTCCTAAACCCCAGTTTTGCCACATCTTGGGAAATAGTGCGTATCCCCAATGGCTCGGGTGGTAACCTGCTAACTTGTGAAGCCAGTCCTCATAGTTAGCACGCATCACGCGCTGTCCGTTATCCCCGGCAGGGCGTCCAACGGTTTTACCGCCAGTTACAGCAGCATCTCCGCCACCGCCGACAGCTTCGTCAGCGGATTGGCCGGCGCGGGCCCACTTATTCGCAGCCTCGTCCGCAGACAGACCAGCGTGCTTGGCAACGTCGTCGTAGATTCTCCGAGCCTCAACAACGGCCATATCACCATCGTCCAGATTAAACTTTTTCTGAAGATCCCCGGCGAACGTACGCTCGACATCGCCGAGTGAGGTATTGGCCAGACGCTCATTATAGGCGGTGATGAAGGCTTTCCGTCTGGCCTGTGTTTCAGCAACATTGTCAATGAGGCGAACGACACCGTTGCGAATCTCAGGGTTTCCAAGGACATCCGCAAAATCACCTTTTTTTGCGGCCTCTTCATACCAGCGCATAAAAGCAGCGGAATCGAGTGTTTCGCCATCGCCCAGTGTCCGGCGCATATCGGAAATAACTGCAGAATACTTGGCCTGCTGCTGCGTCAGCGCCTCCATGTACTTAGCATGCTGTTCTTCAAACTTAAGCCCGGCGGACTTGGCGCGGTTCATAGCCTCCTCGGCTATGTGTGAAAAACGCTGCGTAAAGAGAGCGTTCATCAGGTTTCCAAGATCGCCCGTGAATGAGGGAACAAGCCCATCTTTTAGCTTGGCCGGTACCGTTGCGGCGGTCCGCAGCGGGGAGGCATCATCTGCGGTGCGAGCGGTTGTGCTGCCTGCGGCAGTTGCGTCATCGGCGGTGCGGGCGGTTGTGCTGCCTGCGGCAGTGGCGTCATCGGCGGTGCGGGCGGTCGTGCTTCCACCGACAGGGGTATCGTCGGCAGTGCGGGCCGTTGTGCTCCCTGCAGGAGGAGCAGAGCCCAACAAGCCCTGACGCTTAAGGTTAGCCTCCACACGAGCGGCCAGAATGGCGCTATCATTCGGCCTAAGTTTATATGCAGCACCGAGGAGGTTGATCCTTCTTTCGTCAACATCACCCTTGCTCAGCAAAGATCTGAATTCGATATCAAAATTTTGGCGGTTGATTTGGTTTTCAGCAACGCTCTCCAAAGACCTGCGAACACCTGAGGTGCTAAGGATATCCTTGAACTCATCGTTCTTCAGCGCTTCATCGTACCACTTACGGAAGTCCGAAAGATTCAGAGGCCCACTTCTGCCCTCGAAGAAACTTTTAAAATGCGTAGCGACCTTCCGCTGCGTCAGAAGTTCTGGGGCAGTATGCGCCAGAGACGAGCCAACAATCTGGGCAAAATCATCAATATATTTTACTACGGCACCAGCCATGAATGAACCCTCTTTATCGCCCTTTTACGGTTATATTAGTTTTAACCAAATGTAACATATCTGCTCTGCTTTTTTCCAGCATTTTAATCACTTACCTGTTACCATTCCCCATTCCGGGGGTCACAGGGGCAGGTTGGCGCGGCTGGGCCGGCGTACCCTGCTGCGAGAGAGGGTCAAGTTGCGTAGGTTGCTTAAGCCCCTCAAAACCCTCGATCGTAAAAATGTGAGTAATGCCCTCGTCCTTGGGTGCATTGCTCTGAAACTCCTGACTTAAAGGCTGCTGTGTTGCACTATCGGAAGGGGAGGGTGCAGCAGGCGACCCGGTCTGGACAGAAAGCTGACCGCTCATTGCCTGTTCGTAGGTAGGGGCCATAGAAGGATCAATACCCCTTTCTCTCAGGCTATCGTAATAACGCTTGCGGTTGGCTTCATCAGAGTTTTCTTGCTCTACAACACCGGAAGCGTAAGCCCTTCCGGCATCGGCCTTGCGAACCTGTTCATTCTCCTTGGCGCTGTTGACAGTGTAGGACATTGCAGCCCCGCCGCCTTCAATAGTCCAGGCAACAACGCTGCGTCCATTGGCTTGAAGAGGGTTGGTCCACTTGAATCCCCCCTCGGCGGCGCGCAGGCCGTTGGCCAAAGTGATATGATTCTGAAACAAGGGCTTGCTGCCCATCCACGAAGCAAAAGCGTGCTCGGTCTGTGCGGGATCAAAAACCCTCAAGGGGCCGCGCATGACAGTACCCACAACTCCGGGTTTAGGAGCCTCAGCAGCAAGTGTCGCTGCTCTCTCAAGATAGGAAACGGTAGGGTTGCGCCCGAACCAATACAACGGTTTTGCCGCAATCTGGCCCAAACGGCCTGTTTCGGCCAGAGCCTCGCCGACTGCAACAGCGCGTACACCAAGGGCGCCGCCTCTGAGGCTGCCCAAGGCAACGCCGCCGGCTCCTGCAGTGAAAGCGCTCACCAAAACAATCGAACCGACTTCGCCAATGGCCTGAAAACCATACTTGGTTCCGGCTGCATACGACGCATCACGCTCGGTGATCTTACCGTCACGGACCATCTGGTTGAGTTCTTCGCGGGTGTAGCCTAAATAGTGGCCGGTTTTATCCTCGACCCATTTCTGCACGACATTGAAATCCGACATTTTACGGTATTCGAGGATATTCTTATCCTTGTCGGCACCCAGGTTAACGGCGCCGACGACAGTATTATGTGCAAGATGATAAGTGCCTTCGACGCCCCAGCGCCCGATATCGACCACAAGGGCGCCAAGACCGGTAACGGAGTTGCTTAAGCCTTGACCAGCCTGACGAGCGGCAAGAAGAGGATTATTAACGACAAACTTACCGTAATCGACAACAGCGCTTCCGGCATTTTTCCAAGTCTGAGCCTCAAGAAGCTTCGGAGCATTATCTCCAACCCACTTGGCGGCAGGTTGAATGGCTTTTTCGTTGACCCAGTTGGCCCCGGATTTTACGCCATCCCAAGCCTTCTGGTAGGTCTCTGCCTTGAAAGGGGCGGTGGCAACGCTGACTACAGCGCCCGAAACCCTATCCCATGCATTGCCAAGCCAACCCATTGAAACCCTCTACAACTTGCCTTTCCGCGTTTTTATTATGGTTAAATAGTATCAATATTTTCTTAGTTTTACCCGTTTTTTATAGACCCCAGACCCAAAAGCCCTAAATTTTAGAGAGTACTTCCAAGTTTGTTTGCAGAACGCTTTTTTTTATTCAACCCTAGCGTTTCTGCCGCTTTTCACCCCAAACCCAAAGGCCAACTTATTTTTATAGTGGCTTTATTTAAGGTCATTATACCTTATGGGAAAAAAGATATGCAAGAAATTTATTTGATATTTAAACAATTTATATAGTATAGAATTACTATATTTATTATTTATTATTTATTTATTTAGGTAAATATTTTTGCTATTTATTATATTTATGCTTGTAGAGTTACTTTATAAATACTACATAGTTCCGAAATTGGAGGAGTTAGTGCCGGAAATGGCGAAGGCCGGTCAGGACCATCGCAAGGCCTCTTTCATTGGCCGCGGCGATGACTTCCGGGTCGCGGATGGACCCTCCGGGCTGGATGACGGCGGTGACCCCCGCCTCGGCGGCGGCAATCAGCCCGTCCGCGAAGGGGAAGAAGGCATCGGACGCGACCACGGACCCGCAGGTCAGCGGCTCGGAAAGCCCTGCGGTTTTAGCGGATTCCTCGGCTTTCCACGCGGCGATACGGCACGAATCGACTCGGCTCATCTGTCCCGCCCCGATCCCCACCGTCGCCCCGTCCTTGGCATAAACGATGGCATTGGATTTAACGTGCTTGCAGACCTGAAAAGCGAAAATAAGATCGGTCATTTCCTGTTCGGTGGGGGGGCGATCGGTCACCACTTTAAGCAAGTCGCGTTCAAGGGTCAGGGAGTCGCATTTCTGAGTCAAAAACCCGCCGGCGATTCGACTAAGGGTCAGATACGATTCATGTGGATCGGGAAGCCCTCCGGCGGCCAGCACCCGGATGTTCTCTTTTTTCTTAAGAAGCGGCAAGGCATCGGCGGAAATATCGGGCGCGATAATGACCTCGACAAACCGTTCGAGAATGGCGGCAGCCAGATCGGCGGTCAAAGTGCGGTTGATCGCGATGATGCCGCCATAGGCGCTGACCGGATCGCAGAGCAGGGCTTTGCGGTAGGCGTCAAGCGGAGACCCAGACACCGCGACGCCGCAGGGATTGGCGTGCTTGATGATCGCCACGGCGGGCTGCTCAAACTCGGCGACCAGCTCATAGGCGGCGTTGGTGTCGTTGATATTGTTATAGGACAGCTCCTTGCCTTGAATCTGTGCGGCGGTGGCCGCGCCGGGACGGGCGTTGTCCTCCATGACATAAAGGGACGCTGCCTGATGCGGGTTTTCTCCGTAGCGGAGTTTTTGTTTGAGACGCCCGGAAATGGTGAGCCTCCGGGGCGCCGTCTCCCCGGCCTGTCCGGCCAGCCAGTTGGAGATACTGGAATCATAGGAAGCGGTTAGGGAAAAAGCCAAAAGGGCAAGATTTTTTCTTAAGGCGCCGCTCACCGCGCCTTTATTTTGTTCCATCTCCGCAAGGAGGATCTGATAATCGTCAGGATCGGTCACCACCGCGACATGGTCGTGGTTCTTCGCCGCCGCCCGGATCATCGCCGGACCGCCGATATCGATATTCTCAATGCAGCTTTCAAAATCCCCGCCGCCCTTGACGGTCTCGGTAAAGGGATAAAGCGTAATAACGACCAGATCAATCCCCGCGATCCCGTGCGCGGCCATCGCAGCGCGATGTTCGGGTAGGTCGCGGCGGGCCAGAATGCCGCCGTGAATTTTGGGATGCAGGGTTTTCACACGCCCGTCCATGATTTCGGGAAAGCCCGTGACCTCGGAGACATCCATGACATGAAGTCCGGCCTCACGCAGGGCTTTCGCGGTCCCTCCTGTGGACAGCAATTCCACGCCGTGCTGAACAAGAGCCTGTGCGAAGGGGATCAGCCCCGTTTTGTCGGACACGGAAAGCAGGGCGCGGCGGATGGGCAAGAGTCCGGAATCGGAGGAGGGATGGGGGGGCATTGGAAAACCTAACTGTTTATCAAGGGGATGCGTCAGCCCAAGGCGGAAAAACGGCCTTCAGGCGGGCGGATGATAGACATAAAACGGAAAGCTAGGCAAGAGCCTGCGTACTCTTGGCCGGGGCTGCGGGCGCCCCGCAATGGACGCTGTCCGGCTTTGCGTAGAGGGCGCGCTGGTTCGGCACCGCCTTGAAGGACTCGGTGATGCCCAGAACCGTCTCCGCCCCGCCGAGGAAAAGAAAGCCGTCGGGCGCCAGTTGCTTGGCCATATTATCCAGCACCATCTTTTTGGTCGGCTGGTCAAAATAGATTAGGACGTTCCGGCAGAAAATCACATCGAAGTGCCCCAGCCCCGCCATTTTATCGAGCAGATTGAAATACTGGAACTTCACCATGCTTTTGATCTCAGGCTTGAGCTGCCACTTGTCCTGCTGCTGCGTGAAGTACTTCATCAGGTATTGGATCGGAAGGCCGCGCTGAACTTCAAACTGGGTGTAAAGCCCTTCCTTGGCCTGCTCAAGAATCTCGTGCGAGATATCGGTGGCGACGATTTCAAACTGCCAGCCGGGCAGGGTGGCCTGCTCTTCTTTCAGGAGCATCGAAAGGGAATAAGATTCCTGACCGCTGGACGCCGCCGCGCTCCAGACACGAAGCTTTTTTGGCCGGGCCATCTGGGTTTTATAATAGGGAAGGACGTGGGATTTGAACGTATCGAACGGCTTGGTGTCACGGAAGAAAGACGTCTCATTGGTGGTCATCGCCTCGACAATATCGTTGACCAGTTCTTTTGGCGGCATTCCGCGCAGCACGTTGGTCATCGCATCAATGCTCTCGTACCCCCATTTTTTTGCCACCGGATTGAGGCGCGAGTCGAGCAGATAGGATTTATCGGGCGTAATCACCAGCCCGGATTTCCCCTTGAGCAGATCACGGTAGATATCGAAATCCGTAATACGCATGATCCCATTCCCTCTCTAGGTCGCCGCTCTGCGGACCCACGGCCCGATGTCATTCAGCGGCAGCACAGCCGAGCAAAGTCCGTTCACCGCCACGGCTCCCGGCATTCCCCAAACTACGCTGGTTTCCTTGTCCTGTGCAATAACGCGTCCGCCCTTTTCAACAAGCATTCGGGCGCCGATCAACCCGTCCTGCCCCATGCCAGTCAGAATAACGCTTAGGATTTTCGGCCCAAAAATATTGACCAGTGAACGAAGCATCGGATCGACCGCCGGCTTGCAGAAATTTTCTGGCGCCCCATCGCCGAGCTTGATGACCGTGTTCGTATCGCGGGCTTCGAACAGCATATGCCGCCCCCCGCGGGCAACGTAAACCTTGCCCTTCTCAAGAAGCATATCATCCAGAGCCTCGAAGCTCGGAATGCCTGTCTGCATCTGGATATGCTCGGTCAGGGTCTTTGTAAAAGTTTCCGGCATATGCTGGGTCACGACGATCGGCATATCCAGACCCTTGAGATTCTTGATCACCGTGAACAGCGCCTGCGGCCCGCCGGTGGAACTGCCGATGGCGATGATCCGCGGCTTGCCCTTATAGGCCGTGCTGTCATCGCGCAACTTGAAGGAAACCGCCTCGCCAGCATGAAGATCTTTTTTCTGCACCCCGGAAAGAGAGGAACTGGGGGCGGATTCGGGAGCCTTGTCCCGCAGCGGACGCAGGGGTTTAAGTGATTTGATCAGGGTGAAGAGGTTTTTCTGAAAAGCCGACTCCGGCCCTGTATCCAGCGCACTGCTGGGTTTCACGATACATTCGACCGCGCCCAGCGCCATGGCCTTCATGGTTACACTAGCGCCCTTTTCGGTCAAGCTGGAACACATGATGACCTTGGTGCCGGGGGACTCCTTCATAACGCCGGGCAAGGCGCTCAGCCCGTCCATAACCGGCATTTCGATATCCAGGATCATGATATCCGGCTTGCGGCTCTGGGCCGCAGCAACTGCCATTTCGCCGTTTGAAACCGAGGCAACGATCTTGATCTGCGGATCGGATTCCAGAATCCGTCTCAGAATTCCGCGTATGGCACTCGAATCGTCCACCAGGACGACTGACACGAAATCCGCGCTGCTGGGTTCTGAGGAGGGATCCATGAGAACGGTAATAGCCTTATGTTAAGTAGAGGAGAGGGTTAGCTTTTTGCTTCAATCAGGCCGACTTGCTGGAATTTGGATTCGATGATTTCGCTGTCAAAGGGCTTCATGATGTATTCGTTCGCCCCCGCCTGCATCGCCCGCTGGATATGTGCCATGTCGTTTTCGGTGGTGCAGAACACCACCTTGGGGTGGCCACCGTTGGACATCTGGCGCAGTTTTTCAAGAAACTCGATCCCGCTCATCACCGGCATATTCCAGTCGAGGATGATCGCGTCCGGCATGGCGGTTTGACAGGATTCGTAAGCCTTCTGGCCGTCCTCGGCCTCCCGGCACTCAAAACCGAGATCTTGCACGATGCGGCTGGCCACCTTCCGCACCACGCGGCTGTCGTCAACGATAAGGCAGGTTTTCATGATAAACGCCCCAAAAAAAATCGTAAAAAATATGATTGAGAATAACGCAACAACTCTTCCGCTCCTAATGTAACGTCTATTCGTTATTTCTTTGTTAAGAGAAAAGTGTCGGTATTTCGTAAAATATGCTCAGGCCGCCTGGGTCTGGATGGAGTCCAGAAGTCTTGCCACGTCCATGATAATCAAAAGCTCGCTTTCAAGCTGACACACCCCGCTGGAGATGTCCTTCCACTGGGGGGAAAGGGTGCCGGGGTTTTTTTCGATCCGGGACTCGTCCAGGCTGAGAACATCCCCGACTTTATCGATAATCAGGCTGTAGAGTTCCTGATTGCGCTCCACGACCACGCTCATGCTGCGCGAACCGGGAACTATAGCAACATTCAGCCGCTTCCGAACATCGATCGCCGTGACGATCCGCCCCCGCAGGTTCAGGGAGCCGACGACTTCTGGGGAGGCAAGCGGGATACGGGTGACCTTTTGCTCCCGCAGCACATCCTGAATCTGCAGGACGGGGATGCCGAATTTCTGATCGGCGATCATGACCGTCAAATACTCTGTGGTTTGTCCCCCGTGTTTAGTATCTGCTTTACTCGTCATGGCCTGCTCTCAAGATAAGATATAGGAGTTTAAACGCACATTCACGCGGACACCACCTTCAGGGCAGAGCGCGTATGAGACATCGTTTCCGTAAGTGAATTCAAAAGGGTATCGCGGTCGAACTTGGCGACATAATCGTTGAACCCGACCTTCATCCCGCGGTCGATATCCTGCGGTGTGGCGTGAGACGAAAGCGCGACCATAGGCACGTTCTGCCAACGGCTGCTTTCCCGGACCCTGAGCGCAAACTCGAATCCATCCATCTCCGGCATTTCGATATCGCTGATGATGACATCGAAGGTCGCGCCGCTCTCACAAAGCTTGAGAGCCTCAACCGGACTGTCAAGCGTGGTCACGTCGTACCCCGCCATACTCAGAAGCGGAGTAAGCATATTGCGGAAAAACGGGCTGTCATCAACCAGAAGGACACTGCGCTTTTTCCTGACCGGGGCGGCGGCTGCGGATTCGAAATCCTCATCGCCATGATCCTTGAACCAGTTCCGGTCAATGCTGTTCAGGAAATGGGCGAGGTCGATGACGTCCGTCGCTTTGCCGTTGATGATCGCGCTGCCGAGCAGGCCCGAAGCGCTGGACCCGATCTGGATGTCGATATGCTGCTCGGTGATGTCGATAATCTGATCGACGATCAGCCCCATCGAGCGGCCCTTTTCAGAAAACACCAGCACGGGTTTTTCGCCTTCTCTTGCCACCGTCATGGCCGGCGAGAACGGAATAAGCGGCATCAGGGTATCGCGGTACTGCACCATCATGTGCCCGCCGGAATACTCGACCCTGTCCAGCCGGACATTCTCAAGCCGCGCCACGAGGGAAAGCGGCACGGCCTTGGGCGCCTCGTCATGGGCACGGAACAGAAGAAGGGAGGTCTTCTTGGCCGAATCCGGTACGAAAACCGACTTCTCGGCTTCAGCGGCGTCCTTCTCGGTGCCGGACATCGCTCCCGTCGTATCCGCAATCCCATTCGGATCGAGGATCATAATCACGCTGCCATCGCCCAGAATGGTGTTGCCAGAAAAGAGCGTCAACCCTTGCAGCAGTTTGCAGACCGGCTTGACCACGATTTCCTCGGTATCGAACACGCGGTCCACGATGATGCCAAACTCATAGCTGCCGACCTGCGTCACGACGATATACCCGCGAGTCCGGCGTTCAGCGGATGCCGAAGGGGAGTCTTCATTCAGGCGAAGAATCTCGTTGAGGGAGATGAGAGGAAGAAGCCGCTCACGCAAGCGGAAAACCGGGGCGTTATGAACATACTCGATGCGGTTGTCACCCTGTGCGGAAATCATGACCAGTTCCCGCACGGAAAGCTGCGGGATCGCAAACCGCTCACTGCCGGATTCAACGATCAGGGCGGACACGATCGCCAGTGTCAGCGGGATTTTGATCGTAAAGACCGATCCCTTGCCCTCGATGGACGCCAGTTCGACCGAACCCCCGATCTTCTCGATGTTCGTCCGCACAACATCCATGCCCACCCCACGCCCGGAGACGGAGGTAACTTTCTCAGCCGTCGAAAACCCGGCCTTGAAGATATATTGCTGGAGCTGCTGTGTAGACATACCCGCCAATTCCTCGGGCGTCGCCAACCCGTTGGCGACGATCTTGGCCTTGATCTTGTCCATAGGCAGACCTTTGCCGTCATCAGAAATCTTGATCAGGATATGCCCGCCCTCATGGAAGGCTTCCAGCAGGATCTTCCCCGTCTCGGGCTTCCCGGCAGCAGCCCGGTCCGCGGGCTTCTCGATCCCGTGATCGCCTGAATTCCGCACCATGTGCGTCAGCGGGTCTTTGATCATCTCAAGGACTTGCCGATCCAGTTCGGTCTCCTGCCCGCGCATTTCAAGGTCGATCTTCTTGCCCAGTTCCATGCTCAGGTCACGGATGATACGGGGCAGCTTTTGCCAGGCGTTACCAATCGGCTGCATCCGCGTTTTCATAACCCCTTCCTGCAGGTCGGAAACCACATGATTAAGCCGTTGCAGGGGAGTCGTGAATTCGCTTTCAGCATTGCTGCGGAGAATTTGCAACAGCTGGTTGCGGGTCAGCACCAGTTCGCTGACCATCGTCATCAGGTTCTCCAGCACATCGACATTGACGCGCAAAGTCTGAGCCGCCAGAGCGCTTTCCTTGTTGCCCGAACCGGACTCATCGCCGGAGGTGTTGGATTTGGCCGCAGTTGCTGGCGGAGGGGGGGGCGGTGGAGCGGCGGCAGCGGGTTTGGGCGCAAACTCTGCAGGGCCGGGAGCGGCCAGAAATGCGGCCTCCAGTTCTTCGATGGAAACAGAACCCGGAACGGAATCAACGGCAACAGGTTCCTGCGCTTTGGGCGGTGGCGGAGGAGGGGGAGGCGCAGCAGCGGCGATGCCCTTGCCTTCATAGGCGGCATCCAGCTTGGCGATCAGATCGGCATCGCTGCCCTCAGGCTCTTTGCCGGTTTCCTCGATTTTTCCGATGATAAACTTAATGCGGTCGATGGACTCGAAAATGAGCGTGACATATTCGGGCGTGACCTCAAGATCCCCGTCGCGGAAACGCCCCAGCACGTTTTCAGCATGGTGCGCGGTTTTCTCAAGGCGCGGCAGACTCAAAAACCCGCACGTTCCCTTGATCGTGTGCATGAGGCGGAAGATTTTTCCCAACAGCGCCTTGTCGTTAGGATTTTGCTCAAGATTGACGAGGTCGAGGTCAAGCTCGTTAAGACTCTCATTGGTTTCGGTCAGAAACTCGGCAATCAGGTCATCCATAAGCACAATCCCCGGTCACACGCGGAAAAAAAATCATTCGATAGAAAATAACGCAGGAAATGAAGGAAACGCAGCATAAAGGCAGAATAGGGAAAAAAACCTGTGAGGAATACAGACGTAGGCAGGGAAAAAGATTTCCCTAAGACAGGATACTCAAGCGGCGCGTAAGCTCAAGAGAATTGATCCTTCGGGGCTTGGAAGGACGTGGATAGAATAGCCGTAATGCGCGGCCAGCAGGTGCGTAAGGGCGGGATGGATGGTTTTGGGTTCAAGATTATGCGTCTTTGCCGAGCCTGTGAGAGCCTCGCGGTATCCCTCGCGGAATCCGGCGTGATCGCCCGTGGATTTGAAATGAACGGAGCCGTCTCCGCCGTCAAAAACCCGCACGGTTCCGCCCTTGGGCAGGGTGTCGATCAATACCAGCAGCAGACACATGATAATTTTACACAATCCAGCCGGAGCATCGTTTAGGCCCAGCGGAGCGTGGGGATCCCAATCCTGCTTGATCCGCCCGTCCCCCGCGATATAGTCGCCGAAGGACTTATGCACGTCTTCGGGCTTGATCGAGGAATCGCTCCCTCCCGCGCCGTAGGCCAGACGAAAGACCTTCAGTTTTGCCGAAGCCTGTCCGGCGCTGAAGGCAATCAGCTTGATGGCCTCGCCGTCCATCTCCTCTCCGGCATCTTCCAAAAACTCGATCCCGTTGGAAACCGCCCCGATCGGGCTGATAAGGTCGTGGCAAACCTTGGAGGCCATCAATTCAATGATTTTCACGCAGTCATTCGGTTTCATCATGCACCATAAACTTAAGAAAACAGTCTCAACAGTGAAACCGATTCGCTAGCCAAAGGCCAGAGTGTATCCGATTTTTTTTACTTCCCCGGTAAGCATATTTTTCAGGCGCTGAAGCCCCTCGGCGCTTGTGCTTTCCGCCCGCGCCACCAGGACGTTCTGCGTGTTGGAGGGGCGCAGCAGCCACCACCCGTCCGCCGTCGTCACCCGGATGCCATCAAGGGTATTGAGGTCAATCCCTTTATCGTTCCTGAGTTTAAGGTTTTCAAGCACGCGGGGGACGAGCGCAAACTTCTCCGCCTCGTCCACCTCGAAACGCACCTCGGGCGTATTGAACAGCTGGGGAAGGGAGGCGGTCAGGCCCGAAAGCCCGCCATCGGTCTCGGACAACGCATTGAGCAGCCGCACCGCGCAATACAAGGCATCATCGTAACCGTAATAGGTATCGGCGAAAAAGATATGCCCGCTCAGTTCCCCCGCCAGCGGCGCTTTCATTTCGATCATTTTATCCTTGATGACGGAATGTCCGGTTTTCCACATCACGGGTTGCCCGCCCAGCCGGGCAATCTCGTCGAACAGAATTTGCGAGCATTTGACATCGCCGATGACCGGCGCACCGGGATGATTTTGCAAAACCTCCCGTGCATAAAGCGCCAGCAGCGTATCGCAACGCAGGACCGCGCCGTGTTCGTCCACCACGCCGATCCGGTCGCCATCCCCGTCAAAGGCGATCCCGAGAGCGCAGCCATTCTCCTTTACCGCCTTCTGCAGATCTTCAAGGTTGGCATCGACGGTCGGGTCGGGGTGATGGTTGGGGAAACTCCCGTCGATCTCGGGATAAAGCAGGATGTGCGTCCCCGGAATCCGGTGGGTCAGCATCTTGAGGACTTCGCCGTTGGCCCCGTTTCCGGCGTCCCACGCGATGGTCATGGAGCGTGCCAGCTTGAGATCCTGCACCAGCCGCCGGATATAATCGGCCCGCAGGTCGATCTCGGTTCGACGCCCCGTTCCGCAGGCAAACATTCCTTCCGCCGCGATCCGTCCGATCTGCTGGATTTTGTCGCCGAATACCGGGCCGTCCTGCAGCGTCATTTTAAAACCGTTATAATCGGGAGGATTATGGGAACCAGTCACCATGATTCCGGCATCGGCCTTCAGGTGCTTGACGGAAAAATACAGCAGCGGAGAAGGGCCAAGCCCGATGAAATTAACATCCATCCCGCTCTCCATCAGTCCTGCGATCAGCGCCTCGGCAAGGGCAGGGGAGCTGTGCCGTCCGTCCATACCGACGCAGACGGCCTTCCCGCCGGAACGCGATAAATATGTGCCGAACGCCCGTCCGAGGGCCAAGGCATCGTTCGAACTGAGATTTTTCCCGACCTGCCCGCGGATGTCGTATTCGCGCAGGATCGTGGGGGCAAAGACGTAACCGTTCATGCCGCGAGTATAAGCGGCCTTTGCACTTACGTATAGCGCTTAAGCATATCCTTGACGCCCTTGCCAATTTCGGGATCGCTCAACCCATAGGCGATATTCGCCTCGATGAATCCCAAACGGCTGCCGCAATCATAGCTTTTGCCGCTAAAACGCATGGCGTTGAACGGCTGCTTGCCGATCA
This sequence comes from Alphaproteobacteria bacterium, assembly GCA_016699735.1. Lineage (NCBI taxonomy): Bacteria > Pseudomonadati > Pseudomonadota > Alphaproteobacteria > Alphaproteobacteria bacterium. The sequence goes on from CP065008.1 coordinate 1,295,097, forward strand.
GCTTGGCCATGGCATCGGTCAACTGAATTTCCCCGCCCGCGCCCGTTTCGAACGCGCTGAGATACCCGAACAGCTCCGGCTGAAAAATATACCGCCCGACAACGGAAAGCGTGGAGGGCGCCTTCGCCGGCTCCGGCTTTTCGACCAACCCGTCCACGGGCATCAGGGCAAGACTCTGATCCTTGGTATCGATGATCCCGTATTTATTCGTCTCCTCGCGGGGAACCTCCTCGACGGCGATCAGGTTTCCTCCGGTCTGATTGTAAACATCGACCATCTCTTTCAGGCACGATTGCGATCCCTTCATCAGAACATCGGGCAGCAGGACGGCGAACGGCTCATCCCCGATCATCTTGGCCGCACACCACACGGCGTGCCCGAGGCCCAGCGGCTTGGGCTGGCGGGTGCAGAACAGACGCCCCGCCGGAATTTCCGACTCGCGCACTTTTTTCAGCAGGTCCGACTTATTGCGGGATTCCAGCGTATCCTCAAGTTCCGGCTGGTAATCGAAATGCTCCTCCAGCAATTCCTTGTGCCGCCCGGTGATGAAGATGAAATCCTCGATCCCCGCTTCCCGCGCTTCCTCGACGACGTGCTGGATCAAGGGCCGGTCGCAGATGGTCAGCATCTCCTTCGGCATGGCTTTCGTGGCGGGAAGGAATCGTGTCCCCAGCCCCGCGACGGGGAACACGGCTTTTTTGACGGGGCGTATTTCAGTTTTTTGACTCATGACTCAACCGTTCTCACTTTTTTTGAAGTCGCGTTAATACTTGCCACGCCGGAGCAGGCGATGCAAGCGTCCGCAAGGAAAGGCGGAAAAGGGGATGCAATCGCCATGCCGCGAAGCACTTTACGCTCGTCACTGCTTTGGTAAGGGAAAATACAAGAACGCAGGATAAAAGAACCGCCAATATTTATTTAAAACACAACGCTCACGACGATCACAAAGATAGGCAGATTCTGTCATACTCAATGATTATAAGGTCTTGCAGTTAGCGACCTGTTACACCTTCGCAGCAAATGATATTCTCTGGCTATGCAGAATTATAATACCTATGGAGAAAACGATGAATACACTTGAGAAGAGAATCGCAACTATTCGCGGAGAGGCGCTGGCGGCAAGCCTTCTGGCAAATATAGCCATACGGACTGCCCTTATGTCTTCTCCTGATCCTGAAAAGCTGCTAGCAGCCATGAACGCATATATTGAAGATACCTTAAATATGAGCGGACCTGCAAAAGGCGATTCTGAAGACGAGTTCAATACACAGATGCGTGAAACGGCTCGCTTTCAGGCTTTGCAGACATTAGACGCGATTGCTCGGAAAATAAAAAAATGAAAGACTAAAGTATAAAAATCGTTGTGATCGTTGTGGTCTTTGTGTTTTAAAAAAACATCTTTGTGTGTCCGTCTAATTGAATAAAATTTTGGCGGTATGAGTCACGAAAGAGGCCGCACCCGCCCCTGAAGCTTCTCCGGCCCAAGCTCCACGAGCAGCTTGCGAACCTCCTGCCGCGCTGAAACCTGCGAGAGTGTCAGCGGATGCTCAGGGCTTTCCTTGAGATCCAGAAGGGTCAGCCCTTTCAGGAATAATTCTTTAAAAATCACCCGTTCGTGAAAACCGGGAGCGATTCGGAATCCGTAAGGTTCGGTCAGCGATTCAAGGATTTTCCCGACATCCTGCTTGTTGCGGGCATTCAAAGAGGCCAGGCGATTACGCATAACAATCCAGTCGATGCTGCCTCCGTCACGCAGTTTGCGCTGGTTGCGCTGATCCTGCACCATCTTCGTGTAGATCGACGGCGCACGAACCGTCAGGGTATCCGGGTCGATATCCGCCAGAAGATCGAGGTCCACGAAACTGTCGTTCATCGGCGTAATCAGCGTGTCGGCATGGCTGTGGGCAAGGCGGCTGAGGAAACTGTCCGTCCCCGGCGTGTCGATGACGATGAAATGATGTGTGGCACCCAGCTCGGCCAGAGCCATTCCTAAAAATTCCTGCTCTTCCGCCCGTTGTTCGAGCACAGTATCCGCCTCGCTTCGCGGAATCGCCATATGGGACGGGCTGGGCAGGGGGTCGCGTGTGGATGTGATGAAATCGAATCGCTTCTTGAGATAGCGCGTGAACGTCCCCTGCCGCGCATCGAGATCAAGGCTCCCGACCTTATACCCCAGCCGCAGCAGGGCCACCGCCGTATGCATGGCGGCGGTCGATTTGCCCGACCCGCCCTTTTCGTTTCCGAAAACAATTATATGCGCCATATCTTGTGTCTTGAGTGGAAGGAACCGTAATATTATGCCACAACACCTGTAAGAGGGATGATGACAGAAAACGCATTACAAGTTCAAGACAGGCTGGCCGCTTTTCGTGCAAAGATTCAGGAATTCGGTCTGGACGGCTATATCGTGCCGCGTACCGACGAATACCAGAATGAATTTCTGGCGGCCTATGCCGAGCGCCTGAAATTCCTGACTGGTTTTACCGGCAGCGCGGGCACGGCGGTCATCTTAAGGTCTAAGGCCGTGGTCATGAGCGACGGCCGCTATACGATCCAACTGGAGCAGGAGGTCAATCTCGCCCTCTTTGAAACGGCGGACAGCACGAAGACAACCCCGGCCGACTGGCTGGAGAAAAATACCGGGCAGGGGCAGAGGATCGGCTTCGATCCCTGGCTGCACACCGCAAACCAGATCGAAGCCCTGAGAAAAAAACTGGACGGTAAGGCTACGCTGGTTCCGGTCAGCCCAAATATGGTGGACGCGCTCTGGCCCAACCGCCCCGGCCAGCCGATGAATCCGGCGGAACTCTTCCCCGACGAGGTGGCGGGGATGAATTCCTTGCAGAAACGCGAAAAAATTGCTGCCATCATGCACGAAAAGGGCGCGGATTCCTGTCTCATCACCATGACGGATTCGGTCTGCTGGCTGCTGAACGTGCGCGGGCGCGATATGCTCTACACGCCCTCGCTTCTGTCTTTTGCGATGCTTTACGCCGACGGATCGCTCGACTGGTTTATTGATCCGCGCAAGGTGACGCCGAACGTGCGCCAGCATCTGGGCGAAGCCGTGCGCGTCATCCCCAGAGAGGAAATGCCCGCCCGCCTCGCGCAGCTTTCAGGCCGTAAGGTCATGCTCGACCGCGAAAAATCGGCGCTTTGGTTCGAGGAAACGCTGAAAGCTTCAGGCGCACAGATCGTCGGCGAGAAAGACCCCATCGAACGCCTGAAAGCGATCAAGAGCGAAACCGAGATCGAGGCGGTCAGGCAGGCGCATATCCGTGACGCGATAGCCATGATCCAGCTCTTGCAGGAAATCGACACCGAAGCCCACAAGGGCCGCATGACGGAAATCTATATCGACGAACGCATCCAGATGCTCCGCGCCCAGCAGTTCGGCTATCAGGGGCCGAGCTTCGCCACCATCGCGGGATATGCGGACAACGGCGCGATCATCCACTATCGCGCCACGCCGGAAACGAACAAACAGATTACCCCGCCCGGCCTGCTGCTGATCGATTGCGGCGGCCAGTATATGTGGGGCACGACCGACATCACCCGTACGGTGGCCATCGGCCCCCCGACGCCGGAGATGAAGCGGCACTACACGCTGGTCCTCAAGGGCCACGTCGCTCTGTCCAAGGCGAAGTTCCCCGAAGGCACGACGGGCTTGCAGATCGACGCCCTTGCCCGCCAGCATCTCTGGGACGCCGGACTGGATTATGCCCATGGCACAGGCCACGGCGTCGGCTGCTATCTCGGCGTTCACGAAGGCCCGGCCTCCATTTCCCCGCGAGGTAAGGAAAAACTGGAAGTGGGAATGCTGCTCACCAATGAGCCGGGATATTATCTCAAGGGCTCCTACGGCATCCGCATCGAGAACATTATGCTCGTGCGCCTTGAAAAGGAGGAGGAGGGCGGCAAGAACCTCCTCGGCTTTAAGTCCATGACCCTCGTCCCCTACGATCAGAAACTGATCGAAAAGGAAATCCTCACCGCCGACGAACTCTCATGGCTGCGCGGTTATTATCTGGATATTGAGGAAACCATCGGTCCCCTCCTGCGCCCCGAAATGCAGAAATGGCTCAAGAAGCAGACGGCGTTTTTTCTCCAGTAAACCCGCCGCTCCGCAAAACTATCTAAGGCAAAACTTTGGTTTGATCCTTAGGATGACTTACTCTGGGTGCAGGCACCGGAGCCTTTTCAGCAGGAGGAGCTACAGCAGGGTCTTTGGGGCCTTTAGCAGGTTCGGCGGAGACAGAATCCATATTTGGTTCGGACGAATGCTCAGGGTCCGCATTCTCAGCCGACTGAGGTTCGCCCAGCTTGATAGTGGCTTTAAGTGTCTGTTTGTCTTCTTCTATAATGGCACTGTCATCACTCTTGGATGGGCCTTTATTCCCCTCTCCATCAACACTATCGGCATCGGCCGATGAATCCTCATCATCTTGATCCCGATCAGCATCCTCAAGAGTTTCTTCTGCTGGGGCAACGGATGAAGACATTCCCTGTGAAGATGATGTCTCTGGCTTTTGGTAGCTTTTCTCAGGATGAAATTTTACAAGTGAAAACAAGGTCTTTCCAAGAGGGGCATCCACTTGGGCAAGAGATCCCATATACTCCAAAACGACGATACCGTCCTTGTTGAATAAGGCTTGGATAATAACAGCGGTTACATAAGGGTATTTTTCAAGACCACGAAGCCTGATCTTGGTAGAGAGTATCCCATGAGAGCCGTCAGTAGCCATCCGCTCGTCAAACTTCAAATCCTCAAGCCTGAAATTAGGCAGATACTTGGAGACGTGCTCGGCGTGAAGCAAGACCTTAACGTCACCGAAATTTTTTTCTTGCTGTATTTGATATCCGAAAAAGTTAAAAAAAGTGCGGTGCCCCAACACAGGATCCTTAAAAGAAAACCGCCCTTGCTCCCTTTTTTCTTCTTTCACAAACTTAGGGGCGCCGAGTGCATAAGTGTTCTTTTCATCGGGGAGGACCAGGGTAAAAATACCTAAAGGCGACACATACTCCGCCCATCCTTCGCCGATCTTGCCTGGGATCCTAGCGTTACCGTCATAAAGTTTCAGGGAATTAAAAAACTCGTTGGCCTTGAAGGAGTACATCGACGGTTGCGGGCCAGCCAAAACAGCTTCTACCCTGGATACATCAGTATACATGACCTTAACGCGCAGGCCTTGTTCAGCACCATTCTCGGTAAAACTGAACATAAACTCCTTGCCAATAAATCCATCAATATTAACATCTTGCTGAGATTCTAGCTTAGCACCTAAGGCTTTCGTCGCTTTCTTAAACTTAAAAACATCCCGGTTCAAAAGGTCCTCTATTTTTGAGCTTCCTATGACTTCACCCAAAGTTTGGTCAACTTTAATTGAGTAGTTTCTCTTCGGAGCTTCAGGATTGTCTTCATCTTCAATCTCTGAGGTGACCTCGACTCTGAAAAGCACAGTCTCGTCGTCAACCCTCAGCGGGCTTGACTTTATTTTATAATTGGAGGGAAAACGGGCATCAAACGCACCGGAAACAGATTTATGATATTCCCAACGCACTTTTTCCTTCTTTGCAAACGCAGTAACGGCTGCAAACGTGAAAATAGAGATCAGGAGAAAAAATATTCTCAAATAGAAGATCTTACCGTTACCACGCATTTATATCTCCCAGATCAAAAATTAAGCGCCTACAGTAAAACGTACTGGTGGAGCGCAGCCATTCGAAAATAATCCCAGACCTAACAAAAAACTGCCAACGCTAAATTGGCAGTTTTCCTCAAAAATCTCAAAGCCCGATCCTAATGACCGTCGCGCTGGCGCTTCTTGCGTTCCATCTTGCGGAAACGGCGCACAGCCTCGGCCTTCTCGCGGGCCTTCTTTTCGGACGGTTTTTCGTAATTTTTGCGGAGCTTCATCTCGCGGAACAGGCCTTCGCGCTGCATTTTCTTCTTGAGGACGCGCAGCGCCTGATCGACGTTATTATCCTTGACGGTTACGGTTACCAAAGGTCATCTCTCCTTAAAATCTGTTAAAAACAGGCCAAAAGGCCACTAAATCACTCGAATAGCTATCTTAATCCATTCACGGTTGCCAAGGTCTTAACATTACCGGAGCCAAAAAAAAAGCAAAATCTTTGGCTGATGCGGCTTTTTAGCCTCTATCCGCCGCACTGTCACAGGTAATCCGTTCGGGAGTCGGCATTTTTTGATGCACCGCAGCGCAGACGGGAATGGAAAAAAGCCTTTAAAACAGTGTAGACTCAAGGCAAGAAAAAGCAAAATTTCACAGGGATTCGGCAACAATATGACCCGAAAAATCGAGGCTCCTGACCTGTTCCACGGGGCGACTGAGGGCGTCAGGACAGCGCTGGAACTGTTCAGCTCCGCCGTGCGGCACACGCTCCCCTCCCTGATCTGGGGGCGGACCCAGGAAATGACGGGATCGCCGGTGCTGGTGGTGCAGGGCTTCGCCATGCACGATATCTCCACATGGAACCTGCGCCGCCATCTGGACGATCAAGGCCATGACGCCTTCGACGGCGACATTGGCATCAATCTCGGCGTCCACAGTCACACCATCGAAAAACTGGAGGACAGACTGGCACAGATCATGGAGAAGCATCTGGGGAAAAAAGTCACGGTCATCGGCCACAGTCTCGGCGGGATTCAATCCCTCCTGCTCTCCTACCGCCACGCGGACAAAATCGACCGCCTGATCACGATGGGCAGCCCCTTCGGCGCCGCAAGAATGCAGGGCGGTACCAACCGCATCGTATACGGCGCCTATGAAATCCTCAACCCGGACGACGGTGATTTGGTGGAGGAACTGAGCGCCTATATGGAGGAGGGGCCACCCGATGTCGCGGTCACCTCTCTATTTTCCGCGGCGGACGGAGTAGTCGCCCCGCAATCCGCCATAAACCCGTGGGCCGAAGAGAGCCATCCCCGGACAGAGAACGTGCAGGTTCCGGGCTCCCATTGCGGCATGGTCGTAAATACGCAGGTCTGGAAAGTCCTCGCCGAACGACTTTCTGTATCGCCAACGAACTGGCGCCCCTTCGAATGGTCAGATGCGGAGCGCAGCGTGGACCTCGCACCCGATCTGATCCTAGAGAAAGCGTAAAGCCTACCCCGCCCGCGCCTTAAGATTCAGCGCCGCGTCGATCAGCGTCTTGGTATAATCCTGCCGCGGGTTTTCAAAAATCTGTTCCACCGTCCCGGCCTCCACGATCTTGCCGTCCTTCATGACCAGAACGTCGTGGCACATCGCCCGGATCACCCGCAGATCATGGCTGATAAAAAGATAGGACAGCCCGTGTTTCTGCTGCAACTCGCGCAGCAGATCAACGATCTCCGCCTGCACGGAGACATCCAGCGCCGAGGTCGGCTCGTCCAGCACCACAAAATCCGGGGCCAGCACAAGGGCGCGGGCAATCGCAATCCGCTGCCGCTGCCCGCCGGAGAATTCATGCGGGTAGCGATGGCGCGTCTCCGGGTCCATCTGCACGTCCTTGAGCGCATCAATCACCAGCACGTCACGCTGTTCGTCGGACAGGTCACGCTTGTGCAGCGCCAGCCCCTCGTCGATGATCTGCGCCACGCTCATGCGCGGAGAGAGCGATCCGAAAGGATCCTGAAACACAATCTGCATTTTCGAGCGCAAGGGCCGCATCTGCTTGCGCGAGAGGGGCGAAACATTCTGCCCCGCGAAAACGATGGTCCCCGTACTGGGCAGCATCCGCAAAAGCGCGAGCGCCAGCGTCGTCTTGCCTGATCCCGACTCGCCGACTACGCCCAGCGTATGCCCGCGCTTGAGAGTGACGTTCACATCATCCACCGCCTTCACGAAATCCAGCGGCTTTCCAAAAAAGCTTTTCCGCCGCGGGAAATAGACTTTAACGTTCTGCCCCTCAAGCAGGGCAGGGGCACCGGCATCGGCGGGCTTCACCCGGCCCGAAGGCTGCGCCGCCAGAAGTTTCTTTGTATAGGAATGTTGCGGCTTGGAAAATAAATCATCGGTCGGTTGCACCTCGACCAGTTCGCCGCTTTTCATGACGCAGATTTTATCCGCCATCTTGCGGACGACGGACAGGTCGTGCGAAATCAGCATCAGCGCCATGCCCAGTTGCGTCTGGAGTTCCTCCAGTAGCTCAAGAATCTGCGCCTGAATGGTGACATCGAGCGCGGTTGTGGGTTCATCGGCAATCAGCAGGGACGGATTGTTCGCCAGCGCCATCCCGATCATCACCCGCTGCCGCTGCCCGCCGGAAAGCTGGTGAGGATAGGAATCAAGCCGATCCTTCATACTCGAAAGCCCGACCATATCCATGAGTTCCAGCATCCGCGCCTTCGTCTGCGCGGCGTTCATCCCCTGATGAATCCGCAGCACTTCGCCGATCTGCCGCTCGATCGTGTGCAGCGGGTTGAGCGCGGTCAAAGGCTCCTGAAAGATCATCCCGATTTCCCGGCCTCTGATCGCGCACATCGCGCCGTCTTTCTTGGCGATCAGGTCTTCGCCGTTGAAAAGGATTTTGCTCTCCGCGCTGTGCGAAGCCAGCGGATAGGGCAGGAGCTTCATGACCGAAAGCGCGGTCACCGATTTCCCCGATCCGCTCTCACCGACGACGGCGACCGTTTCCCCTTTGCCGATGGTAAAGCTGACGTTTTTTACGGCATTAAATGCGCCGGAGGGCGTTTTGAAATCGACGCTGAGATTTTGAATCTGCAGGAGAGGATCGAACATCCGGCTAATATATATCTTTTACGCAAGGAGAAAAGAGCAGATAGGGACTTAATTCAATGGCTCGCGTGGATCGGCGTAGAGAACCACATCCCCATCCTGTTGCAGCCGGGCAAGGAAATAAAATTTGACTTCCTCGTGCCGAATCTGCGACCGCCTCATAAGGACAGCGATATCTTTGAAGACCTGCTCCGCCCCCTCGTCGTAGCGCTGCTTGAAATCCCGCGCCGCCGCGAAATGAGCGCCGATTCCCATCGGCCGGACAGCCTGAATCTGGGCCTGCTGTTCCTGGAAGAGTCTTACAAGATGCTGGTTGCTGCGAAGAGATTCATAAGCGCAAGCAAGCGCGAAGGACTTATCGGTCCGCTTGAACTTCTGCGGTGTGGTGTCAAGAAGGGCGCAAAGATCGTCAGATCCGGGCTCGGTACCCAGAAACGTCATGCACGAATGGAGAAGATCGTAATCGGGCCTCGGGTTTTCGGGATATTCGGGCGCGTCTTTCATCGCCCCCCAGATCTGCTGCATCATGAACGCCGCCCCCTTGCGGGCGTCCGCGTAAATTTGTGTAATGGTCAGCCCGACAGGGGAAAGCACAGGATCGGCCTTGCGTTTGAGGTCTTCGGTCGGTGCGCCGATCGTGTCGTCAGGCGTGGCCAGTCCGGTTTGCGCCAGCAACATAATAAGAATCTCATAACGGGAGTTATTGATAAAATCATGGACATCCACTGACTCCGCACGGCCTTCGTCAGCCCTCTGAGCCAGCGACCGGATATTTCCGGCCACCTCATGCACGGCCTTGATCAGAAGATCGTTTTCCTCGTTGGTCATGGTTTATTTTAAAGCATAAACGGCACAAAGAGAGAAATTAATGCACATATCCCGGACTGCTCTCCGCCTTGGGGATTTGCCCCTCCATTTCCAGCCGGGTCACGATATAAGCGGAGACCTCCTTGAAGGTCAGGCCGAAAGGTTCCATCAGCCGCTTTAACTCAAGGCCGACAGGATTGGAGGCGCGGGTAAAGCTGGCCTCCAGACGGTTTTCAAGACTGGGTCGGGGGCGTACTTCCCCATCCTCCGAGGCAGACGGCGCAAGCTGCCCCGCGACAATCTGCAGCAATCCGCGCTTATGGCGGAGGTGATTGTAAATACCGGCCAGCGCGTAGGATTTATCGATCCTGCGGAACGCCTCGGGCGTGGTGTCCAGAAGTTCGCACATTTCCGGGGAGCCAGGGCGTATACCCAAAAAATGCAGGGCATGATGCAGGCTCTGGTATTCGTCGGAAACCTTGACCGGAGTGTAATAGGAAGAATTTAGCCCCTCCCAGGAGTTTTTGGCGATAAAAATACTTCCCTTGCGTGCATCCTGATAGAGTTGCTGGATGTCGGTTCCCGAAGGTGCAAGAACGGGGTTAACCTTTTCTGTCAAAACAGGAGAAGGAGGTTGACGGGAATCCTCGGCATGGGCCAGTCCGGCTTGTGCGAGAGGAAAAATCAGCGCGTCATAGGAATAATCCTGCAGATATTCAAAAGGGCTGAGATTTTCCGGGTGTCCGGAATCGATACTCTCGGCCAGTGAACGGATGTTCCGGGCGACCTTATGGATGGCATCGAACAAAGTTCTGTAATCCTGCTCGCGCATTGCAACCTCTATTGAACGGGAGCGGGTGGCCCGTCGGGGTTGTAACCCTCCATCTCCATCCGCGTGGCGAAATAGAACTGCGTTTCCTGATCGTTGAGGCCCGACTGCTTCATGATTCTATTGATATCATTAATGACCTGCGGCATCCCGCGCATATACCGCTCGACATATTCGACGGCGGCATCGAAAGAAGGAGAAAGCGCCTTGTCCTGCCGGCGTTGGAGGAGAGGTTGATGAAGGAATTGTGCGACGACGTGATGATCCTTGAAGCAATCATAAGCGGCGGCCAGAGCATAGGATTTATCAATTTTCTGAAACTCTTCCTTCGTCGCGCCAAGAGCGCTCAGGGCTTGCTCCGATCCGGGCGTCAAGCCAAGAAATTCAAAGGAATAATGAAGCGAGTCATAGAGAGCCGAGGCATCCTTCGGAAAATCAGGATGGGCCTTCATTTCATCCCAGGCGCTTTTAAGGACAAACAGACGTCCCTTGCGGGCATCGTCATAAACCTCGTCGATGGTGAACCCTATAGGCGCCAGCAGGGGATTGGCGTTTTGACGCAAATCCTCGGTCGGCGCACGTCCGGCATCTTCGGGGGTCGCAAGTCTTGCCTTGGCTAGCGTGGAAATCAGCACGTCATAGGTAAAGTCATTGACATACTCAAACCCATCGACAGGCGCCGTCCGGCCCTGTTCGACCTCCCGAGCCAGAGTCCGTATATTCTGCGCCACCTCTTGCACGGCGGCGGCGATGTCATCGTCTTGTTTATCCCGCATGGCCGAATTTTAGCCTTTTTTGACCCGCAAAACAGCAAAAATATTATTGGAAATCCGCTTCTCGACGGACTGCATATCGGAAAGCGCCAATTCATGCAGTTTACAGCCCTTCTTTTCCGCCATTTTTACGATAGTTCCGGTGATATGGTGCGCGTCCCGGAACGCAATCCCCAGCTCCATAACCAGCCAGTCCGCCAGCCGCGTAGCCGTGGTATACCCGTCCTCGGCGGCCTCCAGCATCCGCGCCGTATCAAAGGTCGCGGTCTCCAGCATCCCGCGCATGGCCTGTAAGCACAAAGCCAATGTATCGAACGAGTCGAACACGGGCGCCTTGTCTTCCTGCAAATCCTTATTGTACGCCAGCGGCAGCCCCTTCAGCACAGTCATCAGATTGTTAAGATTACCGCCCAGCCGCCCGGTTTTGGCGCGGATCAGTTCCGCCGCGTCCGGGTTTTTCTTCTGCGGCATGATCGAGCTGCCCGTACTCCAGGTGTCCGAGAGCCGGATAAACCCGAACTGCGGTGTGGACCACAGGACAATCTCCTCCGCCAGCCGCGAGAGGTTCAGCCCGCACTGCACGCAGGCGAACAGGAACTCGGTGGCGAAATCGCGCGACGAAACCCCGTCCATCGTGCTGGCCGTGGGGCGGTCGAAGCCCAGCGCCTTCGCGGTCATCTTCCGGTCGATCTTGTAGGGCGTCCCCGCCAGCGCCGCCGAACCGAGAGGGCATTCATTCAGCCGCTTGCGGCCATCCGCAAACCGCGAGAGATCCCGCTCCAGCATTTGTACGTAGGCTTCGAGATGCAGGGCAAGGGTAATCGGCTGCGCCGCCTGCAGGTGCGTAAAACCCGGCATCGGGTCTTTCTTGTGCTTGGCGGCAAGGTCGTTCAGCGTGTCGGTGAGGTCGGTGATATAAAGCGACAGATCGTCGATGGCATCACGCACCCACAACCGGAAATCCGTCGCGACCTGGTCGTTCCGCGACCGGGCGGTGTGCAGCTTTCCGGCAGCATCGCCGATAATCTCCTTCAGCCGCGACTCGATGTTCATATGAATGTCCTCAAGCTCGGTCTTGAAGACGAAGGAACCGCTTTCGATCTCCTTCTCGATTTGGGCAAGCCCCTTGAGGATTTTCTGGGCATCGGCCTTGGGAATAATCTCCTGTTTCGCCAGCATTTCGCAATGCGCGACCGAACCGGCGATATCCTGCCGCCAGAGCCGCTGGTCGATGGAAATCGAGGCGTTGATCTGGTCCAGAAGAGCATCCGGCTTGTCCTCAAACCGCCCGCCCCACATGGTGTTGGAGGAATTTTTCTTGCTTTTTTTCATCGCAGAGGCCGCTATTTCAAGGAGTTAACGCACAGTCCAGCGATTATTTTTTTACTTCAATTAACACCCCCGCGCCAGTTTAAAAAGCTGTTTTTATTATCGGAAATTGGTTATAGTTAGGGAGAAAACCAAGGCTAGCTGAGGTAGGCGGAGACTAATGGGTAAGGATGTCATGGTTGGTGACTTGATGGTCATTGACTTTCATTCAAAGCATTTAACACCTGAAATTCAGGCATGGAAGGAACAGGCCGCTGTTCCTTTCGCGGCCAGTTGCGCCCGCCAGATCTGGTACGGGACTGAGGATGATTTTAGAGATTTTCCTTATCCCGAAAATAGGGATGCGGTTAAAACTCTGAAGGGAGCGGAGGGTTATTCCGCACTGCTGCGCGTTTTATCCGGATTCGAAAGCAACCGCCTCGGCGAGACACATGTGAAAAGCCAGTTTGACGAAGGCTGGCGCTGCTTCAACGACGAACACCCCGACAAGGCGGAAGGTTATCAACGTCTGATCGGAATGTTAAGAGAGGATGTGAATTTCATCCGTAACGACATTGCCTCGGCCTTTAAGTATCAAAGGCATGAAATGTCCGCACGCGATCTTTCCGGCCAGAAAAAGGGAGAGGAACTTCTGGTTATCGGCAGCGTGAGCAAGGCAGGAATCGTGTCCGCCTTCACGGAAGGCATAATTCGAGTATCGGAAAACAGGCAGAAAAATAATGATCATTTCCTTCGGGTCACACATCCCGACCCGGACACTCTCCAAACTATGCGCAACGCTCTTCTGCAGATGAAACAGGATAAAAAACTTCGCACGAATATAGAATTTGTCGATTTCGATCTGATCGGAAAGCTGATGGACGTGAGTGATCGGGTCTACGTGGACTTGCCGATGGGGTCGGACCCAGAAGGAGAGGCTCAGATCATCGCCGCATGGCGCGACAGGACCAGAAACGACAACACTTTAACCCATCTCCGCGGCGATCCGCACAACCGGGCTCTTTCGACCTCCCTTTGGGCGGAAGCCGGCTTGGACAATTACTTTTCACCTGAAGATATCCGTCACGACATGGCGGAAAGAGGGCGCAATAACCGCAAGGTGCTTGAAAACGCGGATGTCGCATTTGATCTGTGCGGCCAGTTGCGTTTGGCAGGGCGCAAGCCGATGAATTGCATCGTGCAGACCGATGATTTGTCTCTCGCCGTTTTGGGAATGCAGATGCCTCCCGAAACCGAGCCGGCTTAAAAAATTCCTACATATCCCGCTCAAGCTCGGGTGGCATCCGCACGGCATGAATCCCGCGCTCATGCAGGATCGCGCCGATCTCCTCCATCGCCCCCATCAGAACCTCACGGATTTGCGCGGCGGCCTCTTCGCCGCCGACCTGATGCCGGAAGGCTTGCTCAAGACTGTCTCCGGTGGTCTGCCGCAAATTGAGCCGCAACCCCGTGGCATCGTCCGTGCAGGACAGCCCGCCGTGATCGTCCAGAGGCGTGACGTGAAGAAGCGGGCTGTGGTGGTGTCCGTTGGTGCTCATGATCCTGTCCTGTTCTATAAGTTTTTGTTTATTCAGAACAGTTTAAAGGAAAAACGGGCCGGGGCCAAAGAAAAACTCTGGAAACAGCGATTTAGGCGGCCTGAACCTTGGCCCAGACCAGTTGTATAATATCGTCGATTGTATAGGCGTTTTCTGCCTCTTCACCCGAAATCTGGATGGAAAAGTCCTGCTCCAGAGACAAAACGATTTCATCACCGGCCCATTCGTCCTCATAAAGAAAAAATTTAAGGTTGGATGAAAAACTGTCCGTGGGATGGAGCCGGGAGAAATCGCAATCCAAATATTCCTCAAGAATTTGTAGAACTTTAACAACGACATTCTCGGCAATATCTGTCTCGCTATAAAAAGTTCTATAAAATTCTTCCTTGCTTAGAGGCGTTCGCCCCTCAAAGAGCTTTTCAATAAGCCTCTTCCGCTTCCTTTCATCATACTTGATGGCAAAAAAGATAATGACCAGTGCCAAAACGGCGATGATCGCCAATTTGAGGAGATATCCCATCGTCCTGACCGTTCAGGCGCACACGGTTCAGGCCGCCTTGCTGCCCTTCTTCTTGGCCTTCCGCCGAACGATCGTGTTATTCCGCAGGCGCACGGCGTTGATGCGGATGAACCCTTGCGCGTCCACCTGATTATATCCGCCTTCCTCGTCCATGCTAGACTGCTTGGGGTCGTAGAGGGCGTTGGGGGAGGTGCGCGCGACCGGATAGGCGCGGCCCTTGAACAGTTGCACCGTGACCGCGCCGTTCACCGGCTCCTGCGCCTTGTCCATGAAATGCATGAGCAACTCGAACTCCGGCGCGAACCAGAACCCGTTATAGATCAGCTCGGCGACCTTCAGCGCCATCAGGTCGCGCAGCTTCATCACTTCGCGATCCATCGTGAGCCCTTCAAGGTCGCGGTGCGCCTGCCGCAGGATTTCCCCTCCCGGCGTCTCATAAACCCCGCGCGATTTGATACCGACGAAGCGGTTCTCCACCATGTCCATCCGCCCGATCCCGTGGCGGCTGCCGACCGTGTTGAGATAGGTGAACAGCTCCAGCGCCCCTGTTTTCTTTGTGCCGTCATCCTTGTTTTCAACTTTGACCGGAAGACCCTCTTCAAACGTCAAAACCACAGTCTCGGCCTGATCCGGCCATTGGTCAGGATGGGAGGTGCGCGAATAAATCTCCTCATCGCACGCCGCGCCGGGATCTTCCAGAATCCCCGCTTCGTGGGAAATGTGCAGCAGGTTATCATCCTCGGAATACGGCTTCTTGTGCGTGGCCGTGACGGGTATGCCGTATTGCTGCGCGTAATTGAGCATATCCGTGCGCCCCCGGAAGCGCGTCAAAAATTCCGGCATCTTCCACGGCGCGATGACCTTGATATCCGGCTTGAGGGCGTAATACGTCAGCTCGAACCGCACCTGATCGTTACCCTTTCCGGTCGCCCCGTGCGCGACATATTCGGCATTCTCCTTCTCGGCAATTTTAATCTGATGCTTGGCGATGATGGGCCGCGCAACCGAGGTGCCAAGCAGGTAACGCCCCTCATACACCGCCTGCGATTTGAAAGTCGGGAAGATGTAATCGGTGACGAATTCCTCGCGCAGATCCTCGATATACACCTTCGACGCGCCGACCTTAAGCGCCTTGGCCTCTGCGGCCTTGAAATCCTCGTCCTGCCCCACATTGGCAATAAAGGCGATCACCTCGTATTCCTGCTCAATCAGCCATTTCAGAATGACCGATGTATCCAGCCCGCCCGAATAGGCGAGAACGATTTTGCCTTTTTTTGCCATGATCTTAACTCTCTTGATCTCAGTTCAAACCAGCCCCTTATTTAGGCCATCGCCGCTAAAAAGTGAAGCGGAAAGCAGAAGAGCAAATCCAAATCCAAATCCAAATCCAAATCCAAATCCAAATCCAAATCCCTTCGGTATGAAAGAGGCAAATCAGTCGGCGGGATCCACAGGGGGAGGGGGCTTGTTCTTGTCCTCAAGCCGCTCGATCCGCCCACGCAGATGATCCAGCTCATCGCCCTGCCAGCGCAGGGAACCGTGAAACCCGGCCATGAAGGAATCCATGGTTGAAATGCGTGAATCAATGCGCCGCACCGCCTCCTTCAGAACGGAAACATCGGCCTTCAGCACCGCAACATCGCCTTGGATGTTATGGAGGATAGGAATAACGATGTCATCAATCTTATCGCCCATGGAATAAGACTACAGCAGAGTTTTTGTTCTGTCTATGTTCTTCTTTTGCATGGGAGTGATTTATAAACAAATCGCAAAAGTATAGAAGGCAATGTGGGCCCGTTCTTAAGGTCTTTCTCATGGTGATGAGTTTAGTAAACAGGAGAAATTTTAGGTGGTACTCATTAAAGGTTCATACCATTGTAAAACACTTGACATATATACAAAAGGAGAACGAACCACGTCGCCAATCTTGATTTTGTAACCCCATATCGAAAGCCCGCCCAAAGAACAAAAAGCAAGGGTGTGGAACCTATCAGATAAGGAGCCATATTCAGATAGTAGTCACCGCCAAAATGAAAGTCGTCCCAAAAATCTTAGAGTAAGCCCATAAAAAAACTTGACCCCAATGAAACTAGACCAAAAGAAAAAAATGGAATTCCAAGTGTAAAAAACCAAAAATAATTTACGGCTTCATAAAGACAATCTGACTTAAGAGAAGAGACATAATACACAAAGGGAAAGCAACTGCCTGTAAAATGATCGCGAGGACCAGAAGGTATGAGAGAGAGCAGCCAGTTACAAAAAACGATAGTATTTCCAACAATCAAATACAGAGACAAACAACAGCAAAATTTTTCGTAATATTTCGTATATCTGAAATCCAAAAAAGCCTGAAAAAGCAAAAACAGGCAGATTACAAAAAAATGATAACCATAGTAATTTTCAAAAAGAGGCCAGGAAAACCAAACCCAGAGCCCAGTGGCAGATAAAAAAACCAGACCAAAACTGAACGTCAGAAAAGTCCAAAGAAGTACTTTTTTGAAATCAATCTTCAGCAACGCCTCCTACCCTTTCTTCTTCACCCTCACTCCGGCTTCCTCAAGGCACCACGCCAGAATCGCCTTCTGCGCGTGCAGGCGGTTTTCCGCCTCGTCATAGATTACGCTGGCGGATGTCTTCAAAACCTCCGGCGTCACTTCCTCGTTCTGGTGGATGGGCATACAATGCATGAAAATCGCCCCGTCCTTCGCCTGCGCCATCAGCGCCGCATTCACCTGATACGGCATGAATTTATCAATCGACTTGCCTTCCTGCCCCATCGAAACCCAGGTGTCGGTGACGATGACATCCGCGCCTTTCGCCGCCGCCTTGGCGTCTTCCTGATAGGTCACGTCCGCGCTGGTCTTCGCGGGTTTGAGGTCCGGCGGGGTGGAGATGACAAGATCGAACCCGAAAATCGGCGCCGCCTGCGCGAAGGTCTTGCACACGTTGTTATAATCCCCGAACCACACGATTTTCTTGCCCTCAATCGCGCCGAGCTTCTCCTCGATGGTCAGCAAATCCGCCATGATCTGGCAAGGATGGGATTCATCCGTCATCCCGTTGATGATCGGAATCGTTGCCCAGCCGGCCAGTTCCTCCATCAGCTCATGGCTGCTCATCCGCAGCATCACGGCATCGACGAAGCGTGAGAGAACCTTGGCCGTATCCTCCACCGTCTCGGACCCGGCGATCTGCATCTCGCCCATATTCATGACAATCGTATGCCCGCCGAGCTGCTTCATAGCCACCTCAAAGGAAAGACGCGTACGCGTGGAACGCTTGTCGAACGCCATCACCAGCGACAGCCCCTCAAGGATCTGCGGCGGGTTGTATTTGTCCCGCTTGAGGGCGTGCGCGTGCTCCAGAATACCCTTGAGAGTGTCCGGCCCGATATCGGGGAGGTTGATGAAATGTCTGATGCTCATTTAAAAATCCTTTATTATTATACTAAACACAACGACCACTACGTTCACAACGAAAGCCCGCACAAAAGCGCCGCAGACGCAAAAAATGATCCAATTTATTTTTGCCTCCGTCGGTTTTAAACCACCATTCTTTTAATACCCTCTTTCAGCATACGGGTATTGAAGTTAACGATCAAACCCAGCCTGATCTCCGACAGTTGCAGATATGTCATAAGTTGCGCCTGATGGATAGGTAGGATTTTTTCAACGCATTTCAACTCCACAATCACGCAATTCTCGACAACCAGATCAAGCCTGTAACCGGCATCAATCAGAACGGTTTCATGTTTGATTGGCAGTATTTTCTGGCGTTCCGTCTTAAGTCCTTGAACTTGAGTGAGTTCATAACACAAAAGATGCTCATACGCGCTTTCCAGAAGGCCCGGCCCATAAAGACGGTGGATTTTAAACGCACTGTCCAGAATTTTCGAAGACACTTCGTTTTCAAGGCTGTCCTGATCCAAAACAGCTTTAATCTCGTTTTCGTTGTGTTCTTCGAGTGCGTTGTGTTTCATAAAACTAATCCATCTCCTTGAGTGTCTTGCCAATAATCGCAAGCGCCTCGTGAGCCTGCTCCTCTTTCAGAATGAGAGGAGGGGTCAGGCGCAGGGTATTCTCGCCCGCCTTGGTGGCCATTAGCCCGTTTTTCTGCAGCGCTTTGAGCAAATCTGTGCATTTGGTGTTCGTATCCACCCCGATCATCAGGCCTTTGCCCTTGATATCGGTGATCTTGTTCGACTCGCGCTGGAGCTGCTTCAACCCCTCGAACAGCACACCGGAAACCTTTTTGACGTTGGACAGGAACCCGCGCTTGAGCATCTGCTTGATGACCGTAGCGGCAACGGCGCAGGCCAGCGGATTACCGCCGTAAGTCGTGCCATGTGTGCCCACGACGATCGCCGAGCCGAACTTGCGCTTGGCCGCCATCGCGCCCACAGGGAAGCCCCCGCCCATCCCTTTCGCCCACGCCGCGATATCCGGCTCGACTTTAAAGCTTTCATAGGCGTTGAATGTGCCCAGCCGCCCGAACCCCGCCTGAACCTCATCGAAGATCAGGCAGATATTGTTCTCGTCGCACAGCGTCCGCAAACCCTTGAGAAAGGGAAGTTCAGCCACCGCCAGACCGCCTTCGCCCTGCACGGGCTCGACGATGATTGCCGCCGTTTTATCGGAGATCAGAGCCTTGACGGACTCCAGATCGTTGAATTTCGCGAAATGCACGCCTTCGATATAAGGCCCGAAATAGGGCTGGCTCATCCGCTTTTCCGTCACGCTGGCCGAACCGTAGGTCCGCCCGTGGAAGCTGTTGCGGAACGCGATGATCTCGTTGCAGTGCGGCCCCTTGGTATCGTACGCCCATTTCCGCGCGCATTTGAGGGCCGCCTCCACGCTCTCCGTCCCGCTGTTGGAAAAATAGATCTGGTCGAAGCAGGAATGTTTGACCAGCAACTCGGCGGCCTCCATCTTCTCCGGCGTGGCGTAGGAGGACTGACAGGCCATCAGCCGCCCCGCCTGCCTCTTGATCGTTTTCAAAATCGCCGGATTCGCATGACCGAGCGATGCCACAGCGATCCCCGCCGCGAAGTCCAGATACTTCTTCCCGTCCGTGTCATAGGCGTAGCAGCCTTGTCCGTGGTCCATCGCCACCGGCTGCGCGTCATAGGTGCTGACCAGCACGGCCTTGGTTCTGTCGATAATCTCTTGGGCGGTGGGGTGTGTCATGATGAATCTCCGGTATGTTCATAATCAGAAAATTTGGACCTTGTTTTTTTTACTTGAGTATTATGAGCCTGTTCATTCGCTGCTGATCGACTCTCGCTGTTAACTAAAAAGATAAAAAGTTTTGAGATTGATACTATCCCTAAAAAGAACAACACATACAAAAAGCCAAAAAATCTTGCATAAAGGGAAGAGTCAGTAGATTTAAGACCGAACTGCAAAGGAAAGAGTAAAAGAAACAAACACAGAAAAAGTGATATAGAAACAGATTTTATACTTCCCCCAAAATCCCTGACTCTTTTATAAAGAAAGACGAGAAAGACATAAGACCCTACAAGCAAAACGATCCAGAATAAGTAAAGATTTTTCTGATTACTTACCACTAAAATGAGGGGAACATAAACCATAACTGCGATGAGAAATTGCTCTCTATTCGCCCGCCCTTGCCGTATGTCCAGCAGCGCCCACATCACCCTCTCCCCTTGAACTCTTGGATTTCTGCGGAAGCCTTGCTGGGCGCGGGGGCGCCAGCCTCATCCGCCCCGTCCGCCGGAGCGCCAGCCGCAGTCCCCTTCTTGAAAATCAGAACCAGATAATACCCGGCAATCACCAGCCACAGCAAACTGTTCAGCGGATTGTTCGAGAGCAGGAAGGCAAAAATGCTCCTCCAGAAATCGGTGTTCTGGCCGGACTCCAGCGCCTCCGCCGAGAAGGACAGCGCCCAGACATAAAGCCGGCTGAGCAGCCCGATTACCGCGGGAAACGTATGCGTGCCGATATCCCGCAGCCTCCGAACCTCGATCAGCAGGCCGATATAAAGCGAAACCGCAACCGCCATAGGCATATAAAGAAATTGCGCGATTTCATGCGGGATATGGATAATGACGGGCATCAGCAGGATAAACAGCGGTACAAAAATAAAAAAGTAAAAGACAAAATACGCGATCAGGAATTCGATCCTGTTATACCGCCCGACCCGGATGTCCAGAAACTGCCACACTACTTCCGCGCCTCGATTAGTTTCTGCACCTCGACTTCGTTGAGGTAGTTCTGCCGCTCCTCCTCGGGCAGCACCATGGTGCCGGGGCTGACCGACTCGTAAATCTCCTTGTACAACGCATCCTCGCGCAGGCCGTTAATCAGGTGGATGCGCTTCACGCCGCCCTCCAGAGCCCGCAGGCAGTTCTCCAGCTTCACCTTCATGCCGCCCGTCGCCGTGCCGTCCTTGATGTATTGCGAAATCTGCTTCGAGGTAATCATGAAGGCGGTTTTCCCGTTGACCATCACGCCGTCGACATCGCTCAGGAAAATCAGCTTGTGCGCGCCCGTGCCGATGGCCAGTTCCGTGGACACCGAGTCCGCGTTGATATTCACCAGATGCCCCTCCCGGCTCATGGTCAGGCAGGGGCAGGCGATGAAGTTGGTGACGCGCAGCAGGCGGTTGATCGGGCGCTTGAAAACATCCTTGATATCCCCCACGAACCCGTAATCAATCGGCTTCTTCGGGCGCAGCTCCACGCGCATCCAGTCCGAAGGCACGGCATTGAGCGCCAGCCCTTCGAGGTTGTTCTTGTGCATCCCCTGATAGACGCGTAACGACAGATCGCCCCCCACGACTTCGCGCAGCAGGCCCATAGTGGCGGCATCCGTCACGCGCCGCCCGTCCTTGCGTTTGACGCCGATCCCCCGCGCCTCGACCGCCCGGTCCACCAGACCGCCATGCCCGTAGATCAGGATGACCTTCACCCCATGCACCGTCAAAGAGCGGATATTCGCCAGCAGATTATCCAAAGCATCCGGGTTTTCGATGATTTGCCCACTCGCCTTCACGATGAACAGATTGTCGCGGAACTTGCTCTCGTAGAACGCGTTGATGAACAGGTCGGGCAGGGGCTTGGGTTTCTTTTTGGCCATCTTTTTCAGTCCTTGTTTTTAATCCTTGTAGGGGTCGAATTCATCCGCCCCCGCCATCGCCACGATGAGGGGAGTCAAACGGTGGAGAACGCTCACGCTGTCCGCATGATAGGACAGAACATCGTCAAGCTTGCGGTAAACATCCGGCGACTCGTCCGCGCCCGCGCCGTAAAGCCGCACGCCCTGCGCCGCGACCTTTTTCCGCATCTCGGCCTCGTTGATCTTTCCTTCGGAGATTTTAACCTTCTTTCCCTTCGCCCAGCGGCTTTTTCCGGCAGCCTCCGTCCGGGACATCACGCGCCCCGCGCCGTGAATGGTGGAATACAGATTCTCCTTCGCCTCCGGCGTGTCCCGCCCTTCAAGGATCACGGAAATATCGCCCATCGACCCGCCGACGAAGCATTTCTGCCCCGGAAACGCAGGCGTCGAACCCTTGCGGACAACGAAAAGTTTCTCGCCGTCATGCTCTTCCTCGAACGCAAAATTATGGTGGTTATGAACTTCCACAAGCCGCTCTGTCGATCCTTGGATGATCCGAGAAACCTCATCGCACACCCACTCGCGTCCGGCGTAAGCATAACGCCCGCCCAGACGCATAGCCTTCAGGTATTGCTGCCCCAGATCGGATTTGAGATCGACGACGCACGGATCGACCAGCATCCCGTCTTTCCCGCCCGCCGCCTTCAGGAAATGCGTCGTGGATTTATGCCCCAGCCCGCGGGAACCAAAATGCACCCCGATCCAGATAAAATCCTGCTCGTCCTTGAAAACATCGACATAATGGTTGCCCGATCCGACCGTTCCGAGCTGCGCCGCCGCCATATCGCGCAAATCGCCGACGACGTCGATCGCCCACGCATCGTCCTCGTCAAGACACTCCGCCTCAACGGAGGTTTTATTCGAGCGTCCGACGCCAAAGGAAATCGTCTTCGCAATCGCCAGCCCGATCTCATCCAGCCGGTGTTCGATCTCGGAATGTTTGACCGGAAGCTTCACCGCCATATTGCCGCAGGCGATATCGAACCCGACGCCGGAAATCGAAACCGCGTCCCGGTACGCCACGACGCCGCCCACGGGCTGCGCGTAGCCCAGATGCCCGTCCGCGCACAGCACGCCCTTCACCCCGCCGAAATTGACGCAGTTTTTCATTTGCTCGATGGTTTTGTCGTCGTGTTGACCGATGACTTTTAAATCCATGTTGACCTCCTACGGGTAAACCGGCGTGAGAATATCGAGGCCCAGAGTCTCCTCCAGCCCGAACATCAGATTCATGTTCTGCACCGCGCAGCCCGCCGCGCCCTTCACAAGGTTATCCAATGCCCCCTGTGCGATGAAAATATTCTCATCAACCATCGTATAGGCGATGTCGCAGAAATTGGACCCGACGATATTCGCCATCGAAACCTCCTTGCAGATCCGCACGAACGGCGCGTCCTTGTAAATCTCCGTCGAGCATTTGGTCGGCATGGAAGCCGTGCGGATAAAGGCGGTCGCGAAAATCCCCCGCGTGAACGGCCCCGACGTCGGCACAAAATTGAGTTGCTTCGTGTCGATCTTCGCCGTGCGGAGTATCTCGGGGATATGCCGGTGGATATTGATGTTATAACTTTTCATGTTGTGGTTCCGCACCGGGTGATGCGTCCCCTCGGAGGGCGACTTGCCAGACCCGCTGGACCCCGTCACGGCCATGATATCGACGCTCTCGATCAGCCCCGCATAAGGGTAAAGCATCAACTGCGCCAGCAGCGCAAAGCACCCCGGATTGGCGACGATCTGCGCCTTTTTGATCTGGTCCTTGTAAAACTCCGGCGCGCCGTAGACAGCTTCTTTCAAAAGCGCAGGATAATTATGCGGCGTGGCGTAATATTTCTCGTACGTCGCAACATCGTCCAGCCGGAAATCCGCCGACATATCGATGATCTTCGTCTGGCCGTGCAACGCCGCCACCGTATCCTGCGCCGTCTTGTGGGGCAGGGCGAGGAACACCACATCGCTGCCCTTCGCCACCGTCTCAGGGTCCGTATCCGTGACCTTGAGCTTAAGGTGCGAAAGATGCGGGTACAGATCACCGAGGGGTGTGTCGGGATTTTGCCGCGACGTGAGGTACGCGATCTCCACCTGCGGGTGCGCGATCAGCATCCGCAGAATTTCGAGGCCTGTATAGCCGGTTACGCCGATAATGGAAGCTTTGAGTCTCTGAGCCATCTTGATATCACCAAATCTATCCAGTCACTGGTCGGGTTAAAGGCGTTGTAAACCAGAACGCCCAATTCTTCTTTCACGATCGTTTTTCCGACATGGTTGTCGGTCACGGGGCCGCTGATGACGTCAATCGGAATCCCGATCCGCTTGCATTCTCGCGCCAGGCCGATGGCCCCTACGGGATCGCTCGCGCAGCCGATATGCAGCCGCACATTCTCCTGAATTTCTTTCATATGCAAAACGGCATTGACCCCGTAGCGGCCCATCAGCCCGTCGCCGAATTCGATCATAATCGCGTCGGGTTCGTCTTCGCTGAGATAGTCCAGCGCCCCCCGGACGACATCTTTGATATCCTCATCGGGGATGTTGGCGGTGGAGGAAATCCCCGCATCGACGAAGGAGACGGAGTTATAAACGCCGTAATCCTGCATCTTGAAGATATCCCGCATCGCCGCCACGCCCGTCAGCTTAGCGCCCGCAAGCTTCATGCCCATGCGGGTCAGGGTCTTGATGACCTCAATCGCCACGGTCGTTTTGCCGCTGTCCATGCTGGTTCCCGTGGTGATGATGAGGGGAATATCGCTCTTCATCTTTTTCTTCGGCGCGAACAGCGCCTTCTGCCCGATATTCAAAATCTCGCCCTTGCGAACGATAGCGCCGAGAACACGAATACGCAGCGGATCGCCGACTTCCTTCACGTTCGCACTCAGGCACTCTCCGGCCACGCCGCCGAAGTTCAGAAGGTGAATAACATCTCCGGGCCGCAGCGAAGTGGGCAGCCGCCCGACGAAACCCTTCAGCGCCATCCGCTCACCCAGAGCAACTGCGATAATATCGCCCTTCTTGATCTTGGACATCCGCCCTGTTGGCAACTCGATTTCGTTGTAAATCGATTTATCCTCCAGCACCTCGGCGGCCAGAACCGTCCCCATCGTGCAGGGCAGTTGCACCTTGGGCTTATCGAGAACCGTCTCGATATGTTTGAGTCCGAGGTTTTTTGTCACCGAGCAGATTTTATCAATCGCAACTTTCTTCATTCCAGTGTCTTTCACATTCGTCGTGTTAAGCGGTGGTATAGTCCGTAATTATCCTTTGTTTCCAAATTCTTGCCCCGGCTCAAGCAGAGCCATAACCATGCCCAAAAAAGCGGGACGCTGCAATCGGTTATCGTTGGAAAAATTCTAAATTCCCGTCCGGTTCAGGCGGTTTTTTTGTCAAAAGGGGGAAAATCCGGAAAACAGACGCGGGGCTGCGCCCCCGCAGGCGCTTAGCGCGGTCGTCGTCGGGGCAGCGATGGTCTATTCATCGTGTTCATGGGACTATGAGAAACATATAAGGCAAAGGCTTGTCAATGAATTATTAAAATAAAGGCCTTATTTCAGAGGTAAAGCCATCTCCACCAGCTTCACCCAATATTCCACGCCCAGCGGGATCAGATCGTCATTGAAATCGTACAAGGGACTATGCAGGCCATGGCTGCTCCCGTGCGCGGGGTCGTTCGGATCGGCCTGTCCCATCTTGATATAGGCGCCGGGGCGGCCCTTCAGCATCGCCCCGAAATCCTCCCCGCCCATGGAAGGCTGGGCCTCGGTGTTGACGTTCTTATCGCCCACAACAGCGGCGGCCACGGTGGCGCAGAACGCCGCCTGTCTTGGATAGTTGATCGTGGCGTCGATCCCGAAATGATAGCGGCACGCGGCGCTCGCCCCGAACCCGCCCGCGATCCCGCCCGCCAGTTCCATGATCCGCTGCCGGATCGTCCCGCGTAGGGTATCGCAATAGGTCCGCACCGTGCCGCTGAAATGAACGCTTGAGGGCGTGACGTTATAAGCCCCGGTCCCGCCCTTGATGTTGGTGACGCTGACCACCGCAGGCTCGAACGGGTCGGTCCCCCGGCTGACGATGGTCTGCAGCGTCGAGATGATGTCGGCGGCCACCACGATGGGATCGACGGTCGTATGCGGCTTGGAGGCATGGCCCCCGCATCCGGTGATCGTGATATCGAAATTATCGACATTCGCCATGGCGGCGCGCAGATTGACTTCGACCTGCCCGAGCGGCGTATACGGCCAGTTATGGAGCCCGTAGACGGCATCGCACGGATATTTCTCGAACAGCCCGTCCGCCATCATCGCCTTCGCACCCTTTCCGGTTTCCTCGGCGGGCTGGAAGATGAGGTGGACGGTGCCGTCGAAATTGGGATTCTGGCTCAGGTACTTCGCGGCCCCCAGCAGCATGACCGTATGCCCGTCATGCCCGCACCCGTGCATCTTGCCGGGAATCCGTGAAGTCCATTCCTTGACGCCTTCCTCAGGGATATCCAGCGCATCCATGTCGGCCCGCAACCCGATAGATTTTCCGGAACCTGTTTTGCGCCCCTTAAGTGTGGCCACAACGCCTGTGCCGCCCAGGCCGCTCTCGAACGTGATACCCCATTCGCTGAGCTTCTGGCAGACAAACGTGCTGATGAAGACTTCCTCAAACGCAGTCTGCGGGTTCTGGTGCAAAGTTCGCCTATAGGCGGTGAACTCCTCGTGCATGTCCTGAATCGCGTTTCGCACCGGCATATCCAGCCCTCACAACTTCGTTTTGCGGGGATCGAACGCGTCCCGCACCGCCTCGCCGATGAAATTCAGCAGGATCAGCATGACCGCCAGCGAAGAAAAAGCGGTCAACCCCAGCCACGGGGCGGAGAGATTGTTCTTGCCTTGAAGCAGAAGCTCGCCCAGCGAGGGGCTTCCGGCGGGCAGCCCCAGTCCCAAAAAATCAAGCATTGTCAGTGATGTAATCGAGGCCGCGAGAATGAAGGGCAGGAACGTCAGCGCCGCAACCATCGCGTTGGGCAGGACGTGCCGCCACATGATAACGCGGTCGGAAACGCCTAGCGCCGCGGCCGCCCGCACGTAATCGAAATTCCGCGCACGCAGAAACTCCGCCCGCGTCACATCGACGAGAGACAGCCATTTAAAAAGCAGCAGGATCAGAAGCAGCGTCCAGAACCCCGGCGGAAAAAGCGCAGCAAAAATAATCAGGATATAAAGATAGGGCATACTTGCCCAGACTTCAATGGCCCGTTGCATGACCAGATCAGTCATCCCGCCGTAATATCCCTGAATCCCCCCTATGGTGACGCCGATCACCGAACTGATCGCCGTCAGGATCAGGCCGAACACCACCGACAGCCGGAACCCGTAGATCACCCGTGCCAGAACGTCGCGCCCCTGATCGTCCGTGCCCAGAAAATTCTGCAAGCTCGGAGGGGTCGGCGGCGGCGATCCCAACTCATAATTGATCGTATCGTAGCTGTAGGGGATCAGCGGCCAGAGAATCCATCCCTTCGATCCGTCGGTGCCTAGGATCAGCTCCTTGACATAGGCATCCCGGTAATCCGCCTCGGTCTCGAAATCCCCCCCGAACGCGGTTTCGGGATAGGAAAACAGCACCGGAAAATACGTCTGTCCCTGCGTATGCACGATCAAGGGCTTGTCGTTGGCGATGAATTCGGCAAACACACAGACCATAAAAAGAAACAGAAAAATCCAGAAGCTCCAATACCCACGCCCGTTCGCCTCGAACTGCGCCAGCCGTCTTTTGGTGATGGGGCTAAGGGTCATGGGATATCCGACTCTCCTGATAGGCCAGTTTCTTTTTTAATCTTCAGTCTTCGTTTCGTAAAGGCCGCTCGGAGTTTTTCCTGCGATGCCAGCAAAGTCCCAAAAAGGATCAGCAGCGCTGCACCAAGCACGGCGGGGGTAAACGGCGCCTGCCCAAACCCGATCAGGTAAAGCGTAGACAAGAGGGGCATGGAGTTGGAGGCGACGGAAACGATCTGGGCATGGCCGTGCTTCATCGCCCCGTCCCAGAGCAGATACGCGGCCCCGGACATCGTGCCGAGAAGGGCGATCAGAAGAAAAATGTTGAAGTCAAAGACCCACGGCGCTTCCAGAAGCTGATGGGCGCAAAAAAGCAGAACGGAATTACAGAGGAAAGCAGCCGTATTGTAATCGCCGGGATGCTGCTTGATAAGGCGCGTTCCCGCCGAATAGACCGCCCACGCCGCCGCCCCGGTGAACGCAACGAAATGCCCCGCTTCAAGGTCGATCATGAGGCCTCCGTCTTTCTGAACCACCAGTACAACTCCGGCAAACCCGATCAGCGCCCCGATAAGATACTCCGGCCGCAGCTTCTGGTCGGGCAGAAATGAAACCGCCAACACCGTCAGCATCGGCCAGAGGTAATTAATGAGATTGGCCTCGACAACCGGAACCATGCGGATGGAATAGGTCAGGCACAGCGACTGGAACCCCAGCCCGAACATGGTCCAGAGCAGGATTTTCGGATGACCAGTAAAATAGGGCAGGGGATTTGTGCGCTTAGAGATCCAGCGCGTCGAAAGCACGGAAAAGGAGGCGATATTCGCCATCGACAGAAAAAGGATCGGCGGCACATTGGCGGTAAAACTCATGATCAGCGTCGTTGAGGACCATAGCAGGATCGCCGCAAGCCCGCCGAACGTCGCCGAACGCTCGTTCATTTACATCGCCCGCGAGGAGAAATCGATGCGCGGATCGACCCAGACGTAAACCAGGTCGCGCACCAGATGCATGACAAGGCTGATCAGCCCAAAAAAGTAAAGCGTCCCCAGAACCACCGGGTAATCCCTGTTGATGATACTCTGGTAGCCGAGTAACCCCAGACCGTCGAGCGAGAAAATAATCTCGATCATCATGTTTCCGGTAAAGAAAATATGCACGAACGCGGAAGGAAAACCAGCGATCACGATCAGCATCGCATTACGGAACACATGGCCGTAAAGCACCTGTGGCTGCTCCAGCCCCTTCGCCCGCGCCGTGAGGACATACTGCTTGCTGATCTCGTCAAGAAAGGAGTTCTTCGTCAGCATGGTCAGGGACGCAAACCCCCCGATCACCATCGCCGAAACCGGTAGGACAAGGTGCCAGAGATAATCCAGCGTGGCCTCAATCATCGTCATGTCTTCCCACCCGTCCGAGGTCAGCCCGCGCAGCGGGAACCAGTCGAAATACCGTCCGCCCGCGAACACAACGATCAGAAGGATTCCCATGACGAAGGAGGGAATCGAATAACCGATGAAAATCACCGCACTGGTCCACACATCGAACCGTGAACCGTCATGCACCGCCTTGCGGATACCAAGCGGAATCGAGATGGAATAAATGATAAGAAAGGTCCATAGCCCCAGGGAAATGGACACCGGCATTTTTTCAAGAACCAGCCCGAGGACGTCTACGTCCCGATAGTAACTCTCCCCGAGATTGAAGGTCAGGTAATTTCCGATCATCAGCATAAACCGCTCATGCGCGGGCTTGTCGAACCCGTACATTTTCTCCAGCCTTTTGATGAATTCCGGGTCCAGCCCCTGCGCCCCGCGGTATTGGCTCATTTGCGAGGAGCCGGGATTCACGCCCGCACCGCTCCCCGACACATCGCCCTGACCGCCCGTAAAGCGGGAGGTGCCCGAAGTGTCATGCCCTTGCATCTGCGCGATCATTTTCTCGACCGGGCCACCGGGGACAAACTGTATGATAACGAAGCTGACAAGCAAAATCCCGAAAATCGTCGGGATCATAAGGAGCAGACGTTTAAGAATATAAAAAACCATAGCCCCGATCATAGGAGGCTATGGTTTTCAAGTCTATGCACATTTTAGGAGTGTACCATGCCCGTCATGCACATTTTCATCTGCCTTCTGTTAGTGGACAGATTTGTATCCTTCGCCGCTCAGCATATTGAAATCGTCAAACGCCGAGGGCATATCTTTTTCAACGAAGAAGGAACCCATTTCCTCCAGAATGTCGGCCTCACGTTTTTCAAGCTCGGCCATCCGGCGGCGGGCCGTCACGTTATAGGCGTCCGTCAGGGTCTGTTCGCGAATCTCGTCCTTGCCCAGATATTTGGCGATATAGACCTTGTTGCCCAGAGCCAGCATATTTTCAGGATCGTAGGCCAGCGCAACGTTGGTAACGGCCAGCGCCTCTTCCTCGCGCCCGAGATTGGCCAAGGCAAAGCCCTTGTTAATCAGCGCATTGACGTTTCTTGGGTCTTGCATCAGAACTCTGTCCTCGCGGGCCAGAAGCTTCGCGTACTGGTCACGCAAATGCGTGATGAAGGCTTGCTGGAACAGGGATTTTTCATGGTTCGGGTTAGCGGCCAGACGCTGCCTGATAATGATTTCGGCTTCTTTATAAAAGCCATCGACGATCAGGATATCGACTTCATCGTCGCTCTGGTGCGGATCGAACCCGTGCAGTGAGTCGGGATTAAGAAAGTAGGGGCAGTCCGACCGCTTCATGAAGGCCATCAGGTCGTAGGCGAGTCGGGCACGCAAAGCGCCGTCATCGACCGGCAGATGACTCAGAGGATGCGAGTACTGAAACTTCGAAGAAGAAGCACTCTTGGCATATATCTCTTCTGGGACCATTTCTTGTTCAACCCTCTGATTTTAAAGTCTTTTCCCGCTTTTTTATGAAGGCCAATCGAGTGACCTTTCTTATACTCCCTAACTATACTCTTTTTCTAGGGAGGAAACAAACTTTTTCTTAGGGAGAATACAAAAATCTTTATATTTTCCGTAATTTATGGGCGGATATCCCAGCCCGAAACGGCCCATTTTCGCCCGCCAAACGTTAGCAAGCCGAGCGCCCCTGTCCGCAGCTTGAGGGGATGACGGGATTGGAACCCTTCGAAATCCCCGGTGATATGCGGGGCGAAACGGGCAATTCCGTTGGACGTAACGGCAAAAAAAACATTTTCTCGTGATTTTTCAATATCTTGTGCGAGGGAAAGCCAGCCCTTGATGATCGTCGCCGGATCCGCCCGCCAGCCGGGGGGAACCACGGCCTCCTCATCCCACCGCCGCAGAGCCTCCGCCCCGACTCGGGCGATCACGGTCTCCTCCGGTTGATTCTCATCCGGCCCGTAATCGATCTCCCGCAGCATCTCAAGGCTCTGAACGGCAACCGCACATCCGCAGGCCTCAAGCGCAATCTGCGCCGTTTCCCGTTGGCGGAGCAGGGGCGAGGCATAGGCAAGGTCGGGAATCAGGTCATGTTCACGCAAATACTCCCCGAGCGCCCGCGCCTGTTCGCGCCCTTTTTCGACAAGCTTCAGATCGGTCCGCGCCCCGACCCGCGTCGGCGTGTCTTGCGGCCCGAACGTGTTCCCGTGCCGGGCGATAACGAGGGTCTTCATAGCAGCGATTCGCCGTGCGTCTTCAAAAACTGCGCGGCGCGTTTAAGGTCTTCTTGCGTATCAATCCCCGCCTGCAGCGTACCCTCGGGCAGGTTGATTTCAACGGTTTGCACGGCGATCCCGTTTTCAAGCATCCGCAGTTGCTCCAGCCCCTCAAGCTGTTCATAGACGCCCAGCGGCAAGGAGCAGAATTTTTCAAGGATATCGGCGCGGAAACCGTAAAGCCCCAGATGCTGCCGCACGGGCGAGAGCGGTCCAGCAGCGCGGAGGTTCTCCTCATCGCGGATCGCCGGGAGGATCGTCTTCGAAAACCACAACGCACGGCCCCGTGAATCCACCGTCACCGTCGTGCCGCTGAACGGCGTCTTCTTTTTGTTTTTGCGCAGACGCTCAAGGTCCGCCCAGCTCA
Organism: Alphaproteobacteria bacterium; assembly: GCA_016699735.1. Taxonomy (NCBI): domain Bacteria; kingdom Pseudomonadati; phylum Pseudomonadota; class Alphaproteobacteria; species Alphaproteobacteria bacterium. The sequence continues at coordinate 1,326,572 of CP065008.1, forward strand.
GAACCTGCACGGGCGTAATCACCTCGTATTTGGGTTTGGAAAGAAAGGTTTCGAACATCTTCCGCAGCACGGAGGGTGGCGTGAAGGGCACATCCCCCTGCAGGTTGATGATGAAATCCGGCCAGTGGTCGAGCTGCCGCAGCGCCGCCAGAACCCGGTCCGACCCCGTCGCGCAGGTGTCCGGCGTCATAATGCAGGGAACGCCGATCTCCTCGGCATGGGCGGCGATCCGCTTGTCTTCAGTGGCGACGAACACGGCCACGTCCGCCGCGCCGGACAGCACGACCGCCCGCCGTGCCAGATCGACGACCCGCGAAAGCATGGACCGCCCAGCAATCTCCGCCAGTGGCTTGCCGGGAAAGCGGCTCGACCCGTAGCGGGCGGGAATGGCAATCGCAAGGCGCGGCACGGGCATGGGGTTTCCTTTATTTTTTGGAAGCAGGCGCGGTTTGCGAGGCCGGGTCGATCCACCAGCTTTGCACAACCAGCGGGCTAATCCCCGAGAGATTTTGCGGCCGTTTGAGCTTCGACCAGTAGGCCAGACGGAACTTGTTGTAATGCCAGTTCGGAATAACAAAATGATTCCAGAGCAGGATACGGTCGAGCGCCCGAGTCTTCGTCACTAAATCCTCGCGGGATTTGGCCTGAATGAGTTGCTCGACAAGAGTGTCAATAACTGCATCTTTCACCCCAATAACATTTTGTGAACCCTCTATATCGGCCTTCTGCGATCCCCAATAATCGCGTTGCTCGTTACCAGGGGATTCGGACTGTCCGAAGGTGTGTAAGATCATATCGTAATCGAAGGCATTGACCCGGTTTTGATATTGGGAGGCATCCACGAGCCGCAGAGTGGCCTTGACGCCGATGCGCTCAAGGTTCTTGACGAAAGGCTGAAACCAGCGTTCAAACTGTGAACTGAAATACAAGATTTCAAAGGCTAGTTTAACGGGGCCGTTTTCGGTTTCCTTTGCACGGATTTTATCTTTGCCAATCTTGTATCCTGCTGCCTCCAGCATATCGGCGGCCTTTTTCAGGTTAGCTCGATTATTCCCGGTGCCATCCGTCACGGGGGATTGATATTCGGTGGTGAAGACAGCATCGGGAATTTTCCCTCGAAAAGGTTCAAGGATTTTCAATTCTTCTGTGGAGGGTAGGCCTGAAGAGGCAAGCTCGGAATTGTCAAAATAGCTGTTCGTGCGTGTATACGCATCGAAGGCAACCTGCTTGTTCGACCATTCGAAATCAAACGCATAATTCAGGGCTTCACGCACCTTAATGTCCTGAAATATTGGACGGCGCAAATTAAAGACAAAGCCCTGCATTCCGGCTGGCCGACGGTGGTCGATTTCCTCCTTGACGATTTTTCCCTGTTTTACAGCAGGAACGTCATAAGCAGTCTTCCACTGAAACTGAGAACTTTCGTCTTTGTAATCGTAGTTGCCAGAAAGAAAGGCTTCATGGGCAACCTTTTCATCCAGATAATATTCGAACACGATGCTGTCGAAATTATTCATGCCCTTGAAAAAGGGCTGATCTTTCCCCCACCAGTTTTCATTGTGGACATATTCAATCGTCCGAGGAGCATCAATCTTGCCGAATTTATAAGGCCCGCTGGTCAGAGGGGGTACAAGTGAAGAGGAATCCTCAAAGTTTCGTTCATCCGCCGTCCAATAATGTTTGGGAAGAACTGTCATCTCGGCAATGATCAGCGGCAATTCCATATTGCCCTTGACTTTGAAATGAAAAGTGACGGTTTTGGGTCCATCGGCGGTGGCTTTTTCAATATCATGCCAGTAGGCCTGAAAGAACGGCTGTCCTTTGGTAGTCAGTGTTTCGAACGTCCACACCACATCTTCGGCAGAGATCGGAACCCCGTCGTTCCATTTGGCTTCCTCGCGAAGTTCGAAACGCACCCACGAGCGGTCCGGCGCAATCTCAATCGATTTGGCAAGTACGCCATACAGGCTGAAAGGTTCATCAAGAGAGTTTTGCATAAGACTTTCGTAAACAAGATAGCTTCGGGTCTGCAAAAGACCCGCAGCGGGATTGCCCTTCACGACAAAAGGATTCAAGGAGTCAAACATACCGATGACACCCGCCCGCAACGTCCCGCCCTTCGGAGCATCGGGGTTCACGTAATCCAGATGCTTGAAATCCGCCGGATATTTCGGCGACCCGTGCAGCGCGACGGCATATTGCGGCCCCTTGGGTTCGGCGCTGGCCGCAGGCTCCTCAGAAAAAGCGCCCGATGAAATGAAACCTGTAAACGAAAAGAGGCAGAAAACAAGAAGGGATTTAAATCGGAGCATAAGGAGAACCTTGCGTCTTGTTCGGAAATGATACGCAGGTATTCTAGCGCCCCCGGCGGTAAAGTCACGCCCGTTTTATAAGGCAGGAAACGATATCAGGCGCTCTTGCGGAATTTATAGACGCCTTCAAGGTCGGGCCGCCCGAACAGGAACCCTTGCCCGTAATTGACTTCGTAATCCAGAAGCTCAAGCAGTTCCGGCTCGTGCTCCACCCGGTCGATGATCACCTCAACCCCGTTGACCTCCAGACGCCGCTTCTTGCGGATCATCTGCGCGAAATCGGCATATCCTTCTTCTTTTCCGAGGAATCGCTGGGCGGGAATTTTCAGGAACCGCACGTTACGCTGGTAAAGCGACAGGATATCATCAGGCAATATGGTGACATGGTCCAGCGAGAATCGGCAGCCCAGCTTGGTCATACCATCGAGAATCAGCCGCTCCCCGCTGGACAGCGATTCGAAATCCGCCTGCTTCATCTCGAAGACGAGCGAAGGGGCCATTTTCTTGTTCTGCGCGATGAACTTCAAAAGATCGTCCATGAAATCAGCATTCCGCAGGGTCGAAGGCTTGATGTTAATGAAATAAGTTGAAACCCGCTCGGTGTCGAAATTCAGCAGCAGCGCCTTGAGGCACTCCAGCAGCAGGATATTGTCGATGGACTCCATCAGCCGTTCCTCGACCGCAAGCTCCATGTAGCGTTGGGCGGGAAGGTAAAGCCCCGCCTTGGCGCGGATGCGCGCAAAAAGTTCATAGAAATTGGCATGGCGCTGCGGCAGGCGGACAATCGGCTGCAGGAAGATGTCGATCTGCTTGTTTTTGACGGCGTGGTGCAGCAACTCGCGCACCGCCATGTCGGTCAGCGCCTCGGTATTGGCGTAGATATCCTCATTCGCCACGATCTGCGCGGTGCGCGTGGCACGCAGGACTTCGCCTGAAACGGGCTTCGGCGCACTCGAATCGTTGGAATGCGGCGGTAAGCCTTTTCGGGGTTTCAGGAAGGCGGGCACAATGCGCTCCATACCCTTGCCGGAATCTTCGTCAGCCATCTGCTCCTTCATCTCCAGAACATCCCCGCGGTTCGGCGTATGCCGCCCGACCGCAAGGCTCTGTTCTTCAAGCGTTTCACGAAGCCCCAGTATATCAGATTCATTTTTTATGACAATTTTTTCCATCGCGTTCATGCGGCGGTACAGATGCTGCACGGTTTCCAGAAACTCCATGCCGATCTCGTCCCGGCGGTCGGAGGTCATGTTGAAGAAGCACCCGACGAGGATGACCGAGGCGACAAAAAGCGCCAGTTCAAGGGAAACGGAGGACAGGAAAGCGACCATGACGCAGCAGATCAGGAACATCGAAGCCGCAACGACACGCATAAAGCCTTCGGTCTTGCTGGTTTTGGGAGTCTGCCTCACCCGGCCATCTTCAGTCATCATGCCGCTTGCTCCGCGCCATTCGTGTGCCCGTCGCGGTGATCCGCCCCGACGGCCTCACTGATATGGCTGAACCCGTCACGCGAGAGCAGCCCGAGCAGTTCCCGGCAAATGGAGGAGGCGATCTCCGGCCCGCGGTAAACAAGACCCGTGTAAAGCTGCACCAGCGAGGCGCCCGCCCGGATTTTCTCGTAGGCATCCTTGCCGCTGAACACGCCGCCGACCCCGACGATCGGCAACCGCCCATCAGTCAGGCGATAAAAATTGCGGATGGCCTGAGTAGCCAGAGGCCGCAGCAACTTGCCGCTCAGTCCCCCCGATTGGGACGCAAAGGATTTGGGCAGGGCGTCAGGACGTGTGATCGTCGTATTCGTCAGGACGATGCCGCTCACGCCCGACTCAAGAAGAACATCGGCAATAGGCTTCTGCTGATCTTCGGGAATATCGGGTGAAAGCTTGACCAGCAGGGGCGGCGGCGCAAGCTCACCCGTTGCCCCAATCAGAGTCTCCATCAGACTTTTGAGTAAAGCCCGCAAGGGCTCCTGCTCCTGCAAATTCCGCAGCCCCGGCGTGTTGGGCGAGGAAATATTGACCGTCAGGTAATCCGCCTTCGGCGCAAAAGTGCGGATCAGGGCGTTATAATCCTCCGCCGGCTCCTTCTGATCTTTATTCATGCCGATATTCACGCCCACGATTCCCGGCGGCGGTATGTCTTCGCTTTTAAAGCGTTCGAAATTCTCGGCGAAAACCGCCATCCCCTCTCCGGGAAAACCCATCCGGTTGATAATGGATTCGCTGCCCGGATCGCGGAACACGCGGGGCAGGGGATTGCCCGCCTGCCGCAAAGGGGTCACGGTTCCCGCCTCCATGAAACCGAATCCCATCTCCAGAACCGGGCGGATAACTTCGCCGTTCTTGTCGAACCCTGCCGCCAAACCGACAGGGTTTGGGAACTTCAGATCCCAAATCGTCTGCTCAAGCTCTGCGGCCTGTATTCGCGGCGGCACCGGCATGAACCCTGATTTCATGAACTTGAGGGTCATTCGGTGGGCTTTTTCGGGTTCCAGCTTGAAAAGAACCGGGCGGGCAAGTCGGTAAAGACCTAGCATAAAAAAAGGCTACGCAATTTCCCTGAATCGGTCCAGACCGCTTTGAGGGTTATCCGCAGGATCATGTTGATATCTTGTGAAGGGACAAAATTGGGTTCAATCCCGCCCGATATGTTTAAGCCCGACCCGCAGGTACTGCGCCCCGGTCACCAGCGTAAGAATTGTAGCGGCAAGGAGAAGGATCAGGCCGATTTCAAGGGTAAAGGGAGCATAAGGTCCGAGAATGAGAAACCCGGTAGCCACCATCTGCGCGGTCGTTTTCCATTTGGCTAGGACGCTGACGGGCATCTGGATGTTCTTGGGACCGAGATATTCCCGTAATCCCGAAACCAGAAACTCCCGCGCGAAAATCAGCAGCACCAGGAGAATCCACAAGCCGGTGATCCGCCCGAACGCCACCAGTAGAACAAGAAGAGTGGCCACAAATATTTTATCAGAAATAGGATCAAGAAAAGTCCCGAACGGTGTAATCTGGTTATATTTTCTGGCCACATACCCGTCAAAAAAATCTGTCACGGCGCTCACGACGAAAACCACAAAGCACAACCACGCCGCAACCGCCCCCCATGAAGCCTCAAGATAAAAAAGCGCAATCATGACCGGAAGCAGCAGCAACCGGGCAAAAGTCAGAATGTTGGCGAGATTGTCTTTGATAAAATCCATAAAACAAAACTAATCAATTCAGCGCAAAAAGAACACCGTAAAAACAAAACCCGGCCGTAGCCGGGCTGAATTGTGAGTTTTGTAAAGTCTACTCGGCATTGTAAGCCGATGGATCGAAGCCCAAAAGTTGCCTCCGGCCCTCGTCGGAAAAGCCCGACATCGCCGCGAGTCTGAATTCGGCGTACATAGCGGTAGCCCTGCCGGTCAAGCCTTTGTACAAGGATGGATTAATTCTCGGGGCCACGGCTTCGAGGAAAAAACCCTGCGCAGTAGGACGCTGGACATGAGCCCGATCCCCGTCACTATTAAAATGCGCCTTCATTCTGTCGGCAAACCCATCGGGCCAGCCCTTCATGACCTCGGGGCGTCGGTCAATAAGCCCTTGCATGGTGCCAAGAGGATGATTGATTCCCTCTCTGATTTTAAGGCAACGCAGAGACAGGAGAACCTGCTGCTCCGTTGCTCCGCCCTGAAAAGCCTGTCCGATAAGGCCCACAAGCGTGTGAGCGTTCTCAGTCTCGGAGCCCCGGTTTCTCATATATTGAATCGAATTAAGATATGACTCGGAAAGGCTGTTCGAGTTAACATAGTAAGCTCCAGACGAACCCTTCATGATTTCACCCCTGAAATTCCTCAATATTAATTACATAAAAATATAGGGAATAAAGAAAACAAAGTCAAATTTGTCAGTCCCGCCGGACCGCAAAGACCCCGATTAAAGCCTGATGATCCGACCCGAACGAAGGTTCGGCCTTGGGCTAATTCAAAGCACAGCACAGAGGATAAAGCCAAATCAACGGCTTACCAGTTACATTCGTAGTGATCAGGGTTAAAGCCAAGCAAGCTCTTCCGGTCTTGGCCGCTGATAAGCTCAAGGCCTTTAAGAGCTGCTTCCGCAAAGCGGGCACGGACAGGCTTCGCAAGTTCCCGAAACTGGTATCGTCTTGGAGCTGTAGCTTCAACGAATAGTTTTCTGGCTTTCTGCTGAATTTCCGTGAGGGGGTTAGTCTTTGTGTCCTCCTGTTCACGCACCATCGTACGGATATGACTGGTAATTTTATTCATATCATAAATGCTTTCTGAGGGGTCTTGCTTCTCCAGCCTACGCAACACGCCCTTAAGAGTAAGGTTATCGGGATTTCGAATCTGCATACACCGGATGGACAAAAGGACTGTTTCTTCGGGAATTCCGCAATTTAGGAGATAGTTCATATAATTAAGTAACTGGCTGACGTCCGGAGCCTCCCGGTTGAGTTTTACCCTCACTCCATTCATAACGATTTCGGGGCTGGGAAGATGTCGACTCGGGTCATCTTGCCAATGCTCCAAATCGCGCATGACCAACTCATTATTCCAGATTCTCGAAAGGCCGGACTGCCAGTCCCTTTCCACCGCTTATCCCCAAAAGTTATTTTTTATTCGCTGTGCGTGATTTTACAGAAAAAAGAATAGGGTGTCAATTTTCCCAAAGCTCTCACGGAAAGCCAAAAACTCCAACCAAAGCCTGATGATCCGACCCGAACGAAGGCCCGACTTTAATCTCAAGCGCCGTCAACCCCGGCCCGTAAGCCATGTGGTCGATGGGAATTTTAAGAAACGGCAGAGTGAAATAGGAAACCCACGTCCCCGGCGGAAAAACCCCGTAAGTTTGATACTTCAGGCCCGAAACCTTCAGAAAATCGGAAAAATAAGGGGAATAGGGTGTGATGTTCCAGTCCCCCACAGCAATCTTATAGGGCGATTGATCCTGCGCGATCCAGTCCGCCAGCCCAGCCAATTCTGCATTTCGTCGAGCCTGCCCGCGCCGCGGCAGCGGAACCCGCGTATGGACAGAATAGAAAGCGATGGGCGCTTTGAAACCTTCCGGCTGAATCTCGACCCGCGTCCCCCGTGTACCGATGATATCCGGCGCGACCTTTTTTCGTTCAACGGAAAGCGGCTTATGGCGGCTCAGGATCAGGGAAAAATCCGGCCCGACTCCATCTGCCGGTTCCGCGTAAGGATAGTTCTGTGCAGTCAATCCGTGCAGGGCATCGGCATCCTCCGGCTCGATCTCCAGAAGAAAAACGATATCGAAACTATCCGGGCTTTGATTGAGCCAGTCCGCAATCGCCGCATAATTCTCGTTGTCGTAGTGTTTATTGTACTGAGCGATGCGAAGGATATTCCGCTCCTTGGCGTCTCGCGGCGGGGCCGAAAAGCGCCACGGTTCGGCCAGAGGCAAGCGCGTTTCGTAAAAGGACGTCAGGGAAACAGCCAGCATAAGTAACGAAAGCGGATACATTTTCAGAACAAACAGAATCGCGCAAAACACCAGCGCAAAAAAAGCATATTGAACGAGGAAATGACTGAGGAGATCGGAAAACCAGTGCCACCGGGCGAGATGAGCGGCGCCGTAACACACGGCCAGCAGAACCGACAGCAGCACAAACCATTTGCCGGGTATTCCAAGCAAGGCGGGATCAGGGCTCATTCTTTTTCCGCGCATCCGGCTCAAGCTGGTAAACCGCCACGACCGCATGATGGTCGGACCCCAGCGAAGGGCCGCGCCGCTTGTCGATCAGGGTCATATTGCCCCTATGCAGGATATGGTCGATCGGAATCTGGAAAAAGGAATAGTATTGCGCCGGCCATGTGGGAAGGAAAAAGCGGCTCATCGTTTGGTTCTTGAAGCCCGTGCTTTCAAGGAGCCTTGAGAAAAAAGGCGAATAGGGCGTGATGTTCCAGTCGCCCAGAAGGACAATATTGGAGTTTCTATCCTTATGGTTATAGTTGATGATCGACGCAGCATGATCGAGTTCGGCATTGCGCTGCTCAAAAAACCACGAACGCAAGGGCGGCGGTGTATGAAGCGCGTAGAAGCTTACAGGCGCAAAGCCCTTAATTTGGATTTTGGCGATCAGAATAAAATTTTTAAGCCCGCTTTTGACAATGATTTGGCTGAACGTTACCGATTTAGATTTAAACGGATGCCGACTGGCCGCCACCATCCCGAATGCGTTTTCCTTTGGGAAAAGAAGTTGATAAGGATAAGCCTCCTTCATATCCTTTTTCAAAGCCTCGGCATGGGTGTCGTTCGCCTCAAGAATAAAGAAAATATCAGGATTTTCGGCCTGGATGAAATCGACCATCTCCTGATGAGAGGTTAAACTGTGATGGCGGTTGTAGGTGATGACCTTGAGCAGGCCCGACCCTGCAAGCGCCTCCGCCGTGGGCGGCGGGATATAATCAATGCGGCTGATGATTTCATACCCGCACAGCCCGCAAAGCACGATCATGGCAAGAACGCAAGGCCAGAGCTTTCGGGCCAGCGCCAGTAACGAAAATACAACCGCAAGCAGGGCGTACTGCAAGAGAAAATGCCGGAAAAGGTCAAAAACCCAGAAATAGGCCGCGCCCAGCGATAGGACATAGGCGACGGCCAGCAGGATGCAAAGCAACCGGATCCAGTTGTTGAAATTATCGAGCTTTGATATTGCGCCCGTAACACTTTTAAAGGAAACCATGGCACATGATGCTGACGATCCCGGAGAGAGTCAACGCTTCAGGCGCAAAGATTTTTCAAAGAATTAGGCGTTGGCCGCCTTCTTGTCCTTTTCGGCTTCCGGATCGCGCAGAACGTACCCGCGGCCCCAGACGGTCTCGATATAGTTGCTGCCGTCCGTGGCCTCAGCCAGCTTCTTGCGAAGTTTGCAGATGAACACGTCGATGATCTTGACCTCCGGCTCATCCATCCCGCCATAAAGATGATTCAAGAACATCTCCTTGGTCAGGGTCGTACCCTTGCGAAGGGAGAGAAGCTCAAGAATACCGTACTCTTTTCCGGTCAGGTGCAGCGGCTTTCCATCGGCTTCCACCGTGCGCGTATCGAGATTGACCTTAATTTTGCCAGTCTGGATCAGGCTCTGCGAATGACCCTGCGAACGCCGGACGATGGCTTGAATCCGGGCGACCAGTTCGCGTTTGTCGAACGGCTTGGTCAGATAATCATCGGCCCCGAAGCCCAGCCCCTTGATCTTGTTATCCAGTTCTGTAAGTCCGGAAAGGATCAAAATAGGGGTTTCCACCTTGGAGGCGCGGAGTTGCTTCAGCACCTCATATCCGTCCATATCCGGCAGCATCAGGTCGAGAATGATGATGTCGTAATCGTAGATTTTCCCGATCTCCAAGCCGTCTTCGCCCAGATCGGTCGTATCCACGATATAGCCTTCGGACTTGAGCATCAGCTCAATGCTCTTGGCGGTTGAGGTGTCATCTTCGACGAGCAATACACGCATATGAAAAATCCCCTGATACTGAAAAGGTGCAAGATATAAAGTGGCTCACTTTATTAACAAATATCTTAACAAATATTAAAGACAGCGACAAATCCTTTCCGCACCTTATTAACTATTAAATTTTTTTTATAAGCATATGATAAAAAACAATAATGTTTAATTTCCCTTTCGCTCGGAAGGCTGGTAAACTATCCACAGCGAAAAACGCATTTTCTTGAAACAATCACCCCTTTTTATCGTAAACTCACCTGATGGACAGGCTGGCGGAACAGGCCATAACGGCGATTGACAGACTCCCGACCGTGGAATTTTACGGTCAGGTGACCAAGATTCTCGGCCTTTTGGTGGAAATCGCCGGGGTCAGCGACCGCCTGACCGTTGGCTCGGTCGTGCATCTCTGTCCAAGGAAAGACAGGAGAATCCCCTGTGAGGTCATCGGCTTTCGTGAAAAACAGGCGCTTTTGATGCCGTTCGGCACGCTGGACGGTATCGGGCTGGGGTGTAAGGCAGTAATTCAGGCTCAGGAACCCGTGGTCAACCCCGGCGAAGCTTGGCTCGGGCGCGTCCTGAACGGTTTGGCCGAACCCATAGATGGAAAGGGGTTTCTCCCGCAGGGATCAGCCCCTGTCCCGCTCCGCAACCGCCCGCCCGTGGCCCATGCAAGACAAAGGCTCGGCCCGCAACTCGATCTCGGCGTTCGGGCCGTGAACAGTTTTCTCCCGCTCCGGCAGGGGCAAAGGATGGGGATTTTCTCCGGCTCCGGCGTGGGAAAGTCGGTCCTTCTGTCCATGATGGCGCGATACACCGCCGCCGATGTCTCGGTCATCGGGCTGGTCGGCGAAAGGGGCAGGGAGGTACAGGAATTTCTCGACGACGATCTGGGGCCGGACGGTCTGGCGCGTTCCGTTGTGATCGTGGCGACGGGCGATGAACCCGCTCTGATGCGCCGTCAGGCCGCGTATCTGACGCTTTCGGTGGCCGAATATTTCCGCGATCAGGGCAAACAGGTGCTGTGCCTGATCGACTCGGTCACGCGCTTTGCGATGGCCCAGCGCGAAATTGGTCTCTCAGCGGGCGAACCGCCGACCTCGAAGGGCTATCCGCCCACCACCTTCGGAGAACTGGCCCGCCTTCTGGAGCGGGCAGGAGCAGGACCGCAGGGGCAGGGGTTTATTACAGGCCTGTTTTCCGTTTTGGTCGAGGGGGATGATTATAACGAGCCGATTTCCGACGCCGCCCGGGGGATTCTCGACGGCCATATCGTCATGGACCGTAAGATCGCCGACCGGGGCCGCTATCCGGCCATCGACATTCTGAAATCTATCTCCCGCTCCATGCCCAACGTCTTTAGCGACTGGCAGAACGGCGTGGTCCGCAAGGCCAAGCAGGTGATCACGGTCTATGAGGACATGGCTGAACTGATCCGCCTCGGTGCATACAGGCGCGGCACCGACCCCGCCGTAGACGAGGCGATCCGTCTCTATCCGCAGCTTGAAAATTTTCTCTCGCAGAACAAGGACGACTCTGCGACCATAGAGGACAGCTTTAACAGGCTGGCCGCCATTCTCGGCATGAACGCATAAAAAAAACCGGAGCCTTGCTCCGGTTTCTTCAATACATAAAAAGAAAGAGTTATGAAATTTATTCGGCCCGCCACTTTTTCTTTCTCGGCCCAAGCCCGCCCTGCTGCTGCGCGGCGCGCTTCTCCTTAAAAGCTTTACGCTTTTCCTTGATCTGCGCTTTCTTCTCCTCGGGCAAGGCATCATATTTGGCCTTGGCGGTCTGGACCTTGGCGCGGCGCTCATCGGCTTTGACCTTTTGTTCCGGGGTCAGAGTCTCATAGCGCTTCGCGGCGGCTTCCTCGATCGCGGCTTTTTTCTCTTCGGGTGAAAGGCTCTGGAAATTGGCTTTCTTTTCCTTAACCTCGTTGAGAACCGCCTCCTGCTCTTCAGGAGACAGGGAGTCAAAGTGATCTTTTTTCTCCTTGAGTTTAGCCTTCCGGGCGTCAAACGCCTCCTTCTGCTCATCGGTCATATTATCGTATTTTTCCTGAATGCGGGGATGCGTGGACGCCGTATCCGCCACCTCCTCAGCAAAGGCGGCACCGGAAAGGCAGTGGATGCAAGTAACTGTTAAACAAAGGAAAAAAATCTTGATAAAATGGCTCATGTCCGAAACTCTCACTATTTTATGGCACTATCCTTCCTATCGTGCCATTTTTATATAAATAAAAGATTTCAGGTATGTAATTTTTTGTAAACAGGGTGGGGCGTGTCGGTCAGGTTAAAAGATTTCACTACCAATGACCAGCGCATGACGGCGCTGATGGCGCTTCCGGGCTCCTCTTATATCCCGGACGCGGCGGAGATCTTTAACCCGAAGCAAACCGCGGAGATCGGCCTGAATTTTGCTGGAGTGACGATGCCGCAAAGCTGTTATCCGGCGCTGGGCACGATGGGCCTGACCTCCAGCATGGCGGTCATCGCGCATAACCCGGTGACGCAGGCGACGGGCTTAGCGCATCTCACGCACGAGGGACGCCTGGAGGCGCTCTCGGCCACGGGGGAGGAGGCGCTCCGTGAGATGCTCACCAAAGTCGGCGGAGAAAATATTGGGATCCGCCTCGTCGGCCCGCAGTTGCGCGGCCCCGTGGTCGATGGCTTTATCAATAACGTCCTTGATATTCTAAGCGAGTACGATGCAGATATCCTGAGCGCCGACTTCCGCGGCAAGGAAAGCCCGCACAGCATCGCCGTCCATGCCGGAAAGTGGGAGGAGGGGCTTGTCCGGGGTTCTGTGAACGTTTTTAGTCACGCCGTGAAAGGCACAAAAGGTGCGGATATGAAACGCCGCCGCTCCGAGACCGTCTCGCTGGCCGGAATGGTGCGCCTCGAGCACAAGAATGACACCAGGATTGTCTATTACGGTGAAGACGCGCTACAATCGGCTCCTGAACCTGTGCTTCCCTAAACTTCCTTGCTTTATACCATGGCCAATCTCAAACCCCTGATCCGCGTCCGCAAGCACGCGATCGAACAGAAGCAGAAATACCTCGCCGGCCTCTATCGGGAGGCGGAGGAGCATGAGCGCCAGAAACAAAAGCTGATCGACGAATTCGCGCACGAACGCAAAACCATACAGGAAATGGGCGCGGATATGCTGAGCTTCTTCGGCGCTTACTCCAAGGCCGTCGAGAAAAAGCGCGAGCAGATCGACGCTGCGATTACAAAACTCGAAACCCGAATTGTCATCGCACAGGATGATATGCGGCAGGCTTACGCCGATTTGCGCCGGATCGAGATTGTTCAGGAAAAGCGCGACCGTGACGCGGCGCAAGCTTTGGCCAAAAAGGAATCGCAGGAGCTGGATGAAATCGGCATCACCCGCTTTCTCGCGCAGGCCGAGGAAGCCCGCTAGCCCCGCTTAGTAATTCGCGGAAAACGAATAGGCTTTATCCGCCTGTACCGTGACCCACTGATCCGCCCCCGTCTGGAAAATCAGACCGCCCGTAAGCGAAACCTCCGCCAGCGCCTCGGTGAACAATCCGCGCATCTCCTGTTCCATCGCTTTTGAAAACGCCTGCTCGGTCCGCAGGATCAAATCGAACCGCTTCGCACCCTTGAGATAAAGCGCATCCATCTGGATTTTCCCCATCCGGCTGAGATCGAGATTGATGATGAAACGCGTACTGCCCTTCTCACCGTTTTGTCCGCTGCGGGAATCCTGATCCTGCCGATAAAAGACCGGAACCTTCAGCAACTGGTTCTGCCAGTAAAGCGGCAGGCTCAAGGCCTTCCAATCCTGCCCCACGGGCTCGGACGCCGCTCGGGAAAGGCCGGACATTTCTTGAGAGAAGCGCGAAAGCACATCGCCGCGCCCCGAACGACGCAGGGCATCGACCGCCTTCCCGCCAAGCCATCCTTCGACATCGCCCGCCCGCACAGCGGCGATGAAGAACAGCGCCGTAGGCGCAAGATTCTGCGGATTCGAAGGGCTAGGCAGCATATTGACGAACGCCTGCGCGGCTTGCGGCGCAACCTGCGGCAGGATCGTCAGCATCTCCTGCAACACGGGCCACGTCTCCGCAGCAAGAGTAAAAAGGGGCGCAGCAGGCGCTAGCAGGGTCGTTAAAAGCGCCGAAGGCGCGTTCACGGGCGAAAGGGAAATCTGCGTTCCTTGCGGAGGTATTACGGGAATATCAAGAAGCGCAAAGGTCTGCGGCGCTGCACCGGCCGGAAAAATGATTTGCACCGCCAGCGCCGCCTTGTCAGCGATAGGGCCAAGGACAACCGCCAGCGCATCCCCCGCCCGCAGCGGAGAGATAAGCCCGGAAACTTCAGAGCGTTGCGGGTCATCGAGGAAAAACAGCGCCGAGGATTCGGTTTGGGTAATACGAAATGTCAGACTCTCAGGGAGGGGCGGAGCCTCGAATGAGAGCCGAAAATCCGCAACCGGAACCTGCAAACTTGAAGGCGTTAGCAGAAGCAGACTCTTGGTGATGCGCGTAAGGGCAGGTTCCAGCGTAGAGGCAGCGGGAAGGCTCCCCCCCGGAAGGGAAAAACGCTCTGGCGTTCCCAAAGAAACAGGCAAAGGAAAAAACGCCTCGGGTTTGAGGACGCCATTCAGACCCGCCCCTGACACGGTCAGCGATTTTAAAAGCTCAAAAATCTCCTGCTCGGCAACCTGCACGGTCTTACGGGCGGAAAACGCGGCGCTGTCCAGACTCGTCTGAACAATGTCAGGCTCAACAGGAAGAATTCGAACAGCCTCCGGGTCGGAAACCGCTACGGCCCGCACGATCCGGTCACGCAGAACCTCCGGCGAATAAGCTTGCTCATTTGCGGGCGCGGTCTGAGGTCTCTCCAAACGCACTTCAATTTCGGTCTGCGATGTGCGCGGGATATCGCGCTCAGGCGGGGCAGGGCGCAGATCGGCAGTGCGCGGCGGGCGTCCGGGTGGAACGCGGATTTCAACCCGCTCCCCTTTTTCGAGATTGAGCGGACGGTCGCTCTCAACGCTCACCTCGCCCTGATCGGTGAGAATCCGCACCGCACTATCGCCCTCTCTGCGGATCACTTCCCCGCGCAGGATCGCGGCCTTCTGCACATCGTACAACCGCTCAGGGAGGGAGACGATCCGCACGCTGCGGCTGTCCTCCGGCACGTTCACGCGCAGCGTCGGCTCAACGGCGGAGGGCGGAACACGGGGAATGCGGGAATCAGCCATAACACAAGCTTAACGCAGAAAGCCCACTCTTAGAAACAGAGATGGCAAAGGCTCTAATTTTAATATTAGTTAAAACGTAAGCGCCCTATTACTTTGGTTTTCTAAATATATAGTAGATAAAATACGAAGATAACAAAGCCATTTGAGAAGCTATAGAAACAAAAAAAGTTAGGCCTAAGCCCACGAAAAACACCAATACATATGAATCATATAAAGCGGTGTAGCCTGTCCGCTTTAAGAAGAATTGAGCTATGATGCTTGAATAAAAGACCACGGAAAGACTGGAAATAAACAACACAACTGCCGTAAAAACCAGCAACCTTTTTTCGGGATAAGAAATTTTTTCCAAATTTTTTTCTCCCTTTTCGCGATGCCTTAAAGGATTGTGTTTGTTGTAATCAACGTTGTAATAAAAAAGAACTGAGTAGTAGAAAGTTACTATAAGAAATAAAATACCAAAGTAGTCAAAAAACTCCATGTAAGTATGTAGTAAGTAATTTTTCTCATTATTCAGTGGAAGAAAGTGACTGATTTCGTCAGGCCCAAGCATTACATATAGAGTGTAGCTAAAAACAAATACGGCTAACGAAAGCAGGCGCAGAATAAAGCCGAGCCTGTAAATAATGTAATCGTCATCCTCATGGATCATTTCTTGCTTTCGAATGTTTCCTATATTCAAGACTGATCGGTCGTAAACGCGTTTCTCTATCGGCGGCAATGAAAACAAAGGCATCTTTGTCTTTCCTTTAAACTTAAAAAAAACGCCGCTAATTCCAAATACAGCGGTTCCTTAAACATATACCATAAAAAAAATCAGCCGCGGGCCGCTTTGAGCTTGGCCGCTTCGACCAGAACCGTCACCCGCTTGGCGATTTTCTCGACATCCATAGCGGCCTCGGCATTGGGCGTGCGGTTGAGGATAGGCGTCTGGCTGCGGATGCACTCTTTAACCCGCGCATCCTGCCGGATCAGGCCCATAAGCGGCGGCGATAGGCGCAGGAAATTCTCGCAGGCCTTCAGCAGGGTCTTATAGGTCTTCTCGCCCTCGCTGATGTTCGTCGCCATATTGATGACGATATTGATATTGCGCGAGACCCCTGCGGCAGCACCAAGCTTGATGAAGGCATAGGCGTCGGTCAGCGCCGTCGGTTCGTCCGTCGTCACGAGCAGGGTACAGGCCGAACTGGCCGAAAACAGCCGCACCGTGCGGTCCACACCGGCGCCAAGGTCGGCAATAACCACATCATACGTCGCAGCCACCTCAAGAAGCTGGTCGCGAAGAAGAGCAAGCCTCTGGCTGGGCAGCGCGGACAGCGAAGCCTGCCCCGACCGCCCGGCGATAATATCAAACGAACCTTCCTCAAATCTTTGAATCACCTTGTCGAGGCCGAGCCGTCCGCGAATGACATCGTTCAGGTCGCGCTTGGGCATCAGGCCGAGCTGAACATCCACATTGGCAAGCCCGAGATCGCCGTCAAACAAAAGAACCTTCTTCCCACTCTTGGCCAGCGCATGGGCAAGGGTAACGGAAAACCAAGTCTTGCCGACCCCGCCCTTGCCCGAGGCCACGGCGATCAGGTTATCGGCGCGCTTGATCGTCACGGGATGGGACAGCGGCGATTGGGCGTCATCGGGCGTCATTTCGGTCATGTCCGTTTCCCTGACTCCGGAGTGGGTTTAAGGATGCGCCTTGTACGCGTGTCACGAAACGCACTGGGCATCAACAATCTAGATAACGTTTTTGGATTGAGCGGCGCAAGCCCCTGCGCGACCATCGCGGTGTGGCTGTAATCGCTCAAAGACAAGGAGCCGTGGTGCGCCGCGGCCAGTATTCCGCCCAGTCTGCGGGCGATATCAATTCTTGTGGGTAACACTTCCCCCACGCCGATGGCGGCAAAAACACGGGCCATCTCTCCGGATTCATCCGCATCGATTCCCCCCGGCAGGGCAAGAACGGGCCGCGCCTGCACGGACAGGATCAGGCGGGCAAGAACCTTGACGTCCTCCGGCTGGAACGGGTTCAGGCCGGAGGTATCCACAACAATCTGATCGTGCGTTTCCGCCATCCGGTCGATCAGGGTTTTCAGTTCACCGACATTGGCGGCTTTTTGCAGCTTGATATCCAGCAGCCGCGTGAAAGCCTCAAGCTGCTCGACACCGCCGGCGCGCACGGTATCCGTAGAGATCACGCCGATATTCAGGCCGTTCATAGCCCCCCGCGCCGCCAGCTTGGCCACAGCGAGAGTCTTACCTGACCCCGGCGGCCCGACCAGCATCAGCGGTTTTTTGACCGAAGCGATGGGCAGAGGCTTGAAGGTAAACAAATGCTCGACCGCGGCGATCAGCGCCACTCCCGGCTCGTCCAGCCCCATGACGCTGGCGCAGGACACGACCTGATCGATGATCTCGTCGGGGACGGCATGGCGCAGCATGGCCTCCGTCAGTTTTTCGACCACAGCCCCGCTTTCCATCTCGCGGTCGTATTGCAGCCATTCCTCTTTTTCTGAAAGCCCGCGGGGGCCGATCTCAAAGGCCGGCTCGACGGCGGCGGTCACCCGCACGGCCTTGCCTCCGGCTTCTTCCTTGGTGGCCACGATGATAGCCTCTTCGCCCAGAGCCTTACGAACCATTTGCATCGCTTCTGTCATGGTGGTGGCGGTAAACGTCTTTAAACGCATGGAAAATCAGCTGCGAATCACTCGTTAAGTATAAATTGTCCCGAATCGGATGGCCAGAGTATAAACCTAAAAATTCCGCCCTTCACCCAAATTATCGCAACTCATTAGGGAAGGATTTTTTTGTCGGGATCGTTTTTCTAGGGTAAAATGGGAGAAACCGAAGGGGAACAGTCAGATGCCGAGAGTCTCTAAGAAACTGCTTTTATCCTGCGCCGTGATAGGAGCTTCAATCTTTCATACGGCCCTGGCAAAAGCAGAGGAGCAAAAAAGCGAAACACTGCAGTCGGCGCCCATATCCGTTCCGGCGCCGCAGACGCTCAAAGCCCTGACCCGCGAGGCCATCGAGGCCTTTTACGAAGAAGCCTCTCGGGTTCAGCTTGAAAAAATAGAGCGGACCGTTGCGTTTTTGAAAAAGCATATGCATGAGGATTCCATCAGCACGATGAAGATTCTCTCGCACGTTCCCGGCGCCCAGAGCGTCAGCGAGGTCATGACTCTGAACAAGAAACAGCTCATCCTGAAAACCAAGGAGGGGGCGCGGAGCACCAAGGTCAAATCGCTCAAGACCAAAATCATCGCCGTGAATCTGCTGGAGGAGGGGCGTAAGGCCAAAGTCAAGGATACGTCTTTCGGCGTGTCCCTCATGCGCGTGGCTTCGCCCTATGGCAGCGTGATGCTGATGGAGGCCGAGCAGTCGATGTTCTGCGACGACGAATTGGCCTTGTCCGCCGAGGGTGTCATCCAGATACTCAAGAGCAAATGCAACGTCGAACTCTCGATGGAAGAGAAAAAGTAAGCCCTAAATCTGCCCCAGCGTGCGGATCCGCGCCTTCGGGTGGATTTCGTTCTGCGACATCACGACCGTCTGTGGCCGGAACCGCTCGATCACCGAGCGGACATAAGGCCTTATGCCCGGAGAGGTCAGAAGCACCGGCGAAACCCCCTCATGCGACAGGCTATCGTATTTCGTGCGAATCGCCGTGATAAATTCCTGCAGCTTGCTGGGCGGCATAGCCAAATGCTTTTCCTCCCCGTCCCCCATCAGGGATTCCATGAACGACCCCTCCCAATCGGGAGAGAGAGTCACCAGCGGCAGCACACCGTTGGCATCGGCATAGGTATCGCACAACTGCCGCGACAGGCGGCTGCGGACGTGTTCGCTGATCTGCGCGAGGCTCTTGGTGTAAACGGCGGCCTCCGCAATCCCTTCAAGGATGGTCGGCAGGTTACGCACCGATATCCGCTCGGAGAGAAGATTTTGCAGGATGCGCTGCAAACCGCCGAGGGAAATCTGGCCGGGAATGACATCGGCGACCAGCTTCTGGTAGTCCCTGTGCATCTCGTTGAGCAGCTTCTGCGTCTCGGCGTAATTCAGCAGGTCCGGCATATTGTCCTTGATGATTTCCGTCAGATGCGTGGTAATCACCGTCGGCGCATCGACGACCGTATAGCCGCGGAAATGCGCTTCCTCGCGGTATTGCTGGTCGATCCACATGGCGGGGAGGCCGAAGGTCGGTTCGATGGTGTTCTCCCCCGGCAAACTGATCGAATCCCCGTTCGGGTCCATACAGAGCAGCATATTGGGACGGATATCGCCGCGCCCCGCGTGGATTTCCTTGATGCTGACGACATAGGTGGTGGAGGGCAGTTGGAGATTGTCCTGAATCCGCACCGCAGGCAGAACGTACCCCATATCCTCCGCCAGTTGCCGCCGCAGCCCCTTGATCTGGTCGGTCAGCTTGTTCCCGCCATCGCCCTGCACCAGCGGCAGCAAACCATAGCCAAGCTCCAGCCGGATCGTATCCATCGCCAGCGCCTTGGAAATCGGCTCGTCGGCGACGGCCGGTCCGCCCGGCTGCCCCGGCTTGGCCTGTACGGCGGCGGCCTCCTTCTCCTCCAGAGCAACCCGCTGAAAGGACACATAAGAAATCCCGGCCAGAATCAGGGCCAGAATCATGAAGGGGATTTTCGGAATACCCGGCATAAGACCGAGCATGAGGATCAGCACGGCGCTCATGGCCAGCGCCCGCGGATAGCGCCCGAACTGTTCGAACAACTGCTGCTCCGCCGAGCCCTCGACGCCCGCTTTGGAAACCAGAAGACCCGCCGCGACAGAAACAATAAGCGCGGGAACCTGACTCACCAGCCCATCGCCGATGGTCAGGACAGTATAATTTTGCGCGGCTTCGGCGAGTGTCAGTCCCTCTGAGACCGTGCCGATCACGATGCCCCCGATAATGTTGATAAACACGATCAGGATTCCCGCGATGGCATCCCCGCGTACGAATTTGGCCGCGCCGTCCATGGCCCCGAAGAAGTTGCTTTCCTGCTCCAGCTTTTTGCGCCGCGCCTTGGCTTCGTCCTCGGTAATCATTCCGGCGGAGAGGTCGGAGTCAATCGCCATCTGCTTGCCCGGCATAGCGTCAAGCGTAAACCGCGCCGCCACTTCCGCGATCCGCCCCGAACCCTTGGTGATAACGATAAAGTTAACGATGACGAGAATGGAGAACACAATCGCGCCGATGACGTAACTGTCCTTGATGATGAACGTCCCGAACGCCTC
This sequence comes from Alphaproteobacteria bacterium, assembly GCA_016699735.1. NCBI lineage: Bacteria > Pseudomonadati > Pseudomonadota > Alphaproteobacteria > Alphaproteobacteria bacterium. The sequence continues at coordinate 1,346,830 of CP065008.1, forward strand.
GATCACCGCCCCGGCGGCGTCATGACCGTTATGCCCGTTCTCAAGGATCAGCCGCGTGGACGCGACGTTCAGCCCTAGCCTTAAGGCCGTGGAAATCAGCAAGACGGTCGGAAAGGTCGAAAATTCCAGCGGCGTCTGGATAAACAAAACCGTCATGAGAATAAGGACGGAAAACGTGATGGAGATCGACAATCCGGCATCCAGCATGATCGTCGGCATCGGGATCAGCATAAACAGGATGATCGTGATGATGCCCAGCGCAAAAAGCACATCCGGCCGCATGATCGGCGAAAGCCGCGCCCCCACAGGGCTGGCACGGAATCTCTCCATAGACCCCGCAACGCCGGGAGCCGGACGCGGAGCGGGCAGATGGGATGTAGGACCGGTGGCCATGGGAAGCGCGAAAGAATTAAGACAAAACAAAAAAGACGGAAAAGCAGGATTCTGCCTCCTGACTCATTCTAGCGGTTCATCTCACGATATGCAAATCGGGGGTTTCTAAGTTAAAATAAGGAAAGGGGAGGCATATGCTGCTCTTGTGGATATACATCGCCGCCAATCTTTATATGGCGCTGTTGACATGGACAAGCTACCGGAAGATGCTGCATGGCCGCGGGCATGAATTTCTCTGGACGTTCGATAACGGCATTAATCTTTTCCTCTACTGGGTATTCATCACCTCCAGTTTCGAAATTGCCTTTTTCCACAGCCACAACCTCGGAGTCTTTTTGTTAAACGTGGCGCAGGTCGCCGCATTTATCGGCCTGATTAAAATCGGCACCAAGGATTTTTTCACCACAAAGGAAAACAGAGCCTAACCCGCAGCTCCGGCAGGGATTTTTAAGCCCTCGTCTTTGTACTGGTTGAGCTTGTTCCGCAGCGTACGGATGGAAATCCCCAGAACTTTCGCGGCATGGGTCCGGTTGCCCAGACAATGGTCAAGAGTGTTAAGGATCATGTCCCGCTCGACATCCGCAATCGTCCGCCCGATCAGATTCTCAACCGCGCCCTCGTTTTGCAGCGGCGCGGCCGCAGATGACGGCGCAACCGCAGGTCTGGCCGCAGCCGCCTCAGCCCCCGGAGAGGAAAGCGGACCGCTTTGCAGGAAGATCGCCGCATCCTCGATCTCCGGCTCGGCAGAGATCAGGATCGCCCGGTGCATGGTGTTCTCAAGTTCGCGGATATTTCCGCGCCACTGGCAATCCGTCAGCAGCCGCATCGCGCTGGCGGAGATTTTCTTGCTTGAAACCCCGTTGGCTTCGGCATATTTGTCGATAAAGAACTGCGCCAGAATCCTGATATCCCCGGGCCGTTCCCGCAGCGGGGGCAGGGCGAGGTTAACAACATTCAGGCGGAAATAAAGATCTTCCCGGAATTCGCCCTTCTGGACGGACTGCTCAAGATTCCGGTTGGACGTGGCGATAATCCGCACATCGACTTTGACAGAATCGTTACTGCCCACGCGGGTGATTTCCCGCTCCTGAATGGCGCGCAGCAGCTTGGCCTGAAGCTGCGGGTGCATCTCGCTGACCTCATCAAGGAGCAGGGTTCCCCCGCCGGCTTCCTCGAACTTTCCGATCCGCCGCGCACTTGCGCCGGTAAAGGCGCCCTTTTCATGCCCGAACAATTCCGACTCCAGAAGATTTTCAGGAATGGCCGCGCAGTTAACAGCGATGAACGGCCCGTTCTTGCGCTTGGATTTGGCATGGATATGCTTGGACATGACTTCCTTGCCCGTGCCGGATTCACCCGTAATCAGAACGGTCGCTTCCGAAGGCGCGATCTTGTCGGCCAGCTTGACCACCGCCTGCATGGAGGGGTCGTTGGCGATCATCTTGCTGTTGTCTTCAGTCACCGCCTCGATAATCGCCGCGATCAACTCGGCATCGGGGGGCAGGGGCACGTATTCCTTGGCCCCCTCCTGTATCGCCTTGACAGCCGCCCGCGCATCCGTGCTGACCCCGCAGGCGACAACCGGAAGATGAATACGCTCGGTCTTGAGCCGTTCGATGAAAGGGCCGATCTTTTGCTTGACGTCGATCATCACAAGGTCCGCGCCCTTGCCGTTCATCAACGCCCCCAAAGCCTGCTCGGTATCCTCGCAATGAATCACCTTGGCCCCGCGCTGGAGGGCGATCTTGCCCGCCTGGGTGATATAGCCTTCAAGCTGACCGATAATCATTAAACGCATAGTAAGTGAACCCTCGAACTAATTAGACATAACCATAATTTTACGGTAAATAAAGACGTTCACCGCTATACTATATACATATGGCACAAAAAAACTATATACCAGCGGATTACGAAGGAATAAAGGTCGTCGGCGACCTTTGCGCCCTGCTGCAGACCGATTTTGGCCACTTTGCGAATGTGATTCTCTATCCCCGGCGACTGAAAGGCGACTTCGAGGGGCTCGCGGATGTGATGGCCGAGCATTTTCAACTCACCGATTCGGAGATTTTCATCAAATACGCCGACAGGCAAAAACTCATCGATTTCCGCGAAACCCTCTCCGATAAAAAACTTCTCGCCGCGCTCGAAGTCGTCCTGACCGATATGGAGTTTTTCCATCATTCGGGCGCCCGCCCGCATATTCGTATTCTCAAGACCTATACCGAGGATGAAACCACGCATGAGTTTCATGTCGATGGCGTGATGCAGGATTTCGACCGTTTCATGACCTGCTACAACGATCCGGTCACCGAGTTTATGCGTAATGACGATGTGCTGAAGGTCGAGGGGCATAAAGTGACCTGCAAACCTGATGCGCCGATCTACGCCTTCCGGCCCGGCGATATCTGGAGACAGCGTGTCCGCAACAAGAATGTCAGCGCCCTTGGGAAATGGCTGAAGAAACTCCTCCAGACCGACCGCCGCCGCGCCTTCGTCCACCGTGCCTTGCGCTCGGACCGCCCGCGCCTGATGTTGGTGGGGGATTTGCGCCTGGAACCAGGGAAAACTCAGTCGAAATAACGGATTTGATCCGAGGGCGCGAGTTCCCCGTTCAACGCCATCTCAAGGCTGCGCGGGTTTTCGTGGCTGACGATCGAACGGCACGCCTTGAGGATCAGGTTCATGATCTGCACCTCGTCCGCCGTGTGTTTATCGAGCTTGACCGCCATCGGCGCCAGAATAATATTCCCCATGATCGCGCCGTAAAAGGTGGTCAGCAGAGCGACCGCCATCGCGGGACCGATCGCCTCCGGATTCTCCAGATCGGCCAGCATCTGCACCAGCCCGACCAGCGTCCCGATCAAGCCCATCGCCGGGGCGATTTCCGCCGCCCGCCGGAGGACGCTCGACGAACGTTTTTGCCGCTCGATGAAACTGTCGATCTCGATTTTCAGCATCCGGTCGATATCCTCGGCACTGTACCCGTCCACGACAAGCTGGAAGGATTTGGCAAGAAACGGTTCCTTCCGCATCTCCCCCTCATAGGCGCTCAGCGCTAAAAGCCCCCGCTTGCGCGCCACCGTGGCGATATCCATCAGGCTCTGCGCCAGACGCGAGGGTTCGCGCACCGGACGGAAAAACGCGGCAGCAATGACGCTCCCCGTCTTGCGGAGTTCATCCGTAGTGTAGGCTGTGCAGGTGGCCGTCAAGGTGCCGAAAACAACGAGCAGAATGGAGGGAATATCGATAAAGCTGGCCTCGCTCCGTGAAAACATCATCGCAGCTACAATAAGGGCCAGCGTCAGGGCCAGACCGAAGACGGTCGCAAGGTCCGCCCGCTTGGCGGCAACGGGAATTCGTACAACCGGGATGGGGATGGTGTCCTGCGCTGTTACGGCTTCGGCGGCGTCGCTCATGAAGTCTCCGGTTGTTTAGATAAAGATACGCGCTGTTCTAGCCGCGGTCGGATTTGACGATTTCCGTCATGGTGATGCCCAGCTTATCGTCAACCACGACCACCTCTCCGCGGGCGACCAGACGGTTATTGACATAAATATCAATCGCCTCGCCGACCTTGCGATCAAGTTCGACCACCGCGCCACGTCCGAGCTTCAGAAGCTGGCTGACCTGCATGGTCGAGCGCCCCAAAACAGCTGAAATCTGAACAGGAATGTCATAGATGGCGCTGACATCTCCGGCCATCGGCTGTCCGACTTCGTAATCCTGTTCGTTCATGCCCTTGAGTTCGGGCGCCTCGTCGATCTCGTTCAACGCCATGCCCGCCTTGGCCGGACCGCCGCCGAACATATTGTCCACATCGTCCTGGCTGGCTTTTTTATCGTCGCTCATCAGCTCTCTCCAGCATCCTCATTCTTCTTTTTGCCGCCGCGCTTTTTGGGCGCAGCCTTCTCCGAGACATCGTTCGCTTTCGCCGTTTCGGGTTTCTCCTGATCCGAAACAGGCAAACCAGACGGCGCAGGGGCATCGTCCGGCAAGGAATCCAAAAACATCTCCCCCTCATCATGGACCGTAATACCGCGGGCCGCAAGAGTCTCTTCCAGAATGGAAAAAATTTTCAGCGCAATATTTTTGGGGTCGTGGATCGCCCCCCCGTCAGCCCAGCTCAGCCGACACTCGGTGCCGCGCAGGGCAGAGGACGCGTTCAACTGAAACCCCGTCTCCGGTGTCATGTTTTCCTGCGCCATAAAGGCGCGTGTCTCCTCGGCAAGCGCCACCGGAACCTCGATGATCAGTGTGTTGCTCTTGAGACCCGCCGCAACGATTTCGCGTAATTTTTCGCGCACATCCTCAATCCCCGAATGGCGGGAAAGAAGCGGAAAGATTTTACGCACGATGGAATAGGTCAGGTTCAGCGCTTCGGCTTCATAAAGCGCCTTCCGCTCATCCTCCGCCGCAAATAGCAGGCTCGAATTCTGCCGGATATTCTGGACGAGGGCGAGAACCTGCTTCGTCAGTCCCGCCTGTCCTTCCGCAAAACCCGCCTTCCGCCCCTGTTCGTAGGCTTCGGCTTTTGCCTTTTCAAGATCGGGAGCGGTGAACTCCAGCGGCGGCCCCTTGTTCTTGGAGGTCATCCGCCCAACTTCGTCGAAGACGTTCTGGTCGAAGAAAAAAGGCTGTCCCTTGCGGTTGGTCATCGGGCTCGCTCTATAGTAAAACAGGTATACACAGCTTAGAATATCATCTCGTCTTCCGTGCTGCCGCTGGCGATCACGATTTCGCCCCGGGCCTCCAGATCCTTGGCCACGTTGACGATGTACTGCTGCGCCTCCTCGACATCCTTGAGGCGGACCGGCCCCATGGCGGCCATGTCTTCCTTCATGATCTTGGCGGCGCGCTCGGACATATTGGAGAAGAACAGGTCGCGCATCGTCTCGGTGGCACCCTTGAGAGCGGTCGGGAGTTTTTCTTTGTCGGCAGCGCGGATGAGGGTCTGCACGGACGCCGGATCGAGTTTGCCCAGATCCTCGAACGTGAACATCAGGCTGCGGATCTTTTCAGCGGAATCGGGAACCATGCGCTCCAGCTCTTCCATAAAACGGGATTCAACCGAGCGCTCAAGGCTATTGAAAATTTCCGCCACAACTTCATGACTGTCACGCCGCTGCGTGCGGGCGAGGTTGGACATGAACTCCTTCCGCAGAGTTTTTTCGACCTCATCGAGAATTTCCTTCTGCACCGTCTCCATCCGCAGCATCCGCTGGATGACCTCGATAGCAAAACTGTCGGGAAACTGCCCCAGAACACGGGCGGCATGGTCGGTGGAAATTTTTGAAAGTACGACCGCGACGGTTTGCGGATATTCTTTCTGTAGAAAATTGGCCAGCACTTCCTCGTTGACGTTGCCCAGTTTTTCCCACATCGTCCGCCCTGCCGGACCGCGGATCTCCTCCATAATGGAGTCGATTTTATCCTGGTTCATCCCGGATTTCAGCAGAAGCCGCTCAGTGCTGTCATGGGAGCCGACAACCGCATTGGTTGAACTCATCTGCTCGGCAAAATCGATGAACAGGCGCTCAATCACACCGGGGCTGATCCGCCCCAGAGTGGAAATGATCTGCGAGAGTTCTAGAATCTCCTCATCGTCCATCATGCCAAAAAGCTTCGAGGACTGCTCCTCGCTCAGGGAAAGAATAAGGATAGCGGCTTTTTCCGGGCCGGAGAGAGAGCGGTAATCGTCACGGACGCGCATACAAGCCTCTTAACTCTCTTGCGTCATCCAGCTGCGGATGACGGAAACGGTTTCGGTCGGGTAATTATCGACGATTTCCTCAACTTTTTTCAAGGTGGAAGCTTTGACCTTCCCCTCAACGCCCTGAATGTCAACAAGGGACTCTTCCGCTTGCTTGGCGTAAGCGGGTTCGCTCATGCTCCCTCCGCCTCCGGTTGGAGCGGCCAAAGCAGGATTGGACGGCATGGCGGCGATCATATCCGGCTCAACGCGTCGTCCGCCGCCGCCCGTCGCCCCGCCGCCGCCTTCTGTTGCCAGCAGACGGCTGACCATTGGCTGCAGGACAAGCAGCACGACAAGGATCATCATGACGCCCACGGTAATGACTTCCGCCGCATCAATAAGGTCGCTCTTCTCGAACCCGAACAGGTAGCGGTCATCGACGATTTCTTCGGCCGTGTCGATTTCCGCGAATTGCAGGTTGCTGACCTGAATCGTATCGCCGCGATCCTCGTCGATCCCGACGGCGGACTTCACGAGAGACGTGATCGCGTCAAGCTCTTCCTGCGGCCGAGGCGCATAGGTTTTTTTCCCTTCCTCATCGGTGGTGTAGCTGCCATCGACCAGAACGGAAACGGAGAGTTTCTTGATTTCACCCACCTGCCGGACGACATTTTTGACGGTCTTGCTGATCTCATAATTGGTGACTTCCTCCGTCTTGTTGCTCTGTGCGGAAGGCTCTTCGCCAAGCAGAAGACCGGAATTCTGTCCCGGCAGATTGTTTTCAACCGAAACCTCATCGCCCGGCGCTTCGCGCTCGGTGCTGCTCTCCTCGGTAACCTGAGAGGAGCGCAGAACCTGCCCCTCCGGGTTGTAGCTCTCCTCGTTCATGCTGATCTGGTCGTAATTGATATCGGCGGTCACAATCGCCGTAACCTTGCCCGGCCCGACCACGCGGCTGACCTGCTCCTCGATTTTATTGACCAGATTGGCCTCAAAACTGCGGCGCCGGTCCTCGGCCTCAAGGGTGACAAGATCAGTGTCCTCGTTTCCGCCCTTGGCCAGCAGGTTCCCGTTGCTGTCGATAACCGATACGCTTGACGCCTTAAGGTTGGAAACCGAAGACGCCACCAACGATTGGATAGAGGCGATCTGTGTGCGGGCAAGCACGATCCCCGCCGGAATGTTGATGAAGACGCTGGCCGAAGCTTCCCGGTTTTCGCGCCGGAAAAGCTCACGCTCGGGCAAGACGATATGCACACGGGCGCTGCGGACATTATCCATCTCGCTGATCGTGCGCGCCAGCTCACCCTCAAGGGCGCGGACCTGATTGATATTCTGCACGAGATTCGTCGTCCCAAAGGCGGACTGTTTATCGAAAATCTCATAACCCATGGATCCGCCGTTCGGCAGCCCTTCCTCGGCCAGAAGCATCCGCGCCCGTCCGACATCGTCGCCGGGAACGGAAATCCGCGATCCGTCCGAAGACATATCATAAGGAATCTGAAGTTCCTCAAGCTTCGCGGCCACCGCCCCGGAATCCGTGACCGACAGATCGGCATACAAAAGCTTCATGTCCGGCGAGGACACGCGCAGGGAGATAAACACGAAAAAGATCAGAAGGCCAAGCACTATGGCCGACATCATTAAAAGCCGCGCCGGCCCGAGCTGTCTTAATGTATCCAGAAAACTGTTCACGATCGCAAACCTCTTGATGCCCGCACGCTCGAGCCCCGGGGAAGGGTGGGGGAGCAGTACAAACAGACAATGTCTGCAACCGAAGGCGATTGCAGTCAATCTAAACTACTTGAGAATTTTAATTCTGGCAAATATCAAAGCGGCTCTTTCGGGTAATTTTCAAAAACAGCGAATCAAAAAGCAAGTTTATGAAAAAAGAAACGGTCGGGATGAGGGCAGGCCCACCGATTACTTGGCCTCGATAGGATTATTGGAAATAATAAAGGGAGTGAGTGAGGACGGAAGTTGGAAAACTAGAGAGTTTTTTATGTGGAGGAAAGAAGGTTTCTATGCTTGCTGAAGTAATTACTTATCATTATCCACCATATTAATAAATAATTAATACATTTATTAAAAGCAAATCACCTGATGATTGTAAAAATCATAAAATAAGAGCACTGCTCTGATAGAAAATGGAGGATGGTTACTTCTGTTTTCATTGACATTTTGCATTTTTTCCCGTAATATGATGATAGGTTAGTATGTCTGGATTACGTCTAAAGTTTAAAAGGCGAAACGGCCATACGATAGGTGCAAAACGCTCAACGACTGAAATGACATGATAGAAGCAGTCAATTCATCGGTATCAAGCTCAGCGGTCCTCCGGGCGACGGCGGATCAGGCGAGTACGCAGCGCGCCCAATCCGCAAACCCCGCACGGGTGCAGGAGGCGGCCGAGCCTCTACGTGACGCGCCGCAGGTTCCCTACATCAGCCCCTATATTCATCTGGATTTGAATTACAACAAAGCGGTGCTTCAAATTCGCGATTCCAGCACCGGCGACGTCGTTCGCCAGTTTCCCTCCGAGGAAAGCCTGGAAGTCCGCCGCCTGCAGAGCCTGCGTCAGCAGGAATCGTCCGAACCTGTAGAAGTAGAAGAGGCGGTGACGCCCGAAGTGCGCGAGACCACGGCTCAGCCCTCGCGCTCCCGTATTCCCGGTAAATCCACATCCGCCGACATTATTACGGTGCAGGACGTGACGTCCTCTCCCCCGGCCAACAGCTCCGCCCCGCCCCAGATCGCGACGGCCGCCTTCAGCGCGGGCGGTCAAAGCGCGGGATCGGCGAAGGTCAGCGTTCTGGCTTAAGTTGTAAAATATTTGCTAAGGTAAAAGCGCAACGAACGGTGCGCTTTTTTTTTATGTCGGAAAAATCTTCGAAAGCAGCGGCGGAATTTTTATGGATCCCCGGTCAGGGGTCTGACAACGCAGTCACGATCTGTATAATAAGTGTATGAGGATTTATTACTATGAGCGAAGACATTCCAAAAAAAACAAAAAGAAAAGGGACGTATTTGATCCTTTTTTTGGGGGCTGTGATTCTGGTTTTTGGGTGGGCATTTGCCAACCATAAGATAGGACTATGGATATGCTGGGTTTCAGATGGGAAATATTGCTCTTTCAATATGCCGCCCTTTAAACCTGCACCCGCTTGGAAAACTCACGTTGGTTCTTATTAATGGAGAGTAAATATGCCTAGTATTTCAGATGTCGAGAAAATTTATTTCCTTTAGGCGTAGGCGCCGCCCCATCAACCCTCGATATTCGTCGAACTCCCGGCGGCGGGAGGAGGGGATTGCGCCGCCTGCGCGGCGGCGGCCTTCTGCCCGGTGAGCAGACCGGCCGCGACTTCCTTATTGATGTTGATCAGGACGTTGAGCTTGTCCTTCTGCGGGCTGGAGAGAATCTCAAGCTCCCGCTTGAAAATGAAATTGGCGAGGTTGATGATGTTGCTCCGCAAATCGTTGGGCCGATTGCCCTCGGGGTTGCCGATCGCCGTGTCGTAAAACAGCATCCAGATTTGCCGATTGTATAAAAGCGTGGCTTCCAGAATTTCGGTCGTGCGGCTGTCCCACTCGCGCACCAGATCCTGCATCATCCGCGCCGACTTCAGCAACACGCGCCCTTCAAGCTCCCGCTGGTCGGGAGTATTTTGCTGGGCGTTGTTATCATAGGCGCCCGCCGCCTGGGCATAGGGGTTATTGTTTTTTGAGCGCATTGCTTACGAGTTCCCTCTCATGGTCAATCAGTTGCCGCGACACTTTCAGAGCCTTGTAGTAAGAGTCCGAAATAATGTGATCGTTAATCTGCATAAAGAAAAAAGCGGAGGAGGGCGAAGCAGTCTGAATCTCGCTGACCATGTCGAAATATTTTTTGTGGTAATCCCGCGGGGTTCGCGCAAGATACATACACTGGACGAGAAAATAGATTCGCTTGCACGGCGTGTCGGCCTCTTCTTCTTTCATCACGTCTTTTTCACGCAGAATAGGGGCATCTCCGGCGATCTGGAACCGCGCACGTTGAGTGCCGTTGGTAATCACGGCCTCGCCGATCAGTATTTTTTCGTTCGGCTTTAGATCAATAACCAGCGCCATGGAATTCTTCCACTTAATAATGAAAAAAGAAAAGCATCCTGCTTTGACTCAGAGTGCTGATCCTAACATAGCAGATTTTTCTTGATAAATGGTTATCCCGGAAAAAAGATAAAACCGCCCACAGAAATAAAGCAAAAGTAAAGTCGGCGGAGTTCTTCCGCCGACTCTTGGGTATTAGTTTATGGTAAGAATTAGAACAATCTCAGAACGGCCTGCTGGGACTGGGAAGCCAGTGCCAGAGAGGTGACGCCCAAGGTCTGCCGTGTTTGCAGAGCCAGAAGGTTCGCGCCTTCCTCGTTCTGGTCGGCGACCGTCAGCTTGTCGGCGCCTTCCTCGAGGTTGTTGATCGTGTTCTTGGTAAAGTCTTCGCGGGTCTGGATGATCGCCAGGTCGTTCGCGATGCTGTTACCGAAGGAACGGATCGTGTCGGTCGCCAAGCGGATTTCGGTGATCGCGTCGTCAACGCTCTCAAGCCGGGCGAAATTGGCTTCGGAAACCCCGAGACCGCCGGAGGTGAACACGACGCCTTCGGTGATGAGCGAACTGGACCGGTCTTCGTTGAAGAAGGTGGTCAGGTCGTCACCGTTCAGAAGGTTCGTACCCCGGTATCCGGCATCGCCGACGAGTTGATCGATCTGGGAGAGGATATTGGTATATTCCTCCTCCAAAGTCGCCAGTTCGCCAGCCGCAGCGCCGAGATTAAGGTTCTCGATCTGGGCGTTGGCAGCCGTTCCGGTCACCAGTGAGTGCGTTCCGAAGCCGATGTTAAGGGCATCGTTGGCCGCGTTACCGGTGAAGCCGATCTGCACGGTCTGGACGGAAGAGTCGACGGCCCGGATGGTGATCTGGCCCGTTTCATCGTCGAACGTCGCCTGCACCAGTTCATTCAGGCTGGTGTTGGTGTTGATCGTGTCGATGAAGCTCTGGATCGTCGCGGCGTTCAAAGTGAACGATACGGCCGATCCGCCGTTGATACCGATGGAGAACGTGTCGCCGGCGTTGTTGATGCCGGTGTTCAAAGCCGTTCCGGCATTGTCGGTCAAAGCCGAGATCAGGTCGCTTCGCTCTGCCAGGTTCCCGGACGCCTCATACAAGGCGAACGAGGTCAGGGAGGGCGTAGACAAGGCCGTCACTTCGACGTTGTTGGTGCCGTTACCGCCGTCGGCGCGGATCAGAGCCTGATCGCCGAAGCCAAGGGCTTGGGCAAGGCCGAGGTTCGCCGCATCGGTGGCTGCTGCCGTCACGAAGTTGATACGCGCGTTGCCGCCGTTGAGCGACTTGATCTCCAGATTGCCTTCCGAGTCCAGACGCGCTTCAACCACACGGTCCGTGAGGTTGTTGTTGTCGTTGATCTCGGCGATGATCTGTTCGATCGAGTCGTTGGTGTTGAAGGTAATCGTCAGATCCTGCTGACCGCCGTTAGCCGTGTCGAAGTCGACAAGAGCGCCCGCCGTCGTGGAGTCGGGGTCGGTGACGGAGATCACGATCGTGTCACCGTTGGCAATCCCGTTAATCGCGGTGACGTTGGTTTCGCCCGACAGGTCACGGTTTCCGGTGACCCGCGCTTCGGCCGATCCGCCGGCAAGGGCGTCACGGGCCTGCGTGGCCACGGAATCGGCCTGCTCGATGAGATTGAGCAAAGACGAAACCGCATTGTCGGCGGACTTGATGGTCTGGATCGACTGCCCGATCCCGTCCAGAAGACGGTTCAGGTCGCTGGCGCGGTTGCTCAGGCTTTGCGCGGCGAAGAAGTTCTGCGCGTTGTCCAGAGCGGAGTTGACTTTCAACCCCGTCGCGAGACGAAGCTGGGTTTTATCGATAAGGCTTTGGGTGTTTTGCAGCGAAAGCAAATTGTTCCGTAACGCTGCAGTAAGAACTACATCGGAAGACATAGTAGTACTCCTTTCCTAGGTGTTTTGCCGGGAAATCCTCTCCCAGCTTCAAGACTCTATGATAGTAACATTGAATTAAAATTTGGTTAAACGTTTATTTAACGGGACAAAATTAAAGTTGTGAAAATTAAGGGTTTTCAGGATTTTGCCGGAACGGTAGGGTTTTTTAGTAAAAATTAATATTTTAAATGTGCAGGCGAACCGATGAGTCAATCGCAACCGAAAACACCGCAAACGGGGGCGCCCGCAAGGGCGGAATCCCCCGAGGCCCGCCAGCTCGTCAAGGAGATCGAAAAGCTGGAGCGCGAGTTTAAACGCACCCAGAATCCCCGCAAACTGACCGAAATGGGCACCGCTTATTATAAGTTGGGCAAGCTGGATATGGCCAGCGCTCTGTTTACAAGGGGCTGCGCCCTGCGCCCCGACGATCCGGACAACTATAAGGGGCGGGCAGAGTGTCTGGTCATCGCCGGCAAAACGGACGAGTCGATTGAATACTATAGTATGGCGCTTTCACTCGCCCCCGAAGAGGAGAGGATTCGCACCGGCTATGGCCACGCCCTCATGAGCCTCAAACGCTTCGAGGAAGCTGCAAAAATCTTCGAAGACGGGCTGAAAATTAAAGACTCGGCCGAAAACAATAATAATGTCGGCGTCCTTTTGTGTGAGACGAAGTACTACAAGCAGGCGATTGTCTTTATGAAAAAGGCAGTCGAGAAAGACCCGAAAAACAAGAATTTCAGAATCAATCTGGCCAAGGCCTACTTCCGCAGCGAGAAATATAACGACGCGTTTTTCACCTTATACGATGCGCTCAAGCGCGATCCTGACAGCGCCTTCCTGAAATCGCAGTTGAGCGCGATGGGCCGCCATCTGGCCTTCCCGTCCTTTTCGCAGGAACTGAAGGACGCCCTGACCGCCTGTCTGAAGATCGACAATATCGAGCATCAGAACCTCTCGGTCGTCTGGCTCCGCCTCTTTCTGATGGATACGGCCTATTCTGAAATCCATAAATTAACAAAGCTGTATAACTACGAAGACTTTAAGGAAAAAGCCGATCTGGAGTCCGTCTGCACGCTTCTGTCCGACGATTTCTGCAGTAACGCTTTAAGATTGATCTATAACCAGGCGGTGGATTACGAAATTTTCCTCTCCAACCTCCGCCGCCGGATTCTGGAGTTTTATACATCGGGCGAAGCGCAAAAAGCCTCACCGAAAACATTAAAGACAATCTTCAAAATCCTCTGCGCTCTGGCGGAAAACGGCTTCGTCCATGAATACGCCGCCGCCGACACGCAAGAGGAAATCCAGGCGCTCGACCAGATAAGAAAAGAAATCGCGCAGGAATCCCATCCATCCGCCATCGCGGCCCGCATCGCGCTGCTCGGCGCCTACACGCCGCTCTATAAAGAGGAGGAGGGGATCATCGCCCGTGCCCGCGCTCTCCCCACGACCGACCTCCACCCCTTCTGGAAAAGCCTTCTCGCCCTGCAGATCGAGGAGCCGCTGGAGGAACGCCGCCTGCGCGAAACTATCCCCGCGCTCGGCCGCCTGAGCAACGAAGTCTCCCTGAAGGTCCGCGAACAATATGAGGAAAACCCTTACCCCCGCTGGCGCTACGCCAACGCGCAGGTGGACGAGGCCAAGAGCTACCACTTCAAGAAACCCTATCAGATTCTTATCGCCGGCTGCGGCACGGGCAAGCAGGTGATACAGGAACGCTTCATGTACCCCGCCGCGCATATCACGGCGGTCGATCTCAGCCTCTCCAGCATTTGTTACGCCAAGCGCAAGATTGAGGAACTCGGCGTCGATCGGGTGGAGTTCATGCACGCCGATATCCTCGAACTCGGGCAACTCGACAAGACCTTCGACTTTGTCATGTGTTCCGGCGTCCTTCACCATATGCAAGAGCCGGAGGCGGGGCTGAAAGTCCTGCTCTCCTTGCTTAAGCCTAAGGGGATCATCAATATCGGCCTCTACAGCGAAGTGGCCCGCCAGACAGTGGTAAAACTCAGGAACCTCGTCGCCGAAAAGGGCTGGAAACCGGATCGGCAAGGGATACAGGCCTTCCGCGCCTACATCAATGCCCTCCCGCCGGAAGATCATCTGCGCTATGTCACGCGCTGGCGCGATTATTACTCCATGTCCATGGTCCGCGACCTGATCTTCCACGTGCAGGAACACCGCTACACGTTTTTGCAGCTCGATGAGATGTTCAAACGCCACGGCTTGGCCTTCCTCGATTTCTCCTTTATTTTCCCGGACGTGCTGGCCGATTTCCTCCGCAAACATCCGGGGCCGGAGAATTACCGGAATTTCGCGCTGTGGGACGCCTTCGAGCGCAAGCGCCCCGAAGCCTTCGCCTCCATGTATCAGATGTGGTTGTGCAGGCAGAACGCCCACGCCGAAATCCTCGCCGCGCCGAAGATCATCAATGCTTTGGAGGTTTAATAATATGAAAAAATTTTTATTTCTTACCAAGTGTTTTTGTACGCTGTTAATTCTAAGCTCTAATGCACAAGCCAAGAGCAACAATGAACATATCTTAAGCTGCATAAATCCTATCGGCCACCATTTATATTTCGAAGAATATAAATGCCCGGTTGGCGGGGAAACATTTCAGGCTTTAACCCTGGGGGTGCATTCCACATACGGCATGTATTTAGATTTAAAGCCAATATCCTATATGGATATGTCCACACCTGTACCTGTTTGTCCGTCCAACGGCTTCGTAATTTTCAAAGAAAATTTTTCGAAAGAGGAATTAGATAAAATCAAAATAATAATTAAGTCCGAAACATATAAGAAAATTTTTAAAGAAAAAAACGCTAGCAACTACCTCTACTATAATCTTGCAAAAGAAATCAAAGACCCAGATATAGATTTATGGTGGGTGTTGCTGAAAGCGACGTGGGAGGCAGACTCATGCGGAAATCGCGAACTCTACAAAAAGTATGCCCAAGAAACTATTGAGGTAGCAGAGAAAGAATTAACCAAAGCAAAAAAGGAAGACCAAAATTATTGGATGTTAAGCCTTATAATACCTGAGCTTTACAGGAGGACAGGTGACTTTGAGCAAGCTCAAATTTGGGCAAAAAAAATTGATACCAGCCTAATGCCAGAAAGCAACTATAAGGACTATATGAAATTGGCATATAAACTACTCAAAAAATCAATCAAGAAAAAAAACTTGGAACCAGTACCCGTGGAAGAAAAATAATAATTAGTATTCAGCTCTAAAGAAAAAATTGTACTCAGTTGCAAGGTTTGAAATATAAACATAACACGCACCGGGCTAGAGAGTTAAAATGAAACGGTTAATAATTTTGCTCGCATCTTCGATCTTCTTGTCCGGCTGCAATCCCTTTGATCCGCTGCTGCTGGAAACGACTCTCCCGAATGGTTACGTGTTCTCGTCTAACGGCGGTTACGAAGGCTATATATATTCAAATGATCCGTCCAAAGACGAAAAAATCGGCGATTACTTTAAGATTTTTAGCGTTAACCCTGAAGATGTTTACGGCGACCACGAAGCCTGGTGCTATGAATTTGCGTGGGAAGGAGAATACGTTATCTGCAGATACGTCCGCACGAACCTCAAAACCGGAAAAGGCTGGGAGGGATATTTCGTTCTGAATACAATTACTACGGATGTGAAACTGATGAAAAAATTCGAAGCGCAGTATTTCTGGCAAAAAAAGTTTAAAAAACCCCTGCCGGAAATGTACAACCGCTATTTTTGGTATACAAAGAAAGTATAATAAAAAAAGGACGCACCGGGCTGGTCGGTCAGGACCCTTGGAGAGAGAACCCGGTGCGTCCCGGCTGCGGTTTAAATACCGGAGTATGTTGCCCCGCAGTTTGGAAACGCAGCCCCGATGGTTAGGGATGCCGGGTAGCGTCGCTCGGAGCCGGTTTCCAGATACTTTAATTACACAGAATTCACAGCATACCCGTGTAAACGGGTATCCACCCTTCTAAAGAGACGAGGGATTCCCGCTGGCGCGGGAATACCGCCAATTTCAAATCAGGCCTTACCGCAGTTGCAGGAGTTCCTGCGTCATCTGGTCCACGGTGTTGATGACCTTCGTTCCTGCCGAATAGGCGCGCTGCGCGATAATCAGCTGCGCGAACTCGTCGGCAAGGTCCACGTTGGAGTTTTCCAGCGTGGACGGCTCGAAGAATCCCGCGCCGCCCGTTCCGGCCTCGCGCAAGTTTTCCTCGCCCGAACCTTCGGTTTCCGTATAGGCCGTTCCCGAAACCTCGCGCAGCCCGTTCGCGTTCGAGAACGTCACGAGCGGCAGCTTGTACAGCCGCGTCGTCGCGCCGTTGGAGAACTGGGCGATCACGAACCCGTCGCGGTCGATCTGCACCCCGGTCCGCAAACCAAGCTCTGCGCCGTTCTGGTCGGAGAAGAGAACCGTGTAATCGCTGGAGAACTGCGAGAAGCTGCCGATATCGATATCGATGGTCTGCAATTCCGATCCGTTCCCCCAGTTAATGTTGTCCAGTTCGATATCCGTGTTGCTCGCATTGTCGGCCAGCGCGTTGATCGTGCCGTCGCCGTTGAAGTTGAGCAGCCCGACGGACAGTTCGTTATTGTTCGGGTCGATGATCCGCACCTGCCACCAGCCCCGTGGGTTATAGGTTGGATCGCCGGGAAGGAATTGCAGCGCCGGGAAATCGCCCGTGCTGTAGGGCGGGGAATCCGCAAACGTACCGTTCGAATAATTGCCGGACGTGCCGATATCATCCGAGGTATAAGTGCCCGCCGTCAGCCCCAGAACCGTCATCGGCGTCCCCACGGTGTTGGCCAGAGTAATAGTCTCCGTACCGGCCGTGAAATCGTTGTTCTGGATGACGAGTTCCCCGTCATTGCCCAAAAACGCGTTGGCGTCGGCCAGGTTGGTGTTGATCGCGTTAATGATCTCCCCGATCGTGTTCACCCCGATCGCGCCGCCGCCGACCGCGCCGCCATCATTGACCTCAAGCGTGATTGTGGTCGTGCCGTCATTGACCGTGAAACGGTTGCCGTCGGTAAGACCAAGATCGGCCACCAACTCGTCCGCAGCCGTCTGGCCCGAGATGCTGGAAAAGGCGGTCGCCTGCGGGCCGTAGGTCTTGACGTACTGGAAGGTCATGGTCTGCCCGTTGCCCAGCGTGTCGAACACCGTCAGACCCCGCGTGAAGTCGGGCGCAGCCGTGAGTGCGGAAGCAAAACTCGTATCCACTTCCCCGGCGTCAAGGTTGATCGAAAGCTCTGCCGAGGTCGTCGGCCGCGTCAGTCCGCCCAGAAACGCCACGTCGATGGGCACAAGGGAGTCAAGATCCCCCTGGTTGGCCGGAAGGTTGCCGTTCGTATCCAGCTGCCAACCGTACAGGAAGAATCCCGCAGAGTTTTTCAAAAGCCCCTGCGAGTCCTCGCTGAACTGCCCGTTCCGCGTATAGAGGAATTCAGACAGGGATGTATCGAGGGAATCCCGCTTGACCGGAAAGAACCCCGAGCCGGAGATCGACGCGTCGGTTGCAGATTCAGACTGCGAGATCGGCCCCTGCTGCGTCACACGCTGGATCCTGTTCGCCGTCACCGTACCGGGCGAATACCGCGAGGTGTTCGTCGCCGTGGTGACAAGACTGAAGAACGACGCCTCCGACCGCTTGAACCCGGTCGTGTTGATATTGGCGATGTTGTTCGAGATGATCGCCGTTTTCTGCGACTGTGCCGCGAGGGCGGACACGCCTGTAAACAAAGCTCCGAACAGTCCCATATTAGTTCTCCTTACGCTGGTTAAAGGGGTTGAGTGTTGTCATCTTTATGCGCCCGTAGTTGTAGGTTTCGGGGTTTGAACATTAATGATGTTGGCGATGGAAACGGCGCGCTCGCCGACCAGAAGGAACGTCTGCCCGTTCTGGGTTTCGATCCCCTTGACGTTTCCGGTCACGACCGTGGAGGTCTTCAGGCTCTTGTCATCCGCATCGATGGCATCGACCCGCACGTTATACGTTCCCGCCGGAACCGTCCCGCCGCCCTTTTTCTGGCCGTTCCACGTGAAGTTCTCGACGCCCTCATCGTCGCTGACATCCTGGCTGAACACCAGTTCCCCGTCCTCGGAGAAAATATTGATCGTCGTTTTGTTAGAGACGCCCTCAATGGCGTAATTGATCTCCACAGGCTTCGCCCCGTCGTAATACATCTCGGCGCTGAGGTAGCTCACATCCTTGCCGACATAGTTAAGCGCACTGGAAAATGAATTGCCGATTCCAAGGGAAACCAGATTATTCAGTTTCGAATTAATGTTGATTTGCTGCTCGACCCCCGCGAATTGCACGAGCTGACTGGTGAACTCGTTCGTATCGAGGGGCGAGAGCGGATCCTGATTTTGCAGCTGCGTGGTCAGAAGCTGCAGGAAATCGTCGAAATCCTCGGCGAGTTGCGAACTCGAATTCGCCGTGTTTTGCTGCGCTTGGAGGGCGTTGTTAATCGTAACGTCACTGGCCATGAATAAAAATCCTTTTCAGCCTAAATCAAAGCGTTGTAGCGGACTTGTCCGGTTTCGGGATCGACCGCCCACCCGTCGGGGGAGGCAATCGTAACCACATCTTCACGCTCGCCCGAAGAGTCTCCGGACCCATGCGAACCATGTCCGCCGCTGTCTCCGCCGTCACGCCCGAAACTGTAACCGTCATCGGCCAGAGAAAATTCAAGCCCCGAGCCGTCCGCGCTTAACCCCGAATCCTGCAAGGCGCGTTCCAGAAGATGCGCGTCGCGCTGCAGAAGGTGATAGGTCTCCGGTTTTTCGATGGTCAGAACCACTTTCGCTGCATTATCTTTATTAAGGCTCATCTTGACCTCGACGCGGCCCAGCTCCGGCGGATCGAGTTGCAGGGTAATGCGTGTATCCTGTTTTTCAGGCCCAAGTTTCTGGATCGTGGCGGCCACGGTCTGCACCGCCGGATGAGCGGGCGCCGCGCCGTGTGCTTGCGTGGTGGGATTCGTCAAGGAGGCGTTCATCAGCGGGGCAGGGGAGCCGTTGGTGATCGCCCCGGTGACCGCAAGGGGGCCATTTGTGCCTGCTGGCGAAAACAAAGCCATATCGTCAGGCAGGGTAAAGATAGGGGCAGGGGCATCCTGCGCGGTTTTGGAGAGAGCGGGATTCGCAGCCTGCCCTGAGGAATCCTGACCCGCCTGAGCCGCACGGACCAAGGAGCGGAAATCATAGCCCCCGTCCTCAGCAGGATCGGCAGGCGTTTCGATCCCGCCCAGACGATATCGGTCCTCGAAACGCTGGGATTTTAGGTGCTGGAAATCTTCAGGAGAAAGAACCTCGGCGGCGATCGTCTTATCCGGTTTCACCAGTTCGACGGTGCGGGCAAGAATTTCGTTCAAAAGCGCAAGCTCGTCGAAATTGCGGTCCTCGTTCAGCGCCTGCTCAACTTGTTCCTGCAGGCGGGCGAGGTCTTCAGGGGAAAGTTCCAAAGACTCTGTCATATCGGGCTTGGCCAGAAGCTCCTGCAGCGCCTCAAGACCGTTACGGAAGGCCAACTGCTCCTCCGGCGTTTGCGCGACTGGCGTAAAAATTCCGTCAGCTGTCTGACTGTTATCTTCGGCTTTCGTCAGGGTGTTGGTCAAAAAGGCGATAAGCTGCTCCAGTGGGTTTTTATCCGCATGGTCTTCAGCCTTAGCTCCACCGGTGGGGGCGCTGTCCTCACTCTGGCCACCAGTCAGTTCTTCCAGAAGTTTCGCAATCGCATCGCGCAAATCGCGCAGGGCTGAAAGTTGCGGGTCTTGTTCAGGCGCGGAGACAACAGGTTTCTCCTGTATCTCCGCAGATCTGCGGTTTTGGCGCAGATAATCTTCAAAACGCATCTCTTCGGCATCGTCGGAGTCTTGAGTTTCCTTTGGAGCATAGGAATCCGCGCTCTTTCTGGTCTCATAAACCTTCCGTGCTTCGGCCTTTTGGCTGGGTAAATCATTCGCCGGCTTCGGCAGTTCTTTCGGCAGCGGGGTGATGTTGAGAAAAAAATCGGTGTTCATGGTCGCTCTGTCTTTCTAAAAACTCTTTCCTAGGCCGTTTCGCTGATTCCTGTAGACACGCGGCGGCTTTGCGGCGAGGTCGCAAGCTTGCCGTTTTCACCATAACTGAAGGTGCTTTTCGCCTGTGCGGCCCGAATCGCGGCGTTACGGATGGTCAGGCTGAGCTTCTCCGTGCAGCGGCGCATCCGGTCAAGATTCTCAAGATTCACATGAATGACCTTCGAGAACTGATCCTGAGCCGCTTTGAGTTTCTCCTTAAGGGCCGGGTCAGCGGCTTTTATTTCGTCCTTACGCAGGATGAGGGCGCCAATCGCGGACTGATAACAGCGTCCGGCCTCGGCCTTCCGGTCCTGAAACTCAAGAAAACCGCGTCCGTCCTTGGCTTGCAGGAGGGTAGTTTCCTCTTCGTATACCCGCTGCAGGTATTCGGCAGCCGCGATCATCTCCCGGATCGCCGTGTTAATATCAACGCCGGGTGTTTTCCCGGCCTCCGGGGCTGTGCGCTGCGGTAAACTCTTCCCCTGTTCTGGAGCGTTTCTCATTCTATCCTCCCGCGCCGTTCGTAGAGACGTGTCCGTTGGCCGCTTGCGGCCATTCGACGCGCTGCCCGAGTTCCTGCGCCACGAAAAGGCTCTCCATCGTCGTAGCCAGCGACCGCTTGCGGATTTGTTCCACCATGGCATTATTGGAGACGCTTTTCTCGCGCAGATCGTGCTGAAGCTTTTCAAGCTGCTTGATCAGGGCAGGGTCGGCCTTGCGGAAATCCTCCAGCCTCCTGCGGAATTCTTCGGCGACGACCTGATACCGCTCGACCAGCTTTTCTTTCTCCATCTGAAGAAAAGCGAAGGGCAGCATATTATTGGTGACAAGCGCTTGCGTCTCCTGATCGGCCATATCGCACAGCCCCTTGGTAATGCGGATCATTTCGCGCAGCGCAACGGCGGGTTCCTTGGAAAGAAAGCCCGCAGAGGTCTGTGCGGCGGTCTGTGGTTTCTGGGTCATGGAGTACTCCCTTACTTTTTTTCTAACGCTGGTGAATTGGCCTCTAACTGCGACTGCATCTCCTGCTGGCGCAAAAGCTCAGCCTTAAGTTGTGCCGAAAGTCCGATACTGTGGGTCTGTGCAATTTTCTTGCCGTACTCCTGCAGGAGAATTCCGCGGAAAATTTCCTCACCCTTGCCGCCGCCGAAAGTTTCATCGGTGGACAGCCCCTCGAACATCGGCTTCATCATTTCGGTAATGAAGACGGCTTCAAATTCCTGAGCGACTTCGTCGATTTTCTTAGCGTTCTTCGCAGCGGCCAGTTGATCGCTGATCCGCATCCCGTCCATCTGCGAGAGCTGGATCATGCCAAGATTGGTGTTGGGCACAAGATTATCCATCACATCACCTCGATCTCGGCCTGCAGCGCACCGGCGGTCTTGATGGCTTGCAGGATGGTAATAATGTCGCGGGGCTTGACACCCAGCTTGTTCAGGCTGGTGACGAGTTCCTGCAGCGTCACACCCGAATCCAGCACCGCCAGCTTCACATCCTCCCCGACATTGGCTGAGACATCGCTGCGCGGAACGATGACCGTCTCACCCTGGTCGGCGAAGGGGTTGGCCTGCGAGACTTGCGGGGTCTCAGTAATCTTCAAAGTCAAATTGCCTTGGGCGATCGCCACGGAGCTCACCCGCACATCCGCGCCCATCACGATCACGCCGGACCGCTCACTGATGACAACTTTGGCGGGTTGATCGGGTTGAACAGGCAGAAGTTCGACATCGGTAATAAGGTCAGTGATAGACCCCTGATAGTCGGCGGGCCGCTTAAGAATAACGCTGGCCGAATTCTCAGCGGTGGCAAGCTGTGTACCCGTAAAGCCGTTGATCGCCTGGGCGATCCGGCGAGCGGTGGTGAAATCAGGATTCCGCAGCCCCAGACGCACTTCCTGCAATTCTTCCATTTCAAAGTTTATTTCGCGCTCCACAATCGCGCCTGAGGGAATCCGTCCCGCCGTGGGCACATTCTGTGTTACGCTTTCTGCCTCGCCTTCGGCGGCAAAACCGGAGATATTCACCTCGCCCTGAGCGACGGCGTAGACTTCCCCGTCGGCGGCGATAAGGGGCGTGACAAGAAGCGTCCCGCCCTGAAGGCTTTTGGCATCACCCAGGGCGGAAACATTCACGTCAATACGGGAACCTTGATTCGTAAAGGGGGGCAGGGTGGAGGTGACCATCACGGCAGCCACGTTGCCGGTATTCATATTCTCGCCGCGGATATTGACGCCCAGCCGTTCCAGCATGGCGATCAGACTCTGCTCGGTAAAGGGGGAGTTGCTCAATCCGTCGCCCGTGCCGTTCAGCCCGACGACAAGCCCGTAGCCGACCAGCTGGTTTTCCCGCACGCCTTCGATATCGACGATATCCTTGATGCGCGAGGTTTTTGCCCAGCTCTCTTGAACGCTGGCAAGCAAAAAGGGTCCGGCCACCAGCGCGAATCCCAGAATTCGGAGAATTGGCGACCGGATACCCACCGTGCGTGTGCTTTTATTCGGGCCTTGAGCGGCCCGTTTCTGCTGTGGTTTTAGTTTTGCTTTAATAAGCATAACACCCTACTAAACTAAACGTTCAAAGTGGCGGCGTCTTCTGGCCGTTTGTCCTCGGGAGGCGCTCCTCATGAGCGGGAGTAATTTCCGTAACTAAAAAACAACGCCACCCGAGTCATAACCTGCGAAACTCGTGCCAGTTTCGCGCAACAAAAAAGCCGAGAATTTTCATCAAATTTTTCGCAACAGGGATTCTGTGGAAAAAAATTAGGACAATTTTGCCGCAACCCCTTCGAAGGACTAGGCAATTCTTACCCGCTTGCAAAGCGCTTACTATAAGGCGTAAAATATTAATATCAGCTACGAAAAGATTCGCTCGCAAGAGAAAGGAAAAGTCATGAAGGTCGAGGGGCCAAAGAAATCCCAGTCCACCTCACAATCCCGGAAATCCTCGGCGTCCGGCGCCGATAGTGTGGACTTCAGCCAGTATATTAAATCCGGTCAGGAGGCCTCTTCGGTCTCGACGGCCAGGGCGATTACGAATGTCGATTCTCTTCTCGCGGTTCAGGCCGCCGAAGACCCGACAGAGCGCGCCGCCCGCCGCCGGATGCAGGACCGCTCGGACAAGATCATCGACGGTCTGGAAAAAATCCGCATCGCCATGCTCAACGGCACACTGACCGTGGGTCATATGATTGATATCGCGGACATCGTCGCCTCCCACCGCGAAAAGATACAGGATCCCAAGCTCACCGATATAATGGATGAAATCGACCTCAGGGCGCAGGTTGAGCTGGCCAAAATGCGGGTGGCCATGGGTGCCTGAGCGGCGCTTTTCCATACATTTTCTATAATAACTCAGCAGGAAACAGATATTTTCTTGTCTTTAAGGTCTCTTCCCCCTATAACTTTTCAGTTTTAAAATTCTATGGCGTACAAATTTTTTAGGGAAATAAGAGAGAGATGAAGACAGCGACGGCAGTAACTATTCCTCCAAAATACGACCCGGAAAAAGATAAAAACGGCTTTATGAATCCGGTCATGCTTGAATATTTCCGCCAGAAGCTCATCGCCTGGCGCACCGAGCTTCTCAAGGAATCGGAACATACGATTCAGGAAACCCTGCAGGGGACGGAACTTCAGAAACCTGATATGGCTGACCGCGCCTCGGCGGAAACAGACCATGCCCTCGAACTCCGCACCCGCGACCGCGAACGCAAGCTCATCAGCAAGATCAATTCGGCGCTTGAAGCCATTGATCTGGGCGAGTACGGCTTCTGCGAGGAAACCGGAGAACCGATCTCCATCCCCCGCCTGAAGGCCAGGCCGATTGCCACCCTCTCCCTGGAAGCGCAGGAGCGCCACGAGCGCCTCGAACGCACCAAACGCGACGAGTAATCATAAGCTCACGGACACAAAAAAAGAGCCGGTCACAGAGTAATCTGTAACCGGCTTTTAAGTTCAATCGGTGGGTAAGGTATGACACCACCCGCCGTTCCGGAGCCTTCAAAGAAGGCTCCGTGGCCTGACTCCGGGATTCGCTCACGAAATCAGGTTAGAACGGAAAGATGACGTCATAAATCTGTTGTCCATAGCGTGGCTGCTGCATATCGGAAATCTGGCCCTCGCCGCCGTAGATAATCCGCGCCTCCGCGATCTGGTCGTAGCTGACGGTGTTCTGCACTCCGATATCCTCGGGCCGGATCACACCGTCAATCGCCAGGATTCTTTTCTCGTAATTCACCAGCACTTCCTGCTTGCCGTGAATAACCATATTCCCGTTGGGCAGAACCTGAGTAATCAGCGCCGCCATCCGCATTGTGATTTCGTCCTCGCGCTCGATGCTGCCCGAGCCGCGGTGGTTGGAGCTTGAATCGAACTGCGCGAGATTGGTGTTATCCACCGCCTGCGGCAAAACCCTGTTGAGGGCTTGCTCATAGCCCAGCATGGCATCAAGTCCCGCGCCCTCGGTGCTGGTGCGGGTGCGCTGCGTGGTATTATCGAGTTCGGCCTCATCCTTGATATCGATAAGAACGGTGATGACATCCCCGATATTGCTGGCCCGCTGATCTTTGAAAAACGTCACGCGGTCAGACTGCCAGAGGGAGTTTTTCTCGCGGAGAACCTTTTGCGGCGCAGGCATCGGCAGGCTGACGGGCTGATACCCGTCCTGTGTTACCGGATTAGAGATGCTGGACATGGCCGGCGCCTCTCCGACCTTCGACAGCCGATCCGCCGTCGCGCACCCCGTCATCAGGGCGCAAGCCGCCGCAGAAATCAAAACCTTCTTACATCCATTTCGTTTACGCATTCCACACCTCTCTTAGTGGGTTACTCAGAAAACATCATTGAGCGACTCGGACCTCGTTAATGCCCGTAACAATCGCTTCAATCGTAATATTGCTGGACGTATTGACGATCCGGATGGTCTCGCCCTTCGAACCGTTCTCCAGAGCCTTGCCCTTGGCGGTCAGGTTAAGAACGCCGTCATCCAAAATCATGGTGACAAGATCGCCGCGGGAAACGATTTTAGGGGCCATCAGGTCGCCCGCCCGCAAAGGCCGTCCGGCAACCCCGAACCGCCGGGGCGTCATGCCGACCAGAGCTTGATCGTCCACGATCGTTCCGTTCAGGAAATTCGCCTCCTCGACCTGAATGTAGTCGAGATCCTCAATGCCAATGACGTGTCCGTTCTGGATATTCTCTTTCAGGACCGGAACCGTAATCAGCGGATGGATTGTTCCGCTGACCTGAAATTTCTGAATCGGGTTATCAGCCGACGGCGCCGCAATCGTCGCCTCGAACGTGTTGTTGCTGCGGTTCAAGGAGACCTGGGTCACATCAAGGCTGGCCTTTTCTTCACGGGGCAAAACAATCTGCCCGTAATCCGTGGGGATGCGGACGGAAAACGCTCCCCCAAAACCCTCGTGGGCAATAGCGGCCTTGAGATGATCCTCAATCATGTTTTGCCCGATAATCGTCGCCTCGCGCCGGATGGTGACCTGATCGTTGGAGCCTGCGGGCCGCCACGGAAGGTCAAGGGCAATCGCAATTCGCAGCAACGTGCGGGCGTTCAGAACCAGATCCTGACCGGGGCGGGGAGAGACGCCCAGAACGCGGTCATGATCGCGCTCCAGTCCGTAAAACACATCCCCCACTGTAATGTTATTGCCTGTAACGACGACATTTTCCTTGATCCCCATGGCCCCGTTCGCATAGACGGGCACCGCCAGCATCACCACAAAGGTCAGCAGCCACAAGGCCGCAGCCATACGATGTCGGTAAGTTTGAGAACATTTGAAATTATTCGTCATGACAGGTCTCTCTCCATGCCCTTATCCAAGCGGTTAGCGGAGTTGCGTGATCGTCTGCAGCATCTCGTCGCTGGTGGAAATCACGTTGGAATTCATTTCATACGAACGCTGCGCGGTAATCAGTTCGGTGATCTCCGAAACCACATCCACGTTCGAGCGCTCCAGCGCACCCTGTTCGATCTGTCCGAAATTATCGGCATTCGGGTTGCCGACAACAGGCGCCGCCGAGGCAGTTGTCTCCAGAAGGAAATTATTGCCTATGGCTTCAAGTCCGGCCGGATTGATGAAATCGGCAAGCTGAAGCTGCCCCAGATTCTGTGTGGCGACCTGATTGGCGATCGTGACCTGAATTTCGCCCGAGGCGCTGACGTCGATCCCCGTCGCGTTAGCCGGAATGGTAATGCCCGGCAGCACACGATAGCCCTGCACGGTCACGACCTCGCCGTTCTCGTTGATCTGGAATGTGCCGTCCCGCGTATAGGCGGTCTCGCCGTTCGGCAGTTCGACCTGAAAAAACCCGCGCCCGAGAATGGCAAGGTCCAGATCGTTTTCCGTCATCTCGACCGGCCCTTGCGAATGTTCGCGGTAGACCGCGCCCGTCTTGACGCCCAGACCGACCTGCAGTCCCGAGGGGACTGTCGTTCCGGCATCGGAGGACGTCGCGCCGGGGCGGTTCAAGGTTTGATAGATCAGATCCTGAAACGCGGCCCTCTGGCGCTTGTAGCCCGTGGTGGTCATGTTGGCGATATTGTTCGATATCACGTCCACGTTGGTCTGCTGCGCCATCATTCCGGTTGCGCCGATATCAAGGGATCTCATGAGCTTACTCCTTCTTTAAAATCCGTTCTGTTGTCCGTGTTCATCTCAGCTTCCGCCGGTCAGTTTTTGAATCGCGTTGCGCTGCCGATCATGCTCCGCCTCCAGCATCCGCTGCACACTCTGAAAATGCCGCAGGATCTTGATCATGCGCGTAATCTCCACGACGGGCTGGACGTTCGACCCCTCCAGATACCCTTGCCGGACAACCGTATTCGCGGCCTCCTGCTCGGGCGAGGAGGTCGTATAGGCATTATTGCCCTTGGGTTTGAGGCTCTGCAGGTTTTCGAACTCAACGACCCTGAGCTGCCCGATCTGGCCGCTCTGGTTGGAAAGCACGCCGCGTTCGTCCACAACGAATTCGGTAGAATCCGCCGGAACGGTGATTGGCCCACCGCTGCCCAGCAGGGGATAGCCAGCGCTATTGACCAGCGTCCCGTCGGCGGTTTTCAGGAAATTCCCGTCGCGCGTATAGCCGATCGATCCGCCCGGCAGTTGCACGGCCAGAAACCCCGGCCCGTTAAGCGCAACGTTCATATCGTTCCCGGTCTGCGTGATCGAGCCGGGGGCGGTGTTCTGATATTGTCCGTAATCCAGCACGAACGACAAAGGGTCGCCGTTGCCCCTCGGGTCGGCAAGATATTCCTCGAAGACAGGGCTTTGCTCACGAAAACCGTTCGTGTTCACGTTCGCGATATTATTCGCGACGATATCCAGATTATTCTGAAGCACAATCTGCCGGGACAGCCCGAGATAGAGTGTGTTTTCCATGGTTACGCATCCTTATCCCACGACACGCTTTCTTTGGCGCATCCGTTCGGCGTTTTCTTACGCCGTTATGTTCTGGAAACAGCAATGCAGGGATCGTGCCAAAAGGATCGGAGGCTAGGAAATCTCAGAAATAGAGACATTTTTAACGAGGATAAATTCCTTATGGATACTTGTCCAAGCGGGTTAGACGCGACGCGCACTTTGTTTTATAGTGAAACTCCCTGAGTTATAGACACCCATATAACTTTTTTCTGGCAAGACAACGGCATGGCAAAAGACGAAGAAGAACCGAAGGAAGGCGCAGAAGAGGGTGCGGAAGGGCAGCCTGCGGACGGGGAAAAACCCAAGGCTGGCCTTAAAAAAATCCTGATGATCGTAATTCCCGTAGTCCTTCTGCTCGGCGGCGGTGCAGGTCTGTATTTTACCGGAATGCTGGATTCGCTTCTCGGCGCGAAAAAGGAGGAGGGCGGCGAACACGCGGCGGCTGAAGGTGAGCATGGCGCGGCCCCGGCGGAGGGCGAACACGCCGCCCCGGCGGAAGGCGGTCACGGGGAGGCGGCGGAAGGCGGCCACGGCGAAGCAGGCGGCGCCTTTCTGGAAATACCGACCATGATCGTGAACCTCGAAAGCGACGACGGCTCACCGCGCTATCTGCGCCTGACTGTCCAGCTCGAACTGGAAAATCCCGCCGACAAACCGGCGGTCGAGGCCGTAACGCCCCGTGTTGTGGATCAGTTTCAGACCTACCTGCGGGAATTGAGAGTCAGGGATTTGCGCGGCTCCGCGGGAATCTACCGTTTGCAAATGGAACTGCTCTCCCGCGTCAATCAGGCCGCCGCCCCGGTGAAGATCAAGGACGTGCTGTTTCAGGAAATCCTGATTCAGTAGGGCGTTATTCCGCACTTCCGCCATTCCTGCATTTTTTCACGGAACGATTTTTGCTATATTAATGATTCAGGCCACCGGCCTTTCATGGTAAGAACTTTAATCGAACAACCTCACGAATCCAGAAAATGAGCGAAGCTGGCACCGACGAAGCAGAAAAGATGAGCGCCGAGGAAAAGGCGATGATGGAGCAATGGGAATCCATGGCCGCTGAGGACGGCGCCGCCCCTGACGATAAGGCCGACACAGTGCCGAGCGCCGAAGTCGCCGAAGGGGAGGGCGGAAACACCCGTATCCTCAATCAGGACGAAATCGACAGCCTTCTGGGCTTCGATGACGACACCGGGCTGGGCGCCGAAACCTCGGGCGTCATGGCCCTGATCAATTCGGCGATGGTGAACTACGAGCGCCTGCCGATGCTCGATATCGTGTTCGACCGCCTCGTGCGCCTGATGTCTACCACCCTTCGCAATCTGACCAGCGACAATGTGGAGGTCAGCCTCGATCAGGTCTCGACCGTCCGCTTCGGCGATTACATGAACTCGATACCGCTTCCCGCCATGCTTTCGGTCTTCAAAGCGGAGGAGTGGGACAATCAGGGGCTTCTCGTCACCGACAGCGCCCTGATCTATTCGATCGTCGATGTCCTGCTCGGCGGCCGCAAGGGGACGCCCTCCATCCGTGTCGAAGGCCGCCCCTACACGACCATCGAAAGCAAGCTCGTCGAGCGGATGATCAACGTGATTTTAGGCGATCTCTGCTCCGCCTTCGATCCTTTGTCCCCTGTGACCTTTAACCTCGACCGCATGGAAACCAACCCGCGCTTCGCCACGATCTCGCAGGGCGGCAACGCCTGCGTTCTGGCACGATTGAGAATCGACATGGGCGACCGCGGCGGACGGGCGGAAATCCTGATCCCTTACGCGACGCTGGAGCCGATCCGCGAACTTCTGCTCCAGATGTTCATGGGCGAGAAATTCGGCCGCGACTCCATCTGGGAAAGC
Organism: Alphaproteobacteria bacterium; assembly: GCA_016699735.1. Classification (NCBI taxonomy): domain Bacteria; kingdom Pseudomonadati; phylum Pseudomonadota; class Alphaproteobacteria; species Alphaproteobacteria bacterium. The sequence continues at coordinate 1,376,272 of CP065008.1, forward strand.
CATCTCACGCAGGAGTTGTACAAGACAGACGTTCAGGTGCAGGCCATTTTGGGCGAAGTCACCGTCCCGCTCGGGGTCATGATGAATTGGAAAGTGGGGGATCAGATTTTCCTGAACACCCGCATCGACGAGGAACTGGAACTGCGCTGCGGCCATTTCCCGATGTTCAGGGGGCCGGTCGGCCAGCGCCGCGGTAACATCGCCGTGATGATCGAAAAATATATGGAACCCGAAAAGCAGGGAGATTCGTAATGTCCGAAGTCCTCGCCCTTTTGCTGGATATGCTGATCGTCGGTCTTCTGGCCGCCACGATTTTTTTTACCATGCGTTTGTATTCAAGCCTCAGCAGCTTCCGCGAACATCGCGACGATTTTGAGCGTGTGGTCGGAAAACTGATTGCCAGCATCGCCCAGGCCGAGCAGGCGATAAAAAATCTCAAGCACGTCGGCACCCTTGAGGCCGAAAGCCTTGAGGGAATGATCCGGGAAGCCAAAGCCGCTGCCGACGACCTGAAAATGGTCAATGAGGCCAGTAATAATATGGCCAATCGTCTGGAGGAACTGGCGGGAAAAAACCGCAAGATCGCCGAAGGCATGGACTCGAAAACGCCCTATCTCGCCCGCCAGCAGAAACGCTTTATCGAGGAGCCGGAGCTTGAGCCTGAACCCGCTTCCGTGCGCCCAGTCGCTCCGATGGCAAAGGCCTCAACCGCACCAGCGCCGACACCGCAGGCAAAAGACAAACCCGCTGAGAGTTTCCCCTCCTTTTTCATTCAGGACCGCGAAATGGAAACGGCGCCTTTGGCCGCAAGACCGCCCTCAGCCGGAAAAATGCGCGAGGGCTTTGTTGATGTCTTTGAAGCACAGAAAGAGGAGTGGGGGGATATATCCGACGACGATATGCCGATCCCGCCCGCCTTGCAGAGTCAGGCCGAACGTGAACTCTATGAAGCTTTGTTGAAAAACAGGCGTAAGGCCGCAAACGGGGGCCGCACCTGATGGCGGCGTTCGACCCGTATAAAATCCTTCCGGCCTTGATGATCGTCTGCCTTCTGACCTTTTCCCTCAAGCTGGCGGAAGTGGTTACGGGCCTTCGCAGCCTCTCCGGCGCGGCCTACGCCGAGGAAGCGGCGCATCCTCCTGAAGCCAAGCCTTTGGAAACTCCTGCGGAAGAGCATAAGCCGGAAACCCCTGATCCAGCGCATCCCCCTGAGAATCCTGAAAATACCGAGGAAGCCAAGGAAGAAACGCCAAAACCGGAATCCCCAGGTAATAAAACGCCTTTGGTTTACGAGGATAACGCCGCCCAGATGCCGGAATGGAAGGATGCGGGGGATTCCGCCGTCGATCTGTCCGACGCCAAGAAGGACGTCATCGGCGATATGGCCGAGCGCCGGGTGCGTCTGGACGACCTTGAAAAGGAACTCAAGGCCCGCGAAGCCCTCATGAAGGCGGCCGAGCAGGAACTGGACCGTAAATTTAAGGAGCTCTCGAAACTCAAGGAGGAAATCGAAGGCCTCCTCAAGCAGCAGTCCGATGAAGAAAAGAACCGGGTCATGAGCCTTGTAAAGGTTTACGAGAACATGAAGCCCAAAGACGCCGCCCGCATATTCGACACGCTTGATATCGATATATTGGTGGACGTGATGGGCAATATGTCCGAGCGCAAGATGTCCCCGATTTTGGCCGCGATGAACCCGGAACGCGCCCGAACCGTGACCATAATGCTGGCCGAGCAAAAGCAGCTTCCCGAACTCCCGCCGGGCCAATAACAAAAGCGCATACACGGATATTCTTCTAAAGAAAAAGCAGGACAAGCCTTTTAGAAATCCAAAATCCCTCTAAAATGTATTGAGATTTTTTTCCTCTGCTTACCTTGCGTTAACCATTTCCCGCCATAATGCGCTTACGGAAGGTCATTTTTTTCAACGCTGCGTCAAACTTTTCTCTGCTGGAAATTCAAGGAGACTGAACGTGTCTGTGAACAAAAACATCAACATCCTCATCGTGGACGATTATACGACGATGCTCAGGATTATCAAAAACCTGCTCAAGCAGCTGGGTTTTAACAATGTCGATGAGGCCACGGACGGTACCGCCGCCCTTGAAAAAATCAAGGCTAAGGAATACGGCCTTGTGATTTCCGACTGGAATATGGAGCCGATGACCGGCCTCGAACTGCTCAAGCAGGTCCGGGCGTCCGAGGCGGCCTTCAAGAACGTGCCATTTATTATGGTCACGGCCGAAAGCAAGACGGAAAACGTCGTCGCCGCAAAGCAGGCCGGCGTGAACAATTATATCGTCAAGCCGTTCAATGCGGAAACCCTGAAAACCAAGATCGCCTCTGTTCTGGGCGAGTTTTAAGAAATAAATCTGCCGAGAGGGCATAAAGAGATGAGCGAAAATCTTGCAGTAAAACCGCCGGAAGAGGGGGCATCCAAGCGCGACAAGCTGGTGAAAATCATCGGCTCGATGCTCGACAAGGTTGAAAAGGCCGGCAGTACAACGCGTGAATCGGTCTTTCAGGAACTCAAGGATCTCAAGAAAGTCATCGAGGACTCACGCCGCGAAATCGGCATTGCCCGCCCCGGCGATATCCGCACGAAGGATATCCCGACCGCCACCGATGAACTGGACGCCGTCGTCGAGGCGACTGCACAAGCCACAGCAGCAATCATGGACGCTTGCGACGGAATACAAACCGCCGCCGGAGAGATGGGCGGAGATCACGCCAACAGGATTAACGATGAAGTGATGAAGATTTTTGAAGCCTGCTCGTTCCAGGATATCACCGGGCAGCGCATCAGGAAGGTGGTCAGAACCCTTACGGATATTGAGCAGCGGGTGGGCCATTTGATTTCCCTTCTCGGTGATAAAGCCGCCGGAACGGGAGACCATGAAGACAAACGGGTTGGGGATGCCAGACTGCTGAACGGACCGCAGCTCCCGCCGCAGGCTGTATCGCAGGACGAAATCGACAAGCTCTTGGCCGAGCTTGACGGTCAGTAATTCTAAGTCACTGAACTGAGTTTTTTCTAAAGTTTACTTCCAGCACTATAAGGCGAATCGTTTACGGTTCGCTTTTTTTTTTGATCGGATATATTCTTCTGGAAGGTTCGAATATTTTCCCTGAGATTCGTTATGGCCAATCAATACCTCGCCCTGTCCTTGTTCCTGATGCTGCTGTCGTTTTTCATTATCATGAACAGCAAATCCGGCTTTGACCAATCGAAGGCCAACCCGGTGATGCGGAGCCTCTCGGTTGCCTTTTCCGGAAAAACCAAGGAGCAGGGTCAGGCGCCGCTGAACGAATTTGTCGAAATCGCCCTGAAAGGCGAGGGGGACTCCCTCGAACGGATAGAATCTCTGTTTGTGACCAACCTCACCGACGTTCAGGCCAAGCGCAACCGTTTGGGCAACATGATGAGGATCCGCCTGCCCATCGGTTCCTTCGCTAGGGGGATCGAATTTACGGAGGAAAATGGCGGCAGACAGGGCAACTTTGTCCCCACGCTGGTAGCTCTTCTGCAAACGCAGGACCGCGGAATTCCTTATCGTATGGATATGCTTCTCAGCGTCCCGCAGGATCCGGCGGACATGACGAAATCCGACCCGGAAGGTTTTCAGAAAAAGCTTGAGACGGTCAGCGGGTTCGCCCAAAAACTCGAAGAGATGGGAATTCCAAAAACGCTTCTGAGTTCAGGACTGCAAAGGGGAGAAAACGGCTTCATAGATATCTTCTTTGTGCGCTACGAACCCTTCCGGGCCGCACCGAAACAGCCCGAGTCGGAGGAGCTATGAGCGAATCCGAAGAATCCGCAGGCAATGTGGTATCTGCATTTCCCCGCACGGATCAAAAGCAACAGAAGTCTTTTCAGGGCTATTCAAAATATGTGCAGGAGATCGACCCGATCGAGGAGGAGGTCAAGCTCTGGTTGATCACCATCACCGATGTCGTGGCCCTGATGCTCACCTTTTTCGTGCTGACGTATGCCATGTCGGTGCCCGAGGAGGACAAGTGGAACGAACTCTCGGCCTCCCTCAGCAGCGAGTTTACGAAAACCTTCTCGAAGCCTTATAACGCCGGACCGCAAGACACGATCAGTATCGACAAGCTCGATCTCTCGCGGGCGCTGGGTCTGCCCTATCTTAGAGGACTGATAGACCAGGCCTACGAAAAACAGGAGATAACCGACTACGTCATCGCCCAGCAGGGCGACCGCCTGATCGTGTCCCTGCCGAATGACATAATTGTTGAAACCGCCTCCCCCGAGCGCAAGGCGGAGAGCCGCGCGGCCCTGATCGCGCTGACCGACATTCTGGCCCGGATCAAAAACCGCATCGAGGTGGTCGGCCATACGCCGCAGGCTGGCCCGGCTCCGCAGGGGGCAAACGCGGACGGCTGGACGTCATCGCTTGGCCAAGCCGCGCAAATCGCCGCCTTTCTGCGTGCAAACGGCTATGGCAAGGAAATGTTGGTGCGCGGCCTCTCCAGCGCCCGCAGCGAGGAGGGGAGCAGCGCATCCGGGCGTGTCGATATCGTCATTTTGCGCGATAACGGCCTCGAGCGCGAACTGCTGATGTTTGAACAACCCTGACGGGATGAAACGGCAAACCCTCTGGACCGCAGGGGACACCTGTGGCAACTTGAAGCGATGAAAAGGTTTTTTTTAGGCTTTTCAGTTCTGTCTCTTTGTTTCTCTCTTGCGTACCCCCGGACGGCTCTTGCTCAGCAAAAAATTGCGGTGAGATCGGGGGCGCACGAAGATTATTCACGCGTGGTCTTCGACTGGGGCCGCGCCGTGGAATACACCATCGACGAAAGCCATGAAAAACTTCTGATCATCCGTTTCAAGGAAGCCGGACGGACGGATTTATCAGGCTTTGATTCTTCAAAGCTGGAGAATGTCACAGGGTTCCGGGTCATCAAGAACGATCCCCTGACGGTCTCAATGATCGTCCCCGAGGACAGCAAGGTCAAGGCCTTTGCGTTGGCTAATAACCGCGTGGTCGTCGATATCTATAATCCGCCGAAGGAAGACGCAAAAGCCGCCCCGGAAAAGAAAGAACCGGAAAAAAAGCCTGAATCCGAAAAGGAACCGCCAAAACAGGTGGACGCCACACCGGACAAGAAACCGGAACCCGTACCGGAAAAACCTGCCGCCGAAGCCAAAACAGAGGAACCTCCGGCCAAAGCCTCTGAAAAGCCGGAAGAAACCCCACCCTTGCCGCAAAAAGTTGAACAGGTCAAAACCGAGCCGCCGAAGGAACTTCCCCATTCCACTCCGCCGGAGAAAAAGACACCAACGGAGACTCCGGCCATCGGAACCGAAAATACGGCGAAAAACGGTCTTAAATTTTCACTGGTCCCGGAAACGGCGCAGCAAGCCAAGCCGCCGGAGCAGGCAAAGCTGACCCCGCCGCAACCCCAGCCCGAGCCGCAAGCTCAACCTCAGCCTCAGCCTCAGCCTCCGCCTCCGCCTCCGCCGCCCAAAGCCGAACCCGCTCCCCCGAAGCTTGAGGCCGATCCGGCGGCGTTGCACGTTCTCACCGTAACCTCGACGGCCTCGGTCGGACTGGCTGTGTTTGAGAATATGGGTGACCTCTGGTTCGTTACCGACCGGGATTCCGGACACCTCAAGCCGGTCGTCAACAGCAAGACGCCCTATATTTTTGCTGAAATGCAGGATCAGCCGCTCGAAGGTGGCCGCGCTTACAGAACTTCGATGCCCACAGGCTATCAGGTGAAAGCCAAGGGCGGCGAATTATCGTGGAAGGTTATTTTCGACAAGCAGGAACTCAAATTGACCCCGGTAGAGCCCGAGCGCATCACCCGCGGCGGAAACTTTTCCCGCGGCGGAAAGCTGATCTTGCCCCTCAAGGAACCCGGTTCCATTCTGGAAATGACGGACCCGCTCACCGGGCAGAAGCTCAAAATTGTCACAGTCAAAAACGCCGAGCAATATACCGGTCCGGCGCAGGATTTCGTCGATTTCACCCTCTTGCGCTCGGTTGTTGGTCTGGCCGTGATGCCCAAGGTCGATGACCTTAGCGTCGATCTCACCGAGAAGGGGATAGAAATTTCCCGTCCCGGCGGTCTGGCGCTTTTACCGCAAAAAATCATCGGCAGCGCTTCGTCAGATACGGGCGGCCCGCCTTCGCCCTACAAGGGTTCGGCATCAGCCGACTTTGGCCCGCGCATTTTCAACTTCGCGGAGTGGCAGAGAATTCCCTACGACTCCCTTGAGCAAAATAAAAATATAGTTTTGGCTTCATTGCCCGAATACACCAAGGCCTCCCGCGCCGAAGATTTAATCGCCTTGGCCAAGGCCTATCTCCTGAGCGGTATGGGCGCCGAAGCCCTGGGTTTCCTGAATTTCGCAGGACAGGAACTGCCGGATATCAAAAAAAATCCTGAATTTATCGCCCTGCGCGGCATGGCCAACGCCTTCGACGGCAAGACCGATGTTGCTTTGGCCGACCTTCAGCGCGAGGAACTCAAACCCTATCAGGAAATCGGATACTGGAAAGCCTACGTCCTGGCCGATCTTGGCGACTGGCAGCAGGCCATAAACGTCCTGCCCGAAAATCTCGCCGCTTTCTATGAATATCCCGGCCTCGTTAGCCGTCGTGTGGCCCTTGTTCTCTCCGAAGTCCTGCTCCGGGCAGGCCGGATCGATAAGGCCGACGAGCTTCTGGCCCTCGTCGAGTACTACAAGGACGAACTGGACGATCCCATGCGCGCCGCTTTATCCTATCTGCGCGGGGAATCCGCCCGTCAGAAAGGTCAGAAGCAAAAGGCGCTCGATATCTGGAAGGAACTGGAGACTGGAAAGGACGACTATTTCCGCGTCAAATCCGGGTTGGCCATCACGCGCCTGCTGGATGAGGAGGGGACGATTACGAATGAAAAAGCGATCGATCGCCTTGAAAGGCTGCGTTACGCCTGGCGGGGCGACGAGGTTGAGGCCTTGGTCAATTACTGGCTCGGCAACGCCTATTTCAAGAAAAAGGAATACGTTAAAGGGCTCGGTATTATGCGCGATGCCTCTGAAGTCGCGGGGGAAACAGAACTCGGACGCCGCGTCTCCGCGGATATGAGCAAGACCTTCACCGATCTTTTCCTCGGGGCCGATCTCAAAAAGCTCAGCGCCCTCGATGCCGTGGCGCTGTACGAGCAATTCACCGAACTGACCCCGCCCGGAGAACCCGGCGACCGTTTGGTCCGCAATCTTGCCGAACATCTGGTCAACGCCGACCTCCTGGCCCGTGCGGCAAAATTACTGGAAAATCAGGTCAACCACCGACTGAAAGGTGAGGAAAAACTTCAGGTCGCCAAAAGATTAGCATCAATTTATCTTCTCGATCGCCAGCCGCAAAAGGCAATGCAGACCTTAGGTAAAATGCAGGAATCCCTTGGCCTGATCCCCGAAGGCCTGGAAAAGGAGGAAACGGTCCGCGCAATGACCCTGCTGCGGAGCCGCGCTTTAGCTCAGGACAATCAACCCGAGCAGGCTCTGGCTTTGCTGAAGAATATAAGCGCCGCCCCCGATGTCAACCGCCTTCGGGCCGATATCTCCTGGCAGGCTGGCTATTGGGCGGAGGCCGCCGACGCGCTCAATCAGGTGCTGGAGGACCAGAGGCCCGGGGCGGATGGAACTTTGACGGAAAAGCAGGCACAGGTTATTATGAATCTGGCTGTAGCGCTCAACCTTTCGAACGACCGGATCGCCATTGCCAATTTACGCGAAAAATATCAGAAACTGATGGCGACATCTTCCATGGCCCATCAGTTCGAGGTAATTACGCGTCCCCGCCGGAACACAGTTCTTGCGGACCGCGATACGTTAATGTCCGTTGTCTCGGAAGTGGATTTATTTAAGGATTTTTTAGATGGCTATAAGTCGGAAACCGTTGAGAAAAAAACGACAGGCGGAGCAGAACAAACAGGCAAGCCCTGAACCTGATGCTTCGCACAGCGAAGATGATATGCAATCCATTATATTTTACGAGTACCAACAGCAACTAATCAATAAGAGAAAAGACTCACAAATAACCATTTTGCTCTTCTTGTTAATAATAACGATTGCGGCTGTTTTTTTGACACTTTCTAGTCTTACAAGAAAGACTACGGTATATCAAAGCTCTGAACCAGTGCCCCGCACAACAGCGACCAACCCTCCACGAGGACAAAGAAAATAATCTTAAACGGCAGTGAAACCGTCACGGGCGGCAGCATCATCATCCCCATGGACATCAGGATGGAGGCTGTCACAAGGTCAATAATCAAAAACGGCAGAAACAGCATAAAGCCGATCTCAAATGCGCGGTGCAATTCCGAGATCATGAACGAGGGAATCACGATCTGAAGCGGGATCGCCTGTGGCGAGTCGAACGGCCCGGATTTACTCAACTCCACAAAAAGATCGAGGTCTTTCGGACGCGTATTGGCCAGCATAAAGGTTTTGAACGGCGCGGTGGTCTTGTCAAAAGCCGTGACTTCGTCGATATGCCCGTCGATCAGGGGCTTGATCCCGGCATCATAGGCGGCCTGCAGTGTCGGAGTCATGATAAAAAGAGTCAGGAACAACGCCAGTGAAATCATCACGGTATTGGGCGGGGTCTGTTGGATACCAATCGCCGTGCGAAGAAAAGACAGGACGATGACAATCCGCGTAAAACACGTCATCATGATGAGAATAGACGGTGCCAGCGACAGAACGGTCAGCAACGCGACGATCTGGATGATCCGTCCGCTGGCCGTAGCATCGCCATCCTCGCCGAAGTCTATGGAAACATTCTGCGCTACAGCAGGCGTACAGTAAAACCCAAGCGCAATAAGAAAACAAAAAGCCAGGAAACGCAGAGAACAATGAAATCCTCGCGCAGAACGAACATCCGGGCTGAAATAATTAAAAAACATGAATCGCTTGCCTGAAGAAAATCGTACACGCTCAAAACCAGGCAAGAAAGATTAACGATTGGCTTCCTGAGAAGCATCCACAGCATCGGGTGAGCCAGCGACGGGTTTGATTCCGGTTTTAATGACGACTTCTCCCGAGGGGCCGATAAGAACGAGATGCTGCTCGTCGTCGCATTGAATCAGAATCAGACGCCGCCTTGCATCAAGTGGCAGGGATTCAATAATCTTTAACCGCCTCTTCCCCTGGTTGTTGACGACAGGACCGGACAGGCCGAGCCTCTTGAGAACAAGAGCCAGCCCGCCCATAAGGGCCAGCACAAAAACCAGCGCGGCCAGCATACGCCCGATACTGAAAAGATCATCCGGACTCATGACGTGCTTTTCTCAATCTCTCTCAGTTTTAGAAGTTTTTTCAGAGTATAGCGGGCATCATGAACGCCGTCGTCAACCGCCTGATGAACGAAGCTGATTCCAAGAACCTCATCTTTCTCGATCCCGCACGATCCATAAAAAAGATCAAGTCCATAATACAGCTTCGATTGCGGATGCCCCTTTTCCGCCGCAGCCTTGAAATGCTGCGCCGCCTTGCGTTTGTCCTGTTCGATACCGCCGTACCCGGTGTGAAAAACAAGGCCGAGTTCATAAATCGCTTCGGCGTGCCCGGCCTGCGCGGCAAAGCGCAGATATTTGAAACGCCGCGCGAAGAAACTCTCATCCGTCTCCCCCCATTCAGGAAGGGAAAAGCAGGAATAGAGATAAAGCGCATCGGGATCCTTGGTTTTGATATAGGGCTTGATCAGCTTGAACAGTGCCTTGGGGTTCCGCCCGGTCTTCAGCATATGATAAGCGCGGCGGCGCGTGAGATACCCCATCATCATGGTGCCTTCGCCTCCTTAAGGCCGGACTGGAAGGTCTGGATATCCAGCGCCAGCTCATCGAGCCTCTGGATCAGACCCGCAAGCAGGGGCCGCAAACTTTCGCGGACGTTAGGCGCAGATTCCGAAACATCGCGGCACAGCCGCTCGACCCGTAAGCCAAGATCGCCAAGAACCGGGGCATGACCCTGCCGCAAGGTCTCAAACGCCTGCGAAAGAATCTCCGTCAGGCTCTCGATCTCCCGTTCCAGAGTCTCCCGATGTCCGCCAGAATTCATAAAACATCACCGATTTCAGTCAGTTATTCCCCATTCTTACTAAATTTCGCGTCCGTGTCAAAAGGATCGGGTTGGCCGTTGGCGCGGTACACATACGAAAGGATCTCCCCGACCGCCGGAAAGGTTTCGCTGGGGATCGGGCTGTCCAGCTCGATCTTGGCCAGAAGCTGCGCCAGATCGCCGTCTTCGCGCACATAAATCCCGTTTTCATAGGCCAGTTGCAGGATTCGCTCGGCAATCGTTCCCCGTCCGGCGGCGGCAATCCTCGGCACTTTTTTCCCGCCCATGGATTCCTTGAGTGCCACGGCGGTCTTATCCTTCGGGATTTCCCTTGCATTTAAGGGCTTTAGCGGGTGTTCGCCCGCGGGATCAGACCCGTCATCGAAGAGATCGGTCATTGGCACGGTTCCTGCAAGGTTCCCTCCAGCGCCCCGCCATAAAAAAACAAGGGGCCGGTGGAAAGACTAGTGTAAGGAATGCGTCATGTCGACTCAAGAGATCGGCCTGCTCAAGGCTATCGGTGCCAAGCTCGATTATCTGGGCCAGCGCCACAAGGTTATCGCCGAAAACATCGCCAACGCCGACACGCCGGGCTATAAGCCCAAGGATCTGACTCCGGTCGATTTCGGATCGGTTCTCAGCGGCGTGACAGGCGGCATGGGCGTCCAGCCCGCGCAGACCGACCCCATGCATATGGGCCAGTCGGGCGGCGCCGTGGGGCAGGCGAATGACCGTAAACAGAAAACTTTCTACGAAGTGGCCCCCGTCGGCAACGCGGTGGTGATGGAGGAGCAGCTCTTCAACGCGGGCCGCAACGTCATGGATTACAACCTCATGCTCAATCTCTATCAGAAGCAGATCGGCATGATGAAAATTGCCCTCGGTGTCAGATAAAGCCAACGTGAGATAACGCAAACGGGAAAGGGGAAAAGCTATGAGTTCAGATATGTTAGGCGCAATGCTGGTGTCCTCCAGCGGCATGAAGGCGCAGGGCACGCGGGTCCGCGTGATTGCGGAAAACGTCGCCAACGCGGACACGACCGGAAAAACCCCCGGCTCCGACCCTTACAAACGCCAGACCATCAGCTTCGCCAACGAACTCGACAAAAAAATGGGCGTCCAGCTCGTGGAGGTGGACAGGATCGGCGTGGATAAAAACGCGGAATTTACGATGCAATATATGCCCGACCACCCGGCGGCGGATTCCTCCGGTTACGTCAAGCTGCCCAACGTCAATATGCTGATCGAGATGATGGATATGCGCGAGGCGCAAAGATCCTATGAGGCCAACCTCGGCCTCGTCGAACAGGCGCGTGGCCTGATTCTGCGGACGATTGATTTGCTAAGGGCGTAAACGACAGGTATAGTATGAACATCCAGGGAGCCCCCCGCCATGTCCGCCGATAAAATTACAGACCCGAACTTCGCCGCGAAGGCGTACACCAACTCCCTGAATGTGGGGAGCAAGGCGGGCGCGTCTTTGGCCGATGACGGCGGCGTCAGCTTCTCGGATTTCCTGCGCGGCTCGCTCGAAAATACCGTCGGCAAGCTCAAGGCCGGGGAGCAAATGTCCGCGAAGGCCGTGACCGGCGACGCCGACGTGACCGACGTGGTCCAGGCCGTGACCGAGGCCGAACTCGCCCTCCAGACCGTGATCGCCCTGCGCGACCGCCTCATCTCCGCCTATCAGGATATTATGCGGATGCCGATTTAGTGCCACCCCCGTTTTTTTCCCCTCTCACCCTCTAGGGGGAGAGGGCAGGGAGAGGGGGTAACGCATGACATCATAACTAAAGGGGAAAGCCACACCTTTAATATTACTTTCAGTTGAAAGTCTTTTTTTCTTTATCCATAGTAAAAAAAATCAAAATCATTTTTTGTATGTATCTTATGGAGTCTCCATGTCAGAAGTAGTCTCAAAAAATTTTTCAGGAATCAACGCAAACGGCCATAGCCTCGAGCCTCATTTCTCTCCTGACGGAACAAAAATCGTATTTACAAGTTCTGCAACAAATTTAGTCGATGGAGACACAAACACAAAAACCGACATTTTCGTAAAAGACATGATTTCTGGTGAGGTATCTCTTATCAGTAAAGACTTAAGCGGTATACAGGGGAACGGAAACAGCCAAAGTGCTCAATTTTCCCCCGACGGAACCAAAATAGCATTTACAAGTCTATCAAGTAATTTTTCGAGCGGAGATTTGAATCTTATTCAGGATATTTTTGTTAAGAATCTCATTACAGGTGATTTAACAATAGTAAGCGCAGATATTAATGGAATATCTTTGTATGATTACTTTGGGTACTCTGGAAATTTTTCTTGGTCACCTGATAGTGCTCAAATAGTCTTTGAAAGTACGGTAAATACATTTGTTCCAGGTGGGTCACCGGAAGACGTTTCTCTTGAGGGGCCAAATGTATTTCTTAAGAATATAGAAACCGGAGAAGTTACTCTCGTTACTCCCTTTAGTATGTGGAGCAGCACTCCTGTATTCTCGCCCGACGGGACAAAGATTGCTTTTGACCATGGCGGAAATGATGTTCTCCTGTTGGCCGACACGAATGATGCAAGAGATGTATTTTTAAAAGATATTGCTTCGGGAACTTTTTCAATAGTAAGCACTGATAGCAGCGGAAATCAGGTTGAAGGACCAACTGCAAAACCACTGAGTATTGCCTTTTCTCCTGACGGAAAATTAGTAGCTTTTACAAGTTGGGCTGAAGGATTCGTACCAAACGATACAAACAACAAACAAGACATTTTTATTAAGAACCTTGAGACTGGTGAAACCAAGGCATTGTCAACAAATTCTCTAGGAGTTCTGGGAGATGGCAACAGCGATAAGCCAGTATTTTCACCCGATGGCACTCACGTCGCTTTTGTTAGCAACTCGAACAACCTTACTTCAAGCAACTCTTTTGGGACGCAAGAGCTTTACCTAAAAGATATCAAAAATGGCGATATTTTTAGAGTTGCCGACTTTGTTGATTCCGTTTTCAGCTTTTCACCAGATGGTAAATCTATTGCGGCTAACATAGGCTCACAAGTTGTTCTGATCCCGATAAGCCATCTACTGCCTCAGATAATTGAGGGCAGTGACGAAGCGGAGTTTCTACAAGGTGGATTAAGTCATGATAAAATATACGGCAAAGATGGATCAGATATTATCTACGGTTATACAGGTGACGATGAGTTATGTGGCCAAGGAGGAGGAGATACACTAAAAGGCCATCAGGGAAAGGACAGACTCTTCGGGCAAGAAGGTGAAGATTTTCTGTGGGGTGGTGACGACGATGATACGCTTAATGGCGGCACAGACTCTGATTGGATGAAAGGTGGTATAGGAAAAGACACCTTTGTTTTTGATAACCTTGAGGGTGTAGATACGGTCGCCGATTTTAGATCAAACGAAAAGATAGACCTGACAACCTTGCTGGGCAGGTCTATCGGCTTCCTACCAGACCAAGCTTTTACAAAAGGCTATATCAGGCTTGAGCAGAATAACTCAGATGCCAAATTGCATATTGATCTTGACGGAAGTGAAGGTGCTGATCCTGAGCAGCTTCTGGCTATCCTTTTAGGGGTTCAGGCAGACACAATCGGGCAAGGTAATTTTATTCTCCCGGAATATTCTAATATTCCTCCTTCCGCCAAAGACGATGTCTTCAGCATGCTCGAAGACACCATCCTCTCTGGCAACGTCCTCGCCGACCACGGTCACGGGCCGGACAGTGACCCGAACGGCGATGTCTTGCACGTCTTGGCGCAGACCTTCACAACCTCCAGGGGCGGCACGGTCGTCCTCTCTGAAAGCGGCGATTTCACCTACACCCCGAAAGCCGATTTTTACGGCACGGACAGCTTTACCTATAAGCTTCTGGATGAGTCCGGCGCGCATGATTTTGCCACGGTGTCCATCCGGGTAAACGACGTCGCTGATTTTTATATCGGCACGGACGAGGGCGACCGCTACATCGGCGGTTATCAGAATGACACACTCATCGGCTTGAGAGGAGACGACGTACTCTTCGGCGGCAGCGGTTGGGATAAGCTTTATGGCAACGAGGGCGCCGACACGTTGTACGGCGGTAAGGGCTCCGACAGGCTGAACGGCGGCGGTGATGCCGATTTGTTCGTTCTGGACGGCATCAATTTCAACCGCCCCGACACCATTCTGGATTTAAGCATTTCCGAGGGCGACAGAATCCAGATCAAAGACATTCTGAATTTCGATCCTTTAACCGACGCGATTACGGACTTCGTGCAGATCACCCAAAGCGGGGCTGACAGCCTCCTCTCCGTTGATATTAACGGAACCGATGGCGGCGCCTCCTTTGAGGTCGCGGCCAGAATCAAGGGCGTCACAGGTCTGGACGTCAACCAGCTGTTCGCGGACGGGGATTTGATGATCAGCAATATTATTGTATAGGGCTTTTTCACCCCCCCTCTCCCGCGCCGCTAGGCTCGCGTCCGCTCACCAAGCTTGCACGCCCTCTCCCCCTTCAAAAAGGGGGAGAGGGCAGGGAGAGGGGGCAAGTTTCACAACAATATGCTACGATCTACCTCATGATGTTCTTGACGAAAAAAATGAGAAAATTTCACCTCATCTTACGGGCTTTGCTCATTTTTCCTCTGATCATTCCTCAGAATGTATGGGCAGAGCAAGCCGAAGCTCAAAACGATGAAAAACTCGAAAGGTCAATCGGAAAGATTGTACGTTTGGCGAATAAGGCGAGGAGCTATGAGGAAAATGGAATGCACGCTTTTTGGGGCGATGGTGAAGTATGGACGTTCTTCTTTGAAGAATATGAAAAAAATGTGAAAAATTTACCTGTTGAAAGCAGGGTGGAATATCTCTGGTTTGGAATGTGGTTTCTGGAGTTAGGCGCTGATCCGGGTGTACAATTTACTGAAATTGTTATTAGGGACTGCCCGGAGGAGTATTCCAAAAAATTGAGGCATTTTATTTCCAGACACAAAGAACTGTGGGGCGAGGACAAGGGCAAGAAAATCTATTTCACGGAAAAGATATTGAGAGCGATAGAAGTGAATACAAACCGAAGAAAAGGGGATAACTCCGCCCCGCCTCCCGCCGCGCAATAGTCCCGCCGCGCCCTTTCTGCTACCCTGTTCCCCATGACAGACGCGGAAGTCATCGAAACCGTGCGCGAGGCGCTGCTGATCACCATCCAGATTTCCCTGCCGGTCCTGCTGGTCGGGCTGCTGGTCGGCGTCACCATCGCGCTGATTCAGGCGCTGACGCAGGTGCAGGAGATCACACTGGTCTTCGTGCCGAAGATCGTGGCGATTTTCCTCTCGCTCTTTTTCTTCCTGCCCATGATGATGAACACGCTCATCATGTTCATGGAGGGGCTGGCGCTGAAAATCGCGGGCGGCTAGGGGCCAGGAGAGGGGACGGCCATGCAAAGCGCATTGGAAACCTTTCTGGCCGGCGGCGTTCTGGCCTTCATCCTGACCTTCGTCCGCATCGGCGCCGCCGTGATGATCATGCCGGGTCTGGGCGACTCGTTCGTCTCCGAGCGCATCCGCCTGCATCTCGCGCTGGGCCTGTCCTTCGTCCTGTTCCCGCTGGTGATGCCCTTCATCCCCCAGCCCTTGCCGCAAACCTTCATGCTGTTCGTCATGATCGCGACCGAATTCATCGTCGGCCTGCTCATCGGTACGGTGGCGCGGATTTTCATGACCGCGATGGACACGGCGGGCATGATTATCTCCATGCAGTCCGGCCTCTCGAACGCGCAGGTCTTCAACCCCTCTCTGGCCACGCAGGGTTCGCTCATGGGCGCACTGCTCTCGGTGACGGGCGTCCTGATCCTCTTTAAAACCGATCTCCACCACCTCCTGCTTATGGGCCTCGTCGAGAGTTACCAGATGTTCCCGGTGGGGGAGGTGCCGGATACGGGAAGCATGGCCGAGGTGATGACCAAGGCCGTGACCTCCGCCTTCGCCGTGGGCGTGAAACTCGCCACACCCTTTATCGTTCTCACCCTCCTGATCTACGTGGCGATGGGCGTCCTCTCCCGCCTGATGCCGCAGGTGCAGGTCTTTCTTCTCGCCCTCCCGATCCAGATCGTGCTGTCCCTGATCCTGCTCATGCTGGCCGCCTCGACGCTCTTCCTGACATGGGTGGCTTTCTACGAAAACAGCCTGACCGTTTTCTTCCAGGCCGCCAGCCCCTAGGAGAAGCGCAAGATGGCCGAAGGCGACGAGCAGGACGACAGTCAGAAGACCGAAGACCCCACCCCGAAAAAGATCGAGGAAGCGCGAAAGCGCGGACAGGTCGCCCTCTCCCGCGAAATGAACAACTGGGTGATGCTGCTGGCCGGAACCCTGATGGTCGGCGTCTTCGCCGGTCCGGTCATGAGCGACCTGACCGTGATGATGCGGAGCTTCATCGAGCGCCCGCATGATTTTCCCTCGATGCCCGGAGGGTTATCCGTGGTTCTGGGCGGCGCGGCGTGGGAGGTGGTAAAAATCCTCTTCCTGCCGCTGCTGCTTCTGATGGCCGCCGCTTTCCTCGCACCCTTCCTGCAGGTCGGCCCCCTGATGGCGCCCGAAGTCGTCAAGCCGGACATCAGCAAGATTTCCCTCATCAAGGGCTTCCACCGCCTCTTTTCCATGCGCTCCCTCGTCGAATTCGTGAAGGGGATTTTGAAAATCTCGCTGGTCGGCGCGATGTCGGCCATGATTATCTATCCCTATTTCGACCGCTTCGAGCATTTCATCGACCTTGAAACCATCGCCGCCCTCGCCGAGCTTCAATATCTGGTCGTAAAGATGCTGGTCGGGATTCTGGTCCTGACATTGGTCATCGCGGTCACGGACCTGCTCTATCAGCGGTACGAATATTACCGCAAGATGCGGATGACCAAGCAGGAACTCAAGGACGAATACAAGCAGACCGAGGGCGACCCGATGGTCAAAGGCCGCCTGCGCCAGCTCCGCGCACAGAAGGCCCGCCAGCGCATGATGCAGGCCGTCCCGACCGCCGACGTGGTCATCACCAACCCGACCCACTTTTCCATCGCCCTCAAATACAACCCCGCCGAGATGAGCGCCCCGGTCTGCATCGCCAAGGGCGTGGACGATCTGGCGCTCCGCATCCGCGAAGTGGCGAAGGAACACGAGATCATCATCTATGAAAACCCGCCTCTGGCCCGCATTCTTTATGACACCGTGGAGATCGACGAGATGATCCCGGCCGAGCATTTCAAGGCCGTCGCCGAAGTCATCTCCTATGTCTACAAGATCAGGGGCCGCCCGCTGGGATAGGGGAAGAATCAGGCGCCACCCCATCCCGAACCTGTTCAGAACCTTGCCTTTGTGCCATGATTCCGTTAGAACCCTGATGTTCATATGTAAAACGACCCGATCCCGCTCAGAATGACGATAGACCACAAGGAATTCATCGAACGCCATCATAAGACAACCGGCGCCCGTCATCAGGTCGAAGGCCGCCGCCATTTGAGCAGCCTTCTGGTTTTCCTCATTTTCGCGCTTTACCTCGTCGTCATGGTCTTCGTGGTCAGCGTGGCGCGGGTGGACAGCACCACGATCTTCGTCTCCATCTTCGTCTTCGTCGCCGCCACGCTGGTCGCCTTCGCAGCCAAGCGGGCGCAATACCTGCAAGCCACGCAGGAGGACGAACTCGTCCTCATCAAGGAGGTGATGGAGGGCAGCCGCGGGGGGCGCCTGATCACCGACAGCGCCGATAACACGCTCTACTACAACCAGCGTTTCGCCGAAATGTGCGGCGTCGAAAAGGACGTCAGCTACGCCGCGCTGGTTCGTATGTTTGAGAATAACGACAAGGCCTCGGGCCTGCTCGACTCTCTCTCAGATGTAGCGCACCGCGGCCTGACCGATTCCATCGAACTTTACTGTGACTTGCGCGATCTCGAAGGCTGGTATCAGGTTACGGCCCAGCCCATCGCCGGCCACGCCGGATACATCCACTGGCGCCTCGATAACGTCACGGAGCGCTACACCGCCGACCGCTCGGTGCGTGAGGAGCGCGAGAAACTTATAGACTTTACAGACAACGCCCCGGTCGGGTTTTTCTCCGTCGATGAGAACGGCCGCTTCCAGTTCGCCAACGCCACCTTCGCCCGCTGGCTGGGCGAGGATCTGGCTCTCCTGCTCTTGCAGGGCAAGCTCCATACCTATATGGAGCATCCGCCGGAGAACGCGAAACCCTACGAACTCACCAACGAAAGCGCAGGCTCCCAGATCGTGGAGGTGCAGATGAAGGGTCCGGCGGGCCGCACCTTCCTGGCCTCCGTCAATTACAGCATCGTGCAGGGCGAGGGCGGCGCCGTGCGAACCCGCGCCGTCGTCCACGACCTCACCGCCGAACGCGAAATGCGAAAAGCCCTGCAGGCCTCGGAAGACCGTTTCCAGAGATTTTTCGAGGAAGCGCCGCTGGGGATCATCCTCGTCAATCAGGACGGCATGATCGAGGATTGCAACGGCGAATTCGCCCGCATGATTGGTCGCACGGTTTCGGATATCGAGGGCACGGACTTTAAAATTCTTTTAGGCGGCGAAGACCGCGACACCGTTCTTGAAGCCCTCAGCCACACCGAAAAGGGCCAGCAGATTTCAGGAACCATGGAAGTCACGCTCAAGGGCGAGAAACGCCCGGTTATTACGCAGCTTCACGCCCGCCGCTTCCGTGAGGGGCGCAGCATGGTTCTGCACTTCATCGACATGACAGAAAAGAAATCGCTGGAGGAGCAGTTCGTCCAGTCCCAGAAGATGCAGGCCATCGGCCAGCTCGCCGGCGGCGTCGCGCACGACTTTAACAATATGCTGACCGCCATCATCGGCTTCTGCGATCTTTTGCTCCTGCGCCACAAGCCCGGCGATCCGTCTTTCGGCGACATCATGCAGATCAAGCAGAACTCCAACCGCGCCGCAAACCTCGTGCGCCAGCTTCTGGCATTTTCGCGGCAGCAGACCTTGCGCCCGCGCCTGCATGACCTGACCGATATCCTCACCGAACTTTCGCACCTCCTGCGCCGCCTGATCGGTGCCAACATCGAACTTGATATCGTCCACGGCGACGATCTCGGCCTCGTGAAAATCGACGAGGGCCAGATGGAGCAGGTCTTCATCAACCTCGCCGTCAACGCCCGCGACGCGATGGACGGCGGCGGCACCCTGACCGTCACCACGGAGAACTACACCAACCGCAAGCCCCGCGAAATCAAGACGGAGGATATGCCCCCCGGCGACTGGGTGCTGGTCAAAGTCACGGACACCGGAACAGGCATCACGAAAGAAAACCTCGCCCGCATCTTCGAGCCGTTCTTTACGACCAAGGAGGTGGGGCAGGGGACGGGCCTCGGCCTTTCCACCGTCTTCGGCATCATCCGCCAGTCCGGCGGCTTCGTGGATGTCGAAAGCGAAGTCGGCAAGGGCACAACCTTCCTGATTTATCTCCCCCGCGCCGCCGAGTCGGAGGAAGAAGAGGACGAACCCCAGGAACTGACCGAGGAAAAACCGAAGGATCTGACCGGAACCGAAACGATCCTGCTGGTGGAGGACGAAGACGCCGTAAGAACATTCAGCCAGCGCGCCCTCACGAATAAGGGCTACAAGGTTCTCGCAGCCGAAAGCGGCGATTCCGCCCTGCGCCTGTTCGAGGCGGCGGAAAACAAAAAGCTCGACCTTCTGATCACCGACGTCGTCATGCCCGGCATCGACGGCCCCACCCTGGCCAAAAAAATCCGCGAGGCCAGCCCGAAACTCAAGATCATCTTCATCTCCGGCTATACCGAGGAACGCCTGAAGGACCATATGGGGGAGCGCATCTACTTCCTCCCCAAGCCCTTCACCCTCAAGCAACTCGCCGAAAAGGTAAAGCAGGTGCTGGAGGAGTAATACTTCCTTAAAAAGCATCCCCGCGCCCCCTTTGTCATCCCCGCGTCCCTTTTGTCATCACCGTGCCCCTCTTTTGTCATCCCCGCGTAAGCGGGGATCCAGTAAAGCGACCTAAATAGATAACGATGCACGGCTTGCGTTGTGTTCGCCGTGCCCGTTGTGTTTAAAAAACTTAGCGTCTTCGTGCTTTCTCGCCGAAGAGCGGAACTCCTTAATCTCTTACTCTCCTCCTTAACCTCCGTGGTCAAAACTCTTTCAACTTGTAACTCTTATCTTGTACATCCAATTATGAATAATGTTCTTTTTTTGTTCTTTTTTCTTGACACAAGAATAAAACAAGAACATTGTCATGTGCATAAGGCGGTTCGCGCCGCCACGTAGGATTTGCACATCACCCCCAATTATGCCAAAAGGGAGTCTCCGCTATGACCATCACCCCGTTCAGACAGGACAAGGATAACGCCATGACCCAGAACACCGCCGAAAAGCAGAAGGCGCTCGACGCCGCCCTCGCGCAGATCGAACGCGCCTTCGGCAAGGGCTCCATCATGAAGCTCAATGACGGGCAGATGGCGATGGAGGTGGAGTCGGTCTCCACCGGCTCTCTGGGCCTCGATATCGCGCTCGGTATCGGCGGCCTCCCGCGCGGAAGAATTGTAGAAATCTACGGCCCGGAAAGCTCCGGCAAAACGACACTGGCGCTGCAGGTCATCGCCGAGGCGCAGAAGGGCGGCGGCACCTGTGCGATCGTGGACGCCGAACACGCGCTCGACCCCGGCTATGCCCGCAAGCTTGGCGTCGATGTAGACAATTTGCTCATCTCCCAGCCCGACGCGGGGGAGCAGGCGCTCGAAATCGCCGACACGCTGGTGCGCTCCGGTGCGCTGGACGTTCTGGTCGTCGACTCGGTCGCCGCGCTCGTTCCCCGCGCGGAGCTGGAGGGCGAAATGGGCGACTCCCACGTCGGCCTGCAGGCCCGCCTGATGTCGCAGGCCTTGAGAAAACTCACCGGGTCGATTGCCCGTTCGCGTACCATCGTCATCTTCATCAACCAGATCCGCATGAAGATCGGCGTCATGTTCGGCTCGCCCGAAACCACGACGGGCGGCAACGCATTGAAATTCTACGCCTCCGTCCGCCTCGACATCCGCCGCATCGGCGCGATCAAGGACAAGGAGACCGTGGTCGGCAATCAGACCCGCGTGAAGGTCGTAAAAAACAAGATGGCCCCGCCCTTCCGTCAGGTCGAGTTCGATATCATGTACGGCGAAGGCATTTCCAAGACCGGAGAACTCATTGATCTGGGCGTAAACGCCAACATCGTCGAAAAGTCCGGCGCATGGTTCGCTTACGACGGCCAGCGCATCGGGCAGGGCCGCGAAAACGCCAAGCAATTCATGAAGGACCATCCGGAAGTGGCCGCGAAGCTCGAAAACCAGATCCGCCAGAACGCGGGCCTTGTAGCGGAAGCCATGCTTGCCGGACCAGAATCAGCCGGAGACTCGGCGGATGAGGCGGCGGCAAGCGCGGCGAATGACGAAGGGCCACCCCCGGCCAAAAAGAAGAAATAAAGGTCTTCGGCAGGATATTAATAGTCAAACACAGGGACGCTCTCCTGTTCCCGCAGGTTGTGCAGTTGTGCGAGATCTTCGATGGACGTCACGCGAAGGGCGCCGTTCTTTTCCAGATATTCAAGCGCCCGCGGCACCGCGAACTCGGGGTGCGGGTCATTCTCGCCGATACAGTCTTCCAGCAGGCGGACCTCATACTTTTTATCCAGCGCATCCAGAGTAAGGTCGGTGATGCACATCGAGGCATGAAACCCGGCAACCGACAGCGTTTTGATTCCGCGCTGCTTGAGAACCGTATCGATGTTCTTTCCGCCGATATCGCTGTGCAGGAAGGGGGACATTTCCTCCTTCCGCACCATGATATCTCCACGCTCGGGCTTGTATTCGACCATGTAAAGCCCGCCATTCGCAGTCGTATGGTCCTCGTCAGCAAAAGCGTAACAGATCACAAACACCGGAACGCCGAGATCGCGGTACCTGTCCGCCACATCCCGGATCCGCTCGGCCACGGTGCGCGTCTGCTCCGTTCCGTTCGGCTTCATCATTCCGCCTTCCGTGGTCCACGACAGATACGCAGGATCATCGAAGGTGGGGTCCACCCGCCAGCGCTGCGAATCGTTAATTAACAAAGCATGGTGTTGTAAGGAAGGCATCCCCGTCCCGCTTTTTTTCATCTCTTGACTGCAAGAATATCAGCTTTTCGCACAACTGAAAAGTTTACGCCTGAGGACACAAAAAAACACTGAAAATCAACCCTTCTCGCGCATCAGCGCCTGCTTCTGCCGTCCCCAGTCGCGCTGCTTTTCCGTCTCACGTTTATCGTGCTTCTTCTTCCCTCGCGCAATCGCGATTTCCAGCTTCGCCCGCCCCCTTTTATCGAAATAAAGCTGCGTGGCGACAATCGTCATGCCCTCGCGGGTCACCGCGCCGATCAGCTTGTCGATTTGCTTCTTGTGAAGAAGGAGCTTCCTCGGACGTGTCGGTTCGTGCTGCAAATGCGGCCCCGCCTGTTTATATTCCGCGATATTCGCCCCCCACAGCCACAGTGCGCCGTCCTTGGGCCCGACAAAACTTTCCTTGATGCTGCACTGCCCGAGCCGCAGCGACTTGACCTCCGATCCGGTCAGCATGATCCCCGCCTCGAAACGGTCCAGAAGCTCGTAATCGAAACGCGCCTTCCGGTTCTCGGCCACCACCTTGTCGGTCGAGATCATCGCGGGCTTTTTCTTGTCTTTTTTCCCGGCCATAACAGTTTGCGCGCCTTTCTTTTCAGGAACCGCGAGGGTACAGGCAGACGCAGGTTATTGGCAAGTGTATTAAAAGGCAGGTCAGGCCCGCCGGGCCTTGGCGCGTCCGCCTTTCAGGCCCGTCTGCTCCAACGCGGCATCGACAAGCTTGCGCGCCTTCTCGGAGGCGGGAACAAGCGGCAGCCGCACCTCGTCGGAACAAAGGCCCAGCGTGGAGGCCGCATATTTGACGGGCGCCGGATTGCTCTCACAGAACAAGGTTTTCGCCAGCGGCAGCAAAAGATCACGCAATTCCGCGAAAGTCTCAAGGTCACCTTCCATCCAAGCCTCCTGTAACCGGGCGCATTGCGCCGGAGCCACGTTGGAAACAACGGAAATGCAGCCCACGCCGCCCTGCGCCAGAAACGCCGCCGCCGTGATATCGTCGCCCGAAAGCTGGCAGAAATCGGGGCCGATCGCCATGCGCGTCTCCAGAGGTCGTGACAAATCACCCGCCGCATCTTTCACCCCGACAATATTCGGAAGCTTGGCCAGCTTGGCCATAGTCTCGACGGTCATGTCGATCACGCACCGCCCGGGGATATTATAGATGATAATGGGAATCGCCACGTCATCGTGGATTTTCCTGTAATGGGCGTAAAGACCATCTTGCGTGGGTTTGTTATAATAAGGGGTGACGATCAGCGCCCCGTCCGCGCCGACATCCTTGGCGTGTTGCGTCAGGGTGATAGCCTCATGCGTGGCATTCGAACCCGTGCCGGCAATAACCGGAACTCTCTTGTTGGCGATTTTCACGCACCGCTCGACAACAGCCATGTCCTCATCGTAAGTAAGAGTAGGGCTTTCACCTGTCGTGCCACACGGAACCAGACCATGCGTACCTTGCTCGATCTGCCATTCAACAAGATTATCGAATGCTTTCCAGTCGATTTCGCCTTTTTTAAAAGGTGTAATGAGGGCAGTGATGGAGCCTTTAAACATAATCGGACTTTCTTGACGATAATTCCCGCGATTTGTGCCAATTTATCGCCTCGGAAGCCGCCGCGCAAGGTTCTGATCGTTCTTCTGGGCGTTTTTCAGTTAGCATTTCTGCTCTCAGCCCCCGTTTTCGCCAAGGATTCGGAGATCAGCCGCGTCCAGACCGCACAGGCGCGAAAGAATACGGTCCTTGCCATTCAATCCTTCCGTCAGGGAAAAAAGGAGCAGGCCCGAAAATATATCGCCGAAAGCCGCGATCCGCTGGCCGCCAAGCTTTATCACTGGCTGGTCTTCACCGAAGAACGCTCAAGCTGGGATCCCGGACTTTTTGTCACCCTGACGCGCTTCATCCGCCAGAATCCCGACTGGCCGGGTATTACCAAAATGACCGCGAAGGTCGAGGACATCATGCCCGCGAATTTTCCCAGCAACGACGTCCTGACATGGTTCAAGGATTACCCGCCCCAGACGGGCCGGGGCATGAGCCGCTACATGGACGCCCTGATCGCGCAGGGCCGTAAGGACGAAGCCCGTAAATTTATGGTGGACTGGTGGGCCAGCACCCTGACCAGTCGCGACCAGCAACGCGGCCTTTTCGAAAAATACGGCCAGTTTCTGACTCTCGACGCGCACAAGCGCCGCTTCGATGCGCTCCTGCTGGCCGAGCGCTACGACAGCGCCCGGGCGATTGCCGGAGTGTTGGGGCAAGGCTACCCCGAACTGGCCGAGGCACGGATAGCCCTGGCGCAGGGCCGTAAAAATGTCGAAGGCCTGATCAAGAAAGTTCCTGGCTACCTCCAGAGCGATGCCGGACTTCTTTATGAGCGCATCCGCTGGCGCCGCAAGAACAATCAGGATTTCGGCGCCATGGAACTGCTGCATCAGGCGCCGGACAGCTCGAAAATCCAGAACCTTGAGGAATGGTGGGAAGAGCGCCAGATCATCGTCCGCCGCCTGCTCGATCAAGGCAGCTATAAAAGCGCGTATCTTTTGGCCCAAAAGCATCAGCAGAAGGACGGAGTCTCCTTTGCCGAAGCCGAATGGCTGGCGGGCTGGCTGGCGCTGCGCTTCATGAACAAGCCCACCGAGGCGCTGGAAAGATTCACCGCCATGTATAATCAGGTCGAAACCCCGATCAGCAAGGCCCGCGCCGCCTATTGGGCCGGACGTGCTTCCGAGGCGATGAAAAAGGAGGACATGGCCCGCGGCTGGTTCAAGAAAGCTGCAGCGTATCAGACTGTCTATTACGGCCAACTGGCGAATATCAAACTCAGGATGCAGGACCATCTCCCCAAGGTCGCGCCGCCGACCCTCTCGCGCGCGGACAAGGACAAATTCGCCCGCAACGATCTCGTTCAGGCCGCGCAGATATTCAATGCTGCCGGACAGGATGGTGAGGCCGGCCGTTTCCTGCAGGCCTTCATCGACGCGGAGGAAACCCCGAAAGCCTACCGCTACGCCGCCGAACTGGCCGCGCAGATGGGCCGCACCCACGAAGCCATTAAAATCGCCAAGAAAGCCACCAACAAGGGGTTGTTCCTGACCGCGCAATCCTATCCAACCATCACCAAATGGGTGCAGGGCATCGACGATGTCGAATGGGCGCTCATCCACGCCCTGATCCGGCAGGAAAGTATGTTCGACTATAATGCCTACAGCCCGGCGGGCGCCCGTGGCCTGATGCAGCTTATGCCCGGAACGGCGAAAGACACGGCCCGTAAACTGGGCATTGCCCACGATATCGCCTGGCTGACCGAACGGCCCGCCCATAATATCCAGCTCGGCACCACCTATATGCGCTCGCTGTTGCGGAAATATAATAATTCCTACCCGCTGGCCATCGCCGCCTATAACGCCGGACCGGGCCGTGTCGATAAATGGCTCAAGACCTATGGCGATCCGCGCACCGGGAAAATCAGCCTGATCGACTGGATCGAACTCATCCCCTTTTCCGAAACAAGGAACTATGTCCAGCGCGTCCTTGAGGGGGTGTACGTCTACCGCCTTCGCCTGAAAGGGGTGCAGAACAACCCCGACCAGATTCTGTTTATGGCCGAGAATTAAGTTAAGTAATATTAAGAAAAAAATACCCCAAGATTACATATATATGTATGTAGTCTGATTTTATCTGCTTATTAATATTCGTCCGCTAATATATACTAAAGATATTGGGCATTTTTCTTTAATCTTTTTACTTCAGATATTTAGGCATGAAACTCTTAATTGCAGACGATCATACGTTGTTCCGCGATACTATAGTGCAATATATTGAGCGCGCCTATCCGGGTGCCCATGTGGTGCTGGCGAAGGATTTCCATGAAACCCGAAAAATTCTGGCCGATGAACCGGATTACGATCTCGTGGTGCTGGATTTCATGATGCCGGGGATGAACGGCTTCGAAGGCCTGAAATATATGCGCGACACATACCCCGGGAAACCCGTGGCGATCATGTCGGGCGTAGCCGAGCCGGATGACGTGCGGACCTCCCTTGAATTGGGGGCTCGGGCGTACTTTCCCAAAACCCTGTCCGGAAAGTCGCTTCTGAATGGAATCCAGCAGGTCTTGTCCGGCAAACCCTACATTCCGCTGGAGGAGAACACGGAGAACTACGCGCCCGCCTATTACAACGATCCGAGACCTAAGCCCGCGCATACGAACGGCGCCCCGGATAAAGATCCTCAGGAAATCCGCAGAATTCTCGAAGATTTGGGTTTGACGCCCAGAGAGCGCCAGATCGTCACGCATCTTGCACGCGGAGAAACCAATCAGGACATAGCGGACTCGTTGAATCTAAAAATCGTGACCGTGAAGCTGCACGTCCGTAGCATCTGCCGCAAACTCGGCGCCAAGAACCGGACGGTTGCCGCCCTCAAGCTGCGCGATTGCGGCCTGCCCACGGATTAACGAAATCGGACGGAAACGAGGCGGTGTGGGATAAATCTGAGATGAAAAAACAACCCCTTCGCCAGTTTGTTCAAACCAATTCTGCCGCCGTAATTGTCCTGGGTCTGTCCCTCACAGCGCTCCTGACAACCTGCTACCACGTCCAGAATAGAGCGGAAGCGCTCACCGCTATTGAATTTCTATTGATTTTCAGCCTTCTGGCGCTGGCGTTTTTCAGCCTCTATATGCTGGCCACTAATACCAGGGTCATGAAAAGCCACGAACAATTACTGGATGAACACCGCGCCGCGCATGATCTGCTCGGCAATCGCCTGATGGCCATAGAAGCCGCGCAGGAGGGCATAGCGATCATCAACCCGTCCGGCGCCCTGACCTATATGAACACGGCGATGTTCGGGATATTCGGTATCCCGTTGGAGGCGGAGGACCAGTTCATCGGGGAAAGCTGGCTGCGTATTTTCCCGGAAGGCGTGTCGGAGAGCTTGGCCGAAAAAATGCTTCCGGCTCTGGAACAGCAGGGCTTCTGGCAGGAGCAGTTGAACATCACTTTGGAGGGGGAGAGCACCCCGCGCAGCCTCGACATTTCCGTCTCCCGCCTCCCGGATGGCGGCTTGATCGCCACCACCCGCGATGTGACGGAGCGTTTCAAGGCCGCGCAGGAAAAAAAGAATCTGGAGGAGCAGTTCTATCAGGCGCAGAAGATGGAGGCCATCGGCCGTCTGGCCGGGGGCATAGCCCACGATTTCAATAACATTCTCTCCGCCATTTCCGGTTACGCCGAATTCCTCGACGAAGACCTCAAAAGCGGCTCGGAGGAGCAGAAATTCGCAAAAAATATCCTGACCGCCGTGCGCGAAGCCAAAGCCCTCGTCGATCAGATGCTGGCCTTCTCCCGCCGCAAGGACAGCGCCAAGGAACCCGTCGATATCGTCATCTCCCTGCAGGAGACGGTGAATATTCTGAAGGCCAGCTTGCCCAAGACCATAGAAATAAAAACCGACTTTGAAACGCCACAAGCCATCATCAACGGCAACGCCTCGCAGATCATGCAGGCCTTCATGAATCTCTGCGTCAACGCACGGGACGCCATCGATAACAATAAAGGGGAAATCCGCATCGGCGTCAGCCTCGAATTCGCCGATGAGTTTCCTCATCCCGAGGCCATCTGGGACAGCCTGCCCGATCCGCGTGAGCAGCCCCCGACATGGATCGAGGACGTGGACGCCACGAAAACTCGCCTCATTCTCGGTCATCTGGCGAAGGAACAGGCCTACATCCGCCTGCGCCTCTCGGATTCCGGCTGCGGCATGAGCCGCGTGGTGATGGAGCATATCTTCGAACCCTTCTTCACCACCAAGCCCGTGAACAAGGGCACCGGCCTCGGCATGGCCACCGTCCACGGCGTGATCGTGGGCCATCAGGCCGCGATGGTGATCGAAAGCGCATTGGGGCAGGGGACGACCTTCGATCTTTATTTCCCCGCCGATGCCAAAATGCTGACCGCGTCCGAATCCGCGCCCCGTGAGAGTATATCCCCGAAGCAGGCACAGACCTCATGGGTCGGTGCACGGATACTTCTGGTCGAGGATCAGGATTCCGTGCGCGACATGATGATGAAGATGCTGCTGCGCCTCGGCTACCGGACGGAAAGCTGCGCCAGCGGGCTGGAGGCGCTTGACCGCCTGCGGGAGGAGCCGGGGGAATTCGACCTCGTGATTACCGACGAAAATATGCCCAAGATGACCGGAACCGAACTGGTGCATCAGGTCCACTACGACTTCCCCGATATTCCGTTTATCATGCTGACGGGCTACGCGCAGCAGCAACTGGAGGATATTGCCAGGGACCATCCGGCCATCAAGGCCATCCTCAAAAAACCGCTCTCCAAGGAAATCATCGCCCAGCAGGTCTCCGCGGTTCTCACCGCCCACGCCAAACCCCGCGTATCCGGCAAAAAGAAAAGACAGGCTTGATTTTCATGTTTAAAAATAGGCCTCACCATCAGGCCAAAGAACCTTTGTCTGACTGTCTATCTGTTTGAGATAAGATTCGACAAATGAAATTGCATTTTTCATCGCGTCGATGGGATCAATCCCGGCTATATCTTTCACTCGACCAACATCTCCGCGAATAGCGACGGGACAACGAACTTCAATATCTGGCTCCGTCCATCTGGGGTATCCAATCTGAATGACAATATCTAAAATGGAATCAGGAGTGCGCTGAAGTTTAAGGCGCCTCTCAAAACAGACCATAAAGTCGTTATGTTGTGTACCCATACTTAATAGGCCTCCGATAGCCAAAAACAGCTTGTTAATTCAATTATCTTTCAGAAAATTTCCAAGAAAAAAAATTCCTGAATCAAAACTCCTAAACGTCATTTCTTTCAAGTCGTCACCAGATGAATCAAAAAGAAACAGGCTAAGTTCCTGCGCTTCCGTATTCGTGACATGAAGTTCTGCAATTTTTCGTTGATTGTGTAATACAACAACGCACAGATAACCTTCTTCAAAGGCGTCTAGCTTGTAATCTAATTGCGGAAGTTTTTGAGAGGATGCGCTAACAAAATTTTTAAGAAGATTAAACTCAAGAACTGGGTCACCAAAATCATGGTGCCATACAGGCAAAACCCAATTTTCGAATATTTTTTTCATTTAAAAACACAGCAAGACCATTGAAATAAGCCTCATCAAATCATTTCATCATCCCCTCGCGCCACCACGCGAAGGTGAGGAGGCAGAGCAAGAGCAGCAAGCTCATCCATTCCGGCATCAGGGGAATATCCTTCACCCCCGAAACGGTATAATCGTTATTCCGCCGCAGCCCGACCCAGTTATTTCCGGCATAGCTCCGGCTGTTGGTCAGCAGCCGCACCCGCGGCTCCGGCGCATCGGCGAGCCACACCGCCCCGCCATTTGAGGCGCTCAGCGCCGGCTCTAGCCTCTCCGCCGTCGTCTTGACGCTGAAGAGTTCCGGCGGGTTGACATCGCCGATGATCGCGTAGCGCCGCTCCCCGTTCCCATCCTCGAAAGCATAGATTCCCAAAGCGCTGGCGGTGATGCGGTGCTCCAGCCACCCTTCGGGCGTAGGAGCAAGATCGAACATACTCTTCTTCCCGTCTGGCGCCGTCATCCCGATCGTTTCCTTCTCCTGATCGTAGATATGCTTGCGGACGATGATCGTGTTTTTTTCGGTGCTCACGCTCAGCGCCCGCTCATCCAGTTCCGGCTCCTTCATCAGCCAGTGCACGACCCGCCGCAGAAGCTCGGCGTGCGGCCCGCCGGTCTCATAGCCGCGCGACCACAGCCAGATCTGGTCGCTGGCGATCTGCGCCACACGGCCCTTCTTCACCCGGTCGAGGATCAGCAGGGGCTTATCCTCGATCCCGTTGAGCAGCGCATCGCCGCTTTCCTGATGAATCCCGACCTGCCGCAGCCAGCGCCCCCAACTCGGCACACCCTTGTCCTTCGAATGATAATCGCCCCACACCAGACTGTTCGTCACCGGATGCCGACGCCCCAGATCGGTCGGCGTCGGCTTGAACGGCCGCTCTATGATATCGCCCGTCGGGCTGCCCGGCAGGATGTTGACTAGGCTGGTCATATAGATGGAATCCTCCCCCGCATACGAAGGCCCGCTGGCCTCCAGGAACGCGCCGCCTTCCTCGACATACTTGGCGATATTATCGAAATAGAAATTGGGCAGGATCCGGTTGAGGTGATAGCGGTCGAAGATAATGAGGTCGAAATCATAAAGCTTGATCTCGAACAGCTCCCGGAAGGGAAAGGCGATCAGGGAAAGCTCGTCCTGCGGCGTGAAGTCCAGCTTCTCCGGCTCACGTAAAATCGTGAAATGCACAAGGTCAACGCCAGGATCGGAGGTCAGCAGATCCCGCCACGTCCTCCCCCCCGCATGGGGCTTACCGGAGACCAGCAGGACGCGCAGCCGGTCGCGCACACCATTGACCAGAAGCGCCGCCTTGTTATTGGCGGTAGTCAGTTCGTCGTTCACACCCTGCACGGAAAGCTCGAACACGTTCTGCCCCGGATTTTCGATGGGCAGGCTGAGGGTTTGCTCGATATTCACAGGCACATTGAACCGTTCCGTCGTCCCGTCATGCCGCGTGAAGGTGACATCGGCGGTCGATGCGCCGATATTGGCGGTATCCTCGATCTTGTATTTGACGTCCACGGCCTGCCCGACAAGCCCGTAGCTCGACGCGTTTGTAATCACGATCTGCCGGTCGCGCTCGTTGCGGTCGCCGCTGAGCAGCAGGCTGATCGGCCCGTACTGCGTAAACTGCGCAGGATTTTGCGGCACGTCATGAATTTGCCCGTCCGAAAGAAAAATCACGCCCGCCCGCCGCTGTTGCGGGATGCTGGCAAAGGCGGGATCGAGAACCTCGAACAGCTTGGTCCGGTTTTCAAGGCTTCCGGCCTCCGGCGCCTCGATGATCCGCAAATCCAGTCCCTCAACTTTATCAAGCTGCGCCTTCAACGCGGCAAGGGCGCGATCCGTGCGCTCCTGGCGTTGCCCCATAGTCTGGCTGGCGCTGCGGTCAACGACGATAACCGCAACATCGTCCACACCTTTTCTGTCTTCGCTCAGAAGGGAGGGATTCATTAGAATAAGAATAAAGAACGACAAGGTCACAGCGCGGAACACAAGCGTCCGCCGTGACCGCCAGAACGCCGCCGCCACAAAGACAGCGCCGATCACTGCTACGGCGATCAGCCATGTCTCGTCGATGAAGGGGGAGAAATGCAGACGAAGGGCAGGACCGTTCATGGCATCATTCTCCTATTGGTCCAGCCGCTTGAGGATATGCGGAACGTGCACTTGGTCATTTTTATAATTGCCCGTCAGTGCGTACATCACAAGATTGACGCCAAACCGCAAGGACATCTCTTCCTGTTTCGATCCGCCGAACATCATGGATTGCCGCGCCGAGGAGCCAACGCCCGAGGACGCCCACGACCCCGCCCAGTCATTCCCGCCGATAATGACCGATGACACATCATCGCGTCCCCCCGCGCTGTGCTGCTCGACCCACACCGTGCCGCCGTTATAGCGCCCCGGAAAATCTTTCAGCAGGTAGAAGGAGCGCGTCAAAACATGATCCTTGGGTACGTGGATCAGAGGCGGAATATTGAGCGATCCGGTCATTTGGCGCAGCGTGCGGGCGCTCTCTGTCTCGGTGGTGCTGCCCGTGCTTCCGCTCTGGTCGCGTGTGTCGAAAACGATCGTGCCGCCGTGATCGAGATAATTCTGCACATTCTGCATCGCCTTGCCCGAATACGGAGCTTTCCCCGGCGAAACCGCCCAGTAGAGAATGGGAAAAAACGCGAGGTTGTCGGTCTCGGGATTCACCGCGACCACTCCGTCCGGCTCCACCGACGTCCGCCGGGTCAGGATTTCAGAAAGGCTTTCCAATCCACGCTGGGTGACGGCATCAAGCCCGGAATCTCCGCTTTGAACATAAGCCAGATAAAACCCGTTAGCATACGCCATATCCTTGTCGGCAGAGGAGTCCTGAGCGAAAGCCGTAGGGACGACCGTAAATGTGAAGATAAAAAGCAGACACGAAACTCCGAATCCGCGCTTGCGCCTCTGACCGAAAACGGGAAACAATCCCCCCGAAAGAATGACGATCATGATGACCCAATCGAGAAGAAAGAGGATAAGCGCGGCGTAAAGCAGGCGCGGCATTAAATCAATCTCATAATCGGCATCGTAATATTTTTGAACCACGCTGGAGGGCAGGGTGCCAACGGATTTTAAAGGAGGCAGGGCGCTCCCCAGATTAAGCGCGACCTGAAACCCGCCTGTTCCGTAAATTCCCGGCGGGTGCGTCGAGTCAGGAATGAATCCGGCGACCTTATCCGCAGGAAGCGATTGCACGTATCCCGGCGGCGGCATCAGGTTTCCATTTCCGTCGAGAACTTGTATCGGTTCAAGGTAGCTCTGGTTGACATTCAGGGATTTGACGGAATGACCGGCCATTTTGATCAAGCGGTTAAGGATATCCACATAAAGACCGGAAAGGGCGAGGTCGGACCAGTCCGGCGTCGCGGTCGTATGGATTAGCACGACAAGCCCGCGCTCCAGAGGCATCCCGGTAATCAGGGGGGTGCCGTCCTCAAGCCGCGCCCAGACTTTTCCCTCCAGCTCCTGCGCCGGATCGGCCAGAACCTGCTGCTTCACCTTGATGTCGGGGGGGATGGGGAGGCCATAAAACGGGCTGTTCGGCTCGAATGCGGCTATGCCTTGTGGCTTTTCCCAGGACAGGGAGCCTTCCAGCGCCCGCCCCCCGGCACGCAAACGCACGGGCAGGAGATATTGCTCACCTTGGGACTCACTCAGATTGGGGCCGGAAAACCGCAGAAGAAGCCCGCCCGCCTTGACCCATTGTTCTAGCGCGTTCAGCGTATCGGACGGCATCGCCCCGACATCGGGCAGGATGATCGTGGACAGACTCTCGATCTTCAAGAGCGCATCGAGTGTATCCGTGGTCAGCGTCGCGCTCGGCTCCAGCGCCCGCTTGAGGTAAAATCCGGCATTCATCAGCGGCGCCGTGTCGGTATCCTCCGCCGGTTCGGCGATCCCGACATGACGCTTCTGGAATTGATCGTCGAGCAAGAATACGCTGCCCGAACCCTTCATGCCGCTGATCCTGAAAGATCCAGCTTCGTTCCGCAAAGGCTCGGGAATATCGAACAGCACATTCTGCGGCAACTGCGACCGCTTGAGTTCAACGGTCTGCACATCCAGAATTTGGTTGCTGCGTGAAAGCGCCTGCACCGGAACTGGCATTTGATCGGGAATAACGGGCGCCGCATCGAGGGAAACTTTCACGAACGCTCTCTGCTCTTCAAGGCTTTGGGTATCCTTTTCCCGAGCGGGACGCAGCAAAAGGGGCAGACGGAAAGCCTCCGGCCCTGTATAGGTCAGGCTCCCCTGCGCCTGCAGGGTTTGCACCAGGACGCCAAGATCGCCTTCATCCAGACCGCTGCCCAGCCAGAGCGTATGAAGGCTTTGCGCCGGTTTATTTTCAAGAATGAGGGCTTGCGCGGCTTTATAATCGGCGGGCCAGGGCTGCGTCCCCAGTCCGCGTAGAACCGACACCGCCTCCTGATAGGCCATCGGCCCTTTATAGAGCGGCTCTTTCGCGCCGGGCAGGGGGGCGGTCGTCAGGATATAGAGTTCGCGCTGCACCCGCGAAGCTTGCTTGAGTGCCTCCTCGGCGGCGCTCATTTGCAGCGTCCAAGTCTGCGCCCCGGCCCAGCTGTTGTCGATCACCAGACGCACCGGACCGCTGCCTTCGATATTCTCCGCCGGATTGTAAACGGGCCGCGCCAGTGCGATGATGATGAGCGCCGCGATCAGGAGCCGCAGGAGTAAAATCCACCACGGCGTCTTATTGGGCGTCTGCTCCTCCGAGATCAGTCCGGCAAGAAAACGCGTCGCAGGAAAATAGATGACGCGGGGAACGGGCGGCGTCACCCGCAGAAGATACCAGAGCAAGGGAAGGACGAGCAGCGCGGAGAGAATCCATGGCTGCAGGAAAATCATATTGGCCAGAAGCCCCATCATGGGCGACCTCCGTGACCGGCCGCACCGATCATAAGCCAGATGCCCAGAACGGTATCGGAAACACTGTGATCCGTGCGATGCAGGATATAGCTCCAGTTCCTCTCGGAACAAAGCCCATAAACGGCTTTCATATGGTCATGCATACGCTTTTGGTATGCGTCCTGAATCGAGCCGACATTATTGACCGTTTCACGCTCACCTCTGATTAACCCCTGAAACGTCACCCGTCCGCTGAAATTCAACTCAAGCTCCTGCGGATCCAGAACCTGAACCACCAGCGCATTTTGCACCGAGGCCGAAAGAAAATCGAAATTCTCCTCGATATGGGACAGAGGCTCCAGAAAATCTCCGCACAGGATGAGGGAGGAATGTTGAGGAAGTGGAAAGAAATCGGCTGCAGGCAGGTTTTCCGGTTTGAGGGGTTCGGCGATCAGGCTTTGTGCAATCCGCTGGAGTTGCAAATCGCTCCGCCCGGTTTTCGGGTCGCCGAAGAGACCGACCTGCTCGTTCGCCCGCGCCATAAGGATCCCCAGTGCCAGCGTGATGACCCTCGCCGCATCAAGTTTTTGCGGCAGGTTTTTCGCGGAGGAATACGCCATCCCGTCCCCGCTCGAACACCAGAAAAAAGTCTTCTGCGCGATTTGCCACTCGCGCTGCCGGATAAAAATCTGCTCCGTCTTGGCCGATTGCCGCCAGTCGATATCCTGCGGCCGGTCCCCCGGAAGATACTCGCGGAACTGCCAGAATTTTTCGCCCATGCCGGATTTACGCAGAGCGTGGTCGCCGTGCAGGATTCCGTTTGCGACCTTCTCGGCCTGCATCATCAGGGAGGGCAGGTGCGCCGAAGCCTTGTCCGCCTCATGCCGAAAAGTGAGTAGCTCTGTAAGGCGCATGAGATATGTCCAAAAACCTCAGATTTTTCCGGCGGTCTGCCGGATGATATCGCTGACGGTGATGCCCTGTGCCCGCGCCTTGAAGTTGAGCGCCATCCGGTGCCGCAGAACCGGAACCGCCAAGGTCTGCACATCCTCCAGAACCGGCATGATCCGTCCATCCAGCAGCGCCGCCGCCCGCGCCGCGAGCATCAGCCCCTGCGAACCCCTTGGCCCCGGCGCCCAAGTCACATATTCGTTAACGATATCCGGCGCCTCCGGCCCCGGCCGCAGGGAGCGGACCAGCTTAAGGATGGAGTTCACGACCTCCTCCCCGATCGGCATATCCCGCACCAGAATCTGGATATCGATCAGATCCTGCTTGCTCATCACGCTGTTCGGCTCGTAATGCTCGTTGGAGGTGGTGTTAAGAATGATTTCAAGCTCGGATTTCTCGTCCGGGTAATCGACATCGACCTGCATCATGAAACGGTCGAGCTGCGCTTCGGGCAGCGGATAGGTGCCTTCCTGCTCGATCGGGTTCTGCGTAGCAAGGACATGGAAAGGACGGGGCAGGGCAAACGAACGCCCCGAGACGGACACTTCCTTTTCCTGCATGGCCTGCAGCAAGGCCGACTGCGTCCGCGGGCTGGCGCGGTTGATCTCGTCCGCCATCAGGAATTCGGTAAAAATAGGTCCGGGAATAAAACGGAAGGAGCGTTTCTTCTTTTCGTCCTCCTCCAGAACCTCGGAGCCGATAATATCCGCAGGCATCAGGTCCGGCGTACATTGCACCCGGTTGGAGCTGAGCCCCAGAACCTTCGCCGTCGTCTCCACCAATAAAGTCTTGGCAAGCCCCGGAACGCCGACCAGCAAAACGTGCCCGCCCGAGACCAGTGTGACGAGGGTCAGATCGACGACCCCCGGCTGCCCGAAGATGACTTTAGATATTTCCGACCGCGCCCGGAACAGCTTTTGCGCCGACTCATCGACGAAATCCTTGGGGTTGCGGGTTCTTTTGCTTTCGCTCACGGCAGAGAAACTCCTTCCTTAAAGAGGGGATGGCGATTATGATACCTCAAAAAATGACCTGAAACATCCATTTCGGCGGTATCTTAATGCCAAGACCCCCATGACACAACCACAACCGGAGCCAGACCCGCAGAATTTCCGCATTGACCGGGAGGGAACATGGTTTCATGAAGGCCGCCCGATCGCCCGCGAGGCTCTGGTAAAGCTGTTCGCAAATAAAGGCCTTAAACGTGATGAGGAGGGCCGTTATTGGCTCCAGTCGCCGTATGAAAAATACGCCATTGAGGTAGAAGATGTGCCCTTCGTGGTTACGGACTATGAAATATCGGAGGGGCAGTTCATTCTCACGACCAATTTAGAGGAGAAGGTAAAAGTAACGCCGGGCAATCCTCTCGAATTGCGGACCTA
Source organism: Alphaproteobacteria bacterium (assembly GCA_016699735.1). Lineage (NCBI taxonomy): Bacteria > Pseudomonadati > Pseudomonadota > Alphaproteobacteria > Alphaproteobacteria bacterium. The sequence goes on from CP065008.1 coordinate 1,412,864, forward strand.
TCCGGCGGCCGAGGAAAAAATCCCTTATATTCATATTCGTGAAGGCCTCTATGCCCGCATGGGCCGCGCCGTGTATTATGAGTTGGTGATGAAATACGGAAAAACCCTGACAGTCGGCGGAACGGACTATCAACTCGCGGAAGATAAACATGAGTCTTAAACCCGCAAAAACCATCTCGCCGCAGGACTGGATGATTTCGCCGGAATCGCGCCTCCTGTTCTCTGCGCTTCAGGGGGGCGAAAGCAAGGATCAGCCAGTGGCCCTGTTCGTCGGCGGCTGCGTACGCAACGCCTTGCTGAACCTTCCGGTCGAGGACGTCGATCTTGCCACATCCCTAAAACCCGAAGCGGTAATAAAAAAGCTTGAAAACGCAGGAATTACAGTAATCCCCACGGGCTTGAAGCACGGCACAGTCACGGCCATCATCAGCAGGCTTCCGTTTGAAATCACGACCTTGCGACATGACGTCAAAACGGATGGCCGCCATGCGGTCGTCGAATTTACAGATAATTGGCTGGAGGATGCAAGGCGCAGGGATTTCACCATGAATACCCTGCTGGCCGACCCAAAGGGAAATATATACGACCCGACGGGGCAGGGTCTTCCCGACCTCGCCTTGCGCCGCATCCGCTTCGTCGGCGAGGCGAGGAAAAGGATAGAGGAGGATTACCTGCGTATCCTGCGCTTTTTCCGCTTCCATGCGATTTACAGCCTGGGGGACTTCGATCAGGACGCGCTCAGAGCCTGCAGCGAGGCGGCCGGAAAAATCGCCACCTTGTCCCGCGAACGTATCACGCAGGAGGTCTTCAAGATCGTCGCGTCCGACCGCCCGCATAAAATTCTCTCAATAATGTTTGAAAACAATATTCTAAAGGAATTGGATCATGCGGAATATAAACCGGATTTTCTGGAAAGTTTCTGTACGTTTCAAAAAAATTATGGCCTGATATCGCTGCCTTCGCGCCTGTACGTGCAGGCAGGGCTGAAAGATGAAAATATTGCGAGCCTCGAAAATCTGATCCTCTTTCCCAAAGTTTTTCTCAAGGATATGGAAGCGCTATCCGGTGCACTGACCCTTCCTGACCTCTCCTGCGACCAGGCGGTAAAGGTCTGTATCTATAGGTTTGGGCGGGTGATCGCGGCGCAGGCGCTCATGGTTGAGTTGGTGCAGGATCGGGTCATGAACGGATATGCACCGAAGGCTCTGGAGATCGTCCAGAACTGGGATATCCCGGATTTTCCGGTCTCGGGCAACGACCTGATAAAAGCAGGTGTTCCGCAGGGGCCGAAGCTCGGGCAAAAATTGCAGGAATTGGAAGACTGGTGGATCGAAGACGGATTCAGGGCCGATAAAAAAACGTGCCTGAAACGTTTATAGCCTAAAAAAATTCTGGCTCCGGCGCGGTTGTGGCAAAAGCGGGATCAGACACAATTATTGGAGAGGTCGCCATGACTTTGTCCATCATATCATCCGTCAGGTTTCGCAAAAACAAGTGGCTGTTCGGGATGTCTCTTTCAATCGCATCCAGGCCCATCGGAGCGACATTCCCTTCCAGAACCCACATCTTCCCGCTGAGGTCGCATTTCATATCGAACGCAATATAGGCCACGCCGTAATTTTCATGAAGATGCTCGGCGATCGCATCGATTTGCGCGATGATTGCGGGATCGGTCACTTCGCCGCGCACGACACCGGGTTGAGCGATCATCGCGGGGTCGCTGACCAAACTCTGCGCCGAACTGACCGTCTCGGGCGGCGTCCGTTCGTAAGCCAGCCGGGTCTTTCCGTCAAAGCAAAGACCGCGGATTTCGCGGAATAAGCCCTGTTCGTCACCAAGATACTGCTGAAAGAGAATTCCCTCCCCGTTGGAGGAGTCGGCACGGTTAGCTTGTATGGCCTGAACAAGCTGTTCTTGATCTTTAGCGATAAAGACATTACGCGAAAGCGACCCTTCGCTGGGTTTGACCACAACCGGAAAGGAAAACGGGTGCCATTTGTCGGAAGTTTGCGACACAACAGATTCAGCGATCTCCGCATCGCTGCGCGGATCGTTCTTGGCCACCATCTCCGTATAAGGCAGGGGCAATTCATCCCTTAAGGTCTGGAACATCTGCCATTTATCGGAAATCAGGCGCTCGGCCTGCGGGCTGTTAAACGGCGTATGCCCGAACGCGAAACGGAAATCCTGCCCGCCATGATGAAATGTAATTTCAGGACTCTCACAAAAAGATTCCCGCCGGATTGTGGCTGGAATAAAAGAATCAGCACCCCGACGCCGCCACGCGTCGATCATATAATGTGCGAGATATTTCCGGCCTTCTTCATCACTCATGGACTGACGCAAAAAAATACTGTGTGAACACAAGCCCTCATTCTAAGCCGCTAGGGAGAAAACAGAAAGAAAACAGTATGTTGCGGCGCAGCAATATGAAGAATTACGGCCATTTCACCTCAGGGGGCAGGGACATAAGGATGGCCTCGGTATTGCCCCCTGTCTTAAGCCCGAACTGTGTCCCCCGGTCGTAAAGCAGGTTAAATTCGACATAGCGCCCGCGTTTAACCAACTGGTATTCGCGCTCCTCATCCGTCCAATCCTTATCCATCGAGCGCCGAACCAGTTTAGGATAAACCTCAAGAAAGGTCCGCCCGACCGCTTTTGTAAAAGCAAAATCCTCCGCCCAGCTTTTCCGGTCGAGATAATCATAAAAAATACCGCCGATCCCGCGCGGCTCGTTCCGGTGCGGCAAAAAGAAATAACGGTCGCACCAATCCTTGAATTCAGGATAATAGGCAGGATCGAAGGAATCACAGCAATCCTTGAACGCCGCATGAAAATCCTGCGTATCCTGTAGATCCTCGAACATCGGCGTCAAATCTGCCCCGCCGCCGAACCATGATTTCGACGTCATAATCATCCGCGTATTCATATGTACCGCGGGAACCAGCGGCGATTGCATATGCGCCACAAGGGAAACGCCTGAGGCCCAGAAATGTCCGCCGCTCTCCGCCGCGCCGGGGATATTTTTGGCATAATCAGGCGCAAACACGCCATGCACACGGGAAAAATTAACCCCGACCTTCTCAAACACGCGTCCGCGCATCAACGCCATCGTCCCGCCGCCTTGCAGAAGAGAGCCGGAGGCGTTCGGCTCTTGGCTTTTTTCCCGTTCCCACGGCGTCTTCTCGAACCGACCCGGCGCAAGACCGACCTTCGGCCCTCCGGAAAGCTCATCCTCGATTTTTTCAAAGGCCTCGCAGATCATCGCCTGCAGCGAATAAAACCAGTTCGCCGCCTGATCCTGCTTGTCTTCAAGGGTAAGTTCTTTTTCTTTGGTTTTCATAAAGTACTCCTGAAAAATTTAACGCCAGCGCGTCTGCCGCAGCGCCTCGCCCAACACCATAGCACAGGCATTGACCATATTTAGCGCCCGCAACCCCTCAGCCATCGGAACCGTGATCCGCGCCGAAGCCGCCTGATGCACCTCCTCGGGCGCACCCACGCTCTCCCGTCCGGCCAGAAGAATATCCCCGCGTTCAAAGCGGAACCCGCAATAAGGTGCGCTGGCCTTGGTCGTCAGGAGAATGATACGCCGCCGCCCTTGATACAAGTCAAGAAAATCGCCCCAGCTTTGGTGTAGCGTCGGCTGCAGCCGATCGTAATAATCGAGGGCGGATTGACGGACCTTGCGCGGATCCCAGAGAAATCCGCACGGTTCGATGATTTCAAGCGTTACGTCAAGACAGGCACACAGCCGTATGGCCGCCCCGACATTCTGGGGGATGTCGGGCTGGTAGAGCGCAAGGGAAAGGGAGGGAAAGCCCATGTCTGCCATCTGCAATTATCCGTGTAAAATTTTATTCTCTCAATGGAATGTCGGGGATTGATCTTATATAAATAGAGGATTAAAAGACTTCTGCAAATAAGTCCCGGTGTAAATAAAATCAGGTAAAGGAATGTCAGCGCACACCCATCCCGATGAAGGTCCAGACGATGAAACCAGACGGGATTTCATGGCCCTTCTCGCGGGCGCTTTCGGCGCACTAGGAGCGGCTATAGCAGCTTTCCCGCTCGTGAATTCGCTGAACCCGGCCAAGGATACGCTGGCCGTATCAACGATTGAAGTAGATATCGGTGATGTTCCGGTTGGAGCAGCTAAGACGGTGATGTGGCGCGGCAAGCCGGTGTTTATCCGCCACCGTACGCCTGAACAGATTGAGGCGGCAAAAAACGTGAATCCCGAGAGCCTGATCGACAAGCAGACGGATGATCAGCGCGTGAAAAAACCCGAATGGCTGGTCACGGTCGGCGTATGCACCCATCTGGGCTGTATTCCTCAAGGGCAAAAGGAATCTGATAACCACGGCGATTTTGGCGGCTGGCTTTGCCCTTGCCACGGTTCGCACTATGATACCTCTGGTCGCATCCGCAAGGGTCCGGCGCCGAAGAACCTCACGGTTCCGCCCTATGAGTTTCTCAGCGACACCAAGATCAAGATCGGGTGACGGACATGGGCAGCGGCGAAAGAGAACCTTTTAATAACACGGTCGTCGAGTGGATCGACTCGCGGATGCCGATTTTCACGATGCTCCAGAAGGAATACGGCGTATTCCCGGCGCCCAAAAACTTTAACTACTTGTGGAATTTCGGCGCAATCGCCATGTTCATGCTGGTCACCATGATCGCCACCGGCCTTGTCCTCGCCATGCACTATACCGCTAACACGGAGTTGGCCTTCGACAGCGTCGAGCGCATCATGCGCGACGTCAACGGCGGCTGGCTGATCCGTTATATCCATATGAACGGCGCGTCGTTCTTTTTCATCGCCGTCTATATCCATATTTTCCGGGGTATGTATTACGGTTCCTACAAAAAACCCCGCGAACTGCTCTGGATTCTCGGCGCTTTGATTTTCCTGCTGATGATGGCCACGGCCTTCCTTGGCTACGTTCTTCCATGGGGCCAGATGAGCCTCTGGGGCGCGACCGTGATCACCGGATTTTTCACGGCGATTCCCTATTTTGGCGAAGATCTGCAAACCCTTCTTCTTGGCGGCTTTTCGGTCGATAACCCGACCCTGACCCGCTTTTTCGCTCTGCATTACCTTCTGCCCTTCGTGATCTTCGCGGTCGTGTTCCTGCACATCTGGGCGCTGCACGTTACCGGCTCCAACAACCCGCTGGGCATCGACACCAAGGGGCCGCAGGACACCTTACCCTTCCACCCCTATTACACGATCAAGGATTCGTTCGGTCTTCTGGTGTTCATCATCATCTATTGCGTCTTTATCTTCTTTATGCCCGATGTGCTGGGGCACCCCGATAACTATATCAAGGCCAACCCGCTGGTCACCCCGCCGCACATCGTGCCCGAATGGTATTTCCTACCCTTCTATGCGATCCTGAGAGCTATTACTTTTGGTACGAACCTGTATCTTATTGGTTCACTTCTGTGCGCGGCTTATGCTTTTTATTCTTGGATGCTCAAAAATGAAAAAGGGGAGTCTCTTTTATCTTGGTGTTATCTGCCATGCCTGATAGCCGCAGCGGTTTTGGCAATACCTGGATGCATTATCGCCTTTGTGCCGATAGTTGAAGGCAGTTTTATAGAAAAATTGCGTTACATATTCAGTTTTGATTTTTTAATATCCGACGATTTACGCGGAACAAAAGCAGGATTTGAAAAGCGGGCAAATATTGACATGGTGCTAATACCCATCCCGGCTAAACTCGGCGGCGTTCTCGCGATGTTCGGCTCGGTCGCGATGCTTTTCGTCCTGCCGTGGCTGGACACGCATCCGGTCCGCAGCGCCCGTTACCGCCCGCTCTATAAGCTGTGCTTCCTCCTTCTGGTCGTTATTTTCCTTGTCCTGGGCTATGTAGGGTCGCAACCCGCTGACGCGTCAGTAATGGGCGTTCCCTTAATTCTCGTCGGTCTGGCGGGCACGGGTTACTACTATATGTATTTCCTCGTCCTCCTGCCCTTGCTCAGCCGCTTCGAGAAAACCAAGCCGCTGCCCGAAAGCATCCATCAGGCTGTTCTGAGCAAGCAAGTTAATGTGGAGGCGAAAATATGATCCGCGTACTCGCCTGCCTTCTCGCCGCTCTGATCTGCCTGTCCTCAGGAGGAACCGCACACGCCTCCGAAGCCGGAGAACCGCTGCCGGACATCAACTGGACCTTCGATGGCCCGACCGGAAGCTACGACCGCGCCGCCCTGCAGCGCGGCTACAAGATTTATCGCGAGGTTTGTTCCTCCTGCCACTCTATGAAGCTCCTGTACTACCGTAATCTTGAGGCTCTGGGCTATAACGAGGCACAGATCAAAAATATCGCCAAGGAATACACCTACATAGACGGCCCGAACGACGAGGGCGATATGTTCGAGCGCCCCGGCCTGCCCAGCGATCCCTTCAAATCGCCCTACGAAAACGATAAGCAGGGCGCCGCCGCCAACAACAACGCCCTTCCGCCCGATCTCTCCCTTATGGCCAAGGCCCGCGTCGGCGGACCGGATTATATCTTCGCCCTTCTCACGGGCTACGAGGAACACCCGCCCGAGGGCCACCACCTTCTGCAGGGGCAGCATTGGAACCGTTTTATGTCCGGGAACGTCATCGCCATGGCCCCGCCTCTGGTTGAGGATCAGGTCGCGTATGAAGATGGTACCCCCCAGACGCTGGAGCAATATGCCAAGGACGTCTCCCATTTCCTCATGTGGGCCGCCGATCCCTACATGGAGGACCGCAAACGCACCGGAATAAAGGTCATCCTCTTCCTGCTGGTCTTTGCGGGCATCATGTATGCCTACAAGAAAAAAGTCTGGAAAGACGCGCATTAAAATCTCTGTTTGCCTGAACCGCTTGGCACGATTATTCTCGTGAAAACGGAAGAGATTGATGCGGGACACCAAACAGGAAGTACTCAGATTCTGGTTCGAGGAAAGCCAGCCCCAGCAGTGGTTTCAGGTCAACGAAAGTTTCGACCGGGAAATCCGGGAACGATTTTTGACGACGTATGAAATGGCGGCCGACGATCTCTGTCGCGCGTGGGCCAAGGACGCGGAAGGGGCGTTGGCCCTCTGTATCGTCCTCGATCAATTTCCCCGCAATATGTTCCGCAACGGCCCGATGGCCTACGCCATGGATCACAAAGCCCTGCTGATCGCCAAGGAGGCCATCCACAAGGGCTTCGACCAGATTCTCTCACCTCAGAAACGCCGCTTCCTCTACCTGCCGTTCGAGCACAGTGAAGATGTGCAGGATCAGGTCCGTTCGGTCAAACTGTTCGAATCGATGAAAAAAGATGACCCCGTAGGCTACGAATACGCCATCCGCCATAAGGAAATCATCGAACGCTTCGGGCGTTTCCCGCACCGCAACATGGATTTAGGCCGGACCAGCACCCCTGAGGAACTTGACTACCTGAACCAGCCAAGCGCAGGTTTTTGAAAGCGTGTCAGTCTAAAAATTAACCTTTCATTAAGCAATATATTGCCATAATATATCTGGTGCGCGAATCTTCGGGTTAGGCCTGATCTGAGTGAAATTTTACAACATGAAAAAAACGACATAAACTTCTATTTTATAATCATAAAATAGCTTTAGGTTTTTGAATGTTTTGCCAGAGAAAAAAGTTTCGTGTAAGCTGAATCATTGTTTAATAGTTTGTTCATAGATAGATGAGGAGAAGTGTATATGCCTGTTACCGCAGCAACTGCGTCCTTGGAAAACCCCCACCTCAAAGCTCTTCAGGAAAAACACGCGGATATCTCCCGCAAAATTGACGAAGCCCGAAAAAGCCCCTCAACCACTGATTTTTACCTCACTCAGCTCAAAAAGCAGAAGTTGATTATCAAGGAAAAAATTGAAACGATGCGCGAAGCCGTGGGCTGACATACGCTTCCGAGACAATTAAAAGCCGGCTGTCTGGCCGGCTTTTTTGATTGCAGGCTGCTAATTACTAGCCCGAAAAAGGGTCTTTATCGTCACCCTCGGAAGCACGATCAGGCTCGGCATTGCCTCCGCCAAGAAAGTTGGAAAAGTCAAATCCGCCGGATTTGCTTTCGGACTCCTGTTGGTTACGGGCCAGGATTTCCTCTTGCTTGAGCCGTTCGGCGTCCAGCTGGGCCTGAATGGTCTCAGGATCCTTTCCGGCGGCTTTCAGACCCTTGATGACGGCCTTCTCGAACTCCTGATAGCTGCACAGGCCGAGTTCCGACGGATGGCGCGGGCGCAGGTTCGGGGTATTCGGGTGGGAACGGTCGCGCACGGAAGCAATGGTGGGCTTGGTCGTGCCGATCAGCTTGCAAAGCTGTGCATCGGTGATTTCGGCATGGTTCTTGAGGATATAGGCGATTGCATCCGGCTTGTCGCCGCGTTTGGAAATAGGGGTATAGCGTGGTCCCTTGGAGCGGATTTTGACTGAGGGAAGCTCGCGCTTGGCCATTTTGAGCCGGGTTGCAGGATCATCTTCGCATTTTGCGATTTCCTCAGGGGTCAGTTCGTGGTTTTCGATAGGGTTGCGCCCGACCAGCCCGCGCCCGATTTCCTCATTCGCTAGCGCCTCGACCTCGATTTCGGTCAAAACCGTGAAATCGGCGATCTGCCGGAAGGTCAGTTTGGTATTTTCGATCAGCCAGACGGCTGTGGCCTTGGGCATCAGCAGGCTGGGGGATTTTGTTTTCGGAGCGGCTGCCATGAACGTCACCTCATAAAAAAAACAGCAATGTTTTGATCCATAAACCTCATCTAATCGGCGAAATAATCTTCCGGCCGACCCGTCCCAAGGTCAACGTTTTTATCAAACATTATTTAAGGGAACAGGGGGGTTATAAGCCATCTGCCCCCCTGATGCCAAGTCTTTTTATTATGACCTGCGATGATCTTCGGATTGCATTGTCGGGGTTCCGGCACTAATCTGAAAGACAGAAAACAGGCGGAGTCCCTTATGTTTGACGAAGAACTGCCCCGCAAGAAGAACGATGGAACCTTTCCCCGCAACCTGGAGCGCCTGTCTGTCGCCGAACTGGGGGAGTATGTCCTTGAACTGGAGGGAGAAATTGCCCGCGTTAAGCAGGATATGACGAAGAAGAAAGCCTCGCAGGACGCTGCCTCCACGTTATTTAAATCATGATGAATCCAACCCAAAATCAAAGGCTCTAGATCATGCGTATCGAAGAAGGTTTTAAGCTCGATTTCAAGGACGTCCTGATCCGCCCCAAGCGCTCGACGCTTGTCAGCCGCAAGGATGTGGATATCAGCCGCGAATATAAGTTCCGCTGGAGCGGACGGAGCTTCAAGGGCGTACCTATTATCGCGGCGAATATGGACGGCGTCGGCACGATGGCGATGGCCAAGGCCTTTATCAAGGATGGGCATGGGTTGACCGTGGCGCTTCACAAGCACTATCCCCTCGAAGACCTCGTAGAATTCTACAACAAAAAAACGGCGGCGGCGGCGTGGTACAGCATCGGCATGACCGAAGCGGATGAAAAGAAGCTGGACTCCTTTATCAAAAAGAAGCCGGGAGTCGTGGACAAGCTCTGCGTTGATGTCGCCAACGGTTACAGCGAAGCGTTCGTGGACTTCGTCAAGCGGGTGCGTGAGCGTCACCCCGGCCTGACGATTATGGCCGGAAACGTTGTGACCGGGGAAATGGTCGAGCAGCTAATTCTCGCCGGTGTGGATGTCGTGAAAGTGGGAATCGGTCCGGGAAGCGTTTGCACGACCCGGAAGATGACCGGAGTGGGATACCCGCAGCTTTCGGCCGTGATTGAATGTGCCGATGCGGCGCACGGGCTGAGCGGCTTGATCTGCGCCGACGGCGGCTGCACGGTTCCGGGGGATATCGCCAAAGCCTTCGGCGGTGGCGCGGATTTCGTGATGCTTGGCGGTATGTTGGCCGGACATGACCAGGCCGAGGAAAAAATCGTCGAGAAGGACGGCAAGAAGTATGTCACTTTCTACGGCATGAGCAGCAATACGGCCATGAAGCGCCACAAGGGCGGTGTTGCGGAATATCGCGCCAGCGAAGGCAAGACGGTAAGAATCCCTTACCGCGGCGATGTGGAGGAGAGTTTGCAGGATATTCTCGGTGGCCTGCGTTCGGCCTGTACCTATGTCGGAGCAAAAAAACTAAAAGAGCTTTCGAAACGCACGACGTTTATCAGGGTTTCGCAGCAACTGAACACGGTCTTCGGCAACGAATAGAACAAGGCAAGAAGTTTTTTTTAATTCTATCCCCAAGCGTTGCTTGCACAGAAGGGCGGCTCTGGTTAAAGTAGCTCTTCTACTGTGAGAGAGGGAAAGCGACCGATGGACGAAATCTTAAAACGCCTTCAGGAAACCGCGCAGTCTTGCGCCCAGACCTATGAAGAGTGGCGCGGGAAAAAAACCGACAGCAAGGCGCAGGAAAGCCTCCAGAGCGCGATTCACGAGCTTCGCAAGGTTGCTTCCCGTCTGGAAATTGAGTTAGCCGTACGCGAACGGCAGGACATTGCCAACAAGCCGATTCCCATTCCCTCGCATCGTTCGTCGAAAGAATCGGTTCCGGATGGCGACGATGACCATCAGGATTTCCAGTCGCCTCAGCATCACCAGCGGTCTTCGCACGATTCGCATGGACAGAAGCGCCGCCGCCCGCCGCATCGATCCGCGGAGCAGGGCCAAGGGTCAGCGAACTAGAAATTATTCCGTTTCAGGCGGTATTCGCTAAATTTCTCCACGTTTTTGGCGCGAAGGAAGACGTTCGTTTCTTTTTCGATTCGCAGCGTTGCGGGAACGGTTGGCTTTTTCTGCTGATCGAGAATTCTGACCTCTGCCTGCCGTTTTTTCAGCGCGGCGTTGTCAGGTTCAATGGAGAGACAGAAATCCGTGGCCTCAAGGGTATATTCATGCCCGCAATAGATTAGCGTTTCGTCGGGCAGGGCGGAGATTTTCAGCAGGGAATGAAACATCTGCTCCGGCGTCCCTTCGAACAACCGTCCGCAGCCCATCAGGAACAGCGTATCGCCCGTGAATAAGATTCCACTCTTTGCAAAATAGAAGCATATGGCCCCCGCCGTATGTCCCGGCGTTTCGATAACCTGCATCCTCTCGTCGCCGAGAAAGAACGAATCTCTCTCGGACAGTCCGAAATCCTGTGCTGGAATCTTTGATCTTTCATGCTCGGGACCAAAGATTTTGGAGCCGTATTTACCTTTCAAAGCGGCGTTACCCGCCGTATGGTCGCCGTGATGATGGGTGTTGAGAATAAAGTCCAGATTCAGCCCGCGCGAGTCCAGATGCTTGCTGATTGGTTCGGCTTCGCCGGGGTCGATCACCGCAGTCACGCCGTCTTCGGATTGCAGAAGATAGGCGTAGTTGTCTTTCAGAACAGGCAGGATAGTGACGGTGATCATGGTTTAGCCTGCTCCCCAGTTTTAATTTCCTCTGTACTGAGCGCATCAGCGAGGGAATGTTCCGCGCTGCCCGGACGCAAAGGCTTTTGCTGCGAATCATGCGGCGCCCAGCCGATCAGGAACAGGATTTCAAAGGAGGCCCGCAATCGCCCGTCCGCTTCGCCGTAACGCTGACGATATATTTCCTCCGCCCGTATGAACAGATTTTTTCCTGTAAAGCTTTTATCCCGGTGCGCCAGCGCGTTGCTTTCGCCCATGCCCCGCAGGTCGCGCATCAGCGCAAGGAGGTTTGGATAGGTGACCGTCAGAATTTCCGAATCGACGACGGGAAGCGCATATCCCGCTCTCTGTAACAGCGCCCCGGCCTGCTGCTTGTCCGCAAACGGCGCAACGCGGGGGCTTATCCCTCCCCGGAGTTCCATTTCCGCCTCCATCAGGCAAGCGCGCAACTCATGCAAGGTTTCCCCGCCGAACATCGCCGCCAGAAAAAGCCCGTCGGGCTTCAGGCTGCGCTTGATCTGGATTAAGGCGCCGGGCAGGTCGTTGACCGTGTGCAGGGTAAGATTGCTTAGGACAAGATCAAGACTTGCGGCAGCAAACGGAAAAAACTCCTCATCGGCGACAACAGAGGAAAAAGGGAGAGAACTGTAGGGAAGGCAGGAGTCCATTACCACAGCTGAGCCGACTTTCCCCTTGGGGATGACTAAGGATTGAACGGCACGACTGCCCAAAAAAACCGCCTTCAAAAAATTCCGGTTGATGACGTGCAGGCGTTCGCCAAGTTCCCGCGCAGACCAATCGAACAGAAATCCATGCGGCGTGAATTTTTCCCGGCATCGTTCACGGTTGTGCCGTACACGCTTTCGGTCGAAAACAACGGGCGCAGAGTTATGGGCAAGTGCTGTGTCGGTAATTTTTTGGGCGCTGGTCATCTATGAAGGCTTCGGTTCGGGATCGTCGTCATCGTCCTTGATGGAGTCCTTGATCGACTTGATTTCCTTTTCGAACTCCTTGATCAGCTTGATGTCGTCGTTATCATGGTCGTCAGGCTCGTGCTCATTTTCATACTCAAGATCGTCGTCGTAGTCCCCGTCCTCGTCTCCGCCGCCGTCCTCGTTGGCATACTCCTCCGCCGCTTTCAGCCATTCCTCGGGAGTTGTCTCGATAAGGCCGATATCGTAATCCTCCTCGTGAACGATGAAAACATCGTCATTGGTGATATCGACGTCCAGATCCTTGGATTCCTTTTCCATCTCGCCTTCGGTCTGGGCATCGAACTGCGCTTCCTTCGGTTCTGTCAGGAAGACGCCTTTTTTCAGGGACAGGCGCTTGGCGCGTTCCCGCTTTTCCTTCTTCTCAAGCTCTTTCCTCGAATAGTAGTCTGTGGGCTTATCCTTGCCGTAAAGGGCGGAGACATCGGTATTCCGCTGCTTGGGCGTTTTCTTGCCCTCAGGGTCTTTCTCGGCTTTTACGGAAGTGTTTCCAGCAGCCTGATGGGCCTTCATCTCCGCGCTGGCGCGTTCATGGAACGACGTGCCGGCCGACTTGAAGGATTGCGGGGTTGCAGGCTCAAAAGTCGCCGGAACCGTCCAGTCCGGCTGTGCCTGCCGGAAGCGGTCTTCAAGGATTTTCTTGACGTCAACCCGCGCCTGCGTCCGCATATGGCCGGGCAGGAAGCGGTAGGCGCGGGCGATCGTGGTCATGAAATGCGGCTCGCGTGAAATACTTCTCCACAGCAGCATATACTGGTAGATCGGCATAAATTTGATTTCAGGATCTTTCAGATAAGCCGGCGGTGCGATGATGCAGAACGGGTGGATCTTTTCCGGCGTAATGCCCACATGGTTGAAATAGCTTTCACCCAGCTTGACCACCATGTCCGGAGTCACCCCGAATTTTTCCGCGATGAACTGCTTGAGCATCTTGAAGTTGGTGATCTCCTTGGGGATATTGAATTGCGGGGCGCTGACCGTCAGGCCTTTGCCCTCATAGCGTTCGGGAACCGGCGCGTGCTTGATCGTAAATCCGGCATGAACATCGCCCTTGAGGCTCTTTGTCAACGGCACGACCACGGCGGTGTTAATGGTTTTGTCGTCGGAAATTACGAAATCCGTCATATCGGAGGTCAGACCCGCGCGTCCGCCCTGACTTTGCCCTTCTTCCACGAAGATGGAATTGACGGTCCGCAGTTGCCCCACCGCGCCCTTGACCTCGCGGAACCGTTTGTCGCTCTCCGCCGCTTGCTTCAGGAAATCCTTGACGTCCAGAGTACTGACGATTTCTCCGGCGATCATCGAAACATCTTTGCTTGTCCAGTTTTCCGCTTTCAAATTCAGATGCTGGTAGAGGGCCAAAATTTGCAGTTCCAGCCTTCCATTGGGAATAAGGCCGACAGAAATTGCATCCAGAATCTGCTGGGCGCCGAATTCGCGGATCATGCTCTTGGCGCGGAAATGTGTGTTGTGAAAGATTTTGTTTTTCGGCGTGTAGGAGGCCAAGCCTTCTTCGACTTCGAGGTAGTAAGTATGGACCCGCTCGTCAATATAGTTGGGGTCGGGGTAATACTCCGCCCCGCGTACCATGACCGTGGCCTCCTTCGGTTTCAAACCGATAAAATCGCGGGCGAATTTCTTGGTATTGGAGGCTTTAAGCTCCCCCATTTCATTGATGTGCCTGTACTCGGTGGCTATGGCCTCGACCATATGGCCGGACCATTGCCGTCCGTCGATGTTCAGACCGACCCGCGGAACGGAGTTCACGATCCCGCGCACGATCCCGTCATGCAGGAAAATGTTCAGGCGCCCATCCTCGGTTACACGGTAGGGGATAACCTCGGCGATTTCCATACTGCGCGTGACGATATCGACCAGTTCGCCCGTCTTCTCGTTCCGCAGCGCCTTAATCTCAAGCGAACCCTTATCCTCGGTGATCCGCCGTTCCATGACAACAAGGCTCTCGCGTTCGGGCATTTTACGGGCAATCGCGATGAAGCTGGTCGGCGGGTCGCCCATCGGGTTGCCGTCGTTATCGTACAGGCGGAAATGCCCGTCGAAATTTTTGGTGACGAACGTCTCATCCCAGTGGGGTCCGGAATATTCAACCCGCGATCCAAGGATACGCAATTCACGACGGAATTCCTCGACCGTGAAAAACGTATATTCATAGGGCAGGTGGTGCTGCCAGTTCTCACGACTGTCTTTCCGCATGATGTACTCGTACGCCCATTTGTAGGGCAGGCGGAACAGGCGCGTCCGGGGGAAGCGCGGCGGAAGCTCCTCAAGGAAAAACCCACCGCAACCCGGATCCTGCTTGGGACGGGCGTGTTCGGAATACCAGACCAGCAGGTCGGCCTCCGAGAGCTGCGAGACATCCTCGCCCTCGCTCTCCTCGTCGTGCATTTCCATGAGGATATAGTGTTGCGGCGGCGGACGGGCGTAATCGCGCAGGAACATAACGCCATTATTCTTCAGCATATGAAAATGTTTCCGCAGCGTGTCGCTGACGATCCGCTCGTTATAGCGGGCGTTGGAAAAGACGATGTGCAGAATGAAGGAATTGATGATGACGTCGATCGATCCCGGCGGGAACAGGTCGCTGGAGACATCGCCGTGTTTGAACTCAAGATTATGGAGCTTATATTTCTCCCGCGCCTTGTTCATGCTACGCTTGCTTTTGTCCACCCCGATGATTTTCATGTTCGGGCGAAGGGCGGCCATGGCATAGGTCAGCGAACCATCGCCGCATCCCATGTGCACGATCTTCGAGCCGGAGGGGACCAGCAAGTGCGAAAGCGTGAACCACGCCTGCCGGACGGACTCGAAGTCGATATCCTTGAGCAGGAAGTTCCGCTCCTCGATATAGTCGGGCGGCTTCTGGTCAAAAAGACTCTCGTATTCTTCCAGTCCGGTCCCCGGCCGTTCTTCGTCTTCCGGCGGTTGGTTGGGCGGGTCTGTGGTCATGAAGTGCTCTGGTTACCCCAAAATGTCTTAATTACAAATTTTTTCTGTATTATGCAAAACAACGGGGCAAAGTACCAGTAATAAATGCTCTAACCGCAACGATTGCCGAATCACAGACCTTATGAATAGGATGAAACACGGTAAGGATCAACGAAAAGATATCGGATATAAACGGGGAATGAGACAAGCTAAGGCCAAGGTATCAAAGGCTTTTTTACAGTTTACTGACCTGGTTTTGCCCCCGCGGTGCGTGGTAACGGGCGAAATCGTGGACCGGCAGGGGATGCTGGCGCCCAAGGCTTGGGCCGGACTGGATTTTATTGCGGCTCCGCATTGTAACACCTGCGGCATCCCCTTCGCCTATGACGCGCTGGACGGCGGGGAGGGGGCGTGCCTGTCCTGTATCGACCATCCGCCGCCTTACGCATCGGCTCGCTCGGCGGTGAAATATAACGACACCAGCCGCACCCTGATTCTCGCCTTCAAGCACAGCGACAAGACCCACATGGCCGAAGCCTTCGTGCCGTGGATGAAGCAGGCCGGGAAGGAGATACTGGAAAAAGCCGATGCCCTGATCCCGGTGCCTCTGCACCGTTGGCGGATTCTGTCACGCCGCTACAACCAGTCCGCGCTGTTGTCTGAGGTTCTGTCGCGGGAAACGAAAATTCCAAGCTATCCTCTGGCGCTCAGACGCATCCGCGCCACACCGAGTCAGGGGCATCTGACCGCCGGGGAGCGGCATAAAAACGTCAAGGCGGCGTTCGCCGTTCATCCGGCCTATATCAAAAAACTGGAGGGCAAGACGGTTGTTCTGGTGGATGATGTCTACACGACCGGGGCGACCGTGAAGGAATGCGCCAAAATTCTCCGCAAGGCCGGAGCCGCGCACGTTTATGTTTTGACCTTGGCCCGCGTGGCGCGTGAAACGTAAATCTAAAGCGGAAGCCCACGCGCCAGCCGCCCTGCATCGAGAGAGGGAGCCAGCCCGTGCCGCATCGCCTGATGACGCAAAGGCGCAAAACCGGAAATCACCTTCAGCCCCGCCCGGCGCAGATCGCGCAGAGGCAGTCTTTCGTTGCTGACAATCCGGTTCATGAAATCCACGCCCGCGACGCGGCTGCCGATATCCGTCCGGCGGCGTTTCTCGAAATCCTTCAGGATGCTGGCGCTGCCGGGATCAAGACCGAGGCGCAGCGCATCAACAACTGTTTCCGCCAGCGAGGCGACGTCGCGCAGACTGAGGTTCAACCCCTGCGCCGTGATCGGAGACATAACGTGCGCGGCCTCGGCGATCAGCGCCGTGCGCGGCGCGGAGAGTTTCACAGCTTTCATGCTCATCAGCGGCCAGGATTCCGGTGGGGTTTCAAGGGTAATTCCCCCCAGAAGATTATCGGTTTTTTCCTGAAGGGTTTGGGTGAAGGCCTCACGCGAAAGCGTTAGAAGCTCATCCGCCTTCTGTTCAGGCACGACCCAGACAACGCTGGACTGGTTACCCGGCATGGGCACGAGAGCCAGAGGCCCGCCGGGGCGGTGAAACTCGGTGGCAGTAAAATTATGGCTGCGCGAATGATTGATGATGCAGGTCACCGCGCTTTGACCGTACTCCTGTTTACGGCTTTCAATTCCACTGAGAGACCGCACGAGCGAGGCCCGCCCGTCCGCGCCGACCAGAAGTCGGGCGGTAATCGTGTTGCCGTCCTCAAGCGTGGCCTTGATGCCGCCTTCTTGCGGCGTAAAATCGCGCAAGCTGCCCGGAACGTGTAGAGTGATGCAGGGCAGGCTTTTGACCTGTTCATATAAGGCCGCCCGCAGGATGGAATTGGGCAGGTTCATCCCAAAGCGCTCCATCCCGATTTCCTGCGCCTCGAATTCGCGGGTAATCGTTTCCTGCTCCGGCAGACTATCGTCGATGATCCGCATGGTCTGGAGGGGCGTCCCGTATTCGTCGATCACGGCGCCGATCCCCGCAGCCCGGAGGATGTTCAGGGACGATTCCATCAAAGCAACGGTTCTGCCTGAAGGCGAGGTCTCCTTAAGCTTGGGCGCAGGCTGCGGATCGACGATGTCCGTCCGTACGCCCGCCCGTCCCAGAATGGCCGCAAGGGTCAGTCCGGCCATCCCTCCGCCGATAATCAGAAGATCGGGTTTTTTCACGGCGGACCTGTTCTTTTTGGCGCTCTTCATGCTAAAGTCCCCTGTCTGGAAACGTAAGGGATATTAGGCCCGAACGGCGCCGGACACAACTGCAAAGCTGCACGCAAAGAGGACGCCATGGCCAAAGTCGAAATCTATACCTGGACCACTTGTCCCTACTGTATACGGGCCAAGGCCTTGCTGGATTCCAAGGGCGTAAAATACACCGAATACAATATCACGGGGGACAATGCGGCGCGGGCAAAGATGATTGAGCGCACAGGCGGCCCTGACTCAGTTCCGCAGATTTTCATCGACGGAAAACACTACGGCGGCTGCGACGATATTCACGCGCTCGACGCCAAGGGCAAGCTCGACCCTTTGCTGGCCGCGTGAGTGAGGGATAAGAACGTATGGCTGACATTCTGAAAGTCGCCTGCATCCAGACCAGCAGCGGTCCGGTCATCGAAGATAATCTGAAAGCAACCGGAGAGATGATCCGAGCTGCCGCCGCGATGGGCGCACAATTTATCGCTACGCCTGAAAACACGTGTCATATGCTCAGCCCCGGCAGCGAGAAAAAGAGGTCAGCTCCCTCGCAGGAGGATCATCCCGGCGTGCCGTTTTATGCGGCTCTTGCGTCCGATTTGGATATCTGGCTGCTAACGGGGTCGATGGCGGTGCGCTTCGATGAACATCGGATTGCCAACCGCAGTTTCCTTTTTGATAACACGGGAAACCTTGTCGCGCATTACGATAAAATTCACCTGTTCGCGGCCAAGCTATCCGACACGGAGCAATACAACGAGGCGGAAACCATCAGTGCGGGTGAGGAGGCTGTCGTTGCGGATTCGCCGTGGGGTGGGATCGGCCTGAGCATTTGCTACGATCTCCGTTTTTCCCACCTTTACCGTGATCTGGCGAAGGCCGGCGCAAATATTCTCACAGTTCCGGCGGCCTTTACGGTTCCAACGGGCAAGGCGCACTGGGAAGTCCTGCTCCGCGCCCGTGCCATTGAAACGGGATGCTTCGTCATCGCCCCCGGCCAGACCGGAGAGCATGAGGGGGGAAGAAGGACGTGGGGCCATTCCCTCATCATCAATCCGTGGGGGGAAATCCTTGCCGATGCAGGCAACGCCGTGGGCATCATTACAGCCGATCTCGATCTGTTTCAGGTTGAGCAGGCCCGCACAAAAATTCCCTCCCTCCATCACGACAGAACGTATAGGGTAAACGCATGAGCAAGAAAAAAAGCAAGACAGGCCATGAAGCGCTCGGAGGGAACACCAAACTGGTTCATATGGGCCGTAACCCGGATGCCTATTTCGGTTTGGCCAACCTTCCGGTCGGGCGGGTCTCGACGATCATGTATCCCTCGTTGGAAGCCTATGAAAACCCCAGCCACAAATTCCGCTACGGGCGTGTCGGGAACCCTGCAAGCGAAGCCTTCGAAACCGCGATTGCGGAGCTGGAGGAAGGGTGCAACGCCATCACGGCTTCCTCCGGCCTCGGCGCGATTACCACGGCCATTCTGGCTTTCGTGAAAAGCGGCGATCATCTCCTGATGTGCGATGGAATCTATCCGCCGACACGGCAGTTCTGCGACGATACGCTCAGGCGCATGGGCGTGGAGGTGGAGTATTACGATCCCCTGATCGGCAAGGGCATCGAAAAACGGATCCGCAAGAACACGACCCTGATTTACATGGAGTCTCCGTGTTCGGCGACGTTCGAGGTGCAGGACGTTCCGGCGATAGCCGCTGCGGCCAAGAAGCACGGCGTGATGACCATGATTGACAACAGCTGGTCCGGCGGCCTGTTGTTCAAACCGATCCGCCATGGTGTGAATGTGTCGGTCCAATCAGCCACGAAATATATCGGCGGTCATTCGGACCTCACGATGGGTGTGGCTGTCGCGGATACAGAAAAAACATACAAAACTCTCAAGCGTGGCGCCGTGAATATCGGCGCCTTTGCCTCGCCGGACGATCTCTGGCTGGCCCTGCGCGGGCTGCGGACGATGGCCGTCCGCATGAAACAGAATGCACAGAATGCGATGGTTGTCGCGCAATGGCTGGAAAAGCAACCTGAGATCAAACGCGTTTTCTACCCGCCACTGAAAAACGATCCCAGCCATAAACTCTGGAAGCGCGATTTTTCAGGAGCCAACGGTCTACTGGCGATCCTGCTAAAGGAGGCGCCGAAAAAAGCCGCCTCGGATTTCGTCAACGGACTGGAACTCTTCCCGATCGGCAGCAGTTGGGGCGGCTACGAAAGCCTCCTGCAGCCGCAGTATCTGGAGAAATACCGCTCCGCCGTGCCGTGGACCGAAAAGGGCGCCTGTCTGCGCCTGCAGATCGGGCTCGAAGATCCCGAGGATCTGATCGTCGATCTGGAAAAAGGTCTGGAGCGCTTTCGTAAAGCGTGTAAATAAAAAATCATAATATGATGGAGAAATGACATGAGTAACCTCAAGGATGATGCAATCTATCTGGGAAAAAGCGTCGGTGCGGACCCACAGCCTCAATATCTTCCCCTGCAATGGGGCAACCGCCACGGCCTGATCGCCGGTGCGACCGGAACCGGAAAGACGGTGACTCTGCAGGTTCTGGCGGAGGGGTTCGCCTATGCGGGCGTTCCGGTGTTCATGGCGGACGTGAAGGGGGATTTATCGGGAATCTGTATGCCCTCGGCTAAACAGGATTTTCTCCTCAAACGCGCCGAGCAGATAGGGTTCAGCGATGAATATCAGGGGCAAGCCTTCCCCGTGACCTTCTGGGATCTCTACGGGGAGCAGGGGCATCCCGTGCGGACAACGATTTCGGAAATGGGGCCGCTGCTGCTTGCGCGTATTCTCGAACTCAATGAGACACAGGAAGGTGTTCTGAACATCGCCTTCCGCGTGGCAGACGAGCAGGGTCTGCTGCTCATGGATATGAAAGACCTCCGGGCCTTCCTGACTGATATGAGCGAACAGCGCACCGAGATTTCGGCCAAGTACGGGAACGTCACGCCCCAGACCATCGCCACAATTCAGCGGGCGTTGTTGCAACTGGAATCGCAGGGCGGGGAAAGTTTCTTCGGAGAACCTGCGCTCGACTTGCGCGATTTTATGCGGACCGATCTCGACGGCTTCGGGATGATCAATATTCTGGCCGCCGACCGACTGATGCTCTCACCGCGCCTTTACGCCACGTTCCTGCTCTGGATGCTGTCTGAACTCTTTGAAGAACTGCCCGAGGCGGGCGACGGCGACAAGCCCAAGCTGGTTTTCTTCTTCGACGAGGCGCATTTGCTGTTTAACGACGCGCCGAAATCCCTGCTGGAAAAAGTCGAGCAGGTCGTGCGACTGATCCGCTCAAAGGGGGTCGGCATCTTTTTCATCACGCAGAATCCCGACGACGTGCCGGAATCGATCCTCGGCCAACTCGGCAACCGCTTCCAGCACGCGCTGCGCTCCTTCACGCCGCGCCAGCAGCAGGCGATCAAGCAGGCCGCCGAAACCTACCGTGAAAATCCGGCCTTCAAGGTGGCGGAGGTGATTACCGAACTCGAGGTCGGCGAGGCTCTTGTTTCTACTCTTGAGGGCAAGGGGCAGCCTTCGATTGTTCAGCGGACCCTGATCCGGCCGCCTTCGGCCCGTCTGGGACCGGCCACGGAAGAGGCCCGCCGAACGACCCGTACGGGGAGTTTGATGGGTAAGAAGTACGATCAGGTCATCGACAGCGAATCCGCCTACGAAGTTTTGCAAAAGCGCGCCGAAAAAGCAACGCAGCAGGCGCAGACCGCCCAGAAGACGGCGGCGGAAGCCAAAACGAAAGGTTCGGCGTCGCGTCGTCAGTCTCCGGTGGAAGCGGCGGTCATGTCCGCCGTTCGTACAGTCAGCACAACGGTCACACGCCGGATCACATCCGAAATCGTGCGCGGCATTATGGGCGCGTTTAAAAGATAGTCCCTAAACCAGAAGGCTCAGATCGACTTTCAAAATATCGGCGAGGGCTTTCATCGCCCGGATCGAGCCGTCTTTTTTCCCGGTTTCGATTTCGGTGAGATAGGGGCGGGAGATGCCCGATTGCTCCGCCAGTTCTTTTTGCGTCAGGCCGCGGTGCTTGCGGAGAACTTTCAGCGGACTGTCCTCACGGGCGGTGAGCCTGTCCAGAACCTCTGCGGGCAGGTCAGAGGTTTTCTGTTCACCCGTCAGTTCCCGATACTCATGAAGCGGAACGAGAACGTAAGGCTTCCCCTGAATATGCAGAAGATCATATTTCATAACCCTCTCCCTTTCCCGTTATCATAAGACAAAAGAAATCCGATCCAAAGACCTATCGCCGCTGCGGCCCCTAAAATCTTTTCGTCAGGGTTACGGAACCGAAGATACTCTCCTGATCCTGCGTTTCGAATTCCTTGGTCCGCGCATTCAGCGTGTAGGACATTCTGTAATCGCCGTACGTCAGGGAAAATCCTGCGCTGGCATCGCCGACCAGAATGTTTCTCTCCACATCGTGGCTGTCCCGGAATGTATTTCCGTCGAGAAAAATATTGTGTGCCACCGCCCGCCCGTCCAGCCCGAGGAAAATCTGCCAGTTCAGTTCGTCGTCACTACCCCCGAACACACCCGTTCCGGGGATCGAGGGGCGCACACGGGGCGGGGTATCCTCATTATCCGAAGAGCCAAGGACAAAAGTTGCTCCGACGCCGCCCTGTGTATAGATATTTCCCAACGTCAGCGAGAAATTCGGCTCAACCCGCGCCTTGGCAAAACCGGCGTCATAATAAAGAGCATAAGGAATCCTTCTGCTCCAGGACACCATCAAACCCGGCTCGAAATGAAGCTGGTTCTTCCAGCCCCGCGGGTCCGGCGATCCGGTAAAGTATTTATGCACGAAACGCTGCGTCGGTTTGCCCAGCGCCTCCGGTCCGATGACGCCCAGTGTAAACTCCAGTTCGTCAATATGTGCGGGGATATCGCGATTCCAGGTTGTTGTCGCCAGACCGACCGACCCGTATAGGAACGCGGCCCATGGACGATCATCCTCCGGCTGGTCCTCAAGTCTTATATTTTCAGGGGTATAAAGATTATGCCCAAAACTATAAAACGTGCTGGTGCTGTCGTTCAGATCGAAGGTCGGAACAGAGTCTGCCAGCTTGTCGATCATCGGCGGAACGTCGATTCCCTCGTTGAACCACGTCAGACGCACCCCGCTGGTGTAATAGCGATCGGAATTCCCGCCGAAATTATCGTTTTCGACAGACAGGCTGACGTAGGTCGGCTTATCTTCATCCTCGCCAAAGGCAGAAGGAGGACACAACACTGCGCCGGACAGACCAAGAAAAAGAGAAAAACTGAGAATCAAGTGACGCATAACCGGACAAGTAAGGCTTAAAGTCGTAAAAAGCGCAAGAGGAAGATCGTCTTTTGTCGCAGGGGCAAATATGGTAAGGAAAGCGGATGGAACAAAGTAAAATCATAAATTTTTACACCCATCCGCCGCTTTCGGGACAGGTCAAAAACCTCGTCATTCTCCTGCATGGCCTCGGGTCGAACGGTCGCGATCTGATTTCTCTGGCTCCTTACTGGGCGCAGGCTTTGCCCGATACGCTGTTTATCTCCCCCGACGCGCCCTTTCCCTGTGATATGGCGCCGCCCGGATACCCGAACTCCTATCAATGGTTTTCCCTGCAAAACCGCAACCCCGCAGTTATGCTCAAGGGCGTCAAGGATGTTGAACCGATTTTAAAGGAATTTATCGACGAGCAGTTGAAGGCGCACACCTTGCCGCCCCGGCAGCTGGCTCTTGTGGGCTTCTCACAGGGCACGATGACCAGCCTGCACGTCGGGCCACGTTATCCCGAACCCATCGGGGGCATCATTGGATTTTCAGGGGCGCTGCTCTGGGAACCCTATATGGCCAAGGAAAAGCTTCATCTCATTCCCCTCATGTTGATTCATGGAGAGTACGACGATGTGGTGCCGGTCGATGCCTGGCACCATGCCATGACAACGCTATCCTCGATCGGATTCAAGCCGAGTGGCTACACCCAGCCCGGCCTGTATCACAGCATTGACCAGCAGGGGATCGTCACCGCGGCCTCGTTTCTGCAGAAAATCTTTTCGGACGCGCTCGCCGTTTAGTGCGTTGCAAGAGACAGGACTCTAAAGCGCGATTAATCCATAACTCATTGTCATAATAAATTATTTGCAGACGCTTGAATTGCTGCACCACAATATTATTGTGGGATGCAGCACAGAAAGTGCTAAAGAATATAAGGTTTTTCGCTCAAATATGTTACAATTTTATTGTGTACGCGAGTTCTGTATTGCTTGGGACTCTAAGCCCAGCGCAGGTTTCCACCGCAGCAAGGCGCTCATGTGGCAAATGGGCTCGACAGCGGAGAAGTTAAAGAGAGAGTAGGAAATGGATACGTTGACTCCCTTGGAAAGATGCCCCGCCCTGATCTTAAACGCAGACTTCAGGCCGCTCAGTTATTTCCCTTTATCGATCTGGCCCTGGCAGGAGGCGGTGAAAGCCATCTTCCGCGACAGCGTCACCGTGATTTCAGAATACGACCGCGTGGTACGCTCCCCCGGCGTGAGCTTTAAGCTGCCCAGCGTTCTCGCGCTGAAAGAATATATCCCGATGGCCCGCTCCCCGGCCTTCACGCGCTTTAACGTGTTTTTGCGCGACCAATGGATCTGCCAGTATTGTGGTAATTGTTTCAAGACTCAGGAGTTGTCCTTCGATCATGTGATACCGCGCTCACGCGGCGGACGCACGACATGGGAGAACATCGTTGCGGCCTGCCGCGACTGCAACACGCTCAAGGGCAACAGATTGCCGAAGGAAAGCGGAATGTACCCGATTATGACGCCGCGTCGGCCTTCGATTTTCGAACTCCACGAGAGGGGCCGGAAATTTCCGCCGCACTTTCTGCACGAAAGCTGGGGCGACTTTTTATATTGGGATTCCGAACTGCAGGACGATTAAGAACAATAAGAATAAACGTCCGCTTGTTCGAAGGTTTTTTTGTAAAGTTTTTGGCTTGCCACGGAGAACGGTTTGTGGCCCGCCAGAAAGAGCGCAAGGCCTGTCGGTTCAGGCTGCGCGCAAGACTCGTGCAACGAAAGGAGGACGTTATGTTTACACATATCACAAATCTTGCACACGTCAGATCGATCACGGAGGCCTTAGGATTCTTTCTGTTCTATGTCGTTCTGTTGATAGGTCTTTCTACCTTCCTTGGACACTATATGGGCACACTCGGTCTGATCGAGGGCGGAAAGGTCGGCACCTTCTTTGAAGGCGGCCACCTGCACACCCTGATCGGTACGGGATGGACACTGTTCCTGTCCAGCATGGTTCTGTCCGGGAAGAAACTGACCAATGACCTGATGTCGGTCATTATCGCGCTGGTCGGCGTATACCTGTCATACACGGTTGACGTGTTGATGGGCATGGTCGTGGTTTCCTACCTGACGACGGTAGACGTCACGAAATAAATTTAAAAAAAGGCCGCAACGAACGGCCCCATCAAAAAAATGCAGCCGGGGGATTCTCTCCCGGCTTTCTTTATGCGCTTGAGGCGATGAAACCCGCAGAAAACTTGACTCTTCGTCTGATTTTGATTATCTGGAGGGCAGGATTTTCAAGAAAAGACGGCCATCATGTTCAAGGATATGTTCAATTTCGGAAAAAAACGGACGCTCAAGGAGTCGTTCGGCTTCTTCGTATTTCACAGTGTCTTGCTTCTGGCGACACTGACGGTCTTACGCAGCCTCGGTGTTTAGTGTCTTGCGGATCAGGAGCGCCGACAGGGCGCAGAGCGCAGCCAGACCCGCGCAGAGGATGACGTTGTAATTGGCCATGGACAGGCCGAGCAGCGGGTCCGCCCAGGGAATCTCATCGCACCGCCCGCCGGGGGTGCTCAGGATATTTTCAATCAAAGTCTGACCTTTTGCCTCGAAGTCCGGCAGCTTGCACAGTTCGGTGGACTCCCACCAGTGCCGCTCGACCCCCGTGTGGTAAAAGGCAATCCCGGCGTTGGTCAGGTAGTTGAGGGAGGAGAGGGCCAGCAGGCCGATGCTGAAGGGCAGATTACGCCTCTTCGCCAGCCCCACCATCCCTATGATTGCCCCAACCGCGAACGGATAACGCTGGGTGACGCAAAGATGGCAAGGCTCCAGCCCCAGAAACCCTTCCGCAAAAAACGCGGCGGCCAAAGAAAAGACACAGATAAACAGCAGGAAGGCAAAAACCGTACCCGGTGTGCTGAGGAAATAGACGATGAGGGTTTTAAGCCGTTCCATGTATGCTTATTCGTTAAAAGAACGCAAAAGATTTCAAGGGTGATTGTAAACCCGCCGGGGCAGGTGTAAAACAGGCTTTTAGTGCGAAAAGATCGATTTTTCTGTTGATCCTTTCCGGTTCCCGGCTATGATCGCACAGCCCACCAAAAGATGCGGGTGTGGTGAAACTGGTAGACGCGCCAGACTCAAACTCTGGTGTCCGCAAGGACGTGTCGGTTCGACTCCGACCACCCGCACCAAGCCTCGATCAACCAAATAAACATCACCTTGATTTTACAGAAGAATAAGCGTAAACACCTGCACGGGGCCGAATATTCGGGGTACTAGAAAACAATCGCGCCTAATCTTGCTTTATGGTAATTTAGGCTCCGGGGGATAAATTGGGAGACCCGCATGGCAGAGCATAATAAACCGGAATTGAGTGTCATCGGCGATTTTTCCGACGCCATGATTTTTGCAGAGCGTTCAGACGGCCGTTTTCTGAGAGTTGACCCGAAGCTGGATTTGTCCAAGGCTTTTACCGTGGAGTCTCACAATCCCGCCGGAGAACACTCTAAATTCAGATTTCTGGGAGCGCCTCGTGAAGGGCGGTCTCTTCTTCCCGATCCCGGCAAGGGGGATATCGCTGTTTACCAGCCCTCGGACACCAAAGGCAAAAAGGTCAAGCTTTTCGGCGATGGCCGCATTGAGATTACGAGCAGGCAACCAGAGGTTTAATTTTATCCTCGCCCCGATTAACTTTGCATCTTGGCAAGCCAGCACCTCTCTGGGTTTCTTATAAGCCTTGGTCTTTGTGCCAATCCTAAGGAGTCTTTCTTATCACAAAAACAATCGCCATCATCGGGGGTGGGCCGGCGGGCCTGAAGGCGGCGGAGACGCTGTCGCTGCGCGGCTATGTTGTAACGATTTACGAGCGCAAACCCTCGGTGGGGCGGAAATTTCTTCTAGCCGGACGCGGCGGACTGAACCTCACACACTCGGATGAGATCGATTCCTTTATCCGCAGATACCGCAAACGGGCGGAGACTTTAGAGCCAATCATAAAAGCCTTCCCGCCGCAGGCGATGCGGGAATGGTGCGAGGGTCTGGGGGAGAAAACCTTCGTCGGCACAAGCGGGCGCGTTTTCCCTAAAAGCTTCAAGGCCTCGCCGCTGCTGCGGGCGTGGCTCAGGCGACTGGACAAGCAGGGTGTCCGTTTCATGCTGAACCATGAATGGCGCGGGTGGGAGCAGGGCGCCCTGATTTTTAAAACGCCGGACGGGGGTGCGCAGGTGAAGCCGGACGCGACATTACTGGCTCTGGGCGGCGCTTCGTGGCCGCGTCTGGGATCGGACGGACGCTGGGTCGATATCCTGCAAAAGGAGAATGTCAAAATAGCGCCTCTGCAGCCTGCAAATTGCGGGTTCATCGCGGACTGGTCCGCTATCTTTTCGCAAAAATTCGCCGGACAGCCGTTGAAAACGATCACGGCGTCTTTTCAGGATCACACCGTTCACGGCGAAATCATGATCACGACTAAAGGCATAGAGGGCGGCCCGGTTTACGCCCTGTCTTCTGAATTGAGAGAAGACATCAACAAAAACGGTTCTGCCGTTCTCTTGCTTGATCTTAAACCTGATTTAAGTCTTGAGGCTCTGACGGAGCGCCTGAAAAAGCCGAGAGCCGGAAAATCGTTCTCGAATTATTTAAAAGGCGCGATCAATCTCTCCGAAGTCGCTATCGGCTTGCTCATGGAACGGCCGGACCGTAAAACTTTGGGCGAATATCCTCCGCCAAAGCTGGCGGCGTTGATTAAAGCGTACCCGCTCCAACTCAGCGCCCCCTTTCCGATCGACCGCGCCATCTCGACCGCCGGCGGGGTCACCTTTGAAAGCCTTGATAAAAACCTGATGATTCTAAGTAAGCCCGGTGTTTTCATCGCCGGGGAAATGCTGGACTGGGAAGCCCCGACAGGCGGCTACCTCCTGCAGGCCTGCATGGCGACAGGCGAGCGGGCCGCGCAGGGGATTGTGGAGTGGCTAGCCCAGCAGAAGTGAAAGCCAAAGTTTTCCTAAGGCGTATTATACCGTTATCAAATGACCGGAGGCCTCCAGCGTCGCTTCGTTCGTCAAGCCGGTAACATTATACAAGGCCGCAATCTGCAAAAAATTGTTCGCCCCGCCATCCTGATCCACATACAGCAAAGAGTTTGAACCAGTTTGCGTAATCTGAACGAAATCCGTAATGACATCAATGCCGTAGTCATAAAATCCAAAGAGTACGTCGGAAATATCAATGACGTCGTTCTGACTGGTTTTATTATAGTCATTCACGATATCAATATTCGCGAAAGCAGAGCTAGCCTCGAAAACAAAAGTATCGGTGCCGCCCCCTCCGTAAAGGGAATCAAGTCCGCTTCCGCCGTAAAGTGTATCGTTGCCGTTCTCGCCCCTCATGGTGTCATTCTCGCTTCCGCCATAAAGGGTGTCGTTGTCATTCCCGGCATAAAACACATCCAGGCCGCTTCCGCCGTAAAGCAGATCGTTTCCGTTATTGCCCTTGAGGGTATCGTTTCCGGACTCGCCATTGATCACATCATCGCCATACCAACCTTCCAGAGATGAATCGTCTCCGCTGCCGCCGTAGATAATGTCTTGACCGTCTCCGGCATTGATTGCATCATTGCCATCCCCGCCATAGATCGTATCGTTTCCGCCATAAGCCTGAACATTGTCGTTACCGCCAAGGGCATAGATCACATCGTCGATCAACGATCCTTCGCGGTACGAGCTTTCCATGGTTCCCTTGATAACGGCATCGGCCCCCTCGGTCCCGTAGACGGTCACAAGCGTCCCCTGCATATCCCAGACGGTCCCGTCCGTGAATTTGATGTAATCGATCCCGTACCCGGTATAGTTCTGGTTATCAACGATGATCGTGCTGGTCGTCGTATCGTGATTGTCGATAAGGATGGTCATCTTGTCGCCCAGAGTATGATAGCGCGCTAGCGTGACATCCGCGGCGGCGATACCCGCGCCGAAGATCAGAACGTCGAAATCGGTGGTGGAGCCGAGATCGGTGATGGTATCGTCGCCGTCCCCATGCCCGTAATAGTAGGTATCATCCCCCACCTTTCCGACAAGCGTGTCCGGGTCGGCCCCGCCGTTCAGGTAATCGTTCTTGTTGCTTCCGGTCAGCGTATCGACACCCCCGAACCCGTAATAGGAATAGGGGGTGCTGATACTGCCATAGATCAGATGCTCCCCGGCGGAGGTGCCGAGGATGGATTGTCCCCCCACCTGCCGCGCCGCGCCAGCCGCGACCTGCAGCGTCTCGATGGAGAACAGCGTGTCCCGGTCGCTCGGGCCGTTAAAAACGCTGTTGCCGTAATATTTATCGACCCAGTAATTGCCCAGCACCGCATCAAGAAGGGTGATGTCAAAAAAGACATCGGTCAGATCCATATAATCCACAAGGTCAAGCCCGTCATTCTGCCGGGTGATATCCATCAAATCCATAGGAATCCCGTTCCAAAACGGATCAAGATCATCCGTATCGAAGCCACCGTGATAGACGTCATCACCGAACTTGTCGGCAATGAAATCGTCATTGCCCGTGCCGCCGATGACAATATCATCTCCGTCACCACCTTTGAGCCAATCATTTCCATCATATCCGAAGAGGAAGTCTTCATCGGCTCCCCCATCAAATTCATCATGGTGAATTCCCCCGATGGCGATGTCCCTGTCATTACCGCCTGTAAAAATATTTTCACCGTTGTAGCCTAAAAAGACTGTACTGTCGTGCAAGCCGCTCCCCGCATGAGGGGCGACTGTCACATGATCGCCGCTGGAGCTGCCGACAAAAAGAGTGGATTTAAAATGGCCGGCACCAAGAATCTCATGAGTGGCGCTTAAAGATTCTGTGCTGCCGCTTTGAATGGCAGAAAAAACAATCCGGTTGAAAGCAGTTCCTTCTGCATCTGTCGGTAATGTAAGCCAGTTATTCTGTATAAAACTTTCAAGATTGACGCCAACTTCTCCCGGAACGACATTATATAAATCATCCAGAATGGAGTCGACGAGAGCATCGCGAGTGACAGCCATGGTTGGCTTAAGGTCGGCCTCAATCTGCATCCAGTCCGAAGATTTAAAATTCACCACCAATGCATCAGGGTCATTAGTGTCATACTCTAAGATGCCTGACCTGACATCAGGAGAAGTGCTCGCCAGCGCTACGCCCACATGGGAAAGCGCAAGATGAGATGCATAATGCACAAAAGCTCTTCCAATATCGGCAGCATAGCTTTCTATGGAAGCAGCAGCGCCGCTTGCTGAAAGCGCCTTTCCAAGATCAGTCGCATCATTATGCAAAGAGCGAGCGCCCGTATTGCCAAAAACCAACCCATTGTCAGATTCTAATGCAGAATAAGCTAAAGTTGTACGCATAATGTCAGAAAAACTTTCCTTTGAAACACTAACGCCAGTAAAATTCGCACTCTCTAAATACGAAGCGTTGAGTCCAATAGAACTAGCAAATTCTTTGTTGTAAAGAAGAGGCCAAAAAAACTTTCCTGATGAAAGCCATTCCCCAGTATCAGATCCATCAATCTTTTGAAAAAGAAGCCTTAAAACTAATGTAGCTTGACTATGTCGCGCAATAGCCTCGTTTATAGGATCTAAGCCAATCGTTACGGCAGCTATAAAAGCTGGTATACCACCACCGTAAAAATACTCTATCATTCTGACTATTGCATCGGCACGCGTATCCGTAAACCCTTTTTGTAACTCTGTATATAGATCACTTGGGTTTGGGCCTTCATCATAAGACGGAATTAATACTTCTTGCCACCAATCGAAGTTGTAAGGCACTAAATCAAGATTTGTGTCATCATCACTCAAAGCAAAAGGAGGGTAATATGCTGTTGTATTTGTTTGGAGACCACGAATATATTTAAGAACCTCATGCTCCGTTGAATATGCTATATGACCAATGTTATTGGGGTTGATAGAATCTTGATCTCCGTAGACTTTTATTTTATATTCCTCGTCATAAAGTATTTCATCCCCTGGATTTGTATCTTCTCCTGCATTTTGTAAGGCGTCTTCATAAGGCATATGGTTGTAAACGATGGCATCTTGATTATACATTCCCGCAACGAATCCTGCCAATCCACCACCAAGTGAATGGCCCGTCAAAGTAATGTTTTCATTAAAAAGATTTTCTTCTGCTACAAGAAGTCTATAAAAATCAATTGACATATCTGCTTGTTGTGTTCTGTGATTATCAGCTCCAAGCCCCCATCCAGTATTCATGTCGCCTAAACTGTCTGTGCCTCGATAGGATATGATTGTCTGTCCGAGAGGATTTTCGCCATCTGGTATGACATAACTAGCAGCATAAAAATCTTGCACTTCATCGTTACGGCCCAAAATTTCATCTACCCCCAAAAGAAAGGAATCAACGAGAAAGGCAGCATTACCTACATATTCGGCATCTATTTGAATAGCAGCATTATATCCTCTGTTGTATGAGTCCATCGCCAGAATAGCGTGCAGCAGAGGGTCTGTATTCGTCGTCATCTCAAATTCTCCTTATCAAATTCCGTCAAAAACAGGCTCAATAATAAAATAAGCCCGCCACTCTGACGGGTCGTAAAATTTCAACTTTAGGGAGAGCGGAAATAAAGACACTCTCCGTTCATAATCCGTACAAATTTATCCGCTAAAAACTCTTGAGCGGGAAAGAAAATTTTTTCCCCTAAATCGATCAAGCGGTTAGGAACCACCCTCCCTCGCAAGTAGTAGAGTATTTTTTCAAAGGCGATTCGCAGCGGTGACAACTTCGCAAGGATAAGATCGAAAATCCCGCCCTCTATTCCCATACGGTTCGCCGCTTGTGCGTTTCCAAAGACTCCGCCCTCGCAGCGACTCTTAACTGCAAGTCTGAGCCTATCAGGAGAGGATGAAGGCGGTCGTGCTTATCTCACCCCCCAGTAAAGCGGGATCACGGCCGTGGCGACGGCCCACATGATCAGGTTCATGGGGATGCCGACCTTCATGAAATCCTTGAATTTGTATCCTCCTGCTGAATAGACGAAGGTATTGGTCTGGTATCCGATGGGCGTGGCGAAGCTGGCCGAGGCACCGAACATCACGGCGGCCACAAAAGGGCGAGGATCATAGCCCAGGGAAATCGCCAGACCGATGGCGATGGGAGTCATCAGGACGGCGACCGCGTTGTTGGTCACGACTTCAGTCACGACGGAGCAGAGCAGGTAGATCATGGAAATTATGGCGATCGGTCCGAGGGGACGGACTATATCGACCGTGGTATCGACCACAAGTTTCATCGCCCCGGTATTCTCCAGCGCCGTTCCCACCCCCAGCATTCCGAAAATGAGCAGAAGGATGCGCCAGTCGATGGTTTTAAAAGCTTGCTCATGGGTTATGCAGCCCGTGATCATAACCACCAGTGCTCCTAGAAAAGACAGGCCCGCTATCGGCATGATTTCGAATGTACTCAGGACAATGACCATAACCAGCGTGCCAATCGCGATGGCGGCGCGGTGCGGGTCCAGTTTCCGCTGGCGCATCTGGGACGCGCTCAGAATCTCCTCGTTTTCGAAAAGCTTGGTCAATTCCTCCTCCGGCCCCTCAAGGATCAGTGTGTCGTTTTCCATCAGGATGGTATCGCCAATAGCGCCGGTGATATTGCTGTCTTTCCGGTGGACCCCGATCACGAAGCAGCCGTAGCGGCGGCGTAGGCGCAGATTACGGATTTTTTGTCCGACCATATCGGAATTAGGCGCCAGAACGCCTTCGACTACGATGACATGTTGAGAGGGAAGGGCTTCAGAAACGCTCACCTGTTCAGTCGTAAAGGCAACACCGATATGCTTTTTTAACTCAATCAGTTCCTCACGGTCGGCCTTGAAGACCAAGCGGTCCCCGGCCAGAAGTGGAATGTCGCGCAGGGGCGAAATACGTTTGGGTTTGTCTGGTTCCCCGGTATCAGATGGATTTCGTAGTGTTGTGATAATTGCAGAAATCGCTTCGTGTATTCCCAGCCTGTTCCCATAGTCGCGGCGAACCAAGTCGATGATTTCATAACTTTCGCTGTCGGTGAACTGTACCTCGTTGAGGGTTTTGCCGACGAGTGGGGAGTTGGCGGTGATGATGGCCTCCGAAAGAAAGCGTTTGCGGGAGGCCGCATCCTCCAGTTCATCCTTGGGGGGCATTCTCTCAGGCAGAAGGCGCCGACCCCATGTGGCCATAAACACCAAGCCGGCGGCGGCAAAGCATATTCCCGGAAGCGTGATTTCAAATATTCCGAACGGCTCCAGGCCGTTTTTCTGTGCAATGCCGTCTACAAGTATGTTGGTCGATGTACCGATTAATGTGCAGGTGCCCCCCAGAATTGTGGCATAGGAGAGGGGGATCAGGTATTTGGAGGGGTAATGTTTGAGATGATTGGCCAGTGCAATGACGATGGGGGTCAGGATTACCACTACCGGGGTGTTATTCATGAAAGCTGAGAGGAGTACAACCGAGACGATCAGAGCGACCAAGGCTTGCGTCTGGCTTTTTCCAGCGAGATCAATCAACTTGCGGCCGAGCGCATCGACAACTCCTGTTTTGTCCAGAGAAGCGCTGAGAATAAACATACACGCGATGGTTATGGGGGCACTGTTGGAAAACACATCGAGCATATCCTGGGTGCTGATAGCGCCTGTCAGCAAAAAGATCCCCATGCCGATCAAAGCTATGATATGCGGAGGGTTTTTTTCACGCACAAATGCGACGAACAACCCAATCAGAACAAAAAACGCGAACACGATGTTAAAAGAGGCAAGCATATTCTGCGGACTCCTTGCTGTGACTATTACTTTTCGTGTCTCTGACTTTCGGTGGCACCATAGCATAGAATTTTCTGTTCTTCCAGCAATAATCCATTTATCCTATAGAAATAGTGGGAAATAAGAATGATTACCAATAGAGCAAAATATGCCTTGAAGGCTTTAGCGATTCTGGCACGCAATCCCCGGCAGATGATGCCCGCGCAGAAGATCGCGGAGGAGGGATGCATTCCTCTTAAGTTTCTGGAAACTATTCTAGCCGAATTAAAGAACAGAAAAATCGTCTCTAGCCGCCGCGGCCCTTCTGGCGGTTATCTTCTGGCTCAAAAGCCGGAAGATGTTACGGCGGGCGATATCATCCGTATGATGGACGGGCCGATCGCGCCACTCTTGTGCGCCAGCCTGACCGGTTACCGCCGCTGCGAGGATTGCGAAGATGAGGATTTATGCGCGATCCGTAAGATGATGATGGATTCGCGCAAGGCTTTGTCCGCCGTTCTGGATAGGCGTACGCTCAAGGATCTTGCAGGGTTTGGGACGACTTCCAAAAAGTAGCTTATAAAGTTGCCATCGGAAGATTTTTTGCATTGTTACAAACGATATTGAACTATGATTGGCAAATTGTTTTTATTTGTGAATACGATGGTCATCAATGAGGCTCATAAGGGACGTATCCGACGTTATATCTAATGCCTCCGTGCTGCTCCTCGCGGTTGTAGTCCTTTGTGCAGGGCTTTCGTTTTCCGTCTTTGCACAGGAGGCTCAGCCTCCTGCAAAAGAGCCGGAGCGGGTCACTATCGGCATCCATGTCAACGATATTCAGGAAATCGATCTCAAAACCCACAGCTACCGGCTCGATTTTTATGTCTGGTTCCGCTGGAAAAACCCCGAGATGAACCCCGCAAAAAGCGTCGAGTTTATGAATTCGTTCGAGCCGGAAAACCATGTGCGGACCAGCCTTTATGAAGAGCCGCAGAAAATGCCGGATGGTTCCCTTTACATGATCATACGTGAGCGCGGGAAATTCAGCTCCAAGTTTCCGTTGCAACAATACCCGTTCGACAAGCAGAAACTCTTTATTCTCGTAGAGGACAGTGTCTACGGTTCTGATGCGCTGGTCTATACGCCCGATAAAACGACGGCTTCTCCGATCACCATCAACAAGGACATCAACGTTCCGGGGTTTGAGGTCGGCACGCCGGCCCTCACAATGGGTATGTTTTTTTACGATACGACCTTCGGGGATCTGAATTTCGATGGCGGTACGCAGTATTCGCGGGCCTATTTCACGGTTCCTCTGGAGCGGCCGCAGATCTCCATGGCCGTCAAGATTTTTCTTCCCATCCTTCTCATTCTGGTTTGCACGGCCATGGTCTTTTTCGTTCATCCGGTCTATGTCGAGGGGCGCCTGGGCGTTGTCATTACGGCGCTTTTGACACTCGTTGCTTTGCAACTTACCTCGACGAGTTCGCTGCCCGACGTCGATTATCTTCTGCTGACCGATAAAGTTTATCTCCTCGCATACCTCTTTATCATCGTGACGCTTTGGCACGTCGTCCGCACATCGGCGCGCGCTAAAGCCGAGAGCTTCGATCGTTTGCTCCGAAGCAATATCTATGCGCTTTTGCTTGTCGTTGCCCTGCTCGGCGCTGGATGCTTCGTGATTTTCTACACCTCGTTTTAATTTCATGTGAGCCCAATAATTATTTGCAGAATTGACTTGCTGTTTTTATTGGCTATATTGTTAGTAACCCTAACTATTAAGGAGAATTCATTATGCCAAAGAAAGCCGTCTTTTATCATGCGGGTTGCCCGGTCTGTGTTTCTGCTGAGCAGGAAGTGCTAGACATTATCGACAAGAAAGCCTGCACTCTGGAGGTCGTGCATTTCGGCAACGCCAAGAACAGAATTGCCGAGGCGGAAAAGGCCGGGGTCAAATCCGTGCCCGCGCTCGTCATTGATGGCAAGGTGCTGCACATCAATTTTGGCGCCAGTCTTGAGGATGTCAAGAAAGGCTGATAAATTCAGAAGGTGCGGGAATATCCGTGTTCCCGCATCTTTGCCCGCATCTTTGCCCGCATCTTTGCCCGCATCTTTGTTTGAGTGTCCATGCAGATCGATGCCAAAATCCTTGCCGGACTGGAGCGCATTCAGACCGCCACCCTGTCGCTTTTACAGCAGCAGAGCCACGTTCATGGATTGACGCCTTTACAGATACGCATCCTCAGTTTTATTCGCCTTGAGGAAGCATATACAGTCTCAACGCTTGCCAAAAATCTCGGGATTTCCAAGCCAACGGTCAGTGAGGCGGTGCGTGTCCTCGATTCCAAAAAACTCATACGAAAGCAAGCCAATAACAAGGACGGCCGCACCTACTCGATTCAGCTTACTCCTAAAGGTGGTAAGCTGATCGAGTCTGCGGGAACGTACGATCTTCCGTTACGGAAAACACTCACGTTCCTTGACAACGATCAGAAGGATTCGCTGTGGGAAGCGTTGCTCAACCTGATCCGGATTATGGAAGAGCAGGGGCTGATTCCCCATAACCGTATGTGCCTGACCTGTACGCGTCTAGGAAAAAATGAGCACGGCGTTCGGTATTTCTGCCGTCTCATGCAGGCGCCCTTAATAGTATCTGCGCTGCGGATCAACTGTCCCGAGCATCGGGCACAGGGGGCGGTTCATTGAGGGCTTTTATGTTCCTGTGGAAATAGACGTAAAAAGCCCGCGTTGCGGGTTATATTCCTGCAATTTTCCGTCCTCGATGGAAAAATACCAGCCGTGAAGTTTTAAGACTTTCGACTCTATTCTCTCTTTAATCCACGGAAATCCGGTGAGGTTTCTTAGGGAGTGCAGGATGCATTCCTTTTCGCAGCGATGCTGCGGAGACTCCGTTCCCGGCTCGGTGAGGACTTTTTCCCGCGCCTTTGCTGCGATCTTGACCCAGCTTCCGATAAAGTCGGTGTTATCCATATCGTCCGATTCCAGCAGCGTTTTAACGCCTGCGCAATGGGTATGGCCGAGAACGACGATATGTCTGACCTCCAGGATGCGAACCGCGAACTCCAGAGCCGCGCTGACCCCGTGCAGTCCTGAATCACCAGCCTGATAAGGCGGCACAAGGTTGGCGACGTTGCGGATCACAAAAATATCGCCGGCCGGGCCTCGGTGATGATCGAGGGATCAACGCGTGAATCGCTGCAGGCGATGATCAGGGTTTTCGGCGATTGGCCCTGCCGGGTCAGATCGCCGTAGAGCGTATCGCCGGAAGTGTAGTATTTACGGTAAAATTCCCGGTAACCTTCCAGAAGAGCTTTGACTTCCGCCATGAGTATTAACTCCTTGTCTGACTAACGGTTGCTTTTTATAGGGTTTAGAGGGGCTTTAGGCAATTCGTTTTGCGGGGTTTTTTAGAAATTTGCGATTGCAGGGGGAGGCGCAGAGTGCATATTAGAATGATGAGCAAGCCGGATTCTAAAACTGTAACAAAAAGCCCGTTGGTTGTCGGTCGCTATTATCCTGAGATTGACGGGCTGCGGGCGCTTGCCGTAATGATCGTGATTTATTTTCATAGCGCCTTGATGGCCGGACCAGACAGGGTAGCGGCCGACGCGGCGACGATTTGGGATGCCGGACGGTTTTACTATGAATTCACGATGATCGGCTGGTGCGGGGTCGATCTTTTTTTCGTCATTTCGGGGTTTCTGATCACAGGCATCCTGATGGATACTGCCGATCAGCAAAAGTGTTTCAGGAACTTCTATATCCGCAGAACCTTGCGGATTTTTCCGCTTTACTACGCCGTGCTGATTTTCTCTTTTTTATTGTTCGTATTGTTTTACGGAACCACATTCACACTTCGATTTAGCCTTTATTTTCTTTACCTGCAGAACTGGTTTTCGGTTTTCGGTTACGACTACATCCTCTACTTCGAGCATTTTTGGTCTCTGGCCATCGAAGAGCAGTTTTATATTTTTTGGCCAGTAGTGTTCGTTTGGGCATATCGGCGCGGGATAGTTGAGCCTGTCCTCTTTGTTCTGATATTTCTATCCTTTTTGTTTAGGTTTTACCTAGCAGCCAAATGGCAACTGAATATGGCGTTCTCGATTACTCCGTCCCGGTTGGATGGCCTTTTGCTCGGTGCAGGGCTAGTTTATTTGCTTTCCAGACAAGACGATCCCCGGCGTTTGAACGTCATTTTTGCTAGGGGGATGGCGGTTTCTTTGGCTGCGGTTTGTCTCCTTGCGCTCCTGAACGGCAATCTCTGGGGACGTGACCGCGAGGTACTAATGTTTGGGATTTTTCCAGTCTCTCTGTTTTTTGCATCGTTTCTAGGCTGGGTCGTGACGGCCGACGAGGGGCATTTCATCCGGCGCTTTTTCCGGCTCTCGTTCCTCAGGGAGGTCGGAAAGGTCAGTTACGGGATGTATGTGTATCACTGGCTGATCATGTGCGTGATCGTGCAGCAGGAGATAATGAATCACCAGGGATTTACTTTCATTCATGCGGCTCTTCTTGCGACTGGCGCACCCTTGAGCTTTATTGTCGCATGGCTCAGCTTCCGGTTCTTCGAGAAGCCTTTCCTGAGGCTCAAGGACGTCTATGCCCGGTATTCCGAAGCCAACGGGGCTTAATTGCAGTATTGGGGCAGCAAAGATTTGACATTTTCCCAAAAATCTTTATAAATCGCGGCATTCCCGGGAAAGTGGAGGCCTTTGGCCTCCCGTTGAACCAAGATATATATTCTGATTCAAACCTTTACGGACTGCCGGGACAACATAAGAAAGGCTATAATCATGAGTGGAAAAAGACTCAGTTCCAAGCACAAAATCGACCGCCGTCTTGGCGTCAACCTCTGGGGGCGTCCGAAGTCTCCCTATAATAAACGCCAGACCGGACCCGGGATGCACGGCGCCCAGCGCGGCAAGCCTACAGGCTATGGCGTTCAGCTTTCCGCCAAGCAGCGACTGAAGGGCTATTACGGTAATATCGGGGAGCGCCAGTTCCGCCGCTATTTCCAGGAAGCGTCCCGCATGAAGGGCGATACCAGCCAAAACCTCATCGGACTGCTGGAAAGCCGTCTGGATGCGATTGTTTACCGCGCCTGTTTTGCGCCGACGGTGTTTTCGGCCCGCCAGCTGGTGAATCACCGCCACGTGACCGTGAACGGCAAGGTTATTAACATCCCGTCCTACCTCGTGAAAGAGGGCGATGTGGTCGAGATCCGCGAAAAATCCAAGAAAATGCCGCTGATCATGGTGGCCATCGAGACGCCCGAGCGCGACGTGCCGGATTACATCGATTGCGACAAGAAGGCGCTGAAAGCTACTTATCTGCGTGTTCCGAAGCTGGAAGATGTGCCGTATCCGGTGCAGATCGAGCCGAATCTGGTGGTCGAGTTTTACTCGCGCTAAGAATTTCAAAAAACCTAATTCAAAAAGCCGCCTTTATCGGGCGGCTTTTTTTATCCTAAGGCTCAGTGTTTTTGCCGAGAAGGGCGGAGAGGACGCCGTGAAGGGTCCGCAGTTCCTGTTCCGTGATATCGGCGCGGACAAAGAGGTTCCGCAGATTGCGCTTCATGTAGGGGGCGACTTCGCCGGAGCGGAAGAAATGCTTTTCCTCCAGTTCGAGGATGAGGCGGGCGAGGAACCCTTCAATCCCTACCTGCTCTGCCGGAAGGCTGTCTTTGCGGTGCAGGCCGGAGGCGGGCGGGGCGAGGTGCAGGCGCGACCACTCATAGGCCATCACCAGCACGGCGGTGGCGATGTTCAGGGAGGTGAAGTCCGGGTTGACGGGAATATTCACCACCCCCTGGCACAGGGCGATATCGTCATTGAGCAGGCCCATGCGCTCGGCGCCGAACAGAAAGCCGGCTTTCTGGCCGGATTGCTCACGGGCGGCGGCTTCGGCCACCGCCTGCTGCGGAGTGAAGACGGGTTTGACCATGTCACGGGGGCGGGCGGTGGTGCCCAGAACGAAATGCAGATCGGCGACGGCGTCCTGCAACGTGTCAAACACCCTGACGGGGGGCATGGCGGCGAGGGCGCCGGCGGACATGGTGTCGGCCTTTTCATTGGGCCAGCCGTCGCGGGGGGCGACGAGGCGCAGCTCCGCGAGGCCGAAATTCAGCATGGAACGGGCCGCCGCACCGATATTCTCGCCCATCTGGGGCTGGACCAGAATCATGCAAACCATAGGGTTTTCCTCAAAAACCTTAAAAAGGTGAAAAAATCGTAAATTGCTATCCTATTGATTATTTTGCATTTTTCAACAAAGCTTTACTGCTTTCGGGAATCTCTGTATATATGGAATCCGCTAGAATACACGGCGTGTGGACTTATCGATTCGTTAGGGGGATAAAAAAATGCTCATGAGAAGCGGATTACGGGAAATCGTTGAAAGCGCGGAAAAGCCTTTCAGCATCATTGAAGAATTTGCGTCACTCAGCCCCAAGAGAAAGGTTCTCTTGTGCGACCACTTGTTCGTCGAAGGCCGTCAGGCGTTCTACAACACGGTTGAGTTGCTGTGGCCCGAGGCGACGAATAACGATGCCAAAAAGCTGGAAAAATTCCTGTTTACGTTGAAGAACCGTTCCCACTAAGTTCTGCGTTAGCACTTATTGGTCTTTTCTTTCTCAGTGTTTCTGACAAGCCCCCGGATCGATACGGGGGCTTGTTTTGTTGTGACCTACGCAGTTGTTGCTATCCACAATCCAAACATCATCCATATGCTGTAGCTAATAAACACCGAAAAATGCAGGTATTTTTTGCCCAGAAACCTACACTCTAGATATATGAGTAAAAGAAAGGCTGGTATAAAAATCCAACCATGCGGATGAAGTAAAGCAAGTAGTGGAAGAAAGCTCCCGAAGAATATTACGATAGGCATCCTCTCAGGATTCGTAAAAAAGTCTTGTATTGGCGCACCAGAAATCAGAGTCCAAACAAATATTAAAACTACTATAAACAGAATACTTGCAAGCATACCGAAAATGACTTTTTTAAAAGCGTTTTCTTGTTCCATTGCTGTCTTACCCAGGATGATCTTTAAATCGAACGACGGGTCTCTTTAAAACAAGACCGAGGTCTTTTTCGATATCGACGGGCTGGCCCAAATCCTCTCTTTCTTTTCCCCGCCAGTCCTCATGCATTTTGCGATACATTTCGCTTTTGGCGTGGTCAATTTCCACTCCGCAACGGCCGTTCCTATAGATATCGGATAAAAAAAGACCCGCGGTGGTCTCTCCCTCTCTTACTGCCAGATCCATCAGCATGAGCGCATACGGAATGTTCGGTTTCAGGCCGCCTTCGCCATTTTTAATCATTGTTGCCACGTTCCATTTGGCGTCAATATTGCCGTTTTTTACGGCTTGCACGTACCAGTAGACCGCGCCTTCCTCGTCCTGTTGAACGACATATTGTCCACCTGTTGCTAAAGCCGCGCCCAGCAGATTTTGTGCGCAAGGATTACCAGATTCTGCGTCTTTTATGCGCCACTTTATGGCTTCGATGCGCTCCTCTATTTCGGCTTCGGTAAATTTTTTACGCGGCATCTAAGCCCCGAGGCGTTTGCGCGTTTTTTCCGGGCCGATGAGCAGGAGGAGGTCGGCGAGCTCGGGGCCGTGTTCCATGCCTGTTAAAGCTTTGCGGAGGGGCATGAAAAGCTGCTTGCCCTTACGGCCCGTCTGGATTTTTACGGCATCGACCCAGACGCCCCATGTGTCGCGGGTCCAAGGGCTTGCTGGGAGAAGTTTCGCGGCTTCGGTGATAAAGGCCTGATCTTCGATCACGGGTTCGACCGGGCCGTTGGCGACGCGCCACCATTCCTTCGCGTCCTCCAGCTTTTCGAGGTTGGGGCGCACGATTTCCCAGAAGCTTTCGCTCATTTCCGTGAGGCCGATCTGGGCAAGACGGGGTTTTATCTGTGTGTAGGACATATGATGCAGGATTTTCGCGTTCAGGCGGGTGAGTTCCTCCTGATCGAATTTCGGAGTGCCGCGGCCGAATTTGGCGATATCGAAATGGCCGATCACGTCTTTCATCTCGGTGAAGGGCTCGATGGGGTCGGAGGTGCCGAGGCGGGCCAGCAGGCTGACCACCGCCATGGGTTCCAGCCCTTCCTGATCACGCAATTCCTTGAGGTTCAATGCGCCGAGGCGTTTGGAAAGCTTGCCGCCCTGCGCGTCCGAAAGCAGGGGCAGGTGGGCGAAGCTTGGGGGCTTTGCGCCCAGCGCCTCGAACATCTGGACGTGCATCGCGGTAT
Source organism: Alphaproteobacteria bacterium (assembly GCA_016699735.1). Classification (NCBI taxonomy): domain Bacteria; kingdom Pseudomonadati; phylum Pseudomonadota; class Alphaproteobacteria; species Alphaproteobacteria bacterium. Next base: position 1,454,760 of record CP065008.1, read on the forward strand.
TCGTCACATGATCCTCGCCGCGCACGATATGGGTCATTTTGTAGTCGATATCGTCGATCACCGAACAAAGGTGATACAGCGGGCTGCCATCCTCGCGGATCAGCACGGGGTCGGACATATCGCCGCCCTCGAAATGCACGGGGCCGCGCACCTCGTCGTCCCAGCGGATGGGGGCGTGGTTCATTTTAAAGCGCCAGTGGGGCTTGCGGCCCTGCGCCTCGAAGGCTTTTTTTTGCTCGTCGGTGAGTTTCAGCGCCTCGCGGTCATAAAGGGGCGGGAGTTTGCGGGCGAGCTGGCTCTTGCGTTTGAGTTCCAGTTCCTCGGAGGTTTCATAGCACGGGTAGAGGCGGCCGGAGGCTTTGAGTTGCTCGATCTTGAGGTTGTAATACTCAAGGCGGTCTTGCTGGCGGGTTTTGTCGTCCCAGTTTATGCCGAGCCATTTCAGCCCGTCCTCAATCGCGTCCTCGTATTCCTTCTTGGAGCGTTCGAGGTCGGTATCGTCGATGCGGAGCAGGAAATGGCCATTCCTGGAGCGGGCGTAAAGCCAAGTAATCAGCGCCGTGCGGGCATTGCCGATATGCAGCATTCCGGTGGGCGAGGGGGCGAATCTTACTCTGATGGTCATTTTATAGCTTTCCTGCTTCCGCTTCGGTCTTCCTCAATAGCCGGAAGTTCAGGCTTTTTCAATGGTTTTAAGGAAATGGTTGGTGATGGGGTAGCGGCGGTCGCGGCCAAAGGCGCGGGAGGATATCTTGACCCCCGGCGGAGCCTGACGGCGCTTGTATTCGGCGCGGTCCAGCATTGTCCAGACTTTCAGCACGGTTTCCGGGGCGTGGCCGCGGGCGGCGATTTCGGCCACGCCTTGCTCGTTCTCGATCAGGCCTTCGAGGATATCGTCGAGTTCCTTGTAGGGGGGGAGGGTGTCCTGATCGGTCTGGTTGTCCTTGAGTTCGGCGGTGGGCGCCTTGGTGAAGATGTTTTCCGGGATTTTCGCGCCTTCGGGGGCGAGGCTGCCCAATGGGATGTTTTCGTTGCGCCAGCGGGAGAGGGCGTAGACCTCCATTTTATAAAGGTCTTTCAGGACGTTGAATCCGCCGCACATATCGCCGTACAAAGTGGCGTAGCCGACAGCCATTTCGGATTTGTTTCCGGTCGAAAGCACCATGGCACCCGTGGCGTTCGAAAGCGCCATGAGGATCAGGCCGCGCGCACGGGGCTGGATATTTTCATGGGTCGTTGCGGGGGTGCTTTTATCAAAGTAAGAGGTCAGCACATCCTGAAACGCGGCAAAGGGTTTTTCGATGGAGATATTGTCCAGACGGATGCTCAGATTTTTTGCCATCGCGGCGGCATCGTCGAGGCTTTCCTGCGAGGTGTAGCGCGAGGGCATCATGACGCCGCGCACCTTGTCCGGGCCGAGGGCATCGGCGGCGATCATGGCGCTGATCGCGCTGTCGATCCCGCCCGAAAGACCGAGGATCACGCCGGGGAAGCCGTTCTTGGCGATATAATCGCGCAGGCCGAGCATCAGGGCACCGTACACATCGCCGAGGCCGCAGCGGGGCAGGGAGTCTTCGGAGAGATGTTTCAGGCTTTCGCCCGCTTTTGCCCATATCTCCGGCGCGAGAAGATCGAGGCTTTCGGTGAAGGCGGGGGAGCGGTGGACACATTCGCCCTTATCGTTCAAGGCGAAGGAGGCGCCGTCGAACACCAGTTCATCCTGACCGCCGACCTGATTGACATAGACTAGCGGCAGGCCGGTTTCGCGGACACGGCGATGAGCCTGCAGGAGTCTGCGGGAGAGGTGCCTTTGTGAGAAAGGGCTGCCGTTGGGGACGATCAGGATTTGTGCGCCCTTTTCCTTGAGGTTTTTCGCGCAGCGGGCGAACCACATATCCTCGCAGGTCATGAGGCCGAGCTTTATGCCCCTGAAGGTGACAGGCTCTGGCAGAGGTCCGGCCTTAAACAGGCGCTGCTCGTCGAAGACGCCGTAGTTGGGGAGTTCGTGCTTCAGGACCGCTGCGAGAATTTTTCCCTCGGCGATCAGCAGGGCGGCGTTATAGCGGTCGCCTTGCATCCTCCACGGAGTGGAAATAATCGCAGCGGATTTTTTTTCCTTACTGGCGGCGAGAATGTCTTCCACCTGTTGCTCTATTTTTTCAAGAAAAACAGGTTTCAGCACGAGGTCTTCGGGCGGATAGCCGCAGGTGACCATTTCAGGGAAAACCACCAGATCGGCGTTTGAGTCAAAACGATCCCACGCGGCCAGAATTTTTTTCGTGTTGCCCGTGAGATCGCCCAGAACCGGGTTGATTTGCGCCATGCCGATGCGGAGGGGAAACGAAGAGGTCATGTTTCAAGCCTGTCCCAAAAGTTCCCCAAGCCTAGCGCAAACAGATTTTCCTGCAAACCCCTTATTCTGCCGCTGCCGGGTTCAGGCTCCGCAGGTCCGGGTTTCTGGACCGGATAGCCTTCAATTCATCGGAGATCAGGAACGCCAGTTCCAGCGCCTGATTGGCGTTCAGGCGCGGATCGCAGTGCGTGTGGTAGCGGTTGGAGAGATCTTCGTCTCCGATCGCTTCGGCGCCGCCGACACATTCGGTCACGTTCTGCCCGGTCATTTCGATATGGATGCCGCCGGGGTGGGTGCCTTCTGTTCTGTGGACCGAAAAGAATCCGCGCACTTCGGCAAGGATATGATCGAAGGGGCGGGTCTTGTAGCCACTATTCGATTTGATCGTATTGCCGTGCATCGGGTCGCAGGACCAGACGACGGCGCGGCCTTCCTGCTTCACCTTTTTGACGAGCGGGGCCAGTTTGTCCTCCACCTGCCGGTAACCCATGCGGGCGATCAGCGTCAGGCGGCCGGGAATGTTTTCGGGGTTCAGCGCATCGATCAGGCGGATCAGTTCGTCCGGCTGGAGCGCCGGGGAGCATTTCAGGCCAATCGGGTTCTTGATGCCGCGCACGAATTCGATCTGGGCGTGGTCTTCCTGATGAGTCCGGGCGCCGATCCAGACGAAGTGGGCGGAGGTGTCGTACCAGTCGCCCGTGAGGCTGTCGGTGCGGGTCATGGCTTCCTCGTATGGAAGAAGCAGGGCTTCGTGCGAGGTATAGAAGCTGGTCTCGCGGATCGAGGGGACGACATCGGCGGTGATGCCGCAGGCGGCCATGAAACGCAGGGCATCGTCGATGCGGTCCGCGAGATCCTGATAGCGTTCGCCGAGCGGACTGTTTTCCACGAAACCGAGGTTCCACTGGTGAACCTTGTTGAGGTCGGCATACCCGCCCGAGGCAAAGGCGCGCAGGAGGTTGAGGGTCGCGGCAGCCTGATTGTATCCCTTGACCATGCGCTGAGGGTCGGGTTCGCGGGCTTCAGGGGTAAAATCGAACGCGTTGATGTTGTCACCCCGGTAGCTTGGAAGAGTCATCCCGTCTTTTGTTTCCATATCCTCGGAGCGCGGTTTGGCATATTGTCCGGCCATGCGGCCCACCTTTACGACGGGCAGGGAGCCGGAATAGGTCAGGATCACGGCCATCTGCAGCAGGACGCGGAAGGAGTCGCGGATTTTATTGGCGTTGAATTCGGCAAAACTTTCGGCGCAGTCGCCGCCCTGCAGGAGGAACCCCTGTCCTGCCGAGACCTGCCCCAGCTTTTTCATCAGGTCGCGGGCTTCCCCGGCAAAAACGAGAGGCGGCATCGCGGCGATTTCGCGCTCGGCAGCCTTGAGCGCCACCTCGTCCTTATAGACGGGAAGCTGCTTGACGGGCTTTTCTCTCCATGATTGCGGGGTCCAGGTTTTCGACATTCGGTGCTCCTTTGCACTCATTCGCAGATTTGGAAAGGAAGTTATGCATAAATCGCCCTGTTTTAGCAATTCTTTAAGAAAAAAAACACCAAATCGGGCCTCTTAGGCGCATTCTTCAGACTTTTTTCAGGGGTTGGCGGTATAACTTATTGAGGCATTTTAACAATTTCATTTTTTATCCTTATTATGAACTCTTCGGGCGTGAGTGTTTTGAAACAGGACTATCCGGCTTCTTCGATTTCGTGCTGGGCGGGGGCGTTTTCAGCTCTCGGCCCTGTTCTTGCGTCCGTCACTCAAACCGAACAAGGTCTTTCTCACAATGCGGTGCTGAAGAGTTTCGATCTCCTTGAAGACTCCCTGAAAAATCTAAAAAAGCCCGGAGAAGATATTTTTGCCACGGATACGCTTGTCGATGCGGGGGGCGATTATACTTTGAGCGGCCTTGCGTTTTTGGCGCTTGAGAAGCTTGGATTCGAGGGAGAGGATGAAATCCTCGTCCGGCCCCTACTGGTGGCCAGCGTTCTGGGTGAAATCCCACATACACTGTCGTACCATAACACCGCCCATTTCCGTAAAGTCCTTTATCACGCGATTCGCTTGATCGTCACGGACCGGACGCTTTCCGGTCCGGCGCAGCCGGGTCTTTCGAAGGAACAAGCCGTCTTGCTGATGATCGCCGCCTGCATCCACGATCTGGGGCATGACGGGTCGAGCAACATTGCCAGTGGGCAGTACGAGCCGGGGCGTCTGGAACAACGGTCCTGCGCTCTTGCCGAGCCTTATCTGACGGCGGCGGGGATGAGCGAAGGGGCGCTCTCCTACCTGCGAACGATGGTTTTGTGTACCGATGCCAGCCGACCGGACAATCCGTCCTGTCCGCTCAGCCAGCTGAAGGCCGCCTACCATCATCATTTTTCGGAATTTTCCGGGAAATCCGAACACAGCGCGGGGCAGGTGTTCGCCTTTTTGCGGAACCGTAAAGACCTGACTCTTCTGGCGATGTACCTGCACGAGGCGGATATCATGAGTTCTGCGGGCGTGTCCTATGAGCGTACCCAGTGTGAGACGATCCAGTTCAAACAGGAGCGTGGAGAAGGGGCGGCGCGACCCTCGGATGTGCTGGAGTTTTTTGATACGATCTGCCGCGGCGGATTTTTAACGCGGGCCGGAAAGGCGCTGGCGCAAAGGCCTTATGAGTCCATTCGGGCGGCGGTCGAGCTGGATTTCGAAAGTGGAAACGCTGTGTATCGGAATCAAGAGTCCTGCTGAGATTCATGATCTTTGGGCGCGTCGGGCCATCTTCGATGCAGCCAGAGCCATTGTTCGGGATTTTCCCTGATCCATCCTTCGATGATTTCATGCGCCTGCGCGATGACGTTTTCAACAGGTAGGGGCTGTCCGTTGTCGTCGTGCGTTTTCAGAGGCGGTTCAATCGTGCCTTCGAAGCGGCAGCCCATCTTTCGCACGATTTTTGCGGGAATCAGCGGGCATTCGAACCGCTGAGCCAACTGGACGAAAATCGGGTTGGTCATGGCGGGATGGCCGAAGAAAGGGACGGATATACCCTCATTGTACTTCTGGTCGATCAGGATGCCCAGATAGCGCCCTGAGCGCAGACTGGCGATGATCGGGCGGCCGCTTTCCGCGGCCTTGCGGAACCCCTTTAGACGTCCGCCGAGACTTCTCGCCTTGTTGAGCAAAGAAGCCGTCCAGGGGTTGTTGGGTTCGCGGTAGGTCAGGTCGATTTCCTTGTTGAACTGGGTATAAAAGGCCGGGCAGTTGATTTCCCAATTTCCCAAATGAGCGCCGAAAAAAACGGCGGGGCTGCCGGATTGAAAAAGTCTTTCGAGATTTTCCTTGCCCGTGATGATCGTATAATCCCGGCTCAGGCGCTCCAGATGAGGGTATTCGGCGATGACGCGGCCCAGATTGTCCCACATTCCTTTGAGGATTTCGTTTTGTCTGGCTGTCGAGATTTCGGGGAAGGCGCGTTCGATATTCTTGCGGGCCTTGCGGGAGGCGGCGAGGCGCGGGCCAACGGTGCGCCCGATCCAGCCGCCGATGGCCGACGCCTTTTCCGGTCCCAGAATCCTGAAAATTCCGAAGAGAAGGAACAGCAGAGCGGCTTCGAGGGCATAGCGCAGTTTTTTCATGGCGCTGCCGCTTTTTTGCTTTTGATATTTTCCAGTGCCTTGCTGAGAAAATCTGTCAGGCGTTCGGGGGCGCTCCATTCCAGCGTAATCTGCAGGGTTTGAATTTGGCTGCGTCTGATTTCAGGGATGCGTACCCAGTCCTTTTCCGTGGTGATGAGAACGGCCTTTTTCAAATTGGCTTCCTGCAAAAGTTTTTGCATCTCGCCCTCCGTGTAAGGATGGTGGTCGGCAAAGGCATGAAAAGCAGCCAGTTTCAGGCCACAATCCTCCAGCGTTTTTTTGAATTTTTCCGGGCGGCCCAGACCGGCAAAGGCGATATAGTTTTTCTGGGAATCCGGGATCAATCGCGGTTTTATAGAGGCGCCGAAGACGGGAATGTGCGCGGGGATTTTATTGGTTATGCTGCGCTGATCTTCGCCAATCAGGATAATTGCATCGGTTCGCTCCAGAGCTTCGTTCAGCGGTTCACGCAGCGGCCCTGCAGGAAGGAGCTTTCCGTTACCCAGTCCACCTGGTCCATCGATAACCAGAAAGGAGACGTTTTTCTTCAATGACGGATTTTGAAAACCGTCATCCATCAGGATCAGGTCTGCGCCGCAGCGTTCGGCGATTTTGGCACCTTCCGGGCGGCTGCGGCTGATAATTACCTGTCCTTCTTTCGCCAGCAGCAGGGGCTCGTCGCCGACTTCAGAAAATCTGTGTGTGTCGTGATCGACTAAAACCGGGCCGGGAAGCGCACCTCCGTAGCCGCGGGAGAGGATGAAGGGGGTTTTTGACAGATTATTCGCACGCAATAGTTCTCTTAATGCGCTTACAGCCGGGGTTTTTCCGCTGCCGCCGCTGACGATATTGCCGACGCAGAGGACGGGGATATTCGCTTTTTCGGTTTTGATTCCGCTGTTTCTGATTTTCCGTCCGGCTTCGTAGAGCCACGTTAAGGGTGTCAGCGCAATTTCCGCCATCGAAGCGGGGCTTGTGGCAGGGCGGTACCAGAAAGCGGGGGTTTTGAGAGGCATCTCAGCCGCAGGTTCTTTTGGGTTCCGGGAAATCTTCATCTTCCTCAGTGCCGATTCCGGTTTTTTGGAGCAGCGGCTCAAGAGTGCTCATGACCTTTTCGATGACCCCTGCCTTTTCCTTGGAAAACTGCAGCCCTTTTTCCTGCAGGGCTTTTATGCGTGACGGGTTTTTGAGCAGGTCGAGCAGCGTTCCCGTCATCGCGCTTTCGTGCGCGACGCGTAAGGCTGCGCCATACCCATCCATTTCATCATAGATTTGCCGGAGGTTCTGGATGTTGGGACCATGCAGAACGGCGCAGCCCCGTTGCGCGGCTTCCAGCGGGTTATGGCCGCCGCCGCCATCGTCGCTGAAGGACCGTCCGATGCAGGCCAGTGGGCAGAGGCTGTAGAACAAGCCCAGTTCGCCCAGCGTATCGGCGATGTAGAGATCGTCCTGTGGGTTGGGTGGGTGCTTCTTTTCTCCGCGGAAGCTGACGGCCACATCGTAATCCGCCAGAGCCGTTTTGATGTCATCCCGGCGTTCGGGATGGCGGGGGACGATGATTGTCAGGAGTCCCGGCAGGTGCCTTTTCAGAATGATATGCAGGCGGGTGGCCATTTCCTCCTCGCCCTTGTGGGTGCTGGCGAAGAGCCACAGGGGGCGTTTGCCGATTTCTTTTTGGAGCGTTTCGCGCTGGTCCGGGTCGCAGGTCAGGGGCTTCGCGCTGTATTTCAGGTTGTCCGTGACCGTGATGTTTTTTGCGCCGAGGTTTTTCAGGCGCTCTGCGTCCTCCGCCGTCTGCGCGAGAAAGATCTCGAACGTGTCCAGAGCCTGTCTGGCTAGCGGTCTGGCCATACGCCACAGGCGATAGGAGCGTGGGGATATCCGGGCGTTGATCAGGGCGGCGGGGATCCTGCGTTCACGGACTTCATGCAGCATATTGGGCCAGAGTTCGGATTCCAGCCACAGCACAAGATCGGGCGACCAGTTGTCGAGAAAAGAGGTTACCCATTCAGGGTGGTCCAGAGGGTAGAATTGATGGATAGCGTTTTTGGGCAGCTTGTTTTCCAAAACGCGGGCGGAGGTCACGGTTCCGGTTGTAACAAGGATATTCAGATCGGGTGTGCGTTCGTTCAGCCTGTCGATGAGGATCAGGGCCGATTGCGCCTCTCCTATGCTGGCGGCGTGGAGCCAGACGAGTTGGCCAGGGGGGCGGTCGAGCTTCGAAATACCCTGCTTTTCATGGATGCGTTCGGGGAGCTCCTTGCCTTTTCTAAGACGATTATCAAGCAGACGAAGAAAAAAGTAGTCAGAATGACGAGTTAAAAGATTAAAAGTAAAAAAATACAGGCTCACAACAAAACAACCAAACCCGTTATCAACAAACAGGTAAAAATAAAAAGGTCACAGAAAAGGCGGCTAACCTAGTTCGGACGACAGCCAGGAGCGGCAGGGTCATAACGGCAACCGGGGATAATGCAAACGTGCTCATTATAGCTGGTAGGAGCCACAGCCGTGCGGGTTACAGCTACACCGGTAGGGATAGCAATATTACTCGCATTCCCCGCAGCACAGTTATTAGGATCGATAAAAGCCAAGTAAGTTTGCATAGGATCCGGAGTCCAAGGTGGAGAAGTCAGAGCCGTAGATATATTGGCGGCCCATGGGGCGGCTGCACAGTTCCGGGTTGGAAGATAGCGCTTGTCCGGCTGCGTACTGTATTCCTGGAAGGTGTAAAACCCGTCTTCTGCAGGGTTGGAGGCAAAGTTGATACACTTAGCAGCCAACCAGACTTGGTTCATCATGTCACACGTGTAGGTTCCCCCTGCGATAGGGCTTGGAATTGTATGATTAATCCCGACACCGGCGCTGTGTCCACCGAGCATATCGTAATAACCAAAGTTGGCGCTGACAAAGTTACGAAGGGATGTCCCAACAAGATTTTCGAGCGCATTATCCATACTGGTAGTAGATAGGGGGGCTCCAAACTGGCTGGTTTCGCTGAACATCTCATCGGCGTGATCGGCAAGCTCCGCCAAAAACATATCGAAACAGGTATATTCAAGTACGCTATCCGGCTTGAGTATTAAATTCTGGTTTTGTGTTATCTCCCTTTGAGCTTCCAACCATGCCCGCGCGGACAAAGTTTGATAGTAAGTTGAGTCACACGGCGTGGAGGCAATAGCAGGGGGAGCACCTGCAAAAGCTCTTTTCACAAAGGCTGGATGTACGAAAGCAGCAGCGCAAAGCACAAAGACGAATAGCAGCTTGGAACAATAAAAATCACTTAAAACTGTCTTGCTCATTTCTTTTTTCCTTCTAACTCCCATATTCTACACAAAAACTGCGCTTTTTCGCAAATAACACACCAAATTCTTAAGGCGGAGGCGGCTCACAAGTATCCGCAGTATAATCATACCAGCAACCTGGATTCGGACAGAATTTATCTTCATGTGTAGCATCCGTAGCTGTGACAAAGTGAGGGGCGCTATAGGTTGTCATATCCCAATCGTAATAATCATGGGTACGCATAGTAACCGTCAAGCCGGTCGGTATAGGCTCAGAGCAGTTATAAGTCACCGATCCCACGGTTGAGTTAGGTGCCATTAAAAGCTCAAAATACAAAATCATACCGTCATACACGGCAAACAGAAAATCACAGTTATTTGCAACCCTAATAATATCGTTCGTGACATTCGTGCTTGCAAAAGGACCGCCGCCGGCCGCAGGGCATCTCGGATTTTCTGTTATGGGCATCGGTGAGTTGGATCCCGCGCCGGGGGTCATGCCGGGGGAACATTCCTGAAGCAAAATCCGCGGATCCTGCGTTGAAAGGTCCTCGAAATTGATAAACTGATCGTCCTCTCCGAAATCCCGACACTTCGCAATATCCCAAACCGCCTGCATATGACTGCAATCGTAACTGTTCGCGCCAATCGCGCTGTAATCAAGGGTATTGTCGATAGCGCTTTCCCCACCAAGGAATGTGTGATCGAAATTGTTTGTAATATAATCCTCAAGCGTATCAAGAAGAAGAGTGTCCAACACATTATCTAGGTGGTCATCATCATAATTAACGGTGTAGGTTGTCGTGTTGGTGCCGCAACTGTCATCCCCTGTACACAGGTCAACCTCACGACTGTCAAAAGTATCCGCCTCGCTAAAGATCATTCCGGCGTTGTGGGCAGTTAGAGCAATAAACTGGTCGAAGCAGGTATATTCCAGAACGCTGTCTGGCTTGTGGATCAGCTGTTCGTTGATAATCACCTCACGGCTGGCCTCCATATAGGCCTTGGCGTAAATCTGGTTCATGAAGTTTCCATCGCACATACCGCCGGTATGTGGGGCGGCACGACCTGTTTTGGGGCCGTTCATACCGGGGTCAGTTCCGGCCGTTGTATCCGTGTTGACATCGTATCCGGTGCAGGGAATCCCCGGAGTACACGCTGCAGCAAAGGATTTCGAGGGAAGCGATATAACAATCAAAAACAGCATGAAAGCCGCAAAAAAAGGGGGCATATGTTTCTTTGAAGTGCGGAGCATCGTCTAGCCTGCAGTTTGCTTCTTCAGTATATACATTTTTGTGGGCGGATCCCAAACAAAGATATCATATCCATAATCGTTGTTGTTGCTCTGAAATGCAAGAATATCCTGTACCCCGAACGAGTATGAATTGCCCAAGGCGAGGTTCCGTGCGCTAAACTTCCCTAAAAGCACAATATTTCCGCGGCTTTCCGCCAATATCAGAAACGTACAGAGTTTTTCGTCTCCATAACATTTTTTCTGGCGCAAGATGTACTCGCTCAGGCTGTCACGATTCAAGTCCATTTCCGCAGCCTGATAATTTTCCATATTCATGTGAAGATTCGCTGTCACAAAATCAGAAATCAGCAGCTGGGCTGTGGGGGGGATCGGCTTATCGAAATCAAGAATCTCCAAAGCTTGCGCTTTTTGTGAGCCAAAAACACCGAAAACAATAACAAGTAAGGCACCAATAAAGCGGCCCATATTCATGGCTAAAACCCCGAAAATACGCGGTGGGAACATTTTAACAAACCTTAGGGGCAGGGGGCAAAGAAAAAAATCGTAGCAATTTCCTTCCAAACCCTGATTTTATTGAGTTTTTTCGGCAGTTTATTTGAGGTCTATTTCGAGAATCGCGATGTTGAGGTCGTAGGAGGTTTCCCCGTCATCCATATCCTTGTAGATTGTGCCAATAAATTCCCCGTCCATCAAAACCTCTACGGAATCCTGCGTTCTTTCGCGTTTCTTGAGGGTGATTCCTGAAAGTTTCAGCTTTTTTGCCAGATAGTTTTCCAGCTTTCTGAGTTCATCGGATGTGAAGTGCATGTTTGTCCTCTGGCGCGTTCGTTGATTCTTGATCTCTCGGTTTCAGCCCCTTGGATACGAGGTCATGACAGTGGTTGGCAAGTGTTTTTCTGTCCTTGTAGTCTTTTGCCCGCACAGGTTCTTGAAAGTGCAGGCCGATGACGGCTCCGCGGCTTTTGGCGAATCGCCAGAGATGATCGGGCAGGGGGGTGTCCATATTGATGTGCCAGGCGTAGATATCGCGTTCATCCTGCGTTTGCGGCGGTTTTCTGTTTACGGTGAGCATGGTAATTGTAAAGGGCTGTATCATCAGATTCTGCGCCTCGTCCTTGAGCGCAATCGCAAACAGACTGGATTTGAAGGGCAGGACCGCGCGTCCGTCCGTCGAGGTGCCTTCGGGGAAGAGAATCAGGCTTTTGCCATCGGTGAGCATCTTATCGAGAGCGCTTTTTTCCTTTTGTGCGTCCTCACGGGAACGGCTGATGAAGGCGGTTTGCTGAAGCTTTGAGAGGAAGCCGAAGACCGGCCAGGATTCGACATCCTTTTTTGCCACGAAGGAGGCCTTCAGGAGGCTACCGATGGCCGGGATATCGAGATAGGAGAGGTGATTGCTGACGAAAAAGGTTTGTGCGTCTGTTTGCGGCTTGCCGATGACCTGCACGCGGATCCGCAGAACGGCGCAGATGGCCTTATGCCAAAGACAAGGCACAAGGTAAGCCCCCTTTCCTCTATGAACGGCGAGTATGAGGAGTTGTAACGGGCTGACGATGATGACCAGTAGGGCGAAGATCGAAAGCTTGATGATCGCGATGAGCGTTCTCATTCGCCGTTTGAGTCCTGACCGGATGTGCCGGGCATGGTTTTCTGGATTTTGCGCTCGAAATATTTGCGGTACCGCTCGGTCATCAGGGAGGTCTGGACCACGATGCAGACATCCGTCGTGTTGAATTGTTCGTCTATTACTGCCCCTGCGCCGATGGTTGCCCCCAGGCGCAGATACCCCTTTATGAGGGGCGGGAGGGTGACGAAGGTGCGTTTTTCATTAAAGGCTTCGCGGGGCAGGATGTTCATTTCCACATAGCGGTCGGGCAGGGCGACCGGGCAAATATCCTTCTGCGTCGGGTGATAATGATGCAGGTAGGAGAGCTGCGGCGCGAGCGCCTTGATGTCCGTTCCCGAAAAACTGGCGCAGCCGAAAAGTAGTTCTATCTTGTGACCCGTGATGTAATCGGCAATCCCCTGCCACAGAAGATTGAGGATCGGCTTGGTGCGGAAGGGGGCCAGGACGCAGGAGCGGCCAAGCTCTAGCAGATATTGGCCTGAACGGATCAGGGGGGCGATGTCGTATTCGTCCTGAGAATAAAAGCGTCCGAATTTTTCCGCTATTTCCTGCCGGATCAGGCGGTAGGTGCCCACGATCTGTTCTCGGCTCGATTCAGGGTTACGGAAAAGGACAATCAGATGATCGGCGATTTTATCGAAATCGTCAAAATCGCGTTTTTGAACCTGCATGGCCTGAGAGGGTTTGGCCTTGAATTCCTCATAAAAAACCTGATAGCGCAGGCGCTGTGCCTCTTCGATTTCGGCAGGTGTTTTAGCCAGCCTTACATATGCAAACGCCGGATCTATTTCTGAGGGAGGCAAAATGTCAGGATCGGCTGCGGTCATCAATCTCATACAGGGGGTTCCGGTGCACGGCTTCAGGATTTCTGGATAAACCCCTGAAGACTATGCCTACTGACTCCAAAAAAATTTATCCTAAAGAAAAGAGGCGGGGGGTCAAGCGGATTCGCCCCGCTTCGGGGTTTTGGGTGCTTTCATCAGAAAGCCTTTGCCGCCCGGTTAGAGCTATCCTATAAGGTCTTATGTCCTCCGTGCTTTTTGTCTGTACCGGAAATATCTGCCGCTCGCCGACGGCGGAGGGAGTTTTGCGGCATAAGCTTCAATCTCTTGGTGTTCTGGACCGTTTCAGCATTGATTCAGCCGCCACCCATTCCTATCATACCGGGCATCCTCCCGATGATCGGACGGTCGCTGTGGCCCGTGAATACGGGGTTGAGCTTGGCGATCTGCGGGCGCGAACGGTCAAAGCCGCGGACTTTCAGGACTTTCAAACGATTCTGGCGATGGACCGGAACCATCTGAGAATTCTCAAGACGATGACCCCGGACTTGTATGCCGGGGAACTCCGCCTGTTCCTTGATTATTGCCCCGGAATGGAGGGGCAGGACGTGCCTGATCCCTATTACGGTGAAATCAGGGGTTTTCATGATGTCTATGCTTTGATTGAGCGGGGCGTTGACGGTTTTATGAGGAGTCTCCTGGACGCATGACCGATAGGAAAACTTCCGCAAGAAAAGCCAAGAATTCTTCCATCTCCTCTAAAAGGGAAGAGGGCGAAGAGCCGCTCTCGCAATTCTCCCTGTTCGCGGGTGATCTGGTCAGCCGCGCCTTTTCAGCCCTCAGGATCGGCGGGCGGTCAACGACCGACCTTATCCTTCGCATGATCATCGTTATCGGGATCACATGGGTACCCATGGCCATGATGTCCTGGAATATCGTCCTGCCGTCCGGTACGCCGGCGCTTTTGAATTTTTTCTACGACTATGCCGCCTACGCGCAATTTCTGATCGGGATTCCGCTTTTTATTATCGCCGAGCGGGTTGTTGCCGAAGCGACGATGGGGGCAGTACGGGATTTCGAATCCAGCGGGGTGATCGCCGATGATAACAAGGAGGCGTTCAAGGCCGCGCAGAGGGGGGTTGAAGACCTCCGCAAACGCGTATTTCCCGAAATCATTTGTATCCTTTTTTCTTTCGGGTTTGCACTCAGCACGATCATGCCTGAACTCTTCTGGACGTCGGATATGCAGACCTGGCACGTCGTCAAAATGGCGGACGGCAGCCGCGTCTTCACCCTGCCGGGGCTATGGGAGATGCTGGTGGCGCTGCCGATCCAGATTTACTGGTGGGTCCGGTGGGTGTGGAAAATCATGATCTGGTATTGGTTTCTTTCGCAGGTTTCCAAATTTAAACTGGTTCTGGTGGCTTCGCATCCCGATCATACGGGCGGGATCGGGTTTCTTTCCGAAGTACAAGCCAAGTTTGCGCTCGTGATTCTGGCTTACGGCATCAGCAACGTGGTGGCGACGATCGGCTACAAGATCGCCATCGAACACGCGCCGCTTGACCTGCCGCCGGTCTGGGGGCCGCTGGTGGGGTTTGCCGTTCTGGCGCCGCTGCTGTTCCTCTCGCCGTTGCTTTTGTTCACCAAGCAACTCAAGCGCACGAAGAAGCGGGCGCTGGCGCAATTCCGCGAGAAGGCGATGCGGAGCGCTCTGGCCCTTGAAACGGAGTGGTTGGGCACGCCTTACGATGAGGCGAAGGATGCGGCGGCGCGTAATGAGTTGACCCAGCTCAATCTATTGACAGCCTTTCACGAGCGGATCAACGCGATGCGGGTGGTGCCGTTTGATCTGCGCTCGGCGGGGCAGTTGATCGGCTCGGCCATCGGTCCCATGATTCCCCTGCTGCCTTATTTCGTGGAGGTGCCGGAGCCGCTGCAGGTCATGCTGGAAGCGTTAACCAAGTGGCTGCCGCATTGAGGCGGAGCAGTTGGCTCTGAGAAAAACTCTCACATCGGTTTGGGGGTCGTTGACACCGTCTTCGTTCTGAGATCATCGGCTGTTTCTGCGATTCCGGCTACGGAGGGGCGACCCTCAACAACGGATTGCGCGAAGACGTGCAGCATACGCGACTCGACGAGGGCCCGGCTTTCTGCAATCTGGTTGTCAGAGAGGCGATTGCCCGCATAGTCAAATTCATCAGCCTCCAGTCCCATGCGCCATTTCCCGTCCTGCCCGATTTGGGCCGTCAGGCGGATGCCGCGGGAGTCCAGATCATAAAGATAGCCGCTCAGGGCTTCCTCATTGCCGGATTGCGCCAGTCGGTGCGCGTTTTCCATTTCGGGGCCGAAGCGGCTGAAATAATCCTCGTTGAAGGCGTTATAACCCCGGAGATAAAAGCGCATCTCCTCGATATACCGACTCATTCCCTCGGCGGGGTCGTAAGGGGTATTTGGAGGGGGAATCTTATCGCCTGCCCATGTGTCCTTTTCTGGACCCGTGAGGAGGTTCGCTATGCCTTCCAAGGCTCGATTAATATTGTATTCAGTTCCCACCCTTGTGTTTCGCAGCCATAACTCAAACGGACTCAAATTCCTCAAATCCTCGACGTTATCCGATCGTCTCTGGCCTTCTAAATCCACGGTCTCACCCCTTTTTTTGCCCTTATTTTTACATTTACCACATTTTGGGCTGGTTATGCAAAAAAGGTAGGAAAATTGTCAAAGCGCTCTGAGAGTGTGACCTGTGTTTTTGTGAATGTAAGCAATCCTATCCTTCCTTTATACGCAGGACTCATAACCGCCGGAAAGATGAGAAATATCAACAAAACCATTATCTTTTAATATCATAGCAGCCTGAAGACTGCGGATGCCTTTCTGGCAGTAGAGTACGATCGGTTTTTCGCGCAGGTCTAATGGGAGTGCGCCGACAAGAATTTTCGAGAGTGGCCAGAGGATGGCCCCCTCGATATGACCGGCCTGCCATTCCTCACGTTCGCGCACGTCAACGAGTATATGGCCGATAAGACTTTTGAGCTGATCGCGGCTGATTTCTGGGATTGCAGCAGTGGCACAGACGCGGGGAGGGTAGGTCAGGGAAATCTCTATCGCAGGTCGGCTGCAGACCGGGCATTGCGGGTTTTTTTTCAGGGACAGAGTCTTTGACTGCATTGTGCGTGTGTCTACGAGCAACAGGCGCGCGGACAGCGGCGAGAAGCCTGCGTGTCCAGTTATGATCTGGATCGCCTGCAAGGCTTGCGTGACACCGACGATACCGGCCACGGCGCCGATCACCCCAGCCTCCGCGCAGTTCCTTACAGGTTGCATCGGTCTTTCGGGATAGAGGCAGCGATAGCACGGGCCACCCTGATGGTTAAAGACTGCGGCCTGACCCTCGAACCCCTGAATGGCCCCGTAAATCCATGGTTTGCAGTATTTTACAGCGGCATCGTTGATCAGGAACTTGGCTTCGAAATTATCCGTGCCGTCGAGAATAACATCATATTGTGGAATCAGTTTCTCTGCCGTTTCGACGGTCAATTCCCCATCATAGGAATCGACGCGGATTTCAGGATTCATTGCCCTAAGCTTTTCTGCTGCAACGAAAGCTTTCGGCAATCCGATCTCAGCATTTGAAAACAGCACCTGACGCTGCAGGTTACTTTCTTCCACTCGGTCGAAATCGATGATTCCGATACGCCCTAGACCTGCTGCTGCCAGATAAAGCAAAGCCGGAGATCCCAGACCACCTGCACCGACGCATAGAATTGAAGCGTCTCTAATCTTGTTCTGTCCTTCTTTGCCGATTTCAGGCAGACACACCTGTCTGTCATAACGAGACAAGGCAAACCCCCCAGGTCCTGGAACCACATCAAGTTGTAAAAATCGAGATTTAAAAATCAATAACACACAAAAAGCCAAGAACCTAACGGCCCTTGGCTAAAAAACGAAAGTCCAAGAAAAAAGTTACCCGGGCTCGTTGCCTCTTATCTTAGCCTGACTATCCTTCTTGACCTCATCAGTTAAGAAGTTAAAGCTCACGCCGGCACGGGCAATAAAACTGCCGGCCGAAGCAAAAAGCGCACCCAACTGGAACATATCAACCTCCAAAAGCCTGCAAAATCACAGACCTGTAACGATTGTATCCGTAACAGCAGCCACGAGTCAAGAACAGCAAATACAGCACCAAGTACGTGCAGTACCGTTGCGAAGGTCGAAAGCCTGATTTTTGATGATCTAGTCCATATCCCTTGGCAACGGGTTGCCGACCGTAAATGTGGATTGACCAGATAAATGGCTAACATAATTTCTAGCGAGGTTTGACCAATACAAACCCCGCGCAGCAGTAAAAAACCCAGCAGAAACTGCGCCAAATATAGCGTTTAATGGGAACATATTTCTCTCCGTAGCAACGACCACCCTTTTGGCAAAAGGCAGTCTAAACCGTTAATAAGTTAAAGTTTTCCGTAGGTTATTTTTCTAATATTGCAGTGCAAAAGTCAACGGGTTTTTTTGTGCTTCTCTCAATGCTATGCCTGATGCGGGAATGAGAGAAATCCATTCGGGCTGGATTTAGAGAACATCCCTGTTTTCAAGGATTTTAGAGGGCGAATCGTTTCGTGGGGATGGGTTAGCGACTCTGATGATCTTGACGCCGGCGGATAGAAGGCCACCGATCACCTGTGTCATGAGGGCCAGTATCATGAGGCCCAGCACGGAATAAACTATTTTCTGAAGGCGGGGGGAAAAGAACACGTTGAACTCCTGTGGACCGACATTTCCATGGATGACTTTTTCATCCGTTGCGATGTTCTCGAAGAGTGTGCTGAGGATCTTGATATCTTCGGGGGCATCGATAATCTTGATGACGGTATACCCGACATATAGCAGGAAGGAGGCGCCCGCGACCACGAGAAGCAGGCCGATCAGGCTCAAAAGCGCACGTAAACCATCCATGTTGCCCCCAAGAAAGCATTTCAAAACAGAATTTTAGACCCTTCATAAAGGCAAAATCAACCTTTGAAAGATAAAATATAATCCTGATGAATTCCCATTTAGGGCGCCTATGAACGATAGCGACCACAGAACTCTGTCCGCACAGATACATATCACAAACGATCGCCTCGTTTTTGTTACGACTATGCTGAGTATTATTTGTTTATGTGCGGCAATTTATCCCTTGAGACAGCTTTTTATAGGGAGGGTTTTTGCTGCCGACTTTGGTATTTTAAGCAACTTGACGCTGCTCTTGCTGCTTACATCTGTTGGGAGAATAGCTTCCGACATGAATAATAGGCGCAATGAAATCCAGAAACGGCTGATACAAAACCGGACCGCCGGGCTCAAAGATATTGCGCCTGACCTCGGACTGATCTTGCTCTGTGTATTTTTATGCGGGGAAAGCCTGAACTGGCTCTGGCCGTTTCTCGACAGCGGCAACAACCCGCAAACGCTGATGACGGTTAAGGATATATTAGCGGCTGCATTTAAGGATGTGCCAGAGAAAATAGAGTTAAGTCAGGCCATGGCCATAGCAAGCGCTCGTTTGGCACTCGTTTTGGCACCGCTTTATCTTGTTGGCTTTTTGGTCCTTCGTTATCAGAGCGTTATGAACATGCTGGAAAACCCGGAACATTTTGACACTCTAACCTACGCGAGCGCCTTTATTCTCTTGATCATGCTCTCTGCGTTGATAGCGGCGTTTGGGAATAACAATTTGGAAATATTTGAAAAAGGCTCAAATCTTAGCCAAGCTGTTTGCTTAACGCTCTATCTGCTGAAAACAAAAAGACCCTCAATAAAAATCGAGAGCCCTTGAAAAAACGAAAAGAAGCGAAGATCAGCCCATACCAGCCGTCATAGCGGAAAGGTGAGTGCCACCGCTGGATAAAAGGTTTGCAAAACCGTGGGCGTTATGAATCAGCCCCTGCCAAGTAAAGCTCGCGAGATTGGCAGCGGTAACAGGGACTGCGCCCGTAGCGGCAACCGAACTTCCCGCGGCAGCCACGCCCTGCGCCGTTAAGCTTAAGCCTCCTGTAGCTGCAGCTAAGAAAGTACTCACGGCCAGAATGGGTGCAATAAAACGCACACCGTTCCAAATGGAGCGCAAAATCCCACCACCCGCATTCACACCACTGGAAACTGCATTTCCTACATCTTTTAACGGCATCGTCTTTCTCCACAACCCTTATATTTTGTATCTTTTTTCTTTCTTCCCTAAGTAATACCATAAAAACAAGTAAAAGATCAAGCTTTATGATTCATTCCGCCGCCGTGCGCTGCTTTTTGATCTGGCGGGTCAAAATCGGATTAAGGTGTTGCCCTGTATAGCTTTTTTTGTTTTTACATAGTTCTTCAGGCGTTCCCGTGCCAATAATTTGACCGCCCTTGTGTCCGCCTTCTGGCCCGATATCCACCAGAAAATCGGCGGTTTTGATGACATCGAGATTATGCTCGATCACCACGACCGTATTCCCCTGATCGACCAGTTGATGCAAAACCTCCAGCAGCTTGCGGACATCCTCAAAATGCAGACCCGTCGTCGGCTCGTCGAGGATATAAAGCGTCTTTCCCGTCGAGCGTTTCGAGAGTTCCTTGGCCAGTTTGACCCGCTGCGCCTCGCCGCCCGAAAGGGTCGTCGCCTGCTGCCCGACTTTAATATAGGTCAGGCCAACGGCGCGTAAAGTTTCCATCTTGTCGCGGATGGAGGGAATCGCCTGGAAAAACTCGGCGGCTTCCTCGACGCTCATATCCAGAACGTCGGCAATCGACTGGCCCTTGAATTTCACCTCCAGCGTTTCGCGGTTGTAGCGCTTACCCGCGCACCCCTCGCACTGCACATACACATCGGGCAGAAAGTGCATCTCAATCTTGATGACCCCGTCGCCCTGACAGGCTTCGCAGCGTCCGCCTTTGACGTTAAAGGAAAACCGCCCTGGCCCGTAACCCCGCGCCTTTGATTCGGGCAGTCCTGAAAACCAATCGCGGATGGGCGTAAACGCGCCTGTATAGGTGGCCGGGTTCGAGCGCGGCGTTCGCCCAATCGGGGACTGGTCGATATCAATGACTTTGTCACAATACTCAAACCCCGTGATGGATGCGTGGGGCAGGGGATGTTCTTTCGATTTCATCAGGGTCCGGCTGGCGGCGCGGTAAAGCGTGTCGATGGTCAGCGTCGATTTCCCCGAGCCGGAAACGCCTGTAATACAGGCGAAAGTTCCCAGAGGAATTTTCACGCTGACATTCTGAAGATTGTTGCCGCTGGCGCCTTTGATTTCGATGAACTGGCCCTTTTTCCCTTTCCTGCGCTTTTCAGGGACAGGAATTTCCCGCTCTCCGCGCATATACTGGGCGGTCACGCTATTTTTAGATTTGAAGACGCTTTCCGGCGTTCCTTCAGCGACGATCTCCCCGCCGTGAATTCCGGCGCCCGGCCCCATATCGACCAGATAATCGGCGGCGCGGATGGCATCCTCGTCATGTTCGACGACGATGACGGTATTGCCCAGATCCCGCAGCCGCCGCAGGGTTTCCAGAAGCCTGTTGTTATCGCGCTGGTGCAGCCCGATGGAGGGTTCGTCGAGCACATAGAGAACGCCCGTTAATCCCGAGCCGATCTGCGAGGCCAGGCGGATACGTTGGCTCTCGCCGCCCGACAGCGTCCCTGAGGCGCGGGAAAGGGTCAGATAATCCAACCCGACATTCATCAGGAACCCCAACCGTTCGCTGATCTCCTTGAGGATTTTATCCGCGATCTGGTTTTGCTGGTTATTGAGGATTTCAGGCAGAGCGGAAAACCACGCCAGCGCATCTTCTATGCTCAAAACAGAGATTTCAGCAATGTTCCTCGCGTCGATCTTGACGGCCAGCGCTTCGGGTTTCAGGCGTTTTCCTTCGCAGGAATCGCAGGGGGTGCTGATCTGATATTTGGTCATTTCCTCCCGCGCAAGATTGCTGGTCGTCTCCAGAATCCGCCGGCGCAGGTTGTTGATGACACCCTCGAAGGGTTTGTTGCTCTTCCACGTGCTGTCGTTCTTGCTGGTATAGGTCACGGGAATGATATCCTTGCCCGAGCCAAACAGAATGATATCTTTTTGTGTGCGGTCCAGCTTGGCCCACGGCGTTTTAATACTAATCCCGTAATAGGTGGCCACGGCTTCGAGTGCTTGCATATAAAAAGGCGCAAAGCTTTTCGACCAGGGTTCAATCGCGCCGGCGGCAATGCTCTTGCTGTCGTCGGGAACGACCAGTTCTTCGGCGAATTCATTCTTCTCGCCGAGCCCGTCGCAAGCGGGGCAAGCGCCATGCGGATTGTTAAAGGAAAAAAGGCGCGGCTCGATCTCGGGGATTGTAAAGCCGGAGACCGGGCAGGCGAATTTTTCTGAAAAGAGATTTTGTTCGCCATTATCGGCGTTTTCGGCAATCACCAGCCCCTCGGCCAGTTGCAGGGCGGTTTCAACGGAATCGGCCAGCCTTGTCTTGAGCGTTTGCGCCCCTTCGTTCTTGCCGTGCCGGATGACCAGACGGTCCACCACAACGGAAATATCGTGCTTGATCTGCTTATCCAGCTTAGGCACATCCCCGATCTCGTAAATCGTGCCGTCGACCTTGACGCGTTGAAAACCCTTTTTCTGAAGCTCCTTGAATTCCTTCCGGTATTCGCCCTTCCGGCCGCGCACCATCGGCGCGAGGATATAAAGCTTCGTCCCGTCCGCCAGCGCCATGATCCGGTCCACGATTTCACTGACGGTCTGGCTGGTGATCGGTTTGCCCGTTGCGGGGGAATAGGGGATCCCCACCCGCGCCCAGAGCAGACGCATATAGTCGTAGATTTCCGTGACCGTGCCGACCGTCGAACGCGGGTTCTTGCTGGTCGTTTTCTGCTCGATGGAAATGGCGGGGGACAGACCCTCAATCGAATCGACATCGGGCTTCTGCATCATCTCCAGAAACTGGCGCGCATAGGCCGACAGACTCTCGACGTAACGTCTCTGGCCCTCCGCATAGATCGTATCGAAGGCGAGGGACGATTTCCCGGAGCCGGACAGGCCCGTAATCACCACCAGTTGATCGCGTGGCAGTTCGACGTTGATGTTTTTAAGGTTATGTTCCCGCGCCCCGCGGATGGAAATAGATTTGAGCATGAAAACTCTATGGAACATTTTAGCAACAAACACAAGTTTTTCTTGATCGCGGATAAACTTGTCTTTTTATTTAAATGAAGGTTAGAATGATCTTTGCATAACTAGGGTAAACAGGGTGATCAGGTGACGGACGGTTTGGCGGATACGGCTCCCGAATCCTTCGAGGAAATGACGGCAGAACAGCATCAGGACTGGTTTCAGGCCCGCAGCCGTCTGGCGCAGGAGCGGCCCAACGCCCGCATGGTTCTGCGGCAAAAATTCAGCTTTATGTCAGCGGATGAGCGCAGGGACGAATTGAGCCGAGCGCAGGAGGCTCTTTCCACGCTCGATCTGGCCGATCAAATCGGCGATAGCCGCGAAGAAGAGCCTTTCGAGCGCGATTACCGGATCACGTTGGAGGAAACAATCAAAATGCTCACCACCGACCCCGAACTGGGCATGGGTTAGAACGGGAGACAAAAAACATGGCACGAAATTCCTTTTATGTGAACACAGACACTCTTTACGATGAGTTGAACGCCCTCTCGGATGACGAGTTGGCCACAAGGCTGGAAGCGAACCACGATTTCCTTTTTGACGGGATGAGCGAAGATATGGTTCAGGACTGCGCCCAGATGGAGCATATGAAAATCGAGGCCCGACAGATCCAGCGTCTTGGCTCGCGTATTCAGCAGGAACGTGCCGCCGCACGGGTGGCTGTGGATCAGGGCGGCCCCCGGCACGAGCCGGGCTTGTAACGTGCCTGATTTTTCAATCAGGAAACTCCTTCAAATAAGCATAAAAAAGCCTTTAGAATCTCTGTGCGGGGGACTATATTAAGATTCCCCGTACACAGGTAAGGAGTATTCGTTGTGGCTGGCAGTGTGAACAAGGTGATTCTTGTTGGAAATTTAGGGCGTGACCCGGAGGTCCGGGCGATGCAATCGGGCGACAAGGTTGTTAATCTTTCGATCGCCACCGGCGAAAGCTGGAAGGATAAAACCACGGGCGAACGCAAGGAAAAAACGGAATGGCATCGCGTCGTCGTTTTTAATCAGGGAATCGCTACGATTTGCGAGCGTTACCTGAAGAAAGGCGCAAAAGTGTATATCGAGGGCCAGCTTGAAACGCGCAAATGGACCGACAAGGACGGGGTCGAGAAATATTCCACGGAAGTGGTTTTGCGTCCATTCCGCGGCGAACTGACGATGCTTGACGGCAAAGGCGGCGAAGGCGGGGCATCCGCATCGTCCGGCGGCGGACGGTCCTTCCGCGACAGCGGCGATTCGGGGTTCGGCATGGATCAGTCCCCGGCCAAGGCGCCGATGGTTGAGGAATTCGAAGACGAGATTCCGTTCTGATCACCGAAACGATAGCGATGAATTTTTTTCAGGAGTGCTTTGAATGCGCCGCGTTAAACGATTGACCCTCTTGGCTCTGCTCTGCGGAACATTGCTGTCTCCGCTGGCGCCCCTGTACGCGGCTGAAGAGGGAACGGGCCAGCCTATCCGCGCCGACAAGCTGCTCCAGAAACGCACGGCCGAGGAAGAAAAGAAGCAAAAGGCAGCTGAGAAGAAAGAGGAAACACCCGTGCAACGGCCTGCACAGGATCCGGCGACCCTTGAAAAACGGGTGGAACTGGCGCAGAAGATGCACGACATCCGCCCGACCAGCGAACAGGTGCAGAGCGCGATTATCCGCGCCTCCCAATCCGTACCGCTTGAAGAACGCGAATCGTTCATTGCCGCCATGAGTACGGTCCTGAATTATAAGGCGATCGAGCGCATTTCGGTGGATGCGATGGCCGAGGTGTACACGGTTCGGGAACTGGAGGCGATGGTAGCCTACTACGGCAAGCCCGAAGCCAAGAGCGCCTCGAAGGAAAAATCCAAAAAATGGACGGCTGTGATCAATAAGGAGATCGGGGGGGTGATCGACAAGGCGATGATGCGTATTCGCACAGGCGCCCTTAAGGATAAGGCGCCGGAAAATGAGAACAGCACACCGGCCCCGGAAGAAGCGGTCAGCGCTGACGATCTGCTCAAGGACCGCGCACCGGAGCCGGCGCAGAAAGAGGAGGCCCAACCGGATGAAAAAACGGAGCAGCCGGACGTCGCAAAAGACGAGCAGCAGGATCCCGCGACGCTTGGACACCGCATGGAACTGGCCAAGACAATGCACGGAATCAATCCCCTGACCCCGCAGATCGACGGGGAGGTCCGCCGCGCCTCTCTGACCGTTCCCCTGAAGGACCGCGAACCCTTTATTGCAGCGATGACGACCGTGATCAACCACAAGGCCATAGAGGAAATTTCAATCAGGGCCATGGCGGAGATTTACTCGGTCGCCGAACTGGAGGCGATGGTGGATTATTACGGCAAGCCCGAAGCCAAAAGCGCCACGGCTAAAATCGGCGACTGGGCACGGATGGTCCAGCCGCAACTCAGCCGGATTATCGACCGCGCCATCATGCGGGTCCGCACCGGGGCGCCAAACTAGAATGATGAACGATCAATAGAACCTCTTCAGGAAATAATAACTCATGAGCAGCGAGAACAAGACCCCTCCGGAATTTGATATTCCGAAAGTCTCCCTCGAAGACGAAATGAAGCAATCCTATCTCGATTACGCCATGAGCGTGATCGTGAGCCGGGCGCTTCCCGATGTGCGCGACGGACTGAAACCCGTACACCGCCGGATTCTTTACGCGATGCGTGTCGGGGGTTACTCCTCTGATAAACCTTTTAAAAAGTCTGCCCGCGTCGTCGGGGATGTCATGGGTAAATTTCACCCGCACGGCGATCAGGCGATTTACGATTCCCTTGTCCGCATGGCGCAACCCTGGTCCATGCGCCTGCCTTTGGTCGATGGACAGGGGAACTTCGGCTCTTTGGACGGCGATCCTCCCGCGGCTATGCGCTATACCGAGTCCCGCCTTGAAAAGGCGGCGGAAACGATGCTCGACGATATCGATAAGGAAACGGTTGATTTTCGTCCCAATTATGACGATACGGAATCCGAACCGTCCGTGCTTCCCTCGCGCATTCCCAACCTTCTGGTCAACGGAGCCGGGGGTATCGCGGTCGGGATGGCCACGAACATTCCCCCGCATAATCTGAATGAAGTCATCGATGCGTGCTGCGCGTTTGTCGAAAATCCGGCCCTGACCTCAGAAGAGCTGAATGCCATTATCCCCGGTCCGGATTTCCCGACAGGCGCGTTTATTATTGGCCGCAATGGCATCCGCTCGGCGTACCAGACTGGCAACGGCTCAGTCGTCATGCGCTCGAAAACCTCCATTGAGGAGATCGGCAAGCGCGAGGCGATCATCATCCGTGAAATCCCCTATCAGGTGAATAAAGGAAAACTTCTGGAGCGTCTCGGCGAAGTCGGGCGCGAGAAAATCGTCGAGGATATCCACGAAATCCGCGATGAATCCGACCGCGACGGGGTGCGCGTTGTCATCGAACTGAAAAACGGCGCGAATTCGGATGTGGTCCTGAACCAGCTGATGAAGCACACGCAGATGCAGACCAATTTCTCCTGCAACATGGTCGCGCTGCATAACGGCAAACCGCAGACCATGCTTCTGCGCGACATGATCAAGGCGTTTGTGAATTTCCGCGAGGAGGTCATCACCCGCCGCACGGTCTATGAACTCGGCAAGGCCCGCGAACGGGCTCATAAATTGGCCGGTCTGGCTGTGGCCGTTGCCAATATCGATGAAGTGATAGCGATTATCCGTAACGCACCCAATCCAGCAGAGGCAAAAGAGGGGCTGCTGTCGCGGGACTGGCCCGCCGCCGATGTCGCGCCGCTGATCGCGCTGATCGACGATCCTGAGTACCCGGTCTCGGATCAAGGCACGTACCGTATGTCCGAAATTCAGGCCAAGGAAATTCTGGATCTCCGCCTCCACCGTCTGACGGGTCTGGAGCGGGACAAGATCGGTGATGATTTGAAGAAGATCACGGACGAGATCTCAGAATTTTTAGCCATCCTCGCCAGCCGCGAACGCCTGCTCGAACTGCTGGTGAATGAACTCAAGGAAATCAAGGAAAAGTACGGAACACCGCGCCGCACCGAAATTCTGGACGCTGAATTCGAAGTCGATATCGAATCCCTGATCCAGCGCGAGGATATGGTGGTGACGGTGACGGGCGGCGGCTACGCCAAGCGTGTTCCGCTCGACACCTACCGCGCCCAGCGCCGCGGCGGCAAGGGCCGCACGGGCATGAGCATGAAGGACGAGGATTTCGTCTCCGATCTGTTCGTGGCCAGCACCCACACGCCGATGCTGTTCTTTACTTCAAGGGGAATCGTTCACCGCCTGAAAGTCTATCAAATTCCGCTGGCGACCCCGCAATCCCGCGGGAAGGCGCTGATCAACCTTCTTCCGCTGGAAAAAGACGAGAACGTCAGCGTTTATCTGCGGATGCCCGAGAATGAGGAGGTCTGGGACGAACTCGATATTATGTTCGCCACCTCCCACGGAACCGTCCGGCGCAACAAGCTCTCGGATTTCCGCAATATCCGCGCCAACG
This sequence comes from Alphaproteobacteria bacterium, assembly GCA_016699735.1. Lineage (NCBI taxonomy): Bacteria > Pseudomonadati > Pseudomonadota > Alphaproteobacteria > Alphaproteobacteria bacterium. The sequence goes on from CP065008.1 coordinate 1,481,336, forward strand.
GCCTGATCGCTATGAAGCTGGGCGATGGGGAAAGGCTTGTCTCCGTCAAAATCTGCAAGGAAGACGAAGACGTTATGCTGGCCACCCGCAACGGCAAGGCCATCCGCTTTCCGGTTTCCGACATTCGCGTTTTTTCCGGCCGCACATCCACGGGCGTTCGCGGTATCAAGCTGAAGGACAAGGACGACGAGGTGATCTCCATGTCGATCCTCAAGCATATCGATCTCACCCCCGAGGAACGCAGTGCCTACATGAAGGCCGCCAACCGGATCATCGCGCCTGAAGAAGGCGCCGCGCTTCCCGCCGATGAGGAGGCTGAGGAGATTTCCGGGAACGGAGTCAACCTGACGGACGAGCGTTACCGCGAATTGCTGGCCAGCGAGCAACTGGTGCTGACCGTTACAAGCAAGGGCTTCGGAAAGCGCACGTCGGCTTACGAATACCGTGTTTCGGGGCGGGGCGGGCAGGGGGTTACCAATATGGCCCTGACCGAAAAGAACGGCGGCGAGGTGGTCGCCACCTTCCCGGTCACGGATTCGCATCAAATAATGCTGGTCACCGACAAGGGGCAGTTGATCCGCACCAAGGTGCAGAATATCCGCATCACGGGCCGCAGCGCGCAGGGCGTGACGATCTTCAAGGTCGGCGAGGGCGAAAGCGTGGTTTCGGTCGCCTGGCTGATTCAGGAAGATGAGGAGAACGGGAATAACGGGAGTGATGAGAGTGAGCCAGAAGAATCAGGTGATTGATAATCACTGGTACCAGAAAGTTGACGATGTCGCCGATACGGAGGCGGCGGAGGTCCGCAAGTCCCCCATCGCAGGAACAGGTGTGTTCGCCAAGAGAAACATTCGAAAGGGCGAAGTTGTTCTCCCGGTGACAGGGAAAAAGCTTCATGAATCGGAAATATCGGACGTTGATCGCTGCCAGTCCCTGCTCCAGATCGAGGAGGATGTGTATCTGATGGCGACGGGTACGATTGACGATTTCCTCAATCACAGCTGCGACCCGAACCTTGGGTTCACTCCTGACGGCCAGTCCTTTTTCGCCCTACGCGATATTGCCAAGGAGGAGGAATTGAGCTGGGATTACAGCAGCAGCGACAACGACCCGGAATGGGCCATGAAGTGTCTCTGTGGTTCGCCCCGATGCCGCGGAACCGTGGCCGGATTCCCGGCTCTGGATCAAGAGACGCGTCGGCGCCTTCTGCCCATCGCCCAACCGTATCTCCGCAGGCTGTACGGCAGTCAATGAGCAAAACCAAGACAAAATCGCTGGTGGGCATCTATCCCGGCTCGTTCGATCCGGTCACAAAGGGGCACCTCCATCTCATCCGCCGGGCCAGCCGGATTGTAGACAGGCTGATCGTTGCAGTAGCCCAAAGTCAGCGCAAGGGGCCGCTGTTTACGCTGGAAGAGCGAATGGAGATGCTGCGTAAGGATATTGAGAATATGCCCAAAAAAGGCTGTGAGATCGAGGTTCGGGCGTTTGACAGCCTTCTCGTTGAGTGTGCCCGGGAGGTCGGGGCTTCCTGTATTTTCCGTGGTTTGCGGGCCGTTTCGGATTTTGAGTACGAATTTCAGATGACCGGCATGAACGCCAAGCTGGACCCCGGAATCGAGACGGTTTTCCTCATGGCTGCGGATAAGTGGCAGTTCGTCTCCGCCTCGTTTGTCAAGGAAATCTGCAGCCTGGGCGGAAGTGTGGAGGAGTTCGTGACCCCGCAGGTGGCTGAAAAACTGAAGAAAAAATACAAAAAGCGGGGGAACAAAGCTTGACGCAGGGGGGTGAAATCCATATTGTTCCCCAATTCCAAGGCATGGGTTTATCCCTTTCGCAGATGATCGCGTAGCTCAGCCGGTAGAGCAACTGACTTTTAATCAGTAGGTCCCGGGTTCGAATCCCGGCGCGATCACCAAATTTATCAATGGCTTGCTTTGATCTGTGCATGGTCGTTCGATAAGATAGATACCACCCAGATACTCCAGCTTCAAAAAGCACTGCACTTTTGAGATCGGCATTGTGCCGTTTTCATAGCAAAACTTTTTGAAAGGACTGCACCATGAATATATTTTTACAGAATACTCAGGCATCGTTAACGCAATCGGAGAACACTCCTTCGCTACCTGCTGGCACCTTTGACGATCTGCCTCAGGATATCGAACAACTGATCGCGCTGCTGTTCGAAGCAGAACAGATATCGGTTGAGGCCAGAGATGCAGCCGACAAGGTCTTTTTCCAGCTTTCGGGGAATTTCAGGAGGAGGGCTGGAGAGACTGGCGGCATCCCTGAAGGCGCTACGGCTGAGGAAATTGCCCTCTGGAAAGAACATGAACGTCTTGAAGCTGTCTGTGTGGCTCCGGGGGAAAGGGTGCGGCGGATTGATCTGGATATTCAGCGCTTGGCGGGGCAGTGAAGCATTATGCCTGATCGCAGCGGCGCTGCACTTGCCCTTGCGCTGGCAGCCCTGTACGGATCGTCATGGGGCTGCTGGCAGGGTTTTATCAAGATACAAAAAGCCCTCCCGTCCGGAAACGGGAGGGAATGGAGGAATATTTAAAGGATTACGTCGATGGTGCAGAAAACTCGACCAGATCAAGTGTCTCGCCGGTTCTCAGGTTCACCTGCTTGATAAAGCCGATGCCCGCTGCATAGTACTTATGCTCGCGCACGAATGGCTCCAGGGGCGTGAATTCAAGGGTTTTCACGACATTAGAGAAACTTCCGTAAGGCACGGTAATACTGTCGTTGATCTGCAGAAGCGTTGCGGTGTCCTCAGCCTCTCCGACATAAAGTTCCTGCTTGTAGGTTTCATTGATATGGGCCGACGGGTCTGCGAACATCACGATCCCCGGTAACGCGCCATCAACGCCCCACTCAAATGAACCGCCCGTGCTGGCAGGCAATCCGTCCTCGTAAGCCGTGGTGAATTCGCCCAGATACCAGACGTTTCCATCTGTATCCTGAGCATACCAGTCATAGGTATCTTCCCTGATCTCACCGTTCACGTAAACGGTGTCGCGGACAACCGTGGCCTCGACGCCGTTGATCATCCGGGTTTCTTCAAGGACTTCGACGACCTGACGCTCCAGCCCTTCATCAGTCAGGCCTTCATAGGCCCATTTCATGCCGGGAATAAACGGCATATAAGGATTATCGATGGCCGCGCCTTCGAAATCTTCAGCGCCGATATCCGGGTTATGGCGGGGGTCGATGATGAAATCACTGGCATCGAGATCGTCCAGTGACGTTTTTTCCAGAACGGCGAGTTCTTCATCGTCAAAGGATACGACAACATGACGCCCCTCTTGCTCGAAAGTCAGGTCTTCAAAGGAATTCAAGCCTTCGATGTTGCGTATTTGCAGCTTGTCAGTGCCATCGTTGAAGTCTTTTATGGTATTGACGCCAACAGGCAGTTCTCCGTCAGCCAGCTCGAACAGGTCTGCGCCATGCCCGCCATAAGCGACGTTATTTCCGCCGTAAAACTCGATGTAGTCATCGCCGCTGTTACCATAGAGAACGTCATGGTGGCCACCGCGCACGATATCATTGCCCTGTCCGCCTTTCAGGACGTTATAGCCATTGCCGTCCGCTGTGCTGAGCGTGTCATCGCCTGTTCCGCCATTGAGCATGTCATGATGGTTTCCATCAATCTCGTCATCACCGGAGTTACCATCAAGGACGTTGTAGCCGTTGCCCTCGGCTGTGCTCAGAAGATCGTCTCCCTTGCCGCCCGAGAGGACATCGTGATGATTGCCTTCCAGCTCGTCATCGCCTTCTCCGCCCTTAAGGGTATTAAAGCCGTTGCCCTCATTGGTGGACAATTCGTCGTCTCCTGTGCCGCCAATCAAAGTGTCATGATGGTTGCCTTCCAGCTCGTCATCACCGGAGCCGCCATTCAGGGTATTATAGCCGTCCCCTTCAAGCGTATCGAGAATGTCATCGCCGCCAAATCCGCGCAGCGTGTCATGATGATTGCCCTCCAGTTCGTCATCGCCTCTTGTGCCGCGTATCTCGCGTCCGCCCTCGTCGTCGTCTGCCAAGTTGTTGGCAAAGAGAACATCCTGAATATCGATCGTGCCGGCAACATTTTCCGCCGCCTCCGCCTTAAAGGCAGAGCCCTGCGGTAAATTTGACAGTTCGGGATATGCGCCTGCGGTGGTGCCGGAGGGCTCGGGAAAGTTATGGTGGGGGTTTTCGTTGAAATCTAACATGATAATCTCCTCAATTATGAATAAACTACGGAAAACGCCTTCCGTCTTTGAAGAGGGAAATAAAAAATGAAACTTAGACGAGCCTTAATGGAAAAAGATTTTTACTTAAGTTTGCCTTAAGTCAGTCAGCGCAGGCGGGGAAGCTCACTGTAAAGCGTGTGCCTTTATCACCGCCGTTCGTGGTCACAGAAATTTCAGCGCCATGTCTTAGTGCGATAGCCTTGACGATTGAAAGTCCCAGCCCTGATCCGGTCGTCTTCGTGCCGAGTACGCGGTAAAATCGGTCAAAAATTCTCTCCCTGTGCTCTTCTGCTATCCCCGGGCCATTATCGCCAATGCTCAGGATGACGAGCGGGCCATTGCACACGACGCCTATATCAACCGCTCCGCCCTCTTGCGTATAGATGATTGCGTTGTTCAGAAGATTGCCGACAAGAATTCCAAGACTCTGTTCTTCACCTAAAATATAGGCATTCTGATCGCCTGTGAGAAAGGTCAGCCTGATATTCTTTTCCTTTGCGAATACTATATATTCCCCTCGGACAGTGCTGATGATCCTGTTCAGGTCGATTTTCTCTTGCGGAACCTCTCCAGCTTCCGGTTCCTGACGGGCCAGCAGCAGAAGATTTTTGACCATATGGATGCTTCTCTTTACACCGGCCTTCAGCCGCTCAAGGCTCTCCAGGCGCTCCGATTCATCCTGAGAACGCTCCAGATTGTCGATCTGAATTTGTACGGCCGCCAGAGGTGTGCGGAGTTCGTGTGCCGCATCGGCTGTAAATTGCCTCTGGGCCTTAAGGGCTTCATCGAGCCTGACAAGAAGCAGGTTTAAAGATTCAACTACCGTTCGGATTTCCCTGGGGACTTTTTCCAGCGCGAGCGGCGTAAGATTTTGGGAGTGTTTCTTTTCTATTTCTTCAGAGACGGTCCTCAGAGGCTTCAGCCCGCGTGTGATGGCAAAGAAGGAAAGGATCAGGACGAAGGGAAGCTGGGTAAGAACCGGCTGCAGGAAAGTCCAGACAATCTCAAGAATATCTTCGTCCCGTTCCTCCATCTCTCCGACAATCTGGACTGTGCGCCCACTCTTGGCCTTATTGATGTAATAGCGCCAGCGCTCGTCATCGTAATCAGTATAGCCGAAGCCCTTATTGTTAATCATCGGGATTTCAAGGTTTTTATGGGAGGTATAGAGAAGCTTTCCATCTTCTGACCAGACCTGAATAAGGAAGTCCCCGTCCTCCCCCAAATCGTGCTGCTCATGAAGAATTTTGTCGGCCTGACGCGGCTGCGCCTCCTCCTGCGCGGCGACAGCATACCCGACCTGAAGCATACTTTCATCGAGCATGTCATTGAGTTCTTCTTCCGAAATTCGAAAAATCAAGGTCGCAAGAACAGACGTTCCAAGACACAGGACCAGAGAAATCCAAAAAAGGAGTTTGAGGCGTAAGGACATTACAAACACTCCCCAATCGAATAGCCCACGCCTCTTGTGTTTTTTATGATGCCTTTCCCGAGTTTTTTGCGGATCTGGTGGATATGGACTTCCACAGAATTACTTTCGACTTCTTCGTTCCAGCCATAGAGTTTCTCTTCCAGCTGCGCCCGGGAGAAAATTGAGCCGGGATTTTCCATTAATATCCTCATCAACGAAAACTCCCGCCCTGAAAGAACATACCTTTTATCCTTGTATACCGCCTCATGCGTCGCAGGATTGAGTGTCAAAGCCCCTAGAGAGATTTCAGGAGAGCGCTGATTTTCGCGGCGGCGCAAAAGCAACCTGATCCTTGCCTCCAGTTCCTCCAGCGCAAAGGGCTTGAGCATATATTCGTCAGCGCCGCAATCAAGCCCCTTCACACGATCGGAAACCGCATCGCGTGCTGTCAGAATAAGCACCGGGATATCATTTTGGCTTTTGCGGAGTTCCTGTAGGATCGTAAAACCGTTTTTATTTGGCAACCCTAGATCGAGGATAACAAGACAATAAGTCTTGTCCTTCACGCAATGCTCGACGTCAAATCCGTCCTGCACCCAGTCAACGCTGTACCCTGACCGACGAAGAGCCTTCTGGAGGCTCTCGCCGATCATGATATCGTCTTCAACCAGCAGGAGCTTCATCTTTGACTCTGCGACGCTTAGTCATCGGTGTCGGCTTGCTCAACTTCTATAATGGAGCCGCTGTTGCCGTCCAGTTCCACTTCAAGCATTTCCCCGGCATTGGTTTTTATGTTGAACTCATAGACGGGGATTCCAGCTTCTGTTTCCAGCTTGCTGGCTAGAATCTCAGCCTCCGGGTAGCTTTCAAGAAGTTTGTCTTTAACTTGTTGCTCAGTCAACGACGGAATGGCTTCGTCTGCAAAGCTTTGGGCACCACATAAAGCAATCCCAGTGGCTATCAATCCTAAAAAGATAAATTTTTTCATAGGGGTCTCCCGAGTTTTACTATTCAGATACTAACGTATTCTCACCCCTCAAGCTTATTTAAAACTTAAGGCGATCAAGGTTTTTCCTGCACTTTCCTTTACCAATTCTTAACAAAATCATGGGAAAAGTGACCTGAACATTCCTGGTTTTATGCAACTCACTTGAAATATTTGATATCTTTTTTATGAGTTATTTTATCTGTTACCTCCCATGCACCAGAAATCATCCCGTTTGTTGTTCTTTATGTGTGCGCTTTTCTCTGCGCCGGTAGCGTATGCGGAGGATACGGATGCTTTTGCAACCAACCCTGCAGTTTCGGGAGAAATTATTCTGGAGTTGGAAGGCGAAACCAGCCTGGGATCGGATGATCCCGACGAAGAACGCGATATCGCCGCTATTAACGCAGAAATCAGCGCCGAACTGTTAATAACTGAGAATATTTACATTGATACCACCCTCGTCCTTGAACCCGTTCGTGATCCCGATCCGGGCAAGGACAGTTTTTTTGACGACGAGGGCGCGTATGTCGAGGAATTGACCCTGAATGTCGAATACGGTCCGTGGTCGGCTTTTGCCGGAAAATTCAATCCCGGTTCGACACGTCTTGGGTACGCGAACGGGGAATCTGGACGGAGGATTTCGCGGAGGAATACGAAATCACCGAAAAAATAGGACTGGGCGCCGCCTATGAATACGAAAGCGAGAAATTCGGCAACCATGTCGTGGGGGCCAGCGCCTTTTTCGCCGACACGACCTTCCTTTCCGGGGCACTGGGAACAAGCCGGGAGCATATCTCACTTGAAGATGGTGGCCTGAGCAATACCGAGAACCTGTCCTCCTATGTTGTCACCCTTGAGGGTGGTAAGATTCCCCCCATCGAGACTGTCTACTACAGGCTCGGCTACCGCCATCTGGAGGCGGCAAAGGCGGATGAGGGCGATGACGATGAGGGCGGAGTCATTCTCACCCTCGGCAACGATTTTGCTTTTGACGTGACCGACCGGATAAAGGCCGATATTCTGACCGAGTATACATATGTCGAGGATTTCGAAGGAACGGACGATAATAACCATTATTTCACGGTGAGCCTGGTCAACACGTTTTATGAGAACTGGAGCCTTGCGGTCGGCTATACGGCACGGGAGATTGATTCCCACGAGGATGAAACGATCCACGACCATCTTCTGCAGGTCTCAGGCGGCTATGATTTCAGCAATGGCCTGACGGCTGAAATCGGTTGGCGCAACACCGAGGAAGATGGCGTAAAAACAGACATTGCGGGGGGGATTGTCCGCTATACCTATGATTTTTAAGGGTATTTTCCCTTAAGTTTTACATAAGAAACAGGCGTTACAGTTTATCTGTGGGCATGAATGCGGGGGATGTAATGACTCAAGGGTCGTCTGTCAGCAATGAAAATAAGGCTAAGGGTGTTTCATTTTTTCATTCCCTGCGGTTTCGCATCCTTGGGATGGTAATCGGCCTGGTCGTTTTTGTCCTTTTTCTCTTTACGAGCTTCACACTCAGGGAGTTTGAGAAAGCCAACAAGGCGAATATCGAACATGAAGGGCTCCTCCTGTCCCACATGATGGAATCGGCCATTCATGACCTAGCGTTAAACAAGAATATTGAGGGAATGCAATCCTTCATCGACCGTCTGGTCGGCCAGCGGGACAAAAACGATATAGAAATCAATGTTCTCTTCAGCAAGGGGGAAAGTTCGGACATCGTGGCGAGTAACGACCCGGGCAATATAGAAGAGTCTGATGAAGAAGAACATGATGCCATGGTTCAAGTCCTCAAAACGCGCAAGCCCATCATGGACATTGACGTCACGGACGGCGATCTTGACCCGGACGACGACCCCAGCACCTTTACGAACCCCAATCATATCGATTATTTTATCTCGCCCGGCTACCGTTACATGAGCCTGACCACTCCGCTGGCTCCCAAAGATCAGGAATTGGGCAGCATCAATGTCGTCCTGTCCCTCAGCTCCCTTGACCGGATCATGCGCTCCGCCTACACCCATGTTGCCACCATGCTGGCCGCCGGAATGCTGATCCTTGCGGGCGGGATTTCCCTATACCTGAATGGCCAGTTATTCAGCCCGCTGAGGAAACTGGCCCATAACATCTATCAGTTTGGTGTTGGCGAACCGATGGAGGATCTGGCCCGGAACAAACGCGATGAAATCGGCGTCATCAACCGCGAATTTACTCATATGGTCGCCCGCATCCGGAAGGCGGAAGCAGAGAACGAAGCATATCTTGAAGAAATCGAGCATCAGAAGGAACAGGTCGAAAGCCTTCTTCTCAATATTCTCCCCCGCTCGGTCGTTGAGCGCATCCATACGGGCGAGGAGATGATCGCGGACGCTCATCAGGAAGTAACGGTTCTCTTCGCCGATCTGGCCGGATTCACAAAATTCGCCAACCGTAATACCCCGCAGGCGGTCGTTGAAACTTTGAACCGGATTTTTTTTCGCTTCGATGAGCTTGCCCTTCAACACGGTGTGGAGAAAATCAAGACAATCGGCGATGCCTATATGGCCGTAGCAGGAGTGCCTGTTTCCTGCGCTGATCATGCGGAGCGGGCGGCTCGGATGGCGCTGGGGATGCTCGAAGCGATGGAGGAGATCGATAGCGGCCTGCGCCTTCGGATCGGGTTGCATACGGGTCCGGTTGTGGCCGGAGTTTTGGGAAAGCATAAGTTTTCCTATGATGTCTGGGGCGACACCGTCAATGTGGCCAGCCGCTATGAAAGCGCGGGTGAGCCGGGATTTATCCATGTTTCCTTCGAACTGGCCGAAATTCTGAACAAAAAATTCAAACTTGAATCCAGGGGGATAAGAGACATTAAGGATATCGGAAAAGTGGAGAGCTTTTTTTTAAGTGTCTGTACCAGATAACTGGGAAAGGTTACTGGTACAGGTATGAGGAAGAACCGTTTATCGCAAAGCAAGCAGGAGCGATTATTGGAGCATTTTGTGTCAGTGCCCAGCGTCTGCTGCATATAAATCACAGCGTCCCGGCAGCGGGCGGGGCTGCTCAGAACTCTCCCGACGAGACTTTCTTGGGAATAAGTTTATCCAGCGTCAGGTCGGCACCGCCCGCTTGAGCCGCGCATTCTCAACCTCTAGTTCCTTCAGGCGCTGGACCTGATCCGTGCCCATTCCCCCATATTTCTTGCGCCAGCGGTAATATGTGTTGCCCGTCACCCCGTTCTCGCGCAACACCTCCGCCATCTCCTTGCCCAGACCGGCCAGAACCTCGGCCCGCCGCAACATCCCAATGATCTGCTCTTCGTATAACGCTTCTGCGACATCCAAAACCTCCATAAAGTATGTCCAAATAATCTACCGGAGATTCACTCTCCAACCGGCCTCATTTATAAGGGGCGGATCAGGATTTCAGAAAAATCTCGCGGGCTACTCACTGGGCTACATTAAATCTATTCGAGGTGTTGACAGCCGTCTTGGTCACCAAAGCTTCTTGTGGATTGTTCTTCCTCGAAGCGCCGATATCCCTTCGGATCACGAACCCAGTCATAGATGTCGCACAGGTAGAACGCTGGTCCACCCCCTTCCATTATCGAGCCTTGACAAGAAAAACGGGTCTGGCATCCACAGTTTTAACGAACAGTCTGCTGCCAGTCCGAAGTGACCCCCTATGACTCCATCTTGACAAGGGCTGGCTTTCAACGCTCAATGCCTTTCGGCACCAGAGAAGAAGGACAGTTTGCGTGACCAAAAACGACGGAAAGCCCCCAGGCGTGAAGCAACCGCTCTATAAAAGCAGCGCCGACAAGCTGTTTCAGGAAAACATCAAGGACAAGGACCGCAAGCCGATGGCCCGTCTGCGCGGCTACCTTCTGGCCGGCATCCTCGTTACCGCCCCGATCACAATCACCGTATACCTGACCTATCTCTTTCTGACCTTCGTGGATAGCAAGGTCGCGCTGGTTCTCCCGACGGAGTGGTATCAGGCGCTCTACGGCAAGGCCACGATTCCCGGCATCGGTCTTTTCGTAGCAATAACATTTTTCATTTGTATCGGCTGGTTCGCCACCAACTTCCTCGGCCGTATCCTGATTCTGATTTCAGAAAAAATTCTGGCTCGGATGCCGATCATAAGAACAATTTACAGTGCCACCAAGCAGGTTCTGGAAACCGTGATGACCAGCCAGTCGAACGCATTCCGCGAAGTCGTGATGTTCGAATACCCCCGGCAAGGCTGTTGGAGCATCGGTTTCGTGACCGGCAGCGCCATTCCGCAGGTACAGGAGAATACGGGAGAGGAAACCCTGAACGTCTTCATCCCCACCGCCCCATTGCCGACACAGGGTTTTTTGCTCTTTATTCCCAAAAAAGACCTTATTTTGCTGGATATTACCGTGGAGGAGGGGATAAAACTGGTCGTATCCGGCGGGATGCTGAAGCCCGACCCCGACAACCCCGGCAAAGTTCTGAAAGAAACCGGAAAGACCGGGAAGGCGAATAAAGTAAAGATTGAAGGAGTAGACCATGAGCGGCCTCATTAAATCGATTCAGGAGCGCGACCCGGCGCAGCCGACCTTTGCGGAAGTGCTGTTTGCCTATAACGGCTTCCATGCCGTTGTCCTGCACAGGATGAATAACTTTATCTGGCATCTGGGGCTGAAGGCTTTAGCGCGGGCGCTGGCGAACTTCACCCGCTTCCTGACGGGCATCGAAATCCATCCCGAAGCGACAATCGGCAAAAACCTGTTTATCGACCACGGCACGGGCGTTGTTATCGGCCAGACAGCCATCATCGGCGATAACGTCACGATCTATCACGGCGTCACTCTGGGCGGTGTAGGGCGCAGCGGTACAGTGAATGGCAAGCGCCACCCGACTCTTGAGTCCGGCGCGATTATTGGCGCCGGGGCGCAGCTTCTGGGCGATATCACCGTTGGAGAGGGGGCTAAGATAGGTGCAAACTCCGTCGTAACAACGGACATCCCCGCTCATGCCACGGCCATCGGCATTCCCGCCCGGGTCGTCGGCGGCGATGACAAGGCCCGCGCCTATGGAATGCCCAGCCGCGAGGAGATGACCGACCTGATCACCACGATGGACTGCCTGATCCGTGAAATGGGCAAGATCAAAAAGGAACTGAACCTTAAATCCGAGAAGGATAATTGTGCCTCTGCTGCCCCCTGTGAGGATATTAAGAAAAGCGCGGCTGAGTAAACCTGTCTAGGGCCGCGGCAGTCCGCTGCGCGAGACAGTCTCAGGGTAAGGATCGGAATTCCGCCGCTTCCAGTCTTCCTGCGGATCGAGCGGAATATCCAAAGATCCCGGTTTGGTTTTCGGCTCATAGGGCGGCCCGACATCCAGCCCGCCCTCCGGTACATAAACATAACTCAAGAACTCATAACGACCAAGGGCAGCCGTTCTAGGGTCTGTAATGACCTTACCGTTGTCATCGAGATTGGTAACGATCCCGCTTCCGGCTTGCGGGCTAATGCCAAGTTTCTGCGACCAGGTTCCGTCACCGTTTTCCCGAACAAAATGATAATCCATCAGAGAATTATCGCCCCGAACCTTGGGGTCTTCGTGCGGGGGACGGGCAAAAACGGCCACACGGTAATATCCGGCGATCGGCTCGGCATCGGTTCCGCCAATCATCGCCCCGTCAGCTTCCACAGCCTTCATCAATTCCCTTTTAAATGTCTCGTAATTTGTTTCGCTGGCGAAGGAAAATCCAAAGTCACCGCGCTCACCGGGCGTATCGCCGCCGTTTCGGTAACGGTCCATATCGTTCATCGCATAGGAATAGCAGTTGGCATACTCCTGAAACCCCTGCGCCAGATAAGTCTCACGGGCCAGAGGCTCAAAGCGTTTGGCATCCTCCGGCTTCATCCCGAAATGGGCGCCGATTTTGTCGAAATCCCCCTCGAACCGGACGACGGCCGCGTTAAACTGTACCAGCGCATCGCGGGCTCGTTCGACCGGATTGCGGTCGATCCTGGACTGAATCATGCGGAGATCGTTGTCTTCGGCAGGGCGGCGGTACTCCTCGCGCGCCAGAACACGGGAAACAATCTCACGGTGATCCTTCAAAAACCCGCGCAAGTCGGATTCGGACACACGGCTGTTCCACAACTCCGGCTCGTAGCGGGGCGCAGAAGGGTTAGGCTTGATTTCACTCTGGCTGGTCATGAAGTTCCCGCATTTTCTTAAATTATTGAATATTATGTCAAAATATAGGGAAAAATTCAACCACTCTGAAAATACGCAATCGCCTGATCTCGCTCAAAAAGGTAAAGAAGTGTCCGTAAAGCCTCTCCCCGCTTGGATTTCAGGGTAGGGTCTTTCGCAAGGATCAGTTTCGCATCGTCCCGCGCCGCCGCCAGCAATTCGCCATGCGCCGACAGATCGGCCAGCCGGAATTCGGCCATCCCGCTTTGCCTCAGCCCCAGTAGATCGCCGGCCCCGCGCAGATGTAAATCCTTCTCCGCAATCACGAAGCCGTCCTCTGTCTCCCGCAGCGTCGAAAGCCGCGCCTTCGCCGTCTCTCCCAAAGGGCCGCTATAAAGAAGAAAGCAATAGGATTGATCCGCCCCGCGCCCCACGCGGCCGCGCAACTGATGCAACTGAGCGAGGCCAAAACGTTCGGCGTGTTCAATAACCATGATCGTAGCGGCGGGAACATTGACCCCGACTTCGATCACCGTAGTGGCGACAAGGATATCCAGATCGCCCGCGATAAATTTCTCCATCACGGCATCTTTATCGGCGGGCTTCATCCGCCCGTGGATCATCCCCGTTCGCTCACCGAACACCTGCCGCAGCACGTCATAGCGTTCCTCCGCGGCGGCCAGGTCGATCAACTCCGACTCTTCAACAAGTGGGCAGACCCAGTAAACGCGATTGCCTTCTTTGATCTTGTTCTTGAGCCGCTCAATCAGCATCTCCATTTTTTCGGAAGGCAGCAGCAAGGTATCGATCGGCTTCCGTCCCGGAGGCTTCTCGTCCAGCTTGCTGACATCCAGATCGCCATAGGCCGTTAGAGCCAAAGTGCGCGGAATCGGAGTCGCCGTCATGACAAGCAGATCAATGCCGTGGTTTTTGGTGGAGAGTTCCAGCCGCTGCTGCACCCCGAAACGGTGCTGCTCGTCGATCACCGCAAGGCCGAGGTCTTGATAGACGACATCCTTCTGAAAAATCGCATGAGTTCCGATAATCACCTGCGCGGCGCCGTTGCGGATCTGCTGCAACAGCGTTTCCCGCGTCTTGCCTTTATCCCGCCCGGTCAGGATAACGGCACGGACTCCAGCCGCTTGCAGGTAAGGGGAGAGAGTCTCCGCGTGCTGCCGCGCCAGAATTTCGGTGGGGGTCATCAGCGCCGCCTGTTTCCCGGACTCGACCGCATTCAGCATCGCCAGACACGCCACGATCGTCTTGCCGCTGCCGACATCCCCATGCAGCAGGCGCAGCATCCGTTGCGGCTTCTGCATATCTTCATCAATTTCCGCAAGGCTGCGCTTCTGAGCCCCCGTCAGTTGAAAGGGCAGGGCGGCCAGAACCTTCTCACGCAACACCGTTGAAACCTGATGGCTGCGCCCCTCCACAACCCGCTGATGCTCCCGCACGATCAGGAGCGTGAGTTGATTGGCCAGCAATTCATCATAAGCCAGCCGCGCACGGCAGGGGGTCAGCGGGTTCAGGTCTTTTTCGCTTTCGGGATGATGGAGAGCGGTTAAAGCCTCCTTCCACCCCGGCCATTTCTGCTGCGCCTGATACGCCTCGTCCAGCCATTCCGGCAGGGCGGGAATCATCCTTTCCGCCGCCGCCACGGATTTATTCATCAGCTTGTTGGTGATCCCCTGCGTCAGCGGATAAATCGGCTCGATACGCTCGATGGCGGCACGGTCCTCGACCTTGCCGACCGCATCGGGATGCACCATTTGCGGCTGACCTTGAAAATATTCGACCCGGCCGCTGACGATGACCGTCTGCCCTTCGGGCAGCTGCTTTTCAATCCAGACCTTATTGGCGTGGAAAAAAACCAGCATCATCACACCGCTCTCATCCAAGCATTGAACGCGGTAAGGAAGATTTTTGCGGGCGTTGGGCGAATGCTTCCCGACCCGAACCGTCAGCGTGACAACTCGCCCGTTGGGAACGTCGGAAATTTTTCCTGAAAATCGCCGATCCACAAAATCCACCGGCGCATGAAACAGAAGGTCCAGGACTTTCGGTCCGCCAACAAGGTTTTCCATGAGCTTCGCATTGCGTGGCCCAATTCCGGGCAGAGCAACAAGTGAACGGAACAGCGGATCAAGATCAAAAGGTCTGCTCATAGCTTTAACGAATATGCGGCGTCAGTGCGACGCTTCGTTTTTGATTTTCTGGCTCAGCCGCACGGCCATATAACTGATCCCCACCAGCATAAATCCCATCATCATCAGCGCGAGCGGCCAGCCTGTGATATCCTTGAAATACTGATCGGTGTAATAGGTCAGGAATCCCAGCAGCCCGAACGTTCCGACCAGCAGCATCGTCCGGCTGTGCATCCGCACGCTCACCCACATCAGCCCGATCGTGACCGGAAGCATGATGATATCATAAGCCGAATTCTCGACACTCTGAAACACGGACCACAGAAGACCGACGCCCCCGATAAAGTACCAGAACGCGGCAATAGGCTTATGCTTGGTTCGGTCGATGCTCCACGCCACCATCAGAATTGAAAGGCTGAGCCCGATCCCCATCGGGTCTTCGGGCACCTCGCAACGGTCCATGAGGATCCCGACAGAGGCGTTCCAGAACAGATACCCGAAAAACAAAAGCGTCGTCCGCCGGAAGATGAGAAAACAGACAAGAAACTGCACGGCCAGTATCCCGAAAACCACCATGGCCGCCAGTTGCGTATCGTCGCCCGAGCCATATTCGTCCAGAAACACGAACATTCCAACAGGTTGTAGGATCGCAGCCTTAAGGAACAGCGGCGTCGAAGCCCGCATGAACCGCTGGTCCTTCAGAGTCACGATACCCAGAATAAACGCCGCAATCCCCGGCCCGAAGGTGATGATCACCCGCGCCGGACTGTTGAGGTCGCTCCAGATCATCCCCATATAAAGCGCCAGCCCGCCGAATACGAACACTGCCCCGATATAGCCCAGCAGGCGCGAAAGCCATACGGAACTTTTATCCTTGAGTGCGGTCTTTGTCAGATGCGCGCCGATTTCATCAAGAGATAAATGGTGCATACGCGCCAAAACAGCGATCTGCTCCAGCGCTTCGGCTTTCGTAATCTCTGGGGATGAACGGGACGGCTGTTCCATTGAATTATTATTCCACAACCCAGCCGATCAACTCACCCTGCCCGTAATAATAGGGCGCCTCGACCTTGATTGGAAAATCAACACCGTCCTTGGACAAAACGATCCGGTTGCGCCCGCTGTGCCCGCCGCCGAAAATCTCGGTCATCAGGTTGCCGCTCCCCCGGTATTCGGAGCGGAACGTAAATCCGTCCGGGCTGGTGAGGGCAGTATCTAGTTTCTTTGTTTTGAGGGCAGCAACGGGCTGTGTGGATTTCTCTCCGGGCGTGACCTCCGGCAGGTCGATCCTCTCAACCCGCTTTGTTTTAGGATCGTAAAGATAAATTTGCGGAACCTGCCAGTTCGCAGCGTTTTCAGCCGAAGACGGCGTATAGCGCAGTTCAAGAATCTTATCTTCATTGACCGCCAGCTTATAGGGGTATTCCGGGTTGTTACGGTAATAGAAATCCTGTGCAAAAACGACGGGATATTGCGGCGGCGGAATGGTCTCGAACCGGAAATTCGCCGAAGCGAAAAAGACAAGGGACAGGATCAGCGGCAGCGAGATCCCGATCATCAGAACGAAATGCTCTTTCAAAAACACTTTCATGGCACAATAACCCTGCTATGCTGCGAACAGAATAGAGGGTAAAGCGCCGATGACCAAGAATCAAGAACCTTCCGAACTGGAGATCCGCCGCAAGCGCCTCATCTTCCGCTCATGGCATCGCGGCACAAAGGAAATGGACCTGATCCTCGGCACCTTCGCGGATTCGCACGTACCGACTTTTTCGGAAAGTGAACTGGAGAGCTATGAGCGGATTTTAAATTGTAACGATCCCGACCTGTATGACTGGATTTCGGGAAGAACACCGCCGCCAGCAAACGTGATCGACGGTGTCTTCGAGAAAATCCTGAACCGTAAGGCTATCGTAAAGCCTTAAGCGGCAGCGCGGGCCTGCGCCCCTCCGCCATGAAACGCCCTTTTGCCCCTGTGACGGCGCCTCTTGCGGCTTTTCTGCGAATCCTGAACGGGTTTTGGTCCGCGTTCGGGATGAGCGCCGGGATTCATAAGACGCTCGATCGCCCGCCACTTTACCCCGTCCTGAGGCGTGACGAGGCACAGCGCGGCGCCTTCGGCCCCCGCGCGCGCCGTCCGCCCGATCCGGTGAATGTAATCCTCCGGCACCTGCGGCAGGTCATAGTTGATGACATGAGCGATATGCGGAACGTCCAGCCCACGCGCAACGACATCGGTCGCAACGAGGATCCTGTATTTCTGCCCCCGGAAATCGCGGATGACGCGTTCGCGCTTGCTTTGCCGTAGATCGCCGTGAATGGCCTCGGAGGAAAAATTCTCCTTGTTCAGCCTCTTGGAAAGCCGCTCAGTGCCGTATTTCGTCTTAACGAAAATAATCACCGTGCCTTCCCGCTGCTCCAACTGGCGGACAAGCTCGTTATACTTTTCCGCCTCGTCCACGCGGATGACGTCCTGACGGATTTTATCGGCCGCTTTGATCGTTGACCCCACAGCAACCCTCTTGGGATTTTTAAGATACAGATCGGCCTGCTTGATGATATTGGCGGGCAGGGTGGCAGAGAACATCAGCGTCTGCCTTTGAGCGGGCAGATGCTTGGCAATGCGCTCGATCTGAACCGAAAACCCCATATCCAGCATCCGGTCCATTTCATCCAGAACCAGGAAATGGGCATCTTTGAGGTTCAGGGAACCGCGCTGAAGATGATCGTTGATCCGTCCGGGTGTCCCGACGATCAGGCGCGGGCGGGCGCGCAACTGGTTGAACTGCTTGCCCATCGGCTCACCGCCGATGATAAAGGCGGTCTTGATCGGGCTGTTCGGGCCAAGAAGCTTATGCATGATCTCCATGATCTGCTTGCCCAGTTCCCGCGTAGGGGTGAGCACAAGAGCCGAGCCATGGGGGTTTGAAAGAAGTTTTTCCAAGAGCGGAAGAGCGAACGCCGCGGTCTTTCCGGTCCCCGTTTGCGCGGAGCCAAGTATATCATGGCCCTGCAGGGCGAGAGGGATAGCCTGCGCCTGGATCGGAGTGGGCTCCGCATAACCCATCTGCGTAAGTGAGCGCATCAGGTTGGCGTGAAGCTTAAAGTGTTCAAAATTATTCATTGAATTTTTCTTTTCTTTTGTAAAAGGGCAACCCCTCATGCGCCATCAGGGCAGCATGACGGATTGCCTCATAGTCTTTATGGGGAAGTGTTTAAAGAGAGTTAGGCAGCGTTTCTCAGATTGGCTGCGCTGTCTTTGCCCTTTTTGGGGTCTCTTTGCAGTTCGAAGCTGATCTTCTGGCCTTCGCGCAGGGTGTTCATCCCTGCTTTCTGAACGGCGCTGATGTGAACGAACACATCGCTGCCACCGTTATCGGGCACGATAAAGCCGAAGCCTTTTTGATCGCTGAACCATTTGACAGTTCCGGTAATTTGATTGGACATAGTAATTTTCCTTGTAGTCTATTTTCAGTATGGCCCGCCCGCACCATTGCAGACGGATTGTATTTGTTAACGCGCTCCAAATACGAGGAAGTATCGTTAAATACTGAACTTTTAAGGAAAGGCAATCGGGAATACGTAAAAGTATGAATCGAAGCACTAAACCGTAAAAATCTCTGTTCTAAAGAGCAACCTTGTCAAACAAACGGGGCATCATTGACAGGCTTTGTCATAAAGGTCAAGAAAAATCGCAAAAATAAAAAACCCGAAAAGCCGTGAAGCCTCAGATTTCCCGGTAGAGAGCCCTGCGTTCCAGCAGCTTTTCGGGAAGCTTGATCGCGTCGCGCTCGGAAATGGCGAACATGGCCTGCTCGGAAAATCCGCCGTAAATGTGGTCCTCGTCGTCCCGAACGGCCCAGTCTTCAATGTCTTCGGTCTTGCAGGTATAAAGCCGGTCCAGATGGCCCTTGTGCGTGACGGGGGGTGTCACCAGCCGGACGTTAAGCCCGTCATCGCCCGCACGGCCCAGCACCTCGGCCCAGAGATGCTCGACTTGCTGGGTGTTCGAGACAAAATATAGCTTGACCAGAGCGTTCTCAGGGAACTTTTCCATGAGCGCATAAAACGTCCCAAGAGTGTCCCTGGCCTTCTGCAATGCTTCCAGCAGCAGAGGATCGTCAGGATTCGTGACCAGAGGCTCGAACGCGGGCCGCGGGGAGATCATGTTCACGCAGATCGCAATCCCGAGAACCGCAAAAAGAAGAGTCATCAGGATAATCGCCACGCGAACCTCCCGGTGTGAGTTGAAATAAAACTGTTAATATTCAGGAGATTTTAGCAAAAACAGCCCGATAGGCATATCCCCGGAACAGGGATTCAACTCTAAGAGTGCCCTTTTTGTCGCACTCCATCTGTTTGAGGTAATCCAGAATCTCGGGTTTGTGGTAAACATGGAAAAGTCGTAGCCACCAGAAGAGAAATTTGCGGAACCACGGCGGCAACTCCTCCTGCCCGCCGAAATCGACGATGTGGATTTGCCCTCCCGCAGGCAGAAGCTCAAGCGCATGATCAATCGACTCTTTCCACGGCGGGATGATCGAGAGCGCATAGGAAAAAACAATCTTATCCAGCGGACGCTCAAGCCCGAAAAGGGCTTTTGGGTCGAACGTCTGGGAAAAGCCCTGTTTCAGGGTAATTGAACAGCAATGCCCGGCACGGCTGATGTTGCCCTGTGCGGTTTTGAGCATTTCGTCAGAGGCATCGAGGCCATAAAAGTGAGCCTGCGGATATTTTTGCTTCATGCGGATCAGGTTCCGCGCCGTCCCGCATCCGACTTCGCATACGCTCTCGCCCGCGGCGGGGCACAGGCGGTCAATCAGCACATCGCGCCCCAGCAGGTAATATTTGCGCGAGGCATCATAAATATGACGCGTCCAGCGGTACATCTTGTCCATGTTCCGCTTGGTTTGTTCTTCGCTATGGCTCAGGCTGCTCATGCAGGCGTCCGGTCAGGCGGCGATCTGTCCGCTCTGTTGTTTGGAGTGAATATAGGTATGAAAACCGCCATAGATCGAGGAGCGGTCTTTCGCCACCGCTTCGGGTGAGCGGACAGGGTTGTAATCCCAGCGTCCCAGCAGATCGGTGGGCAGGGCGCTCGCCAGCGGGCTCTCGTTCCCTGCGGTGCGGAAGATCACACGGGCTTTGGGCGCAGCGGTCCGGCTGACGTGCGTCCAGAGATCGGTGAGCTGCTGCGCGTTCATCCAGTCCTGGGCGTCAAGGAAGACATAGTTATCGAAACTCTCCGGATTCTGCTGGGCAAGAAAATCGGTAATCGAAGCATGGATGATCTGCACCCCGCCGATATGGTCCTTGAGGGTCTGGTAATGCTCTTCCTGAAGATAGCGGGGCACGGCCTTCTTCTTCACGGTATCGTAACCGCGCCCGAACGCCTGCCAGGCGAAATAATTCGTATCGATCGGGAAATCGCAGGCCATGCGCTCCAGCCGCGATTTCAGAAGTCCGGCCATGTCGCCGCCAGACGCCGCGCTCAACTCCTCAAACTGGGCGGGGGGAATCCCGAGCCCGTAAAGAGACACAGGCATATTACAAAGCATCTTGATGAATTTTTTGTCAAACAGCGGACCCAGTGTCCGGTTGAAAACCACGCGCTGCTCCTCCAGCGTCCGGGCCTTGAGAATCTCACGGGGATCCTGTCCATAAAGCTTGGACACAAAATGAACCGTTGCAATGAACGAGCCAAGCAGCCCGTGCTTATAAAGGTTTTTCTTGAAGAAATTGATCCGCCGTCCGTGCCGCAAGGTGCGCTTGTTCCAGTAATCGCGGGTGAAGGCATCGAGATGCGGAGCAATGTAACGGTCGTAATTTTCAATATTCTTGGGCGAATTCGCATGACCGAAGAAAAGAAAGAAGCTCTCATAATCGGGCAGGTGCTTAAGCGCGGCGATTTTAAGGCGGCCAAGAGCGACGTGCGCGGGATTGAGATCAATCGCATAAATAGCCTTCGGCTTCTCCGTCAGGTAGTTCATGACGTTGCATCCGCCTGAGCAGATCGTCATGATCCGTGAATGCGGCCCGATCTTCATGGCCTCAATATCCACCTCCGGGTCTTCCCAGATTTGCGGGTAGACAAACCCGCTGAACATCAGGGTAAACAGGCGGTCTCCAAGACTGCGCTTGATCATCGGCTTGTCGCCGTGAACAGCGGCTTTAAGGAGTTCTTTATTGGCAACGGTATGATCGTGACCGGTGGCGGAGGCTTCGGCGCTCATTGGTGTGGCTATCCCTTGAACCAGACTATCCCTTGAAATAGACAGAAACCTATATATAAAAAACCCCGGAATGGCAAATAGCAATTATCACAATCCGGGGCGCTTCCTGTGCATAGTATGGTGCCAAAAATGACCGCAGAAAGCAAAAACCGCACCCTCTACGGCGTACCCGAGGGGCAGGATGCGCGTATTCTCGCGCAGAAAGCCCGAACCATAATGCCCGAAGATTGTGTGCTGGTTCATGTTGCTATGGATGGGAACCGTCTGGCCAACCTTCAGGAACAGTTGGCATTTTTCGCGCCGGATGTACGGGTGATATGTTTGCCCGCATGGGATTCTCTGCCCTATGACCGTGTTTCTCCCCATGCGGATATCGTGGCTGCCCGCGTGACGGCCTTAACCGGCCTGATCCGCTGGCAGAAAGAGAAGGAACGCTATCCCCGCATCCTTTTAGTCAGCCTCAACGCCGCCGTACAAAGGGTCATGCCTGTTGAATCTCTGCTTCAGGCAAGCGTCCAGGCAAGAGCAGGCCAAAAACTCGACTTGACGAAATTCCAAAATTTTCTCGCGCAAAACGGTTATCTGCGGACGGAAACCGTGCGCGAAACCGGGGAATTCGCCGTACGCGGGGGGATCATAGACCTTTACCCGGCAGGTTACGAAAATCCCCTCCGCATCGATCTCTTCGGCGATGAAATCGAATCGATTCGGATGTTCGATCCGGCCACACAGATGACCGTCCCGGACAGGGCTGTAAAAGAATGTTCTCTTCTTCCGGCAACGGAGTTCTTTCTTGACGAGGAATCCATTGCCCGCTTCCGCGCCGCCTACCGCGAAATGTTCGGGGCTGCTGCCTCGAACGATCCGTTATACGAAGCGGTGAGTGCAGGAAGGCGCATGAGCGGCATAGAACACTGGTTGCCCCTGTTTCACCAAAAGCTTGAAACCGTTTTTGATTACGCGCCGAACGCGGAAATGACATTCGATCCGCATATCCGTGAGGCATATGAGGAGCGGATGCTGCAAATCAGGGATTTCTATCAATCCCGCTACACGGTGCAAAAAAACACTGCAAAAAGATCAGGCAGTGCGACAGGCCAGATATCCGCCCCTTATCACCCCGTCCCTGTAACTGCTCTTTATATTGAGGAAACAGAATGGAACCTCAGGACCGAAGAGAGCACTCAATTTTCAGCCTTCGGTTCTCCTGACGAACGGGAAGTAAAAGACGCAGCAAAAAAAGGCCGTGATTTTTCCGATATCCGCGCAATCTCCGGTGGCGATGTTTTTCTGGAATTGAAAAAACACCTTGCTGCGCTCGAGGCCGCGCAAAAAACACTTCTGATCGCTTCTTATGGCGAAGGATCGCGCCAGAGACTCTCCGGCTTAATGGATCATGCGGGCATCGGTCCGCTAAAAAACTGTGCAGTATGGGAGGATGTCAAAAAGCTTAAGCCGGGTCAGATCGGCATGGCCATCCTTGCCCTCGAACATGGATTTGTTGCGGACGGTCTGGCTGTCATCACCGAGCAGGATATTCTGGGTGACCGCATCGCCCGCAAGACAAAATCCCGTCGCAAGGCGGATAATTTCCTGCGCGAAGTCTCCAGTCTCAATCCCGGCGATCTGGTCGTTCACGTCGATCACGGCATCGGGCGCTTTGTAGAACTCGAGACGCTCAAGGCCGGGGGAACACTGCACGACTGTCTCAAAATCGAATATGCCGGTGGCGACCGTCTGTTTGTTCCCGTCGAAAATCTTGAAGTGCTTTCCCGCTTCGGCAGCGACGAGGGAACGGTCGAACTCGACAAGCTCGGCGGGGCAGGGTGGCAGGCTCGCAAGGCACGGGCAAAAAAAGACCTCATGGAAATGGCCGATCAACTTCTGAAGATTGCAGCAAACAGGATTTTAACCAAGGCCGAAAAACTTCTGATTTCAAAAGACGTCTACAACGAATTCGCAGCAAGATTCCCCTATCAGGAAACCGAAGATCAGGAGCGGGCCATCGAGGATGTGATCGCTGGCATTGCTGCGGATTATCCGATGGACCGACTGATTTGCGGCGATGTCGGCTTCGGTAAAACGGAAGTCGCCTTGCGCGCAGCATTCACCGCCGTGATGTCAGGAGCGCAGGTTGCGCTCATCGTCCCCACGACCCTTTTGGCAAGACAGCACTACCATAATTTCACGAAGCGTTTCGCCGGAACGGGTATAAGCGTCGAGCAAATTTCGCGTCTAGTCGCAGCAAAGGATGCAAAAAAAATCAGGGAAGGGATAGCGGACGGCAGCGTGCAGATCGTCATCGGAACTCACGCGCTTCTGGGTGGCGGAATCAAATTCTCTCATCTGGGGCTTCTGATCGTCGATGAGGAGCAGCGCTTCGGCGTGAAGCAAAAAGAAAAGCTGAAGGAGCTGAAAAACAACGTCCACGTTCTGACTCTTACCGCAACGCCGATCCCGCGTACGCTGCAAATGTCGCTGACGGGCGTAAAGGAGATGAGCCTTATAACCACGCCTCCGGTCGATCGTCTGGCCATCCGCACCTTCGTCATGCCCTTCGACTCGGTCGTGATCCGGGATGCTTTGCTGCGCGAACATTACCGCGGCGGACAGAGCTTTTATGTCGTTCCGCGCATCAAGGATCTGCCCGAGATCGAGGAGACGCTCAAGGAACTGGTCCCCGAAATAAAATTCATCGCCGCGCACGGCCAGTTAACGGCCACCGAACTCGAAGAACGCATGGAGGCATTTTACGAAGGGCAATACGGAATTCTTCTGGCCACCAACATCATAGAAAGCGGGATTGATATTCCCAGCGCCAACACCATGATCGTCCACCGGGCCGATATGTTCGGCCTCGCGCAGCTTTATCAGATTCGCGGACGCATCGGCCGCTCAAAGCTCCGCGCCTATGCCTATCTCACCTACCAGCCCGGCGTGAAGCTGAACCCGAACGCCCTGCGCCGTCTGGAGGTTCTGGACACGCTGGACACTCTCGGTTCAGGCTTCCAACTCGCCAGCCACGACATGGATATCCGTGGCGCGGGCAATCTTCTGGGCGACAGCCAGTCAGGGCATATCCGCGAAATCGGTGTGGAACTCTATCAGCAGATGCTAGAAGAGGCTGTGGCCGCAGCGCGTCAGGGCGGCGGATTGGAGACTCTGCAAACGGAGGAAAAGTGGTCGCCGCAAATCGCGCTGGGAACATCCGTTTTGATTCCAGAAACTTACGTAGAAGATTTAAGCGTCCGCATGAGCCTCTACCGCCGACTCAGCGATCTGGTCGAACCCGCCGACATCGAATCGTTTGCCGCGGAGTTGATCGACCGCTTCGGCAACCTGCCCCCCGAAGTCGAAAACCTGCTCGATATTCTCAAGATCAAGCAACTCAGCCGTAAAGCAGGAATCGAGCAGTTGGACGCGGGGCCAAAGGGCGCCGTCATCGGCTTTCACAACAACACCCCGCCCAACGTGCCTGCACTCATGCGCTGGATTCAGGATCAGCGGGGAACCGTCAAGCTTCGCCCGGATCAAAAGCTTGTCGTTGTCAGGACATGGGACAATAAGGATGAGAGAGTAAAAGGCGTGCAGAGCCTGATGAAAGAACTCTCACAAATTTCCTGAGGGCAAGACTTAAGAATTTGGCGATTTCTCGAAATTGTGCGATGCTTATACTCTTAAAAGGCAGTAAACGATGTCATCCCGTCAATATCTTGAAAACCGCATTCGCGAAGCGCTGAAAAAAGCCAAGGGCAACAAGCATCAGGCCCGGCAGCAGATCATCGCCTGGACCTATGAGGATTCCAAGCTTCTGCACGCGCTGGCCCGCCCGCATCTGGAGGGGATCATCGCCTACAACATCGACCGGATGCTATCGGGAAAAACGGCTGATAATAGGGAAACTGAAGCCGTCTCGAAAAAACCCCAAGCCGGAGCAAAAGCCAAAAAGGGTGAGGAGTTCGGCATGGACCTTCTGCGGGCAGTTGTAGCCACGGACGCCGCCATCTTCGGTCAGGAAAGCTTGGCGCCATCTTCCAAGCGCCCGCAGACCTCCAAGCGCCACGTGGACGCCCTGATGAAAATGGCCTCCGGTGTCGAGACCAAGAAATCTAAAACCGACAAGACCTGATCCATGTCTGCTGATCTGCAGCTTCTGGCCGCTGAAATCGGGTGCGAATCGCTGACACCCTTGCCCCGCGACGCCTCGACCCGCGAATTTTATCGCGGAACGCGAAGCGGTGAAAACTTCATTCTCATGCGCTATCCCGAGCCGGATGAAAAAAACCGGACGGAGTTAAAGCAGTTCCTGAGGATTGCAGCGTGGCTCACTGAAACCGGGATCAGGGCGCCCCTGATCTTCGAAAGTCACCAGGAGCAAGGCTATGCGCTTCTGGAGGATCTCGGGAACACCAGCTACGGCAAAGCCTTGCGCGAGGGCCACAACCGCACGGAATTATACATTTGGGCGACAGACGTCCTGCGCCGCCTGCGCCAGTCAAAACCGCCTGCGTTCCTCTCACCTTTCAGCCAGAGTAGAATAAGACAGAATATCAGGCAGATCGCGGATTATTATGTCCCTTTTCTTCATCGTCAGAGGATGCCGGACACGGCCATTAGCGCCTATCTTGAGATATGGTCCGGCATCGAGCAAAGCCTTCCCACCTGCCCGCAGGGGTTTCTGCACGCCGACTTCCATCTGGAAAATCTGATGCTGCAGGAGGGCGGAGAGGGCATAGAACGTTGCGCCCTGATTGATTTTCAGGACGCGCTTCTCGGCCCCATACCTTACGATCTGGTCAATCTTCTGGAGGATGCGCGGTCGGACGTGCCACAGGATTTGCAAAAAACCCTGATCGAACGCTATTGCGAGGGCATGAGCGCGAAGGATCGTCAGGCCTTCGATCTCTGGTACCGCGTTTTGGGCACCCAGTTTCATTGCCGCGTCATCGGCCTGTTCATAAAATTCGCCGCTGAACAGAACCGCGACGAATACCTGATCCACATCAGCCGCTTGCAGAATTATCTCAAAACCCATCTTGAACATCCGGTCTTGGAGCCTTTGAAGGACTGGTTCAAGAAAGAGGGGGTAAGTCTGGACCCCGTAAAGGATTTGAACGGAAACGCGATCCGCGATATATTCCGGTCCTTAACGTCTTGAAAAGAAAGTAACGTCACTTTAAAGGAGAAACCCATGTCGCTTGTTGCCGACCGTCTGAGCCGGATCAAACCCTCCCCCACCATCGCCGTGACCAACAAGGCGAAGGAGCTTAAGGATGCCGGACGCGATATTATCGGCCTCGGCGCAGGAGAACCCGATTTCGATACGCCCGATTTCATCAAGGAAGCGGCTTATAAGGCGATCCGCGAAGGTCAGACCAAATACACCGCCGTAGACGGAACGCCCCAGCTCAAGGATGCGATCATCGCCAAGTTCAAGCGCGACAACAACCTGTCCTACAAGCGCGAACAGATCACGGTGGGAACTGGAGGCAAACAGGTGCTGTATAACGCCCTCATGGCCTCGGTCAATCCGGGCGATGAGGTCATCATCCCAGCACCTTATTGGGTGTCTTATCCTGATATGGTCCTACTGGCGGAGGGAACCCCCGTTGCAGTCGATTGCCCGAAGGAGAACAACTTCAAGCTCCAGCCGAAGCATCTGGAAAAAGCCATTACCCCCAAAACGAAATGGGTCATCCTCAATTCGCCCTCCAACCCCACGGGCGCAGCCTACTCATGGGACGAAATGAAGGCGCTGACCGATATTCTGGTCAAATATCCCCATGTTCACATCATGACCGACGATATGTACGAGCATCTGGTCTATGACGGCTTTAAATTTTGCACCCCGGCGCAAGTTGAGCCAAAACTCTATGACCGGACGTTCACGGTGAACGGAGTCTCCAAATCCTACTCCATGACCGGCTGGCGGATTGGCTACGGCGGCGGTCCGGTCGCCCTGATCAAGGCCATCGCGATCATGCAGAGCCAGAGCACCTCCAACCCTTCATCGGTCTCGCAGGCGGCGTCAGTAGCGGCCCTGAACGGCGATCAATCTTTCCTGAAAGAGCGCAACGAGGTCTTTCGTCAGCGCCGCGACATGGTGGTAAAAATGCTCAATCAGGCCGAAGGCATCGAATGCCTGACTCCCGAAGGCGCATTTTATGTCTATCCCTCCTGCGCGGGCTGCATCGGCAAGACCACGCCTGACGGTAAAACCATAAAAAGCGACGAGGATTTCGTGACCTACCTTCTGGAATCCGAAGGTGTGGCCTGCGTACAGGGAACGGCCTTCGGCCTCGCCCCGTATTTCCGTATTTCCTACGCCACTACGACCGAGGCGCTGGAGGAGGCCTGCAAACGCATACAACGCGCCTGCGCGGCACTTAAAGGCAAAGCCAAGGCGGCATAAACGATTAGAAATGATAGCGGTTTGGGCCGTCTTCCTGAGACGGATCGTCCAGATCCCTGAGCGGTGCGCCGCCGAAAGTATGCTCAATTTCGGCAAGGATATCGTGCAATCCGGTAGAGCGGGTAACCTCGCGGATTTGATCGATAATAGAATTTCTGACAGAGGACTTCAGAAGGGGATTATGCCGCGCCTGACAATAGGTGATCTCAGCGTTTTCAAGGCTTGCCGCATAGGCGCCGGCTTTAGGGCACGCAAAAGGATCGTCCGTGCTGATAACAAAGGTTTGCGGAATTGTCATCACGGATATTCCGGACGCAATCTCAGCCTTCTTTCGTTCGAAATAACTTTGGGTATAATCGGAAATTTCTAGAACCTGAGCATGTGTAGGGCGGTCGTTCGGATCCTCTTCGATCAGGAGTCTGCCGAGGCCGCGGACGTAATAGTAAACCCGATCCATCAACGAGACGCCTGTAAACTCATTCTCATGCCGTCGGGCATGGTAAGTATAAAGTTTATTGAGGGTAGGGTGATAAAGAGCCGAAGAACCGGACGAACCGAAAAATGGGGAGGTATGGAACGCACGCTCAATCGGCGGCAGGCGTCCGGCCATCCGCGCATCCATAAGCCCGTGCCCGAAAAGCACACTGCTGGTTGAATGGGTGAAGAGGAAGCGGGGAATGTTCTCGGGGTAAAGCTCATAGAGAGGCGAATCTTCTGCAAAAACGAAGCTGTCAACTCTGGCCAGGGAATTCGCAAGGCTTCCGGTCTTCGTGCCGGGATTTTCAAGGGGCATAGCCAGAACGGTATGGCCAGAATCACGCAAGGCCTCAATCTCCACAACCTTATCGGCAGGCGAACGTTTCCATCCGGGCACAAGGCCCACGATGCCGACTGGATGCTGTGTGTTTCGAGCCGGAGCGACGTAGACCTCCGCTTCCTTGGAGCCGTCCTTGCCGTCATAGCGAAGGGAGAGGAGTTCCCAGTCATCGGGAATCCTTGCCCCGGCAGAACCGAGCGACGCGACCCCAAGTAGGGCTGCAGCCGGGAGTCCGCGGACAGCCGCCCAAAGACTTCGCAAGGAGTAATCCCTGGCGAAAAGATCGTCATCTGAAGGGGAAAATTGACCCATACGCGAACCAGCCCTGATAACTTTTATTATTATATGCAAATGTAATAAAAACGTAACCCTATGAAAAGGATACCAGATAAACTCTGTCAAATGCACAAAAATAATCTGTGAAAAAGAAAACCGGGCATAAAGCCCGGCAAGTTGAACAGGGAGGTTTCACGTCTTGGGGACGTAGGATCTCATAGAGACCCTTAGCAATCCTAGGACTGCTAAGGGCAGAGTAACCGACTCGGGCCATGAAAAACCAATGCTATTATTGCAGAAGAGGTATGCAATAAACGCAATCACTTAAGGCATATGTATGCGAAATACGGGAAAGTAAAAAAAGGCAGGAGCCCTGGATCAGAGTGCTTTTTCGCCCTTGAGCGTATCGAACAGGTAATCCCTGAACACGCTGATTCGCTTGGAGTGCTTGCGCTCTTGCGGATAAACGAAAAACATATCGACGCCCGGAATGTTCAGATCGGGGAAAAGCTGCACAAGGTCCGTTTTGTCACGGCTGACATAATCGGGCAACACGGCTATGCCGACACCTTCTTTTACCGCGCTGTAGCGGGCGCTCATCGAGTTCATCATCACGACTTTCGGATTATTCTCGGTATTGATATGGGCGGCATTGAAGATCCAGTTCGGGCGGGCGAACGGCGTCTCCGTCCCCGGCGGATGCCCGATCATCATATGGTTTTTCAGATCCTGCAAATGATCCGGAAGCCCGTAAGTTTTCTGATAGCTTTTGGAAACCCAGAGGCTGAAACGCAAAGTCGTGAGTTTCTTCTCAATCACATCGGCCTGTTCCGTTTTCTGCAGCCGGATTCCCACATCGGCCTCCCGCCGCAGCAGGTCGTAAACCCGGTCATCTAGAAAAAGAGTCATCTGGATTTCTGGGTAAAGGGCATTGAACGCCGGCAATTTGGGCGCCAGCCAGCTCGAAGCAATAAAATCGACGGTGGTAATGGTTAGTAATCCCTCGGGCAGGAGCCGCGAATCGGAAAGCCGGGTCTGCGTGTCCTTGAAGGTATCGAAGACCTCACGGGCGGACTCGAAAAGAATTTCGCCCTGCTCGGTCAGAACCAGCCCGCGCGCATGGCGATGGAAAAGGGGATGCCCAAGCGATTCCTCCAGCGCACTGATCTGCCGGGAAACGGCGGATTGGCTGAGGTTCAGGGTTTCTCCCGCATGGGTGAAGCTGCCGGATTCAGCAACGATTTTGAAGATTCTGACCTTGTCCCAATCCATCGCGAGGGCGAGTCCTATTCAGCAGCCTTGTTGTGGGTAACGGTCTTCTCTTGATGGGCAAGGAAACGGTCGGCTTCCAGCGCGGCCATGCAGCCCATCCCCGCAGCCGTAACGGCCTGTCGGTAAACGGAGTCAGTCACATCCCCGGCGGCATAAACCCCGGGAATGGAGGTGGCGGTCGAATCCGGCGCCGTCAGGATATAATTCCCCGCATCCATATCAAGAATACCCTTGAATAACTCCGTCGCCGGATCGTGCCCGATGGCGACAAACAGGCCTTGCTTATCGATAATCTGCTCAGAGCCAGTTTTCAAATTCTTGATCCGCACCCCCGTCATGCCGGAGTCATTGCCGACGATCTCTTCCACCGTGCTGTCCCAGATCACTTCGATTTTTGGATTCTCGAACAGGCGCTTTTGCATGATTTTCTCGGCCTTGAGACTGTCGCGGCGGTGAATCAGCGTAACCTTGGTGCAGAAGTTCGTAAGAAACAAGGCCTCCTCGACGGCTGTGTTGCCGCCCCCGACAATGGCGACCTCCTTGCCGCGGAAGAAAAACCCGTCGCAGGTCGCGCAGGCCGAAACGCCCCGACCCCGGAAGGTACTCTCCGACTCAAGCCCAAGCCAGCGCGCCTTCGCGCCGGTGGCGATAACAACCGTATCGCCCGAGTAAACGCTCCCCGAATCCCCGTAAGCCTTGAAGGGGCGGGCGGACAGATCGACCTTAATGATGTAGTCGTTGACGATTTTCGTACCCACATGCTCGGCCTGCAGCTTCATCTGTTCCATTAGCCACGGCCCCTGAATCACGTCGGCGAATCCCGGATAATTCTCGACATCCGTGGTGATCATGAGCTGCCCGCCCTGTTCGAGCCCCGTGACCATCAAAGGCTCAAGGTTGGCCCGTGCGGCGTAGATTCCCGCCGTATAACCGGCAGGGCCGGAGCCGATGATGAGGACTTTAGTATGCAGAGCGTTACTCATGTTAACAATCCTGGAATGTTCATGTTGCCTGACCTATTCGCGCTCGAAACATTCATGGTTTCACGGGTGTTTCGGCGCACGAAGCGGTCTTGGGGCCGCACGGAAAAAAATGTGAAATAAAGTTTCAAAACCACTTGCACACGGCCCACCGCAACTTTATACAAATCTGGCGTCAAAACAAGACGAACATCCACCATTCAGAAACTTAAAAGTGACGAGTAACCGCAGGCTTTCCCATGAAAAAATCAAGGCTGGACAAAATCGACCGTAAAATCCTCAAGGAATTGCAGGACAATGGGCGCATCACCAACGTCGAACTGGCCCGTAAGGTTGGGATTTCAGCGCCGCCGTGCCTTCGTCGTGTCCGGGCGCTGGAGGAGTCGGGGTATGTGCGGAATTACCGCGCACGGCTCGACTCGGCCCTTATGGGTTACAGCGTCACCGTCTTCGCTATGGTCCGCCTGACCAGTCAGGCCGAACCGGACCTGATCCGCTTTGAACAGCATATCTCTAAGCTCCCGATGGTCCGCGAATGTCATATGCTTGCCGGGGAGGTGGATTTTATTCTCAAAATCGTCGCCAGGGATTGGGACAGCTATCAGGAGTTTCTTAAAAACGAACTCACCGGCGCCCCCAACGTCACCTCCGTCAAATCCTCACTCTCCATCCGATCTGCCAAGGACGAACCGGGCGTTCCTGTAGACGCGTGATAAGGATTCTAGTCGCTTACTCAGGGTGTTGAAACCGCCCGCTTTGAATAAAACTGAGCACCTGTTTCATCACGCTGGGGTTAAACATCATGAAAGTATGGGTGGAGGAAACGACGATATGATCGGCCATACCCTCGATTTTTGTCCGTTCAACCGGAACGATCCCGTCGCTTTCTCCCGGCAAAACCCACGGGGATAGCGGATTGATGGAAAAATTTCCGGCGATCACCCCGATCGGGTAATGAATGGCGCCATCGATATGCTTGTGAGTGGTCTTGAGTTGTGGTCCGGCGGGGCCGAAGACTTTCTCGAACAGCGGCGCGAGCATTTTTGTTTCCGATAGCCAGTCCGCGAACTCGCTGCCCGTATTCGGCGGACCCAGCATCACGACCTTTCCAAGACGCTCCGGCTTGTAAACTGCAATATAATACCGGGCGATCAGACTCCCCATCGAGTGGGTCACGAAATGGATTTTCGGGGCTTCGGCGGAAAAGGGGCTGGCGGTAATTTTCTCATAAATAAATGTCGTGAGATCCTCAAGGGTCTTTTTCCGCGAGGGGTAATGGATGTTCAGCGTATGATAACCCGCATTCTCAAGGTAAAGACTCATCGGCATCATATCCAGCTTATTGCGGATAATTCCGTGCAGCAGGATCACAAGCTCCTTGGGTTTCTCTGTCTTCGAGGATGAGTCCGTCATATCCGTGGTCCATATCGTGTTGGTGGGAGAAGGCCGCGCGGCGCAGCCTCCAACGGCCACCAAGCATAACATAAAGGCGTAAAAAAAATCGGCCGGAAAAAATCATGCGGCATTTTTATAAGGGGCCGCCCATGGGGCGATCGCGGCCAGAGCCCGCTGTGAGAGCGCCTTTTTGCGTTCTTTGCCCTTGAGTTTTCTGCGTTTGCCTTTGGCATCGATAAAACTCTCCTCCTCTGCGTTGAGCGGCGGGAACAGGCCGAAATTCACATTCATGGGCTGAAACGTATCGGAATGAGCGCCGCCGGTGATGTGCCGCAAGAGGGCGCCGTGCGCCGTCGTTTCAGGTGGAAGAGCAGGGGAGAGTCCCAAGAGTTCCGCAGCGGCAAACCGTCCGGCGATCAGCCCAACCGCCGCGCTTTCCACATAACCTTCGCAGCCTGTGATCTGCCCAGCAAACCGCAAGCGGGGTTGAAGCTTTAAGCGCAGAGATTCATCTAAAAGCTTGGGGGAGTTGATAAAGGTATTCCGGTGCAGCCCGCCCAGCCGCGCAAACTCGGCGTTCTCCAGTCCGGGGATCATTCGCAGCACGCGCACCTGTTCGCCGTATTTCATCTTGGTTTGGAACCCGACGATATTATAAAGCGTTCCCAGTGCATTATCCTGCCGCAGCTGTACGACCGCATGAGGGCGTTCGCTTTTGTGCGGGTTGGTCAGGCCGACAGGTTTCATGGGTCCGAAGCGCAGAGTCTCCGGTCCGCGTGAAGCCATGACTTCGATTGGCATACAACCTTCGAAATAGGGCGTGTCCTTTTCCCACTCTTTGAAATCGCCGTATTCCGCACGCAGCAATTCGCCAATGAACGCTTCATACTGCGCCTTATCCATCGGACAGTTGATGTAATCCTTGCCCGTGCCTGCCGGACCTTCCTTGTCATAGCGAGATTGGAACCACGCCACATTCATATCGATACTCTCCGTATGCACAATCGGCGCGATAGCATCGAAAAAAGCCAGAGCATCCTCCCCGGTAAGATTCCGGATCGCCTGCGCCAGCGCATCGGACGTCAGCGGCCCCGTGGCGATAATCACGCTCTCCCAGTCTGCGGGGGGCAGCCCGGCGATCTCGCCGCGGGCGAGGGTAATCAGCGGATGGGATTCAAGCGCCTGCGTCACGTTCTGCGAAAAAATATCGCGGTCAACGGCTAAAGCTCCGCCGGCGGGCACAGCGGCCTTATCGCCTTCGCGCAGGATCAGCGAACCGCACAAACGCATTTCCTCATGCAGCAATCCGACAGCATTGTAATCCTTGTCGTCCGACCGGAACGAATTGGAGCAGACCAGTTCCGCGCATCCGTCCGTTTTGTGTGCCGCCGTGCCGACATTGGGACGCATTTCATGCAGCACGACGCGCACGCCCATCTGCGCCGCCTGCCACGCGGCCTCGCTTCCGGCCAGTCCGGCCCCGATAATATGAAGAGTTTTAGTCATGCGGCATTTTTATAGCTTTACACGTCAAAATCAACGCCCGAATGCTCCATCGTGTGCTGCAATCGATAGAGCGCACTTTGCCGGAGGTTTTGTTCAAGATTTTCTGCAACAGGTGAGAGGGGGAGGCCGCGCTCTTGCACATGAGTTCTAAGCCTGTCCAGAATGACATCAGCCTGCACAAGATTTTCGCCCTTGTAAAGAACAAGGGCGAGCATCTCCATGAACGGAACATAGTTCGGGTCGCTATCGGCATCTGGATGTGCCTCCATGCCCTTGTCAAGCGCATCAATAGCATAAGGATAAGCACCGTTTCGGACATAAAACGGAAGCTTCTTATCCGCCAGAGCATCCGCCAGCGGCGAAGGACTTGTACATTCAGAAAGAGTGCGTTTAAGTTCAGATTCTAGGTCCATAAGTCTATTTCCGTATAATCGTCTGTCCAGTCTACACGGTTTAGGGGTTGGGGTTCAACTCCAGAACTCTTCACGGTCAGGAACGCGGGAAAAGGCGATCTTCGTTCCCACATAGCCAGCCAGCGTCTTTGGCGGCAATCCGAGACTGACCGTTTCGCGCTGGTATTTGTCCTGCAGCCGATCGAGCGCCCGCGTCAGCGCATCGTTCTTCCGCATTTTCTCCTGCATCTCCTTTTCCCCTGTTTCAAAAAGATCGTAGCTTATGTCCCCCGGGCGGCTGAGCCCGTAAAGCGTGACGGAGACTTTGCGGAAACGCAGGGGGGAAGGGGAGCGGCGCATCTCAAAAAATTGCAGCATCTCGCCCCACAGATCGTCCAGATGCTGCAAAAAAGTGAACGGATCCTGCGCGGGAGAAATTTTAAGCTCTCCGCCCCAGCGCAGATGCTCGGTCGTCCGCACGCCAAGGGATACGCGGCTGGCATAAAAATTTTTGCGCCGCAAACGGTAGCTCGCCTTCGTCAGGAGTCTTCGCGCCATCTGCCGAGCCGGATCGGGAGCGCGCAGGAGTGGATCAAGAATCCGGCTGTGCCCGATCATGGTATTTCCCGTCTCCTGCGTTTCGAAATCATAGCCGTGCAGCCAGTACCAGAACCGCTCCCCCTGAACGCTGCCCCAGATTTTACGGGCGTGCTTCGGGGAGATGTTCCAGAAATCGCGGAGGCTGCTCACACCCGCCCGGATCAGGCGCCGCTCCATATTGGCCCCGATCCCCGGCAGGTCGGTGAGCTTCAGGTCAAACAGAGGTCCGGGCAAATCCTCCTGTCGCAAAATCGTCAGCCCGTCCGGCTTTTTCATATCGCCCGCGATTTTGGCCAGTAGCGTATTAGGGGCAACACCGATAGAGCAGGTGATCGCCGGACCGACATTCCGGCGGATTCCCGCCTTGATCCGCAGCGCCAGATCGGTCGCGGCCTCCACGCTGCGCCGTGAGGGCGGAAGCCGCGAGGACAACTCGTCAATCGACCAGATTTTATTGATCGGCGCATGAAGCGCGATTTCATCAACGATTTTATGATGATACTCGACATACTTGTCATGCCGCGCGAGGACGCAGGTCAGGTTCGGGCACATTCGCTTGGCATCCCGGATCATCGTCCCCGTTTTGATCCCGTAGGCTTTGGCCTCATAGGACGCCGCAATCGCGCAGGTATAGTCCGTCTCCATCGGCACCACGGCCACGGGCTTGCCGCGTAGATGCGGGCGCTCCTGTTGCTCCACGCTCGCGAAATAGCTGTTAAGGTCCAAAAACAGCCATTTCAGCCCGGGTTCGCGGTCCATGATCAAAATCCTGTGATGTTTGCGGCAAATCCACTTCAGCACAAAATAAAGAACAAATCAAGAACATTTATTAAAGGCGCCCGGGCTTGACGAAATAGAGGGCGAAGGAGAAGATAAACAGAGATAAAAAAGAACGGACTTTTTTTAAGGATTGCGCCGCATGAAAAAAAACCTCTCCATCACGGACAGCCAGTTTTTTATGTGGCGGACTCTATTCGCCATCGCCCACGCCGATAATATCCTCGCGGACGGCGAGATCGAATATATGGCTAGGGTTCTGGAGGAAATAAGCTTCACCCCGCAGCAGACCACAACCCTCAAAGACGACATCACGAATCCCAAGAATATCGATGAAATGTTCACAGGCGTCAGCGATGTGCAGGATCGCCTTCAGTTCTTTGACCTCGCACGGGAGTTGGTCTGGGCGGACGGCGATTTCGGAGAGGCCGAGCAAAGCGCCATCATCAAGCTCAAACGCGCCCATTTCCTGAAAACCGACGTCGATGATCTGATTGGTAAAATCAACCTTGAACTGGAGGATGACCGCGATATCGCGCCGAGGACGGGGAGTGTAAAAGAATATGGGAAAAAACAGCGATTCCGTAAAACCATCTTCTCCTTCCGCGACCGCTTTCTGGAAACGATCACCGGAAAATACTCTTAAGCCCGGTCAGGGAAAAAACTTTCTAAGCGCTAAATCGGCCGAAAACCCTCCTGAAACAGGCAAAGGGGGAGAGGAAGGGTAACTGTTACCGTCAAAACGCAGGACGCTTTCCGCGGCAAGTGCTTCGCCCCCGGCCACCCGCACCGCCAGATCGTGCCAGCCTTCATGCCGCTCGGCGCCGATATAAACCGGATTGCGGACCGGCCGGATCAGAGTGACGGGAGAAAACCCTCTTTCTTCAGCCTTCATGACCAGCAAAGCGCACCCCTCCATCGCGCACCAGAAGCCATAAGGGGATTTGAGATAAACCAGCGCATCGCGCATCCCGTCCCCGTTCAGGTCAAAAAGCCCGTATTCGAACTGGGTCTGCGCTGGCGCCGACTGCCTTTGAAGAAAGCCGCGCACCGAATCCATCAAGAGGGTTTCACCCGGCTCGGCCGGGGAATAGGCCAAAGGGGTCAGGCGCGGACCCCCGGTTCCGCCCCCGCAGCCGCAAAGCGGCAAGCAGAGCAGGAAAAAGAGAAAAAATGAGAAAAAAGAGCCCATATTCATACAGGCAGCGTAAGGAAAGTTCAGGGGTTTAGCCACGCGCTTGTGTGCGCCGCACACAGATTTTTCCTCGAAAACGGGTTGCACCGCCCGAAAAGCCGCAGTAATCTGCACGCCGAAAGTAAACACCAAGGAGTTTATTATGACGTTTGTCGTCACCGAAGCCTGCATCAAGTGCAAATACACGGATTGCGTGGAAGTCTGCCCCGTCGATTGTTTCTACGAAGGGGAGAATATGCTGGTGATCAACCCCGATGAATGTATTGATTGCGGCGTCTGCGAACCCGAATGCCCGATTGACGCCATCCTGCCTGATACCGACCCCAAGGCCGATCAATGGCTGGAGGTCAACAGAATATATTCGGACAGATCCCGCGACCTCGCTTGGCCGAATATCACCACCACCAAGGAGCCGATGCCCGAAGCCGAGGAGATGAAGGACGTTCCGAACAAAATGAAAGATCATTTCAGCGACAAACCCGGCGAAGGCGATTAAGATAGAGCGATTTCTGATAACAGGTATATGAACCGAAAAGGATTGAAGCTATGACTTTTCCCGCTGTAAAACACAAGGATTCAAAGGCGCTCAAACCCGTCGCCGAATACCGCGGCCACATCTACAACAATATTCTGGAAACGATTGGCGCCACCCCGCTGGTGCGCTGCGGCCGGATAATGGAGGAGTATGGGCTTAAGGCCGACATCCTCGCCAAACTGGAGTTTTTCAACCCTCTGGCCTCGGTAAAAGATCGCATCGGCTTCTCCATGATCGAGGACGCCGAACGCGCAGGAAAAATCAAGCCCGGTCGCACGGTCCTGATCGAGCCGACCTCTGGGAATACGGGGATCGCTCTGGCCTTTGTGGCCGCAGCCAAGGGCTACCGCCTGATCCTGACCATGCCGGAAAGTATGTCCATCGAGCGCCGCAAGATGCTCCGTTATCTAGGTGCCGAGGTCGTGCTGACCCCCAAGGAAAAGGGAATGCCCGGGGCGATAGCACGGGCGAAGGAAATGCTGGCCGAGTATGATGACTCGTTTGCACCGGGCCAGTTCGTAAACCCGGCCAACCCGCAGATCCACCGCGAAACCACCGCCGAGGAAATCTGGAACGATACCCAGGGCAAGGCCGATATCCTGATCTCCGGTGTGGGAACGGGTGGAACTCTCACGGGGGTGTCCGAGGTACTCAAGCAGCGCAAGCCCGGCTTTAAAACCTATGCGATAGAGCCGGAGGAAAGCCCGGTTCTCTCCGGCGGCACGCCCGGTCCGCATAAAATTCAGGGCATCGGCGCAGGCTTTGTGCCGGACATTCTCGAAACCGAATTGATTGACTCCGTCATCAAAGTTTCCAGCGACGAGGCCATGAAAATGGCCCGCGAACTGGCGCGGTTGGAGGGAATACCCGGTGGGATATCCTCCGGCGCCGCGATCATGGCCGCCCGCAAGGTTGCCGAAATGCCTGAGAATAAAGGCAAGCAGATCATCGTGATCCTGCCGTCTTTCGCCGAGCGTTATATCTCAACGGCCCTGTTCGAAGGTCTGGAAGAGTAAGCGCCTTAAGCTTTCTCAAGCGTCCGCAGACGGTACGGCCCCTCAGACTTGGCAATAAAGAGGGGAAGATAGGCCTCGTAGTAGTATTTTTCGATGGCCTCCAGCGGCGCCAGAACCTCAAGCAGTTGCGCGGCGGAAGATTTATCCTTGGTGAGTTCCAGCGAACCGACATCCAGCTTGGCCATCCGCAGATTCAGAATCAGCTTCCGCACCGGGGCCATCAGTGTGTCCGTAACCATCAGGAAAGGCTTGAACACGGTACGGGCAATCGCGTTGACCTCCCGCAGGACATGGAACGGGAAATAGCCAAGGAAACACAGGAGCGTAAAGAAAAACACATCCTTGGTATGAAGCCTTTGAACGGCCTGCGCGATAAACGCTTCCTGCAGTTCAGCGGATAATCCCAGAATGGCAGGAGAAAGAAGCAGCTTGGATTTATTTCCCAACCCCTGCAAAACCACAGCTGTCACCAGATCAGGACGAAGGGAGGCGGGATCGTCGATCACAAACAGCTCGGGGACGCTCAAGCCTCTGGAGATACACTGGTTTTCCAGCCGTCTGTAAAACGGATCGTCGGATTTCATCGCAAGCGGCACGGCTCCGAACATCTGCTCGGCTTGGTTAAAGTCGCGGTACACAAAATAAAACGCCCCCGCCAGCGCAAAAAACAGGAACTTGAAATAAAACCGCACGAATTTGATCTGCGTTTTAGTGCTGTGCAGGATGTCCCCGACCGAATCAGGATCAAAAACATAGGCCAACGCAACAAAACATCCGGCAACCAAGGAGACGAAAATAAAAATGCTGATGAGAAAATAAACCATCATCAGGCCGGAAATAACCTGATTATTCCACTGGATGCGTTTGACCTGTCCCTGAAAATCCTGCGTGCTCATACCAAAGCCCCTTAAAAGGTTACAGCACGGTATTGAACCACAAAATCAGGCGCGTTTCGCCTCTTTTTGTTCCTGTACGCCCAGCTTTTCATGTAGAGAGGAACTGGAAGTCGTGTACTCAAAGCGCAGCTTCTCATCCGGGCGGCAATACCGGAAAACCTGCCGTGACATGAGCGCCCCTTCATGAAAGCCGGACAGAATAAGCTTCAACTTGCCCGGATAGGTGCAGATATCGCCGATGGCAAAAATCCCTTTCTTTCCGGTCTCGAATTTCTCCGTATCGACGGGGATCAGGTTGCGCTCAAGATTCAGCCCGAAATCCGCGATCGGCCCCAGCTTCATCGTCAGCCCGAAAAACGGCAGCAGCATCTCGCACGGCAAGGTCTTCAGGGTTTTTTCGTTATCCTCGATAGTAATGCCGGAAAGCTGGCCGTTCTCTCCGCTCACGCTTTTAACTTGTCCGGCCTGAAAGTGCATCTTCCCCTCGGCCACCAGCTTCTGCATCTTCGAGACGCTGTCCGGCGCGGCGCGGAATTCGTTGCGGCGGTGAACCAGCGTAACGGATTTAGCTAAGGGTTGAAGAGCGATCGTCCAGTCCAGCGCCGAGTCGCCTCCGCCGACGATCACAAGATCCTTGCCGCGGAATTTTTCCTTCTGGCGCACGGCATAAAAAACGGAGGTGCCTTCATAGGCATCGATTCCCGGAATAGGGGGCTTCTTGGGGACAAAGCTGCCCCCGCCGGCGGCAATCACAATGCACCGCGCATCGAACACGGTTCCCGTGTCGGTGGTGAGCATCCAGCGCCCGTCAGACTTCTCCTCAAGTTTTTCCGCCATCTGCCCCATATGAAAGACCGGATGAAAGGGCGCGATTTGCTTCATCAGTGCATCGGTCAATCCCTGACCGCTGATTTCCGGAATCGCAGGGATATCATAGATCGGCTTCTCGGGGTAAAGCTCCGTGCATTGCCCGCCGGGACGCTCAAGGATATCGACCAGATGACATTTGAGATCAAGCAGGCCCAACTCAAAAACGGCAAAAAGCCCGCACGGCCCCGCGCCGATAATGACGACATCGGTAACGATGGGAGCGGAAAGGGTTTGTTTTGTCTGTGGCATGGCAATACACGCGAAGTCTTAAATAAAAACAACGCTGTAATAGGCCATCACAATCGGAAAGTAAAGCCTAGCGGTCAAGAAGGCCTTTCAATTCATAAAGAAGGTCCAGTGCCTCTCGGGGCGATAGGGTATCGGGGCTGAGAGCCTCAAGCCTTTGAACAAGAATATGTTTTTCCGGTTGAGGACGCGGCGCGGCGCTGAACAAGGGTAAGTCCCCGGCCAGCGCGGTCAGCCGCCCGGTCTGGTCCTTATCCTGCAAGAGGGCCAGAATATCCTGCGCCCTGAAGATCACCGCCTCCGGCAGTCCGGCTAGCTTGGCAACGTGAATACCATAGGAACGGTCGGCGCTGCCCGCAATAACCTTGTGCAAAAAGACGATGGATCCCTTCCATTCCTTGACCGCCATCGCGTGGCAACTCAAAGAGGGCAGGGAGGATTTAAGTGAAGTCAGCTCATGATAATGCGTGGCGAACAAACCGCGGCAGGTATTGACATTATGCAGATGCTCGACGCACGCCCATGCGATCGAGAGCCCGTCGAAGGTGGCCGTCCCGCGTCCGATCTCATCGAGTATGACAAGTGAGCGTTTCGTGGATTGGTTAAGAATGGCGGCTGTTTCCACCATCTCAACCATGAAGGTCGATTGCCCCCGGGCCAAATCGTCAGAGGCTCCGACACGGCTGAACACCCGGTCGACGAGTCCGATTTTTGCCGTTGCAGCCGGAACAAACGATCCGGCCTGGGCCATAATGGTGATGAGCGCGTTCTGCCGCAGAAAAGTCGATTTCCCCGCCATGTTCGGTCCGGTCAGAAGCCAGAGCCGTTGCTGCGGGTCAAGAACGCAGTCATTGGGAACAAAACTCTCACCGGATTTTCTGAGCGCGGCCTCCACAACCGGATGCCGCCCGCCAGTGATATGAAACCCGAGACCCTTATCCGCCACCGGCCGCACATAATTCATCTCCACCGCCAGATCGGCCAGCCCCGCTGCAACATCCACGGCAGCAATCGCCTTGGCGATCCGCGCCAGAGACTCCGCCTGTCCGCAGACACGTTCAACCAAAGTCTGAAAAACCGACAATTCCAGCGCCAGAATCTTTTCGGCGGCAGAAAGGATGTCCCGCTCCACTTCGGCAAGCTCCGTGGTCGTAAAGCGCACGGCATTCGCCAAAGTTTGACGGTGAATAAAGGGGTTAAGGCTATGATCCTGAGAATCCGAACGAACCATCAGCGCGTCCGCCCGCCGCGAGGGAACCTCGATAAAATACCCCAGAACGTTGTTATGCTTGATCTTGAGCGTGTCGATTTTGGCAATCTTTTGGTACTTGCCCTGCAATCCGGCGATGATTGTGCGGCTCTCTTCCCGCAGGGTCCGCAACTCGTCCAGCCGCGGCAAATACCCTTTTCGAACATATCCGCCGTCCCGTGTATGAAGCGGCGGTTCATCGACCAGAGCACGCTCCAGATCATGCTGCAGCGAAGACAGATCGGCGCTGCTCTCCAAACCCTTGATCAGAGTGACGAGCGATGCTGTACGTGCTTCCCCGCTCAGAAGGGCGCTGTGCAGGTGCAGTGCGTTCTGAAGGCCGGTTCGGATGTTGCGAAGATCAGGGGGCGTTCCGCGCCCGACCGTAATCCGTGACAACGCCCGTTCGATATCGGGGATAAGGCGGAGCAGGGTGCGGACCTCTTCCCGCTTGGCAGGTTGCGTGAAAAAAAACTCCACCCGGTCGAGTCGCACATTGATGGCTTCCGTATCGAAAAGGGGAGCGGTCAGCATCTCCTGTAAAAGCCGTGCACCCGCGCTGGTAAGAGTGCGGTCAATCACATCGATCAGACTGCCTTTTCGCTCACCGGACAAAGTGCGCGTAAGTTCAAGATTGCGGCGTGTAGCGCCGTCCATATGCAAAAAGCCCGAAGCCGAAACCTGTTCCAGATTTTCAAGATGAGGAATTCTCCCCTTTTGTGTGCGCTCCACATAGGCCAGCAGGCTTCCGGCTGCAGAAATCTCCGCTCGGCTGAAGCTGCCGTAGGGTTCAAGGGAAGTGACGCAGTAGAAATTTTCTAGCCTTTGCTGGGCGGTTGCACTGTCAAACAACGCTTTATCTTGAGTGTTCAGCGCATTGCCAAAAGATTTTAAATGCTCAGAGTAACGTTGAGCGAAGTGAGCTTCGACAAGAATTTCCCCCGGCGCGATTCGCTCCAGACTCGGACGAAGCTCTGTATCCTTGATATTTTGAACCTTGAAACCACCCGTCGAAAGCTCCAGCCAAGCGAGGGCGCAGGTTTGATCGCCCGTTTCGGCCAGCGCACAGATGTAATTATTCTCCCGCGCATCGAGAAGATGATCCTCGGTCAGCGTTCCCGGCGTGACCAGCCGGACGACCTCCCGCCGGACGAGAGCTTTGGACGAACTTCCGCCCTCCCGCTTGGCCCGCGCTTTGGCCTCTTCGGGCGTTTCGACCTGTTCACAGATCGCCACCTTATGCCCGGCGGCAATCAATTTGGCCAGATAGGGTTCGTAAGAGTGATAGGGAACGCCGCACATGGCGATGTCCCGCCCCTGGTTCTTCCCGCGTTTGGTCAGGGCGATGTCGAGTACGGATGAGGCAATGACCGCATCCTCATAAAAAAGCTCATAGAAATCTCCCATTCTGTAAAAGAGAAGGCAGCCCGGATGTTCGTCCTTGAGTTGGTGATACTGCGCCATCATGGGAGTCATGAGGGTATCGGCGCCGGACTCGCGCTCGGAAACGATAATCGCTGCAGACTGGGACATCCCAAAAGTCTTACGCGATCATCCGCCGGATGAAAACAGGATAATTTTTAAAGGGCAGGCTGTAATTCCGCAAGCTCGGCCAGAACCTCGACCGGAACCGTAGGACTTTCGTGGATCGTGGTTTCGATCTGCCGGATGGCGCCAACGATGGCCTTAAGCTGCCCGACGCTGAGACCATGACGGCGCGTCCCGCTGAATTCGGGGTACCGGGATTTCTGGCGAGACGACGAATTGGTAAAATCATTGATAAAGGTGGTAAGATGATACGCCTTGTCTTCATCCTGATTTTTCGGATTGCCGCAGATATAGTCGCCGTAAATCTTCATTTCCTGAAGTTGCTCGATCAGGCTATGCACCTGTTCGGCCAGCAGTCGTGCCGTCTCGCCGCCCCTTGTTTTCAGGGCCAGAGTCTTATGGATCTCCGCTATTTTCGTATAAAGAACCTTGCACTCCCCGTAAGTAATCGCGAAAAACGGCTTGGGCAGGTTTCCATGCCCCGGTCGGCTCGCCATAGGCGGAACGCAAATCGGGGTATAAAGCGCGACATACTCCGCCGGGGGCCGGATAAAGTCCGATACATCGAGCGGGGCGAGGGCGGTTGTCAGATTTTCAAGGGATTGTTTTAAACTTTTGATCATGGCGCAGGCTTTTTGTAAAAGGCTTAAACAAATTTGTCCAAACCAATGTAACAAAAATGGGTTAACTACTTATTAAGGAAATTAACAAAAGGGAAGATGAGAGGTAAAATCTCAAAACCAGCCGAAAAAGCTACCCGCAAGAAGATAAAGCCCAAACCCCCCACCAACAAGAAGGACGAACAAGGCCGGCAGAATTATATGATGATGCAAGCCGCCCCCCTTTTGGAAAAGAATAACACACCAAGTAGAAAGGCAGTGAGGACTTTCTGTGATTTAGAAAAAAAAATACACCGACGATAATACAAACAGACCTCTTTAGCTTACGCCTTAAATTCATCCTCTATCTTAAATTCGTCCTCTATAAGGCGCACGAGTTTAACGGCCACGCTTTTTTTATCGGCCAACGGCCATTCCTTTATTACGGAGGTGGAAACAAAAACGATTTTGTTCAGAGGGGAGCCAAAGGTTATTTCTTTTCCTGAGCCGTCTGGACCCACGCGATTAGCCAAAATCCAGTCACAACCCTTGCTTTTAAGTTTGGCTTTAGAGTTTTTCTCAAGATTTTCGGTTTCCGCAGCAAACCCTATGACCAGTCTCGGGCGGTTCTTTTTTCTGGTGGCGATGGTTTTCAGGATATCCGGGTTCTCGGTCAGTTGAACGGCCTTGGGCTTTGAAGAGGATGTTTTCTTGATTTTCTGAAGGCTCTGTTGGGTCGGACGCCAGTCGCTGACCGCAGCAGCTGCGACAAAAATATCAACCGGCAAAGAATCTTCACAAGCCCTAAGCATCTCCGCCGCCGTTTCGACATGGAGGCACCGGACGCCCTGGGGGTCGGGAAGATGAACCGGGCCGCAAACCAGCGTAACCGATGCTCCTGCCTCCGCCAGAGCCTGCGCGATGGCGTGTCCCTGCTTGCCGGACGAGCGGTTCCCCAGAAAACGGACGGGGTCCAGAGGCTCGAACGTTGGCCCACTGGTAAC
This sequence comes from Alphaproteobacteria bacterium, assembly GCA_016699735.1. Lineage (NCBI taxonomy): Bacteria > Pseudomonadati > Pseudomonadota > Alphaproteobacteria > Alphaproteobacteria bacterium. Next base: position 1,526,099 of record CP065008.1, read on the forward strand.
CACGGCGCTATATCCTGCAAGAGCCTTGGGTTTAAAAAAAGATTCAACGGCCTCAAGGATATGCGAGGGTTCGCTCATACGGCCAACGCCGATTTCGCCGCAAGCCATATCTCCCGCTTCCGGCCCGATAAAAAGAGACCCGCGCTCACGCAGAACCTGAATATTGGCTTGCGTAGCGGCATGGCTCCACATCTCGGGATTCATCGCCGGAGCGATCAAAACGGGCTTGTTGGAGGCAAGAAGGGTTGCGGTTGCCAGGTCATTCGCCAGACCGTGCGACATTTTAGCCATCAAATCCGCACTGGCCGGAGCGATGACGATGAGATCGGCCTCGCGACTCAGGCGGATATGACCCATCTCGGTTTCATCAGTCAGGGACCAGAGATCGGTATAGGTTTTTTGTCCTGTAAGCGAGGAAACGCTCAACGGCGTGATAAACTGTGCGCCGCCTGCGGTAAGGATGCAGCGCACCTCGGCGCCGCTGCGTCGGAGCAGGCGGATCAACTCAAGCGCCTTATAGGCCGCAATGCCGCCGGAAATAATCAGAAGAATGTTCTTTCCATCAAGAAGCTTCATAGCGACAACTTAAAAAACAGATTTAAACCTCTCAATAGTATAGCAAAAACCCCGCTCAAGCGGGGTTCTTTAATTTATGTAGGGATTAGGCAAAAAGATCACTCTTCAAGGCCGAGTTCATCGGCGGCATCCTTAGCCTTATCCATAAGCTTGTCTTTGGCTCCCTCAGCGGCTTCTTCGAGCATATCACCGGCAGCGGGCTGAATGTTGGCTGCATCTTCAGCAGCATCAATCGCAGCTTCCTTGCCTTTTTCCTTAGCCTTGTCAGCAGCCTCATCGACAGCGGAGGCATCTTCTTCGGCAGGGGCGCTTTCTTCAGAAGTTGGAGCAGCTTCAGACCCATCCAACCCGGCAGATTCAGGGGCGGCTTCTGTACCTTCAGCAGACAACTCACCCGCCAGTTCATTAACAGGCTTAGCCAGACTCTCAACTTCTTCATCAACGGCTTCCAAAGCCTTGCTCATCTCATCTTGAGCAGCGGAGGTCGTCCCCTCGGCACTTTCAGAGGCTTCAGCGGCGATGTTCTGAATGTTTTCTCCGGCTTCGTTCATCGTTTTGGAAAAATCGATGCCCATATCGCTGCCGCCGGCGGCGGGTTCAACAACCGCAGCTTCCTGACCGTCGCGCTGGCCGGAAATGGCCATGACGCCGACCAGACCGATCGCCAGGACAGCGGTAGAATAAATAACGGATTTCGTAAAGTTGCTCATAGGGTTGCCCTTCCAGTGGTATTTTTCATAAAGAACGGAATTTTCAAGTTCGCAAAGAATTGCTCCGTTATAGCGAAAAGTCAAACGAAAAAGAAGAAAAATCTTTATTTTATGAAAAATAATCTAGGGGCGTACGCCTCTATGCACAGCCGCGATACCGGCGGAAAGGTTGTTGTATTCCGCCATTTTAAACCCGGCATCACGCAGACGACACAAAAGCTTCTGCTGCGAGGGAAACTTGCGGATACTTTCAACCAGATACCGATAGCTGTCCTCGTCCTGAGCGACGCGTGCACCGAGTCGGGGAATAACCATATCGGAATAAAGCGCATAAAGGCGGTTAAGTCCCTCCGGCTGTACGCGGCTGAATTCAAGGCAGTAAAACCGCCCGCCGGGGCGTAAGACACGAAAAGCCTCCGCAAGAGCCGAATCGATATGCGTCACGTTCCGCAATCCGAAGGCAATCGTATACACATCCACGGACGAATCAGGCACCGGAAGCGCCTCGGCATTGCCGGTCACCCAATGGAAATCGTTGAGCCAGCCGCGGTCAATCGCCCGGTTCCGCCCGACTGAGAGCATATTTTCGTTCAGGTCGCATAAGGTAACTCGGGCGCCCGGTCCGGCTTTACTGCGGATTCGAAAGGCGATATCCCCGGTGCCTCCAGCCACGTCGAGATAATGGAGGGGCCGTCCTCCTTTGAAAGCCTGCGGCCGGATCATTCGCACGAATCGGTCTTTCCAGATCCGGTGGATTCCCCCGGACATCAGATCGTTCATGAGGTCATATCGCGCGGCCACACGGTCGAAAACGCCGATGACATTATCGGTTTTTTCTTGGGGCGTGACTTTCGACTCGCCAAACCATATGCTCTCCGGATTCTGATTTTGCATCTTTTCAGCCCCTGCGATGATTTTTAGGTGTTAGCATATGAATCTGGTAAAAGCCATGGCCACGGTCGCGGGCATGACCGGTTTGTCCCGCATCGCCGGCTTCGTCAGGGATATGATGACCGCGGCCATCTTGGGTGCCGGACCGGTGGCGGACGCATTCTTCATCGCCCTCAAGCTCCCGAACCTCTTCAGGCGGATCACGGCGGAGGGAGCCTTCAGCGTCTCCTTCGTGCCCCTGTATTCCAAAGCGCTGGAAGAAGAGGGGGAGGAGGCAGCAGATCGCTTCGCGGGCAACGCCTTTATGGTCATGCTCTCAATCCTCTCGGTCTTTACGATTTTGGCCGTGATCTTCATGCCCTACGTGTTGTATGTCATAGCCCCCGGCTTTGCCGATGACCCGGTGCGCTACAGCTATTCCGTTGAATTTTCGAGAATTTCCTTTCCCTACCTCCTTTTAATGTCCTTAACAGCGCTGATCGGCGGAGTATTGAACGCCCACCACCGCTTTGCGCCTTTTGCCTTTGTGCCGACCCTTTTTAATCTGAGTTTGATCGCGGCTCTCCTGCTCAGCAGCTATTTCCCGACCCCCGGCCATGCCATGTCCTGGGGGCTGCTGGTCTCAGGCTTTCTGCAACTGGCCTTCCTCTGGTTCTGTATGAAGCGAGCGGGTTTCACGATCATCCTCGGACGCCCGAAACTGGACGAAAAGGTCCGCAAGGTTTTTCGCCTGATGGGGCCAGGCTTGGTAGGAGCAGGGGTGGTCCAGATCAACCTGTTCTTCGATATCATGATCGCCTCCTTTCTGGGCGAGGGGGCGATTTCCTACCTTTATTATGCCGACCGTCTCAATCAACTTCCTCTGGGGGTCGTGGGTATCGCCGTGGGGACAGCCCTTTTGCCGATGCTCTCAAGGGCGATGGCGAAGGCCGAAAGGGAAGGGCACGATAACGGCGAGGCCTGCGACCTGTTCAACCGTGCGCTGGAATACTGTCTATTGCTGGCCCTTCCGGCGGCGGCGGCACTAGCAGTGATCCCTCTGACCCTGATTACGGTACTGTTCGAGCGCGGAGCGTTCACGGCGGCGGACAGCGCCGTAACTGCCAATATTCTCGCCTGTTACTCCATTGGTCTTCCAGCCTACATAGCGACAAAGGTCTTCTCGACCGCCCACTGGGCGCGCCACGACACCAAGACCCCCGTAAAAATTTCGATCATCGGCATGAGTTTGAACATTCTCATCGCCCTGTGCATGGCCCCAATTATAGGGGTGGTGGGGATCGCCTTCGCCACCGGCATAACAGGCTGGGTTCAGTACATTCACCATATCAGGGTTCTTAAGGACCACCCGCAGGCGAAACTCGACGAGCGCTTTCTCCGCAACGTGCCGAAAATCATTGGGGCGACTTGTGCGATGGCGCTGGCCTTGTATATACTCGCCGTGCTTTTGCAGGGCTGGATTTTCGGCGCAACGGCGTTTTGGAAAATAGCGGCCATCGTGGTCATAACATCTGTCGGTGGCGTTGTTTACGGCGCAGCCATCTTGGGAACAGGGGCTCTGCGAATAAAGGACATCAAAAGATACTTGAAGAAAAAGAGCGTTACTCAATGACAAAGCGTATTTTATCGGGGATGCAACCCACAAGTCAGCTTCACCTCGGCAACTATCTCGGGGCGCTGAAAAACTGGGTGAAGTTTCAGGAAGACCCGACAGCAACCTGTTTCTACATGGTCGCGGACCTGCACGCCGTCACGGTGCCCTACGAAACGGCCGACCTCTCGAAGGCCACGCGGGAAATCGCCGCCGCCTTTATCGCCGCAGGCATCGACCCGCAGAAATCCTTTATCTTTGTTCAGTCGGCCGTTCCCGCCCATTCGCAGCTCATGTGGATGCTCTCCACCATGGCCCAACTCGGCAAGCTTGAGCGCATGACGCAATTCAAGGACAAGGCGGGGAAGAATACCGAGCGCGTGGGGCTGGGCCTGTTCGCCTATCCCGTTCTGATGGCCGCCGATATTCTGGTCTATAAGGCCACGCACGTTCCGGTCGGCGAAGACCAGAAGCAGCATCTGGAACTGAGCCGCGATCTGGCCGCGACCTTCAATACCCGCTACGGCGTTGATTTTTTCCCCCAGCCCGAACCCGTGATTACCGGCCCGGCCCCGCGGGTGATGAGCCTGCGCAACGGCAATCAGAAAATGAGCAAGTCGGCGGAATCCGACATGACCCGCATCAACCTGACCGACGATGCGGATACGATCGCCCAGAAAATCAAAAAGGCGAAAACAGACCCCGAGCCTCTGCCTGAAAAACTCGAAGATATGGCCAATCGCCCTGAAGCCCTCAATCTGGTCACGATTTATGCCGCCCTGAGCGGCGAAAGCCGCGAGGAGGTTCTGAAAAAATTTGCCACGAAGCAGTTTTCGGTCTTCAAACCGGCCCTTGTGGATGTCGCTGTGGAAAAACTGGCCCCGATCACGTCAAGAATGAAAGTGTTAATGGACGACCCGTCCCAGATCGACAAAATCCTTAAAAAAGGCAATGAAAAAGCCAACGACGAGGCTGCTCCCGTAATCGCCGAGGCCATGAAAATCATGGGCTTTTACGGCTAAACCCTGATCCTGTGGGACTTTTTTCCCCAACCCCGAATTTCAGGGGTGCAAAACACCGGATTATCGTTTATGATAACCCCATAAAAGCCGGAGCCTGTCTGCGGCTCCTCATTGAGTTAACATATTTTTGGGATAGCGTTCGTCATGCACTTCGTCAAACGGTCTTTCTTCCTCGCAGCGGTATTGTGTTTCATCGGGATCAACTCGGCAAAGGCTGAAGTGTTCTTCATCGAAGATCAGGTCAACCGCTTCTCGATCAGCTTCCCCGATCTGTGGATCAGAATTAACAACCAGAAGCCGGACGACGAACTGACGATAGCCGGACCGGGCGAACCCGATTTCGCCATGTGCCGCGTCCGCGTACGCGAAGACCGCCGCTTCCTCATCTACCCCCGCAAATTTGCGGACTCGATCCAAAAGGTCGGCTATAGCCGTGATTTCTGGAACAAGTATCTGGGCGAATACGATGACGTCTATGTCGATGACTTCCGTGAGCCGACCGGCTTGGGCAAGGGCTTCGGCAGCTTTACCGAGGCGACCTATACAACGGCCGAGGGAACGATCATGCGTAAGCGCGGCCTGATGTTCGCCTCGCTCTACCATGACAAGGCCTACATCGTCGATTGCTCGGCCGAGGAAAGCGTCTACGAAAAGTGGCGCCCCGCCTTCATGGGTGTCGTGAAATCCGTTGATTTCGAAAAGGTCGTTCACGAACTGCCGAGCGGAAATTACCGCAACTTCATGGCGGACCCGCAAGTCGTCATCAACGGTGGCCCGAAGAAGGTGGACGTCTACCGCTACTGATTTTTTCAGTAAACACTGATCGGTTTTTGATCTTGCGTCTTGTCAGGACGCAGTCCGTGCGGCATTGTCAGGACGATAGGAACCCGCCGTGCAAATCTATTTGCCCATCGCTGAAATCTCCGTCCCGATTGAATCCATCGTCATTCTGGGCGCGTTCGTGGGTTTCATCTCCGGCGTTTTCGGGGTCGGCGGGGGGTTCCTGACCACGCCCTTGCTGATTTTCATGGGCATTCCGGCGCCGATCGCGGTGGGCACACAGTCCTGCCAGCTTGTGGCTTCGGGTATCGGTGGAGTCATGGGGTATTGGAGACGCGGCAACGTTGATTTTCTGATTGGCTCGGTCATGCTCGTGGGCGGGATCATGGGGGCAGCCATCGGGATTTTCTTCTTCCGCTCCCTGCAGTATATCGGCCAGATCGATCTCGTGATTTCCGTCCTGTATATCGTGCTGCTAGGGTCGATCGGCCTGATGATGCTCTTTGAGGGGTTTTTTACCATCATTAAGCCCAAATCGGTGCGCTCCGAATTCAACCGCCTCAAAAGCCCGCCTTTTATTGCCCGTCTTCCCTATAAAATGCGCTTTGCCCGCTCCAAACTTTACATTAGCGCCCTGGTCCCCGGCGCGATAGGTTTTTTCAGCGGTTTCTTGGTTTCGGTGATGGGCGTCGGCGGCGGATTTTTTTTGGTCCCCGCGATGATCTACATTCTGGGGATGCCGACCCTCTTGGTCGCCGGAACCTCTCTCTATCAGATTATCTTCACCAGCGCCTTTTCCGTGATGATGCACGCCATCGTCAGCCAGACCGTGGATTTCATTCTTGCATTCTACCTGATCGCCGGCGGGGTGATTGGGGTGAAGTTCGGCGTGATGTTCTCCCGCAGAATCACCGGCGCTAGGGCGCGGGTGATCCTGGCTCTCATGGTTCTGGCGGTCTGCCTGCAACTGGGAATCCAGCTCTTCCTGCAGCCCTCCAATCTCTTCGAGGTGGTTGTGGAATGAAGGGGTTATTGGCTTGCATCCTTATGTTTTCGGTCTTGTTCGCCTCTGCGGCGCGGGCGCAGGACAAGGTTTTGAGCATCGAACTCGCCTTCGACCATATTGACGTGACCTCTGGCTTCTCCGGCGCACAGATCGAGGTCTTCGGCCACCGGAGGGATAAATTTACCGATGTCGCGATCGTCGTGACAGGCCCGGAAAAAAATATCACCGTCTGGCGCAAGGCCAGAATTCTGGGCGCATGGATCAACCGTTACGCCATCCGTTTCCGCAAGATGCCTCTCTATTATGGATATGCGGTCGGTGAGGGCGAAGTTTTCAAGGACGCCGAATTGATGAAGACCAGCGGAATAGGGTTGGACGCCCTGATGATCGGTAAAGCCGATATGAAAAGCTCCTCGGATAAAATCGGCAATCATCAGGAGTCTCTGCTGGGTTCGATGCGCTCAAAAAACCTGTATCCGACGGATCCGTTAAAAATTAACTATCTCAACGACTACTTTTTCCGCACCCGTTTCCAACTCCCGGCCAGCGCCCCGACCGGAACCTACAAAATCCGCAGCTTTCTCTTCAAGGAGGGAAAGCTGGTGGAAACCGATATGGACACCCTGAAAGTGGAGCAGGTGGGATTGAACGCCTTTATTTTTGAGGCAGCCCACAAGCATGAGGCTCTTTATGGAATATTCTGCGTTGTTCTGGCGCTGGTCAGCGGCTGGTTCGTGGGCATTTTGCGTGTGAGGGCTTGAGTGTGCTAACTCTGCAAAGGAGGAAAATCCGATGACTCTGGCAAAACAGCATAAGGAGGGCGGCATCTACCTTCTGGTCGTGGATGTCACCGCCGAGTTTTCAGTGGCCGTAGACTATGCGGCTGATTTCGCCCAAGCGAATAACGGTCACATCGCCCTGCTCAACATAATGGAAATCGAGCATTTCGACCACTGGGGGAATATTGAGGACAAGGTCAAAAAGGAAATGCGGACACAGGCGGAAACGATGATCTGGGAAGCGGCCGGAAGGATTACCGCACGCACCGGCATGGTTCCGATGGTCTGCATAGAGGAGGGCAGCCGTAGCGACGTGATTCTGGAAACGATAGAGGCCTACCCCGAAATTTGTATGCTGATTCTGGGGGGCGACTCCCATTCCTCCAATCCGGGGCCGCTGGTCACCTATTTCGCCGGAAAGGGTCTCTCAAAGCTCAGGGTACCCCTGATGATCGTCCCCGGCCATTTGCAGGTTTAAGGTTGCATTCGGCTCGTAACGCAGGTAAGCATTTTCCCGAATAGAGGAAGAGGCCAGAAATGTTCATCCAGACCGAAACCACGCCGAACCCCGCCACGCTGAAATTCCTGCCCGGACAGGCCGTACTTTCTTCTGGCACTTTGGATTTTGCCCGGAAAGAAGAGGCGACCCCTTCGCCGCTGGCCCTGAGGCTTTTCAGCCTCGAAGGCGTAAGTCGCGTCTTTCTTGCGGCCGATTATGTGTCCGTCAGCAAAGCCGCAGATACAGATTGGTCGGTTCTCAAGCCCATGGTTCTCGCCGTTCTGATGGATCATCTGGCCACAGGCCAACCCGTTCTCGACCCGTCCTTCAAGGCACAATCTGCTCATAAAGTCGGACAGGAAGACGAAATCTCCCTCCAGATCCGAGAGCTTCTGGACACACGGGTCCGCCCGATGGTGGCGATGGACGGCGGCGACATCGTGTTTGAATCCTTTGAGGGCGGCATTGTGTATCTGAAAATGCGCGGCGCCTGCTCGGGCTGCCCCAGTTCGACCGCCACGCTGAAAAGCGGAATCGAGAATATGCTCCGCCATTATATCCCGGAGGTGCAGGAAGTCCGCGCCGTGGGGGATCATTGAATCTCTCCTTGACCAAACCTCTGGTCCTTTCCATCGATAGCGCCCTCAACGGTTGCGCCGTCGGTCTCCTGGACAGCAAGGACGATATCCCTTTGGCGGCATCGTCGAGGGAAATGTCCTCCGGTCAGGCCGAACACCTCGTGCCGATGATCGAGCAAGTCCTGGCCGCCGCCGGAAGACAATACGGAGAGATCGGCTTGATCGCCGTGGTGAATGGCCCCGGCGCCTTCACCGGAATCAGGATAGGCATAGCTGCCGCCAAGGCGTTGGGCTTGGCTTTGGAGATTCCCGTGATCGGAGTCGGCACCTTTGAGACCATCCTGAACACCGCCCTGCAAAGGGAGGAAAATAGGGGTTACGCCCGTTACCTTGTGCTTCTTGAAACCAAACGCACCGATTTCTACGTTCAGCAGTTTGACGCGCAAGGGAACACCATAACGCATAGAAAATGTGCATCCGCAGAAGCGATCAGAGACGAGCTATCAACGGAAAGGACTCTTCTCCTCGGCGATGCCGTAAAGAGGATTCAAAAAGAATGGGGAACGAACCCGGCCACAATCGCCGCTAGGGAAATCACCTTGGCGGACCCGATAGTCACGGCAAAAAGGGCGAAAGAATTGTTTCTGCAGGAAAATTTTTTTACGGAAATTCAGCCTGTTTATCTGCGGGCGCCCGACGTGACGGTGCCAAAAACAGCAAAAAGTCGTGAAAAGTAAAAGGTAAATATTCGCAATAAAAATATTTATGTTTTTCCTTGCCTTTAAATGACGTTTAGGCGTATTTTCTGCTCCGGGTAAAATTTTCAAATAATCACTTTCTTATATACGGATGAGTAGAATGGTTGAAGCAAGAGCTGAAAAAACAAGTGACAATATTGGCAGGGAAGATCTTTTGGCGATGACGACGGAAATCGTCTCAGCCTATCTGTCGAATAACACTTTACAGGCGGGTGAGATCTCCGCAGTGATAGAGCAGGTTTATAAAACGGTTGCCAATCTGAACACCGAAACTTCTGTAACGGCTGACCGCCCGCAGCCCGCAGTTCCGATCAAGCGTTCCATAACGCCCGATTACATCATCTGCCTGGAGGACGGCAAGAAGCTGAAAATGCTCAAGCGTCACCTCAAGACGGCCTACAACATGACGCCCGAAGAATACCGGGAGCGCTGGGGGCTGCCTGCTGACTATCCGATGGTTGCGCCAAATTATGCGCGTCGCCGCAGCAAGCTGGCCAAGGACATTGGTCTGGGCACACGCGGCCGCTAACTTTAGCGCGTAAGTTTATGAACTCAGCGCCTTGCCGCGATCTCTTGCGGCGAGGAGTGCTTGATCGAAAAGCCTCTGCAAAGACTCGTCTTTCATAAGAACCTGAAGCGCGGCTTCGGTCGTGCCGCCGGGGCTGGTGACGTTTTGCCGGAGTTGAGCCGCAGGGATGTCCGGCGAAGCTTCAGCCAGAGCGGCGCTGCCAATGACCGTCTGCCGAGCCAGAATCATGGCTTGATCGGGGGAAAGGCCGAGTTTCTCTCCGGCCTTGGCCATAGCTTCGATCAAAAGGAACACATACGCCGGACCACTGCCCGAAAGGGCGGTGACCGCATCCATCAGATCTTCATCGCCCATCCAGATCAAAGAGCCTGCACAGCCGAGAAGCCGCAAGGCCATCTCCTTGTGTTCACGGGTGACAGAGGCATTAGCGACAGCTGCGATGACACCGCGCCCGATGGAGGCTGGGGTATTGGGCATCGAGCGTATAACCGACTGCTTGGCGCCGAGTATTTGCTCAAAAATTTTGAGAGGTTTTCCGGCGGCAATAGAAAGAAACAAGGTTTTCTTAAAATTGTGACGGGCAATTTTTTCAACTACAGAATTCAGGATTTGCGGCTTAACCGCAATAAGCGCGACATCGGGCTCTTTCTGAAACTGCCCTGGAACGTCCTTCTCATGGACAATTCGCGGATCTTTCGCCAGAGCCTCAGGCAGGGGAGTAGGGTCGATTACGATAAAATGCGAGGCAAGCTTTTGATCAAGCCACCGCTCAAGCAAAGCTGATCCCATCTTCCCGCACCCGACCAGAAGGACAGTATGGATCGGGTTGTGCGTAAGGGCTGTCATAAAGTCTCAATCGGATATGAAATTACGACTCCCCGGCCGTTTCCATCAGCGCCAGAGACAGATGCTCGGGATTGGCCGGTTGCTTGCGGGAAAGCAATTCAAACACGGGGTAAAAACGTTCGCAATGCGCGAGGGAGATATCAATGAGATCGCCGAGATAGGCGCTGCTTTCATGAAACTCGTATCCTTTCATCAGGCAGGTCTGGCGGTAGGAGGGAACCAAAGTCCGCCGGGCGATTTCAAAATGCCCCATCCAGGATTCTTCGTTCATGTCCAAAAGCGCTGAACTGGCCAGAGCCATATTGTCGGCTCGAACGGACAAATCGAACTCACAGGTGAATTGCAAAGCGCTCAGATTTTTTTGCCAGATGAAAAAAAGTCTGTAGGCGCAGGTTCTGCCTTTGATCTGAACGGTCAGGCAATCATTGTCGGTACGGTCGAAAACCCAGTTTTGTTCCGAGAGAATCTCTTCAACGCTGTCCAGAGGATTTAAACCCTGTTCCGTAAATTCCGTTCTGCTAACCATCACGCACCCCGAATTATCATTATAACCTAAATAAAAATCACGAACCCTTTTTCTTACGCGAGGTCGGACGTTTGGACGTCTTAGCCTCCGTACCCTCAAGCGCCGAAAGGCGTTTCTTAAGACTTTCAATCTCATCGCGCTGGGTTTCAACAACCAGTTCAAGCCGCTCGAAATCCTCACGCGGAACGAGATCAAGCTTGAGGGCAAGGCTGTCCAGACGGTGACGGAAATTTTCGTTGGCTTGTTTCCCGGCTTCCCCGAGAAGCGTAGCAGCCCCACCGGCAAGCCGGGCCAGATCATCGATTATTTTTTCCCGCGAAACCATGCTTTTTTACCCGTCCGCAAAGTTGGCGGCTTTCTAACACGCCTGTCGGGGTTTTGCAAGTTTCATAACCCCTTGCAGCACAAGGTTACCCCCCGATTTATCGTCCTCGGCGGCATATGCCCACAAAGGGGTTTACAAACGCCCCGGACGGACGGATAAAGGCCTATGGCATTCCAGTTCCCGGAGATTGACCCCATAGCCCTTGAAATCGGCCCCCTTGCGGTCCGCTGGTATGCCTTGTCCTATATGGTCGGAATCCTTCTGGGCTGGCGGTATGCGTTGAATCTGGCTGGCAGGGGGCAGGAGGGGGATCGCCCGTCAGCCACCGAAATCGACGATTTTATAACATGGGCGGTTCTGGGGGTCATCGCGGGCGGGCGTCTGGGGTATGTCCTGTTCTATGCGCCGGGCGTCTATCTCGAAAGCCCGCTGGAAGCCCTGATGGTCTGGAAGGGCGGAATGTCCTTCCATGGCGGGATGCTGGGCGTCCTTCTAGCCATGATTCTGTATGCCCGCAAACGGCAAATCCCCCTGTTGCGCCTGTCGGATATCGTCTGCGCCGCTGTGCCGATCGGCCTGTTTTTCGGGCGACTGGCCAATTTCGTCAATGCCGAACTCTATGGAAAGCATACTGACGTCTGGTGGGGTGTGATCTTTCCTGACGGTTCAGGTCTCCCCCGCCACCCGAGCCAGCTCTATGAGGCCTTTCTGGAGGGGATAGTCCTGTTCACCCTTTTGGCCGTGCTTATCAGAAAACCCTCCATCCGCAATCGCCCCGGCATAGTGTCTGGCGTTTTCCTGATCGGCTACGGCACTTTCCGTTTTCTGGTGGAAACAGTCCGCGAACCGGATACGCAGATCGGCTACATCGCAGGACTCATCACCATGGGCCAGCTGCTCTGCCTGCCGATGATCCTTATCGGTGTTTTTCTGGCCGTGCGTTCATCCCGTCAGAGTTCCGCGACAGCGCAGACAAAACCCCATGAACCCGCTTGAGTTGATTCTCGCTGCAAGGATCGCATCGCAAGGGCCGCTGGATATAGGCACGTTCATGGAACTGGCGCTCGGCCACCCCGAACACGGTTATTACAGGAACCGCGACCCGCTGGGGCGGAGGGGAGATTTTACTACCGCTCCCGAAATCTCCCAGATATTCGGTGAACTGATCGGCCTTTGGGCCGCAGAACTGTGGCGCCAGATGGGAAGCCCGAAAAAACTGATCCTCATGGAATGTGGCCCCGGACGCGGCACCCTGATGGCGGACGCTCTGAGAGCCGCAAAAAGCGTACAAGGCTTTATAGACTCGCTCGAAATCCACCTCCTTGAAACAAGCCCGGTTCTGCGCGAAATCCAGAAGCATAATCTTTCGGAATACGCCATACATTTTCACGAGAAACTGCCCCCGGATGCAGGAGGAGTTCCAGTCATAATCATCGGTAACGAGTTTCTGGACGCGCTGCCCGTCCGCCAGTTGATAAAGCGCGGCCACGAGTGGACAGAACGCGCCGTAAAATTTACGCCTGACGAAGGATTTGCTATCACGGAAAAACCCTGTGAAGTCAGCGTGAAAGACCCAGGAATGCCTCACGCGGAGGAAGGAGAAATCGTTGAAATCAGCCCCGCCCAGAAGACCTTCATCTTACAAACGCTAAAACTTCTGAAGGCAGGGGGCGCAGCCTTGTTCATCGACTACGGTCACATAAAGTCTGCCCCGGGTGACACACTTCAGGCCGTTCGAGATCATAAATATGCTGAGATACTCAAAGATATCGGAGAAGCCGACCTGACCGCCCATGTGGATTTTGAACGCCTCTCTCAGGTCACCCGGAAGGCGGGGGCATGGGTCTACGGCCCGGTGACACAGTCGCATTTCCTCCTGTCTCTGGGCTTGGCTCAACGCGCTGAAACTTTGATCCGCGCTGCACAGTCACCCCATAGCCCTTCGGCTGAAAATTCGCTACAAGACATAAAGTCGGCTGTGCTGCGCCTGAGCGGTTCTGCCGGAATGGGCCAACTTTTTAAAGCCATATGTATCACTCATGACCGCACCCTCAGACCCGCAGGCTTCTAAACCCTCAATTTTCCGTCACCCGGATTTTTCAGCCGGACTGAACTCGAAAATCTTTTACGGCTTTTTCGGGCGGGCTGGAGGCGTCAGCGCGGGGGTCTTCTCCGGCCTGAATTGCGGGCAGGGGTCAGGCGATAACCCCGAACATATCGCCCGCAACCGCGCAATCGTGGCCGCAGAGGCCGGGATAAAGCCGAAAAATTTACTCTCCCTCTATCAGATCCATGGACCGCAATGCCTGCCCGTCGAAACCCCGTGGACGCCGGACGCAAGGCCGCAGGCCGACGCGATGGCCTCGGATAAGGCCGGAATAGGCTTGGGGATTCTGGTCGCTGATTGCGCCCCGGTGCTGTTCGCGGCCGAAAAACCGGAGGGAGCGCCCGTGATTGCCGCCGCTCATGCCGGCTGGAAGGGCGCTCTTTCAGGCGTTTTGGAGGCCGCGGTCCAAGCTTTAACGGATCAGGGCGCAAACCGCAAAACCATCCGCGCTTGCATCGGCCCGTGCATCGGCCCGCAATCCTACGAGGTCACAGAAAATTTCTCCGAGCCGTTTCTGGAACATGACGCAGCCTCTGCCCGTTTCTTCAGAAAGTCAGCCAAACCCGGGCATCTCATGTTCGATCTGCCCTCTTATTGCGTCTGGCGTCTGGCCATGGCGGGAGTAACAAACGTATCGTGCCTGAATATGGACACCTGCGCCGACGAGCAGAGCTTCTACAGTTACCGCCGGACCACCCACAGGAAAGAGCCGGATTACGGGCGCCAGATCGCAGTGATCGCCATAAAAATATAAGCACTGCAATAAAAGTCGTTTCATTTTAAGACTTGATGACTTATAGTCCCCAGTCGGGGTCATAAGAAAATACGTGAGTAATCAACGTTCCGGGAGCCACGGGCGAGCGCAATGAAACTGATGTGCGGAAATTCGAATCGTCCATTGTCTGAGGCGATATCCTCTTATCTCGACGTCCCCCTGACCCAGTGCAGCATCCGGCGCTTTAACGACATGGAAATCTTTGTCGAGATCATGGAGAACGTCCGCGGTCAGGATACGTTCTTCATCCAGTCCACATCTTATCCCGCGAACGATCATTTGATGGAACTCCTGATCGCCATCGACGCGCTCAAGCGCGGCTCCGCCAAACGGATTACAGCGGTCATTCCGTATTTCGGCTATGCGCGGCAGGATCGCAAAACCGGAGGGCGCACCCCGATTTCCGCCAAGCTTGTAGCGAATTTGATAACGGCAGCCGGGGCCGACCGCGTTCTGACGATGGACCTTCACGCGGGGCAGATCCAAGGCTTCTTCGATATTCCGGTCGATAATCTCATCTCCGCCCCCGTCTTCGTGCCGCACATTAAAAAGCATTACGAAGGCCAAAGGCTGTGCATTGTCTCGCCTGACGTTGGCGGAGTCTTCCGCGCTCGGGCCTTGGCCAAGCGTCTGAAGGCCGATCTGGCGATCATCGACAAACGGCGGGAAGAAGCGGGAGTATCCGAAGTCATGAACGTTATCGGCGATGTCAGCGGCAAGGCCTGTGTTCTTGTGGACGACATTGTCGATTCAGGAGGAACGCTGACCAACGCTGCGGTTGTCTTAAAAGAAAAAGGGGCAACGGACGTCTCCGCCTACGTCGTTCACGGCGTCCTGTCAGGCGAGGCGGTCAACAAGGTCAAGAATTCCCCCCTGTCCAAATTGGTGATTTCCGACAGTATTCCGGCCACGGACGCCATGAAAACCGCCAAAAATATCGAGCAGATCAGCATTGCCAACCTGATCGGCGAAGCCACCCGCCGGATATTCGAGGAACGCTCGATTTCCGAGCTTTTCAAGTAGTTTACCTAAAAAACGCTTGTAAAATCGCCCCGGATGGGGTTATTTAGCGCCTGAATGCGGGCACCCCTGGAGGCCAGCATTAATCTTGAAACCATGAGGTTATTGAAATGTCTAGAAAATACGCTTTAAAAGCGGCTAAACGTGAACGCGCCGGTAAAGGGGTTGCGCGGACATTACGCCGTGAGGGCCGTGTTCCCGCTGTCGTCTACGGCGACGGGAAAGAGCCTGTTAAAATCTCCCTTTCAACGAACGAGGCCACCATCGAATACCGCAAGGGCCATATGTTCACAAACATCTGCGACCTGAATCTTGACGGTCAGGATCATCTCGTTCTGGTGCGCGATGTACAGCAGCATCCGGTAACGGACTTCATCGAACATATAGATTTTCTGCGCGTGACGCCCAAGACCAAGATTGCGGTCAAGGTGCCTGTGCATTTCATCAATCACGAGGACTCACCCGGCATCTTCCAGAAGGGCGTCCTGAACGTCGTGCGTCATGAAGTTGAGCTTCTCTGCAGTGCCATGGACATCCCCGAATCCATCGACGTCAATCTGGCGGGCAAGGAACTGGGCGATGCGGTCAAGATCAGCGATGCTGTCCTGCCTGCGGGCGTTAAGCCGGTGATCACCAACCGCGATTTCACGATTGCGACCGTGGTCGCGCCGAAGACCGGACCTGATGAGGATGAAGTCAAGGCTGCCGAAGGCGAAGCCGCTGCTGCTGAAGCTGCCCCTGCCGCTGCGGGTCAGGCTCCGGCTGGTGACAAGAAAGCCCCGGAAAAAAAGGCTCCTGAGAAGAAGTGAAACTCTTAGGCTGGATTTTAAGGGGCGCCGGGTTTTGCAAAAAACATCCGGCGCCTTTTTCAGCTTTGGAGCCAATCGCAGAGGAAACGGATATGTGGCTCTTCGCAGGACTGGGCAACCCCGGCGCGAAATACCGGACGAACCGCCACAATGTCGGGTTCATGGTCGTTGAAACGATTGCACAAAAATACGAAACCTTCGGCCCTTTCCGCTCTAAATTCGATGGCGAGATCAGCGAGGGAAAAATCGGCCGCACGAAAATTCTCCTGCTCAAGCCGCAGACCTTCATGAACCTCTCCGGCCAGTCGGTGGTCAAGGCCGCGCATTTCTATAAGATCATGCCCGAGCGCATAATCGTTTTTCACGACGAGCTGGACCTGCCTCCCGGCGAAGTTCGCGTCAAGAAGGGCGGGGGCAACGCGGGCCATAACGGCCTCAAGTCGTTACAGGAGTCCCTGAGCACTCCCGATTTCTGGCGGGTGCGAATCGGCATCGGTCGCCCGCCGGTCAAGGGCGCGGACGTCAGCAATTACGTTCTCGGTGATTTTTCCGAGCAGGATAAGGAATGGCTGGAGGAAAAACTCGAAAAAATGTCCGCACAGGTTTCCGATCTTATGTCGGGCAATCCGGCGCTCTATGAAAAAAATTTGAAACCGAAATCACCAGAAGTAAAACTGGAAACAAATAAGAAGGACGAAAAAAATGGGCTTTAATTGCGGGATCGTAGGACTTCCCAACGTCGGAAAATCAACCCTCTTCAACGCTCTGACGGCAACGGCGGCGGCGCAGGCGGCGAATTTTCCCTTCTGCACGATCGAGCCGAACATCGGCCGCGTCGCAGTGCCGGACGCGCGGATGGAGCAACTCGCCAAAATCGCGGGTTCTCAGAAAATCATCCCCACCCAGCTTGAATTCGTGGATATCGCAGGCCTCGTCAAGGGTGCCAGCAAGGGGGAGGGGCTGGGCAACCAGTTTCTGGCAAACATCCGTGAAACCGATGCCATCATCCACGTCCTGCGCTGCTTCGAGGATGCGGACATCCACCATGTCGAGGGCGCGATTGATCCGCTGCGCGATGAGGACGTGATCGAAACGGAATTGATGCTCGCCGACATGGAGAGTCTGGGCAAACAGATCGCCACCATCGAACGCCGCGCCAAAGCGGGCGACAAGGAAACGAAGGGGCAGTATGAGTATATGCTCCGGCTAAAGGAAGCACTCGATCAGGGCAAGCCCGCCCGCACAGTTGCGGTGGACAATGAGGACCAGGCCCGCTGGATGAAACTCTGCCAGCTGATCACCTCCAAGCCCGTGCTATATGTCTGCAACGTCAAGGAACAGGACGCCGCGCAAGGGAACGAATGGACCAAAAAGGTCATGGAGATGGCGGCAAAAAAGGGGGCACAGGCGGTCGTCATCAGTGCGGCCATTGAATCCGAAATCGCCCAGCTTGAATCCGAAGTCGAGAAAGCCGAATACATCTCAGCCATGGGGCTCGACGAGCCGGGTCTGAACAAGGTCATCGCCGCTGGATACAAGCTTTTAAATCTCCAGACCTACTTCACCTGCGGCCCGAAGGAAACCCGCGCATGGACCGTCCGCAAGGGCGCGAAGGCACCCGAAGCGGCCGGCTGCATCCACACCGATTTCGAACGCGGCTTTATCCGCGCCGAAGTCATCGCCTTCGAGGATTACATTTCATGCAACGGCGAAACCGGCGCGAAGGAAAAGGGCAAAATGCGCCAGGAAGGCAAGGAATACATCGTGAAGGACGGCGATGTGATTTTGTTTAGGTTTAATGTCTAAGAAAATGACCGAAGACGAAAGAGCCATACTGATAAAAGAAATACATCAGGCGTTTTCTGTACAAAATTTGCCTTCATCTCTTTACGAGTACAGTGATGATAAAGTTGACGATATAGGGGATGTTTTAATTTTCGCGGGCATCAGAAAAAACACACATTGGACCGTTGAACAAATCAAGAAATCTCCCTCTGCCACCTTGAAATGGCCGGATATAACCATGGATATGCTCGAAAACAACATTACGGCCTTTTGCTATTTTTCAAACCCGGCCTTTAAATATTATTTGCCCGCAGCTATGGCCTTAAGTCTGAGTGAAAATGAACCCGAAATGCTCCCTCTCGGTTCGATTTTAAGCTCACCAACCCTTCAAAGAATTGATTTCACGGCTAGCCAGCGAGATATTCTAAAAAAATGGGCGGTTTGGGTCATTGAAAATGCTCAGATGCCAGAGGAGCATAAGCCGGAAATTCTAAAGAACATAGAAAATATTGCAGCAGTCTTATAATTACCGCACAGGCTGCGTAACCTGGGGAGTTTTGCACGGCCCTGCCAGGTCGTCGGCATAGCAGCCCGTATCCGGGATCACAGGCTGCCCGGTCGCATCGGCCGCGTTGCTGCGGATACGATCCCCGCCGTTCCCTCCCTCGGGTCCGCAGGCTCTTTTGAAATCATCAGCGTAGCAATCGCCGCCGCTGGCGGACGTGGCGGGCCTTCCGGCGGGCTTGCACGGCCCATCCATATCGTCCGCGAAGCACGTTCCGGTTCCGCTCGAAGGAGGAGTGCCGTTCGGACGCACACCAGTTGCGCCGACACCAGGATTCTGAGCGCAGAGATTAACGCCCTCATTTACTTTTTCTCTTAATTCCGGTAGATAACGCTCCTCCCGCAAGCGGCGGTAAGATTCACGGAAATTATAGGGGTCAACCATTCCGCGCCCGCTCCATTCAAAGAGGCTGGCCGCAGAGGCGCTTCTGCTCCTAAGATCGTTCATCACCATACGAACGTGCGGCTGATCCTTAAGGTCTTCATATTTCAAATCCATATTTTGCGGAATGATATCAGGTCGTAACCGCTGAGCCAGCCGGAAAAGATTTGTGTCATCCACTGCGCCGAATCTTTGCACCCACTTCTGGTCGCGGTAACCGTCAAACTGCGCACGGAAATAAATATCATGTTGCTGCTGACGGTTGATCCCTATACGCTCAAGCTCCTCAGAACGCCCCTGATCACGAGCAGGTTTTCCAAAACCGATTTTTGCAAGAAACACATCGTCCTGAGCCGGGTTAAATCGACCCTCAAGCATAGCCTTGGAGATATCACGTTCCTCAATACACAACGCTTTAGCCTGGTGGGCCATGATTTCCGTTGCGATTTGTCCAACCTGATCGCGGGTAAAAGTTTGTGCATTCAGGTCAAAGCCCAGACGCTCCGCGATCGAGCGGATCAAGGCTTGCTGTCCGGGATCGGCATTGTCGGGCCGCAAAAGGGACTTAGCACTGACAAGATCACCGTTCAACAAATCAACGTAAACAGCCCTGTTAAAAAAGCGGTCCTTGACAGGATTTTCCCATGGAGAGTCAGTTCTGGGCTTATCTGCAATATCCCCGGACGGAACACGACCACTAAGAACATAATCCACAAGGCCCTTCATAGCGCCGACCTGACCAAGCTCTCTCATGGCAGGATTAGGGTGCTGTTCCCCTCGGGACTGCATGAGCCAGAGCTGAGTCAAAGTTGTTTGCAAATCCTGGGGCTTCACGCCAGCTTCCTGCATTTTTTTCTTCAACAGTTCTGCCATAAAAGCAGAGGTACGGGCATCGATCCTTTGAGGAGTAAAATCAACGGATATATCGGGGTTAAGAGATTTCTGGGCTTTTAGATAGTTTTTCAAAGCACGCCCGGTAGTTTCAAGAACATCCGCATTGGTCGTCGGGTTCCCCGTAACCCCCAGATAGGAGTCACTCAAAGTCATAAGCTCTTGAGCTTGTTGGGCTGCATTCTTGGAAGGCGGAGCGGTTGTTCCACGGCTAGTGAATAAGCGCCTCGACTCGGTATTGATAGTCCGCCTCGAATCTTCGGGAAGAGCCTGAGCGCCATCAGAGATTTGCTTAATCAAAGCTAGGGTTTGTTTAGTGTCAGAGCCGACTCTGTTGGCAGTATCCGCAGCAGAAGCGGAAGCAAGCATATTAATGGCGGCAACAGTGGCCGCATCAAACTCTCCTGTAACTTGAACGGCACTAAGCAGATTGGCCTGAGTTCCTGCAAGTGCCCGCAGATTAGCTCCGGCTCCAGAAATATAGCGCTGTATGTCTTCGACAGATTTACTATAAGTCCGCAAAAACGCCGGATCGTTCGCATTCTCATTAAGTGCCAAAGCCGTATGACCACGGTCAAGAACCTGCGGAACCACAGTATTAAGAGTCTTTTTCAGCGTGACAAGGCTACTATCCGGCATTCCACCCTCACCCCGCATAAACTCGCGGGAGTATTATTCTATTTTGACAAATTATACGGCTTCGAGGTGCTCTTTGTCAAATAAATGAGGGAGATAGACTAAAAACCCGTCTCTAGCCGGTTTTAACCATTTTCTGGGGCTTTTGGCGGACCAGAGCCTTATAGGCCTCCTGAAGCCGCTTGGTAACAGGCCCGACCGTAAACCGCAGACCGTCAATTTCGCCCACAGCGGTGATTTCCGCGGCCGTCCCGGTCAGGAAAATTTCCTGAAAATCCTTAAGCTCCTCGGGCTTGAGATGGCGTTCCTCCACCTTGATTCCCATATCCTGGGCCAGCGCCATGACGGTCTGCCGGGTCAGGCCGTTAAGGAAACAATCAGGAGTAGGGGTCAGGAGCACCCCGTCCTTGACCGCAAAGAAATTGGCCGCCGAGGCTTCGGCGATATACCCGCGGTAATCCAGCATCAGGGCATCGTCATACCCCTCATCCTCAACCGCGTGCTTGGAAATGGTGCAGATCATGTAAAGGCCCGCCGCCTTGCTTTCGGTCGGGGCGGTATTGGGGGCCGGACGCCTCCAGGCAGCGGTCTTCAGCCTGATGCCGTTTTCAACTTTTTCAGGCGGAAAGTAAGTCCCCCAGTGCCATCCGGCCACGGCAACGTGGGTTTTGGTCTTGCGGGCAGAAACGCCCATCTGCTCCCCCCCGCGCCAGGCGACCGGGCGAACATAGCCGTCCTTAAGTCCGTTGGCTTCCATGACTTCGTATTTAATGTTCTCAATCTCTTCGACGCTAAGAGGCATCTGCATACCCAGAATTTCCGCAGACCGGATGAACCGCTTGGAATGATCGACGCTGCGGAAAATCGTACCGTCATACATCCGCTCCCCTTCGAACACGGAACTGGCGTAATGCAGCCCATGGCTGAGAACATGGATTTTAGCCTCGCGCCACGGGAGCATTTTCCCGTTGATCCAGATAAAACCGTCTCTGTCGTCGAAAGGTACGAACGCCATGCTTTAAGTCCTCATTTTTTTTACGTTTACCCATGCCGATTTTCGGTCTAGGCTGTCAAAAACCTTGAAAAAACAAGCTATACGGCTGAATTTATTTTGTAAAGAAGATCATGACGTCATCGCTGGAACTCAATGGAAACTTGTCCGAACGCCCTCACATTCTGGTGGTGGATGATGACTCCCGCATCTGCCAGCTCGTTTCCCGCTACCTGATGGCCCAGAGTTTTATTGTAATTACGGCGGGTGACGCACAGCAGGCCCGTGAAGCCATGAAAAGATTTGTTTTTGACGCCCTGATCGTCGATGTCATGATGCCGGGGCAAACGGGCCTGGAGTTCACCCGCGATCTCCGCAAGTCCAGCCGGATTCCCGTCATACTGCTAACAGCGCTGGGAGAGGTGGAAGACCGGATTGCCGGGCTGGAAACCGGGGCAGACGACTACCTGCCCAAACCCTTCGAGCCGAGGGAGTTGGTCCTGCGGCTCAACGCCGTGCTGAGAAGAGCGCCCGCCCGAGCTCAAAAATCGGCTCAATATCAGATCGGGGCATGGTCATTCAGGCCCGAGCGCAGCGAGCTGGAGGGAGAGCAGGGGAATCAGCGTCTGACGACGGTCGAGGCAACTTTGCTGAAAGTATTATGTGAAAATGCCGCACAGCCTTTGAGCCGTCACGACCTCGCTCTGCGCTGCGGCATGGACTCCGCAGGAGAGCGCACCATCGACGTGCAGGTCACCCGTCTGCGCCGGAAAATAGAAGCGGATACCCGCAACCCCCGTCACTTGCTGACCATCAGGGGGAAGGGCTATATGCTTCATGCGGACAAAAAAGATTAGTGGAGCCGTCTGAGAGCATGGGCAAAAAATCATGGATCAAAAATGTTCTGCCGAAAACGCTTCTCGGCCGCTCTTTGTTGATTATGATTACACCCGTATTCCTGATTCAGGTCATTTCAACCTTCATGTTCTTTGATCGTCACTGGAACAAGATGGCCACCCGCCTCTCTTATGCCGTAGCGGGTGAACTGGTGATGCTGGGGACTCTAATTGAAAAAAATCCGGAACCGCAGAACGTTCAGGCTCTGATAGCCCTGGCGGACGACAAGCTCGGCCTGATTATCAGATACGAGGCCGCAGGCGTATTGGATCAGGCAACGCAAGGAAAAGCCTCTGAGCGGTGGGCCGATTATATCGCCCAGACCTTTACTCATGAACTGGCGCAGCAGACGACGAAAAAATTTACCGTCGATGTCGATTTTGAAGAAAAATGGGTCGAGGTCGGAATTCAACTGGAAAAAGGGGTGCTGCGGGCCTCCTTGCCGCAGCGTCGCCTTTTTACATCGACGACCTATATATTTTTACTCTGGGTCTATGGCTCTTCGGCCGTTCTTCTCCTGATTGCGGTGCTGTTCATGCGTAACCAGATACGCCCGATCCGCAAGCTGGCCATTGCGGCCGAGCGCTTTGGAAAGGGCAGGGATGTTGAAAACTTTAAGGTCGAAGGGGCTAGGGAGGTAAGGCTGGCAGGACAAGCCTTCGTGGATATGAGGACGCGTATTCAAAGACAAATACAGCAAAGAACGGCAATGCTGGCCGGAGTATCTCACGACCTGCGAACGCCACTGACGCGCATGAAGTTACAACTGGCGCTGCTGGGTGATAGTCCGGATATCGACGCCATGAAAGGCGACATCGACGAAATGGAGAAAATGATCGACGGCTATCTGAATTTTGTGCGTGGAGAAGGGAACGAAGCCCCTGAATTAACGGATATTGTGCATTTGATAGAATCCGTGATTGTTTCTGCTAAGCGTCAAGGCTGTGAAATACATTTTACGCCGCAAAAAACTGAGAGTACCTCTGTGGCTCTCCGGCCTCTGGCGATGAAACGATGCCTGACGAACCTGATTGGGAATGCGGCAAAATATGCAAAAACGGTATGGGTTTCAGTGGAAAACATGGACAAGGGGGCCATTCAGATATCCATAGAAGATGACGGGCCGGGAATACCCGAGGCGCAATATGAAGAAGTCTTCAAACCCTTTTATCGCGTGGACTCATCTCGCAATACGCAAACTGGGGGCGTTGGCCTTGGCCTCCCCATCGCCAGGGATATTGTCCATGCCCACGGAGGCCTGATAGAGTTGGAAAGAAGCGAGCACGGCGGGCTGACGGTAAAAATCAGCCTTCCGACATAAACCCTATAAAAGCCGCGCTCCCGCAGCTACGGGCTTATCGCTGGCGGCAAGGACGATATGTCCCGCGGTGTCGGCAAAACCAAGTGTCAAAACCTCAGACATAAAGGGGCCAATCTGCCGAGGAGGAAAGTTCACGACGCCGAGAACCTGACGCCCGACAAGCGCTTCAGGCTGATAATGGTGAGTAATTTGAGCTGAGCTTGTCTTGAGCCCGATCTCCGGCCCGAAATCGATGAGAAGCTTATAGGCAGGCTTTCGAGCCTCGGGAAACAAGGAACACTCAAGGACTATACCCACCCTGATGTCAACACGCAAAAAATCATCGTAAGTGATGGCGCTCATATTATCGAAATAAAGAGGTGCAAAAGATAGAACCTAAGCAGCCTTCTTTCCATCTTCAGTTCCGTCAGCCTCTTCGGCTTTCTCAATAGCGTCCTTCATTTCCCTGAGGCTGGCGGAAAGCCGTCTGTTGAGGACACTGGACGTATCCGTATTGCTCTTGCGGACCAGTTCCCCGATCTCGCTCATGCCTGCCAAGGTCTTTTCATAGCTCTTTTTAAAAAGCTCGGCGTTGCGGGCGAGCTTGTCTTCGGGCTTTCCCTCCTTCATGAGTTCGGAGGTCATCGAGGATTGCTCACGGATAATCTGCGAAATGATTTCGGCCTGACGCGTTGCAATCGACTGAAAGCTTTGAAAAACGATCTGCTGGGCTTCGGAAAAAGTCTGTAGATTGCGGCGCTGGGTTTCAATCAGCCGCCCGATATCAAAAGGAAATTTTCCAAAATTTTCAAAGGACTTAAAAAGATCGCTTGTTTGAAAAGGAGTGTTACAATTTTTTTCCTGTGCCATGGGAACCTCTGGAGCAAAAAATGCGCTGATAAATAAAACGCTAAGTTTTATAGGGTTTAAAGTCAAGGTGTTTAATGTCCGGTAAAAGAAGAGTTAACAGAAAATTAAGACGCCGTAATGAAAGTTAAACAAGTTTTCTTAATTTAAAACATTTAGCAAACTTTTAACGCCTTTAGTGCACGTTAGGGAGGGCACTCACGTTTCAAAACCTTCGCATAAAGAAGGACGCGCATGAGAAAGAAATTTAAACCGAAGGGAAAGGGCAGCGCCGGATCGCGCCGCGGCTTGTGGCTGACCTCCGGTTTGGCGCAGGCGATGGTGCTGCTGAACGGGGTTATTCTGACCGCAACCGCCTTCTACATTCTTCATATTTTCATCAAAGGCATGACGACGGAGGAATACCGCGCAGCCGCCCAGGATGCCGGACGTGTTTTTGTTGAGGGCATTTCGGACCAGGAAAATTCAATACGGCTGGTGTCCAGCGTTCTATTGATCTCAACCAACAAAAATGAATCGTTGCTGGCTGAACAGATTCGAAGGAATGTCCCGGGATTAAGCCACTTCGATCAGGTCATCTGGATTTACGAAGCCTCCCCCGGTAAATGGAGCTACAAGACCCTTTATGAATCACAATATGTCAGTAACAAGCAGGCCAGCTACCATCTGGTTCCAAGTCAGACCCTGGTGACAAAAATCGTCCAGGAAAAATTTTTTGAGAATGACAGTCTGCGCGTAATGTCGGATCTGCCCGGAATGAATTATGTTGAGACCAAATCCTCGCCGCCGACGATGGCGCGCCCCTTCTCCTTCGTAAAAGTTGTAAAAAAGAACAGCTCAAGGGATGGCGTAATTTTTGGAATATCCCGGCCAGAAAAATTAATTGATCAAAGCTGGCTTGACCAGCAAAACGCGGTGTCCAACCTCACGATCAAGGATATCGCCGCCGAGCGGAATATCTATAACATGGAGAATGACCGGGACGGCAGTCAGACTGTCGCCTATGACCAGGATTACAACCTCTCGGTCGGGGACAGCGAATGGAAAATTGTCATGCAGTTCAGCAAAAAGACAAACATGCTGTATATCGAGCAGATGCCCTTTCTGATTTTATTTTTCGGAATGGCCCTGACCGTGATCGGCACGTTGTTCGTCCGCAATAACCATAAGCAGGCGCAACGTGTGTCGCTCATGAACAAGGCGCTGGAACAGAAAAATGTCGAATTGGAAACGGAGATATCGGAAAGGGAGCGCCTGAATACGGCCCTGATCAAGGCCGATAAGGAAAACCGCGCTGTCATCGATTCTGTCAGCGATATTATTTTTGAGACGGATACGGACGGGAAGCTTCTCTTCCTCAGTGCAACTTGGAGGAAAATTACAGGTTTTGATATTGAACGCTCGAAGGGAAACAATCTGTTCTCCATGCTCAACCCCGAAGATCAGTCCAAGCAGAAAAAGGAATTCGATATGATGGTCAGGGGCCAAAAACAGGCCTACCGGACCTTTACCCGCCTGCGGACGGCCGAGGGCACGTTCCGCTCAGTAGAATTGGCGGTGTCCATGATTCGTCAGGACGAAAACAAAAATCTGCGTGTTGTAGGGACCATTACCGATGTGGAGGAACGCCGTCGGGCCGAGCGGGCCTTGGCCGAAGCGGAAAAGAAATACCGGACGATCGTAGAAAACGCTGCTGGCGGTCTTTATCAGTTGACCCCTGAAGGAATTTATCTCAGCGCCAACCCCTCCATGGCACGCATTCTGGGCTACAAGGGCGTAGAAGAGCTTCTGCGCGAAGTCAAGAATGCCAACGGCGCGGTATACATCGACAAGGAAGAGCGGGAGTCCTTCGTCAACGCGCTGATGCGGGCCGGACAGATCAACGGCTACGAAACGCAGGTCTATAAAAAGGGCGGCGCAAAAATCTGGGTTAGTGAGAATATCCGGTGCGTAAAAGATGAAATGCAGAATATTCTATATTTTGAAGGCAGCATGGAGGATATCACCAAGCGCAAGGAGGCGGAATTGGCGCTCCGCGAGGCAAAAGTTCATTCCGACATGGCCAACCGCTCGAAAACCGAGTTTATCGCCAATATGAGCCACGAGTTGCGGACACCGCTCAACGCGATTATCGGCTTTTCCGAGATCATGAAAAACGAGGTGATGGGGCCGCTCGGCGCAGATATGTATCGGGATTATGTGAAAGATATTCACAAGAGCGGCAGGGGGCTTCTGAAAATCATCAACGAAATCCTTGATATATCAAAAATCGAATCCGGAGACAGGGAGCTGAACGAGAGCGAATTTCCCTTCGTCCCGCTGGTTGAGACCTGCATTGACCTTCATAAAGCGAAGACACAGGATAAACGGATCACCGTGGCCAATAATGCCAAGGATCTGCCTTACCTGATTGGTGAGGAGTTGGCCGTAAAGCAGATTATTGCGAATATCTACTCCAACGCCGTAAAATTTACGCCCGAAAGCGGCCGGATCACGCTGATGTCGGCGTTCGATCATGACGGCTCACTGAGATTTTCGATTTCCGATACCGGCGTTGGCCTGACCAAGGACGAAATCCAGAAAGCGCTCTCGCCTTTCGGCCAGATCGACAACGCGCTCGATCGCTCAGGATCGGGAGCGGGGCTGGGTCTGACCCTTTCTAAATCCATGATGAAGCTTCATGGCGGCGATTTAGAAATCTTATCGGAAAAGGGCATCGGAACGACCGTCAGTCTGATTTTCCCACCCGAGCGCGTCTCCCATAAGGATAAGAAGGACAGTCCGCCGACATTATCAGTGTCTGGGAAAATCGACCTTAACGCCCCTGTCAAACGTTAGGCATCTGAAGAGTTAACATCCTTCTCCAAAACTCTCTGGGCAATATCATACGAAAACCCGGCTCTTGCGAGAGCACCAAGGTCTTTCCTGAGATATTCAGGGCGCAGCTCTTGCGGGCGGTAGGGGCCGATTTTCTTTCGGCGTATAAAACGCAAGGCCGCCTCGATCTCCGTATCTTCAGCAGTCTTCCCATCGTTTTCGCGATAAGCTTCCAGTGCAGACGAGATTTGCTCCAGGGATAAACGTTTTGAAACAAGCTTCGCACGGATATATTTTTCCGAGCGCCCTTGGCGCATGAGGCTGGCAACCGCGCCGTTCACATAGCTCTCATCGTTCAAAAGCCCTGACGCCTCGAAAACGCCCGCTAAACGCTCCACCATCGCCTTGCAGGCACCCATGTCCTGATCGGTGTGATGTTGGCAGGAGCGCCGGACCTTTCGCATCATGACGCTTTTAAAGTGGGCTTTGCTGGCGGCAAACCTCTGCAGGTAATATAAACCGGAATTGTGGAGATATGTTTCCGTAATCTTCTTGGGTGGCCGCTTCTCGGCGCGTGAAGAGTTGGAACTTTTATGATTGACCGGACGGGGCTGTGCTTTATGCTCTGCGGGTTCCATAAAGAACATTCTACAGCAGGTTCAGCAGGATGCAAATATCTCAGGCGGCATTAGGCGAAAGACGGATCAGGGGCATCAACAAAATCGGCCTCTACACGTTGGTCCGAAAGGAGGTTGAGCGGTTTCTGAAAGTCTATACCCAGACTTTGATCGCGCCGGCCGTGACAACATTGCTATTCTATACCGTCTTTGCTCTTGCGTTCGGGGGGCTGGAGCGCAAGATGGAAGACGGCCTGTCCTACCTGTCATTCCTCGCTCCGGGGCTGATCATGATGGCCATGGCCCAGAACGCTTTCTCCAACACCTCATCCTCTTTGGTGATATCTAAGATACAGGGAAACATCGTTGATCTACTCATGCCGCCGCTCTCCGCAGGTGAAATTTTAACGGGTTATATGCTGGGGTCCGTCATACGCGGGCTGGCCGTAGGCCTATCGACGCTGATTGTCCTGTCGCTGTTTGTATCGGTCAGCATACATTCCATCGCCGCAATTCTGATTTTTGCCGTGCTGGGAACGCACATGATGGGGGCGCTCGGCGTTGTGGCAGGCATCTGGTCGGAGAAATTTGACCAGATCGCCGCCTTCACCAATTTCATCGTGACACCATTGACCTTTTTGTCTGGCACGTTTTACAGAATAGATATTTTGCCCGAAGCGTGGCGCTTTGCGGCCTATCTGAACCCGTTCTTTTATATGATAGACGGTTTCCGTTACGGCTTTATCGGCCATGCCGACGGAAGTTTGCTGGCAGGCATCAGTATACTACTGCTTGTCAATTTTGGGTTGACCGTTCTGGCGTACCGTATGTTAAAAACCGGATATAAGATCAAAAGCTAGGAAATAATAAGGTTGAAAATGATACGAACAGTAAGAAAAAACCTGCGTAGGCACACTCTTCTGCTG
Organism: Alphaproteobacteria bacterium; assembly: GCA_016699735.1. NCBI lineage: Bacteria > Pseudomonadati > Pseudomonadota > Alphaproteobacteria > Alphaproteobacteria bacterium. The sequence continues at coordinate 1,554,899 of CP065008.1, forward strand.
ACCTGCGGTGCGTTATTGGTCCTTACGGGATGCACGACCACACAAGCCCCGCCGCCCGAGCGGATGACCTTCGATACGCTTCAGCCATTCCCGCTCTATGTGGCCTCTTATGAAATCCAGAACCAGACCGCGCCGATGCTCGGCTTTGCGGATGAGAGCGTTGATGTCGGTTTTGTCGCGTCCGTGAACAAGACCGTAGACGACTACCTGCAACACCGCTTCTCGGCGGTCGGAACCAACGGCAAATTTTTGGCCGTTCTCAAGGAGGCATCCGTCAAAAGCAGTGTCCTGCCTTCGGACAACAAGTTCGGCGCATGGATGGAAGTCGATAAGCGTGACCGCTTCGATATGAAGGTCGTCGTCCACATGGCCATCTTCGGCGTGGGGAGTTACGAAAAAAGGGGGATCGACGTCGTGGCAAACAGGATGCTGACGGTCCCCGAACACGTAACACTCGCCGAGCGCGAAAGGCTTCAGATGGAGGCATTGGATAACTTGATAGACGATCTCGACGCGTCCATCCAGCAGGTCTTGAAGGAGGATTTTCAGGTCTTGCGCTGACACTAAGATCAGGCCAGAAAGCAAAAAAAGTGCGGGAGATTATCCCGCACTTTTTTGCTGTTCGTTGCGTATCTCTCTTATTTAAAAGTGATATTGGCGCGGCGGTTGGCCGGTTCGCGCACATTGTCCGGGGTGGGGACAAGAAGTTCATCCTCGCCGCGGCTTTCGATATTGATCAGGTTCTCGGGAACGCCGAGCTTCACAAGCGCGTCACGTACGGCAGTGGCGCGTTTGAACGCCAGACGCTGGTTGTAATCGGAGGCGCCGGATGTATCGGCATGACCCTGAATATTAACCTGCGCGGGGGTATTCTTGGACACTTCCTTGGCCACAGCTTCCAGAACGCTGTTCGCGCTGGTGCTGATATCAAAGGCATCCCAGTTGAAGAACACCAAGTACATGGCCTCTTCGGGGATCATCGGAGGAGGCTCGTCAGCGGCCACGGGCTGCGGCCCCTGCTGGACCAGACCCTCAAGTTCGTTCATAGCATCCAGAAAACCCTTCTTACAGCTAAGGATATCCTTGGTCTGCCAATTCTCTTCCTGCTGCTCGATCCAGCAGTCATAATTCACTTGCGCTTTGGCGGCAGTGGCAGGGGCAATCTCGCGTCCGCCAAGATCAAAGGCAACGACAAGGCGCCCGCGGGCGGCGCCCAGTTCCTTGATATGCTCCTCGCTCAGGTTCCAGTCATTGACAGGCTCGGGCATCACGCTCTCGCCGGAGGCGGAAGCCAGACCCTTGCGGGCGAAGTGCAGAGCATCGGGATAATCGAACATATCCTTAAGTTCGCGGTTCGCGAACGTCTTGTATTCGGTGGCAAGAGCCTGCGTAAAGGGGCTGCCGACGGCTTTCGCCTCATTCAGGGCATCGACCTCACTGTAAACGTCGAAAACGGTACATCCGCTTAAAGCGATCATACCTGTGACTAGAAGAAGATTACGCAAGGATTTCATAATGATTGCCCCCTTAAATAAAAGCAAAGCCAGAGAGTATACTTATGACAGTTATCAACCAACTTACACACCATTGTAAAACTGTCCATTACAGTTTTTATATCCAGAACAATGTAATGTAAAGCTTAGTTTATGATTTTTAATCATTTTGATGGGTTCAGAAAATGAAAAGAGCTTTTTTGCATTGCACAATAATAAGGAACGCATATAATTTTTGCTGTGGTGCACAAAATTAGGAGACTCCCATGAGAATACTCGCTGAAAAACCAAGGAAAGCTGCCTTTCTCATAGACAATGGTTTCTCTGAAATCGACTTCGCCGATTCGTCTTCGGTTCTGGAGAAGGAAGGCTTTTTCATAAAGACTATCGGCACGGGAAGTGAGGCGGTTCGGGCATGGAGCGCAGGGAATTGGGGCGGAACTTATGCCATTTCGGCGGCCCTTCCGAACGCGCACCACTCGGACTATGACGTGCTTGTAGTTCCGGGGGGGCGCAGGAGCGTTGAAAAACTTAAGCTGAACCGTGGCGTCCCGGCCTTTATTCAAGGGTTCGTTTCATCAGGGCGACCGATAATAGTATATAACAGCGCCGTTGATCTGCTTCTGTCCCATAATCTTCTCAAGGGAAGGACAGTGAGCGCACCCCGGAGATTGGTAAGTTATATTGAGCAGGCAGACGGAGCATGGACAGACAAGCCATCAGCGGTCAGCGGGGGAATTCTGTCCCTCACCCGTCAGGAGACGGGATTTTCGGTCGAGATCAGAGCTTTCCTCAAGAAGCTCAGTGTTTTGGAATCTAAGGGGCAGAAATCTTCTGCTATCGCGCAGGGTAGCCACAAAGCCGCTTGATTTTTTGGCAGGACGCCCCTATTTAAAACACGCAGTACCATAGAGGGGGCAAATATGCGCGCAGAAATTCAAGCGGTTGTCAGCGATATTGAAGAATCGCTCGAACTGCTGAGGAGGAATCTTTGACTGGGAAGCTTCGCTCCTCCGCCTTGAAGAATTAAACAGTCTCGCCGAAACCCCCGATCTCTGGTCGAACCCTGAAAAAGCGCAAAAACTCATGCGTGAGCGCACACAGGTCGCCAGCGCCATAGACTCTGTCCGTGCGATCGAGGGGCGGTTAAGCGATAATATTGGCTTGCTGGAACTGGCGGAACTCGAAAATGACTCGGCTATGGTCGAGGAAACCGAGAAGGCGCTGGACGAGCTTCAGGTCTTCGCCCGCCGCAAGCGTATGGAAAGCCTTCTCAGCGGTGAGGCGGACAACAACGATGCCTACCTTCAGGTCAACGCAGGGGCAGGGGGCACCGAGGCGCAGGACTGGGGGGAAATACTGGCGCGGATGTATATGCGCTGGGCCGAACAGCATAACTACAAGGTCAGTATCATCGAAAGAAGCGACGGCGAGGAGGCGGGCCTCAAATCCTGCACCATGAAAATCGAGGGACCGCAGGCCTATGGCTGGTTGAAGACGGAAACGGGCGTCCACCGTCTGGTCAGGATATCGCCCTTCGACTCCAACGCCCGCCGCCACACCAGCTTCGCATCCATATCGGTCTCCCCGATCATCGACGATGAAATTAACATCGTCGTTGAGGACAAGGATTTGCGCGTGGATACCTACCGCTCCAGCGGCAAGGGCGGGCAGCACGTCAACACGACCGACAGCGCCGTGCGCCTCACCCACATCCCGAGCGGCATCGCCGTGGCCTGTCAGGCCGGCCGCTCCCAGCACCAGAACAAGGCCGAGGCTCTAAGATTGCTCAAGGCCAAGCTCTATGAGGCCGAACTGAACCGGCGGGAGGAACAGGCGGCCAAGGATCATGGCGAAAAGACCGACATCGGTTGGGGGCATCAAATTCGCTCTTACGTGTTGCAACCCTACCAGATGATCAAGGATGTCAGGACCGGGGTCGAAACCTCGAACACCCAGGCGGTTCTGGATGGCGATCTGGATTCTTTTCTGGAAGCCTCTCTGGCTCAGGGCGCGGGCAGACGCTAAACTCATCCACAGAATAAGAAAAAACTAAAAAAATCAGTTATTTCAGTCTTATATAAGGCTTTGTGAAATAATATTTGAGAATTATGGTCAAAAGTGTATGATTTGACGGTTATTTCGTAAATCAAACACAGTGAGTCCCATGAAGAACGGTTCTGCCACGGGCTGCATCACGAACAAAGCGGTTTTCCGAAAGACACATGGCCTAGCTTTATGTGCTGCTTCAATCATTCTGGCTCTTTTTGCCGCTCCTCCGGCATATGCAAAAAGTGAGATAAGAGCTTTGCGCGAACAGGTTCGGGAGTTACGGGCCAAAAACGAGCAGCTTGAGGCCGCACTGGAGCAGAGCGGGACAAAGACGCAAGAGGGGGAGGTTGTGCCACCCTCCGGGCAGCAGGAAAAACAGCTGAAAAACGATAGCAAGGCTTTGGAGTACAACAAGAAGATCAGGGAACTGGAGACATTCAATAAACAACTCTCGGGAGCAATAGCAGAGCTCCAGCGTCAGAACAAGGCCTTGCAGGAGGCACAGTCCGAGCAGGCTCAGCGGATGGGGCAGGCCCAGGCAGAAAATCAGAAGCTAAAGGACGTAACATCCAATCAGGAAAAGTTGCAGCAGGCTCTCCAGACGCAGATGAGCGAAAGCGAGCGCCTGAAAAATGAATTGGCTGCAGCGCAACAAAGATACGCGGAACTGGAAGCGAAAAAGAGCAAGGCCAATTCTGAAGAGGTCGGGCAACTGCAACAAAGTCTGGCCGAAACACAGGCGGAAAACCAGAAACTTAAAGGGGATACATCTAACCTGGAAAAGCTTCAGCAGGCTCTCCAGGCGCAGATGAGCGAAAACGACCGCTTGAAAAATGAATTGGGCGCACAACAGCAAAAGTACGCAGAGTTGGAGACACAAAAAAATACGGCGAGTTCCGAATTGCTGGGCAAGCAGCAACAAAGCCTGTCCGAACTGCAGACCGAAAACCGCAAACTCGCGCAGGCTCTGGCGGATATGACTACCAAGGTTGTTGATCTCGAAAAACAGCAGGGCAACAGTCAGCAAGACGCCCAACTGACACGCGATATGGCCGCGCAGTTGGAGGAGCTGAATAAAAAATATGCCGCGTTGGAGCAGGAAAACCTGGCCCTGACCAGCCGGGGTCAGCAAACCAACCCGGAAAAATTGCAGGACTTGATCGACCAGAATAAAAGTCTGCGCGAAACGATCCGCGCCCAGAATGACGCCATGAAAATGACCGACGGGGCGTCCAAAAAGACCGCAGCTTTGCAGCAGGAAAATGAGGAACTGCGGCAAGCTCTGGCGGCAACGCAGCAGAGCCCCGAAAATCAGGAAACCGTCAAACAGCTCCGTCTGGAGTTGGCAACTCTGCAGAATGAATTGAATGTAAGAAAGGAGCAGCAGTCAGGTATTGAGGAGTTAAAGCAAACCGTGTTGGCGCTCCAGGAACAGAATAGCCGCTTGCAGCAAGGACAGATGGCTAAGAAAAACGCTGCATTGTCGGAGTCTGAATCGGGCAACGATGCCTTGGGGATGGCTCAGGTTCTTCAAACGCAAATTGAAAAGGAAAAGTCTGTAAATTCTGAATACCGGCAGAAAATCAGGGAATATCAGGATCAGATTGCGCGTCTTCAGGGGCAAGAGGGGATCAAGCAGCCCCCCACGACCTCGGCTGTGCCGGCCGAACTGGCCTACGACGAAACCGTCCGGTCTCTGATGATACAAAATCAGGAATTGAAAGCCCGCATCGAACTGATGGAACTAAGTGGAAAGAAAAGGTCTAAGTCAAAGACGGAACCAGAAGAGAAAACAAGCGCAGCATCAGAGGCCAGCGATGGGCAGGGACAGCAGATTCATGCGCTCAAAAGTCTGGAAGGCTCAGCGCTTCCCCAAGTAACGGAGAGCGGACAGACAATGACGGCCGCAGAATTGCTGGAGGTCGAGCCGAACACGCAGAATGTTCAGCTGATCCGAAAAAATCATACCGCTCTACCGGAAATGCCCCCGGCGCAGAATGTAGGAGAAGAACCGCAGAAGATACAGCAGGAAAGTCCCGTGGGCACTAACATGATCAAGGTTCAGAAACAAAATACGGTACAAACGCAGTATCATATTCCCAGGATAGAGCCTTCGGCAGGAACCGAGCCTTCGCTGGGAAAGAGCGTCAAAGATAAAGAGAAAATCAGGAAAAACAAATCCGACTCTCAAACAAACGGCTGAATTCAGAGCCTAAAGAGCTTCATTAGGAATCTCACTTGCCCTTCTTGGACTTATCGTCCTCGCTGGACTGGCCGTACCCGACACCAAAGGGCGACATCATCTTCATGGTCTTCTCGAACATCTCCATGTTCTGGCGCCGCAATTCCTCTAGCGTAGTGGGGATAGGGGGAAACATCCCCTCCATATTCCTCATCCCCTCGAAGGATTTGTTGATCTGCTCACGCATCCGTTCCTGATTCTTTACGAACAGGTCAAGGGTCTGCTCCAGATAACCGGGGATAAAATTCTGGAAATTATCCCCGTAAAAACCGATCAGAGTGCGTAAAAAATTTGTAGGGAGGAGATTTTCGCCCTGCGATTCCTGCTCGGCAACGATCTGCGTCAGCACCGAACGGGTGATATCCTTTCCGGTCTTGGCGTCCTGAACGACAAACTCATGCCCCTCCTTGACCATCTCGCACAAATCGTCGAGCGTCACATAACTGCTACGCCCCGTGTCATAGAGTCTCCGGTTAGCGTACTTTTTGATGACGGTCGGTCCGTCCTTGCCATTTCTTGTTTTGGCCATGTTGCACCTGTATGCCGTGAAAGTATGTACGCGAGAGTAATAGTATTATGCACAATTCTGCAGCAAAAAAAAGCTTTGTTTATAAAATGCAAAAACTTTGCCATGCTGCGGGATGTCCAGAAAAAATAAAAACGCAGAAAATAAGCACAGGGCTTTTCGCACGGGCCCGCACCCGCTCCCCGTGCATATCGGTATGGCCGTTGCCGCTCAAAGCGGCATACAGGAATATGTAGCTCCCTATCTCGCGGCTATCGGTGAGAGCGAACTGACGGAAATCATAAAGGGGATTCGGCACTATCAAAGCCATCCTTACAGGGCGAGAAGGCAGAGAACGGTCATTTGGTCCAAAGACGGCGCAACATTATCTAGACCTTCAAAAAGAAATCAGATCCACTTAAAATCAAAGGGATATCCTCTGCTCTTGGTTCCGTCTCTTGTCAATAAAGCGGATATTTTGGATTTGTGTGCCAGCCGCTCACTCTTTAAATGGTTTTCTAAACAGGGATTTGAAGTCTTTCTGCTCGATTGGGGAAACACCACTGAATATAAAAATAATAAAACGATGGAAGGCGTCATATCTTCGCGCCTCTCTCCGGCCATTGAGTATCTGGTGGAAAAATCAGGGCGCCCCGTATCGCTTCTAAGCTATTGCATGGGCGGAACCCTCAGTCTGGCAACCGTCACGGCGTTGCAGCATAGAGTGGAAAAACTGGTACTGATGGCCGCGCCGTGGGATTTTAAAACCCGCAATCCGGTTTTATCCGAGCGCGTGCGGACATGGGCGCCCTTGGTGATGAATGTTATCGAGCAAAAAGGTTTTCTTCCGGCGGAATGGACTCAGGCATTGTTCGCCACTCTGGACCCCGAGGGATCGGCAAAAAAATTCGCCCGTTTCGCCCGCATGGATCAGGACTCGGCAGACGCAAAGCTTTTTGTCGCCGTGGAGGATTGGTTGAACGATGGCGTGGATTTGTCCGCAGAAATTGCCACGCATTGCTTGCGGTATTGGTTCGCGCAGAATGCGCCCGAACGCGGCGAGTGGACTCTGGGCGGCAGGCGAATCGACCTCGCGGAAGTCAAATGCCCCGTGATGATTGTGGCCTCGACGGGGGATCGGCTGGTCCCCTATGCGGCCGCAGCAAGCGTAAGCGAAAAACTGAAAAACGCACAGACCGATATTCTGAAACTCGATTGCGGTCATATCAGTTTGATCGCCGGAAGCCGGGCGGTCGAAACGGTCTGGAAACCGATCGCGCACTGGTTGGCGCAATAATCTGTCAATTATATGTTGCAAACTTTCCCTTGGCTGTTATTTTGACCGGATATTTCAGCCATTTTTTTCGAGGATAGAATCCATGAGTAACAACGATCCCGTCGTCATCGTCTCTGCAAAAAGAACAGCTATCGGCAATCTTGGTGGGGCGCTCAGCAGCCTTCCGGCAAGCAAACTGGGGGCACTGATCCTCAAGGCGGTTTTGCAAGATGCACAAAGTTTAAAACCCGAAGAAGTGGATCAGGTGATTATGGGGCAGGTCTTGACAGCGGTCTGCGGCCAGAACCCGGCGCGTCAGGCCGCAATACAGGCCGGAATTCCGCAGGATAAAACCGCGCTGACCATCAATCAGGTCTGCGGCTCGGGCCTCAGGACCGTTGCGCTCGGGATGCAGGCGATCCTCTGCGGTGAAAGCGAAATCGTCCTGGCCGGCGGGCAGGAAAGCATGAGCCTCTCGCCCCACGCGGCCATGATGCGCGAGGGCGTCAAGTTCGGTAACGTCGAGTTCAAGGACACGATGATCGTCGATGGCCTCTGGGACATCTTCAACGACTATCACATGGGACTCACCGCTGAGAATATCGCCGAAAAATACCAGATCACCCGCGATCAGCAGGACGCCTTCGCCGCGCAGTCGCAAAACCGGGCAGAGGCGGCCATGAAGGCCGGAAAATTCAAGGCCGAAATTGCCCCGGTCAGCATCGAAAAGAAAAAGGAAGCCGTGACGGTCGATCAGGATGAATTTCCGCGGTCGGGCGTAACCGCCGAAAGCCTCTCGAAACTGCGTCCCGCCTTCAAGAAGGACGGCACGGTGACCGCCGGCAACGCCTCCGGCATCAACGATGGAGCCGCCGCCGTGCTTCTCATGCGCCAGAGCGAAGCGCAAAAGCGTAAATTGGTTCCGCTGGCCAAAATCACCTCATGGGCCACCGCGGGGGTAGACCCGTCGATCATGGGCACAGGTCCAATCCCGGCAACGAAGAAAGCCTTGGATAAAGCGGGATGGACGGTCAAGGATCTCGATGTAGTGGAATCCAACGAAGCCTTCGCGGCACAGGCGCTCTCCGTGCAAAAGGAAACGGGGTTCGATCCGCAGAAGACCAACGTCAACGGCGGCGCCATTGCGCTCGGTCATCCGATCGGCGCTTCGGGAACCCGCGTCCTCGTGACATTGTTGCATGAAATGGCTCGGCGCGACGCACAGAAGGGCTTGGCCACCCTTTGCATCGGCGGCGGCATGGGTATTGCCATGTGCCTTGAGCGCGAAAAGGGCAGGGACTGGAAGAAGGTCGCCTGAGCAACGTACAACAAGATTTAGTAATCGGAGTAGCCAATATGAACAAAGTCGCTATCGTGACGGGCGGAACGCGGGGGATAGGCCATGCGATTTCTCTCTCACTCAAGGCCGATGGATTTGACGTTGTCGCCACTTATCACGGCAATGAGGAAGCGGCGCAAAAATTCCGCACCGAAACCGGATGCGAAGCCGTCAAATTCGATGTCGCCGATTACACCGCCTGTGAGCAGGCGCTCAAAATAGTCGAGCAGAAGCACGGGCCGATTCAGGTTCTGGTCAACAACGCCGGAATTACACGCGATGGTATGCTGCACAAAATGCCCAAGGAAAATTGGCACGAAGTGATCGAAACCAACCTGACCTCCTGCTTCAATATGTGCCGCCTGATTGTGCCGGGAATGCGCGAGCGCAGCTTCGGCCGCATCATCAACATCAGTTCCATCAACGGTCAGAAGGGCCAGTTCGGACAGGTCAATTACTCCGCAGCCAAGGCGGGGATGCTCGGCCTGACGAAGGCCTTGGCAACAGAAGTGGCCGCTAAGGGCATTACTGTAAACGCCATCTGCCCCGGCTATATCGCCACGGATATGACGGCAGGAATGAAGCAGGAAGTTCTGGATTCTATCATCCGCCAGATTCCGGTTACCCGTATGGGCCATCCTGACGAAATAGCGGCGCTGGTTTCCTTTCTGGCCTCGGAAAAAGCCGCCTTCATCACAGGCACGACCATTGCAGCAAACGGAGGTCAATATATGTCCTGACCGGAAAGGCTTGGGACAAAGCAGATTATGAGAAAAGACACGGTCATCCTTGAACGCCGTTTTGTAGCGGCCGGCACGGTCCTGATGAAGGAAGGGGATGATCCCAACTGCGCCTTTTTAATCCAGTCGGGTCTGGTCGGCGTTTATGGCGAAAAGCAGGGGCAAATGGTCGAGCTTGCCCGCTTGGGGGTTGGCGAAATTTGCGGCGAAATGGCCCTGTTTAATGACGACAAACGCACGGCCACGGTCAAAGTTCTGGAGGACTGCAATCTGATCGTCATATCCCGCCAGACGCTTAAAGAAAAGCTGGAACGCAGCGATCCAACCATTAGAGCTCTTGTGGAAATGTTAAGCCAAAGACTGGTCAGCGGAAATCTTTCAGTGACCAACAAAAAGACCAACGTTCAGGATTTAATCGACATGGCGAACGTCCTTTTTGACAATGTGGCCGAGTCATTAACAGAAAAAGACCGTGCTAAATTCCAAAAAAACGTCCGTCCGCTTATGGCGGACTTCCTTGAAAAATTGGAAAAATACCGCAAAAGAGCCAAGAAGTAAGCGCAGGGTCAGCGCTTGCCCCCCGTATGATTTTACGGCTATAAAGCACCGGAAACCGACATTATCGATTCGCATCCTAGAGGAGCCTGCCGATGAAGCGCGCTTTGATTATTGTTCCATTCGTACTCGTGGTTTTGCTGGCTGTGGCGCTGGTCGCCCCCGGTTTCATGGACTGGAACCAGTATAAGGGCCAGGCACAGCAGCAGGTAAAAACCTACACGGGTCTGGATCTGGAATTGGCCGGAGACATCGGCTTTACGATCTTGCCCTCGCCGCGCTTCATGGCCGAAGGTGTCACGATCAAGGCGCCCGAAGGATCAAAATCGGAAACCCTCGTCGCTTTTGAGCGTCTGGACGTCAACGTCGATCTCATGCCGCTCCTCAGCCAGAAAGTGTCCATAAAATACATCACGCTGGTCAAGCCTCACGTGAATCTGGAAATGCTGGAAGCAGGAAAGCTGAACGCCATGACGCCGGAACTTGAAGCTTTGGCCGGCGGCGAACAGCAGGATCAAAGCCAATCTGCTAAAACGCTCACCCCCGCAATCTCATTGGATAAAATTGTCATTGATGACGGTCAGTTCTCTTACTATGACCACAAAACCAAGGCCGAAACACTCATCCGCAACATCAACGCCGACCTGATGGCGAAAACCCTGTTCGGCCCCTATCAGGCCAAAGGGTCGCTGTTTTACGAGGGAAATTCGGCCGACTTTGATCTCCAGGCCGAAAAATTTGACGCTAGGGCGCAGCAACTTAATCCAAAGCTGAAACTGACTCTCCAGCCGGGCGATATCGAACTGAGTTACGCAGGAACCCTGAACTTCAAGGAAACAGTCGGCGGGCAGGGCGCTTTGAGCCTGAACATCCCGAACGTCGCTAAAGCGCTGGAACAAAATAAAATCAGTGGAATTAAGGGCTTAAACGTCCCTTTGAAAGTAAAGGGTCTGCTCACCGCCGATACGCAAAAGGCCGATTACCGGGATTTTGAATTATCCTTGGGTGAAAACGCATTTACGGGATCCTTCGGCGCTCTGCTCGATCCCCTGAAATATGCGCTGGAACTTAAAACCCAGAAATCCGTAAAAATCGCGGAACTCCTTCCCGATCTGGCGATGTTCAAAAACGGCACCTTCAATCTGAAAATCGAAGGCGATAAGAATACGACCAAAATCCACGAAGGCGAGATCAAGCTCGACGATCATGAATTCAGCTTGTCGGGCGCTTACACGCCACAGACCAAATCCGGTCGCCCCCTCGCGGTGGTTGATTTTTCGACCGCTGTCCTGGATGTGGATATGTTATCCGCCAAAATGCCCGCGTCGCAGGATCAGTCCGGCGATCTGGAATCCTCCCTGCGGTCCGCAGCGATTCCCTTCGATATGGATTTAAACCTCAACGCGAAAAAGCTGAAATATAAGGGCCAAAATCTTGAAAATATCGGCGTCAAGGCCAAGTTCCGCGAAAATGCAGTGAGCGTCTCCGGCCTCACCCTGAAGAATTTTGCCAAATCCGACATCACGGCCAGCGGCGGCATCGACAATATCCGCGCACTCAGCGGCATGGCGCTGAACCTTTCGGTGGATACGGCCGATGTTCAGGCTTTGGCCAAGGCGCTTTCGGTCGATGCCTCCGGCCTGCCGAAGGATATGGGCAAAGCCTCCATCAAGGCTAAACTGGCCGGATCGGCGGACGCAATGGACATGACTGCGAATATTGCAGCCCTGAACGGCGAACTCATAACGCAGGGCAAGGTCAAAACCCCGCTGCAAACCCCCTCCGTCAGCGGCATGACCGTCCAGCTCAAACACAAGAACATGGCCGAGGCCATGCAGAAATTCTCCGGTGCGGCCGAACAGGATCCGAACTTCAAAAAGCCGTTGGATGTATACGCAAAAATCTCGCAGGACGGGCAGACTTATACCCTTGCGGGCTTGAAGGGCGACCTGGCCGGATTTACGGTCCAGGGCGATGCGAAAATTGATCTCACCGCAACTAAACCCTACCTCTCCGGCGACTTGAAATTCGGCAAGGTGGTACTGGCCTCCTCCGTGACCACCGGAAACGCCGCGCAAAAAAGCACGGCCGAGCGTTGGTCGAAGGACACAATCGATACGGCGGGCCTTCATGCCGTCAATGCGGACATCAACCTTTCGGCTTCCTCCATCACCTACGGCCCATGGCCCCTCGAAGCCCCGCGCATGAAACTCGCGCTCAAAGACGGGGTCATGGAAATCACGGAGATGCAGGCCGGTTTGTTCGAGGGCCGCATCGCCATGTCCTCCACGGTGAAATCAGCCAATCAGCCGCGCCAGCCTGTCCACATCGAGGCAAAAAGCAGCCTGACTGACGTTTCGGTCGCGAGGCTGGTCAAGGCGCTGGCGGGTTCGCAGATGATCGACGCCAGCGGCAAGGTCAGCACCGAATTGGAAATCACGACCTCGGGCACCAGCCCCGCCGCATTGGTGTACGATCTGGGCGGGCAGGGCACGGTAACGGGCGGCGACATCGTCCTCAACGGCGTCGACGTCACCCGCTTCGCCGAAGCTTTATCGGATGAATCCAAACCCGGCGACTCCCTGCTCGGCCTGTGGAAGGGCACGACCAAGGGCGGCAAAACCGCCTTCGACACGCTGGACGGAAACTACGTCATCCGCGAAGGCGTCGTGACAATTCAGAAGCTCGATCTCGACGGGCCAGAGGCGAATATCGCAACGACCGGAACCGTAAACCTGCCGAAATGGACGTTGTCCACAAAACATAAAATTACCGTGAAGCCGCAGGGCGACGTGCCCGCCGATATCCCGCCCTTCGAAATGGCCTTCAGCGGCCCGCTTGACAACCCCGCCCAGACCTTCGGACAGGGAGTCATGCAGGATTACCTCAACCGGAAGATTAACCGCAAATTTGAAAAACTTCTAACGGACAAGCTGGGCTTGCCGGGCGAGGAAAAGAAAAAGCCTGCCAAGGGCCAGCCTCAGGAAGTCCTCCCGAGCAGCGGTGAGGAGGAAATAACACCCAAGGAACTGACGCCGCAGGATATCCTCCAGCAGGTGCTTGACCCGGAGCCTCAGCCCGAGCCTGCCGCGCCGAAGCCGCAGCCTGAACCCGTTCCGGCACCGGCGGAGCCACCGCCGCAGGATGTAGAGTCCATCGTGAAGGAAGTCCTCCAACCCGAACCGCAACCGGAAGCACAACCGCCGCAGGAAGAACCAGCGCCCGTAGCCGAGGAGCCGCAGGCCCAGCCGCCGCAGGAGGAGCAAAAACCCGAGGAAATCAAACCCGAGGACGTCGTGGAGGATGTGCTGAAAGGGTTGCTGCAGTAACTATGGCAGAACTTCTGTTAGAGGGTCATAACAAAGTACTCGGAGCCCAGTGAGAAGAAAGATATCAATTAAGAGAAACAACACGACAAGGGTCAGAAAAACAAAAGCCGTAAAATGAGGCCTATAAGACCTATTAAGAAAAGTATAGGCCACGAGTTCTGTAAGCATCAAAAAGCCCAGCAGAGAAAAAAACAACATTTGTGAATGTGTTTCACAAACCACGCCTAAAAAAACGCGATCTAAAAAACCACTGAGATAAGCAAAAAAATCAAGAATGGCAGTAATAGTTATCCCAATCAAACTAACTGCAGCAAGCTTTTGGTCATGGTGATAGCGTAAAGAACGGCTTGATATGAGCGAAAGTAGGACAAAAGGAGTAAACAAAAATAAAAATAGGCTTACTATGTTTGGTATCAGCCAAGTGATTGTCCCAAAGAAATGGTCTGAAAAAGCAGCAAAAACAATATCAATTGCTGGAGCCACTATAAAAAGAAAACATACGCCCCCGAATATAATTGGCTGAAAGTAATATTCGACAAATGAATTTACAACATTTTGCTTATAGTAAAGCGCATAAAACCAACGCCCTCTTTGTAACAAGAACATAACAAAGAAAAACAGCAAATAAGGATTAATAACTTCTGTAAAAATTGAAGGCACAAAAGGGTAATCGAGTTTCCTGCCCCCCAGAACTTTATGCACGAATGCAAAAGCAGCTATAAGCGCCCAATAAAAAAACCAGAGAAATAAGATAAAAGCGCAGAACTTAAAAAACTCCTTAAAGCCTTTTCGGTTCTCAGCATTCATAAAATTCAATCCCCCTTTTGCTTAAGCACAAAAACCCGGATCGCGCTCGACAAATTCGCGCCGCTCCGCCCTGCGTCGATGTCCGTGATGATCTGGTTCAGGCTCTGCCCGCGCCGCTCGGCTATGACCTTCAGCGCGTCCCAGAACTCATCCTCCAGCGTCACGCTGGTCGGATGCCCGGAAACGAGGACGGAGCGCTTTTTCATGTCTCAGTCTTTTTCGAAGACCAGAACCGTATGATGCGGCTCCATGAAATGGCTCTCGCGGTAATTCAGCCGCCATCCGGCCTCCTCAATGCGCTGCGTCCACCCTTCCGCCGTATCGTAATTCCCGGGCAGGGGCGTGTCATGCGTGGCCGGATCCTGCAGCAGGCGATGAAAAAGATATTCATGCATGAATTGCACGGCCCGGTCCTGCGCCTGTTCGTCCGGCGTCTTTCCGACCGTGGTATTTTCCAGAACCACAAGTCTGTCCGTGACTTTTGAACTGACGCTCCGCAGGATTTCATCGGCCCGCTCCGGCGCCTCGTGGTGCAGCACGTTGTTGAGAACGGCGGCAGAAAAGCTTCCCGAAAGCCCGTCAGTGTTTTCGGATTCGGTTACCTTTAGGTCATTCCGGTTGGAAACAAGCCGCTCGTGGTGCGGCGAGATATTGGCGACAGACCCCCCCTTCATATCCATCATTCGGACCATGATCTGGCCGGAAAACGCCTTAGCCCGCCGTTGCAGCATATCCGCAAAACTATCCCCCACCGTCGCCGCGCCGATATATTTCGTTTCGGCGGGCATCGCCCGGAGGTTCCTATAAATTTCATGTTCTGTCCGGCGGAGATCCCAGCCGGGGCGTTCAAGACATAAGAGGGTGTCGTTCGCAAGCGCCGAAGCCATGAACGGCGCCACGCCCAGTTGCTGGAAAAAACGCGTGTAATCCTCCGCTACGACCTGCCGGATAGTTTCGTTCGCCAGAACCTCCTTGATCCGCTCAAGCAATACGCTGTGATCCTGTGGCTGCATAATACTCCTCGTCCCCGCAAGAGTAGGGCGGGATGAAAGAAAAAAGCAAGAAAATCAGGCTAAGGGACTGAGAAAACTCAATCTCTCGGCTTGATCATATCAATGGGCTTAACCCACTGCGCGAACTGCTCGGCCGTCAGAAGCCCCAGCGCAATCGCGGCATCCTTGAGGGAGGTGCCTTCCGCATGGGCCTTCTTGGCGATCTTCGCCGCATTATCGTATCCGATATGAGGGTTGAGAGCCGTGACGAGCATGAGGCTCTCATTCACCAGCTTTTCGATACGGGCGGTATTCGCCTCGATCCCGACCACGCAATTATCAGTAAAACTGTTGCACCCGTCGGCGATCAGCCGGAGGGATTGCAGCACGTTATAAATGATAACAGGCTTAAACACGTTGAGTTCGAAATGCCCGTTCGATCCGCCGATCGTCACGGCGACATGATTGCCCATCACCTGCGCGCACACCATGGTCAACGCCTCGCACTGCGTCGGGTTGACCTTGCCGGGCATAATGGAGGAGCCGGGCTCGTTCTCCGGCAAATTGATCTCCCCAAATCCGCAGCGCGGACCGGAGCCGAGCAGGCGCACATCGTTGGCAATCTTCATCAGCGAGGCGGCCAGGACGTTCAGAGCGCCCGACGCCTCGACCAGTGCGTCATGCGCCGCCAGCGCCTCGAATTTATTCTCCGCTGTGCGAAACGCAAGGTCCGTAATTTTCGAAACATTCTCGGAAAATTTTTCGGCGAACCCCGCCTTGCAGTTGATTCCAGTTCCTACAGCCGTTCCGCCCTGTGCCAGTTCCAGCAATCGCGGCAACACGGCCTGAACCCGGGCGATCCCGTATTCAATCTGCTTGGCATAGCCGGAAAACTCCTGCCCCAGAGTCAACGGCGTGGCGTCCTGCAAATGCGTCCGCCCGATCTTGACGATATCCTTGAAATCCTTGGCCTTACCGTCCAGCGCCTTGTGCAGATGCTGCAGGGCAGGGATGAGTTCGTGATGGATCTGCTCAACCGCCGAAATATGCATCACGGTCGGAAACGTATCGTTGGACGACTGCCCCATATTCACATGGTCGTTGGGATGGACGGGCTTCTTGCTGCCCATCTGCCCGCCGAGAATTTCAATCGCACGGTTGGAGATCACCTCGTTCGCATTCATGTTAGTCTGCGTTCCCGAACCCGTCTGCCAGACGACCAGAGGAAATTCGTCGTCATGTGTGCCGTCGATCACCTCCTCAGCGGCAGCGACTATCGCTTCGCCGATTTTTGAATCCAGAACGCCCAGTTGCATATTGGTAAGGGCAGAGGCTTTTTTCTGAACCCCCAAAGCGCGGATCAGAGGTTTGGGCATCCGCTCACCGCCGATTTTGAAATTCCCGAGCGAGCGCTGTGTCTGCGCCCCCCAGTAACGGTCGGCGGGGACGTCGATCGGACCGAACGAATCGGTCTCTGTGCGGGTGGAACTCCCGGTTGTTTTGCTAACAGCAGTTTTTGTCATCTTTTCTTTCCTCCAGAAATGTCACATGGCCCATTTTGCGTCCTTCCCGGACATCTTGCTTGCCGTACAAATGAAGGCAAGCGTTTTTTTGATTGAGGTATTTTTCGGAATCCAGCACATCGGCGCCGATCAGGTTCAGCATGACCGCATCGGAATGACGCTCGGGCGACCCAACCGGAAATCCGCAAACCGTTCGGATATGCTGATCGAACTGGGAAACTGCACAGGCGTCGATTGTCCAATGCCCGGAATTATGGGTCCGCGGCGCGATTTCATTGGCCAGAAGCCGACCGTTGCGGGTCACAAAAAACTCAACGGTCAAAACGCCCACAAGGTCAACCGCTTCAGCGACCAGCCTGGTGATCTGCACGGCCTTCGCACAAAGCTCCAGATTATGAGGGGCAGGGACGGTTGTCCGGTGCAGGATATGGTTCCGGTGTTCATTGAGCATCGGCCCGTAAACGGCTGTTTTTCCGGCGCGGTCTCTGGCTACTATGACAGAAACCTCGTCCGTAAAAGAAATGCCATCCTCAAGAATGAGTTGAACTTCAGAATGAGATTCTAGAAACGCAAACAAACCGCGATTATCGTTAATTCCCGAAGCCGGACAGAAAATTTGCCCCTTGCCATCGTAACCGAACCGGGTGGTCTTCAAGACAAACGAATCGCTTCTCCAGCCTTGCACCGCCTCCGTAATATCCTCAAGGGTCTGGACAGCCGTCCAGCGGGCCGTTTCAATGCCAAGGCCGTTGAGAAAGGCTTTTTCAGCCAGCCGATCCTGAGAAACTTCAAGAAGAGCCTTGGAGGGAAACACGGAGTTGGGTTTTAAGGAATTCAGAATATCGACGGTCGAAACGGGGATATTCTCA
Organism: Alphaproteobacteria bacterium; assembly: GCA_016699735.1. Lineage (NCBI taxonomy): Bacteria > Pseudomonadati > Pseudomonadota > Alphaproteobacteria > Alphaproteobacteria bacterium. The sequence goes on from CP065008.1 coordinate 1,572,621, forward strand.
AATTCATAGGAAATGACGTCCGTGAGGTCCGATAAGGCTTTGAGAGCGAAATGATCCGCATAATCGGCCACAATCGTCTTCCACGCGACATGGGATGCAGGTGAATCATCCTCCGGCGAAAGCACCACGCATTTGATCCCAAGTCGTGCCGCCGCGAGGACGCTCATCCGCCCCAGCTGCCCCCCTCCCAGAATTCCTAATGTTTTGATAGACATATCTTTGTGGATAAGCTGTGCCTGTTGCTATTCGGGAAACTCGGCAACGTCGCGGGTCTGCTTCTCCCGATAGGCTTTCAGCCTCTCGCAAAGCGCGGGATCGGCAAGAGAGAGGATGGAGGCAGCAAGAAGTCCGGCGTTTTTGGCGCCTGAAGGACCGATAGCCAGTGTCCCGACGGGAATACCCCCCGGCATCTGGACGATGGAAAGCAGACTGTCCATGCCCCTGAGTGCTCTGCTTTTAACGGGTACGCCCAGAACAGGCAAATGCGTCAGACTGGCGACCATGCCCGGAAGGTGCGCGGCACCGCCAGCGCCGGCGATAACGACCTTAATGCCTCGGCTTTCCGCGTTTTTGGCGTAATCAGCCATACGCTCGGGCGTCCGGTGCGCCGAAACGATCCGGCACTCATGCGGGATAGCCAGTTCTTTAAGAATGAGATGGGCACCCTCAAGGGTCTCCCAGTCGCTCTGAGACCCCATAAGAACACCGACAAGAGGACTTTTATCCGGCTGTATCACCAGCCGTTTATAGCAAAAGGAAGGGAAAAAGCAACGGGATAAGGCCGACTCAGGCGATAATATCGTCGATGAGAGAACTCTGCAGCTTCTGGATCATATCCTTCAGCCAGAGCTTCTTTTTCTTGAGTTGCTGAAGGTGCAGCAGATTAACGGGCTTATCGCCCTCTGTCGCAAGCTGAATCAGCTCATCAAGCGCTTGATGCTCGCTCTTGTATTCCGCGAGTTTTACGCGCAAATCCTCTTGATCTTCCATGAGAAAAAAATCGTACATTCGATATAAACTTTAAAAAATAATGGTATCACATAATCCTTTGTTTATTAACACAAAATACGCAATTTTACAAAAAAATCTTATGTCTGAGGGGGAATTGCAGGGAAGGGGCGTTCCCTGTAAGGAAATAAGGGGAGTGTTCGCGAGGGCTTCAGGAAAATAATAATTTTTAGGAAAAAAATCATGACAAAGAAGATAGCCATTTTTACCAGCGGCGGCGACTGCGCCGGCCTGAACGCCGTGATGCGGTCGGTCGTAATCGCTGCGGATCGGCTGGGATGGAAGGTGATCGGGGTAGAAAACGGCACGGCTGGCCTTCTGGAGGAAAAGCCCGAATACAGGGTTTTGACGCCAAAAGACTTTGACACTGCAATCATGCGCCTCGGCGGTACGATTCTCGGGACAACAAATTCGCGCAACCCCTTTGAATACAAAATGCCGGACGGCCGGGTTATAGACCGCTCGGACGAGTTGATAACTGCTTTTAAAGCCTTGGAAATTGATTATGTCATCGGAATCGGCGGAGATGGCAGCTTCAGCATACTCAACAGGCTGATGAAAAAAGGCGGCTTGAAATTTATAGGAATCCCCAAAACCATTGATAACGACCTGAATCTGACGGATTACGCCGTGGGCTTCGATACCGCGGTAGCGGTGGCAACCGAAGCGTTGGACAGGCTGCAACCCACGGCGGCCAGCCATGACCGGGTCATGGTGCTGGAGGTGATGGGCCGCGATGCGGGCCATATCGCTCTGACGGCGGGCATAGCGGGCGGGGCGGACGTCATTTTGATCCCCGAGATACCCTATAGCGTGGAGAAGATCGCCGCAAAAATCCGGGCCGTAAAGCAAAGCGGCAGAAACTTCGCCCTCGTAATCGTTTCTGAGGCCGTTAAAACTCCCGACGGCAGGAAATTTGAGGTGGTTTATCACGGCGGTGAAACCCGTTACGGGGGAATCGGCGAGTATCTGGGTGTAAAAATCGCGCAAGCCACAGAATCCGAGACCCGCGTCACGGTTCTGGGGCACGTGCAAAGGGGCGCAAGCCCGACCTGCAATGATCGTCTTTTAGCCTCGGCTCTGGGCGTAAAAGCTGTCGATTTGCTCAAAAAGGGGCAATTTGCCCGCATGGTCGCCTGGCAGAATATGAATGTCGTTGATGTTCCGATCGAACAGGCGATACAAGAGTGCCGAACCGTAGATAAAGGCGGAATGCTCGTCAACACCGCCCGCTCGCTGGGGATTTCCTTTGGCGATCAATAGAAAAAAAGGTAATATACCCCAGTTGGAGTGCGGCTTTGGCTGTTTATAACTGCAAAAGCTGGGAACTTATAGTGTTTTGAGACTTGCGGCCAGTGAAGAGTAGAGCTAAACTTTCCCCCAAATTATTGATTTTCTTATCCTGTTACCCATTTGAAAGGGTCTGATTTCTTATGCTCTACGTACAACAATCGCTGGGGCCGGACGAGGAGCTAGTCCATATTGGCCAGTTTCACTGGATGTACACGGTCGGGGCGTTTTTCTCGATTATCTGGAGTCTCCTTCTAGGGGTGGTAATTATTATCGGTGCGATAAAGCTTTATATTATTTTCGGTAATGAACCTATGAAAAATGCAGGGGTAATGGAATCCATTTTGATTCTTCATCCAGTTATTCGCCTCGGGGCTTTTTTAGTCTTCATATTTGGTTTGCTAAAATTCGCGCACATGATGGTCGTTAAGGCCACGACGGAAATTGCAATTACAAACAACCGTTTGATTTTTAAGCGCGGGCTTGTAGCCCGGCAGGTTGGTGAAATCAACATCGACCGGATCGAAGGGGTGAACGTGTTGCAGACCATTATGGGAAGGGTATTCAACTACGGCCGTATCATGGTGCGCGGTATGGGCGTGGGGGAGGTTGTCCTGCCTCCGATTGAAGACCCCATAGCATTCAGGAAGGCAATCGAAAAGGCAAAAGCGTTATGACGGCAGCAGAAGAAAAAGCAACGAAAACGCCCGTTGGAACACGGCAACTATCCTTTCAGGATCAGGAGCTTAAGAGAATGATGGTCTCAGGGGAGGATGTGGTTCTCAGGGCCAAGCTTCATAATGCGATATACTGGAAATCCTTAGCTGTTATCATCATGGGTCTTATATTTTTGTTTTTTGTTGCACGGCCACTGGGGTACCTTCTATTGACTGTTGGGGCAATAATGGTAGCTCTCGCTATGATTACAAAACATTATCTCCTTCTGGCCATTACCAACAAACGCGTGCTGGCGCGTTACGGTCTGCTGCAGATGGATGTCGTGGACATCCGTTTTAGCAAAATTGAAAGTATTGACCTGGAGCGTATGCTTCCCGGCCATCTTTTCGGCTACGCCAGTGTTGTGGTGATGGGCACCGGCCAGCGCTTTATCCGCATCCCCTATATTGCCAACGCCGAGGCGTTCCGGCGTTATCACAACGAGATTACCTTGGTTCGCGAGGGAATCCACGAGGATGATGTAGGCGATCTGCCTGAGCCATCGTTGGAAGGTAAGGGCGCGAAGAAGAAGGCGGCCCGCCGGGGGAAGTAATATTTCGATGTCCTCTTGTCTAAGTTCATAAAAGACGTTATCCGTATTCGTCATGTTTGACGAAAAGAAATCGCATAAAAAGACCGTCTCAGGCACAGAGTGGAACAAGGACCGTCTGGTCAGCCGCTACGTGACCGAAGGCCCGAAATCCGCCCCGCATCGCTCCTACTATTACGCGATGGGCATGACCGAGAAGGAAATCCATCAGCCTTTGGTCGGCGTAGCGACGTGCTGGAACGAAGCCGCCCCCTGTAACATCGCCCTGAACCGTCAGGCGCAATCGGTCAAAAAAGGCGTCTCCGAAGCCGGAGCGACTCCACGTGAGTTTACGACCATAACAGTGACTGACGGCATAGCCATGGGCCACGAGGGGATGCGCTCCTCGCTGGTCTCCCGTGATGTGATTGCGGATTCCGTCGAACTCACCATGCGCGGCCACTGCTATGATGCACTGGTCGGTCTGGCCGGATGCGATAAATCCCTGCCGGGCATGATGATGGTGATGATCCGCCTGAACGTCCCCAGCATTTTTATGTACGGCGGCACGATCCTTCCCGGCAAATTTCGCGGCAAGGATGTGGATGTCGTCAACGTGTTCGAGGCGGTCGGCCAGCACGCCGCCGGGACCATGTCCGATGAGGATTTACATGAACTGGAATGTGTGGCCTGCCCCTCGGCGGGCGCCTGCGGTGGACAGTTCACGGCCAACACCATGGCCTGCGTGTCAGAAGCCATAGGGCTTGCATTGCCAAATTCCGCCGGCGCACCCGCGCCCTACGAAAGCCGGGATGAATACGCCCGCGCCTCCGGGGAGGCGGTCGTGGAACTTATCCGCAGCGGTGGTCCGCGCCCCCGCGACATTGTGACAAGAAAGGCGCTGGAGAACGCCGCCGCGATTGTCGCAGCAACGGGCGGCTCCACGAATGCCGCCCTGCACCTGCCCGCGTTGGCTCATGAGGCGGGGATCGAATTTAATCTCTTCCACGTCGATGAGATTTTCAAGAAGACGCCTTATATCGCGGACCTTCGCCCCGGCGGAAAATACGTGGCCAAAGACCTCTTCGATGTTGGTGGCGTTGGTATCGTGTTGAAAGAGCTTCTAGATAACGGCTTTATTCATGGCGACTGTCTGACTGTGACGGGAAAAACCATGGCCGAAAACTTGAAAGACGTTAAATTTCCAAAGGATCAGAAAGTCGTCTACCCTGTGAAAAACCCGCTGCACCCGACGGGCGGAGTGGTCGGTCTAAAGGGCAATCTCGCCCCGGACGGCGCGATCGTCAAAATCGCCGGAATGAAAGACTTGGTCTTCAGCGGCCCTGCACGCGTCTTTGACGGGGAAGAAGCCTGCTTCAACGCCGTTCAGAAAAAAGAATATAAGGAAGGCGAAGTCCTCGTCATCCGCTACGAAGGCCCGAAGGGCGGTCCAGGTATGCGCGAAATGCTCTCCACCACGGCGGCGCTCTACGGGCAGGGGACGGGCGGCAAGGTCGCCCTGATCACCGATGGACGCTTCTCCGGCGGCACGCGCGGTTTCTGCATCGGCCATGTCGGACCGGAGGCAGCGATAGGCGGCCCCATCGCTTTGATTAAAGACGGCGACATGATCCGTATCGACGCGGAGCAGGGGACTCTTTCTGTCGATCTGACCGAAGAAGAACTGGAAAAACGCCGCAAGGACTGGAAACCCAGAACCAATAATTACAATTCCGGCGCACTCTGGAAATACGCCCAGCTTGTCGGCCCCGCCAGCGAAGGCGCGGTCACCCATCCGGGCGCGAAGGCGGAGACGCATATTTTCGCTGATCTGTGAACACCTTGGCCCGAACAGGGATTTTATCAAGCCAAAAGCGATTACGGCGTATAGGATAGCGGAAGGTCAACACTACCCACCTGTATTTCGCCCTCTGAACGTGACTGCATCAAGAAAAAGTCAAAGTAAAATTATTCAAGCCGTCCTCATCTGTGCAGCCTTCATTATGTACGGGCCGCAACCTTTACAGGCGATGGCCGACGGCGGCGCCTATGTGGGTGAGTATCAGCAAAGCCCCTCCACACAGTCGGCGCTGGAGGTTCTCGATCAAGCCGCTCTAGAAAATTTCTATACGCAGAGAAGCGGCGAGCCGTTCTGGCTCAACCGCAACCGACTGAACAAGCAGGCGGCCGTAATGATACAGGCGATACAAAACTCATGGTCCCATGGCCTGAACCCGGAAACTTACCACTGGAGCCGGATAGCGGGCTTGATGGGGCCAAAAGTGAAGGCAGGAAAAAAAATTCCGCTCGAAAAAGATTCTCTGATGAATTTTGAATTAATGCTTACCGATTCTTTTGTCCGCTATGTCCGCGATCAAAGTGGGATGCGAGTCAAGGCTTCGGCGCTGGGGCTGGAGGCTTCTCACTGGCGTCAAAGGCCCGATGTGGCCTCTGTGCTGGCTTTGCTGAACTCCGAGGGCGACTTCGAAAAACTTCTCCGCTCCGTCGAGCCGCAGGGAGCAACCTACAAGGCGCTGCAGGCCGAACTCCTGACACTGACAAAAAAATGGCAGGAAGACCCCGCAGCGCAGGTTGAGCCCATCCGTATGGCCAAACCGCTTTCTCCAGGGAAATCTCATGCGGAAGTCCCAAAATTGCGCCAGCGCCTCGGCCTGCCGGAAATTCAGGAAAAGGACAACCGCTTGATCTACGATACGGCTCTGGTGGAGGCCGTGAAGCAGTTTCAAGCTGAAAAAGGCTTGAAATCGGACGGCGTCATCGGCGCTAAAACGCTTTTTATCCTGAACCAGAACCTCAAGGACAAGATTCGGCAAATCATCGTCAATCTGGAACGTTTGCGCTGGATGCCGACGGAAGACACCTCAAAAGTGATTATGGTCAATCTACCCTCGGCAACGCTGTGGGCGCTCGAAAACGGACAGGTCAAAATTGAAATGCCCGTCATCGTCGGCCGCCCCAAACGCGCCACACTGTCTTTCAGAACCGAAGTGACGGGTGTTCGCTTTAACCCCGACTGGACCGTTCCCCCGACCATCCAGAAGGAGGATATCCTCCCCAAACTCATCGACGATCCGGGCTATCTGGTCGATAAGGGCATGGAGATTTATCAGGGTTACGGACAGGAGGCACAGACCCTCGACCCCATGGCCACCGACTGGGCCGCAATGACGCCCGAGGAATACAGATCTCTCCGGCTGGTACAGATTCCAGGCTCCCACAACCCTCTGGGCCGGATCCGCGTTCTTATGCCCAACCGCCATAACATCTACTTGCATGATACGAATGACCGGAAGCTGTTTGGCCGCTCCGATCGCGCTCAATCCTCGGGCTGCATCCGTCTTCAGGAGCCGGAAAAGCTGGCCAGCTTTATCCTTTCGAACCGGGAAGGCTGGTCCGAGGAGAAACTGAGGGCCAATATCAAAAGCAAAAAAACCAGGGACATCATGATCCCGCAAACCATTCCGGTCTACCTGTTATACTATACCGCTTGGATCGGCCCGCAGGGACAGGTTGTGTTCGGCGAAGACATTTATTCTCATGATAAGAAACTTTTGCAAGCGCTTGAAAAAAATAATGGAATTTATATTCCTAATAATAGCAATAGTTTAGTGGTCAAGATCGCCGATTAAACGGCATCACACTTCCCCCGAATCGGTTTTTATCTTTACTCACGAATCTTTTTCGGCTACCAATAAACGCTCCCGGTTAGCGTAGATGAATATCTATGTGATTTTGAAACATTAGAAATGCGAGGTATTTTATGCTGAGCAATACTATTGAAACGCAAGCCTCCGGGCAAAAGCTCGATATAGACCGCCGCGGTCTTCTCAAAATGGGCTTAGGCACCTTGCTGGCGTCGGTTCTTCCGCTTTTTCCTGTGCAGAAGGCCTTTGCAAAAGGAAACTTCAAATCCTGGAAAATTGCCTTTCGTCATGCCCATACGGGTGAGACCTTTTCCGGCGTCTACCGCGTGGGGGACAGGTACCTTCCCGAGGCGTTTGAGCGCATGAATTACGTCCTGCGTGATTTCCGCACGACCGAGGTTTTTCCGATGGACCCACGGGTGATTGATATCCTTTCACTTCTTTACGGGCGTATGGAGGCCAACGAACCTTATCAAATTCTCTCCGGCTATCGCAGTCCGAAAACCAATGCCATGCTCCGTCATGGAAGCTCGGGCGTTGCAAGGAATTCATTCCATATGTACGGTCAGGCGATTGATATCCGTATCCCCGGCCAGAACACGAAGATGATCAGGAATACGGCGCTGGCGCTGAAGGCGGGCGGCGTCGGTTACTACCCGCGCAGCAACTTCGTCCATGTGGACACCGGCAAGGTGCGAAGCTGGTAACTTTTTTTGAAATATGATACGCAGTCGGGGCCGTTTTGGCCCCTTTTTCGTAATGAAGCAGGTTACAAGCATGATTATCATCGGCCTCGGCGCCAACATACCGAGCGAATTCGGCCCGCCCGAAAAAACGCTTCAAGCGGCAGTTAATGCTATAGGCGACATTGAGGGGATTGAAATTCTGGAAGTTTCATCCATCTGGCACTCCGCGCCGATTCCGGTTTCCGATCAGCCATGGTACGCCAACGCGGTCTGTGTTATAGAAACGCAAATTCCGCCCTCAAACCTTCTGAAGGAACTCAAAGCAATCGAAAAAAATTTCGGAAGACTGGAAAAAGAACGCAACGCTCCCCGCGTTCTCGATCTCGATCTGCTCGCCTATGACCGATTGATTATAATGGACGCGCCCATCCTTCCCCACCCACGGATGCATGAGCGCGCCTTTGTACTCTACCCCTTGCACGAAATTGCCCCGGACTGGATTCACCCGGCTTTGGAAACGTCCTTGGAGGAAATGCTGGCTTCACTGCCGCCGGAGCAGGAAATCCGCAAAGGCGAAAAACTCTCTGTGCCGCTGAAAGTCGTTAAATAATGTCCAATCCGTTTGTGCGCCTGAGGAAAAAAATGAAGGACAGCCCGGTCTTCATGGGCATTCTGAATGTCACCCCGGACAGTTTCTCCGACGGCGGCCGCTACACCAACCAGCACAGCGCGGTGCAGCAAGCCTTAAGAATGGCAGAGGAGGGCGCGGAGATTATTGATATCGGAGGGGAATCCACCCGCCCCGGCGCGAAGACGGTATCGCCCCAAGAGGAGGCCGAACGAGTCCTTCCGGTCATTCAGGCGCTGAAAGACAAAGTCCCTTTGATCTCCATAGATACGCGCAACGCCGCTGTGATGAAGACCGCTCTGGAAGCGGGCGCGGGAATGATCAACGATGTCACGGCCCTGACGCACGATCCCCAAAGTCTTTCCATCGCCACATCGTTCGATGTCCCCGTCTGCCTGATGCATATGCGCGGAAATCCGCAGGAGATGCAAAACGCCCCGAAATATGAAAGCATTGTTGACGAGGTGCTAGAGTATCTGCTCGAACGGACAACAGCTTGTCTAACAGCCGGAATAAAACGGGAAAATATTATCATCGACCCCGGCATCGGCTTTGGCAAGACGCCCGCGCATAACCTTGCGCTACTTAAAAACCTTGATCGTTTTGTGGCAACGGGTTTTCCCGTCCTGCTCGGAACCTCCCGCAAAAGTTTTATCGAAAAAATTTCAGCCGATCAGTCCACGCCGGATGAACGTCTCGGCGGCTCCCTTGCCTCAGTTCTTTGGGGCTGGAACAAGGGCGTAAGCTTCTTCCGCGTCCATGATGTAAGGGAAACGGCGCAGGCGCTGAAAATTTATCAGGCGATAGAGCAAGCCTGATCAGGCGCTTTTTCTCAAGGCTTGATGGAAAATATCCGTTTGCTCGCGTACCGTCCCGCTGGCAAAACTCGTATAGCTCCATACCGCCCAGGGAAACACCATATTTTTAGGATCGGGAATGAATTCGTGTAGCTGACAATTTTTAAACACGCCGGGCACTTCAAGTCCATAAATCATCCCCAACCCGCGGAAGACCCCGCCGTGGCTGACGATCAGCACAGGCCCGTCATGCGTGTTTAAAGCATGGCTCTTGGCCTTTTTCAGTCGTTCGGCAAAAGCCGTGAACGTCTCACCGTTCGGCGGGTCTTGCCATCCCTGAAGCAGCGGACTGCAAACCTCATAGGGCTGCCCCTCCCAATCCCCGGCGTCCAACTCCGCAAGGCCTGCGTCTTCATGGATCGGGGCGCTCAGCACCTCATTCAGGATGTTTGCCGTATCCCGCGCCCGAGACAGATGACTGTGGACGATTGTGCGCGGTTTAATCGTTAAAGACACGAGCACATCATGAACGGCCCGCGCTTGCGCCTTTCCGGTTTCATTCAGTGGGGAGTCCAGCCGCCCCGCCATGATCCGCTGCGCGTTCGCTTCGGTTTCCCCGTGGCGGATCATGTAAAACGGTTTGCTAGGCAGCATGAATAAATCTCCTCACCCGATAACAACAGATTGCTGGAGGTCGCGCAAGGCGGCGATGATGCTGCGCGCGGCCAGAACCGAACTTTTGGGATTCGCCGGATCGGGCATATTCTCGATCCGCGAGGCCAGCGTGCTGTAGCGTGTCTTCACGGTGATCTCGTGCGTATTGCTGACCGCCGCCGGATCGGCCCAGACTTCGACCTGCGTTTTCTCGGGCCCGATCCCGGCAAGACTTAAGGTTGCCGCGACATTCACGTTGGCCGGAAAAGCTCTTGAGGCTTCCAGAGCATTTCCAGAAAAAATAAGGGTCTTGGTTTTTATGGAACTCAGATCGATTTTTTTATCGACAACGTAAGGCGCACCCTCAAATCCCTTCGGCGGCTTGCTGGAGGCAATTTTCGAGCTTTCGATCCCCATTTCCCGCATCGCCTTGACCCCGTCCAGCCCCGCCAGCGCCCCGGAGGGGACGATGATCCGGCTACCCGAGTTTTTCTGAGTTTCCAAAATCTCAGGAAAGAGCAGAAGCGCCGCACTGCTGATGACGACCATGTCCCGCCCGTTCTTGAAAACCTCCGCAGCGAGCGCAGGAACTGCCGGAGCGGGAAGACACTCAACGATGAAATCGCAATCGTGAGCCAGAGCAGCAAAATTCACCTGCGGAATATCAAACTCCGGTCGGGTTTTCTGATCAGAGATCATATGCAGGATAAGCCCGTCAATACCCGGAGCCTCGCTCAAGGCTAAACAAACCGCCCGCCCGATTGCCCCAACCCCGGCGACCCCGACTTTCAGAGGGGCTTTTTGATCGGTTTGGAGCATGAACGGGTTCCCTCTGGCCTTTTGCACGAAAAATCAGGATACTCTATAACCATGGAACAGTGGCAAGATCAAGGAATAGTGCTGGCGGCGCGGCGTCACGGAGAAAACGGGGCGGTGATTTCCTTGCTGACCGAAAATTATGGCCGCCGAGCGGGCTTTCTGAACGGCGCTTTCTCCAGCCGTAATCGTGGCTCCTTCGAAATCGGCAATATCGTCGATGCAAACTGGCAGGCGCGGGTTGAAGAAAATCTGGGGACGCTCAAGCTCGAACTCAAACGCAACGCCGCCGCAACATTCCTGAGCGACCCGCTCAAACTTGCCGCGCTCCAATCCGCCTGCGCCCTCTGCGATCAGGCCTTGCCGGAACGGGAAGGGCATCCGGGGCTCTACCGCGGCTTCGCCGCCCTTCTGGAAACGTTCAAGGAAGACATCTGGGGGGCGGCCTATATAATATGGGAAATTGCGCTGCTGAAAGAACTCGGCTTCTCCCTCGATCTCTCGCGTTGCGCGGCAGGCGGAGATCAGCGCACTCTGGCCTACGTCAGCCCCAAAACGGGCCGGGCCGTCAGCTATATCGCCGGAGAGCCTTATAAATCAAGGCTTTTAAACCTCCCGGCCTTTCTCAAACCCAACGGCGGACCGGCAGAGGGCGAAGATATTCTCACGGGGCTAATCCTCACGGGATATTTCCTCGAACACTGGGCCTTCGCCCACCACAATCAGGGAATTCCCGAAGCGCGGCGAAGGTTGCACTTGCGTTTTGCCGAGCGTTTTGAGAAAACAGAGCACTTGCCCTCCCTGCAGGAAACGGGGTAGGGGTGTACGTGTAAAACCTGAACCCGCATTATGGCCAAGAACAAAAACACCGCCCCCGCAGCCGAAATCATCGACCAGCCCTTCGGCGATATCCTCTCCGAGCGGTATCTGTCCTATGCGCTGTCCACGATCGTCAGCCGTTCGCTGCCCGATGTGCGCGACGGCCTGAAGCCTGTTCACCGCCGGATTCTGTATGCAATGCATTTGCTTCGGCTTCGTCCAGACCAAAAGCATGTGAAGTCGGCCCGTGTCGTGGGGGATGTGATGGGTAAGTTTCACCCGCACGGCGACACCGCAATTTACGACACGATGGTCCGTGTGGCGCAGGATTTTGCCCAGCGTTACCCCCTCGTGGACGGGCAGGGAAATTTTGGTAGTATTGATGGCGATGGCGCGGCGGCAATGCGTTATACCGAAGCACGTTTGACCGAGGTGGCCTTGTTGCTGCTAGAGGGCATAGAAGAAAATGCCGTTGATTTCCGTCCGACTTATGACGGCTCGAATGAAGAACCAATCGTTCTCCCCGCCGCGTTCCCCAATCTCCTCGCCAACGGCTCCACGGGCATCGCGGTCGGAATGGCGACCAACATCCCCCCGCACAACGTCGCTGAACTCTGCGAGGCCATGGAACTGATGCTGGAAAGTGACCCCAGCGTCGCGGAACTAGTCAAAATCGTTAAGGGACCGGACTTCCCCACGGGGGGAATATTAGTCGAGGGCCGCGCCGAAATTATCAAGGCTTATGAAACGGGCCGGGGTGCCTTCCGCATCCGCGCCAAATGGTGCAAGGAGGAATTAAAGGGCGGCTCTTACCAGATCGTCGTCACCGAAATCCCCTTCCTCGTAGAAAAATCTAAGCTGGTCGAGCGTATTGCGGACCTCATCCACACAAAGAAAATTCCAATGCTCGACGACGTCCGCGACGAAAGCGCGGAGGATGTCCGCCTCGTCCTCGTACCCAAAAACCGCAGCGTCGAACCCGAATTGCTGATGGAGGCGCTCTTCCGCGCCTGCGATCTGGAAACGCGCTTTAACCTGAATCTCAACGTGCTTGAAAACGGCAAGGTTCCCAAGGTCATGAACCTGAAGGAAGCCCTGCAAAACTGGCTGGACCACCAGCAGGACGTCCTCGTCCGCCGCTCCCAGTTCCAGCTCGACAAACTGTTGGAGCGCATAGAAGTCCTCAAGGGCTTTATGCTGATCTATCTGAACATCGATAAGGTCATCAAGATCATCCGCTTCGACGACCACCCGAAGGACAAGCTGATCAAAACCTTCACCCTGACGGAGTTGCAGGCCGAGGAAATCCTCAATATGCGTTTGCGCCGCCTGAATAAGCTCTCGGAAATAGAAATCAAGCAGGAGCTTGAAGAAAAAGAAAAGGAACGCGACCGCCTCCAGAAACTCATCGGCTCCGAAGCGCGGCAATGGACCCACATTAAAAAACAGATCGGCGACCTGAAAAAAAGGTTCGGTCAGGACACCGCGCTCGGCAAGCGCCGCACCAAAATCGGCAAGCCCCCCGCGCCCATAACCGTGGACCTCAACGAGGCCATGATTGAAAAGGAACCCGTGACGGTCATCTGCTCAGATAAGGGCTGGATCCGGGGCATGAAGGGCCATGGCCACGACTTGAAAGACCTCAAATATAAGGATGGCGACCGGAGCCGCTTTACGATCGAGGCGCAGACCACCGATAAGATTCTGGTCTTCGCCACCAACGGCCGCTTTTATACGCTCGGCTGCGATAAACTCCCCTCCGCACGCGGCTTCGGCGAACCCGTTCGCCTGATGGTCGATATCCCCAACGATGCCGAGATCACGGGCATCCTCGTCTTCCGCCCCGGCCAGAAAATCCTCGTCGCCTCGACGGAGGGGCGCGGCTTCCTCGTCCCCTCGGACGATGTTCTGGCCCAGACCAAGAGCGGCAAGCAGATCCTGAACGTCTCCGGCACCAGCGAAGCTTCGGTCTGCCGATACATGGAGGAAGGCGACGACCACATCGCCGTCATCGGCAAAAACCGCAAGATGCTGGTCTTCGAAATCGGCGAACTTCCGGTCATGAGCCGCGGCAAGGGCGTCCGCCTCCAGAAATTCAAGGATGGCGGCCTTTCAGACGCCAAAACCTTCAACTGGGTAAAGGGTCTGACCTTCAAATACGGCGCGGGCGAAACCCTCGTCGGCGACCTCAACCCCTGGGTCGGCCCCCGCGCCTCCGCCGGCCGCGTCCCCCCGAACGGCTTCCCGAAGACGAACAGGTTTGATTAGGAAAAAACCTTGAATCACGAACAGTGGAGAAAATTCTTTTTTACCTGTTCGCAAGTGCTCAAGGCGAGCGGATCAGACCATCCGCAGCAACCTAAAAACTGGTGCACATGGACAACTTTTTCAATGCTCAATGATGATTTAATTTACTGGCGTAGGGAACTACCTGCCATCGAAGACATTGGCGATACATACATTAAAGACGGAGGGGTTTGGGGACAACCTTTCTCTTATGACGATTTGGCACATATAGTTATTCCAAGAATATTTAGGTGGGATACATCACCCGCCAAACACAGACACTGGAAACAATTTTCTTTAAGCCAAAACATTGACGAACTGTCAAATGCTTTGAATAAGCAAAACATTCCGCACCAAATTACTAACCTTGTTTTGGAAATAAAGCTTTATTGATTGTCAGACATACTCCACTGACTTTCTAAGCATCCCCGCGAACGCGGGGATCCATAATGAGCACCGAAATTGTTGTGAGCGTTGTGCCCGTTGTGTTTTATAAACCCTAAGGAAACTCCACCTGTCCCGGCGTCTTGCGGAACGTCCCGATGGGCCGCTTGGGCGGGGAGGGGGAATCGCTGCCCTCGCCCACATCGGCCCCGCCTTCAGATTCTCCTTCACCCTCAAGCCCGTCTTCTCCGGCCACGCCCTCTTCGCCTGCTTCACCAGTCCCTTCGCCCTCAACGGCGGTTTCTTCTTCCTCGGGCGGCAGCGGATTCGTCAGTTCTTCTTTGAGCAGAATAATGCTGATCCGCCGATTGCGCGGGTCGCTTGGGTCGTCAGCGATCAGCGGTTCGGTATCCGCCTTGCCCATGACATTGTTCAGCCGGTCCGCCGGAAGCTTGGAATCCAGCATCACGCGGCGGCAGGCATTAGCCCGCTCCGACGAAAGCTCCCAGTTCGTGTACGTCGCCCCCGGCGCGTACTTCACACTGTCCGTATGCCCGCGGATCGAAACCTCGTTGGGCATATCCAGAACGATCTCGGTGATCTGCTTGAGCAACGCCTCCATCTTCGGAAACATCCGCGCAGAGCCGGAAGGAAACATAGGCTCCCCCTCCTGATCGACGATCTGGATTCGCAAGCCCTCCGGCGTCATGTCGATCATCAAATTCTTTGCCAGCTTCGCCAGCTCCGGACTTTTCTGAATCGCCTGCTTGAGCTTCTGCTCGGCCTCCTTGAAGCGTTTGCTCTCTTCCGCCTCGCGGGCTTTCGCCTTGGCGGATTTGCCCGTAATTTTCGATGTGCTATCCGTCCCGCGCAGCTTCTGCTGGTTGACTTGCTGGGGGGTGAGGGGATTTTGGTTCGAGGCCATCGCCCCCTGCGGCGACATGGTCAGCCCGCCCATGACCCCGCCCGCGCCGCTCGTATCTTTGGAGACGGCCGGGTGCGTCGGGTCGAAATAGTTGGAAATCGCATTCTTCTGCTCATCCGTAGCAACGTTCAAAAGCCAGAGCAGCAGAAAGAACGCCATCATCGCCGTCACGAAGTCGGCATAGGCCACTTTCCACGCGCCGCCGTGATGTCCGCCGCCCTTGACGATCTTCTTGATGACGATGGGCTGGGCTTTATCTTTCGCCGGGTCAGCCACGGCACAATCCTCCAGAATTACAACAATCAGCCCGTCGGCGTTTCATTCAGCTTCGCCTCAAGCTCCGCAAAGGTCGGCTGCACGTCATGCGGCAGAAGCTTGCGCGGAAATTCCACCGCCACTTGCGGCGCTGCCCCGTTCAGAAACGCGATGATTCCCGTCTTTAAACATTTGTAATAGGTCACTTCCGTCTCGGCCTTGGCGGTCATGGCCGAAGCAATCGGCGCAACGAACGCATAGGACAGCCAGACCCCGAGGAACGTCCCGACAAGGGCGCCGCCGATCAGCTTACCCAGAACCTCCGGCGGCTCGGAAATCGAGGCCATCGTTTTGATAACCCCGAGAACGGCGGCAACGATCCCGAGCGCCGGAATCCCGTCCGCCATCGCCTGCACGGCATGGCCGGGATGCGCCTCATGATGGGAGATGACCTCGATCTCCGCATCCATCAGGGCTTCAAGCTGAAAGGGGTTCTCGTTCCCCAGCGAAATGATCCGAAGATAATCGCATAAAAAAGTCACGGCATGATGATTATGCTGGAAAGTGGGAAAATTCTTGAAAAGGTCGCTCTCCTCCGGCTTTTCGATATGCTGTTCGATAGCCAGCCATCCCTTCGAACGCGCCAGCTTGAAAACCGCGAACATCATACACAGCAACTCGGTATAGTCCTCCTTGCTGTAAGCATTAGGCTTGGTGAGGGCGCCCATATACCGCCCGGCGCCTTTGATGACATCCATGGAGTTCGCCACCAGAAAGGCGCTGAAGGCGCAGCCCATGATGATAACGATCTCGCCGGGAGCGGCAGGAAGAATCGCGCCCGTGAGAAGATGCATGGCCTTCTCGAACCCGGCGGTCAGAACAAGCCCGCCGAAGGTTGAGAGCAGAACGAGAATAAGGCCGACGAGTTTCATGGCTGAAATTGACGAGATCGGTTGCTGACGGGGAAGACGCAGTCATACGCAGCAAGAAACCGGATGAGAATCCTCAACCGATAAGGAAAGCTCCTATAGTGTCTGAATTTTTGTCTGCGGATGCAAGAGAGCGCAGGCCGGGGAGCAAAGTTTTAGGCAGGTTATTTTGAGGCGATCAGTCGGGCCGCATCAAGCGCAGCATAGGTCAGAATTCCGTCCGCCCCCGCCCGCTTGAAGGAAATAAGCGTTTCCATAAGGGCGGCATCGTAATTCAGCCAGCCGTTTTCAGCCGCAGCTTGCAGCATCGCGTACTCCCCGCTGACCTGATAGGCGAAGGTTGGAACATGAAAAGCCTGCTTGACGTTGCGGATAATGTCCAGATAAGGCAGGCCGGGCTTGACCATCACCATGTCCGCCCCTTCGGCCAGATCGAGCGCCACCTCACGCAGGGCTTCGTCGCTGTTCGCCGGATTCATCTGATAGGTCTTCTTGTCTCCCGTCAGGCAGCCGGAGGACTGCACGGCATCCCGGAACGGCCCGTAAAAGGCGGAGGCATATTTGGCTGCATACGAGAGAATGATCCTGTCCGTGTAGCCGCCGTGATCCAGAGCCTTCCGAATCGCGCCGACCCGCCCGTCCATCATATCCGAGGGTGCGATGATATCCGCTCCGGCTTGCGCCTGCACGACCGCCTGCCGACAGAGAACCTCGACAGTTTCATCGTTGAGAATCACCCCATCCTGAAGCAGCCCGTCATGTCCGTGGGTGGTGTAGGGGTCCAGCGCGACATCGGTAATGACGCCGATTCCGGGAACGTCTTTCTTGATCGCATAAACGGTCCGGCAAATCAGGTTGGCGGAGTGACACGCCTCCCGCCCGTCAGCGGTCTTTTTATCCGCAGGGGTGATAGGAAAAAGCGCGACAGCAGGAATTCCCAGATCGTAAGCGCCCTTCACGGCCTCAACCGCCAGATCGACGCTCATCCGCTCGACCCCGGGCATCGACGCCACAGCCTCGCGCTGTCCTTTCCCTTCTATGACAAATAAGGGCCAGATCAGGTTTTTTACGGAAATTCTATGCTCCTGCGCGAGGTCGCGGACCCAGGGAGAGGAGCGCATACGGCGCATCCTGAGGGCTGGAAAGGCTGAGATATCAGAGATATTTGTCATGTCTTTTACATTTTTTTAAGCCAAAACCATTAAAAATTATCTTTGTGGTTTGATCAATTGTTATTATCATCGGCGCACTTTAAGATTAATGCCGACAACATTCACGCCACACCGGGGCAAAACGTAACAAGAGCGAGATTCACCGTGACGACACCCTATTACGAAGCCATTCAGTTGATCGAGCGCCTGCACCGTCATTTTCTCGACGTGCTGAAAGTCGAACTCGACAAGCGCGGCATACAGGATATTAATAACGTGCAGGCCATGATTCTCTACAACGTCGGCAAGGAAGAGATGACCGTGGGCGAACTGACGATCCGCGGCTACTATCTCGGCTCCAACGTCTCCTATAACGTCAAGAAGATGGTCGAAAACGGCTATCTCGTTCAGGAACGCTCCGTGCATGACAAAAGGTCCATCCGTGTCCGCCTGCCGGATAAAGGCGTGGAATTGCACAATATAATTTCCGATATGTTCAAACGCCATGAAACGGCTCTGGAGGGAACGGATATCAAAACGAACAATCTGGCCGACCTCAATAAGACCCTCAAGATGCTCGAACGCTTCTGGGCGCACCAGAGCAACTTTTCCGGCGGCCTTTAATTTAATCCAGATAATATGACCAAAGAACGGCTGCACGGGCGGGAGATTATCTTTGAATTCCGCCCCGTGGGGTCTGTCGTGAAAGTCACAGCGATGGACACGCAAAGCCTCACCGAAATCTCCGTTCAGGGGCCGGCCAGTGCGGGGCAGGAAATCCTCAAGCGCAACGCCCTCAAGCGCCTCGAATACGTCCTGCAAAAGAAAGGATTGATTTGAGGGCGCTAGCCCCCCTATATATGGGGCATGAAAACCAAGATCGCTATAGGCTCCGACCACGCGGGCTATCACCTCAAGCAAGCCATCAGGGACAAATTTTCAAACGATTACGAATGGGTCGATCTGGGCACGGATTCGACGGACTCCGTCGATTATCCCGACTTTGCGGCAGCCGTGGCCAAAACCGTGATTGAGGGCAGAGCGGAGAAAGGCATCGTCATCTGCGGCTCCGGCGTGGGCGTATCTATTGCCGCCAACCGCTTTCCCCAGATCCGCGCAGCCCTGTGCACGGACACCACAATGGCGCGCCTGTCGCGCCAGCATAACGATGCGAATATTCTGGCTCTCGGCGAACGACTGACGGGCCAGCAAACCGCCTTCGATATTGTTGAAACCTTCATCAAAACGTCCTATGAAGGAGGACGCCACGACAAGCGCGTCAAAAAATTATCGCAAATGTGTTGAGTAACCGGATCGAAAGGAACCCACCCCAATGGCAAAAGCGGCAGTCAAAACTTCAGGCGATTTCAGCGGATTTTTTACCGAGGATCTGGAAACGGCGGATAGCGCGGTCTTCGACGCCATCCAGCTTGAACTCAAGCGCCAGCAGAATCAGATCGAACTGATCGCCTCCGAAAACATCGTCTCCCGCGCCGTGCTTCAGGCGCAGGGATCGGTCCTGACCAACAAATACGCTGAAGGCTACCCGGGCCGACGCTATTACGGGGGATGCGAATTCGTGGACATCGTGGAGGACATCGCCCGCGACCGCGCCAAGCAGCTCTTCGGCGCGAAATACGCCAACGTCCAGCCCAACTCCGGCTCCCAAGCAAACCAGGGCGTCATGATGGCGCTGCTCCAGCCCGGCGACACGATCCTCGGAATGGCGCTGGCATCCGGCGGTCACTTGACCCACGGCGCGGCCCCCAACCAGTCGGGCAAATGGTTTAAGGCCGTCCAGTACGGCGTCAGAAAAGACAACGCGCTGCTCGATTACGATGAAGTCGAATCCTTGGCTAAGGAACACAAACCCAAAATGATTATCGCGGGGGCTTCCGCCTACCCGCGCCAGATTGATTTCAAGCGCTTCCGAAAAATCGCGGACTCCATCGGTGCCTACCTGTTCGTGGACATGGCCCACTACGCGGGTCTGATCGCGGGCGGCGTCTATGACAGCCCCGTCCACCATGCCCACGTCACGACGACCACAACGCATAAGACCCTGCGCGGACCCCGCGGCGGCATGATCCTCACTGACGATCTGGAAATCTTCAAAAAGATCAACTCGGCGATCTTCCCCGGTATCCAGGGCGGCCCCCTGATGCACGTCATCGCCGGCAAGGCCGTGTGTTACGGAGAGGCGCTCAAGCCTGATTTCAAGCTTTACGCGAAGGCAGTTCTGGAGAATGCCCGCGTTCTGGCGGAAACCCTGAAGGCGGGAGGCGTAGATATCGTCTCCGGCGGCACCGACAGCCATATTGTTCTGGTTGATCTGCGCCCGAAGGGCTTGACCGGAACCGTGGTCGAAAAATCTCTCGAACACGCCGGTATGACCTGTAACAAAAACGCCGTGCCCTATGATCCCGAACCACCGATGGTCACCTCCGGCGTGCGTCTGGGTACCCCGGCAGCAACCAGCCGCGGCTTCGGCAAGGCGGAATGGAAGCAGGTTGGCGAGATGATTATCGAAGTTCTCAACGGCCTCAAACAGAACGGCCCGGAGAAAAATGAGTCCGTGGAAAAGTCTGTGAGCAAGAAGGTGGAAACCTTGTGCGCGAAATTCCCGATTTACCCTAAGGAATAGTTGCAAGTGTTAAGTGGCAAGTTACAAGATATTCAGACTTATAATCGGCCATCCCAATCCCACCATGATTTGAAGGTTTATCAGCGTTCGTACGAAGCGTCTCTCAATATTTACGAGATTACATCAGGCTTTCCTGAGCATGAGCGCTATGGAATAACTTCTCAGATAAGGAGGGCATCTTCGAGTATTTGCGCGAACATTGCCGAGGGATATGGCAGGCAAATGGGGTCAGACGCCGACTTTAAGCGTTTTCTGGTGATGGCCAAAGGGTCGTGCCATGAAATGGGTGTCTGGATAGATTTTTGCCTCGACCTTGGGTTTATTGATAAAAAACAGCATCAGGAATGGCAGGAGGAATATATTGAAATATCCAAAATGCTTTTCAGTTTGATAAAGAAATTATAACCACTCTTGAAACGTGTAACTAAGGACTTGTAACTCATATATGCGCTGCCCGTTTTGTGGAAGTGAAGAAACGCAGGTCAAGGACTCGCGTCCCTCGGAGGATAACGCCGCTATCCGCCGACGCCGCTCCTGTCCGGAGTGCAACCAGCGTTTCACAACTTTTGAGCGCGTCCAGCTCCGTGAAATGACAGTGGTAAAAGCCGGAAACCGCCGCCAACCCTTCGACCGCGATAAAATCATCCGCTCGATGCAGGTCGCTCTGCGGAAGCGCCCCGTGGAGGTTCATGACATAGAGGCGGCAGCGGATAAAATCGTCCGCTATCTGGAATCCCAGGGCGAAACCGAAGTCGCCTCCGAAACGATCGGCGAACAGGTCATGAAGGCGCTGATTGAACTCGACATTGTAGGTTACATCCGCTTTGCCTCCGTCTATAAGGATTTCCGCCAGCCGGAGGACTTCAACGATTTCCTTGAGGAACTCAAACGCCTCGACAAGTCGCCCAAGCCGCCGCGCAAGAAAGCCTCCTGATTATGGACTCCGATACCCGCCATATGTGCGCCGCGCTTCACCTTGCGGGTCGCGGTTTGGGCAGGGTCTGGCCGAACCCGTCCGTCGGCTGCGTCATTGTAAAGAACGGAGCCGTGATCGCACAGGCCCGCACGGCCAACGGCGGCCGCCCTCACGCGGAAACGCAGGCGCTCGAACAGGCCGGAGAACAGGCGAAGGGTGCGACGGTTTATGTCACGCTCGAACCCTGCGCTCATACGGGAAAGACTCCGTCATGCGCTAACGCACTGATAAAGGCAAAAGTCGCAAAGGTATTTGTGGGCACTGTGGATCCCGACCCCCGCACCGCCGGAAAGGGCATAGAAAAACTGAAGCAAGCCGGAATAGAAGTAAGCGTCGGACTGCTGGAGCAGGAGTGCAAGACCCTGAACGCAGGCTTCTTTTTACACATCACCCAAAGCCGCCCCCTCATTGTCCTGAAGGCGGCCTGCACCCGGTCAGGCCATCTTAGCCCGGAGTCAGGCCGCTGGATAACGGGAGAACAGGCTCTCAACCGCGTTCACCTCGAACGCCGGAAGTATGACGCGATCCTCATCGGCATCGGCACGGCACTGGCCGATGATCCTCTGTTGACGTCAAGGCTTCCAGCCTTGGATCACGAGCCTGTCCGCGTGGTTCTGGACAGCGATCTGCGCCTGTCTGAAGAGAGCCTGCTCATAAAAAGCGCAAAAAAAATCCCTCTCTGGCTGGTCTATTCCGACGATCCACAGGGAAAAACGAAGAGCCTTGAAGATAGAGGTGTAAAGCTTTTTAAGTCCACCCGGCATGACCTCGCGGCAGCGATGAGGGTGCTGGCGGAGCAGGGGATCACCCGCCTGTTGGTCGAAGGTGGTCCTGCCATTCACCGCGCCTTTATGAACGCCGGACTCTATGATGAAATGAGCCTGTACCGTTCACACCGGCACGTTAAAGGCATCGGCGACCCCGTCTTTTCCGATGAATCCGTTCAATTCCAGGGTCAATCGAAGGGGTTAAGCGTAAAAACCGAACGAATCGGCGAAGATTCTCTGGAAATCTGGCGCCGTAAGGTCTAGTGTTCGCGCCATGTTTACAGGAATTGTGCAGGATATAGGAACCGTTCTCCGCGTGGACCGGACGCGGGGCGATCTGCGTTTTGAAATCGTAACATCTATGGACCTAGAAAAAATCAAGCTCGGCGCATCCGTGTGCTGTTCCGGCTGCTGCCTGACGATAGTTGAGAAAGGGGCAGAAACTTTTAAGGTCGATGTCTCGGCAGAAACTCTTAGCAAAACAGTTCTCGAAGAGTGGACCGAAGGAACCCTTATAAACCTTGAGCCTTCGTTAAAAATGGGCGATGAACTCGGCGGACATTTTGTATTCGGCCATGTCGACGCAGTGACGCACATCATAGAGATTAAGCCGGAAGGCGGATCGCACAGATTAAAAATAGCAATGCCCGACAATATCGCCCCTTTCATTGCTTCAAAAGGATCGGTCGCTCTGGACGGAATTTCCCTGACGGTGAATGAAGTGGAGAAAGATTATTTTGGCGTAAATATTATCCCGCATACTTGGCAGAAAACAACCCTGGGAAAAAGGCGTCAGGGCGACCGCCTGAACATAGAAATCGATATGCTGGCGCGTTATATCGCACGTACGCTTGAGGTGCAAAGGCAATGAACGCAGAGCTTAAAGCGTCCAAAGGCAAACCAGTCTTGTCCTCGATAGAGGAAATTCTGGAGGATGTCCGCAAGGGCAAGCCCGTGATTATTGTGGATGACGAGGACCGCGAGAACGAAGGCGATCTGGTGATCGCCGCATCAAAGGCCACCGCAGAAAATATCAACTTCATGGCCCGCGAAGGCCGCGGCCTGATCTGCCTGCCGATGGAGGAGGCGATCGTCGATCGTCTCGGCCTCCAACTCATGGGTCGGGGCAATAATTCCCGCCACCGCACGGCCTTTACGGTATCAATAGAAGCCCGCGAAGGCGTGACGACCGGAATCTCCGCCGCCGACCGTGCAAAAACAATCCAGACCGCGATTGACCCCAAAAGTGGCCCCAACGATATCGCCACGCCGGGGCATATTTTCCCGCTTCTGGCCCGTGAGGGCGGCGTGCTGGTCCGCGCCGGACATACCGAAGCCGCCGTGGACCTTGCGCGTCTGGCGGGTTTCACCGCGGCGGGGGTCATCTGTGAGATCATGAACGATGACGGGACCATGGCCCGCCTCGTCGATCTCGCCTCATTTTCCGGCAAGCACAATTTGAAAATCGGCACGATTGCCGACCTGATCGCCCACCGCCGCCGCAAGGAATGTCTGGTCAAACGCATCCACGAAGGCACCCTGGACAGTCGCTTCGGCGGTAATTTCAAAATGATCGTCTACGCCAACACGCTTGAATATGCCGAACATATCGTGCTGGTCAAGGGCGACATCGCCTCTACAAAATCTCCCGTGCGGGTCAGAATGCACGCTGTGGATATTTTGGGGGATATTCTGGGGAAAGGCAGTGAGTCGATTCTGCACAAGGCCATGGAGCATATCGCGCAGGAGGGGCGCGGAGTTATCGTCATTCTGCGCGAACCCAACCCCAGAAACCTGACCGAACGTCTGGCCCAAAAGGAAAAAATACCAAACAAGAGCCAAAAGGAATCAACGCTGCGGGATTACGGGATAGGAGCACAAATTCTGCTCGATTTAGGCATCCGCGACATGATACTGCTTTCAAACAGCCCGAAAAATGTTATTGGTCTGGAGGGGTATGACCTGCATATCCACGGCCAACGGACATTGACGTAATACACAGAAAGAAGCCGCCATGCCCCATTTTATGATCGTCGAAGCCAGATATTACGAAAATATATCCGATATGCTGCTCAAGGGTACGGCGGCGGCCTTGGACGCTAAACGCTCGACATATGAGGTTTTTCAGGTTCCCGGCGCACTGGAAATTCCCCTCGCCATCCGTCTCGGGATGCAAAGGCCGGAGGGCAGGGGAACGGTAGGCCGGCAGTTTGACGGCTTTATCGCTCTGGGCTGCGTTTTGCGGGGAGAGACGACACACTATGACATTGTCTGTACAGAAAGCGCACGCGGCCTCTCGACCCTTGCGCTGGAATACGAGAAGCCGATCGGCAACGGCATCCTGACCTGCGACACTGAAGCGCAAGCCCTTGAACGCGCCGACCCCGCGAAACTGAATAAGGGCGGCGAGGCGGCGATAGCCGCTTTGTCGATGGTGGAGTTCAAGAAAACCCTGGGGGTCAGGTAATGGCGCTGGTCGGCGGTCGAAAAGACAAGAACCCCTCCGAAAACCGGAAAAAAATGACGGCCCGCCTGATGGCCGTGCAAGCCACCTATGAATCCGGCCATAACGGCGAACCGCTGGAGCAGGTTCTGAGGGATTATCTGGATAACCGCTCGGGCATGGAAACCGACGACGGCAAGCTTGAAACGCCGGACCGCGAATTGTTCCTTCAAATCGCCAGGGGCGTAAAAGCCCGCAGGGAGGAAATCGAAGCCATTTTGGCAGGTCATCTCCCGCAAAGAGAGGAGTCCCAGCCCCGTAAGGAGGTTGAATCCCTCCTTAAAGCCGTTCTTTTATGTGGGATAGGGGAGATTCTTCTGCACCCGGAGATTGACGCGCCCTTGATTATCAACGACTATTTAGAGGTTACACGCGCCTTTTACGAGAAGGGCGAAGTCTCCCTCGTCAATGGCGTCCTCGACGCCGCCGCCGGACGTCTCCGGCCCTGAAATTACCTCGCATTTTATCCAAACCTAAGCCCCCGTTAATCCTTCCCTGATACACTCATCGGTGGAAGGACAAAACAGTAAAGCCCCCATGCGTAAGATATTGATGCTAGTGATAGTTTTGCTTGTACTCGGCGGTGGAGGCGGCGGAGCCTACTACTACTTCGTCATGATGCCCGCAGCCGCCCAGGCCGCAGCCGAAGGCGGAGAAGGTCACGAAGAAGGTGGTGAACAGGCCAAAAAGGAAGACGCGCATGGTGAAGAGGGCGCAGACGGTCACGGCGAAAAAAGCCACGCTGAGTTTGTCGAACTCGATCCCCTGATCCTCCCGATCGTGGACAATGACGGGGTCAGCCAGGTGGTCAGCTTGGTGGTGGCCATCGAGGTCGCGGACCCAACTTCCAAAGATAAAGTGAAGGCCATGTCCCCGAAACTCAAGGACGCCTATATTCAGGATATGTATGGAATGCTCAACCAGCACGCAGCGATGAAGGGCGGGATCGTACAGGTGGCCATGATCAAGCAGCGTTTGAACGAAGTGACCAATACGGTTCTGGGCGATGATGTCGCACAGGATGTGCTGTTACAAGTCGTCCAGCAACGTCCTATCTGATTCTTCCAAAAAAGCTAATGAAAAAAACTACTTCGCACCGCTTTTCGGGTTAAACCGCCCGAGATTCCCCAGAAGCTGCTGTGTGAGTGTCAGATCGTTACCATGTGTCGGTGTCTTCGCCCGCGCAACGGGAATGTCTTCTCTCGTATTATCAACATCCTGAACGACCTCAACCACGCCTTCGGCATTGAACGCGACCGCGACGATTTTTTCATCCACAATTTCCGGGTCCAGAATGCCGCGCTTCTCGGTCGTCTGCCCTAAATAGTACCAGACATTCGGATTAAAGGTAGACACCGTCGTCGGCGAACCCAGAATTTGCAAAACATCGGAGCGGGTGCTGACTCCCGCCTTGACCTCCTGCAGCTTGTAATCCTCGACCATATTTCCGCGTTTGGCCACCACCGGGGAACAGGCGGCAAGGGCAAAAAGACAAAAAAGGCACAGAACATATTTTAATGGATGCTTCATGGTCAGCCCGATTGCGACAGAGTCATTTGGAATCTATAGTGCTATTTGTTTAGTGAAACCTAGAGTAAAAATCAATGTTCGGTTTTTTCCTGAAGGGATTTTCCAAATACGATAAGAGGGACCAACTCGCGGGCGAGGAATTATATCTCGCCACGATCCGACAGGCGCGTTTGGCCGAATTTTTTACCCGTTACGGTGTGCCCGACAGCGTAGACGGCCGCTTCGACCTTCTGATGGTTCATCTGTATCTGCTTTTTTCCCGCCTGCGCCCCCACCCGCGCTATAAGGACATCTCCCAGTATATTTTCGATCGCGCCTTCAAGGATATGGAAAAAGGATTACGGGAAGTCGGGGTCGGCGATGTCGGCATCCCCAAAAAAATGAAAGTGATGATGCAGGCCTTCAACGGTCGGATGAACGCCTACAAGGCCACGGAAGCGCATGAACGCGAAAACGCTTCTGCGCCGCCAACGCCGGGCCAGCCTCTTTTCGACACGTTACAGCGAAATCTTTACGGAACCGTTGAAAAGCCTAAGGATTCCATGATAGCAGATATGGTTATTTATATGAGGTATAACGCAAGGGCGCTCAATCATCAGGATATGGACCAGATCGCCTTGGGGAACATAAAATACGTAAATCCGTCGGAAATTCGAAAACCGTAAGGGATGAGAGATGAAAAAGAAAGATACCGAAAAGGCGGTTTTGACGCCCGAATGGACCAATCTCTTCGATACGGAAAAGGTGGACCGTGCGCCCTACACGTTGAAACTATCGCCCGCTGAGGCGGAAAGAACGGCCATCGCCAAACGTCTGGGCCTCCTGTCCCTGGACGCCATGGAGGTGGATTATGTCCTCAGGCGCAATCCCGGCAATATGGTGATCCATGTGCAGGGGGAGATATCTGCATCTGCCACACAAAAATGCGTGGTCTCCACGGAACTGATGAAGCAGAAAATTGAGGCTGGTTTTGATGCGTGGTACGCCGACGCATCGCAGGCCGTTTCCTTCACCAGGGCCAAGCGCGAAAGGGATCTGGAAAAGGACAATATCGAAAAACCCGTTCTGGACGAATCCGAAGACCCTGAGCCGATTATCGACGGAAAGATCGACCTGGGCGAATTGGCGGTTCAGCACCTCTCCCTGAGTATCAATCCATACCCCCGCAAGGAAGAATACGCACAAGGAAAGCCCCTGGCCGAAGCTATGAAAACCGTGGGGACCGGTGAAATCTACAATAACCCGTTCGAAGCCCTCAAGAACTGGCGGGAAAAGGAAAGCAAGGGGTAACGCAGCCAAAACTTGCCAAACTAGACGATATTCAAAAAGGTCAGGATACAATAAAAGCAAAACAGAAGAGCTGTTTCACTGACCACGAGCAAAGTCGGCCCGTATCCTAACAAAAAAAGATCCTTCATTGATGTCTTGAGACCAACGGCAGCTATAGCCATAATCAGAAGCCATTTGCTCACTATCGCCAGACCCTCGGATATGGGTTCAGCCAGAAGCCCCGAAGAGTTTAATCCGGCCAAAGCAATAAAACCGATAAGGAAGGGCGGAACGGAGAGTAAACGGCTTCTCTTGCTCGACGAGGGATTGCTGTAGATGAAGGACAGCCCCAAAAGAATAGGCAACAGCATAAAGACACGGATCAGTTTAACAAGTACGGCAGCATCGCCGGCATCGTCTGAGACCGAATAGCCGGCCCCAACGACCTGCGAAACGTCATGAATACTGCCGCCGATGATAACGCCGGAGTGGTAAGGGCTGTAATCCATTAAGCCAAGGATCACAGGATAAACAACCATGGCAACCGTTCCCATAAGGGTGACACCGATGACGGCCGTCAAGGTATGGCGCTCAAGGGTTTTTGAAGGAGGCATGACAGAAGAGATGGCCAAGGCGGCGGAAGCCCCGCAGATCGCTGTGGCACCCCCGATCAGTACCCCCAGTTCACGGTCCAAACCGAAAACCCTGCCTAAAAGCGGTGACGACAGGATAACCAGAAGAGTCGTTGCAGAGATGGTCGCCAAGGCGATAAAGCCCAGGGAATCGAACTGCGAAAACAGGATGCGGGCGCCGATGAGAGCAACGCCGACTTTTAAAATATGCTGGGAGGTGAATTGTATCCCCTTTCTGATTTTTTCATCTTCGAACAAAAAGTGAAAGGATAAACCGATCAAAAGGCACATCAGCATGACAGGGGCGGAATAGTGTTCCGAAATCAGCGTGGAAGCGAGTGTAACCAGCCCGCAAACCATCACGCCAGGCAAGAGAGAACGTGTATGATCAAGAAACGGTTCACGGGCTTTTTCAAGCGGGTCAGGCAGCCCCTCAAGAGAGTCCATGAAACGGTATTTTTCGAGTTTATCATTATTATTCATGGGGTTATCTCTTTGCTAATGAAGCATGGCTTCGCTAAAGATGAATGAAAGCACGAAGTTAGCGCACAGTGCCTGGAAAGTCTACAGAAGCGCGAAAGCGTTCAAATATTCCTTGCATAAAGGGGGCTTTTTGTTTAGAAAGCCCCATTCGTTTATTGTCAAGGACTCAATGAAATGGCCGTACCAAAAAGAAAAACCTCGCCGTCCAAGCGCAACAAGCGCCGTTCCCATCACGCCCTGAAGACCGAAAACTGGGTCGAGGACGCAGAATCCGGCGAACCGGTCCGCCGCCACCACATCGACCTGAAAACCGGCACCTACCGGGGCCGTCAGGTGATCGAAGAACGCAGCTAATCCGCTCCTGCAGGAATTTGAAGACTTTTTAAGACAGGGCTGGCGTACCCCCTTGCCTCGGCTTTAATATTCCTATAAGTCCTTTTCAATAAAAGCTTTACGCTCTTTTTCTCAGGGAAGGGACGCTTCTTGTCCGAATCACAGGTGCAAACGGCATCGGGGGCGATCATCATCGCCATAGACGCTATGGGCGGGGATCACGGCCCCCCGGAAATCATTCCGGCGCTCTCCAGGGTTTTGGAGCTAAGGCCCGATGTGCGTTTCCGTGTTTACGGCGACCAAAAGAACATCTCAGGGGAATTGGAAAAGCATACAAGCCTCGCCCGGGCCGTGACCGTCATCCACACCGACAAAAAAATAGAAAGCGACGACAAACCCTCCGCCGCCCTCCGCGCCAGTAAGGGGACGAGTATGCGTATGGCCATTGAGTCGGTAGAGTCGGGAGAATCCGCGGCAGTGGTATCTGCAGGGAATACCGGCGCTTTAATGGCTCTGGCCAAAATCGTTTTCAAAACCCTGCCCGGAATTCACCGTCCGGCGATTGCCTCGGTCATGCCGGGGATCAAGGGCGAGAGCATTATGCTCGATCTGGGGGCAAATGTGATTGTCGATGCCGAAGCTCTGGTGCAGTTCGCGGTTCTCGGCGCGGTTTTCGCCAAAAAGCAGAAAAAAATCGACAAACCCACGGTGGGCCTGCTGAATGTCGGATCCGAGGAGATCAAGGGGCCGGAACATATTCGCGCCGCCGCAGAAATCCTCAAAAAAATCGAATTTCCCGGAACTTATCATGGCTTCGTCGAAGGCGATGACATCATGAAAGGCACCGTGGATGTAATTGTTGCCGATGGTTACGCGGGCAATGTAGCCCTGAAAACCGCCGAAGGAGTCGGGCTTCTGATCAAACATTACTTCAAGGAATCCTTTAACTCGCCACTGGCTTGGCTGGGCGGGCTGATTGCCTATCCATCGCTTAAAAAACTCAAAAAGAAGACCGATCCACGCCTCTACAACGGCGGCGTATTTTTAGGATTAAACGGAGTCTGTGTAAAAAGTCACGGCGGCGCCGATGCTCTGGCCTTTTCCCAAGCTGTTCTTCTCGCTGTCCGTCTGGCGCGTTACGGCTATATCAAGGAAGTGATTGAGGATATAAACCGTGTGATGCAGCAGGAGAAATTCCTGACCCCCGAGGCGGATTAAGAGAGCGTAATCCATGTCTGTGTCATCAATTATTCGCGCTACCGGCAGCTATCTCCCGCAAAGGGTGATGAAAAACGCCGAACTGGAGAAAATGGTCGAGACATCCGACGAATGGATTTTCGAGCGTTCGGGCATACGCGAGCGCCGGATCGCGGCAGAAAACGAAAAAACCTCGGATTTGGCTGTGAACGCGGCGCGGGCGGCGATGCAAGAGGCGAAGATCAGCCCGCAGGAGATTGACGGCATCATCGTGGCGACGACAACTCCCGATCAAACCTTCCCCTCGGTGGCCGTGATGGTCCAGAAAGCACTGAACATACCCGTTTGCACGGCCTTCGACGTTCAGGCCGTGTGCAGCGGCTTTGTGTACGCTTTGAGCATCGCCGATAATTTCATCAAGGCGGGAACGCACAAGCGCCTCCTCGTGATCGGCGCCGAAAAGATGAGCGCGATTCTCGACTGGACTGACCGCACCACCTGCGTCCTGTTCGGCGATGGGGCAGGGGCCGTCATTCTTGAGGCTTCAAACGAACCCAACCGCGGGATTTTCTCAACGCATCTTAAGGCCGATGGCCGCTACAAGGATATCCTTTATACCGATGGCGGGCCGTCCTCGACCGGGACAAGCGGCCACATCGTCATGCACGGCCGCGAGGTTTTCAAACAGGCCGTCACCCTCATGGCCGAAGTGGTCGAGGAGGCGCTGAAGGAAAATAACCTCACGACCGCGGAAATCGACTGGCTTGTCCCGCATCAGGCCAATATCCGCATCATTGAGGCCACGGCCAAAAAACTGAACCTTCCGATGGAAAAAGTCGTCGTGACCGTCGAGCGTCACGGCAACACCTCCGCTGCCTCGATTCCCCTGGCCTTCGATGAGGCCATGCGTTCAGGGCGTATCAAGCCTGGCCAGACCGTACTTTTTGAAGCCATGGGCGGGGGATTGACCTGGGCCTCGGCGCTCCTGCGTATATAGTTTACATAATATTTAATTTTTTTCTTTAACTCGACAAAGCGCCTGATTTTCTATCGGAAAATCAAAAAAATTCAGAAAACCTGCTAAGCCTATTGAATTGAATCATTTTTTTGTGGTTATCCTATTGCGTATGATTGACGCGTGTGGGGCGGCGGGTTAGTCTTGGACCATGGATGACAGGGAGAGTTCGATGAGTGAGCGCACGATGACACGGGCGGATTTGGCTGAAGCCGTATATCAGGAAGTGGGTTTGTCCCGTAACGAATCGGCGGACTTGGTTGAAGTCCTGCTGAATGAAATTTCCAACACCTTGATCGCCGGAAACAACGTCAAGATTTCCTCCTTCGGAAGCTTCACGATTCGTGAAAAGGGCCAACGGGTAGGCCGTAATCCGAAAACGGGCATAGAGGTTCCAATCTCGCCCCGCCGTGTACTGGTCTTCCGGGCCTCGCACGTGCTGAAAGACAGAATAAACTCGCGTACCTAAAGCACTATTATATCTCGCTTTTAGACTGGCATGATGATTTAAGGAATAGCAATGACGACCGCGATAACCAAGACTTCTGAAAAATTAAACCCTGAGGAGGGAGCATCCGCGCTTGAAAACACGGGGCTTGTCCAGCAGGGCGAAAAAGCCCGTGAGCAGGCCGAGCAGATATCCAAAAAAACTCTAGCCGCCAGAGCCAGCAAATCCTCCGGCGCGTTCAGAACCATCAGCGAAGTGGCCGACGATCTTGGCGTTCAGCAGCATGTGCTGCGCTTCTGGGAAACGAAATTCTCGCACGTCCGCCCTCTCAAGCGCGGTGGCGGCCGCCGCTATTACCGCCCCGAGGATGTCGATCTGCTCAAACGGATTCACCACCTCTTGTATGTTGAGGGCTACACCATCAAGGGCGTTCAAAAGCTCCTCAAGGATGTCGGAAAAAATCAGGTATTGAAAGGCGCAGGAACCTCGCAAGTGTTCATGCAGAATCCTATTCTGGAGACCCCGCAGGAGAACCATAAAGCACCCGCAACCGTTGCGGCCGTGGCACAGCCCTCTCAGGGCCGCTTGCCGCTCCTCGAACCCCAGAACAATCGCCTGACCGACCGTCAGCGGACGTTGCTGGAAACTATGCTTGAGGAACTGCGCGAACTCCGCAATCTGATCAAGCCTAAGAAAGATTGATCTCGGCCCGTTTGTTATTTGATTCTGCGGCGGAAATACGCTACTAACCTAGGATTATTTTTCAGGCAACGGAACGTGGCGCAGCCTGGTAGCGCACTTGCATGGGGTGCAAGGGGTCGCAGGTTCAAATCCTGTCGTTCCGACCATTTTTATTTTGTATCTTTTGAGCGGGCTAGATTTTGAAACCCGATAACGCACCCGAACCCACCGCCTTCTTCACCCGGATCGTAGACATCCTCACCGCGCCGCGCTTTATTGCCTCAAGCCCGCGCCTCAAATTCTTCCTCTCCGAATTCCTCTATTTCGGCTTCAAGCAGGCCTGGGCCTGCCTGTTCGGCGGTCTGATGCTGGCCGCGATCATCGCTACGCGCTTCCTCTGGATCTCAGATTTGCCGTTGGCCCGCTACGATTTTCTCTTTATCTACGCAATCCTCATTCAAATCCTGTTCGTGCGCCTCAATCTCGAAAATTGGGAGGAGGTGCGTGTAATTTTTATTTTCCATGTCGTCGGCACGGCGATGGAGATTTTCAAGACCCACATGGGATCATGGATATACCCTGAGGAAAACCTGCTCCGCATCGGTGGTGTCCCCCTGTTCTCCGGCTTTATGTATTCGGCGGTCGGCAGTTACATCGCACGCGTCTGGCGGATTTTCGATTTCAAATTCACCCGCTACCCCCGCAAGGATTTAACGGTCCTGCTCTGCATTCTCATTTACATGAATTTCTTCACCCATCACTTTACCTATGATATCCGGCTCTTCCTATTCGCCTTCACGATCCTGCTCTACGCCCGCACATGGGTTTATTACAAGCCGCACGAAACCTTTCAGAAAATGCCGCTTCTCCTCGGGTTTTTTCTGGTGTCCTTTTTTATCTGGATTGCCGAAAATACCGGAACCTTCGCCGCCGCATGGCGTTACCCCGATCAGGCGCACGCCTGGGCGCTCGTCTCGCCCCACAAAATGGGCGCGTGGTTCCTGCTGATGATCATCAGCTTCGTGTTGGTCACACTCCTGCATAAGGACGGGCTGGAGGAGGGTAAAAAGGAAGATGAGGAAAACTAGGCGGGCGCCGCCTCGGGCTCCGCTTCCGGGTCCGGCGCGGCCTTCCGCGCCACGATGGCCTGATAAAGATCGCGGACCTTCACCTGCCCCATCGCTTCGTTCGCCGCCTCTCCGAATTTTCCCACATACTGCAAGGCTTGACGGTCCAGCTCCAGTTCGAGGACTTTCGCTTGAAGAAGATGCAGAGCCGGCAGCAATCGATCGTAAACCTCCACGATCTCCCGCACCTGTGGCCGCTCGAAGCGCCGGAAATCGGTCACCCCCTCCAGCGCATCGGGCAAAATGCACTCATCCGGCCGGATAAAGAAAAAATCATCCTCCATCCCCGGCTTGGCCACCGACCACGCCTGAGTAACCGGATTCCGATCAACGGCAATCCCCATGGCCTCCGCCCGGATTTGAAATTCCTCATCCTCGTAATTCACTTCACGCCGCAATTCATCATAGCTCTTGCCCGTCTCCTGCGCCATCAGCCAGCCCAGCGTCCGGTTGAGATTCTCCTGCGGTGCCGCGTAGCGGTATTGCTCCAGAACCCCCATGATGAAGCCTTGGCGGTCAACATAGGGCTCCTTGATTTTTCCGGTGATCGTCCCCAGTAAGACTTTCTCGATCTCGAAATTATAGATTTCGGAATCATAGCTCCCCTGATAGGGCGTCCCCTCCAGCCCCTCATGCGGCGGCGCGTTGAACGCCAGCCCCAGCAAAACGTGCCCGGCCTCATGATCGAACCCTTCGACGCTTTGGTATTTCCAGACCGTTTTGACATGGTGGTTCACGGCCTCTCTGAGCGTCATATCCCGGCCCAGCATCGTCTGCAACTCGCCATCACGCCCGCCCGTCAGCGCTGCCTCCGGCCCCTCCAAAATTTGCCGGACAAGATTTCCCAGAATGTCCTTGATACTGCGGGTCATAGTCGGAACTCCGTCCCGTCTGCATCTCGTTCGGGAGCAGGGGGCGTGAATCCGGACATCATCGCCGTGTGCAAGTCACGGACTTTAACCTCTCCAAGGGCGTCCCTCTGCTTCTGCTCAGTATTTAGGGCGTCACGATGGCGAGGGAAAGTTCCGCTCAAAAAATCCGTGAGAAAGACCAGTCCGGGCCGCAGCCGCTCATACATCGCCTCCGCCTGCTCGTCACTGGGGCGTAAAAAGCGTTGGAAATCGTTAACGTCCTCGATATCGTCCGGCAGGTAATGCTTGCGGTCGTCCACGTACCAGAACCGCTCATCCATCGCCGGAATGTCAGCGCCCCAGGTCTCATTATCCTGAGTGATCTGAACAACTCCATGATGTTCGGCAAACTGGTAAAGCACGGCATCCTTGTAGGCACCGGCGCGGTGCGGCTGTTCGCCATCGATACTAGCGATGCGCCTGAGCGCCCAGTTGACAACCCGGTTGAGATTGCCCGACGGCCCGTAAATATCGTAATTTTCCTGCACCCTCTCGAGGAACCTTGCTTTCATTTGCTCCTCGTCGGCGGCAGCCTTTCCGCTCATGCTGTCAAGTAAGGTCATCTGGAGGGCAACGGTATAGATCTCGGCCTCGTAATCGGCCTGATAGGGATAATCGTGAGAGGCACCCGGCAGAGCCTTGCTAAATGCCATCAGGATATGGCCGATATCATGCTCGAGGTCGAATTCACGTGTCAGACCCCAGTGTTTGAGATGATAGGCCGAAGCCTCAGCAAGGGTCATATCCTCGCGCAGCATGACCGCCACCTCGTCCTCGGCAACGGGCGCACGAGAACCCTTCGCGTCTGCGGAGGCAAAGCCGGAACTGAGACGATCGTTAGCCATACTTGAAATCCCGCTTATAATTGCCTCTATTCTGGTTTTTTTCGCAGAAATAGTCAATTTTATTAAGGTAAACTAACTCCACAATAAGCTGTAAGGACCGAAAAACATGGAACTCTTCACCGCCTATGCCACCTTCGCTAATGAGGAACAGGCCCGCACCATCGCCGAAACCGTGGTCGGGGAACGCTTGGCGGCCTGCGCCAATATTCTAGCCCCGCACCATTCCGTTTACTGGTGGGAAGGGAAGGTGCAGCACGCGAAGGAAACCGCCGTCCTCTTCAAAACCACTGAAAAAGCCTTCGAATCCCTGAAAAAGCGCATAGCAGAGCTTCATACATACGACTGCCCCTGCATAGTGGCATGGGAGATCAAGGAGGGGCATAAACCCTTTCTCGACTGGATTGTTAAAGAAACGGTAGTATAATACCGCAATCCTAATAACCTGTTTTCATTGTAAAATATTATTGACAAAGCAACGCCGCTGTTCCATAAACACGGCACTTCGAAGACCAACAAGTTTATAAGAAAGAGCTTCACATGAAGACATATTCGGCAAAACCCTCGGAGATCGAGAAGAAATGGATTCTCATCGACGCGGAAAATCTCATTCTCGGCCGTCTGGCCAGTGTTGTGGCGATGCGCCTGCGCGGCAAGCATAAACCGTCTTTTACGCCCCACATGGATTGCGGCGATAACGTGATTATCATCAACGCGGAAAAGGTCCAGCTGACCGGAAACAAGCGCGAAGATGATGTTTATTACTGGCACACCGGCTACCCCGGCGGGATCAAGCAGCGCACAAAGGCGCAGATGCTCGACGGCAAATACCCCCAGCGCGTGATCGAAAACGCCGTGGAGCGGATGCTCCCGAAGGGACCGCTGGGCCGCAAGGTCTTCAAAAACCTGCGCGTCTATGCCGGAACCGCTCATCCGCACGAGGCCCAGAATCCCGAAAAGCTGGATGTGGCCGCACTGAACCCCAAGAACAAACGCAACGCTTAAGCAGGGCTGAAAACCAATGACCAAGAAAAAAGACAACAAACCTGAATTCGTCAAGGAAACCCTTCCGCGCCGCAAAAGCAAGAAGGAAGAGTCGATCAAGGATCTCGGCGCCATCGGCGATGCCGTCGTGGCGGCCAAAAATCTTCCCGCTGCCGACGAAGGCGAACGCAAATCTTCTGAAAAGAAGGTGCCAAAACTCGACAAGCTGGGCCGCGCCTACGCCACAGGCCGCCGCAAGAACGCGGTCGCCCGTGTCTGGATCAAACCCGGCTCCGGCAAGGTCACCGTCAACGGCAAAGAGCAATCCGCGTACTTCTGCCGCCAGACGCACCTTCTGATCCTCAACCAGCCGTTCCTGATCGCGGACCGCGTCGGCCGTTTCGATGTCTTCGCCACCGTTACGGGCGGCGGTCTCTCCGGTCAGGCCGGCGCCGTGCGCCACGGCATTGCCCGCGCCCTTGAGAATTTCGACCCCGCCCTGCGCCCGCCGCTGAAAAAGGCCGGCATGATCACGCGGGATCCTCGGATCGTCGAGCGCAAGAAGGTCGGCAAGCACAAGGCCCGCCGGACCAAGCAGTGGGCGAAGCGTTAATCGCTTTCCCCTTTACGGAATTTTCCAAGCACCCCCGCCCAAACGGGGGTGTTTGTTTTTTTGATACTTGTCATTCCCCCGAAAGCGGGAATCTAGTCCTGAGAGCGTTGTGATCGTTGTATCCGTTGTGTTTCAAAGTTATGCTAGGCACACATAAAACAGGAATCTGCATGAGCAAATTCATCTACCCCTACCGCGGCATCAGCCCGAAAATTCACGAAACCGCCTTCATCGCCCCATCGGCCAGCATCATCGGCGACGTGGAAATCGGGGAGGGGACGAACATCTGGTACAACTGCGTCCTGCGCGGCGATGTCTATAACATCAAAATCGGCAAAAACACGAACATCCAGGACGGGACGGTCGTTCACACCACCAGCGATTTTCAGGGCACTTATATTGGCGACGGCGTGACCGTGGGCCACAGCGCCATCCTCCACGCCTGCACGGTGGAGGATTTCGGCTTTGTGGGGATGCAGGCCTGCGTGATGGATGGCGCGGTTGTGGAGAGCATGGCGATGCTCGCGGCCGGAGCCTTATTAACCCCCGGCAAGCGCGTCCCGAAGGGCCAACTCTGGGCGGGCCGCCCCGCCAAATTCATGCGCGAGATGATGGAGGAGGAAAACAGATACATCCTCTGGTCCGCCGAACATTACCGCAAGCTCGGACAGGAGCATAAGGAGAATTGTTGTTTATAATGACTACAGAGCAAAAATTATGGAAGGCAATTCTCGAACTTTACACTTTGCTTAGAGAAAATATTAACGAAGAAGAAAAGTACCAAAAGTATTTTGAGGAAAATCCGCCAATTTTTTACATTCTTGGTTTAGATGTCGTAGAATCTTTTGAAAAAAAATCAAAAAATAAACTGGCTTTTGATAAAGAAAGAAATTTTAGACCTGAACCCGATTTTATTGGAATCAATAAAAATTCAAAAATAGTACGAGTAATAGATATAAAAACCCCTTTTGTAGAAAAAATTACTACGAGCAGGAGTTCTGATTCAAATAGGGCAAAGTTTGACGCAGAAACCGAAAAATACATATCTCAAGTCACAGAATATATTGATTCAATTAAGGAAAACCCTGAATCAAGAGAGAGGCTTAAAGCTCTTTTTAGAGAAAAACGATTTTCTGCGTATCAAAGTATAATGATATACGGTCTGAGCAGCCAAAATGATCCACGGCTTGTTGCCGATCTTTGCAGTAAAAGAGTGCCACCAATTGAAATAATATTTTTTGATACATTATTACAAAAGCTTATAGAACAATACTCACATTCTCGAGTTGACATACAAAAAAGATCAGGCGGGTGTTTTATATTTCAGATATCTTTACCAAAAACCCAAAAAAACAAAAAAGCTTACCTTTTTGATATAGGAAAAAAAAAGAGAAACAGGCTGTCCGCAATAATATATAAAGGAAAATTAAACCTCGAGTGTAAAGATAGTAATGGAGATATTCATAAACTCTCAGCAATAATTAAACCAAACAAGCTTCATTATATTAAATTTGAATTCTCAAATGATAGTGAAGGAGTTTACATGTCTTTATCTGTAAATGATGATGAGCAAGACCTAAGGCACGGTAAGACCACCTTAAACATAGACTTAAACCTAAATAGTTTAGTATTAGGAGCAGATCTAAAAGGAAATAATGGCGCTGAGTTTTCTATTGTTTCAAAAATGATTTTTGACTCAACCTTATCACTAAGCGAAAAACTTGAAGTATATTATAATTTAAAAAAATCAAATACATCCCCGCCGCCAGCCATGATAAATTTTAGCCCAGAGCAGTATTTTATAAGAGATAACAGTGGAAATCTTGTTCAAGAAAACCAAAAATTCGGACCGAGGTTGGCACTCACAAATCCCGATCCCCAAAAGGGCAACTAACCCTTCCCCCTCACATACCGCCCCGGCGCGGCCTCTATGCCCTTCGCGGGCGTCCGCGCAGCAATCTTCTTGCCCGCAAAATCCCTGATCCACTCCTGCCAGTGTGTCCACCACGACCCCTCATGCTGTACGGCCTTCTCGAACCATTCATCGGGGTTAGCGGGCGTCAGGGTGTTATCCCAATAGCAGTATTTTTTCTTGTCAGGCGGGTTGATGACACCCGCAATATGCCCCGAGGCCGCAAGGGTAAACGTCACCGGCCCGCCCAGATGCTTCATCCCGGCATAGGTCGCGCTCCACGGGGCAATATGATCCTCGCGTGTCGAAAGAAAGAAGGCGGGGGTCTTAATCGTGCCCAGATCAACCGGAACGCCCTGCATCGTAAGTGCCCCTGGCTTGATCAACGCATTCTGCTGGTACATATTCCGCAGATAAAAACTATGCATTGCTGCAGGCATATTCGTGCAGTCGTCGTTCCAGTACAGAAGGTCAAAGGGAAACGGCTCCTTCCCAAGCAGGTAGTTATTCACCACAAAGGACCAGATCAGGTCATTGGCCCGCAGCAAACTGAACGTCTGCTGCATCTCCTTGCCCTCAAGGATCCCCTTCTCGAACATCTTCTTGTCGATCTGGTTGATCTGCTCCTCGTCGAGGAAAATCTTGAGATCGCCAGCCTTTTCGAAATCCAGTAAAGTGGTCAGGAAGGTCGCGGAAGCCACGCGCCCCGCCGTCTTTTTGGCCGTAAGATACGAAAGCGTACAGGAGAGCAGCGTCCCGCCGAGGCAATAGCCGATGACATTCGTCGAACCTTTACCCGTAGCGCCCTCAATTTGATCCAGAGCCGCGAGAATACCCTCGCTCATATAATCTTCAAACGTCTTCTGCGCCAGTTCCGGTCCGGGATTAACCCATGAAATGGTGAACACCGTATGACCCTGCGCCACCGCCCACGCGATGAAGGAGTTTTCAGGGCGCAGATCAAGAATATAATACTTGTTGATCCACGGCGGAATAATCAGAAGCGGCGTCTCGAAAACGCTCTCCGTCGTCGGCGAGTACTGAAGAAGCTGCATCAGGTCGTTTTCAAAGACAACGCGCCCCGGCGCCACGGCAATGTTTTTTCCAAGCTCGAACGTATCGTAATCCGTGGTGCTGATTTTCAGCTCACCGCCGCCGCGCTCCATGTCCTCGATCAGGTTTTCCAGACCCTTCACAAGGTTCTCGCCGCCTGTCTTGAGGGTTTCGTTTAACACTTCCGGGTTGGTCAGAACAAAGTTCGTCGGCGAAAGCGCATTCGCAAACAAACGGGTCGCAAAGGCCAGTTTTTCCTTTTGCCTTGAATCCATGCCCTCCGTATCCCGCACCGTCCGCTCCATCCAGCGGCAGGTCAGAAGGTAAGATTGCTTGATGAAATCGAAGAGTGCGCTTTCCTGCCACTCCGGGGCGCGGAACCGCCGATCGCCGACCTCGGGTTCGATGACGGCTTTTCCGCCCTGACCCATGAATTTCATCAGGCTTTCCTGCCAGAGATTAGCCCAGTCCTGCACGAATTGCGCCTGCAACTCGAAAAACTTCGTGGGGTCGGTGACAATGCTGTCCAGAAACGCCAGATAGCTCTCCCGGATGTTGAGCGGGTCGAGATCTCGGTTCAGAAAAGCGTCCATACCCTTCTGACTGCCGTGTTTTTCGACATATTCCTCGAAGATCGGCAT
The DNA here is from genome assembly GCA_016699735.1 of Alphaproteobacteria bacterium. Taxonomy (NCBI): domain Bacteria; kingdom Pseudomonadati; phylum Pseudomonadota; class Alphaproteobacteria; species Alphaproteobacteria bacterium. Next base: position 1,612,721 of record CP065008.1, read on the forward strand.
CGCCTTTGTATAGGCGTCAAGCAAGGCGCGGCTCAAGGCCACCGGATCGGGCATTTTATAGCCGTGGTCGGTTTGTGAAGGCGGTTTGGACACGGCTTTTGCCATAATTTTCAGTGAGATGCAAAAAAGTTCTGTTGCAATATTTTAAGACTGTGCTGCAAGCAGCTTAAAAAATCAAGCGCAGAATAATTTAAGGTGAGCCGGAGGCGGCGGTCTCCGGAATCCCTGCCGTCTGAAAACGCCGACACAAAACGGCGAGATAAATGACGACAAACAAAAAAAGATAAATTTCCTCGACTTCGCTGGAACGCCAGAAAAGGTGACGGTCAAAGGCACCGAAACTTTTATCTGTAACCTTAAGAAACACGAAAAACAGAGCGCAGGGGATAACTTCGACTGAGCCTAAAATCGGTGAAAGAATTTTGGGAACCGCCTTGGAATAAAATTTCTGCAGCAGAGGGATCAAAATCCCGCAAACGATCACACCAACTTCAAGAGCCATGCGGGGCTTCTGATCCAGCCATGAAGAAGTGTTATGAAGGTTGGTCTCCTCCTGGTCGTTCAGAGTTTTCCAGTACTCGGGTGTCGCCCACTCAAACCAGTGCTGCCCCCAGCTCAGCTCTTCGCCCAGCACGTAAATACTCCCGCACAGCGCAAGCCCGCCCCAAAGCCTGATCGCAACCGACGGGGCGATTGTAACAAGGCGAAGGGCAAGAAAAACCGCCGGACAAAGGATCAGAGCCTGCAAATACTCATGTGGTCCGGTTTCGGAATGAAGATCGGCCATGTAACGGTCCGGCACGAAAACCTCAATCCCGATCTGCGTGAGCATTATCAGGGCGGGAAAAAGCATCCAGACAAAGCGTTTAAGAAAAAAATCGACCAGAAACATAAAGAACTTTTTTTATAAGCATATGAAAAATAAGGCTGATGATCAACCTCGGAGCAGCGGCCGAAGTGTTAAAATTGCCTAGACTGTTGTTACGGCAACACACGTTTTCTTGAATCTGGCTCAAAACCACTGTATGAACGGAGCCGGACAAGGCGTTACAGGAGGCTCTTGAAGTTATGTCGCAACCCTTTCGCATCGGAATCGCAGGCCTGGGAACGGTCGGCGTAGGCGTCGTTAAAATCCTTCAGAAAAACGCAGGGCTGATTGCCCGCCGCGCCGGACGGCCGATTGAAATCGTTGCGGTATCCGCAAAAAATGAAGACCGGGATAGGGGGGTCGATCTCTCATCCTATCAATGGGTGTCGAAAACCGAGGCTCTTGCAGGCATCAAGGATTTGGACGCCATCGTCGAGCTGATCGGCGGTTCAGAGGGACCAGCCGCAGACCTCGTCAGAAAGTCATTAATAAACAAGCGCCATGTCGTGACCGCGAATAAGGCGCTGCTGGCGCACCACGGCTATGAATTGGCAAAGCTGGCCGATGATAGCAATGTTTGCATAATGTACGAAGCCGCGGTAGCCGGGGGCATCCCGATCATCAAGGCCATGCGCGAAGGCCTCGCCGCCAATGAAATCAAGAGTATATATGGAATTCTTAACGGGACGTGTAACTATATCCTCACCACTATGCGCCAGTCCGGCCGCAGCTTCGAGGATGTTCTCAAGGAAGCGCAGGCCGCAGGTTACGCCGAAGCCGATCCCGCGTTCGATATCGACGGCATCGACGCCGCGCATAAGCTCTGCCTCCTGGCGGCGATTGCGTTCGGCGTGAAGCCGGACTTCGATAATCTGACCATCGAAGGCATCCGCCATATCAACAGCACCGATATCGCCTACGCGACGGAGTTCGGTTATCGGATAAAACTCCTCGGCGTTGCCCGACGCGAAAACGGTAAAATCTTGCAGGTGATGGAACCCTGCCTCGTTCCTATCGAAAGCCCGATGGGCATCATTGACGATGTCTATAACGCCGTCTATGTGGAAGGTGACTTCGTCGAAACCCCGCTTTTGACCGGAAAGGGCGCGGGCAGGGGGCCAACAGCCTCCTCGGTCGTCGCCGACCTCATCGACCTCGCAAGAGGGCACAGATTACCCGCCTTCGGCATCCCGGCGAAAGACCTTCAGGACGCCGTCTGGGCCGATCCCGGCGAAACGGTCAACAGCTACTACCTGCGTCTGATGGTTGTCGATCGGGCGGGCGTAATCGCCGATGTTTCGGCCATCCTCAGGGATAAGAATATTTCCATAGAAGGCCTGGTGCAAAGGGGCCGCGACCCCGGTCAGGCCGTCCCGGTCATCATTACCACCCACGAAACCCGCCACGCGGATATGGCCGGGGCGTGCGAATTGATCGAAAAGCTGGATTGCTGCATCGAAAAACCGCGCCTGATGGTCATCGAGCAAATATAGGCTTGTAATTACATAATCACTCAAATAGGATAGGGCGCTTTTTTAAACCTTCAAGGAAAGACTGCACAATGACGCAAAAGGCGAGGACGATGACGGATAACTCGGCAGAACTGGAACTGAACATGGACCGCAACCTCGCGCTCGAAGTCGTGCGTGTAACGGAGGCTGCGGCTCTGGCCGCCTCCAAACTGGTCGGCCGCGGCGACAAGGACGGCGCGGATCAGGCAGCCGTTGACGCCATGCGGAGCGCCTTGAACGCCCTCAATATCCGTGGAAAAGTCGTCATTGGCGAAGGGGAACGCGATGAAGCCCCTATGCTCTATATCGGCGAGGAAGTCGGCACGGGCACAGGCCCGAAGGTGGACATCGCCCTCGACCCGTTGGAGGGAACAGACATCACGGCCCGCGGTGGCCCGAACGCGCTGGCGGTCATTGCGATGACCGATGAGGGCGGATTCCTGAACGCCCCCGATGTCTATATGGAAAAAATTGCGGTCGGTCCCGGCATCGACCCGAAAATCCTGAGCCTCGACGATCCCATCGGCGACGTCCTGAAGCGTCTGGCGAAGGAAAAAGACGGCAAAATTGAAGATCTGGCCGTCTGCATCCTCGACCGCCCGCGCCACGAAAAACTCATCAATAGCGTACGCGAAGCCGGCGCGCGCATCATCCTCATCGGTGACGGCGACGTCAGCGCAGTCATTGCAACAACCGAACCGGAAAACACCGGGATAGATCTGTATGTCGGCTCCGGCGGCGCACCGGAAGGTGTATTGGCGGCGGCGGCGTTGCAATGCACCGGCGGCGCGATACTGGGCAGGCTCGTCTTCCGCAACGAGGATGAAATCGCCCGCGCCGAACGCTGGGGCATTAAGGATCTCAATCGTGTTTACAAGACAAACGATCTGGCTAGCGGCGAAAACGTGATGTTCGCAGCCACGGGCGTAACCGACGGCGCCACGATGCGCGGCGTACGCCGCTCGGCAGCAGGAGCCAAGACCTCCTCTATCGTCATGCGCTCAAAATCCGGCACGATCCGCCGGATTGAATCGACCCACAATTTCCGCCGCAAGACGTGGCTGCAGTCGATATAAGGCAGAACTATGGGGGTTGAGCAATGTGAAAGGCACAGTCAAAAACTCTCAGGAGTTTTATCTTGCCCTCACGTGTATTCAGCAGCAAAATATAAACAGCCTCTTATCCCTTGCAAAAAGTTATACGCGGATGGTATCCCTTACGTTGTATGTAGTGAATGTGAAAAAAACTACCAACAAGATATACTTGCCGATGACTTTCCGCCTAACGTGAGTCCGTTATGTGAGCAGTGCCTAATGGACTGGGCATTGAACAGCGTAAGCGCCTCTGTGGATAAACCATGACTTTTTCCGGCTGTGGCTACTCCACGGGCCATGAAAATCTTAAGCTGATCCCATGACAAACGGCGTTTTGGTTGAGGAATCCCTGCTGCGTTCGCGGTGGGTGCTGACGGACTCTCCCTTGGATGAGATTGAAAAAATCGCCCGCGCTCATAGCTTGCCGGAAATCATCGCCCGCCTCCTCTACGCCCGCGGCATTACGGCGCCAGACGTGCCGCGCTTCCTCCGCCCGACCCTCAAGGATCATTTCCCCGATCCTTTGACGCTGAAGGGCATGAGCGATATGGCCGATGATGTCGCTCAAGCGATTGAAGCGAAGGCGCAATTCGCAATCTTCGGCGATTTCGACGTGGACGGCGCGACCTCTTCCGCAATTTTATACCGCTTTCTGAAACATCTAGGCTTCGATCCGCCCGTCTACATCCCCGACCGTGTGGGCGAGGGTTACGGCCCGAATATCGAGGCGCTGAAAACCTTGCGCCGACAGGGTACGGAAATTCTCTTCATGCTCGATTGCGGCACGACCGCTTTCGATATCATAAAGGCCGGAACGGAGATGGGCCTCAAAATTATTATCCTCGACCACCATGAGGCTGAGGAAAAACTCCCCGAAGCCTGGCACGTCATCAATCCCAAGCGCAAGGACGATACCTCCGGCCTGACCATGCTGGCAGCCTGCGGCGTAACCTTTCTCGCCTGCGTAGCAATCAACAGCCGCTTGCGCGAACGCGGCTGGTACACGGCGCAAAACTTGAAAGAGCCCGATCTGAAATCCTTCATGGATATTCTGGCGCTGGGCACGGTCTGCGATATGGTCCCTCTGACAGGGCCAAACCGCTTGTTCGTCCGCACAGGATTTTCCACCCCCGAAAACAAGCTGAACACGGGCATAAGGGCGCTCATGGAAGTCGCCCGGATCAAAGCGCCGATCACAACCTACGATGCCGGATTCGTCCTCGGCCCGCGCATTAACGCCGGAAGCAGGGTTCATAAAGCCGATCTGGGCGCAAGGCTTCTCTGTACCGACAATCCCGAAGAGGCCAAAAACATCGCCTGGACGCTCGATGATTGCAACAAGCTCCGCAAGGAGATGCAGCTTGAAATGGAAGAACAGGCCATGCGGATGGTCGAGGACAGGAACCTGCAGGACGCGCCGATCATTCTGGTCGATCAGGAAGGCTGGCATCCGGGCCTCAGCGGTCTGGTCGCCGGAAACTTGAAGGAAAAATATGGACGTCCCGCCTGCGTAGTTGCTTACGCGGAGTCCCTCTCGGGACAGATTGAGGGGCGCGGCTCCGGGCGGTCGGTCCCCGGAATCCACATCGCCAACGCCTTTATCGATGCCCGCGCCGCCGGATGGCTGGAAAAGGGCGGTGGACACGCCATGGCCGGGGGCTTTACCGTCCTGCCCGAAAAGATGGAGGGGCTGCGTGACTTTCTCTATACCCACATCAGCGCACAACAAACATCCGGTGCAATCAATATCACAACATCAATCGACGGAGTCCTCTCGGCGCGGGGAATAACAGTCGAACTGGTCACACTGTTGCAGGATTTCATCGGCCCCTTCGGGCAGGAACACCCGGAGCCGATTTTTGCTTTAACGGACATGAAAATCCACAGCGCCGATATCGTGGGCGAAAAGCACGTCCGGCTTCTGGTCTCTGACCGCGAAGGCGGCCCAAGGGTAAAGGCCATGGCCTTCCGCGCCGTCGGGTCGCCGATGGGCGAAATGCTGCTCAGCCGGAACAAGGGACCGGTGCATCTGGCCGCAACTCTGAAAATCAACGAATGGCAAGGTCGCCAGAGCGCGGAAATCATCATTCAGGACGCCGCCCCGGCAAAAAAACAGGAAGCAGGAGCATCGAAACACCGCCAAACCGCCGAGGCGATCTGAGCAAGGAACGGTCATCAATCGTGTTGACAACCATCAGGACTTTCATCGAAACGCATTTTGGCGCCTTTCTGCTTCTGGCGTTCGTTCTGGGCTTGACCGTTCCGGGCATCGAAGCCACGCCCAAAAATGCCATTCTGTTTTTGCAGGCCACGATTATCCTCTTCGCCTGCTCGAAAATCCGTATCGCCGATTTTAGCGACTTCCGGGCGCGGGACGTGGGAGGTTTCTATATCCTGCGCTTTATTTTATTGCCAATACTCATGTTCTACGTGGCGGCGATCTTCGTGCCGGACTACAAATATGCGCTTCTTCTCCTCGGAACGATGCCCTGCGGCGCAACGCTTCCGGCGATGATGAGCATCCTCGGGGGCAACCCGGCCTTGGGTCTGACCGCCACCACAATCTCAGGTCTTCTGTCGCCCTTCGTCGTATCCGTCATCTTCGCGTTATTCAGCACGATGGGCCTGCAGCTTGATATTTACGGGATGTTCCAGACGCTCTTTATCGTCATCTTCTGTCCTGTCCTTCTCTATTTTGGTGTCCTCAGGCGCATCGAACCTCTAAAGTTAAAGATGCGCGAAAACGCGTCCATGATGGCCATTATCCTGATCTTTGGCGTCATCATGATTGTAGTCGCCTACCAGAGGGAAAAATTTTTTCAGGAGCCGTGGTTCTTCGCCGAGGCGTTTATCGTCGGAACCATCGCCTATTTCATCTATTACGCCCTGGGCTGGTTTCTCTTCAAAAACCGCGACCGCAGCACCCGCATCAGCTATTCTTTAATGGGCGGAAACAACAACATAGCCCTTGGAATCAGCCTCGCCGCCCTCTATTTCCCCGAAAAGGAAATGTTTATTCTTGTCGTCTGGGAAATTTTGTGGATAATGGGTGTTACATTATTTCAGTTGTATGTTAAGAGGTATCCGTAACGTCAGGGCATAAAGCGTTGCGTTACAGCAAAATGCGGGAAAAAGATGCAGATTAAAAAGGTCCAGGGACTGCTCAGCGGTGTGGTGATCCTCTCGGAGGCCAGTCATGTCTTTTGCTGCGTCCTTCCGACGCTCTTTAGCATCATGGGCATTCTGGTTGGTTTGGGCGTAGCAGGGGCTATGCCGTTATGGCTCAGCGGCGTTCATGAAATGATCCACGAGTGGGAACTCCCGATCATCATCTCCTCCGGTCTGATTTTGCTTCTGGGGTGGACCGTCCATTACGTCAGCGAAAAAATGGATTGTCATGACACGGGCTGCCATCATCCGCCCTGCGGACCGCAGAAAAAAAGCGCTGCGACGATCCTCAAAATAGCCACGCTTTTATTCATTGCCAACATCGCAGTGTTTCTGGTCTTCCATAAAGGCCTGCAGAATCTGGGCTTGGTCAGCGATCCTGCTCACATCGCAGCTTCAGAATCTGGTCATCCCGAAGATCACGACGGCCACCGGCATTAATCCTCTTCGCTGAAAACCAGAGCCGCCGGACGGCCCTCCTTCATAGGCAGGGAAACTTTTCTATAAAAGCAGCTATGACGCCCTGTATGACAGGTGCCCTCAGCGTCCTCGTGACCCTTCGGCTTACGCACCTCTACAAAAAGCAGCAGGCAATCCTGATCGCAATCGGTTCTGAGTTCTACAACCTTTTGCACAAAACCGCTGGTGGCTCCTTTATGCCAGAGCATCTTGCGGCTCCTTGACCAGTAATGAGCTTCTCCGCTCTCCAGCGTCTTGCAAAGAGCCTCGTCGTTCATATAGGCCATCATCAGAACCCGGCCCGTTTCCGCACACTGGGTAATACACGGGATAAGCCCGTTCGCATCGTAAGCGGGCTGGAAGTCAAGCCCTTCCTCAAGGTCAATTTTTTTGGACATAATCACTTCCTTAATGGGACCACGTACGCTCGACCCAGCGCTGGCGCCGGTAATCGTATTTCAGTTCGCCGCTCAGGCTGCCCGCACGCCCGCGAGGATCCTTGATACTGCAATAATATTCCGACTGCGTATTCTGATGAACAAAGCCATTATGAAGCAGCATCGCGCGCGGGTAGGGGACATAACGCAACTTGACCTCTTCCCCATCCAGCTTGATATGATCGAGAGTATTTTTGGTCAGCAGCATCTCATGCTCATGCTCAAGCGCATATTCTCGGGACTCTTCGCAAATTCTCATCGCCAGCTCAATTTCAACGGCCACATCGTCGTAATATTTAGCATCGCGCTGGTTGAAAAGAGCATACCCAAGCCCGAAAACGACCGCAACCGCAGCCAGAAGCCGGATTTTAGATTGCTCTTTCAGGCGCTCAAGAAAGCTCATCGTTTATCCGCGCTCTGCTGATACCGCTTCTCAAAGGCGTCCCAGAGCTTCGCCTCCACGCAATCGCCGTAAAGCATATTCAGATCCTGCACGCCGGAGGGGCAGGTGACATTGATCTCCGTCAGGTACCCGCCGATGACGTCTATCCCCGTAAACACCAGCCCCCGTTTGACCAGTTCCGGCCCGATGGTCTCACAGATATGCAGGTCTTTTTCATTCAGTTCGCACTTTTCCGCCCGCCCGCCCAGATATAGTCCGGCCCGCACCTCTTGCGCTCCGGGAACTCTCAGAAAACCTCCGGCAGGCTTACCGTCGATCAGGATGATCCGCTTGTCGCCTTCCGTCTTCACCTCGGGGATGTATTTCTGCGCGATAATCGCTTCCTTGTAAAACCGCCGGAACATATCGATCAGAGAGCTGAGGTTATCGCTGTCCCGATCGACATGGAAAACCAGTGACCCGCCATAATCGTAAAGCGGCTTGAGGATGATATCGCCATGCTGGGCGTAAAACTCCTTGATCGCTTCCCGGTCGGCAGTAATCAGGGTCGGGGGGATCAAGCTCCTGAAATGCGTGACCAACAGCTTCTCCGGCGCGTTCCGCACCTCGAACGGGTCGTTGATGACCAGAGTTTTGGGGTAAAGGTGATCGAGGATATGGGTAGCGGTAACATAGTCCATGTCGAACGGCGGCTCTTGGCGCATCAGGACGATGTCCACGTCCTGCCGCAGATCAAGAATAACCTCCTCGCCGATAGTATAGTAGTTATTCTTGTCCATCCGCGCATCGATAGACCGGGCCCGCGCCAGAACCCGCCCATCAAGCAGGGAAAGCTCGGAAGGCGTGTAATAATGAACAGGATACCCGCGCTTTCGGGCCTCCACGATCAGGGCAAAAGTGCTGTCCACATCGTGTTCAAACCCCTCGACGGGGTCCATCTGTACGGCGACGCGAAGGGTCATCGTTCGTTCTCGCTTGTTGCTTTTCTTACGTTTTTATACTAGCTCTGGGGGCGAATGAAAATAACATACCCTTTAGGTTTGGGCAAAAGCATGAAATTTGAGGATCTGGGGCTGAACCCGAATGTGATGAAGGCGATAGCCGAGCGCGGCTATACGGAGCCGACTCCCATCCAGCAGCAGGCGATTCCCTATATCCTGATGAAAAGGGACGTGGTGGGACTGGCGCAGACCGGAACCGGAAAGACCGCCGGTTTTACCCTGCCCATGATCGAAATGCTGGCCGGAGGCAGGGCGAAGGCCCGGATGCCGAGATCGTTGGTCTTGTCCCCCACACGGGAACTCGCCGCCCAGACCGCAGAAAGTTTAGATACTTATGGTAAATATTCAAAGCTGACCAAAGCCTTGTTGATCGGCGGCTCCTCAATGGAGGAGCAGATCAAGATTCTCGAGCGCGGCGTGGACGTTCTCATCGCCACACCGGGCCGCCTTCTCGATTTGTTCGGGCGCGGCAACATCCTCCTGAATGATATTAAGATTCTCGTCATCGACGAAGCCGACCGGATGCTCGATATGGGCTTCATCCCGGACATCGAGAAAATCTGCAGCCTTCTGCCGCCCTTGCGACAAACGCTTCTGTTTTCTGCAACAATGCCGCCGGAAATCAAAAGACTGACGGCGAAATTCCTCTCAAGCCCCAAGGAGGTAGCCGTCGCGCCGCCGGCAACGACGGCTTCGACTGTGGAGTTATTTCTGGCCAACGCCGCGCCGCGCCGGAAAAAGGAGCTTTTGCACGAAATTCTGGTCCATGAGCAAATCCGCAACGCCTTTATTTTCTGCAACCGCAAACGCGACGTCGATACGCTCGCGGCCTGGTTGAAAAAAAAGGACTATCATGCCTCGCCTCTTCACGGGGATATGGCGCAATCCCACCGCATGGAAACTTTGGCAAAATTCAAGGATGGCACGCTGCCCATCCTCGTCTGCAGCGACGTCGCGGCCCGCGGGCTGGATGTCATAGGCGTCTCTCATGTGTTCAACTATGACGTTCCGAACAACCCCGATGATTTCGTCCACCGCATCGGACGGACGGGTAGGGCAGGGCTCACGGGCCGGGCTTGGACGATTGCGGCCCCTGAGGATGCAAAACTGGTTCAGGCGATCGAAAAGCATATCAAGGGAAAACTTAAGGTTTCCGACATCGGCGGTAAGTCTGACTCAGTTGCCGAAAAGGAAAGCAGGCCTGAGAAAAAACGTCAGGAAAAAAGGGATTTCGGTCACAAAAAAGAGCGAGATCAGACAGACCGGAACAAAAAAATTCACCCTATTGAAAAAGCGAAAACCGAGAGCCGCCCCCCGCAGCCTCCAAGAAATATAGAAACACAAAAGGAAGAGGACACGTCCTCCAGCGGTTTCGGGGAGGATATGCCCGCCTTCTTCAAAACACGAAAATAGTAACTATTTCAGTTTGATCCCCTTTATCAGCCTTGACTTTCGGAGCCAGTCTTTCACTATGGGAAAGGTTGATTCACGCGTGTTTCTCAATGGCTCTTCTTTCGTTTAACATAAAACAAATATACAAGGCGACACTTGTTGCCATTTTTGCACTGGCCATAATTTCGCCAACGGCAGCCTTCGCGGTGGACAGCCCAAGTGATTCCCCTGTCGCTCTGGATGCGGACAGTCTCTCGCACGATCAGGCCGCGCAGACCGTCACCGCCTCTGGGAATGTGGTCATGGTTCAGGACGGACGGACCCTCAAGGCCGATAGGGTGGTCTACGACCTCAAAGCCGATACGGTGATCGCTATTGGCCATGTCGAGTTTGTAGATGTCAACGGCGACCGCCACCTGGCCGAAAAAGTAAAATTCAACGACGCCATGAAAAACGGCTTCGTCGAGGGGTTGAAAACGTTTCTGGCCGATGGCTCGCGTTTTACAGCGAAAAAGGGCAATCACGAGCGCGGCATCACGACGACGATGTACGATGCCACCTACACCCCGTGCGAACCTTGTAAAAAAGATCCTGATCGTTCGCCCCTCTGGCAAATCCGGGCCTCCGAGGTCGAGCATGACAAATCCGATAAAACCATTTCTTATCAGAACGCCCGCTTTGAATGGATGGGCGTCCCGCTGGCCTACCTGCCGTATTTCGAGCATCCGGACGGCACAGAAAAACGCAAGAGCGGTTTCCTGACCCCCTCCGCAGGTTATAAAAGCGACTTGGGCATCTTTGTCGAAAGCCGCTACTATTGGGCCATCGCCCCGGAAAAGGATGCGACCTTCGGTGTTATTGCCATGACCAGGCAGGCGCCCGTGGCGACCGGAGAATGGCGCCAGCGTTGGGAAGATGCTGAATTTAAGGCCGAAGGCAGTATGACCTATTCCGACTACGTTGACCGTGAGGAGGACGAAAGCGTTCGGCAGAACAAGGAATGGCGCGGCCATATTTTTGCCGATGCTCTCTGGAATATCAATCAGAAATGGCGGGCAGGGTCGGAAATCAATCTCACCTCCGACGATCAGTATTTACGCCAGTATGATTTCGAGACCGAGGATGACGACGTCCTTGAAAATCAGGTCTATCTGGAGCGGTTTTCAGGCCGTAATTATGCCGTGGGGCGCTTGTTAGGGTTTCAGGATTTGCGGGTGGATGAAGCCGAACTGATCGACCAGCCGGACGTCCTGCCCGAAATTCAGGCAAGTTTTATGGGTGAACCCGGCGATATACCCGTTTTAGGCGGACGCTGGAGTCTTGAAGGTTCGGTCTTGGGCCTGCGCCGCGAGGCCGAGGACGGTCAGGACGTCAACCGCCTGGGTCTGGGTGTAGGATGGCAGAGGAGGTTGGTAACGGATTTTGGCTTGCTGTCAGTGATTAATGCCAACGCCCGTTCGGAAAGTTACTTCATTCAGGATCGTGATGATGCCACCAGCGACGGAGGTGAGACCCGTTCCTTTGCTTCACTGGACGCAAAGACCAGCTATCCCCTGACCCGCAACTTCGAGCGTTTTCAGGCGGTCATCGAGCCTGTCGCCTCCCTGACTCTGGCTCCGAATATCGATCAGGAAGACAAAATCCCGAACGAGGACAGCCAGGACGTACAGATTGACGCCAGCAACCTCTTCGAACCCAACCGCTTTCCCGGTCTGGACAGGATCGAGGATCAATCGCACTTCACCTATGGCTTAAGGACAGGGCTTTATGCTGACGATGGTAGCTACGGCGATGTCTTTTTCGGCCAGAGCCAGCGCTTTGAGGATGATGACAACCCCTTCGTAGCCGGGTCCGGCCTGAACGAAAAGGAATCGGACTTTGTTGGGCAAATTTCAGGGCGTTACAAACAGGATTACGCTCTCGATTACCGCTTCCAGCTGGCCAATGACGACCTCTCCCCCCAGCGCCACGAGGTGGACGCCAGCGCCAGTTTCAATTCCTTCAGCCTGTCCACACGCTACCTGTTTGCCAAGTCTCTAGGGGGAACCGATATTGTTGAAACCCGTGAGCAGATTGAAAACGCGGCCAGCTATTATATAAACGACGAATGGCGCATTCGCGGCGGCGCAAGGCACGATTTGGGCGAAGATCCGGGCTTAAGGCAAGCCAATATCGGAGTCGATTACTTCGGCCAGTGTTTTACATGGTCGGTGACCGGCCGCCGGAACTTGACCGAAGACAGTTCAGGCGACAACGGAACGGAAGTGCTCTTTAAAATCGGCTTGAAAAATCTGGGCGAATTTGAAGCCTCTGGTCTTAAGCTGTCTTCTGATAACGGCTCAGAGGAAAAAGAAGGCGAATAGACAGAGTCTTGCCTTGTTCGCTAGCGGTTGATCCCATATATTTTTCCCTGAACCTGAAATCTGTGCTTCGGACCTGATCTAATGGAAGTCAGCCCTTACAACCCTTACGATCGCTACCGCCGCCGTTCGGTCAGACGGACGCAAAGCGTTCTGAATATCGTCTTGGCGTGTGTCATCACGGGAGGTTTGGGGTTCTATCTGGGGCGTCTGCAGTCGGAACAGAGTTTAAAAACTCTATATAAGCAGAAAAACAGTTCTGAGACCCAAATAGAAGATTTGCAGGACCAGTTAACGCGTTTAAGGGCCGAGGCCCAAACGGCCAATATCAAACTCCTTCAGGCGCATGAAAGTTTTAGCGAGGCTTTGCCGGAAGGGCCGATGCAGGAACTCACACTGCTTTTGAAGCAGCAGATTGAAGGGGGCGTGGATCCAAAGCGCATGGAAACTGTTCTGCGCTCCGTCCGCCCGCCTCAGAATTGCTCGGAACCGCAGACGAAACGCTTTGTACTCATGACGCCGGCCTATAACGGGCCGCAAAGTAAAATGACTACAAACGAAAAGGAGATAACCTTGACGGGAAGCGGAGAGTCGGCAAAAAATTCCAAGGGCAAGGCGGAGGCCTGGTTCGATGCGTCAAAATCGGTGACTTTGGTGTTTGAGACAAACGAAGGCGCCATACAGGAGAAAAAAAGCCACCTTCCCATCTATCACTCGATTATTCTGGGTGATAAGGAGTACCGCTTCACAATCGCCCAAGGTGAACAATCCTTCGCCAAGGTTACCTACGATATCTGTGATTATCCCTGATGCTTAATTTTTGATCGACTGGTACGCTTTTGTTGACAGCATATGCTCGATCAAGAACGAAGGCTGCGTCTCAATTTGCAGGTTGATCTCGATCGGTCTTTTATCCTTCAGGTCGGGGTTCGTCCCGCGCGAATTAAGGGTCATAAGGACACCTTTGGACACAGAACCATCCATGCGGAATTCAAAAAACTCATAATGATAGTTTTTGAGGGCCGTTCGCATCGCCTTCATTTGCGGATCATCCCCCGCAAACAGCATCTGCGAGATGCTGTCAGGCAGCATGATGACACCAGGGTCTTGGCTCTGGAGCAGCGCATCTTTGATTTCAAGAGTCTTGCCGCTTTTGATTAGGGGAATGACTCCTCCCATGCGCCCGTCAATTTTAAAAGTCGGCAGTGGCGTATCCGTAAAAAACTGGCGCAGACTGATATCGGAAACCTTGAGGGTTACCTGATCCGGTAATTCAAAGTCTTTGAGGGGTATACGGTCCGTCCGCACGGAGCCTCCATAAACAGTAAGGCTCGCGGCGGCGATTTCTCCCTGATCGGGGGGAACAAAACCCACACGCATACGCCCCTGATATTTAATAGATGGCTTGAGCGGCAAGTCAAATTTGAGATCGGCCAGAAACTTCAGTGGATCGCCCTCGGTCCTCTTTGCCTCCGAAACGCCCCCCCTCAAATTATAGAGGTGGAGCGGCCCATAACGCAGCGTCAAGCCTTTGATTTCAGCGGCGAAATCAGCCTTCGCCTCCGGTGGCGTTTTCTGCCCGTCCCAGGAAAAGGAGCAATTCGCCAGTAGCCCGTGATCAGACTCTTGCGCGGAAGGTTCAAGAGCTTCAGGCATAGCCAGCGATGTTTTCTCACACAAACCGGTTAGAACTTTGGTCTGCGGATTAAAAAGAAAAGACCCACGGACGCCGGATGTACGCTCAGGATTTTCTAGCGCCCACTCTCCGCTAAGAGCGTCCTCTTTCGCGGCATCGGCAAAAGAGAAGGTAACAGAAAGCGGAACATCACGAGGAAGAAGCGACGGCAAGGCCTGCTCGGGCGAAAGTAGTGTGTTCTTGGCAAGAAAATCCCGCAAAAGCAGCAAATTTTGTGGAAGCAAACTGACCTCTTTGACAGACTGTCCCTGCTCGTCGGTCTTGAGCGTAGCTGTGAAGTCGATCGCCTCCGCCCCGATGGTCTTACCCTCCGCCTTGAAGGAAAGCCGATTGTCCTTACGCTCCAGGCTGATTTTGGTGTCATCCAAAGGAATAGACTCCCAATTCAGTGAAGCGGCAATGATTTCGGACGTAAGGCTCAAACTCTTACCAGCAGGAATTTCAAAGTTAAAACTTCCCGAGGACCGACTCATTTTCAGGCCTTCAAGTTCGATCTGTAAAGGTTCTGTTTTGATTGCAGCTTTAAGCGATCCGTCGGGAGTGACCGTTGCTGTTACTGTTCCTTCAAAGGAGAGTTTTTTTTGAGCGGTTTTCAATCGGCCGAGAATTTCAACTTCGCCGCCCTTTCCGGCCTTCTTGCGGATTTGCCCTTCGAATTCAATCTTTAGCCCGCCAAACTCTGGATGCAGAAGTTCAAGTGTTGCCCCCTCGACAATCACCGCCGGAGCGGGAATATCCTTAAAGCTTTTAAGAAAAGATAAGTCGTTGGTCCGTCCGGCCAGTGTAATGTCTAGCGAGGGCGAAATTTCCCCGGTCAGATGCAGCTTGCGTATTCTCAAGCTATCCGCCTGTCCCCCCTGCAGAAGAAAGCGCTCGGGGGAGTATCGGATTTCAAGCCCTTCGACGCCGCTGAAACTCTTGGGGTCAAGGGAGATATTGTTGAATGTGACGGCCCCGCTAGCGGGCGAGATGGACTCGAAACCGACGGATCTGAACCCAAGTCCCTGCAGCCCCTCAGCAAACCTGTCTTTTATATTGTCGGGGATGTACCAGTAAAGCGCATAGATATAAATCCCGCCGATAGACAGGGACAGCAGAGCCAGAAGTACAAGAAATTTCCGCATAGATACGAAGATACAGCCTTATTCTTCGATTTCAAACTGCTAAAGTAACACGGTAACAAAAATCTTTAAATATCTATGTCTTCAACAAATTTTGCATGGCTTTGAATAAATTCGAAACGCGCCTCGGCATTATTCCCCATGAGGCGGGAGACAAGATCGTCAATCAGGGCCAGCGGATTCTGAGCCTCTTCATCCTGCGCCATCTCGGCTCCGATCCCCAGAGCCGAAGCGACATCGGGAAGCGTAACCCTAAGCAACATCCTGTTTTTTGGGTTCATCGTCGTATCTTTAAGGGTGCTGGCCATCATTTCCCCAAGACCCTTATAACGCTGAATCTCGACCTTTTTATCCTTGAAAGTCGAAGCAAGAAGCTCTTCTTTGTGAAGATCGTTATGGGCATAAACAACGGTCTTGCCGCTGGTGATCTGATAAAGCGGCGGCTGCGCCAAATAGAGATGTCCATTCTCGATCAGAGACCGCATCTGGTCGTAAAAGAACGTAATGAGCAAAGAAGCAATATGTGCGCCGTCCACATCGGCATCGGTCATAATGATAATCCGCTCATAGCGGAGCTTATCGAGCCTGAAATCCTTGCCCGAGCCGCAACCCAAAGCTTGGATCAAATCCTGAATCTGCTGGTTGGCGATAATTTTATCTTGTGTGGCGCTGACAACGTTCAAGATTTTGCCGCGCAGGGGCATGACCGCTTGCGTTTCCCGGTTTCGCGCCATTTTCGCTGTTCCGCCGGCGCTGTCGCCCTCGACAATAAAAAGCTCAGTGTCATCGGAATTCGAGCGGCTGCAGTCCGCGAGTTTGCCGGGAAGCCGCAGACGTTGCGTTGCGGTTTTCCGGGCGGTCGCACGGTCATTTTTGAGCTTCTGCCGTTCTTCTGCCCGGGCGATAAGGGATTCGATAAGCTTATTGCTCGACGCCGGATCGTTGGAGAGCCAATGATCGAAATGGTCCTTGATGGCTGTATCGACAAGGCGCGTGACTTCGGGCGTCGCCAGACGGTCTTTGGTCTGTCCCTGGAATTGCGGATTTTTGATAAAAACGGACAGGAGCACACCCGTTCCGGTCATGATATCGTCGGCCGTAATGATCGAGGCTTTTTTGACGCCGGTCATCTCGGCATAGGCACGAATCCCGCGCAACAAGGCAGCCCGTAACCCCGCCTCATGCGTCCCGCCTTGCGGAGTAGGGATCGTATTACAATAGGAATGGGAAAAACCTTCTTCTTCCTCGGTCCATCCGACGGCGAACTCAACTTTTCCGGCTTTATCAGGAAGATTAATGTTTCCATAAAAAGCCTTGGGCGTAACCATCGGCGTATCTTTGAGGGAATAAGTCAGGAAATCGAGTAACCCGCTGGGAAACCTGAAGGATTCCTCCGCCTTGATCTTGCTGTCTGGCAGGAGCAGGGAGGGGTCGCACTTCCAGCGGACCTCGACACCGGAAAAAAGATAAGCCTTCGACCGCGCCATGGAATATAGCCAGGAAGGCTTGAACCGGAGTTTTGCGCCGAAAATTTCAGGATCGGGGTGGAAAGTCACCCGCGTTCCGCGGCGGTTTTGAACGCTTCCAACTTTTTCAAGCTTGCTTTTAGGGGTACCCCGGCTGTAGCTTTGTCGGAAAAGCGCCTTGTCACGTGCCACCTCAACCGTCATCGTGTCCGAAAGCGCATTGACGACGGAAATACCCACCCCGTGCAGCCCCCCGGCAGTATTATAGACCTTATTGTTAAATTTTCCGCCGGAATGCAGAGTGGTCATAAGCACCTCCAGAGCCGACTTTTTGGGGAATTTCGGGTGGTTACCGACGGGAATACCGCGCCCGTTATCGGAAATTGTCAGGACATTATCAGGCTCCAAGTGGATTTCGATCCAGTCGGCATGGCCGGCCACGGCCTCGTCCATGGAATTATCCAGAATCTCCCCGGCCAGATGGTGCATCGCCCGCTCGTCCGTGCCGCCGATATACATCCCCGGCCGCTTGCGGACAGGCTCCAGTCCCTCAAGAACCTCGATATCCGAGGCGTCATACGAGACATTTTTTGGGTGAGTCTGAGGCATATGTAAAGACGAACGCTCGCTACCGTAGTATGATAACCCACAACATGAATCAATTAACTAGCTATTATCATTCGATAAATCAAACGAATAAAAAATAAAAAAACACAAAAAAAACTTTTTTCAATGATAGTCGGATATAATAGATTATAGAAGCTTAGGCCAGTGGGATATTTTATCGGAGAGAATCTTGTTCAAAATAACAGTTACTAAAGTAATCTGCTTTTTTTCATTAGTGTTAATAGCTGGTTTTCCGAACTCGTCTTTTTCAGACGGAGGGGACGCGCTGGCCAGATTTAAAAAACCGATGCCCAACATAGATTTTTTGCCCGAAAAGAACTTTTTGGAATCAACTAAGGAGCACAAAGTCATTCCTTACGGAGACAAGACTTTAGCATACACAATAAGATGGCCTAAGGACTGGGAGCAGGCCGAGGATAAAGGCTCAAGTAACTTTGAGCTAAATACGAAGCTTTTTACAAGTATCAACATTTGGTACAGCCCACCCAGGATGGGTGGCCGTAGTCGGTTGGAGGTAAAGGCCGTTGATCTTGAAAATCAATTGTCTGCAGAACAATGGTATTTAAAGAACCTTCTTCAAACTGGTCAGACCTTGGAAGGTTTCATTGTACACAGCGAAAAAAAGGTTGAAGCACTGATGATAGTAATGGAAGAGGACGTTTCATACTATCTCCGGACAGTGACTATTATTAATGGCAAAAGGGTTCTTCAGGCTCAGTATTACGTCCCAATGTTTTTTTGGAATGAGGAAAAGGTGATGCAGGCGCAATGCCTATCGACTTTTGACATCTCGTATCCCACGGAAGAAACCATTGAAAAGCTTGAGAAGTTTCAATTTCTAGATGTGGCTGAAGTGATGTACCCGGAGACATGGAGATCTCATGCAAAGCCTCTTAAATCAATAGAAAATATGAATGTTAAGTTTTTAAATGTAAGAAAAACGAAAAATAAAATGGAAAGACTCGATGAATCGATTGAGGGACAGATAGATGTAACCCTTGTGTCCTCACTTACAAGTGAATCTTTGCTCACAGAAATAGAAAATTATAAAAAAAATATGGAGGGCACAGGGATGATCGTAGGCAAAAAAATAGAAACGATTGAAAATTTTAAATACAACGAAAACTACAGTTTTGCAGCTTCCGAAGCTTATGAGGGTATTGATAGTTCAAATGACTCTATGGACTATGAGTTATGGTTTAGCCTGCTTGTATCAGGAAACTACTATTATTTTGTAAGTCTTCTTACGCCCTCCAGAAATGAATCCTACAATGTGTGGGCGCTAAACACGCAAACATACAAGATAATTATTAATAACATTAGGCCAAGCGCAGCCGGATTTATTGATAAAGCCGACGACTTATAAAAAAACCTCAGGACGAGAAGTACAGGCTATACTCAACAGGATGCGGCGCTCTCTCGGTGCGCTCGACTTCTTCCATCTTAAGGGCGATAAAGGCATCAATGATATCCTTGCTGAACACACCGCCTTTAAGCAGGAAACCGTGATTCTCCGAAAGGGCCGCAAGAGCTTCTCTCAGCGAACCGCAGGCGGAGGGAACCTTGGCCATTTCCTCCTTGCTCAGGTGATAGAGATCCTTGTCCAGAGCCTCTCCGGGATGAATCTTGTTCTCAATCCCGTCCAGTCCGGCCATCAGCATCGCGGCAAAGGCCAAATAAGGATTGGCCAGAGGGTCAGGGAAGCGCACTTCAACCCTTTTACCTCCCGGCGAGGCGGAGTAGGGGATCCGGCACGAGGCCGAACGGTTGTTCTTGGAATAGGCCAGATGGACGGGCGCCTCGTAACCGGGAACCAGGCGCTTATAACTGTTGGTTGTCGGGTTGGTGAACGCATTGAGCGCCCGGGCGTGCTTGAGAATCCCGCCGATATAGTAAAGCGCGGTCTCCGAGAGATCGGCATAGCCGTTCCCGGCAAAAAGCGGTTTTCCGGCTTTCCAGACGGATTGGTGGACGTGCATCCCCGATCCGTTATCCCCGAAGATGGGCTTGGGCATGAAGGTCGCGGTTTTACCATAGCTGTGCGCGACGTTATGAACGGCGTGTTTGTAGAGTTGGATGTTATCGGCGCTGGCGACCAACGTGGAAAAACGCAAGCCCAACTCACATTGGCTGGGTGCCACTTCGTGGTGGTGCTTCTCAACCGCCACGCCCATGCTCTCTAAAACGGTCAGCATTTCTGAACGAAGGTCAGAGAGAGTGTCAACGGGGGCTTCGGGGAAATACCCGCCCTTGACGGGGGGGCGGTGTCCCATATTCCCGTTGGGATAATCCCGCCCGGAGTTGTAAGGACCTTCGGCGCTGTCGATCTGATAGCTGACATGATTCATATCGGTATGGACGCGAACGCTGTCAAAAACAAAAAACTCCAACTCCGGTCCAAAAAAGGCGGTATCGCCCAGACTTGATTTTTTCAGATACTGCTCCGCCGCCTTGGCAATCGAGCGCGGGTCGCGGTTATAGCTTTCCTTGCTGCCGGGCACCCGGACATCACAGAAAATCTTGAGGGTCTTCTGGGCCGAAAAGGGATCATAGGTTACTTTGACAAGGTCAGGGATCAGCACCATGTCCGACTCATGAATGGCGCGCCACCCGGCAATAGATGAGCCATCGAAATAAACCCCGTTCTCCAGCACGTCCCGGTCAACATATCCCACCCTGAGGGTCAGGTGCTGCCACTTGCCGCGTAGATCAGTGAAATTGAAATCCACATACTGAACGTCCTGCTCTTGAACATACTTCAGAAGGTCGGCGCTGGACTTGAAGGAAAGGGCGTATGAGTTCACGAAAACACCTCACGGGGCAAATCGGGTTTAAGCGCAAAAAACAACCCTTGTTTACCATGAGCGCCAAGGGGCGGCAATCGCAATATTCTGGCGCGTTGCGGATACTAAGTGCGTGATTTTAGGCAAACTTCGCGTATAATACACTTGACGAAAGGGAAGCTCTGACGCTAGAGATTTCCCTCTTGCCGCAATTATGGCGACTGTAGCTCAGTTGGTAGAGCCCCCGGTTGTGGTCCGGGTTGTCGCGGGTTCGAGTCCCGTCAGTCGCCCCATTCTCTCCTCACGGCACACCCTTTTCTTTAGGCGATTAAACGCTATAATCCCCCCATGAAAAACGACCCTGCATTATGGCTGGAACGCTTCCCCCGTCCGCAAGCCGACGACCATAAATATTCCCGCGGCATGGTCACGGTCTTGGGCGGCATGGAGATGACGGGCGCGGCGTGTCTGGCTGCCCACGCGGCCTCACGAAGTGGGGCGGGGCTGGTGACGATCATCAGCCCGGTTTTTCATTACCGCAAAAAGCCCGAGGCGGTAAACCCAACGGCAATCTATCGGGCTTTTAAACCTCATATTATCGTGCGCGATAACGCCAGCCTTCTGGACTTCATGAAGCAGACCGAGCCAAAGGGCCGCAACGTCTGCGTCATCGGTCCCGGCCTCGGTCCGGACGAGCCGCAGATGACACGGTCCCTGATTCTGGGTGTACTGGCGCGTAAAACTCCGATCGTGATTGACGCGGACGGCCTCAACGCCTTTCAGGGCAATCCGCAGGAGCTTTTTAAAGCGCTGCATAAGGATGCTGTCCTCACTCCCCATGCAGGGGAGTTTAAACGCCTGTTCCCCTCTATCGGCACGAAGGGCAAGGACGCAGTTACCCGTGCCGCCCGCGAAGTCTCAGCAGTGATCGTTCTTAAAGGGCCAAAAACAGCAATCGCACAAGACGAAAAAGAGGCCATTGAAAACCTGAACGCTCCCGCGACGCTGGCCACCGCCGGGACAGGCGATGTTCTCGCCGGACTGATCGCGGGTCTGCTGGCGCAGGGGATGAGCCCCTTCGAGGCGTCGGGCGCCGCAGTGTGGGTTCACTCCGCCGCTGCCTCGCGCTTTGGCCTCGGTTTGATCGCCGCCGATCTTCCCGACCTTGTCCCGCCGATTTTGCAAGATTTGCTTGGATTTGATCCCCAATTAGGCTAAAACCACGCTTCAGCCGAATTTGAGGGTTGCAAGACCTTCACAGCTGCGGGTGTGGCGAAATTGGCAGACGCGCCAGGTTTAGGTTCTGGTGTCTTCGGACGTGGGGGTTCAAGTCCCTCCACCCGCACCACAATTCGGTAGAGTACGAAAAACATATTCAGAGTAAACGACGCAGGCAAAGGAAAGACAAGGACATGCAGGTCAAACAGCTAAAACAGGACGGATTGTTGCACGAGCTGGAAATCACTATCCATGCCGATGAAATTGACAACCGGATCAATATCCGCCTGAAGGAGGTCAGCAAGACCGTCCGCCTTCCCGGCTTCCGCCCCGGCAAAGTGCCTCTGCCTCTGCTCAAGAAAAAATACGGACGCGCCATCATGGGCGATATTCTGGAATCCACCGTGAACGAATCTTCGCAGAAGGCGCTTGAGGACAAGGGATTGCAACCAGCCGTCCAGCCGAAGATCGAGGTCAAATCCTTCGATGAAGGCAAGGATCTGACCTACACCCTCGCGGTTGAGGTTCTGCCTAAAATTGAAGTCGCAAATTATAAGGGTTTGGAACTCGAAAAACCTGTCGCCAAGGCAGACGATAAGGCTATAGACGAATCTTTGACGCGCATCGCGTCCTCTCGCCGCTCCAGCAAGCCCATCGAATCCAAAAGAGCCAGCAAGGAAGGCGATATTGTAGTGATTGACTTCCGCGGCCGCACGGCCGAGGACGGCAAGGAACACGCGGGCATGGCCGCCGAGGGCCACCATCTGGAACTGGGAAGTGGTCGTTTCATCCCCGGCTTCGAGGATCAGCTGACGGGCCAGAAAGCCGGAGCCCAAGTCGAGGTGAAGGTGACGTTCCCTGAAGAATATCCGGCTAAGGAATTAGCAGGAAAGGACGCGATTTTTGATGTCACTGTTCACGAAATCCGTGAATTGTCCGATGCGGAAATCGATGAGGCCTTCGCCCAGTCTCTGGGCATGGAGGATGTCGCGGCCCTGCGGAAGGCTGTGGAAGAACAGATCAACCGCGAACTCGATCAGCAAAGCCGCCTGATCTTGAAGAAAAAACTTCTCGATGAGTTGGACTCGGCGCATGAATTCGAAATCCCCGAAGGCATGAAACAGCAGGAGTTGCAGAACATCACCCAGCAGGTTTTGATGGACTACCAAAGCCGCGGAGGGAGTGCTGAAATCACCGACGAAGAGAAAGAGGAACTGGAGGCGATCGCCGACCGCCGCGTCCGTCTGGGCCTCGTTCTGGCCGAAATCGGCAAGGAAAACAAAATCCGTGTCTCGGATCAGGAACTGCAAAGGGCGGTGATCGGTGAAGCCCAGAAGTACCCTGGCCAGGAAAAGAAGGTCTTTGATTACTATGCAAAGAACCGCCACGCCCTCGAAAGTCTGCGCGCTCCGCTTTATGAGGACAAGGTGATCGACTTCATCCTTGAGCTGTCTTCGATTACGACCAAGGACGTCACCCCCGAGGAATTGATGTCCGCAGAGGAAGAGGTTCTGGCGGACGTCGAGAAGGCGAAATCCAAAAAAGGCGCAAAGAGTAAAAAATCTGAAAAGTCTTCAGAATCAAAAGCCAAATCCGAAGGCGGGGAACCGAAGAAAGCCGCCGCAAAAAAGAAAAAAGCGTCTGAATGACTACATAATTTTTTAGATTAGTCTCTTGAACAAACCCTGTCCTGTGATAGGGTTTGTTGGTTTTATCCCCTTTTCGTGAGCGAACCGGCGGATCGTATCGAATAAGCTATCAAAAGAGTGTACCCTATGTCAGACCGTGATCCCGTTGAAACCTACATGAGCCACCTGATCCCGACCGTTATTGAGCAGACCAATCGCGGGGAGCGGGCCTTTGATATCTTTTCCAGACTCCTCAAGGAACGGATTATTTTTCTGACCGGGGAGGTCAACGATTATGTCTCCGCGCTGATTTGCGCCCAGCTTCTCTTTCTGGAATCGGAAAATCCCAAAAAGGAAATATCCTTCTACATCAATTCTCCAGGCGGAATTGTGACTTCCGGTCTGGCTATTTACGATACGATGCAATACATCAAGCCGGAAGTTTCAACGGTTTGTATAGGCCAGGCCGCTTCCATGGGATCGTTTCTCCTGATGGCCGGCGCACCCGGTAAGCGTTATTCTTTGCCTCATTCCCGCATCATGATCCACCAGCCTTCCGGCGGTGCCCGCGGACAGGCAACCGATATCGAAATCCACGCCCGCGAAATTCTGCGTTTGCGTCAGAAGCTCAATGAGACTTATGTTAAACACACGGGCCAGAAGCTCAAAGTCGTCGAGGAAGCCATGGAGCGCGACCGCTTCATGAGTGCTGAGGAAGCCAAGGATTGGGGACTGATCGACCATGTTGTGGATAAACGGCCCGGGGCAGGGGACGAAGACCCCAAAAAGGACGATCCTAAGAAAAAATAAAGGGTTGTCTGCTAACATTACGTTTAGACTCCGTTAATCTTTTAAAAAACGTAACCTTTTTTTAAGAATAGCGAATCCTGTGAGGGGATAAAAAACCCTTTCTATGCACGGGATTCATCTCCATAATGTGACGAAGCCTCAAAAACGGTGTAAAAAATGCTCGGAACCAGCGCCACAAAAATCAGATCCTATGCGGTCCTGCCTTTAAGGGACATCGTTGTTTTCCCGCACATGATCGTTCCGCTCTTCGTTGGGCGGGAAAAGTCCGTGGTGGCGTTGGAGAATGTCATCCACGCTGACAAGAAAATTCTGCTTGTTACCCAGAAAAATCCGTCCGAGGACGATCCACAGTCAAAGGATTTGTATACGATAGGAACCGTAGGAACGATCCTCCAACTACTCAAACTTCCTGACGGAACTGTGAAAGTTCTCGTGGAGGGTGGTCAGCGTGTTCACATCAACACATTCTCCGAGGAACGCAATTACCTTGAGGCCACGGTCACCGAGATTCCGGATACCTCTCCGCAAAGCCCCGAACTGGAAGCACTCTCCCGTGCGGTGATGACCCAGTTTGAGCAATACGTTAAGTTGAACAAGAAAATTCCGCCTGAAGTCATTGTTTCCGTAAACCAGATCAGCGACCCGTCTAAAATGGCGGATACCATTGCGTCACACATCACCCTCAAGATTGAGCAGAAGCAGGAAATTCTGGAGACGGGCGCGACTGCTGGCCGATTGGAAAAACTCTACAGCCTGATGGAAGGCGAAATCGGCGTTCTGCAGGTCGAAAAGCGCATCCGCGGTCGTGTGAAGCGCCAGATGGAAAAAACCCAGCGCGAGTACTATCTCAATGAACAGATGAAAGCCATCCAGCGCGAATTGAACGAGGGCGATGAAGGCGCTGACGAACTCGGCGAACTGGAGAAAAAAATTGATGAAGCCAAACTCGGTAAGGAAGCCTTGGAGCGTGCCAAGCACGAGTTGAAAAAGCTTCGTCAGATGAGTCCGATGTCGGCCGAAGCCACCGTTGTTCGCAATTATCTTGATTGGATCCTCAGTGTTCCGTGGCACCGCAAGACCCGCGTCAAGAAGGACATCCGCAAGGCCAAGGACATTCTGGACAAGGATCATTTCGGTCTTGAGAAGGTCAAGGAACGGATTCTCGAATACCTCGCGGTCCAGCACCGCACGAACAAGATCAAGGGGCCGATCCTGTGCCTCGTCGGCCCTCCAGGCGTCGGGAAAACCTCTCTCGGCCAATCTGTGGCCAGGGCGACAAACCGGAATTTCGTCAGAATGTCTCTGGGCGGGGTGCGCGATGAAAGCGAAGTTCGCGGTCACCGCCGCACCTATATCGGCGCCATGCCGGGAAAAATCATTCAGGGCATGAAAAAGGCCAAGACGGTCAACCCGCTCTTCCTGCTCGATGAGATCGACAAGCTCGGCGCCGATTGGCGCGGCGATCCGAGTTCGGCCTTGCTCGAGGTTCTCGACCCCGAACAAAACGACAAATTCCAGGATCATTATCTGGAACTGGATTATGACCTCTCAGACGTCATGTTCGTCTGCACGGCCAACACGACCCAGACCATGCCGCGCCCCCTGATGGACCGGATGGAGATTATTCGTATATCCGGCTACACGGAAGATGAGAAGCTGGAGATCGTCAAACGTCATATCCTGAAAAAACAGATGAAGATGGCGGGCTTGAAGAGAGAGGAATTCGTCATCCATGATGCCGTGATCCGCGATTTGATCCGCTACTATACCCGCGAGGCGGGCGTGCGGAACTTGGAACGCGAACTCGCCAATCTCTGCCGCAAGGCGATCAAGGAAATCCTCATGAAGGGCAGGGGGTCCGTCACGGTCACCCGCAAGAGCCTTGAGAAATATGCCGGCGTCAAGAAATACCGCTACGGCGAAGTCGAACTCGAAGACAAGATCGGCGTCGTCAACGGTCTGGCCTATACCGAAACGGGCGGCGATCTGCTCTCCATCGAGGCGGTCACCATGCGCGGCAAGGACGGCAAGGTGACGACGACCGGAAACCTCAAGGATGTCATGAAGGAATCCATCACCGTCGCCGAGATGTTGATAAAATCCCGTGCCGCTCAATATGGACTTGAATACGAATCCCTCAAGGAGCAGCAGATTCACGTCCACGTACCCGAAGGGGCCACGCCGAAGGACGGCCCGTCGGCGGGGGCGGCGATGGTCACGGCCATCGTGTCCGCTCTGACGAGTATACCGATTCGCAAGGATATTGCGATGACCGGGGAGGTCAACCTGCGCGGCAACGTCACCGCCATCGGTGGCCTGAAAGAGAAGCTCCTCGCGGCTTTGCGCGGAGGGATCAAAAAAGTTCTCATCCCGAAGGAAAACGAAAAAGATCTCGCGGAAATCCCGAACAACGTCATCAAGGGATTGGAAATCGTTGCGGTCAGTCAGATCGACGAGGTGCTCACACACGCGCTTTCGCATATGCCCGAGCCTCTGAGTGCAGAAAAAGATGAAAAAATGAGCCAAATTTCATCAAAAACTGCAGAAAATCAAGGCGAAGACGTGATTCACCATTGAGTCTTTCACGAAAACAGCTTACAAGAGAATCACCGACACTCGACGGAAAGCCTTATGGAACGTGGCTTGTAGCCAATCGCTCCTCTTCTGAATGAAGGTCGAAAGAAAGTCTTTCCCGTCTGTGTCTCTTTGCTTAACTCTAACTCGAAGGTGGTTTTTATGAATAAGCAAGACCTAGTAGCTAAAGTGGCCGACAAGGCCGACATCTCCAAGCAGAAGGCCGCACAGGCCGTCGATGCCGTGATCGATGCGATCAAGGCGAGCCTGAAAAAGGGCGACGATGTGCGTCTCGTTGGCTTCGGAACCTTTACCGTGACCAAGCGCGCCGCAACGACCGGCCGCAACCCGCGCACCGGCGAGCCGATCAAGATTCCGGCCTCGAAGCGCCCGAAATTCACGGCTGGCAAGGAACTGAAAGAAGCCGTCAACAAGTAATCTGTTGACCCACGGAATTCTAAGACCGGTCGCACCGCAAGGCGCGGCCGGTCTTTATTTATGGGCACGTGTCGCCACGCTTGATTTTTATCCTATAAATAGGTAGGACTATCCCCTGATCGCAGGCAAGGGTGCTTAGCTCAGCGGTAGAGCATCTCGTTTACACCGAGAGGGCCGGGGGTTCGATCCCCTCAGCACCCACCATTTTTTTCCTTAAGATTTCGTATCTGTTTATGGCATAAATCTTAATGCTTTTTTCACGCCCCCACATACAGCCTTTGAACCTCGATCTGGAAGCCCTTCCGTTTCGGGAACATATGCGCGGATTCTCGGCGAAAACGACTGACGGATATCCCATCCACATCAGGTTCAGCAGCGGGTGTTTATCCGCCTATAAAGGTGAAAAAGGGAGTGAAATTAAAGGACTCAAAGATGAGACGCTCCTCGTTCAGTGCAAAATCGTCCCTTTCGGCTACACAGACATCATGCCGGAGCAAATCTGTGATGTGTTGGGTTTGACAGTTCAGGGCAAGAAAATCGAAGGGCCGAACGAAGACCAAACAAAAATATTAAAACGCGACGGGTATCACGGCGGAGCCTTTTTTGATTTATCCGGCAAGACGACAGTTTGGACAAGCACTCATTTGATGCTGCTGCGAGAAGATGCCGATGGATTTGTGGATTTGGTGAAGACCGTCTTTCCAGGCTGCGTCATGTTCCAGACAAAAATGGCTGGGAACTGGAAAACGTATAGCTATCGCCGCATTCCATTTCTGCTGCAAACGGATGATTTCGTGAGCTTTGGCATAGGAGGTAAAGACAAAGAAATAGAGTCATTCTTTAACAAAGGCCCGGTTGATCGCCTTGCAAAGAAATCTGTATTTCCATTCACCTTTGGTTTTGGCCGCAGAAGCCGTGCGCCAGAGGGAGGAATAGGCAAATATGGGAAAGACATTCTAAAAAAGCATGGCGCTTACAAGCTTGGCATCCGTTACAATCTTTTAAACATACAAGAATACTCCATCGGAACCGAATTCGAGACGTCAAACGCTTTCGCTCAGGAGTGCATAAGTAAGCTGCTTGGCGCTATTGATAAATATTTTCATCGGGGTCTGAGCGCCTACGATATGCAGACGGGCGAGCTTCTTAGGGAAAACATTTCATTCGGTTATGATGACGAGTCGGGCTGTTACAGCAGCGCCCTTAGAGATTGGTGTCTTGAAAAACCAAACAATTACATTTGGGTCGGCTATGAGGATCCTTTTACTATAACCTGCGGCGAACCACGTTACGCCAAAGCCGACGATGCCGTTTTTTACGGCATCCGCCCGTCAAAATAATGGATCACCCTTCATCACGCCCACGCAACTTCAGCACCAGCCGCTGCAACCCCGCCGATCCAAAAATCAGGAAACCCGACAGCGCAAGAGAAAGAATGACCCTGACTACCTTCATGGAGGTGTGGGCATCCCCCGCATTAAAAAAATCGGGCAGTTGTCGGTGGGCGGCCAGAACGATGACCTGCGCCAATTCCGGCAGGGTCGCTGCCAAAAGAACCAGCCCAACGCCGATAAACACGCAGGTGAGAATGATCGAGGCGGGCGCGGACGTAAAAGGTGCCTCGGGGTTGGTCCCAGCCAGAGCCTTTCCGATGGCGTCGGACAGGAGCCAGAGGACAAGGGAAAGAACCGTTAAACCGAAAATCTGAATGCTGAACGTCCCGTAAAAATACCCGTCGACCGTTTTAGGAGCGAAGATCAGCGGCCCGGCGGCCCACAGCGCGATTTCAAGGGCTCGCAGGGCATAAAAAAGCGAGAAGACTTTTACAATAAGGCTCCCTAACTCCGCCTTGTTCATCATCCATCCTCTGCATAACCTCTGGAAAATTCTGCCCTGAGGCGATACAAAGATCAATGCTCGAAATCCTCCCCTTCATCCTTATCGGCTTTATCGCGCAGTTCGTGGACAGCGCGATCGGCATGGCCTTCGGAACTCTGACCTCGACACTGCTGCTTCTCGCGGGTATCCCGCCCCAGACCCTGAGCGCGACCGTCCACACGGCGGAAATCTTCGGGGGCAGCGCCTCGGCCTTTTCCCACTGGCGCATGGGCAACATCGACCGCGAGTTGCTCAAAAAACTGGCTGTTCCGGCTCTGATCGGCGCGGTGATCGGAACACTGCTTCTAACACTGTTCAGCAACGAAGGCCTCAAACCCTGGCTGGGTCTGTATTTTACGATCATCGGTCTGGTGATCCTCACCAAGGCGATCAAGCCGGGCTGGATCGCGCCCATCCATATCCACCGCCGGGTTCTCGGTTTCTTCGGGGGCTTTCTCGATGCGTTCGGCGGAGCGGGATGGGGCGAGTTCGTTTCCTCCGGCCTCGTCTTGCGAGGCTTTGAAATCCGCAAATCTGTGGGCAGCATGGTCACGGTCGAATTCATGGTCTCGGTGGTTGTAACCGTGGTCTTTGTCGGCACGGTCGGGATAACGAATTGGCCGGTGATTTTTGCGGTCGCCGCCGGAGCCATCGCCGCCGCACCTCTCGGCGCCTGGGCCTGCAAGGTTGCTCCGGCCAAGCCCCTCAAAATCATCGTCGGCTTGACGATATCAATAATCGGTCTAAAAACCTTCGCGGCTGGTTTGGGGATATTCACCCATTAAGGCAATTTAAGGCGTTCCCGGCCCGCCATCTTTGTCCCACGGGCATTTCATGTCGCCCTGAAAGCGGTAGAGGTTCGGCTCTTGCGTAATCGTCTCGGTGACAATGCAGCCATTGCGGAGTGTTTTTGTTGTTACATTCCCGTTTTTGTCCGTATCCACGGTATCATACCCGTCATCCTCGGATCCGGATCCCGACAGAGTCGAACAACCCACAAGCGCGGTTAGGGATGCAGCGGCCAGCAAACGTTTTAAAGATTTCAATTCTTTATCCCTCAAAAATCACGCAACACATTGAATATAAACACATTTGCTTTAACTAAACACTAAAATACGCGGCTAAAAGCAAAATTAAAGTCTCAATTCTTAAACAATTTATCTTAGACTTTATCGCAGAATTGAAAGAAAATAGCGCATTATGTCAACAAATAGATTGCATATCTATACGCAAGAAGTAGACGGAGACGCTTGGGAAGCCAGTGGTCCGCTCACCCTCAATTTCACCCGCCCCTCAGGAATACCCGCGAAGACAACAGGATTAATTCCCGCAGGTTTCCTGACCTCTGCCGATACGCAACTCGGCGTGGCCCTCGAACACGGCGAGGGAGCGCTGGGCGTCATCCTTCCCGAATATCCCATACCCGAAGACACGGTTGAAAAACTCTACAGTCAAGGAGTAGAGCGTTCGGAGGAAAGCGAGATCGACTGGGTTAACGCGCTGCAGGCCGGATGGATTATGGAACTCGCCGGACGCATCAGGGAAGAGTTTTTCGAGGAAAGCAGTCTCAACACCCCGTCTGTCCAGTTTGAATGGAACCCGGAAGAATGGAGCAAGGCCCGGATCGTCCGCGCCGAAATCATCATGAAGGGCGTTCCCAACGGCCACCCTCTCTGGATTCTGGCCTCCCCCTCGCCGGATATCGAACACGATTCCTTTGACCTTTAACGGTTTTCCGGCTATCACAGCCTCATGGTCGCCCTGCCGGAGATTAAACGCCACAAGACAATTCCCGTCCGTGTCCGTAACGTGACCGTAGGCGGCAATGCCCCGATCATCGTCCAGTCCATGACCAACACCGACACGGCGGATGTGAATGCGACCTTCGAACAGGTAAAAAGGCTTTTTCTCGCCGGCTCAGAAATCGTGCGTGTAACGGTCAATAATGATGATGCGGCTAAAGGCGTGATAAAGCTCCGCGAAAAGCTGGATCATGCCGGACTGGACGTTCCCCTTGTCGGCTGCTTCCATTACAATGGTCATACACTGCTGAGCGAGCTTGACGGGCTGGCGCAGGCGCTGGATAAATACCGCATCAATCCCGGCAATGTCGGCTTCGGCCAGAAGCGAGACCGCCAGTATGAAGTCATGGTCGAAAAAGCTATCGAGTACGGCAAACCCATCCGCATCGGCGTGAATTGGGGTTCGCTCGATCAGGATCTCTCAACAAAACTGATGGATGAAAACGCGCAGAAAGCCATTCCCGCCAGCGCCGACGAAGTCATGCGTGAAACTTTGGTCCAATCCGCTCTGATAAGTGCAAAAAAGGCCGAGGATATCGGTCTACCCGCAGATAAAATCATCCTCTCCGCAAAGGTCAGCCGCGTACAGGATTTGATTGCTGTCTATACGGCTCTGGCTGAACGCTCGAACTACGCTCTTCATCTAGGACTCACAGAGGCCGGAATGGGCTCCAAGGGAATTGTAGCCTCCGCATTAGGGGAGGGGATCCTCCTGCAGCAGGGAATAGGGGACACGATCCGCGCCTCCCTGACCCCCGAACCAAACGGCGACCGGACGATGGAGGTCAAGGTCTGTCAGGAAATTTTGCAATCTCTGGGCCTGCGCTCCTTTGCACCGGAGGTCAGCGCCTGCCCCGGCTGCGGTCGCACCACAAGCACCTTCTTCCAGGAACTCGCGCAGGACATCCAGCGCTATCTCGATGTAAAAATGCCGATCTGGGCCAATCAATATCCGGGCGTTGAAACCATGAAAGTCGCCGTCATGGGCTGCATCGTCAACGGCCCCGGCGAAAGCAAGCACGCCGATATCGGGATCAGCCTGCCCGGAACGGGCGAACAGCCCGTCGCCCCCGTCTTCATCGATGGGCAGAAAGCCCAGACCCTTCGCGGTGGCAGGATCGCCTCGGACTTCCAGCAACTCGTTGAGCAATACGTTCAAAAAAGGTATGGATAAGCGCCAAATTAATGCTGCAAAGCCGCAAGGTTGAACGGTTGCTCAAGCCTCCGTGACCCATTAAGATGGCCCCGAAAAATAAAGTTCTGCTCACAACGGAGGTTCAATATGCGTATAGGCGTTCCCAAGGAAATCAAGACACTCGAACACCGCGTGGGGCTGGTCCCGTCCTCTGTTAAGGAACTGACCAGCCGGGGACACGAGGTTCTTGTTGAAACAGGGGCAGGGAAGGCCATTAATTTTACCGACGGCGATTATGAAGAAGCCGGCGCAACAATCGCCGCTGACGCCAAGAAAGTATTTGAAAGCTGCGATATGATCGTCAAGGTCAAGGAGCCGCAGCCTCATGAATGTAAGATGCTCCGGGAAAATCAGATTTTGTTCACCTACTTGCATCTTGCCGCCGACCCGGAGCAGGCCAAGGGTTTGATGGACTCGGGCTGCATCGCCATCGCCTATGAAACCGTAACGGGACCGCACGGCCACGGCTTGCCGCTTCTGGAACCGATGAGCGAAATCGCCGGACGGCTCTCCGTGCAGGTCGGCGCGACTTATCTTCAGAAACATTTAGGTGGAACCGGACGCCTGATCGGTGGCGTACCCGGCGTTAAGCCCGCCGAAGTGCTGATTATCGGTGGCGGAGTCTCCGGCTTTCACGCCGCCCAGATGGCCACCGGCTTAGGGGCAAACGTCACGATCCTTGAGCGCTCGAATCCGCGGATGCGGTTTTTGGATGAGCATTTCCATGGCCGCGCCAACATCGTTTACTCCAACATAGACGTCCTCGAACGCTACGCCAAAAAATCAGACCTGATTATCGGGGCGGTTCTGATCCCCGGCGCCTCCGCACCCAAGCTCATACGTAAGGATATGTTGCCTACCATGATCCCCGGAACGGTGTTCGTTGATATAGCAATAGATCAGGGCGGCTGCGCGGAGACCAGCAAGCCCACAACCCACGACAAGCCGACCTATATCATTGATAACGTCGTGCATTACTGCGTGGCCAATATGCCCGGAGCCGTCCCCTTGACCTCGGCTCTGGCTTTAAACCATTCTGTTCTGCCGTATGCCCTGCGTCTGGCCGATGAGGGCTGGAAAACGGCCCTGAAAAGCGATGCAAATTTCCGCAACGGACTGAATGTCTGCCACGGCCACATCACTCATGCGGCTGTAGCTCAGGCTCTGGGGCTGGACTTCACCGCTCAGCCCGCAGCTTTGGCGGCTTAAGGCTGATTTTTTCGATTTTTTATACTTTCGCTTGATTTTTAACAGGTGAGAGATTAAGAACTTGAGGTCTAACAGCCTACGCGGGTGTAGCTCAGCTGGTTAGAGCGCCGCCCTGTCAAGGCGGAGGCCGCGGGTTCAAGTCCCGTCACTCGCGCCATTTTATCTTAAAACTCAAAGAGAGTGACCCTTAAGAATCATGATCTAAGGCAGCCGGTGGTGGTGGCGCTTCCAGACCATGCTCTAGTTTAAAGTCCATCAAACCAACAGTGTCGAGCACTCTCAATACCATAAAGCTAGAAGATTGATGTGTAAGCTTTGTTTTGTATTCCCTTTGAACAGGGTCATAATAACTGGGTAGATTTAAAACATCCTTTTGACGGTCACAAACGACATCGCTGCCCCGGACTACAATTATATGTCCTACTTTCTGACCTTGTCCAAGAAGCACAATCTCATCATAGTCCCTAAAGGAATAAGGGCTATCGTTGATTTGCTTGGCCACATGAGCAAAGCCATCCCCGTTAAAAGCTTCACCACTTCCCGGATGACTAATAGTAAGAGCCAAACGCCTCATGGCTTCTTGAGGTGTAGGAAACTGCATAAAAAACTCCGAAACGAAACAATGCCCAGCCCCCCCGAATTATAGCATCGCTAACAAATAAAATCAAAAGCCCCCAAGGCTATGCCCTTTTGCTGAGCGTTTTTGACAGTAGAAAATCCTTTTTTATTCTATTAAATCGGCCCATGGAAACCTTAAGTCCATCCCGAATATCTTCAAGGAACATCTCTTCGCCTTCATCCATAACGCCATCCGCAGCCAGAATATGAAGTGAGGCAAGGATAATCCTATCCTTTGAAGCTTTATCAAGACTGCCTTGGGTATTCCTGAGTTCCGCGAGAATATCAACCCCCGATTTCATCATTTCTTCGGCAGTTTCCCGAATAATTTTCTCCCCGACGGCGGAGCCCGTAACCCTCTTGAAAATGCTGGCCACGGCTTTGACTTCACGATCCTCAAGCTCATTATCTGCAACCGTAATGGCGATCATACAGCGGATCAGCGTATGCGAAAATATTGCTGTATCGCCCCTGTGTATGCCGGTCTTAGGCGTAAATTCCTGAAAGACCGAGCTTAAAAAGCCAAAGATCGTCAGAAGAACGCCAAGGCCAAGGAGAGCCGACCCCCCCGTCATCACAAGAGGATCGGCAATAGACTGTGTCTGATACGCTCCGATTGCCACCAGCCCGAAAATCATCAAAGCGATACCCGAGGCCAAAATGCGTATCCCGCTCATAAAAAACTCCCTGACATCACCGAAAGAATAACTCCCGTAACAGTTTAGACAAAGACGGGGTTTACACAAGATTATTCTAAGAAAGGCTGTTTTCTTTCCCCGCTTGCGGTGCTAAAACTAGTGCAAATTTAAAGCGCCTGAAGGGGTCGCCATGGCATCCGAGCAGCTTCTGATTGAATACCTTCCTATTCTTGTTTTTCTGGTTATCGCGGGCGCGATCTCCGCAGCGATGATTCTAGGCTCTCTGTTGGCCGGAAAGCAAAGGCCGGACCCGGAGAAACTTTCGGCCTATGAATGCGGCTTTGACGCCTTTTCCGATGCGCGCACCCGCTTCGATGTGCGCTTTTACCTCGTGACCTTGCTCTTCATCATCTTTGATCTGGAAATCGCCTTTCTGTTCCCGTGGGCTGTAACATTAGGGAAAATAGGGCTGTTCGGCTTCTGGTCGATGGTGGTCTTTCTGGCCGTCCTCACGGTCGGGTTTATATACGAATGGAAAAAGGGCGCTCTGGAGTGGGAGTGAGATCAAATGAGCCACGATAAACATTATATCAGCGCCCCCGATTACGACTTGACGACGAGCATCCCCCTGCCTGAGGCGCACAAGCAGGACGTTGTCCCTGCGGCGCTCTCCAAAACGCTACAGGAAAAGGGCTTTCTCCTCACCCAGACCGACCGCCTGTTTGATTGGGCGCGCACCGGTTCTCTCTGGCCGATGACTTTCGGTCTGGCCTGCTGCGCGGTGGAGATGATCCACGCCTACATGAGCCGCTACGACCTCGACCGCTTCGGGATGTTCCCGCGCCCCAGCCCGCGCCAGTCCGACGTCATGATCGTAGCCGGAACCCTCACCAACAAAATGGCCCCGGCACTGCGCCGCGTCTACGACCAGATGCCCGAGCCGCGCTGGGTGATCTCCATGGGCTCCTGCGCCAACGGCGGTGGATATTATCATTATTCCTATTCCGTTGTGCGCGGCTGCGACCGGATCGTTCCCGTAGATATCTACGTCCCCGGCTGCCCGCCGACCGCCGAAGCCTTGGTTTACGGCCTGCTGCAGCTCCAGAAAAAAATCCAGCGGGAGGACACACGCATTGCGCGCTGAGGAACTCAAACAAAAAGCTGACTCTCTTATCGAAGCTTTAGAGGGCGATGCGGAAGGGTACGTCATCGACAAGAACGAACTGACCTTGAACGCGACCGCCAAAACCTTGCACAGTGTGCTGAAATTTCTCCGCGACAGCCAGGAGCATCAATTCACGATCCTTGTTGATATCACGGCAGCGGATTATCCCGAACGACCCGAACGCTTCGATGTGGTCTATAACCTTCTCTCCATAAGAAAGAATGAACGCATCCGCATCAAACTTCCGATCAGCGAGGACCAGATCGTCCCCAGCGCCACAGGCCTGTTCAGTACAGCCGGATGGCTCGAACGCGAAGTCTGGGATATGTACGGCATCCCGTTCTCCGGCCACCCGGACCTGCGCCGCATCCTGACCGATTACGGCTTTGAAGGCCACCCTTTGAGAAAAGACTTTCCACTGACCGGCTACGTTGAAGTTCGCTACGACGAGGAAAAGAAGCGCGTGGTCTATGAGCCTGTGACTTTGACTCAGGATTTCCGCCGCTTCGATTTCCTGAGCCCGTGGGAGGGGATGACCGACATCCAGCTTCCCGGCGATGAAAAGGCCGTCTGTCCGCCGCACGGCTGGCACCCCGCTGTTAAGGATCCCCTGCAGAATGGAGGGGACGGCCATGGCTCAGAGTGAAAAAATAGAAACGCCCGACATTGAAATGGGCGAAGAAACCCAGATCCGCCCCTACACGATGAATTTCGGCCCGCAGCATCCGGCCGCCCACGGCGTTCTGCGCCTCGTGCTGGAACTGGACGGGGAGATCGTCGAACGCGCTGACCCCCACATCGGCCTCCTGCATCGCGGCACCGAAAAACTGATCGAATATAAAACATATGTACAGGCACTGCCTTACTTTGACCGCCTCGATTACGTCGCCCCGATGAATCAGGAGCACGCCTTCGCGCTGGCCGTCGAAAAGCTGCTGGGCATCACGCCGCCCCAACGGGCGCAATATATCCGCGTTCTGTTCGCCGAACTCGGCCGCATCCTCAATCACATCCTGAACATCACGACCTACGCGATCGACGTCGGCGCCATCACGCCCGCCCTTTGGGGCTTCGAGGAGCGGGAAAAGGCCATGGAGTTCTATGAACGCGTGTGCGGCGCCCGCCTGCACGCCAATTATTTCCGCCCCGGTGGCGTCCATCAGGATATGCCCGCGGGACTGGCCGAAGATATGATGGAATGGTGCGAAACCTACCCGAAATTTCTGGCTGATCTGGAAACCCTTCTGACCGACAACCGTATCTTCAAGCAGCGCACCGTCGATATCGGCGTCGTGACAACCGAACAGGCGCAGGACTGGGGCTTTACGGGGCCGATGCTCCGCGCCTCGAACCTCGCATGGGATTTGCGGAAATCACAGCCCTATGACGTTTATGAGGAAATCGACTTCGATATTCCCGTCGGCAAGACCGGAGACTGCTACGCGCGCTATCTCGTCCGCATGGCGGAGATGTACGAATCCATCAAAATCATGAAACAATGCCTTGAGAAAATGCCCGCCGGCAACATCAAGATGAACGACTATAAGGTCTCCCCGCCGCCCCGCGCCGAGATGAAATCCTCCATGGAGGCCATGATCCACCACTTCAAGCTCTATTCCGAAGGCTACCACGTCCCCGCGGGAGAAACATACACCGCCGTCGAGGCGCCCAAGGGTGAATTCGGCGTCTATCTGGTCTCCGACGGATCCAACAAGCCTTACCGCTGCCGCATCCGCGCTCCCGGCTTCGCGCATCTTCAGGCGCTCGACTTCATGAGCCGTGGCCACCAGCTCGCCGACACCGTGGCCATCATCGGTTCGCTGGATATTGTGTTTGGAGAGATTGATCGGTGAGTGTTGTAATTGAATTAACAAAGGATGAAGCATTAGTTTTACTAGCTTGGCTCAGTAATAACGACAAAAGCTTTTTGGAAGGAACCGCTGAACAGCGAGCTTTGTGGAATTTGGAATGTTTATTAGAAAAGCAGCTTGCTGAGCCTTTTTTGGATAATTACGGGCAGCTTGTAAATGACGCTAAAAAACGATTAAAAGACACATGAAAAAGAAATTCGAAATCAACGCGGATTACCAGCCCGAAAGCTTCGCCTTCAACGCGAAGTACAAAAAGAAGGCGCAGGAATCCATAAACCTCTACCCCAAAGGCCGCCAGAAATCCGCCGTCATGCCGCTGCTCGATCTCGCGCAAAGACAGGTGGGCGAGGAGGGGGCGAAGGCCAGCCCGCCTTATGGTGGCTGGATTCCCCGCGCCGCGATGGACCATATCGCGCAAATGCTGGATACGCCGCCGATCAAGGTCTATGAGGTCGCCACCTTCTATTCGATGTACAACCTTGCCCCCGTCGGCGTGAACCTCGTGCAAATCTGCACCACCACGCCCTGCTGGCTGTGCGGCAGCGATAATATTGTCAAGGCCTGCAAGGATAAACTGGGGATCGGCCTCGATGAAACCACAAGAGACGGCCTGTTCACGATCATGGAGGTCGAATGTCTCGGCGCCTGCGTCAACGCCCCGATGGTCCAGATCAACGACGATTTCTACGAAGACCTGAACGCCGAATCCATGAGCGGCATTATCGACTCTCTCGCTGCCGGAAAAAAACCAAAGGTCGGCTCCCAGACAGGCCGCAAAGGTTCGATGGCCCTCTCCGGCCCGACGACGTTAAAGGAAAAAGCCAAGAAGGCGGGAGCAGTCTGACATGACCGAAATCATCAAATTCAATTTGCAGTATAACCCTTCCCGTCCGCTCCTCAACAGCTCGGACGGAATGGATTTTCGTCAGGCCTGGGATTTGGACGCCATCGACCGCCGCATTCATAACGGGGAGGATGTAAAAGTCGAAATAGAAGTGGACAAGGGCGTTCAGGCGATGCGCGGCTTTATGGCCGGAATGTTCGATGTCAGCGTCGCCTATAACGGGGCATCAAAAGTCTTGAACGCTTATCGCTTTGTACCCGGTGACCGCAGCTACGCGGATCGGATGCAGGGGGTCTTTATTCAGGAGGTTGCCGGAATGGAAATGATGAACCGCAGGCAGATTGACGAACTGAAATCCGTGGGGGGAACCGACCCCGATCATGGACCAGGTCTTTCCTAAAGAGAGAAAACACGATGCTCGACGACAAGGACAGAATTTTTACCAATATCTACGGCTGGGAATCCTTCTCTCTCAAGGCGGCGCAAAAACGCGGCGACTGGGATAATACGAAGGATATCATCGCCAAGGGCCGCGACGGCATCATCGCCGAAATGAAAGCCTCCGGCCTGCGCGGGCGCGGCGGGGCGGGGTTTCCGACGGGCCTCAAATGGTCCTTCATGCCCAAGGAGTCCCCCGATGGCCGCCCGTCCTATCTGGTCATCAACGCGGACGAATCCGAGCCCGGAACCTGCAAGGACCGAGAAATTTTGCGCCATGACCCGCACAAGCTTCTGGAGGGCGCTCTGATCGCTGGTTTCGCCATGGGCGCACATACCGCTTTTATCTACGTGCGCGGCGAGTTTTTCCATGAAAGTTCCGAACTGCTGAAGGCGGTCGAGGAAGCCTACGACGCCGGGCTTCTGGGAAAGAATGCCGCCGATTCGGGCTGGGATTTCGATGTCATCGTTCATCGCGGCGCGGGCGCATACATCTGCGGCGAGGAAACCGCGCTGATCGAAAGCCTTGAAGGCAACAAGGGCCAGCCGCGCAACAAGCCGCCTTTCCCGGCCATGGCGGGCCTCTATTCCTGCCCGACGACCGTGAACAACGTCGAAACCATCGCGGTCGTCCCGACCATTTTAAGACGCGGGGCAGGGTGGTTCGCCAAACTCGGCCTGAACGAGAAAAACGCCGGCACGAAGCTGTTCTGCATCTCCGGTCACGTCAACCAGCCTTGCAACGTCGAAGAGGTCATGGGCATCCCGCTGAAGGGGTTGATCGAACATCACTGCGGCGGCGTCCGCGGCGGCTGGGATAATTTGCTCGCCATCATTCCCGGCGGCTCCTCGACCCCGTTGCTACCCAAGGAAATCTGCGAAACCGTGAAAATGGATTTCGACTCCCTGCGCGAGGTCGGCACGGGCCTCGGAACGGCGGGCGTTATCGTGATGGACAAATCCACGGACATCGTCAAGGCGATTGCACGACTCTCGCGCTTTTATATGCACGAAAGCTGCGGCCAATGCACCCCCTGCCGCGAGGGTACGGGCTGGCTCTGGCGCGTCATGACCCGCATGGTCGATGGCCGCGCCACGGTCGATGAAATCGACCAACTCTATGAGGTCACGAAAGAAATCGAGGGCCACACCATCTGTGCGCTCGGCGACGCCGCCGCATGGCCGGTGCAGGGGCTGATCAAGCACTTCCGCCCGGAAATGGAACGCCGGATCATCGAATACCGTAAACAGGCGGCCTGATTAATACCCGGTCGGCATAAAAATTGTCGATCCGAGTTTTTCGGCGCCGTCAGGGAAAAGCGCTTTGGCTTCCGATGCGCCGTTACGGCGGTGCGAGTCCACGACAACAAAACCGACACTCCCGTTCTCCTCCGCAAACAGGACGGCGGCAGGATCATTAAATCCTTTGCTTCGCAAATCCTGCGCGTTGGTGGTCAGGAAGTTTCGGGCGGCAATTTCCGCCAGACTCTTGGCCTCCTGAGGGGCGATATGCTCGTCATGGAGCGCCCGTGTAAAACCATGAGTCCCGGTCTTTATATTCACGCCTGTAGCATGAACAAAAGGCTGGGCAACAGAATCGATAGGCATACGAACACTCCTTATAGATTTAATACCGCCCTAAGAGACCGGAAAAATCGCCAATATGTCAAGTGAGAATCATTTCGGGGCATTAAGAATACTGAGCGGAACCATGAAGCTCTCCTGGAGCGTCAGCGTCTGCTTATCCATAATGTTGAACTTGATGTGCTCGCGCTCCAGAAAAAACGGAACAAGATCGTCCTTAAGCGGAACCCCCAGATCTTTTTTTTCCGCATCGAAAACAAAGATCAAATGGTTGTCTTTCCTATCCAGTTCCAGCTTCTGCAGCTTCTTCTGAAAAGGGCGGTCAATGAGGATCGCCAAACCGTTAACTTCAGTACTGGCATAAATATCGATGAGCACTTCACCTCTGATAGACAGCCGTTGGTTGGCTTTTTTGAATACCTCGAACATACCGCGATGATAACAGACTTTTTTTAAAAAAGCCTAGAGACATGAGTAAAAGACTCTCAGCCACCGCTGGGCGCGGGTGCGGTATTATCCAGATTGAGGTTTTGGCCGTTACGCGCAAGAACGCCGAATTGGTCGCCGAACTGCGTTTTGACGTTATCGAGCAAAACCTGCTTTTTCAGCATATTGTTCAGCCCGAAGAAGTCAAAACCGATGCTGTCCATCAGCTTGATCATAAACATCTGCGGGGAACTGAACCAACTCAGGCCTTTTTCATCGGCCACCTTGTTAAACTCTGCAACCAGACCGCTACCGCTTAACCGACCGATACGGACCACCTCGGAGGCTTGATCGACCGTTCCGTGGACTGCATCCCTTAAACCTTCAGTTCTCCGTCCCAAAGCAGCTCTAGCACGGTCGATAACGCCAGGTGTAGCAGCCACAGCAGCCGCACCAGGAAGGGTGCCATTCTGGCCAGCGCCATTTGTTCGCTCAAGCTCTGCCACTTGCTGCGGTGTCATACCAGTTGTATCGATAACCTGGGGTTTCTGGCCGATAAACTTATGAATATCCTCACGGCTCCGTCCACTTATCCGACTGACTTCTCCCACAATAAAATCCGTTCTCTGCCCTTGTGGCTTGGACTGTGCTTCACCCATTATTCTTGTAATTTCTCGAGGGTCCAGATTAATATTCTGAGAGGCAAGAGCCACTCCGACCCAATGCCCACTGAGAGCCTGCGAGGTCATGCCGATCTTCCGCTCGTCCCAGCCCCAGTTATAACGTCTGTTACCTTCTTTAACATAAATCTCGGCCATCTCAATCGGGGCTTGTACGAAAGCCAAGGCCAAGTCAGCAGCGCCAGGAGCAGCCTTCATAAGAGCATCCGCCAATTCAGGCGAGATATCTTTTACAGCTCTGGCAGAGGCCTCTAAGCTTGCATAGGTTGCCTCCGCGACCTTTTCAGTCGTCCAACCGCCGCTTGCAGCATGGGCAAGATAGCCAGTACCAGCAACAGTAGTAATAAGGCCAACGGAACTAGTAGCAAAACGAAAACCCTGCGCAGTTAGATAAAGAGGAACTTTCATCACGCCGGCGTTGTCAGAAAGTTCACGGAGACGCGCATAATTCTTGGCCGCAAAATCGAAGGTATGTTGATGCTCCATCATATATCTCTGACGTGTCGATAATCCTCCTTGCTCCAAGGTTACTTTTGCAGCCAGAAATTCCCCATCACGGGCTTCAAGCCCGTGCTTCACACGTAGTTCCTCAATGTTAACAGGCCTTTGAGCGGTTCGAGCCTGATCAAAGTCGGCCTTGAACAAAGCTCTACTTCTGCTCAATCTAAGTGAATTCTGTACCTCCGGCATACGGAAGAGGGTGGCCTTGACTTCATCACCGGACTCTATTGCCTCGCGGATAAATCGATCAACCGCCTGAGAGTCTCCACCGCGAGTGATAACCTCAGCAAGCTCCGCATCCATTTCGTTTAGAACGCGGCGATACTTAATAACCTCATCAGCGCCCTTAGCGCCTTTTATAAGGTCTGCAACATCATCTATGTATTTTAGGACTGCACCCGCCATGAAAAGATCACCCTAAATTTCACCGCTATATTTGTTTATGTACCTTTGGTACTTAGGGACAATATAACGAATTTGGACAAGAGTTGCCAGTTTTTTATTTCTATAAGGAGCGGGCGAAACACCCCCAATTCAAGCCGATTTCTTCAACTTGCCCCCGAAATGCGCCGCCGCATTGCGGAAAATCCTGATCCCATCAGCTTCTTCGGGGAGGCTACGCCCTTCCCGCTCAGCCATATATTTCAACTCATGGTAATCATCGCGCTGCCAGGTAAACATCCCCCGTTCCGGGTGGGGCATGAGGGCAAGAACACGACCCGATTCGTCGGTCATCCCGGCGATATCCGCCACGGACCCGTTGGGATTGAAAGGAAATTCGCCTTGTGCAGCTCGCCCATCGGGCTTAATGTAGCTAAGGGCGACTTGATTGGCGTTTTGCAACTTTTTGAGAAGACTCTCATCCATCATGAACCGCCCCTCGCCATGCGCGACAGGGACGTGCATCCGCCCGCCACCGACCAACCAAGGGGACGTGTTGGCAGGATTCACCTGCAGATCGATCCAGCGGCACTGGTACCGCGCCGTAATATTATAGGTCACGGCCACAAGCCTTTCCCCGTATTTTTTATCCAAAGCGGGAATCAGGCCAAGGTTTGCAACGATCTGGCACCCGTTGCAGATACCGAGCGTCAGCGTATCCCGCTCAACGAATCGCCGCAGCTTCTCCCAAAGCGCCAACTTCATTTTCTGGGCAAAGGCATTACCCGATCCAGTGTCGTCGCCGTAGGAAAAGCCCCCAGGCACGACAAGAACCTCGACATTGTTTAATTCGCCGGGATTCTCGATCAAATCGTTGATATGCCGGATCGTCCCCTTCAGCCCTGCATATTCGAATGCCTGCAGGGTCTCATCCTCGCAATTCAGGCCATATCCGCTCAAAACAAGGACGTTCGCGCTCATCAATACCCCCGCAGAGGCGCTTTATAAGCCTCGTCCAGTTCCGAAACTTTGACCTTAAGATGATCGCGGATAATCATATTCTCGCTATAGGCGACGCTGCCAATGAGGGCGCAGTGTTCGTAACCTTTGAAGTTCCGTTCGAATTCCTTGCGTTTTTGCGGAGCGACCGTCACGACAATCCGCCCCGTGCTCTCCGAAAACAACATTGCAGCCTTCGAAAGTCCTGCATCAGGTAAAGCAATATCCAGACCCATTTGACCGGCGATCGCCTTCTTGGCCAGTGTAACCGCCAACCCGCCAAGGCCGACAGGAAGGGCGGAGGCAATCAAACGATCCCGCGCTGCACGGCCGTAAAGTTTGTAAAGTCGCAAATTCTGGTGTCCGTCTGTCTCCGGCATGTTAGACCCGAGATACCCAAGGTAATCGTAATATTCCGACCCGCCCAGCTCGTTTTTGGTGGCCCCCAGCAGATAGACCAGATCGCCAGTAGCCTTGGGCGACAGGGAAATGGAGTTACGGATATCTTGTATAACTCCGATGCTGGAAATCAGCAGGGTAGGGGGTACGGAAACCTTGACGGGCTTTCCAGAAGAATCATACCCCTTGAAATCGTTAAACATACTGTCCTTGCCGGAGATGAAGGGCGTCTCATACTTAACGGCCAGATCGTAAATGGTCTCAACAGCCCGTTTAAGCTGCCCCAGCCGCTCCGGCTCGTCCGAGGAGCACCAGCAGAAATTGTCCAGCAAGGCGAGATGCTTGAGATCGGCCCCCGCCGCAACCGCGTTCCGCACCGCCATATCCAGTCCCGCCGCCGCCATCGC
The DNA here is from genome assembly GCA_016699735.1 of Alphaproteobacteria bacterium. Taxonomy (NCBI): domain Bacteria; kingdom Pseudomonadati; phylum Pseudomonadota; class Alphaproteobacteria; species Alphaproteobacteria bacterium. Next base: position 1,656,810 of record CP065008.1, read on the forward strand.
CGCCGTGTCGATATCGCTATAGCGCGGGAACAGCGCCTGCGACAGAACAACGCCTTTAGGCGAATTAAGGACCGGCTTTGTAATACTGGTATCCGCATAAACCCTCCCCGGACCCTGCAGGGGCTTGAGAACCGATCCGGCCTGCACCTCATGATCGTATTGCGTGGCGATGAATTCTTTGGAACAGATATTAAGCCGCCCCATCATTGCCAGCAGAACAGACCCATAATCCGTCGGCTCTTGCAGCCTCGGCTCAGGCTCCCCACCGCGAGTGAAGGTTGTCTTCAGGGGTGTTTCCGGCACTCCGTCATGCAGAAACTCCATATCGAGGTCCATGATCGTTTCTCCATGCCAGGTGACCTGCGCCTGCCCTGAATCCGTATAAGTGCCGATGACGGAGGCTTCCACGCCGCGCTTGGCCAAAAAAGCGATGAGTTCCCCTGTATGCTCCGGCGGCACGGCCAGAGTCATCCGTTCCTGTGATTCCGAGATCCAGATTTCCCAAGGCGCCATACCCGGGTATTTCAGAGGCACCCGCTCCAACTCGACATGAAACCCGCCCGACTGCCCCGCCATCTCCCCGACCGAAGAGGACAGGCCACCAGCGCCGTTATCCGTAATGGCCGTGTACCAGCCCTTGCCTCGGATTTCCTTGACGATGGCGTCCGACATTTTTTTCTGTGTGATCGGGTCACCAATCTGCACCGCGGTAGCGGGAGACCCCTCATCCAGAGCCACGGAGGAAAAAGTCGCCCCGTGAATCCCGTCCCGCCCGACGCGCCCCCCGGCCATGACGATCTTATCCCCCGGTCGAGCCTTCTTGATATGCGAGGGCTTCCCATTGATTTCTCTAGGAATTAACCCGACGGTGCCAACAAACACCAGCGGCTTTCCGGCAAAACGGTCATCGAAATATACAAACCCTTGGGGAGTAGGGATGCCTGAACAGTTCCCGCCTGACTCAACGCCCATGACCACGCCGTTCAATATCTGAGCCGGGGAGAGCATAGGGTCAGCACCCCTCGAATCACGCGTATAGCCCGTATTCTTGCGCGGATCGGCAAAACAGAACCCATAGCGGTTGATGACAGGTTTGGCCCCCAGCCCAAACCCCATGCAGTCGCGGTTCACCCCGACGATTCCCGTGATCGCCCCGCCGAAAGGGTCAAGAGCCGACGGGGAATTGTGAGTCTCAACCTTGTCGCAGATCAGGTAATCGTCATCAAAAATAATCCCGCCCGCATTATCCGAAAACACGGAAACGCAGATATCCTCACGCCCACGCTTTTCACGGATTTCCATAGTCGCACGCTTGATGTAATGGCGGTACAGCCCGTCTTTGACATCATCAATCGGTGAAGAAAAAATCGTATGCTTGCAATGCTCCGACCACGTCTGCGCCAGAGTCTCCAGTTCGATATCTTTGGCTTTACGGCCCTTTTTCTTAAAGTAATCGCGGATCGCCTGCATATATAAAAGCGACAATCCCAGCGGCCCTCGCCGTGACCCGTCAAGATTGGCAATACCCTGCTTCCCGATCTTCACAAGCTCCGCATCGGAAAGGGAAAGATTCACCTCATCCGCCACCGCCCCTTTGTTATCAAGATGCACTTTGGGCAGAACAATACCCATCCCACCGTCACGCTGATAATCCTTGAGGCTTTTAATGGTCGCCCGCTGAATCAGGCGGTTTGAAAGCTCTCCGGCCAGCGCCTCGATCTCTGCCTGTTTAAAGTCGCCTTTAATCAGGTAAAGGCGGGAAGAATAACAGACGGCCTGTTCTTTGTTTTGATTGGCCGCGCCAAGCTGGATCAACTCACTCGCAGTATGCCCGATATTGTCGGTCACACCGGGCAGGAAGCCGATCTCCAGCGCCCAGTCGAAATCCTCGAAGGGCTGATTGACCGCCTGTACGACAGGATTCGCCAGACTCTGGGCAAAGCCGTCCTGCGCGGCATAAGGATGTTCGGAAGTATAGACATCAACGATCCTGACCCGAACATTTGGGTCTTTGCTACCGAGTGCCTTGCGGATGCGGAGGCTCCGCCCGTCTTCTTCATGCCCTAGGACTTCGATGCGATATGCCATATAATCAGGCGTGAGAATTGCCAAGTAACTGTTGATCTTCCGTACCGCGCAGATTAAATAGTACTCCGAGGCACTTTTCAATATTCATCTGGAAAATTTTATGCCGATGCCTGACCCGAAGAAGCTAAATCCCCTTAACAAGTTGGTTTTTGCCCTCGCCTGTTTTTCAGTGATCTTATCCATATCCAGCCCTGTTCAGGCCTGCAGTTTCCTGCCCAAAAGCACCTACGCTTATTACAATGAACACAGTAAGGTTTTTCTAGGAACAGTAGAGGAAGGGCCGGATGAAAAGGGAAGTTACAAGGTTCGTGTGAATGAGGCCTTTAAGGGTTTTGATGAAAAGAACGAATTTAACGGATTGACGGACGTAATCTTTGACACCGGCTGGTGCGGTTTGGGTAAGCAGGAAAAGGGAGCAAAACTCCTGATTTTTATGAATGACGGCGAAAAGGTATCGCACACGGGTGGAACAATCCCCATCTGGCAGGTCGAGGATCAGACCAAGGCCGAAACCAATCTTTACAATTTAATTTTGCTTCGTAATATGCTGGACCCCGACAACAAAGGGTTGCCGAAGGCGCCTGTCCCCGATGAAGAAACCGCGATTTACCTTGCTTTTAAAGCGATGATTCCGGTGTACGGAAAAGAAGCGGTCTCGAAACACGTTCCCTATACGGCAAAACTCATCGAGCAAAAAGAAGAAGGCTCTGACTATGAGGAGGACGTATGGCATATTGCTGGAAAATCGCCCTGCGAATCCCAGAAGGATTCGTGCGAAAATATGTCACCGCAGGTCAAAATCCACAAATGGTCCGGTAAAATAATGAAAGTCTATAGAGGCGGATAATATGCCCAAAGTAACGATCAACGGAATGGAAATCGAAGTCGCAGCCGGAACAAGCATCCTGCAGGCCGCCGAGCAACTGGGTATAGAAGTCCCGCGCTTCTGTTACCATGACAAGCTTTCCGTCCCGGCCAACTGCCGGATGTGTCTGGTGCAGGTCGAGGGCGGCCCCCCCAAACCTGTGGCCTCCTGCGCCATGGCCTGCGGCGACGGCATGATCGTTCGCACAGACACCGATGTCGTTAAAAAGGCCCGCAAGGGGGTGATGGAAATGCTGCTCATCAATCACCCGCTGGATTGCCCCATCTGCGATCAGGGTGGAGAGTGCGATCTGCAGGATCAGGCGATGGCTTACGGCTTCGACCGCTCCCGCTTTCACGAGAATAAACGCGCCGTGACCGACAAGGAACTCGGGCCGCTGGTCAAGACCGTGATGACCCGCTGCATCAACTGTACGCGCTGCGTCCGCTTTGCCGAGGAAATCGCCGGAACGCCCGTTTTGGGGCAGCTTAACCGTGGCGAGGACGCGGAAATCGGAACTTTCATCGACCAGCTTGTGCAAACCGAGCTCTCCGGCAACCTGATCGACGTCTGCCCGGTCGGCGCACTGACTTCCAAACCCTACGCCTTCAAGGCCCGCTCATGGGAACTCCGCAAGACCGAAAGCGTGGATGTTCACGACGCGGTCGGCTCGAACATCCGCGTCGATTCAAGAGGCCGAGAGGTCATGCGGATTCTTCCCCGCTTGAATGAGGGCATCAACGAGGAATGGATCAGCGATAAAACGCGCTTTTCTTATGATGGCTTAAACCGACAGCGCCTCGATCGCCCCTATATCCGCAGCGAAGCCACCGGAAAACTCGTGGAAACCTCTTGGCCGGAGGCCTTCGCGCATATCCGCGAAAAATTGAGCGACCTTAAAGGCGATAATATCGCTGCTCTGGCCGGCGATTTGGCGGATGTCGAATCGATGGTTGCTCTCAAAGACCTCATGGAAAAACTCGGTAGCCCGCATATGGATTGCCGCACCGACAACGCACATTTTGATGTGGACACGCGGGCAGGCTATCTCTTCAATTCCACAATCGCAGGCATCGACGAAGCCGATCTCATCATCCTGATCGGAACGAACCCCCGTTATGAAGCCACGATGATCAACGCCCGCATTCGCCGCGCCTGGCTGGAGCGCCGCGTGAAGGTCGTCATGATCGGGCAGGGGGCAGACCTGACCTATCCCTATGACCATTACGGCACCGGACCCGCGGATATTGAATCGTTCACCAAGGAATTTGCCGGAAAGCTCCCGGCCAAAAAGCCGATGATGATCGTCAGCGCCTCAATCTTCCGCCGCGACGATGGCATGGCCCTGCACCAGATGCTGTTCGATTCTGCGGAAAAACTGGGAATTGTGACGAAGGAATGGAACGGCTTTAACGTGCTGCATCAAGCAGCCTCACGTGTTGGCGCTCTTGAAATCGGTTTTGTCCCTCAGAAAAAAGGCCGCGACTTCCGTAACATTATTGCTGGAACAAAAGACGGATCGATCAAGGCTCTTTATCTTCTGGGCAGCGACGAATTCAACGCCCGTGTCAACATCGGTTGGAAAACTTTTGTCATCTATCAGGGGCATCACGGCGATCAGGGGGCGGAACGGGCGGACCTGATTCTCCCCGGTGCAGCTTATACGGAAAAGGACGGCACCTACGTCAATACCGAGGGTCGCCCACAATTTGGCAGAAAGGCGGTTTCCCCGCCGGGACAGGCGCGTGAGGATTGGAAAATTATAAGGGCGCTCTCCGAAGAGCTAGGGGCCACTCTGCCTTATAATACGCTGCTCGAACTCCGTGACCGGATTCGCGGCGAATGGCCCGTATTTAAAAATATGGAACAGGTAACGCCCGCCAAGTGGAGCAAATTCGGCGAAAAGGGAAAAACGCTTAAAGACCCCTTTGCGGCCTACACTTATGATTACTACCTGAGCAATTCTATCTGCCGGGCCTCGAAAACAATGCACGAATGTACGGACGCCTTCGTCCACAACCACAGACTGTCAGAAGCCGCAGAGTAAGGGGAAAAACCATGAAAAAAAGCCGCACGACCTTGCAGCAGGTGCAGGAATTTCACGAAACCTATGGCCTTCCTGTGCGTTTAAGGCCGGACGTTTCCGACCCCAAAACCAATGCCCTGAGGATCAACCTCCTTGCGGAAGAGTTGGACGAGTTGAGAGAGGCTTTGGCCACGGGCGATATCCTCGAAACCCTCGATGCCCTGATCGACTTGCAATATGTGCTGGATGGCGCTTTCCTGTCCTTCGGCTTGCATCATCTTAAAGAAATCGCCTTCGCCGAAGTCCACGGCTCGAACATGAGCAAGCTGGGCGAAGACGGTAAGCCGATCGTCCGTGAAAGTGACGGCAAGATTCTCAAGGGGCCGAATTTCTATCAGCCGGACCTCAAAAAATTCCTCGAATCCGACATTCCCGACGCCGCCGAGTAACCTGTAAGAGACTGAAAACGCAGTAATATCCTTTTTATTTGCAGTTTTTAATATTTTATTGCATCATGGGGCTGTGGTAACAACAATAAAAGCTGACAAAACAGCGTATTGGGTGAATTAAGGTGACTACGGGCAGATCTTCAGGCGTAACAAAAGACCCCTATCTTCTAAGCAGTGTTTTTCTGCAAAAATCACGTGTCGATGACGCGGGCGGCGGCTATTGCGCCAAGGGCGTGGCAAATCTTCTGGAGCACGTCGGTTTGGGCTGCCAGCGCGGCGATGCCTACACTTGGAAAAGTTCATTGCCTCAAAACGGCTGGATTAAACTTGAAGGCGTAAGGCCCGAGGACGCGCCGCCCGGATCTGTCCTGCTCTACGACCGCAGCGCCAACTCTAGAGGCAAGGGCGGCGGAACCGAATTCGGCCACGTCGAAATCGCCACCGTGGATGTCAACGGACGCCGTCAATACGTCTCCGACAAGGCCCGCGACAACTGGGGCGGAACGGTCCCGCAGAATTTCGTCGGCGTATACGTCCACCCCAGCCTCCATAAAACCATGGACGGAATTCACTACACCCCGAATCTGGATGCGCGCAACAGTACCATGCTGGCATCGAGTCAGGCCAGACAGGGGCAGAATGGCCGGACCGACCAGAATGGTGCAACAAACGATCTGGCCTTCATGAATCTGATCAACGGCACCGGCAATACAGGAACCGATCAATCCGCAGGCGGAGAGACCTCATCCAATTTCAACGACCAGGCAAAGGTAGCGGCTTTCGTCGTCCTCGCAGCTATGATCTCGCAAATGTTCGGGATCAATATGGATACCGGCCAGCCGCGCGGTCCTGCACAATCTGACCCGCAATATGAGTTGACCCAGTTAGGAGTTCAAAGATCCCCTCCTTCCTTCGGAGTAGGCACCAGCGGTGCGGGCACTTAAGACAGGAGGATCTAAGCCATGGCTCAACAGGAAACTGCCAAACCGCAAAAGAGAGAGGAAAGGCAGCCCGAGCAGCGGCACGAGGACAGCTTTTTCAATCTTCTTCTAATTATACAGAATATTTTTAAGGATTTAGGGGTTGGACTGCCCCCAGAAACGGCTTCGCTGACAGAAGATATTTCAGAGGAGCAAATTATCGCGCATCCTGTTTTTCAAGCTGCTTATCCTGATTTCACGCCTGTTCAGGCTTCAATTTCCCCTCAGGTTTCTGTTTCTGGTCAAACCTCCGCTCCAGATCAGCTTGCAACTCCCGCAGCGCCTTCGATGTCTGCCGGCGTTATAGGGCCATCATCTCTTTTTTCAAACCCCACTTATTCGGAAGCCGCTTTAAGGGCAGCAGTAAGTATAGGAATTGAAAGATACGCTGAGGATTGCCTGCGTAGAGGCGTAAAATATGAATTTGACGCGAAAGCCGAAACAGCGAACGCGGTGAGCTGCAGCGGTTTTGTAAGAAACGCAGTTATTCAGATTGAGGCTTTACGGTCAGGGTCTTCGGCGAATATGCGCACTGTCTTCGGTACGCATTCAGACGGCCAGATTAGCCGCGTTTCAGAAGCAACAAATTTTATGCTGCGCGGTGACCAAGTAAACCTGTCTAATATGAAAGCCGGAATGATTATAGGGATCGACTCCGGTGAGAGGGGATGGGATGCCGGACGTACCCATGGAATCAATCATATAGGAATTGTTTATGCAGACACCGAAACGGGAAAACTTACGTTCGCTGAAAGCAAGGGCGGAAAGGGTGTCACTACAACGGATTTGAGTACTTGGCTCGAAAGGGCGCATCAAAAAGGCTATGATCTTTTCGCAGCTGATGTGGTCAAACTGGCGGGGGAGAACTACAACAATCGGAGCCAAAGCGCACCGTCATTGCCGGAACTTACATCGGCAGGAGCAGGAGGATCGGAAACTCTCCGCGTTGCAAGAGAGGCTCCGGGTGCTTCAGTCGCAGCACCACAAGTTTGATCAGGAAATTTTTAGCTGCACACACTCTTTACTTTGTCCTTAAAAGAGGGCAGTTTTGGGCTGGCAAACGGCCAGACAACATGCCCGGAACAAAATAATGTCCGAAACTTTTATGCTTTACGCGCAATGGCTGGGAATGACGGTCTTCTGGATCGTGCTTGTTACGGTCGTTGTCTTGCTCGCCGTAGCTTACCTCACCTATGCCGAGCGCAAAGTCTTGGGAGCGATTCAGCGCCGCCAGGGGCCAATGACCGTCGGCCCATTTGGCTTGTTGCAACCGATTGCCGATGGGGTCAAGCTTTTCTCAAAGGAAACGATCATCCCCTCTCAGGCGCACCGGGTGGTCTTCCTCATGGCCCCGATGATACTTTTTGCACTGTCTCTAATCGCTTGGGCCGTGATTCCCTTCAACAAGGATTGGGTGATCGCCAACATCAATGTCGGTGTTCTCTATCTTTTTGCGATTTCCTCCATGGGTGTCTATGGGGTCATTATGGCCGGCTGGGCCTCGAACTCCCGCTACGCTTTTTTAGGCGGCTTGAGATCCGCCTCGCAGATGGTCTCCTATGAAGTCTCCATGGGCCTTATTATTGTCTGTGTATTACTGTGCGCGGGCTCTCTCAATCTTCAGGAGATTGTTCTGGCTCCACGTCCGCTCTGGATGCAGGTCTTGCTCTTCCCGATGTTTATCGTGTTCCTGATCTCCATCCTCGCCGAAACCAACCGCGCTCCGTTTGACCTGCCGGAGGGCGAATCGGAAATCACCGGCGGCTTCATGGTCGAATATTCGGCCATGACCTTCGCCCTGTTCTTTCTGGGTGAATACGCGAATATGATTTTGATGAGCGCCATAACGACGACTTTGTTCCTCGGCGGCTGGTTGCCACCGTTCGGCATAGAGGCTTTGTCCATAGTGCCGGGTGTAATCTGGTTCGGCCTCAAAACCGCGTTCATCCTTTTTATTTTTCTCTGGGCGCGGGGAACGCTGCCGCGTTATCGTTACGACCAGCTCATGCGCCTCGGCTGGAAGGTTTTTCTACCTTTTACGCTGCTCTGGGTGGTGTTGACCGCAGGGATTCTCGTCGCCTTCGATGCCCTGCCCAACAAAAATTCCGTCCCTGTCGAAATCCCCGCAGTCATCATGCAAGCTCCTCCATCGCTTCCCGAAGCCATGCCGCCCGTGCCCTTGATTTCACCCGAGGAGCCTGTTCCCGCTCCGATAGGGGAGGGGGAATAAGATGGACCGCTTCGCCCGCGCCTTCCTTCTGACCGAAATCGTCAAGGGCTTCTGCCTGACCCTGAAATACATCTTTTTTATGCCGCGGGTGACGATCAACTACCCTTACGAAAAGGGGCCGATCTCCCCGCGCTTCCGCGGCGAACACGCTCTCCGGCGCTACCCGAATGGCGAAGAACGCTGCATCGCCTGCAAGCTCTGCGAAGCCATCTGTCCCGCTCTCGCCATAACCATCGAGGCCGAGCCCCGCGAAGACGGCTCCCGCCGCACCACCCGCTACGATATCGACATGACCAAATGCATTTATTGCGGCCTGTGTCAGGAGGCCTGCCCGGTGGATGCCATCGTGGAGGGGCCAAACTTCGAATTCGCCGTCGAAACCCGCGAAGAGCTTTACTATAATAAGGACAAGCTTCTCGCCAACGGCGACCGCTGGGAGGCCCAGATCGCGGCCAATCTTCTCGCCGACGCGCCTTATCGCTGACGTTTCTGTAACCGACCCTTTCCGTAAGTTTGACTTTCGCAACATTATTGCATTAAAATAGGGAAGAAAGAAGTAACCTATTACGGGAGTGCGCCGTGCATCAGGTCGGCGGATTGATGGGGGAGTGGGTAAAGTCCGTTCGGGTCGATGAATCCGATCTCAAGGATGTGCCTGCCGAACTGCACCCCTTCGGAACGCCGGTCGAAACTATTGGCTATATTCAGAACCAAGAAAAATTCGACACACCGGTTCGGCGCGCCCAGATCGAAAACACTGTGATAAAATCCTCGGGTCAGGACGGTGTTCTCATGCCTCCGGGATATGAACATCTGATCGAACCGTTGCAAATGCTAATCGACGATCAGGTAAAAACTAACGCTCTTTACCGTCATTCACGGATTGAGCTGAGCTATCGCCAGAATTTTACCCCCCAGACTCCTAACAGAACAGTTCACGCAGACCCATCAAGAACGCAAAATCCGGTTGAAGAGGATTACGTGTACTTTCTGTCCAACAAACAGGGAACGATCGCTCAGGCCCAGCATGTGAAGAAACCCGAAGACACGCTGAACAGAATGACCCCGGAAGAAATGGTGGAGCAGGGGTTGATGTTACAGGCAAAGCCTTACGAAATGCTTAGAGGACGGCAGAGTACCTTTCATACGCAGGGCGCGGCGGTTTACGAGGGCGGCCGGACCTTTATCCGCGTCATCGTCACCCACCCGGATATTGACTACTTCCGGAATCTTCCTGAAAACGAAAAAGCGGCCTTACCTCAAGACTTCCGTGAAAAACATGGAATAGCAACTTCCCGCCACGATTTCGACCTGCATTAGGTCACGTATCCGAAACCTTCCAGTCGGAAAATCGGCTGAGGGGGATATGATAATAAAGATTGAGCATCTCAACGCCCGGATTATCGTCGCCCCGTCCGCAATTTGACATATGGCTGAAGCTGAGCGCCAGGCGGCTGCCGGAGTCAAACTGATAGCCCATCTCAAACTGCGAGCGGAAAATCAGCGGGTAGAAAAGATCCGCATTGTTATTCCCCGGACTGTAGAGGCCAGCCCCGAAGCTAGGCGTAAGATAAAGATGATCCGTCAGTTTGACATCCACAAGAAACCCGCCCCCGGCCCAGAACGCACCGTCCGCCGTCAAGTCCAGTCCGGCCCACGGCTTGATTTCTTTGATGAAGATTGCCGTATCGGGTCTGTATTCTGCTCGGAAATCGACCGTTTGTCCGTCATCTTCAGGAAAAATGTCATAATAGCCGATCGAAAGGCCAAGAAACCCGCCCGTACCCTCAGCAAATGCTGGGGGAGAGACAAGTAAAGATAATACAAAAGCCAAAAATGAAAATTTTTTCACGTCTTATAAACCTCAATGAATAATATCGTTAAGGAAAAACGCAGAGGAAACTGAAAACAAAAAGGATTTATATGTTGGTATGACTCCTGCGAATCAGAAAATCAAGCGGGAAAATTTTGCCGAGTGAAACTGTATTTTTTGCAGAACGGCCCTTGCGGGTCCGGGGATAAGGGATTAGAAAAAGGAGATAAAAAAGAATAGAGACACCGATGGTCGTTCAGGCTTTTGCCTTTTATCTTTTCGCCGGCATCCTGGTCCTCAGCGCTTTGATGGTCATCACGGCACGCAACCCCGTACATTCAGTCCTTTTTCTTATTCTGGCTTTTTTTAACGCGGCCGGATTGTTTATTTTGCTCGGTGCCGAGTTCATCGGAATGATTTTAGTGATCGTTTATGTCGGCGCAGTCGCAGTACTCTTCCTCTTTGTAGTCATGATGCTGGACATCAACTTCGCCGACCTCCGCAAGGGAGCGATGAGCTACGTCCCCTTGGGCTGCTGTATCGGAGCCTTACTGCTTTTCGAACTAGTGACCCTTTACGGAATGTGGGGGAAATCGGCGACTGTAGAGGGAAACAGAGCGTTTCCGGTCGAAAAGATGGAGAATATGACGAATACGGAAATGCTGGGAACCGTGCTCTACACGGAATATGTCTATGCGTTCCAGCTCGCCGGACTGATCCTTCTTGTCGCGATGATAGGAGCCATCGTTCTGACCCACCGCACCCGCCCCGGCGTCCGTAAACAGAAAATCGCCGCCCAGGTTTCGCGCAAGGCCGAAGACGTTCTTGAAATCGCCAAAGTAACGTCAGGATCGGGGGTTTAGCATGGAGCAGGGGGGCACCATCGGCATTGAACATTTCCTGATCCTCGCCGGGATTATTTTCACAATCGGCGTCTTCGGCATTTTCCTAAACCGTAAGAACGTGATCGTGATCCTGATGTCGATTGAACTGATGCTTCTGGCCGTAAACATTAACTTTGTGGCCTTCTCCGCCTACCTGAACGACCTGACGGGACAGGTCTTTACCATGTTTATTCTCACGGTGGCAGCAGCAGAGGCCGCCATCGGCCTGGCCATCCTCGTCGTCTTCTTCCGCAACAAGGGGTCGATTGAGGTGGACGATATTTCAGGCATGAGGGGATAGGGGATGGAATATCTGGCCGTCTTTTCTCCGCTCTTGGCCTTTCTGATCGCCGGCTTGTTCGGACGGCAGATCGGCGACAGGGGTTGCCAACTCGTGACTTGCGCGGCTGTTATACTGGCGGCTCTGGCCTCTGTAGCCCTCTTTTCCAGCATTATCTTCCATCCCGACGTCCTGACGGATCACAGTTACACCATCGTTATGACCCGCTGGGTTGAATCCGGCGCTTTCAAAGCCGACTGGGCGCTCAGGATCGACCAGCTGTCCGTGGTCATGATGTGCGTCATCAACATTGTCTCCGCCTGCGTACACGTCTATTCAGTCGGCTATATGAGCCACGACCCCGCCAAGGGGCGCTTCATGGCCTATCTCAGCCTTTTCACCTTTGCCATGCTCATGCTGGTGACGTCGAACAACCTCTTACAGTTGTTCTGCGGTTGGGAGGGCGTCGGTCTGGCCTCCTACCTGCTGATCGGCTTCTGGTCGCACAAACATTCCGCCAACGCTGCCGCGCAGAAAGCGTTCATTGTCAACCGCGTCGGCGATTTCGGTCTGGCGCTGGGGGCAATGGGGATTTTTGCCCTGTTCGGCAGCATCACCTTTGATGAAATATTTTCCAACCCCGAACAATACGCGCAGACCAGCGTATATTTTCTGGGCTACAAGGTCCATGCCCTGACAGTCATCTGTCTCTTGCTGTTCATGGGCGCTGTCGGAAAATCAGCGCAACTCGGCTTGCATACATGGCTGCCCGACGCAATGGAGGGGCCAACGCCCGTCTCCGCGCTGATCCATGCCGCAACGATGGTCACCGCCGGGGTCTTTCTCGTCGCCCGTTTTTCCCCGCTCTTCGAATACGCACCCTTCGCCCTGTCGGTCGTCACGGTTGTCGGCGCCTTGACCGCTTTCGTTGCCGCAACCATAGGCATGACTCAGTTCGATATCAAACGTGTGATCGCCTATTCCACGATGTCGCAGCTCGGCTACATGTTCTTCGCCCTCGGTGTATCGGCCTACGGTGCCGCGATGTTCCATCTTATGACTCATGCATTCTTCAAAGCACTGCTCTTCCTCGGAGCCGGATCGGTCATCCACGCCATGTCCGACGAGCAGGACATGCGGAACATGGGCGGGATCAGGAAGGAAATCCCCATCACCTACACCCTGATGTGGATCGGCGCACTGGCCTTGGCGGGAATTCCGCCTTTCGCAGGCTATTACTCGAAGGATATCATTCTGGAGGCCGCATGGGCGGACCAGACAGGGGTAGGGATGTTCGCCTTCTGGATGGGCATTGCCGCCGCCTTCATGACGGCTTTCTATTCATGGCGGCTGATCTTCATGACTTTCCACGGCAAGCCCCGGGCCAGCCGCGAAGTCATGGATCACGTCCATGAATCACCCTTTATAATGATAAGCCCGCTTCTCGTTCTGGCCGCAGGGGCCATCTTTGCCGGCCACCTTTTTTATGGCGGGTTCGTCGGTTCCGCCTACACCCATCACGGCGCGATCAACGAAGCGCTGATCGAAGGTATGGAACACGGCTCCGACCCGCAGAACGCTGGGGATGCCACGCAATCAGTTGATCATGATACCCCGCATGAACAGTCGATGCATAATAGCGAAGGCGGACGAGCCTCGGACGCAGGTCTTAATCCCTGGTCGCGCCAGTTCTTCTGGCAAAAAGCCATCTACGTCCGCGATCAGAACGATACGCTCGAAGCCGCGCACGGCGTTCCAACCTGGGTCAAGCTAATGCCCCTGATCGTCGGCGTTCTGGGCATCCTGCTCGCGTACATCACGTATATTGCAAAGCCCGGTTTGCCTGCCGTCATAGCGTCAAGCCTGCGCCCTGTGCACCAACTTTTCTTCAATAAATGGTATTTCGACCAGATTTACGAGGCGCTGTTCGTCAAAAGCGCGGTCCGACTCGGACGCGTGTTCTGGAATGTCGGTGATAAGGAGTTCATCGACGGCCTCGGACCGGACGGCTTTGCCTATCTCTCCAGAAAGACAGGCAGCGCTTTCAGCCGATTCCAGAGCGGCTTTGTCTACCAGTATGCCTTTGTGATGATGATTGCGCTGGTGGCAATGGTCTCCTGGCTGGTCTTCCGGGTGCAGCCCGCTCAGGGCATCAAGCCCGTCGATTCTCCGGCGGCGGTCACGGCGCCTTTGCTTGAGGAGACGCAGCCATGATGCCGCCCATTCTCTCGATCATGATCGTTCTGCCTCTGATCTGCGCCGCGATGATTACGCTCATCCGCGGCGAGAAGGGCGACGAAGCAGTCATCGAGAAAAACGTAAAACATCTCGCTCTTTTCGGTTCGCTGTTTGTGCTGGCCTTTGCGCTTTATATGATCTCGGGCTTCGATAAGGCCAGCGCCGATTTTCAGTTTGTCGAAAAATTCGTCTGGTTCGCGGCAGTCAACCTCAACTATCACGTCGGGGTAGACGGCATTTCCGTCTACTTTGTTCTCCTGTCGGCGGTTTTAACGCCCGTATGCATCCTGGCGAGTTGGAATTCGATCGAGACGCGGATCAGGGAATACATGATCGCTTTTCTTGTTCTGGAAAGCCTGATGATCGGCACATTCTGCGCCCTCGACACGGTTCTCTTTTACGTCTTCTTTGAGGGCGTCCTGATCCCGATGTTTCTGATTATCGGCATCTGGGGCGGTCCGCGCCGCATCTACGCCTCGTTCAAGTTTTTCCTGTTCACGCTGCTTGGCTCGGTCCTCATGCTGATCGCCCTTCTGGCCCTTTATGTTAAGACGGGCAGCACCGACATTCCAACCCTGATGCACGCCACGACCGATCTTGAATTCCAGAAATGGATATGGCTGGCCTTCTTCGCCAGTTTCGCCGTGAAAATGCCCATGTGGCCCGTCCACACATGGCTACCGGACGCGCACGTTGAGGCGCCGACGGCCGGCTCGGTCATTCTGGCCGGAGTTCTTCTGAAAATGGGTGGCTATGGCTTCCTGAGGTTCTCTTTGCCTATGCTTCCCCTCGCCAGTATGTATTTCGCACCGCTCGTCTTGACACTCAGCGTCATAGCGATCATTTATGCCTCCCTCGTCGCTCTGGTCCAGGAGGATATGAAAAAACTGATCGCCTATTCCTCCGTAGCGCATATGGGCTTTGTCACGCTTGGAATTTTTAGCTTTACCCAGCAGGGAGTGGACGGGGCAATATTTCAGATGCTCAGCCACGGGATCATTTCCGCGGCGCTCTTTCTCTGCGTGGGTGTCGTTTATGACCGGCTTCACACCCGCGAGATTGCCCGTTACGGAGGGTTGGTCAAAAATATGCCCAACTACGCGGTTGTGTTCATGATCTTCATGCTCGGTTCGGTCGGTTTGCCCGGTACCTCCGGCTTTGTCGGTGAGTTTCTGGCTCTGGCCGGAACCTTTCAGGCCAGCACGACATTCGCGGCGCTGGCGGCCACGGGTCTGGTCCTCGGCGCGGCCTATATGCTGCTTCTCTACCGCAACGTGATCTTCGGCCCACAGGTTAATCAAGACGCCGCTGAGTTGGACGATTTGTCTGTTATCGAAAAAATAATCCTCGTGCCTCTGGCTCTGGCGGTGATTTATTACGGCATTTTCCCGACGCAGGTGACGGACGGCATCGCTCCCTCGACGCGGGCGCTTCTCGGCCATTACGAAATGTCGCATCAGCCGCTCGGTTTTAACGAGGCGCACCTTGAAAGTCTGGAAAAAAAGGCGAAGGGCACATGAACGATTTTAGCCTTATTCCTTTGTTGCCGGAGATTCTCCTTGCCGTATCCGCGATGGTCCTTCTGATCCTGGGCGTCTTCATGGGAAACCGTTCGACCACCCTGATCTGCTGGCTGACCTGCGCGGGCTTTGCCGTTGCGGCGTGTCTGATCTTGAATATGCCCGCCGAAAGCCAAACTGCGTTAAACGGAATGTTTATCGCCGATAAATTCTCGGCCTTGTTCAAAATCCTGATCCTGATGGGTTTGATCGCCTCTCTGGCCTTGTCAGTGGAATACCTGCAACAGGAGCGCATGGCGCGTTTTGAATATCCGGTCCTGATAACTCTGGCCGGCATCGGCATGATGCTGATGGTCTCTGCGAACAATTTTCTTTCGCTCTACATGGCTCTGGAACTGCAATCCCTGAGCCTCTACATTCTGGCCGCGTTCCATCGCAGTTCCATTCAATCGGCGGAGGCGGCGATAAAGTATTTTGTTCTCGGCGCACTCTCATCGGGAATGCTGCTCTTCGGCATCTCCCTGATCTATGGATTTACTGGCTCCGTCGATTTTGGGGTCATCCGTGAAACCCTTCTTCAAGCGCAGCCCCATTCCCCCGGCGTGACCATCGGCATGGCCTTCCTGCTGGCGGGACTGGCCTTCAAGATTTCCGCAGTACCCTTCCATATGTGGACCCCGGACGTCTATCAGGGCGCCCCGACTTCCGTAACGGCCTTCTTCGCCATGGTGCCCAAAATTGCCGCCATGGGTCTGCTGCTGCGTGTCCTGACCTATACCTTCTCCCCGGTATCCGGCGAATGGATGCAAATTGTTTATTTCTTGTCCGTCGCCTCAATGGTCGTCGGTGCCTTCGCCGCGCTGGCGCAGGACGATATCAAACGCCTGATGGCCTATAGCTCCATAGGTAACATGGGTTACGCTCTGATCGGGCTGGTCGCCGGAACGCCGCAGGGCGTCGGGGCTGTAATCCTCTATCTCTCCATCTACATGATCATGACCGCGGGAGTCTTTGCCGTCATCCTGTGCATGAGGCGCGAAGGCATCATGGTCACGCGTATCTCCGATCTGTCCGGCCTGTCCCGCAACAGACCTCTTTTGGCCTACGCTATGGCCGCCCTGATGTTCTCCTTGAGCGGCATCCCGCCTCTGGCCGGATTTTTTGGCAAGCTCTTTATCTTTCTGGCCGCGGTGGAGCAGGGGTTGTTTCCCCTCGTGATTCTCGGTGTCCTGAGTTCTGTGGTTTCCGCCTATTATTACCTGCGGATCATCAAGGTCATGTTTTTTGATGAGGCCACGCAAGCCCTTGATCCCGGCATATCCTTCGAAAGGAAAGCCATTCTTCTTTGTTCCGTGATATTCATCCTCGGCTTTATCGTAAAACCCAATTTTCTGGTCGATAGCGCCATGAACGCGGCCAGTGCGCTCTCCTCATCGTCAAAAGCCGAGTGATGAGCGTTAACTGGCGAATTGAAACCTACGAAACTTTGGAGAGTACGCAGGAGACGCTCAGGGAAGGGTTGAAGCAAAATCCGGAGGAGGGTTTTGTGATACAGGCGATCCAGCAGACTCGCGGCCGCGGGCGTCAGGGCCGTCTCTGGTTTTCTCCGCCTGGAAATCTTTACCTGTCCGCTCTTTTGAAACCCGAGGGCGACCTCTCACTTGTAGGCCAACTGTCCCTCGTGAGTTGCCTGTCGGTCTGCAAGGCCTTGGAGAAAATATACGGCCAGGATCGGAATTTTCTCCTGAAATGGCCCAACGACATCCTCCTTCACGGCAGGAAATGCTCAGGAATATTGTTGGAAACTGAAACAGGCCGGAACGCGGAGGTCAAGGCGGTCATCCTCGGAATCGGCATCAACATTTTATCCGCTCCGGCGGAAGTAGGGATTGCCCTTGAAGACGCCACGGGTATAGGCGTACCACTCGCCTCCATACGGGATACGGTCCTGCAAATTCTGGCGCACGATTACACCCTCTGGCGGCAGGAGGGCTTTGCCCCGTTTCGCAGGCAATGGCTTGAAAAGACTGTTCCCGCCCAAACGGTCATGAGCGTAGGGCAAGGGAACTCACTGAAATCAGGGATGTTTCAAGATATCGACCCGAAGGGAGGGTTGGTTCTGAAAACCCCGGACGGCAGAAACCTGACCGTCACCTCGGGGGAAGTCCTTTTTATGTAATGCCAGTCTCTTTTGAATATGCTATACCCTGCCCATGTTAATGGCCATCGACATCGGAAATACCAACACGGTCTTTGCCCTTTTTAAAGGGGACAAGGTCGAGCACTTCTGGCGCTGCCGGACGGATACGGCGCGTTCCGTTGATGAATACGCAGTCTTTTTGCGTCCCTTGTTCGATATGGCCGGAGTGGAATGGTCCGACGTCAGAGACGTCATGATTTGCTCAGTAGTGCCTGAGGCGGATTTACATATCGAGCGTTTTTCAATCAAATATCTTTCAAGAAAGCCATTTTTTGTAACGGCAGCTTCTGTCAAAGGGGTAAAAATTGATCTGGACAGGCCTGCAGAATTGGGAGCCGACCGCATCGTCAACGCCGTCGCGGTGGTTGAGCATTACCGCACCCCGGCGGTCGTCATTGATTTTGGAACGGCGACGACTTTTGATGTCATCGACAACCACGGAACCTACAGAGGCGGCGTGATCGCGCCCGGCGTCCGCCTGTCCATAGAAGCCCTGCACAGCCGCGCCGCGAAACTGCCTAAGGTCAGCATCCAGAAGCCTCCGGCGGTCATCGGCCGTAATACCGTGGACGCCATGCAGTCCGGTATGTATTGGGGCTATATCGGCCTGATCGAGGGAATAGTGCGGCAAATACGAGAAGAGATAGGTGCGGAGCTTTTTGTTCTGGCCACCGGCGGTCTGGCCGTCCTTTATGCAGAGGGGACAGAGATTATCGAGGAGGTGGACGAACACCTGACCCTCAAAGGTTTGCTGAAAATTTATCAGGACCATAAGAGTAAGTAATAATGCCGTCAAACCGCTTGCTTAAAAAGGACGGCCTTTATTTTATCCCCTTGGGAGGCAGCGAGCAGTTCGGCATCAACCTGAACATCTATGTCTGTAACGGGCAGTTTCTAGCCGTGGATTGCGGGATGGGGTTTGCCGATGAGCGCTTTCCGGGAATTGACATAGTCCTGCCCGACCCGGCCTTTCTTGAGCAGAATAAAAAGAAGCTCAAGGGCATGATTATCACCCACGCCCATGAGGATCACATCGGTGCAGTGAGCCATTTATGGCCCCGGTTCGAGTGTCCTCTCTACGCCACCCCGTTCACAGCGGTGGTCCTAAGAAAAAAGCTCGAAGAAGCCGGAATTTATGACGCTAAAATAAACGTGGTTGACCCGCTCATGAAGGTTCAGATCGGAACCTTCGGGGTTCAGTTCATCCCCGTCTCGCACTCGGTGCCCGATAGCTGCGCCTTGATGATCCGCACCGAACATGGCAACATCCTGCATAGCGGCGACTGGAACCTTGACCCCAACCCGGTCGTGGGCCTGAAGACCGAAGATAAAACTTTTAAAAGCTTGGGCGAGGAGGGGATCGTTGCCTACATAGGAGATTCCACTAACGCGCTTGTCCCCGGATTTTCCGGCTCCGAGCGGGACGCCTCTAAAGGGCTTTACGAAGAATTCAAAAACCGCAAAGGCCGGATCGCCGTAACCCTCTTTTCCTCGAACATAGGCCGCATGGTCAGTATAGCCGAGGCCGCCCACAAGACCGGCCGCCATGTGACCGTCGTTGGGCGCTCCCTGCACCGCATGGTTGCCGCCGCGCAGGAATGCGGCTATCTCCGCAACCTCAAGGAATTCGTATCCGAAGAAGATATCGGATTTTTGCCGGACGAAAAGACGGTATTGATCGTGACGGGATCGCAGGGTGAATACCGCTCCGCATTAGCCCGGATCGCACGCGACGAACACCCTTCCGTGCATTTATCGAAGGGCGATACGGTGATTTTCTCAGCCCGCGCCATACCGGGGAACGAACGTAACATCAACGCGGTAAAGAACAACCTCGTAGCCAAGGGTATACATATCATATCGCCGGGTGAAACAGACAATACCATCCATGTGTCCGGTCATCCCTGCCGTGGCGAGATCGAGCAGATGCTGCAATGGACCCGTCCGGCCTGCGTCATCCCGGTTCACGGGGAAAGATTACAGCTGGAAGCCCATGCGGGACTGGCCCGGGCCTGTCAGGTGCCGCAAACTGTCGTTCCTTCGAACGGATCGCTCATCCGTCTGGCTCCCGGCCCGGTCGAGGAAATCGCCAAGGTTGAAACAGGCCTTTTGGCCGTTGATCAGGATCGTCTGATCCCCTCAGGTGACCCCTCCATCATAGCCCGCAGAAAGCTGCAGTATACCGGGGCGGTCCACGCCTCTCTTCTGCTGTCGTCAGGCGGAGAAATTTTAGGAGACATCTGTCTGGACATGATCGGCCTGACCGACGGCCGCAATCCCTCAAAACTTGAAGACGATATCTTTGCCGAGATTGAGGAAATCGTCGCTGACATCGCCGAAGGACCGCGCCTTGATGAGAATGCCGTCGCCGAAGAAGTCCGCATCTGCCTGCGCCGCTTTTTGCACAACCGTCTTGGGATTAAGCCGAAAACCACGGTCCACGTCCTGCGTGTTCCCGAATCCAGAGGCAAAACAAAGTGACCGTATTTTCAGGAATCGTCGTTTTTACCTGCATCTGGTGGACGGTGATTTTCTGCGTCCTGCCGTTGGGCATGGCTCGCGAGCATGAACCTCAGGATCAACTCTCCGCCCCCGGCGCTCCCTCAGACCCGCAACTGAAAAAGAAACTGATCCTCACGACGGGCATAAGTATTATGTTATGGCTTATGGCCTTTGCCCTGATCGAGTCCGGCTGGATCGACTGGCATGAACTGGCGACGCAGAAATACGGATAACCGCATGAAAACTATTAATTATGTAGCCTTTTTTGCCTTGCTTTGTCTGTCGGGCGTACAGGCGTACGCTGAAGACAGTGAGGCAAATCCAAAGAAAAACATCTGCAGGGAAATGGAACAGCATCAAACGGCCGGAGCCGACTACGTCCCCGGCGTGGATGTGGATGGAAACGCGGTCGTCCCCGCCGATCTGGAGCAGCAGGTTCCGGCCGTCTTCGATCCTGTAATCATTCCCATAACCGTCGATCTGGCCGAGCGTTACGGCTTGACCTTGCCTGCGGGCGTAGAACTCAAGCCGGAAGTCGCCTGGATGGAAATTTACCGTGATGGTCGGGTGCTCTTTAATGGTGAGGATATGCAGGGACGAGTGAAAGCCGCCTGCCTTCTGGAAAACACTGAAAACCCGCCGGAACAGGATGGACAGCCAAGCCCCGATCCCTTAGTCTCTGGCGGTAATTAAGAAAAAAGTGCCGGAGCGTCAAAGAGATGAATAAACCCGCCAAAGCCGCGATCAGAACCGCCATCACCCCGACAAGGGCCGAGGATTTTCCCGAATGGTACCAGCAGGTCATCAAGGCCGCCGATATGGCCGAAAACTCCCCCGTGCGCGGCTGCATGATCATCAAACCTTACGGTCTGGCGATCTGGGAGAACATGGTCCGTATTTTCGATCCGTGGCTGAAGGATTACGGCGTTCAAAACGCCTCCTTCCCGCTGCTTATCCCCGTCAGCTTCCTCTCCAAGGAGGCCGAACACGTGGACGGTTTCGCCAAGGAGTGCGCGGTCGTCACGCATCACCGTCTGGAGATGGGTGAAAACGGCCTCGTTCCGACCGGAAAGCTGGAGGAACCTTACGTCATCCGCCCGACCTCGGAGACCATCATCGGCGACGCCATGGCCCGCTGGATTCAGTCCTACCGCGACCTGCCCCTGAAGCTCAACCAGTGGGGCAACGTCATGCGCTGGGAAATGCGGACGCGGATGTTTCTCCGCACATCCGAATTTTTCTGGCACGAGGGCCACTGCGCGTTTGAAAACGCGGAAGGCGCCAAAAGCGATTGCCTGACCATTCTGGATTTTTACGAAAAATTCTTCCGCGACTACTGTGCCTTCACAGGGTTCAAAGGAGTGAAAACCCCCGAGGAACGCTTCCCCGGCGCCGACGAAACCTATTCCTTTGAATCGATCATGCAGGACGGCAAGGCTCTGCAGGCCGCCACGACCCACGATCTGGGCCGAAATTTCGCCAAAAGCTGCGACATCAAATATCAGGGCCGCGACGGCAACGAGCATTATGTCCACACCACAAGCTGGGCCTTTAGCACCCGCGTCATTGGCGGCCTCATCATGATGCACGCCGACGATGACGGCCTCATCATGCCCCCCCGCATCGCCCCGCATCAGGTCGTAATCCTTCCGGTCCTGAAAGACGATGGCACAACGCCGCAGATTATGGAGTTCTGCACAAACCTGACGGCAAAACTCAAGGCACAGGGCATAACGGTTAAACTGGACGAACGTGAAATGCGAACCCCGGACAAAATGTGGGATGCTGTCAAAAAGGGCGTCCCCGTGCGCGTGGAGATCGGCGGCCGCGAGGCGCAGGATCAGGCCGTAACCTTCGTCCGCCGCGATCTCGGTCGGGAATCGAAAACAACTCTGCCCGCAGACGCTTTCCTGAAGGAGATTACAAAAACTCTGGACGCGATCCATGACAGTATGCTGGACCGTTCAAGAAAATTCCACGCCGCCAGCCTGACGGAGGGCAAAACGGTCAGCGACATCAAGGAGTATTTCGCGTCTGGAAAAACAGGACTTGTGAAAGTCCCCATCGAAGTGCTGAACGACGAAAAACTGGCAGATGTAAAAAGCGAATATGGCCTCTCGGCGCGTAACAAACCCTTCGAGGACGAGGGACGCAAGGTTCTCTTAGGCCGGGCATACTAACTGTAAGAGCAACAAGTCTCCCGTCAAAGGAGGGCAGGCGGTAACAAATGTTTTCCAGATTTGAACGGATGGTTGCCTGGCGCTACCTGCGCTCAAAAAAGGCGGAAGGCTTCGTCTCCGTCATTGCCGGATTTTCCTTTATGGGGATCCTTCTCGGGGTAGCCACGCTTATTATCGTCATGTCGGTGATGAATGGCTTCCGGGAGGAACTGTTTGGCCGGATTCTCGGTCTGGGCGGCCACATGAACGCCTATTCAACGTCAGGCAAGCTCTACGATTACGAAATGCTCGTCGCCAAACTCAAGGAAATAGACGGCATAAAAAGCGTGACCCCCGTCATAGAAAGCCAGTCCCTGATGACCACGGCGGAAGGGCAGGCGAACGGGGTCATGGTCCGCGCCCTCAGTCAGGAGGATTTCTCCGCCCGCGACATCCTCTTCAACGGCATCAAGCAGGGGGAAATCGGCAACTTCGTCGAAGGCAAGATTGCGGTTGGGACAGTTCTCGCCGACCGCTACAAACTCAAGCCGGGGGACAAAATCACGCTGATCTCACCCGAAGTCAAAAGCGGTCCCTTCGGCAATAT
This sequence comes from Alphaproteobacteria bacterium, assembly GCA_016699735.1. NCBI lineage: Bacteria > Pseudomonadati > Pseudomonadota > Alphaproteobacteria > Alphaproteobacteria bacterium. The sequence goes on from CP065008.1 coordinate 1,679,651, forward strand.
GCAGCGCAAAAAGACTTATGAAGTCGGAATTATTTTTGACGTCGAAATGTACGAATATAACAGCGGCTTTATCTTCATGCCTCTGGCCGCGGCCCAGAAGCTTTTTAATTATGGCGAAGGGGTCAGCTCTCTGGAAATCTTTCTCACCGACGCCGACAGGCTCGATGAAATCCGTCAGGCGGCGGAAATAAAGATCGATCCGTTCGCAAAAGTGTATGACTGGCGGGATATGAACCGCAGCTTCTTTAACGCCCTCAATGTCGAACGCAACGTCATGTTCCTGATCCTCAGCCTGATCATCCTCGTTGCCGCCTTCAACATCATCTCGTCCATGATCATGCTCGTGAAGGACAAAGGCCACGATATCGCCATCATGCGGACCATGGGCGCGACCCGCCGTAATATGCTGAAAATCTTTATCCTGACGGGCGCCAGCATCGGCTTCATCGGCACATTCTTCGGCGCGGCGCTCGGAATTTCCTTCGCGTTGAACATCGAGTCCATCCGCAAATGGATTGAAAGCATGACGGGCTATACGGTCTGGGATGCCGAAATCCGCTTTCTCTCCGAAATTCCGGCGGTGATCGACTGGAACGAGGTGATCGCCGTCATCGCCATGGCCTTCTTCCTGTCCGTAGCGGCGACGCTCTATCCGGCCTGGCGGGCGGCACGTCTCGACCCCGTCGAAGCGATGCGGTATGAGTAGGGGGCAGGCGATGTACGAACCCGGCGTTCTCTCCTCCATCTTCGACCGCCACAGCATGGTCACGGGAACTCTGGAGTCTGAACCGACCACGTTGGAAACGAACAAGCTTTGGAAAAGTTCAGGCGTCTTCCGTATCCGAAAATTTAAACGCACGGAGGGCGACATTTTATTGACCGTTCAGGGTCTGGAAAAGCGCTACCAGCAGGGCAACCGGACCCTGAATATTCTTCAGAAACTGAATCTTCGCCTCCGTGGCGGGGAAATCACGGCACTAGTAGGGCCAAGCGGATCGGGGAAATCGACGCTTTTGCATATATTGGGCCTTCTCGATACCCCCACGGGTGGCCAGATCATTATCGGCGACCAGATCGTCGGCAAGATGAACGACAGCGCCCGCACACGCCTGCGAAACAAATCAATCGGCTTTGTCTACCAGTTCCACCATCTGCTGCCGGAATTCACCGCTCTCGAAAACGTCGCTATGCCCCTCATCATCGGGGGCACGAATATGCGTGAGGCCAAAGACCGGGCGGAGGAATACCTCAAGGCCATGGGGCTGGCCGAACGCGTCAAGCACCGTCCGGCGGAACTGTCTGGCGGCGAGCAGCAGCGCGTGGCGATTGCCCGCGCCCTTGTCAATCAGCCCAAGCTGCTTTTCGCCGACGAACCGACTGGAAATCTGGATCCTGAAACCTCGCAGGAGGTTTTTGAAATCCTGATGGAACAGGTCCGCAGCCGAGGCATCGGCGCCCTCATAGCTACGCACAACATCGCCCTGGCTGAGGAAATGGACCGGATACTGGAACTCAAGGGCGGCAAGCTGGTGCCGTACTAGGCGCAGTAGTGATTTCTGAGGAAAAGCCCTTTCGGTGGTCATTCAGTGAGGCATTCAAAGCATACCTCCGGGCGCTTGCTTGCGATTGCGGATTAGAAAATCTTCTCCGCCAAAATCTGAAAAAATCAGGTGTTGCTTATAAAGAAATCGTTTCCGCAGATACAAAAACGACCGTCCTGATTGCAGGCCCACCCGAAGGACAGCCGCTTCTTCTCCTTCACGGCACCCCCGGCAGCGCCCTGAGTTGGTGGAATTTTCTTAAAAGGCCTGGAATTTATCAAATCATAGCCGTTGATAGGCCAGGCTTTAGCCCGGCGAACAGGGCTATCCCTGATCCAGTGCGCGATTACAGCATTTTGAGCGCGATTTTAAAATCAGTAAGTCAAAGTCAGCAGGCCATCCTAGTCGGCCACTCCATGGGGGGCGGTTTGGCGGCAAAGTTAGCGGCAGATCACCCCGAAAAAGTCAAAGCATTGGTCCTGATCGGCGCCTCTCTCGATCCCGGTCTGGAGCAAATAAAACCCATACAAAAAGTGGCGAAGAAAGCACCCCTGAAACTACTAATTAACCGTTCCGCCCGCAACAGCAACGAGGAGCTAATAAAATATCCAGAGTTTTTAGAGCGCCTTTTGCCCGAACTGGAAAAGATAAAATGCCCTGTCTTGGCAGTGCACGCGCGGGATGACGGGTTAGTCCCATTTAAAAACGTAAGCTTCATGGAAAGAGAATTTAAGGGAGCACGCATTTTCAATAAGCTGTTGTTTGAGCATGGAGGGCATGACCTACACAGGTATAAAGACAGAGAAACACTGAATGAAATCGGAAAAATTTTTAATCCGCGTATTTGCTTTTTGTCTTCAAGGGATACTTGCGGTCAAGTTCACGGTATTTTTCCTGTGACTCATCCAGCAAATCACGCATCTGGGCAAACTCGCGCAACTGTTCAGCCAGCCTGTCTGCTTCTTCCTTGGTAAGTTTTCTGTCGTTCGGTGCCTTGTCCATGCACGAACAGATTACCTCTTTTTATTTGCAGATAGAAGAAAAAGCTTCATACAGAAGGCTTGTTTGGCTAGCATAACCCCGCAATCTTCTCGGATTCACATGTCGCCGCTGCAAAACAGCGGAGACATTGAGGTTTTGTTTGATGCCAAGCTCCAAGTTTATCCACCTTCACACCCACTCGGCCTATTCTCTGGCAGAGGGGGCAATTACGACTAAAGACCTGGTCAAGCTTTGCGTGGCTGGACGGATGCCGGCCGTTGCGGTGACAGATACGAATAACCTTTTTGGGGCCATGGAGTTCGCTACGGAAGCAGTCAAGGCCGGAGTGCAGCCGATCCTTGGGGCGCAAATAGCATTGGGTGCTGCGGGGCATCAACTTGTGCTGCTCGTGCAGAATGAAAAAGGCTACCGCAATCTTTCAAAGGTTCTCAGCGATACCTATATGAACAGCGGCGACGTGGGGCAGTTCAGCGTAAGTCGTGAAACGCTGTTCTCTCACGCCGAAGGGTTAATCTGTCTGACAGGCGGATCAAAGGGGGAGATCGCTCAGGCGCTGCTCCATCATCGCCCGGAAGAGGCAAAACAGTCCTTATTGGAACTTTCCAAAAACTTCCCGGGCCGTTTGTATATAGAAATCCAGCGTCATGGCTGGCCGGAAGAGGAGGCGGTCGAGGAATCTCTCCTCGCGCTAGCATACGAAAACGACATACCGATCGTAGCCACGAATGATTGTTACTTTAGGGACCGCGAGGCCTATGAAGCCCACGACGCCTTGCTTTGCATCGCCGAAGGACGCTATATCAGCGAAACCGGGCGCCGCAAGGTGACACCCGAACATTATTTCAAATTCTCGCAGGAAATGATTGACCTGTTCGCGGATATCCCCGAGGCGGTGAACAATACTTCTGTCATCGCACAGCGTTGCTCCTGGCTCCTGAAACCCTCGAAAACGATCCTTCCCGCATTCGCGTCTGCAAACGGCCGCAGCGAGGCGGATGAATTGCGCGAACAGGCGCGGGCGGGTCTGGAAGGGCGCTTGGAAAAATTCGTGTTTGAGAAAATGCAAAGTAAGGATCAACGCGAGGCCGTCGCCAAACCCTACCGCGACCGTCTGGAGTTTGAGTTGAAGACGATCAACGACATGGGATTTCCGGGATACTTCCTTATCGTCTCGGATTTCATCCGCTGGGCGAAGGATCAGAACATCCCTGTCGGTCCGGGCCGCGGCTCGGGTGCAGGGTCAGTGGTGGCATGGGCTTTGAAAATTACCGATCTTGATCCGCTGGCGCTGGGGCTTCTTTTTGAACGCTTCCTGAATCCCGAGCGTGTCTCGCTGCCGGACTTCGACGTCGATTTCTGTCAGGACCGCCGCGACGAAGTCATCCGTTATGTACAGAAGCGCTACGGCCATGACCGCGTGGCCCAGATTATCACCTTCGGAAAATTACAGGCCCGCGCTGTGGTCCGCGATGTAGGGCGTGTGCTGCAAATCCCCTACGGGCAGGTGGACCGCATCGCCAAACTGATCCCCAATAACCCCGCCAACCCGGTCACGCTCGAACAGGCTCTGGAGCAGGATCAGGAACTCAGGAACGAACGCAACCGCGACGACACGCAACGAAAACTTCTCGATATCGCGCTGCAGCTTGAAGGCTTGTATCGCCATGCCTCGACCCACGCGGCCGGCGTTGTAATCTCGGATCGGCCTCTGCACGAGGTTGTGCCCCTCTACCGCGATCCGCGCTCGGATATGCCTGTCACCCAGTTCAATATGAAGGCGGTCGAGCAGGCCGGACTGATTAAATTCGACTTTCTGGGTCTGAAAACAATGACCGTGATCCAGAAAACGCTGGATATGCTCAAAGCCAAAGGCAAAAAAATCGAAACGCTTGATATTCCCTTGGACGATCCAAAATCCTACGCTTTAATGTCTGCAGGAGATACGGTTGGCGTCTTCCAGCTTGAAAGTGCGGGGATGCGCGACACGCTCCGCAAGATGAAGCCCAACCGCTTCGAGGATATCATCGCGCTGGTCTCCCTCTACCGCCCCGGCCCGATGGACAATATTCCGAAATACATCAGCGTTAAGGAGCAGAAGGAGGACGCCGACTACCTCCATCCCGTCCTTCGCCCCTATCTGGAGGAAACCTACGGCATTATGATCTATCAGGAGCAGGTCATGCAGGCCGCGCAGTCCTTGGCGGGCTATTCACTGGGCGGGGCGGACCTCCTGCGCCGGGCCATGGGTAAAAAAATCAAGGAGGAAATGGATGACCAGCGCGAAATGTTTCTCAGGGGCGCGAAGGAGAATAATAACGTCGGCGCGGACCAGGCTTCCTTTATCTTCGAGCAGATCGCCAAATTCGCAGGCTACGGTTTTAACAAATCCCACGCCGCGGCTTACGCCCTGATCGCCTATTGGACCGCATGGCTGAAGGCCAATTATCCGCAGGAATTCATGGCCGCCTCCATGACCTATGATAAGGGAAACACGGACAAGCTGGCGCTGTTCAAACAAGACCTCGACCGCATGGGGCTGCGCGTCAAGCCCCCAGACATTAACAAGTCTCAGGCGGATTTCTCGGTGGAGGAATCATCGGTTCGCTACGCCTTGTCGGCTTTAAAGGGTGTAGGAGAGCAGGCCATGCAAACCCTTGTGGTTGAGAGAACAAAAAGCGGCCCATTCAAGTCTCTGGAAGATTTCGCGCAGCGGATCGACCCGAAAACCATGAACAAAAGGCAGTTGGAGCAAATGGCCGCTGCCGGGGTTTTCGACAGCATCGAACCGGATCGTGCCCGACTCGTAGCAGGCGTGGAGACAATTCTGCGCTATGCTCAGTCGGTTCAGGAAGAAAGAAGCAGCGGGCAGGTCAGCCTCTTCGGGGATTCAGGCGGAGGAGCCTTGGGAATGCCGGATTTGCCGAAGGTGGACCGTTGGTCGCCGCTGGAGCAACTGGCCCATGAATTCGCGGCCGTGGGATTTTATCTTTCGTCCCATCCGCTTGATTCAAGGCGCTCACAACTCGAGCGCCTGAACATTTTGAGTTTTGCCGAACTGGAAAACCTGATGCGCGAGAAGCCAGCAGTGCGCGTCAAAATGGCCGGGGTGCTGCTGAAGAAATCCGAAAAAGTTTCCCAGAAGGGCAACCGTTACGCCTTCCTCCAGCTTTCTGACCCGACAGGCGTCTACGAAGTCACTCTTTTCTCTGATATTCTTCATGCCAGCCGTGAAATTCTCGAACCCGGCCAAACCCTGCTGCTGACGGTCGAGGCAGAACAGCGGGAGGATCAACTCCGCCTGACCTGCTTCGGTCTGGAGCGGCTTGATAATCTGCTGGAAACGAAAATCAGCGAGATCGTGATTGATCTGGAGAGCGCGGCACCTGCCAGCAGATTGAGCGATTTTTTAAAAATAGAGGGGGCCGGCCAGACGGCCATCCAACTCCGAATCGCTCTGGGAAGCGGGAAAACCGCTGTGCTAAGCCTTCCCGGACGCTGGTCTCTCAGCGCTCAGGCCCGAGATATTCTGCGGGTTCAAAAGGGTGTTCTGCGGGTCGCTGAGCATTAATTAACCCCTTTATGCTAGACTTGTTTTTTCTTGCATTACGGCGGTTTTCGCTGTAGAAACGCCCCAACGTAAATTCACATGCGGGTTATGGGCCTCATCCTCAAGGGATAAAGCGCCCATCCGGTGCGGTCGATAAAGGGCTGTGTTTCAACCCGCAGAGGTACAACCGGTAAAGGAGAAAATTATGGCATTACCTGAATTCACCATGCGTCAGCTATTGGAAGCGGGCGTACACTTTGGTCACCACACCCGCCGTTGGAACCCGAAAATGCGCCCGTTTATCTTTGGCGTCAGGAACGGTGTCCATATTATCGATCTCCAGCAGACCCAGCCCATGCTGGCCAATTCCCTAAAGGCGATGCGCGACATTGTCTCCAATGGGGGGCGTATCCTGTTTGTTGGAACCAAAAAACAGGCGCAGGAGCCGATCGCCGAGGCCGCCAAGCGTTGCGGTCAGTATTACGTAAATCACCGTTGGCTGGGCGGTATGCTCACCAACTGGAAAACGATTTCTACCTCCATCAACGTCTTGCGCGATTTGGATGAAAAGCTGGGAGGCGATCTCGCCGGCTACACCAAAAAGGAAACCCTGATGATGACCCGTGAGCGCGACAAGCTCAACCTGGCCATCGGCGGAATCCGCGAATTGGGCGGTCAACCCGATGCCCTGTTCGTCATTGACACGATCAAGGAACGCATCGCAATCCGCGAGGCTAACGTTTTGGGGATTCCCGTGTTTGCAATCGTGGACAGTAACGCCGCACCCGATGGCGTGGATTACATCATTCCCGGCAACGATGATGCGCTGCGGGCCATCGACCTGTACTGCGAGCTATTTGCAGGCGCGGTTCTCGATGGTCTTCAGGCTGAATTGTCCTCTTCCGGGAAGGACTTCGGCGCAGCCGATGGTTCCGAAGGCGGAAGAGGCCGCAAGAAAGGTAAAGGCAAGGCTGAGGCCGCTCCAAAACAGGAAGCCGCAGCGTCTGCCTCTGAAGAGGCGCCGCCTGCTCCGGAAATCATAGAGGAAACGGAAAAGAAGGCCGCTTCCGCTTAAAAGCCGACACCGCGGGGCGGGGACGGCTAAGCCCCAACCGCTTTTTCAAACAATCGAACCATAAGGAACAGTGAAATGGCCCAGATTTCGGCAGCACTCGTAAAACAGCTCAGGGAATCCACAGGCGCAGGCATGATGGATGCCAAAAAGGCGCTGGAGGAAAATAACGGCGACATCAACGCAGCCAGCGACTGGTTACGGAAAAAGGGTATAGCCAAGGCCGCGAAAAAATCCTCGCGTTCGGCCTCCGACGGTTTGGTCGCCATCGCCGTAGAAGGCACAAAAGGTGCAGTCATCGAACTCAACTCGGAAACCGACTTCGTCGCCCGTAACGAGGAGTTTCAGGGCTTCGTCCGCAAGGTCGCGCAAGCCGCCCTGAAAGTCTCTTCGCTCGAAGAACTCAAGGCTGCGAAGATCGAAGGCGGTAAGTCCGTTGAGGAAAGCCTGACTGACCTGATAGCCAAGATCGGGGAGAATATGACTCTCCGCCGCTTCCAATCCGTGATCGTCCCCAAGGGAACGGTGATCGCCTATATGCACAACGAACTTGCTCCGAACCTTGGCAAGATCGGCGTTCTCGTAGGTCTGGAAACCGAAGCGCCTGCAGCCTCTCTTCAATCGCTCGGCAAGCAGATTGCCATGCACGTCGCCGCCGCCAACCCCGAATGTCTGGACCAGGCCAGCGCCGATCCGGCCAAACTCCAGCGCGAAAAGGATATCCTGAGCGAGCAGGCCCGCAGCAGCGGCAAGCCCGAGGATATCATCGCCAAGATGGTCGAAGGCCGCATCCGCAAGTATTTCGAGGAAATATGCCTCCTCGACCAGATTTTCGTCATCGATCAGGAACGCAAAATCTCCAAGGTCATTGCCGACGCAGCGAAAGAAGCGGGTAAAGACATAAAACTGAACGCCTACGCCCGCCTCCAGTTGGGAGAGGGTGTGAGCCAGACCGAGGAAGAAAACCTCGCCGCCTGATTGATCCGGCCGAAAGAAATTTGGAATGCCGCGTTGCAACCCGACGCGGCATTCCCTATATTGGCAGGGTTTACCAGTACAGATCCACGCAAAGAGACGGGCCATGGCAATGACGGCAGAAAAAGAAGGTGCGAAGGTGAAACCGGCACTGAAATACAAACGCGTGATGCTGAAAATGTCCGGCGAGGTGCTGATGGGCAAGCAGGAATACGGCATGGACCCCGAAACGGTGCAGCGCGTAGCCCGTGACATCAAGGAAGTGGTCGATATGGGAATTGAAGTCTGCGTCGTCGTCGGCGCAGGCAACATCTTCCGCGGCGTATCCGGCGCGGCGCAGGGCATGGACCGCACAACGGCCGATTATATGGGAATGCTTGGTATTGTCATCAACGCGCTGGCACTTCAAAATTCTTTGGAAAAACTGGGCGTGAGCACCCGTGTGCAATCCGCCATCCGCATGGATTCCATCTGCGAACCCTATATCCGCCGCCGCGCCTTGCGCCACATGGAAAAGGGCAGGGTCGTAATTTTTGCCGCAGGCACCGGAAACCCCTATTTTACAACGGACACAGCGGCCACACTTCGGGCTTCGGAAATGGATTGCGACGCAATCTTCAAAGGCACAAAGGTCGATGGAATCTACACATCCGACCCCAAACACAACCCGGAGGCCCAGCGCTTCGATCGCCTCTCTTATATTGATGTTCTGACAAAAGATCTAAGAGTGATGGACGCAACGGCAATTTCTCTGGCCCGCGAGAACAATATCCCGATCATCGTCTTCTCGGTCAGGGAGGAGGGCAACTTCGCCCAGGTTGTCCAGTCGAAGGGTAAATATACTGTAGTGACAAACACGTAATCATCAAAGGCAGAGGAGGGAAACCATGTCATTCGATAAAAACGATATCCAGCGCCGCATGAATGGTGCGGTGGAAACACTGAATAAGGAATTCGCAGGTCTAAGGACGGGGCGGGCTTCCGCCAGCCTTCTGGATCCGGTCACGGTCGAGGTCTACGGTACACGGATGCCCATAAACCAGATCGGAACGGTAAACGTACCTGAGCCGCGCCTGATTAGCGTGCAGGTCTGGGACAATTCCAACGTTCGCGCCGTCGAAAAGGCGATCAGGGAGGCGGGTCTGGGTTTAAACCCCCAGATCGAGGGAACCTTGCTGAGGATTCCTGTACCCGACCTCAACCAGGAGCGCCGGGCGGAACTATCGAAAATCGCCGGGAAATACGCCGAAGCCGCCCGTGTATCCGTCCGCAACGTCCGCCGTGACGGAATGGAAACACTCAAAAAACTTGAAAAGGAAAAGAAAATTTCCGAGGACGACCACAAAAAGAAAGCGGACGAAGTCCAGAAAATGACGGACGAGACGATTAAAAAAATCGACAAGATATTTGCCGACAAGGAAAAAGATATCATGACCGTGTAGTCCGGCACGGAGAATCCATGAAGAAGACCCCTATAAATCAGGAAAACACAACACCCCGTCATGTGGCTATCATCATGGATGGAAACGGGCGTTGGGCCAAGCGCCGGGGGCTTCCGCGAAGCGCAGGGCATAAGCAGGGAGCCGAAACGGCGCGCCGGATCGTCGAAGCCGCCGCCAACCGTGGCATAGAATACATTACGCTCTTCGGCTTTTCTTCGGAAAACTGGAACCGCCCCCGCGCCGAAATCGAGGAGCTGATGAAGCTCCTGCGCTACTATCTTCGCTCGGAAACGGCTGACCTTCATAAGAAAAACGCCCGTCTCCGGGTCGTCGGCGATCAATCCGCCTTCGATGAGGACATCATCCAGCTGATCCGCAACGCGGAGGAGCTGACCGCCGGGAACACCCGCATAAATGTCACGATTGCTTTGAATTACGGTGGCCGTCAGGATATCGCGCAGGCGGTCGAAAAACTCTGCCGGTATGCTCTGGAGAGTGGCCAGATACCCACCCGTGAGGAAATCGGGCAGAGGTTAACGCAAAACCTCTTGACCCATGAGCTACCGGACCCTGACCTGCTCATCCGCACCAGCGGCGAAAAAAGGATCAGTAATTTCATGCTCTGGCAATGCGCCTACGCGGAAATGGTCTTCTCCTCGGTCCTCTGGCCGGATTTCGATGAAACCTGTCTTGATGAAGCCTTAAGCGAGTATGCGGGCCGCGAGCGCCGCTTCGGTGCCCTAAAACAATCCTAGCGGTTCCGCCCTTTTTTAGGCATAATCCTCCCGCAGGCGTGAACGGACGGGTCTTGACATTGACGGCCAAAATCAATTTAGGGAAATTAAAGCTCAGGGTGATCTCCGCCCTCGTCATGGCACCCTGTTTTATATACATAATGTATACGGGAGGCATGGTTTTTCAAGCCTTCTTGCTCGCGGCCTTCGCCCTCTCGGTCTATGAATGGTACGGCCTGTCGAAAAAAACCGATAACTTCCTCTTATACTATAGCATCGGTTTGGCCTATATGGTGACCTCCTACGGCAGCTTTTACTTCCTTCGGGAGTTCTATAATCTGAACGTGCTTCTAATATTCATCGGCATGATCTGGTTTAGCGATATTGGCGCTTATTTTACTGGCAAAACGCTCGGTGGGCCGAAACTGATCCAGAAAATCAGCCCGAACAAGACATGGTCGGGTTTCGGTGGCGCCCTGTTTTTCCCCGCGGTCTTTGCCGTAATCTGGATCAGCCTGTTCGGCTTTCACGAACATTTTGCCAAGCTCGGCCTGCTTCTTCTTCTGCCGGCGGGCTTCATGATCGGCCTGGCCATCGGGTGCGTGGGACAGGTCGGTGATTTGCTGGTTTCTTATGTCAAAAGACAGGCCAAGGTCAAGGACACCGGAACCATCATCCCCGGCCACGGTGGCCTGCTCGACCGGATCGACTCCATGATGCTCGGCGCCCCGGTTTTCCTGATTTTGATCAGCGTTCTTTACTATGTCTTCTAAAAAAAGAGTCAGTATTTTCGGTGTTACAGGCTCTGTCGGCGCCAGCGCAGCGGAAGTGATCCTGGCCTCACCGCAGCTTTTTGACGTGCAAACGGTAACCGCAGGAACCAACGGCCAAAAACTGGCGGACCTGGCCATCAGATTGCGTGCAAAAAAGGCCGTCATCGCCCAGGAGGATCAACTCCAGCCGCTCAAGGCAAGGTTGTCAGGCTTCGGGATAGCCGCTGAGGCCGGAAAACAGGCCTTAATCAAGGCTGCCGCAGAGCCAGCGGACCTCCTTTTGGCCGCAACCGTAGGGTTTGAGGGGCTGCGCCCCATACTCGCCGCCCTTGAAAACGGCACAAACGTTGCCATCGCTAACAAGGAACCGTTGGTAGCCGCCGGACCCTTGCTTATCGCTGCAGCAAAAAAATCCGGCGCCCGTATCCTTCCGGTAGACAGCGAACACAATGCGATTTTTCAGGTCTGGGAAGACCACAACCGCTCAAGGGTAGAAAAAATCATCCTGACCGCCTCGGGTGGACCCTTTCTGAACTGGTCGCAAAGCCAGATGCAAAAAGCCACCCCGGAACAGGCCATCGCCCACCCCAACTGGTCGATGGGTCCGAAAATATCGGTCGATAGCGCCACAATGATAAACAAAGCGCTGGAAATCATTGAAGCGGCATATTTATTCGATCTGCCCCCGGAGAAAATTGAGGTGGTGATCCATCCTCAATCCATAATCCATTCTCTTGTAGTTTATACCGACGGTTCCATCCTGGCGCAGATGGGCGAAAGCGACATGCGGATACCTATCGCCCATACCTTGGGATGGCCGGAGCGTTTGCCTGCCGGGGGTAAAAAACTCGATGTCTCAAAACTCTCCGGACTGACGTTTCAGACCCCGAACTTTGCCAAGTTTCCGGCGTTGGGTTATGCTTACAAGTGCCTCAGACAGGGGCCGACGGCCTGCATAACGCTGAACGCCTCTAACGAGATCGCCGTAAAGGCTTTTCTGGACCGCAGGATCGGCTTTCCGGCTATTATTGAGTGCGTCGCTGCGGCCTTGTTGGAAGCGGAGGGTAACTTATCGGCCTTACCACCGAAAACAGTTGAAGAGTGCGAAAAATTGGATCAAACTGTCCGCGTTTTGACGGAAAACATCATCGCCCGCCGGACGCAGGACCAACAAAATAAAACGGTACGCTCACAATGAATATCATGGAAATCGTCCAGGTCTTTGGTCATAACATCTTCTTTTACGTCATCGTTTTTCTGGCCGTCTTAAGCATTCTTGTTTTTGTTCATGAGTGGGGTCATTACATCGTCGCCCGGATGTGCGGGGTCAAGGTAGACAGCTTTTCCATTGGCTTCGGCAAGGAACTCTGGGGCCGTAACGACCGCAACGGCTGCCGCTGGAAAATATCGGCCGTACCTCTGGGCGGATATGTTAAGCTCTTCGGGGACGTTGACCCCGCCAGCGCCGGACATTCCGACGAAATCGACGACCCCGAAAACGGCATCAAAAGGCCGATGACCGAACACGAACGATCCCAGGCCTTTTTCGCCAAGCCGGTCTGGCAGCGCGCCGCGATTGTCTTCGCCGGTCCCGCAATCAACTATATTTTTGCCTTCTTTGTCTATGTCGGCCTCTTTATGTATCACGGCCAGACCGTCTCTCCGCCGATCGCCGCCGCCATCGGGATCGGAAGTCCGGCTGAAAAGCATGGATTTCTGCCGCATGACCGCATCATCAGCATTGACGGCAAGGAGATCGAAAGCTTTAACGATGTCCGCCGGGAGATGCTTCTGGCTCTGGATGTCGAGCGGCATTTTATCGTAGAGCGGGACGGCCAGAAAATAGACCTCTATGCCAAGCCTGAGCGTGTGGAGACCGAAGACCGCTTTGGCTTTAAAAGCAGCTATGGACGTCTGGGCATTTACGATCCGACCTGGGGCATCGAAATCAAAAAAATATTAAAAATCAGCGGCGTACCCGTTGTAAGCGAGGAAGAAAAGGTAAAACAGCTTCAGGACCGGATGGGAACGACCTATACGATCGAGACTGATTTGGGACCCAAAACCGAAATTCTGCAGGTACACCCGCTTAAGGAACTCAATACAGCGATGACAGATGCCAAAGATTTGGACCGTTTCGGCATTCTCTACCTCTCGAACAGTCCGCCCCGCGAAGTCATAAAATTAAGCCCCTTGGAGGCCGTGCCGCGGGCGATCAAGGAATGTTACGTCGTAACCCGCAATATCATGGAAGCTTTAGGCCAGATGATTACGGGTGTACGAAGCGCCACCGAACTCGGAGGGATCATCCGCATCGGTGCCATAGCCGGCGATGTCGCGCAGCAGGGGATCGTCTTCCTCATCGGTCTTATGGCACTTCTCTCGATTAACCTCGGTTTTATAAACCTTCTGCCTATTCCGTTGCTCGATGGTGGCCATCTGCTCTTCTACTTCTTTGAGTCGATCATGGGTCGTCCTGTGCCAGAACAAGTTCAGGAGTATGCCTTTCGGTTCGGCTTGGTCTTCCTGATCGGGATCATGGCCTTCGCCAACCTCAACGACATCCTCCAGATGTTGCCGGATAAATAACCGGAAAGGGGCTTCAGAACATGGACGCTCCCGCTGCCGATGTCATAACCTTATCAGAACTCGGAACAATGATTTTCCGTTACGGAGTTGTAACGGTCCTCAGCATCGCCCTCGTAATCATCGTCCACGAATTCGGACACTATCTCGCAGCACGGGCGGTTGGCGTTAAAGTCAGAAAATTTTCCCTCGGTTTTGGCAAGGAGTTATTCGGGCGCACCGACCGCTGGGGGACGCGCTGGTGCGTCTCGCGTTTGCCCATTGGCGGCTATGTCGAGATTTTCGGCGACGTAGACCGCGACAATCCCATCGTATGGGATAAGGAAAATAACTGCGAACGCCGTCTCACAGACGAAGAACTCAAAGTCGCCTTCTGCACGAAGAAAGTCTGGCAGCGGATGATTATTGTTGCCGCAGGCCCAGGAATTAACATTTTTATGGCCCTCTCCCTGATGGCTTCGATTTACATGATTAGAGGGGTCGCTGTCATACCACCTGTAGTAAACAGCCTGGCGATAGGAACGGCGAGTTATGATGCTGGCTTTCAGCTTGGAGACCGTATTCTCGAATTTGATGGCAAGAAAATAAGTAATTTTATGCAGATACAGGAAGTAACCTCACGAGATTGGGAGAACCCACACACTTATAAAATTGAAAGAAACGGCAAGATTTTGACTATACAAATGACTGCCAGAGAGATCAATTTCACTGACAAAAAAGGGCGAAAAAGAGAAAACAGGGGGCGCATCGGAATGATGAACTCAAACGCCTCCTTTTTTGAACACATAGTAGCCGTAGAAGGAATTGAAACCAAAGATAAGCCGGACAAAGCCAGAGAGGTCCTTCTAAAAAATATGGATAAAGTTGTGACCGTGGAAATTAGTTTCAGAGAAGAGCAAAACGATAAGTTTTTGGTCTCCTTTCCCTCCGCCCTAAACGAGCATCTCAAAAATCCTAAAAGCGACTACTACGACCGCATTTTTAGCTCCGACATAAATAATATTGAATACGAAAGATACGATATTTTTAGGGCATATGACCGAGCTGCCGGACAAATAGGAAACGGCTTGTTGGAGGCCTATAAGCTTTTGCAAGTCATCCATAAGGGTAAAACAGAGGAGAGGGCAATAGGTGGAGTGGCTGTAGTGGCCAAATACGCTGGCAACTCAGTGAAAGAAGGCTGGGCCGATATGGTAAGGTTCCTTGCCATCCTTTCCATAGGTATAGCTTTCATTAACATTTTGCCGATCCCCCTTTTAGATGGCGGATTTTTGATTTTTCTAATATACGAAGGCATAACGGGCCGCTCTGTTTCTCCACGAGTTCAAAACCTGTCTTTTGCGATAGCGCTGGTCTTTCTAGGGGGAATCATGATATTGGCTAACTTGATCGACCTGATCGATTTTATTAATCCTTGATTCACTGCGCTTTTCACAATATCCAGAATAAAACACAGGAAAAATTGATAATGATTATGTCAAGCAGAAAGCTGAAGGCTTTATCCCACAGCCTGATCGTAGCCCTGATCGTTTTCGCTCCTGTTAAGGCTTGGGCTGATATCGTCCGCCAGATAGCCATCAGCGGCTCTGAGAGGATCGAGGAGGCGACCGTCGTGTCCTACATGGACCTCAAGGTCGGTGACGAACTGGACGATGCGGCTGTAGACCGCGCCCTAAAAAGTCTTTTTGGTACGGGACTTTTCGCCGATGTTCAGGTTGAGAACGCCGGAGGAGGCGTGGTGCAGGTCTCGGTCGTTGAAAACCCCATCATCAATCAGATCGGTTTTGAAGGAAATGACAAGATTGAAGATGAGGAACTTCTGGCGGAAATCCAGATGCGCCCGCGTCAGGTGTTCACAAGAACGAAAGTACAGTCTGACTTAGCCCGATTGAATCAGATATACCGCCGCCAGGGACGTTTCTCGGTGGATATTGAGCCAAAAGTTATCCGTCTGGAACAAAACCGTGTAGATTTGGTGTTCGAAATCGACGAAGGTGACGTCACAGAAGTAAAGGCCATACGCTTCGTCGGGAACAAGAAATACGACGACGACAAACTCCGCAGCGTGATTAGCACTAAGGAAACCGCTTGGTACAAGATTCTTTCCTCTGACGACAGATACGATGAGGACCGTCTGGCCTTCGATCAGGAGTTGCTCAGGAACTACTACCTCTCGCGCGGCTATGCCGACTTTTCCGTTGTCTCCGCCGTTGCTGAGTTGGCACCTGACAAGGAAAGCTTTTTTATCACATTTACAGTCGAGGAGGGCGAACGTTACAAGGTCGCTGGAACCAGCATAGCGTCTGAGTTGCGGGACTTCGACACATCCGTCCTTCAGGAGTCCATTACCATAGAGAACGGCGAGTGGTATGACGCGGATAAGGTACGTGAAAGCGCTACGAACATGACCAACCTCTTAGGCGACAGGCAATATGCCTTCGTCAATATCAAGCCCGATATTCAGAAAGACCGCGAAAAGCGCGAGGTTCTGGTGCTGTTCACCGTCAGCGAAACCCCGCCGGTCTACGTCGAAAGGATTAACATCAACGGTAATGTCCGCACCATGGATAAAGTCTTGCGTCGCGAGGTCGAGGTTGTGGAGGGAGACCCTTTCAATCGCACGAAAGTGGCAAAATCTGAGAAAAACATTAAG
This sequence comes from Alphaproteobacteria bacterium, assembly GCA_016699735.1. Lineage (NCBI taxonomy): Bacteria > Pseudomonadati > Pseudomonadota > Alphaproteobacteria > Alphaproteobacteria bacterium. The sequence continues at coordinate 1,695,976 of CP065008.1, forward strand.
GATCTCGACTTCTTCGAGAACGTCAAGTTGGACGTCAAGCAGGGATCGGCACCTGATAAAACGGTCATCGATGTTGACGTCGAGGAAAAATCGACCGGAGAACTTTCCATAGGCGCAGGCTTCTCCTCGACAGACGGTCCTTTAGCGGATTTCCGTGTGCGTGAGCGTAACCTGCTCGGCAAGGGACAAGACCTGCTCTTTGCAACAACCATTGCCGGAAAACGCTCCGAGTTTGACGTTTCTTTCACGGAACCTTACTTCCTCGACCGGGATATTTCGGCAGGATTTGATATCTTCCACATCACTCGCGACTTGCAGGACGAAAGCTCGTACGACCAGCAAAAGACAGGCGGCGCACTGCGGATGGGCTATCCCCTGTCTGAAAACTGGCGCCAGACCCTGAAATACCAGTATGACAAAAATGACATCGACAATGTGGATAATGACGCCTCCCGCTTTATCCGTGATCAGGAGGGCGTCCGCACCACGTCTGCCGTTTCCCAGCGCCTGACCTACGATACACGGGACAGCTCTATACTGACGACCGAAGGGCTTCTCTACTGGCTCGATACCGAAGTGGCCGGACTGGGCGGAGATGCGAAATACCTCTCAGGCCGTACGGGCGGAACCTATTACTACCCGGTTTTTGATCAGGTCGTCTTGAATGCCTTGGGCGAAATAGGAGCCATCGGCGGCTACAGCGATACCGATGTTGAAATCAACGAACGCTTCTTTATCGGCGGCTCAACGCTCCGGGGGTTTGAGCGTTCAGGCATTGGACCGAGAGACCGGGCCACTGACGACGCGCTGGGAGGAAACTTCTTCTACCGTGGCAGCGTCGAGGGATCTTTCCCCGTCGGCCTACCTAAGGAAATGGGCGTAAAAGGACACCTTTTTACGGATTTTGGCTCTCTTATGGATATAGATGAAGATGGCGCTAACCTCCTTGAAGAGGACTCCATCCGGGCCAGTGCGGGTATTGGCCTGTCCTGGCGTTCGCCTATCGGTCCCATACGGGTGGACTTGGCTGTACCCTACGCCAAGGAAGATTTCGACGAGGAAGAGAATTTCAGGTTTGATTTTGGCACGCGCTTTTAGTAGCGTCTGAGGCTTAAACAGAATTGATGGTGCCTCGAAAATGCTTACGCGTGATTTGACAAGACTTTTACTGTTTTCCCTATTTATATTCTTTGCTTCTATCCCTGTGGCGTTGGCACAGGTCTCAATAGCGGTTGTCGATATCGAGGCGTTGATGTCGGACTCGACGGCAGCGAAATCAGTCAAAAAACAGGTCGAAACCAATCGGAAGAAATTTGAAACCGAGATGGAGGGGCTGGAAAAACAGCTCCGCGACAGCCTCGAGAAACTGAAAGCCGAAAGCAAGGACTTGCCGAAGGAGGAACTGGAGAAAAAGGCGCAGGCTTTCGAGGAAAAGCGTTTTCAGGCCCGCAAAACCCTTAAAGACAGAATCAGCGCTCTGAATAAAGGTTCAGCCGAAGCGATGAACGCACTCACCAACAGCATTTTCAATGTCTGTGCGAAGCTGGCCGAAGAAAAGAAATATGACCTCATCATTACACGCAACAATGTGATCGTCGGAGCAAAGAGCTTGGACATCACGGCGGAAGTCATGAAGCGGCTGAACGAAGCGTTGCCCGACGTCAAAGTTAACATTAAGAATTAGAGAGGGCTTTTATGCCTGATCCGCGCTTCTTCAAGAAAAGCCGGACGTTCACGCTTCGGGAAATCGCGGGAAAAGCCGGATGCGTAATTAAACCCGAAGAATATGCCGACCGCGAAATTCTGGACGTCGCGCCGTTAAAAACCGCCACAAATACAGAAATCAGTTTTCTGGATAACCTCAAATACAAGGCTGAATTTAAGGATACAAAGGCCGCAGCGTGTTTTGTCACCGAGGAAATGGTAAAAGACTCGCCCACGGGGCTGACCTGCCTGATAACGCCTTCCCCATACAAAGCCTATGCTTTAACCGCCCAGCTCTTTTATCCTGAACAGAGGCCGGAGGCCCGTATTTCACCCAAGGCCAGCATCCACCCGAGCGCAAAACTCGGCGAAGGCTGTACCGTCGAGGAGGGCGTCTGTATCGCTGAAGGTGCAGAGATCGGCCATTCCTGCTGGCTCGAACCCGGAGCGGTAATCCAAAGAAACGTAAAGATTGGAAACCACTGCCGCATAGGCGCCAATGCTACGCTATCTCATTGTCTGGTGGGCGACCATGTCCACCTCTATCCCGGAGTGAGAGTGGGGCAGGACGGTTTCGGTTTTGCCATAGACAAGGCCGGACACATAAAGGTTCCGCAGCTGGGGCGAGTCATCATCGGCGATCATGTTGAAATCGGCGCGAATTCAACTATAGACCGCGGTGCCGGACCGGACACAGTAATCGGCGGGGGAACCTGGATCGATAATCTGGTCCAGATTGGCCATAATGTTGTGATCGGCAAGGGCTGTATTATCGTGGCGCAGGTTGGTATCTCCGGCAGTACGCAGATAAGTGACTATGTAGCCATCGGCGGACAAGCGGGTTTTGCAGGACACCTAAAGATCGGACAGGGCGCAAGAATTGGGGCGCAGGCTGGGGTCATGAACGATATCCCTCCGGGTGAGGAGTATATGGGCTCACCCGCCTTCCCAAAAAATCAGTTCTTGCGCCAGATCGCGGCACTAAACCGCTTGATTAAAAAGAAAAAAACCGATTAACTGCATCAATATAAAAGGCAAAAGGCTTGGGGGTTATCCCGACATGAGCGAAACCAGAGACCAGATCGATATCTTGCGGATCATGAATATGATCCCTCACCGCTATCCCTTCCTGATGGTCGATAAGGTTGTTGACCTTGTGCCGGGCCAGAGCGCCGTAGGAATAAAGAATGTCACCATCAACGAACCCCATTTCGCGGGCCATTTTCCGGGCTTTCCCGTGATGCCCGGTGTTCTGATTATCGAGGCAATGGCCCAGACGGCCGGGCTGGTTGTCGTCGAATTCATGGGCTTGGAGTCAAAGAAGAAGATCGTCTACTTTATGACCATAGACAATGCCCGGTTCCGTAAGCCTGTGACGCCGGGAGACACACTCCATATTCATGTCGAAAAAGTGCAATCCCGCGGCACAGTATGGAAATTTAAGGGCGAAGCCAAAGTCGGTGACAAGCTTTGTGCCGAAGCCACCTTCAGCGCCATGATTGCTGATGCGGAAGAACAAGCCAAAAAGTAAGACTGATCTGCAACCTTTTGAAACAAAGCGTGATTTGAGGCGGGTGATCGACAACCTTATTCTGCCTTAAGAGTAAGCTCTTAAACCTAGGACATGAATGAATCAGAACATCCACCCAACAGCCATCGTTGCGCCCGAAGCAATCATTGCTCCCACCGCAATCATCGGGCCTTACTGTATCCTGGGGCCGGACGTAAACCTGGGTGAGCGCGTCCGTCTTATCTCTCATGTTTATATTGAGGGGCGGACAATAATCGGAGAGGGAACGGTGGTCTATCCCTTTGCCTCTTTGGGAACCCCGCCGCAGGATCTAAAATACGCGGGTGAAAAATCAGAACTGATCATCGGCAAAAACAACACGATCCGGGAGCATACAACGATGAACCCCGGAACCCAGCACGGCTCAATGAAAACTATTGTTGGTGATAATTGCCTGTTTATGATGGCCACACATGTGGCGCATGACTGCATCGTCGGTAACAATGTTATCATGGCCAATAATGCAGCGATCGCCGGCCATGTACAGATTGGGGATTACGCCGTTTTGGGCGGATTATCCGCCGTACATCAATTCGTAAGAATCGGACCTCATGCGATTATTGGCGGAATGTCCGGCGTAGAAAACGATGTCATACCTTTCGGGCGGGTTAAGGGAGAACGGGCGTTTTTAGCAGGTTTAAATCTGATTGGCCTAGAGCGTCGAGGGTTCGGTAAAGACAAGATCAAAAATTTACAACGGGCTTTTAATCAACTGTTCGGAGAAGAGGGCACTTTTGAGCAAAGACTTGAAAGCGTTGCCAATGATTATGGCGACGATGAGTTGGTTATATCGGTCCTTTCTTTTGCGCGCGAAAAGACGAAATTTCCGCTATGCCAGCCCCAGAAAAAATAGAAATCCGAAAGCTGGGAATACTAGCCGGCGGCGGCCTTTTGCCAATCCAGTTGGCCCAAGACTGTCAACAAAAAGGCATGGAAATATTTATTATCGGCTTCGAGGGGCAGACCTCGCCGGAACTCAAAAAAAGCTACCCGCATTTCTGGACGGGCTTAGGGGCGGCAGGCTCGATTTTTAAAGCATTAAGGGCGCAGGGAGTTAAGGATGTTGTCCTCGCAGGATCGATTCGTCGTCCGTGGCTGTCAGAGTTGCGCCCGGATATGAAGGGTATGGAAATCCTGACGCGCATAGGGTTAGGAACTCTCGGCGATGACGGACTGCTGAGCTTGCTAAAGAAAGAATTTGAAAAAGAAGGTTTTACGATTCACGGCGTTCATAAGTTTGCACAAAGTTTTCTCGTTAAAGACGGGGTTCTAACCCGCTCGAAGCCTCAGGAGTCAGATTGGCAAACCATAAGAAAAGGAATCGAAATTTCTCAGAAACTCGGGGAGTTGGATATCGGGCAATCCGTTGTCGTTCAGGAAGGATTGGTTCTGGGTGTTGAGGCAGCGGAGGGCACCGATAAGTTAATTACGCGATGTGCCGAACTCCAAAAACGCAGCAAGGGCGCAATTCTTGTAAAAACCTGTAAGCCGCAGCAGGACAGGGATATGGATTTACCCACAATCGGCCCTGATACGGCCAAAAAGGCCGGAGAAGCGGGTTTTTCAGGGATAGTCATCCAGGCGGGCGCCGCCTTAATTCTTGATCCGCAGACTGTTGCAGAAATTGCTGACAAGTATAATATGTTTGTTCTTGGAATGAAGTTGAACATTCCAGAATCCGATTAATAACAGGTATTTGAGGTTTAAGACTGTGAAACTTTTCTTTGTCGCAGGGGAAAATTCAGGCGATAACTTAGCAGCCGGCCTGATCCGTGAACTTAAGACTCTGAAAAAGGAGTCAGACGTAGAAGTTGAATGTCTTGGTGTTGGTGGCCCCTTGATGAAAGCGGCTGGCATGAAGATACTACTGCCACTTGATCAGATTTCGGTAATCGGGATATGGGAGGTTATCCCTAAAATCCCAAGACTGTTTAAACTTTTCAAGGCAATCGCCGAGGAAATTATCAAACAGTCGCCCGATGCAGTCATAACGGTTGATTTTCCCGATTTTAACTTTCTTTTGGCCAAATCTCTGAGAAAAAGAGGCTATAAAGGAAAAATTATCCATTATGTTGCGCCATCAGTCTGGGCCTGGAGAAAAGGCCGTGCAAAAAAACTGGCATCCTTTCTCGACGGCTTGATATGCCTTTACCCGATGGAACCGGAATATTTCAGTCCCTTTGATCTAAAAGCAGCCTTTGTCGGTCATCCTATAGTGGAAACCAAGGTAGATAATGCGGAGGGTCTTGTATTTCGGGAAGCGAATGAAATCCCTCAGGACAAGAAAACTCTTGGCCTCTTTTTTGGTAGCCGCGAAAGCGAATTCAATAATATCAGCCAAAACATAAAAATAGCCGCAGCCATGGTAAATGATGGATTGGGGGATGTACGATTTATTGTACCAACACTGCCTGCCACAGAATACAACATCCAGGTTTTACTGCGGGATTTTGACTTGCCTTTTCGCATCAGTTCCAACCAAGCATTTAAATGGGAATCTTTCAAGGCGTGCGACGTGGCCTTGGCCGTTTCAGGAACAGTTGCTCTGGAACTGGCTTATGCTGGAGTCCCGCATGTTGTGGTCTACAGAACGAACCCGCTTACCTATTTAATCCTAAGATTTATGGTAAAAATCAAGCACGTCCATCTTGCGAATATTCTGCTGGATGAGGCCGTTGTTCCTGAGTTTATTCAGTCTAAATGTAAACCAGAGGAAATCGCTCAGACAATTTTAGATCTTTTTACTAAGGAAGAACTCAGGAATGCACAACTTGAAAAATTTAAGCAGTTCAGGGAATTAATCGGCGCCTCCGAACAAAAAAAGCCTTCGCGTAAAGCCGCTGAATTTGTTCTGAGTATCATAGAGCAGCGTGCGCGAAAGGTATCCAAGCAAGAAATGGACAACGCACAGACGCCCGATAAAACGCAGGCCGACTTTCAGACTGAAAACAAACAGGAAGCCGGCTAATACCTAATCCCTGTCTTCTACATCAACGTAAGGCCGTGTGGCAGGACCGCTGTAAAGCTGGCGCGGCCGACCAATCCGTAGCGAAGGTTCCTCAATCATCTCTTTCCATTGCGCGATCCAGCCGACGGTGCGGGCCACAGCGAACAGAACCGTAAACATACTGGTCGGGAAACCCATGGCCTTGAGGATGATACCGGAATAAAAATCCACATTGGGAAACAGCTTGCGCTCTATGAAATACTCATCCTCAAGCGCTATACGCTCCAACTCCATAGCCAGTTCCAGGCGCGGGTCGTTGACCCCAAGGTCATCAAGAACTTCATCGCAGGATTTTTTGAGAACCTGCGCCCGTGGGTCGAAGTTTTTATAAACGCGGTGCCCGAACCCCATAAGACGGAACGGGTCATCCTTATCTTTGGCTTTTTTGATGTACTCGGGAATCCGGTCCTTCGACCCGATTTCATCGAGCATCTCAAGAACTTCCTGATTGGCACCGCCATGCGCCGGACCCCAGAGGCAGGCAATACCCGCCGCCATGCAGGCAAAGGGATTGGCTTGCGATGACCCGGCCAGACGCACGGTCGAGGTCGAGGCATTCTGCTCATGATCGGCGTGCAGAATAAAGATCTTTTCCATTGCCTTGGCAAGAACCGGATTCACCTTGTAAGGCTCGGCAGGAACCGCAAAACACATATAAAGAAAATTCTCCGCATAGGAGAGATCGTTGCGCGGGTACATAAACGGTTGACCGATGGAATACTTGTAGGTCATCGCAGCTAGCGTACCGATCTTGGCGATCAAGCGGTGCGCTGAAAGCTCACGTTGTGCCGGATCCCAAATATCAAGCGAGTCATGATAAAACGCGGAAAGGGCCGCAACCACGCCGCACATAACGGCCATAGGGTGGGCATCGCGCCGGAACCCGCGGTAGAAGAAATGCATCTGCTCGTGCAAAAGCGTGTGATAGGTAATGTTGTGCTCGAACTGCTTCTTTTGCTCTTTATTGGGCAAATCTCCGTACAAAAGCAGATAGGCCACTTCAAGATAGGTCGATTTTTCCGCCAAGTCTTGAATGTTATAGCCACGGTGTTGGAGAATGCCTTCCTCTCCGTCGATGAACGTTATGCGGGATTTACAGCTTCCAGTAGAAGTAAAGCTGGGATCGAAGGTAAAATGCCCCGTATCCCCGTAAAGTTTGCGTACATCTATGACCGACGGCCCCATCGTCCCGTCAATGACAGGAAGAACATACTTTTCCCCCGTCTGATCGTTCGTAAGGGTAAAGGTTTTTTCTTTCTTGGTGCTCTCAGACATAAAAATAAGCTCCGTTCATCAGGGAATTGGTTGCGGAAAGCCGGATAATGGCGGTTGAAGAAAAGGACAGGATCAAAACCATGGTAAAAACGTGTTCCGAAATCCCCCTGCAACCATTCAAAAGCCTAGAGCAAAAACAAAATCAGAACAAAGGGATAACAGATTTAAACAGAAATATTCTGTGATTAACTCGCTAAAACGCCGATTTGCCCTGCTGCAACGCAAAACGAATACGGGCGCATGTCTCTTCCTGTCCCAGGATCGCACAAGCTTCAAAAATGGAGGGCGAAACAGTCGTTCCCGTGATAGCCGCCCGCAAAGGCATCGCCACCTTCCCCAGCTTGCCCTCGGCTTTCTCATCGGCAATCGCCTTGCAGGCCACCTGAATTGTTTCGGATGTAAAGGTCTTAAGAGCAGCAAGTCTCTCTTCAAGCACAGACAGAACATCCTTAGACTCTTTGAGAAGAGTTATCGCTTTTTCATCAAAGGGATAAGGAATTGTGCGCTCATAAAACGCCGATTCATCCACGAACTGCAAAAGCGTCTTCGAACGTGCCTTCAATTCCTCAATCCCTGCAGTAATGCGTGTCTCTGTAAGCGGATTAAGCGCCAGTCCGTGCCTTTGCATATAAAAATCACGGCAGAGATCAAGAATCCGCTCAGCCGATGCTTCCTTGATATAATGGGCGTTCAGACTGTCCAGCTTGGCGAAATCGAACCGGGCAGGGGAGCGCCCTATATGCTCAAGGTCAAACCATTCGATCGCCTTCTCCCGGGGGATAATCTCTTCATCCCCGTGCGACCAGCCAAGACGCAGAAGATAATTGCAGAAAGCCTCGGGCAGGTAGCCAAGCTCCTTGTACTCGCGCACACTCTGCGCCCCATGCCTCTTGGAAAATTTCCCTCCGTCCGGCCCGTGAATGAGAGGAAGATGCCCGAAAACCGGAACCGTCCAGCCCATGGCATCGAAAATAATTTTTTGACGGAAACTGTTGTTAAGGTGATCATCCCCGCGCAAAATATGCGTCACTGCCATATCATGATCATCGACCACAACAGAAAGCATATAAGTCGGCGTCCCGTCGCTGCGGAGCAGAATAAAATCGTCCAACTGGTCATGAGCCACGGTCACCGAACCTTGAACGACATCGTTGATGGTGGTCGCTCCATCCAGCGGCGCCTTGATCCGCACGACGGGCTTGATATCCTTGGGCGCATCAGAGGCCGATCTGTCCCGCCACCGCCGATCGTAAAACTGCGAATGTCCTTCGGCTTTCGCCTTCTCACGCATCGCCTCCAGCTCTTCCGGCGAACAATAGCAGTAATAGGCTTTTCCGGCCTTGAGCATATCGTGCGCGACTTCGGCATGGCGGTCCATCCGTGCGAATTGCGACAACGCCTCGCCGTCATAATCGAGACCCATCCATTCCAGCCCGTCGAAAATCGCCTGCACGGCCTCTTCGGAATGACGCTTGCGGTCGGTATCCTCAATACGCACAAGAAACTTTCCGCCGTGCCGCCGTGCGAACAAATAATTAAAAAGCGCCGTTCGCGCATTTCCGACATGCATGAAACCGGTCGGGGAGGGGGGGAAGCGGGTGACGATACTCATCGTTGGCAAAACCTCGGCTAAAGGGCAATATAATGCTCATTATTTCGTGTGAGGAAAACTACCATGCTTGAAGCGCAAAGCCTAGACGGGATTGCGCCGGAAACGGAGCTCGCAGGTACTTCAAGGCGTGTAAGGCTTTGGATATGGGAGCAGATTGCGCTCCAGAAAGACCGGGCCGCACTCTGGCTGCCTGTGCTTCTCGGGTTGGGAATTGGGATATATTTCGCCCTTCCGGAAGAGCCACCGCTCGTTTTGGGATTATTTACGTGGGTACTGATGGCCGCGGTTCTGGCCGCAATATGGCCTTACCGCTTCGGCAGGAAGGGGCGGAAGCTCTATTTTGGTATTATAATTATGCTTCTGCCTCTCACAGGCTTTGCCGCCGCACAGATACGCACCCATAAGGCTTTCACCCCGATGATCGAAAGGAAAATCGGCCCGGTGACGCTCACAGGCACGATCCGCTCGGTCGAGAAGCTGCCGGGGAAAAAGGGCAGCCGGGTTGTTCTGGACGGACTAAGAATTGAAGATATTGAACCTTCAAAAACGCCCCGTCTGGTCCGCCTGCAACTCCGACAGGATTCGGATATCCGTGTCGGTCAGAAAATCAGCGCACTCGCCGATCTGACCCCGCCCTCGGCCCCCGTATACCCGGGAGGATACGATTTCCGTCGATCCTTTTATTTTCAGGGGATCGGCGCCGTAGGCTTTATCTACCGCGCTCCGGAAGTTCTGGCTCAGCCCGCACAAGGACTATGGGATATCGAGGGCTTAAGGCAGTCGATTGCCGGCGTATTATGGCGCGAATTACCAGCGGAACAGGCCGCCATCGTCTCCGCCCTGACCATCGGCCAGCAAAAAGGCATACCTGAAAAGGACGAAGAAGACCTGCGGGATGCCGGATTGGCCCACCTTTTGGCGATTTCCGGTATGAATATCAGCTTCGTGGCCGGCTTGATCTTTTTCCTCACACGCCTCCTTCTCGCTGCCAGCCCTGTTCTGGCACTAAAGTTCCCGATCAAGAAAATAGCCGCCATGCTCTCATTCGCAGGCGCAGTTTTTTATATGATGCTATCAGGCGCTGAAGTCCCCGTGCAAAGGGCGGTGCTGATGACGGGAATCGTCATCCTCGCGATCATCATGGACCGCACGCCCATATCCTTGCGCCTCGTCTCCTTTTCTGCTTTCGTCATTCTGCTCGTCTCTCCTGAAAGCCTCATTTCAGCCAGCTTCCAGATGTCGTTCGGAGCCGTCATAGCCCTTGTGGCATTCTATGAAGGCACCGAGCAATTCTGGATTAGATCATACAGGGATGCTGGCCCTTTGCGCCGCATCGCGCTCTATTTTATCGGGGTCTGCCTCTCCAGCCTGATCGCCAGCACGGCCACGGCGCCCTTTGCGGCCTATCATTTCCAGCAGTTCCCGACCTATGGCCTGCTCGCTAACCTGATGGCCGTCCCCCTCATGGGCTTTTTAATAATGCCCGCAGGTCTGGCCGCCTTCATTCTGATGCCCTTCGGTCTGTCATACTGGCCTCTTCAACTGATGGCGCTGGGAGTGAATTGGACGATGGACATCGCCCGGTGGACGGCCGGGTTGCCAGGCGCAGTGTTGAATTTGGAATCTTGGCCGTTCGAAACCTTTATGGTCTTCGTTTTCGCAGGACTGCTCATCTGCCTCTGGAAAGGGCAAGGAAAGACCCTGTCAATCGCTTTTGCTGCAGCAGGGATATTCGCACTGCTCCCACACGCGCCGCCAGATATTCTCGTCTCGGAAACAGGCAAGTTGATCGCCTATCTGGGCGCAGACGGTCAGATTCACGTCAACTCAAAACGCACCGAAAAATTCGTTCTGGAGAATTGGGAACGGCAGGCGGGCCTGCCCGAAGGTTCAAGCATATCCTTTCCAAAACCCACATCCGCCAAACAGGCAACGCAAGACTCAGCCCCGTTATGCGACACGCAGGCGTGCCGGGTTACGGTGAAGGGGAGGAACATATCCCTCGTCAGCGATCCCTACGCGCTGCCATTTGAATGTGCCTGGGCCGAAATCCTGATTATCGCTCAGGAATCGCTAACAGAGGAAGATTGCCGCTCCGCCGTGAAGATCGACAGGTTCACCCTCTGGCGCGAAGGGGCACAGGCACTCTGGATCGACGACCGAAACAAAACCATAAAAACCCAAGGCGCTTATATCTTGACAGGGAAACGCCCGTGGAGCATCCGCCGTGAGCAACCCTCTCGCAACTAATCATAGCGCCGGATGAGGTGCGCCAGCCGCCCCTGGATTTTCACCCGGTCGGTTTCCAGCACACGCGGTTCGTAATTCTCATTCTCCGGTTCCAGAACGATTTTCCGGCCCGCCCGCCGTAGTCGCTTGAGCGTCGCTTCATGATCATCGACAAGAGCCACGACGATCGTACCGTTCTCGGCCGTATCGCAGCGCCGGATGATGACGGTATCGCCATCGAAAATTCCGGCATTGACCATCGAATCGCCCTCGATGGTCAGGGCGTAGTGATCCCCGCGCCCCAAAAACCCGGAGGGAAGGGAAAAGCTGTGTCCCTCATCCCGGATCGCCTCAATCGGTGTTCCGGCGGCAATTTTTCCGAAAAGCGGAACCTCGTCGAAAAAGGGCACGGCAGCTGCGGGCGAACGGCCGGAGGATTTCTTTGAAGCCGCAGCAGGCTTCTGGCCGATCCCCTCGGGAAGGCGCTTGATCTCTAGCGCCCGCGCCCGGTGCGGAAGCCGCTCGATAAAGCCGCGTTCGACCAGTGCGGAAATCAGCCGGTGAATCCCCGACTTCGATTTCAGCCCGAGCGCCTCCTTCATCTCCTCGAAGGAGGGCGGCACATCGTCCTTCCGCATTTTGTCATGGATAAAATAAAGCAGGTCGCGTTGTTTTTGTGTCAGCATATGAAATCCCTCTGATGAAGCGCCAAAGACCGGAAATTACCCCCGAATCGCGCCTTTATACACTATTTGTTCTACTTTAGTTCCCGTTCCGTGTCAAACCCCAAAACCTTGGCGACCCAGTAAGGTCCGCGTGGCGGCGGCGATATCCGGCTCCCGCATCAGGCTTTCGCCGACCAGAAATCCCCGGTAGCCGACGGCATGAAGCCGCTTGAGCGTATCGTGCGTCCCGATCCCGCTCTCCGATATTTTATAAACGGAGGAGGGCAGGCGTAACGCCAGATCAAACGAGGTATCCACCTCCACCTCCAGCGTTTTCAGATTACGGTTATTCACGCCGATCATCATCGGATCAAGCCGCAAAGCCCGCTCCAACTCCTCCAGATTATGAACCTCGACAAGAATATCCATCCGCAAATCAAGCGCCGTTTCATAAAAACGCCGCGCCTGTGAATCGCTCAATGCGGCCATGATGAGCAGAATACAGTCAGCCCCCAGCGCCCGCGACTCGTAAATCTGATATTCGTCGATGATGAAATCCTTCCGTAGGACAGGTAGGCTCAGAGCCTCCTTGATGGCCACCAGATAATCGTCATGCCCCTGAAAGTAAGGCTCGTCGGTCAGGACAGACAGGCAACTGGCCCCGGCCTCTTTATAGGCTTTAGCAATCGCAACCGGATCGAAATCTTCGCGGATGACGCCCCGGCTCGGGCTGGCCTTCTTGACCTCGGCGATCAGGGCCGGCCCCTCGGCCATCATCAGCCGGCACAAAAAGCCCGAGGGCAGGGGTTTATTGGCGATTTTGTATCGCAGATCATCCAGAGAATAATAGGATTTGCGGTCCCGCACATGGGTGCGCTTGCGTTCGCAGATTTCTTCAAGCGTGTTCACGAAGCCGCCTTCTTTGTCCCAATAGTCGTAAAGTTCTTGTAGGCCTCAAACAACGATAAGGCCTTTCCTGAGTCAATAATCCCGGCGGCAAAACAAGCCGCTTTTTTGTAAGCCCCTGAAGGATATTTTCCAGAAATAATCAGAACGGCGGCGGCGTTGGCCAGAACGATATCCCGGTAAGCACCGGCCTTCCCCTCAAGGACACCCAGAAGCGCATGCGCGTTGACGGCAGCATCTCCCCCCTTGACCAATTCAGGATCGGAACGCGTCAATCCGAAATCCTCCGGCGTCAGAACCTCCTCGCGGATAGTCCCATTTTCAAGCTTGGCAACGTAAGTCTTTTCGCAAACAGTAATCTCATCCATCCCGTCCGCGCCGTGAACGACCCACGCACAGTCGGTGCCAAGGCGCTGCAAGGTTTCCGCCATCGGAAGAAGCCACTTACGGTCATAAACACCGATCAGCTGCCGCCGCGTTCCCGCCGGATTGGCCAGCGGGCCGAGAAGGTTGAAAATCGTGCGGACGCCCAGAGCCTTGCGTACAGAAATCACATGCTTGACCGCCTCATGGTGGCGCGGCGCCATGAGGAACGCAAAGCCGAATTCTTTCAGAGCCTGTTCAAGCCTGGGGTAGGGAACATCAAGATTGACCCCCAGTGCCTCCAGCACATCCGCAGCCCCCGATTTGGAACTGGCCGCACGGTTGCCATGCTTTGCAACGGGAACACCGCAAGCCGCGGCAACAAGAGCAACAGCGGTTGAAATATTATAGGTGCCGGAATGATCCCCGCCCGTCCCGCAACAATCGACCGCGCCCTCGGGCGCGGAAATCGTCAGAGCCTTCGCCCGCATGACCTGCGCCGCTCCAGAAATTTCCTGCACGGTCTCTCCTCGAACGGCCAACCCCATCAGCAGCGCGGCGATCCCCGCCTCGGAGCAGCGCCCCTCCATGACCAGACTCATCGCCTCGATCATCTCGTGTTCGCTCAGGGAATGCTGGGATTGGATTTTTTTCAGATAGGGCTGCAGCAGGGACATCAGCGCACCAATTCCAAAAAATTCTTCAAAAGATCGTGGCCGTGCGAAGTGGCGATGCTCTCCGGGTGAAACTGGACACCGTGAATGGCTTTTGTTTTATGCGATAAACCCATAATCAGCCCATCTTCGGTTTCAGCGGTCACAGACAGGCAATCCGGCAGACTGGCCTTCTCGGCGATCAGCGAATGATAACGCGTGACATTCATAGGTGAGGGGAGTCTTTTGAAAACGGTCTGCCCCTGATGCCGGATTGCAGAAATTTTCCCGTGCATCGGCTTCGGAGCGCGAACGACCCTGCCGCCGAACGCCTGCGCCATGGCCTGAAGTCCAAGACAAACGCCGAACAACGGAATGTCGGTATCGGCGGTCTTGCGGATCAGTTCCAGGCAGATTCCCGCATGATCGGGGTCGCTCGGTCCGGGGGAAATCACGAGCGCATCCGGTTCCTCATCCAGAACCTCCTGAACGGTCTTCTGATCGTTCCGATAAACACGCGTCTGTGCCTTCAAATCCCCGAAATACTGCACGAGGTTGTAGGTAAAACTGTCGTAATTATCAATCAGGGTAATATTCATGCGACTTTTATGGCGGTCCACGCCAGAAAATGCAAGCTAGATGCTCAAATCCCGCATTGTCCGGCAAGGGAATCAGGGTATTCTTGCCCCATGAGATATGTGAAACCCAAGGCCGACCCCTCCAAAACGCTGGCGATTATTCTCATCGGCGCCTGCCTGATGCTCTTGGTCGATCTCTTCGTGCTGGACGGCAAAAGCGTCATCTGGCCGCCAAAGCCCCGCAAGGAAATATCGAAAGAAGAAATCGCCAGAATCAAGGATCAGCATAGCAAGTATCTGGATCAAGGCATTTTGGCTCCAGCCGCAGCGTCGCCACAAGATCAATTTATAAAGCAGGTAAACCTTGAACCGCAGAAATCGGGGCAAAGCGATACCGTCGCCGCCTTGCCCTACGAGGAATTTTATTACAACACCCCGTCTCTGGCGCCAGACGAAATCGCCCCGGCCGCCGGAGAGCCAGCAACAGAAATAGAGACACAGCAGGAAACCCATCCACCGGACCCTTATTTCAAGACCGAACTTCAGCCTTTCGTTGACGAGGATATCAGGGAAAGTGCACCGCCGGATATGGTCCAGCCAGAACCAGAGAAACAGGCAAAAACGCCTGAACCAGAGGAAATAACGTCAAAGCAAAAAACTGTACCTTTAAAGCTTGCCGCCGCCCCACAGACTAAGGAATTGAGTGCCTTGCCTGCAGCCGTGCCCCCTCAAAAAACAAAAACTTCTATAAAAAGCGGCACGGTCGTTATCATCATCGACGATATGGGCCTCAGCGCTCATAGCCGCGAGGTCGAAAATCTGCCCGGTCCGCTGACGCTGGCCTATTTGCCCTATGCGGAAGGCCTTCCAGCCCGCACCGCCTACGCCAAAAGGCGGGGCCACGAACTCATGGTCCATATGCCCATGCAACCCCAAAATGCGAATGTTGATGGAGGTCCAACGCTTCTGAGGGGCGATCAAAGCGAGGAAAAATTCAAAAACCTTCTGCAATATAATCTCGAGCGCTTCGAAGGTTTCGTCGGTGTAAACAACCATATGGGCAGCAAGCTGACGACAAACCGCAAGGCCATGAAAATCGTCATGGAAGAGCTGCGGAGGAGGGGGCTGTATTTCATCGACTCCAAGACAATCGGGTCTTCCATAGCCGCACAGGTTGCCAGTGAAACAGGATTGAAATTTGCCGAACGCGATATTTTTCTCGACCACGAAATTTCCCTATCCTTTGTCAGGAGCGCCCTAAGAAAAGTGGAGATTACGGCCAAACAGAAGGGCTATGCCATAGCCATAGGTCATCCGCACGAAGTCACGATACAGGCATTGAAAGAATGGTTGCCGACCTTAAACGACAAGGGGCTAACACTCCGTCCGGCCAGCGTGGTCGTTCATTACAGTTCTCCAACCATTCTGGTCGCGCATACCCCGCAAACGCAGGTGGAGAGCGCCGTGAAAAAGCCGAATGCAACAAAGGATGAGCCTCTACCCGTAACCGGGCCTGTGCCTCCCGCACCGGCGCCGGAAAGCCCGTCCGCCTTTGTCGTCAAGGAAGACGGATCGATCGTTATCCCTTGAATTTCTCAATCGCCAACTCGGCAGCGCGGATAATCGCCCGTGCCTTGTTGTGACATTCCTGATTTTCGGATTCCGGATCGCTGTCCGCCACCACGCCGCCCCCGGCCTGAACATAAACCTTGCCATCTTTAACAAGCGCCGTCCGCAAGGCAATGCAGGTATCAAGGGTCTTCCCTGAGAAGTATCCAACACCTCCGGCATAAAACCCGCGCCGTGTAGGCTCCAACGCGTCGATGATTTCCATCGCACGGATTTTGGGTGCGCCGCTCACCGTGCCTGCCGGAAATCCGGCAAAAAGCGCATCCACAATATCAAGGTCGCTCCGCAGCTTGCCCTCGACGTTGGAAACGATATGCATCACATGGGAATAAAGCTCAACCACAAATTGCTCGGTAACTTTCACGGATCCGACCTCGGCTACTCGGCCCACATCGTTGCGCCCAAGATCAAGAAGCATCAGGTGCTCAGCCCGCTCCTTCGGATCGGCCAGTAGATCCTCCGCCAGAGCTTTATCTTCTTGTGGAGTTTCCCCACGCTTGCGCGTCCCGGCGATAGGGCGGATGGTCACGGTGTCATCCCGCACACGGACGAGTATTTCCGGGCTCGACCCAACAAGCACAAAGTCTTCCAATTGCAAATGAAAAAGAAAGGGCGAAGGGTTAAGGCTCCGCAGGCTCCTGTAAAGCTCGAACGCAGGAAGATCGAACGGGGCGGTAAAACGCTGCGAGGGCACGACCTGAAAGACTTCCCCGGCGTTGATATATTCGATCGCTTGGCGAACGGCGGACCGATAATCCTCCGCTTCGAAATTCGAATGGACGGGCAAGGGTGTATCCAGGACCGAACGATGCATAAGCAGTTTTTTGTCCAGAGGCTGAATAAGTTTCTCATGAACCCGCTGCAGCCGGGAACGAGCCTCGTGGTAAACTTTTTCAGCACCACGCTTGGAATTACCTGCGTGCTCGAATACGGACGTCACGAGGCAGATTTTATGCTTCACATTATCGAAGATCGCCAGAACCGTAGGCCGGATCAGCAAGCTCTCAGGTATATTGAGTTCATCGGGATTATCGTCGGGAATTTTTTCAACCAGACGGATCATGTCATAGCCTACATACCCGAACAGTCCGAAAGAGCACATCGGCGGCAGTTCTGCAGGGAACTCGGGAATAACACTGGCGGCAATCGTCTCACGCAGGGAATCCAGAGGCGCAATATCGCTCTTCACCCAGCCGCCGTCCGTCCTAATTTCAACCTGTCCCCGCGAACACCGCCAGAATAAATCCGGCTCCATGCCGATAATCGAATAACGCCCGAGCTTCTCTCCCCCCTCAACGGATTCGAAAAGAAAGGAATAAGAGCTTTCCCCGCAAAGCTTCAGATAGGCTGAGACAGGGGTTTCGAGGTCGGAAGAAAACGAAAAACTTAGGACTTGCGGTAAGTTTGAGGAAAAAGATGAAAGAAACTGTTTATTTGATTTCGCAGTCATCAATTCAGGCATGAAAATCACGGATTTTTTACAAGAGATGAAGCACCGTAAAAGCTGCTCAACAAGCTTTCATTGATGAAAGCAGGGTGACGTCGGCCAATGGAATATACATAATGCGAAAAAACTTCGCTCTTTAACTCATCAGAAACTTGCCCCTGAATTTTTTCAATCTGCTCAGAATCAAGCTCAGAAAAATCAGGGATGCTTGCTCCCCTTACAAGAACCAGAAGAATGCCTCCCTTATAAGTTAAGCTAAAAACATCGCCAATTTTGGCCTGGAATAACGCTGCTCTGTGTTCATCAAGAAGAGGACTATCTATAGGACCGTATAATTTAACGGATGCAATATTTTGAGCCTCCTTCTTGTACTCCTTAGCAATATCGACAAAATTTTTCGTTCCCTCACCTATGGCCTTTCGCGCCGAAGTAACTCTTTGAGAGTTTTTTGTCCGTCTTTGATCTTCTCTGTGTTGATCGATCAAATCGTTTTTAACATCTTCAAATGGTTTAAAGCTCTCTGGAATAATTTCCAACAGATGCAATGCTGCAAATCGACCGCTGGGCAACTCAAAAACACGAGAAGTTTCTCCCTCTTGCAGCAGCTTGGCTTCTTGAAGAATAATGTCCTTGTCGGCTGTGTCGATCTTATCTATTCCATCGAAGACATCCTTACCTTCAATGTCAAACCCCAAAGCAGTAAAGGGGCGAAAAACAGTGACTATTAACGGAACAGTTTTTGCCGCCTCTTCAAAACTGGTTCCCTTCGCCAGAATATCTTCAAGACTTTCCGATACCTCCACCAAACGATCCGCTAATTCTGTCTTTTCCAGTTCTTCCTGAATCTCAGTCTTGGCATCTTCGAATGTTTTAGTGTGCGGCTTAACAACGTCCTTAATCGTAATAACATGATAACCAATCAAGGTATGAAAGGGACCGACAGTATCACCAGCCTTTGCCTTAAAGACACCGTCCTTTAAATCAGCAATAAGCATATCATCAGTAAACGGCGCAGAAGGGACATAGGTGCCTTCTTGAGGAGAAATCTTCTTCTTGGCTTCAGAGAGTTCTAGCTTTTGGTTTAGGACAAGACTAAGAATTTTTTTTGCTGCATCTTCATTAGGAACGATAGCCTGCTCAAGAAGTCGCTGTTCCGAAACAAAAAACTGCTCAATATTTTCATCATAATATTTTTGGACAGACTGCTCGTTGATATCAAGTGTTTCCTCTAATTTTGCCCCATCTATAAACGCAACTTGAACAACCCTTCTCTCATCAATCTTATATTGTGCAGCTTTCGTATCTTCATAAATTTTGAGTAGCTCACCATCGTCGGGAATTTTTACGTCTTGAATATCTGATTGCAGAAAGTTAATCAGAGAAATCTCCCTAGTATGGTTCTGTAGTCTAAATAAATCGCCCGCCAAATCTTTGGAAGAGTATTCAAAACCCGATTGAACGGCTTCGATCACGACATCTCCGACAACTTCACGGTTATAACTTTCTATAAAATCGCCTTCGCTTAGCCCCTGTGATCGCAAAACGCGGTCAAGAGTTTGCTGCAATGACTCTCCATCTTGCTGAGAGGGCTTAATTCTCGCGATAAGCTCTTGTTGAAGCTTTTTGTCATTGATGCTTAATCCGAAAACTTCAGATTCAAGAAGTACCTGATTAGAACGTACCTCCCCATGAAGAATGTCCATAAGCACACTAGGGTCCTTTGCATATGACTCCCGAGGAGACATTTGATATCGGGAAAGACTCATCCGGGCCAGATGGTCAAACGCCCTCAGGCCAATGGTTTGATTCCCTACCCGCGCAACATCCGTCCCACCCACGCCACCGCGCAGAACGCCCTGTACATCCATGAAGACCAGCCCGAGAACTGAAAGGGCCAGCAAGCTCATAATGACGTACTTCAGAAAACCGCCGAACGCTCCCTCGCGTAAAACCCTCATAACCATAGAAAAACGCTCCGCTCTAAGTAATAAACCGACACTATTTCCAGCAATCACGCACTATAAGGAGGCGCAAGCCTGCGGGCAAGAGGGCACGGAATGGTTGTTGATTTATTCTCAGAGGGCCGCTAACTAAGTCGTAAAGGAAAGAATTGATGAAGAAGCTGATCGCAGGAAACTGGAAAATGAACCTCGGGGCGCAAAAGGCCGCGGCTTTGGCTCTGGACATATTAAAGGGTTTGGACAACGAGCTGGCATTGACAAAAAATTGCGATTTTCTGATCTGCCCACCTTATGTTCATCTCCCGCCGCTGAATCAGGTTATCAAAGCCTCCGAAATGAAGATGGCGCTGGGGGCGCAGGATTGCTCGGCGCATGAATCCGAAGGCGCCTACACCGGGGAGATTCAAGCGTCCATGCTTGCGGATTACGGCTGCACTTATGTAATCGTAGGCCATTCCGAACGCCGGAAAGATCACGGCGAGACCGATGAAACTGTAAAAGCTAAAGCCCGCGCTGCACACAAGGCAGGTTTGGCTGCGATTATCTGCATCGGAGAAACCGAAGAGGAAAGAGAGCAGGGCAGGGAACAAGAGGTTGTAGGACAGCAGCTTAAACAAAGCCTTCCGGAATCAGCCAACGCCATGAATACGGTCATCGCCTACGAGCCGATCTGGGCCATCGGAACAGGCAAAACGGCTAAAACCGAAGATGTCGCGCAAATGCACGGTTTTATAAGAAAAAATCTCGGTGGCCCTGTCCTTCAAGGGCAGAATGTAAGAATTCTATACGGTGGCTCTATGAAACCCGAAAACGCCGGAGAACTTCTGGCGACACCGAATGTGGATGGGGGGCTTATCGGCGGTGCCAGCTTGAAGGCCGATCTGTTTCTTGCTATTGGTAGGGCCGTATTGAAAAAGTAAGACAAAATAAGAGGTGGAAAAATCTGCCTAAGTAGCTGTTATAAAGAAAGAAGATCATGGACAGTTTAGAATCAATCCAATCCATACAGTCCGTTGTTCTGGTCATTCACCTGATTCTGGCCTTGGCAATCATAGGCTTGGTCCTGCTTCAGCGTTCGGAGGGTGGAGGATTGGGGATCGGTAATAGCGGGGGAATCGGTAACTTCGCCTCGGCCAAGGGAACAGCAAACGCCTTGACCCGCATGACCGCGATTTTTGCGCTCGGTTTCTTTATCACTTCCCTGTCTCTCGGAATATTGGCCGCAAGGCAAAGCACGGTCAGCCGCGGAATTCTGGAGCAGGTCGATGCGGAGACGCTTAAGAAAGCCGAAGCGGAAGCGCCTGTCCAGACCGGCCCGCAAATCGAGTTCTCTCCTCCTGAGAAATTGCAGGAAGCAGAAAATCCTGAAGGAGGCACAGAAGACGGGCCATCTGCACCCGTGGCGGGCGGCGAAGGCAGCAAGGATGCACAGACCCCTGAAAAAACGTCTGAACCTTTAAAAGAAGAGAAAGCGCCGCAAGACGCAGTTTCATTAAAAGAAAGCCCCGAAAAAGTAAAGCCTGAAGAAAAAGCAACGCCGGAGGCTTCCGTAAAACAAAACCCCGAAGAGACCAAGGCCAAAGACTCGCCCGTGAAACCCGCGGACAAGACGGAACCAAAAAAAGACTGACATGACCCGTTATATTTTTATCACCGGCGGCGTGGTATCCTCCTTGGGAAAAGGCCTCGCCTCCGCCGCTCTGGGCGCGTTGTTGCAGGCGCGGGGCTACCGGGTCCGCTTGTGTAAGCTTGATCCCTACCTGAACGTTGATCCCGGCACGATGAGCCCCTTCCAGCACGGCGAAGTCTACGTCACCGATGATGGCGCTGAAACCGATCTCGATCTCGGCCACTACGAACGCTTCACGGGCGTCCCGGCCAAGGGAACCGACAACACCACCACAGGCCGCATCTATACCAGCGTCCTGCAAAAGGAGCGCAAGGGCGACTACCTCGGCGCAACGATACAGGTCATTCCCCACATCACCAATGAAATCAAGGACTTCATCCGCGAAAAGGAAGGCACGGCCGAATTCGTTTTGTGCGAAATCGGCGGCACGGTCGGAGATATTGAAAGCCTCCCGTTTCTTGAGGCCATCCGGCAATTCGGCAACGAAGTAGGGCATCAGCGCGCCCTGTTTATCCACGTCACGCTTTTGCCTTATATCCCTGCTGCGGGCGAGTTGAAAACCAAGCCCACCCAGCATTCTGTCAAGGAGCTTATGAGCGCGGGGATCAGGCCGGACATACTTCTCTGCCGTGCCGACCGTCCGATCGATGAGGAAGAGCGGGCTAAGATCGCACTCTTCTGCAACATAGACCGCAAGAAAGTCATCCCTGCCATCGACGTCGGCTCGATCTACGAGGTGCCTCTGACCTACCATCGCGAAGGGTTGGACCAGCAGGTGATGGAGAGTTTCGGCATCAAGGATATCCCCAACCTCGACCTCTCGATCTGGCGGAATATCGTCCATAACATCAAGGCGCCGGAAGGTGAGGTCACGATAGCCATCGTCGGCAAATACACGAACCTTGCCGACAGTTATAAATCCTTGAACGAGGCTCTGACCCACGGCGGTATTGGCAACAAGGTCAAGGTAAACCTCAAATTCATCGAATCACAGATTTTTGAGGCCGAAGACCCTGAAGACTACCTCCGCGGTGTTCACGGTATCCTTGTCCCCGGTGGTTTCGGAGAAAGGGGCGCAGAAGGAAAAATTCGAGCCGCCGGTTATGCCCGCGACAAGAAAATCCCATATTTCGGAATCTGTTTCGGAATGCAGATGGCCGTCATCGAAGTGGCCCGGAGTCTTTGCGGTCTGAAGGGCGCCAACTCAACCGAATTCGGCCCCTGCAAGGATCCCGTCATCGGCCTGATGACCGAATGGATCAAGGGCAATACGAAAGAAAAGCGCACCGCGCAAACCGATCTCGGCGGTACCATGCGCCTCGGCTCTTACCCGGCGCTCCTGACCAAGGGATCAAAGGTGAGCAAAGCCTACGGGAAAAAGGAAATCAGGGAACGCCACCGGCACCGCTATGAGGTCAACATCAACTACCGCGAAGCCCTTGAAAACGCCGGTTTGATTTTTTCCGGTCTCTCTCCGGACGGTAACCTGCCGGAGATCGTCGAGATCAAGGATCACCCGTGGTTTATCGGTGTCCAATACCACCCTGAACTGAAGTCCAAGCCCTTCGATCCGCACCCGCTCTTCGTGTCTTTCATCGAAGCAGCGGTCAAGCAAAGCCGCATGGTCTGAAACTATATGCAGCCCCTGTCATTCCGGGAGTTTGAGCATCAATTCTGGGACAAAACCTCAAAGCCCTACGACGAAGGGTTGGGAGAGGTTACGGCACAGACGGTTCCCGCTATTCTGCAAACACTGAAATTAAGCACCGGACAAACCCTGCTGGATGTCGCCTGCGGTCCCGGATACATCACGAGATCAAGCTTGGGGCAGGGGATAAAAGTCACGGGCATGGATTTTTCCAGTGCGATGATTGATTTGGCGCAGGCCACTTTCCCCGACCAAGCATTTCAGGTCGCCGATGCGGAAAATTTACCTTTTGCTGAAAACGCCTTTGATGCGGTCTCCTGCAATTTCGGCATGATGCACTTCTCGCAACCTGAAAAAGCGATAGCCGAAGCTCACCGTGTTCTAAAAAATCAAGGCCGCTATGTTTTTACCCTCTGGAACACACCGGAAAATTCCCCGGCCATGAATCTGATTTTTAAAGCGTTGAAGGCCCACGCTGAAAATAAGTTGCAAGCGCCCGAAGGTCCGCCTTTTTTCTTCTACGCCATTGAGGACAATGCGTTCAAAGCCTTCAGGCAAAGCGGTTTCAAAACATGGGATAGGCAGGTTCTAACCTGCGAATGGCCGATCGCCAGCGCCGAATCCTACGTGCGCCATTTTTATGACGGAGGCGCACGCATCGGCGGCACCTTGCGGGCACAAACGCCGCAGACTCTGGAAAAGATCATCGCGCATATTCAAAACAATCTAGTGGCGTCCGGCGGCGAAAGAATGTATGCCTTACCGGTATCCGTGGTGATGTATTCGGCAGTCAAATGACAGAAAAAACCGTAAAAGTCGGAACGATAGAAATCGCCAACAGCAAGCCTTTTGTGCTGATCGCCGGACCGTGCGCCCTCGAAAGCAGGGATCATGCCTTCGAAATGTGCGGTGCCCTCAAACAGCTGACCCAGCAACTGGGCATCCCTTTGATTTACAAAACTTCCTTCGACAAGGCCAACCGGACCTCTCTGTTCGGGATACGAGGCTTAGGGATGGATAAAGGTCTGGAGGTTCTCTCCGATGTACGCAAGACGTTCGGCGTCCCCGTGCTGACCGACGTTCACCAGCCGACCCAGTGCAAGGATGTAGGTGACGTGGTGGATGTTTTGCAAATTCCCGCCTTCCTCTGCCGCCAGACCGACCTTCTGATTGCTGCTGCAAAAACCGGAAAGGCGATCAACATCAAAAAGGGCCAGTTTCTGGCCCCTTGGGATATGACCAATGTCGCGGCCAAAGTCTCACAAAGCGGCAATGAAAACATTCTTCTGTGCGAACGGGGCGCCAGCTTCGGATACAATACGCTAGTCTCCGATATGCGCTCGATCCCCATCATGGCCAAGACGGGTTACCCGGTGATCTACGATGCCACCCATTCCGTTCAGCAGCCGGGCGGGCAGGGGACGGCCTCCGGGGGCGACCGCGAAATGGTACCCGTTTTGGCGCGGGCCGCGATTGCGGTAGGCGTGGCGGGAGTTTTCATGGAAACCCATCAGGATCCGGACAAGGCGCCCTCCGACGGCCCGAACATGGTCAAGCTCAGCGTTTTGCCTGAAATCCTTAAGACTTTGTTAAAACTTGATATTATTGCAAAATCGTTATAGAATGGAAAGGTTAAACAGGACGTTTAGGATATGGCGATAGCAGGAGCATCCCAATACAGAGCACAGGCGGTTGCCCAGCTGAAGGGTGTTGCAACCTTTGATGCACCCAACCTCTTCGGGTCTTCCGGCGGCGCCTCGGCCATCAGCCTTCTGGACACGGGTCGCCAACTCAATGGAATTTCAGGTCTCGGACTATCCGGCAGCGCCCGCGCACTCAATAGCGAGTTCATTTCATCTCGCGCCACGGACGTAAATAAGCTTTTTTCCCTGACCGGCGGTTCTGACGGCACCGTTGAGGGCAATCAGGCCGCCATTCTTGCGCTTCGGGCCTCCTTGCCGGAAAGTCAGGTTGCGCCCTCCCTGCGTGGCCAGGAAGTCGATACCGAGGCCTAAATCCTCGGTTTCCTCAAAAATTTTCCTTTCACTTTTCAGGATTTTAGGTAAAACCTGTCTCCGAATAATTGCCGGAGATATCCGGCGACCTGAACACAAAAAAGGATACAGATTATGAGCGCCATTATCGATATTCACGCCCGCCAGATCCTTGATAGCCGCGGTAATCCAACCGTAGAGGTAGACGTGCATCTCGAAAGCGGCGCAACCGGACGGGCCGCTGTACCTTCCGGCGCCTCGACAGGGGCTTACGAGGCCGTTGAACTCCGGGACGGGAAGAAGAACATCTACGGCGGCAAGGGCGTCCTGAAGGCCGTCGAAGCCGTAAATACCGAGATCATTGAGGAATTAATTGGTATTGACGCCAAGGAGCAAATTTACATCGACAGGCGCATGATCGAGCGTGATGGCACGGAAAACAAATCCCGCCTGGGCGCTAACGCCATCCTCGGCGTCTCTCTGGCCGTCGCACGGGCGATGGCGCGGGAATTGGGCCTCCCCCTTTACCGCTATATCGGCGGGGCTTACGCGCATATCCTGCCGACCCCGATGATGAACATCATCAATGGCGGCGCCCACGCCGACAACCCGGTCGATATTCAGGAATTCATGATCATGCCCGTCTCCGCACCGTCCTTCGCCGAAGGTTTGCGGGCAGGGGCGGAAATCTTCCATGCCTTAAAAAAGGAACTCTCTAAAGCCGGCTTGAACACCAACGTCGGCGACGAGGGCGGCTTCGCCCCGGCTGTCAAATCCTCTAAGGAAGCTCTGGATTTCATCATGAAATCCATAGAAAGCGCCGGATACAAGCCTAAAAAGGACATCGTCATCGCGCTCGATGCCGCCTCGACGGAGTTTTACAAAAAGGGCAAGTACCATCTGGAAGGCGAAGGGAAAATTCTGACCTCCGATGAAATGGTCAAATACTATGTTGATCTCTGCAAGAAATACCCCATCGTCTCGATTGAGGACGGCATGGGCGAAGACGACTGGAAGGGCTGGCAAGCGCTGACCGCCGCCATTGGTGATAAAGTACAGCTCGTCGGCGATGACCTTTACGTCACCAACGCCAAGCGCCTGAAGCAGGGCATCGACCAGAAAGCCGGAAACGCCGTTCTGGTCAAAGTCAACCAGATCGGAACCTTGACCGAAACGCTGGAAACCATCGAAATGGCGAAAAAGGCAGGATTCGGAATAGTACTGTCCCACCGCTCCGGCGAAACGGAAGACTCCACGATTGCCGATCTGGCTGTCGCGACAAACGCGGGCCAGATCAAGACCGGCTCACTCTCCCGCTCCGACCGCATGGCGAAATATAACCAGTTGCTGAGGATAGAGGAGCAGTTGGGTATTTCGGCGTCCTATTACGGCGCACGCTTCTTTCGCGATTAATAACAGTCTTTTATCTTCAAAACAGGCAAACGGGGGATTATAATCCCCCATGCCCTTAAAACTCACACCGCACGCCGCACGTTGGTACCTCCTAGGCGCCGCTCTGCTCATCGCCTTCCCGAGCCTGATGAGTTTATATACGCGTTATGATAACAAACTCATAGTGGCGCTTGGAAAAGTTGACCGCGACCCCAATTTCGCTCAGACGGTCGTGTATATTGCTGCTCATAATGGCTGGGGCGCACAGGGACTGATTCTCAACAAGCCGTTACCGGAACAAGAACGCCAGAAGCTTGCAAACATCCCGAGCGGCTTCGACTGGTACATAGGCGGCCCGGTCACGTACCCGAGGGGCCAGTTTGTCTTGGTAACGGAAGGCGAAGCAGGAAGAGCCCGCTGGAGAATGATATCCTTGCCCGATTACATCCGTAAATACCCCGAGGAATGGAAAAAAACTCTTCAAGACGGCGAGAAGAAGAAAAAATTCAGAATCTATCTCGGTTTTTCTGGATGGGGTTCGGCGCAGCTTGAACGCGAAATTATCAGGGCAGGTTGGGGAATTATAGACTTTCAGGAAGATATGCTCACGCAAATGATGGCGCCCGAAGATATATGGCGCGAGGCCATGAAAAAAGTTCTCGAAAAAAGCCCCGAAAAACAGAAGGGCATCTAATTTTTTTCTGTGGATAATTTGCGAGTCAAAAGAATCACTTAGCGCTGATCGTTCTTCTTATGTTCACAATAAGTAGCTGACTCATAAGCATTTTTTGACTTGTCCACAGGCGTCATATGTGATTCCATGACGTTATGAAGACTTTGTCCCGCCACCGCCAGTTACTGAAAAAAAACGCTCTGCTTATCGTAGGGATGTTTCTGACGGTCTATTTCACCTATCACATCTTTTACGGCGCCCGCGGATATACGCAGCTGCAGGCGCTGCAAAGCGAAATAGCTCAGCGGGAACAGGAGCTGTTTGAGGTGCGAAGCGACCGGGAGATGCTGGAATCCAAAGTTCGGATGATGCGTCCCGGATCGCTGAGCCGCGACCTGCTCGAGGAGCGCGCTCGTGTCGTTCTCGGCTACAAATACGCCGATGAATACCAGCTGCTACGAAATTAAATTCTAAAACCGTCTTTTTTTTGATTTTTTCATTGCATTGCAGCCTGTTGCACCGCACAAACTGCGCGTTTTCGCTAGTCATCACGCCGGAAATGGTGTAGCAAAAGATCAGGTTTTTCGTCGGCAGTCTGATGCCTTTATCACGAGGGTTGTGCGTCTGTGTCATCAAAATCAAAAAACAAGGCTTCTCTTAAGTCTGTGTCCGCCGCCTCAGCCGAACCGTCGGCCGAGGAAATGAAAAAACTCTATTACGATATGCTGCTCATCCGCCGCTTCGAGGAAAAGGCCGGCCAGCTTTACGGCATGGGCCTGATCGGCGGCTTCTGCCATCTTTATATAGGGCAGGAAGCTGTGGTCACGGGCATCCAGTCGCAGCAAAAACCGCAGGATACCGTCGTCACCTCTTACCGCGACCACGCGCATATGCTCGCCTGCGGCATGGACCCGAAGGGCATCATGGCTGAATTGACAGGGCGCGTCACGGGCTATTCCCGCGGCAAGGGCGGCTCCATGCATATGTTCAGCATCGAGAAAAACTTCTTCGGCGGCCACGGCATCGTCGGCGCCAGCACGTCTGTTGGGACAGGCCTAGGTTTCGCGCACAAATACAAGGAAGACGGCGGCGTGGCTGTGGCTTACATGGGCGACGGCGCCTCAAACCAGGGTCAGACGGCGGAATGCTATAATATGGCCGCTCTCTGGAAGCTTCCGGTTCTCTATGTGATTGAAAACAACCAGTACGGCATGGGCACCAGCGTCTCGCGCTCCTCCGCAGGGCAGCTTTACCGCCGCGGCTCGGGCTACGGAATTCCCGGCGAGCAGGTGGACGGTATGGACGTCTTCACAGTCCAGAAGGCCGCGAAACAGGCACTCGATTACATCCGCTCCGGCAACGGGCCTTATATCCTTGAAATGATGACCTACCGCTATCGTGGCCATTCCATGTCGGACCCGGCCAAGTACCGCACGAAGGAGGAGGTCGAAAGTGTCAAGGAAAACCGTGACCCGATCACGCATTTAAAGGAAAAAATGATCCGGGAAAATATCACCGAGGACGAATTCAAGATCATCGAAAAACAGATCAAGGACATTGTGAACGAGGCGGCGAGTTTCGCTCAAACCTCGCCGGAACCCGATGTTTCCGAACTCTGGACCGACGTGCTGGTGGAGGCTTAAAATAGGTGAAAAGAGCAGGGCTTTATTTTCTCACGCTTCTTATGCTGACCGCATGTGCTGCTGCTTCAAAAGAGAAGTTAAAAAGCACAGCAGCGCAAAAATATAAGTTTGAAGTTACAAAAAACTACCAAGAGGTTTATAGACACATCGCTGAAAGAGGAAGAGAGTGTTGGGAAACTGGATACTTATTCTCTCCTCAAGCCCAAAACATTATTGATGCAGATTTATATTCTGATTTAGGTGAAGCCGAAGTGAGCTGGAGAATGGTGAATTTTGGAAATTCCTATTACGCAACAGCGATAATACAGAGGATTGATAATAACAAAACGCAAGTAACAGTATTGAATTCTCTAAAATCTTGGGATGACATAGGAAAAAAGATAGAGAAGTGGGTAACAAAGCCCCAAGAAAAAGGGTGCTAGCTATGTTATCGCAAGAGGAGTTTATTTCGAAATTATATAGCCTAGCTTCTGAGCAAGGATACTCTGTGTATCAGAATAAAAAAGGGTTAATGGCTATAGATTTTGGACATAAACAGCTTCACGAGGGGCATCTTAAAGCGCTCTGGCCACAAATATTGCAAACTGGGGCTCAAATTTCAAAGCTTATTGAGTGCATTGCCCCAGGTAGGCCTTGTACACACAAACCTATGAAAGAATTAATTAGTAAAATTAGCGTTGAAGAGGTTGCATAATGCCCATTCAAATTCTTATGCCCGCTCTCTCCCCGACCATGACCGAAGGCAATCTGGCCCGCTGGCTTAAGGCCGAGGGTGATAAGGTCGAAGCCGGCGAAGTCATCGCCGAAATCGAAACCGACAAGGCGACGATGGAAGTCGAGGCCGTGGACGAGGGCATTCTTGGCAAAATCCTCATCGAAGCCGGAACGCAGGGCGTCAGCGTCAACACGCCGATCGCGGTGTTGTTGGAGGAGGGAGAGAGCAAGGACTCCATAAATCTTTCAGCCGCTGCACCCGCAGCAAAAGCGGCATCTTCAGCGGCCGTCCCCGCAGCCTCATTCTCCTCAACCGCCGACCAACCTGCAGGTGCCGATATCGCCAACCGCGACATTCTCTACGCGCAGGGCGCAATTCTTGAACCACCGCCCTTCGACGAAGCGGCTTTTGCGGACAAGAAAACCCAAACCGTCCGCGAAGCCTTGCGCGACGCGATGGCCGAGGAAATGCGCCGCGACGCCACCGTCTACCTGATGGGCGAAGAAGTCGCTGAATATCAGGGCGCTTACAAGGTGTCTCAGGGACTTCTGGACGAATTCGGCGCCAAGCGCGTCATCGACACGCCGATCACTGAACACGGCTTCGCGGGACTCGCTGTCGGCGCGGCTATGAACGGCCTGCGCCCGATCGTCGAGTTCATGACCTGGAACTTCGGGATGCAGGCGATGGACCATATCATCAACTCCGCTGCCAAAACGCTTTACATGGCGGGCGGCAAGCTCGGCTGCCCCATCGTCTTCCGCGGTCCGAACGGCGCGGCAGCAAGAGTAGGCGCACAACACTCGCAATGTTTCGCCAGCTGGTACGCTCACATTCCCGGCCTCAAGGTCGTTGCCCCGTGGTCCGGCGCCGATGCAAAAGGCCTGCTGAAAGCCGCCATCCGCGACCCTAACCCAGTCGTCTTCCTGGAAAACGAAATTCTCTACGGCCAGAGCCACGAAGTTCCGGTCTCGGAGGATTTTGTCATTCCTCTGGGCCGTGCCAAGATTGAACGTGCAGGCAAGGACGTAACGATTGTCGCTTTCTCGATTATGGTCGGAAAAGCGTTGGAAGCCGCAAAAAAACTCGCTGCCGAAGGAATCGACGCGGAAGTCATAAACCTCCGCACCATCCGCCCGCTCGATCGTCACACGATCCTCGAAAGCGTCAAGAAAACCAATCGGATCGTCTGCGTGGAGGAGGGCTGGCCTTATGCCGGAATCGGCTCCGAAATCGCCGCGCTCTGCGGGGAACACGCCTTCGACTTCCTCGATGCACCCGTCACCCGTGTCTGCGCGGCGGACGTGCCCCTGCCATACGCCGCTAATCTTGAGGCGCTGGCCCTGCCACAAATCGACGAGATCGTCCATGCGGCGAAAAAAGTATGCTATAGATAAACCTCCATCACTCAAGAGGAGAGGACTCAAATGAAACACACACGCCTGTTTATCTTATCTCTGGCCGTCATGGCTTTTCCCGTATCCGCACACGCCGAAGAGGCAAGCGCGGTTCTAAAAACAACGGATATGGTCGTCCCCGCACCGGCAGGCCAAAACTGCAAGCTTGTGGAGACCGTTCAATTCGGCGTCAACTTCAACAACGTCAATGTCGATCCGAAGACGGCCAAAACCTATATGGATGAGAAAATTACCGAACTTCGCGCTCTGGCCGCCGATCTTGGTATAGAAAAACTGGAAATCCAGAACCTGAATTACAGTGTATATAACAACAACTATAACTACGGTGGCTGCGGAGCCGCGCCTGCGCCTGCCACGCCTGTCGTTCAACTCAACGGCAACGTCTCCTTTATCGTCGAAGACTCGGCCAAGGGAACAGCCCTGATGGAGAAGGCGGGCGAAAAGGGCTACAACGTCAACTTTAACCTCAACGCGTACCGTCAATGCCAATAAATGTAACGATGCCGGCGCTTTCGCCGACCATGACCGAAGGAACCCTCTCGCGCTGGCTCAAGGCCGAAGGAGACACAATCAAAGCCGGAGATATCATCGCCGAAATCGAAACCGACAAGGCGACGATGGAGGTTGAAGCCGTCGATGAGGGCGTTCTCGGCAAAATCGTAATCAAGGCGGGAACGGAACACGTTCCCGTCAATGCGGTCATTGCTGTTCTGCTGGAGGAAGGCGAAAGCGCCTCCGCAATTTCTGCGCCCACTCCAGCGGCAGCCCCGGCTGCACCAAAACCTCAGGTCCAGCAACCCCAACAGACGGTACCCGCTCAGGCGGCGACCGCGCCTGTATCTTCCGCGGGCACACAACGCCTCTCTGCCAGCCCTCTGGCGCGACGATTGGCTGGAGAGCAGGGGATTGATCTCAAATCCGTAAAAGGCAGTGGCCCACATGGCAGAATCGTCAAATCCGATATCGAAAAGGCGAAATCAGCGCCCAAAGCTGCTCCCGCGAAAGCCGCGCCCGCAATCGAAGGCGAATATGAAATCAACGCCTACGGCATGGCTTTCCGCCGTATTCCCAACAACAATATCAAAAAGATTACCGCCAAACGCCTCAGCGAATCCAAACAGACGGTCCCGCATTTTTACCTGACCATAGACTGCCAACTCGATGCGCTCATGGCCGCAAGGCAGGCGATCAACGATCAGGCCGACGGAGCCTTCAAGCTCTCCGTGAATGATTTCCTCGTGAAGGCTGCGGCTATGGCTCTTAAGGCATACCCGCCCGCGAATGTCTCGTGGAATGAAGATGCCGTTCATCAATATCTAAAAGCGGATATATCCGTAGCTGTAGCCACACCGAATGGCCTGATAACACCCATCGTAAGAAACGCAGAAGACAAGGGGCTGAAGCAAATTTCCGAAGAGGTCAAAGACCTCGCCAAACGCGCCCGCGACGGAAAGCTCAAACCCGAAGAGTTTCAGGGCGGCTCCTTCACCATCTCGAATCTGGGTATGTTCGGTGTCCGCGAATTCGGCGCCATCATCAACCCGCCGCAGGCCTGCATACTTGCCATTGGCGCAGGCGAACAGCGCCCAATCGTCGAAAAGGGCAAGATCGAAATCCGCACGATGATGAGTTGCACCCTCTCCGTGGATCACCGTTCGGTTGATGGCGCAACCGGGGCAGAATACCTGCAGGTCTTCAAAAAATTCGTCGAAAACCCCGTCAGTATGCTTTTGTAACTGAAAAGGATGATCCTCATGAAAAAATCGCTGTCCCTTATGGCTGTTCTCCTGATGGGCCTCTCGCTGACAGCGTGTAAAACCACAGTCAATACCAACGATACCGATGTAAAAGTTAAGGGCCACGGCGTCGAAGTCGAGATCGACAACGACGGCAAGGGCGATTTCTGTCCGCCCGGACAGGCGAAAAAGGGCAACTGCTGAAACCCCCGCAACACGGAAAAGGGAATAGAATGCTCGATAAAAGGCCGATCATCGGTGTGATGGGCTCTCATGATGAAACATGGGAGGAATACGCACAGCCGCTCGGCCGTATGATCGCACAGCACGATTATCACCTTTTGACCGGAGCAGGAGCCGGTGTGATGACGGCTGTCTCCAAATCCTTCTGCGAACAGCAGGATAGGGCGGGCTTAAGCATCGGCGTCGTGCCGACAGTTCAGTACAGCGGAGAATTTGTCCCCCGGGAACAATATCCAAACCCCTATATCGAAATTCCGATTCTGACGCCTCTTGATATCAAGGCACAGAACGACAAAACGCCCTTCAGCCGCAACTATGTGAACGTCATGACCAGCCACGCCATCATCGCTCTTCCGGGTGCCCACGGCACTCAGAATGAAGTCTCTCTGGCTATACAGTTTAAAAAGCCGCTGATCCTCTTTGGACCGGAGGAATCCTTTAGTAAATTCCCCAGCCAGCCCATAAGAACGCAGGACATAGACGAGGTCAGGGAGTTTCTTGAAAAGGCAGTCGCCAAGCTTCATCTGGATGAATAATTTTTTAAAGGAAAATAATAATGAGTACGGATAAAAATTCAGATTTGATCGTCATAGGCGGCGGGCCAGGCGGGTATGTCGCCGCTATACGCGCCGCGCAACTCGGCATGAAGGTCACCCTTGTTGAAGGGCAGCATCTGGGCGGCATTTGCCTGAACTGGGGCTGTATCCCGACCAAGGCGCTCCTGCGGAGCAGCGAAATTCATCATTTGCTGCACAATCTCGATCAGTTTGGCTTCACCGCCAAGGATATAGCGTTTGATATAAAGAAAGTCGTCGCCCGCTCCCGTGGAGTCGCCGGACAGCTTTCCAAGGGCGTTCAGCATCTTCTTAAGAAGAACAAGGTAACTGTCATTGACGGCTGGGGAAAACTGGCGGGGCAGGGGAAAGTTGTCGTTGAGAAGGACGGTAAAAAAATCGACGAGCGTTCAGCCAAACACATTATCATCGCCACAGGAGCCAGAGCGCGTGTTCTGCCCGGTTTAGAGCCGGACGGGAAACTCGTCTGGACCTACAAGGAAGCCATGGTTCCCGAGAAAATGCCGAAATCCTTATTGGTTGTTGGCTCCGGCGCCATAGGGATAGAGTTCGCCAGCTTCTACCGCTTCATGGGGGCCGAAGTGACAGTCGTTGAGGTTCTGGACCGCATCCTTCCGGTTGAAGACGAAGAGATTTCTGCCTTCGCCCACAAGGCCTTCGAAAAGCAGGGCATGAAAATCCTGACCGGAGCTAAGGTCACAAAACTCGAAAAATCAAAAACAAATGTAAAAGCCACAGTCGAGACATCAAAAGGCAAGCAGGAAATCACCGTCGATAATGTCATCATGGCGGTGGGTGTCGTCGGAAACACCGAAAATATCGGCCTTGAAAAAACCAAGGTAAAAGTAGATCGGGGACACATCGTCACCAACGAATGGCTGTCCACCGACGAACCGGGAGTCTACGCCATCGGCGACGTAACGGGTCCGCCCTGGCTGGCGCACAAAGCCAGTCACGAAGGCGTCATCTGCGTCGAAAAGATTGCAGGGGTAAAGGATGTTCACCCGCTGATCAAATCCAACATCCCCGGATGCACCTATTGCACCCCTCAAATCGCTTCCGTCGGCCTTACCGAGAAGGCCGCAAAAGAAAAAGGTTACAAGCTCAAGGTTGGCCGCTTCCCCTTCATGGGCAATGGCAAAGCGATTGCGCTGGGTGAGCCGGAAGGGTTGGTCAAAACCATCTTTGATGAAAAAACAGGCGAACTGCTCGGCGCCCATATGATCGGCGCAGAAGTCACTGAAATGATACAAGGGTACGGAATCGCCAAAACCTTGGAAACCACAGAAGCGGAATTGATGCACACCATCTTCCCGCACCCGACGCTCTCGGAAATGATGCACGAAAGCGTCCTCAACGCATTTGGAAAGGCGATCCATTTTTGATGACACCTACAAGGAGAAAACATCTGTTAAAGCTGGTATACAGCCTCTTAATTTTGACGTTGGTACCTGCGACTTCATGGGGTCAGCAGCCTTCAACGGCTGAAGCGAAAACCCTGACGGAAAAGTTGGTGCTCGATTATCTGGACAAAATGGCCGACCTTTACACTTTCGAAAAACCGGATATTGAGAAACTATTGACTTACGCCCGCGAACACATCTCTGAAAACGCAAAATTTTCTATTGAAAACCACGTCAATGAGCTTGTTGATCCGGTTTTCGAAAAATACAACTACGAGCAGATTATAAAAAAAATAGAGGAAAACTACGTTAAGGCCTATAACACGCAAACCAAATACAAGATGGAAAGCTTGAGCGTGTCTGAGACCGGAACGACCGCCGAGGTCAAATACCACGTCTGGATGAGCACCGCCTACGCCAGCGAGGAACCAAAAACAGGCCGCAAGGCTGAAATAAGGGTAAAGACATATTCTTTATGCACCGAACAGGTGGAAATAAACGAGACCATTCTCAAGGTTTTGGAAAGCAACTGTGTTCAGGACATCATTATTGCCAAGCCTGTATTTTTGGAATAAGAGTATCGGCACAAAAGGATTATAGAAAATATGACGTACAATCCTGAATTGTTGGATAAGGCCAAGCGCCATCCGGAAAAGCAGAAAAACCCTGACCGTCCGACTGGCCGTAAGCCGGAATGGATCCGCGTTCCCGCGCCGCAGGGCAAGCTCTACAAGGAAACCCTCGATATCGTCCGTCAGAATAAGCTGACGACCGTTTGTGAAGAGGCGGGATGCCCCAATATCGGCGAGTGCTGGCAGAAAAAGCACGCGACGTTTATGATTATGGGGGAAATCTGCACCCGCGCCTGCGCCTTCTGCAACGTGGCAACAGGCAAGCCGGAGGCACTCGACAAGCTCGAACCTTTGCGCGTGGGCGTTGCCGTCAAGCAGATGAGCCTCAGCCATGTGGTGATTACGTCCGTGGACAGGGATGATCTGGAAGATAGCGGCGCGGATCATTTCGCCAAGACCATTATGGCGATCCGCATGAAAAGTCCGGAGACGACCGTTGAAATCCTTCCCGGTGATTTTCGCGGCTGCATGGACTCTCTCGACCACGTCATCCGCGCCAAACCGGACGTCTTCAACCATAACCTTGAAACCGTTCCCAGACTTTACCCGACCATCCGCCCGGGTGCCCGCTACTTCCGTTCTTTGCGCCTCCTCCAGAGGGTCAAGGAACTTGATCCTTCGCAGTTTACCAAATCCGGCCTGATGGTCGGTTTGGGCGAAACGAAGGAGGAAGTCGCGCAGGTCATGGACGATATGCGCGCCGCCGACATTGATTTTATTACGATCGGCCAGTATCTCCAGCCAACGCCCAAACACGCACCCCTTGATCGCTTCTGGACCCCTGAGGAATTCGAGCAACTCACACGCATGGCCAAGGCCAAGGGGTTTCTGATGGTTTCAGCCTCCCCCCTCACACGCTCATCTCATCACGCGGGCGACGACTTCCTGAAGCTTAAGACGGCAAGAGAAACAAAACTCTCTGGCTCAAAAGCGGCAGAATAATCCGTAAAACGGGTATGACCAAACACGTCGAAAAACGCAATCTTCCTTACACGCCCGAGCAACTCTTCACCCTCGTTGCCGAGGTCGATAAATATCAGGATTTTCTGCCGTGGTGCCAAAGCAGCATCATTAAACGCCGCGAAGATAATGTCTTTTATGCCGATCTTGTCATAGGATACAAAAGGATCCGTGAAAAGTTTGGCTCAAAGGTCACTTTGAATGAACCCCACCGCATAGATGTTGAGTATCTCTCAGGCCCGATGAAATATCTAAAAAACCACTGGCAATTCCTCCGCGAACAGGACGGCTCCTGTACAATCGACTTTTACGTCGATTTTGAATTCAAAAACATCATCCTTCAGAACCTCATGGGTGTCTTTTTCAATGAATTGATCCGAAGAATGGTTTCCGCCTTCGAGCAAAGGGCAAAGCAGGTCTATGGTGAAAACGGCTTATTGAGAGTTACGCCAGTTGAACGGGACTCAGCGCCTCAATCAAAAGCCTGAACGCCTCATGGCAACTGGCCGAACGGATATCGCTACGGCTTCCGCTGAATCGGAATTCATAGGCCTTTGATTGGGTGTCTGTGGCCAGCCCGATATAAACAAGCCCGATAGGCTTTAGCGGAGTCTCTCCACCTGGTCCGGCGATACCGGTAACAGAAACCGCGATATCCCCCCGGCTATTCACAAGCGCACCCCTCGCCATCGCCTCGGCGCATTCAGCGCTCACAGCCCCCTGGGTCTCCAGTATCGTAAGCGGCACGTTCAGCAAGGTTTGCTTCGCGGCGTTGGAGTAAGTTACAAATCCGCGCTCGAAAATCTTTGATGATCCAGCGCGTTCTGTCATCAGCGCGGCGATCAGGCCACCTGTGCAGGATTCCGCCGTAACCAGCTTTTTTCTCTGTGCCAGAAGCAACTCGGAAAGTTCAGCGACTTGCTGCAATAAAAACGGATCAGAAAACATAGCGCACCAGAATAATGCAAACTGCAGCGATAAGTCCCGCAACAAGATCGTCACCCATTACCCCTGCGGCTCCCGGCACATTTTTTTCAAAATGCGAAACCGGCCAGGGCTTAAGGATGTCGAACACTCTAAAAAGCACAAACGAAAGAAGGAGGAGGGGCAGGCTACCCAGTGCCGGAATCATCGCAATCCACTGCCCCACGACCTCGTCCACAACGATCATTTTTGAATCGTGTGTCTCCATCGCATGGTCGAACTTCTCCGCCGCCTGAAAACCAAGTGCGCCGACGATAAAAACAGCGAGCAATAAACCCAGACCGCTGAACAGGGCGGCAATAATCATTCCGGTCAAAAGCCCGCCAAGACTGCCCCAAGTACCCGGAGCGGGAGACAAAAATCCGCAGCCCCCCCAGGAAGACAGCCAGACGTAAGAGGCTTTTCGGTCCAGATTTTCGGGCACTTGATAGCGAACGTTCATGGGCGTCCTGATGAGTGAGGAGGGGAGGGGAGACTAACGCTGACCACGGCTTGCGCGGCAATACCTTCCTTGCGCCCGGTAAAGCCAAGTTTTTCGGTCGTCGTGGCCTTAACATTAATCCGGCTCGGCAAGACCCCGAGGATGTCGGCAATACGGGCTACGATTGATTCTCGGTGGGGGCCGATCTTGGGCGATTCGCAAATCAAAGTCAGATCGGCATTAAGAAGGTGTCCGCCCTTTTCCAGAAGCAAACGGTGGGCGTATTCAAGAAAAACGGCGCTGTCCGCCCCCTTCCATTTTGGATCGGACGGAGGGAAATGCGTCCCTATATCGGCCTCTCCAATCGCGCCCAGAAGGGCATCCGTAAGAGCATGAAGCCCCACATCCGCATCCGAATGACCCTCAAGCTTCCGGTCAAAAGGAATATCGACCCCGCACAGCCGTATGCTTTTTGGGCTGACATCGGCATCTGCAAAACGATGAACATCGTACCCGAACCCGGTCCTGACTTCTGCCGCTTCCTGTGTATTGAGAATCTGTTGCGCCATACTCAAATCATCCGGGGTAGTGATCTTAAAATTCCGCCGCGACCCCTCAACCAGTTTTACGGGAAGACCGAGGGCAGAGACAAGGGCCGTGTCATCTGTAGCGAAAACCTCAGGAGAAGCGCGTTCGTGTGCCTTTTTGATCACACCTATACGAAAGGCCTGCGGCGTCTGCAAGCTCCATAAGTGTTCACGGTTAGCGGGAGTTCCGCAGGTAGGGTCGTCGGCGGTACCCTGAGAATATAAAACCGTATCCGCAACCTGAAGGGCAAGCGTGGCGGCCTCCGCACCTTGCATCGCTTGAACAAGGGCGTAGACCATATCCGCCGTGACCAAAGGCCGCGCCGCATCATGTATCAAAACCAAGTCGTCTACAGAGGAATCAGGCAAATTGAGTAAGCCCTTATAAACACTAGATTTTCGATCCGCCCCACCGTAAACCGCAGGCGGCAGATCAAGCCCTTCAATGGTCTTTTCATAATATTCTTGATGGTCGGGATCGATGACCACGGTCAAGGATAACAGTCCAGGAAGCGCAAGAAAAACTTCAAGCGTGTGACGTAAAACAGGTTTCCCCGCCAAAAGGGCATATTGCTTGGGCAAGGCGCTGCCAAACCGGATCCCCTTGCCGGCAGCGACAACAATCACGTGGAAACTCTCAAACCGTTGCATAAGTGTGTTGTCTTGGCCTCAAAATTGTTGTAAAAATGCAACACCCAAGAGGGGCATAACACAGCTAGCATACACCAGAACCGCTTTGACACAAGAAACTATGCAGCCAGACGACTCCTCCCCGTCCCATGATAGGCCGGAACAAAAACAGCACCGGATCAAAACTGCGGGGCTGACGGACACAAAGGCACTGGGGCAGAAATTTCTCGCCTCCCTCAAATTTTCGACTTTACGCAAGCGTTCCTGGCGGACAAAAGCATCCCTGTTCCTGGTGCTTGCCGCAATTATCAGCAGTTTTGCAACCTACGCAGCCCTGACCGAGACACCTCCTTTCGGCAACGACCCGCGGACCGTCATAACGCTTCTGAACATCGACCTGATCTTTCTGCTCCTTCTGGTCGCCCTGATTGCCAAAAGGATCGTCGCCATCTGGAGCGGCCGGAAAAGGGGAATCGCCGGCTCCCATCTCCATGTGCGTCTGGTTTATATCTTCAGTTTTCTGGCCGCCGTCCCGACCATCATCATGACCGTCTTTTCCGCGTTCTTTTTCCATTTTGGCGTCCAGACATGGTTCAGCGAGCATGTAAAAACTGCTATTAATGAATCTCTGGCCGTTGCCGAATCCTACCTTGAGGAACACCAACAGGTTATCCGCGCCGACACCATGGCCATGGCCGCTGACCTGGACCGCCAGGCGGATATTTTTCTTGCCAAGCCAAAAGCTCTGGAAGCGATCATGGAAACGCAGTCGCAGATCAGAAATCTGCCCGAGGCGATCATCTTCCAGAAAAACGGTCATGTAATAGCCCGTTCAAGCCTGACCATTTCGCTGGCTTTTGAGAATGTACCCTCTTACGCCTTGAACGAAGCCGAACAGGGCGATGTCGTCCTGATGTTGGGTGAAAAAAAGGACCGCGTCAGAGCCTTGGTGAAATTGCAGAATTTTGAAGACTCTTATCTCTTTGTAGGCCGCATGGTCGACTCTAAAGTTCTTGCACACCTCTCTTCCACGGCGGCGGCGGTCGAAGATTACTCTGATCTTCAGGCTTCATACGCAGGCCTGCAGATTACGGTGACGATGCTGTTTGTGGTGGTGGGTCTTCTCATGCTTTTGGCCGCCATCTGGCTGAGTCTTGTTCTTGCTCGGGAGTTGGTTATGCCGATCAGCGAACTGATTTCGACATCCGATCGTGTACGCTCCGGTGACCTCACGGCCAGAGTACCCGAAGAAAAAAGCTTCGAGGAGTTTGAATATCTGGCGAAGTCCTTTAACCGCATGACCCAGCAAATTCAGCAGCAGCGCGACGAATTGATTAACGCCAACCGACAGATTGACCTGCGCCGCCGCCTGACGGAAAGTGTTCTAAAAGGGGTTTCATCCGGTGTAATCGGCCTCGATGAGTCAGGAAAAATTAATCTTTCCAACGCTTCGGCTGATTTACTGCTAAGCCAAAAATCAGATATCACTGGTCGTCACATTTTTGACGTGCTGCCGGAACTTAAAGACCTTCTGGAACGGGCTTACAGCCGGCCGGGGAAAATTACGCAACAGGAAATTATCCTTGAAAGTCAGGAGAAAGAAGCTTCCGGTCGAAGAATTTTCCTTTTTCGTGCGAGTCTGGAACCTCTGGCCGAACAGCAGAAGGGGATCATCCTGACTTTCGATGACATAACAGAGTTCCAATCGGCACAAAGAAAAGCCGCGTGGTCCGATGTTGCCCGCCGCATCGCCCATGAGATCAAAAACCCCCTGACGCCTATTCAACTCTCCGCCGAGCGCCTAAAGCGTAAGTATCTTGGGCAAATTCACGAAGACAAGGAGACTTTCACCACCTGTACAGAGACAATCATACGCCATGTCGAGGATATCGGTCGCATGGTTGATGAATTCTCTTCCTTCGCCCGGATGCCGGAGCCCTATCTTAAGGAAATGTCTCTAGCAAAGGAAATCCGTAATGCTCTGATACTTCCACAGCAGGCGCACAGCGATATCAGGATTACAATTTCTGTAGACCCGTCTTGCGAGCAGGTTCAGGTTGATTTGGACGCCGTTCAGATCAGGCAGGTCATGAATAACCTCATCCAGAATTCCGTAGACTCGATCAGGACAAAGCTGGAATCAGACCGGGACGCACTCGCAGAAATAAGAATTTTCATCGCCAGACAGACTCCTGACGAAGTAGTCGTCGCTGTTGCCGACAGCGGCATGGGCCTGCCGTCGGGTGAAAATCCTGAGAGATTGACGGAACCTTACGTAACTCATAAGACCAAGGGGACGGGTCTGGGGTTGGCCATCGTAAAAAAAATCATGGAAGATCATCGGGGAAGATTACTGCTTACAGTCCCTGAAGAATTTAAAAAAATCAAAGGCTGGAGTGAGCTCGGGGGCGCTACTTTAATCCTCACATTCCCGCTAAAAAGCGAAACAACTCATCAAGCAATAAAAAAGGAAGTGGCGTGATCATGAAGGCGGATATACTGATTGTCGATGACGAAGAAGATATCAGAAACCTGATCAAGGGTATTCTGGAAGACGAGGGCTACAAACCGCGTCTGGCCTCCAGTTCGAAAACAGCCTACGAAGCGGTGGCCGCAAAAGTGC
The DNA here is from genome assembly GCA_016699735.1 of Alphaproteobacteria bacterium. Classification (NCBI taxonomy): domain Bacteria; kingdom Pseudomonadati; phylum Pseudomonadota; class Alphaproteobacteria; species Alphaproteobacteria bacterium. The sequence goes on from CP065008.1 coordinate 1,737,482, forward strand.
CCGATATCATTATTCAGGATATCTGGCTGCAGGGCAGTACGGAGGACGGGCTGAATATTCTTGAAAACGTTAAATCCAGACACCCTCACATCGCCGTCATTATGATCAGCGGTCACGGAACGATAGAAACAGCCGTGTCGGCGATCAAAAAGGGCGCCTACGATTTCATTGAAAAGCCCTTTAAGGCCGACCGCCTCTTGGTCATGATCCGCCGCGCCATGGAGCATGTCGTTTTGAAGAAGGAAAATGAAAATCTGCGCCGCCGTGCCGAAACCATAGAGGATGAGATTGCCGGGAATTCTCAGATAATTAAAAACCTTCAGACGGTTGTTGATCGTGTCGCTCCAACCAACAGCCGTGTACTGCTGAACGGGGAACCGGGAACAGGAAAAAATCTGGTAGCAAGGTATATACACAGCGTCTCGAAGCGATCGGATAAGCCCTTTATGGTGCTGAATTGCTCGACACTGCACCCGGATCGGCTGGAGCGTGAACTGTTCGGCTCGGCCAGCGGCTACATGAACCAGCCCGAAAAACATGGGATTTTGGATATCGCAAACGGCGGAACGCTCCTGCTGGATAAAATTGCGGATCTCCCTGTAGAGCTTCAGGGAAAACTTGTGCGGGTCTTACAAGAGGACGCCTTCCAGAGAATGGGGGCCAGCGAAAGGATAGCTATTGATGTGCGTTTTATCGCTTCGACCAGTCAGGATATAGAACAAAACATGATGCAGGGAAAGTTTCGGCAGGATCTGTTTTATCGCCTAAACGTCGTACCCATAAACATGCCACCTTTGCGTAAGCGCCGGCATGATATTCCAATGCTGGTTGATAATCTCATGAAATCACTAACACGCCAGTCAGAAACTGCTCCGCCGCGCTTTAATACCCAGGCTCTGAGCGCTCTTCAGGCCTACGACTGGCCCGGAAACATCCGGCAGCTGAGAAATACCCTGGAGTGGGTATTGATCATGGCCGGAAATCAGACAAAAGCTGAATTCGGGCTCGAAGATCTGCCCCCTGAGGTGAAGGGTTTGCCGTCTCTGGTAACAGCAGGGGCTAATCCGCAGGAATTCATCCACCTGACCTTGCGTGAGGCGCGGGAGGGGTTCGAGAAGGAGTACCTTCAGGCGCAGATTCAGCGTTTCGGCGGCAATATCTCCAAAACTGCCCAGTTCGTAGGGATGGAGCGTTCCGCTTTGCACCGGAAAATGAAATCTCTTGGGATTTTTTCTGATGAAAAGTCAGAAGGTGAATCTGATTCCCTAAAAAATCTGAAACGAGCCTGAGTGATGAATCTGGGCGTCTTTGATTCCGGATTGGGCGGCCTTTTGATCGCAAAATCCATACGTACGCATCTCCCCGATATTGATATGATTTACTATGGAGATACGCTCCACTTGCCGTACGGCAACCGTTCGGCGGAAGCCATATACGAATATTCACGCCGCGCCATGGAGTATCTCTTCAGTCAGGATTGCCGCCTGATTATCGTCGCCTGCAATACCGTCAGCGCCACAGCCTTAAGAAGACTTCAGCAGGAGTACCTCCCGTCATCTCCGTGGCCCGAAAGAAGGATAATAGGTGTCGTCGTCCCAACACTTGAGGAGGCAATCGAAAAGGGACATAAAAATATTGGTCTTTTAGGAACGCACCATACGGTCAACTCGAACGTCTACAGTCAGGAACTCCAAAAGCTGAATCCCGACATTCAAATCGTCCAAAACGCCGCGCCTTTGCTCGTGCCTATGATCGAAAATGACGGCATCCGCTGGATTGATCCGGTATTGAAACATTACTTGGCACCATTGATTGAATCCGGAAGCGAATGTCTTATTTTAGGCTGCACCCATTATTCGCTTCTGAAGGACAAAATCACCACGTTAGCGGGTAAGAACATGACTTTGCTATCGCAGGACGAAATCATTCCCCGAAAACTAGCCAGCTATCTGGACAGACACCCGGAAATCGCCAACGACATAGGCCGCTCTGGAAAAAGCAGGTTCCTCGTCAGTGACCTGACACAAAATTACAAAGAGTCCGCGATCAGCCTTTACGGGCAGCATATTGAAATTGAAAAAACCACCTCGGGAGAGATATTGTGAGCGCAAAGATTAGGCACCCGGAAGCTGTATTTTTCGACTGGGACGGAACTTTGGTGGACAGCTACGGATTTCTGAACGATGCACACTCGCACGTATTAGGAGAATTGGGCTTTCCGCCCTTCAAACAGAACGAATTCAAGGAGTATTTCGGCAAACCCCGCGAAATCCTCTACACCACAATTTACAAACACCGTTCTGAGGAAGCGAAAGTTCTCTTCGAAAAATACGTGAATGAAAACACTGATAAATTGAAGTATATGCCCGCAGCAGATTTAATTCTAAATCTGCTAAAAGAAAGAATGACGGTAATGGGGGTGGTGAGCAACAAGAAAGGCTCCATCGTGCGGAGGGAAATTGAATATTACGGCTGGTCCTCTAATTTTTCAGTCGTCGTCGCCGCGGGGGAGTCCGCAGCCGACAAGCCCTCCGGAGAACCTCTTCTAAAAGCCCTTAGCCTGACAAATTTTAGGGATAAAAGACATACAGCCTGGTACGTAGGGGATACGGACATTGACATGAGATGCGCGCAGGAAGCGCTTTGCCCCGCCGTATTACTCACAGCAGGCGAGGATATGTCAGCAACAAAAAGGGAATACAATCCTATTTTGTCTCTGAAAAATTGTCAGGAGCTTTACGAGTTTTTGGTTGCATTGAACGCATAATTCGCTAAAAACTAGGACGGAGGCTATTCTTTGAAAAAAGATAAAGTCCTGACACTAAAGTAAAAAAAACAAGTGCCATAACAAAAAGGAAAAGAGCATGTCAGAAAAAATTCAGAACGTTCAGGATGTCTTTCTGAATAAAATCCGCAAGGAAAAAATGGCCGTCACTGTTTTCTTGGTTAACGGCGTGAAGCTCCAGGGCATTGTCACCTGGTTTGATAATTTCTGTATCCTCCTGCGCCGCGATTCGCATATCCAGCTGATCTACAAGCACGCCGTGTCAACCATCATGCCCGGCGGACCTTTGAGCCTTAAGGACGGCGAGGACGGAAAAGACTCCGACGATTGATAGGGGCTTCCCTCGGCAGGTGCTTTGAGCAACACAGACAAGCTGAAGAGTAAAAAAGGCAAGGCGGACTCCGGTGATCAAACAGCGGAAAGCGCCTATATTGTCCAACCCCTCAGTACGGCCAAACCACCGACCCGGGCAACCGAAGATATCATTGAGGAGGCCGAAGGTCTGGCCCGCGCCATTTGGCTGAAGGTGCTGAAAACACGCATCGCCAAAGTCCAGAAAATCAATCCGGCCAGTTACATCGGCAAGGGAACGGTTGAGGATATCGCTCAGGATATCGAGGAACTGCAACCCTCCGTGGTCATCGTGAATCAGGCGCTTTCACCCGTGCAGCAAAGAAACCTGGAAACCGCATGGAAAGCCAAGGTCATCGACCGCACAGGGCTGATCCTTGAGATTTTCGGCGAACGCGCCCGCACGAAGGAAGGGCGTTTACAGGTCGAATTGGCCGCGTTGGAATATCAGCGATCACGCCTCGTCCGTTCTTGGACCCACCTGGAAAGACAGCGCGGCGGAGCAGGCTTCATGGGCGGACCCGGCGAAACTCAGATCGAGCTTGACCGTCGTCTGATTTCCGACCGAATTACAAAGCTTAAAAAAGAATTGGAGAATGTCCGACGCACCCGCGACCTCGGACGCAAAAGCCGCGAGCGTGTTCCTTATCCCATCGTGTCTCTGGTCGGTTACACAAATGCCGGAAAATCGACTCTGTTTAATGCTCTCACCGATGCTGGGGTATTAGCAAAAGATTTACTTTTCGCCACGCTCGACCCCACCATGCGCCGCCTCAAGCTGCCAACCAAGCAGGAAGTGATCCTCGCCGACACTGTGGGCTTTATCTCCGATCTGCCGACACATCTGGTTGAATCCTTCCGTGCAACATTGGAGCAAATCACGAGCGCTGACGTAATCCTGCACGTCATTGACGTCTCGCGCCCGGATTACAGGCAGCAGCGCGAAGATGTCATAACGATCCTCAAAGACCTTGAGGTCGATTATGAAACCGACCCCCGCATCATTGAAATCTATAACAAAATTGACAAGCTCTCCGAAGATAATCTCGCAGACTTCAAGCGCCTCGCCTCTTACGGTAAAATAAGGTCTGTGCCTCTATCCGCGCTGAAGGGGGAGGGAAAGGAAAGTCTATTAAGTGAAATTGCAAAATTAACCGCAGCGGGAAGGGAAGAAATCGTCTTCAAACTCCGGCCCGAGGACGGAAAAGCCCTCGCATGGCTTTACGCGCACGGAGAGGTTTTGCAAAAAAAAATAACAGAAAAGGAAATAAGAATAAATGTACGTCTGCACGACTCGGATAAGGAAAAATTCTTTTCGCAGTTTAACTACAAACCTTCACGCTCAAGACAACGAACAAAGACAAAGACGTAAAACTCATAGCGTTAGGGGTCGTAAGTCTCAAGCTCGATATGATCCTGCTTGTATTTAAGCTTAATGCGCTCAGGATAGCGGAGAGCATCGTGCAAAAATTTTGCAGCATCCTTCCCGTCTCGCAAGCCCTGCACGACGAGGGATGGACCGCGAACGATATCCCCTGCGGCCACAACTATTGCACTGTCGTCCCCGTAGTGAACGCGGCCAACGGTTCCTGTACCCGGTGGATAAGGCTCGGGATGGTGAACCGGATTAACGGCAAGCGTCCCGTCTGGCTTCAAGGGCATTTCAGGAATGTTGAAAAGGGAAGGCAAATCTTCAGGCTCAAACCCGACCGCGCTGATCACAAGGTCGGCTTCGATCACTTCGTCTCCTCCGGGAACTTCAACCAGCTTCCCATCGACCATCTGTGTTTTGGCAACCGTGACCTTGTAAGACTTATCGGAAACCCTTTCCATGGCCTTGGCCTTAGAGTAATAACGGATACGGTCGTCATCCTGAAACTCCCTGAGAGCATAGCCAAGATCTTTGTCATTGGCCTTAACGTCATCCGGCCCCTTATAATAAAGCCCGATGACTTCTGCGGCGCCTTGTCTCTTAGCCGTACGCATACAATCGATCCACGTATCGCCGCCGCCCACAACGACAACTCTTTTACCCTGGCCGTTTAGCCACCCGGGATTACCCTCATCATCAGAGTATCCGGGAACTTTTGTGCCTTCAGAAACACGGTCCTGCGTGGAAAGATAATCAATGGCCGGAAGCACTTCGGAGGCAGCATCTCCTTCCATCCGGGCGCTTTTCGAACGGTAAGTGCCGGTAGCGATAACGATGGCATCAAACTCGCGAACAAGATCGGCAAACGGAATATGCTTATGACCGTCATGAGCATCCCCTTCGCCGCATTGTCCGATAGACATGCGCGTATGTATAACGACGTTCGGCGCAGCATCCAAACGCTGGAAATTTCTGTCGACAACCTCCTTGGGCATCTTGAAGGCAGGAATGCCGTAACGCAAAAGCCCGCCGGGTTGTTCGCTGCGCTCGAAAATCTCGACATGATAACCGACATCGGCCAAAGCGGCGGACGCCGCAAAACCGGCCGGCCCGCTGCCAATCACGGCGACTTTGAATTCGTTGTTCAGGCCTCGCGGGTTGATAGGCGGAACAAGTCCGTATTTCCAGGCGGTGTCAGAAAGAAATCGCTCGATATTTCCAATCGAAACAGCGCCCCAGTCGGATTGGTACAAGACGCAAGCACCCTCGCACAAAGCGGCTTTAGGGCAGACAAATCCGGTTGCATCCGGCATCGGGTTAGTACGGTAGACCTGATCGATGGCAAGCTCAATCTGCCCTTGGGCAAGTTTCTGCAACCAGTCAGGTATATTATTGTTAAGAGGGCAACCGGACAGTTTTACAGGCGTACCGATAGAGCAAAACGGGGTCGCGCACTGGCCGCAACGTCCCGCCTGCTTCATGGCAATCTGGGTATCATAGAGAGTGTCTACAGGCACAAAACTCTGACGCGCTTCGGTCGCAGAAATAGTAAGAGGGTTCTCGCGGCTGACATCAGGAAAGGCCACAAGCTTCTGGGCTTGCCTCACAAGGTCTCTTAACTCTACAATATCACCTGCTTTATTGTCTTGCGTCATATTGATCCCCTTTATCAGTGCAGCGCAAACTCGGGAGTCTCTTCGACTTCCGGTGTAGGTGGCGGAACATAAGAGGGCAGAACATACTTAAAGTGCTTCAATGAATCCTCCCAGTGATCCAATATCTTCTGCCCATGCCGCGATCCGGTCTCGCGCACATGCTTCTCAACCAAAAATTTGAGATCCTGTTCTTCCTTGCTGCCTGAAGTAATTTGCCGAAGAACAACATCATCATTCGCCCGCTCTTCCAGCGTGTTGGCGATATCATAGATGAAGGCATCACCCCCGGTCATACCTGCGCCGAAATTATGCCCGACCTCACCTAGGCACACGATCCGCCCGTTCGTCTGGTAATTGCAGCCGTTATCCTGCATACCCTCGACGACAGCAAGACCGCCGGAATTGCGGATGGCAAAGCGGTTTCCGGCTTTCCCGGCAACGAACAGCTCACCCTTGGTCGCGCCGAACAAGGCAAACTGTCCGATCAGGACATTATCCTGCGGGTTCTGTGCAATCGGACTGGCTTCGTCAGCGGAAATCACGATCTTTCCGCCGGAAAGTGATTTCCCGACCCCGTCATTGGCGCCATGTGCACGCAGGGTAAGACCCTGCTCGATAAACGCCCCAAGACCCTGTCCGGCAATCCCGTCCAGATTGATTTTTACATGATCCTCAGCCAAAAACCCGGTCTTATTGAGGGACTCAGGACTGAAAGCCTTTCGAAGGTGATAAGCCATACGCGCCCCGACAGCACGGTCAGTATTCGTGACAGAAACGGTAATCTCGGCAGGTCGTCCGCTCAGGATTTCCTCTCCGTATAGCTTTAGTATTTTTTCGTCAAAATACACGCCGCTGGGATGGTTAGGATCGGAATATTCGTTCCTTTCCCCGGCCTTGAGTTTACTGTGCAGAGGCGCTCCGGCAGGGTTTGGATTCTCAAGCATCCACCCCAGATCAATCCCCACATGCTTCCCGTAGACCTGCTCAAGGCGCTCAAAGCCGCGCCCGACAGCCTCGTCGATCGAACGGTAGCCAACGGCCGCCAACTGCTCACGAACATCGCGGGCCAGATATCGGAACAGGTTCATGACCATGGTCACGGCTTTCTCCTGAGGAGAAACGGCACCGTCCAGAACTGGAAATTTTGCACGGAGTTTTTGATCCTGCGTAGCCACACCAACAGCACATTTATTACTGAAACATTGCCGCATCAGCAGGCAACCCGTCGCATACATCGGCAACGATCCGAAACTATACTCCTCAGCACCCAGCAGGGCCGCGATGACGATGCCCCGCCCATCCCTTAAACCGCCATCGGTCGAAAGGGAGATAAACTCACGCCCGCCAGTGCGGTGCAAAAGCTGGTTAGCCGATGAAAGTCCGATCGACCACGGCATACCTGTATGCTTGATGGAACTTTTGGGTGAGGCTCCCGTGCCTCCGCGGAATCCGGCAATATGTATGGTATCGGCTCCGGCCTTTTGAACGCCGGAAACGATCGTGGCGACTCCGGTCGTCGAGACAAGCTTTGTGCGGACGCGGGCCTCGGGATTGATAGCCTTGAGTTCATAAATAACGCCGGCATGATCCTCGATCGAATACTGATCGTGGTGTGGAGGAGGGGAGATCAGTGTGACCCCCGGCTTGGTATGGCGCAGACGGGGAATGGCGCCATGGTTTTTTGCCCCCATCAACTGCCCGCCCTCACCGGGCTTGGCTCCCTGTGCGATTTTGATTTCGATTTCATCAGCACTCATCAGATAACCGGCTGTCACGCCAAAGCGGGCCGAGGCATATTGTTTGACGCTGGGATCATGCTCAGTGCCGTAAAATTCAGGCTTTGCGCCCCCTTCGCCGCTATTGGATTTAGCGCCAAGGCGGTTCATGGCAACCGTAATCGCGTCATGCGCCTCTGGTGAGAGCGCCCCGAGTGACATAGCGCCATTCATAAAACGCGCCATGATCGTTTCTTCGGACTCGACCTCCTCGACAGGGATTGCATCGACCTCCTTAAAATTAAGCAAATCCGGAATATCGATAGGATGCTCTTGTCGGTTTCGCTCAAGCAGGTCTGTATATTGCCGATAAAATTCCCAGCCCTTGTCGCCGCCCTCGTTAACCGCATATTGCAGGAGCTTGATGGCAAAACCGCCATCGGCATGATATTCCCCGGCAGCGCGCGCTTTGAAAAGCCCACCATCGTTCAAGGTATCATTTGTCGAACGCTTGATATCGCGGTCGTGGTGGTGGACAAGGCGCGTTTCCAGCATATCCATGTCCATCCCGCCGATAGGGGAGGGGATTCCCGGCATATGCTCGTCAAGGATAGTCTGCGAAATTCCTAAAGCTTCAAAGAGGCGGGCTTGTTTGTACGAAGACAAGGTTGACACGCCCATCTTCGACATAGTCTTCGCAAGTCCCGTATGAAGAGCATGATAAAAACTGTCAAGGCATTCCTGCAAGTCAGGCCTCTTATCACCCTTATCATAGGCGCCCTCCGCATGACGGGCAGAGATTGTGCGCTCGGCAAGCTGGCAGGTGCCATAATCCGCCCCAACCCCGAACACGCAGTTTTGTCTGTGCGTCTCATAAGCGGAATTATCGTTGAACCCGATCGAAGTCTGGTCCCTGAGTTCTGATTTAATCAGGTGGGTATGAACGCCTCCGACCGCCAGCATCATGGGCACAGCAACCTTATGCTCGTTTGTAAACTCATCGGTCAGAAAAATATGTTTGCCCTGGTGTGCCGCACTCGCTGCTTCTCCAAGTATTCTGTCCATAGCTGACCTAAGAGACTCGCCCCGGCTGGTATCGAACGTGCAATCGATAACATGAAGATTTTGCTTGCCGATCCTGTCTTGAAGATCGCGCTTGTGCTGTTCGGAAAGGATAGGGGTTTCGTTCAGGAGAAATACAGGCTTTCTGGAAGGACGCCCAGTGGAATCATGCAAAGAGCCCAGATGGCTGCTGATACTCATGCTCTCGGCTTCGCGGATCGGATCGATCGGCGGGTTCGTGATCTGGGCAAACTGCTCCTGAAAGAAATCCGTAAAATGACGGCGTTTTTCAGAAAGAACCGCCAGAGGTGTATCGTCCCCCATAGCGCCCAGAGGGTCTTTCCCTTCTTTCACCATATCGTCGATATATTCGACGTCTTCTGTCGTAATCCCGGCCGTCCTCTGTGCTTGACGCAGAGCCTTGCCATCTTCTTCCCGGTCAGGATCGTACCTGAAGGCAAAAGGCCTTTTCGGATCGGGGACGTCCTGGATATAGGATGTTAATTCAATCTGGTCGCGAAGCTCGGAAACGGCAATCGCCTTAAGTTCCTGATCGCGTAAAACTTGCTTACGCCCCAGATCGACCGCAATCATGGTCCCCGGTGTCAAATTGCCCTTCTCGACAATAAGAGAAGGATCGAGGGTTAGCATATCGTCTTCCGAACCCGCGATCATCCGCCCGTCATTGGTAATGATATAGCGGGTCGGGCGCAAACCATTGCGATCTCCGGCAGCCAGCACCATGTTCCCGTCGCTGACGATGAACATCGCCGGACCGTCCCATTGGTCGTATGTCGCATAAATGTACTTATACATATCACGCACATCGTCCGGGAGTTGAGAACTGCTGCGGACAGCCTCCGGAGCCATCATGGATTTGATGGTGGGAAGAGAAAGTCCTGTATGGCGAAAATACTCCATGGCGGAATCAGCGTCCGCGGAATCAGAGCGTCCACGAATGATTACCGGTGTAACCTTGGCATAATCTGGCCCGTACGCATCAGCAAAACGCCGTGCGTGCATGGGCATGGCATTGCGGTTACCGACAACCGTATTGACCTCACCGTTATGTGCCAGCATACGGAACGGATGCGCCAGCGGCCATTCCGGCATCGTATTGGTCGAAAAGCGGTTGTGAAAAATAATGTAGGCGCTTTTAAAACTGTCATCCTTAAGATCGGGAAAGACTTTGGAAAGATGAGGGGCCAGCGCCATGCCTTTATAGATGATACGCTGCGAACTCATCGAGGGAACATAAAATGTCTCACTGCCGCCTCTGGAAAGTCCGCGCTCGGCAATGTCCTTTTCGATTTGCCGCCGGACAACGAAAAGATGCTTTTCGAAATCTTGGCCTTTCATACCGTCTTGCGGAGGCACAAGGAGTTGCATGATATGGGGCATCGTCTGGCGGGCCAAAGTGCTAAGCGTCTCCTTATCAACCGGAACGTCCCGCCAGATAGTGTTTTTATAACCCGCGTTCTGCATATGGTCCGTGACGATTTTTTGTGCTTGGTCACGCGCCCACCAGTCCTGACGGGGAAGAAAAAATACACCAACACCAAGCGATCCAGCGGCCTCGAACCCGGCCTGATCGTAATAGGCCTTATTCACAAGCCCATGCGGAATTTGCGTTTGAATACCGGCGCCGTCGCCGCTGCCGTCCGGGTTGATTCCGCCGCGGTGCTGGACACAGCCCAGCATGGTCAAGCCGTCTTTGACAATCCCGTGACTGGGTGTCCCGTCGATCTTTGCCAGAAACCCGACCCCGCAAGCGTCATGGTGTTCTTCAGGAACCCTTGTGCTCGGGGAGAGTATTGAACCACCGTCCATGTGTGTAACCCTCTGTTAAACAATCGCGCCTTTATTACATTTAAAGGTCTTAAATTATTCTTTGTTGATTTTTATCCCCGAAAGTCTAGCACAAAGTATTTAGGGAGAAAAAGCGAATTTTCTTCATTATGACTATTTGACGGTAGTGTAAATGTAAAAAAAATGTAACAGACTGTTTTTACTTGTATTTTCTTTCAGTTTTCTTTTGCACTATCCACGCATCCGTCATTTCTTCTAACAGAAGACTTGAGAGTGGGCGGCCCTGCTGAATAAAATCCGATTCAAGCCCACGGAAACGACGCTCAAACTTGTTGTTGCACTGACGCAAGGCCTCCTCGCTATTGATCCCCATTTTACGACCGAGATTAACAAGCACAAAAAGAACATCCCCAAGTTCTTCGGCGCTATTTTCCTTAGACCCGCTATGTACAGCCTCAAGAAGCTCTTTCAATTCTTCCTCAAGCTTATTGAGAACGTCCTGAATATTCTTCCATTCAAATCCCACCTTGGCCGCCTTGGATTGCAGCTTCTGCGCCTTCAGCAAGGCGGGCAGGGCAGGGGGAACGCCCTCCAGCGCACTGGCGCTCTGGCCTTGTCTTTTCCGCTCGGCCTCTCCTTTCTTCTTCTGATCCCAGATCGAATTGACCTCCTCGGCACTCTGTGCGCTTGCATCTCCGAAGACGTGCGGATGCCGCTCGACCATCTTGCGGGCGATCCCGTCAACCACATCTTCGATATTAAAAGACCCGGCCTCGGAAGCCATCTGGGCGTGATAAACGGGCTGCAGCAAAAGATCGCCCAGCTCCTCCCGCAAATCATCCATATCATTGCGATCAATCGCATCCGCCACCTCATAGGCTTCCTCAAGCGTGTAGGGGGCAATAGTCTTAAAATTCTGTTCACGGTCCCACGGGCAGCCGCTGACCGGATCACGAAGCTTGGCCATGATGCCCGTAAGCTCTTCAAACGTGTATTTTTGCCCTTTTGACTTCATGGATCACAACTTTTTGACAATTAACCGAAAATAGAACACATTAATATATAAGGATAATAAGAGCTTTGAACAGAGTGTGATTGAACGGCGGCGGGTGTCCATTGAGTATTACCTACGAGCAAAAGCGCCAGATACTGGATTATATGTCACAGCCCGGACACTGGGGCAATCATTTCGACATGAACTTCTTCACGGACGAACGCCGTAAATGGCGTACGACCACGCAAAACGATGTATCGGTATCCGCCAGCCCGGACAGGCGGTCCTTTTTCCTTGAGGATCAGAAAACAGGCGCCAGCCTTCTCTTGATTGTAGAAAAAGACAACTCTCGGATCATCACCGATGAATCGGGTTCTATAGTGAAAGTGAACGCTCAATCAGAAATTTCTGCATCCAAGGGAGCGGAAGTGGCAAATCTTGAGAGTGCCTATGAGATAGGGCTAAACCAGCCGGGAAGCCGTATTGCATCGATCCCCGAATTATCTTGTTACGCCAGATTTTACAATAACGGCGGCAAGGCAGTATTCCTCGACGATAGGGGAACAAAAATTTCTCTTCCACCCCCAAAAGACGCAAAGGCCGCAACCATGCACATGGGCCGCTTTTTCCATGTCGTATCTTTTGATCTGGACACCGCAGCAAGCTGGGGAATGACGCCATACGGCCTCCTCAACGGCGCGAAACTAATCGTATCGAAAGACCTGTCTATTGAGCCGGACCTGCGGACTTTTAACGATCTGGACCCGCAAAGAGCCGCTGAATACCTGGACTATCTGCTGCGCGATGATTACGACACCACGTTCAAGGGTCCATGGCAATGGCGCCCGAAGATCGACAAAAAGGTCGGCGACATCGCGCATCTGCAAAAAAAGTGGACGGACGTGACCGAATTCAGCGGCTATTTTATCGCCACGCCCCAGCAGTTCCATGTGGAGACCACGGACAGCGGTTTTAACATCGGAACCTCCTTGGACCACCGCGAAACCATCTGGGCGCAGGCCGCAGTCTTAAAGGCCGCATCGTCCGGCCATATCGTTCCGGTCGAAACGGTGTCTTCGCGCTTTGCGCCTCGGACATTGATGCATTTGCTGCAGAATAGCCAGGCCTTGCCGGACCACCGCGGACGTTCCTGGAACTATGTGGTTATCCACGCCAAGGAGACGGCGGATATTGCAAAGGAGGCTCGCAAAATCGGGCGCGAAAATTTCAGCCTCACAGGATATCATTTTGCCGCACTGAATTATGACGACCAGACGTGTTTGGTCGCCATGGACACCGAAGTGCTTGAAAAATTATCGCGCAGCTATGATGCAACGATCGAAATGCTGCACATGATAAAATCCCGCAACACGGATGCAGCGAAGATGAAGGATCTGCTTGAAGCCGGTGCCGATTTGCGCTTTGTAAATCCCGAGGAAGTCGCCAAGGGAAGAACCTTCGCCAATGAAATGGCTCAAGCTGAAAACTTCGAACTTCTGGCAGAACTGAGAGATAATGGCGGTGTACACGATCTCAGCCCGATAGAAGAAGAGCCGCCCGAACCGCAAGGCCCAATCATGTGAGAGAGGCGCAAGAAAGTGAAACTAAATAGAATATATTAATTACCATAATATACATTATCACACAAGAGTATAACCTTATGTGGCTTAAACCTCACTTCCTCTGCCCTCCGGTACCCTGTCGCCCAGAACACCCAGAAGCTCTGAATACGATCCCTTAATCTGGCGATAAAGCTCACCCTTTTCTTCGCATACAGCTTCGAAAGCCTTCTCAGCCTCAAAACAAAGTTCCGAAAGTTTCTGTGCACCCAGATTAGCCGCCGAACCTTTAAGCTTATGCGCGGCTTTTTTCCACTGTTCGTATTCCTGCTCAGCAACGCTGGCCTTCAGGATATCAAGAGACTCTTGTGCATAGTTAACAAAGATGCCGATAAGCTCCTCTTCTTCCTCCGGCGTTTCGGCAAAAATTCTAAGTCTGTCCCAGTCAAATATGTTCTCCACGCCATGAATAGACTGAGTGACAGGCTCTAGCGGAACAAGAAAACTCTGATCATCCTCAGGGCTTTCAAAGCTGTTGTTGCACGGCAGCCATTTCTCAAGCACGGAGGTCAGTTTGCTAATATCGACAGGCTTGCTGATATAATCATTCATTCCGGCATCGAGGCATTTTTCCCGCGCCCCACGCATGGCATCCGCAGTAACGGCTATAATCAGAACATCGCCGATCAAAGCCTCCTTCTCCCTGATAATCTCGGAGGCCTCGAACCCGTCGATTTCCGGCATCTGACAATCCATAAAAATAAGGTCGTACCTATTCTTCTCTGCGGCCTCTATCGCCTTGTGCCCGCTCTCGGCTTCATCAACAATCATAAATCCCATCTTCTTTAAAACTTTTCGCATAAACAGCAGATTGACAGGGTGATCATCAACCACAAGAACACGGGCTTTGCGGTTATAGTTATTTGTACTGGCCAAGGCCTTTTGCAACGAGGAGTCAGATTCGGCTGTTGCATTGATCAATGGAAGATCGAGATAAAAGATAGTGCCTTCGCCTTCGGTGCTCTCAAGATCAATAGTTCCATTCATCATTTCTACAAGCTCTCGTGTAATGGAAAGACCCAAGCCTGTTCCTCCATATTTTCGTGCCGTCGTAACGTCGGCCTGAATAAATTTCTCAAATATAATTTGCTGCTTCTCAAGGGGTATTCCTATACCCGAATCCTGGACTTTAATATTTAACCGCCGTTCTCCGGGGTGAGACAAAAATTCTTCAATAGTGACAAGAACTTTTCCGCTCTCGGTAAACTTGATGGCATTGCTGATCAGATTATTGAGAACCTGCTGAAATCGTCCGGGATCGCCAACAATACGATCAGGAACTTCCGGGCTAATCATATACTCCAAAGCTATACCCTTTCTGGAAGCAAGCGGCTTCTGTAAATCTATCGTCTGCCGCACGACTTGCCTCAAGTCGAAAGGTATAGTCTCAAGAATCAACTCATTCGCCTCAATTTTTGAAAGATCGAGAATATCGTTCAGAAGATTGAGCAGGCTTCTGGAAGAGATATGAATAGCGTCCGAAAGTTCCTTTTGATCATCCTGTAACGGCATTTCGGCGAGAAGCTCGGAAAGACCGAGAATTCCGTTCATGGGGGTCCGCAGTTCATGCGACATATTCGCCAGAAAACTCCTCATAGACCGCTTGGCGACCTCGGCGGACTCTCTACTCACCTGTAATTCCTTCTCGAACGCTTTACGCTGGGTAATATCCCGCTCTATAGCAGTAAAATGAGTGACGACCCCCTCATCGTTCCTGACTGGCGTAATGCTGATATCAAGCCAGTAGGGAATTCCATCTTTTGTATAATTCTTCAACTCTCCCTTAAACGGTCGCCCCTTCGAAAGACAATCCTTGAGTTCACGAAGAACCTTGCGATCCGTATCCCGCCCCTGAAGAATGCGGGGCGTCTGCCCGATCAACTCATGCGCCTCATAGCCCGATATACGCGTCACGGCCTCGTTCACATAAAGTATGGTAGGGTTATTTAAATCGGCTGTAGTAATAATAACACCATCCTTGGCATTGACGATCGCCGCCTCCATAAGCTTGGCGTTCTCGCTGAGATTGGCTATGCATTCCATGGCAAACCTCCTGATAGGGCGATTAAACGGTGCTCTGCGAATGACTTTGGATATAATACAAAAGATGTTCTCTCAGAAAGGGCTTGGAGATAAAGCCACTGGCGCCCTTCTCCATCGCCTGCACGATGTTGTCCAACTGCCCGTTGCTTGAGAACATTACGACGCAGGCACCAGGATCGTTTTTAAGTATCCACTCTAGAACGGCATAACCGCTATTATCCGGTAAATTGATATCCAGAAATACGACATCCGGCGTAAAGGATGAAAACATTGCGAAAGCCTTGTTGGCAGAAGGTGCAGTTATAAATTCGCACTCATTCTTCAGGGCGTTCCGTACCATCCAGCGGGTAACGGCATCGTCTTCCACCAGAAGAACACGAGGCGCACCTGAATGTGTGAGGCTGCGCCTGGGCGCTTCACCAGGGAATGAGGCCTGCTCCATCTCGGTTCCCACAGATACAGCCTGCGAGTATGGGAGCGTGAATATATCCTTCTGTTCTAGAACAGCTTTGCTGTACTCGGCGCCCTCCGTGCTAAGCTCATAAATGTCATAGGAGACAAGCATATGGCTTTCGTTGAAAATAAGATCGCAGATTTGATTCCCGGCTTGCTCCAGGATGGCCCGAGGCACATCACGGCAAATGACATGAATGTCTCGGCCCTCGCAATAATACACGCGCCCTTCCGCGTCCTTGAGATAGGACTCAAGGATCGACTTGCTCCAGATTAGAATTTCCTGCTGATTGTCCTCACTCACATCCTCGATCAGAATACGCAAGCAGTGCCAACCCTGCCAGCTGAGAGGATTGCGTCCAATAGAGCTAGCCGCCGCCACCAGTTTGACTTCGGCATTAAGAGACAAGATGTCCATGATAAGCTTCCTTGTTTATTTTGGCTTGAATGAAAGGCGAACGTTCGATGGTCCAGAAAAGTTTATCTTGTGTGAAAGGCTTACCAATGAAACCTTTAGCGCCAAGCTCACGAGACTTCAAAATATTCTCTTTGCTGCCATTACCGCTGAACATCACGACATGGGCTTCTGGATCAATAGCAAAGAGACGCTCCAGAACTTTATGCCCGTCCATATCCGGCAGGCCGATATCAAGAAAAAGAATGTCCGGCGCCTGCCGCACATAATTGAGAATGGCGCCCTGGCCGTCAGGGGTGACGGCGAGGGCATATTTATCCTTTAGCGCAATGCTAATCAGCTTTTGCGATAAAGCATCGTCTTCAACAACCATAACCACAGGATGCTTGCGCTGGGCACGGCGCTCAGCCAGTGTCGCAATCAGCGTTTCGTCAACAGTGTTAAGCGTTTGTTCGACGCATAAAGGTTTGACTTCTTGGGGCTGCTCCTGCGAGCGTACCCTCTTCTCGCAAAATCGTCTGAAGGCCTCGATTTTTCTCTCGCACAAAGTCCGTAACCGCGGCCAATCTACACCCACTTCAAAAAGATAGGCCAGCCCCATAAATGAGGCTGGCCCAAGTTTCGCTTCAAGGTGGTGCAAAAACTCTTGCAGGCGCTTATTGGTAATCGAGCGCGCCAAAATAAAAACATCGCTGTCGTGGCAGACATAAACACGTGAACTGGCATCATCAAGATAACACCGTAACTCACTCAACAAGGCCGGCACCCATTCCGACTGATTATTGTCTGGGAAATATGATGTTTGAGTAGTAGCCCTTTTGAAATAAAGGCAGCGCAGGTGCGGCTGGCATTCCCAGGCGTTCTTGACGTCCTTGAAAAGAAGCTCCTCCGCATTTTTAAGAATGACCTGCATAACATAAATCCTTTCCTATTTATGTAAATGCAAGGCTTGTGCCATAAGTTTAAATCAATGCAATCAATAGTTTAATAAAATGCCGAGCAAAGCTATTCTCATAATAAGACGTTTCAAATTAAGAATAGCCCCAATTTGAAACGCCTTTTTAACCCCTCCCCTGTTACTCTAAAAAGGGAGAAAGACAATGACCGAACAAGTCCTGATCGTTGATGATGACGCCCTGCATAGCAATATGCTGGCCACCCTCCTCCGCCGAAAACTCGCTTACGAAAGCACAAAGGCAGGTAACGGGCGTGAAGCGCTAAACCTGCTCGAAAAGGATTCACAGCAAAATATCCTTCTTGTGATCCTTGACCTGAATATGCCGGTAATGGGTGGCATGGAAACTCTGGAGATTATCCGACAAAAATACCCTGCCCTGCCGGTTATTATGCTGACGGGTACGCAGGATTCCGAACAGGCCGTTCAGGCGATGAAGCTGGGCGCCTCGGATTTTATCACAAAACCTTACGAGGGTGAGCGTTTGGCCGTTACTGTTCGCAACGCGCTCAAACTCTCGGGACTCTCACGAGAGGTACGCCGTTTAAGTCGTAAGGAAGAGGGGCGCCTGACCTTCGACACATTGATTGGCAACGATCAAGGGTTACTAGCCGCTGTAAATGTAGGCCGAAAGGCTGCAAGTTCCGACATCCCCGTTTTGATCTGCGGAGAAACAGGTACCGGAAAAGAGGTCTTTGCTCAGACTATTCATGGTGAAAGCCAACGCAGCGGAAAGCCGTTTATAGCAGTGAACTGCGGTGCCATTCCGACACAACTCGTTGAGAGCGTTTTGTTCGGTCACGAAAAAGGGGCGTTTACCGGAGCGACAGAAAAAACACTGGGGAAGTTTCGTGAAGCAGACGGCGGCACCGTATTTCTGGACGAGGTAGGGGAACTGCCCCTCGACGCGCAGGTCAAATTGCTGCGGGTACTCCAGCAAAAGGAAGTCGAACCGGTAGGCAGCGCCAGATCTGTTCCGGTGAATGTCCGCATAATCTCGGCAACAAATCGCAATCTGGCGCACGACGTAAAAACGGGGCGATTTCGTGAAGACCTTTATTTTCGTCTGAACGTCCTTGAGATAGCTCTCCCACCTCTCAGGGAGAGAAAATCGGACATTCTGAGTCTAGCCCAGCATTTTTTAGAGCGTGAAGCCGTTAAACACGCCTCACCGCCCAAACACTTCTCGAAGGAAGCGAAAGCGCTTCTAAGCAATTATAATTGGCCGGGCAACGTCCGCGAGTTAGAAAATAAGGTCAGAAGGGCCAACCTCCTGTGCGATGAAACAGAAATTACAAATGCCGCACTTTTCGATGGTACAGATTTTAAAAACAAAAACGCTCAGCCGTCAGAAGCGCTGCGGAAAGGCATGATGACCATAGACCTGATAAACTTGGAAGGATTAATAAAAAAAGCCGATGAAATCGAGCGAGAAATGATTGCAAAAACGATGAATTACACGGGTCAAAATATCACCGAAACATCACGTTTGCTCGGAATCGCAAAATCGACGCTTTACAGAAAGCTTACTGATAAAAACTGAAGTCACTTACGTGGCAGCTTGATCATATCCGCAACTTTGTTGTTTTCTTCGGCGGTCTCTTCTTCTGCACTCGCAGCTGGTTCAATATCGGCAGGATTCGCAGAGCCAGAGGCATCCGCACTTTCGGATGCAGAACTTTCAGAGCTTTGATCCTGCTCCTCGACGAAATGAACCATGCCCTGCTTCTTCTTTGAATAGGAGGTTTTAGCGCCCCCCTCTTCCGCTTGCGCTGCGAATCCGACAAACAAAACAAGGGCTGTAGCAAAAAGAACGGGCAATTTCATATCAAAAACCTCCGGGAAAATGTCCTAGCGGGAAATATAGGAGAATAAAGAAAGACAAGTCAATGCCTCTGGCAACTCTTGCACTGTCCGTGAAGCTCCGCGTTCCAACTGCTGAGCACAAAACCCTCCTCCTCGGTTTTACGGGCCAAATCCTTGGGCAACTCACACAAATGCGCCTCAATAACCGTCCCGCAACGATCGCAAATCATAAATTGCGACCCGGAATGTTTATGCCCGGCATGACAGGTGATAAAGGCATTCAGGCTCTCGATCCTGTGAATAAAGCCATTCTCTTGCAGAAACTCTATAGCCCTATAGGCGGTCGGCGGCTTGGGATGGTCAAGAAATTGGCCAAGTTTAGCCAATATATCGTATGCGCCTATTGGCACTGAGCTACCCGCGATAATCTCAAGCACATGGCGCCTCGGCTCTGTAAAACGAAGCCCCTTCTCTGCACAATAGGCCTCGACGATTTTAACAAGTTTCTGAACTGCGCCCTTTTTCATGCTTTTCCATGTCCCTAGGATGGAGGGACAATAGTAACATCCTTAAGACGGTAAAACACGTTATATTCATCGTCCACCGGAACCAGTTCAAACTTGCCCGTAAGCGTCAGCGCATCGAAACTAAACGTAATCGGGGCTTCCGCATGAGCCTCGATGACCATAGACGGGCCGACATGGTAATGATAAGGACAACTCATGGGAAAGGGACCGAAAAGAAAACGAGTTTGCTCCTCTTTTTGCTCTAAAGGAAACATATACCCCTGCATGACAACGGTCTGACCGTCGAGATTCTTAACATCCTTGGAAAACTCAGGGCGCACGGAAATTAGATCTCCATCCTCGACTTTACCGACAATGACCTCATTCTCTTGAGTAGTGGCAAGCAACTGCCATGAAACCCCGCCCTCGGGGGTTTTAACAAAATCAGGAACCGCATTAACCAGAGACTCCTGGCTGAAAGTCGTAGAAGAATACTCCCACTCCTCGATCGCAAGAACAGAAGAGCTATAAAACCAAGTCAGCAAAACTAAGGACAGTAACCGTATCATGTAACCCTTGCCAGTTGAGCGGAGACATCAATGCGTCCGGCTCTCAAGGCAGGAATAATAGCAGAAATAAGACCTGCAAAGAAAATGGAAATCAGCGCCTCCGCGAGTCCCGGGGCGGACCAGTCAAAAACGGCCTGACTTTCATTAAGGGCCGATGAATAGGAAACAAGCGCACGAAAACAAACCGCTCCCAAAGCCAACCCCAGAATAATCCCGCTAGTGGTGACCATAAGCCCCTCGGCCAGGACAATCCCGATAAGACGTCGCCGGGAATAACCAATGGCCCTAAGAACGGCCAATTCACCCATCCGGCTGTCAATCGTGCTGGCTAGGCCGGAGAAAATACTCAGCGCGGCTATAGCAATTAGTAAGAACGACAAAGCGCCGAGACTCTTCGAGCCGATGCCAAGCAAACCACTCAGTCGAGCCATCTCAAGTGCCGGGTTGGCGGCCTGCAGAGCGCTTTCACGGTTAATCGTGTGCGGAAGGTTCATCGCCGCTAGAGGACTTTTGACCTTAAGAAGCACAGCGGTAACCTCTGGTAACGACATACCGATCTCTTCCGTGTGGTCGTCATCGTGTGGCTTATGCTCTTCCTCATGATGGTCATGATCATGCTGCCCATGCAGTTCGAGGACACTACCGACGGAGGTCAGGATCAAACGGTCCAGAACCGTACCTGTTGGCTTAAGGGTGCCGACAACCCTGTAGGGATGATCCTCGTGATGATCTCTTCCCTCGATCAAACCGTGTGCCCCGGAAAAACTCATATCAAGCCGTAACCCGGTCGCCGATCCGGCAATGGCCTCAAAAGAATTTTCCCAGATACGCCCATCTTTTAAAACAGCTCCGTAAACAAAAAGATAATCTGGTGTCGTTCCGACAATCCTGAACCCGTGCCAGTTATCACCCAGTGCAAGTGGTATCGCCTGCTTAACCTGCGGATGCTGCATCCAGCGTTTAGCTTCGCTATACGGTATATTCCCGACAGGTAAATCGACATGATAAACGGAAGAAAGAATGAGCTGTAACGGGCTGCCTTTGGCACCGATCACTAGATCAACCCCCTGCCCGTCTGAACTTAGCCTTTTATGAACATGGTTTGAAAACATAATGACTAAAAGTGCCAACATGAAGCCGAAGGCGATAAGCAGCACAGACAGAGCGCTAGGTGTAAACCTTGAACACAGAGAACAGAGAACAAGGCGAAGATCGTTCATATACTCATCTCCAGAATATCCTTGAAGTATGGCTTGATCCTCTGGTCATGCGTTGAGACGATAAGGCTAACTCCTGAGGCCTTTGACAGTTCAAACAGAAAGTCCATAACGGCCTTTGTATTGACGTCGTCCAAAGCCGATGTCGGCTCGTCGGCGAAGACAATTTTCGGGCTATGAACACACGCCCTGGCAAGACAAACACGCTGCGCCTCTCCCTGACTAAGGGAAAAAGCTTTCTGAGATTCTTTCCCTTTTAACCCCAAAGCTTCACAAACTTTCAAAATAGAAGAAAGTTCAGGAGACTTACGCGCACTGGAAAACGCCAGTGCGATATTTTGTTGGACATTAAGGTGCCCGACAAGATGCAGGCTCTGAAAAACAAACCCGTAATTTTCGGCACGAATTTGGTCCAGACGATGTGGCCTAAGACCACGATAGGACTGCCCCTTAAAAAGAACCTCACCCGAAGTCACCGGAAGCAAACCTGCAAGTGCGTGAAGTAATGACGTTTTCCCGCACCCTGAAGGGCCAAGAATCAAAAGACTCTGCCCCGAAGCAAGATTCAGGTTTTCGGCGTTATGAAACAATTCACGTTCGCCACGGAATAGCTTGATCTCTCTGGCTTGCAATAGGTCCAAGGGTATAGCTCCGGTCTGTGCAAAACCCTTACACGAAAAGAGCATTTGACTCAAGAAGATTAATTACGTTATAACATTACACTTATCGTTAACAGGAGTGTTACCAATGTCAGCTACAGATAATTTTAATCATAGTTCATCCTTTAATTGGCAGGATTTCTGGTTCCACGCCCTGATTATGATCCCCATTGAATTTGGCATCCTGCACTCGACACCGTTGGGCCCGATGCTAACAAGTTTCTTCGGATCGGTCTGGAGCGGACTAGGAATGGATTTTGCCGCCCATGCCGGAACAGAAGTTCTGGCACAAACAGCTACGGAGTCAGCTGCGTCGGGATTCTGTCATTTCCATGGCGCAGAAATGGTCTGCCATTAAAAGCTTTAGGAAAACTAACGCGGCCCTATCAGCGATGTCGGCGCGGATGGACCTGAAACTCTGTCACTCGGTCCAAGCCCATAGAGTTCGGGCCTGATCTGGCTGTCGCGGATCATATAATCGCTCAGCCGCTTTTGTATTGGGTCATCAGCAAAGGCACCCTCGGCGCGGAGATCCTGAATAATCTTGAGCGTAGGTCTATGTATATCCTTTATAAAAGCCTCCGGGGTTCTATCGCCGATCTCCAGATTGTATACGCCAGCTTGCCTGTTAAACAGCCCGAAATACTCGTCCACGATATGCTGCCGATACAGCTTGGGATCGGTCTCTCGCATAAAATCCAGAGCTTGCTGCAACTCGACTTTCATAGCCTCTTTGGTTTGTTGAATTTTCTCGTAAACACCATCTTTCCTTTTTTCCGGGTCATCGCCCAGTGCCGTATACTCTTCCCAGAGCTTATCAACCTTATCGTTTAGCTCTTTCAGATTGTTAGTAAACGGCTCATACCGCCCCTGTACCGCTGGACCATGCTGCGCCACGAATTCAGTAAACTTACTTTCGTAAAAATAATCGACATCACTTGCTGTCACGCTAGTCAAGTCCAGACGAAAGCGCGGATTTTGCGCCAGATGTTGGTCGTAAATCCGCCCTAAAACCTGATCGCGAAAGCGGTCCAGAGAACTGTTAAGGCTGTCCTGAGTAACCTCAAAACCCTCCTCTCCTTGTAGAAAAATCCCCAGAACACTCGTATGGATGAATTCCGGGTTGTTAACGAGCATACTATGTGTCGAACGGTCGGAGTTCTTGACATCCTGCATGGCGATCATGTCGCCGATGGCATTCCCGGCGCGCGCCGCCAGTATCCCTTCGCGAAATTCTCTTGTGCCCTTTGCTCCTATACCCTCGAAACCTTCGATGTCAGAATCACGCTCATTTTGCCAGCGCCTCCAGAAATCATCGGGTTTGTGGCCGTCGAAATGTCCGATCTCATGGCCGAGAGTGAATTGTCTGACGGTCAGAGGGTCACCAGGAAAAGCGGCTTGAAATGCCTTGTGGTGGCTTTCTTTGTCGTTATAGCTGCCGATATCAACCTTGCCGTCCCGATTGAGATCAAACATCATCAGGGCGGGCATGGGCGTATCCCGCGACATCTGCAGAACGGTGTCCATATCCTTCTGACTCACCCAGGAGAAAAACCCTAGGGAGCCTCTTTTGGCTTGCCAGAAAAGTTTCTCAACGTCTTCCTTTGAATCGTCAGGTCCATAAACGACAATGTGCCCGCTGTTACCCACGCGCCGGAAAACCTCCTCGGCTTGCTGCCTTCCGCCGTAGGATTCTGCTGTCTTGTCGCTGATATAAAGCCGCCCGTCCGCCACCTTCAAACCCCGAATTCTTATTTTATATAATCATAATAATCACTTAGCTAAAAAAACGCAAACGGGTAAATTTTCTCATGAAATATCAATACGTAAGCCATCATAAGCCGGATAAAAACCCTTCGGCAACTCGTTGAGTAAGGTCTGGTAATCCATGACGGACGTCAAACTGGACAGATAAACCGCCTCGGCCTGAATGATCTTGTTATAGCCAATTACATCCGCGATATTCGCGTGTACCGCATTGTTCTTGCTCTGATAGGCGGCCGCATCCACGATCCACGTTTTTACGCCCTTCATAGCGTTCAAAGCGGCATCATCAAGCGACTTCATGTCCACGGTATACGCCAGATCACCGAAACGGTACCCGGTACACACGCACGACCCATGATCGACGGCAAAGGGAACAAAAGAAATATCGCCGAACATGTTCTCCTTGCCGAAATCTTTGTCCTTAAAAGTCCGCGCCTCCAGAATGGGCGGATAGAAAAACGAATTATTCCCGCCTTCAAACAGATAACGGAAACGTTCGGTTAAATCCTCAAACGTCTGTGCATTGGCATAGGTCGGTAGTGGCTCACGTGAACCGCGAAAATAAAAACTCCGCAGATCGTCGATCCCGTGGCAATGATCCCCATGCGGGTGCGTATAGAAAACCGCATCGGGGGGCGGCAGACCCTCGCGGTTCCACTGCTCACGGAAATCCGGCCCCGTATCGACGACAAGGGTCGTCTTCTCGCTGAACACGGCCAGCGAACTTCTTCCCCTGCGGTTCTTCGGCTCGTTCGGGTCGCAATGCCCCCAATGATTGCCGATCCCCGGAACACCCGATGAATTGCCGCACCCCAAAACGATGGCGTTAAGTTTCATTCGAGACTCGCCCGGTCAAAGAGAGTAAAGAAATTCCGCGTGGTTTGCGCGGCAAACTCTTCCCTCTCAACCCTTAAAAAATCGGCCAAAAAATTCCCCGTATGAGCGACATAAGCCGGCTCGTTGGTTTTCCCCCGGTGCGGCAGGGGCGCAAGAAACGGCGCGTCCGTCTCGACCAGAATCCGGTCCAGCGGAACCGTCTTTGCAATCGCCCGCAATTCATCGGACTTCGGAAACGTCACCATCCCTGAAAAGGAAATATAAAACCCCAGATCAAGCGCATCCTTGGCCAGTTGCGGGCCGGAGCTAAAACAATGCATAACGCCCTTGAGCCCCTGCCCTGCCCCCTCCTCCCGCAGGATCTGAACCGTATCTGCTTCGGCCTCGCGGCTATGCACGATCAGGGGCAGCCCGGTCCGAACACAGGCCCGAATATGTTTGCGGAAAGATTCCTGCTGATCCGGTCGCGGTGAATGGTCATAATAATAATCCAGCCCCGACTCCCCGATTCCGACGACTTTGGGGTCGGACAAGGCCTTCGCACAAATCTGCTCCAGAGTAATCGCTTTTTCCGTTTCCAACCCCGCGTCATGCGGGTGCGTCCCGATGCTGCACCAGACATTGGGAAGCGGCTTGACCATAGCCAGAAGATCGTCGAATTCTTCCGCAATCCGGCAGCATATGGAAATCATTCCCGCAACCCCCGCCTCACGCGCACGGGCGGCCAATAGCGCAGGCGTATCCTCCGGCGCCACCCGCGCATGATTGAGATGACAGTGGGAGTCGATCCACATAACGCCCCTACTCCGCCGCTTCTTCATTTTCGACGATGCGCGGAAATACCCCTTCCGGCTTGTCGATCACTGTTCCGGGCCGGAGGGCATAATCTTTCGAAATATGTGTGAACAACCGTTTGTCCTCCGGCACTTTGAGCTGATCCAGTAATTTAGCAGAGGACGAAGGCGTAACGGCTTGTACCGCGATAGCGATACACCGCACAGCTTCTGCAATAACATAAAGAACTGTTTCCATCCTCTGCGGGTTTTCTTTCTTGAGCTTCCATGGCGCCTGTTGGTCAATATAAACGTCACAGGCGGAAATAACTTTCCAAATCGCCGTCAGGACATTATGAAAGGCAAAGCTGTCCGCGCTGTGCCTTGCATCCGCATCAATCAAACGATCATACGCATGCTCAAGCAAAACCTTATCCTCGATCGCCAGATCGCCCGGCACCGGAATTTTCTCTCCGCAGTTTTTATAAATCATAGACAACGTCCGCTGCGCGAGATTGCCCAGCCCGTTGGCAAGATCGGCGTTGATCCTCTGCACCGCCTGCTCGTGCGAAAAATTTCCGTCCTGCCCGTGCGGAATCTCCCGCATCAGGAAATACCGGAACGGATCAAGCCCGTAAGCCTGCACCAGCGCATCGGGCGAAAGCACGTTCCCGACGGACTTCGACATCTTCGCCCCCTGCACATTGATAAACCCGTGCGCGAAAATATGCTTCGGCAGCGGTAAATCCGCCGCCATCAGAAACGCGGGCCAGTAGATCGCATGAAAGCGCGTGATATCCTTGCCGATGACATGGTAATCTACCGGCCAGAATTTCTTGAAACTCTCCGACCCTTCATCGGGATAGCCGATGGCGGTGATATAATTGGTCAGTGCATCCAGCCAGACATACATGACATGGTCCGGCTCGCCGGGGACAGGAATCCCCCAGGTCAGGCGGCTCTTGTGGCGGGAGACCGACAGGTCTTTTAAGCCTCCCTCCTGCTTGACGAAGCTGATGATCTCGTTCGCCCTCACATTGGGAATAATAAATCCCGGATAGTCCTGATAAAGCTTGAGAAGCTTATCAGTATATTTCGACAGCTTGAAAAAATAGCTCGGTTCTTCCACCCATTCCACTTCCGTCCCGTTGGGAGTCAGCTTCTTGCCCGTCACCGGATCGGCCGTCAACTCATCCTCGCCGAAATACCCCTCCTCGCGGACCGAATACCATCCCTCATACTTCCCGAGGTAAATATCGCCCTTTTCCTTCAGCTTGTTCCAAATCGCTAGCGAGGCGGCATAATGCCGGGGTTCTGTCGTGCGGATGAAATCGTCATTGGAGATGCCGAGCGTCTTCGCCATCTCCTGAAAATAGGCCGCGTTCATATCGGCAAAAGCTTTAGGGCTCATGTCATTTTTTTCAGCCGTCTTGGCGACCTTCTCCCCGTGCTCGTCCGTCCCGGTCAGGAAGAACACATCGTAACCGTCCAGCCGCTTGAACCGCGCCATCACATCGGTCAGGATGACCTCATAGGCATGGCCCAGATGCGGCTTGCCGTTCACATAAGAAATGGCGGTCGTAATAAAAAAGGGCGTCTTTGTGCTCAAGGTAATACCTCTGTCAGGTTGAAAAACCCTAAATTGTTGATTTTTTTAAGGGTTTATCACAAGAAACGCGCTGCGTACAGTTTCCCGCTTGTCCAGATTGGAAAAATCCGTGCGGGCGAAATGCCCCTGCAAGGCATCGGTTATGCCAAGAAGTCGGTCAAGGCTGACGGTCTGGAACATCCGTTCGATCCCCCCTCCGCGCAGAAACTCGGGCAAGGGCGCATCCCCCCTCGCCCTAGCAAACACAAGCGTTCTGAATATCCAGACAAGGAGCTGCGTAAAAAGAGCATAGCGCTTTTCTGTGCCCGGCCCGCCGAACCCGTCGGCAAAACGGTGCAAAACCGCCCAGTTCCAGTCGGGAAAAGCCGAAAACAGGGACGCAATCTCCGAAAATAGCTCCGGCCCTTCCTCTTCCGCAAAGCGCAGCGCTTGACCGATACTGCCCTCTGAAAAGGCGACAATGAGGTCCATATCCTTAGGCGAATAAACAAAACCCTGTCGCCCCAGCAATTCCCGCAACGTAGTTTTTTCAAGTGGCGAAAAGCCGATGACCCGGCTGCGCGACCGTATCGTCGGAATCAACTCCCCGATCCGGTGCGTAATCAGCATAATGACAACCTTCTTCGGCGGCTCCTCCAGGATTTTGAGAATGGCATTCTGGGCCGCCGCATTCATCGTGTCCGCATCGTCGATGATGACGACACGCCACCCGCCCTCGGCCGAGGTTTTTCTTAGAAACGGCGCGATCTTACGAACGCTATCGACGGTGATTGAGGTTTTTTCCTTGCCCTTTGAAGCATCCACGGCGCGCTCAATGTATAGAAGGTCTCCATGACCCCCCGAAGCCACACGCGAAAAAACCGGATCCTGTAAATCCACATCCATGCTCTTGGGAAAACTGATGGCCTCCCCGCCGAAAAGACTATCCTGCGGCTCGGAAACTTTTCCGAATTTCAGAAGATAGCGCGCAAAACGAAACGCAAAAGTACATTTTCCGATCCCCTTGGGGCCGGAAAGTATCAGCGCGTGCGGCAAGGAATCCTTAACGAACAGATCGGCCAACAGTGCCTCTTGCTCCTCGTGCCCCAGACAGAAAGTCATCGACGTAGGCTTGGTCAAAAAGGGCGAAGATTCTGCGTCTACAGAACCTTTCGAGGAAATATCCTCAGGCTCAAAAGTCTCGGCCTCGGGATCGGCTAAATGCTCGGCAAACAAATCCATGCGCGGCCTTTCCTAGACGCGGGCCTTCGTCGCTGCCCAGATCGCTTCGGCCATAACTTCTGCAGTATCCATGGCATTCACGATCTGACAACGCTTCGGCTCCTTGCGGGCAATGTCAAGAAACCCTTCCCGGACCTTCTCATGAAATTCCATTTCCATACGCTCAAAACGGTCTTCCGCCTGAAGATCGGGTTGGCTTTCACGCGCCATCCGCTTCGTCGAGCGCTTCAGCCCGATGGCCGGATCGACATCAAGGATAAAGGTGAGATCGGGTTTCAATTCGCCTAAAGAGTCCTGCGTCAGCTTCTCGATATTATCCAGCGGGACGCCCCGCCCGTACCCCTGATACGCAAGGGTAGAGTCTGAAAACCGGTCGCAGATGACGACCTTCCCCGAATAAAGCGCCGGCCGCACGACCCGTTCGACATGCATCACCCGCGCCGCCAGAATAAGCAGAACCTCGGCCAGAGGGCTCCATTTCTCTCCCCCGTTGCGAACCAGAAGAGACCGAATTTTCTCACCTTCGGGCGTCCCGCCCGGCTCACGGGTAGTGATAACCTTGTAATTCTCGCGGGTCAGACGTTCCGCCAGTTTGTTGATCTGCGTCGTCTTCCCTGCGCCCTCCCCGCCTTCCAGCGTAATAAACAGGGGTCTCTTTTTATGATGTAAATTCATTCCCTACGCCTTGCCGCCAAGGATCATCTTGGCCTTTTGCATGATCTTGCCGAAAAATCCGGCTTCCTCGACTGCACCGACCGTAACCAGCGGGACGACGATATCCTTGACGCCGGGAATCTTTACAGTGGCTTTCCCCACATTCTGCCCTTCTTTGACCGGAGCAATCAAGGGTGATTGATAGGAAATCTCAACAGTGGCCGACTCGCGGTCCATCTTGGGAACCGTAACCATAAGGGGTTCGGCTACAGCGACCCCCACGCTCTCTCCCTCGCCAAAGACAACGGGAATACGCTCAATTTCCTTGGGAGTTTTGAAGAGGGAGATATTGGCAAAGCTGCCCAGCGCCCACTGCACGATCCGCGCCGACTCATCCGCCCGCTCCTGCTGATCCTTCATCCCGCTCAAAACCGCAACGATCCGCCGCCCGTCCTGCATCCCCGAGGCGATCAGCCCGTACCCCGCCTCCTCCGTATGCCCGGTCTTGACCCCGTCCACCCCGATATTGCGGTACAACAAGGGGTTGCGGTTCCCCTGCTTGATATCGTGATAGGTGAACTCCTTCTCCGAGTAATAAGGATAATACTCGGGAAAATCCTTGATCAGCCTCTGCGCCATAATCCCCAGATCGTGCGGCGTGGAATAATGTTCCGGGTCCGGCCATCCGCTGGCATTTTTAAAATGGCTGTTCTCCATACCGATTTCTTTGGCCCTCTTGGTCATCGCTAGAGCAAAAGCATCCTCGGACCCAGCCAGAGCCTCGGCCAGAACAATCGTGGCATCATTGCCGGATTGGATAATCACACCGCGGATCAGATCCTCCACCTTGACCTTCTCGTTGATCGGCACCCACATCTTGGACCCTTGCGTCTCCCATGCCCTCTGGCTGACCAGAAGCTCATCCTCCAGCTTCAGCCGCCCGAGCTTGAGCGCATCAAAGACCAGATACATGGTCATGACCTTGCTCATGGAGGCCGTCGGCATCCGCGCATCGGCATCCTTTTCATAGAGGACCGCTCCGGTGTCAAAGTCGATGACATAGGCCTGCTTCGCCGCTGTCTGCAGCGCAGGTTCCTCCGCATAGACAGCAAAAGACATAAAAAAGCTGAGAGCAAACAAAAAGTATAATCGTCTCATCGCAAACCTTATTAAACGTTATTCAACCACAATCAGGCAATCCTCATAACCCTTGGCCTCAAGCCTGTGAACCAGCACATCGGCGCTTTGCTCATCCCTTGCGGGAATCCGCACCCGGTAATACGGTCGCCCGTTAACCATCCCCGGGTACACGCGGGCGGATCCATAGGGTTGAAGTTTTTCCGCCAGAGCCTGCGCCTGACTTTCCCCCGCGAACGAAGCCACCTGAACCAGAAGCGTTGTGGGCTGCACCCTCTTCTGCTCGACCACCGGATCGGGATAAACCACCCCGCGCTTGACGTGACCGCTCACCGTCGATCCGTCATCCAGCGGAATGGGAACGGGTGAAGCCGAAACCTGCCGGACCGAAGGCGTTGGCGGCGGTGTAGGCGGAACCCGGTTCGCATACGTTTTGCCGCCGTTATATTTGTTCTCATGCCCCTTCGTGCTGACGCCTTTTTTGGCCAGCGCGGCCAGCTGAGCACTCTCCCGCTTCATAAGCTCGACCTTTACGCGGGCTATGCCTTTGTTTTTGAACGCCAGAAGCTCAGCCCCCTTTTGCGAAACGTCGATAATCCGCCCATGGGCATACGGCCCCCGGTCATTGACACGCAGAAAAACGGCCTTCCCGTTTTCAAGATTGGTCACCCGCACAAGGCTCGGCATGGGCAGCGTCCGATGCGCCGCCGTCAACTCGCCCGTGTCGAACCGCTCCCCGTTCGCCGTGCTCTTCCCCTGAAAACCAGGCCCATACCACGAGGCAATGCCCGTCTCGCTGTAAGTTTCATACTCCTGCGGCTTATAAAGAACGCCCTTGATCCTATAGGGGGCACCAACTTTATAAGCGCCGACACTTTTCCCCGGCTTGCCGACGATCTTGTCGCGGTCACCGAAAAACGGAATCCCCGTACAGCCCGAAAGCAAGACAGTGAAGCAAAGAAGGGCATGAAGTTTGAAGATATTAAGGAGTCGTTGCATCGCTTTGTCCTAAAATCATTCCGCTATCGCATCCGCGAGCGTCCCAACGCTCACGGCGAAATATTGCGAACGGTTCCACTTCATGATAACCCCGAAATTATGATAGGCCAGAAACGCGGGCCCGCCTATACCGTCCGGCGCGACTACAGAAGCGTTCATTTTTTCAATATCGGGAAGTTCCTCTCCATGGGGCAAACGAACCCCAAGCTTGTTCCACTCCTTCAAACTCTTTCGCGTCTCCGTCCCGACCAGCTTGGCCGGAAACTTCGCGGGCAACTTGACCGGACGTCCCCATCGCTCGTCACCTCGCCATCCGCTCTTGCTGAGGTAATTGGCTGTGGAAGCAAAAACATCCCTGCGCGTGGTCCAGATATCGCGCCGCCCGTCGCCATCCTCATCGACAGCATAGGCATGAAAGCTGGAGGGCATAAACTGGTTCTGCCCCATCGCCCCCGCCCACGACCCCTTCATATCCTCAAGCTTGATATGTCCTTCCTCCAGAATTCTTAACGCCGCCAGCAACTCACCTCGGAAAAAAGTACTCCGCCGCCCGTCATGCGCCAGCGTAGCCAATGCGGGAATAACCCCGAACCCGCCCGTATTGTTGCCATAGCTGGTTTCCATTCCCCATAGAGCCAGAATATAGGGCGCAGGCACCCCATACTTCTCCGCAATCGCATCCAGCGTCTCACGATGCTGGGCATACAGCTTGCGTCCCTGAATAATCCGGTCCTTGGAAATCACCTTCGCCTTATATCGTGCGAAGGTCATTTTTCCTTCCGGCTGCTTGCGATCCAGCTCAATCACCCGCGGCAAGGGCTTCACACCCCTGAAAGCCGATTCAAGAACGCTCTCGGAGATCCCTTTCCGCAAAGCCTCCTTCTTGAAAGCAACAAGCCAGACCTGAAAACTGTCCTTACTCGCCAAGGCCGCCCCCGGCAGCAAGGCAAGCATAAAAAAAACGGAAAGGAAAAAAGCGCGCATACAGGATTATGGAACCTCGCTCAGCGGGAATCGTTTTCGTACAGTTTCGACATGACCTCAAAGATAAAGGCCGTGCTCCATCCAAACAAGATGAATCCGTTCGCCGCCTGAAAGGAACTCACAAGCCTCCACTTGTGATCCAGCACGACATCGCCGAAACCCACGGTGGTAAAAGCAACCGTCGAAAAATAAACCGCCTCCTCCAGCGTATGCAGCGCCCCGACCACGAGATAAAACATGGCCCACAGCCAGATCTGTACGATATGCGAGCAAAACGCCCCCAGAACCGCCATGATCAGCATCGGCACTTTCCAGGAGTGCCGCATTTTAAGACGAAAGAAATTTTCCGACCCGTCCAGCGCCATCTTGAGCCGATCCAGCGCGACGGCGTGAATGAGAACGGTGAGACCGATGAGAACGGCCCCGATGACAAGTTGAAGCAGAAACATGGCGCGTAAATCCGGTGAACGGATAAAAACTATAGAAAAATCTCTGGAAAATGAAGTCGAAGCGAACGAAAAAGCTCCTTTTCCCCCTTGTTTTTGTTAAACGGTAATGAAACATTTGCGGCAAAGAGCGCGTTAAGTTAACGTCCCGCAGGATAAACGGGCACAAACAACAGGAACACCTTCCATGGGCCTTGACCCGATCTCACTCATAAAATCCCTCGGCTATGCGGGTGTCTGGAGCATCTTGTTTCTGGAATCCGGCGTACCGTTCTTTTTTTTCCTGCCGGGTGACAGCCTGCTCTTCACCGCCGGCTTTCTGGCCTCGCAGGGGTTTTTAAATATTTGGCTTCTCACGCTGGGCGGCCTCATCGCCGCGATAACCGGCAATCTCGTGGGCTATGAAATCGGTCGCCGCGTCGGCCTGAAAATGTTCGAAAAAGGTGACACGCGCTTTCTCAAACGCAAACATCTGGAAATGACGCAGAGGTTTTACGAAAAACACGGCCGCATGACGATAATTATGGCCCGCTTCATGCCCATCGTCCGCACCTTCGCGCCGTTTTGCGCCGGAATGGTGCGGATGCCCTACCGCGAATTCGTGGTTTACTCGATAATCGGAGCCTTTTTCTGGGTGGCGGGCCTGTGTGTTCTTGGTTATGTGGTTGGGGAAATGATCCCGGCGGAACACATTGACCACTATCTCCTGCCTATTATTATCGCAATTATTATCCTCTCCCTCCTGCCCTCCGCCTTTCACTTTTATAAGGAACGGAAGAACAACAAGGCACATTCCGAGCACACATAAACCTTGCGCCGTTAAACCTAAGCCTCTAAATAGACAGAACCCGCAAACTAGGCCGGAGAGGTGGCAGAGCGGCTGAATGCACCGCACTCGAAATGCGGCATACTCGCAAGAGTATCGGGGGTTCAAATCCCCCCCTCTCCGCCATTCTGTTCTGACCCTCCTGAAAACCCGCCAGAGCCTTGAAGGGCAAGGCGATTTCAGGGGTTCGAAACCCCGATTTCCGGCAATAGCTCAATCGCTCCGCAAAAGTCAGTTTCAGGACCAGTCTGCGGTGCAGATGAGAGCCGGAATGCCAGAGTTTTGAAGGGTTTGCGAAGAAGCTCATGGCGAGTTCGAACATTTCCTCGAACGTGCCGCGCGGCTGGCCTGTCTGGAGGCGCTTTTCCTCCAGCACGATCTTCTCGCGCTCAATGGAGGCGATCTTGTTCTCATAGGCCGCAATCACGGACGGGTTTGTCGCCTCGACGATCCGGCTGAGAAGGCTTTCAACCTGCCTGTCGCGCTTGGCGGCTTCATCGGCAATGCCCTTCGCAAAGGCATGGGCCTGTGCGAGACGCTGATCCCAGCCATGCTTCATCATCGCCCGGACCATCGCAAAGAGCGTCGGCGCGGGCGTCATGGACTCCAGCATCGCCACGAACGCGCCTTCGATGTCATCCCGCCGGATCGACTTGCCCTTCTCCGGGCAGGCGCGGTTGAAGCAGGCATAATAGGCGTGGCGCGTTCCGGTCTTGCTCTTCGACCATGCCGCAGTGAGAGGGCGTTCGCAGCAGGCGCAGGTGATCGCGCCGCGCAAGGGAAAGTCAGCATTGAGATCGGTGCGGGCGGGAGCCCTTGCACCTTCTTTCAATCGCTTCTGGATACGCTCGAAAGTCTCGAAGCTCACCAGCCCTTCATGCTGCCCCTTGCGAAGCGAGACGCCCCAGTCCGGGGCTTCGACATATCCGGCATAAAGCGTCTTGGTCAGAATTTCGGTCACGAGCGAACCCCGCACCATCCCAGCCCTGTTCTTGGGGAACGCCGGACAGCTTTCCAGAAAGCGCTTTACTTCGGCTTGCGTGTCGAACCTGCCCGAGGCGAAGCCTTCCATGGCCTCCTTAAGGATTGAGGCCAACGGTTCATCGCGCACCAGCACCTTGCCGCGTCCGGGGGAATGGACGTGCTTTAGCCCCATGCAGGAGATGAAGGGCCAGTAGCCGTTCTGAATCCGCGCCCGCATCCGGTTGCGGGTTTGCTCCGCGTTCTTCTGGCGTTGATGCTGCGAGACCGAGGCCAGCAAATTCTCGACAAGGATGGAGTCGGAATCCTCCCCGAACTCAATCGACGGGCTTTCCAGCCGTGCGCCCGCCGCAGCAATCGCATCGCGCAGATCGAGGTGGGCTTTCATGTCCCGCGCCAGCCGCGAGATATCGTCGATCAGGACGACGTGCTCCGAGCGGCGGTTGGCTTTGAGGTATTTGAGCATCGCCAGCATTGCGGGACGGTCGATCAGACCGCCGGAGACGGCTTCGTCGCAGAAGACGTGCGCGACCTCATAGCCCTTCATCCGGGCAAACTCGCGGCAGCGCGTTTCCTGCGAGCCGAGCCCATGGCCCTTTTGCATCTGTGCGACGCTGGAGACGCGGGCATAGATGACGGCGGTCACGCCGGATTTGGTTTTTGTGAGTGCGGTCATGCTGAGTCTCCCCCGTGCAGGTGCGGAATCCGTTTCAGGCACAGGCACCCGCCCACGCTCTCGAAATCCGTGCATAATTCTGGATGGGGAGATTTTAGCGCATCCGAATCGGCAACGCCGCAAAGAACATCGGCGGCGTCAAACTGTCCACAGGCTTGCTGGCCAAGAGCAATCTGAAGCGGATGAATCCCGAAACCGAGATCAATGAACTGAAGCACGATGCTCCAGACGGTGCGGATATATTCGAGCTTCTGCTCATGCGTGAGATCGGACTCGTCGAGGAAATGCGCGAACTCCTGCGCGTCGAACTGAAGGGCGAGGTTGCCGTGAGGCGGGCCTCTTTCATGGGTGGGCGGTTTGGGATCGGTCATGGCGGATATCTTTCATCATGGGGTGAGGCACGCCCGCGTTCCTGCGGACGGGCGGCGTTGGGTTCAGAGCGCTTGGCGATACGCATCGGTCAGGCTCTCTTCATGTTGAGGTTCAGGCTCAGGAGCGTGGTCGCGGCGAATGGCGTTGATTGCGGCATAGGCTTGCCGCGCCAGCTCGGCGACACGGAGCAACTCGCTTCCCGAGAAGCTGTGCGCGTCTTTCAGCGAGCCGTCATTGGCGTGATAGGTGCGGGCCAGCATCGTCGAATAGAGGACGCCGTTCTCGCCTTCGTTTTCCCAGATGGTGGCCTTGAGCGCCCCGTCGCGGATGACTTCGAGAGGCTTGTTCTTCGCGAGAGTGTTAGGCGGATGTGCATTCATGCTTGGTTTTCCTTATCTGTTTGGGGGAACAAAAAAGCGGTCCCGTTGCGCTTCAAAACACGCAAAACGGGGCCGCTGATTTGTAATTAGAACATAACACGAACATTTGTCTTCATGCAAGAAAATATTCCTAATACGGACGATTACTTGCGACGGCTGGCACCCTTGTTTCGCGGTTGATCTTTCGACTGCGCGTCCCGCTTGGCTTTGAACGCCGCGAGGTCCGAGCGTTCATCGTAAGGGAGTTCGGGATCGCCTTCCTTTTTGGATGTGTGCGATTCTTCCCGCGTGATTTCCACCCGGTGTTCCTGTCGAAGCGCGTTCGTGCGGGTATAGGCATCCCGCGCGAGTTCCGAGACGCGCAGGAGTTCGGTACCCGAGAAGGAGTGACTATCCCTGTATGCACCCTCATCGTCCTGCCATGTGCGAGAGAAAACGGTGCTGAAGGCGGGGCCGTTCTCGCGCTCGTTCTTCCAGATGGTCGCCTTGATGTTGCCGTCTCGCAGCACGTCCTCAGGCCGATTGGATTCGGGCTGCGGAGCCTTCGCGGCTTCTTGCGCCGGAGCTTGCGTGTTCACTTGGGCGTTGCCGGGATCGTGGGTGCGGTCTGTCATGGTCGTCTCCTTTCATTTGTGGGCTATTCATTCGCGGGCCATTCATTCCCGCGATTGCGTTTCACGCTTGCGGTTTGGTTTGGCGTCCGCACGGCGCTTTTCGATGAAGGTTTCGCGGGTTTCGATTTCGCGGAAGGTGAAGGTCACGCGCATCTGTTGCGGCTGTATCGGCGAGTAGGCTGGCGTTTGCGTCAGCGCGTCCTTGTCTTTCTTGCGGGCGGCGCGGTGCTCATCCCACCAAGCGCGATTGAAGGCGGCGCGGTCCGGTCCCATCGAGAGCGCCGGAGATGGCTTCAGGACGGGCTTGGGTTGTTCGCGGCGGATCATGCCGGAGCCATCATCTTGGCGGCGCGAAAGCTCAAAGCGGCGCTGCGCTTCACTCTTTCCCAGATCGCGCTTTTGCGCGGCAATCAGCGGATCGCGGGCATTGTCGAACGCTTCGCGGGAGGGCGGAGCGGATTGGTAGAACTTCGGCTCACCGCCCGGAAGATCGGCGCGGTGCGCGTGAGAATAGCTGCCAAGGCCCGAGTCCTGCTTCATGGTTGGCGCTGTGTCATGCATTGTCTTGCCCTCTTTCACCGGAGCACCGACCATTCACCGCCCACATATTGCGGATAGTGCGCGAAGCGGTGCGGAACAGACTCGCGCTTGACCGAAAGCCAGCGTGTCCGCCCGAAGCCGAGTGTAACGCGCACTTTGTCGGCGGGAGGGTGATACGGGTTCGGATGAAACCGCCCTGCCATGAAGGACTGCTGATAATACGGTTGGCGCTGCGCGAAGACCGGATGCTGGAGCGCATCGGCGAAAATGAAGGCCGCATCGGGCCGCGCATTCAGGACTTCATCGGGCGTTTGCAGCGGGCGCATCTGCTTGGAGCGGTGATGTTCGGCTTGCTTGTAATGACCAAAGGCGATACCTGCACCGAGCGGGTCTTCGCCTGTGAGCAGCGATTGCAGAATCCGGCTTTTGGCCAGACGGCTCTGGCCCTGCTGGAGCGTGTCGTTGAACTCCAGCGTCTGGGTGCCGAGCATCGTCGAGACATCCTTGGCCGAGCCAATCTCGCGCAGAGCGAAGTAGATTTGCAGCGCCGCGCTTGAGGTGATGATCGTCTTGGCGTTCGGCCCGAGCGCATTCATCTGTTCGGTGGACTGGAAGACGGCCCACGGGCGGATTCCAATGCCTGCTCCATAGGTGAAGAGCTTGACCACGAGCGGGAAGTTATTGAGCTGGGCGCATTCATCCAGAATCCAAGTCTGTTGCGGCGCGGACGGGGCGCGGGATTTGTAGATCATGGCGGAAACGAAGATCGCCTTGATGACCGGAGCCCAGGCATCGACGAACTCAGCGGGCGGCATCAGATAGACCTGCCAGCGTTGCTGGAGGTCCGTGAGCGCGTCCATATCGAAATCATAGGGCGGAGAGACGGAACCCATCAGAACCGGGTCCGAGAGGCACGAGAGCGCCTTGAAGACTTCACCCAGTATCCCCTGAAACCCGCCCGCATTGTCCTTGCGCGAACGGTTGATCTCTTCTTCCACGCGCACCGCGACCGGAAAGGCGGACGTGTGCATGAGGTACGCGAAATCCAGCCATTCCTCGCCCGCGCCGGGGATCAGGTTGACCGCATGGTAGAGATCGGGAAGCGTGAGCGTTCCGTGCTTTTCAACCAGCGTGAGGATCGTCCCTTCGAGGATATCCCGCGCCCGCATCTCGAAATACTGGGCATTGGCCGAGCCGGAGAGCGGGATCATGTTCTCGGTGAAGACTTTCACGTCCGAAACCAGCGTGTTTGATCCTTGCCGGATGTAGGAGACGGGGTTGAGCCGATTGCGCGGCAGCCCGTGCAGCCCCAAGGGATTCCAGTAGGCGCAGAACTTCTGATCGGGAGTCTGGTCCTGCGAAATCGCCGCCAGCTCGCCCTTCATGTCGAGCGCCAGCAGCGATCCGCCGCTGAATGTCCCTGAGCAGAGATTATAGGCGAGGATATCGCGCAGCTTGCCCGAACGCGCCCCGGCGGTGAGCAGAAGCCCGCCCGCGCCGTGATACCAGAGCGGCTGACCGTCGAAAAAGCCGACGAAGAGAGATGTAGGCGTTTGCCGGAAGAACCCGGCATCGGCGAGTTCGCGCCTTTCGGCAAAAGCGGCGCTGCCATAGCGATAATGCTCATTGCGCTCATGGATCATCATGGGGACTTCCAACAAAAAGCCGGACGGCATGAAAGCGGTCCGGCTCATAAGGTTGAGGCACGGCTTGGCTTTCAGAAGATCATGCTGAGAACGCCAAGGATCATCAGGCCGAGGATGATGGTCCCGGTCACAGCATCCCAGTCGATGACCTTCTTGTGGGTTTCGAACGGGCGGATGTGATAGCCCTGTCCGGTTTTCTTGTGCTTGGTGAACATAATTTTCTCCTTTCTGCGGTGTTGAGGGGATCAAAGGAACCGGGCGGCAATCGCGAGGCCGCCCATGACGAGCGCGGTTGAGATTGACGCCCGCGCCGAAAAGAAAATCAGCAGCGCAACAATCAGCCACCAGACGAAGGCGGCGATGTCTTCGAAGCCAACCCCATAATGGCTGACGGTGAAACGCTGGACCCAGCCGACGCTGCGGTCATAGGCAACGGGCGTGGCGAAGAACGCGACGACGACCGCGATGACGTTGGACAAGCCGATGACCGACGACATGAAGATCGAACGGCCAACCTGATTTTGGTTTTGCTGTTGCCAAAGCTGCATGACGCGACTCCTTTCGTGAGAAGGAGCCTACGTCAGGCGTAGAGCGGTTTTAGGGGGATATGGCGATCAACAAAATCGCACGGTCAACGCAAACCCTGCAATTCATCAAGGATGTCGGCCAGTATATCCATGCCCGAGGCCCAGCCTTTGCCCATATTTTCAATAGCGGCAGCAA
Source organism: Alphaproteobacteria bacterium (assembly GCA_016699735.1). NCBI lineage: Bacteria > Pseudomonadati > Pseudomonadota > Alphaproteobacteria > Alphaproteobacteria bacterium. Next base: position 1,776,652 of record CP065008.1, read on the forward strand.
AGCAGGCAATCTCAGCCTCGCTCGCATTGTGGGGCACCCATGTCAGCCGCATTTTGGTCTTGCCGCTCTCGTCTTGGAAGGTCACGGTTGTCAGCAATTCGCGTGGCCAATCAGGCATCATAGGATTGGGAGCGCGTTTCCAATCGGCGCTAGCATCCGACATCAGGCAGACAATGCGTTCAGGCTCGATGACTTCTTTATACTCAGTGCGCTGATAGAATGATCCGCGTCCCATCTTCATCTCGTTGAGCCACAATCCACCGGGGCGCACATCGAGTTTGTGGATAATCGTCTCGACATTTGGTCCATACCAGCGGGCAAGCAGTTCTGGCTCAGTCCACGTACGCCACACAAGATGACGCGGCGCGTTAAATGTTCTCTCAAGTACATATGTTGGCAAATCACTCATTGATGGCCCCCTTTCAATTCAGCCTTTTTCAGTTCTTCAAGAAGGTCATCGAGTTGATCGAAGCTGGACGACCAGAATTTTTTAAACTCTTCGAGCCAATGCACCGCCGCCGCCATCGGCTCAGCCTTTAAGCGTGCCGGACGGCGCTGCCTGTCGATATTGCGCTCAATCAGCCCTGCACGTTCCAGCACCTTCAGATGCTTTGAGATCGCGGGCTGGCTCATGGAAAAGGGCTCGGCGAGTTCGAGCACCGAAGCTTCTCCTGCGGCCAGCCGGGAGAGGATGGCCCGCCTTGTCGGATCGGCGAGAGCGCCAAAAACCGCATCGAGAGCCGCAGGGCTTGTTGAATAACCACTTTGTTCCATAATCAAATGGTTATACGAATGAGGCCGCTCTGTCAACAGGCAGGCAAGACTGCGGAATTGAAAGCGCCCGAAATCCGCACGGAGCGGTCACAGCTTGCGCGTTGCCGCGCAACGCCTGTTATCGCTTTGGTTTCTTCGGCAAGCCGCCAACATACGGCAGAGCAAGCGCCAGCCATTCCGACAGCGCGGCCCCCTCGCAGGCTTTGGCCTCGACGAAAACAAAGCCCCCGAGTCGCTTGCCGCCCATGTCAACAATCGAAGCGCCGGACTTGCTCAAGGCCAACGCCTCATTGTCCTTTCCGACCCGGAACATGAAACGGTCAGCGCCGTTCTTGGATCGGTCAACGCCGCACAGCATGTTGCCATGAACGAGAAAGCATAGGCCGCCCATCATCCGCTGCTCGCTCACGCCTTTCCTGCGGTGGAGAGCGTCACGCAAGACTTGGGCTAATCGTTCGTCGTAAGCCATCTTTTATCTCTTCGATATGAAAGGGGTGGCTTCGCTTCACGTCCGCCGCTGCACAAAGGACCAAGCGATCAGCGGACTGACGACGAGGTATTGCAGCAGGGTGAAGCCGCTTTCGATCAGCACGAAGCCCGAGACCGAGGCCATCTGGTGTTTCGCAGCGATGACGATCACCAGAAAGCTCCACGCCAGCGGCACAGCGAGCATCATGAACTTCGCCGCGCCTCTCAGCACGGTCTCGCCTGCAAAAAGACGGGAGTAGATGAACGCCCACACGCAGCCTTGAATGACCATCGAGAGAATCCCGAAGGGGATGATGATGTCAGCACGGTAGACTTCAAGAGCGTCGTAGGTGTCCTTGAACACGACCAAATGCCAGAGATAACCCAAGGGGAACGTCGGGAGGATGTAGGCCAGAACGGCGCGCCAATATGCTGTTGTCATGGGCTGGGATATCTCCCATATTGATTGCACTTTGCAAGTAATATCGAAACCAGTTGCACTTTGCAAGTGAAAGGAATCTGTCTGTCCATGGTCACGTTGCCGGGACCGCCACGGTCGCATTGTCCAATCAATTTCGGTCTTGAGATATTCGGCGACAGGTGGACACTGCTTGTGCTCCGCGATCTGCTGCTGCTGGGAAAGCGCAGCTACAAGGAGTTTATGGCCTCGGAAGAGCAGATATCGACGAACATACTTGCCGAACGACTCGAACGGCTTCTCGCAGCGGGTCTCGTGACCGCCGAGCGTGTGAAAGGTGACAATCGGCAAATTCGCTATGAGCCGACCAGCGCAGGACGCGCTCTCCTCCCGGTCCTTGTGGAAATGGCCTACTGGGGTGCTCTCCATGATCCTGACACGGCAGCACCGGGCGCGTTCGTGAAGTCATACCGGAAGGACCGTGACGGTCTGCTCAAAGCCGTTTCGAGAGGTCATGATCCGACCAAGACGTGAAGACAATCAGAGTGCCTTATCGCCAGATTCGAGCGTTTCGTCCGCTTTGTGGAATTCTACAGCGGTGATGAGCGCAGGATCGTTGCGAGAATCCGCACACGTTCCTTTGCTTCGCCACGAACATAAGGCGTGATGTGTGGCGGGCATGGGGTGCAGCAGAAATCGCGGAACCAGTCGCGGATGTGTGGTGCTTCGAAGACCTCCATGTCGAGGAAGACCGTGCGCCCCATTTGATCGACGATGCAGCCGCGCAGATCGCGGTACTGATCGGTCAGGAAATCCAGCCAGTGATAGCTGGAGATGTTCAAGGCAAAGCAGTGATCGCGCAGCCTGCGGATGAAGACGGGATTGGAGAGCTCCCGGTCCGTGACCAGTCGGACTTGGGTGCAGGTGTTTTCGATAAGGCAAAGCGAACACGATCCAACGGAGGGGTTTCTGTGGCTTGCTGTGAAGAACGTGGCCATGACCGCATCCCTTGCGCGGCCCAGCCCAAGCGGTGGACCTGTTCAGGGATATAGTATTATTGGGATCACAATTCAAGATATTGGGATCACGTTTTTTCGATTTCGACCTAAACCTCTGGATCGAAACCAAATTCGTCGGCGTGACGCTCGATAAACTCCGCAAGTGCGCGTTCGGTGAGATCGGTTTTCTTGAGGCCGGAGGCTTTCAGAAAAGCATCGACCCGTTCGGAGGCATCCTTGCTGATCCTGGTCTGGAATTTTGCGTCGTGGCGGTTGATTTCCGAATCGGGAGCGCTGTCGGGGTCCGGGAGTTCGCCACGTTTTCTGTAGGGTCGTCGCTTTCCGTCGTCTGTCTCTTTCAAATCCGGCAGCGGTTGGTATTTGAACCGCGAAATTACATGTTTGTTGAAATCATAATAAAATCCGATCCTAAAGAATTTTGAGGTAACCGTGCAAGAATAATTGGACGGAGTCTTCTTCAGTGTTCTTTCGATAATGAGAGGATCGCCTGTCGGCCCCTGTTCTCCTTCCTTCGTGCGGTAGGCATCGAACCCCGGCCATTCGCCTTCGACATGAGCGTGTCCCCGGAGAACATCGCCGATAGCGGTCAGGAGGAGATTGCGGACCGCAGGCTCAGGACGGAAGCTCAGGGCCAAACGTGCATAAGGCTGTCCGTTAGATTCATCGACGCCGCCCAACAGCGCATAAGTGAGCGCATATCCGTCAAGAACCGTGTGCTTCACGAGGGGCGCGAAGGGGCTGTCCGCCCGGTCCCACTCTTCCAGAAGACTGCACGGGATCAGCCATGTGTCCTTGGCGATCAGCAGAGGCGCAGGAGTCCGTGATCCGTCCGGCACAGGCTTGACGCGGGTGAAGGCGGGAACTTTCGCGCTTGGTTTTTTGGTCTTCGTCGCCATGCCGGACTTTCAGGAATCGGCAGCGCATCGGCAGCCGGATGTTGGGATACCATCTTTCGGACAATCGCGCCAAGGGGGTTGGGGTGGCGCAGGGAAAAATGAAGCGCAAGCCTCATCGGGCTGGGCGTGTAGTACGAAGCATTGATTGTAGTACGGCCCCGGTTTGCCAAAGTGGAGGAACGCAAGATGTGCGTTGTAGTACAACGCCATCTTGGCAAAGGAGGCCCGCTGCGCGCCTCCCGTTGCATCCCTCCCGGCTTGTGGCGCTCTTCCGGCATCGAGCCGAACCGCGCCATTGAAACGTGCAGCCGTTTCATCGCTGGTCAGGGTGCTGGCCCCGACACCCGCCAGTCAGAGCGTTCCTGCCCCGACACCCAGACCCTTTCAGGGAGACCAAGGACGGGAGCTTTCGCGCCGCCCTTCCTTGGAACCTTCCCCTCGACCAACCGTCCGCCTGTTGGATGCCGTCAGAGGCTTTCGCGCCCCTGAACCCACGACCGATGGCGTTCCTGCCCTCTGGACACCAGACCAACCCTGCGCGGATTGGATGCGCGCCAGCTTTTCCGAAGCTGGACTCCGGCCAAGGAAGCGCTCTTAGAGCCGCTCATACTCTGTGGAGAATTGGTTCAAAGTTTGTTGGCACATCGTGTATCCAGCAGCTACACTCAGCGCATGAAAGATTCGGGACTGCGTATCAGGGTCGAGCGGGAGCTGCGGGAAGACTTCCTTGAGCTGTGTCGCAGGCAAGACCGTCCGGCCTCGCAGGTCATCCGGGAGTTTATGAGGGACTACATAGCTCGACATGAACACCATAGGGACCACGCCGACATGACCTTGAATCATAAAAATCAAGACAAAAGAGGGTCGGGTAATAAATGAGTGCGCAACGGAATCGAGAAGAAGCGGTCAACACCCAGCTTGCCATCCTGATCTCAAAACTCGGCGTCACCGCTGATGCTGAAACCATCCATGTTCACGGAAAGCACAGACCTGACGTAATTTTCGAGATGCGCGGATTGCGCGTCGTTATTGAAGGAAAATTCGCCGACCATCCGTCAGCTGGCGATGTAGTTCTCGACGATGCGCGCAAACGCGTTGCAAGCGGAATTGCTCATATAGCCGCCGCCGCTGTTTATCCACTGGCGCTTCGATCTGCGCCGACCACAAAAATTATCGAAACACTGGAACAGTCAAAGCTTAGCTATCGGATCGTATCGGAAACCCACGAAAGCGAAGAATGGTTCGAAGGCACGCCCGTTGCGCTAATGGATGCACTGCGCCGCGCTCAGGAAGCCCTAACCAAGGATGACATTGTCGAGCAAACGGCAAAAGCTCTGTCAGCCCAGTTGGAGACTGTTTCTCGTCTGTGGAATGGACAACCGGGTGCGTGTGATCGCCTCTCACGAATTCTCGGTATTATCCCACCAAAAGGCGAAGAATCAGACAAGGCCGTCGAGCGGCGAGAAACAGCTGCTAAAGTGTCCGCACTTGTCCTAGCCAACGCATTCATTTTTCAGGAGCAGCTGTCAATTTCTGATACGCGCGTCGATACGCTGCGAAAGATCGAAAAGACCGCAGATGTCGTTGACTCCACATCCAAGCACTGGCGTTGGATTTGGGAAAATATAAACTACGTACCCATCTTCCAGCTTGGCGAAAGGGTGCTGGACGAACTTCCATCAAGTCCCAACACGACGCAGGCGGTGAAGTCACTGCTTGCTGAAGCGCAGTCGATCTGCCGTCAACAGGCCGCTCTGCGCCACGACCTGATGGGCCGCATCTATCATTGGCTTCTTCATGAAGCCAAGTATCTCGGAACTTATTACACGTCAGTATCCGCAGCAACTTTGCTCCTGAAGCTAGTATTCTCCCTTGATTGGAAACATGACTTTTCGTCACCACGCGAGTTAGCAGACTTCAAGGTTGCAGATCTCGCTTGTGGGACAGGCACTCTTTTGATGGCTGGTGCTCAGGCTCTTACCGACCGCCACATCCGAGACCGTGCCGAGAATGACCTTTCACTCGGTGAGAAGGATATTTCAATCCTTCACCAGACGCTCATGCAAAACGTGATGCATGGTTATGATGTTCTGCCTACGGCAGTTCACCTTACAGCCTCCACTCTTGCCCTTCTGGCGCCCGACGTAGCCTTCCGAAATATGAATCTTTTCGTCATGCCAATGGGGATGGATCACGGCAAGCCGCGTCTCGGCAGCCTCGACTTTCTTGAAGGTCCAGAAATCAGAACGCAATTTGCTTTGGACGATACGCATCTTGATACTGTTCGTACCGGGGCATCACGAACGGCGTACTCGAATGCAAAAGTTCCCACACTTGATCTTTGCGTAATGAACCCTCCGTTTGTCAGCAGTCGATACGGCAACAGGCTGTTCGGTTCCTTACCGCAGGACAGGGCCGCGCTTCAGAAGGCGTTGTCCAAACAAGCACGAACACTTGGTATAAGCGCTACCGCTGGATTAGGTGCGATGTTTGTTCCTCTGGCACGACTGCATACGAAACCAGGAGGCCGAATCGCCTTTGTGTTGCCGATAGCGTTGGCAACAGGAGAAGCATGGGGAGCAGTTCGAAGACAGATCGCCGATTATTTTCATCTGGAGATCGTCGTTACGAGTCATGATTTCGAACGTCCAAATTTTTCGGAAAATACCGAGCTTTCTGAAATTCTATTCATCGCCCGCAGACTCAAATCCAAGGAAAAACCGGGCTCAACGATTTACGTAAACTTGTGGCGCAACCCCCGAACCATTCACGAAGCCTTGGATAGCGCCTCTCGAATTGCAAATGAGATCAATCTTCTGAGGCAGAAATCAGTAGAGACGAACGTCGTCCGAGCGGGTGCGCGTGTAATCGGGGAAATCGCAAGTCTACCTGCACCAGTCGGTAGCGACAATTGGACAGGGGCAATATTTGCTCAACGACATTTGATGCAATCACATTGGGCATTAGATAAGAATTTTGAAGTTCGCACTCCTGCAAATGAGACTGGAAAGAAGCTAAAACTTTGCCGACTCGATGAATTGGGTGCGCTAGGTTATGATGTGCGCGACATAACTGATGCATTTGACGTGGATAAGACTGCAAAGACTTGGTCATCGAATGCCGCATTCTGGAATCATGATGCCGATAAGGTGCGGACAATAAATCAAAGTCCTAATGCGACATTGATAGCGCGAACAGAACCGCTTCCAAATAGGAAGCTTAAAGACTCGAAGGCCGTTTGGTCACGTGCTGGGCGAATTTTGCTTGTTTCAAGACTATGGCCAGTAACACACAGGGTGCTTGCCATTGCTGTGTCCAAAAAAGCATTAGGCAACACATGGTGGGGTTTTGACGATAGCAGACTAACGGAAGAACAGCGAAAATCTCTCTTGCTTTGGCTAAACTCAACTTTCGGGATTCTACTTTATTTTGGACGTCGGGCCATTACCCGTAGCGCTTGGATGCAAATGAAAAAGCCCGCATGGTCGTCAATGCCTGTCCTTGATGTTCGCGAGCTGACGGATGCGAAACTTAAGACGCTTGCCAATACATACGATAAACTTGCCGATATCGATCTTGCGCCGATCAGCCATCTTGACAACGATCCGACACGAATCAAAATCGACAACGCTCTCAGCAAAGTGCTCGGCCTTCCGGATATAAGCTCAATCCGTGAATTGCTCGTCCGCGAGCCCGGCCTTACTGCAAAGGATATTGGCGGTGACGACGGCACGTCTCAAGACGGTGACTGAGATAGGCACTGATAGTCTTGCTTGGGATACCAATGGCGATGATCAAGGCAGACGACCCAAGCGGTCCAGCAGTGAAGATATGGAAATCAATCTCTGACTTCGATTCAGCTTTTTTTCGGAAACATTGGAAAAAAGCTGCGTTGGCGCTTCAAACGGATCGTATCACCCGTCTTGATCGTATGGGCCGTGCGGCGCTCTCCGCCTGTCGGGGTCAGCACTTCGAGATCATCATTGTCGATGAGAACTTGATGGATATCGCGGCTATGCGCGGGCGTTTCCTTGTAAACACTTAAATGAAATTCTTCGACTCCGAGAGAGTCCCCGTGCTCCAGAATTGTATTCGGAATGTCCTCATGTAGCTGCTTGATTGCCTGCTCGCGTGCTTCATCCGTAAACAGATAAAGCATTCCTTCCTCGGCAGGGTTGAATGAAAGCATGTTCAATCCCGAACGCCCGAAATGCGCCTGCGATGTACTGTTTTCGTGCAGGATGTCATTATAAACTTGGCGTGCGCGTGCACGATTGGCGAAATGGATCAGCCAGTAGCGCCAGCCATCCGGGTTGTGGATTGAAAACGTACTGACAAATGGCGCAACCAGCTTAAGCTGGTCATATACAATCTGCTCAGCAACACCAAGCCATTCTCGCTTATTGATGGTAGTCCCGCCGTCGTGGAGAAAAGCATAAATCTCTTTCTTCAACTCGGGTTGATCGGCAAGGAGTCTGTTTTTCGCTTCATCGGTCGGGAAGTAGGTCAGGAGTGTTTTGATAGCAAAGGTGAGAAATATTTCCGCAGATGCCCAAGTCCCCATGATATCATTGAGCAGCACCGGATTAACCTTCGAGTATCCGTACTGGTCGAGATTAAAGAGAACATTCTGATAGCGTCCCTCGGACAGGAATGACTTTATACGCGGATAGAGCGTTTCGAAATCGTCCTCGAAATACTCCACCTGAATATGCAAGTGCTGATTTTCTGCTCTGATGCCTTCGAGCAACCCCGCTGTATGGGTGCGCAGCGCCGCTATAGCAGTCACATCCGCATCATTGAACATGGCAAAACATTCGATCTGGATAGGGCGTGCCCCTTCGGCAGCGCGATGAACATTGATCTCGCGGGCTGCTTGATCGAGCGTCTCCAGAAAAATCAGCGGTGACCCGGCAGTCCCGCATTTATACCGACCTGCGCCTGCAAAACCGTCTATGACCGCTAACCGGAAGCGTTCCTGATGGCGTACCTGACAACGCGTAACAAGGTATTCCCGAAAATACTCTCGAAGGACTTTGTGCTTTCGCTTCGTGTGCTCGTCAAGCTCCGCACCGCCATTCCAATCATAAGCCTTACTGACCAATGCTACCCCTGTCGTTGTTAAGCGGCATGCTGATGATGCACGTCCGGCATTTCATCCCATGTCTTGCCGCGATACTCTCGGCCATTGGCCTTCTTGGAACGTTTCTTGTTGTCCTTGCCCCAAGTTCCCCATTGCTTGAAAAAAAAGGCTGTTTCGTATTCGAGGCATTGTGCGTGAATTTCGTCGATCCATTCCTCTTTGATCGGACGCGCTGCTGTGCCGCTTTCGCCGCCAACAATCGCCCAGTGAATCCCGGTCAAATCAACCGATCCAACCGATCCGATCAGCGGCTCGAATGAAATAAATCTGATCTTTGCACGAACCTGTCGCAGGTAGTCGATCCGTTCGATGACATTGGCATCTTCGACACTTGTTCCTAGCCATACATTCGGTAGAACGTCGCTTATGAGCGTTTCCAAAGCGTGCTTCATGCGATCAGGCCGCTTTGTGAGGATTTGATAGTGGTGATGCGGTGTTTCACGCATGACATTCCAGACGGCGAGAATGAACTTATCGCTCACCTTCGCATGAAAAAGATCGCTCATAGAGTTCACGAAAATCTTGCGCGTCTTCTTCCAGCGATAAGGAATGTCGAGCGCGTCATAATCCTGCCGAACGATTCCGCGCCAAAGTGTGCGTTTGCCACTCTTTCGCGTCAGCCCCTCGTATTTTTCAACACCCATTGCTTCTAGGCGGCGGGCCATCTGCATCGCATAGCAATTCGTGCAACCGGCGCTGGCTTGAGAGCAGCCGGCCACCGGGTTCCACGTTGCATCTGTCCATTCAATTTTTGATTCTGCCATGCTACCGACCAAATGTTCTGTTTATGTTCTCATTTTGCATTTTGATTGTCAATCAGTTTCCATCCGCAAACTGCTGTAAAACAGTACAAGATTCAATATGTTAATTGATTGTCTGAGGCGATCAATGACAACCAAGTCTGCTGCTGGATTCCTTCCTTGTCGTCGCAACTTCAAGATAAGCAAGGCTGATCTCCTCCAATTCACGAAGTGGTCGAAGTCGGATAAGGCCAAAGCCCTCGCGCGATTTCAAGCAGCTTTTTCCCTCGCGCTTCGATCTCCGCCTCGTTCCAATCTTCAATTTTTGTGATTTCACGGTTCATTACAAGCAATGAATGGTCAGAGAGCGCAGCACGTTTGGATTCGTAAGGTCCGTTGCTGACACTGCTGTTCAGCGGTTTGGTTAGAACGGTCAGGTTTCCGAATGTATTCAACAAACGCCGCCGTCGCACAATTTGCCCGACTCGGGTATCGTTCTCTTCACTTGCGAACATCGCTTGGAACGTTTCGTCACTCGTCGGTTGCGTACCGTCGGGAAGTGGCCAGTGCTCTTCCCATTCTGTAGGCAAGACATGTTCTACTGACAAATCAGCACCAAGCTGATCTGTTTCGTGGAATTTCTGCCGCTTTTCGCGCTCTATTGCTTCTAGCACGGCTCGGACGCGCAGCGGTGTCAGTCGGCGTCCGTACATAGGAGCGGAGAGCCACGCGCTCTCGAATTCTGTATCAGTTGGGAGGCGCGCGCTTTCAGAATTCTGGGCCGTAAGGAAGTTTGCTAGGTTGTGTCGCGAAAATCCCTTTGCCTCCAAATGGCGAAGTGCAGACAGGAAAAACTTATTGTAATTTTTGGTCGTAAGCCCGCAGACGGCCCGGCGGACGATAAAGGTCAGCAGAATCGAAAGACATTCGTTTTTCTCTTCATCCCCTAGCTCTTCTTCCGCCCACAATCGAAGCACAAGAGGGTAGACAGTTGTTACGTCCCAAGGATGAAGCAGCTTAGCGAATTGTCCGAGCGGATCGCCTTCATCGCGCTCCAACAGTCGCCGGTACAGTCTTCCATACGCACCGAGGTCTTGAAGCTCAGCCTCCACGGTTGGATATCCGCCGTGCGGCTTGCCAGCCTGTATCTTAATGAAGGCTTTGTACTCACTGAATAGTTTGGAGAGTGTCACTTCTCCGGCGACTTTTCCCGCGATGAAATTGGAGAGAAAGAATTCAATGCGGGCCTTCTTATAGCGGCCCTGCTTTTCCATCTCGCTCCAGAAGGGGTCTTCAAAATCCTTCCAGTATTTTTCGAATAGCTTCTCCGCTTTCTCGCGTCGGGCATCGGCACGGTGGAAAATGTTGTTTCGCACTAGATCAGCTGCAAGCAGAGGTTCGCCTCGCTCATTGAGCGTTTCGAAGATAACCTGCGCGTCATCACCATCTTCCAGCGTGATTTCAACGACCTTGAATTCTTCAATTAGGGCTTCCCATAGAGCATCTAGCCGCAGTTCCATCGCCGCTTTATCTTGATCTTTAGCCTCTAGAGCGCCTTCAGTCTCAGTCTCGCTGTCTTCATCTTGTTCGTCGAGTTCGGTGGTCTCGGCAAAATCGTCCTCAAGATCATCGCTTTCCACGGCGTGCTTGATGCGGTCGAAGAAATACCCGTAAGCTCCAAGCAGCTTTGGCACAGTGCTGTAATCGTAAATGTTGTCGCGGCCCTTGTAAAAATGCACGCGATACTTCTTGCGGAGCTCTGTCCTTCCGATGGTTACAATGTCTTGGAATAGGCCACGATCGAATTTTGTCGGCCAGACTTTGAATCGCTCAACCTCCGGGTCTTCCATGAGGTGCTCTTTCTCATTGAATAGGTAACCCTCTATGAGACCTACGGTGCCTTCAAACCCTGCCTGCTTTGCGTAGTCTCTTGCCGCCGCCAGATAAAGCTGAAAGGTAGTCAAGCGCTGTTGGCCGTCCACTACTTGGAATGAGGTCACTTGTCGGGAGGATACCGATCCACGGGCTTCAAGAACGACAGCTCCCATGAAGTGAGAAAAGCGTCGCTCTCGACCGTTCAGACGCTCAATAGCTTTCGTTCGTACGTCGTTCCAGAAAGGTTCCCATTGCTTGTCCCGAGTCCAAACATAGTGGCGTTGATATATCGGCACACAGAACCGCTGACGGTTCTCTAGCAGCTGTCGGACTGTGACCGGGCCTGCTTTCAAAGTAATCTCCTTTCTACACCTTACCCTTCAAAATACATTTTTATTGAGATAATTCAATCAAAACAGTGACTTGATCAGTATTCTGAAAAATCATCATCCCCAATGAACGCCTCCTTCGGTCGGGCTTTCATTGACTAAACCCGCTTACGCGATATTGGCCATCTGATTTTAATCTTCCGCGCAAATAGGCTTAGGGGCTTCGCCCCTCAGCGCGCTTCAAGGACAATCGGCGGTTCCCGAGGCTCCTCCGCCAAGGCTCCGTGCGCCCGCCGCAGATTCTCCTTTCCGCTTGCACACCCCCTGTTCGCCACGAGGCAGGGTTGCATGAGCAACCCCTTCCTATTGAAAGGAAACCCTCCGATGACGGACCTCTATCTCTGGGGCAAACACCCCCAATATGCCAACGGCCAATGGATCAAGCTGGAGCGCAACGCCAGCCCGAATGAAATCGACTCGCGCAAGGCGCAAGGCTTCGAACTGGCCGAGCTTGAATTCGGCCAGCACCCCGAAAACCTCAAAGACGAAGAAAGCGCAATCCGCATTTATGTCGCGTGTCTGGCCGCATACAATAACGGCATCCTGCACGGGCGCTGGATCGACGCCACGCAAGGCGAGGAGCATATCCGAGAGGGCATCAAGGCGATGCTGGCAAAGTCCCCGATCATGTTTGCCGAGGAATGGGCGATCCATGACCATGAAGGTTTCGAAGGTGTCGGCATCAGCGAATACGCCGATATGGCCAGCGTGTGCGAGATTGCAGCCTTCATCGACGAATACGGCCCCGTGGCCGCGAAGCTGATGGAGCATTGCGGCGACCTTGAGGAAGCCAAGGAGACGATGCGCGACCACTACGCGGGGGTTTATTCATCGGTGGCCGACTTCGCGCAGGAACGGACCGAGGAAACCACCAAGATTCCCGAGAACCTGCAATACTACATCGACTGGGACCGCATGGCCCGCGATCTGGAAATCAATGACATCCTCGCCCTCGAAACCGGATTTGAGGAAGTGCATATTTTCTGGCGACACTGAGCCTTACCACATCGGCGAAGGCGCGGCTTCCCGCGCTTTCCCGCCGCTCACCCAACCGCAGTGAGCGGTTTGCGCGTCATCTGATCGTAAAGCCCCAGAAACTCAGGGTATGCCCGTTCGCAACGAGCTGGCTCGCGGGCATTCAGGGCGTGATATGCGCCGATGGAATCCGCCAGCTTGTAGGGATCGCGCTCCAGCACAATCGCCAGCCGGATCAGCGGCGAAGGCAATTCCAGCACGTTCGAGACGTGCCGACCCGCCCAGTACATCGCGGCGATATCCGCATCCCGTTCATTGAAATGCCGCGCGGCGACCCGACGCGCCGCTGCCACGAGCGTCAGGATATGCACCCGTTCTTTGCCGTCAATCCTGTGCGCTGGACTGTTGTTCAATGTTTCACCATCGACTCAATCCGCATCCGGCTGTCCAAGATGGCCCATGCCTCATAAAGCCGATACTCGTGCAGTTCGAGGAAGGCTTCGCGCAACCTTTCCAGCGCATCGCCGAGCTTGCCTTTGTGCTTGGTTTCCAAAGACTTGCGAAATTTACCGAACGACCGCTTGGTCTTGAGCGGATGCAGATCGAGCGCGAGCACGAGGACTTCCAGCCGTTCGATCCGCTCTTTGCGGTCCTCATTGGCGTGGGCGGTCATGCCGCAGGTTCCAAGGTCCGCTTGTCCAGCCATGCGTCATACCCTTCGATCCGCCGCCGGATTTCATCGCAGGCATAGCCGAATGTGTAGGCATCAAGCCCTTCCGCCAAGCGGTCCGTGCGGACTTGTGCGTCCTGATAATCGGCAAGACTTATACCGAGCAGCGCCGCAATCCGGTCCGGCGCGGCAAGCCCAAGAATCCTTCCCGTCCATTCCCCGGTTTGTGCGACCGTGAAGGCACGGGCGTGCTCATGGGGAAAATAGCCACGCCCAGCCCCGTCTGCCTGATGGAAGATCAGCCACGGCCATTCATGCGCCGCGAGTGCGTTCGTCTTCGTGGCCAGAATGCGCTCCATATCCGAGGTCGATGGAAGACGCGTATACCTGTCACTTGGCGGCCTCCGCATGAAGGCCGGAAGCTCGCGCTCAGGCATCCGTGACGAGTATTCATAGCAGGTGACGATCCGTTTGAACTCGGGCGTCCATTTCTGAGCAAAGCGGTTGTGCCGCTCTTCCCAAAGGCTGGGATAGAATTTCAAGACATCGGTCCAGAAGATCATCGAACGCAAATGCCCCGCCCAAAGGCTTTGCTGCTGACGGTGAATGACCAAGTGCAGCAATGCCGGACGGTCGAGCATGGCCGTGGCGATCCGCTTGGCGCGGGGATGCAGCCGGATTCGCTCCTGATGCTGCGCGATCATCTGTTCAAGGAGCGACATAAGCGCGTCCTCCTGTAGTCATGGAGTCCCGCACTATACGCCCCTCGGGACTTCCGCGCAGGGGGATATGCGATTTCTTCTATCGTTCCGGTTCGATTGAATGAGCGCGGGCGCGTTCCGGCGCTTGCGCGGCCTCACGGCGGCTGTCGAGGAATTCCCGCTTGCGGTCTGAGACATCCGGGGGCGCTTGCGCCGTTTCTTCGAAGCGGGCGCGGTCTTCAGTCAGAGTGCGTTGCTGGTCTTGCAGCCGCTCGACTTCCTGCCTGTACCGCTCTTGCAGCTCGCGCCGCGCTTCAAGATGGGCGAAGATCAGTGCGTCCTTCTCGCGCCGATCCCGCATCAGCGCATCATAAGCTTCTTTCTCATTCTCTTCCCGCAGGCGGCGGTGCTCACCGCGCAGTCGGTCCCATAGCCCCGCGATCCCCGTGCGGAAGCGGCCCTGCCGCGCTTGGGTGTCCCTGATCCGGCGGTCTTCAATCCCCTCGAACAGGGCTTGCCGTTCGGTGGTTTGGCGTTGGAGGAGTTCGTGCTTTTGCGTTTCCGTGCGGGCGTGCTGCGCGTCGATGCGCTTTTGAATTTCCGCTTGCCAGCGGGTGAGCGCGGGCCGCATCTCTTGCGCGAAGTGCGTCTTGGCCTCCTCGATGGTGGGCAGCGTGTCGGCTTCGCCCAGCCGCGCCCGCACATCCTTGGTCTTCACCCCCGCCCATCGGGAGAGGGCATAGGCTTCGCCCGTATAATCGACCGCGAGGTAGCCTCTTCGGTCCCCACGGGCCAGCCTAAAGCCCCGCTCCTTGAGAGCATGGACGAGCGCGGCCTTATTGTCCGAGATCGCCCAGGCATCCTGCAATGCCGTCTTGATCGTGCGCGGGTCGCGTCCTTGCCGCTGCGCCTGTTGCCATTCATCGAGCGTGAAGTTGCGCGGATCGCTGCGGCTCTTGTCCGCCAGACCGTCCGGCATCCGCCAGCCATGTTCGAGGTAAAGCTCGCGCGAAAGGTCTTGCAGCTTGCGGTGCGTGAAGGAGAGCTGGACCGCCTTCATCTCTTCCGTGTCGATCCGGCTCCAGACGACATGGGCATGGCGTCGGCCTTCCTTCTCATGAAAGATGATGACGCGGGGCTGATCGGTCAGGCCGAGCTTGGTTTCAGCGCGGGCAATCGCATCTTCGAAGGTCGCGGTCTGCACCCGCTCCTGCGGCGGCGGATTGAAGGACAGGGAAAACAGGAACTGCTTGCAGCGTGTGCCCAGACTCATCGCATGGGCTTCCTGAAACGCCCCCGGCACGTCATCGGCGGCGAAGCCCCGCACTTCATGGACCTCGACGTTTTCATTCTCCGGGGAGAGAAGGTGCGCGGCGAGGTTTCTGGCCCCGCCGCGCTGATTGCCGACGAGGATCATGGCCCGGACCCTGCTGGTGGGAATCCCAACGCCGTCAGAAGGGCATCGCGCATTAGGCGGATATCCCGGCAGGCTTGCTCCAGATCGTCGATCAGGGCGGGCGTGAGGACGATCACCCCGATATGGGCGGCCTTGGCGATCTGGTTGAGGTTATTAGCGAGGCGCGACTGGCCGAGCATCCCCAGCACCTTGGCCAGCAATGCTTGATCGGGCGCAGGCTTGCGCCGGAGCTTGCGGGGAGACGTGCCGTCACCCAAAAGCCGTTCGCGGATGTAGACGCTCAGGGGCTTGCCCTTGGCCTCAAGCTCCAGCCGTTCCCGCTCTTCCTGCGTCAGGCGGATGGAGAACGGGTGTTGCGGCTTATGCTTTTGCTTGGACCCAGCGGATTCAACGGCTTGGCCGTGCGCGGCGGCGAGAAATTCGCCGAGGACGCCGCCCATCTTGTTCGGAGAAGGTGTCATGGGGACATCTCCTCGAACGGCAGATTTGCGTGCTTAAGCTGGTGTTCCCAATCGGCTAGAGTGTCGTAAAGAGCGTTCGAACAAAGTTCGCCGCTCTCCGCCATATCGGTCGGACGAAAGGTGACCTGAACTCAGTGCTTCATGCCGTGTACGACGGCAACGGCAAGACTGTCGCCCCGTTGCTTTCCGAAGGCCAGATAAGCGATTACAAAGGTGCGGCCCTCCTGCTGGGCAGATTTCCAGAGACAAAGAATCTTCTTGCAGACCGCTTATGATGCCGACTGGTTAAGGAATGCTCTGAAAGCCAAGGGCATCGTCCCTTGCTTCCCGCCAAAGAAGAAATGAAAAATCCAGATTAAATACGATAAAACGCTCTACAAACAACGACACAAAATAAAAGCATGTTCGGACGCTTAAAAGACTGGCGAAGGATCGCCATGCGCTACGACCGATGCGCCCACACCCTTCTCTCAGCCATCTGAAGCGCTGCAACAGCTGCATTCTATCATAATTAATGAGTCCTGAGCCTGAATAATTTCCCTCCTGAAGAACAAAGCTATCCACAGGCCTTAACTCTCCATCCCCCACGGTGGAAAACGATTTCCGGTAATCAGCAGTTCTCCCGCCCTTACGGAATAAGTCATTTTTTATTGACCTAAAATTGATGCCATGCACAATTTACGAAATACGCATCATTGATTCGAACTGAGACTGACACAAGGACAAACCATCAGAAACTATCTCATTTTTTTCAACTGAGCCTTTTATAACCGTAAATCGAAGCAGCCTTTATTGAAGCCTCTGGCCTCAAATCGGCTTTATTCCCGGCACGATCATAGTCCCGTGCCTCGACGGCCCACCCAAGGTGGGAACAATAAACTGAACTTCGCGGCTTGCCGCGATCCTTGAACTAAGAATGGCTTCGCACCTTACGGTTTTTTCGCGGCTGTATCCGGCTTTTTGGATTCGGCCATAAACACTGCTTAAAGGAGTAATGCTATGCCTTACAATTCTGACCGTTTTAATCTCAAGAACTGGAAGCTCACTCTCCCCGTAGACAACAAGGGCGATATCAACGGCGAAGCCCTCGAAATCAGAAACCTCGACAAATTCGAATCCCCGTACTTCTATGACGCCGCCGACGGCGGCATGGTCTTTATCGCCCACACGGACGGCGCAACGACCAGTGGCTCGACCTACCCCCGCACCGAACTGCGCGAAATGAACGGCGATAAGCGCGCCGCTTGGAAACCCAGCCAGGGCGGAACCATGACGGCCACCCTTAAAGTCGATGAAGTCCCGTCCTTCAAGAACGGCGACCCCGGCCGCCTCGTCGTCGGGCAGATCCACGGCGCGGATGAGGAGCTTGTGCGCCTGTATTGGGAAAACAACACGGTCTATTTCATCAACGACCGCGCTGGTCCGAACAACAAGGAGATCAAATTCAATCTTCTGAGCGCGGACGGAAAAACGCCGGACATCGCGTTGGGAGAAAAATTTTCCTACAAAATCGACGCCCGCGGCGATACCTTGAAAGTTGAGGTACACGCAGACGGGAAGGTCTATACCTCCACCACACCGATCAATGCGGTCTGGCAATCGGACTCGCTCTACTTCAAGGCGGGCATTTATCTGGCCACGAACGAGGACTCCGGCTCCGGTCGGGCAAAGGCCTCCTTCTACGGTCTCGATTTCGGCCATACGCCGGGCAGCGGCCTCGGCGGTCTTTCCCCCTCGAACCCTGACGGCAACAATCCGCCCCCCGATCCCGATGTCATCACCGGAACGCGAAGCGGGAATTCCCTCAACGGCACAAGCGGCGACGATACGGTCCGCGCTGGCGGCGGCAAGGATATCGTGCGCGGCCAGAGCGGAAACGACACGATCTATGGCGAGGACGGCGACGACAAGCTTTATGGCTTGGAGGGCAACGACAAACTGATCGGCGGAACGGGCAAAGACCTTCTCGACGGCGGGAAGGGCAGCGATGTCGCCACCGGCGGCGAAGGCGCGGATACTTTCGTTGTCTCACGAGGAGACGGCGGCCTGCGGATCACCGACTTCGCGGTCACAGGCGCAAAGGATACTTTGCTGCTCAAGGGCTACACCAACGCCATGCTCAAAAGTGCTTACCTCAAAAGCAGTGGATCAGATGTGGTCCTCCAACTCTCCGACGGCGCGACAGTAACATTTGAGGATACATCCATGGCGGAGATGAAGCTCGCCATCTTCAAGGCGTTCATCAGCAACAAGGTCAACAGCTTCAACCCCGATGGTGCCGCCGCCGTGCCGGACCCCGATCCGCCGCCCCCGCCGTCCGGGAGCACCAAGCCCACCGATGGGAGCGATACGATTATTGGCTCCGACCATGCGAATGACGTTATCAATGCCAAGGGCGGGAACGACAGCGTCAACGGTCAGGACGGAAACGATAAAATCAACGGCGACTCCGGAAACGATAAGATCATCGGCAATGACGGCAACGACCTGCTCAACGGCGGCATCGGCAACGACACGCTCTACGGTGACGATAACGCCGACACCCTAATCGGCGGTACAGGCGCCGACAAGCTTTACGGCGGTCAGGGCGATGACATCCTCAATAGCGGTCTGGGACAGGATCAGCTCTCCGGCGGTGAAGGCGCGGATACCTTTATTTTCAACCAGACACCGGACCTCTACGACATCATCTTCGACTTCAATGTCGCGGAGGACAAAATCGACCTCGGTGGCCTGCTGGAGGATAACGGCTTAGTGACCATAAAGCCCGTATCCGGCGGGGATGGCCTCTATATAGACCCCGACGGCAGCAGCGGTTCCGACAAGGTCATGCTTCTGGCTGTCTTCAAGACGGACATCAGCGCCGACGACCTCAAGGACATTCTGGTCTAAGACCCATTATGCGCTTGAATAGGTCTGACTTCTGCCCCGGCATCTGTCGGGGCAGAATCCTTTTGTTAGCTCACAAGGTGCTTAAGCAACTGTAGAACAATACAAATTCACGAATTTGCATTTTTTCCATAAATCTCATAAACTCCGCCAGTATTTATGTAAACAATTATTGCGTAATAGAGGACTTGAACGATTATGACCAGGAAGTTTCACCATTTCAAAACATCTCATAAGCCGGATAACAAGCACGGCCATTGCGGTGGTTGCAACGACAAAACCAATTTCTTCAAGCTGCCGGAAATAAAGGCTCTGGATGTGCTGACAGTGATAAAGACCGCCCTTCTGGCAACGGTCACCCTTCCGGGGACCACGGGCGATGACGTTATCTCGGGCACCATCGGCGATGATGTCGCGCAGGGCGGCTCCGGCAATGACACCATCAGCACCTTCGTCGGCAATGACACAATTTTCGGCAATCAGGGCAATGACACTCTGAGCGGCGGTTCGGGCGACGATGTCGTCTTCGGCGGTCAGGGCGATGATTTTATCGCCCCCGGACCCGGCAACGACTATCTGTTCGGTGGACAGGGCAACGATGAAATCCACGGCGGTTCCGATGCGGACGTGATTTTTGGTAATTCCGGCAAGGACTACGTTCAGGCCGGCCCCGGCGAAGATATCGTCATCGGCGGCTCGGGCGACGACGACCTGCACGGCGGCTCCGACAACGACCTCGTTTACGGCGGTTCCGGCAAAGACTATATCGAGGGCGGCCCCGGCAACGACCGTCTTTACGGCGGCACAGGCAACGACACGATCAACGGCAACAGCGATGACGATACGATCTATGGTCAGAACGGCCACGACATGCTTTACGGCAGTTCGGGCAGCGACACGCTCTACGGCGGCCAGGGCAATGACGTGATCTTCGGTGAATACGAGATCGGCGTACACGCCAGTGCGCCGGGCAACGACATCCTGAACGGTGGCAAGGGCTGCGATACCCTGACCGGCGGTCTGGGCAACGATACCTTCGTCTTCGACAAATGCGGCGGCGGCATCGACACCATCACCGACTTCACCCGCACAGCCATCGAAAATGACAAGATCGACATCTCCGACCTGCTTCACGGCTTCGGTCCGGGCGACGATATTACAGATTTCGTAAAATTCGTGGCCAGCGGCGCGGATTCGATCCTGAAGGTGAACGCGGACGGCCACGGCAACGATTACCACACGATTGCCATCCTCAAGAATATCGACCTCTCGGGCATCAATCTGGGCGATCTCGTCACTGACGGCACGATGATCGTTTAAAAAGAAAAATCATTAATCCAGTTACAGAAAAAGCCCCAAAAGGGGCTTTTTTAGTACAAGAATTCCTACGTATCGTACTAAACTGCACGAACAGGCGTCTGGGCACGCTGAGGAGTCGGCCCACCTTCCAAAGCAGGCTCGGGCCCAGCCCCATCGGCCGGCTCTACAGCAACGTCGGTGGCGTTTTCAGTTACGATATCACTCGTGGTCTCAGCAGGGGCTCCCACCTGCCCGAAACGGTCGGACAGTTCGCCTCCGGGCTTTCCACCCTCAGATGTGGAACCGTTGGAAGGTTCAGATGTTCTAAGAACAGCCGATTCATTGCGACCGACTGAGAAGCCCCTCTGAGTCTGAGTCATATTCTCGGCGACTCCCTTCCAGATTTCTGAGGGAACTCGGGTTGTTTGCCCACCGACATTGATTTCAACACTATTCTGGTCGTTCAGGGCAAACCCCTTCCACTCAGGCAAAGTCGTTGGCCGCTCTTCCCGAACCTCACGGACAGCAGCCTTCAGTTCAAGCACATAATCACGCACGGCAATCGGGTCCGGCGTATGGCCCCAATCGCGTTTGCTATCCATATTATCCAGACCGTCATAAAAGTTATCAAGCCCATAGGTTACGGCTGCACCGTCCGGCATCCTGACACTGGTCGTCAAGAGCATCTCCCGTGTGTCCCCAGTAAACCGCGTCGGACGTTGGGCAAAAGCCGTGCGAAGCTCTTCTGATCCATAAGCTTTTGTTTCAGGATTATCGCCATGCACCTTCTCGGCGATATACTTTCGTGCCGAAGTATCCAGGGCGATCGAACTATCGTTTATACCACTCATAATTTGCCCGACATTGCGGTCGGAAATCTGGTAGACAGTAGCCGGACTTTGCCCCTCACCCTTACTGATCAACAGGAACCCGCGAGACTCCTCCGAATAAGCCAGTATGTGCTGCGGAGACTCGGCGCTGTCGCGCTGACGCTCGGCAATCGAAGCCACATCCTCTAAAACATCTCTGCGAGTGACCCGGTACATTTCATTTAACCCGAACGGAGGCCCGGATTCTGCTTCCGCCTCTGCCACTGGAGCGGGTTGCGGGGACGACAGACTAACGCCCGTCTGGGGCGCAATGACCGTCCGTGTATGCGAGTTTTCAGCGGTAATTCTCGTGTCCGTTTGCCGCGAGTCCGGCGCCGTGCGAACATCCAGACCCTTATCCAGAGCAAAGCCGTTCATTACGATTTGCGCGTCCAATGTCCGGGCATCCGGGGCGCGTAAATCGGAATCAGTCCTCAAGACCTCGCCCACACGCGCCCGCAGGGCATCGCCCTGCTTTTCATCGATATGCTGCACCACAAGCGTAAAATTCTGCTGCACATCGCCCGTCAGCTGCAAACCGTTCTTCTCAGCATAGGATTGCATCGAGGTTTGGGTCTCTGCCGTCATCAAGCCGTTGGGCTTAAGTTCGGTTCCGATCAACAGGTTAAGCGAAGCCTGCATCGTCGCAACACCGGTCAGCGTGGCCGCATTGCGCTTAGCGCGTTGGGTCAGTGTGCCGTTGTCACCGTCGATATCAACAGACTCAGCATCGGAAATCCGGTCGCCCAAATGCCGATTCGCCCACGAACCACCGGCCACTAGAGCCCCCTGAAGCTCAACAACGTCACGTTCTGCCGCAACGCCCCGCAGATAATCCTGCTGGAAGGATACGTTCGTTTGAAGATTCTGGTCGACAGCACGGAAAACCTGCTCAAGAGCCGACTGATCGGGACGAGTCGTTAAATCAGGCAGGAAACTGTACTTCGCACGGGCCTCGTCGTAGGCAGCCTTGCTGTTCGTTCCGAAATCACCATCGACCTTACCGGGGTTCAGCCCCAGTATATGGAGCAAGGATTGCAAGGCCTTAACGGCATCCTCGCCCTCGGGCATAAGCTGCGTGGGACGCGTTTTAGGCGCAGATGTGGCTGAAGTACCGCTCATAATGACCCCTCATTAAATTATAAGTTTTTTTTCAATAATAGTGTTTTGCTGAGGTTTTGTCAAAAAATTAATAGAAGGACGACCCGCCCCTTAAGCCCATACTTTTACCTCTAAATCCGCATGATCGGCCAGCCGCTTGCGTAAAATGGGCGTCCTATGCTAAGTGCAAGTGAGGATTTGATATTCAGGGGCAAAGACGATGACCGCGACGAAAATGATGAAAATACTGGTTGTGGCCTTAGGCTTGACTTCATACTCAGGATCCTCCTACGCCCAGCAGGTCTCAACCGTCAGCTACGTCTGCGATCTTGGCGGCGCCCCTGCGCAGTTGACCGCGCAGGTTGAAACCATTGCCGACACGGGAATCGTTCAGAATTCGCAGGGCTGGATCACAGGGGTCATCGGCATGGAGGGGGTGAATTACCGCTATCAGGGTGAACTGGCCTCCGCCACCGCCCGCTATGTTTTCACGGGTGAAAACCAGTTTGCCGATTTTACCGATCTGGGCACGAACGAACGCTTCCGCGTGCAGATGATCTCGCAGGGGCCAAGTCTGACGATGATCATTAATCCCGAGACGCCTCAACCCGTAACCTATCAATGCCAGCAGTCCCAATAGCTTAAAAAAACACTTGTCTTCCCTCCCGCCCTTCGATTAGCCTTATTGAATAAGAAATAATATTCAGGAGGGAAACATGAATTTCAATCATCAATCGTCAAAATCCGTTCACAGCTACTACGAGGTCGAGGCTAACGAAAACTTTTTTCGTGAAATGCAGGCGGCTTTGGGAGACGGCGGGATCAATGTGATTAATCTCGGAAGAGCTTACCCTCTCCAGGGCGAAGCCGCCCAATTCGGCAAATCGAAATATGTGCTCGAGTTTTCAGGCAACGCAGACAACGGCCACAAGGGTGGCCCAAATCCAGCGCAGAAGCAAATCCTCGAGAATTGGGGTGCAAAAAATATACCGGACGAAGAAGCTTTTCGGATATCCCGTCAGGTGGCCGAAGATATCGCCTTCCCGAAACCCGCCGGACAGCCTGTACCTTTTGAGTCTGTGGCGCAGTTGGCGCCCGACTGATTGGCGTTGAAGGAGTAAGTCAAAGCTGAGGACAAAAAATGCCATCGCCGGACTTTAACCAGAAGGGAAGGCCGCACGAGCATCCGCAGGAGATTGAGCAAATCCTGGAGGCCTTTCAGACGTTACGTGGCGTGGACAAGAGATACGAAAAGCTCGGCGACACGCCAACCTCCCCCGCTTATATGCGTAATGTCAGCCTCGCCGTTATCGGCGCCAGAATTCTGGCTCTGATGGACCAGGTCGAACTGACGCTCTACAACCCCTTCGAGCGTACGCCCGAAGACGCGCAGAACTCGACCATGCTCATGGAAATGGCGATCCTCGACCCGGAATTCTCCGATTTATCGGGCATAAAACCCACGTCACAGAACACCGTTCAGGCGCAGTCCGCCCTGCATATGGCAACAATCTACTCTGCATGGGTCGAATACCACCTCACCAACGTTGGCCTCAGCGAAATGGACCGAATGGGTATCGGGGCAATCGACGACCTCAACGCCTTCCGCACCCTCGCCAATTCCTATATCGCCGAAGCGGCCGAAGGGTTTGGCAAGAGCAACGGCCCCTGGGAAGCGCGTGACCTCAGAAATCTGCACGAATCGACCGACCTCTACCTGCAGCTCTCTGATACACCAATGGAAGCCGTCCATCCGGTGGATAAGCTGGTGATGTATTTTTCAAACATTCAGGGGGAACCCACTGCGGAAAGCCTGCGCTTCATCCATATTCTCGACCAGCGCAAGGCTACCATTTTTGCACCGAGCGAAGACGATCGGCGTCTGGACGCCCAGCCTTTGGAAATGTAACGAAAAATGGTCGGGGTGAGAGGATTCGAACCTCCGGCCTCCTCGTCCCGAACGAGGCGCGCTACCAGGCTGCGCCACACCCCGAAAAAATCTAACAGCGCAAGGAGATACACTTACTATATAACTTTGCAAAACGATTCCAGAAAAAAGTCAACAAGCGCACTCACTTATGTAGCTCTATCCCCTTTTAGAGCAAAAAAACCATTCCCTTTGCCTACAAAGATGTAGATAGGTTATAGTACATCAGCGCCCATAACGAAAGTTTCTCATATGTTTAAACACATCCTGTTTGTCGGTATGTTCATTTTGATGTCAGTATCGTCTTCTGTAACCAAGGCACAGGAATCGGACGTTTTATCCTCGCCTCGCCCCCTCTGGAACACCGATCCGGTAGAAGAAACTGAAGATGAGGATGGAGACGAGGAAGATGAAGAAAATAAGGAGAAAAAACGTCGCCTTAAAGACTCAGCCTCCTCCCCGACTGTTCGACAACATCTGGAGGAAGAGGAACCTGAGTTAAAACCAAAAAGAGAAATCAATGTCGACATGAATTTCTCTAATGATGCCCGCAACATCGCAAAATCGTGCCCGCAGCAATGGGAGGATGAAGAATGCCTGCGAGCAACATCCCAAGCGGCCTTGGTGCTTGTTTCCAATTTTGGCGGTAAATTAGACCAAGCAGGTCAAAAAGGTTCCATGGAAGCGCTTAAGGAGGACTGCGCCGCCTCAACAGCCGCAACACAAGAGGACGGCATTCCCGCCTATGCCATGAAAAGTGCCTACACTGTTTGCATGAATAAAATAGCAGACATAGCAGACAAAACCGGAGTTGTACCCGAACCTTCTTATATGCAGTTACTATTAGCCACGGTCTGGTGTATGGAAAAAAGCCCACAATGCCAAATGATGGAGTTGGCGCTAAGAAAATGGGCTAAATAAACAGTAATTAGGCCGCCTTCGAGGCCTTCGAATAATCGGTGATAAACTGACCGAAAACTTTCACGGACTCTATAACACTCGGGGCATAAGCGCCGATAAACGCTTCATCAAGAATCGCCCCCTGCTGATAGGCGCGGAGCGCAGCTTCGCCATCGTAATCACACCCCGAGAGCCGCAGCGTCAGAACCTCTGGTGCAGCACCGAACGCAACCCCCGGCAAAGCAGCAAGGCTGTAGTCTTTTAACAACGCATTCGCCAGATCTTTGGAGGTCTTGATCCCTGCCTTCGTCAAAGCTTCACGGTGCTTCTCAAAATTAGGATAATTATAAAACGCCCCCTGCGGCTCCGGCGCATGGATACCAAGCGCGCGCAAACCCTTGGCAATATAACGGTTCATCAACGCATGAATCTCCGTGCACTGGCGGATATGCGTCTCGATATCCTCATGCCCCTTATAGGCGTCGATACACGCCTGCTGGATCGGCGAGGGAACGCACGACCACGTCTCGCTGGCAATATTCTTCAAAAGCCCCTGCAGCCCGCCAACCGCCTTGGGAATAAATCCGACCCCCACGCGCCATCCGCCTAGAGAAAGATGCTTCGACAACCCCGTGGTAATCGCCGTATGCGTAGGCGCATATTTGGCAATCGTACGATAAACCCCGTCGAAACTCACAAATCCGTAGATTTCGTCGGAAATGATCAGAATATCCTCCGCAACACAAACCTCAGCTATAGCCTTCAACTCTTGCTCAGAAATCGTCAGTCCCGTCGGGTTGCTCGGATAATTCAGGATAAGCTTGGAGGGATTTTTTCCCTCTTTGCGTGCCTGCACAATCGTATCCTTGAAAACTTGCGGGTCAATATGGTAACCGGAATCATCCAGACGCGTGGGAACCTTGATGACCTCCCGTCCCAGCATCCGCGCCTGCGGCTTGTAGCTCACCCAGCTCGGATCGGGCATCAGCAGGTCGCCCTCAACCGCCATCTGCAGCGCATAGAGGATCAGCTTGCTCCCCGGCGCGATAATCACATCGAACTGCGAAGTATCGAACCCGGCCTTATCCTTGTAATAGGCCGAAACCGTCTCGCACAATTCCGGCAGACCGGCAGTCGGCAGGTATTCCTTGCGGTGAACCCCCTCCTTCAGCGCCTGCTGCAGACGCGGGGGAACCGGAAACGGCGACTCGCCGAACCCCATATGAAAGGCTTTCTGGCCCTGCGCCCGTCGGCTCTTGACCATTTCATTGGCGGCAAGGGTCGGCGACAGCTCGAATTCTGTGGCGGTTTTGACGAGTTTGACCATGGTCCTGCAAGAGCTCCTGAAAATTACATAAATAAAAAGCCCCTCTAACTAAGGGGTTTGGCCGAATTATTCAAGCTTTTTCGTAAAATCATCTGGAAAATGCCAAGCGATATACGTTAATATAGACGCAAAAATAATGACAGGGGGCCAGAATGAAAGTGCTTGTATTGGGGATCGACGTTAACCGCGCAAGCTGTGACCCCACCTTGTATCCTGAACTGGACCCATACCAACGCGCCCAAAGCCAGCATCTGGATGAAACTGCAAGAAAAATAGCAGACTTTACCGCCGATGCCCGCGACCATGCCTCCTTTGCCTGGGGAATGCAGCTTTCGGACACGCGCCCCGGTCATGAAAAGAGTTACACCGCACAGGAGGCGGCTTTCCATCGTGTTGTCCCTTTTCCCATGGAGGACGAATTCCTCCCCAAAACCCGAATGTCGGCCTATCCCGAACACGCCGCCTTTTTTGAGGAAAAAAGGGCTGAAGGTGAAAACACGGTCGTCCTGATGGGATTTTACGCCCCTGAATGCATCTACTGGACGATGAATGATCTGGTGAAAAACGGCTTTAGGGTCGTCCTGCCGACAGATTTGGTGGCCGCCGCTACGCCCTCGCATCCGATGGAACACTTCGAGGAGTTTATGTTCGATGCCGGACAAGGCAAAATAATATTCACGAATGCCGACAGGACGCTGTCAATGCTGCAAACCCCTGAAGATCGGCGCGTCTTGCCAGTGCCCCTATATGACTACAACGATTTGCACCAGATGTATTTCGGCCCCGGCAGCTAAGACTAATAACCCCTGCAGTGCAGCAAGACACCTCCCCTGAATTTCGGGCTTTAGCCACAAATTCTGTGTTAAGATAAAACAATGCAGGAGAACGCCACGACCTACCCCCCAGCCCTGACGGCCAACGCGCCGGAAGAAGCGGACATTCTCAAATCAAAGTTGTTGCTGGTTTTCGAATTTTCGGTCATTTGCCTGCTGATCCCCACGGTGATTATCGCTTTCCGCCTGGCCCGGAATATGTTCCTCTTCCTCTGGGGCGTAACCTTTTTCTGCTGGGCCGTGCTGTTCCTGACGCGGGAGGGATTCTGGGAAAAAGTCTGGCGGTTCGAGGCCGTAAACTGGCAGAACATGAAAACCATTCTCCCCCGCTGGGCGTTATGCAGCATAGGGATGCTGATTTTTATTTATTTTTATGATCCTGCACGGATGTTCTACATCATTGAACAGCGCCCCGCAGCAATCCCTGTGATCCTCTTCGCCTACCCCCTGCTCTCGGCCCTGCCGCAGGAAATGATCTTCTGCGGCTATTTCTTCGAACGCTTTAAGACTCTGTTCACGACCGAACGCATGATGATCATCGCCAGCGCCCTCGTCTTCGCCTACGCGCACGTTCTCTATATCAACTGGGTCGCGCCGCTCCTGAGCCTCATCGCCGGCCTGATCTTCGCCTCGACCTACAGCAAAACCAAATCGCTGGCACTCGTGACTATTGAACACGGTCTCTACGGCATCAGCCTCTTCCTCATCGGCCTCGGCTGGTACTTCTACGGCGGCGCCGTGCATTAAAGCATGGTAAAAGCAAAAGCGGCCACAAGCGTCGGCGGCAAGGCGGCGGCAAAAAGCCAGAGCGGATGCACCGCCTTATCGTCGAAATGCTCCCGCAAAATGGCGATCCCGGCGGGGTTTGGCGCGTTGGCGATGATGGTCAGCCCTCCTCCCGTCACGGCCCCGGCCACCAGAGAATATTTAAACTCATCCGAAAGCCCTTCGACCAGCGACCCCAGATACGTCAAAGCGGCATTATCCGTAATGGCCGTAAGCGCCGTAGCCCCCCAGAACACCTGATCGCTGCTCATGGCCATCAAAAGCGGTTGCAGCCACCAGTGCTGCAGCCCGCCCAGAACCACAAGCCCGGCAAGGAAAAAAGCAACCAGCAATCCTTCGCGCAGGATCAGACGGTGCTGATAACGCTCATACGCATGGGCAACGCCAAGGAAGAACAGAAAAAGACCGAAAAACACGGCCGGATGATGGGCAAACGCGACGATTCCCGTCAGAAACAGCAAATGCACGGCAGTCAGGGCGACAGGAACGGGATCGCTCTCCCGCGGAGGCTCAATTTTGGAAAGCTCCCCAAGCTCCTTCCTGAAAAAATAAGTCACGGCCAGTGCATTAACGCAAACAGCAAGTGCAGCCTTCCAGCCGAAATGTTGCATCATAAACGCCATATCCCAGCCCCAGTGCCCGGCAACCATAAGCACAGGCGGCGCAGCAAAGGGCGTCAAAGTGCCGCCGATGGAAATATTAACAAATAAGATACCCAAGGTTCCGTATTTCAATCGCAACGAAACATTCTTGGAATAAATATGGGCGCTCAGAATCAACGCACAAAGCGTCATAGCCGCAGGCTCTGTGATAAAAGACCCCAAAAGCGGCCCAAAACAAAGAACAGTAGAATAAAACCCGCCCGCCCCGCGCAGGGGAATTTTACCACCAATAAACAGCATCACGGAGGTAGCCATCTGAAGAATCGGCCGCGTGGCCGCGACAACCATGATCGCAAAGACGAACATCGGCTCGGTGAAATTGCGCGAATCGACATAATGCGTAGCTTCTTTAATGCCCTCAAGACCGAATATAGAAAGAACCAGAACCATCGCCCAGAACCCGAAAACCACTTCGACTTCCCCCAGCAGATGGAAAAGACCCGCGTGTTCGGGGCGCTTATGGGCAAGACGCTCGAAAAACTTCGTGGCGAACGTATGCAGCACCGCCAAGGCGAACAAACACGCAGCTACGATTTGTATGGTCGTCGGATTCATGCGAGTGTCCGGACAGTCAGGTTAGGATTTCTTACCGAGTTTTTTGATGACGTTTTCGAAAGCCTTGAGCGTTTCACGACTGACATGATGCTCCAGCCCCTCGGCGTCCATCTCGGCGACCTTCTCACTTACACCGATACTTTTGAGAAAATCAACAATAATGAGATGCCGCGCCTTGCAAGCGTGCGCCAGAACTTTTCCTTCTTCTGTCAAAAAAAGCGAACGATAGGGCTGCGCGATCACCAGTCCTTCCCGCTTCAGACGGGTAACGATCTTGTTCACCGTCGCCTGTGAAACGCCGAAACGCGAGGCAAGATCGACGATGCGCGCCTCGCCGTTCGCGTCGATCAGGTCGGCAATAAGCTCGACATAATCTTCCGCCGTCTCGGTCTGGTGAGCCTCCCGCACCTTCTCGAACCAGGAGGCCTGTTTTTTCGGATCGGCCAATATAAGGTTGTCGGTCACGGCTGCAATACCCCTATCGCGGAATGTCCTCAGTCTATTTTCACCAAAAATTAGCCTTTTGTCAAAAGTATTGCCAAGGCTATATTTCTTATTATAAGCTGTAAGTAGTAAACAGGAGTTGAATTTCATGCAGGACTCCCCTGCGCCAGCGCCAACCACAGCCGTCAGCCTCGTTGAAGTCTTCCGCACGGTGGAGATTCCCCAAAATTCAGGGTTTTGGCGAAAGATGTTCGCCTTCGCCGGACCGGGTTATCTGGTCTCCGTCGGCTATATGGACCCCGGCAACTGGGCGACCGACATCGCCGGAGGCTCCGCCTTCGGTTATACGCTGCTCTCCGTTATCCTGATGTCTAACCTGATGGCCATCCTTTTACAGGCGCTGACCGTCAGGTTGGGCGTCGGCGCAGGACTCGATCTTGCCCAGGCCTGCCGGACTCAATATCCAAAGCCGGTCGGAATTTTCCTCTGGTTCGTCTGCGAAATCGCCATCTGCGCCTGCGACCTTGCCGAAATCATCGGCACCGCCATCGCCCTGAAACTCCTGTTTGGGATTGATCTGGTTTTTGGCGTCTGCCTCACCGCTTTCGACACGCTTCTGATCCTGTACCTGCAGTCGAAAGGGTTCCGCTGGCTGGAGGCGTTCATCATCGCCCTGATCGCGCTGGTGGCGGGTTGCTTCGTGGTTGATATTTGGCTGGCGCAGCCCGAATGGAACGCGGTCATGGCGGGTTTCGTCCCCGACCCGCAAATCGTGCAGAACCCGGCGATGCTTTATATTGCCATCGGAATTCTCGGCGCAACCGTGATGCCGCACAACCTCTACCTTCACTCAGCCATCGTCAAAACTCGCTGCTACGGGGAGGACTCCGCCTCCAAACGCGAGGCGATAAAATTCCTGACTATCGACTCCACCTTTGCCCTGATGTTTGCGCTGTTCATCAACGCGGCCATCCTCATTCTGGCGGCGTCCACTTTCCACCAGCAGGGCATGACCGAAGTGGCAGAGATACAGGAAGCGCATGAACTCCTCACCCCCCTTCTGGGAACCGCGATGGCCAGCACCCTCTTCGCCCTCGCTCTTCTGGCTTCGGGCCAGAACTCAACCGTAACGGCTACACTGGCCGGCCAGATCGTCATGGAGGGCTTTCTGGAAATCCGCTTGCCCCCGTGGCTACGGCGCCTGATGACCCGCCTGATCGCCATGATCCCGGCTTTAACCGTGGCCATCTGGGTTGGCGAATCGGGCACAGCCAAGCTCCTGATCCTCTCGCAGGTGATCCTGAGCCTGCAGCTTCCCTTTGCGGTCATTCCGCTGGTTCAATTCACCTCAAACAAAAAGCTGATGGGCGAATTTGCCATCGGCCCCCTCTTCGCCGCCACAGCCTGGGCCGTGTCCTTGCTCATCGTATGCTTGAATCTGAAGCTGCTGTACGACTTCTTCTTGAGCTTCTAGGTCAGGGCAAACCAAGGAATAATTTCCTTTCGTGATGCGCTGCAAAAGGATTTCTTTCCCTTTGACCGGATTTTTAGTATAAATGACCCTCTATTTCTTGACAGACTTAGGCGCTTGTGATTATGTCCTTCGCCTGTGCGGGGAAAACTCATGCACCGCAACAAGAGCGCGTAAAATAGACGCTGAAATTAAACGCAACAAACGGAAAACAGACATGTTTGCAGTAATCAGAACGGGCGGAAAACAATACAAGGTCCAAAAGGACGACAAGATTTTCGTGGAGAAAATCGAAGGCGAAGACGGCTCGGTTATCAACCTGGATCAGGTTCTCATGATCGCCGATGACAAGAAATCCACCGTAGGCGCTCCGATCGTTGAGGGTGCGCTCGTGGAGGCGAAGATCATCCGTCAGGATCGCGGTCCGAAAATCACGATCTTCAAGAAAAAACGTCGCAAAAATTACCGCCGCAAGAAGGGCCACCGTCAGGATCTGACCTACATCCAGATCACCAATATCAAGGCCGCTGCGTAACAATAATAACAAAAATCATAATTAAGGAGAGAAGACGATGGCACATAAGAAAGCAGGCGGCAGTACCAGCAACGGACGCGATTCAGCAGGTCGGCGCTTGGGCGTAAAAAAATTCGGCGGCGAATTCGTTCTGGCCGGCAACATCATCATCCGTCAGCGCGGCACGAAATACCGCCCCGGCAAGAATGTCGGCATGGGCAAGGATCACACGATTTTCGCCCTGCTCGAAGGTCAGGTTCTCTTCTCCAAGGGTCCGGGCGGCAAGCCCGTCGTAAACGTTCTCCCGGCCAACGACGCACAGGCGCAGGCGGCGGAATAACCCTTTTTGAAAGAAGCCAAAAAAGATAAATAAGAGGGGAAAGGAATTTCCCCTTTTTTAATGGCCGGACGGACCACACAAAAATGAAATTTCTCGATCAGGCGAAAATTTACCTCGAAAGCGGCAAGGGCGGCCCCGGCTGCGTCAGCTTCCACCGCGAAAAATTCGTCGAATTCGGCGGTCCCGACGGCGGCAACGGCGGTCGCGGCGGGGACGTCATCATCGAAACCGCCGAAACACTCAATACACTGATTGATTTCCGCTACCAGCAGCATTTCCGCGCCGAACCCGGACAAAACGGCATGGGCCAGAACCGCACAGGCGCCGACGGCAAGGATTGCATCATCAGAGTGCCCGTAGGCACCGTCATTCTAGCGGAGGATAGAGAAACCGTTCTGGCCGATTTCAACGAACCCGGCCAGCGGGTCGTTTTTCTCAAGGGCGGCGACGGCGGTTTCGGCAACGCCCATTACAAAAGCTCCACGAATCAGGCACCCCGTAAATTCACCCCCGGCTGGCCGGGTCAGGAGGCCGCAATCTGGCTGCGCCTCAAACTCATCGCCGATGTCGGGCTGGTGGGATTACCGAATGCCGGAAAATCCACCTTTCTGGCTTGCTGCACCAACGCCAAACCCAAAATCGCGGATTATCCCTTCACAACTCTGCACCCGAATCTGGGCGTCGTCAAAGCCGGGGAATTCGATTTCGTGATCGCAGATATTCCGGGGTTGATCGAAGGCGCGCACGAAGGCCACGGCCTCGGTGACCGCTTTCTCGGCCATGTTGAGAGAACAAGCGTCCTCCTGCATCTCATCGACTGTACGCAGGACGATCTCCCCGGCGCATACAAGACGATCCGCAAAGAACTCGAAGCCTACGGCCACGGCCTGAAGGACAAACCGGAAATCATCGCCCTGACCAAGGCCGACGCCCTCGGCCCCGAACTGGCGCAGGATCAGGCTAAAATCCTGAAAAAAGCCATAAAGAAGGACATCATCGTGATCTCCGCCATCGCGCAGGACGGCATCAAGCCCCTGCTCTTCAAGCTGGCCGAAATTGTGCGCGAAAACCGCCAGCGGGAAAGAGAACTCAAAAAATCCCGGAGCGCCTGACAGATGACCACGGTACAAAAAAAGCATAACATCCTCTCCGCGCATCAGGTACTCAGAAACTCCCGATTC
Organism: Alphaproteobacteria bacterium; assembly: GCA_016699735.1. NCBI lineage: Bacteria > Pseudomonadati > Pseudomonadota > Alphaproteobacteria > Alphaproteobacteria bacterium. Next base: position 1,809,696 of record CP065008.1, read on the forward strand.
CTGGTCATAAAGATCGGCTCCGTTCTTATTCGCGGCAAGCAGATGGATGAGGTCAACACGGCATGGATGGAATCTCTGGCGCAGGACATCGCCGATCTCATGAAAAAGGGGATCAAGGTTGTCGTCGTCTCCTCCGGCGGCATCGCCCTCGGACGCAAGGCGCTCGGCATCCCGGCGGATATCGCCCCCGGCGCGATCCGGTTGGAGCAAAAGCAAGCCGCCTCCGCCGTCGGTCAGTACCATATGTTCAACGGCTACTTCAAAGCCTTCTCAAAAGTCGGAATAACAGCCGCGCAAGTCCTCCTGACCATGAGCGAAACGGAAAACCGCCGCCTGAACCTCAACGCCCGCGAAACGCTCTATACGCTCTTGGATAAGGGCATCGTCCCGGTCATCAACGAAAACGACACGGTCTCAACCGGGGAAATCCGCTTCGGCGATAATGACCGCCTCAGCGTCCGCGTCGCCCAGATGATCCAAGCCGATACCGTGCTTCTGCTCTCCACAACACATGGCCTCTACACCGCCAACCCCGACCTCGACCCGTCCGCGCAACACATCCCAGTCATCGAACAACTGGAGGAAAAACATCTCCAGATGGCCGGATCGGCAATAGCAGGCCTCAGCACCGGCGGGATGAAAAGCAAGATCGAGGCCGCGCAATCAGCAACCCGTTCGGGGATCAGCATGGTGATCGCCAACGGCCGCGATAACCATATCCTCAAAACTTTGATGGATGATCCTGCCCGCCCCTCCAGCCTCTTCGTCGCACAAAAAAGCGAAGCCGGTGCGAAAATGATCTGGCTGCAAAGCCATATGCGCCCCAAGGGCATCGTCATCATCGACGATGGCGCACTAAAAGCCCTCAAGGGCGGCAAAAGCCTTCTACCCGTCGGCGTAAAAAGGATCGAAGGCCATTTCCAGCGCGGCGACGCCATAGAAATTCGCACCCTTGAAGGTAAAAAAGTCGGCATGGGGATCAGCGCCTATGATATCGCCGACGCAACCCTGATTGTCGGCAGGAACACGGCCGATATCGAAAAAATTCTCGGCTACACAGGCCGCGACGAGCTGGTTCACCGCAACGATATGGTTCTCGAACTGAAATAAACCCTGTATAGTGGCGGGGTTTTGTAAAATAAATGGCGTGGCAAGAAATGCGGACCGACACACCCAAAACCATCCACCTCAAGGATTACGCCCCTTACCCGTGCAAGGTACTCAGTCTGGATTTATCGTTCGACATCCGCGACTCCCAGACTCGCGTCACCGCAAAAACCCGTTACAAAAAAACCGAAGGAAAAATAAGGGAAATCTTTCTCAACGGCGAAGACCTGAACCTTGAAAAACTCCTCGTAGACGGTGAAGAGTATAAAAACTGGAAGCAGGAGGAAAACGGCCTGCGCCTAACGTGGCCCGAGGGAAAGGACGAATTCAACCTCGAAACCCATACGGTCATTTACCCCGACCTCAACACAAGACTCGAAGGCCTCTATAAATCCGGTGACACCTACTGTACTCAATGCGAGGCCGAAGGCTTTCGCCGAATAACTTTTTTTCCCGACCGCCCGGATATCCTCACAATCTTCACTGTCCGCATAGAGGCCGACCAAAAATCATGTCCCGTCCTGCTCTCGAACGGTAACAAAACATCCGAAGGAAAATTGGAGAATAACCGCCATTTCACAATCTGGCACGACCCTTTCCCCAAACCGTGCTACCTGTTTGCATTGGTAGCGGGCGATCTCACGCATATCCAAGACATATTCACGACAAAATCCGGCCGGGAAGTCGATCTTTACATCTACGTCCGCCCCGGCGATGAAACGCAATGCGACCACGCGATGGAATCCCTCAAGAAATCCATGAAATGGGACGAAGATGTCTACGGCCTCGAATACGACCTCGATCTTTTCAACATCGTGGCGGTCAGCGATTTCAACATGGGCGCAATGGAAAACAAATCGCTCAACATTTTTAATACCGCCCTCGTCCTCGCCCACCCGGACACGGCAACCGACACCGACTTCATGCGCGTGGAAAGCGTCATCGCCCATGAATACTTCCACAACTGGAGCGGCAACCGCGTAACCTGCCGCGACTGGTTCCAGCTTTCCCTGAAGGAAGGTCTCACCGTCTTCCGCGATCAGGAATTCTCCAGCGACCTGCACTCCCGCGATGTGCAGCGCATTGATGATGTCACCCACCTGCGGCGATTCCAATTCCCGGAGGATGCTGGCCCCCTCGCCCACCCCGTGCGACCGGACAACTACATCGAGATCAACAATTTCTATACGATGACGGTCTACGAAAAGGGCGCCGAAGTCATCCGCATGATGCGGACCATCATCGGCCCCGAAAACTACCGTAAGGGTACCGACCTTTATTTCAGCCGCTTCGACGGGCAGGCCGTGACCTGCGACGACTTCGCCGCTTGCATGGAGGAAGCCAGCGGCATGGACCTGACCCAGTTCAAGCTCTGGTATTCTCAGGCCGGAACACCTTCGCTAACCTTCAAAGGCCTCTATGACTCGGTCACTAAAAACTACACCATCACCTTGGCCCAGCACACCCCCGACACGCCAGGCCAAAAGGAAAAGCAACCGATGCACATTCCGGTCGCTCTCGGACTTATCGGACCGGACGGGCAAGAGATCACCCTCGGTGAAGGAAAAAAGACAATAATCCTGCATCTGAAGAAAAAATCAGACAGCTTCACGATGGAAAACATTCCCCAGCATCCCGTCCCCTCAATCATGCGCGGCTTTTCCGCCCCGGTAAACCTCAAGGACGATCTCACGAGCGAAGACCACGCTTTCCTCATGATTCATGATACCGACGGGTTCAACCGCTGGGAGGCGGTTCAGGATTTCACCCTCCATGTGCTGGATAAAATGATGGACGAAGGCGCGGAAGTGCCCGTCAATTACATCAACAGCTTCGGCCTTCTTCTCAAAAAGGCGCAGGAAGAAGACTCCGACAAGGCGCTTTTCGCCCGCATGATCCACATCCCTGAGGTTCCACAGATCGGCCTGCTCAGAAAGGAAATTGACACAGACGCCATCGACCATGCCCGCGAAGACCTCATCAGCACCCTCCTAAGCCATCACGCCGCAACGCTAAAGGAACTATACGAAGGTAATAAGGATCAAGGCCCAGTCTCCACTTCCTCCGAAGCCATGGGCCGCAGAGCACTAAAAAACACCACACTTCACCTCATCACCAACAAACAGATGAAGGAAGACGTCGATCTCTGCAAAAAAGCGTACGATGAGTCTGTGTGCATGACCGATCGCATATCCGCCCTGCACCGCTTGGCTGCGTTCAGGACATCGGTTTGCTATGAAGCCATAGAGGATTTCTACAACCGCTTTAAATCCTACCCCCTCGTCATCGACAAATGGTTCGCGGTCCAGGCGATGGCCGTGCGTTCTGATACTCTGGATGTCCTGCAAAAACTCAAGCTGCATCCTGATTTCAATATCCGCAACCCGAACCGCGTGCGCTCGCTATACGCGGCTTTCGCTATGAACAACCCCGTCTGCTTCCATGCCAAGGACGGCAGTGGTTATGAATTCCTGCGCGAAGCCGTATCGGATTTAAACCGCATCAACCCGCAGATCGCGGCACGGCTGCTGACCCCCCTCAAGGAATGGAAACGCTACACGCCCGAGCGTCAGGCCTTGATGAAAAAAGCTCTGACCTCTATCCTCGAAATAGAGAATCTCTCGCCGGACGTCTATGAGATCGCCAGCAAGAGCCTGCAAAACTGATCAACCTTCCATCAGGACTCCATGCCTGATTTCGAATATGAAGACAGACACGAAGGACTCGTCTGCGGCCTCGATGAAGTCGGCCGCGGCCCGCTGGCTGGTCCCGTTGTCGCCGCCTGCGTGGTGATCCCGCCCGATCAGCGCCACCACGATTTTATCAAGGGCATCAACAACAGCAAAAAATTGAGCAAACAAAAACGCGCCGCGCTCAGCAATCTGATCCTCTCTATTTTTCCCTCGGCAATAATTGAGATCTGTGTTGAAGAAATCGACAAAATCAACATTCTGCAAGCCAGCTTGCTTGCCATGCGCCGAAGCTGCGAACGTGTCTATAAGATCATGCCGATAAGCCACGCCCTCGTGGACGGCAACAAGGCACCTGAACTCCCCTGCCCCTCGACCACAATTATCAAGGGCGACGACAAATCCCTCTCCATTGCCGCCGCCTCCATTATCGCTAAAGTCTACCGTGACACATTGATGGAAAAATTGGCGAAGGAGTTTCCTGGTTACGGCTGGGAAAATAATATGGGCTACCCGACCGCTGATCATATCGCAGCCCTCGACCGCTACGGCATCACCGCCCACCACCGAAAGTCGTTCGGCCCCGTAAAAGTACGCCTCCAGAAATCCGCTTGATCTTCCATCTCACGATTCCATAACAAATCATTGACTCTATTTATGGAATCAGGATTCAAAAAAAACTTTTTTATCTTGACCGGGACTCGCATTTCCCCCATGATTCGGTCATTCAAAATTGACGGAGTCAAAAATGTCCAGACAGAAAAAAAATCTGCTCACAGATTCTATCGTGGTGGGAGATTGCATAAAAATCATGCGCCAGCTTAAGCCGGAATCCGTGGACTGCATTTTTGCCGACCCGCCCTATAACCTCCAACTCAACGGTGAACTGCATCGCCCCAACAACACCCGCGTCGATGGCGTGGATGATGAATGGGACCAATTCGAAAGCCTGAAGGCCTACGACGAATTCACCCGCGAATGGCTCTCCGCCGCCCGCGACCTGCTCAAGCCCGACGGCTCCATCTGGGTCATCGGCAGCTATCACAACATCTTCCGCCTCGGCTACATTCTGCAAGACCTCGGCTTCTGGATTCTGAATGACGTGATCTGGCGCAAATCCAACCCGATGCCAAATTTCCGCGGCCGCCGCTTCACCAACGCGCACGAGACAATGATTTGGGCATCAAAATCAAAAGACTCAAAATACTGCTTCAACTACGAGGCAATGAAGACTCTGAACGAAGACCTGCAAATGCGGTCTGACTGGTACCTGCCTCTCTGTACGGGGGCCGAGCGACTGAAAGACGTTGACGGCAAGAAGGCGCACCCGACGCAAAAGCCGGAATCCCTTCTCTACCGTGTCCTTCTTTCTTCAACAAGGAAAGACGACGTAGTCCTCGACCCCTTCTTCGGAACGGGAACGACCGGCGCGGTCGCCAAAAAACTGGGGCGCAAATATATCGGCATCGAACGCGATGCCCGCTACGCCGCCTTCGCAAAGGAACGCATCAAGGACATCGAGCCGCTGAAAGATAAACTTGTGGAAACGAACGCCAAACGTGAAAAACCGCGCATCCCGTTCGGCTCCCTTATCGAACAGGGTCTTTTGCCTGCAGGTGCAATTCTGACAGATGCCAAGAAAAAGCACGCCGCCACCGTCCACGCAGACGGCTCACTGAGCCTGCAAAACCGCCTGGACAACGTCCAGGGGTCGATCCACAAGGTCGGAGCAGTCGTCCAGAACGCACCCTCCTGCAACGGATGGACCTTCTGGCATTACAACGACAACGGTAAGCAAGTGCCTATCGACCAACTCCGTGAAAGGATGCGCTACGCAAAGATTGAGGCCGTGTGAAGTGACAGCAACGAACTACGACAAAATAATCATAGAAGAGCTTACGCTATCTATGTCGATAGGAATATACGAAGCCGAAAAAATAAACACACAGAACGTGTGCATAAATCTGACACTTGATCTTACAAGCTCACCTGTTGAGGGCAAGAAAGCAATAAATGATGTCTTGTGTTATAAAGAACTGACCGACAGCATCAGAAAGTTGGCAAAATCGCGTCACTTCGATCTAGTAGAAGAATTAGCTGAGGAAATCTGCAGTCTGTGCTTAAGAGACAGCCGAGTGGTTGCTACTACGGTACGCGTTTTCAAAACCGAAATCATGAAAGATATAAAAAACATCGGAGTAGAAATCTACAGAACGCAGTTGCAGAAACGCATAATTCCTAGAGTCTAAACTTAATAAATCACCCATAACCAGTTGTAAAAGAGAAAACTGAGAACGACAAAAAATTTTTGCAGCAGCCCGTGCTTTGTCCCCAGCCGATCGATAACCTCTTTCGATACGCCGCTTATTGAGTACAGCCCCTAGTGCAGCATACCTTTATCTTTAATCTTTTCTCTTAGCGCCTTATATTCAACAAGAAGTTTCTCACTAACGGCTTTCGGATCAGAAGTGTCAAGAAAAGACTTAGAGTAAAAAAGCGTCTTTCCACCCGGATCAGCAAAAATATCAAAGCCCTCCATCACCGCAAGTGTCTGTAGAGCAGTGTAACCACCTAGGGATGAATTTTCGAGTTTCCTAAACGCAAAAATTTTAGCATAAAAAACGAGGTAAGCTTTACGAAGCTTGTACAGATTATGTTTAACTCTCCTCTTCTCTGGGAGTTTTTGAAAAATTTTATTTTTATCAGAAATATACTGTAAAGCTACATCAACAGGCACAGGTATATAGGTTAAGGTAAAAGGACGACTGACTTCAAGAATAACACTAAAAGGGAATCCCTCCATCTGTTTGCTTGGAGAGCCACATCTAACAGCCTTAAAGCTATCCGTCGTGAACATCTCAAATCTTCTGATAGCTTGGATTTGGCTCACAGGATCAATTTTAAATGCGCGTCTCTCCATATCATAATCAAGCAGATTTAACTCTTGCTTAAACTCAAAACGGGTAGGAAATTGCGACCTGCTGGAAATAATAAATTTACGCGTAGCGTCTTTAATCTCCTTCATATCAAATTCAGAACTGATAAACCGCTTAAGCAGGGGGCATTCATTAATACGAAGATAGTTTTCAATATGTGCTTCATTTTCCACATCGACAAAATTAATGGCAAAATAAAGGTGAGAGAGAGCCTTCATCGTCGGCTTCTCGTAGAAATACTTTCTGTTTGACTGGGGCGTACCTTCCACAAACTCTGCAACTGGCATATCAGGCGGTAGATCTTCAAGCTGAACAATATCCGAGTCTTCCTCTGACTTTTGTTCAGAAAAATCCGCAACAACAGGACCAGAAGCAGGCTTCAAAGGCTCGGAGGTTTGCGCATCTGCCGAATAAACAAAGCCGCATAAAGCCGGAAAAAACAAACCCAAGCACAAAGCCGAACAAAGATATCTATAAAACATATGTCACCGCATTACTAACAGGTAGAAACATTATACGTTATTGTCCGGTAAGCTTCAATGCCGCCCCCACCCATGCAATCTAAAAACACGATAAGCCTTGGAAAAAAGGGTCGGAAGACCAATTGAGTCTAGACGAATAACATCGCACCAAAAATAATTGGCAGGATGCTTAAATTTCGCTTGAACACGAGCCCCGCGCAGATTCAATCTTAAATTGAAGTGAGTAAATTCATGTTGGACAGTATGACTAATTATTTCACATTCAATATCCTCTAAATCGCTCAGAAAATCGTCTTGTACTAATGGATATTCCCACCCCGAAGTAGGAAAACCGACCGTACCACCCAAAAGACCACGAGGATGACGTCGGTGAAGTAAGACCCGCATATCTTCATCTTGAACCCAATAAACTTTGCCTTCGCGCTTATCCTTTGGAATAATTTGTTGTTTTATTTCAGTATGTTGCACGCCGGTTCGGGTGCTATGCTCGCTAATAAAGTCACAACCAAGACGGCCAACATGACAATCAAAACATCGCGGCGCCCTGGGTATGCAGACCGTAGCCCCAAGATCCATAAACGCCTGCGCCAGATCCCCCGGTCTTGCATCATAACCCTCGAAATAAGCACGGGCATGGTCCTTGGCCCCTTTCTTGACGCTCTTGGCATCGCCTGACAACCCGTGCACCCGCGCCATAACCCGCTCAACATTGCCGTCCACGACAGTTGCGGGCTTGCCGAAAGCAATGGCCCGGATCGCCGCGCTGGTATACTCCCCGATCCCCGGCAGCATCATAAGCTCCCTCTGAACCTCGGGAAACACCCCTCCTCGCTCATAGGCCACGATCTGGGCACACTTATGCAAATTCCTAGCCCGCGCATAATAGCCAAGTCCAGCCCACTCCTGCATGACATCGTTGATATCGGCAGCGGCAAGCGCAAAAACATTGGGCCATAAGGCTGTAAACTTGAGAAAATACGGAATGACAGCGGTCACGGTCGTCTGCTGCAGCATAATTTCCGAAAGCCAGACTTTATAAGGCTCCGGCGTCGCCCCGGAACGGTAGCGCCAAGGCAAATCCCGCGCATTCGCATCGTACCATTCAAGAAGAGCCTCCCTGAAAGTCTCAACCTTGTCAGGCTCACGCCGTTTCTTTACCCTTGTCTTTGCCTTTTTCATGATTCTCACAAGCGAAACCCACCGATGCGCCCCCTCTCGGAACCCGTCTCACGTATATCAGGCAAGACCTTCAGCCGCAAATACATCGCTCTGGGCCGCATCCTCTCGGAATGGGAGCAGATTGTCGGACCCGAATTCTCCGGCAAGGCCATACCCGTAAAGCTGAATTACCGGAAAAATGGCAAGACCGACAAAACCCTGGCCTCGCTGGACATCGCCACCTCCGACGCACAGGCCACCGCCCTGCATTACCAGAAGGACTTAATCCTGGAGCGCATCAACAGGGTCTTCGGGCAGGGTTGGATCGGCGATATCCGCTTTGTTTCCGTACCGGGAAGGGCAGCCAAAACCCCCGAGAAACCAAAAAGACCCTTGACGGAAGACGAAAAAAAGTTTCTATCCGGTATGCTTGAAGCGCTTGAGGATCAGGAGCTTAAGGCAAAATTGGAAGTTATAGGCCGGGAAATACTGAAGAGATCGTAAATATGAAAGTCACAGCCATCACCCTGCGCGCAGGACACGTCATCGACTACAACGGAAAGCTGTGGGTCGTGGTCAGCAACCAGATCATCCAGCCCGGCAAAGGCGCCTCGGTCTCACAGGTCGAGATGCGTGACGTCCGCAGCGGCGCGAAGGATAACGTGCGCTTCCGTACACAGGAAACCGTGGAACGCGTCAGGCTCGATCAGGACGAATATCAGTACCTCTACACGGAAGGTGACGAAGTTCACTTCATGCATACCGAAAACTTCAACCAGATTCACGTTTCAAAGGAACTGATCGGCCCCCGCGCCGCCTTCCTTCAGGAAGGCATGATTATCGAGATCGAAACCTACGAGGGCGAACCTCTGGGCTTTGAATTCCCGGACAGCTGCGTCCTCGAGATCGTGGAAGCCGAACCCGTAGTAAAGGGACAAACTGCCACGACATCCTACAAGCCCGCGATTCTCGAAAACGGCGTGAAGATTATGGTCCCCCCGCACGTGGGATCGGGCACGAAGGTCGTCATCAGGATCGAGGACGGCACCTACATCGAACGTTTCAAGGGCTGATTTTCATATGCCATCCCATTCTGCCCTGATGAACGTCATGCTGCGCGCCTCTGAAAAGGCAGCGCGGTCTCTAATCAGGGACTTTAACGAGGTCGAAAATCTTCAGGTCTCCATGAAGGGTCCGGGGGATTTCGTCTCGGCAGCGGACCGTCGGGCAGAAGAGATAATTTTCACAGAACTCAAAAAGGCCCGCCCGGACTACGCCTTCCTCATGGAGGAATCCGGCGCCATCGACGGAAACGGGGCCGATGCCGAATACCGCTGGCTCATCGACCCGCTCGACGGCACCACGAATTTTCTTCACGGACTCCCCCACTGGGCCATTTCAATCGGCCTCGAGCATAAGGGCGAAGTCATAGCAGGCCTTATCCACGATCCGGTCAAGGACGAAATTTTCCACGCCGAAAAGGGATCCGGCGCCTTCATGCGCCGCCGCCGCTTAAGAGTCTCAGGGCGTCAGGATCTGATGCTGGCCACGATTGCCACCGGCGCTCCGCGCCGCTCCGCCGAATCCCGTACACAATTCATGAAGGAATACAGCGCCATGATCGCCGTCGCCCCCGGCCTGCGCCGCTTCGGCGCCGCCGCGCTCGATCTGGCCTATGTCGCCGCCGGCCGCTACGAGGGCTTCTGGGAACGCAACCTCAAGCCCTGGGACGTCGCCGCGGGCGCAATAATCGTAAAAGAATCCGGCGGCTATATCGGCGACCTCGACAGCTCCGCAGCGAACCCGGTGGAAACGGGCAACGTCATCGCCGCCAACGACCGCCTGTTTGAACCGATGGCTAAAATCCTCAAGGCCGCGTGACCCCCCATGACCCGCACGGTTAAAACCTTAGCCACACTGATCCTTCTTCTTCTGCCGACAGCAACCCTCGCGCAGGATTGGTCAAACATCGACAACCGCGCCGCATCGACAACCGTGACGGAAACAAGAATTGTCCCGCAGGTGGATATCAGCCACGCCGCGTCCGGCAGCGAGAAAAATGCGGGGAACGTCATCAGCTTCAACATGGCTCCCCTGCAGGTCGAGTTAACAGCCGAGCAGCAGGACTTTCTCAGCCGCTACGTTCTCGCCCCTCTGAACGCGAATCCCAACCTGCGTCTGGCGATCCAGAGTCTTGCCCGCACGAACCCGGACGACCGCTACGAATCCACCCGTATCGCCATCGCCCGCGGGTTGGAGGTGCGCCAGTTTTTCATGGACCGCAAAATCCTCTCCAAGCGCCTCGTGAGCCAACCGTTAGGCATCGGTGAAAAACCCGCCGACGACGACCGCATAGACCTCCTCCTCTTCGAATAAAAGCTGCAAAGCAGGCGGAACAGGTGTGGATAATAACGCCCAAAAACCGCACAATTCTTGACTTTTTCAGGATTTAGGTGTGGGATATGGCCCATTCACCGCCAGAACAGGAGACATAAGGATGTCGGGAAATCAGGACTCGCCGGACAACAAGCCAAAAAAACAGGGATACAGCACGATCATTCTGTTAGTCGTTCTGGCCGTGGTCTTCTTCAGCTATAAGACCGTGAATCACAAGGAACCGACAATCCCCGAAATGCCCCTGACAAAGGAAGAGGCGGTCTCAGAGGTCTCAGCCCCATCCCCGGAACCCTCCTCAGGCACAGCGACAGAGGAAACCGCGCAGGCGCCCGTAGCCGCGGACGAGCCTGCCACGTCTCAGGAACCACCGGCGGCAGAAGAATCTGGATCGGTGGAAACCGAAAACACCGAAGAAACGGCGGAATCCTCTGAAATCGAACAACCGACGGCCACCGAAGCCCCTCCAGCACTGGACATCGCCAAACTCTCCGTCCCGCGCACGATGGGCAAGGCGGACGCCCCCCTGAAAGTGACCGAATACGCCTCCTTCACCTGCCCGCACTGCGCTCATTTCCATCAGGACAGCTTCAAGAAGCTCCAGACGGACTTCATCGATACGGGCAAACTGCACTTGACCTTCTCGGACTTCCCGACCAACCTCCCGGCGGTCCAGGCCAGCAAGGTCGCACGCTGCATCCCGGACGAAAACTACTTCAACTTCGTAACGCTTCTCTTCCAAACGCAAGACGACTGGTCCACGAAGCCCGAGTACCAGAAACTTCTGAAACAGAATGCCCTGATCGCTGGTATTGACGAAAAAACATTTGAAGCCTGCATCAACAGCGAAGATCTGCAGAAGGCCATTTTGACCGAAGTGGAAAAAGCCAACAAGGAAAAGAATGTGGACGGCGTCCCCACACTGATCTTCGACGACGGCCAGCTGATCTCCGGCAATATGCCCTACGAAGAGATGAAAAAGATCATTGAGGACAAGCTCTCGAAGCTTGAGAAAAAATAAATCTAAAGAGTAAAACTTCGGATGGTTCAGTTCACGCGCCTGCGTCTGAGCGGGTTTAAATCCTTCGTTGACAGAACGGAGCTTGAGATCGGGCCGGGCCTGAACGGCATCGTGGGGCCGAACGGCTGCGGCAAGTCCAATCTGGTCGAAGCCCTGCGCTGGATAATGGGCGAAAGCTCCGCAAAGAAAATGCGCGGCGACGGGATGGAGGATGTGATCTTCGCCGGAACCGACAAGCGCAGCGCCCGCAACATCGCCGAAGTCTCCGTCATCCTCGACAACTCCGCCCGCAAGGCGCCCGCCGCCTATAACGGTCTTGAGGAAATCGAGATCATCCGCCGGATCGAACGCGATCACGGCTCCAGCTACAAGATTAACGGCAAAAACGCCCGCGCTCGCGACGTGCAGATGCTCTTCGCCGACACCCTGACCGGCGCAAACTCCCCCGCCCTCGTCTCGCAAGGTCATATCACCCGCATCGTGAACGCCAAACCCGCCGACCGTCGCCTCGTGCTCGAAGAGTCCGCGGGCGTATCCGGCCTTTACGCCCGCCGCCATGAGGCCGAATTACGGCTAAGGGCCGCAGATACCAACCTCCTGCGCCTCGACGATGTTCTGGGCGGCATGGAAACCCGCTTGTCTTCCCTCAAACGCCAGTCGCGTCAGGCCACGAAATACAAGAACCTCAGCGCCCAGATCCGCCAGTTCGAAGTCATGATCGCCTGGTTGGAATGGCAGGTCTTACAGGAAAGACACGACACGCTTCACCGGGAATTCGCAACGATCGAAAGCGACGTCGCGCAAAAAATGGCCGCCGTGGCCCAATTAACCAAAACCCAGACCGCCCAGTCCGCCGACCTTCCCGATCTCCGTAAAAAGGAAACCGAGGCCGCCGCCGCCTTGCAAACACAAAAAATAACACTCCAAAGAATGGAGGAGGACGAACAACGGCAGTCCAAGCAGATCGAAGAGGCAAAAAATAACCTCGCGCAATGCGAAAAAGACGAAAAGCACGAAACCCAAACCTTCGAGGAAAACTCACGGTCTCTGGAAAAAATCCAGCACGAGCAGCAGGAAATTCTCTCCGTCCGCCAGAATGAGGACGAAATCCTGACCCGCAAGGAAAAAGATAAAGCTGAGTTGCATACCCGCCTGACAGCCTGCGAGGAACGCTTCACCTCCCTCAAGGAATCGATGGCGGAATCCCGCGCCCAGCGTTCGGCTCTCGACACCCGTGTCAAATCCGGCACGCAGCGCCTTTCCCTTCTGGGCGAACGCAAGACAAAACTGGAAGCGGACATAAAGGGGCTCGAAGTCGGCGAAGATAACTTAAGCGAAATCAGGCGTCTTGAGGAAAAAATCGCCCAACTGGAAACAAAGCTTCACGCTCTGAACGCTCAGGTGGATGGAAAGAAAATAGCCATCCAGACGGCCGCTGAGAAAACGGAAAAATCCCGCTCCGAATTATCGTCCGCAGAAAAAACCTTCTCCGAATTTTCCTCAGAAATGGCGACACTGGAGAAATTTTTCGCCGCCGACCGCGGGCAGGATTTCAAGCCCGTTCTGGACAGCATCACGACGGAACCCGGTTTCGAGAAGGCGCTCTCGCGGGCTTTGGGCGATTCCCTGACCGCCTCGCTGGAGACCAAGGCACCCGCCTACTGGCAAACCGTTGACCGTAACCTCGAAAGCAACACCCTGCCGGAGGGTTCACGCCCCCTCCTGCCGATGGTTAAGGCGCCCGAAGAACTGCACCTCGCCCTTTCCCTGATCGGCCTCGTGGAAACACGCGAGCAGGGCGACACACTGGCCAAGGCACTAGGCCACGGCCAATCGCTGGTTTCCGCAGCCGGGGATTACTGGCGCTGGGATGGCCTGCGGGTCAAGGCCTCCGCCGCCGACCGCCACAGCCAGTATATCGCCCAGAAAAACCGCCTCGCCGAACTCGAAAAATTCAGGGCGGTGCATGAGAAAAAGCTTAAGACCGCCCGCACAGAACTCGAAACCGCCCGCGAATCTGAAAAAGCGGCCCGCCAGGATTACGAAGACACCCTCCAGAAAATCCGTGACCTCGAAAAGGAGATTAACGCGGCCAAACCTGCCCTCATCCGTATCAAGGAAAAAATCGCGGGCATTGAAAACGAAAGCAAACGTCTGGCCGAGATGCTGAAAACCCTGCAGGACGATCTTCTGGTCGCCCAAACATCCTTCGAAACGGATCAGGCGGAACTGATGGCTCTGGGACAAACCGCTTCCACGGAAAAGGAGACAGAACTGGCGGCCACTCAGGAAACTCTCGCGCAAATCCGCGATAGCTACCGCGAAGCCGTCCGCGACTTCGACATTTTCCGCCAGCAGCAAAGCACCCGCCAGGCAAGGCTGCAAGCCTTGGCCGACGACCGCGTCAGCCTCCAGAACCGTACCATCCGCGCCCGGGAACAACTAAAAAACCTGGCCGAAAGAAGAAAAGCGCTGGAGGAAAAACTGGAGGAACTGAAAAAGCAGCCCAAAGACCTCAGCGCGGACCGGGAAAAACTCCTCGAAAAACTCTCTTCCCTCGAAACCGAACGCACCCGTCTGGCCGAAAAACTCGCCGAACGCGAAGCCGAAGTAGCTGAAACCTCGAAAGCCTTACGCACAGCGGAGCTGGGCCTAGGATCGGCGCGGGAGGAACGCGCCCGCATCCACGCCACCCTCGCAGCGATAACCGACCAGCGCAGGGAAATGGAGACCTCCATACAGGAACGCTTCCAGATGAACCCATCCGCCCTGCCCGAACAGGCGGCCGAAGACCTCGTCAACTATCAGGGGGGCGATATCGAAAGCCTCAAAAAGCGCAAGGACAAGATCGCGCAGGAACGCGAATCCATCGGCCCGGTCAATCTTCAGGCGGATAAAGAAGCCGACGATCTCGAAAAGGAAGTCTCCGCCCTCATCCGCGAGCGCAACGAACTCATGCAGGCCATTGAGGAATTACGCGGCGCGATCATCAGGATCAACAAGGAGGCCCGTACCCGCCTCCTGCAGGCCTTCGACCACGTCAACGCGCACTTCCAATCCCTCTTCGGTCGCCTTTTCGAGGGCGGCAAGGCGCATCTGGCCCTGATCGACTCTGCGGACCCACTGGAGGCCGGCCTTGAAATCTTCGCCCAGCCGCCTGGAAAAACCCTGCAATACCTCTCCCTTCTTTCGGGCGGTGAGCAGACCCTGACCTCCATCGCACTGATTTTCGCGATGTTCCTGACCAACCCCTCCCCGATCTGCGTCCTTGATGAAATCGACGCGCCGCTGGATGACGCGAACGTAGACCGCGTCTGCACCCTTCTTGAGGAAATCGCGGAAAGAGGCGAAACCCGCTTCATGGTGATTACGCACCACCGTCTGACCATGGCCCGCATGGACCGTCTTTACGGCGTCACCATGACAGAAAAGGGCGTCTCCCAACTGGTGTCCGTAGACCTTCAGCGCTCCCTTGATTTCCGCGATCAGAAAGTGGCCTGACCCCATGAGCACAAGCGGACCCGACAACCAGGACTTCGAAACCCGCCTCAAGGAGGCCAAATCCGAATTCGAGAAAATGGAAATCCAGGCGGGAAATAAAGGTCCGCAGGAACCCTCCGAAGGCGCGATCCGCAGCGGCCACGCCGGGGCCGAGTTTCTGGCCAACGTCTTCGCCGGAGCCATCATCGGCTACCTGATCGACAGCTTTGCGGGCACCCGCCCCTGGGGCATGATCGGCATGATGGTTCTGGGCTTCGTCAGCGGCGTGATCCGCGCCAACGCCGCCATGCGGGAAAACAATAAAAAAAATGCCGGAAAGCCATAAAACGGGCATTGCACCCCCCAAAAAAATGCGCTACAACCTTTAAAATTTTAAGGATTTAGGCTCCGGAGAGGTTCTAAGTGGCTAGTCCCGTTCATCAATTTGAGATTCAAAGATGGATTGAGATTCCTTTGGGATCGTTCGACGCCTCTTTCACCAATTCCGCTTTCGCCATGCTTCTGGCTGCTGTAGGTTCTATAGGCTTCCTCACGATAGCGATGAAACAGCGGGCTGTTGTCCCCGGTCGTTTGCAAATGACCGCAGAGCTTCTCTATGAATTCGTCGCCAAGATGGTCAAGGGCAATATCGGCCATAAGGGGCTGCACTACCTCCCCTTCGTTTTTACGCTCTTTGTCTTCGTGCTGATGGGCAACCTTCTGGGCCTCATCCCCTATATGTTTACCTTCACGTCGCACCTGATCGTAACGGCCGGTCTGGCCCTGATGGTCTTCATCACGGTTTTTGCCTTCGGCCTCTATAACCATGGCCTGCACTTCTTTTCGCTGTTCCTGCCGCCCAATGTTCCGTGGTGGCTAATTCCGTTTATTATTCCAATCGAAATTGTCTCTTACTTCGTCCGCCCACTGACCCATTCCGTCCGTCTTTTTGCCAACATGATGGCCGGACATATCGTGTTGAAGGTCGTGGCGTCTTTCGCGGTTGCCGCCGCGGGAATGGGCGCTTTATGGACGGTTTTAGGCGTTCTCCCCGTATTCGTGAACACGGCGATGATGCTGTTCGAGCTTTTGGTAGCGTTTGTTCAGGCCTACGTCTTTGCGATTTTGGCTTGCGTCTATCTGAAGGATAGTGTTGATCTTCATCACTGAAGGGTTTGGCCGCGGCCGACGTTCGGCAACGGTTTGGTTTTGACTAAAAAAAAGGTAGAGGAAACAAAAAATGGAAGTAGAAGTAGCAAAATTGATCGCCGGTGCACTCGTAACGATCCCCGCTTTTGGCGCGGCTCTGGGCCTCGGTATGTATTTCAAATCCTACAACGATGCTCTGGCCCGTAACCCGGAGACCAAGGCTGCGCTGGATGAGAAATACTTCCTCAGCCTGGCCTTTATCGAAGCTCTGGGCATTATCCCCATCGGTATCGGCGCAGCGCTGCTGTTCGCTTAATCCACGAGCCTTGCGGGAAAGTCCGATGTTCAGCCCGACTCTGCGGCCACGGTTCGTCAAGCGCCTGAGCGTAATGGCACTGCCTTTGTGTGCGCTGGCCCTCCTGTTCGCGGGTCAGTCTCTGGCCGCAGATATGCCGCCCATGCCTCACACCGGGGACGCGCTGCATACGGAAGGTACGGTCTCCGATCCACACGCGGCGGAATCCGTGTCGCCCCATGCCGACTCCGGCCACGCGCAAACGGAGCATGGCAACGGCGGCGGTGAACATCATGGCTCCGGCGGATTGCCACAGTTGGACCCCTCGACCTTCCAGACCCAGCTTTTCTGGCTGTTCATCTTCTTCACCGTGCTATACATGGTGTTTTCGAAAAAGAACCTGCCGGAAATCAGCGCCGTCGTGGAAAATCGGCGCACACGCATCCAGAACGATCTGGACGCCGCCGAAAAACTGAAAACCGAGGCAGACTCCGTGAAGCAGACCTACGAAGAGGGTATGGCCAAAGCTCAGGCGCAGGCATCGAAATATTTTCAGGACGCTGAAAACACCATCCGTAATAATTCCGAGGCGGCGCTAAAAACCTTCCTCGACAAATCCCAGTCTCAAATCGAAAAAAGCGAAACTGCTATAGACGCCGCCCGCCAGAAAGCCCTCGCGGACATCGACGATCTCTCGGCCGAGCTCGGACGCATGGCCGCGGAAAAAATCATCGGCGTCAAGCTTGACGCCGCAAAGGCCGCCTGAGGAGGAAAACGCTCATGGAATTTCTGCTCAAGCCCGAACCCTGGATGGTCATGTCCTTCCTCCTCTTGGTGGGCATCCTGTGGAAGTATGGAAAACCGGGAATTCTGGCTCAGCTCGACGCCCGTATCGAGCAGATCCGTAAGGAACTTGTCGCCGCTGAACTCCTCCGCAACGAAGCTCAGGCGCTCCTGAGCGAATATAAGCGCAAACAGGCCGACGCCGAGAAAGAAGCGCAGCGGATCGTGGAAAACGCGAAAAAGGGCGCTGAACAGCTGCGTCATAGCGCCGAAGCCGAACTCAAGGAAACCGTCGCCCGCCGCGAAAAGCAGCTCACCGACCGCCTCAAGCGGATGCAGTTCGACGCCGAGCAGGAAATTAATGCCTACGCCTCCCGCCTGACCATCGAGGCGGCGCAGCGCATCATCGCCGAAAAACTTGACAAAAGCGGCTATGAGGCGCTACTTGAAAAATCCATGGCCAATGTCGGCCAGCAGGGCAAAACGCTGAACTGACCGGCCCCGGAAAGGGCGAAAAGGCTCTTTGATGGCTGATACGGCAATAAAACAATCCTCCGAAGACATCGTCAACGCACTCGGCAAAGAGGCCAAGTCCGCCGCCTTTATCATGGCGCAAACCCCGACGGACAAAATTAACGCCGCGCTCAAGACTCTTGCCCGCGCCCTGCGCGAAAATGTCTCCTCCTTGCTCGAAGCCAACAAAAAAGACCTGGCATCAGCCACTCAGCGTGGCCTCACCGCCGCCATGATCGACCGCCTGAAGCTCGACGAAAAACGCATAGAGAGCATGGCACAGGGTGTTGAAACCGTCATCGCGCTCGACGATCCGACAGGAAAAGTCCTCTGGTCAGCAATCCGCCCGAACGGATTGAAAATTGAGCGTATCGCCGTCCCCATCGGCGTCTTGGGCATGATCTACGAATCCCGTCCGAACGTCACAGTCGATGCCTCCATTCTCTGCCTGAAGTCACACAATGCGGTCATCCTGCGCGGCGGCTCCGAAAGTTTGCACAGCTCCCTCGCCCTGCATAAACTCATTCAGGACGCACTCGAACAATCCGCCCTGCCAAAGGCCGCTGTCTCCATGATCCCCGTCAGCGACCGCGAAGCCGTGGGCGCGATGCTCAGAGCCTCGGAATATATCGACGTCATGATCCCCCGCGGCGGACGCGGCCTGATCGAACGCGTAATGAACGAGGCGCGGATGCCCGTCTTCGGACATCTGGAGGGCTTGTGCCACATTTATGTCCACCCGACCGCAAAACCCGAGATCGCCCGCAACGTGACCCTCAACGCCAAGATGCGTAGGACCGGGGTGTGCGGCGCCATGGAAACCCTCCTGCTTGACAAAAACCTCGACAAAAATGTGGCAAAGCAAATCCTTGCCCAAATAATCGATTCCGGCTGCGAGATTGTGGGCGATAAAGAGTCCCAAGCCCTCGACCCGCGCATCGGTAAAGCCACTGAAGACGATTGGCGCACCGAATATCTCGACGCCAAACTCAGCTGCCGGATGGTGGACGGGGTGCAGGCCGCGGTCGAACATATCAATTTTTACGGCTCTCATCACACCGACAGCATCCTGACTGAAGATGCACAAGCTGCAGAATATTTTCTCAAAAACGTGGATAGCGGCATCGTCCTTCACAATGCTTCCACGCAATTCGCCGACGGCGGAGAATTCGGCATGGGCGCAGAAATCGGCATAGCCACGGGCAAAATGCACGCCCGCGGCCCCGTAGGACTGGAGCAACTTTGCACCTATAAGTATCTGGTACACGGAACCGGCCAGACCAGACCCTGAACATCATGGCCATCTTTTCCCACCCACACATAAGAAACAGCGCCCGTTGGAACGGCCTGCGCATCGGTTTGCTCGGCGGCTCCTTCAATCCCCCGCACGAAGGTCATCTGCACATTTCTCGCATCGCGCTGGCCACGCTCCATCTCGACGCCGTCTGGTGGATCGTCACCCCCCAAAACCCGCTCAAGGACAAATCAATCCTGATGCCCTACGACGAACGCATAGCACTTTCGCAGAACCTGACGAAGGGCCAGCCGAAAATCATCGTCACCGATATCGAACGCGATCTGGGAACGAACATCACCGCTTTCACGGTCAGAAAACTCAAAACCCATTACCCCGGCACAAATTTTGTCTGGATTACCGGCATGGACAACGCCCTCAACCTTCACAAATGGAACCTCTGGAGAAATCTGCTCTCCGAAATCTGTATGCTGCACATCACCCGCCATCCGGCGGTCTCCCTGACCCAGAGATGCCCCCAACGCCTGCTTAACGGCCACCGCCATGTGATTCTCGAACGCGGCGGAGAAGTTCCCCTCCTCCCGAAGATTTCCTACTGGCTCCTGCAAAAGAAAATGATCAACATTTCCTCAACTGAAATAAGGAATAAAAACAAAGAGTTAGGGAGAGAATCCGTCTGCGCGTAACCCGCAAGAAACAAAAGATTTTTGCGTCCCGGTGCGGATAGGTGTAAAATAGGGACATGGAAGGAAGAAATTTTCTGTTTCATAGATCAGGGGGCGTGAAAGCGTGAAAGTCGGCGTTGTTCAGCGCACTTTGATAAAACTGGTAAAGAATAGAAGGAGCATGGCTGATCCCTGAAGGGTTCGGTCATTTTTGTTTTTTAACACCCAAAAAAGGAGGGGCACCATTCAAAGCAAAACAGTAACCCGGGCCTTAACCCCCGAAAAAGCCAAAGCCTTGGTCGAGAAATCTCTGGATGCAGACAAGGCTCAGGACATCGTCACCATACCCCTCAAGGACTCCTCGGCGCTGGCCGACTATATGATCATCGCCACAGGCACATCTTCGCGGCACGTAAGTGCGCTGGCACAGAAACTCAAGGAAAAACTGCAAAAAGCCGGACAAAAAAGTATCCGCACCGAAGGCCTCAGTCAGGGCGATTGGGTGATTATGGATACCGGCGATATCATCATCCATATTTTCCGCTCCGAAGTCCGCGCCTTCTATAACTTGGAAAAAATGTGGACGATGCAAACGCCCCCCGGCTTGGTCGGGCAACAAGCACAAGCCTGGTAAAGGCCAACAAAAAATCCGGCCACGGATTGACTAGGGCAAATTCTATTGTTCAAAATTGAAATCATTGCTGTTGCCCGCATCAAAAAAGGGCCATACGCCGATCTTGCGGAGGAATACAGCAAACGGATCCGCTGGCCGCTCGACATCCGCGAAATCGACGCCCGCCACACCTCGCCCGCTCAGGGGCAGGCGGAGGAAGAACTAAAAATCCTTAAATCCCTGAAGCCGGACGCGATAAAAATCGCCCTCGACGAACGCGGCGAAACACTTTCCTCCACACAATTCGCCAAAATTCTGGGTGGTTACAGAGATGAAGGCGCTGGTACCCTGCAATTCATCATCGGCGGCGCCGACGGGCTGACGTCTCAAATCCGAATCCAGACCCAAAAACAGATCAGTTTCGGGCGCCAGACCTGGCCGCATCTTCTTGCGCGAATCATGCTTTTGGAGCAAATATACAGAGCCCAGCAGATTCTCTCCGGCCACCCTTACCACAGGGAATGACGGAAACCCTCTCGGGCGTGAAACCCTGAGTGACCGCAAAACCCATGCCCAAAAACACCTTGCGCCAAAGCCTGAAACTTTTCTGCGGCCTGCTGGCTCTGCTCCCGGCTTCTGTAAACGCGGCCCCGCATAAACCCAAAAACAAGACCGAAACGCTTAAGGCATATCAGGAACGTCTGAAATCCGAGGAACGCGAAAAGGCAGAATTGGAAAAAAAGGCCGAAAGCCTGAATGACGAACTCTCCCGGATCAAGGAGGAACTGGTGAACGCCACAACCCAGATGCGCCTGAACGAGGAAGAAATCGGCAGCCTTGAACAAAATCTTCAGGAGCTTGAAGCAAGACAGGAACTGGTCCGCGGCAATCTGCACAAGGACCGCTCCAGCCTCTCGCGCCTGATCGTCGCCCTCGAACGCCTGCGCCGAGTCCCGCCGGAGGCCATGCTGGCCAAGCCGGACACCCCTTATGAAACCGCGCAAAGCGCCCTGTTGATGGCCGAGATTGCCGGACGCATCCATAAGGAGGCTCTGGCCCTGAAGGAAAAACTGACCGAGCTTGAAGACATAACGCGCCAAAAGGAAGAACGGAAGAACACACTGGTCAGGAATACGGAAACCTTACAGGGCCAGTATGAGGAAATAAGCCTTCTGGTTAAAAAACGTGAGGAAATCTATAAGGAGACCAACCACGACATCGCCGCCAGGGAATCCGAGATACAGCGGCTCTCGCTCCAATCCAGGAACCTGGAAGATCTGATCGAGCGGCTGGAAGAAGATCGCAAGCGTCAGGAAAAGAAAGAGCGCGAAAAGCAGGAAAAGGAGGAAAAAGAGGAAAAAGAGCAGGAACGCCTGAAGCTGGCCGCCCTGCAATCCAAAAACAATCTTCGCCCGCCCCCGCCCCCAGAGAAAAAAATAGCAAAACCTCAGCCGCTCCCTACGGGCCTAAGCCCGGCCCAACTCCCGATTTCCGGGATTATCCGCGTCCGCTACCATGAAAACGACGAGCGCGGGGCGGTCAGCAACGGCTTATCAATGGAGGGGCGCCCCGGCGCACTCGTCCTCGCGCCGATCGGTGGAAAAATACAGTTTGCGGGGGCTTTCAAAAAATACGGGAATCTGATTATTATTGAGCACGCTAAGGGATATCATAGTCTCGTGGCAGGGCTGGATAAAATCAACGCGGTCGTAGGGCAAATAGTCTCGTCCGGCGAACCGTTGGGGCTTTTGCCGAGTGGAGTTGCAGGTGCAAAACCAAAGCTCTATTACGAACTAAGGCACAAGGGACAGCCGGTGAACCCGTCCGTCCTGTTTTCCGAACTAAGTTAATCCGGGTTAATATCGCTGATTTTAAGGACAACAAACTGTGAATACAAAATTTTTTCCGCGTATCCTTCTGGCTCTGACCCTCCTGCTGTTGGGAACAGCTTCGCTTGTTCAATCGCAGGCACAGGAGGATCCGCAGCCAACCGAAGAACCGCAAAAGGAAGAACCCGCGTCCGATAAAAAACCCGAGGAAAAAGCCAAAAACTACAGCGAAACCTATAAATACCTCAACTTGTTCGGTGACGTCTTCGAGCGCGTCCGTTCCGAATATGTCGAGGAAGTGGCCGACAAGGATTTGATCGAATACGCCGTGAACGGGATGCTCTCCAGCCTCGACCCCCACTCCTCCTATCTGAACGAGGAGCGTTTTAACGAAATGAAAGTCGAAACCCGCGGACAGTTCGGCGGCCTGGGCATAGAAGTAACGATGGAAAACGGCCTCGTGAAGGTTGTCTCCCCCATCGACGAGACACCCGCTTTCCGCGCCGGAATTCAGGCCGGCGACTATATCGTGAAAATCGACGGGGAGGCCGTGATGGGCCTGACCTTGAGCGATGCCGTGAAAATGATGCGCGGCAAGATCGGCACGACGATCGACCTTGAAATTCACCGCGAGAATATGGAAGCGCCCATAGAGGTCACCCTGACCCGCGATGTTATCAATATCAAAAGTGTCCGCCACCGTGTCGAGGGCAACGCCGGCTACATCCGCATCACCCAGTTCAGCCAGAACACGGACGAGGGCGTCCGGGAAGCGGTCGAAGACATCAAGAAGCAGCTCGGAAGCAAACTGATCGGCTATGTGCTGGATCTCAGGAACAATCCCGGCGGTCTGCTCGATCAGGCGATTGCCGTGTCCGACGACTTCCTTGAGACCGGCGAGATTGTCTCCACCCGCGGCCGCCAGGAAGACGACACCAAGCGCGATAATGCAACCGCTGGCGACATTGCTAACGGCCTGCCCATCGTGATCCTCATCAACGGCGGTTCGGCCTCGGCCTCCGAAATCGTCTCCGGCGCGTTGCAGGACCACAAGCGAGGCATCGTTCTCGGCACCAAATCCTTCGGCAAGGGGTCGGTGCAGACCGTCATCCCCCTGCCCGGCCACGGCGCGATGCGCCTGACCACCGCCCGTTACTACACGCCCTCGGGCCGCTCTATTCAGGCCACAGGCATCGAACCCGACATTCTAGTCGAGCAAGCCAGGGTAGAGGCCTTTAACAGCACTTCCCGCCTGCGTGAGGCCGACCTGCACGGCGCTCTGGACAAGGAAAACGCCAAAAAATCCGAGCAGGACAAAAAGAAGAGTGAGCCAGAAAAATCTCCGGCGCCATCTTCACTGAACGAGGATGAAAATTCCGCAAAAGACCCAGCCAACGACAACAAGAACCCGAAGGATTCCAAAAATGCCGATAAGGAGGGCGAGGAGGAGGCCGAAGACTACCAACTCGCCCGCGCCCTGGATCTTCTGAGCGGCCTCTCCCTCTATAAGCCACCCGCAGCAGCGAACGAGTAGAAAGGAACCCGAAGTGTGCGCGTGAAGCTCCCCTCCATCACGGCGCCCCGGATTCAGGACTTCGACAAAAAGTCTCTCGCGGCCGGCTTGGGTCTCGTCATCTTCTTTTTTCTCGCGCTTTATTTTTACGCCCTCGTCAACGCCGCCGGAACCTACGAAAAAATGGAATCCGTTCTGGCCAGCCACAAGGTGCTGCTCTATACACCGGAAGAAGAGAGAACATCAGAGGAGACACATAAAGATCACGCACAGGCGCCCCAACCGGAAGCCGATCCTGAAACCGCACTGATAAAATCCCCGGTCAGCGGGCTGTTCGAAGAAACCGACTACGGCAAGCTTCCCCTCCTCCGCCAGCATGACGGTATGACCAGCTTCGCCGCCTATAAACGCCCGCCGCCGCCGCTGGACTCAAAGAAACCGTCTATAGCCATTCTTCTGACTGATATCGGCCTCTCTCCCAAAAACGCCAAGGCGGCGCTTGAATCCATACCAGCGGAAATCAGCTTGCTGCTGAGCCCCTACGCGCAATCGCCTGATACATGGCGCGAACTCTCCCGCAAAAAGGGACATGAAACTTGGCTCAACATCCCCGCGGAAAGCAAAAACATCGCCCATGCCGACCCCGGCCCTGCCGCCCTTCTGATCCGCGATGACGTGGACAGCAACAGGAACAGGCTCTACTGGTCCATGGCCCGCACCACCGGCTATGTCGGCCTCGCCAGCTTTCTCGACGACTCTTTCCTGATGGCGCAAAAAAATTTCCGCGCCGTTTTCCAAAGCGGTCTGGAACGCGGCCTCGCCTATCTCGAACTCAACCCCGCCGCTGCAGACTATCTGCAGGGCGTCACCCTGAAAGCCGGCGTTCCAGGACTAAAGGCGGATATGTGGATTGTCAGGCCGCAGGGCGAAAATTCCTTTGAATCTCTGGAAAAAACCGCCCGTGAAAAGGGCTACGCCCTGGGGGTCATGCCCGCCTACCCGCAGCAGACTAAAATGCTCGAACTTTGGCTCAAATCGTTGAACCAGAAAGGCTTCGTTCTGGTCCCCGTCTCTTCACTGGCTGAAATCCAGAAGGGCGGAACCGTTGGCACCTCCGGTCACGCCGAAACACTCACCCCCCACCATCTGGACACCTCCGACCATATCGAGCCGGAGCCGCCCCAGACCGCCCTGCACTAAAGGGGAAATAACGATGCCCGCAAAAAAAAGCACCTCTTCACTACCCTACCGCCCCTGCGTCGGTATCGTTCTTCTGAACACAGAAAAAAAAGTCTTCGTCGGCGAACGCATCGACACCCCCGGCGCCTGGCAGATGCCGCAGGGCGGCATAGACTTCGACGAGGATATCAAGGGCGCAGCCCTGCGCGAACTCTTCGAGGAAATCGGCACAGCCCAAGCCGAAATCATCCGCATCGCCGAAAAAAAATTACGCTACGACCTGCCCGAAAGCACCCGTCAGAAACTCTGGGACGGAACCTATAAAGGGCAGGAACAGACCTGGGTCGCCGCAAAATTCACCGGACAGGACAGCGACATTTGCCTGACTGCCCACGATCCGCCGGAATTCTCCAACTGGCAATGGGTCAGACTAAAGGAGACGATCGACCTCATCGTTCCCTTCAAGCGCGACACTTACCGCCAGATCATCGAAATGTTCGCCGACCTTGTTTAGTTACGGCTACAAAAACTTACAGCTTTTATAAAGTCAGCGAAAACAAGGGCTTTCGAGAACCGCATCGCAGAATACTTAAGGTATTTGAGAAGCGGAAGCGCAGAAAGCCCTTGTTTGCAGTTCTTTAGAAAAGCTTTGATTTAAGGGTTAATCGGCGACCAAGCTGGATCGGACCCATCGCGGGGAGTCTTGAGAACCCGCTCGTTATACCCCGTGATATCGATGGTATAAAGCTTCGCCGAACGGCTGCCCCCCGCCGGCGTCTCCTTGAAGTATGTCAGGACACGCCCGTTGGGCGACCAGCTCGGCCCCTCGACGTGATAGGCATTGGAGATCAGGCGTTCGCCCGTCCCGTCCGCACGGATCACCCCGATATAGAACTTGCCCTGATACATCCGCGTGAAGGCAATCCAGTCTCCGCGCGGTGACCACACCGGACTGGCATACCGCCCCTTGCCGAAGGTGATGCGCTTCGCACCTGATCCGTCCGCGCTCATAACATAAAGCTGCTGCGATCCGCCCCGGTCGGATTCGAACACGATCTGACTTCCATCAGGAGAATAGGAGGGCGCAGTATCGATCCCCGGCGTATTGGTGATCCGCACAGGATTCCGCGACCCGACATCCATGACGTAGATATCCGTGTTCCCGCCCCGCGCAAGACTCATGATGATCCGCCGCCCATCGGGGGAAAAGCGCGGCGCAAACGTCATACCCGGAAACGTGCCCAACTCCGTATGCCGCCCGGAACCAAGGTCATAAAGAAACACGCGCGGCTTCCCGCCCTGATAGGACAAATACGTGATCCGCTGCGTCTCCGGAGAAAAGCGCGGAGTCAGCACCAGATAAGACCCGTCGGTCAGATATTTATGGTTCGCGCCGTCCTGATCCATGATCGCCAGACGCTTGATCCGCTTGTTGGCGGGACCGTATTCGGAAACATAAACCACGCGGCTGTCGAAATAGGCACCCTCGCCCGTAATCCGCTTATAGATTTCATCCGACATGATATGCGCGATCCGCCGCCAATTAGCATCCGTCGTCGTGTACGCCATGCCGATGAGCTGCTGCTGGTTGAACACGTCCCACAGCCGGAACTCGACCCGCGACTGCCCGTTGCCCGCCCGCGTGACGCGTCCGGTGACCAGAGCTTCGGCGCCCGTCGCCCGCCACTCGGCAAACCGCACACCTTCCTGCTCAATAGAAGCCGGAGCCTGCACGAACGACCGTGGGTTGATCGGGGCAAACAGGCCCGACCGCTCAAGGTTCGCGGTCACGATCCCCGGAATATCGGCGGCCAAGCGCTCACTATCGGCAGAGTCAGCAAAAAAACTGCTGATCGCGATGGGTCGTGGCTTCATGTTGGGACGGTCAATGACGATCTCCGTTTCCTGCGCGAACGCAGGAAAAGCCGACAGCATGACGACGAGTGAAAACACGGCAAAAAGTCTGATTGAGCGTAAAAACATGGCCATCCCTTGAAATGGTTTATAAAACACAGAAAAAGAATCGGGCATACCAGAATTCTATATCATGCCTCTGGGATCAAATGTAGCCCTGAACACCTTGAACTGCTCGTATTTGTCGGGCGGAATATTAAGCCGCGAACATTGCGGATTCAACAGGGCGTTGCGGGCAGAACTGGCAAAACTGTTAAATTTGGGATCGGAACCGTAAAGCCCCCCATCCAGAATCTCGACCCTTTTGACAACAAAATCCGGCCCAACGTGAACACGCACAGTCACTTTCATATTCTGGATGCCCTCCGCACCGGGGTCGATGTTCCAGCACGGCTGGATGCCGCGCTTGATCGCATCAATCTCGCTGGCCGTAATCTCGGAACCAAGAGACGCAATCTGCGACGGCTTGGACGATTTACTAGTGGATTCAGACAAAATCTGATCCAGAGTCCGGTCCTTCTTATCATCCGGTGAAATATCTTTGAGCAAACTGCTCAGATCACGTTTTGGTTTTTCCGCAGGCTTCTCTTTCGGCTTGTCCTGAACCTTTTCAACAACAGGCTTCGGCGGCTTGGGCTTCGTTTTGGGAATCGGGGCGGGAACGGTATCCTCAGGCAAAGGAATCTGCTCCTGCGGCTCCGGCTTCTCGACGGGCGGCGCGGGCACCTCCTCGGCGATCTCCGGCTCCTTCGGCGTCTCCAGAACGGGCGGCGACTCTTCGTTGTTATAGACGGGTTCAGGCGTGGCCGTCGGCGTCTCCTCGCTCACCTCCTCCGGCTTGTTCGGCGGCGCCATGAAATCCGTCTGCGCGATCTCGGTGATATCCACCATCTCCACGGTCACAGCCGAAGGCATGATAATCGGCGGCGGCGTCAGATAAGGCAGCGTCACGATCCCGAGCAACAGAACGCTGAGATGCAAAAGCACAGACCCCACCAGCGGCGATGTCATCCCGGCAAAGGGGTGATCCTCCTCCGGCGGCCGGTAATGCATCGTTGCAACGGCGGCGTTCACGGCAATAGCCCCCTACTGTTCCGGCTGCGAGACCAGAGCCACCTTGGTAAATCCGGCAGCACTCACCAGCCCGATGAGTTTTGAAACCTCGCCGTAAGGCAATTCGCGGTCGGCACGAATATAAATCCGAGCCTCCTCGTTCCCCTCCAGCATCCCGGTCAGAAGCCCGACCAGATTATCGTTATTGGTTTCCGTCTCCCCGATGAAAATCTTGCCCTCTTTGTTCACGCTGATTTCGATCGGCTTGCTGTCGGGGTTTTCGACCGGCTTGGCCTTGGAATTCGGCAGATCGACCTGCACCCCGGCGGTCAGGAGCGGCGCCGCGACCATGAAAATAATCAGCAGCACCAACATAACATCGACCAGCGGCGTGACGTTGATCTCCGAAATCGCCCCCGCGGAACTCGACCGCCGCCGCCTGCGCGAGGAACCCGAACCGCCTGAAATCATCATCGCCATAGCAAAAATCCTTCTTCTCGTCTTTACGCCACGCGCTTGCTGCCGCCATTGGGAATCTTCCCGGCATCCTGATTATCCATATGCCGTGAGAGAATAGCCGAAAACTCGTCCGTAAACGCCTCAAGCCGATCCGCATAACGGTTCAGACGGCTGTTCAAAAAGTTATAGGCCACAGAAGCGGGAATAGCCGCGACAAGCCCAAGCGCCGTGGCAAACAGCGCCTCCGCGATCCCCGGCGCGACGACCGCAAGGCTCGTGTTGTTGGTGTTGGCGATCTGCTGAAAACTGTGCATGATCCCCCAAACCGTTCCGAACAGGCCGATAAAAGGGGCCGAGGACGCCACGCTGGCCAGGAACGTCATCCCGCGCTCCAGCTTGTTCATCTCCCGCCCGATCATGACCGACATCGACCGCTCGACCCGCTGCTTGAGGCTGGCTTGCAAACTCTCCCGTGCGGGTAAACCGCCAACGACCCCCGCCTTCCACTCATCCATCCCCGCGGCGAACGTATGCAGCATCGGATCGTCCTTGCTCTTTTTCACGCGCTCGTAAATCTTGTCCAGCGGCTCACCTGACCAGAATGAATCCTCGAAACGATCCGCCCGTCGGTTCAGCTT
This sequence comes from Alphaproteobacteria bacterium, assembly GCA_016699735.1. NCBI lineage: Bacteria > Pseudomonadati > Pseudomonadota > Alphaproteobacteria > Alphaproteobacteria bacterium. The sequence continues at coordinate 1,838,822 of CP065008.1, forward strand.
GGCCAGCTGCCCGCGCTTGGACATAATGATCGCCCAAGACCAGATCGACGCGAAGACAAGAACGAGAATGACGCACTTCACCACAAGATCCGCGTTCATGAACAACGCAATCGCGCTCATATCCGCCGCCGTGAATTCGCCTAGATTTTCCGCCGCAATATCAGATGCCATAGTGTGTCAGTCTCCGGTAAAAAGATGGTTTTCCTTGTAGTTCATAAAGGCCTGACGGACTTCCTCGGGAAGGCGCACAGGCTGGATTTTTTCCGTATCTACACATACCAAGACGACGTGCATGTCACAAATCAATTCCTCTTCACTAAGGCCGTTTTCAGCCGCTTTTTCGCGGAAAACCGACTGATGCATCGTAAAACTGGTGTTTTTCATGGTCTCAATAGAGCTTTGCATAATAAGGAGATCATCCAGAAAGGCGGGCTTGTGATAATCGACCTCTATACGACGAACGACAAAGATCATTCCTTTGTTTTTTTTCAGCTCTGTATTTTCAAACCCGACAGCCCGCAAAAACTCCGTCCGCCCCCGCTCGGCGAATTTGAGGAAATTGGCATGATACACGACGCCCCCGGCATCGGTATCTTCATAATAAACGCGGAGGGGGATTTTATGTTTCATGGGGATCCGGCGAAGTTATAACACTTAATCAACAGATTCATCAACATCGGGATCAAGCAGATCGGGTTGCGTAACGCCTCGGGGCGCAGTCAATCCCAAAGTTGTGTACCCCTTCCCCGCCAGCATCCGCCCCCGCGGAGTTCTCTGCACGAACCCTTGTTGCATGAGGTAAGGCTCGATCACATCCTCAATCATATCGCGCTGTTCGGACAAGGCCGCCGAGAGCGTCTCCACCCCGACCGGTCCGCCGCTGTAATGCTCCGCGATGCACCGCAGATAACGTCGATCCATAGAGTCAAGACCGCTGGCATCGACATCCAGCCGCGTCAAGGCGAGATCGACAAGCTTCGCATCCATCGCAGCAGATTTTAAAGCCAACGCAAAATCCCGAACACGCCGCGTCAGCCGCCCCGCAATCCTGGGCGTTCCCCGTGAGCGCCGCGCAATCTCCAACGCCCCGTCCGCAGTAATCGGAATATCCAGCAAACGCGCCGTGCGCGAAACGATCAGAGTCAAATCCTCCGGCCCGTAAAATTCCAGCCGCAGCGGAATTCCAAACCGATCCCGCAGCGGCCCGGTCAACAACCCGCTGCGCGTCGTCGCCCCGATCAGAGTAAAAGGCGCCAACTCAATCTGGATCGACCGCGCCGCCGGCCCCTCACCGATAATGAGGTCCAGCTTCCCGTCCTCCATCGCCGGATATAAAATCTCCTCCACGGCAGGATTCAAACGGTGAATTTCATCAATGAATAAAACATCGAACGGCTGGAGGTTAGTAAGAAGAGCGGCAAGATCGCCGGATTTAACGATCACCGGACCGGACGTCGCCCTGAAACCCACGCCGAGTTCACGCGACACGATCTGTGCCAGTGTAGTTTTCCCCAAGCCCGGAGGACCAAATAATAAAACATGATCCATCGCCTCCTTGCGCGCCCGCGCCGAGTGGATAAACACCCGCAAATTTTCGCACAGACTCTGCTGCCCGATAAATTCAGACAAAGTCGCCGGACGCAACGCCATCTCCTGCGGCGGCTCGGCCTCCTGCGAAACAGCGACAACATCCTGATTCCGAATTTTCTTCTGCGCGTCCTGTCCGCTCATACGCTCAGCTCCTTCAACGCCAGCCGGATCAGGCTCTGCAGATTCCCCTGCTCATTATCGTTCGCTTTGCTTTTAGCAACCATCACGGCGGCAAAAGCCTCCGTCCGTGCATAACCGAGGTTGGTCAGCGCCGAAACCGCATCCTGATCGACAACATTGTCGCCAGTAGCTTCACCACCCGAAACCTTTGTCCGCGCAACACTCTCCGGCGAAAGCTCAACCTTCCCGGCCTTGTCCTTAAGTTCCGTCAGCAAACGCGCCGCCAGCTTCGGCCCCACCCCGTCCGCCTGCGTCAGCGCCGCCTTATCCTGCGAGGCAATGACAAATCCAAGCCGATCCGGCGGACAAACGCTCAAAATCGCCATGGCGACTTTCGCGCCAACCCCCTGCACGCTGGTCAGAAGCCTGAACCATTCGCGCTCCGCTGCCTCCGCAAACCCGAACAGCGTAATAGCGTCTTCGCGGACCTGCGTGATGATCAAAAGCGCGGCGGGATCGCCCGCCTGCCCGATCCGCGACAAGGTCCGCCCGCTGGCCTGCACCAGATACCCCACGCCGCCGACATCGAGAATGAGATGATCCTTGCCGAAGGAGTCAATAACACCGGAAAGCTTGCCGATCATGACGCGCCTTTACTCTTTGTTGTTCTTTTGTTCCACTCCCCATAATGCGCGTGACAAATCGCCACCGCAAGCGCATCCGCCTCATCCGCGCCAATCGGTCCACAAGCCGGAAGCAGCCGCCGCACCATCATCTGGATCTGGTTTTTCGCGGCATGACCCGACCCTGTGACGGATTTTTTGACCGTATTCGCGGCATATTCCGCGACCTCCAGCCCGAACAGCGCAGGAACAGCCATCAGAACCCCCCGCGCCTGCCCCAGTTTCAACGCGGATAAGGCATTCGTGTTGACGAACGTCTCCTCGATCGCCGCACTCTGCGGCTGATGGGTTTTAATAATTTCGGAAAGCCCCTCATGCAGGAAGGCGAGCCGCCGCGCTGCGCTATGTCCGGCGTCTGTTTTGATCAGACCGCACCCGCGAAAGCGCAGGGTATGGCCGTTAATGTCGACAAGTCCCCAGCCCGTTTTCTGCAGGCCCGGATCGATTCCCAGAATCAGCATGGCCCGAGTCTAACCCGAAGCCAGAAGTTTCTCCATGATTTCATCTGAAAGCTCGAAGTTTGCAGTCACGCTCTGCACATCGTCATTATCCTCCAGAGCCTCGATGAGCGCGATGACGTCCTTCGCCACCTCCTCCGAAACGGGGATCGTCACATTGGGGCGCCAGACCAGCCCGCCTTTCTCCGGTTCCCCGAACTTTTCCTCCAGCGCCCAGCGCACATTTCCGAACTGATCAGGAGCGCAGGTAATCTCATGCCCCTCGCTGCTGCTTTCGACATTGTCGGCCCCGGCTTCCAGCACCGCCTCGAACATCTGCTCGGCACTGGCTTTGGAAGCGGGATAGAATATCTCCCCGATCCGGTCGAACATGAAATTCACGCACCCCGTAGCGCCAAGCTCCCCCTCATTCTTGCTGAAAATTGTCCGCACTTCCCCCGCCGTCCGATTTTTATTATTGGTCAGACACTCGACAATCACCGCCACCCCACCCGGCGCATAGCCCTCATAACGGATCTGGTCGTAATTCTCGGCGTCTGCTCCCCCTGCACCTTTCAGGATCGCCCGCTCAATCCCATCCTTCGGCATGGACTGCCCGCGGGCGGTGGCAATCGCCAGCCGCAACCTTGGGTTCATTGCCGGGTCCGCCCCGCCCAGCTTGGCCGCGACCGTAATCTCCCGCCCCAGCTTGGAAAAGACTTTCGCCCGCTTGGCATCCTGCGCCCCCTTGCGGTGCTTGATATTGGCATATTTGGAATGGCCGGCCATTGCGCTGCTCCTCTATAAAAAAACCAAAGACCCCGAATTAAGAAAATATTAGGCTTTCAGGGCAACAATGGCATGGTAATGACGGCGCCAAAGTATAAGGAGAGCCAAGACTGTTGAAAAGTCTGATCTTTAACCGTCTGCGGCTTTTTTTTTCAGACGCTGCAAACGATAATAGATCAATTCAGGCAGGCAGGGCAGAAAAAGACATTCACGAATGGCCTATCGTTTTGAAACATTGAAGGTTCTGGTGGTTGAGGACAACCAGCCCATGCTGGAATTGGCCAAATCCATCCTGCAGACTTTCGGTGTCGGAACCATTTATACCGCCATGGACGGCGAACAGGGCTTCACTCTCTATTGCCAGAGCAACCCCGACATGGTCATCGCCGACTGGATGATGCAGCCTTGCGATGGCATTTCCCTCACCCGCCGCATCCGCAACGACCGCCGCAGCCCCAACCCCTATGTCCCCGTCATCCTCATGACGGGATTCAGCGAAAAGCGCCGCGTCATCGCCGCCCGCGACGCCGGCGTAACCGAATTTCTTGTCAAGCCTTTCAATGCCCGCGATCTCTACCGTCGCATTGTGCAGGTGATCGAAAAACCGCGGCAATTCGTGCGTTCCGAGGATTTCTTCGGCCCCGACCGCCGCCGTAAGGAAGCGAAGGCCTACTCGGGTCCAAAACGCCGCAAGGAAGACCGTCCCGCGATGGCCGCCCCGATCATGCCCGACGATATCGCCTTTCTTGATGATAAGGAATAGAGCAGAGCCATGCCCGCCGACATCAAGCATTACAATCAAAGCCCCAAGCGCAACGCGGAATTCATCAAGCCGCCGAACATGATTAAGGCGAAAGTTGGCTCTGGCGGCCTCAACGACGCCATTCTCGATCGGGCACAAAAATTATTGGAAAACACGACAGTTGATTTCGCCCCTCTGGCCGAAATATACCTGACCTCCATGATGAAGGGTATCGTCAGAGCCAAAAAGCCGGAGCCGGACGACGATAACGAATTCCTCATCGCGGGAATCCTCTACCCCTGCGCCCAGCTCAAGGCCAACGGTGGCATGTTCCATTACCCGCTAGTCACCCGCATTGCCGACCGCTTCGTGCAGTTTCTGGAGGTCGTGGACAAGATCGACCTCGACGCTCTCGAAATCGCCGAGGCCTTCCACACCACCATCAAGACGGTCATAACAGCCAAAATTAAAGGAGACGGCGGTAAGGATGGCAACGAACTCGTCGAAGCTTTGAATGACGCCTGTATGCGCTATTTCGAAAAAAATAAACACAACCTCCGCCAGCCCGATGAAGGCGAAGAATTCTAAACCTTGGGCACCGTGTTAGGCAACGTATCCCCCACCCGCACCGGATCGACCGAAACCGCCTTCCCGCTCCGGTCATCGGTTACGATAAACACGCCGCACAATGTCTTGTTTTCGCTGGCGGGTATGAGCGGTTCCCCCGGCATCTTCTTCAAAAATCTCTGGATGGCGATATCTTTTCGCACCCCGATCACGCTGTCGTAATCCCCGGTCATCCCCGCATCGCTCTGGTAAGCTGTCCCGCCGGAAAGAATGTGCGTATCCGCCGTCGGCGCATGGGTATGCGTACCGATCACCGCCGAAACCCGACCGTCGAAATGATGGGCGAAGGAATATTTCTCGCTCGTCGCCTCGCCGTGAAAATCCACGAACAGCGCCTGACAGCTTTTCCCGAGAACATTCTCCCGCAATATTTTTTCCATTAACGCAAACGGATCATCGAGCGCATCCATAAACAGCCGCGCCATGAGATTCACAACCGCAATCTTCCGCCCGTCCTGAAGAGTATGAACGTAAACCCCCGCCCCCGGTGTCCCGTCAGGAAAATTCGCGGGCCGCAGCAACTTCGGATCGCGGGCGATATACGGAATGATCTCCCGCTGGTCCCAGATATGGTTCCCGCTGGTAATCACATCCACCCCCAGCACATAAAATTGCTGGCAGATTTTATCCGTGATCCCCTTGCCGTGTGCCGCATTCTCGCCGTTGACGATCACCACATCAGGCGCCAGATCGCGTTTCAGACCCGGAAGATAAACCTCCAGCGCCTCCCGCCCGGCACGGCCCATGATATCCCCGATAAACAAAATTCTCATAAGTGGATTATCCTTAATTACTCAATATGTATAAGCCTGCTGCGGTGTGATCACCAGATCCAGCCGTACGTCATGGGTATCGGTCGGCAGGTTGAACAGGCAAGCCTGTAGCGCATACCCCGCACCGACTGCAAGTACTGTCTTGCGCGAACGTAAATCCGCCAGCGTCGCATCATAATACCCGCCGCCATACCCCAGACGATAACCTCTCCGGTCAAACGCCAGTAACGGCACAATCACCACATCCGGCTCCACGCGGCGCGTTCCGTCATTCAGCGGCGGATGCATGACCCCGAATGCCCCCTTGACCAGCGAATCCCGCCCGTCCCACGCCGCGAATGTAAGGATTTTGGAGTCTTTTTCAACCACCGGCAGGCATAAAACAGACCCGCGCTTGAGAATCTCCTCAATCACCAAGCCGACATCGAACTCCCGCTCCTTGGGCCAGTAAGCGGCGACAACAGTTTCCGGCTCAAGGGGGACGTGCTGAAAAAACAGGGCCGTAAAAGCCTCCAGCGCATCGGCGTCCGCGCTCATCCCGGCCCTCTGCCGCAGCGCTTCCCGCCGCATCTCGGCCTTTAACTCCGCAATCTCGCTCAACTGTCCCTCTCGTAAAAAGGATATAAACGCTTTTGCGACAGTCTTAAGCTTGGGCAAGGCGCGAGGAGCAAAGCGTACAAATAAGGTACGCGAACGACGAAGCAACGCAGCGCAAGCTGAAGAATGGAAGCAAAAGGTGCCGCGAAGGCCGTGTACGTATGGTATCCGCCGTGGTCCTGTTTCAACAGGTGGGCGCCATATATGCGGGATCCCCCGGCGAACCGGTCAATCCTGCACAGGGACAGCTCCCGAACGAAAGATTATCGACCTCCGGGATAAAGCCGTATCACGCACCCCGCAGCCCGCTAGCTTTAACACGTAAAGCATAAAAAATCGAAGGAAAAACTAAGCTTTCTGGATGCGCTCGGCGATATGCTCGATCTTCCCGGCCAGATGGTCCAGCGCCTGCACGACGAACAGCTCCTCCTGAACGAGGGGGCGGGGCGCCTGCCCGGAGGCGATCTCCCGCAAACGGGCCGAAAGCTGGTCGTTTTCGTCCTCGAACTCGCCCAGCATGGCCTTGGAATCGAACAACTCGTCCGCCAGCACAAGAGCCGTAAGGACGAACAGATGAGCCTCGCTGCTGGCCGCCCCGGCCTGAGCAATCTCCTTAAGACGAGAATCCACGTACCGCGCCAACTCCTTGAGGCGGTCCTCCTGCCCGGGATCACAGGACAGGCTGTAGCCGCGCCCCCCGATATGTACGGTGACTTCAGACATGGCCTAGCCCTCCTCTGCTAAAAGCATCTCGACCGTGGCAATCGCCCGGTCGATCCGTCCGGCCACGAAATCCACGTCAATCACATTGCCGTCCGACGCGGAATCAGCAATCCCGCGCTCCTCGGCCAAAATAAGGGCTGAATCCCCCAGCCGGTCGATGGCCTCATCCAGCCTGATCAAAGCTTCCCTGATTGCGGACATACGTTCCCCTCGCCTAAAGAATCACTGCAAACCAAAACATGAATGAGACTGAGTATGAAGCGGCGTAAAAAAGGGTCAAGACACCCCCTGAAAAAATAATCATTAAACCACAGGAAAATGAAAGGGGACTCTTGACCTAAGCGCTATGGAAAGGCATTTTACACGCGGATTTACAGAAAGGGCACGGGTGCAGGCGGATATGAGCAAGACAGCAGTTTCCAGGCAACCCCATAAAATGACAAAAATCGATCTGAAACAAATGTCTAACGCCATACGCGCCCTCTCTATGGATGCTGTGGAAAAGGCCAAATCAGGCCATCCCGGGATGCCGATGGGTTTCGCCGATATCGCCACGGTGCTCTATACGAAGTTCCTGAAATTCGATCCCGCCCACCCGCAATGGCCGGACCGCGACCGCGTCATCCTCTCGGCAGGTCACGGCTCGATGCTCCTGTACGCCCTGAATTACCTGACAGGTTATGAAAAGATAACCCTGAACCAGATCAGGAATTTCCGTCAACTCAACGCAATCACGGCGGGCCACCCCGAAGTCCAGCCGGATGCAGGGATAGAAACGACGACCGGTCCTTTGGGCCAGGGGTTCGCCAATGCCGTCGGCATGGCTCTGGCCGAACGCATACTCAACGCCCGTTTCGGCAGCGACCTCGTGTCCCACCGCACCTATGTGATCGCCAGCGACGGCGACCTCATGGAGGGGATCAGCCACGAGGCCGCCTCCATGGCCGGACATCTGAAACTCTCAAAATTGATTGTCCTCTACGATGATAATGGCATCAGCATCGACGGTGGAACAGACCTCGCCTTCACTGAAGACACGCCCGCCCGCTTCCGCGCCTATGGCTGGAACGTCGAGTCTGTAGACGGCCACGACTTCGCGCAGATCGAATCCGCAATAGCCGCAACTCAGACATCCGAAAAGCCCAGCCTCATTTGCTGCAAGACTCACATCGGTTTTGGCGCACCGACCAAACAGGACAAGGCCTCCTCCCACGGCTCCCCGCTCGGGATCGACGAAATCCGCGGCGCCCGCGAAAACCTCGGCTGGCCGCACGATCCATTCGAGATTCCCGAAGACATCCTGCACGCCTGGCGCCATGCCGGCCGCCAAGGCGGAACATCGTTCCTGCATTGGACCGACAAGCATAAAAATGCAAAAGACAAAAAGGCTTTCGATGCCGCACTCTCAGGAGAAACGTCTGATATCGTCGCACCCCTGATCGCGCAGCTTAAAAAGAATTTCGCCGCCGAAAAACCTATAATTGCGACGCGTCAGGCCTCTGGCAAGGTTCTTGAAGTACTCGTTCCGGCCCTGCCCGCCCTCATCGGCGGTTCCGCAGACCTGACGGGATCGGTCAACACAAAGGTTGCGTCCTCCAAAATCGTCTCGTCAAAGGACTACAACGGCAACTACATCTATTACGGCGTCCGTGAACACGGCATGGCCGCCGCCATGAACGGCATGGCCCTGCACGGCGGAATCGTCCCTTACTCGGGCACCTTCCTGCAATTCTCCGATTACTGCCGCCCGTCCATCCGCCTGTCCGCCCTGATGAAGCAGCGCGTGATCTACGTGATGACGCACGACTCCATTGGCCTCGGCGAAGATGGTCCCACGCATCAGCCCGTCGAACATCTGGCGTCCCTGCGCGCCATCCCAAACCTCTATGTTTTCCGCCCCTGCGATGGCATCGAAACGGCGGAATGCTGGGAACTCGCCCTGAACGCAAAAAAAACGCCGAGCATCCTGTCCCTGACCCGCCAATCCGTACCCCCGGCCTGCGAGGACCGTGCCGAAAACCTCAGCGCAAAGGGCGCATATATATTAAAAGACACCGGCGGAGAGCCTGAAATCACGATCTTCGCTACCGGATCGGAAGTCGGAGTCGGCCTCGCCGCCTTCGATCATTTTGCTGCAGAGGGCCATAAAATCCGCCTCGTGTCCGTCCCTTGCCGCGAACTCTTCCTTCAGCAGGAAGACGGCTATTTCGAAAGCCTCGTCTGCAATTCCAGCATCAAGGTCGCCATCGAGGCCGGAGTCCGCCAGGGCTGGGAAACTTTCATCGGAGGACACGGGATTTTCGTGGGAATGGACAGGTTTGGCGCATCCGCCCCGGCGGAAACCCTCTACAAGCATTTCGGCATCACCCCCGAATCCGTCATTGAACGGGTCGGCAAAGTTTTGGAACGCAGGAAAAAATAAGAAAAACGGAGAGTAAATATGACCCTCAGGATCGCTATCAACGGATTTGGCCGCATCGGCCGCCTCGTCTGCCGCGCCATCTACGAAATGGGGCACGACGACATCGAACTGGTCGCCATCAACGACCCCGGCGGCAACTTCTTCCCGCTCCTGAAATTCGACTCGGTTCATGGCCGAGCCCCCTTTACGGTCGAGCGCTGTGGCGATGACGGCATTAAGATCAATGGCCGCCGGGTCTACCGCTTCCGTAGCCGCGAACCGGAAGATCTTCATTGGGGCGACCACAATGTGGACATTGTCATGGAATGCACCGGAAAATTCAACGACCGCGAGGGGGCATTGACCCACCTCAAGGCCGGCGCCAAAAAGGTGCTCTTCTCAGCCCCCGCAAAGGGCGAGGACATCACCGTCGTTTACGGCGTCAACCACAAGGATATCAAACCCGAGCATACCATCGTCTCCAACGGCTCCTGCACCACCAACTGCCTGGCACCCCTCGCTTATGTTCTGGACAAGGAAATCGGCATCGTAAGGGGCTTCATGACCACCATCCACGCCTATACCGGCGACCAGAATATTATCGACGCCTCCCATAAAGACCCCTACCGCGCCCGCGCTGCCGGAATCAACATGATCCCTACGACGACCGGCGCCGCCAAAGCCTTGGGGGCCGTTCTTCCGAATCTGGCCGGAAAGCTCGACGGCGTGGCAATCCGCGTCCCCGTTCCTAACGTCTCGCTGGTCGATCTGAAATTCGACGCCGCCCGCAAGACCACGGTGGAAGAAATCAACAACGCGGTCAAAAAATATGCCAACGGCGAATTGCAGGGTATCCTGAGCTACTACGAGGAACCGCTCGTTTCCAGCGATTTCAACCACGAGCCCTATTCCGCCAATTTCTCCGTCAACGGCACGAATGTCATCGACGGCACCTTTGTCCGCGTCATGGCCTGGTACGACAATGAATGGGGATTCTCCTGCAGGATGGTCGATACGGCGCTGACGATGCACAGGGCAGGATACAAATAATTTCCTTTTTCATCAAAACTTTAAAAGAATATTTCAAAAATAGTGTTTTTTTTCGTTGACTCAAATCCAAAACTGGATAAGATTGTCAGTTCTAAACCGTTCTCCGTGGCAAAGCTGGTTCAAGATTCGTCTTGAGCCAGCTTTTTAGTTTGTCCGCCCGGAAACTTCTCGGAACGCCGCGCTCACCTAACAGATTGATGATAAACAAATTTTACAGGAAACAGTTTACGCGCCCCGCAGATTGACCGTATAGTAAGACCATGACGATATTCAGGCAGCAGGCAAAACGGGCGATGACCACAAGGGGCCAGAAGGCCTGCCTTGTCATCGACCATCTTGTGGAGGCGCTGGGCAACGACCCCTCCTCCTCCCTGCGCCGCGCCATGATTCTCAACGATATCGACCAGCACAAGGGCACGACTCAGACCGAAATCATGGCCCGGCTGGGAATCGACAAGTCCACAATGAACCGCGAAATCGAATGGCTCTTCAATTACGGCTGCATCATGCGTCAGGAGTCCGAAGACGACGGACGCGCTAAACCATTGGAAATATGCGGTTATTCCAAGCGGGCCTTAGAATCGGGCCTTGATTATTTTCAGGGCAGTCATCAGAATTTGAAAAAATTTCTGGAAGGTGTTACAAAGATACTAAAGCAGGATAAACCAACCCTGCGTGATGCGCGGATTATCGCAACCCTTTACGAAAAGGGAAGCGCCTCCAAGGCAGACGTGTTGGACAACCTGTATAACGGGCCTGCAACGACAGACAATAGGGCTTACAACAAGCTCGTAGACGAAGGGGTAATAAAAAGTGGATCGACTCAATCCTAAAACACACGTTGATTTTCATTATCTATGCGGCGAGGTCTTTGATGGCCAGCCACGTCCAAGCCTGACCAAGGACTTCGGACTGACGAACGTGGCCGAACTGGCCGACTTCGTTCACTCCGGCCCAGCGGCTCCCGGCCATTAAGACCGTCAATTTCTTTCTTGTTCTGTAAACCGCTTTTGGTTATACCATGGGGGGCTTTCTGCATGGAAAGCCGCATACAGGCGGCGCTTTGCCTGTAGCACAAGGAACACGAGTAACAAGAACAAGAAAAGGACGAAGCCCCATGTCTGCCACGACCGCGATCAAGAAAATGCCCGGAGCAAGGGCAAGCGCCTCCCTCTCACCCGAGGTCAAAAGAATCATTTCCAACTACGAAAACGAAAACGCAGGCGTAAAGGGCAACCTCGTTCGTATGCTGAACACGGGTAAACTGGCCGGAACGGGCAAAATGGTCATCCTCCCCGTCGATCAGGGCTTCGAGCACGGCCCCGCCCGCTCCTTCGCGGTCAACCCGGACGCCTACGACCCGCATTATCATTATCAGCTGGCCATCGAAACCGGCTGTAACGCTTACGCGGCCCCCCTCGGTCCGCTTCAGGCCGGAGCCGACACCTTCGCGGGCCAGATCCCGACGATCCTGAAATTCAACAGCTCCAACAGCCTTGATACCGCCAAGAACGACCACAATCAGGCCGTGACCGCCTCCATCAAGGACGCGCTCGAACTCGGCTGCTCCGCCGTTGGTTTCACCATCTACCCCGGGTCCGACCAGCAATTCGGTATGTTCGAGGAAGTCCGCGACATGATCCGTCAGGCCAAGGAAGTCGGCCTCGCCTCAGTTGTCTGGTCCTATGCCCGCGGTTCGGGTGTCACGAAAGAGGGCGAAACCGCGATGGACGTCATCGCATACGCCGCCCACATCGCCTGCCTGCTCGGCGCCCACATCGTCAAGGTCAAGCTGCCCACCGAACACATCATGCAGAAGGAGGCGCAAAAGGCCTTCGATCAGGCCAAGATCGACGTCAGCACACAGACTGCCCGTGTCCGCGAAGTGGTCCGCTCCTGCTTCAATGGCCGCCGCATCGTCGTCTTCTCCGGCGGCGCGACCAAGGGCGAGGACTCCGTATTCGACGATGCCAAGGCCATCCGCGATGGCGGCGGCAACGGCTCGATCATCGGCCGCAACGCCTTCCAGCGCCCCTGGAACGACAGCGTCGCCCTGCTCGACAAGATCATGGATATCTATAAGAACTAAAGACCCCACAGGGCTTTTTTATATGAATCACGGCATCCCCGCGCAAGCGGGGATCCATTTTTGAGAACATAAAGCCGTATGAAGAAACGCCAACTCACCGCCATTCTAAGCGCCCTCCTGTTGCTTATCATTTCCGCGCTGGCAGCGCAGTGGCAGGAAAAACAGCCCTCTCAGCCCATCAGCTATTCATCCCTGACTTATGAAGAGGGTGTCAGTGTAAAACGAGCAAATGAAGATTCAATCCGCCTGTCTGAAAAGCGCATCAAGCACATCCTCTATGGCGATGAAAGCGGCGGCGGCCACAAACACGGCCAGAATAAACCCTGCAAAAGCGAATTCCCCGAAAATTGGAGCGATGAAAAAATCATCTCCACAATCAACAAAATCGCCTCCGACGAAACGACAAAATGGAAACAGCAGGACAACGGTAATTTCGTAGCAAACGCCCGCGAGGAAAATCTGAAAATCCGCATCGTCCTCAACGAAGATAAATCACAGATCATCACCGCCTACCCGCTCAACGTCCCCCGCAACCCCTGCCCCCTGAACGCCAAAAACGATTAAACCTGCACGGGAGCCCACAACACCTGCGAAATCTCCTCCGCACCCGTCGCCAGCATGACCAGCCGATCCACCCCCATCGCGATTCCCGCAGATTCCGGCAACCCATATTCCAGCGCCCTGAGAAACTCCTCATCCGCCGGATAGCTTTCGTTATAAAGCGTCTTCTTGAGCGCCATCTCCTCGACGAATCTCTGCCGTTGCTCCGCCGCATCCGTCAGCTCGCTGAACGCATTCGCCAGCTCAACCCCGCAGACATAAAGTTCGAACCGCTCGGCATAGCGCGGGTTCGAGGGTTTCCGCCGTGAAAGCGAGGCCAGCGATGCCGGATAATCATAAAGAATCGCCGGAACCTCCGCCCCAAGATACGGCTCGATCTTTTCCGCCAGCACCGCAAAGAACAGATCGTCCCAGCGGTCCCCGACAGCAACACGGATGCCAGCCTTTCGGACAAGCGCCGCAAAAACCTCCGTATCCTCAAGCACCTCATCCAGTGGGATTCCGGCATAATGGGCGAAGGCATCGGCCACGGAAATCACTTGCCACTCCGCAAACGGGTCGCAGACCTTATCCCTGTAGGTGTAATTCTGAACTCCCAGCGCCTGGGCAATATGCCGCAAAAGCACGGTGCAATCCTCCATAATCGCGGAATAATCCGCCTGCGCCCGGTACCATTCCAGCATCGTGAATTCCGGGCTGTGCAGCCGTGATCCCTCGGCATTGCGAAACACAGGACACATCTGGTAAAGCCGCTCCACCCCGGCCACCATCAGTTTCTTCATATCGAATTCCGGGCTGGTCTGCAGGTAAAGCCCCTTAGCGGGCGTCAGATCGGGATTTTTCAGCAAAGTCTCAAACGCATGGATATGCGTATCCATGACCGGGCAGACCTGCAGAACCGGGGTGCTGACCTCCAGAAACCCTCGGGAGTCAAAAAACCCCCGCAAAGCCCGCACAATTTCAGCCCTTTTCTCCAGAAAAGGCCGCTTTTTCTCGAATTCGTGCGGCTGCCACCACGACAAGGAACACCCTCCCGGAGGATCAAAAAACACTTGCAATCAGCCAGACTTAACGTTAAAAAGCCTCTTCGTTCAAGGTGAAATGCGCGATTAACGCGAAAACAGGAATTTTACAACAGAAAGCCCAGACTATGAAGGCCGATACGCACCCCGATTACCATGAAATCACCGTCGTCATGACCGACGGCACGGAATACAAGACGCGCAGCACTTACGGCAAGCCCGGCGCCGTGCTCAAGCTCGACGTGGACCCCCTCTCCCACCCCGCATGGCAGGGCGGAACCTCCAAGGTGATCGAAAAGGGCCAACTCGACAAATTCGAAAGCCGCTACGGGAGCTTCCTCTCCTCTGGAGCAGGCAAGAAGAAAGACTAAGCCGACCTTCCGCTATTCCCAGCGAAAAGCCCCGCTAAAGGGGCTTTTGTGTTTCGGGAAGATCAGCCCTCAAACCGTTGGCCGCTCGCCCCCCAATCGGCGGGAGAATCGGTCCCGACATCCGGTGCCAAGGCCACCATATGCTGCACCTCGTCCGAAACCTCAAAGGCACCGCCGGATTGCCTCGCCATTTCGCGCAGGAACCCCGCCTCCTGTAAACCCAGCTCGGCATTGACCTCCGCAGGGTTCTCTTTTTTCTGCCAGTAATCTTGTGGGCTGAGCCCGTCGACAACCACGGTCTTCCCCAGTAACCCGCGATCGACATCTTCGGGAATTTGTTCCGTCCCTAATCCGGGATAATTTGGAAAGATAACCATCACATCGACGTCGGGATCGTTATAAAAAAGCTGCCCCAGCGACTCGTTCGCCGGAAACGGACCTTCATTGCGTTCTTCCATACGCTTCCAGCCCATCAGATGCGCCCCACCATACGGCACGACATACACCTCCGCCCCGGTCTCTGAAAGATGCCGCTTGATCCGGCTATGCGCCATGATATTGCGAAGACGCATACCCTCAGACTCATTCCCCGGAATCGTCTCTCTTAGAAGATGCCGTGCGTGTTTTTCCACCAGCATCCGTGTCGCCGGATCGCTCTGGTCCAGATTGCCGTCCCCGTCCGGCGATCCCGCTACATCGACGGCCTCGACAGGGATATGATGCCGGATACAATAATCCATGACATTACGCCGGGTCACGGGTGCGCCCGGCGCATTTTCATACTGAAGATAGGCCTCCGGCAAAGTCTGTATGGCCACAACCTCCCGATCGTCACGGTCGCGCAGAAGTATATCCATAAGATTATGGGACCGTTCGATCCCATGCGCGATCTTTAAGTTGGGGTCGGCTAGCCGTGCCGCTTGCATGGTAATTTGCGGAAGGAGAACGTGCGAAACCACATGATGAACCTCTCCCGTAAGAATGACGAGAGGCTTATCACCCTTACGCTCCCGGATCAGATCCGCCAGTTCATCCATGACAGGACGCACGTCATGCGAACCATCGGGCACGGAAATGAGCGGAACGCCCTCCGCATCCGATACCCCGGCAAACACCCCCCTGATTGTTTTTCTCATGGCTTAAAATACAGGAGTTTTAAGAAGAGGTGCAAATTTTACAAATTTATGGGATTTTATTCCGCCTCTCAGAGCCGATCCCGGATATCGCGCAATTTCTTCAGCCGCATTTCAAGCTCCTCCAGACGCTGCCTTTGCTCCGCCACAATCTCCGGTGGCGCATTCGCAACAAAACGTTCGTTAGAGAGCTGCTTATCTATCTTGGCC
The DNA here is from genome assembly GCA_016699735.1 of Alphaproteobacteria bacterium. NCBI lineage: Bacteria > Pseudomonadati > Pseudomonadota > Alphaproteobacteria > Alphaproteobacteria bacterium. The sequence continues at coordinate 1,854,740 of CP065008.1, forward strand.
ATATCCTCTTCGACTTTTTCAATCTCCCTCTCGATATTCTTCTTTTCCTTCTCAACGTCGATAAACCCCGCAATCGGCAGGATAAGGATCGTTTCATCGACAACGATCTGGATGGACCCATGCGGAGTCTGCGAGGCAACTTCAATATTTTCAATCCGCGCCATCCTCTGGATGATCTCGGCATAATCCTTCAAACGCCTCTGAATGTCCGGCGAGGGCTCCTTGACCAGCAGCGGGATCTTCGCTCCGGCGGGCACGTTCCGGTCCTTGCGGACGCTGCGGATTTCGCTGATGGTCTTCAGCAGCCACTCCATATCCGCCTCGGCCTCCGGCCTTGCCGGCAAGCGATACTCCGGCCAGTCGGAAGCGATCAGCCTCTGCCGCTCCGTATGCTCGTCTATCGCCGCATAAATTTCCTCGGTGATGAAAGGCATGAACGGATTGAGAAGGATCAAAATCTGCTCAAGCACCCACGCCGTCGTCCTGCGGATTTCCCCGGTATGCGGCCCGTCCTGTTGCAGCAAAGGCTTGGTAAATTCCAGATACCAGTCGCAGAACGTATAAACAAAACGGTAGATCGCATCCGCCGACTCATTGAATCGGTATTCGCCAATCGCCTGATCGATGGCCGCCTGCGCCTTCCCCGCCTGCCCGATGATCCACTGATTGGGAATAAAAACCGCAGAGGCCGGATCGAACCCGTCATGCCGCAGGCAGTTATTCATCTCGCAATAGCGCGTGGCGTTCCAGATTTTGGTGGCAAAATTCCGGTACCCCTCGATCCGCTCTTCGGACAGACGCACATCCCGCCCCTGCGCCGCCATCGCCACCAAAGTAAAGCGCAGCGCATCGGCGCCATATTTCTGCGTGATCTCCAGCGGGTCCATGACATTGCCCTTGGATTTGGACATTTTCTGTCCCTTCTCGTCGCGCACCAGCGCATGGACATAAACGGTGCGAAACGGCACATCGCCCATGAAATGCAGCCCCATCATCATCATCCGCGCCACCCAGAAAAAGATGATATCGAACCCGGTAATCAGAACGTCGGTGGGATAATAGCGGCTCAGCTCCGGCGTCTTCTCCGGCCATCCGAGCGTCGAAAACGGCCACAACGCGGAGGAAAACCAGGTGTCGAGAACATCCTCGTCGCGCTTGAGTTCAACTTTGCGCCCGAATTGCTTTTCAGCCGCCGCCAGCGCCTCCTCTTCTGTTTCCTCAACAAAGACGCTCCCCTCAGGCCCATACCACGCCGGAATCTGATGCCCCCACCACAACTGGCGCGAAATGCACCACGGCTGAATATTCCGCATCCACTGGTAATAGGTGCTCGTCCAGTTTTCGGGCACGAAGACCGTCTTCCCCTCCTCCACTGCCTTGATCGCGGGCTTGGCCATCTCCGCCGCATTCACATACCACTGGTCGGTCAAAAACGGCTCAATGATCGTGCCGGATCGGTCGCCGTAGGGAATAGCATGAACCACATTCTCCACCTCGGCCAACGCGTCCATTTGGTCCAGCTCGGCCAGAATTTTTTTACGCGCCGCAAACCGCTCCAGCCCTCGATACCCCTCCGGCGCATTCTCATTCAGATGCCCGTGCATATCGAACACGCTGATCATTGGCAGGTTATGGCGCTTGCCGACTTCAAAATCGTTAAAATCATGCGCGGGCGTAATCTTGACCGCCCCGCTGCCCTTTTCAGGGTTGGCGTATTCATCCGCAATGATCGGGATCAACCGCTCGACAATCGGCAGCACGACGAATTTGCCGATCAAATGCTTGTAACGCTCATCGTCGGGGTGAACCGCCACCGCCGTATCGCCCAGCATCGTCTCGGGCCGCGTCGTCGCCACAGTAATATACTCCGCAACCTCCCCTTCGACCGGATAGCGCAGATGCCACATATGCCCTTTCTGCTCACGTTCCTCCACCTCAAGGTCGGAAATCGCGGTCAGGAGCTTGGTGTCCCAGTTGACCAGCCGCTTGTCGCGGTAGATCAGCCCTTCCTTGTAAAGCTGCACGAAAACCTTGAGCACGGCCTGCGACAAACCCTCATCCATCGTAAACCGCTCGCGTGACCAGTCCGGGGTTGTACCCAGCGCCCGCATCTGCCGCACGATCGTCCCGCCCGACTCTTCCTTCCAGTCCCAGACTTTTTGTAGAAAATTCTCGCGCCCCAGTTCCCGGCGGGAGGGCAACCCCTCCTCCTGCAATTTACGCTCGACCACCATCTGCGTGGCGATCCCCGCATGGTCCGTCCCCGGCTGCCAGAGTGCGTCGCGCCCGCGCATCCGGTTATAGCGGATCAGAACATCCTGCAAAGTTCCGTTAAGGGCATGACCCATATGCAGCGAACCCGTCACGTTCGGCGGCGGCATCATGATGGTATAGGGGACAGCATTACGCTGCGGGTTGCAGGAAAAAACCCCCGAAGCCTCCCACTCGTCATATTGACGCTTTTCGATATTCGCGGGATCGAAAGTCTTGTCCATAGTACAGCCTACCCTTGTCAAAAATCCCTGCGATCATAAGGGTTTTGGCAAAGAGTGCAAGACGTCTATATGCACTGAAATTTCAAAAGAGTTAATCCTGGAGGACGCGGTTGGAGACCCGCTCCAGCTCCTCGCGCACAAGGCGATCAATGACGGCGGACAGATGCTGATTGAGCCAGCCCCTCAAGAGAGGCTTGAGTTCCTGCCGTACGATATCTTCAAGTGTCAACTGGCTCTTGCCCATAGCCACTTTGCGGGCCAGATCGGATATCGCGTGATAAGCCTCTTCTTCCGCATGATGAGAAAGTAAAGTATCCATGCTTTCTTCAGGCTCGTAGGGCTTGATTTTTTCCTCCAGCGCATCCCGCAAATCGACCTGCATGGGTTGCTTGCTGATGGCCTCCTCGACCACGGCTTGCATTTCTTCGACGATAGGGTCTTCCGGCTCCGGTTCGGCTTTCTCGGTCAGAACAAGAACCTCTTCTTCAGCTTCTGGTTCTGGCTCCGGCACAGGGATACTTACAGGAGGCGGGGGTGGCGGTTTAGGGGCTTCCTTAACAGCAGGAGGTGGGGGCGGAGGCGGAGGTGGGGGCTTCGCAACCACAGGTTCCGGCTCAGGGGCGGCCACAGGCTCATCCTCCGGCGTATCCTCATCCGAAATAATCCGGCGGATCGAATCCAGAATCTCTTCTATGGACGGATCGTCTTCGTTTTTCTTTGCGTCAGCCATGAGGGTAGGTAAAGAGAAGGAGGAAAGACATAAATTCTCTACCAGTCTCTTACATTAAAGGCAAATTGTCAAAGCCAATCACGCACTTCTGGACACTTTTTATGATAAAGCCCGCAAAGGAGGCGTTGTCGATATTTGCACACGAAAAATAAAAGCAATCAGAAGACGAACGCGGACGAAGGTGCAAAACCCGGAAGATACGAAGCATCGGCTTCAAACAGCGAACGGGAGGAAATATGCCCCCCCTCCAGCTTTTCGGCCAGAACGGCGCAGCCCAAAGTCTCCCCTGCCCGTTTGACGATCCCCGCCAGCCGCCCCCCGGGGGCAAGCTGCCCAAGCAGATTCTGGGGCAAGGCATCGACGGCGCCGTTAAGCAGTATAAGACTGTAAGGCGCATGGGCAGGCGCCCCCGCACGCAACTCCCCCTCCGCCGCGATAATGTTGGGACAACCGAGCTTCTCCCAGTTTCGAGCGGCCTTTTCGAGGGTCTTCTTGTCATCCAGAGCCACAACGCTCATCACCAGCGGCGAGAGAATGGCGGATGAATAGCCCGTCCCCGCCCCGACATCCAGCACCATGTCCGAAGGCTCGAGCCGGACGGCCTGCAAAAGCTTCGCAAGAGTCATGCACTCAATCATGAAACGCCCCTTACCCAAAGCGACGGCGCCGTCGCTATAGGCAATCCCGCGCATCTTGTCGGGAACGAAAAGCTCCCGCGGAACACTCATAAAACTTTGTAGCAGCCCCGGAGAAAGCACTCCGGCGGTATGGATCTGGCAATCCACCATATTCTCGCGGGCTTTTTGATAATCGGCGGTCATGAGATTTGAAAAATCCGAATAATTTTTAGGCGAATATCTCAGGGACGTTCTACCCCGCCCGCCCGCGCTTGGCCAGAGATTTTTTGAAAAGAAAGGCTTTTATGACCGGGGATATTGACTTGCCCCCCGCTTCTCCTCTAATCATACCCCTTACCTTTTCTGGCTCCGGCGCGGTGGCAGAGTGGCCATGCAGAGGACTGCAAATCCTCGTACCCGGGTTCGATTCCCGGCCGTGCCTCCATTTTTCCATATATCAAAGTATATTCCCATTGAGTCTATGCGTATGCTAATCTCAAGCGCACATCAGGCTATATTTCGAGACTGACTCACGAAAGGATTGAATCATGGGTGATAGTAAGAAGAACACGGCAGACTTTGCCATGAAACTGCTCTTGGATTCTGATACGAGGGAAACAGAACTCGACGGCTACAGAAAGGAAAGAGAGGATAAGGAAAAGCAAAGAAAAATAGAAAAAGACAGTACTGTTTATAAAAAAAACATAGATGGGCTTGAGGTTGAATATACCGTCAAGAATTACCCTTATGGAGCGGCTTTTACTGTCCGTATAGAAGGCCAGGAGTACAGCATCGGCTGGGACAGGGATAACGGCCCTGGCAAAGAACTCTCTATTGAAAAGGCAATGAAGCAGGTACCCGCTGAAAAGAAACAACAGTACGAATCCATTTTCCGAGCCATAGCTCTGAATTAATAAACAACCCTCTAACAGCCTGATGCAGCCAACCTTAAGGAAAATTAGGAGGGTTCAAATCTCGAATACGGCGCACCGCCTTGATGCAGCGCGAGAATATCGTTCACGGCTTTTGTGTATTTGACCGCGTAGTTATTCAAACCCATGGCCCGCAGCAATTCAGCCCCATGCTCCGCACTTATTAAAAGCACGGCCTGAACTCTTGGATCGTTCAACGGCTCGACGCCCGCAGCAAACGCCTTGGCATCCTTGTGAGCGCTCATGGTCTTGTTGACAATAGGAACCGCCTGCTGCTCCAACTGTTGCAGCGAGAACCCGGAATATTTCTTTTTCTTGTCCATGATCCTGTCCATCGCCTCAAGAATGGCGGGCGAAGTATAGTAGTCCTGACTGGCCTTCAAAGCGACTTCAAGCGTGCGGACATTCGAAAAATGCTTGAGAATAGGCAGCACCTCCGTCCCGTAACGCTTATAAAGGGCAAAGGTGGCAAACGTATCCGCGAACATCTCCTTTTCAAGGCCGCTGACCGTTCCCGCCTTGTACCGATCGATATTCCGTATCGCATGAAGATGGTTGCCAAGCTCATGGTAAAAATCGCTCCAGAATCCAAAACCCTCCGGGTAATTCAGCGGCGGGTTGGGCAAGGGAAAGCCCGGCCTTTTTGCAACGGAACCCCACATAAGTTCCTCCTGCTTGGCCGGATCGAACGAATCCGCAACATCACGAATAATAATCGCGCCGTTGATGGTCCCATCATCGCCGGGAAAAGTACCGACAAGACTGGAGTGGTTCGCTTCCATCGCCTCAGTCAACCGCGGGAGACAGAACTCTGCAAGGTCAGGAGAGGCGGCATAATACCCGGACACGACCTCCTTCAGGCTGCGCGGATCGTTATCGAAATAGAGCGCCAGATGCCCCGTGAGATGCGGAAATTCGCGCTCCAGCTCTTCATAAGCCTCGCGGTAAAGTTCAACCAGACCACCGTGCGAAACCGCATCCCCGAAGATATTAATATTAGTCATAAGAGAAAGGATGGCACAACCCGGAAACCCCTGTCAATAAAGGCTCAAGGGCACCGCACTCCCTTGAGGATGCTTGACAACCCGCAGAAGACGCGGCATAAAAACCCCCTGATCTGTTCCTCGATAGCTCAGCGGTAGAGCAGGTGACTGTTAATCACTTGGTCCCAGGTTCGAATCCTGGTCGAGGAGCCATCCCCCCCCCCCTAACCGCCCGGCTTTCAAACGCTTTCCAGACTAAACTGCCAGACTAAACTGCCAAACTAAACTGTATGTGTAAGTACAGAAAAAGGCGCCGGAATCCTTGTTCCGGCACCCTTGATTTTTCAAAGCAGCGGCTTTGTCCTATGCGGCCAGATCAAACCGGTCGGCGTTCATAACCTTGACCCAGGCGGCGACAAAATCTTTCACGAACTTCTCCTTATTGTCGTCCTGCGCATAGACCTCCGCATAAGACCTGAGGATCGAATTGGACCCGAAGACCAGATCAACCCGCGTCGCCGTCCATTTCACCTTCCCGGTCTTGCGCTCGACGATCTCATAAAGACCGTCCGCTGAAGGCTTCCAGACATTACCCATATCGGTCAGATGAACGAAAAAGTCTTGGGTCAAAGCCCCTTCGCGGTCCGTAAAGACGCCGTGCTTGGTGCCGCCGTGGTTTGTTCCGATAACACGCAAGCCTCCGACAAGAACCGTCATTTCACAGGCGCTTAAGCCCATAAGCTGGGTGCGGTCAAGCAGCATCTCCTCGGCACTGACGGCATAGCTCTCCTTCTGCCAGTTCCGGTAGCCGTCGGCCAGCGGCTCCAGCGGATTGAAAGACTCCGCATCCGTATACGCATCCGTGGCATCGCCGCGTCCCGGCGCGAACGGCACCTTGACATCAAAACCTCCGGCCTTGGCCGCTTTCTCGATACCAAGATTCCCAGCCAGAACGATCACGTCAGCCACGCTTGCGCCCGTCTCCGCCGCGATTTTTTCCAGAACCGAAAGAACCTTGGCCAGACGCTTGGGCTCATTCCCGGTCCAGTCCTTCTGCGGCGCAAGACGGATACGCGCACCGTTTGCCCCGCCGCGCATGTCAGATCCGCGGAAGGTTCTGGCGCTGTCCCAAGCCGTGGTAACCATTTCACTGACACTGAGCCCGCTGGCCTCGATCTTCGCCTTGACCGCCTCTGCGTCATAATCCTTGCGCCCTGAGGGCACAGGATCCTGCCAGATCAGATCTTCCTTCGGCACCTCCGGCCCGATATAGCGCACTTTCGGTCCCATATCGCGGTGCGTCAGCTTGAACCAAGCCCGCGCGAAGACTTCCGAGAAATAGTCATGATCCTTATAAAACTTCTCCGAGATTTTCCGGTATTCCGGGTCCATCTTCATCGCCATATCCGCATCGGTCATAATGGGATTGTAACGGATGGAGGGGTTCTCGACATCGACCGGCTTGTCTTCCTCCTTGATGTTGATCGGCTCCCACTGGTTCGCGCCGGCGGGACTCTTCTTCAACTCCCACTCGTAATTGAGCAGCAGGCGGAAATACCCGTTATCCCACTTCGTCGGATGAGTAGTCCAGGCACCTTCGAGTCCGCTGGTCACCGTATTGCGGCCGATGCCGCGCTTGGTATGGTTGATCCAGCCAAGCCCCTGCTCCTCAATACCGGCGGCCTCAGGATCGGGCCCGAGCAGGCCCGCATCGCCGTTCCCGTGACATTTCCCGACCGTATGCCCGCCCGCGGTCAAAGCGACCGTCTCCTCGTCGTTCATGGCCATCCGCCCGAAGGTCACGCGGATATCCTGCGCGGTTCGGAGCGGGTCCGGCTTGCCATCAACGCCTTCCGGGTTCACATAAATAAGCCCCATCTGCACGGCGGCCAGAGGGTTTTCGAGAGCTTCGCTGCCCTCGCCCTCATAGCGGTCCTTGCCCAGCCAGTTTTTCTCGGCCCCCCAATAAACATCTTTCTCAGGATGCCAGATATCTTCGCGGCCAAAGCCGAAGCCGTAGGTTTTCAGTCCCATGGATTCATAAGCGGCATTTCCGGCCAGAATCATGAGATCGGCCCAGCTGAGTCTGTTGCCGTATTTTTTCTTGATCGGCCACAGCAAACGTCGAGCCTTGTCAAGATTCGCGTTATCGGGCCATGAATTCAGCGGCGCAAACCGCTGGTTGCCCGTTCCCGCGCCGCCGCGCCCGTCGGCCAGCCTGTAAGACCCTGCGGCGTGCCACGCCATGCGGATCATCAACCCGCCGTAATGACCCCAGTCCGCCGGCCACCATTCCTGGCTGTCGGTCATAAGATCGACCAAATCCTTTTTAAGCGCCTTATAGTCGAGCTTCTTGACCTCATCACGGTAATTAAAGGCCGAACCCATGGGATTGGTCTTCGTGTCATGCTGATGAAGGATGTCGAGATTCAGGGTTTTGGGCCACCAATCGATATTGGAGACGCTCGCAACCGTATTGGCGCCGTGCATAACCGGGCATTTATTGGCATCGCCCATATTTTTCTTTGCTGTGGCCTGACTCATGATTTCTTCCCTTTCGTGGTTTCAGGTTTCTGACAATCGGGGCAAACGCCCCAAAAAACAACTTCGGCTTCCTCGACGACAAAACCTCGATAATCCGTAGGCTTCAGACACGGCGCGGCATCAAGACAGTCTGTATCAGCGACAACGCCGCAATTTTTGCAGACCAGATGATGATGATTGTCGTCAATACGCGCCTCATACAAAGAAGGCTTCCCCTTGGGCCTGATCTCCCGGATGATGCCGTGATCCACCAACGTATTTAGATTATGATAAATCGCCTGCTTCGAGGTCGTATGAATGCGCTTCTTGACGGTTCGGAAGATCGTGTCTGCGTCGGCATGCGGGCAGGCCTCGATAGCCCCTAGAACTGCGAGACGCACGGGCGTAAGATGCAACCCGGAATTCTTGAGAATATGCATATGCTGCGCGTTCATGATGGAAGAACTATAGAAAAAAAAATTTTTGAATCAATCAAATTATTGAATAATTAAAAAAATTTTATTGTTATTTGACAGCCGTTAAGCCTTTACGTATAAGCCACAAAAACCAAACGGAGAGAGTAAAATGGACATATCCCAGATCAGCATCGGCCAGAACCCGCCGGAAGACATCAACGTCATCATCGAAATCCCGCAGGGCGGCCACCCGGTAAAATACGAGATGGACAAGAAATCCGGCGCCATGTTCGTGGACCGCTTCCTGCACACCTCGATGATCTATCCCGGAAATTACGGTTTCATCCCGCACACACTCTCCGAGGACGGCGATCCGTGCGACGTGATGGTCGTGGGTCAGTCTCCCGTCGTTCCCGGCGCGATCATCCGCTCCCGCCCTATCGGCGTTCTTCTGATGGAGGATGAAAAGGGTCTGGATGAAAAGGTGCTAGCCGTTCCGGTCGATAAGCTCCACCCTTTTTATTCAAAAGTGAAATCCTATGTCGACTTGCCCGAAATTCTGACGGAACAGATCGCGCACTTCTTCGAGCATTATAAGGATCTCGAAAAAGGCAAATGGGTCAAGAACATGAAATGGGCTGGCCCCGAAACCGCGCACGAAATGATCACAAAGGCCATCGAACGGGCAAAAGAGAAGTAAGGGATGCAAACCTTTCTGAAAGGCACCGTTCTGTTTTGGCTCGGGCTTGCATTTCTAAGCCTGTCAGAACCCGCCCGCGCAGCAGAACAACCCGTCTATCACGTCCCGCCCCAGAAAATCGCCACCTATATCGCGGGCAAAAAGGGGCGCAAAAGAGCCTTGATCGTCTGGGCCTCCTGGTGTCCCTACTGCCGCAACGAAATGCCCAACCTGGTCAAGATCGAAAAGGAAAAGCCCGGCTCTCTGAACCTGGTATCCGTGGACGAGGACTTTCAGGATCTCAGGAACTACCTGAACCGCGCCGGCCCCCTGCCCTTCAGGATCATTGTGGTGAAGGACACCCCCGGCCAGTCCCTGAACAAATCCCTCGCCACGCTGAACATAGCGCCCGTGAAGGGCTACCCCACGGCGATCTATCTCGATGAAACCAACAAGGTGGTGCAGCAGGGCGGTTTAGAGATCGAACATTTACGCACCTTCATTTTTGGTGCAAAAAATTAAGCACTCTCCGGCGGCAAGGGCAAAATCACCCGCACGATCAACCCCTGCGGAGAATGATCCGCCAGTTCAACCCGCCCCCCAAGCAAATGGGCAAAATTCCGTATAATCATGAACCCCAGACCGCTTCCGGCCTTGTTCTTGCTCCGCGACGCATCGGCGCTGTAATAGGGCTTGAAAACCTCGGACTTCTCCGCATCGGGAATCCCGCAACCGTCATCGGCAAAAAACAGATACACCTCCTTCGCCTTCCTTTCGGCAGAAATCTCCAAAGTCTTGGCATAACGCGAAGCGTTGGAAACGATATTCTGAATGATCCGCTCAAGAAAAACCGGATCGGATCGAAAGGAGAGGTTTTCGGGTATCCCTTTCAAGACGACCCGGAACGCCTCCGTCTCGAACGGAAGGACAACCTGTCTGAGAAGCGCCGGAAAATCGACATCCTGATAACTAGGCCTAAGCGCATCCTCGCTGCGGGCATAAAGCACCATCTGGTCCAGCGTCCGGTTCATCGCCCCGATATCGTCAAACGCCTTTTCCCGCTGCGCCTCCGACTCGATATAATCCATCCGCAGCGAAAAACGCGTCAGGATTGTCTTAAGATCATGCGAAAGCGCCGCAATCATCCGCCGCCGCTCCTCCAGCAAACCCGTGACGCGCGCCTGCATCGCGTTGAACGCGTCGAACGCATCCCTGACTTTTCCCGATCCCTGAACGGGTATAGGAATGAACGACCCGTCCTTGGCCAACGCCTCCGAAGCCTTTTGCAGCGCCAGAAAAGGCTTGGTCGTCACCCGGAAAATCCAGAACGCCAGCAGTACAATCAAAAGGGACGACACCGCATAAAAAACGATAATCCGCGACAGCCAGTAGGTCAGAACGGACGCCGCCTTCGACTGAAGAATAAAGCTGCGCCCGCCTTTAGGGTCTTCGACAAGGATAATCAGGTTCCGCAAGGCCAGAGAGGGAAGGCTTTCCGCCTGCTCCTCCCCCGTCCAGTAGGCGCGTACCTTGGGAACAGGGTCCGGCGTATCTTCCTTGGAGCGGTCAAAAGCCACCCGGTCCTGCAAATGCCTTTCCAGCAGTCGCGCCGTCCGGTGGGAGGGAAAACGGTCGATAAACCCCTCCGGTGCCGGATAAACCAGGTTGAAATCCGAAAACGGCTGCAGGGAAACCATGACCCCTAAAGAGACTTCATCCAGGGTAAGAACAGTCTCGATGATGCTGGAGATCTGCCCGATCTTTCCCGTTGATTGTTCCGTATCCTGTGCGTTCTGATTGCTATGAACCGCATAGACGATCACAATGGTCTGGACCGTGAACAGCAGGAGAATGAGCATCAAAACCCAATTCACGATCCGGCGGATGCTCATCTCAATCCACCTTGCCCTTTACGGGAAAAAGAACGTAACCTTGGTTCCGCACGGTTTTAATCAGCTCCGGCTTTCGGGCATCCTTCTCCAGCTTCTGCCGCAACCGCCCGATCATCACATCGATGCTGCGGTCATAGGGCATGGCGTCCCGCCCCTGCGTGATATTCAAAAGTGTATCGCGGTCCACGGGCCGTCCCATCCGCTGCGCCAAAGCTAAAAGCAGCGAATATTCCCCGCTCGTAAGTTCGATCGCCGCCCCGCCCTTCGTCCGCACGACCACCATTTCCGCCGTGCGGATAGTATAATCACCGAATGTAATCAGCGCCTGATCGTCCTTGGTTGTTTTCGTCTCGGTCGAACCGCCCTTCCGCCGCATCACCGCCTTGATCCGCGCCAGCAGCTCCCGGCTGTTAAACGGCTTGGGCAGATAGTCATCCGCGCCAATCTCAAGACCGACGATCCGGTCCACATCATCCCCCTTCGCGGAAATCATCAGGATGGCCACATCGGGATTACGCGCCCTGACCTCCTTGCAAAGCTGCAGCCCATCCCGCCCCGGCAACATCACATCCAGTAAAACGACATCATAAGTTCGAGCCGCCAGATGCCGGTCCATCGCCGCCCCATCCATAGCCGTATCCACCAGATAATGCTCCCGCTCAAACACCTTTTTGAGCAGATCCAGCACCTCCAGATCGTCGTCTACCACTAAAACAGAAAGGCTCATCGCATTGAAAATCCAGTGAAAAACACGCCCATCCTCTTAATATAACACGATTTTTTTGCAGAAGAAGTCCCGCCCGCCGATATTTACAAATCGTTACAAAAAACCCCGTTTTCGCAAAACACTGTTAACAGTCCTCTGACATACTGGACCAAGAGTAAGGGAAAGACCCTTTAAGAATAAGGAACAGATCATGACGAAACCGGGCAAAACAAAATTCATTTTAAGCGTACTGGCCACCAGCGCAATCTTGGTGACAGCGATCGAAACAATGCGCCCCGGTCAGGTTCTGGCAAAGGCCGTAGAAACCGAAGGGGTAAAAATACCCCCCGCCTTCGCCCTCGCCTCCGGTGATATCGACGGCTTCCGCAAAATGGCCGAGGAATTTATCTGCGGCGAAAAGCGCGTCGATCTCCGCAACCGCATCATCAACGCCGTCGATTACATTGTGGACCCGGTTGAAAATCAGACCGCCCTGCTCGACGAAGTCCGCGCCAAAGCAAACGAAAACGACAAGGTCATCCAGACCGCCTGCACCAGCTACGGCGCCTTGGGCGAAGATTTCCTCTCGATGATGGAAAAACGCCGCCTCGTACTCACCACGGCCCTGCAGGTGATGGACAGCATACAGCCTTCGGTCAAGGCCTTCTACACCAGCCTGAACGAGGAACAGATTGCAAGACTGAAAGCCGTAGCACCCCCGGCCATTGCAAAAAGACTTTAAGACGGATAACCAATCTTTAACACTGAAGGAGAAAAACAATGCGTACCAAATTTTTTAAATCGGCCCTGAAAGTCGCCCTGCTCTGCGGTGCGGTGATGGCTCTGGAAAGCGGAGTCGTCCTATCCGACGCCCACGCCAAGGGCTTCAACCGCTCAACCAGCGCCAAGGGCTTCAAGGGCAAAACCGCCAAAGCCGACCGCAAGGTAAAGGCGGAAAAGGGCAAGGGTTATAACCGCGAAAGCAACGTCACCGGCCCCAACGGCAAGACCGGCAAGAAATCCGTCGACGGCAAGTGGGACAAGGAAAACAAAACCCTCGACCGCTCCGTAACCGGTTATAACGGCAAGCAGCACACCACCCAGACCAAGGTGGACAAGGAAAACAAATCCATCAACACCACAAGCTCGAACGGCGGCTCTAAATCGACCACGTTCGATAACGGCACAAAAACCACTTCGTATACCAACAAAAATGGCAAGACCGGAACCAAAACCACAAGCGCATCCTACGATCAGGAGACAGGCGTCGTGACCACCACCCGCAACGCCACCGGCCCGAACGGCAAGACCGGAACGAAGACGACGGAAACCTCCTACGACAAGGAAAATAAAAGCCTGAATCGCAGCACGACCGGATACGACGGCGAGGAACGCTCTTCGACCACCACCTACGACAAGGAGAATAAGACGGTCAACACTGACTACTCCAATGGTGGCTCACGCAGCGCCCAGTGGGAAAAGGGCAAGAAAACGACCAGCTACACCAACAAGGACGGCGAAACAGGAACCAAAGAAACCACCTGGACCCGCCAGAACGACTAACCTGTCACACAAACGCAAAAACCGACCCGGTTATTGGGTCGGTTTTTTTATCTGCACGACACGGCGTGAATTACTTCTTGCCAACCGCTTTGGTTGCTTTTTCGGTAATTTGAGCCATCAGAACAACATCGCAACACATGGTTTTTCTCCTTTAGAAGCTTAACTAAAAATCCATCTTTTTATAAAAATGGACACATCACACCGCAATAGTACTAAATACTTGATAGCTGACAATAGAAAAAACAGATATACATAATCAGCCAATGATTACTCCTCAACCTCCGCAGCCAGAAGGGTAGGAATCATGGTCACTAAACGGAACTGTAAGCTGTGCTTGGGCTCAGATCCAGCCGAGTCGACACGAAGATTAAATTCTTTATCGATCAAGTGAAAGCCGGGAACAATACGATCAGTAAGCTTATCGCGTATATCCTTCTCAGGAACGGTGACAAAATAATTATTATCAGAAGTAAAGCCGAAATGTTTTTCCCATAACTCAGCATCGCTGGATTTCGCCTGTTCCCCATTCTCGTTGTAGATAATGACTTTTATGAAAATAATATCAGGGCTGGGCAAAACCGCCTGCCCTTGATTTTCTTTTGACGCAATCTCCTCAAAACGGGAGACACCTTCATCAAAAGTCTTTGTTGCACCCCCGTATACGCCCTTTTCCTTGGCTCCTGAGTAAGATTGCGACAAGGGTGAGTTAATGTCTATATACTCGACAACCATGACTTTCCCTTTTTTTTCAGACAGCTTGAAAGGAGCGCCCTTGCTGTCGATCAGAGACAACTCGGGATAAGGCTGGTTCATCTCGGGAGGCCAAGGCTTCGGAAGGTTTTGGTTGACGACCTTAGGACCAAATATCTCATCGGCCTTTCTTTTACGAGCAACAGCATCAGGATTCTTGTTGAGTTCAAGGATGACAAGAGAAAGAACCAACAGGAGCGCAAGAAAGCCACCCAAAACATAACTTACCCTCGTGGCGTATTTGATTAAAGTTTTGGTATCCATGTCTGCTCACTCTGAGTTAAAATATCTCTCCAAACTAAACCATAAAATTGCTTTCTTCTCAATCGACATGACGCCTACAAATATAAAGCCTATGATTTCACCAAAAGAATTAAGTCATTTGATTAAGGATAGGGCTAAATCAAAGATAATACCTAGGATTCTTGACTCCACCTTCATTCTACCCGGGTTACCAGAAAATCTTCAGGAAAGCTTTGAACTGAAGAGGATTCCCGGCGCTCGCTTCTTTGATATCGAAGCCGTTTCGGATCACGCCTGCCCCCTGCCCCATACTGTACCAACGCAGGAGCAATTCGAATCCGCTCTCTCCGCCCTCGGCATTACGACAGAGGACTTTATCGTTCTATACGGCCAGCATGGCATGACTATGGGTCCGTGCCGGGTATGGTGGACGTTCCGCCTGTTCGGCCATGATAATGTCGCTGTACTGGACGGCGGCTTGCCGGAATGGATCAGGATGGGAGGAGGGTTGGAAACCGGCCCACCCTCGCCTATAGCGCCGACCCATTACAAAATCTCCGAATACCGCTCCGAACTGCTGGTCACACAAGGTCAGGTCCGAGAAGCCAGCGAAAAAAACCTCCACCCGATTCTCGATGCCCGCCCAAGGGAGCGTTTCCTGGGCACAGCTCCCGAACCCCGTCCGGGGATGTGCAGCGGACACATTCCCGGCAGCCTTTCCCTTCCCGCCTCCTCCTTCGTGGACCCGGAAAGGGGAACATTCAAAAGCGAAAAGGAAATTCGTGACCTTTTTGAACATAACGGACTTGATCTCAATATGAAGGACTTGAACGCAATCACGACCTGCGGCAGCGGCATCACCGCCTGCGTGATCGCATTCGCCCTCTTCCGCCTCGGTTTTGACAAAATTGCCGTCTATGACGGCTCATGGGCCGAGTGGGGACAGAAAAATGCAGGAAATAAAATAGCTTGCGGAACATAGTTATAAAAATCCTCCCCCCGCCTCTTTCGAAGTCTTAAACAGAACATGACATGAACAGTGTTCGTACAGATGTAAATATAGATTTTTTGTTACATAATTGTTATTAGAGCAGAAGTTTTTATATACCTACGCGTTGACGATTATTACTAATTTATTAGATGATTTGCATTGTTTATTTATTTAATCAACAAAAAGGTACTGCGAATACAGTGTCATATTTAAAAAATTGTAATTATTTTCTTGATCTGAGAATCATTATCGGTTATAAGATACCCCAACACACCCTCTATTACCGCCGTTTGTCCGGAGCACTTTTCAAAAAAGTCTCCGGACTTTTTTTTAGATCAAAATAATATTCTGGAAAATTTCTGAGTGCCTAATTAAAGGGCGAAGGAAGGACGGCAGGAGCAGGTTCAGGCTTCTTCTCAAGAGTCCTTTCAAGACGCTGTAACTGCTCTTCCTGGCTGAGGTTGTTCCCGACATAGGTCAGATCTTTACTCACTTCGCTGTTACCCGTGCGCCGGAAGGCCTCGACGCCCCACCCCGGCGGCAAGGCAACCTTGATCAAATTTTCATCCGAAACAACCGTTTGGGCAAAATAAGGAAGTTGACTGATCGGGGCAAAGGTGGCGGCTTGTTCATACGCATTAAGAACATGATCCGTATAACCGCTCAGCATTCCAATATTGAATGTAGTATCGAAAGCCGCTCGCCAGGCTTGTTCCTTCGTACCCCCGCGTCCCAGAGTCGCTGCGTATGCCCGCTCGACCTGATCGATATGCGACCCGGCAGGATAAGAGGGAA
This sequence comes from Alphaproteobacteria bacterium, assembly GCA_016699735.1. Classification (NCBI taxonomy): domain Bacteria; kingdom Pseudomonadati; phylum Pseudomonadota; class Alphaproteobacteria; species Alphaproteobacteria bacterium. Next base: position 1,871,055 of record CP065008.1, read on the forward strand.
CAGACACGCCATAGGTTTGCGCCTCATGGCGCGCCATTGCCTCAAAAGTATAAGCGCCCGCCTCGGAAAAACGCAGCATAAGGACCGCAGATCTGGGCGTGTAGAAAAAATTATTGAAATTGATATCGTCCTTCTTGTGTTTCCACTCATGCATGACCTGCCAGGGATCGGCAGCGGTCACCCGGAACATATTTCTCTCTCTGAGATATTCGGCGTGCCGCACCACCCCTTGAACATTATCGGCGATAGGGCTGGACTCAAAACAAAGCACGGTGCCGGATTTTTGCAAATCAAGCACCGCCGCGTGGCCCAGCGGAAAACGGTTAAGCGTTGTACTGATCTCCCGCACAGAATCGGCAACAAACGGCGAAGTCGTTCCCTGCCCGTCGATCGTGGCGCATCGTTGCGCCGCCTGACCGTCCATATAAAAATTCTGCACGGCGGCCGGAAGTGTATAAACGGTTTGCGTCGTGTTGCGCGGAGGATCGGGCTGAGCCACCTGAGCTTGCGGTAAAGCACTCGAACACGCCACCGAACTCACGGCAAAAACCGTGGATAAAAACACGTTCCGCAAATAGGAAGAGTGCTGTGTCATTTAAAAAGCCGACCCCAATGGTGTTGTTATGCAAACTTGTTTGTAAGACTATAACATTTTATTTCCCAAGCTGTAAAATCGTGGTTTACTAAATGACACCAACGTTATCGACCAAAAATGCTAAAAATAAAGAAAAGTAGGAATGTTTTCACAGGTCTTTTTGCGGCGGTTCTTTTGCTGTTAGCTCCAGTTCAATCAAAGGCTGCAAAAGAACAGCCAAATAGCAACGAAAAGACTTGCACTTTCGGAACCATATCCTCCGCAGCCATTCCTCTCTCCATCAACATGGATGATAGAAAACAAGATATAGATATATTCACACGATACGTCATAGAAGAAAAGCCGGACAATAAAAATTTGACTTCCGTGAACATCTCGAAAATCTCGGCAGTGGTGTTCGAAGATTTTCTCAAAATATACAATAATTTTCTCAAAAAGCGCGTCGGCCCAAAAGAGTATTGTGACAAGCTGGAAATCGGAAAAGTTCAAGTCGAAACAGACAACAACGGAAAGCTCAATGGCTACTTTGTTGGACGCTACGAAGACAGATGGTGCTTATACTTAAAATTTTTTGAAAGTACACCGGGAGAGACAAGCAGGGAAATGTTCGTATTGTCCTCATCTAAGGGTATCACGGGCGTAAAAAACATATTCAGACCCGTAGTTATTAATGGAGAGTTTAACATACTGACTGAATCAATTTACGAACCGATAGAAGAACCGTCGATCTTCGGTCGAGGGGAAGCAACCTTGTCGGGCCTTTATAAACGTCCACTGGAGGGTTTACTGTCTGGGAAGGAGTTTCAGGAGGTCATAAAAAATCTTCTCCCTGAGATTAACTCTGGCAAAAATAAAAAAGGCAGCGGCTTCAAAATATTATCTGTCGGCTTTATCACCAATACAGAAAATAAAATCCAATTAACTTTTCTTTCACAAAGAAAAATGACTAGAAACTCAGCTTGTGCTTTTCGCGAGCACTTACTAAAGAACAAAAACTGGAAAGAAAAAAAAATTCCTCAAAAATAGCGCCTTCGATCAAATCACACTTCAGATCAAAGTAAAAACCCCAACAATCTCTGTATGCGCCGACCAGACAAACTGATCAACCAGGGTAAGACTCACCAAGCGATACCCGCCCTCCCCCAAAATTTTTGCATCCCGCGCAAAGGACGCCGGATTGCAGGAGGCATAAACGATTTTCTCTACACCGCTCTCCGCCAGATTTTCCGCCTGTTCCTTCGCCCCGGCGCGGGGCGGATCGAGCACCACGGCGTCAAACCCCTGCAATTCTTTAGGCGTCAAAGGCTCCTTGAACAGATTGCGCCGCGCCGCCGTCAGCTTCGGATGCTTGAGAGCGGCAAGAGCCGCCGCATCGCTATCACACGCAAAAACCTGCGCCCCCTGCCCCAATAAAGCGCCCGTAAACGTCCCGCACCCGCAAAACAGATCGGCAATCCGCGTTGCCCCCGCCGTATATCGCAAGACGCACTCGACAAGCACCGCCTCCCCCTGCTCACTCGCCTGTAAAAACGCGCCCGGAGGCAGCGGAACACGAAGAACACCGAAAGTCTTCATCACAGGCTGACGGGTCAAAAGCACCTCGATCGCCCCATGCTCACGCTCGCGCAGGCTGATCCGCGCCAGCTTAAGAGTATTGAGCATCTCCGAAAGCGCCTCGTTTTGCTCCAGCGTAAAAAACCCGCCCGACAGCCACGGCCCGGTCAGCAGAATATCAAAAGCCCCCTCCACGCTCTGAACCGTAACGTCCACAGCATGACGCAGGGGCGCCAAACGCGCTAGAAAGGACCGCATCGCCTGAAGCACCTGATCCAGAGATGGCTCAAGGATCAGGCAGTGCGAAACGGAGGTAATCTGGTGACTGCGCGGCGCGTGATACCCTATGTAAAACTGATCGCTTGTCCGCAAAACCGCCAGTGTCGTCCGCCGCCGCGTCGCCGCATTCAGAAAGACCGGCTCCTCCCAAACCTCCGGTATAACCCCCACCCGCTCCAGCGCGGCCCTGACCTTTTCCACCTTCCAGTCACGGTAAGCCTTTACACTCAGATGCTGAAGCGCGCATCCGCCACAGGTTTCAAAATGCCCGCACGGCGCGGCCACGCGGTCCGGCGCAGGGCTTGCAACCGAAAGAACCCGTCCCTGATACCCTTCCGCAAACCTCTCGATCCGCGCCCGCACCGTATCGCCGGGTGCAGTCTTCGGAAGATAAACGGACACCCCCTCATGCGTCGCAACCCCGTCCCCGCCCACCCCGAGGGAGTGGACGTTCAAGAAAACATCGCTGTGGACCTTTTTTCTCATAATCTAACCCCTTATAAGCCATAACAGAGGATGACACGAAGCGTGAATCCCGTCCGAAGGAAAGCTTGATTTTCTGCGTTAAAATGTTTACTAAGTGCACAAAATCAAGCGGGCCGAGTAAAAAATGCGTACCAGATCGATCCTAGCATCGCTCCTAGTTCTGTTATTATGGAGTAGTCTTTCTCAAGCCATAACCCCGGAAACCTTCAACCAACTCATGGGCCGCGCCCTCCGGGGAGAAACGGACGCACAATATGCACTCGCCACGAAATACGCATTGGGCGAAGGGGTCGAAAAAAACCTGACGGAAGCTTTAAAATGGTACACGAAAGCCGCCGAAAAGGGGGACACCAAAGCGCTCAATAAACTGGCCATCATCTATTATTACGGCCAGTTCGTCCCGCAGGACAAGGCCGCAGCGCGGGAATGGTACCGCAGATCCGCCGAATTGGGCAACGCAGATGCACAGTCCGCCCTGGCGCGAATGCTGCTCAAGGGCGAAGGCGGAGACAAAAACCCGATAGAGGCGTTCAACTGGTACAAAAAGGCGGCAGAAGCCGGCGATACCGACGCGCAATACGCGCTGGCCAGAATGTATTATATGGGTGAAGGCACCATAAAAGACGAAAAGGCCGCCTTCAACTGGTATCAGGAAGCCTCCGACAGCGGCAATGTGAACGCCCAGTACGCGCTGGCCAAGCGTTATCTCAGCGGGGACGGCGTGCAGGCCGATCCGGCGGTCGCGCTTCGCTGGTTCCTTAAGGCGGCGGAACAGGGTCACCCCGACGCGCAGTACAGCGCCGCCAAACTGCTGCAAAAAGGCCTCGGCACGGAAATAGACCCAAAAGCAGCTTCCCTTTGGTACGAAAAGGCGGCGTTGCAGGGCCACGCGGACGCGCAATACAACCTCGCCCGCCTGCTCTACAAGGGCGAAGGCGTGAAAAAAAATCACTCCGAAGCCCTGAAATGGTATGGCAAAGCCGCCGAACAGGGGGACACCGAGGCACTCTATAACACCGCCAAGATGCTCTATTACGGGCTGGGAACCGAAAAAAATGAGAAGGAAGCCTTTGATATCTTCACCCGCTGCGCCAATCAGGGCAACGCGGAGGCCCGCTACCATCTCGGTAAAATCTATTACGGGGGTGCCAAGGACATCAAGCGGGACTTCGCCATGGCCCGCACATGGTTCATGAGCGCCGCCGCCAGCGGCAGCAAGGACGCGCTTTATTACCTCGGCCGCATGGAATACCGCGGAGAAGGAGAAAAACGCGACACGCTGAGCGCTTTCGTGTGGCTTTCTCTGGCCCGCGAACGCGGCGCGGAGGAAGGCAAAAAGGAACTGGCCATCCTGACCAAAACTCTGACCGCCAGACAAAAGGAACAGGCACAGGAACTCATCACCCAATACCGCGAAAAATACGTGACACCCTTCACCGAAGATAAGCCGACAGAGCCGGATAAGTCCTGAAACTGGCGATCCCGGCAGGACTTGAACCTGCAACCTACTGCTTAGAAGGCAGTTGCTTTAACTCGAAGTTAATCGCTGTAACGTAGACTGGATAAGGGTTACAGAGGACTGATGCGGCAATGCTGCTCTAGCGTTGCATTTTCTCCGACATCTTGATTCAGATTCCGCTGTAACCCACAGCAGGAAATAGTTTGCGCTTGCTCGTGGCTGCTCATTCTGCTCATGCTGTAAATAGCTTCTGAGTAGCCCAGTGAGTAGCCCAGAAGCGAAGAACAATAACGAGATGTGTGCATGGATGCCATCGACAATAAACTTTCTCGACTCTGTGCTTAGGTCGCTGACACCCGGACCAAAACGGACACTTTACTGGTGCAACGGATGTCCTGGCTTCGGGCTGCGTGTCACGCCATCAGGCGCAAAGACTTTCGTCTTCAAGTACATGAAAGGGCGGAAGAGCCGCTGGATGACCATCGGCAGATATCCAGCATGGAGCATCCGCAACGCTCGAAAACACTATGACACGCTCTATGAACAGGTCTATGCCTATGGACGTGACCCATTACAAGAGTTGCACAATCACCAAGCAGCCGATGCCAACAAGGACACGGTAGCCAGCTTTACAACAGCCTACCTTGATGTCGGACGACTGAAGAACAAGGCGTTCATTGACGAAGAAGAGCGATACTTCCGCCAAGATATTTGGCCAGTAATTGGCGATAAATGGCTCACGGACGTAACTGCCGAAGACATCGACAGCATTCAGCGCCGAATAATTGCCCGATCAAAGAAGAAGAAAAGCGCAACGCGCAATGGAAAGGTCGCGGTTAAACACGCTATCGCTTGCGTGCGCCGTCTCTTCAATCTCGCAATCAAACGGAAAAAGTGCTCCCACAACCCCGTTAGCGAAATTGAACTTCTCGGCGTGACCGGAACCCGCGACCGCGTCCTCTCCCTCAAAGAAATCTGGCTGTTCTGGAACAGGCTGGATCAGGCCGGACTTCCGCCCGTGACGGTCGCAGCGCTGAAGTTCGCGCTCGTGACCATGCAGCGCAGCACGGAGGTCCGCCATATGCGCTACCGCTCCCTCAAACTGGACGAAACCGTTTGGCAGATGGAGATGCACGAAACCAAGAACCGGACCATGCACCGGGTTCCCCTCAATCGTCACGCGCTGGCTCTGATCGAGCAGGTGCGCCCCTACACCGGCGCCAGCCCGTTTGCCTTCGGGGCCACGCGGGCGAAGAAGCCGCCGCGCATACCGGAGAAGGCGCTTGCGCCGTTCGGCAAGACGGCCTTCTCGCAAGCCGTGCGCCGCAGCCGCGAGCTTCTGGGGATCGAGAATTTCTGCCCGCACGATCTCCGGCGCACGGGCGCCACGTGGATCACCGCCGCCGGTCTCCCCAAACTCTATGCACGGTTGATGCTCAATCACTCCGATGGTGACCGCGATGTGACGGGCGAGGTCTATGTGCAGTATTCCTATGACTTCGAAAAGAAGCGCGCCGCTCAGGTCTGGGAGTTTGTGCTCGACCAGATCGTCAGCGCGAAGAGCGTCGATGAGGTTCCGACGCTCGACGAGCTGCGGCGCCGTGTGAAGGACGGCGGCCTGCTCTAGGGTTCACGCCTCTCCTCCGTCAATCCTCGGATCAGACCGGGGATCGTCGCCGCAATGCGGGCCGGTTCCATGACCGTCATCGGATTGACTTGCAGAGAGGTGGTCAGAGGCAGGCGCATTCCGATCTGAACCCAGACATTGTTCAGCGTGGCCTGGTCGTTGCCGCGTTGCTCGTAGGATATTGAGAACGCCTCCATGAAATACGCCTTCCCGAAATAGGAGAGGAAATGCGCGGATGCGTATCCGAAGGTCCGGCGTCTGATTTCGCGGAGGGCGGACACGAGGAACTGGTTATCGCGCAGGCGCGTGAAGATGGCGCCCTGCGCTGTGCTCTCGATCATCGCTTCTGATGAGACCACGCCGTCTTCGATATAGAGCCGGAGCGCCGCCGGGATCGCAAGCAAGCGGTCGCAGGCCACCGCCTTCCGTTCGGGACCGATCCGGGCGGCCTTGAGCATCGACTGCGCAAATTCAAAACTGTAGGCGAAGAACCAGCGCCGCTCACGCGCGATGTTTTCCGGAAAGCCCTTCTGCTCCAGATCGGAACTGAGCAGGAGCAACAGCGCGTCGGGAATGTAGGTGTTGAGAAAAGTGTAGTAGCCGAGATTGAGAAAATATTTGTTCACGCCCTGACGGCTGATGCTCACGCCGTAATGCTCTTCCAGTCGGACCGCCGTTTCTTCGGCGCTCCGGTTCGCAAACCAGTCGAACAACAACCCCGCAAACGCCTCTTCGCCGAGTTTGGAGCGGCGGCAGTAGCGGTTCTTCGGCGGTCTGTTCTTCCGGGGCATGGGGAATTATCGCTGCCGGGGCGCTGAACTTGACAAGCCCGGGCGTTGTTTCTCGCCTGAACCGAGCCCTTCCGTTACGATTTTTCCAAGCTTTGCGCAAAGCCCCCTGGCGGTCCGAAGTCCCTGAGATTCGGACCGCCGCACGAATCAACCGTGACGCGCCCGTCCTGGAGTGTCCTTCAGGCGGGCGCAAGGAGGCTTTCATGTCCGAGTTCGAAGAAAACTTCTCAAGCTGGCAACCGCCCAAAGGAACCGGCGATGCGGCCCTTCCGCTGGAGCCGGCCGACCGGCTCTGGGTGGTCGTCAAGCTGGCCGGGATCATGGGCGCGGAAGCCTTCAACTGGCTGCTGCACACGGCCAATTATTCGCTGGTCAACACCGTCGGCTCCGATGTGTTTCTCGTCGATGCGCTCGGGCTCCCGCCGTGGGCATGGGTTTCGAACCTGACCGTCTCGACCCTGATTAACGGGATATTGGGCCTTGCCGCCGTCGCCACGCCCATCTTCCTCTTCGGCCAGCTCATCGAGCGGCATAAGGAGATTTTCGGGAACCCGCAAGGCTTCTTTGCCGATGCGCTGAGCCGGATCGTGACCGGACTCCTGCTGCTTCTTTATGCCTTCGTCGTCGTCACCGAGTTTGCGGCGCTCTATTTGCGCGTGGCCGCCGAAAGCGCGCCTTCGCCGATCCCGGCGCTGGCGGGTCATGCGACAGGCTTCTGGCCGATGCTGCTGATGTGCGTGGCGCTGATCCTGATCAACGCCGCCATGGGGCTGGCCACCGCCCACATCCTCAAAGCCTCGCGCCGGGCCTTGTCGAGGAGCGCGTCATGAGACACCTTCTTCTCGTCCTGCTGTTCTTGGTGAGCACGCCAATCTTCGCGCAGGAAAAGATCGCACTCGAACTCATCATTGATGACTCCGGCGTTCTGCTCGATGCGGGCAACGCGCAAACAACCAAAATGATGCTTCTGGCGCACGTGAAGGCGCTCGCCACCAAACGCGCCGGCGCCCACGCCAGAGTCAATGTGATCGCAACCTCGCTCGGGCGCACGGTCTGGAGCGGCACGCCGCTCGAACTGCGGCGCGACCCCATCCGCGCGCAGGCGCTGGTCGATGCCATCACCGCCGATCCGGCCCGCTGCAATAACCTGCCCGGCGCCTTTGCGGAACTGAGGAGCAATCTGGCCCAGCACGAGCGCGAAGGAACTGGCGCCGTGCAGGTCGTGGTCTTTTCCTCGCTCGTGGATACACCGCGCCCGTGTTCGGAGGTGACGCACATCACCCTGCCGCAGATGCCGCCCGCCGAAGGCGACATCAACGGCGCGCTCTTCGGACCGGCGAACATCCGCTCGGTTTCGTTCTTCTGGGTCTCTCCGCATCAAAAGCGCGTGTGGGACGAATTTCTGGCGCCGAGCTTCGATTCACTCCGTGCGCGGGGCGTTCCCGTCACGTTCCTCGATGTCGAGCGCTCCTTGTCCGCGCTGCGCGCCTCGCCCTTCTCAGTGGGAGAGACGCTATGAGAACCCACAAGGCTGTATGCATCCTGACGTTCGCGCTCGCCGCCGCCGCCGCCGACGCGCAGCGGATATCCGTCACGGCTCCGGAAGCCGGACGCGCGAAGCTCTCGGTCGCCGATCCGGATGCGCAGGTGCGCACGCTGGGCAAGCCGGAAATCATCTTCGATCTCGCGGCGGGGAACGACTCACTGCTTGATCTGCGTATCCGGCGCTCGGGGCTGCTTCTTGAGAGCGGCCGCCCCTTCACCGCCTTCGCGGGCCACAAGGACGAAGACCTCATCGTCCTTGCCGGCGGCAATGTCGCATCGGTGACGATTGCCGGTGTGCGCTCCGTCAACGGTGCGCGCGAGGCGCTGGTGCTCTTCCGGCGGGCGGACGGGTCGATTGTTGCGCCCGCACCCTCGGAAGTTGCTGTCTTCAACACAGGCTTCAAGCGCCTCCCGTTCGCCTATGACTGGGCGGCGATCCCGGATGGAACGCCGCTGCCCGTCAATCTGCTGCTCGATGTCTCGGGCTCGATGGCGGGCGCGCTCGATCCCGTGATGGCCTCCCTGCGGCCGTTTCTCGCCGCGCTGCCTTCGTTCGCCCGCTGCCGGGTGCTGGTCTTTAACGAGCGCGTGCAGGAGCTGACCGATCCGGCGCGGCCAACACCGTGCGCGCAAGCGGCTTCTGTTCTCGGCAAGGTTCCGGCGCCTGCGGGCGGAACGGCGCTCTTCGAGGCGCTGCGGATCAGTTTCGAGATGAACAAGAGCGCAATCTATTCGTGGGAAACCGGGATGCCGAATATCACGCTGGTCATTACCGACGGGATCGACTCCGGGATCACGGACGCCTACGGCGCAAAGACCGCCGCCCTCATCGCCAGCGGCCAGAAGCTCGCCAACGACAACAAGCTGTTCGTCTTCTGGGCGGGAAACGCGGCGCCCGCCGTGCTTGCGCCCGTGGCCGATCTGCAAGTCTCGGCAGGGGCGGATTTGAGCGGCGAACTCGACCGTTTCCTGCGCGCCTTCGGGGTTTCGCTCTCGGGCCTGCAAATCCTCAAGATCACGGGGCGCTAGGACGATGCGTCTCCGGCAACGTCAACCCCTTATTCCGGCGCTGATCCTTGCGCTGGCGCTGCTGTGGCTCGGCGCATGGATCGCGCAGTTTCCGCTCTGGCGTCTGTGGGGACTGGCGGTCATGGGGCTGGCGCTCTTCCTATTGCTCAAGACGCTGCTCGCACTCTCCCTGCAAGGGCTGGAGACCGCCAACCAGATCAACCTCCTGCATGAAAGCCGGATCGTCTCCGGCGGCTACGGCGCGGCGCGGCTCGCCACGCTCAAGGATACTTTCGCGCAGAAGATGCTTGAGGCAAGAGGCGGTCTCTTCATCGGCACACTGGAGGGCCAAAAGCTCTTCTACGATCCCTTCCACACCGGCAACGGCCATATGCTGGCCTACGCCCCGGCGCGCACAGGGAAAACAACGTCGCTCGTCGTCCCGGCGCTTTTGCACTGGACCTCCGGTAGCGTGATCGTCACCGATGTCAAGGGCGAGCTGACCGCGCTCACCGCCGGATGGCGAAAGAAGGACGGGCAGCGCGTCCTCATCCTCAATCCCTTCGGCGCGCGTGGCATTCCCGGCCTGCGCTTTAATCCGCTGCGCGTGCTCGTCGAGGATGTTCTGAAAAACAGCGGGCGCGAACTGCACGCGCTCTGCAAGCTGATCGCGCTCCAGCTTGTCCCTGAACGCGGTCACACGAACGAGGCGGGCGATGGAATCTTCTTCCGCAATGGCGGGCGGCGCCTGATCGTCACCTTCCTTCTCTACCTCGCCGCGCTGGAACCTGACAAATGCACCCTGCCGGGATTGCGCGCCTGCGTCTGGTCCAGTGAATTCGAAAAGCGCTCGATGGCCTCGGTCATGCAGCAGACGCTGATGTTCTCGGGCCTCCTGCGCGAATACGGCAATGCGCTCGCCGACGGGCTGGAGCCCGAATACGCCAAGACCTTCGGCGCGTTCCGCGACAACGCCCTGCACGCGCTTGAGCTTTACGAGGCGCATTCCGAATTCGGCCAATCGCTTCTGGAAAGTGACTTCTCGCTTTCCGATGTGCTGGATGGGAAGACGACGCTTTATCTCATTCTTCCCGAATCAAAGCTCGAAACCCACGGGCCGTGGATGGGGCTGATCGTCACGCTGCTCTTGGAGGCCATCGCCGCCTCGCCGACGCTGCATGAGCGCCGCACGAAGCTGCTTTTCCTGCTGGAGGAGATGGGCAATCTCGGACGCCTGCCCAATATCGGCAAGGCGCTCTCGCTCCTCCCCGGCAAGGGCGTGCGGTGCTGGATGATCTTCCAGAGCCGCCGCCAGCCCGTGGATATTTACGGCCCCAATCTCGCCGGGTTGATCGAGGAACAATCGAGCCTCGTGCAAGCCTGGAGTATCCGCAGCGAACTCGACCGCAAGGCGTGGAGCGCGCGCATCGGCCATGCGACACGCAAAGGCCGCAGCGTTTCCCGTGAGGCCGAAAACCTCTTCGCGCCGTGGCGTCTGTCGGTGAATGAGCGCGGCTTTCCGGTCCTCACGCCCGATGAGATCGGCCGGCTGCCCGAAGAGGAGCAACTGATCGCCGTGGCCGGCCAGCCCGTCATCCGCGCAAGAAAGCTTCCCTACTTTAAGGATGCGGTCTGGTCCAAACGCGCCTGCGCCACGCCCCCTCCGAAAATAAATCCGCCTGCGTCCGCGAAAGCGGTGGGCGGAAACGCGGAGCGATCATGAGCGGCATGGGCAATCTACTTTGGAGGACAAATTGCTGGAACGCGGCTCCCGGAGCCGCTTTTCGCCGATTCTCTTTACTGTTCGTTAAGCGCCCGCATGTCACGCTGAAGGGGAAGCGCCATGCCGCGTGACCCCGCAGAACGCAAGGCGCTCCGGCGGTTGAAGACTCAGCAAGAAGAGAGTCACAATCGCCCCCAGCGCAAACAAACGCGAACGAAGCTGGAAGTGAAGATCATCGCGCTGGTGAAAGCGCTGGCGCGGCAGGCGGCGGAAGCGGATGTTCGGGCGGAGCGCGAACGGGAGAACGGACGGGTGCAATGAGGGCGGTAATGAAAACACTTTCGAACAATTCTCCGGGCAAACGCGTCGCGCTCTATGCGCGCTATAGCAGCGACCTTCAAAGCGATCACTCCATCGAGGATCAGGTGCGTCTCTGCACCGAGCGCGCGAAGGCGGAAGGCTGGACCATCGTTGAGCACTATAGCGATGCCGGATTGTCGGGCGCATCGCTCATGCGCCCCGGCATCCAGGCGCTGATCCGCGATGCGCTCGCGGGACAGTTCGACATTGTCCTTGCGGAAGCGTTGGATCGACTGTCGCGCGATCAGGAGGATATCGCCGGGATCTACAAGCGCTTGCAGTTTGCAGGCGTGGCAATGTGGACGCTCTCCGAGGGGGAAATCTCCACCCTGCATATCGGCCTCAAAGGCACGATGAATGCGATGTTCCTCAAAGACCTTGCGGATAAAACCCGCCGGGGCTTGCGCGGGCGCATCGAGCACGGCAAGTCCGGCGGCGGGATCGCCTACGGCTATGACGTGGTGAAACGCTTCGATGCCCAAGGCCAGGCGCTGCGCGGGGATCGCACGGTCAATGCGGCGCAGGCCGCCATCGTCGTCCGCATCTTCGAGGATTACGCAAGGAAGAACCTTTCGCCCAAGGCGATTGCCGCACAGTTCAACCGGGAGGGCATCAAGTGTCCGTCCGGAAAGGCATGGGGTCAAAGCACGATCAACGGCAACCGGCGGCGCGGCACCGGCATCCTCAATAACGAGCTGTATATCGGTCAGCTTGTCTGGAACCGCCAGCGCTTTATCAAAGACCCGGCGACCGGACGGCGCGTCACGCGCCTCAATGACGAGGCGTCCCTCATCCGTCAGAGTATCCCCGAGTTACGGATCGTCCCGCAGGAATTGTGGGACGCGGCGAAGGCGCGCCAGAAGGATTTGGATGCGAAGGCTCCGGGCCTGTGGGCAAGAAACCGACCCCGTTACCTGCTTTCCGGGCTGGTCAAGTGCGGGGTCTGCGGCGGCGGCTACGCCAAGATCAACGCCACCCATTACGGCTGCGCTTCCTCCAAGAACAAGGGCGAGAGCGTCTGCGGCAACCGGAAGACGATGGCGCGGGAGCATCTGGAGGGCAAAGTCCTTTCCGCCCTGCAAACCCACCTCATGCGGGATGATCTGCTGGCCGTCTTCTGCGCAGAATACACCGCCCACCTCAACCGCCTCCGCGCGGCGCAGGACGATGCTCTGCGCGAGGCTAGAGCCGAACGGGAGAAGCTCCAGAAGGCCCGTGCGAACGTCCTGCAGGCGATCCGGGAAGGCATCGCCGCCGCCTTGGTCAAGGACGAGCTGGAGAGCATCGCGGCGCGGCTGGAGGTTCTGGACAAGACCCTTGCCCAGGGCAGCGAACAGGCCAGGCCGCTCCTGCACCCCACGATGGCCCGCCGTTACCGCGAGGAAGTGGCGGGCTTGCGGGAGGCGCTCGCGACCGGGGGCTCCGGAGGGGCTCCGGGCGAAGCTTCGGAGCATGTGCGGGGGCTGATCGAGAAAATCGTCCTCACGCCCTGGTCCCATTTGGGAGTTCCGGGGCGGGACGAATTGAAGATCGACCTTTACGGCGATCTGGCCGGAATCCTTGATCTGGCCGCCGGAGCAGAGGCGGCCAGTAAGGATCGGCTGTTGTCCGGCCGTACCCGGCAGGCTGTCAATGACAACCGCTTCGGTACGGCCAAGACGGCGTTGGTAGCGGGGGCTCTCAACCAACGCTATCTACCGCTCTTTCAAGCCTTCGATATCGCCGCCGGACCTGCCGCCCTCGACTGTCTTAGCGCGTTACTGTCCGAGCCGGAGGGAGTTCGCGCTGCCAGAGCCGCGCATTGTACGGGTTCGGACGGCGAACCGGCAACCGCCATTATTTCGGGAAAAGGGGGCGGCCATGGCTGAGAAACCCCCGTCCGGCAAGAATCCCGGCAAACACGGCGCGCCCTTCTCGCTGCGGCTCACAAAGGAGGAGCGCAAGGCGCTCGATGCGCTGGCCGACGGGCAGCCGCTCGGCGCCTGGATCAAGGATGCGCTTTTAGAGCGCGACATCCGGCCCCGGACGCGGGGGCGCAAGCCCGTCAAGGACCGCGAGGCTCTGGCCAAACTCCTGGGCCTGCTCGGTCAGTCCCGCCTCTCCTCGAACATCAACCAGCTCGCCAAGGCCGTCCATACCGGATCGTTGCCGGTCAATGCCGAGGTCCACCGGGCGCTGCTCGAAGCCTGCGCCGGAATCCGCGCCATGCGCGATGCGCTCCTGACCGCCTTGGGCCTTCAGCCCTCCGGCGACAAGGGAAAAGACGGTGCGCCATGATCCTCAAAGGCAACCAGCGCGGCGGCGGGCGGCAGATGGCCGAACATCTGCTCAACGGACAGCAGAACGAGCATGTCACCGTTCATGAGGTCCGGGGCTTTCTGGCGGGCACCGTGCGCGGCGCGCTCGAAGAAGCCTACGCGCTCGCGCAAGGCACGCAGTGCCAGAAATATCTCTACGCCCTCTCGCTCAACCCGCCCAAAGACCAGAGCGTGCCCGTCGAGGACTTCGAGAAAGCGCTCAAGATCATCGAGGACAGGCTCGGTCTCACCGATCAACCGCGCGTGGTTGTCTTTCACGAGAAAGAAGGCCGCCGCCACGCCCATTGCGTCTGGAGCCGGATCAGGACCGAGGATATGAAGGCTGTCAATATCGCCTTCGACCGCAGGAAGCTCTATTCCATCTCACGCGCCCTCTACATCGAGCACGGCTGGACGATGCCCAAAGGCTTGATGAACCGGGAGCACCGCAACCCGCTCAACTTCACGCGGGCCGAATGGCAGCAGGCGGCGCGCACCGGGCGCAGCGCCGCTGCGATCAAAGCCTGCTTGCAGGAATGCTGGGCTGTCGCCGACGGGAAGAAGGCGTTCGAGAGCGTGCTCCATGAACGCGGCTTCTTCCTCGCGCAGGGCGATAGGCGGGGGTTCGTGGCCGTCGATATTTACGGTGAAGTTTTTTCCCTGAGCAAGCAACTCGGGATCAAGGCCAAAGCGCTGGAAAAACGCCTCGGAAAGCACACGGCGCTGCCGACGGTCGAGGACACGAAAAAAAAGATCGAGGCGACGTTGCGCGGCCTCTTAGAAAAGTACCGCGCCGAATTGCAGAAGACCCATGAGCAGGAACTGCGCCCGCTCCTGCGGATCAAGACAACCATGACCGAGCAGCATCGCAAGGACCGCGCGGCGCAGAAGGCATATCAGGAGAAACGCTGGAACGAAGAGCAGAGAGTGCGCGCCTCCCGTATCCGCAAGGGCTTCAAGGGTCTCTGGGACAAGCTCACCTTCAAATACTGGGCCATCCGCAAGGAGAACGAGAAGGACGCGTGGAACGGCCATGTGCGCGACCGCAGCGAGCGGCAGGAATTGATCGAAGCGCAACTCGACCGGCGCCAGACGCTTCAGGCGCAGTTCGAGACGATGCGCACACGGCACGAAGAGGAGCAGCAGAAGCTGATGGCCGATATGGTGAAGATCGCGATGCCCGAGCGCGAGCGTGATGCAACGCCGGATGTGTTCCGCAGCAAGGTGAAAGAGGCCGATCTGGGGATCCAGACACCACTCCCATCGCTAACACCAAACCGCCGAGGCGTCCGGGGGAAGAAAGCCGGGCAATGCCATGAGATGTAGATGAGGATTTTTCTATTGTCAGGCGAGGAAAGAAGTAACAGAGAATGCAAACATATAGGACTCTGCATTCTCGCAACGTTAAGCTTCAAAAAGGGGATATGGTGATGAAGAGATTTTTGTCTCCTTGTTTAGCACAGATCGTAATGTTACAGACGCTTGGAGATTCGGCGCTACAAATACTCTCCGGTCCTAGCTTTAGATCAAAGCCTGAATAACATTCATACCCATCGAAATTCACATCAAACAATCTTCGAATATACTCATCCGGCAAGGGGACGTCCGAAGGGTCAGCCACCTTCATTTGTGCAGACGGTAAATTTGATTTGGCAGCATCAAACCCTTCATCAAGAATGACGTGCCAACGCCCGCCAGGATTCAGAAACCACGAGTGTATATATGCTTTACGTGTATGAAAGTCTTCGATCTTTAAGACCTCCTTTAGTAAGGCTTTTGCTGAATTGTTTAGTTGGTAGTAATTTACAATACAAGACAAGGTCACAGAAAAAATAATGTATATGGCAACTAATAAGAATAAGACGGAAACAATCTTGAGAGCAGTATGCATTTCGCCTTTTCCTTATAATTCTCTCTTTCATCCACAAACAATCTAGAAGTCTTTACTGCGACTGCCTACTGCCTAATCCTTCACAAACTCTTCTAAGGTATGGATATCCCCTTTGGCGTCTTGCTAAAGGTTCCAGTTAGCGTCGCAGTAATTGTCTTCTTGCTACAGCAACCCTCTCCTGCCACATTCCACTGTGCAAAAAGCCAATATCGATACTCAAACGTAGGATTTATGAATCCCTTGTTATCGCCTTTTTGGTCCAATGCATACAGAAGTGTTTTAAAAGAAAACTGATCAGCATTTCTCCATGTCACGTTGATATCTGTTGTCTTGAAAGAGTGCCCGCCAATGTAGTAGTGGACGAGCATGAAATAGCGAATATCAGAAAAAGGATGAGGTTCAAAATAATGCTGACCCGTCCACATATCGACATCCACATCGTCTCCACCACCTCTCAGTCCGGGATACAGTTTTCCTCCGGGATTGCTGCAAATTTGTCGCGCAATTCTGTCCAAGATGACACCAATAGAATGATTTAATGTCTTCGGAAAATTCAGTTGATACCATTCGCGATAATCCGCGACAACAATAGACCCTCTCTTGCCACGGGACTCCCATGGATTGAATTGATCCCAAACTGATGGAGTATCCAATCCCAAGACATCGAGTAGTACCAGTGGATTTTGCGCTACATACCCAAACGAATTTAGCCCGCCCGCAAGCCCTATAGGATCGCTAGAAACATAGCGTCCGATGAGCGGGTTGTAATATCTGTTCCAGTTGTAGTGGAGCGTTGTCTCCGAATCGAAGTACTGGCCGGGGAAACGCAGATTGACGGTGGCCGTGCCTGTGGGCGCTTCCTTCCCGAAAGCTCCGGAATCCCATGTCCAGACCGTTGAGCCTGTGCTGTTGGTGCCGTAGCGCGGCGTCATCAAATGATCCGTGTGCAGATAGGTCACGGTCTCGGTGGCACCCGATTTCAGGATTTGTGCCAGCGGCTCCCCATTGAGCCAGATATATTCCCGGATCAGCGTTCCGCTGCTGTCATATTCGCCATAGAGAGAGCCTCCGAGACCGTAGACGTAATGCGTCGTCGTGCCTCCGGCCACTTTCTTCGTACGCTGGTTATTGGCGCTGTAGGTGTAAGTTCCGACGGTCGTGCCGCCGATCTTCGCTTCCTTGAGCAGGCCCGCCGCGCTCCACACATAGGTCCGCGCCCCATCGCCCGTCACGTTGCCCATCGCATCGTAGGTGTAGCTGTTTGCCCCGACGCTGGAAAGTTTGCTGTTCGTGGAGGGGTAGGTGTAATTCGTTGTCCCGCCCGCCACTTCCGTCAGGCGGTTCCCGATGGGATCATAGGTGAAGCTGGTCGCCGTGCCTCCGGCCTCGGCGTTCAGGCGCTCCAGAACATCGTAGGTGTAGGTGCGGACGCCCTTCTGCGTGATGTTGCCGTCATTATCGGTGTCGTAGGCGTGATTGAAGACGCCGGAGACTGTTCTATTGGTCGGGCGGTAATCCTGATCGTAGCTGGCCGAGAGGGTTTTCGTATTGCCATAGGTCAGGCCGCTCAAAGGGCCGTAGGGCAGATAGGTGATCGAGCTGGCCAGATTCGTGGCCGTGCCGTTGATCGGCGCGGAGACGTTCGTCACTTGCCCGTTGCCGTTCAGGGTATAGGTGACCTGCCGTCCCGAAGGCAGGGTGATTTTCTTGAGGACTCCGACAAGGTCGTATTCATAGGCGGTGGTGAAGGAAAGTGCGCCTCGGATTTCCTTCACTTCAATGAGCTGACCGAGGACGTTGTACTTGTAATCCGTGGTGCCGGAAGCATCGACCACGCGGCACAGACGGCCCTTGCTCGTGCCGCAGTTTCCGGGCACCGGGTTGTCGTCATAGGTCAGGGTGACATTGAGCGCGGTGTCTGAAGGATAGGCAACCGTGGCCAGCCTGTTGATCGCGTCGTAAGTGAAGTTGGTAACAACCGAGCGTGCGTCAACGATCTGCGTAACGTTCCCTGCCTTGTCATGCGTATAGGACGCCGTGCCGGTATCGGGGCTGACGACCTGCGTGACATCGCCGAAAGCGTTATAGCCGTAAGTCGTCGTATTGTTGCGCGGGTCTTTGATTCCCGTGGTCTGATCGAGATCGTTGATCGTGTTGGTGGTCACGCCTGAAAGCGCGTCGGTCGCCGTGACCAGCCGATCCAGCCCGTCAAAGGCAAAGTTCGTGGCGTGGTTGTTGGCGTTTGTATACGCCGTCATATTGCTGTTCTTGTCGTAGGAGAAGGAGCGCGTCCACGCGGCTCCGGCCCCAACAGAAGTAAGCAACCGCGACATCTCATCGAAGGTTTGGCTGTGGGTGTATTTGAGGGCATTGGACGGGTCTTTCCGCAGCTCGGTCAGAACGTTCCCGTCATCATCGAGCGTATAAGCAACCGTATTACCCAGATCGTCCGCCATGCCCGTGAGACGGCGGGCGTTGTCGTAGCTGTAGGTAACGGTCGTCCCGTTCGGTGTGTCCACTTGCGTGAGATCGCCATTGAAATTGTAGGTCAAGGTGGTCAGCGCTTCGAGTGGGGTGCCGAAGGCCCGCTTGACGGTCTTGAGCCGCCCGAGTGTGTCGTAAGTCAAGCGGGTTTCGATGCCGTTCTCATCCTTTGTAATCAGCGGGCGGTCGGCGGCATCGAAGGACGTGGTTTCCGTAAACTGGCCGAGCGCGTTGGTCGTCTTGATCAGCCGGAAACTGGCGTCATAGGTAAAAGTTGTCTTGTCCGTCACATCCGTGCGCGGCCCGTCGATCTCCTTCAGGCGGCCCAGGACTGTGTTTCCGCCCACGGTCGTATTCGGCCAGTAGGTGAAGGTGGTGGTCCGTGTCTCGCCGGAATTGGTGTCCGTCACTGTGACGGAGGTCTGTCGTCCATCGGCGTCATAGGCGAAGTCTGTCGTTCTGCCCTGCTCCGTGATCACATCCCGTAATCGTAGACTGGGTATCCAAGTTGTCGTGATCGTGCGCTCTTCGGGCTTACCAACGGCTTCAACACGGGAAGTCTCAAGACCGTTGGCGTCATAGGTGTAATTGGTGACGTTTCCTTTGAAATCCGTTGTGCTGGCAAGATAGCCGTCCGACGTGTAGGTATTGAAGGCCGTCGCAGCGGGCGTATTCGCGCTGGCCGCCTGGTCAATCTTGGTAATCTTTCGTAGACCGTTGATGATGGTGTAAGTGTAGGTGGTCGATTTCCCGAGCGGGTTCGTGACCGTTGTCG
The DNA here is from genome assembly GCA_016699735.1 of Alphaproteobacteria bacterium. Taxonomy (NCBI): domain Bacteria; kingdom Pseudomonadati; phylum Pseudomonadota; class Alphaproteobacteria; species Alphaproteobacteria bacterium. The sequence goes on from CP065008.1 coordinate 1,889,929, forward strand.
TCTCATCTGTGTTGTAGGTAATGGCGAAGTCATCCACACCGCCCGCATGGGACGACGCATTCGCCCGCCCTTGCGCGTCATAGCCCCACGTGGAAATCCGCACACCCATTTCGTCCGTGATGCCCGTGAGCGCATTGACAAAGGTCGCGTTTTCATAATGATAGATGCGGGTCTTGGTGTCGGGTTTGGTGACCTGAGTCAGATTGTTGTTGCTTCCGTAGCTGTAAGTGAAGGTGCCATCCGGCGTGACCACGGTGGACACACGGCTGGAGCCGTCATAAGTCAGAGTCAGGCTGCGCCCGTGCTCGTCAGTCACGGTCGAAAGCCGCCCCGAGCCGTCATAGGTCAGGTTGAGCGCTTCGCCGCCCTGATATTCGATCCGCGTGAGTTTCTTGCTGGTGTTGTAGTACTCCCTGGTTTGTCCTTCGGAGGTGTAGAGATAACCAATGAGCGTGGGCGTGGCGTCATAGCGCTCGGTGAAGGTGGCCTTCACATCGGAATCGAGAGATTGCCAGTTATTAGCGGCGACATCCGAACGGAATTTATAGGCCGTGCCTTCTCCGGTCGTGATCTCCACCGCCTTGGATTGCGGACCTGAAACCAAGGTGATCGTGCGGTCGTAATTGTGCCGCCAGTATTTGCCGAGATTGAAATTCAGCCAGTCGCCGTTGCTACGGTACGTGCGCTCGAAACGAAGGGCGCTTGATCCGGCATAGTCGAGTTCCTTCTGAACCTTGTAGCCGTAAGTGCAGTCGATTGGATTTCCGCACGAGCATCCGCCCGTATCGGCGCTGGTCCCTGTGCATTCATCCGCCTTCTTTTTCTTGTTCTCGGCGCAGAATTCATTCTGATCGACAGGGAACTCACATCCCGGAAATACCCCCGAAGCACTGGCACAGGTTACGCCTGAGGGCATATGCCCTGTCGTTGGATCAGGAGTGATTTGAAAACAGCCCTCGACCTTGCCGTTGCGCCGATACTGGTGAACGGGCGGCGCGTGGTAGTAACGTGTCCCGATGGTAAACAAGGTCATGCGCGAATACGCGCCGCCGCCCGGACCGGTCAGCGTCCATTTGCCCGTATTGCATTTATCCGTCGTCCAGTTGGGGGCCGCACCCCGGTTGATCGTCGGACCGCCCGAAGTCCATGAGGGGTTGATTTGGGCCAGAGTGCCGAGATAGGCAAACTTCGTGAGCTGGGTTGCAACTTCCGCATCGGCGTATGTGTTGTAAGGGCTGGGACCGGGCGTTGTGCGGTATTTGAAGCACAGCTTGAAGGGAACGTCTTTGGGGTTTCCGGCGCTTGCGCCCGGACTGGTGAACCAGAGCGTTTCGTCCACAAGGGCGTTGTTGTAGTAGACGTTCTGTGCCCCCTGATTGTCAGCCGCGGCGCTCCCGCCATGCTTTTGCTGGATCGCCTGCGGGCTTGAGGTGAGGAACAGAGGATTGCCATTGATATCAACGCCGCCGTCTTGCCTTGTGTTGCACTGATCATTCGGCTTTTTGGTGGCCTTGTTATCCCAGGAGTCCGTCACGGCGGATTTCGTAACATGACCGTCGCAAACCGGCCATGAGTAGAAATTCCTGCCCAGAGCGAAACTGCCGTAGAGCGGATTTTGCGGATAGCTCACATTCGGGTTTGTCGCGGGATACCACCAGTAGGCCACATCGCTGCACGTGTAGGTGTCCCCGCAATCATCGGCGCGGGCCGAAACGTGCACCAGGATCAATACACACACCGCAAGAATCAGATGGGCCGAACCTCTCAGTGCTGTTACCCGTCTGACTGACCTCTTGCCCATTCACTGCTCCTGCACATAGCGGCCCAACACTTCCACGAACAGGATGCACCGACCGGACGACGACGTTTACGACTATCACACGCAAAAAAATGTTTGCGCCTTCGATACTAGAAAACGTAAAAAGGATTCAGCAAGAAAAAAACACTTGTGATTGAAGTTTTTTTGACAGGAGCCTGTTCGATGTCTTGGTCTTCATCCACCCGCCTTCTTTGTGTGTGCGTTCTCACCGTCGGTGCGCTCACAATGCTCCGGACCGGTTCCGCCGACGCTGCGACGGTAACCGCAAAGCCAACGGCCGACGAGCAAACCGAACTTGCGAAGCACCCGTCTTATTCCGGGCCGCTTCATGTGCTCGAAGCCAACGCGGATAACAGGATTCACAAATTTCTCGAAGCGAACGAAGGCAAGACCGTCTATCTGGACGTTTCCATCGTCCGCTATGTGCCGATGGACCCTTCATCTCTTGATACGCCGGAAGCGCGCGCCGCGACCGACCGCTTCGAACATCCGGTCTTTAGCAAGTGCTGGCCGGATCAGAGAGCTGAATACATTGGTATTCTCAACTTCGGAGAAGCCGGATTCCCCCTGCCTCTCGATGACGCCGATATCGAAGCGGGTTGTGCCACGCGCGTTCGATTCGACTTGCCGATGATCGAGTCGGTCAGCGCCTTCCCCGTCGCCTGGGGAGATAACAAGGCGCAGGTTTTCCTCCGCGGCTTCTTCGATGTCTCCAAGAGCGTGCTAGAGGGCGGCAAGACCCTCTATACATTAAAGCAACAGGATGACGTTCCTTACGAAACGCGCCTGGCCTTCGATAAGCACAAGACCGGCAAGCAACCCGAAGCCGACCTCAGCCTCCAGACAGACTGAATGCTCCTGTATGCAGGAGCTGCATCCAGCGCCCGTTTTGCGCGGCGCACGTCTCGCGCGTATGTTTTCCGTAAAGCACCAATAGTGATGCCTGCCGCATAGCGCGGCGCGCTTACCGTCCGCGCGACTCTCCGTTCCATCGAACACTTTGACGCTGCGCGTGTCCCGCACACGCCGCCCGCTTGTGTCTTCCTCAGACATTCTTCCCGTTTGCTCGTTTCGCGATCCTCCTTAGCGTTTTCATAAGACGATCCGAACCAATCCGACCTTTCACCCGATGATTCTGTGTCTGTCCGGGCATGAAAGGCTCGGAATGGTCCGGGCCTCCTGAACCCTCAAGGAGGACACTATGAAACTCACCACACGCTTCGAACTGGCTTCGAAATCCACCAGCGAACTGCGCGCGCTTTACCGCGACATCTTCAATGCGCTCGCGCACTTCGAGCAGCCGCATGAGCGGCGCAACGCCATCGCGTCGCTGCAAAACATCCGCGCGGAACTCGCTGATCGCGCTCCCGGCTTTTAACCGGGTCCCTTCGCAGAGAAATGCGTGCTCCGCGACAAGCAGAGCACGCAAAGACTGCGCCTAAGCGGCGGCCTCCTGCTTCGGCTTCGGCTGCAAGCCGATCAGAAAGTCGGCAGCGCGCTGCGCGTGGGAAGCGGCGGAGACAATCGCCCGCTTGTCCTCCTTCAGGACGGCCAGCCAGTGGCCGATGTAGGCGGCGTGATCGTCGCGGGGTTCAAGAGCGAGTCCGAGGTCTGCGGCCAGGAAGGCGCTGCCCATCTCGGCGACCAGCTCTTCGCGGGCGTAGCCGGCATCGCCGAAGGACTTGCGTCCGAAGTCGCGGTCGAGGCGCTTGGAATGCCGCGTCCAGTGCGTCATCTCATGTGCGAGTGTCGCGTAGTAGCTCTGCGCGTCGCGGAAGGCGACGAAGGGCGGCATCTGGATGTGATCGGAGCCGATGGCGTAGCAGGCCATGTTGCCGCCGTGGCGAATATCGGCTTTGGTGGCGGAGAAGAATTCTTCGGCGCGTTCGATCCGCTCAACCGGATCGAGCGTAGGTTCGGCCAGCGCCGTGAAATGCGCGGGCAAGCCTTCGATCTGCTCGGCATTGAAGACGGTGTAGCCTTTCAGGAACGGGATGGCGCGTTCGGCATCCTCTCCGGTTTCGGCATCGGTCTCGGTGCGCGTGAAGGTGTTGGCGTAGACGACCAGCTCGCCCTTCTCGCCCTTGCGGACATGACCGCCAAGTTCGGCGGCCTGCTTGTAGGTCATCCAGATTGGGGCGGCGTAGCCGCGATCCACGGCGGCGGACCAGAGCATCAGCACGTTGATGCCGTTATAGGGCTGGCCATTATGACGCAGCGGGCGGGTAATCCGTCCGGCGGCGTGCTCGGCGTTCCACGGCTTCATCCAGGGCCGCACGCCCTGTTCGAGGTCGGCGATAATCCGGTCCGTGATCCGGCTGTAGACATCTTTGCGTTCGGCGTGTTCGTGTTTCATGGTGATCTCCTTCGGTTGGCGGTTGGTTCGGAACACGCGGAACCAGAGGAGACGGGGGAAAAGACGCGCGCGCACCCGAAGCGCAGCGCAGGGGGAACGGGCCACACGGGAACGAATGTGAAGGGAGCGGGCCGCCCGTTGCGCGCGCGTCGCCCCCGTCAGAGTGGGTGGAGCTTCCGAAACCGACCGACCGAAGGAGAGGCGAACAGAAACGAACACAAAGAACGCATTCAAAGTCAGCCGGAAGAAAGGACCGGAGCCGACACGCTTGATCAGTTCGGCCCTAATTCGTTGGAGTGGAACGCTCGCCGACGGGTGCTCCGCCCGTCTGCGCGGCCAGCCTGGGGCATCAACGCGATGCGCCGATGCAATGGAGTAAGCGTGCGCCGGTCTGGATGACCGTCAGGCCGTGGTTAGGAAAGTCAGAGCAAGGGCGATTTCGAGGTGGACGGCTGCGCGCTCACGCGCATCGAGGCCGAAACTCACTCCGCGAAGAAATCACCATCCAGAAAGGCGCTCACCGCTTCGTAGTACCAGTTGGTGCGCGTCGTCGTGTGGTGCCGGATGAACCGGACCCCTTGCGCTTGCATCTAAGCAGCCGCATTGCGACCGCTACTTTGTGGATCGCCAGCTTCAAGGCGGTCTATTCTGCCAAAGAATGAAATCTACTTTCTTCATGTCGCTGATGCGGTCGGAGCCTACAACCCGCTCGTTGAATAGCCCTATCCAGCGGTGAGCAGTATCCGTCGTTAGAAACGACTCCAAATCATGCCTCATCGAGGCATAGAGGGTCACAGCGCCTTTATGCTTGTCATCGCTCTTGCGACCGGGCCACTTGAGACCGAGACTCTTTAGGACATAGCGGTCCCACACAGGCCGGTCGGGGTTCAATGTCGCAACAAGTTTGCTGGCAAACGACGCCTCGCACCTGTTGCTGCCGAGACGAAGGCGCAGCTCTTCCAGGATTTCTGCAAATTCTGGTCTTTGTGACCGACACTCTTGCATCAATCCAAAATACGCCTGATACCACGCCTCTGCTTTTTGCCTAACTCGATAAAAACCCTTGTACGCGACTTGAAACTTCATGTCGCTTGATACGTCTACAGCCTCGTACCGCTTCATCAGGGACAGATACTTGCATATGCCCGTTTCAGCATTCTCTATTGCTTGAATTGCCTGCGATTCCGATATCCTCTCAGCCCATGGATATGCTGGTTTCTGGACCAGTTTAGGCGGAAAGGCATTGGCGATCATCATGCTCTATTCCTAGTGAGCTGAACGCCACAATGCAAGGGTGTCTGTAAGAAGACGCGAAAACCCTCCGCCTGTAGCCGGGCGGAGGGCATCGAGGTGGGCATCACGCCTTGATGTGCTGCGCAAGCCGCGCTTCCTCTGCGTAGACCGAAAGCGGCTTGTCGCCCGTGAAGTGGAGTTCGCGTTCGACGGGCAGGCCGAGTCGCCCGCGCACCGAAGCGAGTTCCGAGAGCCGGACGCTGCCGAGTTCCGGGCAGCCGAATCCCAGATCGCACAGGCCGAAGGCGATGTCGTTCTCCTCGGGATCGAGTTCGGAGAGCAGCCAGGTGCAGGCGGCATCGGGTGTGAAGAACTTGACCACCGGCGGATGGTCGATGGGCTCCAGCCCGTCCGCCAGACGCTGCGCGTTGACCTGGCCGTTCTTCAGAAGTTTTGCGTGCTGATTTTTGGTGAGAAGTTTCATGGAGAAGTCTCCTTTAAGGGTTTCGGGTTTGACGCGAACCCCAAGAGCCGCGGGGACAAGGCGGCAGCGCACGACCGACATTCATGGAGGGCGGGAACGGGCTACACGGGAACGTACGTGAAGGAGCGGGCCGCCCGTTGCGCTGTCCGCCGCGCGCGGCTAGACCGGGGCGCGAAAAACAAAACCGCACCCGATGAAGGGACAGCAATCACGCTCTGCCCGCAGCCAAAGACCGGAGCGCACGAACGGAAAGGGAGAAAACGCGCACAGCGTCCGGCGGGAGAGAGCCGCCGGACGTTGCTGGTGGTGAGTTAAGGCTCTTTACGCCGCTTCGCGTCGCCCTTCATCTTCGAGCGGATCATCCTCAGTCCCCTCGCCTTCGTCGGCGTCCTCGTCGGCCTCGTCAACCGCTTGGGCTTCGGCCTCAAGGGCGTCCGCGTCCGGCTCCTCCGCTTCCGAGTGCGTATCGGGTCCGGTGGCAGGGAACAGGAACGCCTCGGGCAGCCAGTCCAGCGCCTTGCGCTGCGCTAGTGTGGGCGAAGAGGCGCTCCGGGCCTGAGCGTCATGGAAGAGAATGCCTTCAACCAACTCGGATTTCTTGTAGGTGGCCAGAGCCCCTCTGCCCTCCGCCATACCGTTGTGTTTGGCAATCTCCAGAAGCTGTTCACGGGTCCGCCGCGAAAGAAAGGCGCGGTCGGGAATCCAGTGATGGCGCAGATCGGCCTTGAGGTCTTGGGCCACGCGGTTAAAGAGCGTGTCGGCACTATCCAGCCTGTCGCAGTATTTTTGACCGAAGGTGAGCGCCACGATCAGCGTGTGGAGTTCATCGAGGTCGTGATCGCTCAGCGCCTTGATCGCGGTATAGAGCGCCACCGGATCGAAGGGGGTGCGGGAGGCAAGCACCGCCCAACCGCATTCCCCCTCCTCCACGGGCAAGCGAAGGCGCTGCGCCATCATCCGCGCCTGACAATCCAGAACCGTGAAGGGTTTCTGGCGCTCGGAGTGTTTGGCGGCTTCACGGTACGCCTCGTGCGGATTGAAGGCATCGAGCAGCAGCACGGCCAACACTTCCTTGGCGGTGCGTGGTGAGGCCAGAAGCAATTCACCCACAGCGGCGGTTTTGCAATGGCCGATGATCCGGCGCACGGGCGCTGTATAGAACGGCTTGGCCTTGGGCGGCGCAAGAGGGTTTTCGGCCAAGGTGTCTGCCGTCCCCTGATCGAGGTCCGGCTTGAGCAAGCCTTCGCGCAGTTCGACGATCCCTCGCGGAGTGATGTTGATCAGAACGCCGCCCGTTTCGCCTTCGGGCGCGTCCTCAAATTGCCAGTCGGTGATATTCCAGTCCTCCGTCACCTCGACCCAAGCGGCGGTCTTGGCGTAATGCGCGGCCAGTTCATCCACGGCCTCCTTCTGCAAGGCCATGAACTGCTCGGCATCATCGAAATAGCTGGTCTCGCCTTCAGCAAAGAGATCGGTAGTGATGCCTCCGGTATACCGCTCCAAGGGAAAGACCGCATCGGCCACGCAGGGGCGTCTGCCGATCATGTTGCGGCGGATCAGGTCGGGGCTGATGAAAGAACCGCGCTTCATCTCTTCAACGATCCGGCGCTGCGCGTCCCGATCACCCAAACTCAGCGCCTCGGCTTGCGCGAGGGAGACCTTCCCTGCTTCCAGCGCGGCTTTGGCCTCCTTGCACATTGCATTGAGCGCCAGCCGCCGCCGGATGGTGGTCAGGGATAATCCGGTCTGCGCCGCCAATTCCTCAAGGCTCTCTCCGTCCTTCAACAGTTTGGTCAGGGCCGCCGTTTGCTCCAGAGGCGTGAGGTCGGCGCGTTGCAGGTTTTCGACGGTGGCCAGTCGGACACGGTCGTCCTTGGTGGTGGCCTTGCGGATTTCGACCGGAACGGTGAAACCTTCGGGTAACTGCCCGCGTTCTTCGAGCAGCTTCAAGGCGCGGTAACGGCGCTCACCGCTGATGACCGCAAAAGTCTTACCCTTGGCCGGAGCGACGACAAGGTTCTGCAAGAGCCCATCGGCTCGGATGCTGGCGGCCAGTCCTTCGAGGGCTGAGACCTCGAACAGCTTGCGCGGGTTGGCTTTGGAGGGCGTGAGTTGAGAGAGGGATATGGATTGAAGGGTCATGACAAAGTCCTTTCCGTCATGGGTGTTAGAAGCGCGGCCCGCGACTCTCGCGGCCCTTGCCCCTTCCCGAATGGAATGAGGGGTTGCGCCTGCAACCCCTGCCCTTCGGCGAGAACAGGGTGTGCAAGCGGAACAAAAAATCGACGGCGGGCGCACGGAGCGCCAGCGCAGGAGCCTCGGGAACCGTCTATTTTTGCGTGAAGCGCGCCGAGGGAGGGACTCCCTAAGGAGGTATGGCGGTCAGCGTCGAAAGACCGTGTCCCCCTACAAAAGGTCTGGCAGGAACACGCGATGGGACGGACTTTCTAGCGCTCGTACCGTTCCCGGACTTCCGGGCAAAGTGAACTGGAACGCTTTAGAACCAGAAGAGCAGACGACACGAGCCGTTCATTTCTCCCTAGCTCCTGCTCGCCGTTTGGATAATGCTTCCCGCCATGAAAAAGATTGTTTCTCACCGTGCGAACCATGAGCAATGTCTGTTGCGCTCGCTTCTGGCTTTGGTCGATAACTTGGTCCTTAAACATTAGCGCACCGTCCTGAAGCACTTGCTTGCGCGGCGGATGGTCAAGCAGATAAGTCGCCGCTTCCCAGAACGAGTGGTCCGCCTTCGGGATAGCGCAAAACGCATTCTCGATATCGTTGGCAAAACGATCCCATAACGCATCAGCTCGATTCTCATCCCCGGCGACATAGCACGGCGTCGCCTTAAGGGCATACTCCATACGCGAGAAGACAGCTAGGAATTCGCAGGCCAATTCGCGCGGCATGTGTAAGTGACGGAATGGATCGTCGTTGCTAGCCACGCGAACCCTCAGTGCTTGCGATGCCGGAAAGCAGTGAGTATCTAAGTTCACGCTTCCTGAACGCGTCCGTTCCGCCTTCAAGGATGCGGCATGTCTGCTCTCGAATGCCGGTGCCGTCGTGGGCCGTATTCTCCAGTGATCCAGATACATAGCTGATATGAGGAAGTCCGTCATCGCGGCGAGCACTGGTCGCAATAATGACCTGCTCTGAATCCGCGTTCACAACAAGGTTGGGGTTGTGGGTAATCAGGATGATCTGGCGGCGCTTCTTGGCGTCCCTGAAATAGCGCGTTAGTAGCTTGTAGATAGATTCGTTATCTAGATTTTCATCTGGCTGATCGACAATCAGGGGACGCGTATCGACAGTATCGAGGCCGAGATAAAGGATCAGCAGGACGATTCCCTTCGTACCCGGCGAAAGCTTTTCGAGATCGGCCCCGTTGTATTTCAGGCCATAGTTCAGCGTGATGTGCTCAACATCGTACAACCACTCGATCAATGCCTGCTGTGTCGCGTCCGCGCGTAAGTAGTCTTTGGGTTTCAGGTCTTTTTTCTTGAACTCCTCCAAAAACTTCTCGTGCGCGTCCCGGATAGTGTTGGGATCGCCGGACGACCACGCGGCAACGAGAATCTGTTGAGCGGCTTTGGACAGATCACTGAATGTGCCGTAAGGCAAGGTGCGGCGCTGGTCAAAAAGCGCACTGCCACGCTTTAGCCACGCCTCGATGTCCGCGTGCCACCGAATTGAAAACTCTAAGTCTTGCACCGATCCGGATTCAACCGCTAAGCGGGCTTTGACGGGTGCGTACAGTTCTTCGAGTGTTTTCTGCTCTTCTTGAAGGACGCGGAAATAGCCGGCATAGGCGTCAAGACGCTCCTTATAGGCTGCCTCCATGCGCGCCTTCTCCGGCCCTTCGATCTGCGTCACTTCTTCCTGTATGCGTTTCACCTCAACGGCGATGGCCGCGATCCGCGTTTGGATGACCTTGATCCGCTCGTGCCGGGCCTTGTCGGCGGACTCCGTTTCGGTGAGTTTCTTGATCTGGGCTTCCAGCCACCGGAGCGTCCCTTCTGTCGGCTGCTCCGCAGTGCCTTCCTTCTTCTTGATATCCGCTTCCAAAGCGGTTTTCCGCCGAGCGAGCGGAGTGTCGGTATCCTTGGCGAACGCGGGATGAAAGGTGTCCTTGTCTGCCTCCGGAACACCGGCCTCTTTCAGGAGAGTGTCGATTTCCGATGTGAACCGCGTGATCTGTGACTTAAACGCCGACACGCGCGTTCTGATGTCTGCCAGCTTCTGGATCTGCGTCCTGGCTGCCGCAATACTTTGCTGAACGGCCGTCAACTGATTGCGCCGATCCTGTAGCTCCTTCTGGAGATTCTTCTCTGCCTCCGTCGCCGGCTTCGGCATCTGCTTGACCAGCCCGGCTTCTTCGTCCTGCAAGGTCTTGATCCGTGCCTTCTTCTCCGGAAGCTTCTTCGCGTTCTCTCGCAACGTGCATCCTTCTCGAATGAACCGCACGAGGTCTTCCCGGAGGCGCTGCGCGTCCGCACGGATGCCGTCTGTCCGGATCGCACGCAATTCCGCAAAATCGGAGGCGTTCATCGTCTCCGTAGGGTCTGTGCACGCGAAGATCACGCCTTCGATCTCGCGAACAAGCTCGCCGCCCATGCGATCTTCCGCGCAGAGCCGTTCAACAAACTTCTGGGAGAGATAGCGGACTTTGCGCTCGTCGGACTGCTCATCGCCAAGACGGACCTTAGTGGACGTGCCGTCGGCCCATGTTAGCGTCACTGGAACATCGTCAAGATAAGAGCCGGCACGCTGAAGAAAGCTGCCGGGTTCCTCCGTATTCCAGCTATCGGCAGCGTGCGCGACGATTTCCGCGAGCGCGGATTTGCCGGACCCTTTTTGTCCGATGATGGAAACGAGGCCAGCATTGAGCGGAATTTCCAGATCGTCGAACCAGCCGTCCGCGTTTGAAAGGGAAATGCTCTGAAGCACGCGGGCTTCGTCGTGATAAAGCGGTGCGCTCGGGCCGACATAGACGCGGTCGGCAGGTTCATAGATGATCTGCCGCAGACCCTCGAATGTAGGGTCCCCCTTGATCCAGCAGAACTTGTCATCCTTCGGTTTGCACAGATCGGCGATCGCGTGCGCATCGGAGCCGTGAACACAGGGTTTCAAGGCGCCGAACTCCGCCTTGAAAGCATCCTCGCTCATGTCTTGATGTCGGCCCAGACACCAGGCAATCGTGCTCGCCTGTCCGCAGAACATCCCGTGGGCGCTTTGCAGAAGGTTCTTCCGGACTAGATAGTCCTGTCCGGACCACGAGATTTGATCCCAGTTTTCAGCAGCCAAAAACAGAAGGTACTTGCCCTCGAAGCACTTCTTCTGGAGAACCTTACGGACTTCGTTCAGATCGAAGGTGACGACCTTGCATCCCGCGACAAAATCCGAGTCCTGAGCAAAACTCGACTGATGCTGTTTTACTAGCCGGCCCGCCTCCTCGATGGCCTGCCGTGTGACATTTCGAACGCCGCGATCATCTTCCGGATGACCCTCGATCTGGAAGTGAAGAGCTTGGATAAATTGCTGTTCGATAACGTCCGGCTCTAGGTCATCGCTGAAAACGATGTGAAAGTTAAGACGGCGGAGCTGTGTGCCGTCGCTTCGCTTGGGAACGAACGTACCCAGGCGCAACTCGATATTCGGAAGAACGGCATCAAAGTTAGAGAAGTCGCCAGACTTGTGCAGCTCACGGATTTTCTTGTATCCGTCAATGAAGAAGTAGTCGGTGACGCCGAGGACAGAAACGTCCTTGATCGTGCGCATGGCGGCCAGATACTCGTCCCAGCTCCCAAACTGATGCTCGAACGAAGCTGGCGTGTGGACGTGCAGATCCCAGCGCCTCCATTCCGACCCTCTCGGCCAATTTGATGTCATGGCAGTGACTTCCCGTTATCAGCGTTCTTTAACCACTGTCATAGAAAACGCTCGATGGTCTGGCAAGAGCGTTCTTGCACCCATCGCGTGAGCGAGCGGATGTTTGGCTACTCGTCTTCATCGTCGGCCGCTTCCGCCGCATTCAACTCCGCCAGCACGCGCCTGCGAGGGCGCAAACTGACCGCATCCGCCGGATCGCCCGCGACGCGGTAGGCTTTGAAGACATGCTCGCGGCCTGCGCTCGGATTGGCGACGTTGGTTGTGGCGATTTCGTTGGTTCGCAGATCGAAGCTGTAAGCGACCACGACCTGCTCGACCTCGCGCCGCGTGAGCGTGCCGACTTCAACAAGGTCGGCATCGACGGCGTGACCTTCAGGAACGATGAGCGTGCGTCGGTGCGCGGTGCCGTCCGCCAGCGCAAAGGGCGTGGGCGCGACATACATTTTGCGGTCGCGCACGAGAATGTCGCCGTAACTGCCGAATCCCCGGAAGCTCTTGTTCTTGTGAATGTAGGTGTTGTCGGCGTTAAGGAAACTGCCGTGACACAAGACGAGATCAAGGACGGGGTATCGGTTGCCGTCCGGATTCACCGGATAACGCCCGAACACGTAGTAGACCTGCCGCCCGTTATGCTCGCCGCAGGGAACCTGCGAATTACAGTCGTAATCGGCTTCGCGTCCCGGATACGCAAGACCTTTAAGCTCGAACCCTTCTGCGAAACGCACGAGCCGGAAATCCGGGTAGGAGTTGCGGCCCGGCGAGTCGAAGTTCAGCCCGGCCGCTTCGAGCCGCCGCTTGAACCAGTTCTGGAAATGAAACTCCTTGTCGCTGCGGCCTTCGCGCTCGATCAGCTCGCCGCGCTGGATGGCCTGCACGCATTCTTTGAACAGGGTTGAGGCGTTCGACACGATCAGGTCCGCTCCGTTGCGTGGGTCTTATTCTTGGGTGTTCCGCTGCCCGCTGCATGGATGCTGTCGATGAGCGCTTCCGTCTCGCCGTTCGCGGTATCGAGAAGATGCAACGCGGACTCCATCGTCGGCGAACGAGAAACTTGCCGCAGGAGCTGTGCCATCACGATGATGCGCACGTCGTTGCGGCTGAGCTTGCGGTTGGCAGCCCGCAAGCGGTTAACCTGCGCCTGCGCGGGCGGCGCGACCGTCCCCAGGAGATCGCCGTTCCAGCGTTGCGTCTTCATGCGCGAACGCTTGCGGCAGACGATGATGATGTCGAGGTCAATCGGCTCCTTGGCCTGGAGCTTGGGCATCGCGACCGACATCTCCGCCTTGATCGGATGCACGGCGCTGATCCCGAACCCGGCCTCCATCAATGCCTGCAAGACACAGCGCCAGCCTTCGGGCCGGGAATGGTGATAGGTGAAGGCCAGCAACCCATCGTCATTCAGGACGCGGTGCGAGTCGCGCCAGACGGCAGTAAGCCGGTCGGTGAATCCGCCTTCATCAGCGTTCTGCACTTCGCGATCGGAGCGCGTCGTATCCGGTTCACGGGTTCCATCTGCGCCCAGAATGTGGCGCTGCCAGACATGGAAGAAGTCGGCGAGCTGCGAGTAATGCACATTGTCGAAGAACGGCGGATCGGTGAGCACGGCATCGACACTTCCGTCCGGCAGGTCGGTGGATCCCGAATCGCCGCAGGACAGATAGACGCGCGCGCCATTGGAGAAAGCGCGGTAGGTTTCCGTGACGGGCACGCCGATTTTCTCTGACAGGCCAAAGACTTTTTCGGTCTTGCTGCCTTTGCCGGCAACGCGAAGCTCGAAGGGATCGTCAGCGTAATCGAGCGCGCGGCGGATGCGGCCCTCGAACATGGTGGAGAACGATCCCGAACTCTTGATCGTCCCCCAGAGATTGGCCTCCAAAGGCACGCGCTCGGGTTTCAGGATGTGATGCGCGAACATGTGCCGGACCGCGCCGGTCCCTTCGCCCTTGTAGGAGGCGAACATGTTGTTGAACTCCAGCGCACCGGAGAAAAGACAGGTGAAGAGATCGCGCAGGACGGGATCGGGAATGTCGCGGATGCGCTCGGCCAGGATCGAAAGGCAGAGTAGCTGTCGGGCGTTGAACATCTCGTGCCAGTGACGGTAGTTGTAGCCCAAAGCCTGATTGGTGTTGTAGCCCGGCTCGATGGCGACGACGGGATACGGGTTCTTGCGCTTGGCGAGTGCGCGCTCCGCCCTGGCGTAGAGCGCGCGGTCTTCATCCGTGATGGCGTGGTAAGCCTTGCTGCCGTCCGGCAGCAGGACCAGCTTGGCATACAGGCGGTGTGCGGGCGGCTTGCCGGATGCACGGATGGTCTTGGCAATCGGGAAAGAGTGATCGCACGACGGACAGGTCGCGCTCTGTCCTTTCGCAGAACCCGCACTGGGATCGAACGACTTCTTGCACGATGAACAGTTCGCGTCGCGGTCCTCGACGTGAACCGCGTTGATCCCGCCGCAATGGGGGCAGACGGAATGCGCCTGCGGCACCTTCTTCGGGTAGGCGTGGCGCGCGAATATCTGTGATCCGAACAGATCCACGCGCGCGGCGCAGGACGGGCAATCGACCGTCTTGACCCAGAAGAAATAGAGCACGTCCGCGCGCGTGCCGTCCGGCAAGGTAACGCTGTAGAAGCAGCGGAGTTCGCCCGCCACATCGCGCTCGATGGCGCGGAAGGTCTCTAAGATCGCCTTGCGGTCGTGGACCGAGAGCGCGCACTTCACGAGGAAGTGGGCGACGGGGTTAATATCGCGGCCAATGGCCTTCGCGCCCAACTTGACGGTTTCGGCCAGCGTCGTGCCGCTGCCCATGAAGGGATCGAACACCGTGCCGCCGGGGATACGCACAGGCTTGTAGAACAGGTCGAACACGTCTGCGCCGGACGGGGCAAATGCGCCAATGGTCAGCGCCCGGAACACGGTCCCGAGGCGCTGCGCCCACCATTTATGGATATGGGTGGTCGGGCGGTTGATCTCCTTGCGCCAGCTCTCGATCTCGGCGATGTCGCTCAGCGCCTCGAACGGGAACGTGTCGTCCTCGATGGCGCGCGGGCCGGGCCTAGGTTCGAGGCAAACGATGGTTTCGCCGTCTTGATCGGCGAACGGGAGCTGCGCCGTTGGATCAGCCGCGAGGGTTTCCCAGCGGGACGAGCTGGCTGAACTGTCCTTGCGGATGGCTGCCCCTGCGCACTTCACCGGGCTTCGTCTCCGGCGGGCCGGAGCACCGTTGCTTCCGGCTGGTCGAGAAAGCGCCGGACAGCCAGGCGCACAACGTACTGGAGCGGCAGCGGCGGACGCTGCGATTCGGCCAGCTTGCACAGGGCTTCATAGTCCCCTGCATCGAGGGAGATCGTGAAACGCTTGGGCGGTTTCGAGCGGGCCATAGACGGCGGGTGTCCGGGGGAAATGTGTAAGGCGCAAGTGTGCAGCAAAACGCACCAACCTGCACCAAGGCGGGAAGGATTCTATTCCTTTCCGACTCCGATCCGACTCCCACGGGGTGGGCGGGCGGACCGGGATTGCACAAGGGGCAGTGCCCCTTTGCCGGATGGGGGTTGCAAGGGCGAGCGCCGAAGCCTCCACCCTGCTCGATGGGGCCGGGGCAGAACCGAAATCTCCCCGGTCGCAATCCAACCGCGATGAGGTTGGCGCGCATCCAACCCGCGCAGGGTGGTCAGGTTTCCAAAGGGCGCGAAGGCTCTTTGGTCGATGGGTTCCACAGGGAGCGCGGAAGGCTCCCTTGGTCATGGGGTGTCGGGGAGCAGGAACGCGCCCTGACGCATGGCGCACGAAGGAACCTGTAAAGATGCCGCGCCATGCGCCGGAGGGGATGCAACGGGGAACGCGTTAGCGGGTTCCCCTTGCCAAGATTGTGCGGTGGTACAGACGAAATTTTATTTCGTTTGTACTACATGCACACATCTTGCGGTCATCCTTAGCGCCGGGTCCGCCAAAACCGGAACTATGCTGCGGGCGCGAAACCAAAGCGCTGCGCCGCTTTCCGGCTCACGGATGACGGCGTCCTCGGACCTCACGGCCTCTCCGACGCAAGAGGCTTCATAGCATGGCGCTTGCCGTGTGTCTCCCGCTCCGGCTTTGCCGTGCGCGGGGACGGCAAGCAACTTCATTTGTGCTGGCAGCGCCTGAGAAGACAAAGGCAACAGGCGAACAAGAAAACGGGGGATATGGCGGGCCGTCAAACCTGTCCTGCGCACCGTCAGGCGCGGCGGTTTTTTCTAGCCTTGCCGTCCCGACTCATGCATGGATGGTGGGGTGAAGACCCGCACCGCAAACAAGAAAGGCCGCCCGACCGCCATCGACCGGATGGTGGCGGCGAACCTGCGGAGCCTGCGGGTCAAGGCGGGGTTGTCGCAGACCGATCTGGGCGTGGCCAGCGGCGTCACCCATCAGCAGATCCAGAAGTATGAGAAGGCCATTAACCGGATCAGCGCGGCGCGGCTGCACCGCTTCGCGCAAGTTCTGGGCTGCGGGGTGGAAGAGTTTTTCGAAGGGTGCCCGCAACAGGACAAGAGTCCTGACAAAGGGCTCCAGGCCGGTCCCGACGAGGCGAAGTTCGTCGCGGCGTTGCGGCGGATCGAAGACCCGGACAAACGCAAGGCGCTCCTGCGCTTGATCAAGAGTCTTGGCGCAGTCGCATGAACAGGGAAAGACCCTGCGGCGCGGAACGCCGCAGGGTCGTGACGTGTGGGGTTACCAGACGTAGGGATAGCGGGTGTTCGGAGGCAATGCCTCGTCGAGCAGCCGCACGAGATCGGCGGGGAAGAATTGCCGCGGATCGTCGTAGCCGAAGCGGTAGTCCGCGTTGGCGTAGGGAATCTGCTCGATGCCGTCCTTCAGGATCGAGGTGATGACGGTGTTATGCAGCCCCCACGCCTCGACCGTGACCGTGTAGCCGGCCTCCGTGAGCACGTCCTCGACCTGCCCGGTCTCGATCTGCCCGTCGCCGTCGCCGAAGCCGAATTTGGCAAAGGCTTCGGTCCAGTCCCAGTGCAGCGTTCCGCCGCACGCGTTGCATTCCGATGTCGCCATGGTGTGCATCCTTTCCATGTGTGCTGTTGCCCGGAAAAGAGCGCCTAAGCGCTCTCCTCCTTCCCACTCTGATCTTTGGCCGGAAAGACATAGAAGCCGCCCTCGATGATTTGCGTGCCGTAGGGCTTGATGTAAAAGCTGCCGTCGCCCCGGTCCCAGGCCACGCCCAGCGTTTCGAAGTCGGCGGTTTTGCCCCGCCCGATCTTCTTGCGGACGATGTGGGTGGGGCGGTTGGTGGCCTGCTCCGTTGCGGGCGCGGACGTGGCGGTGTTTTCGGTTTCTGCGGTCATGATGTTTGCTCCTTTTTGAGGGTTTCGCGGGCCGGACCATTCCAGCCGCGTGGCAGGGAACCGGGCGGACAGGAGCAAGGGCGGGATCAAGATGTTTTGTGGGGGACCGTCTACAAAGACTTGGCCGCGTGCGGCCCTAGTCGGCGTGACGGGTAAAACATCTTGAACCCGGCCGCCTGTCCGCCAGCATGACACGCATCAAGGCTGGCAATCGCGTCCGGGCCGCCCGTCAAAAAGCAGCAGAGCAAACACCGCAGAAACAAAAGCCGCCATCCCGCGCCGTGAACAGGCAACTGCCAATGCCCCGTTCGTCAACATTAACGGGCGGGCACACACGCACGGCAAAGGCCGGACGTGCGGACGGGGGCGAAGGCAATACAGCAAGAATGCGAAGGCACGCCGAGAGAAGCAAGGGCGCTCTCCGGCCTCTTCTCCGGTGAAGTATCAGGAGAGACGTTCGGCGCTAGCGGATTTCCGGCGGGCAAGAGCAGCGGAACCGTGTGCACCTTCGCAGGAGCAGCAACGAAACATGGCTTCCAGCGCGGGTTTCCGGGGAGTTCTTAACGAAGTCTTAATCGGATTCCGATTTAATGGAAGATAGAGCCCTTCCTTAGCCATGGAACGGCGATTGCTCCCAGAGGGCTCACACGGGGAAGGCCGTTCCACAAGAAGAACGGTGGGCGAAAGCCATGACAGACTTCACCATGAGCATCAAGCCGGAGTTCGACGCGCAGGTCACAGCCGCATTGATGATCCAGAGCAACGCGCTGATCCCGATCAAACTCGCCGCACGTCTGTGCGGCATCTCGCGCCAGGAGATTGACCGCCGTGTGCATAACGGAACCTTCCCCAAGCCGCACAAGCTTTCGGGCAAGAGGAGTTCGATGCGCAAGGCGTTCTACCTGCGCGACATCCATGACTGGATTCGCGACCCGAAGGGATACCGCCGCGTCGAGGACGAACAATCCACAGGAAATTTTGGCGACGAGGACGGCTATCAACACCTCGAATAGGTTTGAGTAGCCCAGTGAGTAGCCCGGAGGTTTCCGGTAATCGTCTCCGTTTTCGCGCAGCTATCTAACGCACTGAGATGATTTGCTAAAACTGGCGATCCCGGCAGGACTTGAACCTGCAACCTACTGCTTAGAAGGCAGTTGCTCTATCCGTTGAGCTACGGGATCGTGCGCGGAAACGGACACTACCACCCTACCACAAAAATGCAAGGTTTTCCGCCCCGAAAAATCAAGCCTTCTCGGTCTTTTCCGGCGGCTCGTACTTGAAATTATCCCCGTAATTGCGCGGCACGATGCGCCGCTCCTGCGGCTTCTGAAGCGTGTAATCCCACCCTTTGTCCTCCGCGAAGCTGATCGCCGCCTCCATGGTGGTAAACTTAAGCCGCACCTGATTGAGCGTATCGCCCGAAGCCGTCCAGCCCATCAGCGCCTCAGGCCGCCGCACGCTCGACGTTTCGTATTCGATCACCCACTCATCTGTATTGCCGCGGCCGGACTGCATGGTGTTTTTCGCGGGCTTGAAGATTTTGACGTGCATGAAAAAGTTCTCCTGAAAAGAAAATAAAGCAGCGCCGCAAACCTTACCAGCGGTAAATGCGCCGCCCGATCAGCGCCGCCAGCAACCCGAAAAGGAAATACGGCAGCGTATGAATAATAAGAATATGCCCGATATCCTCGGAGACGCAGACGAGCCGCAGGCCGAGATACCCCAGCCCCCCAACGGCCAGCGACACCATGAAGGCCAGAAGGTCCGGGTGCGTGGTCTTCCCCTTCATGGAGATCAGAAAAATCGTAAAGGCCGGGATCAGGCCGTACAGCAGCGAACTTTTATAACAAAAACACCACTGAATCTCCGGCATGACAAAACCGTTCAGCCCGACCCGAAGTCCCAAAAGCAAGACCAGCGCCGCAAACAGCGTAAACGGCACAGAGACCATCCATGTCTGCCCGCGCATATCCGGCACACACAGCCACATGGCGCAGAACGCTGCTGAAACCGACATCGCCGCCACAAGCGACAACTCAAACACAAAATCAACAGACTTCATCTGCGTGGCGATATCGAACCTGAATCCTTGCATATAGACCGCGCCGATCACATACAGGAACGCGAACAGCACCCACGGCCCCACACGCCAAAAGGGATGCCGCATTTTGCAGCAGGGCTTCAACTCGGCGCACAGCGAGTCGATCAGCGCATCGGTGTTCTGTTCAGGCTTTCCCTCGCTCATCCCGTTCGTCATCCCAATCGGTCCTTCAGTTTGTTCATCGTGCGGTGCGCCGAAACTTTGACCGCCGAGACGCTCATCCCCATTTCATCGGCCACTTCCTGGGCGCTGTACCCCTGAATTTTGATCAGTTCAAAGACCTTGCGCTGCTTGTCGGGAAGGTCGGCCAGCGCCGCCTCGATATCTTTCAATTCGCCGGAAAGCGCCGGATTCGTTACATGCTGTGCCTGAAAATCCGCATCCTCCAGCCCGACGGATTTATTTCCCCGGCTCTTGTAATATTTCCGCAGCAAATCGGTGCGCCGGAACTGGATAATCGCGGACAGCCAGGGGCGGAACGGCCGATCCTCGCTGTAGGTGGAAAGAGATTTATGCACGGAGATCAGAACGTCCTGCACCAGATCTTCAATCCAGTCAGGATTGGCCAGACTGCCCGCCGCCACGCCCTTGATGAACGGGATGATATCACGCAAAAGCTCGGCGTAAGCTCGCGCATCGCCTTTCTGCGCCCGAACCGCCAAGTCCTTCCAGACCTCGCCGCGGGATATGTCTCTATTGTCATTCGAAAGGGCCAAAACGCAGCCTTTCTGTCCGCAAAAGCCTAAAACCGGAAATGGTCGGAGCGGAGGGATTCGAACCCCCGGCCCTCTGTTCCCAAAACAGATGCGCTACCAGGCTGCGCTACGCTCCGACATCCGGTGAATAGGGGTTTTACACGCTGCGGATGGAATCGGCAAGGCAAAAGGGGTTAAAACGGGCTTTTCTGCTCAGGGAGTCATGTTCCCGAGGATTTCATGCTTCACGCTGTCCCCGATCATGATGCCGTTTTTCTGCGCCTCTCCGCCATTAATCTCAAGGACAGCCTTAACAGGCGCGAGCGATGGAATTTGAGTCAGGTCATGCGGCTTGGCCATCGGGTGGATATGCTTGATCACCCCGTCCGCCCCGATGAATAGCATATCCAGCGGGATCAGGGTGTTTTTCATCCAGAAATTCACCTCCCGTTCGGGATCGACAAAAAAGATCATCCCGTGATTGGCGGCCAACTCCTTTCGGAACATCAGCCCCATATTAATCTCCTCGGGCGTACGGGCAACCTCCGCCGTATAGATTACGAACGAACCGTCACTTTTAACGACCTGCAGGGGCGTAGACGGAAGGCTCTGCGGCTTGACCTCCACCATAAGGCTCAGCGCGATCACGGTAACGAACCCCGCCGCCATCAGAACCAGAAGCCCGTAATTTTTTGCAAATTTCAGCATGGCTGACCCTTCGCCTCAGACGTCATTCCGCACCATCCTCGGTTTTCTCAAGAAGCTCCAGCATCGACGTATAGCTGATCATCCCCAGAAGCTTGTTTTGGTCGTCGATAACCGCCAGTGGTCCCCCATGATTGGTCAACAGGCTGACCCCCTCCCACAACGGCTCTTCCGGCCCCACAGTCTGAACCTTCCGGTCCATGACCTCGGTCACCATGAGGGGCTTCACATTGGCCAGCCGCCGGGCCACACCGGGCGCCGCCCCGACCTTGATGTCGATTTTGATTCCATCGGCCATCGCCACCGAAACGGGCACAAGGTTACGCATCAACCCCTTAAAGGAAAAAAGCCCCAGCAGCCGCCCCTGCTCGTCAACAACGGGCGCAGAATTAACCTTGCCCTTCTTCAGTTTGTCAATCGCCACCTGCACATCGTCATCGGGATGAATCTGAAGACTGGTCTTATCAATAGCGGCAAGGCACGGCATAAGACATTACTCCTTTAAAATCCCCGAGTCCCCATTATCCAAATCGCGGGACGGGATTCCAGCTAAAAATTCGAGGACATATTTTTGCAAGCCGTTGCGGTGCAGATTATTATGGTCCCCGCCCGGTATTTTAACATATTTCTTCGGCTCCCCGGCCATTTCAAACAGCTTCTGACCCTGTTGAAAGGGAATGACCTCATCACGGTCGCCGTTAACCACCAGAAGTGGAGCGCGGACATCCCTGATTTTTTCGCTGTTCATGAACCGGTCCTTGAGCAGAAAATCAACCGGAACGAAGGGATAATAAAGCCGCGCCATATCGACAAGGCTCGTAAACGGAACCTCAAGCACAAGCGCAAAAGGGCTCCGCCCCTCTCTGGAAAGACTTGCGGCAACCTCAACCGCCACGCCCCCACCGATGGACTCCCCATAAAGAACGATGCCTGAAGGCGCAAGCGCCTGCCGATCCTCAAGCCACTTGATGAAAGATAGAGCATCGAGATAAAACCCCTGCTCCGAAATATCACCCGGATTCCCGCCGAACCCTCGGTATTCCGCAAGCAACACGCCGTACCCGGCATCAAGATACTCATTCACCTTTTGCTGCCGTAAAAAGATATTCGCCGCGTTGCCATGAAAAAAAACGATAACAGGTTTGGACTGCTGCGGCGGAAAATACCAACCCTGCAGATCCAGCCCGTCCTGTGTTTTGACATTCGCAATGATAGTACCTTCAGGAGCAACCGGACGGGTCTTGTCAGGAAAATAAATCAGTTTCCGCTGCATGAAAAAAAGAACGGCGAGGAAAAGAACATAGACCGTTACGGCGATCTTCGAATAATACCATGCCTTTGAAAGAAAACTCTGCCCCATGAAAATCCTTTCGTCCTAGCCCTTCATCCCTATGCTGTGAGATTTTGAATATCGTCGAAACAAGCGATAACGATTTACTCCTCTGCAGCCTCTGATCCCTTATTGTCCATGTCACTTGAAGGTATTTTCTCTAAAAAATCGAGAACATACTTCTGCAACCCCCTGAAATGAAGTCCGTTATGATCGCCCTCGGGAATCATGATATAGGTTTTAGGCTCCTGAGCCAGATCATAAAGGGTCCGACCGTCTGTATAAGGAATAAACTCGTCCTTCTCGCCGTTAATAACCAGCAGGGGGACTCTGACAGAGGACATCTTCTCAGTATTCATAAAGCGGTCAAGGAGAAGCCAGTCGACAGGAACATAAAAATGACGGCGCCGCGACATGTGAAGAAGACTCAGAAAAGGCGCCTCAAGAACGACTGCATATGGGTGCATCGACCGCTCGTCATACTGTTTGGCCATCTCAAGCACAACCCCGCTACCGATGGACTCGCCATACAAAACCATCTCCGAGAATGGAACGTCCTTTTCCTCTATCAACCAATGGATGAAAGCATGGGCATCAAGATAAAACCCGGCCTCGGAAGGATGACCCGGATTTCCTCCATACCCTCGGTATTCTGTCAGAAGAACACCATAGCCTTTATCCAGATAGCGGTTGATTTTAATCATATGATCTTTCATTCCCACAGCATTGCCATGAAAATAAACAAAGGTCTGAAGATTATTTCGGGGAGGAAAAAACCAGCCCTGTAGTTCGAGTGCGTCCTTAGCATGTACAACGGCAATTTCAGCCACCGCCGGTGCCACAGGTCGTTTTTTATCGGGCAAGTAAATCATCTTGCGCTGCATGAAAAACCATGTCGCGAGAAGACAGAGATAAAAAATGACGGCGACTTTCATCAAGCGTAGGAAACTTTTAATAAGAAAGGCCCACATATGGTACGCCCCCTACCCCTTCATCCCCGTCCGATACATTTTGGCATAAAGCCCTTCCGCTTGCAGCAAACTCTCATGCGTTCCCCGCTCGACGATCTCCCCGCGGTCCAGAACCACGATCTGATCCGCCGCCTGAACCGTTGTGAGCCTGTGTGCGATCACAAGAGTCGTCCGCCCCTTCTCCAAGGCCTGCAGCGCCTTCTGCACCAGTTTTTCCGACTCGTTATCGAGCGCTGAGGTTGCTTCATCAAGAAGCAAAATCGGTGCATCCTTCAAAATGGCCCGTGCAATCGCGATCCGCTGACGCTGCCCGCCGGAGAGCTTGACCCCGTCCTCGCCAACCACAGTCTGGTAGCCGTTCGGAAAGCCGATGATGAACTCATGCGCCGCCGCAGCCTCCGCCGCCGCGAAGATCTCCTGCTCCGTGGCCTCGGGCTTCCCGTACCGTATATTTTGGTAAACAGTGTCGTTAAAAATGGTGATGTCCTGCGAGACAAGCGCAATATGCCGCCGCAAACTGGCAAGCGTCACCTCTCGGCTGTCCGCCCCGTCGATACGGATACACCCGCCCGAAACATCGTAAAACCGCGGGATAAGATTAATGATGGTGCTTTTCCCGCCGCCCGATGGCCCGACCAGCGCGGTGACCTTCCCCGGCTTGGCGGTAAAACTGACCCCGCGCAAAGCCGCCTCACCCTCCCCTTCATAGGTAAAAGTGACATTTTCGAAAAGGATTTCAGGCGCGGAGACTTTAAGATCGGGCGCATCCAAACGTGAGCCAATCAGGGGCTTGAGGTCCATCATCTCAAACACACGGTCCGCCGCGCCCAGCCCCATCTGGAGATTGCCGTTCAGCCGCGCCAGTTTTTTCATCGGCTCATAGGCCAGAGTGAACGCGGCCAGAAAAGAGGCCAGCCCGCCCGCCGTTGTCGCCCCCGCCAGAACCTGATACCCGCCATAAACAATAATAAGCGAAAAAATAAGTCCCAGAACGGTCTCATTCACCGGAGTCGTCAGGTTGCGGATATGAACGGATTTGATATTGAGGTCACGAACATTGGCAATCGCCCCGCCGATCTTGGCTTTCTCATGATCCTCCATCCCGTACGCCTTGACCATGCGTACACCCTGAAAACTCTGGGATAAAAGATCGGAGAGCGAAGCCATTTGATCCTGAATGGACCCCGACACCCCCCGCAAACGCTTACCAATTTTCACAAGAAAGATGGAAACGAACGGAACCACCAGACACGCGGCCAGCGTCAGTTTCCAGTCCTGATACAGCATCAGCATAAAAAGAAACAAAAGCGTAAACGCGCTCTTCCCGAACCCGGTCATCGTCTCGACCAAGGCCATCCGCATGACATTGACATCGTTCACCACCCGCGAAATCAGTTGCCCGCTGGGATTGGCATGAAAAAATGCCAGATCGAGGGTGACGAAATGATTGAACAGATCGCGCTGGATATCCGCCACGATCCCCTGTCCGATCCTGTTCATGGAGAGCGTATGCAAATAGGTCGTCACCCCCCGCACAAGAAACGTCGCAAAAACACCTAAAGAGACAGGAATGATCAGTTCCTTCCTCTGCCCGTACAGAACATCGTCAAGGACAGGCTGCATCAGCTGCGCGAGAACGGCCGTCATGGCCGCCGAAATAGCCATAAGCAAAAGCGCGACAATCAACGGCGAGGTATAGGGGCGCACATAGACCGCCGCGACCTTGCGGGCGGTGCGGGCGGATTTCCCTTTTCTTTCTGGATGATGTGGCGTTGCAGCAGGCTTCATGGTACCTCTGGGCTCTCACCGTATGCTATAATGAAAGGTGAGAAAAGCAAATTTCCAGTGTGTGTGAGGAAAGGGTTGTACTGAGTGTGACTGAATTTAGCCCGCAGAACGGACAAACAGGAATCGGTTTGGCGCTGGGCGGCGGTATGGCCAGAGGTTTTGCCCATATCGGCGTACTCAAGGCTCTGAATCGAAACGGAATTTACCCCACATTGATCACCGGCACCTCCATCGGCGCCGTGGTCGGCTGCTGCTACCTTGCTGGAAAAATGCAGGAATTGGAGGAATGGGCGCTCTCCCTGACGCGCTACAAAATCCTCGGCTATCTGGATTTCCGTGTCCGCAGCGCCAGCCTGATCGGCGGCAGCCGTTTAAGAACCATGCTGGAAACGCACTTCAAGGACATGACCTTCGCCGACCTGCCCTACCCACTCATCTGTATCGCCACTGATTTGGCCACCGGCCACGAAATCTGGCTGAGAAAAGGAAATCTTCTCGAAGCCATGATCGCCTCCTTCGCCCTGCCCGGAGTCTTCCCCCCGGTGAAATATGAAAACCGCTTTCTGGTCGATGGTGCGCTGGTCAACCCCTGCCCCGTCTCCCCGTGTCAGGCGATGGGCGCACGCATGACCATTGCCGTGGATTTGAACGCCGACCTGATCGGCAAGGCCACTAAGCCTGGCACTTCCTACCAGACCATCACCGGCTTCGATGTCTTCAACAGCGACCATGTCTCCCCTGAAAAAACAAAAGACTTGAACGCCTCCTCAATCAGTCGCCGCCTCTTCCGGCGGGAGGAAAACCACCCCAGCCTGTTCGGCGTGATGGTCTCGGCCCTGAGCATCCTGCAGGACCGCCTCACCCGCTCACGCCTCGCCGGAGAGCCACCGGACGTGCACATCCGCCCGTCGGCAGGACATATCGGCTTGCTGGAATTCGAAAAGGGCAAGGAACTGATCCGCCTCGGCGAGGAAGCCGCCGAACGCGCCATTCCCGAAATCATGGCGGCCAAACATCTTTTTCTTCAGAATTGATCCTACGCGACCTTCATGCCCGCAACCTTGGGCGTGTCAGGATTTTCAGCAGGAGCCCGCACCGACGCATCGGCGAAGACAGCATCGTTGCTGGCCACCGCCGCCTGAGCTAGAGCGGGATCGGCAATGCTGGCAAAAAACTCAGGTGCCGTCACCCCGCCGATCGTAAGGTTCGGCTTGGTTCCATTCTCCAGATCGACGCTCGCCCGCGCCCCGGACGGAACAGGCGGCGTAATGCCGTTGACCTGTCTGCGGAACGCTTCGATATAGGCCTTCACATGGGTCTCAAGATCGGGCGAGGTACCCGGCCCGCGAAATTCACCCCGGTCAAGCGCCCGCTCGACCGTGCGGATAAAACGCCCCGGATTATATTCCACCATCCGCAACGCATTGCGCTCACTACCCAGACCATGCTCATTAGAGACGGCATTAAGGACTTTCGAACGCATCTGCTCCGCAGCCTTCACATAATCATCGGTAACCTTGTTCACATCGTTAGCGATCAGAGCAAGCCCCGAAGCATGATCGGCTTTTCCCGAATGTACGGCAGTGAGAACCCTGTAATCGACGAACGCTTGGGCAACGGTATTGTGGCCGTTCTCTTTAAGCCATTTCAGCGCTTGGAGATCAGCTCCGGTTTCTTTGGTTATGACATCCCGAAGAGTCGAAGAGACTGAAAGTTGCGCACAATGCCGCCCCTCATGCGCTCCCACAGCCTGATCCCAGATGGCATCGGTACCCGGTATGGGTTTTAGGCGTCCAGACCGAACACCCGAGATAATCTGCGCGAGTTCATTTTTGCTGTCCGAGTACCAGTCCTGCTTGGCAACAAAACATATCCTGTGGATTTCATCATCCGTCACGTCTGGATCGACACCTTTTAAATTGATGGAAATACGTGTAGCCGCGGGAGCAGAGTCAAGCACTTTGTCAATGATGCCTTTGATTTCTGTCTCAGGTGCTGCCTGCCCCAGATACTCAACAGTGTTCTCAATAGCATCCCTGACAATCTGGATATTGGCTGCGCTATAACGATCACTGCGGTCCAGAGACTTGGGATCAAAAAAAACGAACCCTACATCGTTCCCGGCTGTAGAAAAAACACCGCCGCGAAAATGAACATCACCCATAACGTCCCCCATATAATATTGAATAAAATTATTCTTATTTATGTATAACTGTATTTAACCAAAATTGATGTGTCAAATAAGCACAAGCTAATAATACGCCAGTATGCATTGCGGCGAAAATAAGAACGAATAAAATCAAAGAGAATTACCGCTTATTCCGCTTTTTGTGCTTGCGGTCCGGCAGCGAACGTCCCCAGACAAGACTGTCGAGAAGATATTTCGGCCGCACGTTATTATACTGGCGAATCAGGATATCCAGCGCCTTGTCAACATCGCCCAGAGAACGGCAGTTGCGGAAAGCCGGTTTGTGAATGCCCTGCTTCACAAGGCAGGTATCGATATTGACCAGATGCCCACCGAGAATATCGTGCGCCATCGTATCGCCGATCATCACCGTCTGCCCGGGATAGATATCGTTCTGCTGCAGAACGCGGATACAATGCTGGAAAATCGGCTGATGCGGCTTTCCGATATAATGCACGACCCCGCCGAAATCCTTGTACCGCGCCGCCAACGTTCCCGGCCCCATGATATTCTGGCTGCCCATCACGCCCAGACTGTCCGGGTTGGCGCAGATCGCCTTGAGTTCGTACCGCGCCGCCTCGCGCAACAGCGGCTCGTAATCCTCCACCGTCATGTCAGGCGAGTCCGCGCCGCTGATCAGGATAAAGCTGGCATCCTTGGGATTTTTCACAACCTCGACGTCAAGCCCCTCGACGATCGAACGGTCCCCGCCGCGGCTGATGATCACGCATTTTTTGCCGATGCCCTTGAAGTACCCGTCATCCTGATCGTGCAACCCCTGCCAAGTGACTTCGCCGGAAGTGATAATCGAATTATAGAGATTGGGCGGAATCCCGAGACTCTCAAGACGATCCTGATTCACATCGGCCCGTTTGCCGGAATTGGAAAGGATGATAACATATTTCTTGCGGCGCTGAAGCTCGCGCAGACACTCGACCACACCTTCATAAGGAGTTTCCCCGTTATGAAGCACACCCCACTGGTCGATAATGAAACCGACATAGCTGTCGGAAATATCCGAGAGCCCGACACAGAATTTCGTGTTCACGATACTGTTGGTAATCAACAAGGATTTAACCCTCTTCACCCGGATTATACTGACAGCCGCTGACGCATTATGAGCGGTATCCACAGACTAATCAACAATGATTTATAAATTCTGAATCAGCCTGAATTCTTAACCTGCAATAAATATTCCTTAAGATCGCGTTTAATTTCAGGAGCAAGAATAAACAAGCCGAGGATATTAGGGAAAGCCATGGACATCATAGCCGCATCGGTGAAATTGATCAGGTTACTGAGTTCCGCAGACGTTCCCACCACAGTGCACAAAAGGTAAAACACCTTGAAAACCGTCTCGACCCAGTCCTTCTCCCCAAATACATAGCGCACACAGACCGCCCCGCAATAATACCAGGAGATCATGGTTGAGTAGGCAAACAGCACGACCGTGATGGTGAGTACATAAGGGAACCATGAAATACCGTCGGAAAAAGCGCGGGAGGTTAACTCGACGCCTTCCATCCCGCCGCCCTCGGTATAAACACCCGTGATAACGATCACCAGCGCGGTGATATTGCAGATGATGATCGTGTCGATAAACGGCCCGAGCATAGCTACGATCCCGGTCCCGACCGGGCCGTCCGTATTGGTGGTGGACTGAACGATCGCCGCAGATCCCAGACCCGCCTCATTGGAAAATGCGGCCCGTTGCACCCCGATCAGAAGTCCCCCGAGCAAAGCCCCAAAACCGGCCTTCAGGGAAAACGCACTGGTCACAATCGTTGTAAGAGCGGGGATTAAATTATCGATATGCATCCCGATAATCACGAAACCGGCAATAAAATAAATGATCCCCATGACGGGAACCAGTTTCGAAGCCACCGCCGCGATGGATTTAAGACCTCCGATAATAACCGCCCCGACCAGCAAAGCCAGAACCACCCCGAACGCCCATCCGTAACCGGCAAACATACTGGCATCGCCGCCGGTGGCGACCAATATCTGCTTAAAGGTTTGATTGGCCTGATACATATTCCCGCCGCCGATCGTGCCGATAATGCAACACAGAGCAAAAAAGACCGCAAAGAATGTCCCGACGGAAGGCATCCCCCGTGCCTCAAACGCGGCCTTCAGGTAATACATCGGCCCGCCGGATATCCTCGTGGGATGATCGGGATCGGGGCGTTGACGGTATTTGACCCCCAGCATCACTTCCGCGAATTTCGAGGACATCCCGAAAAACCCCATCAGCGTCATCCAGAACGCCGCCCCCGGACCGCCTGTGGAAATCGCCACCGCCACCCCTGCGATATTCCCAAGGCCGACCGTACCCGAAAGCGAGGCCATCAAGGCCTGATACTGGCTGATTTCCCCGTCGCCGGAGACCTGACTCCCCTCCCCGAACAGCAGTTTAACCGAGCGCCCGAAAGACCGGATACTGATAAACCCCAGATAAAAGGTAAAAAACACCGCCGCCGCCGCCAGCCAGATCAAAATAAACTTGAGCTGCAGACACGCATCGAACGGCAGGGGGATATAAGGCTTGAGAACCTGAAGCCCCTTCCAGGTTTCGGGATAGATATTCATCTCCTCGGCCTTGCATTGCCCCAGATAAATCCCCCAGAAGACGAGATCGGATGACGTCTCCATCAGCGGCTGGAAAAACCCGTCAATCGTTTCGTCAATTCCAGGAGAAGAAGGAGCAAGATCGGCAGACATCGGATAAACCCTGTTCGAAAATTATTCTTAAATACAAGAAGCAAGCAATATTATGCCGCTTGAAAGAGTAAATCGTTTTAAGGGAAAAGAAAACAGGGGTTGTAAAACAACCCCTGTGACAATCGCTCTCAAAGAAAGAAAAAGATCAACTCTCCTTGCAAACCGGATGCGAAACCGGATGGGACGGATAGATCGTCGCTGCCCACTTGCGGATGCCGTCACGGTCCATCTTGGTCGCCTTCTCAATGCGCGGCGCATAGCTGCGGCAGAAAATATCGGGGCGCATCTCGGCGGCGTCATTCGAAATCTTGTTGGCGAAATCCGTCCGCATCGTGTTCAGCGTCGCCTCAGGATTCTTGTCACCGTTCTTCTTGAGATATTGCATGATAATCTTTTCATAAGTAGCAAACAGATCGGCGTGCTTCTGTGTGAATTTCCGGTGTTCGAGGTAAAGGTTATTGCCGTTCGCGCTCGCCATATGCTGGCAGTTCAGGCCGATGACCATCAACTCGCTGTGAATCCGGATGCCCTGCTCCGCCTCGGCCTCCTGTTTGGAATAGCAGGCTTCGGCCCATGAAGGCAGAACCGTCAGCGCAAAAATAGTCAGAATAGTCGTAAAAAGTCTCATCTCACATCCCTAATATAAAGTAGTGTTGTTACGTCAATACTGGCGTCAGCAGCGGCCGTCCCTCAAAGAATGCATTCAAGTTCTCTACTACAAGTCGCCCCATAAGGGAACGGGTTTCGCGTGTAGCAGACCCCACGTGCGGGGATAAAACCACCTGATCCATCCTCAGCAGACTGGCGGGGACATCCGGCTCGTTCGCAAAGACATCCAACCCCGCCCCGGCGATCTCCCCCGCCTCCAGGGCAGCGATCAGATCGTCTTCCTTAACCACCGACCCGCGGGCGATATTGATCAAATATCCCTGCGGCCCAATCGCCCGGAGAACCTCCCGGTCCACCGTATGCCGCGTCTCCGGCCCGCCCGAACAGGCAAGGATCAGAAAATCGCAGGCCTCGGCCAGCGCATTCAATTTACCATAATAGTCGTAGGGTATATCACTTTTCGGGGAACGGCTGCAATATTTTATTTTCATATTATGCGCGGCCACCCGCCGCGCAATCGCCTGCCCGATTTTCCCCATCCCGTAAATCCCCGCAACCTTGCCGGAAAGGCTGGTGGACAGCGGAAATCCGCCCTTCATCCAACCGCCTTCCCGCACAAACCGGTCGCCCGCAATCCCCCGTCTTGCCACGTTCAAAAGCAGCTGCATGGCCAGATCCGCCGTATCGTCGGTCAGAACATCCGGCGTATTCGTCACAACAATCCCGCGCTCTTTGGCGACCTTCAGGTCGATATTGTCGTACCCCGCCCCGAACTGCCCGATAATCTTAAGGTTAGGCAACCGCACCATCAGGTCTCCTTTGACCCCCTCGCAGTCATAGGTTGAGAGAATGGCGGAAACCCTCGCCCCCTCTTTCTCCAGAACGTCCTCCCGCACAGCCTTCTCCCAAAAAGGGATCACATTATAATGTACGCCAAGCAGCTTCATCTCATCCGGCAGGATGGCTTTAAGGACAAGAACCGTAGGCTTCATTTTCGATCTTCTTTCCAGACGCTGCGCCAAATCCCAAAACGCTTGCGTCCAAGGGCAGGCCTATGGTTTATGACAGTATTGTGAATTTTGTATATGAAGGCCCGCGCAAAAACAACATGACAAACACGCAAAAGAAAAAGCTGTTTATCAAGACTTGGGGCTGTCAGATGAACGTCTACGACAGCAAGCGCATGGCCGACATCCTCTCCCCGCTCGGCTATCAGGAAACGGACGCCCCCGAGCAGGCCGACATGATGATCCTCAACACCTGCCACATCCGCGAAAAGGCGACCGATAAGGTCTTCTCCGAACTCGGCCGCCTCCGCGAACATAAAGAGGAGCGCGAAAAAGCCGGGAATAAGGTGATGATCGCCGTCGCCGGCTGTGTCGCGCAGGCCGAAGGCGACTTCATCCTCGAACGTGCCCCCTTCGTCGATATGGTCTTCGGCCCCCAATCCTATCATGAACTCCCCGAAATGGTCCTCAAGGCCAACGGCAACGAGCGCGTCGTCAACACGGATTTCCCTGCAGTATCAAAGTTCGATCTTTTGCCCGACGAGCATAAAAGCCAGGGCGTAACCGCCTTCCTTTCTATTCAGGAAGGCTGCGATAAATTCTGCACCTTCTGCGTCGTCCCCTACACGCGCGGCGCGGAATATTCCCGCACGGTTGCAGAAATTCTCCATGAAGCGGAAAAACTCGTCGAAAACGGCGCGAAGGAAATCACGTTGCTCGGCCAGAACGTCAACGCCTTCCATGGCGAAGGGCCGAACGCCAAAACTTGGGGGCTGGGACGTCTGATCCGTTCAGTTGCCGAAATCGAAGGTCTGAAGCGCATCCGCTATATGACCTCCCACCCCCGCGACATGGATGACGACCTGATCGCCGCGCACGGCGAAATCGAAAAACTGATGCCCTTCCTGCACCTGCCCGTGCAAAGCGGCGCGGATAAAATCCTCAAGGCGATGAACCGCAAGCATACGGCGGAAGAATACCGCGCCATCATCGAAAAGCTCCGCTCCGCCAGACCCGACATCGCCTTTTCGTCTGATTTCATCATCGGCTTCCCCGGTGAGACGGAGCAAGATTTCGAAGACTCCCTCCAACTGGCAAAGGATATAGGCTACGCCTCCTGCTATTCCTTTAAATACAGCGCCCGACCGGGAACCCCCGCAGCCAATATGCAGAACCTCGTCCATGATAAAATCGCCAGCGAACGCCTGAGCCGCTTCCAGCAACTCATAAGAGACCAGCAACTGGCCTTCAATGAAAAGTCGGTAGGAAAAACAATGCCCGTCCTCTTCGACCGCAAAGGAAAAAAGGACGGCCAGCTTCTGGGCCGCAGCCCCTACAACCAGTCGGTTTACGCGATCGCAAACGACAGGTTGCTGAACCAGATCATCGACGTAAAAATTTCACAGGGTTATGAAAATTCTTTGACCGGAGAAATCCGCATCATCTAGCAAAGGCGGAAAGCCTACTAAATTCATAACGTCTTCTGCAAAGAAAATATCTCTTCTCACGAAAATTAATTGTTTGAAAGTGAATCCGATTCATTGCAATCTTTTTGTCATAGAAATGTCAAAAGAATGTTTTTTTATGTCTTTGTGTGAGAGCAAAGTTCAAAACGGCATTTTTTAGAATGTTTTTTTGATCTCTTCACATAGGACGACAACTTTTTTTATTTCTTACTTTTAAACGGACAGCCCTCAGGCTGTGTTGCAACATCATACTTATGTAAAGGAATGTACCATGCCCACTATCCCCGAAATCGAAGCCAACCTTCTCCTCGCCTCCTCCACAGGGAACGCGACGCTGTTCGCCACAACGCTGGCCAGCATCACGACCGCGCAAAAGCCGCTGATCACGGTTTACCCGCAAACCCTCTCGAACCTGACCTTTCTGTCCAGCCCTACTCTGGCGGAAAGCATGACCCGCAATATGATGTCCACGGTCGGAACCTATGTCGATGCCTTCTCGATCGGCAGTGCCATGGAGCAGTACTCGCAAGGCGGCAACTGGGGCGCTTTGGACGCGGTGACGGATTACCTGTCGGCAACCCAGAAGACCACCCTGGGAACGACCGCCTCTCCGGGCAACACTCTGCTGAATATCACGTTCAACGACGACCCGTTCACCTCTGCGGACGATGCCGTGATTGCCAGCGCCGTGCGCGATCTGATGACCAAACTCGGCGCCCAGACCAATGCCTTCGATATCGGCGTTGCGATGGAACAGTTCTCCCAGAGCAAAAATTGGGGAGCGCTTGATGCCGTCACCGACTTCCTGACAGCAGGACAGAAAACGACTCTGGGAACGACCGCCTCTCCGGGCACAACGCTGCTGAACATTACGTTCAACGACGACCCGTTCACCACCACGGACGATGCGGCCATCGCAGCCGTCGTGCGTGACTTGATGATCAAGCTCGGCGCCCAGACCAACGCCTTCGACATCGGCATGGCCATGGAGCAATTCTCCCAGAGCAAAAACTGGGGAGCGCTCGATGCCGTCACCGACTATCTGACGCCGGCGCAGAAGACCACACTTGGCACAACCGCTTCTCCGGGCACGACGTTACTCAACATCACCTTCAACGATGACCCGTTCACGACGGCGGACGATACCGCCATCGCCAATGTTGTACGCGATCTGATGTTCAAGCTCGGTATCTACACCAATGCCTTCGACATCGGCATGGCGATGGAGCAGTTCTCGCAAAGCCGTAACTTCGGCGCTCTGGACGCGGTCACCGACTACCTGACCGCTGCCCAGAAAACCACGCTGGGAACCACCCCGGCTCCGGGCACAACCCTGCTCAACATCACCTTCAACGACGACCCGTTCACCACGGCGGACGATGCCCTCATCGCCTCCACGGTCCGGGATCTGATGATCAAGCTCGGTGCCCAGACCAACGCCTTCGATATCGGCACCGCCATGGAGCAATTCTCCCAGAACCGCAACTTCGGCGCTCTGGACGCGGTCACGGACTACCTGACGACGGCTCAGAAAACCACTTTGGGAACAACGCCTTCAGTCGGCAACACCCTGCTGAACATCACCTTCAATGACGACCCGTTTACAACAGCGGATGATGTCCTGATCAAGGATACCGTCAGAGATCTGATGTTCAAACTAGGCGCGCAAACCAATGCCTTCGACATTGGCACAGCCATGGACATCTACTCCCAGAGCCTCAACTACGGCGCACTGGACGCGGTCACCGACTACCTGACCGCCGCTCAGAAAACAACACTCGGAACCACACCGGGCGTTGGTAACACCCTGCTGAACGTCGTTTTCAACGACGATCCTTTCACAACTTCAGACGACATCCTTGTCTCTAATGTTGCGCGTGACCTGATGGTCAAGCTCAACGGACAGGTCAATGAGTTTGATCTGGCGACCGCTACACAAGTTTTCGCTGGCAACGGAAACGTGAATGGCGTGGATGCTGTGATCGGTGAGTTGACCTCGACGCAGTTCACCAGCAACCTGCAAAGCCTGATAGCGCCCGCGCTCTCGGCGGCAGGAATCACGCTGGGAACACAATCCGCGAATACTTACACCGGCACCTCCGCCGCGAATAAGTATCTCGGTTTGGGCGGCAACGATACGCTCAGCGGTCTGGACGGCAACGACCAGCTCTATGGCGATGCGGGAACCGACATCCTTTATGGCGGCAACCACAACGACACCTTGAATGGCGGAACCGGCAACGACACGCTGTATGGCGATGCCGGGAACGACATCCTCTTCGGTGGTCGGGGCAGCGATACCCTCTACGGCGGCGCGAATGCGGACACCTTCGTGTTCGATGCCAACGACCGTGGGTCAGGTTCCGACACGATCAAGGACTTCAGCACCGCTCAGGGCGACAAGATCGACATTTCCGATGTCCTCGAACAGCATGACGGCTCCGAAATCCTCAGCCAGTTCGTCCGCCTGACAACCTCGGGGGCCAACACGCTCCTGCAGGTCGATATGGACGGTACGGGCGGTTCCTTTGGTTTCACGACCGTCGCAACCATCGAGAATGTCATCGGCCTTGACCTGAACACCCTCGTCAATAATGGGACGATTATCGTCTAATCCATTGAAATCCTTAAAAGACCCGGAGTATTCCGGGTCTTTTTTTGCTTTTTAATGTTTTTATTTGCGAATTTGGACTAAAATATGCTTTATAAGCCCTCTTGAAAGTGAAGGAGAATACTTGCCCCAGGAACTATTTTTAGAATTTAAAAACAACAACTTACTGCCGTTTCTCTTCGGCGAGCACAACACACACCTCTCCCACCTCGAAAAAGTGCTGAATATCTCGATTTCGGACAGAGGAAACACCCTGCGGCTGGCGGGTGAAAACATTCCGGTCAGGCAGGCGCAGAACATCCTCAACACCCTCTACAGAAAGCTTGAAAACAAAGACATAGCTGAAGTCAGCCCCGCGGATATCGACGCGCAGCTCCGCTTCATCAACGATCCTTCAAAGGACTCGAACGGCTTGGCAGGCGAAGACAAGCGCGACAGCCTGACCATCCGCACCAAAAAGAAAACGATCGCGGCGCGTACACCGAATCAGATGGCCTACCTGGAACAAATCCGCCAGAAAGAAATGGTCTTCGGCCTCGGCCCGGCCGGAACGGGAAAAACCTATCTGGCCGTCGCCGCGGGCGTGGATATGTTCCTGCAGGGTCGCGTTGAACGGCTTGTGTTTTGCCGGCCCGCTGTCGAAGCGGGAGAAAATCTCGGCTTTCTCCCCGGCGACATGAAGGAAAAAATCGACCCCTACCTTCGCCCTGTCTATGACGCCCTGCACGATATGCTACCCTTCGACTTTCTGGTCAAGCGTATGGAAACAGGCGATATCGAGATCGCACCTCTGGCCTTCATGCGTGGCCGCACCCTCGCCCATTCCTTTGTAATTCTGGACGAAGCCCAGAACGCGACCACCATGCAGGTGAAAATGTTCCTGACCCGCATGGGCGAAGCCTCCCGCATGGTGATTACCGGCGACCCGAAGCAAAGTGACCTGCCCGCGCACGTGAAATCCGGGCTGAACGAAGCCGTTGAGCTTCTCTCCGGCATTGACGAAATCGGCTTCACGCACTTTGAACTCAAGGACGTGATCCGCCATCCCCTTGTCGGAAAAATCCTCAAGGCCTACGATAAACAATAATCATGTAACGCCATGCACATCGACATTACGATTGAAGAAGGCGCTTGGCACGCCGAACTTCCCGATATTGAATCTCTGACGCAAAAGATCCTGGAAAAAGCCCGTCAGCACCCGGATATTTCCGCAAACCTGAACGGACACGCCAACAGCGAAGTCAGCATCACTCTATCCGGCGATGAGTTCATCAGAAATCTGAACAGGGAATATCGCAGAAAAAATAAACCCACGAACGTCTTGTCTTTTCCTTTAACGGAAAACGGCGATTTCAACACGGACATAGGCCTGCTCAGCCTCGGCGACATTATTATGGCCTATGAAACGGTGAAGCAGGAATCACAGGAGCAAAAGAAAAATTTCTGCGACCACTATGCCCATCTTCTGATTCACGGCTTTCTGCACCTGCTGCATTATGACCATGAAGAAAATGATGAGGCAGAAAATATGGAAAGACTGGAAGCGGAAATCCTCGGCACGCTGAAGATTTCCAACCCTTATGAAAAAACTGACGAAACAGAAGCGATAATGTGATAACATGCATAAAATGACGAAAATGAACCAAGACCCTGAATCTCCCCAGACTGAGCTTCAACAACCGGGCAGCGAGAGTACCGAACAGAACAGGCCGGAACAGACCGGCAGCGGAATTCTGCACGTGGTCAGAACAATGCTGATGGGTAAACCCGACACAACTCTGCGCGAAACCATCGAGGAATACATAGAGGAAGACAAGACGGAGGCTGCCGAGACGCCCTCCGTCTCCGATCACGAAAAGCAGCTTCTCGGCAACATCCTGAAATTACGCGACCTCACGGCTTTTGACGTGATGATCCCCAGGACCGACATCGTAGCCATAAGCAAGGACACGACTGAAGAGGAACTGCTCGACATCCTCGCCAAAAACCTGCACAGCCGCCTGCCTGTCTATAAGGAAAGCCTCGACAATGTCATCGGCTCCATCCACGTAAAGGACATAATTTCCGTTCTGGCGACAGGAAAAAAAATTGATATCCCGGCCTTGATCCGCGATATCCCGGTTGTGTCTCCGTCCATGAAGGTTCTCGACTTGCTTCTTCAAATGAGGATGACCGGAAAACACATGGTTCTGGTCATAGACGAATTCGGAGGCGTGGACGGTCTGATCGCCATCGGCGACGTCATCGAAGCCGTTGTCGGAGAGATCGACGACGAACACGACCCCGAGGAGGAGCCGGAAGTGCAGATAAGGCCCGATGGCACGGTCATCGCCGATGCCCGTCTGGAACTGGAAGATTTTGAGGAGCGTTTCGGTATAGAACTGAGTGCCGAGGAAAAGGAAGAAAACGACACACTCGGCGGCCTGATCTTCACCATGGCCGGACAGGTTCCGGTCAGGGGCGAAATCCTCAAGCATGAATCCGGCCTGATCTTCGAGATCATTGAGGCCGATACCCGCCGCGTCAAAAGCGTCAGCGTCAAGAACTTGCCGAAATCCGCGCTCCTGCAAGCCGCAGCGGACTGATCTTTCGGAGTTGGCCCATGACACCTGAGGGTCACAAAAAAAAATCGGATAAGATTGTCAGCGCGGCAATCGCTTTTGCTCTGGGCGGCCTTTCGGTTTTGGCGATGGCGCCTTACGAATGGCCCTTCGTTTTATTGTTCACGCTCAGCAGCCTTTACGTCCTTCTCTCCGCGGGATCAGAAGGAAAAGTAGCCTTCCTGTATGGCTGGTCCTTCGGCTTCGGGTATTTTGTGTTCGGTCTGTACTGGATCGGCAACGCCCTTCTGGTCGAGGGCAACGAATACGCATGGGCTTACCCGCTCGCTTTGACAGTCTTACCCGCGCTGCTAGGCTTTTTCCCCGCCTTTGCTGTTTATCTTTGGCGCAAGCTTTACGATCCCTTCACGCTTCCGGGCTTTCTCGGGTTTACGGCAAGCCTCTCGCTCTTCGAATGGCTGCGCGGAAATATCCTGACCGGATTCCCCTGGAATCTCTTCGGCTATACGTGGGCGGGCTTCCTTCCGGTCGCCCAAATAGCCTCCTTCTCGGATGTTTATTTTCTGACCGCCCTGACCATCCTCTGGGCCTCGGCGGCAGGGTTCATGTTCATTTACAAGGCCGACACAGCAAAAAAAATGTCCGTCGCCGGAGTTCTGATTCTGACTTTTGTCGCCAGCCTCCTTTTTGGCGTGAACAGGCTCAAAACACCCTCGATCGACCGCGACGATATATCGTTTGTCCTCGTTCAACCCAATATCAGCCAGTCGGAAAAATGGACCGCCGACCTTCTGCCCCAGCACTTTAATACCCATCTGGATTTAACGGAAAGCGAAGGATTAACCGCGCCAAAAAGCGTCAAGACGACCTATGTAATCTGGCCGGAAACTGCGATCCCCCTGCCCTTTACGGCCCACCCCGATGCCAAAGGCATGATCGCACAAGCGCTGCAATATTATCCGGAAACGGCGTTCCTTCTCTCCGGGGCAGTGACCCGCAGCCTTGACGAAAAAGGCTACCATAACAGCCTCGTGACTTATAACAGGGACGGCGAAATCGTCCAGACCTTCAACAAATTCCACCTCGTCCCCTTCGGCGAATATATGCCGCTGCAGGAGATTCTCCCCCTCTCCCCGGTAGTGGGCTTCAGCGGCTTTAAAAGCGGCCCCGGCCCGCAAACGCTTTCGGTTTCCGAGGGCTTCTCCTTCAGTCCCCTGGTCTGCTACGAAATCATTTTTCCCAACCACGTACTGGCAAACGGCGAAGCAAGGCCTGACGCCATCATCAATGTGACGAACGATAGCTGGTACGGCATCAGCGCCGGCCCGTACCAGCATTTCGCGCAGGCCAGGTTCCGCGCGATAGAGGAAGGCATTCCGGTAATAAGAGTCGCGAACTCCGGCTTCAGCGGCGTAATAGATCCCCATGGAAAAATAATATCAAGAACAGAACTTTATGAGAAAAAAACGCTGCGAATCAATCTGCCGCAAAGTCTTAAGAAAAAAAATTACATCTCATACTTAAGTATTGGTATGATACTTCTAACCCTGATTATTTCTTATTTTCTAAAAGTCACCACTGATAGCCATGCAAATCATGATTGAGTATTTTTTTTTAGATATACTTAAGATTTGTTGCATACGTGTGTAGTCATACTGTATCTAGGGTCTTAGGAATTTAAGTCCAGATGAACAGTTCTTATCAACCGATAGAGTATATAATCTATTAAGGTCAAACGAATTTGAATATGAAAGCTCAAAAAACAAGAAAAACAAAGGGCGTTCCTGATAACGTCGATAGGTTCGTAGGCCAGCGTTTAAAATCGCGCCGCATCCTTTTGTCAATGAGCCAGGAAAAGCTCGCCGAAAGCGTCGGCATCACCTTTCAGCAGGTCCAGAAATACGAGCGCGGTACAAACCGCATCAGTTCAAGCCGGCTTCTGAAATTCAGTAAAGTCCTGCAGGTTCCCGTTGGTTTTTTCTTCGAGGGTGCCGAGGATACTATAGGTTATGAAACCCAAGGTAAAAAGACTGGATTTTCTGACAGTAACCAAGAGCCTTTGGATGACTCAATGCCGGCAGACGTCTTTGTTCGCAAGGAATCACTGATACTTCTGAGGAGCTACTACGCCGTTCCCGACCCGGAAATGCGCAAAACATTCCTCAAAATACTCAAATCCATGGCAAAAAGCCAAAGCGAAAAAACATAGCCCTGAACACGATTAAGCTTGTATTTCCAGCCCCGCATGGATTAGGGTGCTTGTCAATTTTTGTTAAGAATCTTATCAAGACAAGTTTCACAAAAGGAAGAGAAACGACGATGTCAAAAGCAGGAACAGCTACCATGAAGAAAAACGCTGCCAACCCGGCCGCCGAGCCTGATAGGCTTAAGGATTACCTTTTCACAAGCGAATCCGTCTCCGAAGGTCACCCGGACAAGGTCTGCGACCGCATCTCCGATGCGGTTCTCGACCACTACCTGACCCACGACCCCCACTCCCGCGTGGCTTGCGAAACGCTCGTCACAACCGACACGGTGGTTATCGCCGGTGAAACCCGCGGCCCCGACAGCATTACGAAAGACGACATCGAAGCCGTCGCTCGCAAGGCCATCCGCGAAATCGGCTACGAGCAGGAGGGCTTCAACTGGAAGACCGTGAATGTTCAGGTCAAGCTGCACAAACAGTCCGCAGACATCGCGCAGGGTGTAGACTCTGCCGCAACCAAGGACGAAGGCGCGGGCGACCAGGGAATTATGTTCGGCTACGCTTGCCGCGAAACCGATGCGCTGATGCCCGCAACGCTGCACTACTCCCATGCGATCCTGCGTTCCCTCGCCGAGGCCCGCCACTCCGGCGCGTCTCCCGAACTCGAACCCGACGCGAAATCGCAGGTGACCCTCGAATACCGTGACGACAAACCCGTCCGCGCCACCTCGATCGTGGTGTCCACGCAGCATAAGGATGGCCTGACGCA
Source organism: Alphaproteobacteria bacterium (assembly GCA_016699735.1). Taxonomy (NCBI): domain Bacteria; kingdom Pseudomonadati; phylum Pseudomonadota; class Alphaproteobacteria; species Alphaproteobacteria bacterium. The sequence goes on from CP065008.1 coordinate 1,930,772, forward strand.
AGCACAGATGAAGGAAATCGTTCGTCCTCACGTCCTCGCGGTTCTCCCGGATGAAAGCTGGATGTGCCCGGAGGAGGAATTCTACGTCAATCCGACCGGACGCTTCGTCATCGGCGGCCCTGTCGGCGACTGCGGCCTGACCGGACGCAAAATCATCGTGGACACTTACGGCGGCGCGGCCCCCCACGGCGGCGGCGCATTCTCCGGTAAGGACCCCACGAAGGTGGACCGTTCAGCGGCCTACGCGGCCCGCTACCTGGCGAAGAACATCGTCGCGGCGGGTTATGCCGAGGTCTGCACGATCCAGCTCTCTTACGCGATCGGCGTATCCAAGCCTCTCTCGACCTATCTGTTCACCCATGGAACGGGCACAGCCCCCGAGTCTGTGATCATCAGCGCCCTTCAAAAACTGGTCGATCTCAGCCCCCGTGGCATCCGCGAGCATCTGAAGCTCAACCGCCCGATCTATGCCAGAACCTCGGCCTACGGCCACTTTGGCCGTGAGCCCGAGCCCGATGGCGGCTTCTCATGGGAAAAGCTGGACCTCGTCAAAGACCTGCAAAAGATCATTGGCTAGTTCAGAACACAACGAACCTGAATCCAGAGACTCCGCCCCCCAAAGGCGGAGTCTTTTTGGCAGGCGGATCGGCAGACCTCTGAGCGCCCAAAAAAAGGAAGCACTGGAACGCTGGCTGCCAGTTCTATCTATCCCGCACGAAAAACTCAGATCTCCGGGAGCGCTCCAACCATCCTCCCTTTTCAACAGGAATTTTTCTTCTGTCTGGTTTGAAATCGGCTTCGGCTATGGTGAACACCTAATCGCCCTGGCAAGAAAAAATCCGCAGACAGCTTTTTTAGGCGCCGAACCCTTCCTCAACGGCATGGCCGCCTTTTTATCGGAGGTGGACGCCGCGCCCATGGACAACGTGCGCGTCCTGATGGATGACGCCCTGATTCTGGCCCGCGCTCTGGCGGATGATACCCTCGATGGAATTTATATCCTCAACCCCGATCCCTGGCACAAGACCCGCCACCAAAAGCGCCGGATCGTGAACCGTAAAAATCTGGATATTTTCCACCGCCTACTCAAGCCCGGCGGTCTTCTGGTCATGACCAGCGATGTCGAACCCATGGCCGAATGGATGGTGACACAGGCCAGCCTGCATCCCGGATTTGAATGGACGGCAAGAAAATCAGAAGATTGGCAGGTACCCCCTGAGGATTGGATCAAGACCCGCTACGAGACCAAAGGCGCCAAAAACGCCAAAAAAATGTCCTATCTCTTTTTCCGCAAAAAAGACGAAACCCCTCAAAAACCACTTGCCTAGTGCTGCCGAAAAGCCTATATTCCCCGTAAATTCCGGTCTGATAAAGGACGGTGGGCTCATAAAGAGACCCGCCTTTTTTAGTTCCGAAACGAAGCACTGACGAAGAATGAAAAGAACACCCTTGGAACAAAAACTGACACTCTTGATGCAGCCGGTCATCGAAGACCTCGGCTTCCAGCTTGTACTGGCCAGCGTGATCGGCGAGGGCGGAACCAAAACCGTCCAGGTTCTGGCGCAGGATCCCGGAACCCGTAATCTCGGTGTCGAGGATGCGGCAACGATTAGCCGTTCGCTCTCCGCCCTTCTCGACGTCGAAGACCCGATCGAGGGCAAATACAGGCTGGAGGTCGGCTCCCCCGGCATCGACCGCCCTTTGGTGCAGGCCGCAGATTTCGAACATTACAAGGGCTACGAGGCGAAACTGGAAATCGCGACGCCTCTGGAAAACGGCCAGCGCCGTTTCCGCGGAGTGCTGAAAGGATTGCAGGATAAAAACGTCCTGGTCGAAACCGACCGCGGACAGGTAGAACTCCCCTTGTCGGAACTGACAAAGGCGAAATTGGTACTGACGGATAAACTGATTAAAGCTGCGGCTCAAATGTAGGAGAAAAAACATGGAACTGTTGCAGGTTGCGGACACGGTAGCACGCGAAAAAAACATAGACCGTGAAATCGTCATCAAGGCGATGGAGGAAGCGATCCAGAAGGCCGGACGCTCGAAATACGGCTACGAGCAGGACATCCGCGCCGAGATCGACCGCCGGACGGGCATGATCAACCTCAAGCGTTTCCGCGAGGTTCTGGACATAGCCGCAATCATGGAAAACGAAGTGTCCCAGCTGACCCTTGCCGAAGCCCGCAAGATCAAGCCGGACGCGCAACCCGGCGAGTTTCTGATTGACGACCTGCCCCCGCTCGATTTCGGCCGCATCGCCGCTCAGACCGCCAAACAGGTCATCATGCAGAAAGTCCGCGAGGCCGAACGTTCCCGCCAGTACGAGGAATTCAAGGACCGCGTCGGCGAGATCGTCAACGGCATCGTCAAGCGCGTCGAATACGGCAACGTCATCGTGGACATTCAGGGCCGCGCCGAAGGCCTCCTCCGCCGCGATGAGGGCATTCCCCGTGAGTCGCTGAACACGGGCGACCGTATCCGCGCCATTATCTACGAAGTCCGCGAGGAACCCAGAGGCCCACAGATTTTCCTTTCCCGCAGCCATCCAGAATTCATGGCCAAGCTGTTCATGCAGGAAGTGCCCGAAATCTACGATGGGATCATCGAAATCAGACGCGTCGCCCGTGATCCGGGCAGCCGCGCCAAAATTGCCGTCATCTCACGCGACAGCTCGATCGACCCGGTCGGCGCTTGCGTGGGAATGCGCGGCAGCCGTGTGCAGGCGGTGGTTGGTGAACTCCACGGCGAAAAAATCGACATTATACCCTGGTCAGACGATATCGCCTCCTTTGTGGTCAGCGCTTTGCAGCCCGCCACCGTAACCAAGGTCGTCCTCGACGAGGAAAGAAACAGAATGGACGTCGTCGTCCCTGATGAACAGCTCAGCCTCGCCATCGGCCGCCGGGGACAAAACGTGCGCCTCGCCTCCATGCTGACCGGCTGGGATATCGACATCATGACTGAGGCCGAGGAATCTCAGCGCCGCACCGACGAATTCAAGACCCGTTCCGCTCTATTCATCGAGGCTCTGGACGTGGACGATGTCATTGCTCATCTTCTGGTCGCCGAAGGCTTTACCAAGGTTGAGGAAATCGCCGAAACCCCGATCGACGAACTCAACGAGATCGAGGGCTTCGAGGTTGAAATTTCAACCGAACTACAGAACCGCGCAAGAAGCTGGCTCCGGAAACAGGCGGAAGAGCTTAAGGTCAAACAATCCGAACTCGGGATTGCCGACAACCTTATGGACGCAGAAGGCCTGCTGCCCAATCAGATTGTGAAGCTGGGGGAAAAAGGCATCAAGACCCTCGACGATCTTGCCGACCTCGCCGGAGACGAACTGGTTGAGCTTCTTGGTGCGGATTCGATCACTTTGACGGATGCAAACGCGGCGATTATGAAAGCTCGCGAACACTGGTTTGCAGACGAAAACAAGGCGCAGGAAGAAAACGCACAGGAAACAGCGGACTGACGGCTATTTTCTCGCTCTGGTTTGCGGAATAATTGTATTCCGCAGGTCGAGTGGTGTATACCAGAAGCCTGAGATTTAGGAAAAAAAATGACGGAACCGACTAAAAAAGACAACGAAGGCAAAGAGGAAAAGGAAGGAAAGACCCTGAGTCTTTCAGGAAAAACTCTGAGTCTTGGCAAGGCAAGCGCCCCCCCGCCACGGACAAGTATGACGTCCGGTGGACGCGGTGCGCCCTCGGTGGCCGTGGAAGTGCGCCGCAAGCGCAAAAATCCTGCAGACGAAAAATCTTCGTCTGAAAAGAAAGAGCCTCTGCAACTCACCGATGAGGAAAGAGAATCCCGGGCAAGAGCATTACAGCAGGCGCTTTCCGGGGAAGGAAAAAAGAAAGAGCTGCCCAAGCGGCGCGTGACAACCCTTGAGGATGTCAAGGCACAGGCAGCCGAAGTAAAAAGAGAAGAATCCGAAAAGGCGCCCTCAAAAACTGCGAAAACAGATAAACCGGACCTCGTTATTGAACCGGGCATCGGCGACGATGCCAAAAAAGCCCCCGACGTCAAAAAATACAAAAAGGGGATGGATGAGGAGACCGAGGAAAGCTTCCGTGACAAGCTCAAGAAGGCCCAGGCCAAGCCCAACGCCAACAAGGTCGTGGATGATCGCCGCCGGGGCAGGCTGACCGTAAATCAGGCGCTGAACGAGGATTTCGAGCGCGACCGCGGCCCCAGCCTCGCCGCCCAAAGACGTGCACGGGAAAAGGCCCGCCTCGCCGCTCAACCTTTTCAGACACCTCAGCAAAAAACCTCCAAGGAGATCATTCTTCCTGAAACGATTACCGTTCAGGAACTGGCGATCCGCATGGCTGAACCCGGTGGAGAAGTGGTCAAAGCGCTCATGAAACTCGGCGTAATGGCGACAATCACACAGACCATAGACGCAGATACGGCGGAGCTGATTATCGGAGAATTCGGCCACAAAACAAAACGCGTGACCGACGCCGACGTTGAAATCGGACTGGGTGGACAGGAAGACCTTGATGAGCACAGGCAGCCCCGGCCTCCGGTCGTCACGATCATGGGCCACGTCGATCACGGCAAAACCTCACTTCTCGATGCCCTGCGCTCGACCGATGTAGTTTCGGGAGAAGCCGGAGGGATTACCCAGCATATCGGCGCCTATCAGGTGCAAATGTCATCCGGCGAAAAAATTACTTTTCTGGATACCCCCGGCCATGCGGCCTTCACCGAGATGCGCGCCCGCGGCGCAAACGTCACAGATATCGTTGTAATCGTGGTCGCCGCGAACGACAGCATCATGCCCCAGACGATTGAGGCGATCAGTCACGCCAAGGCCGCGAATGTTCCGATTATCATTGCGATCAACAAAGTCGATCTGCCGGACGCAAAACCTCAGAAGGTCAAGCAGGATCTCCTCCAGCACGAGATTATCGTCGAGGAACTGTCCGGCGAGGTGCAGTGTGTTGAAGTCTCGGCCAAGAAAAAAATGAATCTGGATAAGCTTGAGGAGGCCATACTGATCCAGGCTGAAATCCTTGAATTGAAGGCCAACGCAAACCGTGATGCCGAGGGGTTCGTGATCGAATCGAAACTTGAAAAGGGCCGTGGTCCGGTTGCAACGGTTCTGGTCCAGAAGGGCACACTCAAGGTCGGGGACATTTTCGTGGCCGGAGCGACGATAGGAAAAGTCCGCGCCATGATCGACGACAAGGGACAGAATATTACGACAGCGGCCCCCGGTCAGCCCGTAGAAGTCATCGGCTCCGAATCCGCGCCCGTGGCGGGCGACTCCTTCTATGTCGTCAAGGACGAATCCCGCGCCCGCGAAATCGCAAGCTACCGCCAGAGAAAGATCAAGGAATCCCAGGCCGCCCTGGCCGTCAAGAGCCGGACGACCATGGAGGATATCCTCCAGCAGAAACAGGCCGGAGACAAGACCCGCCTGCCCGTCCTGATCAAGGCCGACGTCCACGGCTCGGTCGAGGCTATCGCCGGATCCCTCAAGAAAGTTGTCGAGGAGAACAAGGATATCGAAGTCCAGATCCTGCACTCCGGCGTCGGCGGTATCACAGAGTCCGATGTCATTCTGGCCAAGGCCTCCAAGGGCGTCATCATCGGCTTTAACGTCCGCGCCAACGTCCAAGCCCGCAATCTGGCCCAGCGCGAGGGCGTTGATATCCGCTACTACAACATTATTTACAATGTCGTCGATGACGCAAAGGCGATCCTGTCGGGAATGCTCTCGCCGCACATCCGCGAAAACTACCTCGGTCAGGCGCTCATCAAGCAGGTCTTCAACATCACGAAAGTTGGGAAGGTCGCCGGCTGTGTGGTCAGCATCGGCAACGTCAAGCGCGGCGCCAAGGTCCGCCTGCTGCGCGACGACGTGGTGATCCATGAGGGAATGCTCAAAACCCTCAAACGCTTCCAGGACGAAGTCAAGGATGTCAGAGAGGGCACCGAATGCGGCATGGCCTTCGAAAGCTACGACGACATCAAGGAAGGCGATGTCATCGAATGCTATGAGTTGGTTGAGGAAGAGCGCACCCTGGCGTAAAAGCCTCCGCGCCGCAAAACAGAGTAGGATTCCCGCCATGAAGCACCGCACCTCCGAGCCATCGCAGCGCCAACTCCGCGTAGGAGAGCAAATCCGCCACATCCTCAGCGAAACCCTCCAGCGCGGACATTTCCAAAGCGAAATCCTGATCGAGGAAGCCGGACTTGTGACCATCACCGAGGTCCGCCCGAGCCCGGACCTTAAACACGCACGGGCTTACGTAATGACCTTGGGCGGCAAACAGGTCGAAGCCATTCTTGAGGCGCTGAATGACGAAGCCCGGGTGTTTCAAAAGGATATAGGGCGTCAGTCAAATCTGAAATTCACCCCGAAAATCCGCTTCGTGACCGACGACTCCTTCGATCAGGCGCAAAGGATCGAGGAACTATTGCGCGGCACCCCTTCTGAAAAAAAAGCCGGAGACTGACCCGTGGCCCGCAAGAAAAGAGGCGAGCCGGTCAGCGGATGGATCAACCTCGACAAACCCGCAGGATTGACCTCGACCCAGGCCATCGGCCGCATCCGCCGCGTGTTCAATCCGCAGAAAATCGGCCACGCCGGAACGCTTGATCCGTTGGCCACCGGAATTCTGCCTATCGCTATGGGCGAAGCCACCAAAACCATTCCCTTCATTCAGGACGCGTTAAAGACCTACAGCTTCACCGCCGCCTGGGGCGAACAGCGCGACACCGACGACGCCGAGGGGCAAATCGTTGCCACCGGCACAAACAGACCCACTCAGGACGACATCCTGGACGTTCTGCAGGACTTTATCGGCGACATCCTCCAGACACCCCCCGCCTACTCCGCCATAAAAATTGACGGCCAGCGCGCCTACGACCTCGCCCGCAGCGGCGAAACCCCGGAGATGAAACCACGGGAGGTCTATATCGAAAGCCTCGAACTCATCGCCGCCCGCCCGGATGAGGCCGATTTCCGCATGGTCTGCGGCAAGGGCACCTACGTCCGCTCCCTCGTCCGCGATATGGCCCTTGAACTGGGCACCTTCGGCTATGTGAAATCCCTGCGGCGGGACGCCGTCGGCCCCCTCACGCTGGAGAACGCAATTTCTCTGGACTTTCTGGAAAAGATGGACTACGGTGCGGCCCTTAACGAGGCTTTGCTGCCCCTTCAGGCGGTGCTGGACGACATCCCGGCCCTGCCCGTAAAACAGGAGGAAGCGGCAAAACTGAGAAGCGGGCAGGTTCTGCTCTTCATCTCGAAACCCGATTTTTCGCGGCTGACGCGAGAGGGGCTGGGCGGACAGGAAGACAGGGAGGCTCTCGCGGTTCTCAACGGCGCCCCCGTGGCGCTTGTAGAAAACCGCGGACCGGAAATCCGTCCCGTACGTGTATTCAACCTTTAGAAAACAATAGGAGGCTACGATGTCGAGTAATGCTGCAAGTGCAACCGCCATGTCCAAGGCGGAACTCATCAAGAAATACCAAACCGGGAAGGACGATACCGGCTCCCCCGAAGTCCAGGTCGCCGTGCTGACCCAGCGCATCAACGAGCTGTCCGAACACATGAATCGCCACCCCAAGGACATACACAGCCGCCGCGGCCTGCTCTTCATGGTCGCCAAGCGCAGAAAGCTTCTGGATTACCTGAAATCCAAGGACGAAGACCGCTACAAAAAGCTGATCGACGGTCTGAACATCCGCCGCTGATAAATACGGTAGAACAGCAGAATCCAAAAGGCGGCCCAAGCCGCCTTTTTCTATTGATTGGCCTAAGCAATCTTACATCGTATGGGTCTCAAAGAAATATCCTCGGTCAACCTGACCGACACTAACAGCCCCGGAGGGCATATGACGCCCTTTAGACACCCCACGCTCCCCAAAAAATATTTGTTGAATTAAAGACCCGCCTTCATTTCAGCATCGACAGTATCCCGCCATTTCGAAGGATGGACCGCATTCAGCGCCAGACTGCTTTGCGTGATGAAAGTCCCCGAAGGCGGGTTTCCGGCCCCAAGATCGTTCATCGCCTGCCCGATCAGGTAACGGGCAACGTTTTTGGGATCATCCGGCTTGAAATCCGCTTCCGTATTCGCCCCGGCCTTGTAACCTGCCCCGTGCAGCGCCCCGAAAAGAATCAGACACTGCCGCTTCGAATGAAAATACTGCCCAAGCCTGCCGATTTCCGCATACTCGTTCAGCGCCCGCAGGACGCTCTCCTCGCCACCCTGAAAGGTTTCGGCAATATCGCCGACAATCTCCTCTTGCCGGGAAAGGATCTCTTCCGTTCCCGCTTCATCGTTGGGCTGTGCAAATGTAAAAATCTTTGTCAGGGTCATAAGAGAAACTAATCGAATTATTTGGCTTATGTCAAACTGTTTAAAGCTTGCCTAAACCATAATGATCTCACGGTTAATAACGTGCTGCCACTCAGAAGGCTCGACACCGTTCAGGGCCAAACTGCTGCGAACCACAAAAATCCCGGACGGTGGTTGGCCCTCTTTCAAATCGACCATCGCCTGCCCGATCAGATAAACGGCGATCTGTCCGGAATCCTTGGCATTAAAATATTCACCGAGCTGCACATTTTCTTCATATCCGGCACCCTTGAGAGCATCATACAGAGATCGGCAATCTTCTGGAGCATGAAAACCACGCTCCAACTGCCCGATTTCCCCATACTCGTTCAAAACCCGCAAGACAGCCTCATCGCCCTGCCCCAGCGTCACGGAAAAACCCTCAAGAAGCGTCTTCTGGCGGTCCAGAATCTTTTGCCGATCCTCAAACTCATGAGGCTGCTGATAAGTAAAAATCTTCGTAAGAGCCATAAGCACAACCTAAAGCGATAGACTGCTTATGTCAAAAGATTACGATGAAAGGAAATACCGATCCTTGATAATCCCGCTCTCCAGCTCGAACACCAGCGGCACGCCTGTCGGAAACTCGGCATCGTTGATGCTTTCCGGCGTTTCGGCGCCAAGGATAATCAGCATGGCACGCAGGGAGTTTCCATGCGCCACGACCAGGATATTTCTGCGCGCCAGCACCAGCGGCTTGATCTTCGCTTCATAATAGGGCCGCACCCGGTTCTCCACCACGTCCTGAAGGCACTCGCCCCCCGGCGGGCGCACGTCATAGGACCGTCGCCAGATATGAACCTGCTCCTCGCCGTACTTCTTGCGGGTCTCGTCCTTGTCCAGCCCGGTCAGGTCGCCGTAATCGCGCTCACGCAGATCGTCATGCGCGATCATGGTTTTGATCAGTTCCGGCTGTCCGGCATTCTCCAACGCCAGCCGTGCCGTGTTATTGGCCCGTTTCAGAGTGCTGGTGAAAACCTGATCGAACCGGATGCCCGCCGCCTTGATCTTTCGTCCCGCCTCGGCGGCTTCCGCCCGTCCCTCATCGGTCAGGTCGATATCCTTGAAGCCCGTAAATCGGTTTTGAAGGTTCCAATCGCTCTGCCCATGGCGGAGCAGGACAAGGGTGCTTTTCATAAAGGCTCCTTTTTAGAAGTAAAACCAGCGTGGGCACTTATAAAAGCTTTTCCCATAAGGATCAATCCGCTTGGTAAAAAAAGCTCAATTCACGGCTTTTTCTCTCAAAAACCGAAGTAATCTTTGACTTTTACCCTTGTAAATGCCATGACTGTCACGGTTTGCAAAGCCCGAAAGGGCGCGCGGCTCACGGTTGACCATAAAGGGCGGAGATGTCCGCCTTTCATAGTCCACCGAAGCCCCCACCCCGAAAGCTTTGAATCGCTAACCCGTCTGTTCCATTTGGGAACGGACCACAGATGACTATGAAAAAGGAAAAAAGTCTGATGTTTAATGTCTACAGAAAAGAAATCGATTTCGCCGGAAAAACCCTGACACTGGAATCCGGAAAATTTGCGCGGCAGGCCGATGGCTCTGTCCTCGCCAGCATGGGCGACACCGTCGTCCTGTGCTGCGTCACCGCCAGCAAGACCGTCAAGGAAGGGCAGGATTTCTTCCCCCTCTCCGTCCACTATCAGGAAAAAACCTTCGCCGCCGGAAAAATCCCGGGCGGCTTTTTTAAGCGCGAAGCCCGGCCGAGCGAAAAGGAAACTTTGACCTCACGCCTGATCGACCGCCCGATCCGCCCCCTCTTCCCGAAAAACTTCCTCAACGAAGTGCAGGTGGTGGCAACTGTAATCTCCCACGATCTTGAAAACGACCCCGATATGGTCGCCATGATCGGCTGCTCGGCGGCGCTCACGATCTCCGGCATCCCCTTCTTCGGTCCCATCGGCGGCGCCCGCGTCTGCTACACCAACGGCCAGTATGTCGTCAACCCGACCATGCAGGAAGTCAAGGACAGCAACCTTGATCTCGTCGTCGCCGGAACGCAGGAAGGCGTCCTGATGGTCGAATCCGAGGCCAATGAACTCCCCGAAGACATTATGCTCGGCGCCGTCATGGAAGGCTGGAGAGCGTTCCAGCCCGTCATCAACGGCATTATCGGCTTTGCCGAAATGTGCGCCAAAGACCCATGGGATGTCCCAGAAACTCCGGCTCCGATCCAGAAGCTGGAAAGTTCTCTGAAAAGCAAATACGCCAAGGATGTCGCGAAAGCTTACGGAATCCTGAACAAGCTCGAACGCCGCAATGCAGTCGACGCCGTGCGCCAGGCCGCCATCGAAGCCTTCACAGATGAGGCAAACGGAATCGACGCCAACGTCATCACGGCCAAATTCAAGTCTCTGGAAGCCGACGTCGTCCGCGGCCAGATCCTGAAAACCGGCAGCCGCATCGACGGACGCGACACCAAAACCGTCCGCCCGATCGTCGCCGAAGTCGGCATCCTCCCAAGAACGCACGGCTCCGCCCTCTTCACCCGTGGAGAGACGCAGGCATTGGTCGTGGCCACGCTGGGCACCGGACAGGATGAGCAGATCATCGACGCGCTCGAAGGCGAATACAAGGAACGCTTCATGCTGCATTACAACTTCCCGCCCTACTCGGTCGGCGAATGCGGCCGCATGGGCGCACCGGGTCGCCGCGAAATCGGCCACGGAAAACTGGCATGGAGAGCGATACACCCGCTCTTGCCCGATCCTGAAGCTTTCCCCTATACGATGCGCGTGGTCTCCGAGATCACCGAATCCAACGGCTCCTCCTCGATGGCCACAGTCTGCGGAACGTCTCTGGCGCTGATGGATGCCGGGGCGCCCCTGAAACAACCCATCGCCGGGATTGCTATGGGCCTCATTAAGGAAGACTCCGAATTCGCCGTTCTCTCCGACATTCTCGGCGATGAAGACCATCTCGGCGACATGGACTTCAAGGTCGCGGGAACCAAAAACGGCATCACCGCCCTGCAGATGGACATCAAGATCACCTCGATCACCGAGGAAATCATGAAAATCGCCCTCGCCCAGGCAAAAGATGGCCGGATTCACATCCTTGCGGAAATGAACAAGGCGCTGGAGCAATCCCGCGGCGAACTCAGCCAGTACGCCCCGCAGATCGTCCAGATCAAAATCCCCACCGACAAGATCCGCGAAGTGATCGGCACGGGGGGCAAGGTGATCCGCGAGATCATCGAGCTGACCGGAACCAAGATCGACATCGAGGATGACGGCTCGATTAAGGTCGCCGCCGCCAACGGCGAAGCCATCGAAAAGGCGATCAAACTGATCCGCAACATCACCGACGAACCAGAAATCGGCAAAATCTACGATGGCAAGGTCGTCAAGACCGTGGACTTCGGCGCGTTTGTTAATTTCATGGGCGCGAAGGACGGCCTCGTCCACATCTCCGAACTCGCCGACCGCCGCGTCGAGCAAACGACCGATGTCGTCAAGGAAGGCGATCAGGTCAAAGTTCTGCTCATCGGCGTGGATGACCGCGGTAAGGTCAAGCTCTCCATGAAGCGCGTGAATCAGGAAACCGGCGAGGAAATCCCCTACGAGGACAAACCCAAGAAAAGAAGAGAAGCCAACGGCTGATCTTCGCTTTTCTGCGAAAGAACAGGAAAAGGAGGCCTAGGCCTCCTTTTTTAATAGACGTAAAAAGACGGGAACAATTAGCGGCCTAAAGTTTTTGAATGATCCCATTCGACATCTGACCATATCGGGCACTGACATCGCCTTGAACCTCAAGTCCGCGATCGTAAGAGGCCGAAACAGCAGGCTTCGGTGCATTACCCCCGTCCATCTCCACAAGAAAACGGGCAATCCCCATGGCCAGATGCGACTCCGTGCCAGCAGCTTTTGCCGCCTCGACATAGGCTTCGGCGGGAAGCGCAGGAGACTGGTTTACGGTCTGACCGACCTGACTGATAGCGGCCAGAGCCTCGTTGCGCGTCAACCCATCTTGCTGTGCCGAATGAATGGCCATTTTAAGCAGGGCTTCGACCCGTTCGCCCTGCGCGGGATTCAACGCAAAATGCTGATCGCAGAATTTCTCGATCGCCGCATCGACCTGCTGATGCCCCTTGCCGTCGGCCTTGGCAGCCTTGACCAGATCGTCCACCAGCGCGATCACAGGCTTGGCCGATGGCCCCTGGGCCGGAGGCGTAACAGGCGGAGCAGCTTTTACAACCGCGGGACCGCCCGTAGCATCCTCCGCGCTCTCCTGCGCCTGTAAAGCCGCTACACTTTGAAGATAGTTAATGCCGTCCGCCATTGCTCAGCCCCTTTTGTTTGTAATTATATTGCCCAAAATAGCACAGACGGGAGGAATATTTCAAACCCCAAACCAAACATTAACAAAAATTAATGATTTTTCTGGACAGAAAGCGAAATAAACACAATATATGAAGTATAATAGAAAAATGGGGATAATTATGGCGATCTCGAAAGCGCGTCTTGGATTCCGGATTTTTCTGGGAATCACATTAGTTTTCAGCTTGGCGTTCTTCGCCACAACCGTCTATCTTTACGCGGGCATCCGCCAGAAGGCGATCAAGGTCGCGGACGTAGCCCCCACCCTCTTCCAGTTCGACATTCTCCAGCATCAGGCCATGGCCCTCTTCAGCGGTAACGATGGAAAACTGAAGATTGCAAAGTCCCTCTATCAAAAGGGTTTTTTTGACCCCGTCTACGCAAAGGCCGGCCGGGAAATGATCGAGGAACTGGCCGAAAGCGGCCACCCCGCCTCTCAGATGACTCTGGCCGACATTATCCTGTACAGGCCCGGCCAGAACTTGGAAGCGCGGACTCTGGCCCACGATTACTATAAAAAATCGGCCCTGCAGGGTTACGGCCCCGCACAAGAGCGCTTGGCCCTCCTCGAAAAAGCGGATACCATATAGAAGCGGGCGAAAAACGCCCTTCAACAAGGGGGCGTTGCCGCGTATGCGGGCTTTACCGAAAAACCACATCTATAATCTGTTCTTCGAAAAAGAATCCCAGTACCTGATGGTGTTCAGGAACAACCGCACCTACAGCATCATACTGGGCCTGACCCTCTGCGGCTTGATCTGGGGATTTTATCTGCTCATTATTTTCCCTCTGCCCGACACCGTTATTTACAAAGGCGCCCTGTCCAGCGGCTTCATGCTTATGGGCGGTGTGGCTCTGCTCGCCCTGTTTTCTTTCCTCAGCGCCCACGAAAGCCTGACCTTGCGGCAAATCAACCACTCGATGATCTATGAATCCCATGCGGTGGGGGGCAGCCGGGGATGGAAAAAAAAATTTGAGGACTTTCAAGTCCTCCTGATCTACAAAGACCCCGAGTTCGATATGCTCGGAAGACGCCAAAAGAGAAAAAGCATCTGGCATTTCGAACTGATCGGCAAGGACGAGACCACGCGTATTCCCCTCCACCCCTCCTCCCTGAAACCCTTTTACGCCTGGCAGGAGGACGAAGCCCTGGCCTTCGCCCAGAAAATCGCGCACTTCATGGGCATACCCCTCGAAAAGGCGCAGCAGCAGCCCGCCCCGGAAATCCATGATCAAACTTCCTAAAATTATCGGCCATCGCGGGGTCGCCGCCTACGCGCCGGAAAACACGCTGGAGGGGATCCACACCGCCGCCGACATGGGCGTGGAATGGGTGGAACTGGACGTCAAACTGACAAAGGACCAAGTGCCCATAATTTTCCATGATGACACACTCGACCGCACAACCAACGGCTCCGGCCCGGTCGCGGAAAAAACGCTCGAAGATTTGCGCGAACTCGAATGCGGCAGCTGGTTCGCGGATTCCTTCGCCGGAATCAGTATCCCCACGCTGGAGGAGGCTTTGGATGTTCTTCTGGAAAGAAACCTCGGGCTGAATCTAGAAATCAAACCCTGCCCGGGCCGGGAGCGCGAAACCGCCGAAGCCGCGCTCGACATTCTCTCCCAAATCTGGGACGACCACAGCCGCCTGCTCGTCTCCTCCTTCTCGCTGGTCAGCCTCGAAACCGCACTTGAAATGGCGCAGGACTGGCCCCGCGGCCTGCTGATCGGTGAGGAGTGGCCTGAAAATTGGGAGGAACTGGCCGATTTCCTTCAGGTCTCCACCATCAACGTCAACGCGAAGACCATCACCCGCGAGGAAATCGACGCGGTCATCGACAAAGGTTTCCCCGTTCTCGCCTACACGGTGAATGACGTAGAGGAAGCCCGCCGCCTGCTGCGCTGGGGCGTCGATGGCGTCTTCTCCGATGCGCCGGACATCATCAGGGATGTCCTCTTTTCCAGACATTAGGAACGTAAGCGAGAGGAATAACGGCACGTGCTGACTCGGACGGAGAAAAAATTTCCGAAGGATATAGAAGGGCTGACGTCCCTGAGATTCTACGCGGTCTTTTATGTTATCCTGTTCCATTATCATTTTCTCTTCAGCCCCGCCGTCGATCTGATCTTATCCAAGGGCTACCTCGCCGTAGACTTTTTCTTCATCCTTAGTGGTTTCATCCTCGCGCACTGTTATCTCGGCGCTTTAGAGAGCAAAACATTCGCCTACAGGCATTTCTTGATTAAACGGATCGCCCGTATCTACCCGATCCATCTCTTTACGCTCGCCCTGATGCTGGTGATCTTTGGCATCAACGCCGTGTTAAACGGTCCGCCCGCTGAAAATCCGCCAACGATCAGCGATTTCATTCAGAACCTCTTTCTTGTGCAGTCCTGGAGTCTGGCCGCGGACCTCTCCTACAATCGCTATTCCTGGACCATCAGCGCCGAATTTTTTGCCTATCTTTTATTCCCGTTTCTGATGTCCGTTTTCATGAGACTCCGAAGACCTGAACTTTCGCTCCTGCTTTCTTTTACGCTTTATGGCGCACTATGGCTGGTGAGCGAACCGCTCTGGGGCCAGCCGTTGAGCAAAATGTCCGTCTTCGGCCTGCCCAGAATACTCCCCGAATTTATGATCGGCATCGGCCTCTATCTATTCTCTCTAAGATATAGTTTGAAATGGTGCGGACAGGTCTTCATGGGCGGATGTGTCGTCGCGCTCTTTTGCGGACTGCTTCTTGAAATCGGGGACTGGATCGCCGTTCCCCTCTTCGCGTTCATGATATACGCGACCGCTGAGCTGTCGAGAACAGGGCAGAAAAATTTCCTCTTCGAAAATTCCTCGGTCTATCTCGGTGAAATCTCCTACAGCCTGTACATGATCCAGTATCCGTTCATGTTTATCGTCTTCGATACAATTCTCGAACGAGGCTTGGGACTTGAGGAAAACTCAAAAATCTGGGGCTATTTCTGGGCCGCCGCGCCCCTCATTATGGTGCTTTTGGCCATGGCTATGCACAAATATATCGAAAGCCCTTGCAGGCATTGGCTTGTAAGGTGCATATCCCCCTCCGGCACGGAGCAAAAGGCAACGGGTGATGCTGCAAAGAACCGATAAAAAATACCCGGAAATCCTTCCGGTCCTGACTTCGCTACGCTTCTGGGCGGCCTATGCCGTAGCCTTCCACCATTGCTGCATGATTATCATCGAAAACGCCGCCCCGGATCTGGCGGAGAGCGTTCCCATCATTTCAAAACTCTACCTCGGCGTGGATTTCTTTTTTATCCTGAGCGGCTTTGTCCTCACTCATGTCTATCTGGAAAAACTAAAGAACGGCACGCTTTCGATAAGAAATTTTTACATCCGGCGGATCGCCAGAATATACCCTGCCTATCTTCTGGCCTTTACCATCGCGCTGACTCAGCTTTACGGTTTCTATCTTGCAGGAGTCACCCCTGCACCCGAACCCCCTCTGACTATGCAATCCTTATTCGTCTACCTTATGTGCTTTCATGCGTGGTGGGATTTTGGGTTGATTTCCATCAACGGCCCGTCCTGGTCGATCAGCGCCGAATGGTTCGCCTACCTTCTCTTCCCTGTCCTGCTCGTAATCATGAGCCGCCTGTCGTTGAGAATGAACGCCCTGTTGGCCCTTCTGGCTATCTCCGCCTGCTGGTCAGCGGCAACGTTTTTACTTGGTAAACCGCTAACCCGCCTGGATTTTGACTTCGGCATCCTGCGGATCGTCCCGGAATTCATTGGCGGGATATGGCTCTATCTACTGGGAAAAGAATACGAAGTACGCGCATACCGCCGCTGGTCATTTTTTGCCGTATCCGGTCTTCTGCTGGTTCTTCTGGGCACTCTTAGCCCCGATTTCTGGATCGTCCTGACCTTCGGGGTGATTATACTTTTAGGAGCCGAGCAAGCCCGCCAAAACTATGACTGGCCTCTGTCCTCGGATAAGGCAGCGTACCTGGGCGAAATATCCTATTCCGTCTACCTTCTCCACATCCCGATGCTAGAGATAACACTCTCTCTGATCAAGCTTCTGCCCCTCTCCGACGAAACGGAAATGGCTCTGCTCTTTCTGGCCTTGCTGCTGGTGCTTCCGGTAGCAATGCTCAGCTACGCGCTGATCGAAACCCCGGCGAGAAAATACATCAATAAAAAATTCGGATGAATAGAGTGACGGCAATGATCAGCCCGGTTTCTAAGGCTCTTCAATTAACCATTGATCAAAGTGTTCAGGCTCACCGTAGCTTTTAGAACCTTGGCTGCTGTTTTGGATCTGAGCTTCAGGGAGGCCTGTTAACGTCTTATTAAACTTTGCATACTCAGCACCCCCGATAATCGCGATATATAAAATCATAATCGACATCAGATTAAGCCGCGGCGTAATAAGAACAAACAACCAGACAAAAATATTGCGCCGGGGGATTTTTTTCCTCGTCTCCTCGCCATGCAAAGATAATAGCCTGCGGACCGTCCATGGATAATCGGAAATAAGCTCATGGTAAGACATCCAGAAACCTCTCATGGCCTGTGCTTGCTTGACGAGGGCATCGATGTTAAGCGTTTTCCAGCGTTTTACCCCGACAACGAGAGCGGCCATTCCGCGCACGGAATCATCTTTAGAGGCACAGCAATACAAACCAAAATTATCGCAGGTTCGCTCGCGGGCCCGCGAATACGCTGCACCAATTAGGGGAAGAAAGCTGACAGAGGTCAGATAGGGCATCCATAACAAATGCTTTCTGCTGATATGTCCGAGTTCATGCCCCATATAAAACTTGATCGCCCCTGGATGGTCATCCATGGCATCGACGATATTGGAATAAAGCACGACATAATGGGTACGGAGAAATTTCGTTGCAAACGCATTCAGTATCCCGTTCCCGTTAATAATGACCAAGACGGGCTCTTTTTTCATCTTCAGCTTACGGCATCATTCCGAATAATGTTCATACAAGTCAGGATACTGCTCCTTGGAAACAATCGCTCCGGCCCCGCGTAGATAGGAGATGAAACCTGACTGAATAAGTGTTGTGAGTAGATACATCACAGGTATAACCGCTAGGAAAACACCTTTTGTGACGAAAATAAGAATACCCCAGACAGCAGTAGCAAGAACGAGCAAAATAATTAAAAGCAGTCTTTCCTTCGGGTCGATAAGGTTGCCCATTTACCTCCCCCTACCCCGCCAGATCCTTCAACTGCTCATGCAGCGGCATCCCCACGGCATTGAACCCGCAATCCACATAATGCACTTCACCGGTCACGGCGTTCGAAAGATCGGACAGAAGATAAAGCGCAGTCCCCCCGAGATCCTGCAAATCCACAGGCTTCCGCAGCGGCGAAGTCACGATGTTATATTTATACGTCTTGCGCGCACTGCCGATGACCGCCCCGGCCAGCGTCCGCATCGGTCCCGCGGAAATGGCGTTCACCCGGATACTCTTGTGCTGATCCGTCGGCGGACCAAGATCGGCCGCCAGATACCGTACCGAAGCCTCAAGCGCCGCCTTCGCAACGCCCATGACGTTATAATTGGGCATGACTTTCATCGACCCGTAATACGTAAGAGTCACCGCCGACCCGCCTTCGCTCATCATATCCTTCGCCCGCCGCATGATGGAGGTGAAGGAATAACAGGAGATATGCATAGTCTGCAGGAAATTGCTGAGCGTGGTATCCACATAATGCCCCTGCAACTCCTCCTTGTTGGAATAGGCGATGGCATGAATCAGGAAATCCATCGTGCCCCATTCTTTCTTGAGCGTGGCAAAAACCCGGTCGAGATCCTCTTCCTTCTGCACATCGCAATCAATCAGGATTTTCGCGCCGATACTCTCGGCCAAGGGCTTCACTCGCTTCCCAAACGCATCCCCCTGATAGGTAAACGCCATCTCGGCCCCGGCCTGATGCAGCGCCTCGGCCATACCCCAAGCGATGGAATGGTCATTGGCCACACCCATGACCAGACCCTTCTTACCCTTCATCAAATCCTTGACCATCGCCGACTCCTACCCTTCAAAACGGCTGAACGCCAGCGTGCAATTCGTACCGCCAAACCCGAAACTATTGGAGATCAATGTCTGGTGCCGGACATTGTCGATCCGCTGTTGCGCGATCGGCAACCCCTTCGCCCCCTCGTCCAGAGTCTCGATATTGATGCTCGGCGCGATAAAATTATGCCCAAGCATCAGCAGACAATAAATCGCCTCCTGCACCCCCGTCGCCCCCAGCGAATGTCCGGTCATGGACTTGGTCGCGCTGATCGCGGGAACATCCTGATCCCGCTTTTTGAAAACCTCGCGGATAGCATCCAGCTCCGTGATATCGCCGATGGGTGTCGAAGTTCCGTGCGCGTTGATATAGGTAACCGGAGCGCGCTCACAAACGGTCGAAAGCGCCTGCTCCATGCAGCGCACGGCCCCCTCGCCGCTCGGCGCCACCATGTCGGCCCCGTCGGACGTCGCGCCGTACCCGGCGACCTCGGCATAAATCTTCGCCCCGCGGGCCTTGGCATGAGCCAGTTCCTCCAGAACGATCACACCGCCGCCCCCGGCGATCACAAACCCGTCGCGGTTGGCATCATAGGCGCGGGCCGCCTTTTCCGGCGTGGCGTTATACTTCGACGACATCGCCCCCATCGCATCGAACAGCACGGACAAAGTCCAGTCCAGTTCTTCCCCGCCGCCTGCGAACATAACATCTTGCTTGCCGAGCAATATCTGCTCCGCCGCGTTGCCGATGCAATGCGCCGACGTCGAACAAGCCGAGGATATGGAATAATTGACACCCTTGATCTTGAAATTTGTGGCAATCGTCGCGGAGTTTGTCGAACTCATGCATTTGGGAACGGCAAACGGCCCCACGCGCTTCGGTCCCTTCTCACGGGCGATATCGGCAGCGGCGACCTGCGACCGTGTCGAAGGCCCGCCTGATCCCATCACGATTCCCGTGCGCGGATGACTGACGTCCTCCGGCTCCAGACCGGAATCCCTGACGGCCTGCTCCATCGCCAGATGATTATAAGCCGCCCCGTCGCCCATAAAGCGGAACAGGCGCTTGTCGATGTGTTCCTCCAGAACGATATCGGGCCGCCCGTGAATCTGGCTGCGAAAACCCATGGCCGCATACTCAGGCGCCGCCACGATCCCCGACCGTCCGGCTTTAAGGGAGTCCAGCACGGCCTCCACCGAATTCCCGATGCAGGAAACAATCCCCATGCCTGTGACGACCACGCGCCGCCCTGAACCTGTCATAACAACGTCCCTAAGTGTATGTGTCTATCCCACGGGAATATCAGATCGCCCGTGGATTTTCAAACAGCCCGACCTTGAGATCCTTGGCCTCATAAATCGCTTTGCCGTCCCCGTACATCGTCCCGTCCCCAGTGCCCAGCACAAGCCGTCCCTTCAGAACGCGCTTGATATTGACAACATACTTCACGAGCTTCGTTTCCGGCAGAACCTGCCCGGTGAGCTTCAATTCCCCGAGTCCCAGCGCCCGACCCGATCCCGGCGAACCCGTCCACCCGAGATAAAACCCGAGCAGCTGCCACAGCGCATCAAGCCCCAGACATCCCGGCATCACCGGATCGCTTTCAAAATGACACTCGAAAAACCAGAGGCTGGGCGTAATGTCGAGTTCAGCCTCAATCACACCCTTGCCGTACGTTCCGCCTTCGGTCGAAACATTCGTGATGCGGTCGAACATCAGCATGGGAGGAAGCGGAAGCCGTGCATTGCCGGGGCCGAACAGGCGCCCGTGTCCGCATTCAATTATATCCTCATAGCTATAGCTGCCTTTGGGGACGAAGCTCATGACTTCCCTAAATAATGTTTGCCATGAGCTTTATACGAAGCTTTACTCCGTGCGGCAAGCCCCGATCTTATCAAGCCTGCAAAAGCGCAAAATTATTGCCAGCAGCAACAAAGATCAATAGGAGACCATATCGAAATCGAGGCAGACGTGCTTATACGTCTCGGTAATCGCCGACATAGCCAGCGGCTTGGCAATCGCCGGCTCGATTTCCGGCAACTCCCCGCCCGAGGCCACGGCGATCATCCGTCCGGCCGCCTTGGCGCAGGCAACAGCCTGATCGAACGGGTGGGTCATCTGGATCGTGCGGAAAAAACGCAGACACCGCGGCTCCATCTCACGGATGAGGGAAACCGGAGCATGGACGGGCAAATCATTGGCCGGCAACCCGAAACGCCAGTTGCTCCCGGCCGGAACGCCGTGCCGCACCGCTTCCTGCGTCATCACATGAACGATCTGGTCAAGATTCTCCGGCAAATCCGACCCGTAGAAATAGGTAAACGGCCCGGAATTGCTGGAAATCGCCAGCCGCCGCCCCGCCACACCGCTCAGGGCCGAAATACAATCGCCCAAAGTCCAGCCGTGTCGCTGCACCATGCGCTCGATCACGACATCACAAAGCTCCTGCGCGGAAATCTCGAAGGCCATCGCCCGTTTTGTACTTTCAACCAGAAGGCGGAAGGATTCCTCACGGGGAAAACCCATATCCTCCCAGCCGATCAGGATGTTCTGATACAACATATGGAGAAGTTCGTTGAACTCGTGGTGACAATCCATCCAGTCCTCGAAAAAGAGGCGCGCTGCCATGCGCCCGCGCTCGGTTTCCTGATCGATGATATGAGAGGGCGGCAACGCATAAGGCGCCAGCGGCCCTGGCGCGGGATCGCAATTCAGAAGTACCGCAAGCTTTTTAAAACTCGCCGTCATCGCTTGATCGGCTTCATCAAAGACGAAATAATTTTCGACAAGAACGCCGGCCATAAGCTGAATGACCTTCATACCGTCGACACCCCGCTCATGATCCGACGCGAGCTGGATCAAAGCGGAGTAGAATCGTGCGCCCATGTCGGGCTTGTTCGTAAGCGCAAACATATTTCCGGTGAACCTTGAACGGGGTTATGAAAAGGTTGGAAAGTTAACGAAAGGAAGGACGTAGTGGTCAACTACGGTATTGATTCTAATCAAATAATTCGTGCTCGTAAATACCCCAGAGATATTTTCTCGCAATCCACCCCTGATATCCCGAGATTTCTATGGAGCACCAATGCGCCTGACACTCTTCAACATTAACAAGAACAAAGGGCTCTAACTTCATGGTTACATTGGTAATTTCATCATCCTTTGGATCGGGGACTTCGTACACGGGAACGTTCTCCCGGCCCTCAATCATGGCCGTCCGCGCCCCCGATAATAAGGTGTGGTACACCCACCCCTCCTGACCCTCATGGTCCCGGATCTTGCGCCAGTTCTCGAATTCCAGAACGATCTCTACGGGCAGCCCCTGCCGCGAATAGGTCCAGCGGATTGGATATTTTTGATCCGGTCCGGCCCGCACATGAACCTCTTCTGCGCCCAGTGACACAAAGCGCGGCAGCGGCAGGGTAGTTGAACGGAAGGGAGGCTTTTTCTCAGGGGCAGCCGACTTCTCCGCCCCCGCCTCATAGGGTGCCAGCAGCAGAAAAACCGCAAAAAACAGCGGAAAAACAACAAAAATGCGATTTTTAGACACCATCGGACAGCAGATATGCTAAGGAAATCCCCATGAACACCGCCAATGTAACAGAAACTGTGGAAAAGTCCAAAACCGTCTCCATCGCGCCCATGATGGACTGGACGGACCGCCATTTCCGTTATTTTGCGCGTATGATCTCCCCCAATATCCGCCTTTACACCGAAATGGTGACGACCGGCGCTCTCCTGCACGGCGACCGCGAACGCTTCCTGCGCTTCAATGAGCAGGAACACCCGATCGCCATTCAACTCGGCGGCTCCGACCCTGCCGATCTCGCCGTCTGCGCGAAAATGGGGGAGGATTTCGGTTACGACGAAATCAACCTGAACTGCGGCTGCCCCTCCGACCGCGTGCAGAAGGGCAAATTCGGCGCCTGCCTGATGGCCGAACCGCAACTCGTGGCCGAATGCGTGGCCGCCATGCAAAACGCTGTGAATATCCCCGTCACCGTCAAATGCCGCATCGGCATCGACAACTATGATTGCGAGGAGTTTCTGAACACCTTTATAGAGGTCATCAAACAGACGGGCTGCAAAACCTTCATCATCCACGCCCGCAAGGCTTGGCTGTCGGGCCTCTCGCCGAAGGAAAACCGGACCAAGCCGCCCATCAATTACGCCCGCGTGGCGAAAATGAAAGCGTGCCACCCGGAACTGAACATTGTCATCAACGGCGAAATCCAGTCCGCCGAGGAAGTGCAGCAACACCTAGAAGTCTTCGACGGCGTCATGATCGGCCGCGAAGCCTATCAGAACCCCTATCTCCTCCTGACCGAAATCGAACAGGCCATTTTCGGCAACGAAATGCTGCGAACCCGCGAGGAGATCGCCCGCGCCATGATCCCCTATAGTAAGGAGCAGGCGGAAAAATACGCAACACCCGTAAAATCCATCACCCGCCACATGATCAACCTCTATCAGGCGATCCCCGGCGCCAGATTATGGCGGCAGGCGCTCAGCACCCTGCCCCATCAAACCGGCGCGGATGAAAAAGTGATCGCAAAAGCCCTAGAAGCCTGCGAAAACGCCAATCGCAAATCGGCCGCATAAAAGCACCAGCATTCGCATTTTTAGAGCGTCTGGGCTTGAGAAGGGTCAGGCCTCAAGAAATACCGTGCCAGAAATAGAACAAGTGCGGATTGCGGAAGGGCCATATACGATACTTCCAACCACACAGAAAAAGCGCCGCCTATACCGGAACACCCAAAGACCGAATAGTAATTCTCTGGAAAAGGATTGAATAAACCCGATAGATACGATGCCGGCATCAAAACAGGGAAATAAGTAATAAAAAAAGTCTCCGCAAGTCCAAGAGATTGACAAAAATCCTCCACTCCGATGGAAGCAAGTCCAACCACTAGAAGCATCAGACAGTCGATTAAAATCCATGACAAAAATATTTGGGGAAACGGCCTTCCGCCTAAAAACAAGACATTTGTAATCCATAAGGCCCAAAGAACCGGAACGTAGAAATAAAGATAAGGGAGGAGGGGATTTCTATCAAGGCCGACAAATAAGCTAACCAACGCATATAAATATCCGGCGGCAATCCAATAATAAAAAAGGCGCACTGAAGGAAATTCAAAAACTAAAACAAATCTTTCCCATAACACGTTTTTGCAGCCTGCTATATAAATGACCCAAGGAAAAAGCCTGCCTTGGCTTTAGACCGGAACGCCCTTTTCCCGCGAAACCTGAAAACTCTCCCCGCAGCCGCAGCGCCCCGTCTCGTTCGGATTGCTGAAATCAAACTTGGAGTTTCCCAGCGCATCCGTGACATAATCGACAACCATCCCGAACAGCATCCACGAATGCATCCGTGGGATATAAAGCCTGACCCCGCCCTGCTCGATGACATCATCCCCCGACAGCGTATCGCCGGGTTTGACATACTCCATATGATAGCTGTGCCCGGAACACCCGGTGCTCTTGATGCTCAGCCGTACCCCCGGCGACCCCTCCGGCGCCTTGTCCAGCAAAGCGCCGATCTGCGCCGCAGCCTGTTCTGTCATCTTGATCGGGTTCATACGCGTCTCTTTCACCCTAGTAAAACATATTGAGCTGCATTTTTGCCGTTTCAGCCATCTTCGAGGGATCCCAAGGCGGATCCCACACCATATCGACGGTCACACCGCCAACGCCCTCAATAGGCAGTATAGCAGATCGCACCCATCCCGGCATCTCCTGCGCCACCGGACAGCCGGGGGAGGTCAAGGTCATCCGTACGCCGATATCCGATAAACCGTCTTTTTCCGGCTCGATATCAATGACATAGATCAACCCCAGCTCATAGATATTGACTGGAATTTCCGGGTCGTAAATCTCCCGCAACGCCGCATGTATCTTAGGCCAAAGCTTATGCTCACGCGGCGCCTCGACGTGCGCCGGCTCCGTCAGCTCGTCATAGACGCTCTCGGCGGGCGCACTATTCGCGGCAGAATCGGATGCGTTCTGAACCATAACCGTCTTTACTCAATACACTTTTTCATCAAATCCATCCCCAGCGCCTTCTTGCGCGCCTCCTGCTCGTTGGCATTAAGCATCTTCACATTCCCGCCCGTTCCCTCGATCCACAAGGAAACGTGCTCTTTGACCGAATAGGCATACATACACTTGCAGTTGAACTTGATCCCTGTAGTAACATTCGTCTCGGCACAAACTTTAATGACAGCCGGCTTCAAAAATTTCTCAAAACACGGCTTGCCCTTGGAATAATACTCCTTGCGCCGTTCTGCGTCGCCCTGCACGGAAAGATCCAACGCCATATGCGCCTTGGCCATACATCCGCAAAACCCGGAAACATCCAGCCCCATCCGTTTGACCTCGTCGCTCTTGCTGGCCTCTGCCACGCACTCGGTCTTGAAAGCCTCCACCTGCTTGGCCGTCATTTTTTCCGACTGCTTCTCCCGCAGGGTTTCCCGCATCTCCTCATGGCTCTGGTAGGGCCGTTTCGCAGAGGAATCCATATCGTTCTGCATCACAATCATCACGGCCCCGAAACTCGCCGCCAGCAGAACAATCAGCAAAATGATCCGGCTCATTCCCCTCTCTCCCTGACCAAGCCTAACATTCCCGGAGCCTGATCTCCATCCCTACCCGAACAGGGAGCGCACTTTATGCAGCCCCGCGATCAGCGCGTCAATATCCCCCCCGTCCGTATAAAGCCCGAACGAGGCCCGCGCCGTAGCCTCGATGCCCAGAAACTCCATCAGAGGCATACAGCAATGATGCCCCGTCCGCACCGCCACCCCGCACGGGTCCAGCACCATGCCGATATCGCTGGGATGCGCCCCGTCCATCGTAAAGCTAAGAATTCCGGCCTTGTGCGAAACATCCTCCGGCCCATAAAGTTTCAGGCCCGGAACCTTGCGGATTTCCGCAGTGGCGTATTCAAGAAGCCTCCGCTCATGCGCCGCGATTTGATCCATGCCGATGCCCGAAACATAATCAATCGCCGCGCCCAGCCCAATGACCTCGACAATCGCGGGCGTCCCCGCCTCGAACCGCGCCGGCGGCTCCTTGTACGTCGTGCCGGAAAACCGCACCCGCTCGATCATATCGCCCCCGCCCTGATAAGGCGGCATGGACTCCAGAACGTCGTATTTCCCGTACAGAACGCCGACCCCCGTCGGCCCATAAAGCTTGTGCCCCGTGAACACGAAGAAATCCGCATCCATCGCCCGCACGTCAATCGCCTGATGCACCGCGCTCTGCGACCCGTCCACCAGAATTTTAAGTTCGGGATTGTACGCCCGCGCCGTTTTGATAACCGCCTCGACCGGATTCACCGTCCCCAGCGCGTTGGAGACATGAACGACGCCAATAAGTTTTGTTTTCTTGGACAACAGCTTCTCAAACGCCGGAAAATCCAGCCGCCCGTCCGCCGTCACCGGAATGACCTTGATGACGCATCCCACCTGCCCGCACAGCAGCTGCCACGGCACGATATTCGCGTGATGCTCCATAGCGGTCAGGAGTATCTCGTCCCCCGCCTTAAGATGCGTGCGCCCCCAGCTCTGCGCGACCAAATTGATCCCCTCCGTCGAATTGCGCGTGAAGATAATCTCGTTCGCGCTCCCCGCACCGATGAACCGCGCCACTCTCGCCCGCACCGCCTCGAACGACGCCGTCAGACTCTGCGAAAGTTCATAAAGCCCGCGATGGATATTCGCATACCCGCCCTCCATGACGGCCTGCATCGCCTCAATAACGGCCCGCGGCTTCTGCGCGCTCGCCCCGCTATCCAGAAAAACCAGCGGTTTCCCATGCATGGTCGTCTTGAAAATCGGAAAATCCCCGCGCCACGGAGAGGGAATCTGTGTCATCTCTGCAAAACCTCCCTGATCCGCTCCAAAACCCCTTCGGGGTTATTTAAAACGTCATGATTCCAGAACCTCAGGACACGATAGCCCTGCCCTTCAAGAAATGCCGTCCTGATCATATCACTTGAGTTTTCATTATGCTGCCCGCCATCCGCCTCGATAATAAGCCTTGCCGAAGAACAATAAAAATCAACGACATAAGGGCCAACAGGATATTGTCGCCTAAATCTCACACCCAGTTGATCCGCCCGGATCAAAGCCCAGAGCTTCTTCTCAGCCTCAGTTGGATTTTTCCTTAATTTTCTCGCAACAGGCGTCAATCGACTCTTGCGGCTGCTATTTCTCTTTTTTGGGAGATCGGCTACCCCCTCTCCCCGGGATGGCATCCCTCCCCTCTCACCCGCCTGCAGGGATGAAACACACCCCCTCTCACCCACCTGCAAGGATATCCCATCTCCCCTCTCACCCGCCTGCAGGAATGGCACATCTCCCCTCTCACCCGTTTGCGGGGGAGAGGGGTTGGGGGAGAGGGGGCGTTGAATATTCTCGCTCACGGCGCCTCACTCTCAGGACTCTTCTCCTGCGCCGCCTGCCACCATTTTAGGCACTGTTCGTAAATCCGCTGCTTCTCCTCTTCGGATTTAAAGAAGCGAGTAGGCACAATTAAAGCACTATACGTAGATAGGAATAAGTACAAATCACCATTCAGTATTTGTACTTTCTCTAGGCCGCTCCAGTAATATTCGCATTTAAAAAAATTTGAAGAGTGAATAACGTAATTCTGACAAAGCATAAGAATTACGGGAGCCAAGATAGCTTTGTTCTCCCCTACACTAAGTAAACGCTTGGTAATCGCCTTAAATCTGGAATGGAGCGCTTTCTTCCCGATAAAACGAAGATACAGCACAAAAAAGGTAAAGATCAAAAATGGGAGCGCCGCACTAGCTAAAGATTCAAAAGTGTAACTCCAAAAATCGCTGACTTTAATTTCTGCCTTCGAAACATCAATAAAAAATCTTAAAAAAATAATAACAAAAAAAACACACACGAATATTTTATAAATTCTAACTACGCCAGCAGCACCAGCCTTTCTTTGTTCAGCCGTCATACTGACGTCAGCCTGAAACTTCGCATAATCATCAACAGTTAGCTGATATTCAATCTCAATCGCCTCCCCGCTCACGCCACACCCCCGTCAACACCACACGCACCCCGCCCGCCAAGCCCTCGCTCGCGTCGTGCCCGTCGTGGTCGTTGTGTTTCAAAAAAAATCGTCACGCCGCCCCACTCTCAGGAGTCTTGCCCCGCGCCGCGTTAAAATACTCCTGACATTTCTGATAAAACCGCTCAAACGCCGCATCATCTGCAAACGCCCGCTTGGGAACGACCAGAGCACTAATATTTGTAGTGTACAAAAAAACTAAATCCCCGACTTTCTGAACTCTCTCGAATCCACGCCAACCAATAGTGTAGTCCGAATATTTTGTAATCTCTTTTACAAACTCAGAATCTATAATCAATTTACGCTTGGAGATATTGTCCGAAATAAGCATTTTTTTAAAATGCAGCTTGAACGACCTTTGTCTTAAAACAAAAGTCACCATCAAAATAAACAAGGCACAAGTTAAAAAGCCGGAAATAAATTGCACTGCTATTAAGCCTTTTTGGGGCAAAACAAAACAAAAGCCAAGAAGAAGTAAGGCAACAATTATTGGCCCCCTAAATTGCACAAAAGAAAATCCAACAGAGTCTGATTTATTATCAATTGCAACATTGCGATTAAACGCCACCAGATCATCAACCGTAAGCTGAAACTCTACTTCAACCGCATCGCCAGCCATGCTTCCGCCTTCCCCCGCGCTTCCTCGCGCGCGCCCTCATGAGGAATTTTCTCCAGAACCTCATCGACGAACGCCTGCACCAGAAGCCGCCGCGCCTCCGCCGCGCTCAACCCCCGCGAGCGCAGATAAAACAGCGGTTCCTCATCCAGCGGCCCGGTCGTCGCCCCGTGCGAGCATTTGACATCATCCGCATAAATCTCCAGCTCCGGCTTGGTGTCCATCTCCGCCGTCGGAGAAAGCAGCAAGGCGTTGGACAGCTGATACCCGTCCGTCTTCTGCGCCGCCTGATGCACGTGGACCTTGCCCTGAAACACCCCCCGCGCCGTATCGTCCAAAAGTGAACGGTAGAATTGATAGGACGTACAGTGCGGCGCCGCATGCTCAATCAAAATCGTGGTGTCCCCATGCTGCGCTCCGCCCAGCAGATTCAATCCGTTCAAACGGCAATCCGCATTCGGCCCGGCAATCACCGCGTGAATTTCATGGCGCGTCAGCTTCCCGCCCATATTCAGCGAAAAACAATCGTAAGCCGCATCCCGCTCCAGCGTCACCCGCACAAGGTTCGTCTGCACGGCCTCCAGACTCTCCTCCTGCAAACGGATATGATGAAACCGCGCATTCTTGCCCACGCTGATCTCCGTGATCATATTCTTCCAGTACGCACCCTGCCCCACATGCCGCTCGATCAGGGTCAGCTCCGCCCCCTCCTCAACGCTTACCCTTAAAACCGGCTGCTGATGCGCCCCGGCCGCGCCCATCCACCCAATATCCTCGACTTGTCCACTATTCTGTCCACGGCTTCTGTGGATAACTTTCTCCTCCACCCCCTGCGGTCGCACGGCCAAAAGCTCAGACGGCAACGCCCGCGCCAGATTCGTGTACTTCCACTCCTCCTGCTTGGGCGTGGGCAGCGTTTGTGAATCAAGCGCTTTCAGAACCCCTACCATAAGCTCTCCATCTCCGCCTTAAGGGGCGCCATCCGCGAACATCCGGCCAAAACCTCCAGAGCAAGGATAAAGAAATGCCAGACATCCCCGGTCATCTCGCCGTTAAGCTTAACCATCTTCGAAACAGCAAGCGCACAAGCCAGAACTCGCCCCTCGCCCTTAAGATTGTTATTATCAAGAATATAGTCGATTTGCGAACGGTGTCGAAAAGCGCAATTTGGGGGCCATTCGGCGGGATACATCTCCCGCGGAATCGAAAGCGGCGGAAAAGAGGAACTGTCCCGGATCGCCGCATCCGTACGTTCTAGGATTTCCACCATATCGGGAAGCCTTTCGAAGGGAAGGCCGGAGGCCACGGCACCGGCCCCGATAATAATGTTAAGGGTGTCGCGCTCGCGCCGGTAAAGAACATCCTCGACCTTCTCGTCAAAAACCCAGATGGTTTTGGAGTCAATCCGCCCCGAGGGAATAATTTGGCGAACAAGCTGTTCTCCAGCAACCGCCGCCAAAGCCGCCGTAATAGTTTCAAGGGGATTAGGCTCCGAAACCGCGAAATGTGCGCTGATGATGGCAAAAATTTCTTCAGAGGCTTTATCCAGAATAGGCATGATTTGTCCTTGAATGAAAGGTTACGCGCAGGCTTTGACAAATTCTTTGTAGCCCTGTTTTTCAAGCTCCAGAGCCACGTCAGCCCCACCGGTCTTGACAATCCGGCCATCAGCCATGACATGCACCACATCCGGCTTGATATAATCCAGCAACCGCTGATAATGTGTGATGATCAGGAAAGCGCGGTCCGGACTCCGTAAACGGTTGACCCCCTCGGCCACGATCTTGAGGGCATCGATATCCAGACCGGAATCCGTTTCATCGAGAATGCAGAATTTCGGTTCCAGCAAGGCCATCTGCAGAATCTCGTTCCTTTTTTTCTCGCCGCCCGAGAACCCGGCATTGACCGCCCGCTTCATCATCTCGTCAGAAATCCCGAGATCCTTGCACTTGGCCTTCATCAGCTTGAGCAACGAGAGCGCATCCAGTTCCTCCTGCCCCCGCTGCTTGCGAACGGCATTGATCGAAGTCTTCAGGAAGGTGCTCATATTGACGCCCGGAATTTCAACCGGATACTGGAACGCCAGAAAAACCCCCGCAGCCGCTCGCTCCTCAGGCTCAAGTTCCAAAAGACTCTGTCCGTTCAGCGTGACAGCCCCACCCGTAACCTCATACCCCTCACGCCCGGCCAGAACATAGGAGAGCGTTGATTTCCCTGACCCGTTCGGCCCCATGATCGCGTGAACTTCGCCCGCCTTGATGGACAGGCTGAGACCCTTGAGGATTTCCCGGGAACCCAAGTCCGTTTGAACGCACGCTTGAAGGCCTTTAATATCAATCACTCTCAGTATTCCCGTCTTGCTCGGTTTCGTAGTAATTCTCTTTTATATAATCGAAAAGACGCCACGGCAGATTGAAAATGGAAAAAGACAGCGTCAAAAAACCGACGATGAACAAACCACTGACCACCGCTGAAACAATCAGGCTGTAGACAGAAAAAAAAGTGTATCCGTCCTCAAGCTGCCCATAATTGAAAATCATCTGATAAAGCACGTGCGACGTCATGTAATTGAAAAACGTATCCAAACCATGATCTTTGCAGCTCAACAGTAACGTTTCCGAATCGATATGACACCACTGGTAAACAAAGAAAGTATTGACGAAAAGAAGGATAAAAACGCCGATCGAAATCACAAGAAAGACTTTTTGTTTGTAATAATCGACGGAGTCCGCAAAAAGCTGTTTGCCG
Source organism: Alphaproteobacteria bacterium (assembly GCA_016699735.1). NCBI lineage: Bacteria > Pseudomonadati > Pseudomonadota > Alphaproteobacteria > Alphaproteobacteria bacterium. The sequence continues at coordinate 1,961,936 of CP065008.1, forward strand.
AAACCGGTAAAACCCTTAATGAAAGCGCTTTTGTTCATGGCGGAGGATCCGGCCTTTCAACGTCAGTGCTTTCGTCGGCGGACTTAGAAAGCGGCATAGCCATCACGTCTTTCTGTCCGTCACTAACTTTCCCGACATCCGTCGTCTCTGATGGCATATACTTATCCTTCGGGATAAACTCCGGCACAGGATGCATCTGCGGAAACGGCTCGTCCTCACCCTGCTGCTCGGCAACCAAAGCTTGAAAATCGGCATCCCCGACAGGCGCCTGCTCCTGCCGCGCACTATAAATCATCGTACCGGCCAGAATGACACCGTAAAGGATCAGCGCCGCGCTGACCCCGACCACAACGCGGTGAAAGAATTTCTCCATCCTCATGCCGTTATTATCGTTCACAGGCCTTTCCATTCTGAAATCTTCTCGGCCAGCGAAAGATCCCGTTGCGTCACCTGGTTGCCCGCCTCATGGGTGGTGAGGGTCAGCCGGACGCGGTTATAGAGGTTTTCGATCTTCGCATGATGGTCCGCCTCATCTGAAAGCCGGGCCACGACCGCAAGGAAAGCAAAAGCCTCCGTAAAATCCACAAAGGTAAAATTAGCCGAAATTGCCCCGTCCGCATAGCTCCATGCGGGATTCTTCGCAAGCCAGTCCCCTAAAATGTTGTTTTCTATGGGTTTTATACGACTCATGCCGCTTTTCTCTTGTTCCCGAGCGCGTTGTAAATGCCCATAAGACTGACCAGCAGCCAGCTGAATTCCATCACAAACCCGCCCAGATCGCCCCAGTCAAAATGATAAACCAGCGAAACCATAATCATAAACGCACCCAGGGCGTTCAACCCAAAAAACCGGACGCTCTTGGAATCGATCCTGTCCCCGGCCATCAGCCAGTACATAAAAGTCGTCAAACAGGCACCCGTAACACCCATAACCGCCATCAAAAATTCCATCATCACCCCACGCTCCACTGCTGTAAAACCCAGCTAAGTGCAAAACTCGAAAAAAGTCCAAAAACCAGCAGAATAATCGGCGAACTGATCATATACTTAATATGCTCCGCTCGATACTTGTCAGGATTGCCCCAAACACACAGAATCCCATAAAAAGAAAGCAGTATAGAAATGCCGAATAGAGCGCCCATGTAAATACGAATGACAAAAGATTCAATGTCACCGGAATAATAGGACACGCCGATGCTTCCAAGAATTAAAACCCAGGGCACAATACAAAGCGCCCAGACCAAGAACCACCCAAGAGAAAACATGACTTGATCCCCGATAGACATATCACCCCACGCTCCCCTCAAGGCTGATCCCCACCAGCTTCTGCGCCTCCACCGCGAACTCCATCGGCAGGTGCTGCATGACCTCCCGCGCAAACCCGTTGACGATAAGCGCAATCGCCTCCTCTTCCCCGATCCCGCGCTGCAGGCAATAGAAAAGCTGATCCTCCGAAATCTTGGACGTCGTCGCCTCATGCTCCAGCTTCGCCGTGCGGTTACGGCTCTCGATATACGGAACCGTATGCGCCCCGCACTGATCGCCGATGAGCAGACTGTCACAGGCCGTGAAATTCCGCGCCCCGTCCGCCCCCGGCATGATCTTGACGATCCCGCGGTAGGTATTGTTGCTCCGCCCCGCGCTGATGCCCTTGGAGATGATCCGCGAACGCGTATTCTTGCCCAGATGGATCATCTTGGTCCCGGTATCGGCCTGCTGCCGCCCGTTGGTGATCGCTACGGAGTAAAACTCGCCGGAGGAATTGTCACCCTTCAGAATACACGACGGATATTTCCACGTGATCGCCGACCCCGTCTCCACCTGCGTCCATGAGATCTTCGAATTCCGCCCCTCGCACAGCCCGCGCTTGGTCACGAAATTATAGATCCCGCCCGCGCCTGTATCAATGTCACCGGGATACCAGTTCTGCACCGTCGAATATTTGATCTCCGCATCGTCATGCGCGATCAGCTCGACAACGGCGGCATGAAGCTGCCGCTCATCCCGCATCGGCGCGGTGCAGCCTTCAAGATAGGAAACGTACGACCCCTTATCCGCGATAATCAGCGTCCGCTCAAACTGCCCGGTATTCAACTCGTTGATCCGGAAATAGGTCGAAAGCTCCATGGGGCAGCGCACCCCCGGCGGGATATAGACAAAACTCCCATCCGTAAACACCGCCGTATTCAGGCACGCGTGCTTGTTATCGGAATACGGCACGACCGAATTCATGTATTTTTTGACCAACTCGGGATGCTCCCGCACGGCTTCCGAGATCGAACAGAAAATCACCCCATGCCGCTTCAACTCATCCTTGAACGTGGTCGCGACGGAAACGGAGTCAAACACCGCATCGACGGCCACAGGCGCCCGCCCTTTAACCCCGGCCAGAATTTCCTGCTCCCGCAAAGGAATACCGAGTTTCTTGTAGGTTTCCAGCAATTTCGGGTCCACCTCGTCCAACGACTTCGGCCCATCCTCGAAGGATTTCGGCGCGGAATAATAATAGGCGTCCTGATAATCGATGTCCGGGAATTCCAGCTTCGCCCATTTCGGCTCCTTCATCCGCTGCCAGTGCGCGAACGCTTTCAAACGCCGCTCCAAAAGCCACTCCGGCTCCTTCTTCTTGGCGGAAATAAACCGGACGATCTCCTCGCTCAGCCCCTTGGGCGCTTTATCGCTCTCGATATCCGTAACGAACCCCGCCGAATATTTTCCGGCCATGTCCTTGACGGTGGCAATCGTCTCTTCAGTGGCCCCCATAGGCCGCTCCCTTCTCTTCAACCGTAATCGTTTTTCGGGTATTTGGACGCATCATATCCGTCAGCATGACCCCCTCCAGCGCCGACCGCAAGGCCTGATTGACCGAATCCCACCGCCCGCGCACAGCGCAACACGCCCCCAGCGCGCAATCCGGCTCCAACCCGTCCACACAAGCCGTCAGGGCAATCGGCCCCTCGATGGCCTCGATGATAGTAACCACGGAAATCTCATGCGCCCTGTGCGCCAACCTGTACCCGCCCGCCGCGCCGCGCACCGAAACCACAAGCCCCGCCCGCAGAAGCATCTTGAGAACCTTGGCCGCCGTCGGCTCGGATATATTCGTCTGCCCGGCGATCAAGGCCGCGCTCAACAGCGCATCGCCGGTCCGCGCCATATCGGCCAGCACCACCACCGCATAATCCGCAAGCTTTGAAATTCTGAACATTGAAACGCTCAATACGATCTAGGACTAATTTTGTGCTAAATTACACCTTTGCCCTTGAGATTCAAGCTGTTTTTCGCTTAAATGACTTAAAAAATCAAGTTACAATAGGTTTTGCTGTTTTATCATGTACAACGCGCTTAATTAGAGAAAACAAAGGTATAAAACTTAAAAACTCACTTTCTTCTAACTCTTTAACTACGTTGCAAAAATGCTTTTTGTTAGCATTCTGGCTTATTTTATAAAAATGTAAGTCTTCCATCTCTCCATATTCTTGTTGGCCTAATTGCGGCCTACCCGTAGCATTATTTATTTTATTTATTTCAAAAAGATCACGTTTTTTGAGCATTCCAAATTTATCGAGTATAAACTTAGTGTATAAAAATTCAATTGGACAATACAGGTAATCCTTAAGTTCTGCCGTAGGCGTAGGCATAAGTATTGCATAAACATTCGCCCCATCATTTCTTTTTTGAATATTTGGGTCGTTCAATAAAGTTTTTCCAACCTTAAAATTATTTTGCCCCTCTTGATCGGCATCAAAAATTCCTATTATGGTTTTGGTTGGAAAAAGATTTTCGGGGCACCCCATTAAAAACTGCTTTAATTTTCCTGCATTTCCACAGCTAATAACTTCAAAATCAAGACCACTCTTTAGTTTTTCGTTTGCTATAAAAATATGCTGAACGTCTGTATCGCCTTCAGTAAAAATCAAAACATTTTTTTTGCTCCTTGCAACACAGTTCAATAAGCTACCAGCTTCATTGAAAGTCATAATGCCATCTGACAGAATAGGCACTATTTCAGAACGGGATGATTTTATAATTGGCTCGCTCCGCTCCATCCAGAATAAATCTTCATCTGCAACATACGCCACAGTAGAAGGACTATGTGTGGTCATAATTACTTGAATACCATATTCCGCTACTAACTTTTCTTTAACAATCTCAACAAATATTTTGGCTAGCGAGGGATTTAAATGAGCATCGTATTCATCTAATAAAAAAACTTTTAGAGTTTGCCCCATAAAGCGATTATATGCCCAAAGCACTAAAGTAATTATAAGCTTTTCACCATGAGACAAATATTCATAGGATACTTCCTGACCAGTTCGAGTATCCCAAAAATGTGGGCTCCCATCATACGCACTTTTCGGAGGTAAAATTTTATATTCAATTCCATACTTTTCAAAATGCTCTGAAATCTCCAACCACGGAGGTCTCATTCCTATGTAATCATAAATTTCTTCGTCACTCTTGGGATTATCTGGCTTACCGTAAAAAAATATTTTTAGCTGATTAACAGTTGCTAAATACCCTGTAAAAACCTCTCCAATCCAATTTCCTTCTAATTTCTCAACGAAAGGCGTGATTAGTAATTGCTGTTCTGAAAGCCCTCTTATACCTTGTGTTTCGGACGTAACATCAGTTCCGATTCTAATACTTTGTTCAAACATTCTATTATTGTCAGGTTTTAATGAACTTAAAGGACGATAAGACTCTGAGATAAATTTGACACTATCTTGATTTAGAGCGCTGTCCTTCTCTAAGTAGTATGGTTTATTATCCTTCTTTTCTGGCTCATACCCTGCATTTCCATGTAAAAACGATAATAGTTGAGTTTTCCCTGAACCATTTTTTCCAGTGATTACAGCAAACTGCGGTATATCCCATTCCATAGGTGGTAAAGGACCATAAGATTTTCTTAAAATTAATTTTCTAAACATAATCATGATTTACTATTTTACTATAGCTCTATCAAAGGTTTTTAATTTGAAAAAAGGATTTCGACCTTCGTAGAACGATAAAGAAGAACAGACCGCGTTGTGATCATTGTGTTTAAAAAAAACTCTGCGCCCTTTGCGCCTCTGCGGTCAAAAAAAGAGATTCCCGCATACGCGGGAATGCTTGCGCGGATGGAAAGGCCAAAACAGTAAGCTTCGCGCCTTCGCGATTCAAAGCTGTACGCACAAAACTGGACAAAAACTGAAAATATTCCTATACTGCTTTTGCAACACAGGAAAACCGCCCGCCCACCGGACTAACCGGACTGAGTCCACTCCGGGGAAAACAGGCAGATTCAGGACTGACTCTCAAGAGTAAGCCTCTGTTTTTAAAGAGCCGCTATGAAAGCTCCCCCGCCCCGGCGAAAACATCCGCGGACTTAGTCCGGGTCACGATTTCGTCGCCGTAAATTTAATATCGGGATTCTTGTCCTGCGCGTCATTGAGATGCCAGGCATTCCGCGCCATGAACACCGGATCGCCGTCATGATCGTTGGCCACCGCGCTCCGGTGGGAATCGATGAACGTTTTAAGCTTCAGCGCGTCCGCACTCGTGATCCAACGCGCCGTGTAAAGGCTGGTCTCCTCGAATTTGACGGGAATATTGTACTCCGTGCGGATACGGTCTTTCAAAACATCGAACTGCAGCGGCCCGACGACGCCGACAATCCAGTCGGGATCGCTGTAGGGCTTGAAAATCCGCGCCGCGCCCTCCTCCGCCAACTGCTCCAGCGCCTTGCCCAGATGCTTGGCCTTCAGCGGATCTTCCGCCCGCGCCCGCTGCATCAGCTCCGGCGCGAAGCTTGGAATCCCGGTAAACACAAGTTCCTCGCCTTCCGTCAGCGCATCCCCGATCCGTAACCCCCCGTAATTCGGCAGGCCGATGATATCGCCCGGATAGGCTTCTTCCGCCACTTCGCGGTCCTGCGCCAGGAACATCAGCGGCGAATGAATCGTAAGCTGCTTGCCGCTGCGCGCATGATAAAGCTTCATGCCCTTCTTGAACTTGCCCGAACACAGCCGCGTGAACGCGATCCGGTCGCGGTGCTTCGGATCCATATTCGCCTGAATCTTGAAGACAAAACCCGTAACCTTGGTTTCTTCCGGCTCCACCTTGCGGGTTTTAGTGGGAAGCGCCCGCGGCGAAGGCGCATATTTTTTCAAACCCTGCAGCAATTCCCGCACCCCGAAATTATTGACCGCGCTGCCGAAAAACACCGGCGACATATGCCCGGCCAGATAGCTTTCAGGATCGAATTCGGGGCACAGCCCCCGCGCCATCGCCACTTCCTCACGCAAGGCTCCCGCCTGCTCGGGCCTTAACATTTGGTCGATCTTCGGATCATCCAGCCCCTGGCACTTCACGCCCTCAATAAGCGCCTCGCCCTTGGTCCGGTCGAACAGAACAAGCCCGTCATTCATGAGGTCGTAGCACCCGCGGAAATCCCGCCCCATCCCGATCGGCCAGCTCGCGGGCGTAACTTCAAGCGCCAGCTTCTGCTCCACCTCATCCATCAGGTCGAACGGCGGTTGCCCGTCGCGGTCCATCTTGTTCACAAACGTGATAATCGGAATATCCCGCATCCGACAGACTTCAAACAGTTTCAGCGTCTGCGTCTCGATTCCCTTCGCGCAGTCCAGCACCATCACCGCGCTGTCCACGGCGGTCAGAGTCCTGTAGGTATCCTCCGAGAAATCCTCGTGCCCCGGCGTGTCCAGAAGGTTGAAGGTAATCCCGTCATAATCGAACGTCATAACAGAGGACGCCACGGAAATCCCGCGCTCCTGCTCTACCTTCATCCAGTCCGAACGCGCCCGACGGCGGTCCCCCTTCGCCTTGACCATGCCCGCAAGCTGGATCGCCCCGCCGAACAGCAACAGCTTTTCGGTCAGCGTCGTCTTCCCCGCATCGGGGTGCGCGATGATGGCAAACGTGCGCCGCTTCTGGATGTGATCGCTAAAACTCGTCATATCGTCTTCATGTTAAAAGCGCGGCTCTTTTGAACCGCGCTTCAAAAAAATACACCTACAAAAACTAGAACGTGTCCTGAACTTTTTCTCCGGCATGTTCGATATCGCGCCCGGCGCCTTCAAAAGTATTCGAACAGCCGCCGACAAATCCGGCCATCGTAAACAAGCACACCATCATCAGAACTTTTTTCATAGTCGTCCCTTTCCTTAAAGTTAATAACCAAACGTCTCAGAGCGTAATCATCGCCCCTTCAAACGGATTGTCCATCGCCCTGTCCTCGATTTCTATAACCCAGAGATCGGGATCGCGTTGACAGGTCCGCTGAATATAGGCATCGGCGGCCGTTTCTTCAACCCTTTCTTGCCCCAGCGCATTCATCCACCCCAGAACGCCTTCAAGATCGCGCTGCTGGACAAGCAGACGGCATTCCCCCGACAGTCCGTTCAGCTTAAGCAGGATGACGCCCGTGTTCCGCTCTCCGCGCTGCCGGATATAATAATAGATGCCCCGGTCGGCCAAGGGCCGTAATTGCGCGTCGATCCACAAATGCACGGGCAGCCTTGCGTCTTGGGGATCGTCAGGCATGGCGCTTAATGGAAATGCTCAGCAAAGACCCAGCGCTCGACCGTCAGACCCGCATCCATCTTGGAATCCTCGGGATGATGAAAACGGTAAACGGTTTTGGCCGCATCAAGCGCGACCTGATGCGGGCAACCAGCCTTCACCAAACCCGCATAAGCCTTGAGAACCGCCCGCTGACATTTGCAGCGTTCAGGATCGCGTGCTCCATCGAAATGAATATGCTGACATGACATGAAATTAATCCGTCCAGAGCCGCAACCCTGTTACTTTTTGCTCTTTCCCTTGACCTTCTTGCCGTAAAGCTCCAGCCTGTGATCGACGAGATCGTAGCCCAACTCCCTGGCAATCCTGACTTTCAGACGCTCCAGTTCTTCATTCTGAAACTCGACCACCTCACCTGTCTCCAGATCGACCAGATGGTGATGGTGATCCCAGTTCAGTTCGTACCGCGAATACCCCTCCTGAAACTCATGCCGGGTCACGAGATTCATTTCATCCAGCAGGCTCAGGGTACGGTAAACCGTCGCAATGCTGACCGAAGAATCCAGTTTCTTGGCCCGGTCGTAAACTTCCTCGACGGACGGGTGGTCCTCGGCCGACTTAAGAACCTCAAGAATGGCACGGCGTTGCCCGGTCATTTTCAATCCGGCCTCGGCACAGCGTTCTTCAAGATCAGACATAACGTAAATCCTTTGCGTAAATATTCCACAGGCACTTGTATTGCACAGCAATATGCCTGAAAAATCAAACCCAGTATGCAGGAAAAGAAGGGAGAAAAACAAGACAGAAACAAAAACAACCATAGGTAAATAAAAATCGCTGGACTCTTATATTTTTTATGCCAAAATAATTTTTTATACACATATATATTCCAAGGATTGGAAAACATGTACGCAGCCGGGATTGTTTTTTTTACCTTTGTTTTATTGTTTATCACGTTCTGGATTTTCTTCCTGCCGGACTCGCAGAGTTGAAAATAAAGAACATAACTAGGCCTTTTTCTCTATCGCCTTTACTTCAGCGCCCTGCTTTTTCGGCTTTTTGACGACGCGGTAATGGGGGAAATTGAGAATGACAATCGTCCCCACCCCCGGTTCGGACTCAATACCGAGCGTTCCGTCGTGCAACTCCGCCATCGCCTTGGTCAGCGGCAAACCGAGCCCCGTGCCCTGATAACGCAGATCTCGCTTTTCCGGCTTCTCACTGACTTGCCCGAACGGCTCAAGGGCTTGCCTGATTTTGTGTTTCTCAATCCCGATCCCCTGATCGGAAATCCTGATCTCCAGCCGCCCGTCTTCAAGCAGCCCGGCCCGGACATGAATAACCCCGCCATTGGGAGAAAACTTGATCGCGTTGGTCATCAGATTAATAAGCATTTGCCGCACCAGACGGTGATCCGCCCACATCTTCGGCAGCTTGGGCATAAGATCGGTCTTGATCTGCGTATCCCCGGAAAAAACCCGCGAGGCCATCATCCGCACAACGGAGCTGATGAGTTCACCGAGATTAATCTCCTCTTCAAACAGCTCCAGACGCCCCGCCTCAATCTTGGACATATCGAGGACTTCGTTGATGATTTCCAGAAGATGCTCGGCGCTTAAATGCACATCGCCGAGATATTCCTTATATTTCGGGCTGCCAAGAGCACCGAAAGTTTCCTTCATCATCATTTCAGAGAAACCGATGATTGCATTCAGGGGTGTTCTCAACTCGTGACTCATATTCGCCAGAAAAGCCGACTTCGCACGGTTCGCGGAATCCGCCTGCTCCTTGGCATAGCGCAAGGACTGCTCCATCTGCTTACGCAGCGTGATGTCCATGACGGTGGTCACGAGGAATTTCCGGTTCTGACTGAGTTCCAGGGTCGCGGACGTAAAAAGAACATTGGCGACGCTTCCGTCCTTGCGGATGATCTTCAGTTCTCCCGAACTGCGAACGCCGACACTGATGAATTTCTTGTGGTTAACCCGCGCCCTCTCCCGGTCGTCATGGGTGACAAGTTCGGAAAACTCGATATTGATCAATTCATCGCGGGTCCAGCCATACGTGCGTATGAAACTGTCATTCACCCGCACGACGACCCCCGCAGGATCGGTCACGATAATCCCCACCTCGCTAACCTCGAAGATTGAGGCCAGAAGCGACATGGCATCATCGCGTTCGCGCTGCAGGATAGAGTGGTCCTTCACATCAAGCTGCCCGAGAAGATCAAGCGCAACAACATCGCCCCCCTCATCCAGAACAGGATGAATCCAGAACCCGTACACACGCATCCCGCCGGGAAGAACCGGCAGGCTTTGGATACTGACCGCCTTCTTGCGCGAAACGCAAACCGCAAAGGATTGAAGGAAATGCCGGGCATTTTCTTCATCGAGAAATTCACGGATATCCTTGCCGACCAGTTGGTCTTCCGTCCGGCCGAAATACCTCTGGGCCTGTGAATTGGCCCGCACGACGAGATACTGCCCCTTCTCTGCGGGCTGAACGATAAGCCGCGGCAACGCCATATCCATGAAAAGCGCGTCAAAGTCGGGAGTGAGAAGGCTGCCCTCGTGGCTGTTTGACATATCCGGGCGTCTTTCAGTGGGTTATTGCTTGGCTGTATCCTGAACGTAACGCTGCAGCGGACTGATTTCATAATACTCAAGGACGGAATCGGGATGGCGGTTGGAGCTATGCAGATCGTTCTTCAGATTCTTGAGCAAATCGCGGATATCGTCGCCCTGTACGGGCTGCGCGATACAGCAGGACATACTGAGCGGAATCTCTTCCGTTCCGAGTTTGACCAGAATATTCCGGCGCTCAAGCTCCTTGCGGAGACGGTCCAGCGCAGACACGCCGCCCGCCATATCCGCCTGCTTGAGGCTGAGAACAAACTCATAATTCCCCATATAGTAGGCATCGTCGAAAGAGCGAACGCTGAGCTTGATAAGATCGGCAACCGCCTTGATGAAAAGATTGCGCTGGGTCTCGGTATAATACTGTTCGATCCGCTCCACATTGTCGATCCGCCCGAAGGCAATGCAGAAATGCTTTCCGCGGCGCGAAAGACGGTGCAATTCCCGCTCGACATCCTGGAAAAGCACCTTCGGGCTCCGCAGGCCGGTGAAAGGATCGTAACCCGTACCGTCCAGCAGGAAATCCCGCTCCAGCCGACGCAGGCGCTGCATGAATTCCTCGTAGATATTGACGAAGGTCTGAAACGCCTCGAAATCCGGCTTGACCTGAACCTCTTTCACTTCGATGAGAAGCTTGTCGGCCGCCTTCATCATGTCCTTGTGCATGGCGGCCAGTTTTTCGAGAAGCTCCTCCTGGACGATACCGTCCTGACGGGTATTCTTGACCCATTCCGCGAAAGAAACGGGCTTTTCAACGGCCAGAACCTTCCCCTTCATCTCAAAATAGAAGAGGTTCTGCACCAGCGCGTCAAACCACTCCGTCTGATCGCCGATCACCGGAAGGAGGGACCGCCAGCGCTGCTCTTGTTTCTCGTCTCTGGACATGGTTCGGACTTCTTGAAATTCTTGCCTGCTCACCCCACAAAAATACAGCAAAATGCTTAAATTCGGTTAAAGAATATCCCCGCAGGCAAAATATTTCAAAAACAGCCCGTTAACCGCCCATCCAGACCTTTTCCAGCGCATCCAGACTCCCCTTTGGGATAGCCTCTCGCACCTCCCGCATCAGGCGGTTAAGGGTCGCCACATTGTGTTGGGCGAGGATCTGGGACGCCAGATTTTCCTGCGCCTTCAGAAGGTGATGCAGGTAAGCCTTGGAAAACTGGGAGGAACTCGGCAGACCAAGGCTCTCGTCAAGCGGCGTCGGATCGTCCCGGTACCGGGCGTTTTTAAGATTGATCGTCTCGCCTTTCGCCCCACGCATGAAAACCGTGCCATGCCGCGCCAGACGGGTGGGAATGACGCAATCGAACGTGTCGATCCCCATCCGCACGAAGGTAAAAATATCCTTGATGCGCCCGATCCCCAGAAAATGAACGGGGCGCAAGGGGTGGATAAAGGGCGCGCTCCCCTGAACGATATCGGCCATTTCCTCATCCGAACCGCCAAGACAGCCGCCAATCGCCGTTCCGAAAAACGGCCGATCCGCAGTGTATTCCGCGCTGATCCGCCGCAAATCCTTGTAGACGCCGCCCTGAACAATGCCGTAAACCGCCTGTCGGCTACTGTGGGTCCGTGCAAATTGCGCGAGGCAGCGGTCCCCCCAGCGCAGGCTCATTTCCATCGACCGCGCCGTGTAGTCCTTATCGACATGATAGGGCGTGCATTCATCGAATTGCATCAGCAAATCCGCGCCCAGTTGCCGCTGGATATCCATGGCGCTTTCGGGCTTCAGCTTGATTTTTTTCCCGTCGGTGTAGGAACGGAAAACGCAGCCCTCTTCCGAAATCTCCAGCAGGTTGCGGAAGGCATCGCGTCCCTTCCCGCTGCGCCCCTTGATCTCGTTGGCCATCGTCCCCTCGCCCAGCGAGAACACCTGAAACCCGCCGCTATCCGTCAGCATCGGCCCGTCCCAGTTCATGAAGCGGTGCAGCCCGCCCATTTTCTCGATCAGGTCGGCCCCCGGCTGCAGCATCAGGTGGTAGGTATTCGAAAGAATGATATCCGTGCGCGCCTCGCGGAGCTGCGCCGGGGACAGATTTTTGACCGTGGCCTTCGTGCCGCAGAAAATATAATTCGGCGTCTCAATCGTCCCGTGCGGCGTCGTCAGGCGCCCGACCCGAGCGGCGGATGCCGGATCACGCGCAGCGATGGTAAAATCGAAACCAGGATAATCGAGGTTCATGGGTGCGCCGTTCTCTAAAACAAAAACCCGCACCTGGCGGGTTGATGCAAAATCTGTGCGATATATAGCGCCTAGGCAGCAACCTTGGCCGCAAGAGCCTTCTCGACTTCCGCTTTCACGGGCCGCAAGGCAGGGTCCAGCTTGGTGGGAGCGGTCTGCGCCAGATAGGAATCAAGCCCGCCCATATGCTCAACGGTGCGAAGACCGTGAACGCTGACCCGCAGCTTCACCCAGCGGCTCAGCGCCTCGCTGAACAGGCTGACTTCCTGAATATTCGGCAAAAAACGGTGTTTGGTCTTGTTTTGCGCGTGGGACACACGGTGCCCGGTCTGTGCGCCTTTTCCTGTAATCATGCAACGACGGCTCATGGCCAAAATCCTTATTCTTTGTAATCATCCCTTAATCGGTGGCAAAAAATAGTCGAACTCGTCCGGTAAAGTCAAGCTTCTGATGTAAAAACCCCTCAAAACATCTTGCCGGAGAAGAAATAGGCTCCGCCCAAGGCAGCCAAAAACAGCAGATGCGCCATGAAATTGATGTAAATCCCCCTTCGCAGATGTTTGTGATCGAGCCGCGCCGAGGCTTTCTCCGGCCCGACCCATGAATTTTTCAGCACAGTCCCCGATAAATCCTGCACCGGCCCGCCGATCATGATCTCCAGCGGCCACGCCAGCGCCGTCAAAGCCGCGCCGCCCTGCTCGTAAGGTGCCTTGTTCTTCACCGCCCACCACGCCCTCAGACTCTGGGAAAGCCGCGCCGTCGGCGTCATCGCCGCAGCCGCCGCGAACAGGAATCCGCTGAGGTAAGAGGGAACAAACCCCATTAGCTTTTCAAGCTCCAGCGGCACGGTCCCGAACCCGGATGTATGACCACACTTGCCAAACCGCCACGCAAAAGCGGACAGCACGCTGTAAACGGCCAGAAGCGGGAGTCCGCCGATAAGATACCAGAACACGGGCGCCACCATCCCCTTATCAAACGAGACGGCGGCAAAGCCCATACCCGCCCGCGTGATCCCGAAATCATCCGTGCTGTTGAGATTAAGCCGCGTCGAGCGCGACAGCCCGTAAAACGCGCCCTGCGCCGATCCCTGCTGCTCCATCGCGAAATAAAGCCGGAGCAGGACGAACCACACCGAGCCGGAGGTAAAGGACAGCGTCAGAAAAAGAATTTCCACCGCCCCGTAATCGTTAAGTCCCTCACCAATCTGAACCGCGAGTCGACCCGTCATGAAGGCAATCAGAAGGGCGAAAGCGCTCAGAAGAAAACCGCGGAAAATCAGCGCACCGCGATTCCGACCGGCCTTGTCCAACCGATCCCCGAAACGACCGAAAACCCCGTCGTAAAACAGCCAGAAAAACGGATAGGCGTTTCCGCGCAATGGCCCGGTCACCATACCCACAACCATAGTTATGACAATGGATAGAATTACAACCGGAATCCGGTCCGGGTCTATCAAAAGCACATTCAGTTGTGTTAAAGTCTCATTCATAGTATAATGAAAATGTGTGGGAGAGCGGCTCTAGCCCTTGTTTTCCGTATAATTTGACAAGTATTCTACAGCCGATTCCCGGAGCATGAAAGAGGGACGATGCTTTACCATTTGTATGAGATGCAACACGCGCTTTTAACCCCGGTCCGGCTTCAGGCCGAGCTGACGCGCACCCTCTTCCAGAACCCCTTGAATCCGCTGTCCTATACTCAGTTTGGTCGAACCATGGGCGCCTCGGCGGAGATGATCGAACGCGTGACCAAACGCTTCGGACGCCCGGAATTCGGCCTCCATGAGACAGAGATTGCCGGAAAAAAAGTTGAGGTCATCGAAAAGGTAATCGCCCGTAAACCCTTCTGTTCATTGCTGAATTTCAAAAGAAAAATCAAAAGGAACGACCCCAAAGTGCTTCTGGTCGCCCCGATGTCCGGCCATTACGCCACCCTCCTGCGCGGCACGGTGGAAGCCCTCCTCCCACACCACGATGTTTACATCACCGACTGGGAGGATGCCCGGCAGGTTCCCGGCAAACAGGGCCGTTTTAACCTCGATGACTATATTACGTACCTGCGCGAGTTTCTGAGCCTCCTCGGCCCAGACGTCCATGCGATTGCGGTCTGCCAGCCTGCAGTGCCAACTTTAGCGGCCGTGTCGCTTATGGCGACAGAAAATGACCCGAACCAGCCCCTGACGATGACCCTAATGGGCGGCCCGGTCGATACCCGGGTCTCAAAGACCGCCGTCACCGAACTGGCTGAAACACGTCCCCTGCGCTGGTTTGAAAGCACGGTAGTCCACGAAGTACCCTTTTACTATCCCGGGGCATATCGGCGTGTGTACCCCGGTTTCCTGCAGCTGGGTGGTTTTATGTCGATGAATCTCGACCGCCATGTCGGCTCCTACATGAAATTTTATCATCACCTGATTATCGGCGACGGCGAATCGGCGGAACACCACCGTACCTTCTATAACGAGTACCTTTCGGTCATGGATATCCCGGCGGAATTCTACCTCCAGACCGTGGAAACCGTCTTCCAGCGCCAGCTTCTGCCCCGCGGCCGCATGAAATGGCGCGATCCCTACACCGATCAGCTCATGGACGTCCGCCCGCAGGACATCGAACATACGGCCCTTCTGACCATCGAGGGCGAACTGGACGACATTTCCGCCCGTGGCCAGACCACGGCGGCGCATGAATTGTGCTATTCCCTGCCCCAGCGTAAGCAATTTCACCACTTCCAGCTGAAAACCGGCCATTACGGGATTTTCAACGGTCGCCGCTGGCGCAACGATATTATGCCCCGCATCCGCCACCACATCCGGTTGTTCGATGAGGGCAAGGATCCTGTTCCCGCAGAAGATTTGGCGGTTATACCCGATCTTTCGGCGGACAAATACAACAGGGAGACACACGGAATCGCGGCGATCCGGCGTTGGATAAAAGAGAATCAGCCGCAGAATTACAAGGAAGCGCAAATACAGCAAAAAGGTGCCGGATGGCATCTTGAAAAAGAAAAAAATTAGTCTAGAGTGAAGACGCTCCTTGAGGAAATTTTTGGCAGGTTTTTATGGATATTAAGTTATCGCAAAACCCTGTGGGAAAAGGAAAAAATGGCGATCGAACGACTGGTGCAGGTCAAACGGAGTAAGCGGGCGCGCCGCGTAGCGCTCCGCCTCGACGCTAAGGAGGGCGTGATGAACCTCGTCGTGCCCTCTCATATGAAAATTGACAGCGCCCTGAAGTTCGCCAAGATCCACGAAGAATGGGTGAAGGAGACCCTCGCCTCCCTCCCGCCCGGCGTCCCGTTTGAGGATGGAACCGTTCTCCCGATTCTGGGACAGAAAAGACGCATTTCGGTCACTTACGACGAAAACGCCAAGGGCACGGAAATCCAACTGCTGAAAACAGTCCTGCAGGTGCGGACAAACCTGATCGACCCCTCGCCGCGTATTCGGCGATTTCTGAAAAGTCTGGCCAAACAGACCCTGACCGAAATGACCGAGAAAAAGGTCAAACGTCTGGGCGTGTCCGGCGTCTCGGTCGCGGTGCGCGAAACCAAGAGCCGCTGGGGAAGCTGCTCCGAGGACAGCAACATCTCCTACTCCTGGCGGCTGATTTTCGCTCCCCTTGTCGCTATTGACTACGTGGTCGCTCATGAAGTCGCCCACCTGAAGCACCTCGACCACAGCGATGACTTCTGGCGCGTCTGCCGCCGCCTCTCGAAGGATTACTTCGAAGGCCAGTACTGGATGCGCAACCACGGCAACATCCTCCTCCGCTACGGCGGGGAATGACCCCTTAGAAAACATCAACCCCGCCTCAGGCGAAAAAGCGTATCCAGCGCCTCCTGCAGAATCGTCATGGCCACCAGTTTATCGGTCAAACCATCCTCTTTGGCCCGCAGCCGTGTCTTTTTTTTATCCACAGATCGGCCCACAAGATCATCCACAGTATCTGTGGATAACCTTTCGTCCACCAAGGCAATCCATACGGTTCCATCAGGGAAAAGCTCTTTGGAAATCTGCCGCTCCAGCTCCAGCGCAAAATCCCGCACCGATTGAGCACTCCGCCCCTCGCTTCCGTCCATGTTCAAGGGGAAACCGACGACAAACCCGCCCGCCTCGAAATCCTTCACAATCCGCTCAAGCGCCTTTAAATCCTGCGAAAATTTGGTTCGCTTGATCGTCTCGACGGGAGTGGCAATGCGCTGCGAATCATCGCAGACCGCAACACCGATAGTCTTTTTCCCCACATCCAGACCCAGAAGTGGACAAGCGGCGGGAAACTCTTTCACGAGTGTCTTGAGCAGGGAAACCGTCATAACCCTTGCACGCTACACCGCGCAATGTTAGAAGTCCAAGGTTTACTATCGAAAGCCCTATGGCAAAAGGATTTTTCCGGCCTTCAAGGTCAGGGGAATGAAAGGATCGGCAAACTCAAATGTCCCTCGATAAAGCCACCGTCAAAAAAGTCGCTGGTCTGGCCCGTCTGGCAATGAACGATGAAGGGCTGACCCGTATGGCCCCTCAGGTTTCCGGGATTATCACATGGATCGAGCAACTGGCTGAGGTCAATACCGACAATGTCGAGCCGCTCTCCAGCGTGGTCGATATCCCCTTGCCCTTGCGTAAGGACGAGGTCACGGACGGCAACTGCGCCGATAAAATTCTCGCCAACGCCCCCGAAGCCACGCAGGGCTACTTCGTGGTGCCCAAGGTCGTAGAATAGGCGGACAATGTCACAGGAAGACCAGATCAGAAAAATGAAGGAGCATCAAAGAAAGGTGCTGTATTCCACACTGATGGCCAGCGGCGCGGGGATGATCCTTGTCGGCGTCTTCGGCCTTCTGAGTCCGGAGGTGTACTTTGCCCTGCTCAACACGGGACCGAAGGCTGATTTGTCTATAGAAAGCATCCGCCAGTTTTCGATGCTGCTGACCCTGATCGGTCTCGCCGATATCGTAATCGCCTCAATCGTGTTTAAGGACAGGAAGACCCTATGACCGACCTCACTGGCCTGACCATTGCCCAAGCCCTTGAAGGCTTAAAAAACAAGGACTTCACGTCTAAAGAACTCACGCAGGCCCATATCGGAGCCATGGAAAAGGCAAGGGCGCTGAACGCCTTTATCGTCGAAACTCCCGATCTGGCGCTTAAACAGGCCGAAGAATCCGACAAACGCCGGGCCTCAGGCAAAGCCGGAGCGCTCGACGGCATCCCTCTGGGCATCAAGGATCTCTTCTGCACGAAGGGCGTGCAGACCACCGCCGCCAGCCACATCCTCGAAGGCTTCATCCCGCAATATGAATCCACCGTCACGCAGAAACTCTTCAACGATGGCGCGGTCATGCTCGGCAAGATGAACCTCGATGAATTCGCTATGGGCTCCTCCAACACAACCAGCTATTTCGGAAATGTCATCAGCCCATGGAAACGCAAGGGCCAGCCGGATGTCCAACTCGTCCCCGGCGGCTCCTCCGGCGGCTCGGCCGCCGCCGTCTCCGCAGGCCTAGTCATGGGCGCAACCGGAACGGATACGGGGGGATCGATCCGCCAACCCGCCGCCTTCTGCGGTATCTCGGGCATCAAGCCAACCTATGGCCGTTGCTCCCGCTGGGGTATCGTCGCCTTCGCCTCCTCGCTCGATCAGGCCGGAACCTTCGCCCGCACGGTGCTGGACAACGCCCTTTTGCTGCGCTCCATGTCCGGCCACGACCCGAAGGACAGCACGTCTGCGAAAAAGGATGTCCCCGACTTCACCAAAGCCCTGACCGGAGACATCAAGGGTTTGACGATAGGGATTCCAAAAGAATACCGGGTCGATGGGATGCCTGCTGAAATCGAAAAACTCTGGCAGCAGGGAATCGACTGGATCCACAGCGCCGGCGCAAAAACCATCGAAGTCAGCCTCCCGCATACAAAGTATGCTTTGGCGACCTATTACGTCATTGCCCCCGCCGAGGCTTCTTCGAACCTCGCCCGCTATGACGGCGTACGCTATGCCCAACGTGTCCCTTCTGAAAATCTGCGCGAGATGTACGAAAAAACCCGCGCCGAAGGGTTCGGCGATGAGGTCAAACGACGGATCATGATCGGCACCTACGTATTATCAGCAGGGTATTACGATGCGTACTACATCAAGGCTCAGAAGGTACGCCGACTGATCGTGCAGGATTTCATGAACGCCTACGAAAAATGCGATGTTTTGCTGACCCCCACGGCCCCCTCCGCCGCTTTTGCCATCGGCGAGAACCAGGACGACCCCATCAAGATGTACCTGAATGACGTCTTCACCGTCCCTGCCTCTCTGGCCGGACTCCCCGGAATGTCCGTCCCGGCGGGCCTGGACGCGGACGGCCTGCCGTTGGGTCTCCAGATCATCGGCCGCCCATGGGACGAGGAAAGCGTTTTTAGGGTTGCCGGAGTCATTGAAAGTCTGGCACTATTCAGCCATACGCCCCTATAAGTCATAGAAGGACAAGGAGTAAAAGCCATGTACTTTCCGGCCCCAAAAAATAAAAACGTAGTCGTGTGCTTTTTTCTCTTGCCGTTATTGCTTTTATTAACTTTAACACTGAGAACTCAAGCTTTTGCTGAAGATGAAAAGACTTTGGAGCAGATTCTTTCTCCAAAGGATAGCAAGAGTGGAAAACCGAACTCCGAGAAAAGCGGCGTAGAATTGGCCTATGATTTTTTTGAAAAATGTTCGACCTCGCCTGATTATTTCGTTTCAGAAAAAATTCAGAAGGAATATTGCCGATGCAAGGCCGCAAAAATGGCCAACTCTCTCAGTAAGAAAGATTTTCTGGCTCTTGAGGAGGATTCTGAAGACGGTAACAATGCCAGGAACGGAATGAGAATGAATGCTGACTCCCTTTGTATGCGTCCGGCGATAAAATCCTACGCGAAGGGAGTTTGCATGAAAGACCCTCACTTCAAAACCATCGTACTCGGGAAAAGTAAAATGTGCGATTGCGTAGCAGATTATATGAGTTCATATGCAAAAAAACATCTTCCCAGTATTATTATCAGGGCTGCGACCGAGTACCCTTTATCTCTGGATCCCCTCTCTTTTTTCCTGTCGAGTGAAGACTTCAATATGATGTACAGCGTTCATAAAGAATATTGTTACAATAAGGTCGTCTACAGCCCAAAATAAACAATAAGACTAAAAGACTAACTGTCAGTAAAAAATCATGGCACAAACAATTCAAGGCAAAACAGGCGAGTGGGAAATCGTCATCGGCATGGAAATCCATGCCCAGGTGATTGCCAACGCGAAACTTTTCTCCGGGGCGTCGGCCACCTTCGGCGGCGAACCGAACACGCAGGTCTCCTTCGTGGACGCCGCCATGCCGGGAATGCTGCCCGTCCTGAATGAAAAATGCGTCGAGCAGGCCATCCGCACCGGGCTGGGACTGAACGCAGAAATCAACAAAAACTCGATCTTCGCCCGCAAGAATTATTTCTATCCCGACCTGCCACAGGGCTATCAGATCAGCCAGTACGAAAAACCCATCGTCGGCAAAGGCAAGATCGAAATTGACCTGACAGGCGGCGCCGTAAAGGAAATCGGCATCACCCGCCTCCATCTGGAGCAGGACGCCGGAAAATCCGTACACGACCTTCACCCGAAAAAATCCTACGTCGATCTGAACCGCTCCGGCTGCGCTCTCATGGAAATCGTCTCCGACCCGGATATCCGAGGGCCGGAGGAAGCCACCGCCTACCTCTCCAAAATCCGCATGATCCTGCGCTACCTCGGCACCTGCGACGGCAACATGGAGGAAGGCTCCATGCGCGCCGACGTGAATATCTCTGTCCGTAAACACGGCCAGCCCTTCGGAACACGCTGCGAGGTGAAGAACGTCAACTCGCTCAAGGCTGTGCAGCAGGCGATCGAATACGAAGCCGCCCGCCAGGTGGAAATTCTTGAGGACGGCGGCAGGATCGATCAGGAAACCCGCCTCTGGGATCCCGCGAAAATGGAAACGCGCTCCATGCGCTCAAAGGAAGAGGCGCACGATTACCGCTACTTCCCCGACCCCGACCTTCTGCCCCTCAATTTGGAGCAAGGCTGGATCGACCGGATCAAGCAAACCCTCCCCGAATTGCCCGACCAGAAAAAGCATCGCTTTATGCAGAGCTACGGCCTCAGCGCCTATGACGCGGGCGTGCTGATCGCCGAACGCGAACGCGCCGATTATTTCGAGACTGTGGCCAAAAACCGCGACGCCAAACTCGCCGCCAACTGGGTCATCAACGAGTTACTCGGCATCCTGAACAAAAACGGCAAGGGAATAACCGACTCACCCGTCACCGCCACCAATCTCGGCGCCATGATAGAACTCATCAGCGACAACACGATCTCCGGCAAGATCGCGAAGGACGTCTTCGCGGAGATGTTCACCTCCGGCAAGTCTCCCGGCACGATCGTGGAAGAAAAAGGCCTCAAGCAGGTGACGGACACCAGCCTGATTGAGCGCGTAGTAGATGAGGTCATGGCCGAAAACCCCGACAATGTCGCCGCCTATCGCGGCGGCAAGGACAAGCTCTTCGGCTTCTTCGTCGGACAGGTCATGAAGAAAACGCAGGGCAAGGCCAACCCCGCCGCCGTGAACGATATTTTGAAAACGAAACTGGATACCTGAGCATGGCCGAGACCTCAACGCCCAAAGTGCCCATGAAAATCAAGCTCGACCTTTCTGGAAAGCAACGTTTGATGGCTGGTTTGTCATGGGAACCTCTGGTCTCCAAAGACGCCCCGAACCCGGAAGCCAATACCCAAAGGGAGAAAATTTTCACCAACGATGTTATGGGAATTTTCCATCGTGTATACTACTACCTCTACGAGGTCAAACGCTCCTATTCTTTCCTGGTCCATATCCGCTCCGCCGAGAAGGACGAGGACGGAAAGGGCCGCGAGAAGAACTACGCGCACTATGACCTCGACCTGCTGTGCTATGTGCTGGACAAGGAGGGCAAACCCGCCGCCTACTCCGGCCCCGCCGCCGCAGACATGATCGACAAGGAGGAGGTCGTCTATCACAGCGGCGAGGACTATAGCGGTTACGGCGGCAACGACGACGAGCAGGTTCACATCGAAATGAACCATATTCCCGAAGCGTACCAGAACATTTTTTTCATCGCCGCCAGCGACAGTAAATTCAGCCTCAACCAGGTCAAGGGTCCGTCCATCCGCCTCGTGGACTGCAAGACCGAAAAAACAATTACGGAAACACCAATCAAAGCCCCGGTCGATAAGGAAACCTACGCCTACCTCTACGGTCGCCTCTACCGCAAGGGCAGCGAATGGTTCTTTCAGGAAATCGGCGAATTCACGGACGGCGAACAGGACTGGCCCGTCTATCTCAAGAAATACATCTGAGGCAAAGCGATGGCAGAGGAAAAACCCCCGGTTGTCTATACCGGACCAAAATATGAATACAAGGTTGTGATTTACCGCGAGGGCGCCCTCGGCTCGATTTTTCTGGCAGGGTCCAAGGTCCATCCGGTAAAATTCTCGGAATTTTTGAACAAAAATGCCGCGCAGGGCTGGAAAGTCGTGACGATGGAGCGTGAATCCCGCCGTCTCCTGCTCTTCTTCTCCCGGGAAGCCTTCTTGGTGGTCATGGAACGCTTGAGACAGGACTGAAACAATGAACGATATGCATAATAAATTGCTGATCGCCATCATCGGGGCCGTGGTCATCGTGGCCCTTCTCACAATCATGCAGGTCTGGGGGCCGGTCCTCCCCTGGAACCTGTATTACAAGATCGTCGTTACCGCCGTGATCGTGGCCGTGGTCTGCGGCTTTATGCTCGTCGCCCGCTCCGACATGGTCGAAAAGAAAAAGCTCAAGGACGAGAATTATCTGGACTGACAGAGTTTTATCCTCCGCGCTTTACAAAAGCGGCCGGATGACGTATTGGATGGAACTCTTAACTTGTACTGTTGACTTGTAACTTAGTGGTGACGTGGCCGAGCGGCTGAAGGCGGCGGTTTGCTAAACCGTTATACGGGTAACACCGTATCGGAGGTTCGAATCCTCTCGTCACCGCCATTTTTCCTACCCTCAGGATCAAAAAATCGTCAAAATCCAATGATCGCCGAATACGAAGATAAATTCCGCCAAAGCGTTCTGGACCTGATCCTGACCATCCAGCGCGGAGAATTCGGGATGAGCATCACCGCCGAAGACCAGCCCGATCTTGCGGATATCGACGGCTTTTATAAAACCGGAAACGGCAACTTCTGGGTCGCGGTGCAGGGCGAGGAAGTCGTGGGCACAATCGCGCTGAAGGATATCGGCAACGCGCAAGCCGCCCTCCGCAAGATGTTCGTAGCGCGGGAATGGCGCGGTAAGGAAAAGGGCATTGCGGCGTCCTTGCTGCGGACGGCTTTGGATTGGGCTAAGGACCGTGGTGTGACGGAGATATTCCTCGGCACCACCCCGCATTTTCTGGCGGCCCATAAATTCTACGAACGCAACGGCTTTCAGGAAATCTTGAGGGAGACGCTGCCCAAAACCTTCCCGGTTATGAAAGTGGATACGAAATTTTATTGCTACCAGCTAAAATGATTTAAGCCTTTGCTTTAAACCGCTCACATTCCAACCTGACCTCAAAAAGCTTGCGTGCCAAAGGATGAAGCGTCTTAGATTCAATTTGTGAATAGCGCCTTTTACCTAAACGCCTATCCAGAACCGCAAGAGACTGTATAAGCGGATCATCCGACTTCAAAGCCTGATCAAAATCCAGTTCATGGACAAAGGCCCAGCAGGACTCGTAAACATCCTGACGGCTGATTTCCCCATATTCGACAAACTGGGTTTTATACTTTTTTGCTTTGGTCGGACTTACGCCTTGATCACTGTCTTTATCGCCATATTTATAGCGATTATAAAAAGCCATCGTGCAAAAGTTCGCTATAACCTCGCCATCGACAGTAATCCACGCATGGCCGCAGGTACACGCGCCATAGGCCGCGCTGTGAATCGCCACACGCGAAGCGATACTCTCCGCGAAATTCTGTTCAACTTTTTGCTTCAGCTTTGTCCAGCGCATCTCTTAATCCGAAAAACTCTCATCTATTTTAAAACTGCCTCAATATCGATACGTAAAATAACCGGAGGTCCACCCATCTTAGTCCATTTTATAAGGATCGATCGAAAAGCCGTCAGGTGAATCTTTAAACCCCTCTTTCTGCCGTACTCTTCCAATAGCTTCGTCAGCCAACTTCTGACTGGAATAAATGCCGATAATCTTTACATTTTCATTATCTTCATCAATTACATGAAGATGTTCCACTAAATAAACAATCACAACTCCACCCTCACCTTCCCCACCACCGCCAGTGCCTTTGCCTTCGCCGCCTCCACGGTCTCTCCCCGCGCCAGTGCGACCCCCATGCGCCGCTGGCCCTTGACCTCCGGCTTGCCGAACAGGCGCACATCCGTATCCGGCTGCGCCAGCGCCTCGGCCAGATTCCCGAACGAAACCTGCTGTGAAGTCCCCGAAACCAGTATGACCGCCGACGCCGACGGCCCCCGGAAGGTTATAGCGGGGATCGGCAGCCCCAGAAATGCCCGCGCATGAAGCGCAAATTCCGAGAGATCCTGCGAGATCATCGTCACCATCCCCGTATCATGCGGCCGTGGCGAAACCTCGCTGAAAATCACGTCGTCCCCGCGTACGAACAGCTCGACCCCGAAAATCCCGCGCCCGCCCAGCGCATCCGTCACCTTCTTGGCAATGTCCTGCGCCCCGGCCAACGCCTTCGCGCTCATCGCCTGCGGCTGCCACGATTCCTGATAGTCCCCGTCCTCCTGCCGGTGCCCGATGGGCGGGCAGAAGCTCGTCCCGTCCCTGTGCCGCACGGTCAGCATCGTGATTTCATAGTCAAAATGGATGAACCCCTCGACGATTACGCGCCCTGCGCCCGTGCGCCCGCCCTCCTGCGCGTAACGCCACGCCTTATCGATATCCGCCTCGGTCTTCACGGTGCTCTGCCCCTTGCCGGACGAACTCATGATCGGCTTGACGACGCAGGGCAGACCGATGGCCTTGATCGCCGCGCCGAACTCCTCCCGCGTATCGCAAAAACGGTAAGGAGAAGTCTCAAGCCCCAGCTCCTCCGCCGCCAGCCGCCGGATCCCCTCGCGGTTCATGGTCAGCTTGGCCGCCCGCGCCGTCGGCACCACAGTAAACCCCTCCCGCTCAAGTTCCACCAGCGTATCCGTGGCAATGGCTTCCACCTCCGGCACGATGAAGTCCGGCTTCTCCAGTTCGATCACCTTTCGCAGCGCCGCCCCGTCGAGCATCGAGAGCACATGAGAGCGGTCCGCGACCTGCATCGCCGGCGCATTCGCATAGGAATCCAGCGCGACCACCTCAACGCCGAGACGCTGCAGTTCGATCACAACTTCCTTGCCCAACTCCCCCGACCCACAGAGAAGGACTTTCTTGGCAGTGGATGTGAATTTCGTACCGATCTGGGTCATGGAAAGCCTCGAAGCGTGTGAAAGAATGTGTGCAGAGAATACCCAAGATGAAAAAGAAAGCAAAGCGCGGCGCAAGGGGGCTGGATCAGGCTTAAAGGAACATTCGGTGCAATCCTTAAAAAAACGCCCGCACCAGCAACAATAGATTGACAATTTCTCATAATACTGTCACGACTACCCCTAAGTTTGACGGCAAGACTTTTTTAGATAGAACGTACAGGCAAGATTGTCCGGTTTTGGAGAAACGAACGTGAGCGTCGCCTCTCCCAAGATAGTTCCTCCCTTTTAAATTTGCACTTCGGACGAAACCCCCACGGGTAAAGAACTCATGGGATACTACACACAAACATGAATGAGGAAAATCATGGCCACAGGTACAGTAAAATGGTTCAACAAAATGAAGGGATTCGGGTTTCTGACCAATGACGAGACCGGAAGCGATGTCTTCGTTCATATCAGCGCCGTCGAAAAAGCGGGCTACGATAACCTGAACGAGGGACAGAAACTGAGTTTCGATATTCAGAGAGATCCCAAGAAAAACAAGGAAAGCGCTGCTAACCTGAAAAAGATTGCATAGGGCATGACCACCGTTCAGGCCTACCAGTTCAAGCGCTTCGGCGAACCCGACGTGCTCGAACTGGGAACACTCGACCTGCCGACCCTCGGGGACAATCAGGTCATAGTGATCATCAAGGCTGTGGCGGTCAACCCGACCGATTGCAAGATAAGAAAAGGCCGTCTCAAGGAGATCAACGGGACTCACTTCCCCATGTATACGGGAACGGATTTCTGTGGTGTCGTGGATGAGATCGGCTCCGAGGTCTCCGGCTTTAAGGCCGGAGACTTTGTTTACGGCTCTGTGAATTACAAAACCCTTGGGGGCGCAATGGCCGAAAAGGTCATGACCGCCGAAGCCAATATCGCCCTAAAGCCTGAAAAAATCAGCTATATGGAAGCCGCAGGCTCGATAAGCCCGGCACTGGAAGCCTTTCAGGCCATCAGCGCCTGCCACAACACCGGCGAAGGCCGCCGCATTTTTATCAACGGCGCCACCAACAACACCGGAATGTTCGCCGTCCAGTTCGCCAAAATGGTCGGGCTAGATGTCACGGTATCCTCAAGCAAGAATGCCCTAAAAGCCCTAAAGTCGATGGGCGCCGACGATGCCTTTCATTACAGCGAAAGAAACCTCTCGGATTTCAGCAACGCTTTCGATTACCTGCTGGACCTTATAGGCTCCTTCACAACCTTTGCTGCTGCCAAACCCATGCTCAAGCCGGAGGGCAAACTGATCACCACCGCACATCTTCCGGGCTTGTCGGAAGACAGGAACGTGATCCTGATTGACGTTCACAACTCCGGCAAGCAGTTGCAGCTTTTCTCCCGCCTGTTCGATTTGGGCGAGATCAGATGCGCCCCGGTCAGGAAATATACATTTGAAGAGGTCGCTCAGGCCCATACACAGGTCGAAAGCGGCGAGTTTATCGGCAATACGATAATCACGCTGAACAGTTGATCGAACCCTGCTATAATTGGAACCGCAATTATAGCACCGGGATCGGCCTTGGAGAAAAATAACCAGATTTATTTCGCCCTTTGTGAAGACGGAACACTGGACATCTTTGAATCAATCCACGAAATCCGCAAGCAATGCGAAGGCATAGACGTCGAAAGCGGCGTCTGGGACTTTTTCGACCACACGGGAAAGCCTTTGACCCCCCTCTTCCACACCCCCAACCGCATCAAAAAGCACCTCTTCGGCCTGCTGACTAGCATCACCTCCTCCCAGCACTTCGATCTCGTACCCCAGGAAGACGGCGGCCAGCCGCAACTTTTAAACCTCCTGACCGAAAAGACGATCCTGAATCCGAATAAATTCTTCAAGGATATTTCAGAAATAGAAGATTATGCAAAAAAGCAACAAACTGAATGATTGAAAAAGAACGCCTGCATAGACAAATTGGCTCAATGGCAATAATCTGACACCATGACAACCATGCACAAAGGCCGACTGGAAGCGTTCAGCGACGGGGTTCTGGCCATCATCATCACGATTATGGTGCTGGAGTTGAAGGTTCCGCATGGAGACTCCTTCGCGGCTCTCGTCCCGCTCCTGCCCGTCTTTCTCAGCTACGTCCTGAGCTTTGTTTATATTGCGATCTACTGGAACAACCACCACCATATGTTTCAGACCGTCCAGCGCGTCAACGGCGCGATCCTCTGGGCCAATATGCACCTCCTGTTCTGGCTCTCGCTCGTGCCGTTCGTCACGGGCTGGATGGGCGAAAACAATTTCGCTCCCCTGCCCTGCGCCTTTTATGGAATTGTCCTGCTGATGGCCGCAGTGTCGTATTTCATTCTGCAATTCACGATTGTCGCCGAACACGGCCGCGACTCTCTTCTGGCCAAGGCGGTCGGCCGTGATATCAAAGGCAAACTATCCCTTGCCGCCTATGTTTTGGGCATCGCAGCCTCGTTCATCAGCGTCTGGATCGCGATGGCCCTTTATGTGGCGGTCGCACTCATCTGGCTGATCCCCGACCGACGCATTGAAAAATCCCTGCGGTCCGGCTAGAATGATGGTTATCTCTTTTAGGAGCCGAAGAATATGAACAGGATAGCCGCACCCCTTTTAGTTTTCTGTCTGCTCGGCATAGCAGTTTCTGCCCCCGCCGCCAGAGCCAACGAACCCGTGATGTGTACCATGGAGGCCAAGCTCTGCCCGGACGGCAGCTACGTCTCCCGCACCGGCCCGAACTGCGAATTCGCCCCTTGCCCCGGCGAGGGCGGCCAGACGCAACCCGCGCCCATCCCTGTCCCGCCGCCGCCTGACCGCATCGGCGAACCTGGACCCGGAGGCGTACCTGGAGGTACTCCCGGCTTTGCCCCCGGAAACCCCGGCCCGGACAATTCCGGCGAAGAATAACGGCAAAATACTCCTTGCCTTTCCCCGTAGCGGGTGTATGCGTATCCCTTGAAATACGGGAAACGATGACTTCTTTACGCCAGATTATTGATGTGTTTTCAGGGCCAAAGCCCTTCAACATCGTCCTGCCTGTCGTCATGATCTATCTCGTGGCCGGAACCGTCGCGCAAAAATATATCGGCCTCTACGCCGCCACACGGATGTTCTTTTCTTCGCCGATCCTCTGGCTCGGCCCATTGCCCCTGCCAGGCTTTCCCGTCTTTCTCGCGATAATTACGGTCAATCTCACCCTCAAACTGATTTATAAAAGCCCATGGACAAAGGAAAAGTCCGGCATCGTCGTCACACATCTAGGCGCCTTGCTGCTGCTTCTGGGCGGCCTGTTCACGTCCCTGTTCAGCGCGGAAGCTTATCTCGATCTGCTGCCGGGTGAGGAAAAATCCATCGTCTCCGATTATCACGACCGCGAATTCGTATTTCTCAACGCAAAAGGGCAGGCTCTCCGGTCCTTTCCGGCAAACGGATTGGACGTCGGCAAAACCCTGCGGATTTCAGACCCGCCTCTGGTGATAAAAATTCTCGAAAGCTGCGGCAACTGCTCTATCGTCGCCCGTGAAGACACGAGCGGAGACTTTAAAGGCATGGCCGCAAACATGAGCCTCAAACCAGCGCCTCTGAAAATGCAGGATGAGGAAAATCTCACCGGCGCGACATTCTCGATACAAGGATCAAGCGATGACGGAAATTATCTCGTCCTCGACGAAGTTCCCAAACTCCCCGAGATCAGGGTGGATAAAGAAATCTTCCGCTTTGCCCTGCGGAAAACACAGCGCCCGCTGCCTTTTACAGTCAAGCTTTTGGAGTTCCGGCGCGATCTGCACCCCGGCACCGAAATGGCCCGCGCCTATGAATCCCGTGTGGAGATCATCGACGGCCCCTCCCGCTGGGAAACGGTCATCAGCATGAACCAGCCACTGCGCTACAAGGGCTATACGTTTTTCCAGTCCTCCTTCGTCCAGACACCCGCGGGGGAAATGTCGGTTCTGGCGGTGGTTCACAATGTCGGACGCATCTTCCCCTATCTTTCAGGCATCCTGATGTGCCTCGGCTTGATCCTTCATCTATTGATGGGTCGCAGAAAAAAAAGCAAAGCCATGGTTCTGGCCTTATGCCTCATGACTCAATTCGGTCATCCGGCATGGGCGGATGACAAGGTGCAAAAACTAACAGTAGACAACCTTGCCCTGCTGCCCGTCCTGCATGAGGGACGGATCAAGCCACTGGAAAGCTTCGCCCGGGCCCATCTGAAAAGATTCTCGGGCCGCGACAGCCTGCCGGACATGAACGCCCTCGGATGGTTGACGGAAACGCTCTTCGATCCCGCCCGCGCCGAAACCCGCCCGGTCTTTAAGATCAATAATCCGGAGATTCGGGCATTGCTCGGCCTGTCCCTAAGTGAAAACCATCTCTACAGTTTTAAGGAAATCTCCGAAAAGCTCGGCACCAAACAGAAACTCATCACCGATATTATCAACGCGCCGCAGGAAAGCTGGACACCCGCTCAAAAAGATATGATTGCCCTGCAGGAAAATATCGTCCTCATGGACAACCTCATGAGCAGCCTGACCCTCTTCCTGCCGCTCTCCGTGATCCTGCCCGAAGATGTGCCCGACAGCTTGAAGCCCTACGCCGGAAAACCACTGAACTATCTCGACGTACAGAAATTCAGAGAGCAAATGGACAGCGAGTTGAACGCGATCATAAAAGCCAAAGGACAGGACATCGAGTCTTATACTCAGGCTGAACAGGCCGTCGTCTACCTGTCTTTCTCCATCACCCGTCTGCGCGAAAAGGGACAACGCAGTACACAACTTAAACTCATTCCCGACACGGTGGGGCAGAATGAAGACTGGCTCTCGCCCTGGGCATCGGTGCTCGCGGGCAAAGGCTCCCCGCAAACCGCTATGCTCTTCGAACACTGGAAAAAATTGGCCGCTGCATACCACGATGGCAATGCGCAGGAATGGCTAACTGCTTCTAGGGAATTGCGGGCGGAAAGGGGTAAATCCCCATTTCGAACCGTCAGCCATATAACGCTGGAGCTGGAGCATCTCTACCACCGTTTGGCGCCCTTTTCTGTTGCATTTGCCTTATATCTGGTTGCGGCCGCGACCCTGATCGGCTATCTGTTTCTGAAATCCGGAACTCTGCTCGGGCTGTCCCTGATACCCCTTCTGCTCGGCGCCTGTTTTCAATGGACGGGACTGGCGATGAGGATCGCCATCCTCCAGCGCCCTCCCGTAACGACCCTTTACGAATCCATCCTGTTTGTCGGAGCGATAGCGGTCGTCTACGCACTGATATCCTTTGTATTTCAGAGAAAACCGCTCTGGCTGGCGCTGGGAGCGTTCTCGGGAATTCTTCTCGGTTTGCTGGCCTTCGCCCATGAAACGGACGCGGACAGCTTTGTTATGCTCACCGCTGTTCTGAACACAAACTTCTGGCTGGCCACCCACGTTCTGTGCATCACGGTCGGCTACGCCTTTTGCCTCATCACCGCGCTGCTCGCGCATTGGATTTTATTCTTGATGCTAAACGGAAAAACTAACGAGCCTCCGCCCGACCTATTCCAGAAACTTCATCTCGCGGCGCTTCTGGCCCTGCTGTTCTGCGCGGTGGGCACGGTTCTGGGCGGCATCTGGGCCGACCAGTCCTGGGGCCGTTTCTGGGGCTGGGATCCGAAGGAAAATGGCGCCCTCCTTCTGGTCCTTTGGCTGGTCTGGCTGATGCACGGACGCATCAGCCGCCAGTTTTCTGCACTGGTCTACACGGCGGGGCTGGCCTACCTTTCGGCAATCCTCGCCATTTCATGGTTCGGCGTAAACCTGCTCAGCGTCGGTCTTCATGCCTACGGTTTCACAGAGTCCGCCGCATGGATATTCTGGGGCGTCCTGTTGGGAGAGACTCTGTTTGCCCTCAGTGCCATAATCATGGTCAAGATAAACCTCAAACAACCGCTTGCCCATGAAAGCTAAAATTTTCATCGTCCTGCTGCTGGTACTCGTCGGTCTGGGGCTGGAAATCTGGACGGGCAGCCAGCCGCCTGAAATCACCACGCAGACTCCTAACAGCCCGCAGGTCAAGAGCCTGAATAGTCCCGCGCCCTCGTTTTCCTTTGCGACCCTCGAAGGAAAAACGCTCAGCCTGGATGATCTTAAAGGCAAGACCCTCCTGCTGAATTTCTGGGCGACCTGGTGCGCCCCCTGCCTCGCGGAATTCCCGGACCTTCTGGCGTTGGCATCCTCTCGCCCAGAAGACCTTGTCCTCATCGCCCTCTCCGTGGACGAGAGCCCCGAAAACATTCCCGCTTTCCTCAAACGCTTTGACCCAGGAATTCAGGAACTGGCAAAAGCCGCCAACGTGGTCATCGGCCTCGACCCACAAAAGAAAATCGCGCAGGATATCTTCGGAACGATCCTCTTCCCCGAAACCTTCATCATCGGCCCGGACCTGACGATCCGCCGCAAGATCGCGGGCGTGATAGACTGGAACGGACAGGAGTTAGCCGCTGAACTGGAAAAAATCAGACAGGCGCAATGAATAAATCCAGCCCCGGCCAAACATCTCCTTGTTTTTCAATAAGTTTTAGCATTGAATAAGTGACTGTAAATTCACGCTTTCTGAGGTTCCATGACTATGCCCGCTTACCACTTCGCCGCGAAAAAACAGAAATCCCACATCCTGATTACCACCATCCGTCAGAAATCCTTTTCCGAGTGGCTGAAAACACAGGAAAAATACATCCAAACCATAGCCGAGGAAAACGGCTTCGAGGGGAAGGAATCACAATATTTGGTGATCCGTAACGACTCCGCAAACGCGCACAGGGTTTTGATGTCTTTGGGACAGAAAGTACGCTACGCAGACGGCGCCGAGCTTTGCGCCTTTATCGCCCGCCGCTTCAGCGTCAAAATGCTCAAATCCGCCAGCTTTGAAATCGACCCTGCGGGCCTGTCCGCCGAAGAACTGGAACGCCTCTCCATCGGCTGGGGCTTGGAGCATTACCGCTTCGACACCTATAAAAAGGCCAAGGATGAAAAAAAACCGCAGCTGCTTTTAAACAAAAAGGTGAGCGCCGAAAGCACACAGGCTGTGCTGGACTCAACCTATATGGTCCGTAACTTGGTCAACACGCCGGCCAACGACCTCGGCCCCGAGGAACTCGAACAGGAGGCCCGCAAACTGGCCGGAACGTTCAAGGCCAAAATTTCGGTCATCGAGGACAAGGAACTGCTGACCAGAAACTTCCCGATGATCCACGCCGTCGGCAAGGCCAGCCCCCGCCGCCCCCGCCTGATTGACATCACATGGGGCGATCCCAAACATCCGAAGGTCACAGTCGTCGGCAAGGGCGTGTGCTTCGACACGGGCGGACTTGATCTCAAACCCGCCAGAGCCATGCTCATCATGAAAAAGGACATGGGTGGCGCCGCGCACGCGCTCGGCCTCGCCCGTCTCGTGATGGCACGGAAACTGCCCATCCGCCTGCGCGTCCTGATCCCCGCAGTTGAAAATTCCGTCTCCGGCGAAGCCTTCCGCCCGCAGGACATCCTCAAAAGCCGCAAGGGCATCACCGTCGAAGTCGGCGACACCGACGCCGAGGGTCGCCTGATCCTCGCCGATGCCCTTGCCTACGCCTGTGAAGGGAAGGAAAAACCCGATCTCCTCATTGATCTCGCTACTCTGACGGGCGCGGCCCGCACGGCCTTGGGCGCCGAGCTGCCGGCCTTCTTCTGCAACCGCGAGGATTCGTTGGAGGAAATGCGGAAACTCTCCATGACCGTCGAAGTCGATGACCCCGTCTGGCCTCTCCCGCTTTGGGACGGCTACCGCAAGGAACTCAGGACGGACATCGCCGATATCAGCAGCACGGGCAACGGTCTGGCGGGCGCAATCAACGCCGCCCTTTTCATGCGCGAATTCGTGGAACCCTCCGTCGAATGGATGCACCTCGACCTCTATGCCTGGGAACCCACCGGAAAACCGGGCAAACCCAAGGGCGGCGCGGACACAGGCCTGAGAGCATTATACGCCCTTCTGGAAAAACGCTACGACAGCCCGAAAAAGAAAAAAGCTACCAAGAAAAGCTAAGCCAGAGCCTTCAGGACGGCATGAGCGAACTCGTGCAGAGTATCGTCCCGCGCCCCCATGATCACGACCCGGTCGCCCGACCGGGCTTCCTTCTTGATAAAGTCCAGAAGCTCCTCGCGTGTGGATTTCCAGACAGCGTTCAAACTCTGGGCTTTCAAATCCCCGATAAAATCCGCGGCGGTGACCGTGCGCTCCACTGTTCCGCCCGCATAATACACATCCGGCATCAGGACAAGGTCGTCGCTTGAAAGGTGAGAGACGAACGCCTCGGCGAATTCCCTCCGCATCCGCTCCAGCGGCTTGAACCCGTGCTGCTGGTAAAACACGATCAGCCGCCCCTCGAAAGTTTTCAGCGATTGCAGACTGGCAGAGATTTTATCGGGATTATGCGCGAAATCATCGAGAACGGTGATTCCCCGCACGGTGCCGACAACCTCCATCCGGCGGTGAATCCCCCGGAACGCCTCCAGCGCCCGCACCGCCGCCGCCATCTCCACATCCATCGCGGCCGCAACCGAAAGGGCAGCGAGCGCATTTAATACATTATGCCGCCCCGGCACAGAAAGGCTTACCGGAAAACGCTCCCCCTTGAACAAAACATCGAAATCCACCCCGTCCGGCCTGTATTTAGGATCAGATGCCCGAAGCGAACATCCCTCACCAAACCCATAGGTAAGAACCTGCTGCCCATCAAGTCGCGGAATAATCGCCCGCAACGCCGGATCTTCATAATTCAGGACCACGGCCCCCTGCGTCCGCTCAAGATAGGAGCCGAACAAATCCTGAAGCTCCTCGATTGGCTTATGATCGAGAGCGATATTGTTCAGCACGGAGATTGTCGGTGTGTAGTGAGCGATCGAACCGTCACTCTCATCCATCTCGGCGACAAAAAGATCGGGCCGCCCGCTCCGCACATTAGCGAAATAATCCTTCGCGCCGCCCGTCATGAAATTGCGGATGATCCCGCCATTGATCACGGTCGGATCAAGTCCCAGCCCCTCGAGCATTGTTCCGGTCATGCCTGTGACGGTGGATTTTCCACTGGTGCCTGCCACGGCAATCCGCACCTGAGCGGCGTTAAAAAGCGTGGCCAGAAGCTGCCCCCGCGTGACAATCGGAAGACTGCGTTCCTTGGCCGCCCGCACGTCGGGAATAGTGTCCTCGACCGCGCTGGAAACGACCAGAAAATCAGTATCGGAATCAATTCCCGACCCGTCCTGAGGAAAAAGCGTGATCCCCGCCTCCGCGAGAGCCGCAAATTTTGAGAGGGATTTCTTCTGATCGAAGGAGCGGTCGGACCCGCAGACCTTATGCCCCGCACGAGAAAGATAAACCGCCAGCGGCATCATCCCGCTGCCGCCGACCCCACAGAAAAAATAAGAGCTCTTTACAGGATCGGCCATGGACAAAAAGTCTTGAATTAATCAGGGATGAAGGGAAATCGGCCCGTCCGGCTTGATCTCGACAACATCGGAATCTTCTTCTTCAACCTCGGCAGAATCATTGCCCAGCTTTTTCAGAACGCTCATGAAATTGCCCTTCGGTTCGGGTGCGGGCGCAGCAACCGGAGCGGCTTTGACGGGAACAGGATCGGCGGCCGGTTCCGGCAGCATCGCGGCACTGACCGCAGTTTCAGCTTGAGGAACAGCAGGAACCGGAGCCTGTGCCACCGGTTCGGAACGGAACACGCTGAAATCGACCGTTACCGCAGAAGGATAAGAAGCATTCGATTTCAGCACGTAGCCCTCGCGGCTTCCAGCCCACGCCGGTTTTTCCTCAACAGTGGCGGGAAGGCTGAGATCAACAGTCTGGTTATGCGTGGAACACGTCACGCGCAGAGGCTCCGGCGACTGCTTGACCTTCATCGTGCCCGGTGCGGAAACACTATATCTCTGCCCGCTGGCAAATGCTCGGCAACTGGCATGGTCAGCCCCTTGCAAATTGAGTTTTATATCCTGATAGCCTTTATTCATAAAGGACGTCGTGACGCACCCTGAAAGTAAGAGCACGGAGAAAAACATCAGGGCGGAACGGCGAAGCGGAGACTGGATCATGGCGGCAACTTTTCCCAAGGTGATTTTACCTAATAAACACAAGATGTCGTTGTTATATCACGGCAAAAGCCGCTCGACAACGCCTTCGTTCAGGCCACGGATTTCCGCTGCGGGGCGCTGCCGGGGGCGTTGGCCTTGCTGATCGGCCCGGAAACGCGGAATTCCAGCCCCTCCTTGCCCGCAGTGACATGGACGGTCATGCCTTCGCGCACCTGCCCCTGCAGGATCATCTCGGCCAGCCGATTCTGCATATGAGTCTGGATCACCCGCTTCAGGGGCCGCGCCCCGTAAACCGGATCATACCCGCGCTCCGCCAGCCAGTGCCGCGCCGCATCGTCCAACTCCAGCCCGATATGCTGGGCAGCAAGCAGCTTCCGTAAGTATCCGAGTTGAATATCCACGATCCCGGCGATCTTCGCCCGGTCCAGCCGCGCAAAAAGAAGAATTTCATCGAGACGGTTCAAAAACTCGGGCCGGAACGCCGAACGCACCACGCCCATCACCTGCTCCCGCACCTTGGAGACATCCTCCCCCGGCGGCTGGTTGACCAGATACTCGCTGCCCAAATTAGAGGTCATGATCAGCAGCGTATTGCTGAAATCCACCGTCCGCCCCTGCCCGTCCGTCAGACGCCCGTCATCGAGAACCTGCAAAAGGATATTGAACACATCAGGATGCGCCTTTTCAACCTCATCGAACAGCACGACCTGATAAGGTCGCCGCCGCACCGCTTCCGTCAGCGCTCCGCCCTCCTCGTACCCGACATAACCCGGCGGCGCACCGATCAACCGCGCCACCGAATGTTTTTCCATATATTCGGACATATCCATCCGCACCATTGCGGTGTCATCATCGAACAGAAATTCGGCCAGAGCCTTGGTCAATTCTGTCTTGCCTACACCTGTGGGTCCAAGAAACAGGAACGACCCCATCGGCCGACGCGGATCCTGCAGCCCCGCCCGCGAACGCCGGATCGCATTCGAAACCGCCCGCACCGCCTCCTCCTGCCCGACCACGCGCTTCTGGAGTTTGGCTTCCATCTGCAGCAGCTTCTCGCGCTCACCTTCAAGCATCTTATCCACGGGAACGCCTGTCCAGCGGCTGACGATACTGGCTATATCATCCGGCGTGACTTCCTCATTGATCATATTGGCCCGGCCACCGTCGGCGGCTTCCTTATGCTTGGCCTCCAGATCGGGGATGACACCGTATTTCAGTTCGCTGGCCCGTGACCAGTTCCCCTCACGCTCGGCCTTCTCCAGCTCGATCCGCGCCTTGTCGAGTTTTTCCGTCACCTTCTGCGCGGCGTTGAGCTTCTCCTTTTCCGCCTTCCATTGCCCGGTCAGGTCTGCCGACTTGGATTCCAGCTGCCTGAGTTCAACCTCAAGCTTCTCCAGCCGATCCCTGGACCCCTGATCTTTCTCCTTCTTCAGCGCCTCCCGCTCGATTTTGAGTTGGATGATCCTCCGGTCGAGTTCGTCGATCTCTTCCGGTTTACTATCCACCTGCATCCTTAGGCGCGAAGACGCTTCATCAATCAAATCGATCGCTTTGTCGGGCAGGAAACGATCGGTGATATATCTATTCGACAATGTCGCTGCCGACACAATCGCCGCATCGGTGATCCGCACCCCGTGATGAAGCTCGTATTTTTCCTTCAACCCGCGCAGGATGGAGATCGTATCCTCCACAGTCGGCTCGGAAATAAAGACGGGCTGAAACCGCCGAGCCAGTGCCGCGTCCTTCTCAATATGCTTGCGGTATTCATCCAGCGTGGTCGCGCCCACCATCCGCAACTCTCCACGCGCCAGCGCGGGTTTGAGCATATTGGAGGCATCCATCGCCCCGTCCGCCTTCCCCGCCCCGACCAGCGTATGAAGCTCATCAAGAAAAAGGATAACCTCTCCCGCCGCCGTCGTGATCTCGTCGATGACGGCCTTTAGACGTTCTTCGAATTCCCCGCGGAACTTGGCCCCGGCGACCAACGCCCCCAGGTCCAGCGCCATCAGCCGCTTGCCCTTAAGGGCTTCCGGCACATCCCCGTTAATAATCCGCTGCGCCAGCCCCTCGATGATCGCGGTTTTGCCCACGCCCGGATCGCCGATCAGCACCGGGTTGTTCTTCGTCCGCCGTGAGAGAACCTGCACCGTGCGGCGGATTTCCTCATCCCGCCCGATGATGGGGTCCAGCTTCCCCTTGCGCGCATCTTCCGTAAGGTCACGGGCATAGCGGTTCAGCGCATCGAAACGGTCCTCCGCCGTCGCGCTGTCTGCGGTGCGGCCTTTACGCATCTCATTGATCGCCTTGTTCAGCGCCTTATCGGTCACCCCGGCGTTTTCCAGATAACCCGCGATATCAAGCTTCTTGGCCATTGCCATAGCCTGCAACAGCCGCTCGGCGGTCACAAAACGGTCCCCGGCCTTTTCGCTGAGATCAAGCGCACTGTCCAGCACACGCCCCAGATCACCGGACAAACGTAAACCGCCCGCCCCCGGTCCGCCCACGACCGGAAATTTGGCAATCGCCCCTTCAAGCTCACGCTTGAGCCGCGCAAGATCACCCCCGACCGCCTGCAGAAGTTTCTGCACCATGCCGGATTCATCCTCCAGCATCACCCGCAGCAGATGCTCGGGTTCCAGCGATTGATGCCCGGAACGCGACGCCAAAGTCTGCGCCCCCTGAAAGAAGGATTTGGTCTTTTCGGTTAGTTTTTCGAAATCCATAGATAATCTCCAAGCCGGACAAGAACAGGGAAATGCAAAAAAAACGCAAGAACCATTCTAATGACGTCACGTCACGAGGCAATGATCAAAATCAAAAACGCACAAAAACGAACAGACGGTCGAAACCGCCTGTTCTGAAAAATAGCATAAGCGAAAAAACAGGACGAAGATCAATCGGCAACCGACGCTGTCTTCTGCAAAATTGAGCCCTCATCAGCCGCTTTTGTGATCGGAGGTTTATCCCCAAGGATACTCTTGGGCAAAGCCAAATCGTCATTACTGCCCGTATTCAGCTTCGGAACAAACGGCTCCTCACGCCTCTGCTCGGGCTGCCCATAAGAAGGCTGATGCGAAGACTGACCGGACTCAGAATATTCCTCGAACCCGTTGATAATACGCTGATAATGCTCGGCGTGTTGATGATAGTTCTCGGCCATGATCCAGTCCCCGGCAGACATGGCATCCTTCGCCAGCGCCAGATACTTTTCACAGACCTGATGAGCCGTACCGCGGATACGTACATCCGGGCCATTGCTGTCAAACACCTGCGTACGCTGGTGCTGATTATTGCGCCGCCCGCCATTTCCGCGGTTTCTGTGTCTTCTGTTTGAAGGTCCGTGCCTCATATCCTAATCCGCTCAGGTTAGTAAATTTTCCAAAATAACACACGCACAAGTTACTCCATATGTAAACATATGGCCAGCCCGTAAAGCCTTAGACTGACAAGTTAAACACAATATATTGGTATCAATCGTTCCCAACCAATCCGCATATTGTGTCGTGATGTGTTGAACATCTTCACCCTACTGCCAATGCGATTTTCTAATCAACCGCCCTTTAAAAAAAATTCTCATTTATCCCCACAGGAGATTTCCACAACCCGCGGCCTGCCTGCAAGATCGCGGTGGGCCTTGCGTATCGAAAATCCATATTTCTCCGCGAGTCGCATCACACTTTCTTCCTGCTCTGAACCGATCTCAAACAGCGCCTTGCCTGACCGGGAAATCAGCCTCGGTAACATAGAAAAGATTTGACGGTACGCCTCCAGACCGTCTTCCCCCCCGTCAAGAGCCAGAATCGGGTCATGATCCCGGACTTCCGGCGCAAGGCCGGGAATCTCGGACCGGACGATATAGGGCGGATTCGAAACAACAAGTTCGAACGGCCCTTTCAGCGCCTCTGCCCATGACCCGCATATGAACCGCGCCCGATCCCTTACCCCTAGCCTTTCAGCATTCTCTTGAGCCACCTTTAGGGTCTCAAACGAAAGATCAACGCCGATTCCTTCGCTGTCCGGCCATTCTTTAAGAAGTGACAGGAGAATACACCCCGATCCTGTCCCCAAGTCGAGAACCTTGGCGGGAAGTTCCCCCCCGAAAAGCGCCAAAGCGACACTGATGAGGGTTTCCGTATCCGGCCGCGGCTCAAGCGTCTGCGGCCCCATATAAAAGGGAAGCCCCCAGAATTCCCGCTCCCCGTAAATCCTGTGCAGAGACTTTCCAGAAAGACGCTGTGAAACATCGTCGAGAATTTTATGTCTTTGCGTCTGGCTCACCAACCGCGCCGGCTCGGATATCAGCACCGCCTGATCCAGCCCCGTTCGCCTTTCGATGATCAGCCGCGCCTCAAAGCCGGGATGCTCGATCCCTCCCGCCTCAAGACTTTTTTTTATGGTTTGAAAAATCTCACCCAGCGTACCGGAAAATTCCTCAGACAAATCGGACATACACGCGCCTTACGAACTGTTCAGCGACGCCAGAGCGTCCGCCTGATGCTCGGCGATCAGGGCATCGATGATTTCATGAAGACTTGCCCCGCTGACGATTTCGTCCAGCTTGTAAAGCGTCAGGTTGATCCGGTGATCCGTAACCCGGCTTTGTGGAAAATTATAGGTACGGATCCGCTCCGATCGGTCCCCCGACCCGACCTGCGATTTGCGGTCTTGCGCCCTGGCATCGTGCAACTGCTGGCGCTTGAGATCGTAAAGCCGGGTCCGCAAAACCTTCATGGCCTTGTCGCGGTTTTTATGCTGGGACCGTTCCTCCTGCATCTCGACAACCACGCCCGTGGGAATGTGAACGATCCGCACCGCGCTATCGGTCGTATTGACGTGCTGCCCGCCGGCACCCTGTGAGCGGTAGGTGTCGATCCGCAAATCCTTCGCGTCGATCTGGATATCCACCTCCTCCGCCTCGGGTAAAACGGCAACCGTCGCGGCGGACGTATGAATGCGCCCCCCCGCCTCGGTCTTGGGAACCCGCTGAACCCTATGAACGCCGGATTCGAATTTCAGCTTGGAATAGACATTCTGCCCATGAATCTCGGCGATGATTTCCTTATAGCCACCCAAGGTGCTGTCAGACGCCTCGACGACGGTCAGGCGCCACCCCATCCGCGAGGCGTAGCCCCGGTACATCCCGAACAGATCGGCGGCGAACAAAGCCGCCTCATCCCCGCCCGTCCCGGCCCGTATTTCCAGAATGACGTTTTTCGAATCCGCTTCGTCCTTGGGCAGAAGCGCGATGCGGATCTCCTGCTCAAGCTGGGGAATGCGCTCCTTAAGGGCGGCCAGTTCCTCTTGCGCCATATCCCGCATTTCAGGTTCGTCCAGCAAAGCGGTCAAATCCGCCTTTTCCTTTTCAGCCGCATCAAGAGCTTTCAGCGCATCGACGACGGGGGAAAGCTCCGCATATTCGGTGGAAAGCTTCTTGAATTTCTCGCCCGTAAGCCCCGCGGCGGACATCAAAGAGGCCAGTTCTTCATGACGTGCGGCAATGGCCGACAGCTTTTCTTTCATGGACATGAGGAAAACTCGATCTACTCTTCAGGATCTTCACCCGCACTCGGCCCTTGCAAGGCGGAATCGTCGGGCGGCTCTGGCATAACCTCGGGTTCCTTGAATTCAAGGGTCTTCAGGAAAGTTGTATCCAGAGGAATATCGCTACGGACCTCATTCTTTTCACCCAGAGGCTTGAGAGCTTTTCCGTCGATCAGCAACTCGACCCCGCCCGCATTGCCCAGAGTCATGGTCAGCCCCGGATTGTCGGGAATATGGTACTGATCCCCGGCCTTAAGCCTGTCCGAGACGATCTTTTTACCGTCCTTGTCTTTGATCTCGACCCAGCTATCCGTCAGAAGATTCAGAACCAGCCCCCCGGTTTTCTCAACCTGTGCAGAAGCAGGATCCGCCGGAGCAGAACTTTCCGTCAGGCCCGGCAGCGGAGAATCGGGAATCGGAGCACTGGCCCCTTCGACCTTCTCCTTGAAGGCGCCGGGAACCTCAGGAACGGCAGGAGCACTTTTCTTCCCGCCCCCCTGAAGAAACAGCCAGCCGGAGAGAATCGCAACCGCAGCGATGACCGACCCGATCAGCACCCACGACGAAGGCGTCTGGCTCTCGGACGCCGGAACCGGAAAGCTGAGTTCGCTCTTCGGCTGCGCGTCCATATATTGGGACTTGAAAAGCTGCGCGATCTTGGCCCCATCCAGCCCCAGATACTCGGCATAGGTCCGAACGAATCCGATGGCGTAAACCCGCCCCGGAAGCTTTTCGATCTCGCCGTTCTCAATGGCTTTGAGTTGGCTCTCGCGTATCCGCAGGGCGTTTTCGATATCCTTAAGGCTCTGCCCGTAATGCAGCCGCGTCCGCCGCAGAATATCGCCGACATCCATGTCCTTGTAGTTGTCCAGATCATCCGGGCCGGATGTATGTGATTTGCGGTCCGCCATAATGCGGAAGATTACGCTATCTTTTTGTTTTCTTCCAGCCCATATGCGGCATGAAGCGAACGAACCGCAAGTTCTGTGTAATCTTCCTGAATGAGAACGCTGATTTTGATCTCCGAAGTGGAGATTACCTGAATATTAATTCCCTTGTCGGCCAGCGTACGGAACATTTTATTGGCAACGCCGGCATGACTTCTCATCCCGATTCCCACCACCGAGACTTTTGCCACCTTCGGATCAACGACGAGCGTTTCATATTTAAGTTTCGTGTTCAGCCCTTCAAGGGTCTTGAGCGCCCGCTCCAGATCAGCGCGGGGAACGGTAAACGTCATGTCCGTCTTCCCGTCACGCGAGGAAATATTCTGCACGATCATATCCACATTGATCGCCGATTTTGCCAAAGGCTCGAACAGGGAGGCCGCAACCCCCGGCTTGTCCTCGACCCCAACGACGGTGATTTTGGCTTCATCTTTATTATGCGCGATACCGCTGACGATTTCCTGTTCCACGATGTTTTCCTCATTTGTAACGAGTGTGCCTTTCAGATCGCTGCCGATATAGTCCTCAAAGGTCGAGAGAACCTGAATGGGAACACCGCTCTTGGCGCCCATTTCAACCGAGCGAGTCTGTAAAACCTTGCTGCCCAGAGACGCCAGTTCCAGCATCTCCTCATAGGATATTTTGGGAATCATCTTGGCCTTGGGGACGATGCGCGGATCGGCGGTATAGACGCCCTTGACATCCGTATAGATATCGCACCTCTCAGCCTTCAAGGCGGCGGCCAAAGCCACGGCAGAAGTATCCGACCCTCCCCGGCCCAAAGTTGTAATCCTTTTGTTTTTGGTCACGCCCTGAAATCCGGGAACAACAACAACTTCTCCAGCATCCAGCCGCTTGTGCAGCTCCTTTGTCTCGATCTCCTCGATCCGCGCCTTGCCGTGCATATTGCTGGTCTTGATCGGAATCTGCCAGCCCAGCCACGACCGCGCCGTGACCCCTCGCTTCTGCAGCGCCATCGCCATCAGCCCTGCTGTCACCTGCTCCCCGCTGGCAACGACCGTGTCATACTCGCGCACATCGTGCAGCGGGCTGATCTCGGAACAATAGGCGACAAGCTGGTTGGTCACGCCCGACATGGCGGAAACCACCACGGCGACCTTATTCCCGCGCTCGACTTCCTTGACGACCTTCTCCGCCGCGTTCTCGATTTTCTCGACATCCGCGACCGAAGTCCCCCCGAATTTCATAACGATCAGAGCCATGATTCCGCTCGTCCAAACCCTTGTATTTCATACGAAGGTTATCCATACTGGCCCCGGATTAAAAAATCAAAGGGATTTATGATGTCCGGCGCGAAAAACTCGGCCCGCAGGAAAGACACAGCCTCCACGGTCGATGAGGCGGAAATCCGGCATTTCGCGAAGGATTCCGCACATTGGTGGGATGAAAACGGCCCCTTCAAGCCCCTCCATCGCGCCAACCCGACACGGATGAAATACCTCAAAAACCGGATGTGCGGACATTTCAGCCGGGATGAAAAAAGCCTGACGGCGCTGGAAAACTTGAAAATTCTCGATGTCGGCTGCGGCGGCGGGCTGGTCTGCGAACCCCTCACCCGTATGGGCGCAAAGGTAACGGGCCTCGATGCCGACGAAAACGCTATCCAGGCCGCCAAAGCCCATGCCGCGCAAAATGGCCTATCCATAAACTACCGCTTTATGGACGCCATGGATCTTAAGGAAAAATTCGATATCGTCCTCGCACTGGAAATCATCGAACACGTCCCGAGCCCGCAAGACTTCGTGACCATGATCGCCGACAAAGTCGCTCCCGGCGGCCTCGTGATCTTTTCGACCCTGAACCGCACCCCGAAATCCTACGCCCTCGGTATTGTGGCGCTGGAGTATGTCCTCAGATGGGTTCCCCGCGGCACGCATGACTGGAAAAAATTCGTCAAGCCCTCGGAACTCGCAAGCCACGCCCGCGCCGTCGGACTCGAGCCCGCGAACCTCAGCGGCCTGATCTATAACCCGTTAAAGGACTCCTTCGCCCTTTCAAACTCCGATGTCGCCGTGAATTACTTCATGACCTGCCGCGCCCCGGCGGCAAAAAAGACGAAGACGGCAAAGAAAAAGGCCTGACCCATGCATAATGTTTTCGTGGTCCTCATGCTTCTGGCCGCCGCCGCCGTTCTCGGCGTACTGGTGGTGGGGATCGTCGGGATGCTCAAGGGCGGAGAGTTCAATAAAAAATACGGCAACAAGCTGATGCAGGCCCGCGTAATGCTGCAAGGCCTCGCCCTCGTTCTCCTCATGCTGGCGTATTTGAGCCGTTAGGCGGTAGGATACGGCATGAGATTCGTTGTTTTTCTTCTGGCTGTTTTAATCGCCTGTTTGTCTGCGCCCGCTTGGGCGGAAAAGGCAGGCCTTGAGAAAAAAATTATAAAAACCTCATTCTTCACAATCGAACTGCCCGAGCGGTTTGTTCATGTGGAGGGAAACGAGGGTGACTGGATTGATCATATCGAAGGTCTATTTTTTGCGAACACCAAAGACTACTTTCCTATGGCTAACAAAATTACCCCTGATGGCTCGTGCATTCTTTTAGAATATACAAACGCCATGAAAGGAGAGCATGTTGAAGAAAAAGAATTTATAACCCTGTACTATCAAAACTTTTATGAAGAATTTAACAAAGACAACATCCCTAACGAAGATATAAATAAATTTGAAAAACCTAGAATATTAGAAAAAAACAAATTACTAACTACAGCATATTCAAAAATTTACTTCTTTGACAAAGAAAGTAAATTACCTATGCATGGCTACAGCTACGCGACCTTCTTCAAAAATAATAATGTCGCAATATTGTACGCTTATTTCGACTCCAACAATGAAGAAACAGGCCGGAAAGCCGCGCAGGAAATCTATGAACAAATCAAAAAAACGAGCATGGAAATAAACCCGCCAAAAGCCGCCCTGCAAAATCAATTCAACCCCTAAAGCATTTGCGGCCTGTTTTCATATGAATTGTTCGATGCACTTTTATCAGCTATATAAATTTACAAAGTTTTGAATGGCTGCTCGGAGTTCCCCATGAAAATCCTCGTCCCCGTCAAACGCGTCGTCGATTACAACGTCAAAATCCGCGTGAAATCCGACCAGTCCGGCATCGATACCGCCAACGTGAAGATGTCGCTCAACCCCTTCGACGAAATCGCCGTCGAGGAAGCCGCGCGTTTGAAAGAATCCGGCAAGGCTAAGGAAATTATCGCCATCTCCATCGGTCCCGATAAGGCGCAGGAACAACTCCGCACCGCCATGGCCATCGGCGCGGACCGGGG
Organism: Alphaproteobacteria bacterium; assembly: GCA_016699735.1. NCBI lineage: Bacteria > Pseudomonadati > Pseudomonadota > Alphaproteobacteria > Alphaproteobacteria bacterium. The sequence continues at coordinate 2,006,698 of CP065008.1, forward strand.
GATTCTGGTGAAAACCGACGCACCCATCGACCTCGGCGGCGTGGAGCCTTTGGCTGTCGCCAAAATCCTTAAAGCGATTGCCGACAAGGAAAAGCCGGACCTCATCATCCTCGGCAAACAATCCATCGACGATGATTCCAACCAGACCGGCCAGATGCTCGCCGCCTTGCTCGGCTGGCCGCAGGGCACCTTCGCCTCGAAACTGGAGATCGGGGCGGGCTCACTCAAGGTCACCCGCGAGATCGATGGCGGCCTGCAAACCCTCGAACTCAAAATGCCCGCGATCATCACCACCGACCTGCGCCTGAACGAACCGCGCTACGCCAAGCTGCCCGACATCATGAAGGCGAAGAAGAAACCGCTGGAGATCATAGACCCCGCCGCTCTGGTTGTGGATATCAAGCCGCGCCTCTCTGTGGTTAAAGTCACCGATCCCCCCATCCGCAAGGGCGGCGTGAAGGTTTCTTCCGTGGATGAACTGGTGGATAAACTGAAAAACGAAGCAAGGGTGCTGTGAGCGCAGCGAACAGCATCCCGGACTTGATCCGGGATCCAGAAAGGAAAAAAGCATGGCCACACTCGTCATCGCCGAACACGACAACAAAGCCCTGAAACCCGCCACCCTGAACGCCGTGGGGGCCGCCGCAAAAATCGGCGGGGAAATTCATGTACTTGTCGCCGGATCGAATTGCGCCGCCGCCGCCCAAGCCGCTGCGAAAATCTCCGGCGTCACGAAAATCCTGCTGGCTGACGCCGCCGAACTCGCGCACCAGCTGCCCGAGGACGTGACGCCGATCATCGTTGATCTCGCCAAAAATTACACGCACATCCTCGCTCCGGCCACGACTTTCGGGAAAAACCTCCTGCCCCGCGCCGCCGCGCTTCTGGACGTGCAGCAGATTTCCGAGATTACCGCCGTGGAAACCCCCGACACCTTCCAGCGCCTCGTCTATGCAGGGAACGCCGTGGCCACCGTGCGCTCCGCCGATTCCATCAAACTCATCACCGTGCGCGGCACGGCCTTCGACCCCGCTTCGGCTCAGGGCGGCAATGCCGCTATTGAAAACATCGCGGCTAAGGGTGCCTCCGGCCTCTCATCTTTCGTGGGCGAGGAACTCTCGAAATCCGAACGCCCGGAACTGACCGCCGCAACAATCGTCGTCTCCGGCGGCCGCGGCTTGGGATCGGGCGAAAACTTCGCGATGATTGAGAAACTTGCCGACAAGCTGGGCGCCGCCGTCGGCGCCTCCCGCGCCGCTGTGGATGCCGGATTCGTCCCCAACGATTATCAGGTCGGCCAGACCGGAAAAATCGTCGCACCGAAACTCTATATCGCTATCGGCATCTCCGGCGCCATCCAGCATCTCGCAGGTATGAAGGATTCGAAAGTCATCGTGGCGATTAACAAGGATGCCGACGCGCCCATCTTCGCGGTCGCGGATTACGGCCTCGTCGCCGACCTCTTTCAGGCCGTGCCGGAACTGACGGAAAAATTATAGGATTTATTCTCTCTGACCATCCGCAGGCAGACGGAACACCGGACGGCTCCGGTCACGGTCGAAGACGGCGCCTTCAGTCTGCGCCCCGTCCAGAATTGTTCCTTCAAGAATAGCCCCCGTGAAATCGGCGTCCCGCAAATCGGCATCCCGCAAATCGGCAAAGGATAAATCGGCCCCGCGGAAAATCGCGTTCTTGAACTGCGCCCCCTTCATCTCTGCATAGCGCAACCGCGCCTGGGAAAAATCGCAGGGATGAAACTTGTTCATCGCCCCACCCGTCCCGATCAGAAGGGACGAACAATTCGCACCAATCATCTTCGCATGCGAAAGATTGGCTTCCTTGAACGAAGACCCGCGCAGATCGGCCCCCTCCATGTCGCAGTTGCGGAAATCCGATTGATCCAGAACCGCGCTCTGCAATTCAACCTTATAGAGGTTCATGCCGAAAAATTTTGTCTTAACGGCGCGCACCGCCGTCATCTTCTCCAGCTTGAGCGTACCGAGCTGCCGCATATCGACGTCGCTGAGGTCAAGTTGCTGCCCGCTCTCCCCAACAGTCCGCAGCCACATCCGGTGCTTTTCGATCAGCTTGGGCAAAGGTTCGGCCAGAGCGGTAATCGACGTGCCGATATTCTCATCCGTAATCGCCTCGGAAAAATCGACGCCCTTGCCCCTCAGCTCCTTAAGCTCAACCCCGACAAGAATTGCGGATTTCATACTCGCGCCCGTCAACTGGGTGCCTGAAATCTGGGCGTTGCTCAAATTCGCCCCCTCCAGCTTCGCCCCGCGCAAATCGGCGCGGGAAATATTGACCCCCGCCATCATCGCATCCGAAAAATCAGCATTCGAGGCCATCGACCCGGTCAGCTTGGCGCCGCTCAGATTCGCCCCCCGGAAATTCACCACGCGCCCGGTATTGAAATTCCCGTTTCGGGCCAAACCGCCCACGCGCAAATCCGCCGACTCGAGATCCGCCCCTTCGAGGTTCGCATTCTCGATCCGCGCCCCGCGCAGGTCTGAACGTGTAAAGACGGTTTTAAACAGATTGGAATTGCTGAGGTCGCAGGCGTAAAGACTGGCCTCCTGAAAACTGGTATGCGAAAGGTCCATCCGCTCCATGACGCAGCCCATAAAATTGGCTTGCCGAAGGTTCTTCGAGCGAAGGGATAATCCGGTGAGGTCAATATTGGACAGATGCGCCCGACGCCCCCCGAGCCGCCCGTCCAGAAAACGGTTATGCAGCTCGACCATCGCATCCAGCTGGTCCTGCGAAATGGTCTCCATGCGGTGGTTTTCATGCTCTCTCATGAATAAAAAAACCCGAAAATGCGCCAGAATACGGCTAAAGTATAGCACCCAAGCCCTTAACAAAATCCTAGGAAAAGAGCCTTAGCGGGTGGCCAGGAGAAGATTGAGGAAATTGCGGATTTCCGGGCTGGTCCAGCGGGCGTCCCCGCTGATTCGATACAAAAGTTGCCCCCGGCGGTTGATGATATAGGTAACGGGCAATTCCTTGATTTTAAGCGATTTTTGCAGCTGCCCCTCATAATCGTGATACCCGGCAATGCTCTCAACATCCAGTTTCCTAATATACCTGAGGAGATCGTCGATCTCCTTTTGCGTATTCACGGAAACCGCGACCACACGGTATTCCCCGTTGCCGTAAGACTCCTGTAGCCGCAGCAGTTCAGGCAACTCCTTGACGCAGGGCTTGCACCATGTCGCCCAGACATTAAGAATAATGAACTTGCCTTTGAAGTCCTCCTTGATATTTACGATTTTTGCTTTCGGACCCAAGACCGAAAAAGCCGGCAAATATTGTGCCTTGGGATATTTCATGAAGGAATGAAAGAGATGATAGACTTGAGCTTCGGCCTTTTTCAGGGAGTCCTCGTTGTTCTTGCACACGCTTAAGGAAGCAATAATAAAAACGAACAAAAACCCTACGGGAAGGAAGTAACGGTGGACCCATCGGTCGGGGCGGTCAGACATAACAGGGCAACCGTATCACTTTAAAGGGTTTGGGGTTCCCTTTTGTTATAAACCGGGATAGAAAATAAGGAAACAACTGTGCGCCACGACCATGAAAAAAATTTGCCCACGCCCTGCATCCTCGACCTTGCTCGTGCTTTCCCTGATCCTTTTGGCAGGATGCGGGATTAAGCCCAATCACGTCGATCCTCCCGAAGGCGCCGAAGAAAGCACGTTCCCCAACGTCTATCCCAGCCCGCAGACCGACCCGCAGCCGGGCTTGGAGCAAAAAGATACGCTGACACAGGGAAAGTAGAACAGGCATGACCGCGTTTCACGACAAAAAGGGAATCCTCCACGTCGAGGACATCCCGCTCCCCGAAATCGCACGGCAAGTCGGAACCCCCTGCTACGTCTACAGCGCCGCCTCGATCCGCAGTCAGTATCATGCCTTGAAATCGGCTCTGGAAAAGGTATTCCCGCCGGAGCGTATGCCCGTCCTGTGCTACGCTTGCAAGGCCAACTCAAATATCGCCATTCTGCGCGTACTCCAGCAACTGGGCAGCGGCCTTGAGATCGTCTCAGAAGGGGAGCTGTTTCGCGGCATCGAAGCCGGGTTCAGGGGCGACCGCATCATCTCCACCAGCTTCGGCAAGAACGAGCCGGAAATCCGCGCCTGTCTGGAAGCGGACATCCACCAGTTCATCATCGAATCCTGGGTCGAGCTTGAGCAGGTCAACCACTACGCCGCACAGTCCGGCAAGGAAACCGCAGTCCTCTTCCGCCTGAACCCGGATATTTCCGGCGGCGGGCACAGCAAAATCTCCACGGGCCGCAAAGAGCACAAATTCGGCAATACGGAAAACAAGATCATCGAAATGTACCGCCGCGCCGCAGGCATGAAATACGTCCGCCCGGTCGGCATCTCCGTCCATATCGGATCGCAGGTGACGACGCTGGACTCCTTCCGCCCCGCTTACGAGGCGGTGGCCAATCTCGTCAAGCGCCTGCGTGCCGAAAAACTCACGGTCGAACGGCTGGATATCGGCGGCGGGTTCCCGATCGCCTATACCAAAAACGACAATCTTCTGGACCTTGACGCGTTCGCGCAATGGGTAGCGGAGATTATTCTGCCCCTCAATACCGAAATCCAGCTTGAACCCGGCCGCTACATGGTCGGCAACGCCGGGGTTCTCCTCACCGAAACCCTCTACGTCAAGGAAACGGAAGACCGCAAGTTTCTGGTCCTTGATGCGGCCATGAACGACCTGATCCGTCCGGCCCTCTACGAGGCCCATCACGGCATTCGCCCCGTCCTTTCACGTACGGACAGAAAGATACAGGCCTACGACGTTGTCGGCCCGATCTGCGAAAGCGGTGATATTTTTGCCAAGCAAAGGGAAATACCGGAAGTCCGGCGCGGCGAACTGGTCGTAATCGAATCCGCAGGCGCCTATGGATTCTCAATGGCCTCCAACTACAACAGCCGCCCCCTGCCCGCAGAAGTTCTGGTCGATGGAAGCAATATGGCGGTAATCCGTAAACGCCAGACCCTGCACGACCTGACCCGAGGCGAAACCATCCCGGAATGGTTAAGGTGAATTAACCCTTTTTGGGCCTCAAGAGGCAGAAAATAATAGGTCAGCCCGCGAAAACACGATATTCTGTAAGATATGCTCGATCCGCTGGATTCTGAAAACAAGCCCTTGCTCGACGCCCTCCATCGCGGCCGTCGCAAGGCATGGTTTGTCATCCTCATTGAACAATTAACTCTGCATTTCTGGCGCCCGGCTCTATGGGTATTACTTTTTCTGTCTTTATGGATTTTGGAGGTTCCCCAGTTTTTCGGTCTGAACGGACAGATCGCCGGATTGATCCTCTTTATCGGCGGCCTCGTCTACCTGTTCCGCCGCGACATCCTGACCATGCCCGTTCCCGACCCGGCCTCCGTCGATCTGCGCCTCGAAAAGAGCAGCCGCTTCCGTCGCGGCCAGATCAGAGCGCTCGAAGACCGCCTCGCCAACCCGCACAAACGCGAAACCCGCGAACTCTGGGACAAGGGGCAAAAGCAAATGCTCTCCGCCCTCCCCGGCCTGCGGACGCCGGCCCCGCGTTCCTTTCTTGCCCGCCATGACCCGAAGGCTCTCCGCTTTGCGGTGCTGCTTTTATTTGTCTCGGCCCTTCTGGTAGCCGGAACCGACTGGCAGCGCCGGATGTGGAACGGCCTTTTCCCCGTCACGCCCTCTTTCATCCTCTCGCAGGGTCGCAAGGACGAACTCTGGATCAAGCCCCCCGAATACACCGCGCAGCCGCAACTTCATATCAACGGCTCGTCTCTGGCCGAACCCGTGAAAATCCCCGAGGGCAGCGAAATCAAGGTGCGCGTCTTCAGTACGCTCGGCACACTGGCGCCGCCGCATCTGAGCATGGGCAAGACCTCCGCCCCCCTGAATCATCTCGGCGACGGCCTCTTCGGCTTCGAAACGAAGATCGAGCCGGGGACGGATATTACGGTTACGCAACTGCTGATGACCCGCGCTGACTGGGACTATGAATTCATCATCGACCAGCCACCGACGATGAAATTCGAGGAAAAGAAAGAAGAGGAGAAGGCGGAAAAAGATCAAGACGAAAAATCCGCTGATGAAGGAAAGTCGGAACCCAGGGAAATGCCGTCGGACAAGAAAGCACAAGAAAATCCGCCGCCTGCGCCCTTAGTCGATGAATCCTTCCCGCCCCTGCCCGGCCCGGAACACCGCCAAGCCAAGAAAGAGGAAGACCAGCCCCCTTACGAAATCCTCCAGAACAAACAGATACGCTTCCCCTTCATCGTTCAGGATGACTACGCCGTCACCGACCTGACCATGACCATGCGCCTCGATGACATGGTCTCTGAGAAGCCGAGAGGGAAAAATGCCCATGAAGAACGGGTCGTCATGTCCGCCCCCGGCAAGGAATTGAAAGTCCAGCCGATTTACGATCTCACCGGACACACCTGGGCGGGCCTGCCTGTAATTTTCGAATTCAGCGTCAAGGACCACAAGGGACAGACCGCCAGCGTCGAACCCGTGAAAATGACCCTGCCGGAAAGGACGTTCAAACACCCGGTTGCCAAACTGCTGATCGCCCTTCGTAAAAAACTGGCCTGGTCAACCGGCCGCGATTTTAACGACATCGCCGCCAATCTGGAGGCCATATTACAGGCGCCCGATCTCTTCCATAACGACATGGTAGTCTATCTGGCGATCAAAACCGCCAGCGCCCGCCTGACCTACGCCAAAATCACGGAACCTGAAGAGGTCGAGAAAACCGCAACGGACCTCATCGCCCTTCTCTGGGAAACCGCTCTGAGCATCGAGGACGGCAACCTCTCCGTGGCCATGCGTGACCTGCGTCAGGCGCAGAAGGAACTCGAAGACGCCCTGCGCGACCCGAACACCAGCGAAGAGGAAATCGCCCGCCTGATGGACAATCTGCGCGAAAGCATGATGCAGTATTACATCGAACTCTCCCGCGAAATGGAAAAGCGGATGCAGGAGGGTGAGGAAACCCCTGAGATCAACCCCGACGAACTGGCAAAAATGATCAATCCCGAAAGACTCTCGGACATGATGGATCAGATGGAGTCCGAATTGCAGTCAGGCAACCGCGACTCCGCCAAGGAACTCCTTTCCCAGTTGCAGAATATGCTCGACCTCATGGACCCATCCATGGATGCGCCCCTCCCGGAAGATATGCAGATGGCGATGGAGGGAATCAACGAGTTGCAGCAGTTGATCGAAAGTCAGGAAAAACTGCGCGACCAGACCACCGAACAGGCCAACCGTCAGAAATTCTCGCAAGGCACTTCCGAAGGCTTTGCCGAACCCCTTCCCTTGAATGAACAGGCGATGGAAGACCTCGGCCTTTCCGGTATGCCCCCCGCGCCGAACAACACTCCTCCCCCGTAAGTGCGGGACCATCCCAAGCGCCACCTCAGGCGCCGGACGAAAAACTGACGGGAGAAGTCATTCCGCCCGCGCCCGAACAGGAAGAAGCCATCGCCGACGGCCCGCCTGCGGATATCACCGGGGAAAACGCAGAATCGTCGCCCCCCTCAGACCCGTCGGACAGCCGCCCGAACAAGGCCGAGCAGGAAGCCCTGCGCTATATTCTCGGCAGCCTGATGCTGGAATCGGCTGAAAAGCTTGAGCAAGTGCCAGAAGGCATGGGCAAGGCCGAACTGGAGATGCGCGGTTCCTCTGATGAACTAGGACAAAATAAACCCGCAGAATCCATCCCGCATCAGGATCTGGCGATCAAATACCTGAAAGAAGCGCAGGAACAGCTGCAAAAAACCCTCTCTCAAAGGATGCAGCAGATGACCGGATTGGGCTTCAATGGGAATCAGAAGTATGATCCTCTGGGCCGCCCGTATGGGGGGGAGGAGGAGGGGAATGGCCCTCACCATGGTTCTCAGGTGAAGATTCCGGATGAGGCGGAGAAGAAGCGTGTGGAGGAGATTCTGAAAGAGCTTCGCCGCCGCTCGGGTGAGATGGAGCGCCCGCCGGAGGAGCGTGAGTACTATCGCCGCCTCCTGCGCCAGTTCTGACCGCCAGCACGAACCGCACTGTGATATCCGCAGCCTTCCCGCGCACAGCCTCCGCCTCGGATGTACGCTCAAGGACAGACTCGAAGGCCATCGACTCCTCCGGCTCCATCTTCGGCTTGGGCGGCTCGATATACCAGTGCTCCATCACCTCATCGAACTGCGAGTGCAGGACGACCTCCATCATCGGCACGTCTTTGCTCTCTTTAGTCAGGTTGATAATATTCCCGCTCAATACAAACGCGCCTTTATTGTCTTCAAAAGCCTCCATCCGGTCGAAAACCAGCCCTTCACCGGGAACTGCCGACGAACGACCCATCAGGGCATAAGCCGCCGAAGCCGGAGGCCAGCTCCGCACGATCGGTCCCTGCAAGGAAATAAACAAAATAAGAAAAACAAGAAACACGGCCCCGGCAACCCCATACCCCGCAAGTACGTTCCGCAGCGGCGGCCTCTCGCGCACGACGGGAGGCGGAACAAAAACCTGCTCCTCCGGCAAAGGCTTGACGGCATCCGGTATTTCCTCAGTCGAGGGGGGGGCTGACGCATGAAGCATATTTTCAAACGTGTCGAGACCGATTGGCCGCTCATCCTCCACTGAAGGCGGCAGCTCAGGGGGAGATTCCTGTAATTCTTCGGGCTCTGCAGAAAAGTCGGACAAATCCTCCTCGGGGAAAAACGCTCCTTCGCCACTCTCCTCACCCTCCGAACCGTCAGGTAAGGCAAACCAGACGTGCGAACAATCGGAGCATTGGACCTTGCGCCCCACGGCGCCAAGATCGTGCGGATAAACCTTGAATCGGCTTGCACAGTGGGGACAGGTGAGTATCATGGGCGCCAGATTCTTCTCAAATGAGCATAATTTTTGTAAATATAGTGTCTGTTCCCCCCGCGGGCAAGACAGACCGCCTCGAAAAGAGTACTGTAAGCCTATGCAAAAATTATTCCTGCACAATTTATTCCTAAAATTTTTACTCTTGGCGATTTTTATGGCATCGCCCGGAGAAACCCGGGCAGCAGAAAAAAATGAGCCGCAGCAACACTGCGCGGCAGCAGATAAAATATGCATTCTCCACGAAATTGAAAAACAGGCCGCGCTCCTTGAAAACAAAACCGAAAAGGACCAGACTCTGCGCGAACTGGCCAAGGCCTACGCCCGTGCGGGAAAAATTGAAGAGGCAACCGCCCTGATCCCCAAAATCATCACACCCGATACCCAGGCCATGACCATTCGCGGCATCGGCATGGAACTCGCCGATCTTAAGTTAACGACAGAAAAACAGAACGCGGCCTTCATCACACTCCGCGCCGAAGCAGAGAAGATCAAACACCCACCCTCCTATGCCATCGCCCTGACCTACATCGCCATGGCACAGGCCTTCGCTGGCGATAACGAGGGCGCATGGAAAACCGCAGCGAGTATGGAAAACGCATCCCTGCGCCACAAGGCATTTGGTGAAACCGCAGAAATTCAGGCAGAAAAGGGCGACTACGCCAATGCAAAAACCAGTCTCGGGAAAATCGACGACCCAGCCTATCGCAACAAGGCCACCCGCAACGTCTCGAAAATCCTTGCCGACCAGAGTCTTTATGAGCAATCTTACGATTCAGCCTCGCAAATCGCCAATCCATACCTCAGGGCGCTGGCCTTGCAGTATCTGGTGGATCGTCAGGACGGCAAAATCAAGCCGGGAGCAATCCCGCAGGAAACGGAAAACAGGCTGTGATAAAATTTGACAACGTAGGATTCCGTTATGAAACCGGCCCGGAAATCCTGAGCGACATCGGCTTTGAGTTAAAATCCGGCTCCTACCACTTCCTGACCGGGCCGAGCGGCGCCGGAAAATCATCGCTGCTGAGCCTGATGTTCCTCGGCCACCGCCCAACACGCGGAAGCCTGTTTATGTTCGACAGTAACGTCGGCCTCCTCCCCCGCGAGCGCCTTTTCGAAATCCGCCAGAAAATCGGCATTGTCTTTCAGGATTACCGCCTGATGGATCATCTCTCCGCCTTCGATAACGTCGCCCTGCCGCTACGGATATTGAAGCGCCCGGAAAAAGAAATCCGCAACAACGTCACCGAGCTTCTCGACTGGGTCGGTTTGGGCGACAGCAAGGAACGCCTGCCCCCTACCCTGTCCGGCGGTCAGCAGCAGCGCATCGCCATCGCCCGGGCCATCATCGCCCGCCCGAAACTTCTTCTGGCCGACGAGCCGACCGGAAACCTCGACGACACCATCGGCTTCCGCCTGATGGGCCTCTTCGAGCAACTCAATAAAATGGGCACGACCATTGTCATCGCCACCCACAACACCCACATCATGGAACTCTACGCCCATCCGCGCCTTATACTTGAACACGGCCGCCTGACGCAGGAATCCCGGCAGGGACCGATAACGCAGAAGATCAGAAATGTCAGCTAGATCATCACCATTTTATATGAAAATGCAGGAACGCCTGCTCAAACTCGCTCTCGGATCCAAGGGCTACGACCTGCCGTTTGGCTCGGACTCGGATCGCGGATTTCTCCTCCTGCTCGTCGGACTGATGAGCTTTCTGGCCGTTCTCGCCTGTGCGGGAACACTCTCCCTGCACGCCATGACCCAGCGCTGGTCGAGCGGATTGGAAAATAAAATAACCATTGAGATCAAGGCCGAGGATCAGGACGGAACCATCCTTTCGCCCGAAACCATCAAGATGGAAACCGAAAAAATCGCGCAGATGCTCCAGAAAAACCCGCTGGTCAAATCCTATGAGCCGCTGGGCGAAAAGGACATCCGCAAGCTCGTCTCCCCGTGGCTGGGCGAAGATTTCAATCTGGAGGAGCTTCCCATGCCCGGCCTCATCGCCGTCGAACTGAACAGCGCAAGCGACGAATCGGTTGAAAAGCTGACACAGGCGGTTCACGCCCTCTCCCCGACATCCTACGTCGATACCCACCGCGAATGGTTGCAGGATATTCTGCGCTTTACACGGACTCTGCAATGGGTAGCTCTGCTCGTGGCCCTGATTGTTGCCGTCACGACCGTCACGGGAATATCGGGCGGCGTACGTTCAAGAATGGCCATCCATAAGGATCAGGTCGAGATTCTTCATCTCATTGGCGCGTCGGATAAATACATCGCCCGCCAGTTCCAGTGGTACGCAGTCGTGATTGCCCTGCTAGGCAGCACTCTGGGCACAGCGGCAGGGTTGTTCATGGCGATGCTTATTCTCTTCCTGACAGGCCAGAGCGGCACACCCCTGATCCCGCAAATCAGCCTGGATAGCACATCCTTCGCGCTTTTTTGCATCCTGCCCGTCATCGCCTGCCTGATTGCCGGTATGACCGCCCGCCTGACGGTCTTGCGGACTCTCTCCCTGATGCCGTAAAAAGAGGGGTGATGAAACTTCTATTGATAAAGGCGTTCTCGGGCCTGTCCGCAGCGATCTTCAGTCTGTGGCTGGGCGGCTTCGTGCTGTTTTCCTTTTACGCCCTGACCGTGAACCCCGCCTATGAAAACGAAAAGACCGATGCAATCGTCGTCGTGACCGGCGGCAATCACCGGATTCAGACCGGCCTTGACCTTCTGGCGCAGGAACGCGCCCCGAAACTCTTCATTTCCGGTGTCCATGAGAAAGTGACGGCGACCGATATCCTGCAAAACTGGAAGGGAAATCAACCCAAACCGACCTGCTGCGTGTTTCTCGGCCATAAGGCGCTAACCACATACGGTAACGCCGATGAGACACAGGAATGGATCACGGCCAACAAGGTCAAATCCATCCGTCTCGTGACTTCGGGGTACCACATGGGCCGCGCCTTGCTGGAGTTCAAACGGGTCATGCCGGATTTAAAAATTATCCCCCACCCGGTCGAGGAAACCGATTACGGCGTTCTGAATTGGAAATTCTGGGAACTGGCCTTCAGCGAATACCATAAGATTTTATTCCGGCTCACCCGTATGTCCCTCGAACAACAATAGCCGGAAAATCGAATGCCCCCGTATGTCATCCGGTCTACAATCTACAATCTCTGCTTTTACGGACTGACGGCCACCGCCTGCGTCCTCTGCCTGCCAACTCTGTTTCTGCCGCGAAAGGCGTTCATGACGGTCGTGCATGGATTTGTCTTCTGCAACCATATCCTTGAAAAATACATTCTGGGGCTGGACTTCGAAGTGCGCGGACGGGAGTATCTCCCGTCATCAGGCTCTTACATCGTCGCCTCCAAACACCAGTCGGCGTACGAGACGACGAAGCTGCACATTCTCTTCGACGACCCGGCGATCATTCTGAAAAAGGAATTGCTGAAAATCCCGCTCTGGGGGCAGTATCTCGCCAAATCCGACGTCATCGCCATCGACCGCAGTACCCCCAAATCCGCCATCGAGTCCATTCAGGACGGTGCGAGAAGAATGCAGGCGCAGGGCCGCCCTGTCATCATCTTCCCGCAGGGCACCCGCGTGAGCGTAACGACGACCGCGCAAGATCGGCCCTATAAAATCGGCGTCGCCCGGTTGCAGGAAGCCACCAACCTGCCCATCATCCCCCTCGCTATGAATACAGGCGTATTCTGGCCCCGCAATAGCTGGATCAAGAAACCGGGCACGGTGGTCTTCGAATTCCTGCCGCCCATCGAACCGGGAAAGCCCCCCGCGGAAATCCTCTCGAAATTAGAGAAAGACATGGAGGGCCGTTCGGTCGCCCTGATGAACGAAGCCCAGACTCAACGGACCGCAGCAAAAGGGAAAAGCTGGCTTTTGCCTGCAATACTGCTTATTTTGGCGTTCGGATACATCGCCAACTGGCTGATCGTCGCCCGATATGTCGAGGCCGGGGTCAATAACGCCTTGACGAATTTCCAGCGCGAAACCGCCTCCCGCTTTTTAAAGCAGGCACCGCCCGCCATCTCGGGCTTCCCCGGTAAAATGAAGTTATCCTTAGGACCGCACAGTGTGCTCAGCCCCGCCGGAACCGCCGAGTTCGAATCCTTTTCCGCCGAATCCTGGCCCCTGCCCTATATGCCCCTGACCCTCGAGGCCGTAAAAATCAGCGTAAAGGCCCGCTTCTGGAAGGAGGGGCAGGATTTTGACTCCCTGCACGCCGTCATCCGCCCTCGCGGGAAAATCTACGACATTACCGAAAGCGAGGCGGTGAGCGGCAATTTCAAAATCCGCGTCGCGGGGCGCATTGATCTGCAGGACGATCTGAATCCCGGAATCAATCTCACACTCGAACTGGAAAACTACCAGCCCTTTATCGCAGGACTGGCGGAAAAAGGGATTATCCGTCCGCAAGCCGCCATGATCGCGGGCGCAGGCCTGAAGGCGTTCGAACGCGGCGGCATCGCCAGAGTCAGTTTGACCAAGAGCGACCGGGCGGTGTATCTGGGACCGATCAAAATCTTCGAATTTCCGCCCGAACGCCGCAGGCTTCACACTCAGCCGCACGAATGACGGTTACTCAGCCTGTCCGATTTCGACGATCTGCTTGCGGATAGCGCGGGTCTTCGTAAAGACTTCATAAAGATAGTCCCCGTTCCCCTGCCGGATCGCCTTCTGCAGCGCGGTCAGGTCTTCGGAAAACCTCTGCAAGACCTCAAGGACCGCTCCCTTGTTATTCAGGAAAATATCGCGCCACATCACCGGATCAGACGCTGCGATCCGCGTAAAATCCCGGAACCCCGAAGCCGAAAATTTGATCACTTCAGATTTAATGTCGTCCTCCAAATCCGTTGCGGTGCCCACAATCGTGTACGCAATCAGGTGCGGCAGGTGCGAAGTAATGCCTAAAACAAGATCGTGATGCGCCGGCTCCATAATCTCGATATTCGCCCCGCACTCCTCCCACAGCTTCGTCACCTTCTCGACCGACCGTATCCCCGTATCGGGCAGAGGCGTAAGAATGCACCAGCGGTTTTCAAACAATTCCAGAAACCCGGCCTCCGGCCCCGAAAACTCGGTCCCGGCAATCGGATGCCCCGGCACGAACTCAACTCCCGGACGGCAGTAAGGTTTGACCGCCTCAATCACCGCCATCTTGACCGACCCGGTATCGGTCACGATCGCCCCTTGCTTGAGCGCAGGCGCGATCCGCTCCGCGACTTTCTGCATCGCCCCGACCGGAACAGCAAGGATGACGAGATCGGCGCCCTCAACCGCTTCGGCCAGATGATCCGTGACTTTATGCGCCAGCCCCAGATCGTTGACAGTCTTGCAGACATCCAGATTGACGTCCGCCGCAACCAGCGTATTCGCCAGCCGTTTTTTCAGAATGATCCGGGCGAGCGAAGAGCCGATCAGCCCCAGACCGATAATGGTGACTTTATTAAACATGACGATATTCCTTGTTCTAAACCTGAAAGACTAAACCTTCAGGTTTGATTGGTATTAAACATTTTATATTAGGGCGCGGCATAAGCCGCAGGATCATTCATCAAGTTCCGGCACCGCCGGATACCCGCCGACCACGCCGCAATAACGGCAATCCGCATCAAAAATCTGGCGCAGCGCGTCAAGTAAAGGCGAGTCCGGAGCGATATACCCCCGCGCCTCCACCAGATGTGCGTTGTAGTCGGGCCGCGCCGAAGACTTGGAACTATAGAGATTGACGACGCTCACACCATGCTCGGCGAGACGATCGACCACCCGCGTCCGGCTGACGCTGACCCTGAGGTCCAGCCCCAGAAACGTGCAATCGTCATCGGAAGGCAAAAACTCGAATTTGGAAACGACCAGCGAACGGTGCGTCGGGTTCTGCGTCGATTTCCGCCCGTGACTGCCGTACGGAAGGGCGCAGAGGATCGACATTTTCTCGGAATGCTGATCGAACAGATGCACCCACCATGCGTCGTTCTGATCCAACTCCGGCCACGGCAGGACGGCAAACGACGTTTCATCGTTGCGAACCGCGCCAACCGCCCCGGCCCGTGAATTGATCTTTTTCATCGGCACGATGCTGCCGAAATAATCCTTGGCCATGTCCCAGTGAGGGTTGCCATGCTCATCGGCAAAAACCACCACGGTCAGCCCGGTTTGCAGCAGCGCCACCGCCCCGACCAGTTCCCGCCAGATCCGCACGACCGCCTGCCGCGGCAAAGGCCCATTATGCCGCGCCAGCAGACGCCGGATCATCTTGGCCTCGCGGGCGGGCTGGACCATCTGCAAATTCGACTTGCGCTTGGCCTCGGCGATCGAGGACACGAGCGACGCACGCTCCATCAACAGATCGTGGACCTTATCGTCGATCTTGTCGATTTTGACGCGAATATCGCTCAATGTTTTAGACATGGACTTGCACTGCTTCCCAACCTATAAAGCTTATTTATAGAGAACTGATCAGGAAATCAAACGGATCGTGAGACTTTGAATGCCTTTGGTAGCTTATAACGATCTGCCGACCTTCGAGCGCCTCAAGCAGGAAGGCCGGACAGTCCTGCCGCCCGACCGGGCCGCGAAGCAGGATATCCGCGAAATGCATATCGGCCTGCTGAATATGATGCCGGATGCCGCCCTGACCGCCACCGAGCGCCAGTTTTTCCGCCATGTCGGGGAAAGCAACCAGATCGCGCAACTCTACGTCCACCCCTTCACCCTTCACGAATTGGAGCGCAGCGCCGAAACAAAAGAATACGTTAAAAAATATTACGAACCGTTTGAAAAACTTCAGGAAGAGGGTCTTGATGCCCTGATCGTCACCGGGGCGAACATCTCCCAGCCGCATCTGGAGAAGGAACCCTTCTGGGAACCGCTGAAAAAAGTCATGGACTGGTCGTGGAACAACGTGACTTCCACCCTCTGCTCCTGTCTGGCCACGCACGCGGTCATGCAATTCCGGTATAATCAGAAGCGCACGCCCCTCCCTGGCGGACAAAAACTCTGGGGCGTCTACCGGCATAGAATCGAAGACCGCACCCACCCGCTGGTCCGCAACATGAATACGGTCTTCGACGTTCCGCACTCGCGCTTCAATGCGATATCGGAGGATCAGTTCCACGCGGCTAAAATGAAAATTCTGGTCAAGGGCAAGGAAGCCGGAACGCACATCGCCGTCAGCGCGGATGGCTTCCGCCTCGTCTGTATGCAGGGCCACCCCGAATACGACACGATCAGTCTGCTCAAGGAATATGAGCGCGAACTCCGCCGCTTCGAAACCGGAGAAAGGCCCGACTGCCCGCCATTCCCCGAAAACTACTTCAAGCCGGAAATTATTGAAAAAATTCAACCCCACCAAGAAAAGCAGCCGACCATGGCTCTGCTGGACAAACACCGCGAATTTATCTCGGATAACCTCGAAAACACCTGGACGGATAGCGGCCGCAGCATCCTCTCAAGCTGGATCGGCCTCGTCTATCAGGTCACCCATTCCGACCGTAAGCGCCAGTTTATGGAAGAAATCGACCCTGACGCCCCCCTCCGGGGCTTATAGGAAACTAATCCGAGGTATAGCTCTGCGGCACCGGAACGCCGGGGGGCCGCCCGAACAATCCGGGCTTATAAGCTAGAACCTTTGATCCCGATCCCTTATCCACCCCGGCGTAGATTTGCTTGCTGGCCTCAATAATATGCACCCCCGCCCCGATAGGCAGGAATGTCCGCCCCATATGTTCAAGCAAATTGGCCGACCGCATGAAAATAGAGAATTTGAACGGCGGCATGAACAGCGCACTCTGTGTGCGTTCCTGCACAAATAAATTTTCCCGCAGGAAGAAACACAGCTGCGAAAGAGAAAACGGATGCCCGTGCCCGAACGGCGACCATTCGACCCGCGCCCACAAAGCCGAACGGTTGGGAACGATGACCAGAATACGCCCGTTGGGTTTAAGCACCCGCCAAATCTCGTGAAGAGTTGGCTGCAACTGCCCGCTATGCTCCAGATAATGAACCAGAAGAATCCGGTCCATGGAGGAATTTTCAATCGGCAGGCCCGCCCCCTCTGAA
This sequence comes from Alphaproteobacteria bacterium, assembly GCA_016699735.1. Classification (NCBI taxonomy): domain Bacteria; kingdom Pseudomonadati; phylum Pseudomonadota; class Alphaproteobacteria; species Alphaproteobacteria bacterium. The sequence continues at coordinate 2,023,676 of CP065008.1, forward strand.
AGAAAAACGACATTTTTGCCGTCCTTCGGCCACGTATCGGCGCCTAATCCCGAAGGCATCATGGCCACGACCCGCTCGGCATTCCCGCAGAAGGACTCCAGATAAGGAACGGTATAACCGCAACCCATCACGCGCAGTCCGTGCGTATCCGGCCAGAACGCCGCAATCCGGCGGTTCAGGACGTTCTGAACGCAAAGGCCGAGCGGGGAATTGTAAAAAGTCCTGAGATCGTAGACCGAGCGGTACATACGCCCATTCTACAACCGATCGCGGATTTGGTAAACAAGCGGCAGATCGGCCTCCGGCATCGGGTAATCATACATATTCTGAGGCGCTACCCACGCCAGAGCCTGCGCCTCAAGGGGTTGGGGTTCCCCCCGCCAGACTCGGCAAACGAACAAAGGCATCAGCAGGTGAAAATCCGCATAGCTGTGGGAGGCAAACCCGATGGGGGAAAAGCAGCATTCCCGCGTCTCGATCCCCAACTCTTCCTCCAGTTCGCGCATCAATGCAAATTCCGGCGTCTCCCCCGCCTGCACCTTGCCACCCGGAAACTCCCAAAGACCCTCCATACTTTTCCCCTTGGGCCTTTGTGCCAGAAGAACAAGCCCTTGCGCGTTGACCAAGGCAACAGCGGCAACCAAAATGACAGGAAGTCCCAAAGGTTTGTCCGGCCTCGGCAGGGCAAGCGCCTCATGACAATTCATTTTTTTCATCAGATGGTTATATCCATTTTTCAGTATTCCACAAAAGCAAAAGCCGCGAACAACCCGCGGCTTCTGTAAAAAACAAATCTGAAACAGTCTTACTCGGATGCTTTTTTGTCCTCGGCTGGCTGCGCCTCCGGCTCAGGGGTCAGGGCTTCGAGTTCAATCTCTTCTTCAGTGCCTGTGGCAGGCTCGACCGCATCAGCTTCTCCGGCATCGGCTCCCGCATCCGGCTCAGTGCCTTCGGCCTGCTGCTGGGAAAGATCGATGGGCTTGCCGTTGGCGTCAAACTGCTCGATATTGGCTTCCTCGCGCCACTTGGCGATCACCTCATTATAAAGCTGGCGGCTGATTTCCTGCTCCAGATAAGGCTTGGCCGTATCAAAGTCGGCAGCAGGGCGCTGACGCTTATCCTCGACCTTGATGATATGAAAGCCGAAATCGGTCTTAACAGGTTTCTTGGTATAGGAACCGGGCTTAGTCTCAAACGCGGCCTTGGCGAATTCAGGCACGACTTCGGTATTGGTAAAGTACCCAAGATCGCCTCCGTTCTCAGCCGAACCGTCCAGGGAGTTTTCCTTGGCCAGCTTGGCGAAATCCGCGCCGCCGTCCAATTCCTTGACCAGCGCCTGAGCTTTCTTTTCGTCGTCCTTGGAAAGAAGAATATGAGCGGCCTTCACTTCCTCAACTTTCGGGAAACTCTTAATGTAGTCATCGTAAGCCGTTTTCAAACGGTCCTCGGTCATGGCTTTCTTGACTTCACGCTCGATAAAGATGGAGCGCACGATCTGCTTCTGGGCGTTGGCCAGTTCCTTCTGCACCTCTGCATCGCTCTCAAGGCCTGCGCCGGAAAGCTTGGCATCAATGACCCGCTCACCGATCATCTGGTCAACAGCGATTTGCTGAAGAACATCGTCAGGGAACTGCTTGAAGTTTTCAGGCATATTTTTGAGAGTGTCTTGCACATCGGCCTTGGTGATCTCCTGTCCGTTGACCTTCGCCAGAACGGGATTCTCGGCGGAAGCCGGAACCGAAGGAGCAGAGACTTCCGGCGCGGACTGCGCCGCAGTGATGGTCTGCAGCGGCGCGGGCAAGCTGGCGGAGGGAATCATCCGTCCGGCCAGAAATCCAAGGGCGCCGACGATGATGATGATCAGAAAAGTAACGGCGGCATGGCCGGATTCGCCGTTTACAGGGGCTTCCTGGCGTAAGGTCTGATAAGACATGATATTCCTCAATGGTGATCGTGCGGATGTATTATGGCCGCAGACTAGCGAAACCCCCCACCCTTTTCAATAGGGAAAGTGGGCCGGAACGAAGCCTCATGTTGACGCAGGGCAGGCTGAGGCTTATACCAGAACGCTTATACAGGGTCATTTCAGGAGAAAACCTCAAGTGTTCGGCCTTTTGGGAAAAATATTCGGAACCGCCAATACACGGACTTTAAAGCAACTGGGACGCCACGTCCCTAAAATCAACGCCCTCGAACCGAAATATGAGGCGATGAGCGATGAGGATCTGCGGAATCAGACAAAAATCTTCTGTGAAAGACTCGAAAAGGGCGAACCGCTCTCCAACATCATGCATGAAGCCTTCGCGGTCGTCCGCGAAGCCTCCAAACGGACGCTCGGTCAGCGCCATTATGATGTGCAGCTCATCGGCGGCATGGTGCTAAACGACGGTAAAATCGCCGAAATGCGAACCGGAGAGGGCAAGACGCTTGTCGCCACCCTGCCCGTCTATCTGAATGCCATAAGTGGCAAAGGCGTCCACGTCGTCACGGTCAACGATTACCTCGCCAAGCGCGACGCCGAATGGATGGGGCAAATATACAGCTTTCTTGGCCTCACGACCGGATGCATCTTCGGAAATATGCGCGACCATGAGCGCCGCAAGTCGTATGCCAGCGACATCACCTATGGAACCAACAACGAGCTGGGATTCGACTACCTGCGCGACAACATGAAATTCCGCCTCGACCAGATGGTCCAGCGCCCCTTTAATTTTGCCATCGTGGACGAAGTGGATTCAATCCTGATCGACGAGGCGCGAACCCCCCTCATCATCTCCGGCCCGTCCGAAGGCTCGACCGAAATGTATGGCCGCGTCAACAAGATCATCCCCCGCCTCGAGGAAGCCGATTACGAGAAGGAAGAAAAACACAAGAGCATCGCCCTGACCGAACGCGGGCAGGAACACGCGGAGGAATTGCTGCGCGAATTCGGAATCCTCAAACAGGGCAGTATGTACGATCTCGGCAACGTCTCGCTCGTCCACCACGTCAACCAGGCGCTCCGCGCCCACAAGCTCTTCCAGCGCGATACCGACTACATTATTAAAGACGGCAAGGTGATGCTGATCGACGAATTCACCGGCCGCATGATGGAGGGCCGCCGCCTCTCCGAAGGCTTGCATCAGGCCATCGAGGCCAAGGAAGGCGTGGCCATCCAGAACGAAAACCAGACCTTTGCCTCCATCACCTTCCAGAATTATTTCCGCCTCTACCCGAAACTCGCGGGTATGACGGGTACGGCCCTGACCGAAGCCGCCGAGTTCGAGGAAATCTACAAGCTCAAGGTCGTCGATATTCCCACGAATGTCCCCGTAAACCGCCAGGACTACGACGATAAAATCTACAAATCCCTGCGCGAGAAGGATGACGCCATCGTCGCCCTCATCAACGAATGTCAGGAACGCGGACAGCCCGTGCTGGTCGGCACGGTCTCCATCGAGAAATCCGAAAAACTGTCTGCCCGCCTCAAAAAGGAAAAAATCAGACATAACGTCCTTAACGCCCGCCACCACGAGCAGGAGGCGCATATCATCGCACAGGCCGGAAAGCCGGGCGCAGTGACGATCGCTACCAACATGGCCGGACGCGGGACGGATATCCAACTCGGCGGCAACGTCCAGATGCGAATCTCCGAGGAGATTGAAGACGAATGGCCGGAAGAAAAAAAGGAAGCAGCGATCAGAAAGATCAAGGAAGAAGTCGCCGAAAACAAAAAACTTGTTCTGGAATCCGGCGGCCTTTACGTGGTCGGCACCGAGCGCCACGAATCCCGGCGCATCGACAACCAGCTCCGCGGCCGTTCGGGCCGTCAGGGCGACCCCGGCGCTTCCATGTTCTTCCTGTCCGTCGAAGACGATCTCATGCGGATTTTCGCAGGCCAGAACCTCGAATCCCTTTTGGCCAACAAGAACATCGGCCTGCAGGAGGGCGAGGCTCTGGAGCATCCGTGGATTTCCAAAATGCTCGAACGCGCTCAGGGCAAGGTTGAGGGAATGCACTTCGAAATCCGCAAGAACCTCCTCAAATTCGACAACGTCATGAACGACCAGCGCAAGGTGATCTATGAACAGCGCCGTGAAATCATGGAAGCCGAAAGCGTCGAGATCATGGTCAAGGATATGCGCCACCACACGGTCGAGGATATCGTATCACGCTGCATCCCCGAGCACGCCTACGCCGAGCAATGGGATATCGTCGCCCTCGAAACCGATGTCGTCCGGCTCCTCAATCTCCACCCGCCCCTGCACGATTGGGCCAAGGAGGAAGGCATCGCAGACACGGAAATCATGGACCGCCTGATCGACCTCTCCGATAAGAAAATGGCCGAGAAGGCCGTCAACGCGACCCCCGATGCATGGCGCAAGGTCGAAAAAATGGTTCTGCTTCAAATGCTCGACCAGCACTGGAAGGAGCATCTTCTGAATCTCGACCACCTGCGGCAGGGCATCAACCTGCGCGCCTTCGGCCAGCGCGACCCGCTGAACGAATACAAGACCGAAGCCTTTCAGATGTTCGAAGCCATGCTGCACATGATGCGCGAGACGGTCACCATGACCCTGAGCCTCGTGGAATTGAACGTGGAACCGGGCCGCGCCAACCTCGTGATCCCCGGCATGATGCCGCAGACCGAAACGAAAATGAAGGAAAGCCGCACCGATCCCGCTGCCGGACAGGAGCAGTCGGAGGACGATTCCCGCCAAAACGTCACCGCCATGCCGCAAAGAAACAGAAAGTTCGACAAGGACGATCCCGAATCCTGGGGCAAGGTCCAGCGCAACGCCCCCTGCCCCTGCGGTTCCGGCAAGAAATTCAAGCAATGCCACGGGAAGATTGTTTCTAACGGAAACTGACCTTGAAAACATAATAATCCTAACCGCCGCAAGGATTAAGAATGACCGCCAGAGCAGCAGACATTGTCATCGTCGGCGCGGGGATCGCAGGCCTCTGGACCTTCCACCGCCTGAAGAAACGCGGCTATGACGTCCTGCTCCTCGAAAAAGACTCCATCGGCGGCGGCCAGACGATCGCATCGCAGGGCATCATCCATTCGGGCCTGAAATTCGCCATCGCCGGAAAAATCAGCACCCTCGCCCGCTCCATCAGCGCCATGCCCGACATCTGGCGCGCAGCATTAAAAGGAGAAGGAGAAGTCGATCTTCGCACGGCGAAAACAGCGGCAGATTCGCAGCTTCTCATGATCCCCGGCGGCCTGATTGGCAACCTTTCCAAAATTGTTACAAAAAAGGCGCTTGGAAAAAACGTGCGTGAAGTCGCGGAGCATAATTGGCCAGATCAGATTCAGTCATCGGGCTTTAAAGGCTCCGTTGTTTTTATGGATGAGCTTGTCCTCGATATCCCCTCAATCCTCTGCGCCCTCGCCGAGCCCTACCGAAACGCCATACGTAAAATCCCGCAGGAATACGCAGATGACCCCGCCGCCTTCCTGACGCAGCAAAGCATCAGCGCAAAAATAATAATTTTCACAGCGGCATCATCAAACCTGCCAATCGCAAAACAGCAGAGCCACGAACAAGGTCTGGACGTCCAGCACCGCCCGCTCCTGATGGGGATGCTCAAGCCCGCTCCCTTCCCACTCTTCGCCCACCTCGTCGGAACCTCCGAAAAACCCGTCGCCACAATCACAACCCATAAGGATAAGGACGGAGTCCTGATCTGGTATCTCGGCGGCAACGTAGCAGAACGCCCTAGAGGATCGTCCCAGCAGGACACGTTCAACGCTGTAAAAAAAGCATTCTCAACCTATATGCCCGCTCTCGATCTTTCGACAGTGAAATGGGCAAGCCTGCCCATCGACCGAGTCGAGGGAAAATCGAAAACAGACGGCTGGATGCCCGATACACCTACGCTTCACAGAGCCGGGAACAGCCTATACGCTTGGCCGACGAAACTGACCTTCGCGCCGATGCTCTCGGATATGATCGTAGAAAATTTGGAAAAAGAAGGCTTAAAACCATCCGGCCACATAACTGACTGGTCATTTCTAGCGCCCGTCTCTTACGCCACACCTCCTTGGGATCAGCCACAATGGACAGATTGACGGTCAGAAAAAAACTCGGGCAGACCGGGCTGGAAATCTCGCCTCTGGGCTTAGGAACAGTAAAATTCGGTCGCAACGAAGGCGTGAAATACCCGCAAGGCTTCAATATCCCCGAAGAACCGGAACTCGCCGACCTGCTCGCCCTCGCCCGCGATCTCGGAATCAACCTCCTCGACACCGCGCCGTCTTATGGCACCAGCGAGGAACGCCTCGGACGCCAGCTCAAAAAACAAAGGCAGGATTGGATCATCGTGGGAAAGGTAGGAGAAGAATTCGAAAACGGAGAATCCACTTATATCTTTACCCCCGAACATTTTGAGAAAAGCCTGCACCGCTCACTCAAAAATCTTCAAACCGATTATATCGACGTCCTGCTCATCCACTCGGATGGATCGGATATAGATATACTCTCAAACGAAAGCCTAATTCGGAAAATGCAGGAGTTCAAAATGCGCGGACTGGTCCGCGCCGTCGGCGCTTCGACCAAAACGGTCGAAGGCGGGATCAAGGCGCTCGAGACGATGGATGTGGCAATGGTCAGCTACACACCTCTCTATAAGGATGAAAAACCCGTTCTGGACTTTGCTGAGAAAAATAACAAAGGCATCCTTCTGAAAAAAGCGCTCGCCAGCGGCCATATCGAAAAGCTCGGCGAAAACCCGCTGGAATCCGCGCTGCGCTTCGCCTTTTCCCACCCCGCAACACACGGCGTCATCATCGGTACGATCAATCCGCAGCATCTGCGCGAAAATGTGAGAACGGCGCAAGCAATCTTGCAGAAATAACTGCCTATTCTGGACTCAAAAACTTCTCCAGAACCTTCCGCACCAGTTCTTCGGGAACATCCTTCTTGATCATCGTACTGCCGATCGCCTCGGCGACGATAAAGGTCATATGCCCGTCCGTGGCCTTTTTATCCCGCCGCATGATCTCCATCAGCGCATCGACGGACGTCTCAAGCTTGGGATTAATCTCCGACGGGCTGGTCATCAGGCCAAGCCCGGCGAGATGCTCCTGGGCCCGGATCATATCTTCTTCGGGGCACAATCCCAGATTAACGGAAAGCGCGAACGCCAGGACGATGCCGATTGAAACCGCTTCCCCGTGCAAGAGCCGCCCGTCATACCCCGCCGCCGTCTCCAGCGCGTGCCCGAACGTATGCCCGAGATTCAAAAGCGCCCGCCTCCCGGATTCACGCTCGTCTTCCTGGACGATGGCCGACTTGGCCTTGCAACTCGCCTCCACCGCCTGCGCCACCACCTCAGGCACGAGATCACAAACCCCCTGACCATATTCGTCCAGCCAATCGAAAAACCGGAAGTTTCCAAGAAGACCGTATTTGACGATCTCCGCATACCCGGCCAAAACCTCGCGGCGCGGCAAGGTCTTGAGCACAGAGACATCCGCCACCACCACGCTGGGCTGATAGAAGTTCCCGATCAGGTTCTTGCCGTGGTCTGTATTGATCCCCGTCTTCCCGCCGACGGAACTGTCCACCTGCGACAAAAGGGTTGTCGGCACCTGCACAAACGGCACTCCGCGCAAAATCGTCGCCGCCGCGAACCCGGCCAGATCACCGATCACGCCGCCCCCGACAGCCATCACCACAGAATTTCTGTGGATATTATGATCCAGCATCCAGCTGTGAAGTTTAATCAGGTTCTCATAAGATTTCGTTTTCTCGCCATGAGGCAGAACATAAATCTCGCAAAACTGCGCCGCATGAGCCTCCATCTGCCTCTTGATCGACTTGGCATAGCCCTCGACATTCTCATCCGTGACGATGAAAATCTTGCTGCCGCCGATATCGAAAGGCAGGAAATCGGGGATACGCTGCAAAAGCCCGGAGCCGATGAAAATTTCGTACGTCCGCTCCCCGAGCGGGATGGTGACAACCTTGGTTTCGAGATCGTGTATTTCAGTGCTCATCGTCAATATACTCTGCAAGGGATTGTAATACGGCATTAACGAGTTCGTCTATCCCGCCTTCCGTCTCTTCGACGGTAATATCTGCGCGGGCGTAAAGTCCTTCCCTTTCCGCCAGAAGATTATTGAGGCGTTCTTTCGGGTCTTCGCAATCCAGCAACGGCCGGTTTTTCGATTTTTTCAGCCGCTCATAAAGCGTCTCCACATCGGCCTTGAGCCAGACGGAGATCCCCTTGTCATGGATCGCCGACAGCGTCTGCGGAACCGTCACGCACCCCCCGCCGGTCGAAAGCACGCACGGCCCGCGGTCGAGCAGGTCAACAATCGTTGCGTGTTCCAGAGCACGGAAAACCGCCTCGCCGCTTTGCGCGAAAATATCCGAAATCGTCCGGCCCTCCTGTTTTTCAATAAGCTTGTCGGAATCATAGTGAGGCAAATCGAGTTGAGACGACAGGATAGCCCCCGCATGACTTTTTCCACTGCCCATCATGCCCAAAAGAACCAGAGGTTTTTTTAGCCGTGAACGCACGGAATCCAAGAGGGCCGAAGAGTGTTTAACCTGTTCATTCATGCTTATCTCTTACACCATTCCATCTTTCAATGCCGTGATTATTTTGATATAAAACCCTTCTCTTCGGGTTCTAGGGATAAACTTTCAGCAAGCGCTTGTGTCATGTCCATATTGAGGATTCTGGTCGCATTGGTACTGGTCTTGACCGTCATCGGTTTCGGCTATCTCGCGGTTGTGGACGTCCCCATTCGCCAGACCGAGGTGACCAAGGTACTGCCAAAAGAGGCTTATGCCGATGCAAAATAAAACTTTCAGAAGACTCAGCAGGGCATTAGGCGGATTGGCAGCTTTAATTTTTATGGGAACCTTTCCGGCATTGGCCCAGACCCAGCCGTTTGAAAACAACGAAGAAGCAACACTTCAGCCGCAAAACCAGACAGCTCCTGTCCCTGATCCGGCGGCAATACCCGAAATCGTCCATCAGATTGACCCCAAAATCGAATCCATGGGCTTTTCCCCGCGGGAAGATCACCGCAGCCTGGGCGCCGATCTTTTCCGCGGCTCGACCCGCTCCGCGATTACGGAACTCATTAAGGCACAGCCCGATGCGTCCTCAAGCCCCGCCATGCACAAACTGGTCAATCAGGTTCTACTCACCGCAGCCTCGACAAGCGAACTGGTCGCGGACACAGTACCTAACCCCGGCGAAGACCTTCTGACACTCCGCATGGAAAAAATGCTCGACCGTGGGCTTTATGAAGAAGCCGCGTCATTCTATTCAAACCTTGACCAGGATCCCTATCACGAGCGCTTCGCTGCCGCCGGAATCACAGCGTTGATTATGACGGGCAAGAAGGCGCTGGCCTGCGTCGAGGTAAAAACCTTTTTCGGTGACCGGAACGATTCTGCCCTATGGAAAAATCTGAATCTGTATTGCCGCTACGTGATGGCTTCCGCCGAATCCCCCCAGAAATTTGATCTCGATTCCTCCGACACGTCTATTTTTCAGGTTTTACGGAACATCGTCACCACGCCCGGATATACCCTGAACTACACGCCTTCGGTCTTTGAAACACTCTCGCCGATCGACCGCGCCATTTTGGTGGCAGAAAACAGATTGGTATATTCAGCGCAGACCGACGCCGGAGACTTATCGGTTCCAGCGAACCACCTCCAGCCCCTGCTGAACGTGCCCGCTCTGGATCTGCACACTCGGCTGAAATTGCTGGATGGAGGAGTCCAGACCGGAACACTGCCGGGAACAGCCATAACCGGATTTTACAAATCGGCCGTCATCGACGAAAAAGCCGTTGGCCCCGTCCCCGACCTCATCAGGATATACAAAAAAATCAAAACGGCGGATGAAACCACCGACATTCCCGCGCTACTGAAAGAGGCAATCCGGCTCTCCGCCCCCTATGGTCCCGCGACCCTGATTCCCTTTTTGCCCGAAATCGAGGAGATGCGCTCACAGCCTCTGGAAGCGCAGGAACTGGAGAAGGTTCTCTTGTCCGAGCTGCTGGCCAACCGTGAAGTGTCCTATGATTGGCTCCTCAGCGTCGCCACCCCTGAGACATCAAGTTTGTCCACGGACAACCCTATATATAAGAGGTTACTAATAATAGGATACCTGCTGGCCACCCCCGAAAGCCGCACCCAAAAAAACACCGCCGAGATACTGGATATTGTTGCACAGCACAATCCGGCGCAGAAAGAAGCCTTGAGGAGCATTATAGAAAATATTGACAAGGAGCCCCCATCTCTCAATAATGGCGCCAAAGTTTATGAAAATGGCTTTGACACGGCTGGGAATACAGGTTACACCTTGCCCTCGGCTGAAAAGATTGAGCGTCTTGCAGGCGCCAGTCAGAAAAACGCCATCGGAGAAACGATTTTGCTGAGTAACTTGGTGTTGAGTACTGCCTCTGCTGAAACCCCTTCACCGGACGCTCTCATCGCAGTGACGGATAGTATGAAGAGAATTGGCTTATATGATAAATCGCTGTCCCTGACTGCTGAATCGGTTTTGGCGGCGGTAAAATGAAAATTTGAAGACTTTAAGGAGAAACACACAATGGCACGTCCAGGCCGCCCAGCAATGCCGAAACCCGACCTTCACCCTCAGGTGGACGCCTTCCTTGATATGCTGACCTCTGAACGCGGTGCAGCAAAAAACACACGCCAGGCTTACTGGCGTGATCTCGCGGACGTCAGCCAGTTCATGAAGGGCAAGAACAGCCGGGATATCACCGCCGCTACGACCGACGACATCAAGGCCTACCTGAAGGATCTTTCGGAAAAAACCCACGGCAAGGGAGCCGCCAAAGGTAAAATCGCCGTAAGAACCGTGGCACGCCGCCTCTCGGCCCTTCGCCAGTTTTATCGTTTCCTCGTCTCTGAAAATACTCGCCAGGACGACCCGACTTCGACCATCGAAAGCCCGAAACAGGGCCGCAGCCTGCCAAAAACCCTGAGTGAGCAGGAAGTGAATACATTGATTAAAACCGCCGCCGCAGCGGGCGATGCTGAAAGCATCCGCCTCGTCTGCTTGCTCGAATTGCTCTATGCCACAGGCTTGCGCGTATCGGAGTTGGTAGGCTTGCCCCAATCAGCCATCGGCGAAAACCAGCAGTTCCTGATGGTTGAAGGCAAAGCCGGACGCGAACGCATGGTCCCTCTGACCGAGACCGCCCAGAAATCCCTTTCCAAATACCTCGAAATCCGCCAGCAATTTTCCGGAAACGATGGAACAAGCGCCAGAACCGCGAAATGGCTCTTTCCCTCCAAAACATCCGAAAGCGGCCACCTGACCCGCCAGCGTTTTGCACAGTTGCTCAAGGATTTGGCCAAGGACGCGGCCATAGACGAGGACCGCGTCAGCCCGCACGTCCTGCGTCACGCCTTTGCAACACACCTGCTCAGCAACGGCGCTGACCTCCGCTCGGTGCAGAAAATGCTCGGCCACGCCGACATCGCGACGACCCAGATTTACACCCACATTTTGGGCGACAAGGTCAAGAAAACGGTGCAGGAAAAGCACCCCTTGTCAAAAACCGCCGAAGGCAAGGCCTAAGTGGTGTAAGGCAAAAGAGTGAGACCATGCCCCCTCGGGGCGAAAGATCACTTGGGCCTTTTTGACAAAACATAACAGTCAGAAATGACGTGGATAAATGAGCCAGCTTGATTTTGAAAAGCCGATTCTGGAGCTTGAGGGAAAAATCTCTGAACTCCGCCATGTCGACAGCGGCGGCACCATCAACATCGCCGAGGAAATCTCGCGGATGCAAAGCAAGGCCGAGCGCCTTCTGAAACAGACTTACGGCAAGCTGTCCGCAGAACAAAAGGTCCAGGTGGCACGGCATCAGGAACGCCCGCATTTCCTCGACTACATCAAGGAGATGATTGACGATTTTATGCCCATGGCCGGTGACCGCAAATACGCCGAAGACCATGCCTTGCTGGGCGGCATCGGAAAATTCCGCGGCCAGTCCTGCATCATTATGGGCCACGAGAAGGGTCACGACACCGATAGCCGCATCAGACACAATTTCGGCATGGCCAGGCCCGAAGGCTATCGCAAGGCCCAAAGGCTTCTGGCGCTCGCACAGCAATTCAACCTCCCCGTGATTACGTTAGTGGACACCGCCGGAGCCTATCCCGGAGTTGGAGCGGAAGAACGCGGACAATCCGAGGCCATCGCCCGTTCGATTGAAAGCTGCCTGCGCTGCACCGTTCCGATCATTTCGGTGATCATCGGCGAAGGCGGCTCAGGCGGCGCCATCGCTATCGCCACAGCCGACCGTGTCTATATGCTCGAACACGCCATCTATTCCGTGATCTCTCCCGAAGGCTGCGCGTCCATACTTTGGAAGACCGCAGATTACGCAAAGGAAGCGGCAGCGGCCTTGAAACTGACCGCCAACGATCTTATGGAACTCAAACTGATCGACGGCATCATCGAAGAGCCGATGGGCGGCGCCCACCGCAACCGCAGCGACACGATCCTGAACGTCGCCAACCAGATTGAAAAAGCAATCAAGGAAATGTCGCCCTGGGACGAAGATAAAATCATCCGCAAGCGCCGCGAAAAGTTTCTTCAGGCCGGACGGCATTTCTAAAAAACTGAACAGGAAATCAGGCCACTTTCGCATTGTCCTGATCGTCCGAACGTGTGCCGGAAGAATTTTTTGAAAAATAAGAATCGTACTCCTCGGGAATTTTCGCACGTTTTTTCATATTCTCGAAACTTCCGTGCCCGGCTTTCTGATGCCCGTCTTCAGTCGCAGCCGCTTTGAAATAGAGCATCAGAAAAACTCGGATCGCAGCCGTCAACGACGTATCGCCATTTTTTCGCAGGAAAACGAGAGTACAGAGATTATGAACGGAGCAGCGTTCTTTTTTTGCGACGTCCTTGAGCGCCTCCCACATCTCCGGCTCAAGCCGGATGGAGGTACGCCGCCCGTAAACGGTCACATTGCGGCTGACAAGTGTACTGCGTACATTGCCATCGACGCTATTCGCCTTCTTTGACGATTTTTCGCCAAGTAACCCCACAGACCCGCCCCACACACACTAAAAATCAATAAACAAGAACGCCGATAAAAAACTGACAGAACAATAAATCGCTTCTCGCAAATTCAAACACAACTTCTGTATGCTAACCAAAAGCTGTAAAATATGCAACTATAAGGTTAGGTCTGGTGTTGATTTTTTTCGACCGGGGTCAAAAGTTTGAGCGATAGAGCATGAATTTTTTCGACATCGCTTCCAAGAATCTTTGTAACCCAACGATGCCTCTGGAGCCGGGAAAGCCCCTGAAACCTGCTGGATACAATTATAAGTATATAATGACTGTCTCCGCTACCATCGTCCCCGCTATGACCTTTATGCAGGTGGCTCTCATTGAAAATCTCAAGCTCTTCCGGCTCAAGGGCAGACCGCAGAAGTTCAGCCATTCTTTGTTCCATACCCATACAACGTCTCCTTTGCTAAAGACTGTTCTTACGCTATATAATGGTCTTATGCCACGGATCAAACTAAAGCAGAACTCCCCTGAATTCGCAGACGGCAAGACCATCGCACAGCCTAAATCCTGCGAAATGCCGGGCTGCCGGGCGTGCGGGGAACACCGTGCGCCCAGGGACCGCAGCCTGAGCGGATATTATTTGTTCTGTCTGGATCACGTACGCGAATATAACAAGGCTTGGGATTTTTTCTCTGGCATGAACGAAACGGAGGTTGAAAACCACATACACAGCAGCTTTTACGGCGACCGCCCGACCTGGCACTATGGCCTCGAAATAAAGGATCCCGCAGAATTTTTACGCCACAAGGCATGGCAGACTTACAGCTATACGGATATGGAGGCCGAAAAAGAAAACACAAAGGGCGCAAACAGCGGGAATACGGCCAACACACTCACCCCGGAGCGCGAAGCCCTCGGAATCATGGGCTTGGAAGAGCCTGTAACCTTCGCGGAAATCAAAAACCGCTACAAGGCTCTGGCTAAAAAGTACCATCCCGACCTGAACAAGGGTTCTCAAGAAACAGAAGAGCTTCTCAAGCGCGTAAATATGGCTTATACCATACTCAAACTGGCTTACAGGAAGTTTCAGAAATCAACGGAACAAGGCGCCTGATTCTGCGTTCCCGCAAGGAATTAATTATCCCCATGAGCGAAAAACGTACCCGGTCGGACGAACTGGACAAGGAAAAGGAAGCTGGGCGTGGCATGACGTTCAGCATCACCCAGATCAAGGCCAAGGAAGGCAAATACACGACGATCCCGGACACGAAATATAATGTCCGCGAAACCTTCGGCCTTGATATCGACTGGGAGGTTCCGGGCTTTCTTGAAGATAATGCCAACGTTCCCGACTTCGATCCGACCTACAAATTCGACCACGATACCACCTTGGCAATCCTCGCCGGATTCGCCTATAACCGCCGCGTGATGATTCAGGGCTACCACGGCACCGGAAAATCCACTCATATCGAGCAGGTCGCCGCCCGCCTCAAATGGCCGTGCGTGAGAATCAACCTCGATAGCCACGTCAGCCGCATCGACCTGATCGGTAAGGACACGATCGTCTTGCAGGAAGGCAAACAGATCACCCAGTGGAAGGAAGGCCTCCTCCCTTGGTCCCTGCAAAATCCTGTGGCCCTCGTTTTCGATGAATACGACGCCGGACGCCCGGACGTCATGTTCGTGATCCAACGCGTTCTGGAATCCGAGGGGAAGCTGACATTGCTCGACCAGAATATGATTATCCGCCCCCACCCGGCCTTCCGCCTGTTCGCCACCACCAACACGATTGGCCTCGGCGACACGACCGGTCTCTATCACGGCACACAACAGATCAACCAGGGCCAGATGGACCGCTGGAACGTGGTCGTCACCCTGAATTATCTCGAACATGACCACGAGGTGGATATCGTCCTCGCCAAACTGCCGGAGCTGGACACAAAGGAATTCCGCGAGACCGTGAGCCAGATGGTGACTTTGGCCGATCTGACCCGGCAGGGCTTTGTTAACGGCGACCTCTCTACCCTCATGTCCCCGCGCACAGTCATAAGCTGGGCGGAGAATATGATGATTTTCGGCAACCGCGAACTGGCCTTCCAGTTTTCATTCCTGAACAAATGCGATGAAACCGAACGCCCGCTGATCGCGGAATACTACCAGCGCTGCTTCGGAGTCGAACTCCCGCAAAGCGCCATCCACAATGTCGCGGTAAAAATGTGAAACGCGACTATTTTCCCGGAGGAGCGGGATCGCCGGGGATAACTCCGGGAACATAATCAGGTTTAGGGACGCCGATAATATCGCTGGGCGCTGAGGACGAACCGCCTCCGCGATTCCTCTGATACTGATCCACACCTTCCTGGATATTGCGTCCGGCCCTGTCAGCATTCTCGAGCACTTTCTCAACATTTTGGGGAGTAATCGCAGAAGTCGCCCCCTCAAACCCAGCCTGAAAAGCATTAACCACTCCGCGAGAAGCCCCGCGAACAAATTGCTCTCCGTCAGTTTCGCCAGGTTGATTGTCCTTCATAGCCTCCCGACAGCCAGGTACAACCGAAACAGCGCCAACAACAACAGCAAAAAGAAACCCCAAAGTACCACTCGCAACCTTCTTGAAAGAATTGAAAGGCATAATTCTTAACCCTTACTTTTGCTTATGTAAAAAATCATTTACTCCCTAACTTATAGCAGAACCACCAAAACCCGTCAAATTAGCGAAAACAGATACACAATTAACCCCTGTTTTAATTGTAATTTTCCTTTATTCTGGCCCCCATGACCGAATCCAGTAACAAGGCCGAAGAATTCAAATCCAGCACCCGCTCGGTGGTCCGCACCCTCGCCCGCAAGCCGGAACTGGATGTGACCTTCTCCGAGGCGGAGTCTCCAACGGGTCAGATCGGTTCCCTGACCCGCCCGCGCCTTCCCATGCCCGACCCCAACCTGCCGCCCGAGACAACGCGCTTGGTAAGGGGCTGCGCGGATACGTACGCGCTCAAAATCGCGTACCATGATCCCGCCCTGCACCGCCGCAACGCCCAGTCCGACCTGCAGGCGCAGGCCGCGCTCGACGCGCTCGAACAGGCACGATGCGATGCTCTGGGCGCTCTGAAAATGAAAGGCGTGTCCGATAACCTCAACGCCGTGCTGGAGGAAAAATCTAAACGCAGAGGATTCGCCGATATTATTAAACGCGAAAGCGTCAGCCTCGCCGATGCTTTGCACATTGTCGCACGAACGGAAATGACGGGCATCGCCCCGCCCCCCTCGGCGCAAAAAGTCTACGACCTCTGGAAACCGTGGATCGAGCAGCATCTTAAATCCGCAAGCTTTCAAAAAATGAAAGAGACACTGTCCAACCAGCAGCAATTCGCAACCCTCGCCCGCGAACTCCTGCGCGAACTCCAGCTTCCCATCGGCAAGGGCGAGGACGACTCACTGGGCGAGGACCATCAACTTCCACCCGAAGACGGCCAGAATAAAGGCGAGCAGGAAGAACGGGACGATAAATCCGCCGAACAAAGCGACTCCATGCCCGGTCTGCGCGATTCCGAAGCTGCCCCCAAACCCGCCGATTCCGCCTTCAACATGGGCATGGAGGAAATGCTCAGCGACCTGCCCGATGAGGCCGCCGAAGAAAACTACGCCCCTCTCCCCGGCCGGGGCGAGGATTTCATCGAAGGCGTGGAAGGCCGCTACACCGTTTTCACGACACAATTTGATGAAACTTTAAACGCGGAGGATCTCGCCGACCCGGAGGAGCTGCGCCGCCTGCGCGCGATGCTGGATAAAAAAATCGCGGGCTATAACAACCTGATTACCAAACTCGCCAACCGGCTGCAGAGAAAACTCATGGCCAAACAACGCCGCAACTGGCAGTTCGACATGGAGGAAGGCTATCTCGACGCCTCCCGCCTTGCCCGCATGATCGCAAATCCAAACGTCTCCCTGACCTTCAAGCAGGAAAAGATCGCCCCGTTCCGCGATACGATCCTGACCATCCTGATCGACAATTCCGGCTCCATGCGCGGCCGCCCCATCGCGATTGCCGCCATGACCACCGACATCATCGCGCAGACCTTGGAGCGTTGTAACCTCAAAACCGAAATCCTCGGCTTCACCACCCGCACCTGGAAAGGCGGAAAATCCCGCGATCTCTGGATTCAGAACGGAATGCCCGAATATCCGGGCCGCCTGAACGATGTCCGGCATATCATCTACAAATCCGCCGACGCCCCGATGCGCCGCTGCCGCAAAAATCTCGGCCTGATGCTCAAGGAGGGCATACTCAAGGAAAACATCGACGGCGAAGCCCTCGTCTGGGCCTATAACCGCCTCGCCAAACGACCGGAAGAGCGCAAAATCCTGATGGTGATCTCCGACGGCGCCCCGGTGGACGACTCGACCCAGTCCGTCAACCCCGCCAATATCCTGGAGATGGACCTCCGCAACGTCATCCGCTGGATCGAAAATCGCTCGAACGTGGAACTGACCGCCATCGGCATCGGCCACGACGTCACCCGCTACTACAAAAAAGCCATCACCATCGCCGACGCCGACGAACTCGCCGAAGCCCTGACGAAGCAACTTTCGGGCATTTTTGACGAACTCTAGTAAGGCACACCAGGAGGGGAGCAAAAATGACAACGCAAAAAGCCATACTCGCCGGGGGATGTTTCTGGGGGATGCAGGATCTGGTCCGCAAACGCCCCGGAATCATCGCTACCCGCGTCGGCTACACGGGCGGAACGCTCGAAAACCCTAAATACGATGATATTTGCACGGGTAAGACCGGCCATGCCGAAGCCATGGAAATCACCTTCGACCCCGTACAGACCAGCTTCCGCGCAATTCTGGAGTTCTTCTTCCAGATCCACGACCCCACGACTAAAAACCGGCAGGGCAACGACAGCGGCACGCAATACCGCTCCGCTATTTTTTATCTCACGCCCGAACAGGAAAAAACCGCCCACGAAATCATCGCCGCAATCAACGCCGCCGGAGTCCTGCCCGCGCCGATTGTAACGGAAGTCACAGCCGCTCGGACCTTCTACGAGGCCGAAAAATATCATCAGGATTATCTGCAAAAGCACCCGGACGGCTATACCTGTCACTTCATCCGGCCAAACTGGAAGCTGCCGCCCAAAGCCGCAGAATAAATCAAGATCAGGCGCTTTTCTTGGCAAAGGCGTTGCGGACGACCTGCCACGATTTCGCGGCCTGATAAAGCCGCACGAACGCGGCGGCATCGCTGCGGACAAAACTCAGAACGCCTTGAACAAACGCCTCCCGCCCCTCATCGTCACGCAGATAGCGATCCTCAATCGCCTTTTCAAGCAGATGATACCCGCGCTGGCGTGAAAAACTCTTGCGCGGAGAATATCGGGCAAAATAGAGCCCGAGGCAAATCCTGTTTTGCTCGGACAATCCGGCAAACCGCCCCAGAACGCGCAGATCATCCTCCGTTAGCTCCCAAAGCTCAATCTTGCGGACAAGCTCGGGATGCACAAGGGCCAGAGCCTCGGTATAATCCGAGCGGAACTGGGCCAATAAATTCTGGATCGGCGCAACCACCGCATACCCCTTAAAAAAATATTCTATAAAGGGGACTACACGTATCACAAAGCGGGGAAACGAACAAAGAAAAATCAGAAAATCACAGCGGATCAAAGCCTTGTGGCCCGTCATCACCCCCATTAGGGCCGGATTTTCCGCCCGAACCGCCGCCCGTGCCCCGCGAGGCGCGGGCAAGGGCGTCAACGGTCGCCTCCCAGGATTTGATGGTATCAAAATACTGTTTATGAAGCCGGGGCTTATCCGCCATGAAATCCAGCAAAGCGTCCAGATAATCCTGACGGTTCTGGTAGTAGGGAAAGAAGTCTTTATTCGTAAAACAGGAATCGACGAATTGATCCGTCCACCGGACCCCGAAATGATAGGGATCGGCATCGGGATTTTTCAGGCCGGGCGTAGGGCGCACGATATATTTACGCAGGTAGAACGCGACCGCATATTTCATATCGCTGGACTCGGAAACCAGCGAGTTTAGAATATGGCTGTCCTGATGGCTGACAATCCGCCCGGTCTTGATATGCTCCGCAAGCTCGGGAAAACGGTGCTCGAATTCATGGATGAAATCCCAATCCGCCCCTTCGGTAGGCCCGCCTGTCGGAAAAACTCTTGCCATCGTCCACCTGATTAAATACTGACCGGGATCAGGATACACCAAACCACCCGCCCTTTTCACTATAAAATCGCTTGTCTAAACCCCTGATTTCCCCTAACTAAAGCAGGGAAAGCGTGAGCAAGAATGTCCGAAAAGAAAAAAATATTCAAACCCCAGCCCGTCAGCGGCTTCCCCGAATGGCTGCCGGAGGTCCGCGCGGTGGAGCTGCAGTGGTTCGACCATATCCGCCGGATTTTTGAGAGTTACGGCTTCTGCAACATCGAAACCCCCTCCGTGGAGCTGCTGGACGCCCTCAAGGCCAAGGGTGGCGACGGCGAGGCCGACGTGGACAAGGAAATGTTCATCATCCGGCACCTGAGCCGCGAAATCGAACAGAGCAGCAAGGAGCCGCGACTCGCGCTGCACTTCGACCAGACCGTCCCCCTCGCCCGCTACACGGCGCAGCATTTCAACGATCTGGTCTTCCCCTTCAAACGCTACCAGATGCAGCGTGTCTGGCGCGGCGAACGCCCGCAGGCCGGACGCTTCCGCGAATTCTACCAATGCGACATCGACGTGATCAACGTGGACTCCCTGCCCCTGCACTTCGACGCCGAAATGCCCGCCATTATCTGGGAAACCCTCTCCTCCCTTCCCGGGATGGAAAATGAAAAAATACAGCTTCGGATCAGCAATCGAAAAATCATGCAAGGCTTCTTGGAGGCAATAGGAGTAGACGCACCAGATTATATTACTGTCGTAATACGGGCATTTGATAAAACAGCGAAAATCGGAGAAGAAGCAGCACTCAAACAAATTCAGGATTATGCTGACAGCAAAAACCTTGATCTAGAAACAGTAGCGCCAGTCCAACTTTTTTTAACTTTTGCAGTTTTTCCATATAGTAATACTGATGAGTTGTTAAACGGGCTTAAAAATCCTCCGCTTATTTCAAATTTTATGGAACCTCCCACAGAATTTAAAAACAGTTCTGGATTTTTTGGGGGAGTAAAACTTTTGTCAGATCATTATCCTCAAGTTAAACAAAACAAACTTTTTAATGAAGGCTTAGAGGAATTATGTTTTGTATTAGAAAGCCTTTCTCATTTACCTGAAAAATCTGCCGTTGCTGATATTGGAATTGTTCGCGGCCTCGATTACTACACAGGTACTGTGTATGAAACTGTTTTTATAAATCCAAATGGCTCACCTGATATGTCTTACGGCTCCATCTGCTCCGGCGGGCGCTATGACGACCTCGCGGGCAATTACATCAACAAACACCTGCCGGGTGTCGGCATCTCCATCGGCTTCTCGCGCCTGTTCGACCGCCTCCGGCAACAGGGCAAACTCCCCGTAGGCCGCCTCTCCCCCGCCGATATCCTCGTTATCATGCCCAGCGAGGAGCGCCGCGCCCTCACCATGGACACCGCGCAGAAACTCAGAAAACAGGGCCACAAGGTCGAAACCTTCCACAACCCGGTCAAACTCGCAAGACAGCTTGCCTATGCCGAGAAAAAAGGGATACCCTATGTCTGGTTTCCACCCTTCGAGGACGGCAAGCCCCACGAAGTCAAGAACATGCAGACCAAAGCGCAAACCGCCGCCAACCCGGACGATTGGAAGAAGGATTGACCATGATAAAACACCGCCTCCTGCCCGTCCTCTCTTTGGTCCTGCTGGCCCTTTCCGCCCTGCCCGCACTGGCCGCGAAAGAAAAACTCCGCGCCCCCCCCGGCACGGAAACGCAAAAAAAGGACGACCGCGTGGTTGGTGAGGACGCCAAGCTGGACAACAAAATCTACAAGCCCGACTATTGCGATTTCTTTGCCAAGTTCCCGACCGAGCCGCTGAAGGGCCGCCGCTGCGAAACCGACGACGAAAGCCAGTGCTACGACCTCGTCTCTTTCACGAAGGTCTTCGGCCTCTCCTCGACCGTGCGGTTTGACATCATCTGCAACCCCGCCGATGAACAGCTCTTCGCCGAATACACGCCCGAAGTCATGAAAAAAACCGTGATAGAAATGACCAAAGGGAACGTTCTGGAAAGCTATGAGCCGCAGGTTCAGGAGGAGAAGAATTACCGCCTGGCCGGAATAATCGGCCGCGGTCGGGCCGGCATGGGCGACACGATTTTCGTCGCCCAGCTCTGGGTCGGGAAAAAATCCATCATGGCGGTCGAGGCCGAAATGATGGGCGAACAGACCCCTGAGGCTGACGATCTCTTCGCCTCCATCCTCAAAACGATCGGCTACGATGAGTCACCTGAGGAAAAAGCCGAACGCGAAAAGGCGGAAAAGGAAGAAGCCGAAAAGAAGAAGATTGAGGGTGAAAAGCCTGCAGAAATTCTGCAAAATACGCCTACGCCTGAAGAAAAAAAAGACGAACCTGCGACAAAACCTGAAATTAAAAATTAAAAAAGAAGCAGTCAGTTCCTAACATACACTGGGCAATATGTTTCAGGATTTTTTATAGGATCGTCATACTCAGCAAATCCATAGGGAAAGCTCCAAGCAACAACCCCAGATTTTTTTTCGTAATCTTTTATTTTGACAGCCAGTTCATGCGTGATGAAGGCAGTTGCGACGTTCGAGTCACCTGTAACAAAAGAAAACATCTTTCGTTGCGGAATTTTCAAACAAACATTTTCAGGACTATGCGCCAGATTATATCTTTTCTGCACTATACTTCCAAAACTTTCCTGATATATCGGCACTGTAGGATCATATTTATAATTCATCGTAAAAAAATAAAAATACTGTTCAGTACCTTTTAGTGAATCTAGATAGACTCTTTTAAGACCAGGAGCTACCCAATACTCGATTCCAGAAGAACACCCCCATGCTCTCAAACTAACCTGATAATCTTTTTCTCGAGCGAACCGACAGAGATCAGTATCAGACTTAATGGTAAGCGCAAGCTGTCCGATAATTTCTGTTTTTCCAGAATAATCTTCAACAATTGTCTTTTGGTCAATTAAATCGACTGAATGGACCTCTATTTTTGGTCGCGCACACGCACTTAAAGAACATAAAATACAGAGAAAAAAGATATGCACAAACGATTTCATAATATGATCTCTAGCACAATTAACCGACTCTGGCTAATTAGGGCTACCCGGAAATTGCCGCACATGTAAGCGCCCTGATCCGCTCCACCATAGCATAAAACCCGTTCCGCCGATTAGGGCTCAGATGCTGCTCCAGCCCGATTTCGCGGAACAGCGCCAGCACATCCGTATCCGCGATTGCCTCCGCGCTCTTGTCCTGATACCCGGCCAGCAAAAGCGCGATGAGCCCCCGCACGATATGCGCGTCACTGTCGGCGGCGAAATGATAGGTGCCGTCCTCCCGCCGCTCCGCGACAAGCCACACCCGCGAGGTGCAGCCCCGCACAAGGCTCGACTCGGTCTTGAGCGCCTCCTCCATATGCGGCAGGCTTCGCCCGAGATCGATCAGATAGCGGTACCGCTCCTCCCAGTCGGAAAAGAGCGAAAAATTTTCAGCCAATTCAGTCAGTGTCGGCGACATATAGGTTATGTAAATAAGATTAACGGTCTGGTGATCTTTCTATCGTATTGTGGTAACAAGGCGCAACCTCTGTAATAGGGCAATTTGTCCGCAGGAGGACAGGGAAAATGATCATCAGCGCACTTAAGGGCTTGCACAGCCTTCCCGCTCTTGGCAGATTGAGGGGAAAGTTGATTCACTCCAGACAGAAAGTCCGCACATGACCGGTCCAAGTTCAGGCGACTCCAAAAACACGCTCTATTGCTCCTTCTGCGGCAAAAGCCAGCACGAAGTGCGTAAGCTGATCGCAGGTCCGAACGTATTTATATGTAATGAGTGCGTTGAACTCTGCATGGATATCATCCGTGAGGAAGACAAGACCCAGCTCGTTCGTCCCGGCGAGGGCATCCCGACCCCCGGCGAGATCAAGGCTGTACTGGATGATTACGTCATCGGTCAGGAAGGCGCCAAGCGCGTCCTCTCCGTCGCCGTTCACAACCACTACAAACGCCTCGAACACGGCAGCAGCGGCGCAGGCGACGTCGAACTCGCCAAATCCAATATTCTGCTTGTGGGTCCAACCGGATGCGGGAAAACGCTTCTGGCCCAGACCCTCGCCCGTATTCTTGACGTCCCCTTTACGATGGCGGACGCCACCACCCTGACCGAAGCGGGTTATGTGGGCGAAGACGTGGAAAACATTGTGCTTAAACTCCTGCAGGCCTCGGATTACAACGTCGAGCGCGCACAGAAGGGGATTGTGTACATCGACGAGATCGACAAGATCTCCCGCAAATCCGACAATCCCTCGATCACCCGCGACGTCTCGGGCGAAGGTGTGCAGCAGGCGCTCCTGAAGCTGATGGAGGGAACAGTGGCCTCCGTCCCTCCGCAGGGCGGACGCAAACACCCCCAGCAGGAATTTTTACAGGTCGATACCTCAAACATCCTCTTCATCTGCGGCGGCGCATTCTCAGGACTCGAAAAAGTCATCGCGGCCCGCGGGCGCGGCACGACCATCGGTTTCGGCGCGGATGTGAAGGGCGTCGATGAGCGCACGGCCGGCGAGATATTCAAAAATCTCGAACCCGAGGATTTGCTCAAATACGGCCTGATCCCGGAATTCGTCGGCCGTCTGCCGATCATCGCCACCCTTGAGGATCTCGACGAAGCCGCGCTGATGCAGATTCTGACCGAACCCAAGAACGCTCTGGTCAAACAGTACAAAAAACTCTTCGAAATGGAAGGCGTGGAACTCACCTTTACGGACAGCTCACTCAAGGCCGTCTCCCGAAAGGCGATCGAGCGCAAAACCGGGGCACGCGGCTTGCGGTCGATCATAGAAAACCTTCTTCTGCACGCGATGTTCGAAATCCCCGACCGCGACGACGTCACCGAAGTCGTCGTCAACGAGGACACCGTGACGGAAAACAAGCAGCCCGTTTATGTCATCGCCGAAAAAGCGAAGGAAAAATCCGGCGGTAAGAAGAAAGAAGTCGCTTCGGCCAAGAAGTAATGAATAAAAATAATAAAATACTGATAGCGCAGCATTTTATTATATACATCATTTCGGCTGTAGTCCTACTGAGGCAATTCAGGCTCGCCATTCACCCAGACACTGCGTGGCTGACGTCATGCGCCCATCGTTACTACGAGGGAATACCTCTCATAAATGGGTGTTATGACACAAACCCGCCACTCAGCACACTTATTTATGTTCCGTCGATTGCCCTAAGTGATCTAACCGCCATAAAAATCTACTACAGTGTTTATATTACGATATTCGCACTAATTATTTTAAGCACAGTTTTGACGTATCTGATCATCAAAAAAATGTCCTTCCTGAGCAAAGAAGAGCATCAAATTTTCGTGGTCGCATACATCACAGCAGTTGTGATATCCCCACAGTATGATTTTTCCCAGCGCGATCATTTAATAGTGGTCACAGCCATTCCATTTTTTTTAACCCAAATATCAATTACCAAAAAAATTCCGATCAACTCACTACTAAGTCATCTATCGCTTGCATTCGGTACTCTTATGATAATGGTGAAGCCTCACTATGGCCTTCTTCCATCACTCCTGATTATCCATCGACTCATTACTCAAAAACGAATAGGCGTAATTTTTGATAGGGATTTCATCTATCTAAGTTCCGGCAGCTTGGTATACGCGGCCACTTTATTCATTTTTTTTCCCGATTTTATTATCACGATACTACCAGACATTCTGAATTATTACATCCCCTACAACAATGAAGATGGCGTAAAGTCTTTACTAACTCCCTACATTTTGCCCGTGTTGCTCTTAAGCGCAGCAGCGTTTACAGCTACGCATAAAAACAGAGAAAGGCAATATTTCTATGCATCCTGCTGGCTGGGCACTCTATGCGCTCTACTCGCCTTCCATATACAAGCCAAGGGATTTTACTATCAGATAATTCCTGCCAAGACTTTTTTTCTGATTTCTTGTTCCTTGACAGTTTTCTCCTTCGCCAGGTGTTTGCTAAAGGATAAAGATAAACACCTTTTACTTACGCCTTTAGCATCCATATTAATAATCGCCATTCCCCTTTACAAATCATACAAATACAGTTCGCAATTCCCTACCCATGATTATTTCCTGAAGGCTCCCCTCACGCAGTTTATTAAGGCAGAATGCGGCACCCCATGTTCTTACTACATGACCTATCCGCATATGTCCCTGAATACGCAAACCAGTTTTTATATCGGAGATGCGTTCGCCAGCCGTTTTCCGGCATTCTGGTTTTTTCCAGCCATGGAGGCCCACTTGGGCGTATCTGAAGAGATAATAGAAACTAAGCAGTATAAAGAAAGGATCGAAGCAGACAAAGGTCGGTTCTCGGATTATGTGGTCGAGGATTTAAAGAAATACAGACCCAGACTCCTGATGGTCTACAAAGAAAAACCTGATCAGAAAGGTACAGTGTTTAATTATTTTGAATATTTTTCTACCAACTCTGATTTTATAAATATTATGGAAAAATATAAAAGAAGTGGCGAATTTAGTACTGATCGGCAAGGGTATTTGAAAGGCACATCTTTTGACAACCCACTCATACTGCAATGGGATGTCTATATTCTAAAAGAAACAAACAACAATCCTCCATAAAAGTTATATTCATAGCGCACAGCATGGGAGTAACAAGTACGGCAGGTATATCAGAGTCCATCAATACATATTGACCTGCAAAGCCAATAAACTGATAAAATAAGAATACAAAATTAGGAAGTAATAAAAATGTCTGTACGCTTGAAGCCCTCTATCGTCTGGGGGCTAGCATTTGTAATTCTGGCCCCGTGGCTTATCGTACAGGGACAGGCCATGCTCAACGGAAACGTATCATGGCTGTTGATTGCCGCAGAGCGGATGGCAACTGGCCAATCTCAATTTGAAACCATCTATGAAACAAATCCTCCCCTAAGCATAATAATATATATCCCCCATATTTTATTTTCTTATCTATTCAGACTCGATATCCCGACCGGAGCAACTGCTCTGACATCAATATTAATAATCTTGAGTTCAATCACTACTCTCTCTATTCTAAAGAATTTCAATTTTCTAACTAAAAACGATCAAAATTCCTTATTTTTTGGCACGCTTTCTTCTATTACAATCATAACAGCAATTTATTTCATGGACCGTGAGCACCTGATGATGCTGGTCCTTATTCCGTTTATCCTCTGTCAGTTTGCGCTGACTTACGGCATTGCTGTTCCTAAGCGCCTTTTATGGCCAGTGTTAGCTCTGGCCTCAGTCATGCTTTTGGTAAAACCCCACTACGTCATACTGCCTGCCGTATTCTTTTGTCACCGGATGTACGTCCAGAGAAAGCTGAGTATTATATTCGATCCCGATTTTATTGCTCTGCTGACAGGCGGAGTCATATATGCGTTAGTTCTTGTTGTTTTTTATCAGGATTATTTAAATATTATATTGCCGGACGTACTGAATTATTACCTCCCGATGAAAGACAAGTACCAAACCTTGAGGTTTTTCAAAGCCCATTTCAGTGCTTATATCGCCTTCTTGTGTCTCGAGTTATTCATGGAGGATTTGGAAAAACCAAAAAAGCGCCTAGTGATTTACCTCTACATCTGCGCCTTGCTTTCACTGATCCCTCTGCTTGTACAGTTAAAGGGTTTTTACAATCACCTCATGCCAGCCTTTGGATTCTTCGTCATGGGGTTGTCGCTGACAATCTCATTCAGAGCAGAAAAATACATGAAAATTTGTCCACCGACTATCAGGAACGTCCTTCCTGTTTTGACCCTTTTACTATCTATACTGGTAATAAGACCTTCGTGGAACTACCCAAAAGGCACTGAAGTCAGCAATATGACACTCGCACGCTACCTTGATGAACAATGTTCCCAGCCATGCTCATTTTTTATCTTCCACGGAGACATCGAAATAGTAAATCCTACGGCTCTCTACAAAAATTACACCCACGCATCACGTTTTCCAAGTTATTGGTTCATCCCGACACTGCTGCAGAGAGTGGAAAAAGCCGCAAAAGACAACAACAAATCTTCAAGTGAACACTTAAAAAAAGAAATAATCAGATTCTCTTCTTATGTAGAACAAGATTTAAAAAAATACAGACCCTCTCTATTGCTGATAGGAACGAATATTGATGTTTTTGGTAACGGAAGGTTTTTTGACTACGTGACTTTTTTCTCTGTTAACAACAACTTCAAAAGGGAATTTCAGGACAATTACTCAAAAACAGGAACCTTCGAGTTTGACCGCGCAGAATATTTTCGTGGCACAAGTTTAGCCCAAAGCTACAAGCTAAAATACGATGTTTATGTTCGCAACACGAAATGAATTCTTACCCCCTCACGTCTTATCTTTAAACACAAAAATCCAGGAGCCGAAGTAATTCCAGATAAGCGCAATACCACTCGCAAAGACCTTTCCCCACAAATGAGGGTATAAGGAAAGCGAAATGACAGGAGAGGCAACGACTACAAAAAGATGAAGGGCAACCGAACTAATCATCAGACCAACTACACTGACCATAAAAAAAACAGTAAACTTTTTATAAAGTGGACCTTCTGTCTTTTTATCAAAGGTCCATAAGAAGTTCAGAAGAAAACTATTGGCGTTAGCGAATAAAAACCCGAAACAGTGTGCCAGAAGATAATGTAAACCTAACCCATAAAAAAAAATAGAAAATATGAGAATATCAAGGCCCGTATTAAGCACCCCGACACAGGCAAAACGCATAAATCTTTTATAGTGACTTTGAAGGAGTTTCAGCATAATCATTATCCTACAACAACTAAGGTAAAATGAAGGCAAAGAATTGTTACATCAAGAAAAAACAAGGCTCCTTCTCCCGTTACCCGCTCTGTTGATCGCAGGAGCGGTATATTTCACAGTATGGGCAAAACTATACCTTGATCTATATCTGACCACGGACTTCGGTTGGCTCTTGATTTGCCTTGAGAGATTTTTATCCGGCGGCACCTACACTGAGGATTTTTACGAAACCAACCCCCCCCTGAGCTTCCTTATCTACTACCCTGCCTACATCTTACATAAAGTCGCAGGAGTCTTCCCGACCCACGCGATATTTTCACTGTTTTGTAGTGCGGCAGCACTGATCGCATTTATAATATGGAAATATTTAGATTCGTACGGATTCACCGGCTCCATGAAAATTGGACTTTTCGGCGCTTACTTATTTTCGGGAACATGGATCATATCAACCGGATTTGGACACAAGGACCATCTTGTATTCCTTTTATTACTCCCTTACATCCTGATGCAAATAGGAATTATCAGCCGCAAACCAACGTCAAGGACATTAATGACAACATCCTCCCTGCTGGGAGCCTCGGCCATTTGCATAAAGCCACATTATATTTTAATTCCTGCATTTTTTTATGTTTACAGGTTCTATTCTGAACGTTCTCTAGCCAAGCTAATATTAACATCTGACTTATGGATATTTGTTTCCGTAGGCGCTGCCTACCTACTTTCAATCTACGTGTTTTTCCCTGATTATATAAATACTGTTTTCCCGGAGGTGCTGGAACTATACACCATAGACGTCCCAATGCCTGTCATTGACCTTCTCAAATTTCTGTCGCTCTCGGCCTGTGCTTTTATCGTCATGCTTTTTGTGTACGAAACCGAGGAAACCAAATACTTGAAAGCCTCGGTATACTCGTTGATTGGCCTAAGCCTTCTCTGCGCGATCGCATACTTTGTGCAAAACAAGGGTTTTTTTTACCAAAGCGCCCCCTTCCTAGCCTTCGCAGCCATGTCCTTTATCCTGTCACTGTTTGGATTAATCTACCAATCCTGTAGGCTTGCCGATATAGCAATTCTTGTCCCTTGTCTCCTGTTATTGATATTCACCAAAACCTATATGACAGGACACCCTCCGGGCTATGTTTCTTCTCAGGATTTCAGAGAGATGCCCTATCATCAAAAATTGAAGGCATATGCGTCGAATGGCGTATACATGGACCTTGAAATGAAGTCTTCAGCCCTCTCAATTCCTTTCTACTTGAATATTCAAAACGCCTCCCGCTTTGGACAAATCTGGCCTATACTCGGACTCAAATTTAAGTTTGAGGCAAGCCTGAAGGAACAGGAAAAAGATGCTTTGCGAAAAAGACTGAACCATTACATTGATATGATCGCCGCTGACATTACGAAAAACTCCCCCGCAGTGATCTCCATACCAAGGTATATCGAAGCAGGAAACCCCTTGCCGACCAAGGCATACTTTAATTTTTTCATGAAGAACCAAAATTTTTCCAAGAGTATGGAAAAATACCAATTCTCTGAAACTTACACGTTCAATAAAAACCTTTACATCAGAGGAGCAAAAAAGAACATGGAAGAAGAAAACCAAACTGTTGACCTGTACGTACTGATAGATGACGACAAAGCCGAAAAAAAAGACGAATAAAGAACTCATCTCGATAATCATCCCCTGCTACAACGAGCAGGAGGTTATCCGCCTGTGCCATGAGCGTGTGACCAGCGCCCTTGCGCCCCTGCCCTACGATCTGGAGATCATCTATATTAACGATGGCAGCCGTGACAACACCTATGAAATCCTCAAGGAAATCAACGCCTCCGACAAGCGTGCGCGTGTTTTGAACCTCTCGCGCAACTTTGGAAAAGAGGCGGCAATGACCGCGGGAATCGACGCCGCAAGAGGCGATGCCTTGATCATCCTTGACGCGGACCTTCAGGATCCTCCCGAACTTATTCCGGAATTGATCAGGATATGGAAGGAGGAAGGAGCCGATGTGGTCTATGGCCAGAGAGTCGAGCGCGAGGGCGAAACCTGGTTCAAAAAAGCCACGGCCAGCGGTTTCTATAAACTGATGAACAATATCAGCGCCATGGAACTCCCCCGCAACACGGGCGATTTCAGGATCATGAACCGAAGGGCTGTTGAAGCGCTTAAGCAACTTCGTGAACATCACCGTTTCATGAAGGGATTGTTCGCCTGGATCGGCTACAAGCAGGTCGCTCTGCAATACAATCGCCACCCCAGAGCGGCGGGAACGACAAAATGGAATTACTGGAAGTTGAGCAATTTCGCCATGGAAGGCATTACGAGCTTTAGCATCGTACCGCTCAGGATCGCAACGTTCGCAGGTTTTTTGATCTCACTTATGGCTTTTGGCTATGGTTCCTTTATTCTCTTGAAAACCCTGATGTTCGGCCGCGATCTTCCGGGCTATACCTCGCTGATGGTCATGATTACCTTCCTCAGCGGCATCCAACTTTTGACGATCGGAATACTCGGCGAATATATCGGCCGGATATTTGGGGAAACCAAGAACCGCCCTCTGTATTTCATAGAGGAAGAATTATAGGAAGAACCTGAAATAAATAGAATTTCCGCACTGCAACACGTTGCTTTCTTCCCCTTTTGCCGTGCTTCGGGTTAAGATAAAAGATGTAGTGTGTGGGTCTAATGCCCTTCCTGCGTAAAGTTTTTGGTGACCACCTCTGGAAAAGCAAGGACAGCAACGCCCATGGCGCAAGGCGCATCGAAACGGAAACAGAAAAGCGGCAAGCTGATGCCGGAATCGGGACGCAGATACAGGCTGATTACGCGCAGCGACATGGACGGTCTGGTCTGCGGCATCCTCCTCAAGGAACTGGACATCATTGACGACATCATGTTCGCCCACCCCAAGGATATGCAGGATGGCCTGATAGAAGTGGGACCGGGCGACATCACCACCAACCTCCCCTATCACCCGGATGCCTTTATCTCTTTTGACCATCACGCCAGTGAAGCCTTGCGGGTCAAGGATGCGCCCGAGAATCACGTCATCGATCCAAAAGCCCCGTCTGCTGCCCGCGTAGTCTATGATTATTTCGGCGCCGCCGAAGGGTTCCCGGAAATCCCCGAGGAAATGATGACCGCCGTGGACAAGGCTGACTCGGCGGACTTCACGAAGGATGAGATTTTAAACCCCACCGGCTGGGTGCTGCTCAGTTTCATCATGGACGCCCGCACGGGCCTGGGCCGCTTCCGCGACTTTAACATTTCGAACTACCAGTTGATGATGAAACTGATCGACTACTGCCGCAATCACGGCAGCATCAAGGACATCCTGAAGCTTCCCGACGTCAAGGAACGCGTGGATATCTATTTCGAGCAGGAGGCCCGCTGCCGGGAACAAATCCAACGCAGCGCCGTCAAGCACGGCAAGACGGTGGTCCTGGATCTGCGGCAGGAGGACACGATCTGGGCCGGCAACCGCTTCCTCATCTACGCCCTGTTCCCGCAAGCCACCGTCTCGGTTCATGTCCTTTGGGGAAAGAACAAGCAGAACACGGTCTTCGCCGTTGGGAAATCGATCCTGAACAAGAACAGTAAGGCTAAAATCGGCAAAATCATGCTCGAATACGGCGGCGGCGGACATGATGCCGCCGGTACCTGCCAGGTTGAAAACCTCCGGTCCGAGGAAACCCTGAAGGAGTTGATTGAAAGGATAGCCAAAGACGGGTAATGTAGCCCCGTCACCACTTTCAACCCCGCGGAACGGGCCGCTTTCTCTCTGATGACATTCGTGCGTAAATTCCTGGGGCACAATCTGATCCTCAAGCCTCCGGCACGGCTTGGCCTGTCTCGCCGCGACCGGATCAATGCGATCGTCAGTCAGGCGAACAAAACCACCCCGTTCTACAAGGGCAAGTTCGATTACTTCCTCAGCACGTCTCATGGGCTTTCGGACGAGGAATTTTACTACGCCTTCAGTCACTTGCCCATTGCCACCAAGCAGGAACTCAGAGACAACAACGCAGGCTTCATGTGCGAAAGCCTCACGGGAAAAACCGATCTTTTACAAAATGGGAAAACACCCAACGCAACAGAGTTTTTAAACCATGTCCTGATAAAAAAGGATTTTTTCACCGCCATTTCGACCGGCGGCTCGTCGGGTGCTCCAACCTTCCGCTGGCTCGACCATCACGACGCCAATATTTTCGCGCAGTCCTTCCTCCATTCCTTCAGGCTCAACGGCTGGAAACCGGGCGAGAGCTTCGTAGTTTTCTACCCCCTCAAATCCTATTTCACCGGCCCCTACGCCGCGCATGAAACCGCTCTGCGCCGCCTCTTCGGCTTTACGATGGTCCCGTTCGAGGAGATTTCAAAGGAAGGAGTTCTGACCCTTCTGGATACGCTTAAAAAGCGCAAGGCGACCTTGCTGGTCATTTTTCCCTGTGTGCTGCAACGCGTGGCGGAAATCATGGCCGCCGAAGGCATACCTCCCTTCGAGAACCTGCCCTGCATCAACGTCAGCGGAGAGTTTTTCCTCGACTGCAGCAAACGCTTCATCCAGAAGATGTTCCCCGACAGCGACATCCAGTCCACCTACGGGGCAGTTGAGTTCGGCGAAATCGCCCACCAGCATGGCCTCTCCGCGCAGGATTGCAAGGTCTTCGGTGACTATGCCTACATCGAACAGGGGCCGGAGAACTCCATGCTGGTCACCGCCCTGCAGCAAAAGGCCTTCCCTCTGATCCGCTACCGGATCGAGGATATGGGCAAAGTCGTCACCGATATCAACGGCGATCAAACCATCACGATGCTGGAGGGAAAAAACACCGATTTTATTCCAGGGGCAGACGGTTACGCCTACTACCCGTCCTTTTTCAACGCACTCGTCAACGAAATCAACAAGGCATTCGGATTTCCCGTAATACACTTCATGCTCCGCCACCAGACTTTACGCAACAAACACTACCTTCAGATGAACTATGTTGTAAACGACCCCGACAAGGCCGCCGAGATCGAACAGGCCTCTCTGGAAACGCTGGGTAAATACTTTACAAATTTCCATGCTATCGATATCCGCTTCTGGCCTTATTTCGAGCATGACTACACCCGCAAATTCAAGATCATCGGCGAAGGCGACGGCCTCGCGGAAGTCGTAGGCGGATATCATCAGAGAACGGCGGCGTCATGAGCGGCAAAACCGCGATCCTCTGGTTCCGTCAGGATCTGAGGCTCAGGGATAACCCCGCCCTTATCCATGCCGTCCGAAGCAATTATGACATCTTGCCCCTGTTCATCCTGGACGATGGCAATCCCGGACAATGGAAACGTGGCGCCGCGAGCCGCTGGTGGCTGCACGAAAGCCTGAAAGAACTGAATAAATGCCTGCAAGGAAAAATGGTTTTCTGCGCCGGCAACCCGCTCGAAATCCTTCTCAAACTCATTGAAACCACAAAAGCCACAGCGGTTCTCTGGAACCGTTGTTATGAGCCATGGCGAACCGCACGCGATAAGGCGATCAAAGAAACGCTAAAGACCCTGAATATAGACGCACAAAGCTTCAATGCGTCTCTTTTGTGGGAACCATGGCAGGTCAAAAAATCTGACGGGGAGCCCTATAAGGTCTTCACGCCTTATTTTCGCAAGGGATGCCTGAGCCTTCCTGACCCACAAAGACCCGAAAATGCACCGACGCAAATAAGGTTCACCGAACCTCCGTTACCAACAAAACTCGACGATTTGAGCCTGAAACCTAAAATACCATGGTATTCAGATATGGCACGGGTTTGGACGCCAGGCGAGGCCGGAGCGCAAAAACGCTTGGAGATTTTTCTTGAGCGTGGCCTGAAAGGCTATAAGGAAGGCCGCAACCGCCCCGATCTGGAAAAAATCTCCCGTCTATCCCCGCATCTCCACTTCGGCGAAATTTCCCCAAGGCAGGTCTGGCATGACGCAAGAGCCGCAGGAATAGCACAACAACTCGAAACGGACACGGACCATTTTTGCAGCGAACTCGGCTGGCGCGAATTTTCCCATTCCCTGCTCTATTACAGCGACAACCTGCCGGAAAAGCCCTTACAGGCTAAATTTTCCGCCTTTCCGTGGCAAAACGACCCGCAAAATCTTGAGGCTTGGCAAAAGGGCCGCACGGGGATTCCCATCGTCGATGCCGGAATGCGCCAGCTCTGGCAAACAGGGTGGATGCATAACCGTATCCGCATGATCGCCGCCTCGCTTCTCATCAAAAATATGCGCATTGATTGGCGGGAAGGCGAGCGCTGGTTTTGGGACTGCCTGGTCGATGCCGATCTCGCCAACAACGCCGCCAGTTGGCAATGGGTAGCCGGCTGCGGGGCGGACGCCGCGCCCTACTTCCGCATTTTCAATCCGGTTACCCAAGGCAAGAAATTCGACCCCGAAGGCGTGTACGTCCGCACGTACGTCCCTGAAATTAGCAACCTGCCAAACAATCACATCCACAATCCCTGGCAAGCGCCAGACAATATTCTGACCGCGGCCAACGTCACGCTCGGCCAAACCTATCCACACCCTGTGGTCGATCTCACGGCCAGCCGCGAAAAAGCGCTGGAAGCCTTCGCGGCAATCAAATAAAACAGAAAGATGATAAAGCGTATTTGCCCCCCCGCCCTGAAACCCGGAGACACAATCGGA
This sequence comes from Alphaproteobacteria bacterium, assembly GCA_016699735.1. Lineage (NCBI taxonomy): Bacteria > Pseudomonadati > Pseudomonadota > Alphaproteobacteria > Alphaproteobacteria bacterium. The sequence goes on from CP065008.1 coordinate 2,058,336, forward strand.
GTCTTCGCCCCCTCCAGTTGGGTCGAGAAGGAAGACATTGAGAAATCTAAGGCCGCACTGGAAAAAAAGGGCTACAAGGTCTTTATCCACCCCCAGACCTTTGAACGCCATAACCAGTCCGCTGGCAACCACCTGCAAAAAACCCTGGCCTTTCAGGGTCTCTGGCAGCGTCCGGACATCAAGGCGATCTGGGCCGCCGGCGGCGGCAACCGGGCGATGTACCTGCTCGATACGATCAATTTTGACAAAATCAGGGACAATCCGAAAATCCTGATCGGCTTCAGCGATGTCACCGCCCTGCTCAATGCCATATACGCCCACACGGGGATAGTCAGCTTTCACGGCCAGGTCTTTAAAAACGTCCATAAATGGTCCGAACTGGACCACCTGCTGCAAATTCTCTCAGGCAAATCTTCGGCCACTTACCCCTACGGTAACGCAATAGTCGTCCGCCAAGGTAAGGCCAAAGGGCCGCTGGTCGGCGGCAATTTGAGCCTCTTTCAATATCTGCCCGGAACCCTGCCGGGTAAATTCTGGAAAGGCGCAATCCTTTTCCTTGAAGACTGCAACGAGGAGTTAAGCCGTATTGACCGTATGCTTCTCTATCTCCGCCGCTCGGGTGTACTGAACGAGATATCCGGACTCCTGCTGGGAGATTTTATCAATATGCGGGAATCCCAAAGACCCTTTGGGTTCAAATTTGAGGATATTGTCTCCGAACTGACGGAAAATCTGGATATTCCAGTCGTCATGAACCTGCCGTTTGGCCATGGCAAGACTTTCTATAGCTTCCCCCTAGGCGTCCCCGCGAAGATCGACACCCTTGAATTCCTACTGAAAACCAAGGAGCCTGCAACTATTATTTAGAAGATTATCATTAAGAGACTGTTATAAAACAAAAATAGCAGAGATAATCTGATTTTTTAGTGTACAGGACCAGACACGTCAACGGCCTATTTATTTACATATTTATTCCTGCTTCGTTCTATTATTGTTGTAATTTAGCAAAATTTTTGATAGGATGCCCCCTCATTGCTGTGAAAGAGAACGAGAGTTAAGTAGCTTTAAGGCAACCGTATAACTCCATGGGTTGCTTTATTTTTTTCTGCGCCATGTTCTATTCCGGTGATGCTTGGACAAACCACAACATAAGGTGACATAACCAATGGCTGGAAACGATAATTACGGATTTAAAGCAGGTGATAAGGTGGTTTACCCCGCGCATGGCGTTGGCCAGATTACGGGCATCGAAACCCAGAAGATCGCCGGCATGTCCGTCACCCTCTATGTCATCGAATTTGAGAAAGACCGGATGCGCCTCAAAATTCCCGTGGCCAAGGCCCAGTCCTCGGGCCTACGCAAGCTCACGCCCAGCCGCCGTCTCAACGACGCGCTGGAAACCCTAAAGGGCCGCTCCCGTGTGCGCCGCACCATGTGGAGCCGCCGGGCGCAGGAATACGAAATGAAGATCAATTCCGGTGACCCGGTATCGATTGCCGAGGTTCTGCGCGACCTGAAACGCACGAACGACGAGACGGAGCAATCCTACAGCGAACGCCAGATCTACCAGTCTGCGCTGGAGCGTCTGGCCCGCGAAGTGGCGGCCGTGAACAAGATTTCTGAAACAAGAGCAACCGAAAAGCTTGAGGAAATCATGGGCAAACGCCCCCCGAGGGGCAGCAAGTCGGTCACCAAACAGGCCGCTTGAGCCAAATTAAGTTAGCATAAGACGAACAATTATCAGGCACAAAAGGGAAAAGCACTTCCTTTGTGCCTGATTTTTTTGTATGATTCGCAATACAAGGCATATAAAAGTGCCTCCCGCCTGAAAGCTTAGCTCATCGTATTATTTTTCTGACGCCGCCACTGCGTATAAACAGGATTCCGAGTATCTGTCCGTGAGTGTCCCATCAACTAAAGATTACCGTTTTAGTAACCTCGGCCAACCCCGCCGGGTCTGGGCAGTCTCCGCAATCCACGGTGAAATCGACCGCCTCATCGCCCTACACGATGATCTTTTCCCTTACATCCAGCCCGGGGACCGCTTGGTCTATCTCGGAAATTATTTCGGCTTCGGCCACCATGCCGTGGAAGTGGTGGACGAACTCTTGACCTTCCGGCGCATGGTTATGGCCAAAAGCGGGATGATGGCTGACGATATTGTCTACCTCCGTGGCGCACAGGAGGAAATGCTGCAAAAGCTCCTCCAGCTTCAATTCGCCCCCGATCCCGGCAACATCCTGCTCTGGATGCTCGGCAACGGCCTGATGAGCACACTCTATTCCTATGGCATCTCCCCCCATGACGGGATCGACGCTTGCCGCCAGGGGGTTATCGGTTTAGCCAACTGGACAGGCTCGATACGGGAAGCTGTCCGCAAGCACCCCGGCCACGAAACCTTCAACACCCGCTTGCACAGAGCCGCCCATACATCCCCACATTCAGAACAGCCTGTTCTCTTCGTGAATTGCGGCTTGAGGGAGGACCGGACGATCGAGGAACAGGGTGACAGCTTCTGGTGGGCCGGCCGCGACTTCGACCGGATCGAAAGCCCCTACGCTCCCTTTGCCAAGATTGTCCGGGGTTATGACCCGGAACACAGGGGCATCCGGATGAACAATGTCACAGCCACCATAGACGGCGGCTGCGGCTTCGGCGGATCCTTGGTCTGCAGCGTCTTTGATCAAAACGGCGGACATATGGATAGCGCCGCGTTCTAAGCTTTCCGATCCCTAATCAGTGACGATCTTGTAAAGCCGATTCGGAACGACTTCCTCACGCGGCCCCATCCCGTTCATGACTCTGAACCGCTCCTGCTGGAAATCATCGAACGGCATACGGCTGGCCATCGAGGCCACGGTATCGCCTGAACGGCTGGTCACGGTGATCAGTCGGTAAGGCTTGATACGCCGACGTTCGGCCTCATCCATAGGCCCGAAGCTATAGGTCGAGGACCGTATGGCCGAAAGCTTGGCCGCGGAAAGATTCTCGGGATACGCAATCTGGAACCTTGCCATCCGGTCGCGCCCCCACGGCAGGGCGATCAGGCGGATAACGACAGGGCGGCCGTTGGCCGTTCCGGTAAAAGAGGCCGTAGCAGCAGGAATCCCGTTAATCTCGATCCGCTCGGCATCGGAGGCTGGCCGACTCTTCAGCATTTCGCGCTCAAGGAAATTCAAGGGCGAAAGCCCGCCTTTATTGGGAAGAAAATCAAACACGATCAAGGAACCGTCCTGCGACATCCCGATCACCTGCTCCGGCTGATTGACCAGACGGAACCCCGGCGGCACAGTAAACTGGAACCCCAGCTCGGGATGATAGAACATGCGCCCGCGCACAAACCCCTGCGCCGGACTTTCACCGTAGGTCATGCCGGAAATACGCTGAAGATAGCTGTCGCGGTTCACCACCCCCTGCGGCGGATATTGCGCCGCCTCACCGATGGTTTTGGCCACCCGCTCCTGCGTGGCCGGGTGTGTGGAGAAATAATCCATCGTCCCGCCGCTGCCCTGACCGCTGACCCGCGCTTCCAGAACGGAATCACTTTGCAGGTTACGAAGAAAATCCGTCATGCCGCGGGGATCGTACCCCGTGCGGCTGAGATAGCGTATCCCCAGCGTATCCGCCTCGTTCTCCTGCCCCCGTGAATAGGATTTGATGTAAAGATCGGTCCCCAGCCCCAGTGCATCGCTGGCCACAGAGTTACCGATTGCCGAAGCCAGAACCGCCGCGCCCAGAGACGTTACGACGCCCCGCGAATAACGCTCCGCCGAATGCCGCGCCGTAATATGCCCCGTTTCATGTGCCAGAACGGCCGCAAGCTCGGACTCGCTATTGGCCAGCGCCAACAGACCGCGGGTCGTATAGATATACCCCCCCGGCAAGGCGAAGGCATTCACCATGGGAGAATCCAGAAGATAAAACTTATAGCGCACATCAGGCCGCTCCGTATGCCGCGTGACTTTCGTGCCGACCTCCTGAACGTAGGACTGAAGGCCTTGATCCTGATACAGTCCGAATTCCTTGAGGACTTTCTGGTGCTCCTCCGCCCCGACCTGCACTTCCTGCTGTGGCGACATCAAGGCCGCAAACTGCTGCTTTCCCGTTGCCGGATTAGTGGAGCAGGCTGATAAAAAAGCCACAACCGCCAAAAGCGACATCGGTAATAATTTATTATTCATGAAAAATCTCCCCGCTCACAATTCATAACAACCAAAGCTGCCCTTATTTATGTGGATGCCCCTGCCCTAAATTAGAGTAATCGCGATAATCATCAGCCCCCTCTGACGAGTCGTGACTATAAACATAATCAAGGTTAAAGCCGCTGAAGATATCCGATAACTCCCGCCATTGCCCTCCAAAGACTGCTAAAGCAAAAATCAGAACCGAAAGGATATAAAAAATATACAGAATCCCCTTGAACATTGAATTGATGTCAGTCCATCCTATAAAACATGAGACATATATTAAACAGATTTTACATTCTGGCTATTTTTTTGTTGATAGCTCTAAGCCTTTCAACAGTAACAAATGCCAAAGCCAGTCTTCCTGCCGCAGATTTTTTGGATTTAAAAAAGACAGGCACAGGTAAGGTCATAGAAGTTATAGACCCGCTAACAGTAAAACTTGATCAAGACAGGACTATTCATCTGACGGGACTGAACTACCCGGATTTAGACCCCTACTCACCTGGATCGATGTCTGTCACGGCACTGGATATTTTGAAGGATTTTCTTATCGGTAAACATGTAGAAATATTTCAGACACGAAATGACAAAGCTGGAAGATTGAACCGCATGGGCCATATTATCGCACACCTGCAAAGATCAGATGACAAAGCTTGGGTTCAGGGAACAATTTTACGCTTGGGGCTGGCAAGAGTAAAAACGGAAAAAACCAACCCGGAATTGGCAGATCAAATGTATAAACTGGAAGACCAGGCCATAAACGAATCCATAGGCTTATGGTCAAAAAAAGACTATAAAATTCAATCTGCAGAAAACTTGGAATGGGCAATAGGAACCTTTCAGGTTGTTCAAGGAAGAGTTCACAGTGTATCCATGAATCAGAACAGAACATTCGTTAATTTCGGCTCGGACTGGCGAACGGATTTTACGATTACAATCCCGCCGTCGCAAATGCGGATATTCTATTCAAACGAAACCACACCACAGGGCTGGAATGGAAAAATGATCAGGGCCAGAGGCTGGATATCTGCGCTCAATGGCCCGTCAATGGAAATAAACCACCCGCAAGCGGTACAACTCATAGACAAATCATTTTATAAAGAAAAATACGCTGAAGATCGGCCCGTAAAGAAAGAAAAAAAACTCCGAAAAGGAAGCGGTTTGCCAAGCCTGAATTAAAATTACCCACGAAATTGATACATAAATAGATTTTGAAATGCCCAAACGCAGAGCACAAACAAAAAACTCAGATCAAGAATCACCTCAGCAAACAAGGCAAGAGGAACACGGCTTTTCCTATATCTCCCGACGCCCGCTTTTGGACCTCTTCCCCCCCATCTCACCCTACTCCACGGGCTTTCTCGCCGTGGACGATCTTCACAATCTCTATTGGGAGCAAAGCGGCAACCCCGAGGGCGTTCCGATCCTTCTGATTCACGGTGGCCCCGGCGCGGGTGCAACGCCGACCCACCGACGTTTCTTCGATCCCGACTTTTTCCGCATCGTGATCTTCGATCAGCGCGGCGCCGGACGCTCACATCCGCTGGGCTGCCTGCAGAACAACACCGCGCAGCATTTGGTCGAGGACATTGAGCGCCTTCGCAAACACCTGAGCATAGAAAAATGGCACCTCTTCGGTGGTTCCTGGGGCAGCACCCTGGCCATCGACTACGCCAGTCAGTTCCGGGACAGATGCCTCAGCCTGATTCTCCGCGGCATATTCATGTGTGAGCAGGAGGAGATCGACTGGTTCCTCTACGGCATGAGGAATATTTTCCCAGAAGCATGGGAGCAATTCGCAGGACTGCTCCCGGAAAGCGAACAAAATGATCTGCTTGAAGGCTATTACAAACGCCTGACGGATGAGCTTTCGGAAGACAGACAGATGGAGGCCGCCATCCGTTGGAGCCTATACGAAGGCGCCTGCTCCTCTCTCCTCCCCAACTACGAGACCATCACGACCGAAGAGCAGAAAATGCACGCCCTCGCCCTTGCCCGGATTGAGGCGCATTACTTCAGGAACGAGGTCCGCTCCCCCGAAAAAAGCCTCCTCAAGACAATTAATTTCTTGCGTTCTATTCCCACAACGATTATTCAGGGGCGATATGACATAATATGCCCAATCCAGACGGCCAATAAGGTCCATCAGTTCTGGCCAGAGGCGGATTATGTAGTAGTGCCGGATGCGGGTCATTCGGCGCTGGACGCCCCCTTAAGATCACGGTTGATCGAAGCGACGGAGGCGATCAAGACATTGAAGTAACTTTAATTTTGAGTAAAAGAGGGTTAGAAAATGCGCGAAGCGGTACAACGGGCTGAAGCCATGAACAAAAGCGACAATGAAGGTCTGAACTTCCCCACGATACGCGATCTGGACTTTCAGGGAAAAACCGTCCTCCTCCGTGCCGATCTCAACGTCCCCCGGCACAACAGCCAGATCACCGACCACACCCGCATCGACCGTCTCAAACCCACGATTGACGAACTGCGCCGGAAGAACGCGAAAATTGTCATTATCTCCCACTTTGGCCGCCCGGACGGCGACCGCAACCCGCAAATGTCGCTGGCCTTTCTGGCGCCGGTTCTTGAAAAGCGCTGGAGCTGCTCCGTTAGCTTTTCCCCTGATTGTCTGGGCGAACAGACCCAACAGAGCATCGCAAAACTTGCCCCCGGAGACGTTCTCCTGCTGGAGAACGTCCGCTACTATAAGGAAGAAGAGGAAAACGACCGTGACTTCGCAAAAAAACTGGCGGCACTGGGTGATATCTTTGTGAATGACGCCTTTTCGGCCGCGCACCGCGCCCACGCCTCCACGTCAGGTCTCGCCGAATTCCTTCCGGCAGTGGCAGGACTGCTGATGGAAGAAGAATTAAAGGCGCTCTCCTCTGCACTCATCGCGCCCCAAAGACCCGTCATGGCTTTTACGGGAGGCTCTAAAATCTCCACGAAATTGAAAATTCTGAATAATCTGATCCCGAAAGTGGACTACCTCGTTCTCGGCGGCGCGATGGCCAACACCTTCCTGTTCGCGCAGGGCAAGGATGTCGGTAAATCCATGTGCGAGAAAAACATGGAGGCCGAAGCCAAATCGGTTCTTGCGAAGGCAGCAAAATCCGGTTGCGAAATCATTCTCCCCTTTGACGTCGCCGTTACACAGGAGTTGAAGGAAAACGCAGCCTACCAAGTTGTGGATTCTCAAACCATCCCCGCCACCCACAGCGCCATTGACATCGGCCCAAAATCCATCGCCTATATCGGCGAAAAGCTGAAACTCTGCCGCACCGTCATCTGGAACGGCCCGCTCGGGGTCTTTGAAATCAAGCCCTTCGACAACGGCACGAACGCCGTCGCCCGCATGGTCGCCGAACGCACGAAATCCGGTGAATGTATCAGCATCGCCGGCGGTGGCGACACGGTGGCCGCGCTGGAAAACGCCGGAGCGGCGGACAGCTTTACCTATATCTCGACGGCAGGAGGTGCCTTTCTCGAATGGCTCGAAGGCCACGAGCTTCCAGGTGTAAAAGCCCTGCTGAAATAAGCATGACAGGCACTCTGTGCCCAATAAAAACCGGCTGTTAAGCCGGTTTTTGAGTCGGGAGGAGTGAAAAATCAGTGCTTGACAGAATTACGGATGATCTGCTGCGCGACGGAGACCTCGATCCGGTTGTAATACGTAACCGCCTTCGCCATCTCCTGCGTATTCACCATCCGTCCATGATTGCGGAACTGGTTGGTCAGAAGGAACATGGACACGAAATCTTCCTTTGAAATCTCATAGGCCTTGCAGGCAATCGCCAATCCCTGCCCGTGACTTTGCATCAATATCTGCGCCGTTGTTTTCAGATCGAGGTCAGTGAACACTGAAAACTGCGCGACGAACGACCGGAACTGCCCCCGGCGCAAGGTGGCGATCATCAGCTTGGTATCCAGTTTGCCCTTCTGCTTGAACGCCCGCGCCGCGCCAAGCATATGTTCCTCGGGCCTGAATTCGGACGCATCGTTTCCGTCACGGAACTCCAGCACCATATGATCGACGGTCTGGAGAATCTGCTGGGCATCGATCTCGTAATTCTTGACGATATACTGCTTGATCTCTTCGCCGACAAATTCATAAAGACGGGAGGCGACCTCCCGGCTGATATCCTCACGCCTTAAGAGGGGCAAGGCCAGCTCTTCATGGTTCTGGGCCAGATCGGAAATCTGAAGAGAAGCATGTTCCGTCAGGCGCACATCGATATTCTCGACAAGATTCAGCGCCGTCTCGTAATCCCCGGTATCGGCCAACATATCGACCACCCGGTCACCCATCTGCTTGCGCGTGGCAATCACCCGCCAGTATTCCGGGCTTTTCGCCTTGATGATGTAAATCAGGTCCATATCGCCCAGAACCTTGCTCTCTTTGAGCACAGGCTTGGCAATGTCAATCTCGTCATTGGCCAGTTGCAGGACAAGCCTCAGGGGAATATGGTCCATCACCGCCAGATGCTCGGACAGCGCCTGACGGATATCCCGCTCCGCCTGCCGGAGAAGCTCAACAAGCACATCGGCGACCATTTCGCTTTCGCGGGGGGAAACTTCCATTTCAAGAAGACTGCCGATCGAACTGGCAAGTTTGGCCCGCGACGCCGGGGTCTTATCCCGGGCGAGCCCATATAATTGCTTGGCTTCTCTCAACTGCATCAACACGTGGGATCCTCCCGTGTGACCAGCGAGTCTGTCCATATCCATAGCGCCATGCCCCACACAACTAAACGTTTGTTTGAATCTATCCTTTACTCAAGCAAATCAACGCATTAGCGACTAAAAGAGAAAAAAAGTATATAAAGTCTTAATAAAATTTTTCTTTTCCGTCATCTTCCCTTATACGTGAAAATCCTTACCAACCCGTTAATTTCCGCCGTTTTCCGGGCAATATTTTTGCTCTTTTCATGAACCGCCATTCATGGCATGGTCATCTCACCCCTGCGTAATCTTTTGTTAAGAGTAAGCTGCTACACTTTTCAGAGTTTCTTCTACATAAAGGGTTCAGGTATGGCTGGTTCAATTTCAGGAGTAGGCGCCCAGCAGGCGTCCCTCGCGCAAAGCCTTCAATCAAATAACGTCGATCAACAGGACCGCGCCGCCCGCAACGGCGAGGAACAGCAAAAAGCCGCCGAACAGGGCAGCAAGGTGCAGACCCGTGGCGCCGCCGCCTCTCAGGCCGACGAAATCGAAGCCGCCCGCAACAAGCGCAAGGACGAGGACGACAAGGCCCAGAACCGCGCCCAGCAGACCGCCTCCAACAGCAACCAGAATCAGAACACGACTCAAAGACGCGGTTCTCTGGTGGATGTCGTGGTCTAGGCAACCTCCCGATCCAAAAAACATCAAACGCGCCCCCCGGCGCGTTTTTTTATGTCTGAATGACAAAAAGATTACCGGAACGCCGGCTCATCGAAGCTCCGCAGCTTGCGGCTGTGAAGCTTCTCGGCGGAATATTCGCGCAGCAGGGTCATGGTCAAAAGCCCGATCTTGAGGTGCTGCTCCACGCGCTCCCGGTAAAACGAGTCCGCCATCCCCGGCAGCTTGAGCTGCCCGTGCAGAGGCTTGTCGGAGACGCACAGCAGAGTTCCATAGGGTACACGGAACCGGAACCCGTTGGCCGCAATCGTCCCGGATTCCATATCCAGCGCAATCGCCCGGCTCTGGCTCAAACGCCGGTTCTGCGTCAGGTAGGAATGAAGCTCCCAGTTCCGGTCATCCGTCGTCGCCACCGTCCCGGTCCGCATGATTTTCTTAAGGTCGAACCCTTCGTTGCCCGTCACTTCGGCCACCGCCTTTTCAAGCGTGAGTTGGATTTCCGCCAGCGCCGGAACAGGAATATAGGGCGGCAGGAACTCATCGAGAATCTTGTCCTCCCGCAGATAGGCATGGGCGAGAACGTAGTCCCCCAGCCGCTGCGAATTCCGTAGCCCCGCGCAATGCCCCAGCATGATCCATGCATGGGGGCGCAGCACGGCGATATGATCGGTAATGGTCTTGGCGTTCGACGGCCCGACCCCGATATTGACCATCGTGATTCCCGTCCCGTCGGCGCGTTTCAGGTGATAGGCGGGCATCTGCGGCATCCGCGAGAGAACCGCACCGGCGCTCTCGCGTTCCCCGGTTTTTTCAAGGTTTTTATTGACCGTGATCTTGTCCCCCGGCTCAACGAACGCGACATAATCGGCGCGGTGCTTGCGGACCTGCGGATCGTCCGTGCTCCGCATCATCTGGTGGGAAATCTGGATAAACTCGTCGATATAGAACTGGTAGTTCGTGAACAGGATGAATCCCTGGAAGTGCTTGGCCGACGTGCCGCAATAATGCTTGAGGCGCTGCAGGCTGAGATCGACCCGCGGCGCGGTGAACAAAGACAATGGCCGCGGCTCGTCCGGCGTCTTAGGCACATAAAGCGAATTGGCGACGTCATCGTCGAGGATGCTCAGATCCGGCACATCGAAGGAAAGCGGCAGATCCCTGATCTTGTCGGCATCGAGATCGGATTCGAGGTGAAAATCATGCCCCAGCGCGAAATGAACAGGGATCGCCGTATCGCTGACCCCCACTTCCAGCACGCTGTCGTGGTTCATCAGCAGCAGGGAAAACTGCTCCCGGTAATAGGAAGCGAACAATTCAGGATTCGTAAGGGTCGTGCCGTAAACCCCCGGCTTCGAAGCATACCCGTAGGCAAAGCGCGTATCCCCGCGCCGTCCGGCCTTGGCAATAATTTTTACATAAGGATAGCAGGCGCTCACAGCCGCAAATCCGGCGGAACTCCTGGCATATTCGGTAAAAGAATCGCGCAGATAGGCGATATGGGCGCGGTAAATCTCCTGCACGGCCGCGAGGGCTTTATCGGCGTCTTTAAAACTGCGGGGTTTGAACTTGGGAGGAATCTTGACCATGGCTTAATAATGGCGTCTTTTCGTTTAAAATCAATTAATTACTGACGAAAACACAGAAATCATTACGCCTCAAGCCCCATCAGGCTCCGCGCATATTGCCGCGCCTCGAAGGGCCGCAGGTCGCGCACACCCTCACCCACCCCGATGGCATGGACAGGCAACCCGAACTGATCCGCAAGACCGACAAGAACGCCCCCCTTCGCCGATCCGTCCAGCTTCGTGACGATCAGGCCCGTAACCTGCACCATCTTCTTGAACGTCTCAACCTGCGAAAAGGCGTTCTGCCCCGTCGTGGCGTCCAGAACCAGCAGCACGGCATGAGGAACAGCCTCATTGCGCTTCTTGAGGACACGGATAATCTTCTCCAGCTCGGCCATCAGGTTGGATTTATTCTGCAACCGCCCCGCCGTATCGATCATCAGAATATCGGTTTTCTGGCTGATAGCCATGTCATAAGCCTCAAACGCCACCGCCGCCGCGTCCGCGCCGACGTCTTTGGCAAACAGGGTAGCGCCTCCGCGCTTCGCCCAGGCCGCAAGCTGCTCGATCGCCGCCGCCCGGAACGTATCGCCCGCAGCAATCATCACACTCTTCTTCTGCTCGCGCAGCAAATGACTGGCGTATTTTCCGATGGTCGTGGTCTTCCCCGCCCCGTTCACCCCGCAAACAAGGATAACGAAAGGCCCGTCATCGGGCTTGGCCGTATTGATCGGCTTGGCGACAGGTTTGAGAATTTTTTCGATGCCGGACGCCAGCGCCTCGCGCACCTCCTCTTCGGAAATATCCTTCCCGAAACGATCCTTGGAAAAATCGGCGATAATCTTCGCCGCTGTTTTCGGCCCGAGATCGGCTTCGATCAAAAGCTCCTCAAGCTGGTCGAGCGTCTCCTGATCCAGCTTTTTCTTGGTCAGAAGATCGGAAATCCCGCCGGTCAGCTTGGTGGAAGACTTGCTTAAGCCCCGCGTCAGTCGCCAGAACCAGCCCCCCTCTTCCGTATGATCGCTCAGATCTTCAGCTTCTTTCCTATCATCGAACAAACGGTGTTCGGGAACGGGAACCTCTTCCAGCTCATCAAGGATATCGGCTTCCGTATCGACCAATTCGGCAAGCATATCGGCATCAAGCGCGGCCTCATAATCCGTCGAAGGTTCGAGCGCAGGCTCCTTGTCGGGGTGCAGAAGCTTGTCGTCCTGCTCCTCTTTTTCCTGATCGGAGATATTGTTCTTCTTACGCCAGAAAATCATTGGGTCTGCCTCATCGGTATCTGTCGAAGAGTATAATCCCCGCCGCAGGAAATAAACACAGGAAAACGGAAAAAAATCAGGCGCGGAGGACTTCGCGCTCCGCCACAGCGCCGGACAAGACTGTCCCGGTCAGAACCTCCCCCGAAACGCCGCCAATCCGCACGAGTGCAAGGGTGCCAACCTCAAGGATTTGGTCAAGCTGAACGGACGCAAAATTCTCCGCCCGCCCCAACCCGTCTTTTTCGACCAGAACCTCGACCTCCCGCCCTACATTGGCAGCAAGAAATTTCTCCATCTGCGAAGTACGCAATGCCCGCAAGTGCGCCGCACGCTTCTTGCGGACCGCCGGATTAACCTGCGGCATTTTGGCCGCGGGCGTGCCCTCTCTCTCGGAATACGGAAATACATGGAGGAAAGTCAGATCGCACTCTTCCACGAGCCTCAAAGTATTTTCAAACATCGCATCTGTCTCCGTCGGAAACCCGGCGATAATATCCGCCCCGAAAGCCATCTCTGGGCGCAAAGCCTTCGCCTTTTTGCAGACATCGATCACGTCCTGCCGCGAATGACGCCGCTTCATGCGTTTCAAAATCATATCGTCTCCCGCCTGCACCGAGAGATGCAGGTGCGGCATAAAGCGCGGCTCCTCGGCGATCAGACGCCAGAGATCACTGTCAATCTCAACCGGATCCAGAGAGGAAAGCCGAACACGAGGCAACGCGGGCACTAGTGCCAGTACCCGCCGGATCATCTGCCCCAGACTCGGCGTCCCCGGCAGATCCTGTCCGTAGGAGGTCACATCAACGCCCGTAAAAACGATTTCCTTATATCCCCCCTCGACCAGCGCATGAACCTGTCGGGCGATCACCCCGATGGGTACAGACCGCGAATTCCCGCGCCCGAAGGGAATGATGCAAAAGGTACAACGATGGTCGCAGCCATTTTGCACCTGCAAAAACGCCCGCGTCCGGTCCTCGTAACCGTCGATCAGATGCCCCGCCGTCTCTTTCACCGACATGATATCGTTGACGAGAATGCGTTCATGAACCGGAGCGCCCCAGCTTTCCGCCTGAAGCTTGAGATCGTTGCCGATGATCCGGCTGACTTCCTTCATCTCGGCATATTGTTTCGGATTAACCTGCGCGCTGCACCCGGTCACGATGATCTGCGCCTCGGGATTTTCGCGCTTGGCTCGACGGATCGCCTGCCGCGCCTGCCGCTCGGCCTCCTTCGTCACCGCGCAGGTATTAAAGATAATCACATCCTGCAATCCGGCGTTCCGGGCATGGTCTCGCATCACCTCGGACTCATGAACATTCAGGCGACAGCCGAACGTCACCACCTGCGGATCGCTGTTCGCCCCTTTTTCTCTGGGCTTTGGGCTATTCTGAACAATATTATTCTTTGTCATAGTGTGCCAACTTACAGCAGGAAAAACGCCCGCGTCAATGTTTGCATATTACAATCAAGGAATGACGAACAGAGGCTGAACCACCCCCGCCTCCTGCAGATACTCCGCGAACTCGAACAAAGGAAACGCCGCAAACCACCAGATCGCATCCTTGAACGCCTTGTTCAGATACTTGGGCACAGTCTCAATCCTCTCAGGTGCCTGATAAAGCCGGGGATTGGGAATCAGGCGCGGCACGGATTTCATGTAAGCCGCATATTCGTCTCCGAACGTTTCCAGCAAAAACGCCTCCTCGCGCCGGATCAGAAAATGATAGATCACGATGAAAAAAATCGGCATGAAAATAATAATGAGAATATGCGTAGAAATAAGAGCCACCCCTGTCATACCGACCAGTGAAAAGAAATATAGAGGGTTCCGCACCACGGAAAACGCGCCATAGGTAATCAGCGTCTGGTTTTTAAACCCGCCCAGAAAGGCCGTGGAATAAAGCCGCCCCATCGCACAGAAGGCAATCAATAGATACCCGAAAAACTCCAACCCCTCATGCAAAGCGGTTTCATAGGGAATCAGCGCCTTCGTGAAAAACGCAGCAAAGAGCACGAAAAGAAGCGCCGCCCGGCTGTCCCGCATCCGGGATTTATTAAGACTTTTAGCCATTTTTTTAGACCTCCGGCAAACGCCCTTCGAATACATAGGAAACCGGACCGACCATCAGGACGTGCCCGTCACCCTCCCGCCATTCCAGCCGCAGCGCCCCGCCATCCATCTGAATGTCGGCGGAACGCCCAGTGATCAATCCGCGCCGGACCGCCGCAACAATAGTGGCACAGGAAGCCGACCCGCAGGCCAGCGTCACCCCGGCCCCGCGCTCCCAAACGCGCATCCTTATCGACGCGCCACCCGTAACCTCCGCAAAGCTGATATTTGCCCGCTGTGGGAACAGCTTATGCCGCTCGAAAACCGGACCAAGCGCCTCAATCGGGATTTCCTCAATCCCCTGAACAAAAAACACGCAATGCGGGTTGCCCATATTCACACCGACCGGATCATGAGCCGGCCCCTGCCCGATGCCCAGATGCAAGGTATCCTTCTCCTCGGAAAGCGGTATGTCCTGCCATCCAAGGCGCGGCGGCCCCATATCGACGCTGACCTGCATCCCGGCGGCGCGGCGGCAATCTAGAATCCCGCCCTTTGTCTCGATCAGACAGGCACCGTTGCCCTGCTGCTTCATCACCAGATCGGCCACGCAACGTGTAGCATTGCCGCACGACTCGGCTTCCGACCCGTCAGGATTGTAAATCCGCATGAAAAGATCAGCTTTTTCAGACGGTTCGAGGATAATGAGTTGGTCACACCCCACCCCGAAATGCCGATCGCTGATCCGCGCCGCCGCCTCACGCGAAAGTGGCTGCAACCCGGCCCTTTGGTCCAGAATCACAAAGTCATTACCTAGCCCGTGCATCTTGAGAAAATTCATCATAACGCTTGATTTAGCAGATATTTTTATGCTACGTAACCCCCGTTAGCTGACATCAAAGTTTGTCAGCGCCCGAGGTCTCTAGAGGACCAGGTGCCCCGCAGTCGGCGAAATTACGCTCACTGCGGCAAAAATGTTTTATGTTTTTAAACGTAAGGAATTGAGATTCATATGTTTGAATCGCTCAGTGAAAAATTAGGAAACGTCTTCTCGAAGCTTCGCGGCAAGGCGACACTCTCGGAAAATGACGTCATGGCCATATCGCGGGAAATCCGCATCGCCCTGCTGGAGGCGGACGTCGCCCTGCCGGTCGTCAAGGAGTTTATCGCGCAAATAAAAGACAAGGCCGTCGGCCAGAATATCATCAAGGGCGTCAACCCTGGCCACCAGGTTATAAAAATCGTCCACGACGCGCTGGTTGAAATGCTCGGCTCCGAAAGCGCGGAGCTGAAATTCGGCGCGGCACCCTGTGCCTATCTCATGGTCGGTTTACAGGGATCGGGAAAAACAACCTCGACCGCCAAGATTGCCAAAGTCCTGACCGAAAAGCGCAACAAGAAAGTCCTGATGGCCTCGCTCGACGTCTACCGCCCCGCAGCCCAGCAGCAGCTCAAAATCCTCGGCGAACAGACAGGCATCGCGACGCTGCCCATCATCGAAGGCCAGAAGCCTCTGGACATTGCCAAACGCGCCATGGAAACCGGCCGCAAGGAAGGCTATGACGTTGTCATGCTGGATACCGCCGGACGCCTTTCCATCGACGAGGAGATGATGAAGGAGGCCGAAAGCATCCAGAAATTCGCCAACCCTGTCGAAACCCTGCTCGTCGCCGACGCGATGACCGGACAGGACGCCGTAAACACCGCGAAAATATTCAATGACCGCATCGGCCTGACCGGGATCATGCTCACCCGCGTGGACGGCGATGCCCGTGGCGGCGCGGCCATGTCGATGAAGGCCGTAACCGGAAAACCCATCAAGCTCATCGGCGTCGGCGAAAAATGGACCGAGATCGAAGTATTCCACCCCAGCCGGATTGCAGGGCGCATCCTCGGCATGGGCGACGTGGTCAGCCTTGTTGAGCGCGCCGCCGAAAATGTAGACCGCGCCGAAGCCGCCGACATGGCCCGCAAGTTCAAGAAAGGCCAGATGGATTTCAACGACCTGCTTAAACAAATCCAGCAGATGAAAAAAATGGGCGGGATGTCCTCCCTCATCAAGATGATGCCGGGCCTGAGCGCGATGGCCGGAAAGCTGGAATCGGCAGGTATGAACGACTCTCTCGTCAAACGTCAGGAAGCAATCATTTTTTCGATGACCGCCAAAGAACGCACGAAGCCCGACCTCCTGAACGCCTCCCGCAAAAAACGCATCGCGGCGGGATCGGGCACGACCGTTCAGGAAATCAATACCCTGACCAAGCAGCTCAAGCAGATGCAAACCATGATGAAGCGGATGCGGAAGATGGGCAAGGGCCAGATGATGGGCATGATGAAGCAGATGATGGGCGGCAACATGGACGAACTCGAAATGCTGACCGAAACGCTCGACGCCGAATCCCTGGCCGCCGACATGGCGCAATTCGATACGGGGAACTCTGCCTCCGGCGCGATGCTGCCGGGTTTGGGCGGAAAGCCCGGAGCGCTGCCCGGTCTCGGCGGTTCGTCCGCGCAGGACGGCAAGAAAAAACAGGACACCAAGAAATAAGGCTTAACCACAGAAATTCTGATTTGAAAAGTAAAGGAGACTGAATATGGCACTTGCAATCAGACTGACCAGAGGCGGACGCAAAAACCGCCCCTACTACCGGATCGTTGTGGCAGACAAAAGAATGCCCCGCGACGGACGTTTCATCGAAAAGCTGGGAACCTATGACCCGCTGCTGCCGACGGACAACGAAAACCGCGTCCGCCTCGTAAAGGACCGGATCGAATACTGGCTCTCGCAGGGCGCCCAGCCCTCCGAGCGCGTGGCGATCTTCCTCGGCAAGGCCGGCATCATCGAAATGCCCAAACAGCCCAACCGCCCGAACAAATCCGCGCAGTCCGAAAAGACCAAGCTGAGAATTGCGGACAAGGCTGAGAAAAGAAAAGCGGCTGCCGAAGCGGCCGCTCAGGCTGCTGCTGCACCTGCTGAAGCTCCGGCTGCAGAAGGCGAAACAGCCGCTGAATAATTGTCGGCTGAATAAAGGCAAAACCTTATGGCCAGCCCTCCCAAACCCCGCGCAACAGAAAAGCCCAAACGGGTCTGTCTGGGAAAAATCGTTTCCGCGCACGGGGTCAAGGGGCTGGTCAAAATTTTGCCCTTCGGAGAGGATGTGTACCTTCTTGAAACCCTCAGCCCGCTTTACACCGGAGCGGAAGGGACAGAAAGACTGGGCGTAAAAATCCATAATCTTTCGGGCAAAACCCTGACGGCATCGGTGACTGGATGCAACGACCGGGATCACGCAGAAAACCTTAGGGGGACGGAACTCTGGACCGACCGGGAAAATCTGCCGGAACTCCAAGACGAGACGGAATTTTACATTGAAGACCTCATCGGCCTCGAAGTCCGCAACACCGCAAACGTCCGCCTCGGCAAGGTCACCACTGTCGATAATTTCGGCGCGGGCGACCTTCTGGATATTCTGACCGACGAAGGCAAAAGCGGTTATGTCCCCTTCCGCAGCCTGTTTGTCGGAGATGTTAAAGGCGAGGAGGGTTTCCTCATCCTCACGGATGAGGGACTGGCGTTCCTGAAATGACCGCGCCTTGGCACGTCAATATTCTGACCCTTTTCCCGGATATGTTCCCCGGCCCGCTTGGCCTGTCCCTCAGCGGCAAGGCACTAGAAAAAAACCTCTGGTCTCTTAAGACGGTCAACATCCGCGATTTTGCAGAAGGCGTTCATAAAAGTGTGGACGACACCCCTTACGGCGGCGGCGCAGGCATGGTCATGCGCCCCGACATCATCGAAAAGGCCGTACGCTCGATCGAAAACCCTGGCCGAAAAATCTATCTTAGCCCCCGCGGCACCCCCTTGACGCAGAAACTGGCACAGGAACTGTCGAAACAGCCGGCCCTCACGCTTCTCTGCGGCCGCTACGAAGGCGTCGATCAGCGTGTGCTTGACAGCGAGAATTTTGAGGAAATCAGTATCGGCGATTACGTTCTCTCCGGCGGCGAACCAGCGGCCCTGATCCTGATGGATGCCTGCATCCGCCTCCTCCCCGAAGTTCTGGGAAACGCCGAAACGACCAGCGAGGAGAGTTTCTCAGGCGGACTTCTGGAATACCCCCACTACACCCGCCCCGCCGAATGGACCTCCGCCAACGGAATAACCCGAACCGTGCCAGACATCCTGACCTCGGGGAACCATAAACACATCGCGGATTGGCGCCGTGGGCAGTCTGAAAGCCTAACCGAAGCCAGACGCCCTGACCTCTGGGAACGCTACTTAAGTCTCAAATCCAGCGGGAAAACCTCCAAAAAATAACTTGTTTTCCAAGGCTAAATACTATAGAAAGGCCCGAATTTGTTTAAATCCTCTAAAAAGAGAATAGGACCGTCGGTTCTTGAGAGTTTAAGAGCTGAAATCGGGTTCTGATAAGGGATAAAACCATGAACACACTGCAAAAATTCGAAGCCAAGCAGCTTGAAAAAGCTCAGGCCTCCAAACAAATTCCCGATTTCGCTCCGGGTGACACCGTCAAGGTCAACGTGAAGATCAGCGAAGGTGGCCGCGAACGTATCCAGGCCTACGAAGGCGTTTGTATCTCCCGCTCCGGCAGTGGCTCGAACGAAAGCTTTACAGTCCGCAAAATCAGCTATGGCGAAGGCGTTGAGCGTGTTTTCCCGATCTGGAGCCCCCGTATTGATGGGATCGAAATCATCCGCCGCGGTTCCGTCCGCCGCGCCAAGCTTTACTACCTGCGCGACCTGCGCGGCAAGAAGGCCCGCATCACCGAGCGCACCACCGGCGTCGGCATGGATAAGCCCGAAGAGGACGGCAAAGTGAAGGACGCCGCAGAAAAGGCGCCGAAAGCTGAAAAAAAGGAAAAGGCGCCGAAAAAGGAAAAGCCTGCAAAAAACAAAGCCTCTAAATAAGACATGGCAAAGAGTCTATTTCAAAAACCCTTCACGCCCTGTGAAGGGTTTTGGCTGTTCAGCCCCGCGCCGTGCGGGCAATCTTGGCCGTCAGGCAGACCGAATGCCCCGCATAATGGTTGGCAGAAAGAACGACCTCCTCGTGCGCTTTAAAGGCCGCCTCATGGACTTCGGGAACCTGACCGATATAAATCAGACTCTCATGCAAGACAGCATGGATGGCCCGCGTATCGGTTTCAAAAACGATTGTTTCCGCCCGCACATAAGCGGGATCGAAAAACCGGATGTGCGGATGCCCGGACTCGGAAATTTCAAAAGACGCAGTCACGCCCGACAGGGCCAAGGAACCGTTAAGCATAAAAGAACCCCTTTTGATACTGCACTGCAAAATAAGTGTAGCCAAAAGGGGTTACAAACAGGTTAACGATTGAAAATCAATCGGTTACCGCTGAGGCCTAGGACCGCCACCAGCGCCCGAACCCGTCCGGTCAGGCAACAGACTGTCGTAATTGAAGGCCGGAACTTCCATACCGGGAGCGTACGGCTTGATCCTGTCGAAATGGAACTCCGAGAGCTTGATCGCATTCCCCCCGGCACTGGCCAAAGCCTGCTGGGCGGGATCGATCTGGTCCGTGAGAACGCGGCTGACGGAACCCGGAATTTTTGCGGCCTCTCTTTGTGCGCCCTCAAGCATATCCGACAACTGGCGCCACCCCTGAAAATCATTAATCTGCGAGATATCACGCACAGGCGAAGAAGTGTCAAGACGGTCTGTATAGCCAAGCTCACTGCTGAGTTGGTTATAAAGAGTGGTTCCGGTACCCATGGCGCTATTATAATTCTGAACGATAGCCTTCGCAAAGTCGGGAAAAGCGTAATAACTCGCATTGGGTTGAACGCCCTTGATCCCGGCCGCCTCCAGCTTCTTCGGATCAAGCTCACGCCCTTGCAGAGCAGTATTGCTCCTGAGATGAACCGCCATCTGCGGATCGTAAGCGAGTGTCGCCACTTCCAGCTTGTTATCCTTGTTCTGCAGAACGATATTAATGGTCCCGGCATTCGGTGCCTTGGACTGGCTGAAAATATCCTGAATCTTTAAACGGGCCTCTGTTTCCCGGCTTCCGCCCACGCTGCCTGCACCACTTGTACCCATAATAACCCCCGAGTTATAATTATAAAAAAGCCCAATAAATCCGCTCTCTATTGTGCCTGATTTGCATAAATCAATCAACTTATACTGCTTTTCACTAAAAAAATCAAACTTTTAGACCCTTTAAAAGACAAACAGAATCAGTCATTTGCGAAAACCCGCCGGATATGCTGTATAAGGGGAAAGAAAAACATGATTGTGGGTAAGAATCCATGACCGCACGCACGCTTTACGACAAAATCTGGGACGAACATGTCATCGACCGATCCGAGGACGGCACCTGCTTGATCTATATCGACCGCCATCTGGTCCACGAAGTCACCTCCCCTCAGGCTTTCGAGGGTCTCCGCTTATCGGGCCGCAAGGTGCGCCGCCCCGAGGCCACCTTGGCCGTGATGGACCACAACGTCCCGACGACCGACCGCTCCAAACCCATCGTAGAAGAGGAAAGCCGGATTCAGGTCGATACTTTGCGCGAAAACTGTGAGGAATTCGGCGTCCAGCTCTTCGACCTCTCCGACGTGCGTCAGGGAATTGTACACATCATCGGCCCCGAGCAGGGCTTCACCCAGCCGGGTATGACCATCGTCTGCGGCGACTCCCACACCAGCACCCACGGAGCCTTCGGCGCCCTGGCCTTCGGCATCGGCACATCCGAAGTCGAACACGTTCTGGCCACCCAGACGCTGATCCAGAAAAAAAGCAAAAATATGCGTGTGACCGTGAACGGAAAACTCGCGAGAGGAGTAACGGCAAAAGACATGATCCTCGCCATCATCGGCGAGATCGGCACGGCGGGCGGCAATGGCCACGTCATCGAATTTGCGGGCGAGGCCGTCCGCTCCCTCTCCATGGAGGGCCGCATGACCATGTGCAATATGTCCATCGAGGGCGGCGCACGTGCCGGATTGATCGCCGCCGACGAAACCACTTTCCGATACATCAAGGGCCGCCCCCTCGCTCCGAAGGCCGGACATTGGGACAAGGCCGTTTCTTACTGGAAAACCTTTTTCAGCGATGAGGGAGCGCAATACGACAAGGAAGTTTCTTTAAAGGCCGAAGACATCCCCCCCATCGTCACATGGGGCACAACCCCCGAAGATGTCGTGCCGATCACCGGAACCGTCCCCTCCCCCGCCGACTTCAAAGACCCGAACAAGAAAGCCTCGGTCGAACGGATGCTGGCCTACATGGGCCTCACACCGGGAACGAAAATGACGGATATCAAAATCGACAAGGTCTTCATCGGCTCCTGCACCAACGCCCGCATAGAAGATTTGCGCGAAGTCGCTAAGGTTGTCGAAGGCAAGAAAGTCGCCTCCACCGTTGAGGCTATGGTCGTCCCCGGATCAGGCCTTGTGAAGGCGCAGGCGGAGGAAGAGGGTATCGCCGCCATCCTCATCGAGGCGGGTTTCGACTGGCGCGAACCCGGCTGCTCCATGTGCCTGGGCATGAACCCCGACCAGCTCCAGCCCGGCGAGCGTTGCGCCTCCACCTCCAACCGCAATTTCGAGGGTCGGCAAGGCAGGGGCGGACGCACCCACCTGCTTTCCCCTGCAATGGCCGCCGCCGCCGCGATCACCGGAAAACTCACAGACATTAGGGAGATTTAATATGCCTTTTTCAGAAAACCCCGCCCGCAAATTCTTCCTTCTTGAAGGCCGCAGCCGCGAAATCGCCCAACGGGTAGAGCAGGTCGTGGGAAGCCAGGACAAAATGAGTCTCGACGAGTTGAAGGAAGCCAACGACTATCTCGGCCTTTTCACCGGAACGCTGGTCGGTTTCCACGCACAGGGCACCCGCGTGGATTATTACCCTGTTTGCCCCGCCCTGCACCGTTCACAGCTTGAGCCGGAGAGTTATTATCTGCGCGTCCCCGTCAGCGACCACAATGGAATGCACGTCACGCCCAAAGATGCGGTGGAAATCACTGCCCCCGAAAAACTGGCCCGTCTGGACTCCCTCTTTGCCGATGGAGCAGACATGATCTACTGTCACGAACACAGCCAGGCTCCTTTCACCACGGTCCCCCAAGCGTCCGCACCCGCCTCAGATCGGGATGAAGGCCCGCAACTCTAAACTCCTCATTGATCGGCAAAGGCCGCCGTCCTATGATCGTGCAGCAAAAACCCGAGGCAGGATTTTAAATGCCCCACACGAGAACAGGATGGCCCGCCGGTTTTGACTTCGAGCACGACCCGGTCTGCCAGAAATTCTTCAAGCCCTACATCCTCGAACAAATCCAGAAACTCGCCGCTTTCGACGCAAAAAGACCGAAGGACACCACCTACATTTTTCACGAACACGCCGAGCGCGTGGCACAGGACGTCAAAAAAACCTGCCTGCATCTCCATCTCGGCGATGCCGTGGCGAATAATATGTACTGGGCCGTCCTGCTCCATGATATCGGCAAGATGCAGTTGCCCGTCGAAATCTGGGACAAAACCGAAAAACCCTCCGAACAGATGAAGGCCTTCCGCCGCACCCATACGCGCCTGGGCGCGGAGAGCTTCGCCCGCCACTTCAAGAATGTCGAACACCCCTTCAAGGATCTGGCGCTGGAAATCATAAAAAACCACCACGAGCAGATGGACGGTGAGGGGCCGGAAAAACTGCCCGCCGAAGCCCTCTCGCCCCCCGTCCGGCTGGCCACGATCGTGGAGGCGTTCGACGGCTGGTCCATCCCCCGCCCCCATTTTGGCGAGCGGGACGTCAAGCCTCCGGCAGTCCTTAAGCGCATGAAAAAAGAAAAAATGCAGATGTTCGACCCCGATCTGTTTGAATCATTTGCAGAAATGAAGCACGCCGAGTATAAAAAAACCTCCAGAAAACGTAAGAAATAAGGACGAGGAACGGCGATGCAGCCCTTCACCAAACTCAACGGCACAGCCGCGCCGCTGGATATGATCAATATCGACACCGATATCATCATCCCCAAGCAGTTCCTGAAAACTGTGAAGCGGACGGGTCTGGGCGTCAGCGCCTTCTACAACCTGCGTTATGACGATCAAGGGAAGGAAAACCCTGACTTTGTCCTGAACAAGCCCGAATACAGGAACGCGGAAATACTGATCACCGGGGACAATTTCGGCTGCGGCTCCTCCCGCGAACACGCGCCCTGGGCTATTCTGGACATGGGCATCCGCTGCATCATCGCTCCCGGCTTCGCCGATATCTTCTACAACAACAGCTTCAAGAACGGCATCCTGCCCATTATCCTGCCGCAGGAGCAGGTGGACCAGCTGATGCAGGAAGCCAAGGATCACCCCGAAGTCAAACTCGAAATCGACCTCGAAAAACAGACGGTCACCCGCGGCAACAAATTCTCCTTCAGCTTCGAGATCGACCCGTTCCGCAAGCGTTGCCTGCTGAACGGGCTGGACGATATCGGCCTGACGATGGAAAAAAATAAAAAAATCGACGGCTTTGAGCAAAAGCGCTCTGCCGAAAAACCGTGGCTTTAAGGAAACAAAAACCATGACATTCAAACTCCACATCCTCCCCGGCGACGGCATCGGCCCCGAAGTGATGGCCGAGGTCGAAAAACTCGTCAAATGGCTAAACGCAAAAACGGATATAAAAATCAAAACCTCCCAAGGTCTCGTCGGCGGTGCCTCCATCGACGCGCACGGCAAACCGCTGACCAACGAAACGCTCGACGAATGTAAAAAATCCGATGCCGTCCTGCTCGGCGCGGTCGGCGGCCCGAAATGGGACAAGGTGGACTTCGCCATCCGCCCCGAAGCCGGCCTCCTTGGCCTCCGCAAAGAACTAAACCTCTTCGCCAATCTGCGCCCCGCCCTCGTTTTTGACGCACTCATCGACGCCTCGACCCTCAAGCCCGAGATCGTGCGCGGACTGGATATCCTCATCGTCCGTGAACTCACCGGCGGGGTCTATTTCGGCGAACCCAGAGGCATCGAAGACCTCGGCAACGGCAAGCGCCGGGGCGTGAACACGCAAGTCTACACGACCGACGAGATCCTCCGCGTCGGCCGCGTGGCCTTTGAACTCGCCCGCAAACGCCGGAACAAGGTCACCTCCTGCGAAAAGGCCAACGTCATGGAATCCGGCAAACTCTGGCGCGAGGAAATCACCAAGCTCCACGCCGCCGAATTCAAGGACGTAGAACTGGAGCATATGTACGCCGACAACTGCGCGATGCAGCTTCTGCGCCGCCCCTCGCAATTCGATGTGATCGTCACCGACAACCTCTTCGGCGATATCCTCTCCGACGAGGCCGCCATGCTCACCGGCTCGCTGGGGATGCTCCCCTCCGCGTCACTGGGCGTAAAAGGCTCCACCGCCCTCTACGAGCCCGTCCACGGCTCCGCCCCCGATATCGCGGGTCAGGGCAAAGCTAACCCTCTGGCCACAATCCTCAGCTTCGCCATGTGCCTGCGCTATTCGTTTAACCGCGGCGATCTGGCGGAAACCATAGAATCCGCCGTCCAGCACATCCTGAACGCCGGAATCCGCACCCCCGATATCATGGCCCCCGGCTGCAGGGAGGCCTCGACAGCGGGAATGGGAGATGCTTTAATAGCGCAACTCGATAAATCGGTCGCATTAAAGGGTGTTGCATGATTACGGTCATACTCGCGCTCCACTTTATGGGCTTCGTTTCAATGGAAACGACGGTGACCTTTCTGTATGTCATCGGCATCGCCATGATCGTCGCCGAAATCGGCGTGGTCTCTTTTGGCCTGCTGGCCTTTAACGGCCTTGTCGCCCTCTTTGCGGCCTACAGCCTTCAGGTTGGCGAAGTTCTGCTCTTCGGGATCCCTGTAGACTGGAACATCGTCTTCGGCATCGGCTTTGTGGAATTTGCCTGTATCGTCAGCGGTATCGCCATACACATCTGGCTCCGCAACCTGAAAACGGACACCGGCACCGAAGGTATGATCGGCGCAAAAGCCGTCATCCTCGAATGGACCGGCAAAAGGGGAAAAGTTCGCGTGGAAGGGGAAATCTGGAAAGCCTCCTCCTCCCATCGTCTGGACCTCGCGCCCAATGACGAAGTCACGATCGAAGCCGTTGAAAAACTGCAACTGATCGTCAGAGCATAGAAAATTTTTTTGACTTAATTTTATTGATAAGGAGCCCGCCCAATGACCTTTCTAGCCCCCGTCCTGGTGGTGATCATCATTCTGCTGATCGCCTCCATCCGCATCGTTCAGGAATATGAGCGCGGCGTGATCTATACGCTCGGCCGCTTCACCAGCACCCGCGGCCCCGGTGTGCAGATCATCGTCCCCGGCTTCCAACGTGTCCTTCTGGTCGATATGCGGATCAGAACCGAAGACATCCCCTCGCAGGACATCATCTCCCGCGACAACGTCTCGGTAAAGGTCAACGCCGTGGTATACTTCCGTGTGGTCGATCCCGGGTACGCCATCAACAAGGTCGAGGATTTCCAGATCGCCACCAGCCAGCTCGCGCAGACCACCCTGCGCTCGGTCCTCGGCAAACATGACCTCGATGATATGCTCGGCAAGCGCGACCAGTTGAACAAGGACATTCAGGAAATTCTCGATCATCAGACGGAGGGCTGGGGAATCAAGATCACGAACGTCGAAATCAAGAACGTCGATATCGACCCCACCATGATCCGCGCCATCGCCAAACAGGCCGAGGCCGAACGGGAACGCCGCGCCAAGATCATCAACGCCGAAGGGGAACTGCAAGCCGCCAAACAACTCGACGAGGCCGCGACCATCCTCGCCCAGCGCCCCGAAACCATGCAACTCCGCTACCTCGGGACCATGAGCGAATTCACGAACGCCAAGGGCAACACGATTGTTCTTCCCATTCCGCTCGATATGCTCGGCAGCCTGAAATCGATAGCCAATGCGGTAAAGCCAAAAACCTGAACGAAGTAAGCAGAACAAAAAAAGAGCCTGGCAAGCCAGGCTCTTTGTGTTTTCTGTATCTCAAGTCTAAGTCAAGAATTAACCCTGGATCCGGACAGCAAGGTTGCAAAGCTGGTCCTGGTCGTCTTCGTTGTAGTTGTTCGTATCGCGGCAGTTCGCCGTGGTTTCGGAAACAACTGCACCGGAGTTAGAACGACCATCGTCCATCTTGCGGTCAATCCGTGCGGCTTGCGATGCAGTCAGGATGCCCGTACCGTTAGCAGCGTCAGCAAGCTGACCGGTCAAAACGATATAGTGTCCCGGACGCATTTCAGTCGCCGTAAAGTTCGTTACCCCTGTGCTGGAGTGGCCGACCATGTAGCCACCACCGATCTCGGCAGTTGGAATAGCGGCTCCGAATTGAAGCGTGGCAGCGCCGTCAAAGCCGGTGACCAAGTCAGTCACACGCATATGGTTAAAGAAAAAAGCACCCTCGTCGGCCAAAGTAGGAGCGGCGCCAACGTTCACATCGATACGGGCATCCCCGTCGCCGTTGTTACAAGGGTTGGCCGCACAGTTAACCAAGCGGGTCGAAGCGTTCGCCATATCGCCGGGGAAAGCATCATACTGGTCCCGGAACGTGGAAGCGGCAGCCTCGATCCCCTTCATCTGGGCAACGGTAGCAGTCACCTGGGCGTTAGAGATCATTTCCTGCCCTTTCAGGATTCCCCCGATCAGCAGTCCAATAATAATCATAACAACCGCCAGTTCGACGAGCGTAAAGCCCTTTTCGCTCTGGACGGATTCGTGCATGTAAGTTTTCATCACTCTAGTCTCCTAAGTCGTGTAAAAGATGTAAATTTCTGTTTGAGATAAAGAAGAACGTGCCGAGCGGCACCACCGAATCATACACGGTCTTCCCCTATTCAAACAAGTCCCAATATCGTTAGCATTGCGGAAATCGTTAAAGAAAAGCTTAAAAAATCAGGCAAAAATTCTCATAAAAACAAAATGATAAGTCAGATAAGCGCAGGAAAACAAAAGAGCCATTTTTTTAAGATTCACTTAATCATGTTTTTTCGGTACTCGCTAGGGCTGATCCCCGCCAACTCCTTGAAAACCCTGTTAAAAGAGGGCAATGAGTTAAACCCGACCTCCTCGGCGACAGTTTTGATGTTTGCCTCAGTTTCAAGCAATAATCGCTTGGCATCATCGATCCGACGCTCGTTCAAAAGCTGAGGAAAGGATTTATTGAAAAATTGCCCGATAATTCGCGTGACTGTGGCCTCCGAAACCCCAAGTTCCTGCGCCAAATCGGACCGGGAGTAAGTGGCCTCGTGGTAAATTTTCTCTAACTCCAACAATTTGGCTATTTTATCAGCAAGCATCTGATCTTCAGAGGTAAGGCTTTCTTCTTTTTTCTTTGTAGAACTGACAAGAAGCGCCTGAGGATAAATACGGAAAAGGCTGGTTGTTACGAGATAAATGAATGAAAGCCCAATCAGGGTACGCACAACTGTGGTTTCTCTGGCTAAACCCTCTCCGGCGATATTCAGGCTTAAGGCGGCAAGAAGGAAAATATTCATAAAAATGATCGATAAAATAACCCAATAACGCTCCTTTCCGGCCTTTTGCTTCTGAAGTTCAGAAAAAATATCCCGGTGCAGCCAGACCATAAGCAAACTGGCCGCACCGGCTACAAGCCCTGTAACATCCAGCCAGTCCCATAGCACGAAGCACTCAAGAAAAACCTCGCAGTCTTTGGCTTGACTGGCCATAAACAATGAAAAAAACATCGCTGCCGGGACAAAAAGCAGAACAGCGTAGTCCGCAAGAGAAGGCATTTGGGTCGTCTGCGCCACCTGAATGATGACCAGCACACTCAGGGGCGGCCCCAGGAACCACGCACACCAGCGGATAAGATCATAATAAGGCGTAATTTCTCCAATGTATGACGCACCGAAATCCAGAAAAAAACCAACCCCAAGAACCAAAAAATACAGCAGGGGCAAAACAACCCGCGAAATGTTTCCCGCCCGGAACAACACATAAACAAGGATATAAACGCACTGAAAAACCCCAATCAGGGACAGCATCTCAGGAATCGTAAAGCGCAACTGATCCATGAAAGACAGATTACTCTCAGACCACGTTAATTTTAAGGGATATCTTTACAAAGCGGGTTTAAATCAGCCTCTGATTTTTCGAGTATCCGCTCACAGATATACCCACGCAGAAAATTGGACTCGTTCGGAGCCAGGTTTTTGGGATCGGTTTTCAGCATCTCCAGAAGCAGGGCATAGGCCGCCTCCTTCTTGCCTTGGGCGTTCATGATGAACGCGGGCATCTGCCGGGTCCAGTGAGGCATTTTCGGGTTATTGACCGCGGCTAGTTTTTGCGCCAAGCGAAGGGCAAGGTCATTATCGTTCATTTCAAACCGTGCCAGATAAACAGCATGGGCAAGAAAACGCCACTTCTCACCCTCCGTCCGGCTACCGACGCTCACAAGATAATCCAGAACAGGCTTGTACTTCTGTGGATCCTGAACCCCGCCAAAATAGAAAGCGGCCAAATAGGGGACATAGTTTGACTGAGGATCAAGAGAATCCTGAAGAAAAAACCATTTCACAAGCTCTTCGTAGTTATAGTCGCTGAGCGAGGTCGTCCGCCCGCCCGCATCTCCCATATTCTGAATCATGATCCCTACGGAACGATAGGAAAGCTGCGGATCACCCAGCCCATAGGCCGAGGCAAACCTTTGCTCGGGTGCAGGAGGAACATTCATCCACTTCGCCTGAACGCCCCGGGCGGAAAACCACAGCCCGATATTCGCAACGAGAGCAAGGAAAAGAAAGATTTTGACCGTATATTCATTCGAAAGGGTCATGTTTCAACCCCTAAAACTGCCTTTTGAGCAAATCCAGCAATCCGGCGAGAGTCACAAGGGCGCAGAACAGCAACCCCTGCAAAAATACAAACCCAAGCCCGATCCCCTCTCCCACGCCGTAAATCAGCCAGGACGTCTGCCCGAGCAGGTCTAGCCGCGGCGTCACCACCGAAACGAACTGCACGGCCATCGCCATCGGCCCGGTATCGACGATAAGATTCGAGTCGACGATCCCCAACAACTGCCCCATCATCCGACCCAGAACATAAAAGGCTAAGGTGGACATCGCCGCGCTGGTCGCACTGGACATATAAAACGAAAAGAACAGAGCCGTGTTGACCATGATGATATTCTCAGCCGCAATACTGGCAATCCACAAAACGTGCCCCGAGCCGAACAGATGCGGCCCGACCGCAAAAAGGCACAGACCGATACCAAGACTGAGGACCAGCGCAAGAATCGAAAAAGCCAAGGCATAAGAGTAAAGGAACGCCGGACGGCTGATCGGACGCGAAAGCAGGAACTCCACATCCTTCCCGTCAAAGGACCGTCGGACAAAGAATACGACAAAAAGGACCAGCCCCAGGACACCCGCCATACGCAACCCGCCGGCGGCAAAAACAAGGGCAAAGCGGTCTTTTTCAATCACCGCCGCCGATCCGACGAACACGGCGAGGCTGCACCCGAGAGCAAGAAGAACCAGAAGGGAAACAACAAGCTTGTCCCGCACTGCTCCCATGAGAACATATCTGACCAGCGGGAAAGACATAGGCCTGCCCCTCTGAACCAATCAAAGCTTGAACGGACGGCGGTCTCCCGAAAACGCCTTGTAGAGGTCACGGTCAACATCGTCGATGCTGTCTTCCGGCTGCTCAAGAATCGTTGCCTTCAGGAAAATGACCAACTCCGTCTTCTGGACCAAATCAGCTTTTTTTCTGAACAGGCTGCCGATAACGGGCGTTTCTCCAAGCACAGGCACCGATTCCTGATCGTTGACCGCTCTGTCCTGCAGCAAGCCACCCATAACGATCGGCTGCCCGGAACGCACCTTGACCACGGTATCGATCTCCTGAACGTTGAGTTCAGGAATTTCGGAGACAACACTTTCAGCACCGGGGATGGAAGCCGCAACGAAGCCGACGGCCGGATCGTCAACCGTATCCACAATGCGGGTAACGGTTGGACGCAACGCCAGGGAAATCGTCCCCCTCTCAAGATCAATGGAGGGAATGACATTGACAAGGACACCCTCGGGGACGCTCTTGATTTCTGAATCCACCTCAACAGTCGTAACCCCTTCATCGGTCGTCGAGTCGATATCGATTTCGAAATACACCTGGTTGGTCGCCACGTTCAGGACAGCGGATTGATTATTAACAACCGTCAACCGCGGACTGGCAAGAGCGCGGACAGTTCCAAACCCGGAGATCGCCTGAAGCAAAGCCTGAATATCATTCCCGACATACCCCAGAGTAACGTTAGCGGTCGTTCCGATTGCAGAGCCTGTAGCGGGTGTAAAAAAGCCGGAACCAGAAGAAAGGAGTGTATTGATCGAAGTCCTTCCCGCCTGATTCATGAACGCAAGAGATCCCTCTCCGCTGGAGAGGCCAAGAACGCCCCAATCGATCCCTGTGATATATTCATCGGACAGGTTGACTTCAAAAATCTTGGCTTCGATCAAGACCTGCGAGGAAACGGCCCGCCGCAAAATTGTCAGATATTCGGCAACTTCCTTATGCTGCTTTTCCGTAGCGAACACATTGATGATTCCAGCCTGCTTGTTCAGCGTGAATGTGGAGACCGGACCATCCTCATCATCCTTGCCGCCTCCTTGTGCACCGTCATCCACCGGAAGAGATTCAACTTTAAGGACAGCCTGCGGAGGCTGTACCTGCACTTCGCCCTTCTCACCCTCCTTGGGTGCAGGCGCCACAGCCTGCACCTCTGGATTCTGTTCAACGGCGGTAATCCGCGGATCAGCCTTCGTTTTCAAGCCGCCCGTCGTTCCGCCGCCCAGCATCTGGGTCATATTCAATTCAAGTTCCGCCCAGAAATCGGCCAGACTCTCGGATGAAGCGGTAAAAACGGACCCCGTATCGGCACCCTCGCCCGAAACCACCGAAACATTGGTACTGACCGAACTGGAGTTCTTCCGCATATAGCTCAGATAATCCATCTTGTAAGTTTTGTTGTATGGCGTATCCAACTCAACCCGGAGACTGTCATCTCTGAATTTGTATCGCAGACCGGCTATGTCCGAGATCTTCCCCACCACTTCGTCAAAAGGACGGTTACGCGCCGTAAAGATAATCGATCCCTTGATGTTGGGGTCAAGCTCGATATCATATTCCGCCTGCTCAGCCAATTCGAAAAGAATATCACGAACGGGAACCGATTGGTTCACGGCGACCGAAACCAGCGGCATCGGCTTGATTCCGGAAGCTTGTGTAGACATATAGGGTTGCAGGGCAGGTATCCCGCCCGATCCTTGCGCCGTTTTTTCATCATCGACATCGGGAAGCCGCTCCGAGAGTCCGTCGCGGAAATCCTGGATCTCCATGTTCGCCCCCCGGTCCGGCTTCTGGTAATTCGCCGCCAGATCGCAGGACGAAAGAAACAGCGCCGCGCCGAAACACAAAACCAGACTGCGGACGCCAGTACGACCCATCTTTATCATAGAACTCTTCCCTATACGCATTGACAATGAAATTCCCCGAAACCTTGGGTAAGAATAAAAAGCGCGAGTTACAGGCGCAGAACGCACCTGTTGATTCTCGTCCATTCACTACATCATATCGCCACAATCTGGGCAATAGCCCGTTGCAGTGGCAGGAAAAAAACCGCCTCACCTGTGTATAACTTTGGGGAATTAATCGCTGAAGGAGATCAGGGACGTATCGACCGCGTCCAGGGCGTTCTTGCTACCCTTGGAGCTATTGACCAGCTTGTACTGCTGGACCTTGATCTTCATATCCGAAGGTTTGTCGGAGTTTGAAATCGCCGTATCTTCGGTAATCAAGCCGTCCTGGAACAGCTTCATCAGGGACTGGTCGAAGGTACACATACCGATGGAATTATTCTGCTCCATGACATCGTGAATCTTTCCGATCTCGCCTTTAAGGATCAGTTCGCGGACCAACCCTTGATTGAGCATGACTTCAATCGCCGGCGCCATCCCCTTCCCCGTGCTGGGCAGCAGCCGCTGGGAAATGATCCCCTTGAGGTTCATGGAGAGATTGAGCCGGATTTGGTTATGATAATCCTCGGGAAACAGGTTCACGATCCGCTCGATCGCCTGATAGGAGTTGTTGGTGTGGATGGTGGCCAGACACAGATGCCCCGTTTCCGCGATTGACAACGCCTGCTCCATCACGGCGCGGTCGCGCACCTCCCCGACGAGGATCACGTCAGGCCGCTGCCGGAGGGAGTTTTTCATAGCCGTGGCAAAGGATTCAGTATCAACCCCGACCTCGCGTTGTGTGACAACACAGCCCTTATGCTCATGAAAAAATTCGATGGGATCTTCAATGGTGATGATATGCCCTTGGCTATTGCGGTTCCGCTGGTCGATCATCGCGGCCAATGTGGTAGATTTACCCGAGCCGGTCATCCCGGTTACCAGCAGCAGCCCGCGCTTTTCCATCGCCAGCGTCTCCAGGATTTTCGGTAAACGCAGATCGGCGAAGCTGGGGATTTCAGAAGTAATTCTGCGAATCACAAGCGCCGGAAACTGCCTTTGACGCATGACGTTGATCCGGTAGCGCCCATGCTGCCCCATATCGAGGGCAGTATTCAATTCCAGATGCGCCTCGAAATCCCGCTTCTGGCGGTTCGTCAGCATGGAGTTCAGGATATCGTTGATATCGTCAGGAGACAGAAGATCTTCAGAGAGCTTTATAAGAGATTTATCCCCGCGCAGCGTTGGCGGAAACCCGACCGTGAGGTACATATCCGCCGCACGGGTTTCGTTCATGGCACTCAGATATGAGAAAATAAGCGGTGCGGTCAAAACGAATACCCTTCTTCACCTGATTTTTCACCGGAACCTGTCCGGCCCGACGATTTCTTTTGCGGAACGATATCGTATTCCTGCTCCATCTCGTCATCGACAATCTTGCGTCCACCCAGAGCGCCGGCGGCGTAATTCTCATCCGGGCCTTCCTCGGCATCGGTACTCTTGAGCACGGCCCTGCGGGCCTCGTCCTTGCCGATGATCCCGGCCTCCAGAAGGCTTTTCACGGCGTCTTCCATCGTCACCATCCCGTAACGCGACCCGGTCTGCATCATGGAATACATTTGCGGAATCTGGTTCTCGCGAATCAGGTTTCGAACAGCGCTGGTACCCACCAGAATTTCATAAACGCCGACCCGGCCCCCGCCTTCAGCACGGCGTAAAAGGGTCTGGGCGATAACGCCCTGAATCGAACTGGCTAACATGGCCCTAACCATCTCCTTATCGCCGGACGGAAACACGTCGATGATACGGTCAATGGTCTTGGACGCAGAGTTCGCGTGCAGAGTCCCGAACACCAAGTGTCCGGTTTCTGCGGCGGTCAGGGCAAGGGAAATCGTTTCATGATCGCGCATCTCCCCCACCAGGATCACGTCCGGGTCTTCCCGCAGCGAGCTTTTCAGCGCACGCGCAAATGACCGTGTATCCGTGCCGACCTCGCGGTGGTTGATCAGAGATTTCTTGGATGTGTGAAAAAACTCCACGGGGTCTTCAATCGTCAGAATATGCTTGGCGTGGTGGAGGTTGATATGATTGATCATAGATGCAAGGGTCGTCGATTTACCGGACCCCGTCGGACCGGTAATCAGGATGATCCCCTTCTCCAATTCGGCAAAACGACGCATGACGGGCGGTAGGTCTAGCTGCTCCATCGTCGGAATTTCCGTGGGAATGGTCCGGAAAACGGCGGCAGCACCAAGGCGCGTCGTAAAGGCGTTCACCCGGAAACGCGCCTTCTCGCCCAAAGCGATGGCGAAGTCCAGTTCCATATTCTTTTCGTATTCTGCCCGCTGGTCTTCCGCCATGATCGAATAAAGCATCGTGCGGATATCATCGCTGCCCAAGGCATCGGACTTGACACGCTTCATCAGTCCGCTGACGCGGATGATCGGGGGGCTTCCGGCGCTCAAATGAAGGTCGGAGGCTTTATTTTGCATTGTGAACGCGAGTAGCTGTGTGAGATCCAAGGTTCTGCTCCCTGAGTGTGCGGTGTTGCCCCGTGATACTGTTTTAACGCAATTTTATAAAAGGAAAGTAAAGATAGGGCGGATTTTAGGAATATTATTCATTTAAGAATCGGTCCTTGCAACAAAAGAAGAGAAAATAAAGCAATGATTAACGGCGGACCGAACGGAAACTCTCTTTTTCTTATGACAATACGCCAGAACAAGGCCAGAAAAACGCCCGACGCGCCCGCGATGATGAAAAGCACAGGCATCCATTCGATCCCCAACCAGAAGCCTATAATGAAGAAAAGCTTAATGTCGCCCCAGCCGAGAGCCTCCCGGCCTCGGGCCATGGAGATGATATAACGCAGGGCAAGAGAAAGGACGACATAAAAAAAAGCAGCCAGAAGATAGGGTAAAAAAAGCTCGGCAAAAGTATGAAACTGTCCCGAAAACGAAAAATAGATGAGCCGCACCAAACCGAGAACAAAACAGACGAACAGCAGCTGATTGGGAAGAATCATTCGCTGAAAATCGATGACCGTAAGGGACACCAGAACGGGAACCAGAGCCATAAGAAATATCCCCTCCCCGCTTAGGCCAAAAAACCTGTAAACCACCAGACAGAGTGCCGCCACGAGAATTTCAATCAGAGGATAAATCGGCGAAACCATCGCCCCGCAATGGCGACACGCCCCCTTCGACAACAACCAGGAAAGAACCGGAATGAGATCCAAAAAACCAAGCTTGGCTTTACATTTCGTGCAGGCCGACCGCGCAGAAACCCAATCCTTCTTTCGAGGCACCCTGTAAACCAGCGCGGTGCTGAAACTCCCGAAAACCAGACCTAAAACAACGACTGCAAGGACATCGGGGATATTCATATAAGGTTACGCAAAAAAGGGTAAGGAACTCAGCGGATATTGGCCAGCCTCTCGTAAACGGCCTCGCGGGGAATGGAGCGCCCGGAGCCATAGATCGAATCAACCTCAAGAGCCTGCTCGTAATAGCTCACAGCCTGAGAGGTCTGCCCCGCCCGGTCGGTAATCACCGCCATATTATAAAGATGGTTGGCATTCTGAGGTTCCATACTGGCCGCCATGCCCAAATGCTTGAGGGCGGATTCAAAATCCCCGACACTGGCTTCGGTCACGGCAAGCTGTGCAACAATACCCGCATGGCTGGGATGCTCCTCGCGCAAATCCACAAGCCGCCGCAAAGCGATAGCCGGATACTTCGTGGAGAGAAGACCAAGCATATTAACCTTGACGTCGATATTCCGGGAATCGAGCGTAGAAAGTTCCTCGTACATCCGCATCGCATCCTCAAAATGCCCAAGATTCTGCAGCGCCACGGCGCGACCCATAAGAACCCTTGGATCACGCTTATTCTTGACATACAGACTATCGAACATCTCCAGCGCTGAATCATAAAGCCCGAGGGACATCGCCCGCTCGGCAGAAACCAGTTGGGCCGTGGTACTGTCTTGTCCGGCATTCTTACGGACAGTGATTAGCTTTGACGCAGGCTGCAAACTCGGATTGACACGCTTTGGCCCCTGCTTGCTCATTTCCCCCTGGGGAACCAGCTGTTCAGCATCAAAAAACGCATCAGGATCAGCTTCCAGATCAACGCCGGAATGAACTGCCGA
Organism: Alphaproteobacteria bacterium; assembly: GCA_016699735.1. NCBI lineage: Bacteria > Pseudomonadati > Pseudomonadota > Alphaproteobacteria > Alphaproteobacteria bacterium. Next base: position 2,094,390 of record CP065008.1, read on the forward strand.
AGGCCCGGAAATGGCTGCGGCCTCATCCTCGGGACTCGCCTCAGGTAAAATCACATTTTCGCCCTGAACCGCCGCATCAACAGGAGGCTGAGCGCCGGGATCCGGCGAGGCCAGCCCTGCTTCCGAGGGGATGCTCTCCCCGTCATCGACAACAACCGAAACATCCTGCCCATAGGCGCTTGGGGAATAAAGAGTGCTAAGACCTGAAGAGGCAACGACAAGCGCAACCAGCGAAACTTTCAGGGGGCGAGAAGAGAAACGCAACTTTTTCATAAGCAAAACTCTGGGGAAAACGCATAACGGTTGGAAAAATTAAGGACAAGCCGGACACTGGCTTGATTCGGATGATATCACGCAGCTTTCCTTTTCTCAACATAATCAAGAAAGGCCTGCTCAAGATTTTGCGCTTTCGTCTGCACTTTCATCTCTTGCGGTGTCCCGACGAAAAGGATTTTGGAATCATGCAGGACGGCCACACGATCACAGATCTCATCCATATCAGAAAGAATATGGGAACTCAAAAAGATGGTACGGTCCTTGTGCTTTATATCCGTAATCATTTTTTTGACCAGCGCCCGCGCCCGCGGATCAAGCCCGCTCATCGGCTCATCCAGAATGAACAGTGAGCATTCCGTAAGCAATGTCCCCAGAATCCCGAGCTTCTGGCGCATCCCCTTGGAATAGGTGTTCATTTTCCGCCTCAACGCTTTGGGATCAAGGGCAAGCCCCTCCGTAGCCTCAAGAATAGCCTGATCGCTCATCGTGCGGTTATAGAGGCTAAGGCAAAAATGAAGAAACTCCATTCCCGTCAAAAACCACGGCGGCTCGAATTTCTCAGGCAAATAGGCCAGCATAGCCTTGCTTTCGTTATCCGACTTGTCCTTACCGTTGATCAGAATTTCGCCGGAATCCTGCTCACGCAGACCCAAAATGCACTTGATGGCTGTCGTCTTCCCCGCACCGTTAAGCCCCATCAGACCAAAGGTTTCCCCCCTGCGGATATCAAGATCGATGGCGTCAAGAACCTTTGTGCCCGAAAAGGAAACACACAACCCTCGAATATCAAGAGAATGTTCGGTCATAAGAAATCCACAGGGTCCAAAAACCGCTAGCCAGGCAAGAAAATCCGCATATCGAGGTTAAATCGCTGATGTGCCCTTAAACGGATGGGAAAAACCTGATTGGTATGTTCGTCCAGCCATTTGACTTCGATGTACTCCTTAAAGACACGCAGATCGATAACTTCCTTGGGAATCGCGCTCGGCGTCACGCGCATCCCGTTAATCCAGATCGTCCAGTCATCTGCGGAGACAAAGACGATACCGTCAAGAATCAAATCCCGCTCACCAGGCTTCTTTTCCTCGTCTTTATCGAGGTGCTTCAGTTCAGACTCCGTGGGTGGACGGGCTCTTCCTCTGGACTTCTTGGCATCAACAATCGCTTCATGCTGCCAGTAGGTGAAAAAAAGCGATCGTATCTTCTCGGGCTTGAACGGCGAACGGTCATCTTCTGCAATTTTCTGCTTGACGGAGTCAGGCGTGGGGGACTCAGGTTTCCCCTTCCGCTCCAGCATTTTATCAAATCCCTCATCGGTACTGGCTTGCGCCGGCTTTGCAGCAGTTTCTTCAGGGCTAACGGCAATATCGATCCCCGGAAGGTCCGCAGCCGACCCGCCGCCGGAATCTTTTACTGGCTGAGGCGGCATACCTGAAACCTGCTCGTTTTCTGCGGGCTGAGTCAGATTTTCCTCAGGCAAAGCCGGAGCCTGTTCAAGGGAAATATCATGAGTGAGGGGAGGAGCAGCCTGAGAAACAACAGGCTCGGGCAAAGGCTGATCAGCTTGCGGCTCCTCAATGCCTTCAAGCCCAAGATCATCGGAACCGCCCGTCACACTGGCTTCTTGCTCCTGTGCAAAAACGAAGCTGCCCAAAGCCATTCCCGTCAAAAGAGTACCGCAAAAAACAGCACCTGCAACCAACCTTCTGATGTAAGGCAGGGAAACTTTTCGGTGAAGAGAATTTTTCATGTTCGTATCTTTTTGCATGAAAACTACTGCTGCTCCTCAACAATAATTTGCGAATCCGGAATCATGGTCCGCCAGGACATTTTGATGGTCGCCTTGACGAGAACAGGGTTTTGACCCGTGGCAATGGAGCGTAATACAGGCCCGGAAATGTCCGTAACACGACTCATCGACATCTGATCCACACTGAGATGCCCAGGAAACTTCTGCTCAAGAATAAAGAGATAATTATATATATCCGCATCGTCAAACGCCTCCACAGTAATACCGATGGGACTCGCCAAAAGCTTGTAATTCGACTTCTTGGCCTCCTCGTTTTCCTCGATAATGCCGGGATTGATCGCGGCAACGGACGAAACAACGCGGGATTCAAGCTGAATGTCTCTGAACAGTTTTCGCGCAACGCTGCGGACCTGTGTTTTAAAAAAACCGTCCTCCTTGAGCGCATCAAACTTGTCCTGCTGCTGCCCGAGCTGCTCAAACTCAATTTGCATCCGATCAAAATCGGCCTGCTTGGTTTGGTTTTCACCACGGAGCGTACGAAGCCTTTTTTCGGTCTCAGATTCTTGAGGAATAAGATAAAAATAAGTGGCCGCAGCCAGTAAAACGTTGACGCCTAACAAAACCGCAAGAAGCAGCAATCTCTTTGCACCGATAACCTTGATCATATTTGAAGCTCCGGCCCCTCAATTTTGATTTCGGCGACAAAATCGGCCGACTTGATTTCCTTGGCAGCATCGCCAGTCTGGACGACGATGGAATCAACATACTCATAATCTTCCAGCTTCTTTGTAACCTTCACGATATGGTCGGGCAAAACGGTCTGAAGGCGGGTTTGCAAATCCTGAACCTCCTTATTGCCCTTCTCTGGATCGGTTGTACTCGGAAAAGTCATGCGGACAACAGCCCGGAAAAGCGGCGCCCTAGGTTTTTCTGCAGCCCATTGATCGATAATACCGGCCTGCGCTCTCTCGATCTCGATCACATCAAAACGCAACTCCGTCCCCATGGAAACACCGATGCGATAAAAAAGCTCGAGAACCTTAATCCTCTTGAGTTCAAGCTGGTTATGTACGGCCAAAGCACTCTGGATAAGAGTGATATCAAACCCTAAATCCTCCTTGCGCTTGATTTCCTTGGATAACTTAAGATCGAGCTGCGCTTTCTTGGATTCTTCATCGTCGATCTGCTCTTGATTTTCACTCACAGTACCGTAGGAATTAAACAGCTGATACCCCTGAAACAACCCAACAAGCAAAAGCAGAGCAGAAGCGGCAACGGCGATTTGCCGGGGACGCGAGACCTTCTCGATCTCCTTGGCCTTCATGGGGAGGGTAAACGAAGCCTTCCGCCCCGACCAGGCAATATGAAGGACATCGGCATAACCCAGATGATCCTGCCGCCCCAGCGACATCCCCAGAAGCTGCGCGGCATCCTGACTCGTGAGATTATAATAATGGCAAGGCGTATCAATAGCCTCCTCCATCATCTCGCCCACGGCAGGATTCGAAATAAGAATGACATTCAGCCCATCGGAAACATCGTAACCAAAGCGCCCCAGATAACTCATCGTTGCCCTGAATTCCTGGGAAACATCAGCCACCCATTTCGCGGGATCGTCATCGCTCTCAACGATCGGCGTCATACGGGTCAGGGCCAACTCACCGTTCTTAACGACAACCTGACGCAAACCTCCGCTCTGGTGCTGCCCGATAAAAACGGTCCATTTGGACTTGTCTTTGCCTTTGGTCAGCTTCTTAGCGAGAATCTTGACCATCCCCGCAGCCTCAACGGGAAGAAGGCAGAAACCAGCAATAGGCGCAAGCGAACGCCGCGCAGCGCCCATCGTTTTCTTGAACGGGTCGGTATCAGGGACAGCCGCAAAAATATACACACTGCCGGGAAGGGCTTTATCCCCTTTCCCGGTCTTCTCCTTGAGAGGAAGCGCCGCCCGTACCGGATAGTTCGGAAAGGCGACCATAAGCTTGCGCTGCAGGACATTCGCCTTGTCCATAACGCTGACTTTAGGAATCCGCTCTTTGCGGTAATGTTGCTCAACCATGTCGTTGAGAATCAGCACAGGCTTACCGCCGCACTCCTTGGAGACGACAGCAGCAACATTGGCCTCAAAATTATCGACAGCCCAAGGCACGGTATCCACAAGCCGGACACCCCTGGCGGTCACGCTGAAAATAAGAAGCGCATCATCGGTAATCAGAAGAACAGTCCGCGACGGCGCTAAAAAAGACAGAGACATTCTCAGTTACTCAAAAAAGAGAAGGACAGGATCCTACTGAATCTTATCCATCATATTGCCAAGGTTCATATAGATCGGCCCGAGCGAGCCAGCGGCAATCCAGACGATCACCAACGCCAGTATACACGTTAATGTTGGCTGAATCAGCTCAATTAATCCGTCAATCGCTTCATCCACATCTTTTGTGTAGAAGGCCGAAACCTGATCGAGAACCTCACCAAGCTTACCGGATTCCTCACCGATTTTGACCATGCGGATAACCATACTGGGAAACTCACCGGAAGCGTTAAAAGCGTCAGAAAGCGGGCTTCCAGACTTAACATAATTTTCAACCCCCTCCATGGCATCAAGAAGGACAAGATTATTGACGGTGTTTCTGGCCGACTTCAAGGCGTTGATAACATCAATCCCGCTGGTAAAAAGGGCGGCAAAAGTCTGAGAGTACCGGGCAATGGTAATTTTCCGGATCAACGGCCCGGCGACAGGCATATTGAGATAGAGAGAATCCACCCTGTAGGCCACCTCATCGGACATCCGCCGCATCATAATAAAAATTGTGGCCAGAATAACCGGAACGGCAATGACAATATAAGCGCCATAGATAGGAAGCCCCAAAATCTCGAATTGGGGATTAACGAAGAAACTCGACGTATTGATCAACCAAACGGAATACCAGGGCAGTTCAATATCAAGATACTTCAGGAAGCCCACAATTTGTGGAACGACATAACTCATCATGAAAATAATCGTGAAAAGCACGACAAAGGTCACGATGATCGGATAACGCGTCGCCTTCTTGATTTTGGACTGCATCTCGTCCACCCATTTAAGGAACTTCTCCAACTGGGAATAGGACGAGGTTAAATCGCCGGTGTCTTCGCCAGCCTTAATAAGGGAGATATACAAAGGCTTGAAGATTTTTGGATGCTTGGCCATCGCCTCGGAGAGCGAAGCGCCGTCACGCACGTCCCTGTGAATCTCGCTGAGCATATCGCGGAGCATATCGTTACTGGTCGCATCGCGGATATCCGCCAGCGCATCAAGCATAGGAACACCGGCTCCCTGCATCTGCTGCATGGCTATAAAAAACTGGATGAGATCGCGAACCTTGACCTTGTTGAAAGAAATGCCGGGAATTTTGGTCTTTTTTTCGGTCAGGGAGGCACATTGCACCAACTCCAGACCGGCGGTCTGAAGCTGGTTGTAAAGATCGACCTCGCTGCGCGCTGACAACGAGCCGCGGACTTGCCGACCCTTGGAGTTGATCGCTCTGTATTTATAGCGTTCTATGGCTCTGCCCCATCAGTAAAGACATGTCTGAATATGCAGGAAAAAGGTTTACAGAAGGTGAAACTTTGAGAGGTGGTATAGTTAAGAAAGGGTTACTTGGTCATATCGACAACGTCCGCTAGGGCGGCGATGCTTGTCTGACCTTCCATGATCTTGAGAATGCCATCGTCTTTCATACTTTTGAAGCCTTTTTTAACGGCCACGGTTTTTAATTCAGCCTTAGATTGACCGCGGGCAAGCACCTCATCAAGCTCCTCGTCGAACAGCAGGATTTCAACAACCGCCACGCGGCCCTTATACCCCTTCCCTTTGCAGACCTCGCACCCTTCGGGGCTGGCCGTATAAATAACCGTCTGATCCTCCGGTGCCATTTTCAGAATCCGCCGCTCCTCCTCTGTCGGCGTATACTCGACCTTGCAGGTTTGACACAGCCGCCGCGCCAGACGCTGGGCAAATACGGCGATAATAGCCCCCGCCAGCATCCCCGGCTTCATGCCGAGATCGATAAGCCGCGGAATAGCGCCGAATGAATCGTTGGTATGAAGCGACGTATAGACCTGATGCCCGGTCATCGCGGCCTTCAGGGCCATTTCCGCCGTCGTCTGGTCCCGGATTTCCCCGATGAAGATGATATCAGGATCCTGGCGCAGCAGGGCTTTAATCCCATCGGCAAACTCCAGAAATCCCTCACGGACAGGCGTCTGCCTGATCATCGGTAAGGAATATTCGACAGGATCCTCAAGAGTCTGGATATTGACCTCAACATCGTTGATTTCATTGAGCATCGAATAAAGAGAGGTCGTCTTCCCGCTCCCCGTCGGGCCGGTGACGATGATAATCCCCTCCGGGCGGGACGTAGCGATCTTGATCTTTCGCTTGTTCTCCTCGCTGAACCCGAGGGCGCTGAGCGGCATAATGCTCGCGCTCTTATCCAAAACCCGCAAAACGATGTTTTCCCCGAAAACCGTCGGCAGAGAAGAAACGCGGAAATCCGCCTCGCGCCCCCCGACATTCAGCCCAAAACGCCCATCTTGTGGCGAGAGCTTATCGGCAATATTCATATCGCAGAGAATCTTAAGGCGCTGCGATATCCCGTTCCAGTGCTGCTTATGCAAAATCTGCGCGGTAAACAAAACCCCGTCCAAACGGTAACGCAGACGAACGAAGTTTTCCTCAGGTTCAAAGTGAAGGTCGGAAGCGCCGATCTTCACGGCCTCGAAGACCAGCGCGTTGACCAGCCGCACAATCGGATGGGAAAAGGCCTCCGCCCCGGAAAGACTGGCAACATCTTTCTGGGCCTTTCCCTCCTCCAACTCCTGTAGAATATCCTTGATCGAACTGGCATAACCATAAGAAGCATCAATAGCCTCTGACAGTACGCCCGCCGTAGTGACATGAGGCTTGATCTGACGCCCTTTGGGCAAAAAACGGCGCAAGGTATCAAGGGCAACGACGTCGTAAGGGTCCGCCATGGCCACATGAACATATTGATCGTCAATGGAAATCGGCAAAAGCTGATGCTTGATCGCTAGAGATTTCTCGATCAGCGCCAGCGCATCCCCATCAACAATGGTTGAGCGCGGATCGAAAATGCCGAAACCAGAAGTCTCGGCCAGAAACATCGTAAGCGTTTCCTCATCGATAAAACCAAGTTCGACAAGAATTTCACCCAGCATCTTATTGGTGATTTTCTTTTCCTGCAGGGCGACGTTGAGCTGGTCGGCTGTAATAAGCCCCATCTCCACCATCCGCTCACCCATTCTCTTTTTCGCGGCGCCGGGATCATGCCCCCCCTCGCTGGATGCTTCACCAGAGAAAGATTGCAGACCGCCTTTCCCGCCCGAAATAGCCTTCCCTTTCGGCTCTTCCTGCTTTTTCTTTGGGAAAAACGGGGCCGGGACATTCAGGAAACTTCCCTTTGATGGCGCTGGCCTTTCAGGCGCAGGCGCACTGCTGTCCACGAAAAACCCCTCCTCAACGACGAAGTCGATGACTTCCTCGTTATCGGGCGCGGGCGTTTTTTTGTTAGGGTCTTCTGCCATAGTGTCTAGCGTATAATTCCAAGGATACCGAGCAACCTTTCAGAAAATGTCTCTAGTAAAGCAACACAAGTCCGTTCACCCACTTGAAAAAGCACGAGAACGCAACCAAAACCTTTATAAAGAACACTCCAAAATGAATCAGGAACGCAGAAACTCGCGGTCACGAGGGATACATATAAATATAGCCATACGCAGCCAGTGACAACAGCCAAGTGATGAAAACAAAAAAAGACGCCCGTAAAAATTACGGGCGTCCTTAATAATTTCAGCTAAAGACCGTTATTCGGCGGCAATCGCGATTTTGGCATCCTTGCGCGGCCACGAGGTAAAGGTCATGACCTTCTCGTCAACACCGCAGACCGTAGCGCACAGGCGCGCCGCGACCAGATACGGATCGGCATTGGCACCCGGACGGCGGTCTTCGAAGTAACCATAACCTTTGAGCGCAACCGGCTTGGGAATTCGGATCGAACAACCCCGGTCCGCATCGCCGACGCGGAACGTATTGATGTCGCAAGTTTCATGCCGCCCGGTGAGACGGTCGTGGTTCCCTGCGCCGTAAACGGCGATATGCTCAAAATGCTTCCGAGACAGAGCATCGGTCGCCGCCTTGATCGCCGCACGGCCTTTCTTCGGGTCGCGGGTATCCTTGGTCGAGAAGTTGGTGTGCATCCCGGCCCCGTTCCAGTCGCCCTTGACGGGCTTCACATCGAACGTCACCATCACGCCGTGATCCTCGGCAACGCGGCACAACAGCCAGCGGCCCACCCAGACCTGGTCGGCCATGTCGATCGCATTCGCGGTTTCAGAGGCATCGCCGCGGAAACCGATCTGGAACTCCCACTGGCCGGGCATCACTTCGGCATTGATCCCGTAGAACATCAGTCCGGCATCAAGACACAGCGCAGCATGATCCTCCACGACCTCGCGCCCGAACACCTCGTCGGCGCCGACGCCGCAGTAATATGGACCCTGCGGCCGTGGGAAACCGTATTCCGGCCAACCCAGAGGCTGACGCCCGCGGAAGAAGGTATATTCCTGCTCATAACCGCACCAGGGTTCCTGCTTGGCGGCACCGGCATCCAGAACGGCACGCAACTGGGCGCGGGAATTGGATTCATGCGGCGTCTCGTCGGGGTTGAAAACCTCGCACATGACAAGGAAACTCCCTTCCCCGCGGATAGGATCGGGGAAAAAACTCACGGGCTTGAGGATACAGTCCGAATCATGGCCATGCGCCTGATTCGTCGACGATCCGTCAAAGCTCCACTCGGGGAAATCCGAAACCTTGGGATTGGCCCCGACCTTGACGGTCCGTGCCTTCGAGCGCAGATTGCGCGTCGGCAGCGACCCATCAATCCATATGTATTCTGCAAGTCCGAATTTAGACATGAAATTCCTCCTGATGTTTATTATATAGTGCGTTGCAGCAAATACTTAACATTTTCACGAGGAAATGCAACGGTTTTTAAGGGTTTTTTTTGGGAAAAAGACCAACAATCAATCCCCGCAGTTATGCACAACGGGCGAACTACATATCCGCGACAGGATCGGCTCCTCCTCATAGGTTTCATCGACCACTTCCCACCAATGCGACAAAAAACAATGACAGAATACCCCTCAACTGGCGTCCCCGGCGGGATTTGAACCCACGACCTCAGGATTAGGAATCCTGCGCTCTATCCTGCTGAGCTACGGGGACAGGCCGAATTTATTGTCTAGCAGGAAATAAGTCCTCAGGAAATCAGGTTTTACAGAGGTCAAAACATACAAGCACATTCCTCATATTTCGTATTAAGCCCTGCTAAACTTCCTGAAAAAACAAACCACCATCAAAATAATATTGGGGGTGATGTCACAGTGAACAACCGTTGCTCCTATACTAAATCTCAGGAGTATGATGCTCGTTCGCGGCGTTCGAAGAACTTTGATGGCTGGCCCCGTCGCGTCCCGCGAGGCTTGCAAGCCTATGTCCGGTTTCCGCACGGTGGGTCCGCAAGATCGCATCGATTTCCGCATACCTCTCGGCGAAGAATTTGAACGGACCCGATGCCGCGCTGGCACTGGAGAAGTTGACGAACGCCCAGCCCGGATCGCCATGAACACCGTTCCATATCCCCTGCCCGATTGAGGCGCCGATAAAAATCCCCTGAATGACGGTCAAGTGCATAAACTTCAGTCTGTCCTTGAGCAAATCCTGATACTGCTCGTCGATATGCAGGCTTTCCTCAAGCAGGCTGGGCTGAAAGTCTTCGATATTCTCGACTTCTATCCCCTTCAACACGACGCGGGTCAGGTCGATCGGCCGATCTTCAGGCTCCTTGCCTCCAAAAAGTCCCTTCTTGTGATCATGCTGGACTTCGTTGCTCCCAGTCGCCCTTATATGCGCCAGCCGCCACGACACGCGCAACGCATTCGCCGTGGCCTTGAAAATCCCCACAATCCCGGTGGGGTTGCGCCAATAAGCGTTGACGAAACTTTCCTTGAGGGCATGGCTCGTCGTCTGGCCGAACTGAACCAGACGGTCGGCGATCTTTTTCGCGGTGCCGACATCCGTCTGGGCGACACGATCGCCGATTTCATAAACTTTCATGAGCGACAGCGTCCGCCCGCAGGTCTGGCCATTCAATTCGATATTCGGAACCTGCTCCAGTTCCAGACCGGCCTTATGGAGAACATTCCTGTCCTTCGTGCGCTTGTATTCATCCAGCAGTTTGAGGGCATTGATCAACCGCCCCTCGGTCTTCGTGCCGTCCTTGTGAATCTGGGTCAGAAGATAAACCGCAGCAGTCGCCGAAATGTAGGCGAACGGGCTTTCCGCCAGAGCTGCAGGAGATTGTTCCAGAAACGCATGAACTGCACCTTTTCCAATCTCGACAAAGGAGGCCGCATCGGAAACTGCCTCGTCGGCAAACTCCTGCCCGGTGCGTTTCTTCTGGTCATCCGCATGAATGATCGCCCCGGCCAGTGCCTTAAGCGGCGAAAGATCATGCTCATCGACGTCATGCCCGACCGGAATCCACGCCAGCGACTCCGAACGCTGTTGCGGATTATCATCGAATGTCTGCTTATCGTGGCCGGAGGGCATAAGTGTCAAACCTCAAAAAATACTCTTATATGTCAAGACTTCCCTGCTCGGGATCCTGGCCACCATAAAGCATATGGAGATCCTTACGCTCTTCCTCGGGAATCGGCCCTGGTCCAGACTTCGTGACCTTGCCGTTAAAAGCCTCGATAAGTCTCATTAAATTCAGGGTCGTTCCACGGTGCGTATTATCTTTGACGGCCTGAATAATTGCCGCGTGTTGCTCAGGAGGAGCGGAGATAATAGCCCACCCTTTTTGATTGTTAGACTCGAAGGGCACATAAGCAAACGGAATACTATCCGGCTGATCGGATTCGACTTTGGCGTGCATGGTGAAAAACCCTCTATGTTATCGCCCGGTGAGTATAACAGCCTTTGGCGGCTGTCACTCTTATAATTCTTGCGGCAGAGTTTTAACCAAAAACCCCAGAAAAATCAAGATTTCCGGCAAACTCTCCCCTCCCCCTAATATTGCCATAACCTGCCCAATAAAGGCAAAAACTAATTTTTTACAGTCATTTCAGTCTTTTGGGGCAAATAAGCTCGAAAGATTCAGAAACTCTTGAAATTCCAAAATGTTTCGAGTAGTGTCCGCTTTCATTTCCGGTTTTTATCCTGCGCACCCGTAGCTCAGCTGGATAGAGCGTCTGACTACGGATCAGAAGGTCGGGAGTTCGAATCTTCCCGGGTGCGCCATTTCATAGTTACCAGCTTTAATCTGCTGTAAAACCGCAAAAGGCTGCGTGATTGCGGTCCAAAGATTTAATACAGGGCAATCAGAAACTGGTGGGCCCGCCAGGACTTGAACCTGGGACCAATCCGTTATGAGCGGACTGCTCTAACCAACTGAGCTACAGGCCCGCAAGGGCTAAATTTATGCTTATAATAGTTCTGCCCGCAGAGATAAAGGCTTTTTCGCCTCCGGCAAGCCAAAACTTGCAGAACCCGGTTGTTCCCGCTAGACTGCAGGAAAGAGCAAAAAAGCTTGCAAACAGGCGGGTAGGTTTATGAGTATCATTCCCCTTCTTTCGGTCGATGGCGGCGGCATCCGTGGCATCATCCCCGGCCGCGTTCTGGAGTATCTGGAAACCCAGCTCGGCACTCCCATCCAGTCACAATTTTACATGAGCGCGGGTGCATCGGCCGGAGGTTTGATCGTCGCCGCCACATCGCTGGTGGACGGCAAACCGATCCTCACCGCCGGAGAATCAAAAAACCTTTTTATTAACGAAGGTCAGCAGATTTTCCGCAAGGGCTTCCTCTCCCGCACCTTTAACGTCGATCTGCCCAATTTGTTCACCGCAAAATACGACGGCAAACATCTGGACCATGTCCTGCGAGAGACCTTCGGCGACCTGAAACTCTCTGACGTGAATAACGACCTTCTGGTCTCCTCCTACGACATCGTCCGCCGCAAGGAAAAGCTGTTCAAATCATGGGAAGCACGGGGCAATTTCACCAACCCCACCGACCGCGAACAGGGCACGGACCCGCGCAGCAAGGACTACACGCTTTTTGACGTCACCCGCGCTACCAGCTCCGCGCAATCCTATTTCAATGTCCATACCGCCCATAATATGCTGGGCGAGCCCGCGCATTTGATCGACGGCGGCAATTTCGCCAACAACCCGGCCCTGATGCTCTACGCGGATGCGATGCGCCGCTTCGGTGATACACATCAATACGTTGTTCTATCCTTGGGATCGGGCGAGACCGAGCGTCCTCTGGATGTAAACGCCCTCCGCAGCGCGGGGATTATACGCTGGGCCTCCCCCACAGTCGGTATTAATCTGGGAAGTATGCGTTCGCACGATTACATCATGCGGACCCTGCTGCATAAGGATTATATCAGGATGCAGACCGATCTGCGCCGCCAGTCCCCCGACAAACCCGGCCCAAGTGACGATTTCGACGACGCATCAAGGGAAAACATTACCCGACTGGAAGAACGCGCTGAGGAACTGGTCAAGGCCGAAAAGGACCGCTTGGACTGTTTCGTGGAATTCCTGCACGCCAATAAACATAAAACGCAAGCCGAATTGCGGGACGAGCAGGAACATTGCGAAAAAACCAACCCGCGCCCCTCCGCCGCTTGCGACCCGAGTACACTGCCCGAACCGGGAAGTATCAGCTAAAAATCAGAGATTTTTCCGCATCCCGACTTCAAGCTCGGAGATAAGACCGCGCACAATCCGCTCGTTTTCCTCCGAGACATCGTTGATTTTGCTGGTCATCCGCAGGGCTTCCTCCACGCGGTACATCTGATCCTTCGGGATCATTTTCAGCATTTCGGGGCGCAGCTGCTCCTTCATCCTGTCCTGAATAGTCCGTCCATCTTTTTCCTGCTGGATATAATAATAGGTCAGCATGACCCCGTCCGCAGTTTCCGCCCAATCCTCGGCTGAAGCAAACTTGTACTTTTCGGCAAGCTCTTTAATAGCGGCGTAATGCGCGGGAGACTCGGAACTCATCTTCTTCACGAGATTACGGTAAGGGGCATAATTTTTTTCCAGGATAACCGCAGGCTTGATCCTCAGGGGATCATCCTTGCCTTCATAACCAATCTTCGCACGGACTGTTGGCAATTCATCAAGACTATCGACAAAATTGCTGGCCTTGTCTTCATCCAGGTTGACCATTTCATAAACAACGGGAACATCCTCTTCCGTGACAGGCCCTGCATAAACGGGTTGAGAGATAAAGCTGGCCAGAAAAAGCGTACAAAGAAGAAAAACAACATGAGGCATGAGCAGACGTCCTAAATAATAATCGAATAGTTTTTATAGACCTTAAGTATATACGGCACTGAATTTATCAACCTTCGAAAAAACCTCTAAGTCCTTTCGGCAATCACCAGCGTTTCCTGGGGATTCAGTTGTAAAGCGCCCGCCTCCTCGGGAAAATGGTCAAAACCGTTAAACGGACTGACCTTAAAACCCTCCCCGCTTAACCGGGCGATAAAATCCTCTTTTCCGTATAAACGCACATGGTCCCACTGGCCGAAGCGGCGCTCCTGCTCACCCGGATCGTTGATATCCGGCTGCTCGTCCGTCCCCTGCCCGTCCGTGGCCAAAGGAACCATGAGCATGGCAACCCCGCCCGGTTTAAGAACGCGCAGGATCTCCCGCATCGCCTTGCGGTCGTCGGGAATATGTTCCAGTACGTGCGAACAGATCACGATATCGAAGTCGCCATCCTTAAAGGGCATGGCGGTGATGTCCGCCTTCTGGATACGCTCGATATGGCGGTAACGGGCCAGATCGAGATCGCTGGCCACATAATCAACCTGCTTGTGGCGCTTGAGCCAGAGATAAAGCCCGAAATCGGGAGCGATATGAAGAATCCGCAAGGGCTTCACGCCCACACCCGCTACATTCTTGAGATAAAGCATCATCAGCCGCGTCCGGTCCGCGCTGCGGCAAGCAGGGCACTGGTCATGCTCCCGGATCATGCCTCCAACCACCTTCCGGCGGTGAAGCACCTCGAAATCCGCGCCATGGGAAATATATTTGCTAACCGAGGCCTCGCACAGCGGGCAGGTCACCGCCGCCCCGCTATATATCATGCGCCGCAAGCCATAGCGCACGGGCTGCGGCAGAGCGCCTGTCAATCTTCGGCGGAGAGAGAGTTGCATCGGATATCACCTTTCTGAACAAATCACGCGCTGGAAGCGCAGGACATTAACACGATTGAATTTTCACGACAAGTTTTGGGCGCACCTGCATGGCCAACGCCCAGACTGAATGATAAGCAAAAACCGGGCCAGCACTAGTAATTGGGACGCAAAAGTGAAGAAACATCTCTATAAAACTTATTAAAAGAACCCGAATTCGTTCTTGCCAGATTAATATCAAATTTATTAGTAAAGGGAGGTTGGTCGACCGTCGGACTATACCTGTTTCCTGACATTCTCCCACTTAGCCATCCTTTTGCATCTCTAATATCCTCAGCGTTGGCAGGTACAAGCAAATTTTCAGGCAAACCGCGATACCCTGCCAATGAAGAGGCAGAAGCAAGAAACCAAGACTCAAACTCACTTTTTGCAAGAATGACCTTAAAGTTTCCATCTGACCTTATTGATTCTGCTCTCTGCTTTAATTCAGCCCCTTTTACAGCAGGGCAATCATCATCGGCATCCAAGAGTATTATTGTAGCACCGCCCATACCAGCTTTTCGAACAGCTAGTTCGACCATTTTTCTGTATTCTAGATTATCATTGAATTTAGATCGATGAAGCCTGAGACAAGGGCGCATAATTCTATAAGAAAAAGACGGGTCAACATCATAAATTACTCTATCTATTAACAATGGTAGGGAGTCTACGTCTCCATGGCCTTCAACAATGCAAGAAATAGTCAGCAAAATAATTATTCCTAAGTCTCATCGTCAGTGAAATTTACCATTCCTTCATCGGGAACAAGCTGTCCAAGACGAAGCAGTTCGCCAGCCGTAACAAGTTTCTCTTTTATGGCACTTCTACCTGCTTCATCTATTTTGGCAATTCTAGTTGTTCCCTTTTCTGAACTTACTGCCAAAATACTGTCGTCGGAAATATCAGGATGATCGAGAAGGTCGGGGCTATGGCTGGTGACAATAATTTGGGTGTTCATAGACGCCTCATTCAGGGCTTCACGCAAAACCCCTGCTGCTGCGGGATGCAATGCTGCTTCAGGTTCTTCAATTCCGACAAGTGGAATTTTACTATCTAAATCCTTTCTGGATTGAAAAAGCGCTATCAATACTCCCAAGGCTCGTAAAGTGCCATCTGACATATTTGCTGCCAGAAATCTCCATGGATCTTTTGATCCTAAAACTTGTTGCTTAAATTCTAGAGTCTCTTTAGGACCAACAATTTTAAATTCAACCCCTTCGACACTAGGAACAACTTTAGAGAGGAATTCTTCAATTCTTCTTTTTATTGCAATATGCTGCTCCAATTGCCTAACGACACTAGCAATATTATGACCATCTCTTTGCAGTATTTCCCCTGTGTCCGGTGCCTGCAGCTCTCTGATAATTTCTGGGTTAAGATTATAAAAGCCCATATGAGAGAGACTTTCATAAATCTTTCTGAATTCTGGTAAACCAGAAACATTAACAAGATATAAACGATCACTAGATGCTGCGGGTGGCTGACTACTAATGCTGGAGGATATAACTTGGCCACGCTCTACTCTATAGTGTGCGCTTTTTTGAAAAAAAGCATTAAATTGACACTCTTCGCTGCGAACCTCAAAACCACCTTTTGGTTGCGCGGAAATTTCAAATTCATAAAAACCTGAACCACCCATACGATCTTGAAAATGAAGTTTTATTTTCAAATTTCTAGGGTGACCTGTTGACCGCCGCCTTACTTCTTTGATCCCGTTTCTATCACGCAAAGCATGGTCAAGAGTGGTATTTAATGAGTCAGAAACTAGCCTCAAAGCATCAAGAAAATTACTTTTTCCCGATCCATTCGGCCCAACAAGATATGTCAAAGGCTTAAGCTCAACGTCGCAGTACCCTATACTACGATAGTTCTTTAATATAACCCTTGTAATAAATCTTGAATCGCCCACAATAACTAGCTTTTAAAAATCAAGTATCCAAAAAACTCCGCAGCTTGCGCGAGCGGCTCGGATGTTTGAGCTTCCGCAGCGCCTTCGCCTCAATCTGACGGATGCGCTCACGGGTCACGTTGAATTGCTGCCCGACTTCCTCAAGAGTATGGTCAGTATTCATGCCGATCCCGAACCGCATCCGCAGAACGCGTTCCTCGCGGGGAGTCAGGGAGGCCAGAACCCGCGTGGTGGTTTCACGAAGATTGGAATGGATTGCGCTTTCAATCGGCAAAATCGCGTTCTTATCCTCGATGAAATCACCCAGAGAAGAGTCCTCCTCGTCCCCGATCGGCGTTTCAAGCGACACCGGCTCCTTGGCGATCTTGAGAACCTTGCGGACCTTGTCCAAGGGCATATGCAGGCGCTCAGCCAGTTCCTCGGGCGTCGGCTCGCGGCCGATTTCATGCATCATCTGGCGCGAGGTCCGCACCAACTTGTTGATCGTCTCGATCATGTGTACCGGAATACGGATCGTACGCGCCTGATCGGCGATTGAACGGGTAATCGCCTGCCGGATCCACCACGTTGCATAAGTCGAAAATTTGTAGCCCCGGCGGTATTCGAATTTATCGACCGCCTTCATCAGGCCGATATTGCCCTCCTGAATCAGATCAAGGAACTGCAGACCGCGGTTGGTGTATTTCTTGGCAATCGAAATCACGAGCCGCAGGTTCGCCTCGACCATTTCCTTCTTGGCCCGTCCGGCTTCGGTTTCGCCCTTTTTGACAGTCCCAACGATGCGGCGGAATTCGGCGATGGGCAGCATGGCCTCGTCCGAAATCGCCGCGATCTGGTCGCGCATCGGCGCAATAGACTGCTCATGCTTGTCGGCAAATTTAACCCAGCCCTTGTCTTTCAACTTGCCAACACGGTTGAGCCATTTCTTATCCAGTTCGGACCCATAATACTCCTCAAGGAACCGTTCGCGCTTGACGCCGCAATCGACAGCCAGACGCATGAGCTTGCCCTCAATGGCCACGAGTTCCCTGTTGATGGTGTAAAGACGGTCAATCAGTTGCTCGATCCGCGCATTATTAAGATGCACGTCATTCATATGTCCGACCATCTCGCTCTTGAGCTTGTTGTATTTCTTATCGACATCCACAGGCGGCTTTTTACCCTTCGTCAGCCACTCCATGCGTTCGTCTTGGACCTTACGCATCTTTTTGTAGGTCTTCTGGATTTTCGCAAAAATTTCGAACACCAGCGGCGCGAGTTCCTCCTCCATAGCAGAAAGCGAAACATTGCTCTCGTCATCGAGCATATCGGCTTCGGGATCGGCGTCCGGATCGGGCTGCGGCTGCTCCTCGGGTTCCTCGTCCTTACTTTTTTTTCCGGATTTTTTCACCGGAGCCGGCTCAGCCTTCAGCGGAGCAGCTTTCTTTGCGGCGGGTTTCTGGTCCTTGGCCGATTTGGCTTTGGGCAGTTCGTCGGCCTGAGGCTGAGGCTTGACGAAAACCGGCGCTTCACCGTCCGGCCCTTGATTATACGTCGCCTCAAGGTCGATCACCTCACGCAACAGGATATCCCCGTTTTGCAGCGCCTCATACCAGGCGATAATGGATTCAATCGCCAGCGGGCTTTCGCAGATACCGCCGATCATCAATTCGCGTCCGGCCTCGATCCGCTTGGCGATGGCAATTTCACCCTCGCGGGAGAGCAGTTCAACCGCCCCCATTTCACGCAGGTACATTCTGACCGGGTCATCCGTACGGCCGGTATCGTCGTCGGCGATATTTCCACGGCCCTCATACTCCCCTTCTTCGGAAGCGGGTTCTGAAGCTCTCCCTGAACCACCCTCGGCTTCAACCTCGTCCTCATTATCGACGACCTGAATCCCCTGCTCGGACAGAGCCGAATAGACATCCTCGATCTGCTCGGCAGTGAACCCCTTAGCGGGAAGCGCCTTGTTGATCTGATCGTTGGTCAGAAAACCCTTTTTCTCCGACACAGTCACAAGCTTGCTGACGATCCCCGCCAGCACATCTTGAGCTTCCCCCGGCTTTTCTTGCTTCTTTTTTTGTTTGACGTTTGCTTTCACGGCCATATTCAAGACACCCAAGTTCCTTTAAGTCTGTCGACTCGCGCAATCCAAAGTCTGTAACTTATTCACGTTTTATATGAATTTCAAAGCGTTATGTCGCGTTTTTTCATATTTTTCAAGAAGATTTCGCGCTTCCAGTTAAAACGCACCCCAAAACGCAAACACTGAAAAAGCCCCAAACAACACCAAAACGCCTGAAAACCCTAGTTTCTATGAGCTTGTTTCTGTGCTGCCGCCTCTTTCCACGCCACCCAACTCGACGCAACACTCTCAGGTTGCGCCCGCGGCGAACAAAACGAAGCGTGAACATACACAGATTCGCTCAAAATGTCATGGATTTCTTCAGAAAATCCTTTGGCGTTCATTTTCTCAATCAACTCGGTGCGCCCGATATTCGAATCTTCCGCCAAGAGGGTCACAAGTTCCTGCCGGAAACGGTCGAGCGCTACATCGGAAACTTCAAGAGAGCCAAGACCTTCCTCGATCTGTTCGTAGATATGCGGATGGTTGACCACGGCGGCCAGCAAAATTCTGGCCGATAAAGTCCGGCGGTGGTCCAGAGGTCTGGCGGGAGAGCGCACGGGCGGCTGGGCAGGAAAGCGGCTGTTGCGGTTCGCGCTGTTCACAGTGTTCTTGGCCGCAGACCGAAAAAATTGCTGCGAAAACCGCTCCAGCAGCTTCTGGCGGTAGAGGCTCTGCACGTCGCGGTCGGCGATCCGCGCCACCTGATCCAGCAACTCCTTTTTCAGTCCGGCCTGCGATTCGGGTGTGGTAAAGACCCGCCCCGCCGTCAAACTGGTCCAGAGAAAATCCACAAGCGGAAGGGCGTTCCCCAGAACTGCCCGGAACGAATCGGCGCCACGCGAACGGATCATCGTATCGGGATCCTCCCCCTCCGGCAGAAAGGCGATCCGTGCGCTCTGCCCCGGCTGAAGCAGGGGCAACAGCCGATCCCGCGCCCGTTCCGCCGCCCGCCGTCCCGCCGAATCACCATCAAAGCAAAGCAGCGGTTCCTTGTCGGAACCGGGGATCATCTTCCACAAAAGCAAGATCTGCTCATCCGTCAGCGCGGTTCCCATCGGCGCAACGGCGCTCTTCATCCCTGCAACAGCGCAGGCAATGACGTCCAGATACCCCTCAACGACAATCGGCGCCTCACCGCTGGTCGCCGCCATCCGCGCATGAGGCTCCCCATAAAGCACACGGCTTTTATTGAACAGGGGCGAATCGGGGGAGTTTATATATTTCGGCGGCTTGAAATCGCCATGATCCGGCGCCCGCAGATGCTCGGGCAGAATGCGCCCGCCAAAGGCCACCGTCCGCCCGCGCCGATCCGTCACAGGAAACATGATCCGCCCGCGGAAAAACGCATACGCCCCGCGCCCTTTCGCGGACTCCTTCAAGACCCCGGCCTGGATCATATCGGCATCAGAATACCCCTGTCCCCTCAGATACTGGCCCAGCAACTGCGCCTCTTCAGGTGCGTAGCCGATCCTGTAGGCCTCGATCGTTTCCGCGTTCAGACCGCGCCCGAGAAGATACCCCAGCGCCTGTTTGTTACGGGTCTCCCGCAAACACTCCTGAAAATAACAGGTCGTCTCCTCCATCAGGGTGAACAAATCCTTCTGACGGCGGGATTGCTCGATATCTCTCGGATTCTGCTGCGGAACCTGCATCCCCGCCTCCGCCGCCAGCGTCTCGACCGCATCCATGAAGGAGAGATTGTCGTGCCGCATCAGAAACCCGATCGAATCCCCGTGCGCCCCGCAGCCGAAACAGTGAAAGAAATGTTTGTCGTCGCTAATGGTAAAGGACGGGGTTTTCTCCCGGTGAAACGGGCAGCAGGCCTTGAATTCCCGGCCCGCCCTTACAACCCTGACCTTCCGCCCGATAATATCGGACAGGGTCAAACGGCTTCGAAGCTCATCCAGAAATCGTGGCGGCAGGGTCATAATAGTCCTTTTGAAAGAGATACCAAGGCGATGCTAGCACCGATCCGGTGGTTAAATCCCAAAAGCTGGAAAAAACCCTGAAAAAATATGTGAGTTGTGTGCATAATATGTTTGCATATGTAAATACACTTGAGTATGATCCGGCCCAATAAAAACAGAAAAATAATAGCCTTTTGGCCATTATTTAATACACAGAAAAAGACCGTAAAATGCCGGACGTATTTAAAAAGAACTGCAAAATCAAGCTGATAGAGTACGGCGAGAACTGCAAGTCCGCGCCCTTCTGGTCAATTCTGAAAGAAAAAGCCAGAACCCTGTGGGCACGCAAGGCCGCTTAACCCGGACCTCAGCCGCCCAGCTTGCTTTTCACGATGGCTCCGGCCTTCCCCATATCGATCTGACCGGCATAGCGGGTTTTCAGCAATCCCATGACCTTACCCATATCCTTGACTCCGGCCGCTCCGGTTTCAGAGATGATCGCCGCAACTGCCGCCTCGACTTCGGCGTCGGAAAGCTGCTGGGGCATATACCCTTGAATGATATCAATTTCCTTCTGCTCTTTCTCGGCAAGATCGTTCCGGTTGGCGGCTTTATATTGCTGGATGGAATCCTGCCGCTGTTTGATCATGGATTGCAGTAAAGAGAGAATTTCGGGATCACCTATACCGCCCTCCGGCCCGCCCTGCCCCCGTGCATCGATATCCTTGCTCTTGATAGCGGCGAGGATCAGACGCAGGGTTCCAACGGCGTCCTTATCCTGCTTTTTCATGGCCTCTTTGTAGGCGTTATTGATTTCTGCACGTTTTTGCACTTTTTTTCCTTTTCTTTTAACTCAAAACACTTTAAGGACAGTGTCTCTAGCAATACCTGCAATCGTTGCTGGAGAACCCACCGAGAATGTCTGATCTGTCTTACGCAAAACGCCCTCAAAATGCAACTGCCGTTCTCGTTCTTGCCGATGGCACCGTGTTCTGGGGAAAAGGGCTCGGCGCGGCCACGACATCCGTCGGGGAAATCTGCTTCAACACGTCCATGACCGGCTATCAGGAAATCCTGACCGACCCCAGCTACGCCGGGCAGATTATCAATTTCACTTTCCCGCATATCGGCAATGTTGGCACGAATAAGGAAGATATTGAAACGCTTAACCCGGCCGCACGCGGTCTGGTCCTGCGCGAGGATATCACCGAACCCTCCAACTGGCGGTCCTTCAAGCCCCTCAATGAATGGCTTAAGGAACATGATATGCCCGGAATATGCGGCATCGATACGCGGGCGCTGACCCGCCGCATCCGCGACAAGGGCGCCCCCAATGGCGTCTTGTGCCACAACCCCGACGGAAAGTTCGATCTTCCGGCCCTGCAGAGACAGGCATCCGATTGGCCGGGACTGGAGGGCATGGACCTCGCCAAGGATGTCTCCTGCACCCAGAGTTATAAATGGGATGAGACCTTGTGGTCTTTGGACAAGGGATATGGGCGTCAGGACAATGCCAAATATAAAGTCGTGGCCATCGATTACGGCGCCAAAAGAAACATCCTGCGCTGCCTGGCCTCTTCGGGCGCAGAGGTAACCGTTGTTCCGGCGAACGCCAGCGCGGCAGATATTCTCTCTCACAAGCCGGACGGGGTTTTTCTCTCGAACGGTCCCGGCGACCCGGAGGCGACCGGAGTCTATGCCGTTCCCGTCATTCGCGAATTGCTCGATAAAAACGTCCCGATCTTTGGCATCTGTCTCGGGCATCAACTCCTTGCGCTGGCGCTAGGCGGAAAGACAAGAAAAATGCATCTCGGCCACCGGGGCGCCAACCACCCGGTGAAAGATATAATGACCGGAAAGGTCGAAATCACGTCCCAGAACCATGGCTTTGAGGTCATCGCCGAAAGCCTTCCGGGCAACGCCGAAGTCACACACATCAGCCTGTTCGATGGAACCAACGAGGGTTTAAGGGTCAAGGATAAGCCGGCCTTCTCGGTGCAGTACCACCCCGAAGCCTCCCCCGGCCCGCAAGACAGCCATTATCTTTTTGACCGCTTTGCCAAAAATATGAAACGATAGCGTGCTGGAAATAATAGGGAATATATTTATATTCATCATGAGGAAATTGTTATGAAAAAATTATATGTGTTGTTCGCACTCTGCCTGACAGGTTCTCTCTTTTCACCTTCGGTCCATGCAGACGTCTGTAGTTGTGAAATGCAGGAGGAAAAAGCCCTTTTCGAAAAGGCTTCTGCAGTTTTTTCTGCAAACTCAATAACCCCAACTGAAACGGCCAATAACGCCTTATGGAATACCTTTGTCGTGACGAATATTGAAAAGACCGACAAGGACTCGGAATTACTGATCAGTTCTTACGAAATTAACGGCGATAAAAGGGCAAAAATCGCCCAGAAAACATCAGATTGCAATTTCAGTTTTGAGGAAGGAAAGCATTACCGTGTCTTCGCCACACTCAAGCAAACCCAAAAAGGCATCCCCTATTTCAGCACCAGTCAGTGTTCGGGAACGAAAGAAATTCCGGCCCCTGATCTGACTCCTTCTTCAGGAGAGCAGGACACTGTGAAACAAGAAAAAAATATCACACCAGAAGGACAGGATGCCCCAACAGAATAGTCCCCGGAATAAGGGTTCAATGCCCCGACACAGAATCTTGTACAATCAAGGTGTCTTCTTTTTTTTATGTCTGTTTTCTGCGTCTTTTCCCATGCCGGTGAAGGCTTGCACCTGCACAGGAGAATTTGAGGAGTATACTTCAAGAACAGATTTCGATCTGATTTTTTATGGTATCCCACTCGAAGAAACTGAAATGGCGCACTCCATGCACATAAGCCGATTCTCTTCTCAGAAAGTCCTCAAACTCAGCGACAGGGCAAAGACCATACTGAACGGCGAAAGCACGGTCACCCTTCTGCAACCTCTCTCGGAATGCGCCTCCATCTTCGAAAAGGGAAAAAGTTACATTATACACGCCGCAGTAACTGAAAATGATTCAGGCACAGAATATCTTACAACAAGCCAATGTTTTGGGACGGGCCGTATATTCTCGAAAGAAGACGCAATCACAGAAGAGCAATTTAAAAAATTGCTTATGGATGCACTGGAAAGTGAAAAAACGGATGCCAGAATCAGCCTGCTAGTGACAGAGGAGAGAGGTCTCGTCCCCGGCCTTTTTGAAAAACTGGGCGTTCAGATTTTTTCAGTCAAAACGAGCGCCAACCCAGAACCCGTCCGGTATTTTTATGCAGACAACACGATAGACGCCATCCCGTCGTTCGGCGGCCAAGGTTTAATGTCGGCTATACTGGTTTCCCGCAAAGACATTCCTCATCTTTCATTGTATTACACCTTTTCCTTCGGCTCGGGGATCCATCGTTCCCATATCGGCCATATTTATAGGGATGGCAACGGAGCAATGGTGAAAATCGACAGCGAAGGGTTTCAGGGTATGGATTTATTTGCCTCAGTGGACGAGGAAGGAAAGACCCATATTCACTCAGGGGATTACAAGGCCTTTAACAAATGGACACCCGATGATAAAAGCCATTTCGTTATCGATCCGTCCGAACGTAGCTTTATCAAACTCACGCCCGTAAACATAAGCCAGAAAAACAATGCCCAAAAGAACTGATATTCAATCCATCTGCATTATCGGCGCGGGGCCGATCATCATCGGCCAAGCTTGCGAATTCGACTATTCGGGAACGCAGGCGTGTAAAGCCCTGAAGGAGGAAGGTTACCGGATCATTCTGGTCAACTCCAACCCGGCGACCATCATGACTGACCCGGAACTGACGGACGCCACCTACGTCGAACCGATTACACCGGAGATCGTCGCAAAGATCCTTGAAAAGGAGCGCCCGAATGCCCTGCTCCCTACCATGGGCGGACAGACCGCTCTCAACACCGCTCTGGCTCTGGCCAAGAACGGAACGCTGGAACGCCTCGGAATCGAGCTGATCGGCGCGGATCAGGAGGCCATCGAAAAAGCCGAAGACCGTGAAAAATTCAAGAGATGTATGGACGAACTCGGTCTCGCGTCAGCAAAGAGCCGTGTGGTCACGACTCTGGAACAGGCTCGTGAGGTCGCACAGGAGATTGGCCTCCCTGCTATTATCCGCCCCTCCTTTACGCTCGGCGGAACCGGCGGCGGTATCGCTTATAACCGTGACGATTACGAACGCATCGTCCGCGAAGGACTTGAAGCCTCGCCGACAAACGAAGTCCTGATCGAGGAATCCCTCCTCGGCTGGAAGGAATATGAAATGGAGGTTGTCCGCGATAAAAACGACAACTGCATCATCGTCTGCTCGATTGAAAATATCGACCCGATGGGCGTACATACCGGGGATTCCATCACCGTTGCTCCGGCCCTGACGCTGACCGATAAGGAATACCAGATCATGCGGAACGCCTCGATCGCCATCCTGCGCGGCATTGGCGTAGAGACAGGCGGATCGAACGTGCAGTTCGCGGTCAACCCTGAAGACGGCCGCATGATCGTCATCGAGATGAACCCGCGGGTATCGCGCTCATCCGCTCTGGCCTCAAAAGCAACAGGTTTCCCCATCGCCAAGATTGCAGCAAAACTGGCGGTCGGCTACACGCTGGACGAACTCGCCAACGATATTACGGGGGGAAAGACGCCAGCCTCCTTCGAACCCACGATTGATTATATCGTCACGAAAGTTCCCCGTTTTGCTTTTGAAAAATTCAAAGGCACGGAAACGATTCTCTCAACAGCGATGAAATCGGTCGGCGAAGCCATGTCGATTGGCCGCAGTTTTGAAGAATCCTTACAAAAATCCATGCGCTCCCTCGAAAAGGGTCTGACAGGCCTGAATCCCCTGCCCGTCCGGGGTTCAAAGGGCAGCGAGGACAATTCCTCCCGCGATCTTCTCGTCGCCGCCATTGCCAAACCCGCGCCGCAGAGAATCCTCTATATCGCTGAAGGATTGCGTCAAGGTCTGTCTGTCGAAGAAATTCAAGACATCAGTAAATACGACCCATGGTTCCTGCAGCGGATTGAAAATATTATCCGCGCCGAAAAAGAAATTCTGGACAACGGCCTTCCCGTGAACGCCGAGGGCTGGATGAAGGTAAAAAAATTGGGCTTCTCCGATGCCCAGCTCGCGCAACTCATGAAAGTCTCCGAAGCCAGCGTCCGCAAGGCCCGCTATGCCCATAATGTGCACCCCGTCTTCAAGCGCGTGGATAGCTGCGCGGCGGAAATCCCCTCCGAAACCGCCTATATGTATAGCTGCTACGAGGGCAACGGCCTTGAACCCGCCGAGAATGAAATCGAACCGACGAACCGCAAAAAAGTCGTGATCCTCGGCGGCGGCCCCAACCGGATCGGTCAGGGCATAGAATTCGATTACTGCTGCGTCCACGCGGCCTATGCGCTGAAGGAAGCCGGTTACGAAACCATTATGATCAACTGCAACCCCGAAACGGTTTCGACAGATTACGATACCTCCGACCGCCTCTATTTCGAGCCACTGACCGAAGAAGATGTGGTTGAAATCATTCACGCGGAACAGAAAAACGGCGAAGTGCTGGGAGTCATCGTCCAACTGGGCGGGCAGACTCCGCTCAAGCTTTCTCAAGCCCTTCAAAAACACGGCATTCCCATTCTGGGCACATCCCCGGACGCCATCGACCTCGCCGAGGATCGGGAGAGATTCCAGAAGCTTCTTAAGAAACTTGGCTTGCGTCAGCCGCCGAACGCTCTCGCACGCTCGAAGCAGGAAGCCCTCGGCATTGCCGAGGACATCGGCTTCCCCATCGTCATTCGCCCGTCTTATGTTCTGGGCGGACAAGCGATGGAGATCGTGCACAACATGGCTGAGTTGGAGGAGTACATCAACACGGCGGTAAAAGTTTCCGGAGACACGCCCGTCCTGCTCGACCGCTATCTGAAAAGCGCCATCGAGATTGATGTTGATGCCTTGTGCGACGGCGAGGAAGTCTTCGTCGCCGGAATCATGGAGCATATCGAGGAAGCGGGCATTCACTCCGGCGACAGTATGTGCGTTCTTCCGCCCCACTCCCTGTCATCAGAGACGGTGCGAAGCATCGAAGAGCAAACTGTAAAATTGGCCAAAGCGTTATACGTCAAAGGATTGATGAACGTCCAGTTCGCAGCAAGACGCAATGAAGAGACGGGCGAGTTCGATATTTATATTCTCGAAGTCAACCCGCGAGCCTCACGCACCGTGCCGTTCGTGGCCAAAGCCACCGGAACACCGGTGGCTAAAATTGCTGCCCGCATCATGGCCGGCGAAAAACTCGAGGACTTCCGCTCGATCTTGCAGCCCATGAGCACGAAGCACTCGGCCGTGAAGGCGCCCGTCTTCCCATTCAACCGCTTCCCCGGCGTCGATCCGCTTCTGGGACCGGAAATGAAATCCACCGGCGAAGTCATCGGTCTGGATGTAGACCTAGCCCACGCGATTGCCAAATCCATGCTGGGCGCAGGAATAAAACTTCCCGTCAAAGGCACCGTTTTCTTGTCGGTCAAAGATTCCGACAAGGAGGAACTGCTGCCCATCGCCCGTGACCTTATCGCCATCGGTTTTGATCTTGTGGCTACCGGGGGAACCTGTAAATTCCTCAAGGCCAAGGGAATCAAGGTCTCGCGCATCAACAAGGTTCTGGAAGGCCAGCCCCACATCGTGGACGCAATCATCAACGGCAAAATTCAACTCGTCATCAATACGACGACAAAAAGCGCACAGGCCGTGGCCGACTCGTCCTCGATCCGCCGCATGGCCCTGATGAACAAAATCCCCTATTACACCCTGATGACCGCCGCCCGTGCCGCAGTGGAAGCCCTCAAAGCCATCAAGGCGCGGGAACTGGACGTCGCACCGCTGCAATCCTACTTTGAGGATCGCAATTCCAGCAAGGCAGCGGCGGAATAGCGACGTCCTTGACGGAGCGTGCCTGTTTGCGATACGCTTTTTGGTCTGAGCAAAGAATAACGGCACCCCGCCCTTCGGAGGCGGGATGTTTGTTTTAAGTTCAGACCTAATTTTATTTTTTTATTACAGGATTTCATTCATGGACCAGGTTCCTTTGACTAAAGAAGGATTCGTCAGACTCGAAGGCGAGTTGAAAAACCTCAAAAGCGTTCAACGCCCTGCCGTCATTCAGGCGATTGCCGAAGCCCGCGCTCACGGCGATCTTTCGGAGAACGCCGAATATCACGCCGCCCGCGAGCAGCAGAGCTTTATTGAGGGCCGCATACAGGAACTCGAATCCGTCATTGGCCGGGCGCAGGTGATCGACCCGAAGACCATGACCGGACAGGTTGTAAAATTCGGCGCCACCGTCACCGTGGTGGACGAAGATTCAGACGATGAGGAAACCTATCAGCTCGTCGGCGAATATGAATCGGATACGGAAAAAGGAAAACTCTCCATCGGCGCCCCCGTAGCCCGCGCCCTGATCGGAAAATCCGTCGGCGATCTCGTGAAGGTCAAAACCCCCAAGGGTTTGCGGTCCTACGAAATTCTAGACGTCAAATACAAGTAATCAAGCCAGCGTACTGAGACGCTGTTGATCGGCGGACAGGGTCGTCTCCGGTTTTTGCGAGAGAGTAGCAGCAACCTGACGGGCAGCGTCCTCGGCCTGCGACAGACTCAAAGCCTCCTGCGAAATCTTGACCTCATCGACAGGAGCGCCGGATTTCGTTTCTGCTTTTTCCGGCTTTTGTGTCTCCTGCGTTTTCTTCACAGACTGAAGCGGCTGCACGGACCCGGACGGATTGACGGAATCGACCATAAGACTCTCTCCTGATTTAACCTGACATTACCCGGCGCAGCCTCCAACGCCACGCCTCCCTAACCTCGGCGATCATAGCCAAAAACTGCTAAAAAGTGATGAATTTTGTCGCCAAAGTCAGGCGCAGCGCCTTAAACGGCGGCTCCAGCGCATATTGCGGGTCGAAAATATTGTATTTTCGGGCTCTCAGATGCTTGAAATACAGCCCCGCCAGCACCGAAGACGCTTTAAGGAAAATGTTATTCGGCCGGACTCCGATTGTCTGCGCTGCCGCAATTTCGGCCAGCAACCCCGGCAACCCCGCCTGCCGCTCGAACAGGAACAGCTTCTCTCGGGTCACGATATGCTTGACCGTCAGATCTTCGGGAAGATAACACCGCCCCTGTCCCGCATGGGCGGGAACCGCTCGCAAAATCCCCGCCAGCGCATAATTCACCGCCACCGGATAGACCGGCTCCATTTCGGGATCGTCCCCTGTGACTTTAACCGCCAGCTTCATCAGCGGCGTAGAGGTGAAATCCGCGTAATTCAAAAGCCCCTCCAGATTCCCCGGTGAAACATTCTCAAGATCGAACTCCCGCGCATAGGCCAGCGTATCGAACATCTCCCTTGGCAAATCATGCGCCTTGATCGCCAGCGCCAGCGCATCGATAATCGCATTCTCCGGCTGCGCCTTGTTTTCATAAATGCATCCGACGGCCTCGCGCCACCATTGCAGGCGGATCAGCCCGAGCGTGCTGTCACTCACCACTTCCCGCGTTTTCGCCAGTTCGTGGTTATAGGCAAACAACGCCCACAGCGCCTCGCGTGTCTGCGGCGGCGCGAACATCGACAGCAGGAAGCGGTCCCGGTCATGGTCCCGCACGATCTGCCCGCACGTTGAAAGCGCCTGTCCGCCCAAAAGCTCCGCCGTTCAAAAAACCTTGAGAAATTGCCCAAAATGACTAGTGTAGCGTTAGCAGCTTTTAGAGATCATGGAAAGCAGGAGACGATCATGCCCTTTACCCTCCCCGAACTCCCCTACGCCTACGACGCGCTGATGCCTTATATGTCGAAGGAGACGCTGGAATTCCATCACGACAAACACCACAACGCCTATGTCGTGAAGGGTAACGAGCTCGCGCAGGCCGCGGGTCTGGGCGATAAAACTCTGGAACAGGTCGTGGTGTCCTCCTTCAAAAATCCGGCGCAGGCGGGCCTTTTCAACAACGCGGGCCAGCACTGGAACCACATTCATTTCTGGAACTGGATGAAAAAGGACGGCGGCCCGAAAAGCGGCAAGGCCATCCCCGCCAATCTTGAAAGCATGATCAACCAATCCTTCGGCTCGTACGACTCCTTCCGCGGCAAATTCATCGAGGCCGGAATGACACAGTTCGGCTCCGGCTGGTGCTGGCTGATCCTCGATGCCAACGGCAAGCTCGACGTGATGAAGACCCCCAACGGCGAAAACCCGCTGGCGCAGGGCAAGACCGCGCTTCTGGGCTGCGATGTCTGGGAACACAGCTATTACATCGACTACCGCAACGCCCGCCAGAAATATCTGGAGGCCTTCATGGACAGCCTCGTGAACTGGGAGTATGTCGCCGAACTCTTCGAAAAAGGCCCGGTGAAAATCGCGGCTTAAAAAAGCGAAGGAGCCTTAGAATAAGCTTTTGTCAAACTGTAGGCTCTGCCGTCATTAGAACAAAAAGTGAACGATTTTGTTCCTAATATGGGGAAAAATACGAGGGTTTGACCGCTCTTATCGCAATTCTTGTAAGTTTATTATTATCTAAGTAAAATTACAGAAAATATAAACGGGTTTTTTTATGTCTGACGACAAATATCAGGTTGAAATCAGAAGCTATCAGTCTGCGAATATTCCTTTGATCGGCAGGGCTGTTCACAACGAGGTTGTATTTTCCGTCAATGGTCAGCCTCTGTTCGCGTTTAATGGGGATGCCTATAACAGGCGAAGCGGAGAACTCACAAATTTTTCTACATCCGGCGAGGATACTTTAAGGGTTCGGGTATTGGAAGGAGTGGCGCTTCAAGACATAGCGCCCGACTACCCTCTGGTATCACAGACCGTAGCGGCGAATTTATCAAAGGAGGATTTCGTTAGAGGTCTCGCGCAAGCCGTTGAAGCGTCAGAATTTATCAATTCTCAAAATTTGAATTATATCATCGTGGGTGCGCCTATTTTACGCGGACATCACTTTGAGGCTCAAAATTCAAACTCCGCAGCCAATACAATTATGACCGCCATGGGTATTCCTATGCCCGTTGAAGTGCGAAGCCAGTGGGCGCCGGGGCAAGATCGCCTTCTTTTGCCGGAAGGCTGGAAGCCCAGAACGGATTCCATGTCTCACGAAGAGCGCGTGGCTTTCCTGAAAGAGCGGCTTGGAAAACTGGAAGAAAATACTGTGGGCGCACAAGTTCGAAATGACCCCAACCCGAATAAGCCCGAGTTGCATAAACCCCAGGATTTCGTGCGTCCACCATCGCAGATATTTTTTGATCCTAAACAAACTTCGGCTTTCTGAGGTTTGGAGACTCTGATAGTTGGGTTTAACCCTAAGGCTTACACGCCGCCTGCACCAGCGGGTTGTTGCCCGAGTTGGCGCAGATTTTCTCGCGCTGGTCGGCGGGCATGGCGCGGAGCTGCTCAATAAAGGCCTGCGACCGCGCATCGTATTCCGCCTGCGCTCCCGCCCGTGCGTTTGTAAGGCGCTCCTCGACATTCCCAAGCTTGTTGGCCGCCGCGGAAATCACCGCCTGCTCGATCCGCGTGTTGATCGTGCGTTCGATATCGCGCACCCGTTCGGGGGTGATGGCGTTGAGCTGATCGGCCGTGCGGTTAATGGACTCGCGCACTTGCCGCATGATCTCGTCGCGCTGCGGCTCCGTCACCGTGGCGGGGTCGATGCCGCTGCGCTTGAGGATGTCGGGAATCTGCTGGCGGATTTTATCGTAATCGACTTTGAGATGCTCCAGCGCCCGCTCTCGCGCCCGCTGGAAATCCTCCTGCACCTGAACCTGCTGGCGCTTGTCGTAGGTGCCGACATAGGCGCTATGCAGCGCCACGGCGGCCTTGGCATATTCCATCGTCGGATCGCTGGCGGCGGTGCGGTTCATGTCTTCCATCACCTTCGCGTAACCCTCATAACCCGCGGCGCGATAAGCGGCGATGACCTGCGTGATCTGCGCGGCGGGAAGCTTGTTCTGCGCCGATTCAGACGGCGTGGCGCTGCGCCGGATCATATCCAGCACCTCCTGCGCCCGGTTGTAATCCTCGACGATATCGGTCTTTGTCGGCAGGAGATTCAGGGTGGCGAGGTTTTTGGGCGCCACCGTCTCGCTTCCCCCCGCCGCGCTCTGGAATTTCGGCTGGATATTTTCAACCGCCCCCAAAGCCGGACGCATCCCGAGCATCCGCCCCGTGACCATCCCCGAATGTTCGTTCATGGCCAGCGACGGATCGGCGATTTTCTTGCGGACATAATCGGCGAGAATATCCCTCTGCCCCGGCGAGGCCTTGAGAGCGTCGAGAATCCGCGCCTGCGTTTCCGGCTTCTGCGCCTTGGGATCGGAACCGAGCATCCGGTCCAGATCGCTGATAGCGCGGGACGCCGCCCGCATCTGGGTTTTATCGTCCTTGGCCGCCGTAATGTCCGCCGGAGTGACGAGGGAGAGTTTCTGCACCTCGGCCATAAAGGAAGCAGGATTGAGGACGGTGGAACCCGTTGCCTGCGGAGTGGCAGGCGTGGCCGCAGCAGCAGCGGGAATTTGATAAACGGAAACTTTGGGAGAGCCTTGCAGGGCCGCAGCACTGGCTGTGGCCGCAGGTGCGGCGTTCAGCGCATCTCTGGCCTTGGAGAATCCGGCAATCATCACCTGTTCCGCCGCCGCCTTTTTCTGGCTGTCGGCGCCCTGAACCAGCGTCCCCGGAATGTCATACGCAAACCCCTGCGAACGCAGATCGGTCTTCAGATCGGCGGCGCTCACTATCCCATCGCGGATCAAATCGCTATTAACAAAGGCGCGGCGCACCCGCACCAGTTCGCCTTTGCCCTCCTGCGTCAAGGGCGTGCCCTTGGGGATTTCATTACGGTCGATCCGCGCCTGATGGCGGGTCCGCATCCGCTCCGCATCAAAAGGATCGACGAACTCGCCCGACTGCGACCAGGCGTAATCCAGCCCGTTCTGCTCGGGTACGATTTTCCCGGAGCCGGGAATATAATAAACCTCGCTGACATTCGCCTGCCGGACTTCGCCCGTCGTCGCATTGACCCACGCCTTCTTGTCGCCATAGCTCACGGTGTTGGCACGGTCGGCGGACGGGCGGCTGGTGTAAAGATTATCGAACTGCGCCTGCGTATTGAGCAGGACGAAACTGTTGAACGCGCCACCGGGCTGGTCGCGCTTGAGCCAGACGGAATAATTCTGCGTCTGCCCCTGCGCGTCGCGCACACCGATCGTCAGCCCGCCCCCGTCTACGGGGTGGTAAAGGTAATCCGCGGGCCAGGTATTACTCACCTGCTGCCTCTGCCGCACGGTTTCCAGATAAGCCGCCAGTTCCGGCGGAGTGTTGAGATTAGGCCCGGCCATGCACCCTCATATACTTAAAAAAACCGTTTCGGTTCATAATCTTATTTATTAGCCAACCAGTATAAGGCTTTAGGCGCCGGGATGCAAATTCATCCCCTACCCCGCCGGAACGGGCAGCAAAACCGCCGCCACACGCCTCCCCTCGGCCATAAGGACGTTATAAGTGCGGCAGGCCGCTCCTGTATCCATCGTTTCGGGTTTCAGGTTCCCCAGCCCCCTTTTCTGCGCGGGGGTCAGAATGACCTGCCCGGCCCCGGTCCCGAAAAGCACAACATCGGCAGAACCGATAACACTCTCTAAAACCATGAAATCGTCGGAAATTAGTTCCTGCAAACGAAAAGAGGGCACAGCCCAAGGTATTGTCCCCTCGGGCCGGATGATCACCGCGCCCTTATAAACGACCCCGGTAATTTTAAACGAACCGCCCGCATAGCTCTGGATGATCTGCTGCCCCTTTTTGACAAGCGGCGTGACATCCATCTCAAGCCGCCTCGGGGGTTTGATCGCCTGAAGGCTTGAGGGATGACGGCCGGACGCCCAGATAGACCAGAAGCGGCGCCGCGACATAAATGGAGGAATAGGTGCCGACGACAATCCCGAAGATCAGCGCATAGATAAACCCGCGGATGACCTCCCCGCCGAAAATATAGAGCGCAAACAGCGCCAGCAGGGTCGTGAAGGAGGTCATAGTCGTGCGCGGCAGCGTCTCGTTGATCGCCACGTTAATCAATTCCGCCAAGGGCTTCTTTTTGTATTTCCGCATATCCTCGCGGATTCGATCGAACACGACCACGGTATCATTCACTGAATAACCCGCAACAAGAAGGATGGCGGCCAGAGTCGAAACGTCGAACTGCATCCGCGTAAGCGAGAACAACCCCAAAGTCAGCACCACGTCATGCAGGGTCGTCGCCACGGTCGCGGAGATGGCAAACTGCCATTCGAACCGCAGCCAGATATAACCCATGATCGCCAAAATCGACAGAGTGATAGCAATAAGACCCTGCCGCTTCAACTCCTCGCCGACCTGCGGCCCCACAAACTCCACGCGTCGGTAATCGACCTCGCCGGATTTAAAAAAGCTTTTCAAACGGCCCTGAACCTTTGCAATCGCTTCGCTTTGGGCGGTCGGACACGGCGTCTGATCGTTGGCCTTGCGGTTCTGCTCCAGGCAATCCTGATACACTTTGAGGGATTCGGGCGTTTCCTTCTGCTGCGGCAAACGGATCAGCAAGTCCTGGGGTTGACCGAACTCCTGAATCAACACATCGCCGAGGCCAAGCGCATTCAAGCCTTCACGAAGCTTTCCAATGTCCGGCTTTTCCGGGGTACGGATTTCAATAGCGGTTCCCCCGGTGAAATCAATCCCGAAATTCAGGCCGCGGGTGCCGAGAAGGAAAAAGGAGCCGAACACAAGAGCCAAAGACAGTAAAAACGCAAAATAGCGGTAACGGAAAAAATTGACGTTGATCGTATGGGGAATGAGAGTTAAACCGCGCATCGAAACCTCCCTACACCGGAACCGTGGCGCCGGGCTTCGACCGCCGCAGCCACCAGAGAACCATCAGCCGCGTAATCATCACCGCTGAAAACATGGAGGTCAGGATACCGATGCTGATCGTCACCGCAAACCCCTTGATCGGCCCCGTGCCGAACGCAAAAAGGATAGCCGCGGGAATCAGGGTCGTGAGGTTGGAGTCCACGATGGTCGCCATCGCCTTCCCGTACCCGGTATCAATGGCCGAGATGTTCGAGCGTCCGGCCCGCAGCTCCTCGCGGATCCGCTCGAAGATCAGCACGTTGGCATCCACCGCCATCCCCATGGTCAGCACGATCCCGGCAATCCCCGGCAGGGTCAAAGTTGCCTGCAGAACCGAAAGCAGCGCCAGAATCATCAGGACGTTGATAAAAAGGGCGACAACGGCAAAAAATCCGAAAAGCCCGTAAGCAATCATCATGAAACCCATGACAAACAGCAAACCGAAAAGACTTGCCGTTTTTCCGGCGGCCACGGAGTCGGCGCCGAGTGAAGGCCCGACGGTGCGCTCTTCGGCGATGGTCATCGGCGCAGGCAGGGCGCCGGCGCGCAGGAGAACCGACAGATCGTTCGCCTCCTGAACACTGAAATTCCCTGAAATCTGCCCTTGCCCGCCACAGATCGCCTCCTGGATCACCGGAGCGCTGATGATCTCGTTATCGAGAACGATGGCAAAGGGCTTGCCGACATTGCTGCGGGAGGCATCGCAGAATTTCCGCGCACCTGTGGAATTGAGACGGAAACTGACCACCGTCCGGCCGTTCTGGTCGAAGCTCGGCTGGGCGTTATCAAGCATATCGCCCGTGATGATCGCCCGTCTCTTGACGTTCATTTTCTGCCCCGGCTCCTCGACCATAGGCAGGGTCATATCGCCCGCCGACCGTGCGCCGGACTGATCGACCAGATGGAAACCCAGCTTGGCCGTCCTGCCGATGATCCGTTTAATATCGTTTGAGTCGGCGCCCGGAACCTGCAGCAAAACGCGGTTATCCCCCTGCCTTTGGATCGTCGGCTCGGTCGTGCCGAGCTGATCGACGCGGCGGCGGACGATTTCAATCGACTGGCCGAGAACCTGCCCCTGAATCTCCTTGATCTGCGCGGCATCCATAACCGCCTCAACGCTCAGCCCGTCCTCAGACGTGGTCACCAGATAGCGCGAATCCATGGCACGGATCAGACCACGCACGGCTTCGGCATCCTTGGCCTCCTTGAGCGTAACCCGCGCCCCTTTGAGGATAGTGCCGAGCTTCGAATAGCCGATCTTTTTCTCCACCATGCGCTGACGCAGATCCTGCTCCAGCATATCGGCACGTTCCTTGTAGACATAATCCATATCGACCTCGAGAAGCAGGTGCGCCCCGCCCCTGAGGTCCAGACCCAGATTCACGCTGCTTTTCGGAAATCCGGCAGGAAGATTGTCTTGCATCCATTTCAGCGTGTCAGCACTCACGAAAGTCGGCAGGCTGTAAGCCACGCTCCAAAGCGAAACGGCCAGAATAAGAAGGGTCTTCCAGAGCGGCGTACGAAGCATGAATCAGGCTTTTCTATTTCTTCTTTTCGCCTTTGGTCTTGGCGTCGTTCGCAGCGGGCTTGAGAACATCCTCGGCCTTGCCCTGGATGCTCGAGCGCAGAGCTGTAACCTTAAGCCCGTTCCCCAGATCGACCACCATCTCGCGATCATCGACGATCTTGTCGATCTTTCCGACCAGCCCGCCTCCGGTTACAACGCGATCACCCTTTTTAAGGTCGGAGAGCATCGTGCTATGCTCCTTGAAACGGCGCTGCTGCGGCATGATGAGCAGGACGTAAAAAAGGATCACCAGAAGCCCGACCAGAGCCATATTCCAGATGAACGCCTCACTCGCCGTTGGTGCATCGGCCAAAGCTTCAATATTCTCGGCGTTTTCGGCGGCGGCGGCATAAGCCTTTGCGATGAACATGAATTCTGCCCCTTCAAGCTCTTGAAAATTCGATGAGTTCAGGATGCTGAATATAACCGCTGGAACGGCAAACGCAAGCCCCCGCGAAGGATTCCGCTTCAACGGCTCCCAAAGAGCTAGAGAGCCGTGCGCTCCGCCCCGGACCGGACCGACGCAGCCAGACGCAAAGACGCCAAAGCTCCCCAGAGAAAGAGAGCCGCACCGAGGATCAGACCACCGCTGAGCACCCAGTTGAAAATCCCACGGTCCACCATCGCGGCCGATGGAGTTTCGGGCAGATAGAGGACAGAGACCGCGTCGCCGCGTTTGAAACTCGGATGGCTGGACCCGACGCTGTCCTGAAACTTGACGGAGTTGCCGGATTGATCGGTAAATTCGACGATAGCGTGATAGACGATGCTGTCGTCGCTGTCCTTACTTTCAAACCCGGTCACCTTGCCCTCGGCCTTGATCCCGCGGGTCGAGTATTCCACCATGCTTTTTTGGGCATAATAAGCTCCGACGCCAAGACCGCCGGCGATCAGGATCATCACAAACGCGCCGATCACAGTCATTCTTTTCTGCGAACCGATCCGGGCGCGTATCTCTTCCGGTGTCATCCGCCGCCCTTTGGAACCTGAGAAAATCTTGCTTGATGAGGTGTAGGAAATATTCTCCGGCTTGAACGCCTCGCCGCTGCGGATCATCGCCCAACCCTTGCGGCGCTCTTCTTCAGGGATCAGCAAGTATTTTTGATAAACCCTGAACACCCCATAGCCGATTATCCCGAGGACGAACAGAACCGACAGAAAGGAAATTTCAAACTGGGAAACGGCGACGTTAGCGATAAACAATCCCGGAAGCAAAAAAAACAAACCGAAAATTAACCCTAATACACTGGCCTTTTTGACTTTGGGTGGGTCGCCGGGGAGCATCAGCAACGTTACCTCTTTGCCCGGCAGACAATGCAGAAAAGTCGTTCCCCCCACATCCTCAATATGTTCCATCCGTTCGCCCTGCAGCGACTTGTATTCATAGATCGGATAATAAAACTCGCCCCCGGATCCTTTCTTTTTTTTCGTCCGCTCCGGAGCGGCTTTTTCCCGGTTTCCAAAATAAAAGATCAATCCAAAGAAAAGGATAAACATAAAACCAAAGGCGATAAAAATGATCGCAATCGCCATATTGTGCCAGAAATCGTCGATCACGAACCGGGCGGGATTGACGGGATCGTAATAAACGCCGATCCTCGTACCGGTATCGAATGAGGGGGAACTGCCGTAACTGATCGTATCTGTGACTTCCCGTTCCTGTCCGCTGTGATCCGTAAAGGCAAGCACGGCCTTATAGGACGTCCCGCTATCGGAGTCATGAGAGGACTCATTCCGCACGACCACCGCATCGGCATATCGTCCGCTCGTCGTCAGGGAAAAATACCCGTAAGCCTGCCACGCCCCGATTCCACTGAAAATCAGGGGAAAAAGGACGAAGAAAAAAATGACGATAAAGCCCCCGACCGTGCTGCCCTCCGCGCTGACGTTTGTTTGGACGCTGTCCTCGGCCTCTGTCGGCGCGTCGCCCATCATCAGTCCACAAATGCGCCCCCTTATTCTTTTCGCCTTGAGTCGCCAGAAGAGCGAATAGCCGACGATCCCTCCACCGATCGCAAGAAAGACAAAAGCCATGAGAAAAAGCCCAAGCGCATTCCAGGCCGACAATGCCGAAAAAATCAGGTCGAACATCCACAATCCCTAGACACGCTCCACACCGGATTTGAGCAGAAAAAGCCCCGCCCCCATCATGACCGCCCCGCCCATGAAGGCTTCGGGCTGAAACCCATAATAGTAGGTTGAAAATAACATTCCGACTCCGCCGAGCAGAAGAAACACCGCCACGGTGGTCTTGATTTTGTGTTCCTGCCGGATTTGCGACATCCGCGCCGTGCCGCGCAGAGGGGACGAGCGGCGGGCAGATGAAGACGATCTCAAACTCCGGCTGCTCTGGCTCTGCCCCGAACTTGAACGGCCTGAGGAAGGGGGGACAGATGTTGTGCGGCCCGGCGTCCGCGACGGCTCCTGCCGGATATTCACCGTCCGCGAGCCGCCTTTTTTTTGCTGAAGCTTGAGCATCAAATCTCTGACCGCCTCAGGGTCATTTTTATAAAGACCGGGATTTTTCCGCGCTTCGTCCAAAAGGCGTATGATGACGTCCTTGAAGTTGAAAATCTTGGAAACGACAATTCCTAGAATGAAAAGCGGGAAAAGGATGGGGACCAGAAACTGAAAGATCAACGCAGCAACATTCATCGGCTTTTCCTGTCCTCACCTACTTCTCAAGATGCTTCACGGGGTTCAGCGCCTCGGTCCCCCGCCGCACCTCGAAATGAAGCTGCGGCGTGGAAACGGAGCCGCTCGACCCAACGGTCCCCAGCGTCTCGCCCCGTTTAACGGTCTGACCCTTCTTAATCACTATTTTATCCATATGCGCGTACGCTGTCACCCATTGTCCGTCATGCCGCAGCAGAACAAGGTTTCCCGAGCCTTTCAGCTCGTTCCCCGCATAGACGACAACCCCGTTTTCCGCCGCCCGGACGGGCGATCCCTTCGGCGCCTTGATATTGATCCCGTCATTATGCAGGCCGTTTTTCTTCGGCCCGAAGGCCGAAACGATCTTGCCCTTGGACGGCCAGATGAATTTCGAGGAACTGCGCTTGGGAACACGGGCGTTCTTGACCAGAGAGGCCTTTGTCGGCTTGACGGGCGGAACGATCATGTCTCCTGAATCGCCAGACCGGACAGGAGCAGGAAGAGGAGCCGAAAGTGCTTCTCGCGTCACGGGCGATACGGGGAAAGCCCCGCTCTGACTGACGGTCTGACTCACGGCTGGCGGACGTATCGGTTTCGGCTTTCTGGACAGTGAGGGTAGGCGCAGAACCTGACCGGGGCGCACCATATAGGGCGCCTTCATACGGTTAAGCTTGGCAATTTCCGAGCTGTTGACCCCGAACATCCGCGAAACGGTATAGATCGAATCCCCCGCCCGCGCCCGGTATTCCTGCGGCGGCGGCAGCTTGACCCTCTGCCCCTCCGAAAGCCGGAACGGCGCCCGCAGATGATTAGCGACGACAATATCCTGCAGCGGCAGGTTATAGCGTTTGGACAGGCTGTAGACCGTTTCCCCCGCTACCACGTTATGAACCCCCGCACTGCCCGCGCCGGGACTCTGCCCGAAATTCGAGACAGGCGCAGGGGTCTGGCCACCGATACCGCAGGCAGTCAGAAAAAACATGACAGGAAGAATGAAAAACGCAGGACGCATTCTCATGGGCAAATCATACACGAATCGGAGGAGATTTTCATCCGCCCTTTTCAGGCCGCGCTCCCGGCCGATTTCATATCGTTGGGGTCTTTGGTGGTGTCTGGCAGCAACGGCACGAACCGCACGGGCATGAGGTCACGCACGGCGGTGGATTCCTCGGTTTCCTTCTTGTAGCGCTTGAGCATCTGCTCCCCCGGCTCGCCGATGGGAATAACCATAATCCCACCGACCTTCAACTGCTCCATCAGCGCGGCGGGCGGCTTTTCGCGGGCGGCGGCGGTGACGATGATTTTATCGAACGGCGCCTGCTGGATGCCGTTGATGACCGGCCAACCCTTCATCCCGTCGGCGGCAATCGCCGTGAAATTCCGCACTTTAAGAGCGTTCAGCCGCGCCTCCGCCTCCTCCAGCAGCGCCTTATGCCGCTCGATCGTATAGACCCGGCGGCACAGGTAAGCCAGAATTCCGGTCTGATACCCACAGCCCGTGCCGATTTCCAGAACCTTGTCCCGGTCGGTGAGTTCCAGTGCCTGTGTCATGGTCGCTACGACAAAGGGCTGGCTGATCGTCTGCCCCAGCCCGATGGGCAACGCCATATCCTCCCATGCCTGATCCTTCATATGGTTGGGCACGAATTCATCCCGCGCCACGCGCTCCATGGCGCTCAGCACCCCGATATCGGTGATGCCCAGCTGCCGCAGATGCATGATCAGCCGGATTCTTTTATTGGCGGCTTGGGTGTTCATGGGCGCGTCACTCAGTGCTGGAAAAAATATACCTTATACAGGCGCGGCCCCCTATAAAAAAACCGGATTTCTTGCACAAGGGCCAGATGTCCCCATCAAGTCTTTTTGGGTTTGGGTGTCTTTGCCCAATATTCAAAATTGAGATGACGGAGATCTTCTTCGAAAATACCCCCTGCTTCTAAACTGGTTATCTCAGCCAAAGGTACTAATAAATGGCTTCGGTCTTTGGCCGTTTTTCCGCTAAATTCGTACAAAAGCATATGCGTATCATCAAGCGATTCAATCTCACCAATAATAAGAGCCTCGCTATCTAGGTCATCAATAGAAACACAAACATAACCATAGGCTTTTTGTATATCCTTTAGGGCAGACTTCATATTGTCTATGGAAATTTTAGGCCGACTGATCTTTTTGTTTTTCCTTTTATACAATTCAGTCGTTGAGTTGAGAAGGGTTGACCCCCATCTTACGCGTGTTAGTTGGGGTCTCTGAAATATAAAAATCCCATCGTACAAACCGTGAGTACTCACGCGATCAATCAAAAAGCAGTACTCATTATAATCCCTTAAAAACCCACACTCCGTGCCATTAGGAACAAACTCCCTCATGAAAGTTGCAAGCACTTGGTTTTTTTTAAGCGTCTTCAGTGTCTTTTCCAAAACTGTCATCGTCTTACCCCTTCACAACCTTTGTCACCCCGCCCATATACGGCTTGAGCGCCTCCGGCACGAAAACGCCGCCATCGGCGGGATCATAATAATTCTCGATCACGGCGATCAGGGCACGGCCCACGGCAACGCCGGAGCCGTTGAGCGTATGCACGAAACGCGGCGTGTCCTTCGTCCCCTTCGGGCGGCAGCGGGCGTTCATCCGCCGCGCCTGAAAGTCCCCGCAGTTGGAGCAGCTTGAAATCTCGCGGTAGCGTTCCTGCCCCGGCAGCCAGACCTCGATATCGTAGGTCTTGCGCGAACCGAAGCCCGTATCCCCCGAACACAGCACCATCGTGCGGAACGGTAGTTCGAGCTTTTTCAGCACATTCTCCGCGCATTGCGTCATGCGCTCATGCTCCTCGACCGATTTTTCGGGGGCGGTGACGCTCACCAACTCAACCTTGTAGAATTGATGCTGCCGGAGCATCCCCTTCGTATCCTTGCCCGACGCCCCGGCCTCCGACCGGAAACACGGCGTGAAGGCCGTGTAGCGGCGCGGCAAATACTCCTCGTCCACAATCATTTCCGCCACGATATTGGTCAGGGGAACTTCGGAGGTGGGGATGAGCCAGTGGTGCAAACTACGATGTTCCTCTTGTAGGTTAAGATACGTTTCTATCATTCTCTTGTGATTAAATAATGATTGATCAGTACCTCCATAAGTTATTGCGTAAATTTCCTCATTTTTATTTTTTTCTCTATTTTCATCTCTGTACTCTTCCGAAAGATTTATTTTTTTGAGCCATTTTATAAACCCTTCTAAAAGAGCCTCTTGATCTATTGCACTTGCCTTAAACAAATCCTCCGCAAATTTCGGCAACTGCCCGGTGCCGTAAAGCGCATTATCCCGCACCAGAAGCGGCGGCGACACTTCCGTATAGCCATGCTCGCCCGTATGCGTATCGAGGAAAAACTGCGCCAGCGCCCGTTCCAGCCGCGCCAGTCCGCCACTCAATAAAGTAAACCGCGCCCCCGACATTTTTGCCGCCGTCTCGAAATCCATGAGGCCCAGCTTTTCGCCGATCTCCCCATGCTCCGGCCCCTTTTGGGTTTTGATCGCGCCCCATTTGCGGACTTCCTTGTTATCGTTTTCC
The DNA here is from genome assembly GCA_016699735.1 of Alphaproteobacteria bacterium. Classification (NCBI taxonomy): domain Bacteria; kingdom Pseudomonadati; phylum Pseudomonadota; class Alphaproteobacteria; species Alphaproteobacteria bacterium. Next base: position 2,136,388 of record CP065008.1, read on the forward strand.
CCGCCGCCCTCCGGCACATCATCGGCCAGCATATTCGGCAAGCGCGAGAGAAACGCGTTCATCTCCTCGCTCTGCACCCGCTCCTGCTCCTCCAGCGCGGCAATCTCCCCCTTGATCTTCGCCACCGCATCCATGATCGGCTGCGCGTCCCCGCCGGACTTTTTAATCGTGCCGATTTTCGCCGACTCCGCGTTGCGGGTCGCCTGCAGTTCCTGCAGCTTCGTCTGCACGGAGCGCCGCTCTTCATCCATTTTCAGGATATGGCCCACCGGATCGCCCTCGACCTTGCGGCGTGTCCACCCTTTTCTGAAATCGTCCGGCCGTTCCCGGATTGCGCGGAGGTCAAACATCCTTTTCCCCTTAAAATAAACGCTTTTTACACGCAGAATATGCTACCGTCCCAGTAGTAAAAGAGAGCGCCGCGAAAGACAACAGGGGTTTTCGCTTGAAATTGACGAAGCCGGACCGGACTTACATCCTTGAAAATGCGGACGCTCCGCTGCCGCTGATCTTCGACTCCTCCCACAGCGGACGCCTCTACCCCGATGATTTCCGTCACGCCTGCCCGCACGCCGACCTCACGAAGATGGAGGACCGTTACGTGGAGGATTTATTCTCCGCCGCGCCGGACCACGGCGCCGCCCTGCTCCACGCGCTTTACGCCCGCAGCTATATCGACCTCAACCGCGCCCCGGATGATATCGACCTCAAGCTGCTCGGCGATGTCTGGCCGCAGGAGACATACGGCCCGGTGCGCCCGACCTCCCGCTCGGATGCCGGGATCGGCCTCGTCAGCCGCCTGATCCGACCCGGCCTGCCGATCTACAGCCGAACATTAAACGCCGCCGAAATCCTGCACCGGATCGCGCATTACTATCGGCCCTATCATGCCGCGCTGGAAAATTTCATCGAAGCCGCCCATTACCGTTTCGGTGCCGTCTGGCATATCAGCGCTCATTCCATGCCCTCGGCCAGCGCCACGCCGAAAAAAGCCCTGAAAGTCGCGGGATCGAACCCTGTTGCCTGCGAGTTCGTCCTCGGCGACCGCGACGGCACCACCAGCGGGCGCGACTTCACCCACGCCATCCGCGATTACCTCAAAAAACAGGGCTTCACCGTCTCCCTTAACGACCCTTACAAGGGCGTCGAGCTTGTCCGCCGCTATTCCCAACCCACAAGGGGTCGCCACAGCCTGCAGATCGAAATCAACCGCAGCCTGTTTATGGATGAGGAAACGGGGGAAAAAAGTAAATATTACAGAAGTATAAAAGACAAAGTCACTGACTTTATTGCCTTTTGTTCCTCTTTTTCAAAAGAAAACCTGACCAGCCTGGCGGCTGACTGAAAATCCATATACAAAAGCCGAACGAATCGCTACGATCCGCACCAACGAAACCAAATGGAGGATGTGGACATGAGTTCCAAAAAAGAGGCGATAACAGAGACATTAAGAGCCGCAGTACTCGCTGTGGGAACTGCCGTGGTCATAGACCAGACCGTCGGAGCCGAACACTCTGCTCATGAAGTGGTCGCAGCTCAGACAGAAAAGCTCCCAGCCGCGCAGCAGGCACTTGCAGATATGGCGCCGGAAACAGGTCTGTAATTACGATCCGCGCCATAACCAGATTCAAGGCGGGCAACCGCCTTGAAATTTCTTCTCAAACTCTGATTTCATAACTCTGTCAAACTCTGACATTTTGCAATCAATCCCCAGCGCCGCTAGCGACGTCACCCCATGTTCCGCAATCCCGCACGGAACGATGCCGCCGAAGTGCGATAAATCCGGGTTGATGTTGACCGCTACCCCATGATAAGTCACCCACCGCCGGATGCGGATGCCAATCGCCGCGATCTTGGCCTCCTGCCCTGCAAGCCCACCATGACGCGAGAGATCAATCCAGATGCCGATCCGACCCTCCCGCCGCTCGCCCTTCACATCAAAATGCGCCAGCGACCGGATAATCCAGTCCTCAAGAGCGCAAACATAAGCCCGTACGTCCGGCCCGCGCTTTCTTAAATCCAGCATGACATAGGCCACGCGCTGCCCCGGCCCGTGATAGGTGTACTCCCCGCCTCGCCCCGTCTCATAGACCGGAAACCGTGGGTTGAGCAAATCCTTGGCCTTGGCGCTGGTTCCCGCCGTATAAAGGGGCGGATGTTCCAATAACCAGACCAACTCATCCTCCGTCCCGGCACGGATCGCCTCCACCCGCCGCTCCATCTCGGAGACGGCGAAGGGATAATCCACGGGCGTTTTCTCGGTCTTCCATTCCACCATGCCTCTATATAGCGTGTTTTTGGTGCGCTGCAACGCTCAAGCATCTTGCCCTTAGCCTTTTGATTTGGTATTCATCCCGCTGCCTTCATGGTCTTGTCGGCCAGAGGGTATGGAAATTTGCGGTCGTGGCGGAATGGTAGACGCGCAGCGTTGAGGTCGCTGTGGGAGAAATCCTGTGGAAGTTCGAGTCTTCTCGACCGCACCATTTCCATAAAGTTACTCCCCTTACAGGGAGTATCTGGCGTCATTAATAGTATAAGGTACGAGCGAGACACAACATGAGCAGCAAAAAAGACAAAGAAGCCTTCAGACAGAGCGCTCTGGATTATCATAAGTATCCGACACCCGGCAAAATCGCCATTCGCGCGACGAAGGAAATGTCCACGCAGCGCGACCTTGCTCTTGCTTATTCCCCCGGAGTGGCCGCCCCGTGCGAGGAAATCGCCCGCGACCCCGCTACAGCTTACGATTATACCTCCAGGGGCAATCTGGTCGCCGTCATCTCGAACGGCACCGCCGTTCTCGGCCTCGGTGACCTCGGCGCGCTGGCCTCCAAGCCGGTCATGGAAGGTAAAGCCGTTCTGTTCAAGAAATTCGCCAACATCGACTCGGTGGATATTGAGATTGATGCCACCGATGTGGATAAAGTCGTTGAGATTGTCGCCGCCCTCGAACCCACCTTCGGGGGCATTAATTTGGAGGACTTCAAAGCCCCCGAATGTTTCGAGATCGAAACCCGCCTCAAGGAACGGATGAAAATTCCCGTCTTCCATGACGACCAGCACGGGACCGCGATTATCGTCACCGCGGCCTTCACCAACTGGATTAAATATTCCAAACGCAAGATCGGCGATATCAAACTGGTCGCCTCTGGCGCCGGTGCGTCTGCGATTGCCTGCCTGAATCTTCTGGTTCACGCCGGCCTGAAGAAAGAAAACATTCTCGTCTCCGACCGCAACGGAATTGTTTATGAAGGCCGCAAGAAGGGCATGGACCCCGCAAAAGTCGCCTTCGCCGCAAAAACCAATATTCGCACGCTGGAGGAAGCTCTTGTGGGCGCGGACGTGTTTTTGGGCCTCTCCGGTCCCGGTGTCCTGAACAAGGAACTGGTCTCCAAAATGGCTGATGCACCGCTGATTCTGGCGCTGGCCAACCCGACCCCCGAAATCATGCCCGAAGAAGCCTACGCGGCCAAACCCAACGCCATCGTCTGCACGGGCCGCTCCGACTTCCCGAATCAGGTCAATAACGTCCTCTGCTTCCCCTTCATCTTCAGAGGAGCGCTCGACGTCGGCGCGACAACGATCAACGAGGAAATGAAACTCGCCTGCGTGAAGGCGATTGCCGAACTCGCGCAGAAGGAAATCGTCGCTGAGGTTGCCGCCGTCTACAGCAACGAAAATCTGGAATTCGGGCGCGACTACCTGATTCCCAAACCCTTCGACCCGCGCCTCATCGTCGATCTTCCTCTGGCTGTGGCGAAGGCCGCAATGGACAGCGGCGTGGCCACCCGTCCGATTACGGATTTCGAAGCCTACCGCGACCGTTTGCAGCAATACTTCATCCGCTCCCGCTTGGTCATGCGACCGATCTATTCCCGCGCAAAAGAAAATCCCAAGCGCGTTGTCTATAGCGAAGGGGAAGAAGAGCGTGTTCTTCAGGCCGCGCAGACCGTCATCGACGAAAATCTGGCGCACCCGATCCTCATCGGACGCGAAAAAGTTATTGAAACTCGCATCAAGCGCCTCGGCTTGCGGATGCACCCCGGAAAGCATTTTACGCTGATCGACCCGTCCTACGACCCGCGATACAAGGATTACTGGCAGACCTATCACAGCATCATGGAACGCCGCGGCACCACGCCCGACGATGCCAAGGCTATCCTCCGCAACAACACCACCGTCATCGGCGCCCTCATGGTCTACAAGGATGATGCCGATGCCGTGATCTGCGGTACGCTCGGCCATTATCATGAGCATCTGGAAGATATCATCGACATTATAGGCCTCAAGCCGGGAGTCGAGACCCCGGCAGCCCTCAGCCCTCTGCTCCTGAGTGCGGGTACGTTCTTCTTTTGCGATACACAGATCAACGCCAACCCGACCGTAGCGCAGATTTCGGAAATGACCCTGATGGCCGCCGAGGAGGTCCGCCGATTCGGGATCAAACCGAAAGTCGCTCTACTTTCTCATTCCAACTTTGGAACGATTGATACAGAAACGTCCCGCAAAATGCGGGCGGCCTTTGCCGATATCCGCCGCCGTGACCCGGATCTGGAGATCGACGGGGAGATGCAGGCCGATGTCGCCCTGTCCGAAAGTGTTCGTGAAAGGGTCATGCCCAACTCACGCCTGAACGGACAGGCCAATCTGTTCATCATGCCCAACGTCGAATCCGCGAATATTACGTTTAATATGTTGCGGACACTGTCGGACGGCGTCAGCATCGGTCCGCTTTTGCTCGGAGCGGCAAGACCAGCGCACATTCTGACCCCGTCGGTCACCGCGCGCGGGATTATCAATATCACTTCGATCGCAACGGTCGGCGCCCAGATTTTCGATGACTCCGTTGTCGATCATACGACGCACCGCCTGATCCGGTCTGCGTGACCGCGGAAGGACGTTTTCTTTTCGCACCGTTCGTCTTCGGTATGGCATATTGCCGGTGCGGTGGTAGAATCTGAGCTGGAGTAATTATTCCTGTTTTCAATTCAGGTTCCGGCATGAAGGTGAGCGTGGCATGGGAACACAGGTCGAAACTGACAACGAAGACGCCCTTGCCGACAGACTGTCCGCCAAGGATCCCGGCGAATACAAGCTGACCGACGAGGACATCAAGGACGTTGTCGATGCCCTCCATGCTCAGGACGCCGACACGCTGGTCACGGCTCTTGACGATCTCAGCAGCGCCGATACGGCCGAACTTCTCTCAAAAATCAAGGACGACGACCGCGAGGAACTTCTCAGCAAATTCGGCGACGTTCTGGAGCCGGAAACCTTCGTCGAACTCGATCAGAAGATCAGCAAAACATCCCTGTCGGCCATGAGCGCCGCGCAGGTCGCGCAGATAATCTCGGAGCTTGAAAGCGATGATGCCCTGCTCCTGATCGAACCTCTGGAACCGGACTTCCAGAAGGACATCATGAAGCACCTGTCCGCGAATATGCGCCTCGCGCTTGAGGAGGGGTTGAGTTTCCCGGAGGACAGCGCCGGACGTCTGATGAACCGGGAAGTCGTCGCCATCCCCGAATTCTGGACCGTGGGAAAAACCCTCGATTATCTGCGTGCCGCCTCCGAAACCATCCCCGAGAGCTTCTTTGACGTGTTTGTCATCAACCCGTCTTACAACCTCATCGGAACCGTTCCCTTGAGCCAACTCGTCCGGGCCAAGCGCTCGGGAAAAATCAGGGATCTGATTACCGGAGAATTAAAGCCAATTCCCGCCGACATGGACCAGGAGCAGGTCGCCCATATGTTCCGGCGGGAGGATATCGTCTCCGCCCCGGTCGTCGATCAGAACGGCAGATTGCTCGGGGTCATCACGATCGACGACGTTGTGGACGTCATCGACGAGGAAGCGCAGGAGGATATCCTCCATCTGGCCGGGGTGGGACATCAGGGCGATCTTTACAATGCCGTGATTTCAACAGCCGGAAACCGCTTCCGCTGGCTTTTTGTCAATCTGTGGACCGCCATTTTGGCCTCCATCGTGATTTCCTTCTTCGACGCGACCATCGAGCAGGTCGTCGCTTTGGCAATCCTCATGCCCATTGTGGCGTCTATGGGCGGAAACGCGGGGACGCAGGCGCTGACCGTCGCCGTCCGCGCCATTGCCACACGCGAATTGTCCGGTACCAACACCTGGCGCGTCATCTGGAAGGAAACGCTGGTGGGTGCCGTCAACGGCGTCCTCTTTGCCGCTATCACGGGCCTGATCGCGGGCGCGTGGTTCGCCAGCGCCACGCTGGGTCTTGTCATTGCCATGGCCATGATCATCAACCTCATCGCCGCCGGACTGTTCGGAGCGGGAATCCCGCTTTTCCTCGAAAAAATCGGCAGCGACCCGGCCATCTCCTCCTCCGTCCTGCTCACAACGGTGACGGACGTCGTCGGGTTCCTATCTTTTCTCGGTCTGGCCTCCCTGCTTCTGGTCTAGGCGGACAGAAGAATAATTATGAAAATTTTACTGTGGATTTGAATTTTCGGTCCTTTTCGCCTATAACGCTTGAACGCTTTCAAATAAGATCCGCTTCATCCAGCCGAGAAACACCCGCTCATGTCAAAAAAGAAGAAAAAAAAGGGCTCTTCCTCGAAAAAATCGAAAAAGAAACGCTCCCTTTCGGTGCGCCTGTTCAAATGGCTCGTCATTCTGGCGCTCTGGGGCGGGATTTTCGCCGTCTTCGTTCTGGGATGGTTCGCCAAGGACTTGCCCGACATTACCCGTGCCGCGAAATTCGACCGCCGCCCCTCCATCACCATTCTGGCCGCTGATGGCTCCATCGTTGCCCGTTACGGCGAAACCAAAGGGCGCAGCGTCACCGTCTCGGATGTTCCCTCCGATCTGATCCACGCGGTTCTGGCGACTGAGGACCGCCGTTTTTACAGCCACCCCGGCATAGACATTCTGGGCGTCTCCCGTGCGATGATGATCAATATCGGTAAGGGCAGGCTCGTTCAGGGCGGATCGACCATCACACAGCAGTTGGCAAAAAACCTCTTCCTGAGCTACGACCGTACCCTCAAACGAAAGGTGCAGGAAGCCATGCTGGCCGTCTGGCTGGAATGGCACCTCACCAAGGATCAAATCCTCAGCGCCTATCTCAACCGCGTCTATCTCGGCTCGGGGATTTACGGCGTGGACGCCGCCTCCGAAATCTATTTCGGCAAAAGCGTAAAGGACATCAACCTTCGTGAATCCGCCGTCCTCGCGGGCTTGCTCAAAGCCCCTTCGAAATATTCTCCTCTGGCCAACATGGATCTGGCGCTTGAGCGATCGGATGTCGTTCTGGCCGCCATGGCCGATGCCGGATACCTCACCTCTGAAGAAGTCAAAAAGGTGCCGCGGACACTCAAAAAGCCTCCCGGTGGCGCAAGCGTTTCCAAGGAAGCCGGCTATTTTGCCGACTGGGTTTTGAACGGTCTGGATGAATTGATCGGCACACCGGACATGGATCTGGTCGTGGAGACAACCCTTGATCCGAAACTCCAGAAAAAGGCCGAGGAAACTCTTCTGGCCCGCCTGAAGGCCGATGGCGAAACGCTCTCCATCTCGCAAGGGGCCGTTCTGGTCATGCGCCCCGACGGCGCAGTTCTCAGTATGATCGGCGGCAAGGACCGCACGGACAGCGAATTCAACCGCGCCACCCAATCCCTGCGCCCCCCCGGCTCCTCTTTCAAGCCGCTTGTGTATGTAACGGCCCTGGAAAAGGGCTGGCGCTCACAAAGCACCATTCTTGATGCGCCACTGACCGAGGGCAAATACAGGCCTGATAATTTCGGCGGGGAATATTTCGGAGAGGTCACGCTCGAAAACGCCCTGACCCGCTCCATGAATACCGCTGCCGTCCGCCTGATGAGGGAGGTCGGGGTTTCCGCTGTCATCAACACCGCCCGCCAGATGGGCATCACGGCGGAACTCGCGCCCGATCTCAGCCTTGCCCTGGGCAGTTCAGGCGTCTCCATGCTGGAGATGACGGCGGCCTATGCCTCTCTGGCCAATGGCGGGTTCGGTGTGAATCCCTACGCCGTAATTAAAATCAAGGATTCAGGCGGTGCGATCGTCTATGAGAAAAAGCCATCCGCGCCCCAGAAAATCCTGGAAGGTTACGCAGTCAAAAGCCTCAGACAAATGATGGAAAACGTCGTCGAGCACGGCACGGGTCAGCGCGGCAACCTGCCCTTTCCGGCATCGGGAAAGACCGGAACGTCACAGGATTACCGCGACGCCTGGTTTATAGGCTTCACCGATGAGATGGTGACGGCGATCTGGCTCGGTAACGACGACAACAGCCCGATGAAAAAAGTCACGGGCGGCGGCCCCCCGGCCGATATCTGGAAGGCCATAATGAACGCTGGGCATGGGAAATATAAACCGATTGTTTACGCCAATAATTCCGCGCAGCCCGACGATGAGGGTTTTGGAGGAATGATCGGGCGGCTCTTAAAATCCGATAACCCGCCCAAGCTCAAACCCAAAAACCGCGATGCACGGGACTTCTCGCATTTGAATGACTAGCGGAAAACTCAAATCTTCTTGATCGCCGCCCGCGCCAGCGCGTCCGCCCGCTCGTTCTCGGGATGCCCGTCATGCCCGCGCACCCAGTGCAGCCTAACGTCGTGTTTCTGGATGAGAGCATCAATCTCTATCCAGAGATCCTGATTCTTGACCGATTTTTTTCCGGCGGTTTTCCAACCCTTGGCCTTCCAGCCCTCCAGCCATTCTTCAATTCCCTGCTTCACATACTGACTGTCCGTATAAAGATGAATGGTCGAATGTTTTTTCATCGCCTTGAGTGCCTGAATGACCGCCATCATTTCCATTCTGTTGTTGGTAGTCTCAGCCTCACCGCCACTCAATTCCTTCTCATGTCCGTTCCAGCGCAAAATCGCCCCCCAGCCGCCGGGGCCGGGATTCCCGCTGCACGCGCCGTCGGTGTATATTTCAACCACCTTCGCCTTAGACACGCGGCAAGCCCTCCACCTGATGAAACCGCAGCTTCGTCAGATACTCGCCGGGATCGTGCGGAATCATCAGCGTCTTCTCGGGATCATGCTCCAGAGTCTCCTCCAGCCTTGAAAGCAAAATCCGCAGCGCCGCCCCCCGGCACAGCAGCGGCAAAAGCCGCCGCTCCTCATCGCTCAGCGCCCTCACACCAAGATAGGAACCCATAAGCGCCCGGTATCGCTCGGGAGAAAACCGATGATCCGGCGTAAAGCACCACGCATTGATCGAAATCGCCAGATCGTAGGCGTAAAAATCCGTGCAGGAAAAATAAAAGTCGATGACCGCGTTCATCCGCCCGTCGAGAAAGAAAATATTGTCGGGAAACAGATCGGCATGGATGGCACCGACAGGAATGGGAGCCTCCTCCATCGTCGGCCACGAAGCCATTAGCATTTGAAGCTCTTCGGCGATGAATGCTCTTAACCCCGGCTCGAAACGGTCCGCACCTCCAGCGGTCTTCTCCGCCAGAACCTGCCACCGTTCCGGTCCCATCGAATTTTTACGCTTCAAATCAAAACCTTCGGACGCCAGATGCATCCGCGCCAGTCCTTCCCCGAACGACGCGCAATGATCGGCCGTGAGTTGCACCTTGGGAATATCCTTCCCCGGCAGGAAATTCAGAAACGTCGCCGCCCGTTCCGCCAGCATCCCGAAGCTCCTCCCGTTTCTATCTGGAAGAGCGCGAGGAGTCTGGATTCCCCGCTGCGAAAGATGGTCCGAAAACGCGAAAAAAAACGGCAGATCCTCAGCCTTCACCCGCCGTTCTTCAAAAAGAGTCAGGATAAACCGCCCCTGATCCGTAAAGACATGATAATTCGTATTACTCACGCCCTGCGCGATCCCTTCGAACGAAACCAGCGTGCCGAGATCATACCCTTTAAGAAAATCTGAAAGCTGCGCGGCGGTGATATGCGTGTAAACGGCCATGCGAAAAAGATTACCTTATAAAAAAAATGAGTCTAGGCCGCAGAAAGCACGCGGGGGATTTTAAACGTGACATTTTCTTCCGTCAGCACCGTTTCGCGGATCGTGACATGATAGCGCCCGCGCATCAGATCGACGACTTCCTCAACCAGCACTTCCGGCGCGGAAGCCCCTGCGCTCAGGCCCAGCGTCCGCACCCCCTCCATCCATGCCCAATCGATATCCCCCGCCCGCTGGATCAGCATGGCCTTGGAACAGCCGTTCTGCTGCGCCACCTCGACAAGGCGATTGGAGTTGGAGGAGTTCGGCGCACCAATCACGATCACCGCATCGCTGCCCTTGGCGATTTCCTTCATCGCCGCCTGCCGATTGGTCGTGGCATAGCAGATATCCTCTTTGCGCGGCCCCTTGATGGCGGGAAATTTTTTCTGCAATGCGTCGACAATGGCCGCCGTATCGTCTACCGACAGAGTCGTCTGCGTGCAATACGCCAGATGCTCGGGATCATCGGCCTTCAGCGCCGCCACATCAGCAAGCGTTTCAACCAGCATCACCGCGCCGGACGGCAGTTGCCCCATTGTACCGATCACCTCGGGATGCCCGGCATGACCGATCAGGATGATCGTGTCCCCCTGCTCGAAATGCCGCTCGGCCTCGCGGTGCACTTTGCTCACCAGCGGACACGTCGCGTCGATGAAAAACATTTCCCGTCTTTGAGCAGCTTCTGGAACGGATTTCGGCACCCCGTGCGCGGAAAAAATCACCGGCTGCCCATCCTCGGGAATCTCGTCCAGTTCCTCAACAAACACCGCGCCCTTGGCCTTAAGCGAATCCACGACAAACTTGTTATGCACGATCTCATGCCGAACATAGACCGGACGCCCGTATTTCTGCAGCGCCAGTTCAACGATCTGGATCGCCCGGTCCACACCGGCGCAAAACCCGCGGGGCGCCGCCAGAACCAGAGTCAGATCAGGCTTCTTAAGCGTTTTATCGTCCTGAACCATATTATCCATGCCCCCCTATATAGGAAATTTTGCGGCTCTGATCCACACCCTTGCACAAAAGCCCGCGCTTTCGTACTCTAAACCCTGCAAGAGAAGCATCTGCCTTCGGAGCCTGAATGAAATCATTAAGACAACACATCCGCCTCTTTGCCTGTATGCTGTTTCTGGCCGTTCTGCCCGCCTGCGGCGAAACCATAGACGGCGCCGTAGACGACTTGAACCGGGGCATAGAACTTGGCCGCTCCGAGGCCAGAGGTTACAAAGGCTCCGAACGCCTCCTCGCCACCCCCTGCCCGCAAATCCAGATTGTAAAGGATTTAGGCAGCCTTTCGGACTTCACCGACGACCAGCGCACGTTTTATGAAAACATGATCGCGCAAATGGACATCAAAAAGCGCCAGAGCAGCTGCGAACTCGCCACCTCCAGCGCCACCGTCGATCTCGCCCTGCTCTTCACCGGAACCCTCGGCCCCAAGGCACGGCAGCAGAAATCCGATAAACCCTTCCTGACCTACCCGTTTTTCGTGGCCGTCACCGGACCGAACGGCAAAATCATGGCCAAGGAGATTTTCTCGGTTTCGATGAGCTTTGAGCAAGGCGAAAGTACCCGCACCCACACCGAATACCTGCGCCAGATCATCCCGGTCCGCAGCAAGGAAACCGCCTTCCAGTATCAGGTGCTGGTCGGCTTCCAGCTTTCCCCGGAGCAACTGTCCTATAATCGCGCCGCCCTGGCACCCAAGAACGTCCCCGTTCCCGGCCACAAGCCCCAGATCACCTACGTTCCGGCGGACCAGATGACCGAGGATCAGATGATTGAGAAATCCGCCGCGCAAAACATGGACTGGAGCGGAGCCTCCGCCGCTCCCATTCCCGTGACACGGGAAATCATCCCGTGACCAAGGCACCTAAACCCACTCGCGGAACGGCGCACCCGCCCTTCGACCTCGAATCTTTCTGGGCCAGAGAACGCGGCGCACATCTCTCCATAGCGGAAAAAACCTTTGCAAGCCTGCAGTCGGATTTCTCCAAACTGCTTGACGCCTGCGCTGAAAGCCTCGGCCAGGGCGGAAAACTTCTCTTCTTCGGCAATGGCGGCAGCGCCGCCGACGCCCAGCACATCGCCACCGAACTGACGGTAAGATTCGTAAAGGACCGTGCGCCTCTGGCAGCGCTGGCCCTGACCACCGACACCTCCGCCCTGACCGCCATCGGCAACGATTTCGGCTTCGATCACTTGTTTTCAAGGCAGATCGAAGCCTTGGGCCAGCCCGGAGATATCGCGATAGGCATCAGCACCTCCGGCAACAGCCCGAACGTCCTCAGGGGGCTTGACGCCGCCCGCGCCAAAAAACTCGTCACCGTCGGCCTGTCCGGCCGCAACGGCGGAAAAATGTCAAAATATTGCGACATCCTGCTCATCGTCCCGTCCGACGACACCGCCCGTATACAGGAAATGCACATCACCCTCGGCCATATGCTCTGCGGCGCTCTGGAACAAAAACTGGGTCTGGCCTAGCGCTGAACCTGAAGAAACCGGACATTCGTCCCCTCCAGAACCGCCGCCGTCAGCGGCCCCCCCTTGAACAGCCCCGTATCCACCCCGATCCGGTGCGGCCGGATAATCGGCCCCTTGGAGATCGTATGACCATGAACGATTTTTTTGGGCAGCGGCTTATAATCCGCCTCCTCATGCCACGACAGAAACGGCTGCCGGATCCCGATCAATTCCCACAAATCCTGATCTTTAAATCCCTTGCGCGGATTCACCCCCGCGTGGGCGAAAAAATACCCCCCGATCTCCAGCGCCATAGGCATCTGCGTCAGGAAATTCAGATGCTCCTCGGGAACGTGGGTATTCATGTAATCCCGCGCCTCTTCAAGATCGTCATGGACCGGGGGATACGTGCGGAACGAATAGCCGTAGCTCTGGATCGTCTCGATTCCCCCCCACTGCATCCAGTCCATGGCCTCCGACAAATCGCCGTCAATCAGAAAACGGATCAGGTAATGTTCGTGATTCCCCAGCAGGAAAGACCGGAAAATCCCGTCATCGCGCTTTTTCAGTTGCAGCAGAGTATCCAGAGTATCAGCGCTCTCCGGCCCCCGGTCGATATAATCGCCCAGATAGACGATATGCCCCGTCACATCGGCAGAACGGCGCAAATCGTTGGCGATTTCATGGTGCATACGCTCAAGGACGTCAAGATGTCCATGAACGTCGCCAATAGCATAGACCCGGACTCCTTCCGGTATCGCATACCGATTGTTCATAATGCCATAATAGAAGACATTTTCTGTCACGCAAAGCTTTAAACGCTTGAGCGGACAACCGCCTTGGCATACACTGCGCTTTCATTTGTTTTGGTTATGGATAAGTGCAAGGTATGTCGAAACTGCGCCCCGTGGAATCGCTCTCTTTCGAGGAAGCGCTCATCGAACTCGAATCGATTGTCAAAAGCCTTGAAACGGGTCAGGCGCCTCTGGAGGAATCTATTACCTCCTACGAACGCGGCACGTTGTTGAAAAAACATTGCGAAACCAAGCTGCGCGACGCACAGGCCAAAATCGAAAAAATCACCGTCAGGGACGACGGATCGATTGCCACTCAACCCCTAGACCCCGAAGATTAAAAAACATGGCACCCTCACCACGGGAAGCGGACCCGGAACTCCAGATTGAAATGAATCGTGTCGCCGAAGCGGTCGAAAAGACCATCGGCCATCTGCTGCCCGAAACCGATCTCGCGGAAAACCGTCTCTTTCAGGCCATGCGCCACGGCACTCTCAGCGGCGGAAAACGCCTGCGCCCGTTCCTGACCATGCATACCGCCAACCTTTTTAACGTCGATCCCCTTCGCGCCCGCCGCGTAGCCGCCGCCGTTGAATTCGTTCACTGCTATTCTTTGATCCACGATGACCTTCCGGCAATGGATGATGCCAAACTCCGCCGCGGCAAGCCGACCGTTCACATCCAGTTCGACGAGGCCACGGCCATTCTGGCGGGCGATGCCCTCCTGACTCTGGCCTTTGAAGTCCTGAGCGAACCCGAAACCCATGAAGACCCGAGGGTCCGCTGCGAACTGGTCCGCTCTCTGGCCAAGGCGGCGGGCGGTCACGGCATGGCCGGCGGCCAGATGCTCGACCTGATCGGCGAACGGGAGGAATTCGACCTCGGTACGATCTCGCGCCTCCAGCGCATGAAAACCGGAAAGCTGATGGCGTTCGCCTGCGAGGCCGGAGTAATCCTCGGCAAGGGCGGCGAGCCGCACCGCAAGGCGCTGTGCAATTACGCCTTCGACCTCGGCCTGGCCTTTCAGGTAACAGACGATATTCTGGACGTCGAGGCCGACCCTCAGGATACCGGCAAGGACACAAGAAAAGACTCACAAGCCGGAAAATCCACCTTCGTCTCCACCATGGGTAAGGAACAGGCCAAAAACCGGGCGGAAATTCTGGTCCGGCAGGCGATAGGGCACCTGAAGATATTCGATGGCCGCGCCGAAAAACTTCAGCGTCTGGCCCAGTACGTGCTTGAACGCCGCGCCTGAGCGCCATATCCGATGAACATCAAGACCATGAAAGCCAGCCTCATCCTGAACAAGCAGGGTGAAATTGGGTTTTTCTACGCCGAAGATCTGGGTCTGACTCCTGAATGGGTCCAGATCGACGCCGAGCGCGGCGAAGTCTATGTCTATGATTCGCAATCCGATTCCGTCCTCCTACAGATGGAACCCATGAATCAGTCGACATACGCCCGCATCATGGAGCGTCAGCAGATCCTTCTGGTGCAGGTCGCCGACAACGATATCCGCAAACCCGTAAAGGCGGTCTGGGTTTCCCTCTCGGTGTCCCAGCAGATTTGACTCATCCGCCCCTAGCCTGTTAAAGTAGGGGCTCAAAAAAGAGGAATACGATATGTCCTACATCATGGATACGATTTTCGGCGATGGCTCTCCGGGCTCAGGTACGCCCGACCCGCTGAAAACGGTCGGCTCTTTCTTTAACGCAAGCATCGCTCTGGCCGGCATGAATGCAATCCTGAACATTGGTCAGAGCGCTGGCGAAGTCATCAGCAACGGTGTCTCCGGCGGCGTCGGCACCCCGTCCGCAGGTGTTCAGGCACCCGCAGCGGTCGCCTCGGTCAGCTTCACAGGACCGTCAGCATAGGCGGAATGAACTAACAGTCTGTTTTAACTTGAATTTCATCATCTTAAGCCTGTTAAAAGCAGGCTTAAAAACGTTTTGCGCTTCATGAGGGTTTCCTATAAAACTGATCCACCATGAAAACAGCCCACGAAAAAGCTCAAGACAACGCCCTCATTCTAGAAAGCGAAACCGCAAGGAATCTCCCGGCGGTCCCTTCGCCCTTTCCGGCATTGGACCGGATCAACGCCCCCGCCGACCTGAAAAACCTCAGCGACGAGGAACTGAAAAATCTGGCCGAGGACGTCCGCCGCTTCATGATCGATTCCGTCTCCCGCACGGGCGGACATCTCGGCGCGGGTCTGGGTGTCGTGGAACTGACGGTCGCCCTCCACGCCGTCTTCGATACGCCCGCCGACCGCCTGATCTGGGACGTCGGCCACCAATCCTACCCGCATAAAATTCTCACGGGCCGTCGGAACAGAATGCACACGCTGCGTCAGGGGGGCGGCCTCTCCGGCTTCACCAAACGCGACGAAAGCGAATACGATCCCTTCGGCGCCGCCCACAGCTCAACGTCGATCTCGGCAGGTCTAGGCATGGCCGTAGCCCGTGATCTCGCAAAACAGGCGGGAGAAGAAAAAAACAACCATGTCATTTGTGTGATCGGCGACGGCGCGATGTCCGCGGGCATGGCCTACGAAGCCATGAATAACGCGGGCAGCATCACGATCGACGACAAAAAAACCAACCTGATCGTCATCCTCAACGACAATGAAATGTCCATCGCCCCGCCCGTCGGAGCCATGAGCCGCTACCTGACGCGCATCGTCTCCTCGCGCTCCTACCATAGCGTCCGTGAATTCGGCAAAAGAATCACTGACATCCTCCCCTCGCCCATCCGCAACGCTGTCAGGAAAACGGAAGGAACCGCGAGGAACGCGCTCGGCTCGGGAACCTTCTTCGAGGAAATGGGCTTTTACTATATCGGCCCGGTCGATGGCCACAACCTCGACCACCTCCTGCCCGTGCTCCGCAATATCAAGGAGGCGGACCACGAAGGCCCGGTCCTGATCCATGTCATTACGCAAAAGGGCAAGGGCTACCTGCCTGCGGAAAATTCCGACGACAAGATGCACGGCGTCCGCAAATTCGACGTCATCACGGGCGCACAGGCGAAAACAGCAATCGGTGCCCCAAGCTACACGAACGTCTTTGCAAAGGCGCTCATCGGCGAGGCCAAAAAAGACCAAAAAATTGTCGGAATTACCGCCGCTATGCCCTCCGGCACCGGAATGGATGCGTTCAGCCAGGAATTTCCCGAACGGATGTTCGACGTTGGCATCGCCGAACAGCACGCCGTAACCTTTGCCGCCGGATTGGCGGCGGAGGGCTACAAACCCTTCGTGGCGATTTACTCCACATTCCTGCAGCGCGCCTACGATCAGATCGTCCACGATGTCACCATACAAAACCTGCCCGTGCGCTTTGCGCTCGACCGTGCCGGACTAGTGGGCGCAGACGGCCAGACCCATGCGGGCGCGTTCGACATCGCCTATCTTGGATGTCTGCCGAACTTTGTCCTGATGGCTCCGGCAGATGAATCCGAACTGGTTCATATGGTCGCGACCGCCGCAGCCTATAACGATGGCCCGATCGCCTTCCGCTTCCCCCGCGGCAACGGCACAGGCACCCCTCTGCCGGAGAAACCTGAAATTCTGGAAATCGGCAAAGGCCGGATTATCCGCCATGGGTCCGAAATCGCCATGCTCAGCTACGGAACACGCTTGCAGGAATGCCTCCTCGCAGCGGAAAACCTGAATAAAAAGGGCATCGCCCCGACGATTGCCGATGCCCGCTTCGCAAAGCCCCTCGACTCCGAACTAGTAAAAGAGCTGGCCTCAAACCACAGAGCCATGATCGTCATCGAGGAAGGTTCAAGCGGCGGCTTCGGTTCCAAAGTTCTGGAAGTGCTGAGTGAAAACGACCTACTGTCCTCACGTCTAAAAATCCGTTGCTTAAAGCTCCCCGACCGCTTTCAGGATCAGGACGATCCCGAAAAGCAATATGACGAAGCCGGCCTGACCGCCCGCCACATCGAGAAAAAAGTTATCAGCCTCCTATCATAGGAAATTTGCGTTTTTTCGGCCCTTTCTGCCGCAGATAGTGTATATTCTCGGAAGAATGAGAAATCTGTTATGGCAATAAAAAAACCGACAATTGTGATTTTCGACATGGACGGAACCGCCGTCCGCCATATCAACCCGCGCCTGCTGCATATCCTTGAAACGCTGGATAACATCGGCTACAGAATTTCAAAATTCTTCACATGGCTCTTCCGGCGCGGCGGCAAGGGGCGCATCATCCCTCTCTGGCACAAGAATAGAAAGCAGCCGCGTCTTCTGGTCCACCGCGCCATGCACAAAATCCGCCGCAAACCCGTGGAGCAGATCGTTCAGCCTTGCCCCGGCCTGTTCACGCTTCTGGAGCTTTTCGAGCAGCATCAGATTCCGATGGCCCTGGTCAGCAATGGCCTCGGTAAGGGTTACGGCCACGACATTCTTGAAAAATTCGAACTGAACAAGCACTTTCCGGTAACGGTGTTCCGCGAGGACATCACCAAATCCAAACCCAGCCCTGAGCCGATCCTCACCGCCCTTCAATGGCTGAATCTGGAACTGAATGAAAACGATGTCGTCTGGTATATCGGCGACCGCCGCAAGGACGTCATCGCCGCCCTCGCCGCCAAAGAACACCTGCCCTGCGCGGTAGTGCCGATTGCCTTCGGAATTCATGCCGCCGTGGCGATCATTGAAAAAAATATCGGCGCAGAACATATCTATATGTCGTTCTACGAAATGTATGACGATTTGAAACCGATGCTGGACGACAACCCGCCCCCGCCGCGCCTGCACATCGGCAAACCGTCAGATGAACGCATTGAAAACAACGCCGCGCCGGAGCGATCAACCCGCAGAGCCGCCAGCGCCTGAAAAAAAAATCAGGGTTTGATCTCGACCGGAGAATAAACGGAAAAAGACTGCGGATCGCTCAGGATTTGCATCTCGGCCAGATAAGGCTTGGTCGTCTCCAGGATCTCCGCTTGCGTCTTTAAATGGCTGCGGAAAAAAACCTCCTGCTGCAAAAGCTGCATGAACTTCTCGATGGCCGTCAGCGGCTTGGGCATGATCACCACATGAACATCCTTGCGCGTCTTTGCCCCGATCTGCAGCGCCGCATAGTCAAGCGCATCCTCCAGCCCACCAATCCGGTCGGCCAGACCGATCTTCACCGCGCTTTTTCCGGTCCACACGCGTCCGCCGGCGATCCGGTCCACCTCGTCAACGGTCATTTTACGCCCAGAGGCCACACGCTGGAGAAAGTTATTATAAACGTTATCCAGCATGGCATTCATGCGCTGCGATTCCGTCTCTGAAAACGGCGTATTCATGGACCACATCCCCGCATTCCGTCCCCACTGGATGCGCTCCCAGTTCACTCCGATCTTCGCCCAGAACTCCTTGGCGGAAAACTTCCCGCCCACAACCCCGATCGACCCGGTGATCGTAGTGGGCAGCACGAAAATCTGGTTCGCAGAGGCCGAAATCCAATATCCTCCTGACGCTGCCGTCGGCCCCATGGAAACAATGACCTGTTTACCCTGCTCCTGCACCATCTGCACCGCGCGCAAAATACTCTCGGAAGCCACCGGCGACCCGCCGGGACTGTCCACCCGCAACACAACCGCCTTAATCGTCTCGTCCCGCGCCGCCTCGATCAGCGCCCCCGCAATCTGATCGGCAGCGGCCACCCCGTCATCGAACAGGTCGGGCGCATCCCCGTCCTGACTCGGCAAAATCATCCCGACCGCATAGATCAAAGCGATAGAAGGCTTGCCGTCATCCTTCTTTTCCTGCGTTTGCGCGGCGAGCATAATCTCATCCGCCAGCGTCGCCTGCTTGTTGCGCTCCTCATTGATATAGGCGTTAAGGTCGATGTAATCCGCATCGACCGCCGGATCGCCCGTGACCTGCTTGTTCATCTGCTTGACCAGCACATCGGCGTAATCCGCCTTGTCGATCAACCCGGCATCCAGCGCTTCGGGGGCAGTAAACAAACCTTTATCCACCAATGCCTTGAAACTCTCCGGCCGGATGCCCAGATCGGCAGAGATATCAACCTGCAAAGTGTCCGTCAGATCCTTGATCAGATACTCCATCATCCGCCGATTCGGCTCCGTGATCTGCGTATGCGTCAGGCTTTCATAGGCAGATTTATAATCTTTACGCTGGAAAAATTGCGGCTCGACTCCGACCATATCGAAAATATTGCGGAAAAACGGCAACTCCGCGCTGACGCCTGTAATCGCAATCACGCCCATCGGCTGCATCCACACTTCCTGAAATGCAAGGGCCAGATAATAATTCCCAAGCCCCCCTAATTCCCCATAAGAAGAGGAATAAACATAAGCGAACTTCCCGCTCTCCCGGAAACTCTTGATCGCCTTTCGCATCTCCTCGATATGCGCCAGCCCGTAGCCGCCCGCGTCCATACGGCCATAAATCCCCTTCACGCGGGGGTCCGTCTTGGCCCGATCCAGTGCCTCCAGCCAATCACGCAGGGTCACGCCCGGCCCGGCGAACGGATCGGCAAAGCTGACATCCCGCGCCAGATCGCCCATATTTCCGTCCAGATTGAGCATCAGCACGAATTTTTCCGGCAGCCCCTTATCGTACTCCACCTCCGAAAGAAGCGAGGAAAACGTCCACGCGATCAGCGCAGTTGTAATGAGAACGAATGCCCCAATAACCGTGCAGGTCCGCTTGACGGCCAGCCACAGGATCGACAGGACATTCCACCGCCTTTTGGGTTTCTCCACCTCTTTGGGAACGGGGGTGCTGTAAAGGTTTTTGCGGGCCGACCAGGGGTCTTTTGCGGTCATGAGAGATTCCTAATATGAAAAAGCGCCCAAAAAGGCTGATTTCCTGTGAATACTCTTATCAGATATCGCGCTTTTTCAAAACAACAGATTGCTTGCCCGTGGTGATCGAATAATCCTTATACCCCAACCGCCCGACCGACGTAAAATCAACCAGTCCGTCACGGATGACGGCCTCATCAATATGGATTCCAACCACTTCTCCCAGAATAATAACATAATCCGACTCCGGATCGGTCGAAGGCAGCTCAAGTGATTTGAAATAAGTACATTCCAGATGGATCGGCGATTCCGCCACCCCCGGCGGCTTGACCAATCGGCTGGGTCTTTTCGTCAGTCCGGCCAATTCAAACTCGTCCACCCCATGCGGCACATCGCGGGACGTCTCGACCATCGGATGCAACAGCGCCTCTGTGACTACGTTCACCACGAACTCTCCGGTCTCCAGAATGTTCCGGCTGGTGTCCTTATACCGCGAACTGCTGGAAAACATGATCATAGGCGGGTCTTCGCACACCGCGTTGTAATAGCTGTACGGGGCGAGATTGACCCTCCCCTCAGCGCTCATCGTTGAAATCCACCCGATCGGCCGCGGCTGCACCAAGGCCTTGAACGGATTATGCTTCAACCCCAGATCGGTCTTAGGGTTTTGCTTGCGCGGTTCGTAGAACATCACATCCTCGTTCGCAGCCCGCCAGAGCCGTTTTTACAGGCATTGCGCCTTATGTCTCAACCAGTGGTCAGCCAAGACACAGGCCATCATGGCCTCGGCCACCGGAACCCCGCGGATTCCCACGCACGGATCGTGCCGCCCCTTGGTCACGATATCCGTCTCTTCCCCGTGCAGGTCAATCGTTTTGCGCGGAGTCAAAATCGAACTCGTCGGCTTGAACGCCACCCGCACCGTAATATCCTGCCCGGAGGAAATCCCGCCGAGAATCCCGCCGGCATTGTTAGAAAGAAACAAGGGATTTCCAGTGTCATCCAGCCGGATTTCATCGGCATTCTCCTCCCCGCCCAGCGCGACAGCCTCGAACCCCGCGCCGATTTCCACGGCCTTGACCGCATTGATACTCATCATCGCCTTCGCAAGGTCGGCGTCCAGCTTGTCGTAAACGGGTGCACCCAGACCCGCCGGAATCCCCGACGCATGAACCTCCACCAGCGCCCCGGCGCTCGAACCCTTCTTGCGGATGGAATCCAGATAAGCTTCCCAGTCCTTCCCGGCCTTCGCATCCGGCGTCCAGAACGGGTTGCGCTCCACCTCGTCCCAGTCCCACGCATCGCGGCTGATCTTCTCCGTCCCGATCTGCACAACGCAGCCGCGCACTTTCACCTGTGCGCCGATCTGCGCTTCAAGCACCTTGCGGGCAATCGCCCCCGCCGCAACGCGCATCGCCGTCTCGCGGGCCGAAGACCGCCCCCCGCCCCGGTAATCGCGGATTCCGTATTTCTTGAAATAGGTGTAATCCGCATGGCCGGGCCGGAACTTGTCCTTGATGTCCCCGTAATCCTTGGACTTCTGATCGACATTATGGATCAAAAGCCCGATCGGCGTCCCCGTTGTCTGCCCCTCGAACACGCCGGAAAGAATTTCAACCGTGTCCGGCTCCTGCCGCTGCGTCGTATGCCGCGACTGCCCCGGCTTCCTCCGGTCCAGCCAGAACTGGATATCCGCCTCGGCCAGAGGAATGCGCGGCGGCACCCCGTCGACGACACAGCCGATCGCCGGCCCATGGCTCTCCCCGAAACTTTGATACTGAAACAACGTGCCAAAACGGTTACCAGACATGGAAATAACCACAGAGATAAAAGAATTTAAAAGAGATCAAAGAGTCCATCCTTGTAACTTACACATGAAATCGCTTTATACCATCTTTGATAAGAGGAACATTAAAATTTATAAGAAGCCCGACCTGTAGCTTGGCAAGTTTAAGATAAGTTAAAATCTGAGCCTGATGGATCGGATGGATTTTATCCGTGCTTTTGAGTTCGACGACAACCGTCTCAGCAACAAGTAAATCGATTTTAAAAGCCGAGGGAATCACAAGTTCCTCATACTGCACCGTAACCGGATGCTGTCAGCTGAATAATAAACCTTTCTTTTCAAGCTCATACGCAAAGCAATCTTCATAAACCTTCTCATAAAGCCCCGGTCCCATGGTCTTATGAATTTTATAGGCGCAATCGACAATCTCCCCCGTAATATCGTTAAGCTTCTGCACCATAAAAAACCCCTCTTTAATCTCCTCTTCCCTCTTTAACCTCTGTGGTTCAAACCTCTGTGGTTCAAACCTCTGTGGTTCAAACCTCTGTGGTTCAAACCTCTGTGGTTCAAACCTCTGTGGTTCAGACTTACTTCACAATCACTTTCTCTTTTTGCGCCGATAACGTCCCCTGCTCGATGATCGCCACCGTCAGCCGCGAAATCGCCACCCGCTTGCCCGTCCCCTCTTCCGTGATATCCGTCTGCCACACATGCGTCCGCCGCCCGATATGCAGCGGCGAACATTTTCCGACAACAAACCCCTCCGTGACCGCACGGATATGGTTGGCGTTGATCTCCAGCCCCACCGCGCGATCCTTGTCCGGGTCGATGCACATCCACGCCGCCACGCTGCCCAACGTTTCGGACAGAACGCAACTCGCCCCGCCATGCAGGATTCCGAACGGCTGCGTGGTCCGCTTGTCCACAGGCATCCGCGCGCAAAGATAATCCTCGCCTATTTCAGTGAATTGAATCCCGATATGCGTCCCCATATTCGCGTTCCGCAAACCTTCCAGATATTCGACGCTATAGGATTTGAACCAGATCATTGCGGCAGGAACTTCGTAAAACTCGGCCCGGTCCTGCAGGGGATAATCTCAATCTCCCCCCAGACCTTGTTCGTCACATAAGGCTCATTCTTAAGATAATCATCCAGAACGGCTCGGGACTCCATATCGAACACCATGACCGACCCGCACATTTTTCCGTCATCGGACAGAAGCGCCGCCCCGTAAATCTGCTGCCCCGTTTCAACGGCAAGATCGCAGGCCTTGATATGCGCCTCGCGCACGGCCAACCGGCGTTCCAGCGCCCCCTCATCCTTCGCATCCCGTGCGATGACAACGAACTGGGGCACTTACGCGGCCTCCTCCGAGGATTTAGGCGCGATTCCCTGCAGAAGCTCGGCCGTCTGCGCGGCGGAATCCACCGCCACCATCCCCACCGTGTGATACCCGGCATCGACGTGCAGAACCTCGCCCGTCACCCCGCTGCCCAGATCGGAGAGCAGGAACAGGCCCGCCTTGCCGACATCGTTGATCGTAACATTCCGCCGCAACGGCGAATTGAACTCGTTCCATTTCAGGATATACCGGAAATCGCCGATCCCGCTGGCGGCCAGCGTCTTGATCGGCCCGGCGGAAATAGCATTGACCCGGATATTATCTTTGCCGATATCGGCAGCCAGATAACGCACGGAGGCTTCCAGAGCCGCCTTCGCAACACCCATCACATTATAATGCGGCATCACGCGCTCCGCCCCGTAATAGGTCAGGGTCAAAAGGCTCCCCCCCTTCTCCTTCATGAGTGGATAGGCCTTCTGTGCGACGGAGGTAAAGGAATAAACCGAAATATCCATGGTCCGCAGGAAATTTCCGCGAGTGGTGTTCAGATAAAGACCGTCCAGCTCATTCTTATCGGAAAAAGCGATGGCATGAACAAGAAAATCCAGCTGCCCCCACTCTTTCTCAAGCGCCTTGAAGACGGCATCCACGCTCGCCTCGTCGGTCACATCGCACGGCAGGACGATCTTGGACCCGGCCTTCTCCGCCAGGGGCCGCACACGCTTCTCCAGCGCCTCACCCTGAAAAGTAAAAGCCAGTTCCGCCCCATGATTCATCGCCTCCTCTGCGATTCCCCAGGCAATCGAACGCTCGTTCGCAACCCCCATAATCAGGCCGCGTTTTCCTTTCAAAACTTCACTCATCGTCATACGTCATGAAAAATGTTTATGATCCCTCGTATCCTACACATTTCAGCCTTTGCGTCTAGGGGCCAAACACCGCGCCCGTTTATACCCTTAATTTTTTCTGCTATGATGCTTCTTTCTTCCCTGCGCTCAAAAAAAGCGCTGTTATAATGAACTATGTCGCTTGATCTGAAAACGGCCACCCATATTTGCAAGGTCATCGCCCGCCAGATTGAGACGGGTTACCCTGAGCTGACACTGACTTTTATCGTCCACGAGGAAGATAAGAGAAAAAAGGCGCTGGTTCAGGAAAATGAAAGCATAGGGGAACACCCTGCGGGTCCGATCATTCTCGACTACATCCAGAACAGCAAAGACAGGGAAATAATCGGCAATCGCACGTGCTTCGTCGGCTTGGTCGAACACAGCAATCCGGGAATTCTGGGCTTTTTCCGCTCAACCCGAACTTTGGCGGTCTTCTTCGTCAACGCCGACCGTTTCAAAACGCAGGAAGACCTCAAGAATCACGCCCTGCATCTGGTCTGGCACGCGCTCGCTCTGTATGAGGATTTCCACGCCGCGCAGGCTGAAATACTCCAAAAAGCGGGTACACTCCCCGGCCTCTCCAAAACACCGCCGAAACCAAATAGCGCCTCTGCCGAATCGCAAAAAACCGAACAAGGCCCACTATCACGTCTGGACGTAAGCGAAGGCGTCATCGTGACCAAACTCGAAACGCAGGAATATTATCACCGCAATCTTCTGGCCGACATCTTTTCAGCAACATTCCAGGCGCTCCATGGCACTGAAAATGCAATAAAATCCCTGGCCGTACAAAGAATGCAGGACACTCTCAGTCCTCAAATCGGCTTTATTTCCGAAAAATATCCCTTCCCGATCAGTTTGGAAACGCTTCAGCTTCTGCTGACCGAAAGCCTGAGTGGTTCAGGAAAAAAAGAGAAAACCTTGCCCTTGGCGGTAAAAATTACCCAGGAAATCGGCATGACCTACAAGATTGCCGCAATCAAGCAATGGCGGGCCTTCTGCAACCCGGCGCAGGAAATGGCCTGGTGCGGGTTCGACCCGGAGACGATCCTCGGCGCAGCCATCTACACTAATGAAAACACCTACGTCCGCTCCATCGCCGACATGGTCGCGGAGCATATGGCCATAAAGCCGAAAATCTTCTCCAGCCTGAATGACTACAACCCCTTCGCTGATCAGGAGATGAACAAGCGCGTTCATGAAAAAATCGCCTTGGAAAGCGCCAAAAAATGCTTGGAGAAGGTCCGTACGCCTGAGGATTATAAAATTTTCCTGAGTGAGGCGATGGCGCAGAATGCCAAGCTCATGATCGGCAACCCCATCGGCTGGGCCGCTTGCGCCATGATAACGCTCGCAGATGAGCTGATGCTCGCTGACCCGAAAACCCTGAACCAGCAAAAATCCCGGCTGCTCAGTATCTTTGAGCAAGCTACCATGAAAGTAAGTTGGGATAATCTCCGCAGTTTCGCCCGCTACCTTTTCCGTCAAAGGCGGGAGGGGCATATTATTACCCCGGACATCATTTACGGGATTCCGGACAAAAACGAGGACATCGCCCTCATCAAGGAAACCTTCAAAAAGTTATCGGAAATGTATGCGACTCTGGACAGCGGCAAAAATGGCGGCTCAAAAGAAACGGGCACGGGAAACATCACAAAATTCATCAGCCCCAACGCCTTAAAGTAAAGAACCCAAAACGAGAAAGGCCGCGTGACACTGCGGCCCTTCGTAAAACTCTTAAAAATAGGAGCTACTGCACGATCTTCCAGGTTCCATCCGGCTGCTGGCAGGCCACGCCATAAGCCGACTCCTCGCGCCCGCCGACATAAATCGTCTGCTGGAACTCGCGGCAGTAATTGCCGCTGGCGCTGGTTCCCTCACG
The DNA here is from genome assembly GCA_016699735.1 of Alphaproteobacteria bacterium. Lineage (NCBI taxonomy): Bacteria > Pseudomonadati > Pseudomonadota > Alphaproteobacteria > Alphaproteobacteria bacterium. Next base: position 2,162,287 of record CP065008.1, read on the forward strand.
GGTCGGAATCACCGTACCATGGTTACCGCTCTGCGGGTTGCTCCACGACACAGGCTCCCCGATCGGGGCACTCGTCGCCTCGTAATTCGCTTGGGATGCATACCCCTGATCCGCCTTGTCCAGAGACTTACCGATCTCGCTACCGAGCAAGGCACCAACAAGCGCACCCGCGCCGGTCGCCCAGAGCTGACCGGACCCATCGCCGATCTTGGAACCGAGGATACCGCCGATCACGGCACCGCTCCCCGTCCCGATAAGCTGCTTGTTACCCGTTGTATCAAGGGTTTCGCAGGCCGTCAGAGCCATTGAAGAGAGAACCATGCCCACAAGTGCTATTTTTTTCATCCACTTATACCTTTGCATCTGCATTAAAAACGTAAGTCACTACTATAGCCGTTTGTATCGCGGCATGACAATGCTACGTGTATAAAACAAAAACTCTTCGCACAGAAAGAATTTTTATGGACATGGAAAAAGACACCCTCCCTTCCAATCCTTTGCTTTTTTTTCATAAATGGTATGAAGAGGCTCAAAACAGCGAACCCAACGACCCGGACGCCATGGCACTGGCCACAGCAAACGAAGCCGGGGCGCCACGAGTTCGCATGGTTCTGCTCAAACAGGCCGACGAGCGCGGCTTTAAATTTCACAGCAACGAACAAAGCTTCAAGGGCCGCCATCTGGCTGAAAACCCCCGCGCCGCCCTTTGCTTTCACTGGAAATCCCTGCGTCGGCAGGTCTGCGTCGAGGGCACGGTGGAAAAGGCACCGGACGGCGAAACCGACGAATATTTCGCCACCCGCCCCTATGATCGGCAAATCGGCGCTTGGGCCTCCAACCAGTCCCGCCCTCTCGAAAGCCGCAATATTTTGGAAGATAAGTTTGAGAATTACGCCCAAAAATACCCTAAAGGCGAATCGGTGCCCCGCCCACCTTATTGGTCAGGATATATCCTGAAACCGGACACCATAGAATTCTGGTGGAGCCACCCCGACCGTCTCCATGACCGTTTCCAGTACCGCAGGACAGCGGACGGCCTCTGGACCATCCAGCGTCTTTACCCTTGATTCTCTTGGAAAACAGGGCCATATAGAGACCTATGAACGCAAAAGCGAATAATAAGGAACAGGGGCAAACGCCCCCTCCCGACCCTTCGGAAAACGCTAAATCCTTCAGCGCGGATGTGTCGCGCCTGCTCGATATAGTGGCCAACGCCCTCTACACGAATCACGACGTCTTCCTGCGGGAGCTGATCTCCAACGCCGCTGATGCCTGCGACCGTCTGCGTTATGATTCGATCACCAATTCAGACCTGACTCAGGACAATCCGGATTTCAGAATCCACGTCTTCAAGGATACCAAGGACCGCACCCTGACCGTCATCGACAACGGCATCGGCATGAACGCGGACGAACTCTCGGAAAATCTCGGAACGATTGCCAAATCGGGCACGGCAGCCCTCATGCAGCAAATGAAGGAACAGGGAGGCGCGGACAAGCTCAAGCTGATCGGCCAGTTTGGCGTCGGCTTTTACGCAGGATTCATGGTCGCCCACCGTATCCGCGTTGTCAGCCGCAAGGCCGGGGAGAAGGAGGCCTGGCTTTGGGAATCGGATGGGCGTTCCGGCTTTACTGTAAGCAAGGCGGACACGGAACACGCCAAATGGCTCGACGGCGAGCGCGGCACCACGATCAAGCTCGACCTGAAGGACCAAGCCTGCGACTTCCTGCTCGATGAAAAAATAAAGATGACCGTGAAAATGTATTCGGACCATATCAGCGTCCCGATTTTTCTCGGCACCCCCCACGAAACAAAACACAGCGAATCGGAGAAACTGAACGCCGCCTCCGCCCTCTGGATGCGTCCGAAATCGGAAATCGGCGCGGAGCAATACACCGAATTCTACCGCCATCTTACGGGCGGCTTCGACGAACCGCTGATGACCGCCCACTGGAAGGCCGAAGGCAAGATCGAATTCACCGGCCTGCTCTACATCCCGACCCTGCGCCCGTGGGATCTCTTCGACCCCTCGCGACGCCACTTCGTCAAACTTTACGTCCGCCGGGTATTTATCTCCGAGGATGTCAACACCCTCATGTACCCGTGGCTGCGCTTCGTGCGCGGCATCGTGGACAGCGAGGATCTGCCCCTGAACATCAGCCGCGAAAGCCTGCAATTCAACCCGGTCGTCAGCAAAATCCGCAGCGCCGTGGCCAAAAAGATTCTCTCCGACCTCGATAAGCTCTCCCGCGATGACGCCCCCACCTTCCTGAGTTTCTGGGGACAGTTCGGCGCCGTGCTGAAGGAAGGCCTCTACGATGCGCCCGAACACCGCATGGAATTGCTGAAGGTCTGCCGTTTCTTCAGTTCTCACGACGGCGGCGAAAAACTGATAACCCTTGAGGACTACGTCTCCCGCATGAAAGAGGGCCAGGACAGGATTTTCTTTATCACCGGAGAATCCCTCTCCAGCCTCCGCAACAGCCCGCAACTGGAGGGCTTCCGCGCCCGTGGCCTCGAAGTGCTCTTCTTGACAGACACGGTGGACGATTTCTGGCTCCAGAAAGTACTGGATTATGACGGCAAGCCCTTCAAATCCATTACCAAAGGCACTGTTAATCTTGACAGCTTCGACAAGGAAGAATCAGGCACGGAAAAAACCACGGAATCCGGAACCGGAGAACAGGAGCAGGTTAATATCGGCGGCCTCATCGTCCGTCTGGCGGACATTCTGCAGGGCAAAGTCCAGAATATCAGGAAATCCCAGCGCCTGACCGATTCGCCGGTGTGCCTTGTTGCGGCGGACAACAGCGTGGATATGCACATGGAGCGCGTCCTGAAAATCCACCAGAAATACGAAAGCAGCACGAAGCCCGTTCTTGAAATCAACCCCCGCCACCCGCTGATCCTGTTGATAGCTGACAGGGCCGAACGGGGAGAAGACATAACAGAATCAGCGAACCTCCTTCTCGATCAAGCCTTCATTCTCCAAAGCGAACCGCTCGACGACCCAAGCGCCTTCGCCCGCCGGATGTCGGACATCATGCTGCAGGCATTAAAAAAGGAAAAATAGGAAATCAGGGATTGCAGGTTCCTGCAGCCGCCACGCCGCCACCTGGCTGATACCAGCATCCCGGCGCCGTGCAGACAGCGTCAGTATAACTCGTTCCGGAATTAGGCCGCGTCACAATCAACCCCGTCTTAACGGGAGTCAAAGCAGCACAAGCCGTCGGGTCAAGAAGATTAAAATAAGAAAGAGTACTGTCTGCACCCCCCGCTGCCCCCGGAGCCGGATTGGCAGCAGGAAACGCAGTACTCCAAGCCGTCGGCGCCCCACCAACCCATGGCCAGCCGGCACTGCCAAGAATATTGGGCGGAGTGCCGTGGATGATATAGTTACAGATCACGTGCGCTAGATCTGTATCAAGATTCGTACATTCGGTTGGCAACTCGCGATAATCACGGTCAGCAGCCTCGCGTGCACGGTACTGGTCAAAATTAAAAAAACCGTCATGAGCGCGGGTCTGGAAGTTATAACATTTGGCCGCCTCCCAGACCTGCCGCATCCGGTTGCAGGAATAGGCGTTATCGCCGATGCTGCTGCCCAGACCACCGCCGATTCCAGATCGTCCCCCGAGCAGAGTATGATCGAAATTATCGGCCCGGTATTGGTCACGCCCGCAAACCGCAGCCGTAGCGCCTCCGGCATCAGCTATAGAAAGCACAGACACCCCATCCTCAAGCGAGTCAAGAATGAGAATTTCAAGAACGCTGTTCATGTCCAGCCCGTCGGTCAGGGCCGGGTCAATACTTCCGGGAATGCGGCGGAGAAGCACATAAATATCATAAAAAATACCGCCGGTCCCGTCAGGATCCTCCGGCCCCCCGTTTTCCGAATACCGGGCAAGATTCTCCATATAGCTGTCAAAACATATATAGGAAAGAACGCTGTCGGGCTTGGCAATGAGATTCTGGTTCTGGGTGATTTCGCGGTTAGCTTCTTCCCACGCACGGGCCCGCAGAACGTCCCAGAAATTGGTATCGCAGGTCGCAGGGATGGCCGGCGCAGGCCCGGCATACGCAACAGGCGCATAAAGCAGGATCAGGCAGGCAAGCACATATGTTCGTATGAAATGGATCAAAACGTCCGACCCTGAATAGAGTTTACCCTTACAACAACCCACTTTAGCACAGAAAAAAAGCCCCTGCCTAGTTTCCTGTGCATTTTTATTGCCCTCCGCCCCGAACGAACCGTTCATAAAAGCCCCTGATAATGCCTTTTGGACATTTCGCCGATTTCGGCATCGGAAAACCCGAACCGCCGCCCCAATTCCTCGATCATGATTTGACGCAAAAGCTTCGAGAAATCTTCGCAGGTTTCGCACCACATATCCAGAATAGCGCGGCGGTAAAGGACAAGGCTATCCGCCTCTTCCGCGCTTTTTCTCTCCACTCCGGGCGAAATTTCCTTACCGTTCTTATAAAGAGCCAGAAGTTCATACGGATCCTGAAGTTCAAGCTCGATTTCCGTCGCCTCGTCCACGACCTCCTCAACCAGGATTTGTAGCTTTTCTTCGCAGAATTCCAGCAATTCCTCCGGCAGATCCTCGAAAGTCGCCTGCGACAGCGCCTGGAGATCGTCCGTGCTGGGCGGAACGGTATAGCTCATGATGATCTGCCGTGTATCCATAACTGAAACCGCCGGGAAAATCCCAAGAAATACGAGCCTGAACTGAAGAAACACGGGAATCTTACGACTAATCAGGAGTTCGGGCAACGCCGTATGGAAAATAATGCCCAACTTTTAAGGGGAAAAAAGGGGAAAAAAACCGTTTTTTAAGGCGTATTAACGATTTTTAATAAAAACCATGGTAGTGTTACAGAAGGTAAAAAGGAGTTTTACTGTGGACATCCCTTCCGCAATAGCCGCTGAAACCGCTATGGCCAGACAAAATGTGGCGTTATCTGTCATTAAACAGAATGCCCAGCAAGCCCAGCAGGTCGCCAAAATCCTTGAGGAATCGCTGACCGTGACCGCCACATCCGGCCGGGGCAGCCGCTTGGATGTTAAGGTATGACTATAAAAATTTGGAAATTGGAGGGGCTTTGGCCCCTTTTTATTTTTTTAGGGACCAAACATTTCCGTTGACATAAAAAAAGGCATAGTGATAGCCTTAGCGGATAATTAATAAAAAACGCAAGTTGAACAGATTCTTTTAATAAGGGGGTTTAAAATGTCCGAAGTTGTTGATCCGAAATCTGAAAATAAAAGACCGACAGAATACCAGCTTGCCGATCCCGGCTATTACGTGATTCAGATCGAAACCCACGACCCGCGTGTCAGCACCCTTTTTACCTCTAAAGCTGCCGAACCGCCCAAATTCGGGATTCATGACGTCACGCCGAAACGCGAATTTAGTCTGCTCGACACGCTCAAGCGCCACGCAGGGGACAATATTGAACTCGGAAAGACTTTGGACGGGCACGGCACGGTGATCACCTTTGCAGTGGAGGATTTTGGCCCCGAGCAAGCTCTGGATATGTCAAGCATGACACAATCTCAGCCCGACGGAAAAAGACCTCTTCTGGATGCATTCCGCAGCCGCGGCAGCAGTCATGATTACCAGCGCGTTTCGATGCGCGGAGACGCAACTCACCCCCCGGTAAAAGGCGCTGTTGAAAGAGCGGGAGAGGATGTTCCTTCACTGATTGAAATCGACTATCACAGATAACGAATTCACGAGCACTTGATACAAAAAGGCGCTTTTCCCGGCGCCTTTTGATTTTTACGGAACCTTACAGGAAATCGCTAAGCCACCGCCCGCAGGGCATGATGGCTGTTCCAAAGGTGCTCCAGAGTACCCGCCATAAACCGCACATCATCAAGCGAATGCGCCGCCGTGGCCGTCAGGCGCAGCCGCTCCGTCCCCTTCGGCACGGTCGGATAATTGATCGGTTGGACATAGATATTATAATCGTTCAGCAGCATCTGGCTCACCTCGCGGCAGCAATTCGGCTCCCCGACAATCAGCGGCACGATATGGCTCTCCCCGCGCAGGAACGGCAGGTCGGCCCGTGTCAGCAAATCCTTGAATGTCTCGACATTCCGCCGCATCCGCATCCGCTCGACATCAGAGACCTTAAGGTGCTCCACCGCTGCCAGCGCCGCCGCCAGCACCGCCGGAGGCAGGCTGGTCGTAAAAATAAAGCTCGACGCATAGGACCGCACGGCATCCACCACCGACGCGCTGCCGGTGATAAACCCGCCCATCGCGCCGTAAGCCTTGCCGAACGTCCCCTCGATCACGTCGATTCGGCCCATCAGCCCCATCTGCTCGGCCACGCCGCCGCCGCGCGGCCCGTAAAGCCCCACGCCATGCACCTCATCAAGATACGTCATGGCGTTGTACTTCTCCGCCAGATCGCAGATTTCGCGGATCGGCGCAATATCGCCTTCCATGGAATAAACCGACTCGAACGCGATCATCTTGGGCCGCTTGGGATCGACAGACTTCAAAAGCGCCTCAAGATGTTCGACATCGTTATGCCGGAAGATCTTGCGCTCCGCCTTACTTTCCTTCATCCCGTGGATCATGGAGGCATGGTTCAGCTCGTCCGAAAAAATCACGAAATCGGGCAGCAGACGGGCCAGAGTCCCCAAAGCCCCCTGATTCGCCACATAGCCCGAGGAAAACACCAGCGCAGCATCCTTTTGATGCAAATCGGCCAGAGAAGCTTCCAATTCAACATGGTAGCGCGTCGTGCCGGAGATATTGCGCGTCCCCCCTGCCCCGGCGCCACAGGCGTCAAGCGCCTCGTGCGCGGCTTTCAGAACGGCGGGATGCTGCCCCATGCCCAGATAATCATTGCTGCACCAGACCGTGATCTCTTTAACCGATCCGTCCGGCGCATGGTACTTGGCCCGCGGAAACCGCCCCGCGATTCGCTCCATGGTGGCGAACACGCGGTAACGCCCCTCCTTCTTGACCGAATCAACGCAGCGCTGGAATTCCTGATCGTAATTGATAGCCATGAAGCCTTTGCCTTTTCTGGGACTTGTCTTATTCCTCTGGGGCCGCAAGATCAAGAGAGTTCTCAAACCTGCCTGTAATCACGGCATTTTACCACGAAAACAACCCACCGAAACCAACCAATACGAGCGAAGCATCCCTCTATCCTTGACTTTGGTCATATTTTGCAGAAAGTCCCGAAAATTAACGCAGCATTCCAATACAAGGTCTGCATTCGCGCGTATGCTAATGCTTAAAAAGAAGGGCTGACCCATGGCCAGCCCCTCCCGTTCAGCAAGGGAGTAAAAAATTACTGCTTCTTCCAGATATCGTCCCACCAGGGCTGCGGCTCGACAGGCAGAGGTCTGGGGCCAGGACCGGGAATGGGGTCCGGCCAGTTATACTGCATCTTTTTGCGGATATCGTTGATATTCCAACCGGTCAGCATCGCCATGGTTTTGGCTTCTTCTTCAAACCGGGCAGGCAAACTCCTCAGATACTCCTGCCCCTGCGGACAGTTGACCGACCCTGTCCAAGGATGCTGCAGGACATAGCGCCCCTGGAAATTTTCCTGATCGCCCGTTTCCTTGAGAACAAGGTCTTCGGGAAAATGGTCGGCATCGTAACGGACGTGCATCCGCGTCACGTAGACCTGCGGCGCCGCTTGCGGTGCAACGATCCCCCGGTTCTGCCAGTTCGAAGTCACGGGCGGCGTATTAATCCACCACGCACCGAGCGTCAGCAGGTCGTTGTTGGGAATCGGATCGGCCGCGCACGGGTCGCACCAGCCCATGTTCCACGCATACTCAAGGAATACGGCCTTCATATTCTCCTTTTTTACGACCGTATCGAACATCGCCTTATAGAACTCCCCGAACTCGCCGCCGTTCTTGACATAGGTCGGCAGGTTCATATCGGAGGGGATTTTAACCGTGCGGTAATTCGCCGCCTCGACCCGCCCGTTCTGGGTCAGAGTATAGAGCAGCAGATCCTGCGGTCCGTTGGCGTTCAGAGTGCCCAAGCGAATCGGCAGCATGAACTTCGGCGACTCGAACGCGATCTGCAGGGGCCGCAGATACGTGTACCCCGTGTTCCGCTGCTCCTCCAGATTCACCTTCGCAAGGAAAAACTTCATATTCTGTTTGATATAGCTGCCCAGAATCCGCTCCGCCCCGCTAGGGAGCTTATAACCCTCCTGATTTAGGAAGGTCAGCAGCCCGTCGCTCTCCTTGGCGGAAAGCAACACGATGTCATACTCCCCGACCGTATAGGTCGCCTCGATCGTCACACCCAGTGTGGCCGCTGATTTTTTCTCCGCTTCACCGGCACCGGAACTACGAGCACTGTCCATCGCGCTCATCGCCATCATTTCCCGCATGACCGGCTGACAGGGATCGGAATCGTAATACTCGACCAGCCGCGGCGCCGTATAGGCATCCATATGATCGACGATCCGCGTCTCCGCGACATGGATTTGATTTTCCCGCAGGACTTCGGGAACCGGAACCACGATAGCAAATTCCGTGAGTTCCCCCTGATAATCGTTCGCCATGGTCAGAACCGTGCGGTTCTCGGCTCGGGCGATGATCACCTTGGACGCCTGGTTGAACAGGCTGGAATCGGCCTTCGAGACATAAAAGCCGCAAAACGCCTCCGCCGCAGCAGGCAAGCCCGCAACCGCGCCGAACAGGGAAAGACAGAACCCCGCCTTTCCGAGCAATCTCATGGGGTGGATAAAGCGCATATCGGAACCTCCTTCGGTTGTGTGTGTTTATGGATACGATCGCCCCAGTTATACCCTTGGCCCGGTAGCAAAAGGTCAACCAGCGGCGTAAAAGCACTGACCAGAGCGAGCGCAATAAGCAGCCCGTCCGTACGGAACATTTTAAACTGAATGTAATAAGCCACAGCAGCCACCAGAGCGCCGAAAATCACCCGCCCGATAAAACGGTCGGGGATCGTCTTGGGATCGGAGATCATAAAAAAACAGAAGATCAAAAGCGCCCCGCTCTGCAACTGGTGAAACGGAATGACCAGCGGATCGCCCAGCCACAGGGCGCGCCCGAACAAAACCCCCGCCCACATCAGCAGGAACATCGGCCCCATATCGCGCCGCGGAATTTGGTACAAAACCAGAAGCCCGCAGCAGCACAGGAGAAACACCATCCACGCCGCCTGCCCCCACTGCCCCGGCGACACCCAGGCAATGTGGGGAAACAGCAAAACCAGAACCACGATGGCGATATTGGTCGGATTGAAGACGTGCTTGCCCCGGAAGCGGATAAGAAACTTGCTCCCCACCGTAATCAGCGCCGCCGCCGGATAGAGCCACAGCGCCGATGCTTTAAGAAGGATACTAAGCGAAAGTCCGCTGATCAGGGGGCTGCGGAGATCAAGCCTCACGGAAAAAAGCTTGGAAAAAACAATCTGGAAAAACAGGCACCCGCCGACGGCAAGCAAAGCCACGACAAGACTTGGCCCAAAATCCGCCCAGAACATCTGCAGCGCCACAAGGCACGAAAGGCTGAAAATCTGGAAATGCCGCGGATCGCTGGCCAGCTTGGAAACTACGCCTGTTCCGGTCATGAACGCCCCTCCTGAAATTCTGCGAACACAAGTAAGACGCAGCGCGTTTAAAAGTCCTTGGCAAAAATATCAAAAAAATTTCAGCCTGAGCCTTTGCCCCGCCCCTTGACGGTATTCATGATGGCCTCAGCCCGCCCCAGAGCCTGATCCAGAGCAGCCATCGTCTTGGGTAAATCCGGGCTTTCATCCTCCGCCCACACGCAAAGAACCTTAAGGTAAATCCCCGTCAGACCGGCAACCTTGATTCCGCCGCTGATCCCGTTCGTATCCGCCCCCGCCGCCTCCAGCATCCACCCCATGGAGCGGCACAGATAAGGCATATGCAAAACCATCGGCTTGGGATCGCCACGGAACGATTTCAGCACCGCCTTAACCCCCTCGCGGGTATCGTTCAGAATTTCGAATCGGTCCATCAACAGCTCGAACAACCGCTCGCGCATGGGTGTCACGTCGTCGGGATCGGACGGCGCCCCCTCCAGAACCTTGCGGTCGATCATCTGCCCGAAGGCGCACAGGATATCCTCACGGTCCGCGAAATGCTCACGCAGGGCAGCGAGACTCACCCCGCTGCGCTCGGCGATAGCACGCAGCGTGACCTCCCCCCACCCCTTCTCGGCGGCCAGTTCAAGGGCAGATTCGACGACAAGGGTCTTGAAATCCTTGCCTTCCGGCTTTTTTTTGCTTTTTTTTGCCGCCATTGGAATTGCCCTTTGCTCCTTTTTTCCTGTAGAGATAAGACAATATTTTTCGCAAACGTACAAGGAACGGAAATAAAAGGATGTCAGAATCAGCTCTGGGCGTGGTCGCCGTTGGAAATGCACTCGTGGATGTCTTGGCGCAGGTGGACGACGCCTTCCTCGATGAGCAATGCACCAAATACGGCATGGAGCGCGGCGCGATGACCCTGATCGACGAAAAACGCGCCGTGGAGCTTTACACCCAGATGCCCAAGGGGCTGGAAACCTCCGGCGGTTCGGCGGCCAACACCATGGCCGGATATTCCTCCTTCGGCGGACACGGGGCTTTCATCGGCAAGGTGGCGAAGGACGCGCTCGGCGAAACCTTCAATAAGGATATGCTCAAAATAGGGGTCGATCATTTAACCCGACCCCTCGTCGCCGGTCCCCCGACGGGCCGCTGCATGATTTTGGTCTCCCCTGACGGCCACCGCACCATGAACACCTTTCTGGGCGCCAGCGTGGAACTCAGCCCGCAGGACATCGAGCCGGACGTCATTTTTTCCGCTCAGATCACCTATCTTGAAGGTTATCTCTTCGACCGCGAACTGGCAAAAAGAGCCTTCATCCGCGCCGCCGAACTGGCGCACAAGGCCGGACACCGCGTCGCGCTGACCCTCTCCGACCCCTTCTGCGTGGACCGCCACCGCCACGATTTCCTGAACCTCGTCCAGAACCACGTGGACATTCTGTTTGCGAACGAAGAGGAAATCAAATCCCTCTATATGCAGCAGAATTTCGAGGACGCGAAAAGCGCCGTCAATTCGCACTGTGAAATCGCCGTCCTCACCCGCAGCGAAAAGGGCGCGGTTATTGTCTCGCAGGGCCGAGAAATCATGGTCCCCGCCGCCCCGGTCAAAAAAGTCGTCGATACAACCGGCGCGGGCGATCAGTTCGCCGCCGGCTTCCTCTTCGGCTTCACCCACGCAAGGACGTTGGAGGAATGTGGACGTTTAGGCGCCCTCGCCGCCGCCGAAGTTATCAGCCACATCGGACCCCGTCCGCAGAAAAGCCTGCGGGAGCTGATGGCCGCATGACTCTGCTGATCGAAAAGCCGCTGGCCAAAAACGCATATCGGTCCGATATCCCGCCTGAAGCCGAAGAGAAGGTCGTCTCCTTTTATACGGAGGATGAAAACGCCCGCCAGCAGGGTGGAAAAATCCACTACGAACGCCGGGAGTACATTCTGGACGGAGAATTGGTAGGCTACCGCCAGTTCGATCATGACGGACGCCTCATCATCGAAACGCCGATGAAAAATCTCCGCAAGCACGGTACGGAATATACGTGGTACTGGTATAACCCGGATCAGCTCAGCCTGTGCGAACCCTACGAAAACGGGCGCGTCCACGGCACGGCCAAGCAATGGGCGACAGACGGGACGTTGATGGGAACCTACACGATGGATCACGGCACAGGCTTCGATATCTGGCGCAATCAGGACGACGAGGGAAAAGTCTTCATCTCAGAAATCCACGCCCTTCTCAACGGCAAACTCCACGGCTTTCAATGGTGGTTGAATCCCGATCAGAAGACGGTTCTGGGCGAACGCCATTGGAACAACGGCTACCTTCACGGCATCGAAAGACATTGGGAGGAAAGCGGCCGTTTGTCCGAAGGTTACCCGAAATTCTATATCGACGACCGCGAGGTTCCCAAGAGCATTTACATACAGGAGCAGCGCCGGGACGCCGCGCTCCCCGCCTACGACCCCCGCGAAGACCAAAACGCCAGAACCTTCCCGCAAGCCATAGTGGACGAGCCGAAAAGCTCAGCCGCCTGACAACCCGTCCCACCCGATCGTCGTCAGCTTGTGCTGGAAGTCGATCAGCGTCTTGCTGTCCGGGCAAACGATCCGCACCTCGTCGATAGTAGGGTCAAGCCGGTCCGCAATCCCCTGCACGATCAACCGCGCCGCCTTCTGCTTGGGGTATCCGCTCTTCCCCGACGCAATCGGGGGAAACGCGATTTTCTGCAAAAACATCCGCCGCGCCAGTTCCATAATCTTGCGCGTCACGTTCGATAAATAGTTTTCACTCTTGTCGAAATCCGTACGGAAATAAGGGATCACACCGACCAGAACGTGCTTGGCCTTGAGGTTGAAACCCGGAACGGCATAAACATCGCCGACCTTGGGCTTATAGATATTCTCTAGAATAAACTCGTCCAGCTTGTGTCCCGCCGCCGCGAAAATAGCAGTGTTCAGGCTCCCGATATGCTCCATGTTTTTCGGAATCACGGTGACGATCGCATCGACCTCCTGATCCACGATATTCCCCTCGACCAGCTTGATTTTATTCAGAAAGGGTTTCCGCGCCTGCCCCGAGTTTGATATCACTATATCCATGATCCTCTTTCACCCCAAAAATATCGCTACACTATATATCATAATCTATTTCGTGTTGTCCTTGTCCGCGGTTTCATCCCACGCGGACGGGATGCCCCCGGAATCCGCCCCTTCTTATACGGGTCTCGCCATGCACGGAACCCCGAAATATGATTCGTCAGCAACCCATCTCGACTACGCCAACCCGGACGCCCCCAAGGGTGGAACCCTGAAGATCGGCGCCACAGGCACCTTCGATACCCTCAATCCCTTCTCGATCAAGGGAAGCGCCGCGCAGGGTCTGAGTTACGTTTACGACCGCCTCATGGCCCGTGTCTATGACGAACCGTTCAGCCTCTACCCTTCGGTCGCCGAGAAGGCCGAAGTGGCGGAGGACCGCTCGTCCGTCACCTTCACCCTCAACCCCGCCGCCAAATTCAGCGACGGCAGCCCGATCACCGCCGATGACGTCCTGTTTTCCTTCGAAACCCTGAAAGAGCACGGTCGCCCGAATATGCAGCGCATCTACAAGCTCGCCGATAAGGCGGAAAAACAGGGCGAACGAACCGTCTATTTCCATTTCGGTCCCGGCTACGACCGCGAAACAATCATGATCTTCGCCATGATGCCCGTCCTCTCGAAAAAATGGTGGGAAGGTCGCAACTTCGAGGAAACCCTCCTCGAACCGCCCGTCTCCAGCGGCCCTTACAAAATATCCGCCATAGACAGCCCCCGCCGCATCGTCTACGAGCGCGTGAAGGACCACTGGGCGCAGGATCTTCTGCCCTCCAAGGGGCACAACAATTTCGACACGATCATCTATGATTACTATCGCGATGACGGTGTAGCCCTCGAAGCCTTCAAGAAGGGCGATCTCAACCTCCGCCGCGAATTCGACAAGGCCCGCTGGTTCAACGCCTATCAGGATATCGACAAAAGCCGGATCGTAACGGAGGAAATCCCCCACCACAGACCCGAACTTGTGCAAGGTCTGATCCTCAATATGCGCCGCCCCCCGCTCGACGATATCCGCGTGCGGCAGACGCTCTTTCTCGCCCTCGACTCGGAATGGATCGGCAAGAACCTCTATTTCAACGCGGGCAAAAGAATTAGGAGTTTTTTCCCAAATTCATCCCTCGACGGCTCCGGCCCGCTCTCGGAATCAGCCTCTGCCCTCCTCGCTCCTTACAAGGACAAGCTGCTCCCCTCTGTCTTTGAGCCGGCCCTGACCGACCCAGACGCCCAGCCCCTGCGCCAGCGGCTCCGCGAGGCAAACCGCCTGCTCACCGAGTCGGGCTGGATCGTCGAAAACGGCAAACGCATCCATAAGGACACCCGAAAACCCCTGACCTTCGAAGTCATCCTCACAACCCCGCCCGACGAGAAAACCATCCTGAACTACGCCAAAAGCCTTGAAAAACTGGGGATCACCCTGACCAGCCGCCTTCTCGATGCTTCCAATTTCCAGAATCGAAAAACAAATTACGATTACGACATCGTGCTCTTTTATTGGCAGAACAGCCTCTCCCCCGGCACCGAACAGATGATTTACTGGAGCTGCGAAGCCGCCAAACAACCCGCCCGCTTTAATTTTTCCGGAATCTGCAACCCCGCCCTGGATTCGCTGGCCAAAGGCATCGCCGACGCCAAAACCTACGCGGACCTGACCGCCCATGCCCACGCCATCGACCGTATCCTTCTCTCCGAAGTCACCGTAATCCCGCTCTTTTACACGGGTTTGGACTATATCGCCTATGATCGGTCGATCCGCCACCCTGAACTAATTCCCCTCTCAGGTCTGGTCATGGAAACCTGGTGGATGGAGCCCCAAAACAACCCATCCGCGGACAAACAAAAGGAAATAAAATAAATATATTGAGCCAAGCCTCTAGAATTGTTATTGTTTTGAAGGTTTTATTTAAGTAAGTGAAGATTTTGCGATGAAAATGCGTTCCCCCCTTCTCTGTGCCGCCCTTGTTCTCCTGTCCTTCCCCGCCTACGCCGAGTCGATAAACGACCGGATTGATGCGCTGGGGCAGTACTGGCAAAGGGTCAATTCCTCTTCCACGATTTTCTTGCGCGGCCCGAAGGCCCAGCAGATCCTCAACCGCGATATCGCTCGCTGCGTGGTCGAGTTGCGGGAGTTGGAACGTCTGGGCGCAGTCAAGAATCCGATCCCGGCTTACGCTGAAGACGTGGTTTTGAGTGAGGATGAAATGCGCCTCGCCGGGTGGGACACGCCCGAGCGCGACGAAAATCTTTTTGCCGAACACTCCGACTATCAGGATTTTGAGGGATGTATGCTCGCCAAAGGTTGGGAGCGCATCAAATACGTCCCTTATGATGTCGCCTACCAATCCCGCGAAGACTATCTGGATGCACACGTCAAGTATGCCGACCGCATCAAGAAGGCCAAAGAGCGCGACGGTCGGGACGCAGATTACGAAGGTCTGAACGACTAAGCTCTTACGGACTTTTCCAACCGGACAAAAACGGCCTCCTTGAGGCCGTTTTATTTTTGTGCAGACTCGAAGAGTTTCGTTATGGCCTTTTGAACCGCCTCAACACTGAGCGTCCCCATGAGAGTCCCGCAGATTTTCGAGTCATAACCATCAAAACCGATAAGCTCATCAAAGGTCTCCGGGGTGGAAACAAACCCGCAATGCGCCCCCCAGGGCCGATAAAGATGCGGATAGCTCGGCCCGAACAGCCCGAGCGTCCGCACCCCTGCCGCCGCCGCGCAATGCATCAGACCAGAATCATTCCCGATGTAAAAAGCGCAAAGGCTGAGCGCCGCCGCCGCCGTCCCCGGATCGGTCTTGGCTATCAAGTCTAGACCGCGTCCTTCAGGAACACTCATCAGAACCCTCCGCGCATCCGCCTCTTCCCCCGGCGCCGCGAACACGGCCACACGCGCCCCCTCCATCACGCCGCCCGCCCCGGTCATCCATGAGAGAACCTCGATGAACCGCTCCGCCGGCCAAGTCTTCCCCGCCCAGTTCGCCGTCGGTCCCACGCCCAGAACGGCGCCACCCGCAGGAATAAGCGCCCGCGCCTTTTCCTTCTGCTCCTCGCTGAACCAGAGCTTCGGTGCAGAAACACGGGAAAGCCCCAGAAGCTGTGCCGCCTGCTCAACCTTGTGCTGGCTCTTGTCGATAGCGGCCCCAAAAATATATCGCCGCCGCGCATAAATCAGCCGCGACACCGCCGAATTGCGAAGGTCAATGACAATATCCCACCGCCGTAAAATCACCCGCCGCCACAGACGCAACCAATGACGGCTGTATTTTTCCTTCTTGAGGGGAATAATTTGATCCAATAACGGATACCCTTCGAAAAGTGAAACCGCCAACGGGCCACAAGCTATCGTCACCTTTGCTCCCGGAAAGTTTTGTGAGATATGATCAAGAATCCCAGTCGAAAGCACCGCATCCCCGATGCGGCTGGAAGTGATGAACAAAATGTGCTTACATTCCGGGATCGTATTCATGGCAGGGCCGATCATGGCACAGCAGGGCTTTTTCACCAAACTCGAAAACCGCGGTTTAATCAGGATATCCGGCACGGCCCGCAGGAAATTCCTGCAGGGTCTGATCTCCAACGACATCAACCTTCTGGACACGCACCCCCTGATCTACACCTGCCTACTCACTCCGAACGGCAAATTCCTGCACGATTTTTTCATCCGTGAGGAAAATGAAACGCTGCTTCTCGACTGCGAGGGCGGAGAGCGGACGCACGATTTGGCCAAGAGGTTCGAAGTTTACAAGCTGAGAGCTGACATCACGATTGAAATGACAAACCCTGTAACGGTTTATGTGGTCATCGGCGATTCCTCCATCGGCCTTCCCGACCCGCGCCACTCGGACATGGGCACACGCACACATAAAAAACCCGAAAACCTCCCCGAAGAACCCTTCTCAAGCTGGGACATTCACCGCATCAAACTCTGCATCCCGGATGGCAGCCGCGACATGATCCCCGAAAAATCGACGCTTCTGGAATGCGGCATCGACCGCCTGAACGGAATATCCTTCGACAAGGGCTGTTATATGGGCCAGGAATTAACCGCAAGAATGCACTACCGCGGCCTCGTAAAAAAACGCCTCTCGGTGGTCACGGGCGAAAACCTTCCGGCAGCGGGGGAGGATATTATTCAAAACGGCCAGCGCATCGGCGAAATGCGCTCATCCTGCGGACTATATGGCTTGGCAGTTCGCACAAGAACTCAGGCACAAAACTCCAACTAAAACAGTAAGAAAAGGCTAAACACCGTTGGTGCAGGATAGACAAACTGATTTCTAGAAACAGACTATCGAAGCGAAAGCTCAAAAGAAGGCTAAAATCCGTTCAGTGCTTCGTCCTACCTCTGCAAGTAACGCTATACTTGAGCTGCTGGTACGCTTCACCGTCTTTCTGTTCTGAAAAAGGGTCTGCCTTCATAAGCTTATCATAAGCAGCGATCTCTGCCTTTGCTCGGCAAAACCTTTCGCTCAATCCACTGCTAATCCCCTTCAATTCCCTGTTTTCTCGGTAAAACTCCCCACGCTCTTCATCATTTTTGAACTTGGGAACCATTGCAGCCTTATCACGCGTATACCCCTGCTTCACGACCTCCACGTCTTTATACCACCTGTCGCAAAAGGCCTCAACAGCGCCAAAAAGACGAGGATCAGAGTGCCCTTCCAAGCCTCTGATAGCTTGATTAAGATCTTTGACCCAGTAATTATAATTCTGAACCAATGCGTTTTTTTTCTGGATGACAGTGTCTTTGTAGGCCTTACCGATACACCCACACCCTTTTTCTGGTTGATCGGCATTGGATAAACCATCGCAATACTGCATAAGTGACTCAATCCGCAATTTATGGGAATCATCTCCATTATTCTCAGGTTCACCCTGAGTTTTGGTGGCAGGATCGTAATCCCAAACAGCATAAGAAGGCCCATAAAAGACACTGCCTAAAAACCACACAGCAAGAAATAGAAATAATCTAAGCACGAGCGCCTCCATAATAGCCTGCGGTTATGATACGATCAGGCTAAACCTATCCCTTCGCTGCCGCCTTGCTCTCGATCTTGACGGTCTTCTGCTGCCCCTCGCGAATCGCCGCCTGCGCCGCAGCAAGCCTTGCAATAGGGACACGGTAAGGCGAACAGGAAACATAATCAAGCCCGACCTTCTCGCAGAACGCGATGGAGGATGGATCGCCGCCATGCTCACCGCAAATCCCGAGCTTAAGGGTAGGATTGGTCTTGCGCCCGCGTTCCTTGGCAATCTCAACCAGAGCACCGACACCCTGAATGTCGATGGACACGAACGGATCACGCTCGAAAATCCCCTTCTCGGTATAGGCGGGCAGGAAGTTCGCAGCATCGTCCCGGCTCATGCCGAGCGTCGTTTGCGTCAGATCATTGGTTCCAAAGCTGAAGAAGTCCGCGCACTCGGCGATCTGATCCGCCGTCAGAGCCGCACGCGGCAGTTCGATCATCGTCCCGGTGATATACTTGACCTTACCCTTTTTCTCGGCAAAGACCGCGTCTGCCGCCTGATCGACGACCTTCCGCATCAACTCCAGTTCCTTGCGCGTGGACACCAGCGGAATCATGATTTCAGGAATCACACTCTCGCCGCCCTTGGAGACATTAAGGGCCGCTTCAAAAATCGCCCGGGCCTGCATCTCGTAGATTTCGGGATAGGTCACGCCCAGACGGCACCCGCGGTGCCCCAGCATCGGGTTTGTCTCTTTAAGTTCCGAAAGCCGCTTCATGACATCGTCCAGATCAAGCTTCGCAGCCTTGGCGAAAGCGGTGACATCGGCCTCCTCGTGCGGCAGGAACTCGTGCAAAGGCGGATCGAGCAGGCGAATGGTGATCGGTAGCCCCTTCATGATGGTAAAAAGCTTCTCGAAATCGCCGCGCTGGGCGGGAAGTAGCTTCCCAAGAGCAGCACGACGGCTGGCTTCATCCGCAGCAAAAATCATCTCCCGCACGTTCTGGATACGGTCAGCCTCAAAGAACATATGCTCGGTCCGGCACAACCCGATCCCCTCCGCCCCGAAATCGCGGGCCGTCTGAGCATCCAGAGGCGTTTCCGCGTTAGCCCGGACAGCCATGCGTCTTTGATCGTCCGCCCAATCCATCACAACTTTAAAATCATTGGACAATTCGGGTTGGATCGTTTTGACGGCGCCGAGAATCACCTCCCCGGTTGATCCGTCGATGGTGATCGTATCCCCCTCGCGGATTTCGATGTCGCCCTTGCGGATGATCCGGCTGTGCACATCGATATAAAGCTCACCTGCCCCGGCGACGCAGGGCTTGCCCATCCCGCGAGCGACAACCGCGGCGTGGGAGGTCATGCCTCCACGGGACGTGACAATCCCCTGCGCGGCGTGCATTCCATGAATATCTTCCGGGCTGGTCTCCTGACGGCAGAGAATGACCTTCCCGCCCTCATGCGCCTGATGCACGGCATCGTCAGCCAGAAACACAACGCGCCCCGAAGCCGCGCCGGGCGAAGCCGGCAGTCCGCGGGTAATGACCTTTTTCTCCGCCTTGGGATCAAGCGTGGGATGAAGCAGTTGATCAAGGGATTCCGGATCGATACGCAGCAAAGCCTCATTCTGGGTAATCAGCCCTTCCTTGACCATATCGGCAGCAATTTTCAAAGCCGCCGCAGCCGTGCGCTTGCCCGTCCGGGTCTGCAGCATATAAAGAATCCCGCTCTGCACGGTGAACTCGATATCCTGAATGTCGCGGTAATGTTTTTCCAGCTTCTCCCGCAGAACGCAGAGCTGTTTGAACACGTCGGGCATCGTCTCTTCCATGGAGGGCAGTGTGCTGCCTTCCTTCTCGCGCCCCTGTTTGGTCAGGGATTGCGGCGTACGGATCCCCGCCACCACATCCTCGCCCTGCGCGTTGACCAGATATTCACCGTAAAAGTAATTCTCGCCCGTGGACGGATCGCGGGTAAACGCAACCCCCGTGGCGCAATCATCGCCCATATTCCCGAACACCATGGCCTGCACGTTGACGGCCGTGCCCCAATCCTCGGGAATATCGTGAATTTTCCGGTACGTCACCGCCCGCGGCACCATCCATGACTGGAACACGGCGCCGATCGCACCCCACAGCTGCTCATGCGGATCGGACGGGAACGGCTTGCCGAGTTCTTCCTGGACCAGCGCCTTGTATTGTTTGACGATCTCTTTCCAGCCCTTGGCCGTAATCGCGGTATCCTGCGAAATGTTATTATCCCGCTTGTAGGTATCGAGGATATCCTCAAAATCATGGTGATCAAGGTCCAGAACGACGTTGCTGAACATCTGGATGAACCGGCGATAGGAATCCCACGCAAACCGCTCGTTGCCCGATTTCTTGGCCAGACCCTCGACCGTGGTATCATTCAGGCCGAGGTTCAAAACCGTATCCATCATCCCGGGCATGGACACCCGCGCTCCCGAGCGTACAGAGACCAGCAACGGGTTGTTGACATCTCCAAAGCTCATGCCAACCGACTGTTCGACGATTTTCAGGGCATCCTCGACCTGTTTTTTCAGGGCTTCGGGGTATTTTTGGCCATGGGTGTAATAATAGGTGCAGACCTCGGTGGTAATGGTGAATCCCGCAGGAACCGGCAAGCCCAAAGACGCCATTTCAGCCAGATTGCAGCCCTTGCCGCCCAGCAGGTTTCGCATTGAGCGGTCACCCTCGTTCTTATCCTTGCCGAAGCTGTAAACCCACTTGGTCATAAATTACTCTCCATAATACAGTCAGGAATTGCGGACAGGGTTTACCATACTTCCCCTGCAAAAATAAAGGTTTAAATTCGATTCTTCGTCTAAAAAATCCCTTAAAAAAGCGCTTTGGTCATCATCAGGCACAGATTTTCGTCAATCGGCCGAAAGTCGCCGCAGGCGACCTGTTTCCGGTCATAGCTGACCCCACTGCCGTCCGGGATATACCCCATGCGGACATAAAGCCGCTGCGCCGCCCCGAAACGGCTATCCAGCCCAACCCCTATGCCCATCTCACGGAACCCCTTCTCCCGGGCCATGTTCTCGCAATATTCGATCATGGCCCGCCCGACCCCGCGCCGCCGATACTCACGCAAAACGTTAAGATCCTGAATTTCCGGGAGTCCCGCCTTCCGAAAAAACGCATATTTCGGCTGCCAGTTGAGCAGGCAGAACCCGACGACAGCGGCATTTTCTCGCAGAAACGCGAGTAAAACCTCCATTTCTCCTTGTAGCTGCCGCTCTAGACACCTTTGGTAGTAGTCTTTCTCTATTGAGAGTCCGGCATCTTCCAAAACGCACCAAAAATCTGCAAGGCCTTTATCCCCCCTCACAGGGCAGACAAAAACGCATGAATCTTGCGGTTTCAGAGTATTCATTCTATTCTTGGCTCAAAATCAACAGGCTGACCCTAACCTGCTAGAGTTTACGATCATGAGCAAGAAATATATCCAAATGGCATTAGCATCCGCGATTCTGGCAGTGATTAGCCCGAATCCCTCATACGCCCAAGATCAGGCGGCTGAAAAAAAAGTTATGCAAACGCATAGCTACTCCATACCCGAAGATTTGAAACAGCAGATGATAGAAAATATTAAAAAAAACCGGGGGGAAAAAGAGGAGGGACAATCAACAACTTCCGATATTAATGAGCCTGAAAATAAACAAATTGATATAGAGAGCCCTTCAGACAGCAGCGGCAAAAAGACACCGAGTGCTGAGGAAAAAATATGGAAAAAGTACAAAGGGTTGGCATCAGGCCTGGACGAGGAGGAACAACCCACGGAGCAGTCTGAAGAGGATATTGAAGAAGATGACGAAACTCTAGCCGCTCAGGAGGATTCGGGGGCAGCAGATATGTCCTCAATTCTTCAAAACTACAAAAACAGCAACAATACGCAAATGCAGACCCGAAGCTTCTCCATTCCTGAGGCCATAGAAAAACACAAGGAAAAACCTGAAAAGAGTAGTGATCCTGAAACAGGGAAAGTACAGGAAGGGAATACCGAAGAAAAATCGGAAATCAAAAAACAAAAAAAAATAAGCGCAGAAAAAATGCCGAAAAATAAACAAAAAAAAGAAACAAAAATAACTATTAAGACTAACGATTAGGGACATCAGTCCAGGCATAAAACCCTTTGATAAGGGAAACCTCCATTATGTCCCTTGCTCCTTTTCCAAAAAACTGATTAAAGACCTTATGCCAAAACTGAGCACACACAGGGAACAACGCCAGGAACAACCCGGTCCGCTGGAGCGTCTCTCCGCTGCTCTGGGTTCCGATATGCGGCTGGTCAATGAGCGGATTCTCAAATGCATGGAATCCGACGTCCCCCTCATCCCCCAACTTGCGCGTTACCTGATCGCCGCGGGTGGCAAACGCATACGCCCCCTCCTGACCCTGGCGGGCGCAGCGATTTATAACGCCCCGATGACCAAAACATACCCTCTCGCCGCCGCGGTCGAATTCATCCACACCGCCACGCTGCTGCATGACGATGTGGTCGATGAAAGCGCGGAACGCCGTGGACAAAAAGCCGCCAATCTGATTTTCGGAAACAAGGCCAGCGTTCTGGTCGGCGACTATCTGTTTTCTAAATCCTTCCAGTTGATGGTCGAATGCGGCTCTCTGGAGGTTCTGTCCATCCTCTCTGACGCCGCCGCTATCATTGCCCAGGGCGAGGTCAAACAGCTCTCGACCGCAAACAATATCGAAACCTCGATGCCAGCCTATCTCGACGTGGTGCAATCAAAAACAGCCGCCCTCTTCGCTGCCTCCTGCCGGATCGGCCCCGCGATAGCAGAAGCAGGGGAAGTACATGAAAAGGCCATGCGCGAGTACGGCATGAACATCGGCATAGCCTTCCAGATCGTGGACGATATGCTCGACTATGTTGCCGATCCCCGAGTGTTGGGAAAGGACATCGGCGATGACTTCAAAGAGGGCAAGATGACCGCCCCGGTGATTTATGCGCTCGAAAACGCTGATGGCCGTGAGCGCGCCTTCTGGCAGAGAACGGTGGGAGAGAAAATTATCGCCGAAGGAGACTTCGAAGCGGCTCGCGAGTTGATGAATCGGCACGACGCATTGAAAAAAAGTGCAGATTTGGCCGCCCGCTATGTCAAGGCTGCCAAAAAATCCCTTGAGACCACACCCGAGCATGATCTCAAGAGCACACTGTCAGACCTGGCAGGATTCATCCTGACTCGGACGCACTAAATCCTTCAAGTGCCAAAAATAAAATGAATAAGCGACCCGTAAAAAAGTGCGCCTAGCCCAAGAATGTTTAGGCCGTAGGCAATCTGCGCGGGCATCTCACCCCTGACCATAAAAAAATACATGACAAGAAAAACCGGAACCGTTTCGATGAAATACACTTTCATGCCATAGATGTCAGTCTCGGGAAACAGGACGGCAATCACCGTAATAAGAACAATCTGCATGATGGAAATCGCCTTATACCAACCATCCGCGATATGGCAGAACATGATGCTGCCGCGCAGGAAGACCCATAAAAGCGCGGGAATGGAAAACCACACCAGAACGAAAAGCGCCGTGATATAGACGCCCTTGTCCATGAAGGCATAGCGCAAGAAGTCGCCCTTATCCAGCGCCACACCGAGAATCGAAACCACGTAGATCAGGGAAAGAATCGGGATGAACCGCCGGATCAGGATATCGTAAAAATCGATGGGCAGAATGTGGTCCGGCGTATCGCGCTCAAGACGGATGACATGCTTGGCTTTTGTGGACATGCCGCATCACCCCTATTTCTTCTTTTTACGCTGGCAAGGATAAGCATCTATCAACGCCATTTCCACCCCCGGCGCGGCGATGAAGTTGCGGTGCAGCTTTTTATGCTCTGCAAAATAAAGCAAGACGACAAGATGAATCTCGTTAAGAGATACGCTTTCAGGAAGGCAGAAACTCTTCGGCCCTGCAGAATCTAAGGTTCTCATAAAATTATGATAGTCGATCACGGCAGAGATATAAGCCTGACAGGCAATCTTCCCGCCCGGAACCAACTCCTCGCCCTGCTTGTCGAGGGCACAGACTTTGAGAAAATATTCGCCGGAAAATCGCGCGGCATAAGCATGACTGGAAAAAAAGCACATAACCGCAAAAAACAGGCACAGGAATAAACAGCGCAACCGGAAAATATCAGGCCGGGACTTATTCATCAGCCTTGGTTTTAAGCTTCTGGAGGATGGCAAAGGGCGAATCCTCTTCCTTCCGTTTGGCTTCGAACGCAATAATACGGGCGGGGCGATCCTTGCCATCATGTACGTGATCCTTATGGCCATCCCTGTCCTTAAATCTCTTCTTCTTGGCACGCTTGTCCCTGGAAAAATGATCCGGTCCGGAATCATCCCGCCATTTATCCTTTTTGTCACCAGAAAACTTTTTCCCCCCGCCGGGTTTTTTAAATTCCTCTCCGCCTGACTCCGGCTCCGGCCCCGCCGCCTCGGAACCTTTTACAAAATTCTTGCGTCGCAGATGCCCGTGAGCAGGTCTCCCGCCTTCAAACGCCTTGCCCTTCTTCAAACGGAACACAGCAAGCTCGGGTTTGACCTCCGCCACCTTCTCGGCCTTAATTTCAGTCGTCGCAGGAGCGGACGCATCAGTTTCGGCCGGAGCGGCAACACTGACCTCAGATACGGGCGACGCTTCGGCTTTGGCCACCTCCGCCTCAGCAGCGGCGGCAGCTTTAGCCGCAATCTTCTCGGGATCCTCGGCGGGATCATAAATTTTCATGTGGCCCATCGCTTCGAGAATTTTATAAAGCCCCTCGATCGAACAGCCCAGCCACTCGGCCATCTCATGACGGGCGCTGAATTTCCCCTTTGTCGCATGATCGTAGATCGCATTAATCACGCGATCCAGCATATCGATACGCACGATCCGCCCGCCATAGACCGGATACCCGATCGAGCGGAAGAAATCACGGTCCGCGCTGGCCTCGTCAATATCTCTGGATACGATCCCGTCCGCCGGAACCGGCGCGGGCAAAGGCCGCTCCCGGTAAAGCGACCACAACAGCCCGCGCAGCCGCACGGCGGCGGGCTTATTCAGAAGGGGCATAAAAACCAGCAAAGGCCCAAGCCTGATCTTCTTAGACCGCAACACGCCGCGCTGCTCCGCATCGAGCTTGCCGATACTCTCTTCGAGTTCCTCCCGGGGCACAACCCCCAGCGAATCGAAAAGAGCCTTACTGATAGCCTGTACGGGATCGGAATCGTTCGCCGACACCTGCGCCCCCAGAACCACGAGTGGCTCCAGAACGCTGGCGATATGCGTATTCAGCCAATGCTGTAAACTGGTCAGAAGTTCGCCCGCATCAACCCCCGCCGTTTTCTCGTTCGCTAAAATCTCGACCGCAGGCCGCAGGGCATGATCGCCCTTGACCAGCTTGGCGACAGGCTCCCCCGGCAGGGGATTTTCCGGTTTCGATTGCCAGAGGATCGTTCCGTCCGCAGAAAGAGAGAACTGGCTCGGTTTGGAGTTAAGCATCAGCAGAGAATCCTAGATTTGGGCAGTATTAATGCAGTTTATCCTTGGACACGGCAAGGCTTTTTGTATAAATTCGTGCCGGACTGGTTAATTTAGGCATACTCTATCAGGGATTTCCTCGATGAAAAGATATCTTCTCGCTTCCGCTATTATCATAACATTCGTTCCGTTCAAGGCTCAGGCCGTACAAATCGACGCCGCAGGCGCAGATCATCTGAAAAAGGTCTTCACGAACCTGCTGAACGACCAGAAGGAAATCAACGAAGCCTTCGGAACCGTAGACGTCATCTACACGGGCGAAGTCGCCGTAGAGCCGAAGGGCGAATATTACGCCGTCACCCTGCCGAAGGTGGAAATCAAACTCGATGAAAGCCTCGCCGCGCAGGTGCCTCCGCCGGCCCCGCAAGACCCCGCTCAGGCGCAGCAAACCCCTCCGCCCGCACCTGGGGCCAACGGATTCGTCCTTGACCTCGGCCAGACCGCGATCAATGCCATCCCCGATGAAAAGCCCGGCAACTGGAAAATGACCGTCGCCCTGCCCGCCACCCTATCGATGAAAATCGCCGACGAAATGGCCATCAATATCAATATCGGCCAGCAGAACACGGCGGGCCTCTTCAACGAAAGCTACGGCTACTTCACGAAGATGGACGCTCTCTACAAGGATCTGAAATTCAACGTTGTGTCCGCAGGACAGACTCATGATTTCGCCATTCCCGAACTCTCGATGAAATCGAATCTTGAGGATGAAGGCGGCTACCTGACCGGCCCCACGACCATACGAGCTTCAGGACTAGCTTTCGACATCCCTGAAGAACACGCCAGCATTAAGCTTGGCGCGTTGCAGGTCGACGCGGGACTAAAAAAATACAAGGCGCTGCCCTCCGGCGAATACAAAGCCAAAATGATCGCTTACGGCCAGAAACTGAAAACCATGATCGACAATCCCTCCGCACCGCCCAGCGGCGCCCAGATCGAGGAAATCGTCAACAGCGTCCTCGGCTTCAGCGACTTCGAGGGTATGGATGTCCGCTACAGTCTTGAAAATCTGGACATCGCCGCCAACCCGCCACAGGATGACTTCAAACCCGGCGAAGACCTCAAAGGCCTGAAAATCGCTGGCGCTTTCCTCGGCTTCGGTCTGGATCAGATCAAATCCGAAAGCGGGACGGTCAGCTTCAACTTTGGTTATAACGATGTCGCGGTGGACCCCATCCCGCCCGGATACGAGGGCATCATCCCCAACGCGGTCAATCTGGGCTTTACCGCCAACAAAATCCCGATGCAGTCGCTCTGGACCAACGGCATGAACTCGGTGAAGGCAATCAGCGCGAACCCCGAAATGGGCGCGATGGCCGGCATGGGCCTCCTTATGCAGCTTCCCATGATGCTGACAAATGCCGGAACCGAAATCACCGTGAAGGACAACTTCGTCCGCGGCCCTGAATACAAGGCTGCTCTGGACGGAACCGTAAAGGCGGATGCTTCGGCGGCGATGCAGTTCATCTCCAGCTTCAAGGGCCAGTTCGACGGCCTCGACGAGTTGCTGACGAAGGTTCAGGCGAATGCCAACAACCCGAACTTCCCGAACGCCTACGAGTTCAATGACATCGCCATGACTCTCCAATCCATGAAGGATATGGGTCAGGCCGGAACGGGCGCGGACGGAAAATCCAGCTACGCTTTTGACATTCAGGTCGGCGCGGACGGCAAGGCCACCATCAACGGCAAGGACATCCCGATGGGAGGAATGGGCGGCGCCCCGATGGGTGGCCCCGGTATGCCTCCTCCCGGAATGGAACAGCCTGCTGCACCTCCGGCCCAGTCTCCTGACAACCAGACTCCGGCAGCGGGCGATGAGGGCCAGCCTCTGCCCTACTAAGGCAAGCTTAAATTAAGGAATTAGACAGCGGGAGAAGAAGATTTTCCCGCTGTTTCTTTATCGGGCCTTTGAGGACTGAGCAAAAACCCGATAAGGCTGTTGAGCCGCAGCATCCCCTCCACCGTAAGAACGATGCGCTTATCCGAAAGCCGGACCCACCCCTCCTCGACCGAAAGTGCCAAATTCCCCGGATGGATCAATTCAAGCGGATGCACCAAGAATCGGCTTTGAAAATCATGAAAGCCGATCCCCTGATTCAAACGGAA
This sequence comes from Alphaproteobacteria bacterium, assembly GCA_016699735.1. Taxonomy (NCBI): domain Bacteria; kingdom Pseudomonadati; phylum Pseudomonadota; class Alphaproteobacteria; species Alphaproteobacteria bacterium. The sequence continues at coordinate 2,189,624 of CP065008.1, forward strand.
CCCGACCATCAGCGCCTCTTCCCTCTGCGCCTCGGAAGAAATGTCCTCGAAAGGATGCGATCCGTATCCGGCCTCACCCACACGCTGTAACCAGACCTCCGGCGCGGCATGATCGCGGGACGCAACCTTCTGCCCGTTGAGCACGAACCGTCCATGCGCCCCCGGCCCGATCCCGATATAATCCTGATAGGTCCAATAGACCAAATTATGCCGACATTCCTGCCCCGGCGCGGCATGATTGGACACCTCATAGGCCGGAACCCCCGCCCGCCGCATCATCTCCTGAGTCAGCAGATAAAGCTCCGCACCTTCAACCTCGTCGGGCACAGAAAATTCCCCCCTTCTGTGCCGCATGAAAAACGGGGTGTTCCGTTCAATGGTCAACTGATAAAGCGACAAATGCCCCCGCGCCAGACTCAATCCGCGCTCAAGCTCCCGCGCCCATGAATCTGGCGTCTGCCCCGGCCGCGCATAGATAAGGTCAAAACTCATCCGCTCGAAACACGACTGGGCAATCTCGATCGCCTGCAAGGCTTCCGCCGCATTATGCTCCCGCCCCAGAAACTTGAGCGACTCATCATCCAGAGCCTGAATGCCCAGAGAAACTCTATTGACCCCCGCCGACCGGAAATCCTTAAACTTCTGAATCTCTACGGAAGTCGGGTTGGCTTCAAGAGTGACCTCAAGATCATCGGCGCAACGCCAACTCCTCTTGATACCCGAAACAATCCGCTCCACGGTTTTTGGTTTCATCAATGAGGGCGTACCGCCCCCGAAAAAGATGGACACCACCTCACGGCCCGGAATCAGCCCGCTATAATACGAAATTGCCCGCTCATAAGCGCCGGCCCAGTCTTCATCGTCGATCCCCTCACGCACATGCGAATTGAAATCGCAGTAAGGGCACTTCGACGCACAAAACGGCCAGTGGATGTAGACGGCCAGGGATTGATTGCTGTTCATATGAAAAGGCCGTGGAGAGATCTACGACACGTTAAAAGAAGCTGAGTTCATAGGCGCGGCCTGAACCGCAACCCCGGCAACACCCATGGTATTATGCATAGCCTCGAAAATAATCGAGAGTGAAAACAAAGCCCCTCCGACCAGAAGCCTGATCGCCCCATGGTGAAGCGGGGTCTGCAGTGGGTTTTCGACATGGTCCTTAATCTTGAGGACACCCAAAACGCCTAGGACCAGTCCCATAAGATAGCTGATAGCCGTAAGCAAGCCGGGAAGAAGTGAAATAGACGTCGTAATGTTGCGAGCGATCGTGCTGAAATTGGCATTTCCAGCAAAGCACACCGTCGCATGCCCATACACCAGATAAAATGTAAAGACTCCAAATAATGCCTTCGCTTTTTTCCACCAGTTTATGTCCACAGCAACCTTCCCCTATCCTCAAGGCAGGTAAATTCTGGTTCGCCTCATATTCCATTGTATAGGCTTAAAGGCCATAGACAGTCAAATATATCGCCCATATGACAATATAACTTATTAAATAGTCTGAGCTGTGGCCCATAGAGAGTTCAGCCCATGCTTCCGACCAGCTTCTCAAACGCCCGCGCCCGATGACTGATCCGGTGCTTCTGCTCCGGATCCATCTCGGCAAAGGTCTGCGAATACCCCTGGGGAACAAAAATCGGGTCATAACCGAACCCTTTTTCGCCCCGCGGTGGCCAGATGATGGTCCCGTCCACCCGCCCCTCAAAGGTGCGCGAAGTCCCGTCCGGCCAGGCCAGCGCCAGCACACAGACAAAGCAAGCCGAACGATCCGGGGACTCGCCGAGTTCCCGTTGAACGCGTTCCATGGCAAGGGAGAAGTCTTTTGTTGGTCCGGCCCACCGCGCCGAATAAATTCCCGGCGCCCCACCGAGGGCGGAAACGGAAAGGCCGCTGTCGTCGGCCAGAGCCACCATTCCGCTCTGCCGCGCCGCCTCCCGCGCCTTAATGAGGGCATTTTCCTCGAACGTCGCCCCCGTTTCCTCGGGTTCGCTCAGCCCAAGTTCGGCAGAAGTCTTGACGCCCTGAACATAAGGCCCAAGCAGTTCCAGAATCTCCCGCGCCTTCCCGCTATTATGCGTAGCCACCAGCAACGGCGCGTCGGGCAGAAGCGTCCGCATAAAACCTAAATCCCCAGAACCTTGCGCTGCATCTCGGAGAGTTCCGCGCACCCACCCTGCGCCAGCCGCAGTAATCCCATAAACTGCTCCTCGGAAAACGGATCCTTCTCCGCCGTGCATTGGATTTCCACCAGAGCGCCTTTTCCGGTAATGACGAAATTCGCATCCGTCTCTGCATTCGAATCCTCGGCATAGTCGAGATCAAGAACACTCTGCCCCTCGAAAATCCCGCACGAAATCGCGGCAACAGTATCAGTGATGGGAATTTCTTTGATCATGCCAACCGTGAGCATATGCGAAAACGCCTGATGCATCGCCGCGAAACCGCCGGTAATTGCCGCCGTCCGCGTCCCGCCATCCGCTTGAATGACGTCGCAATCCACACGCACCTGACACTCGCCCATCGCCTCCAGCTTGACCACGGAACGAAGAGACCGCCCGATCAGCCTTTGAATCTCCTGCGTCCGCCCGCTCTGCTTGCCCCGCGCGGCCTCGCGGTCCATACGCTCGTTGGTCGAGCGTGGCAGCATCCCGTATTCGGCCGTCACCCAGCCGCGCCCGGAATTCTTCATCCACGGCGGAGTTTTCGTCTCGACGGTCGCCAGACAAAGAACGTGCGTATCCCCGAATTTGACCAGACACGACCCCTCCGCGTGCTTCGAAACACCCAGAGTCATCTCCACATCCCGCAACTGGTTGGGCTTGCGCCCCGAAGGTCTGTCCATAGCTTTGCATCCCGAAAAACAAAAATAAAACAACGCGAAGCGCACTCTACCCTGCCGGGGGGAATTGTCAATTTAAGGAACCGCAATTATTATAGGCAGATGATTACGGAATTAAACGAACGCTCCCGCGAAATCTTCCGCTTTATCGTGGACACTTATCTCGAAACCGGACAGCCCGTAGCCTCCCGCACGATTTCCCGTGTGGCGGGCATCGCCCTCTCCCCCGCCAGCATCCGCAACACGATGGCGGACCTTGAGGATATGGGTCTGCTTTACGCGCCCCACACCTCGGCGGGCCGCATCCCGACCCAGCACGGCCTGCGTTTTTATATCGACGGCCTCATGGAAATCGGGGGGCTTACGGCGGGTGAACGCAAGAAAATTGAAACCTCCTGCGCCTCCGCAGGCAATACGGTGAACGAGGTTCTCGAACAGGCCACCAACCTTCTTTCCGGCCTGAGTTCGTGCGCCAGCCTCGTCGTCGCCCCGAAAGCGAATACGGCAATCAGGCAAATCCAGTTCATGCCTCTCGATCCCCGCAGGGTTCTGGTGATTATCGTCATGGAAAACGGCATGGTCGAAAACCGCATCATGGACGTTCCAGAAAATGTTCCCCCCGCAAGCCTGATCGCCGCGTCGAATTACCTCAACAGCCGACTGGCCGGAAAAACCCTTCTCCAGACCCAAAAGGAGGTCACGGAGGAAATCCGGCAAAATCAGACTCATCTTGATGCGCTCACCGCCGATCTGGTGCAAAGGGGCATCGCCCTCCCGATCCAGAACATTAAAGCCAAGGGAACCGGCTACATGATCGTGCGTGGGCAGTCGCACCTGCTGGAAGATGTGAAGGCCTTGGAGGATTTACACCGGGCCCGCACCCTGCTCGGCTATCTGGAGGAGCAGGAAATGATGCTCAGCCTGCTGGAAAGCATGGGCAACGCGGAGGGCGTTAAAATTTTCATCGGAAGCGAAAACAAGATTTTCGATCAGTCCGGCTGGTCCTTGATCATCGCGCCTTACAAATCGGTCAATCAGAAGATCATCGGTGCGATCGGCGTCATCGGCCCGACCCGCCTGGATTACGACCGGATTATCCCGATGGTCGATTACACGTCCAGAATTATCAACCGCCTGCTGGGCGACTCTTGATTTAAATTAGAAAACTCTAAATTAATGCATTAAAATCGCCGGATTGAGATATAACTTTTGCCTGTTGGCCCTTTCCGCGATAAAGTAGCAAAGGTTTTTACTCGTTGGGTTCATGCTATGTCATTTAAACGCTTACCTCTTTTCACACTATTTCTGGGTTTTGGATGTATCGCTTGTCTGGCCTCTGCGCCGTCTTGGGCACAATATGACCCAAACGCTGACAAGCCGTTAGAAGAGGACAAGGGACCGGGCCTGAATCTGGTTGACCGCGGCCTCTATACCCTCCAGTTGTTGCGCGTCCCCGGGGGGAAACCCGGCGATTTTACTATTCGGGCGACAAACCCGGGCACAGTCTCGGGATGTGTAACCCTTACGGACCCTGATATTAAAGTCAAATTCCTGATGAACAAGGTGGATGTCACGCTCGAGGCCGATCAGACGTTCGAGCTAAAGGACGATGAGCCTCGTTACGGCGCTTATAGCTGCGATACCGAAACCCATACCTCGTACTTTGACGTCACCCTCAACCGCGATGAATTGATCGACCACAATTCCAAGTTTATCGGCCTGAAAAGCAAGGAATTCGGAATGTATTCCAGCGACAAGATCGACGTCTCGCAGGAAAAAATCGAACTCTTGACCCAATACCCCTGGGGATCGGAACTCATCACCTTCTGGTTCTATCCCGCAAACACCGTGATATTGCACGCTCCCGCTGCAAAATCGGGGCACGATGTCAGCGCCCTGATTGATGGCTTTGCCGAAAGCAAGGGTCTGGTGCCGCTTTCAAAAACCCTGAAGGGGCATGAGCTGCCCTACTGGGCCACCAACATGAAATATTACACAGACCCCAGAGGCGCGATCCTGAACCAACTCTCAACCCCCGGCGAAAACGCGAAGGTCGGTTCTGTGACCGCCCACCGCACGGTTTACGGTTCGGACGGTGCGGGCGATCAACCTTACGCGCTCGACATCCTCGGCAGAACCCCGGGAACCACCGACTGAAAGTTGACTTCTTAAGCGTATCCGGCTATCTGCTCCAGAACCTAGGGACTCGGAGATGAACGAGACATTGAAAAATCAACCTGAAGAATTATCCCCCGGCGAATCTGACCCGGCGGAGAGCCAGCCATCCGCCCCGCAGGAAAACCCCGCCTCCCAACCCCCGCACGTCCAGAGCTTCACCCCGCATAAAAGCGAGGAGAAGATGCGGATAGAGATGCTGGAAAGAGAAGTTGAAAAAGCCAAGGACCAGACCCTACGCGCCATGGCCGAAACCGAGAATATGCGTAAGCGCGCCGCACGGGAACGCGAGGACGCCTCCAAATTCGCCGTCACTGGCTTCGCCCGAGACCTCCTGAGCGTCGCGGACAATCTGCGCCGCGCCATCGAAGCGATAACGGGACAAACCGACCAGGCCGACCCCCGCATGAAAACCCTCCTGAGCGGCATCGAAGCCACCGAACGCGAACTGCTGTCCGTCTTCGAACGCAACGGCATCAAAAAACTGGAACCCCTGCACCAGCCTTTCAACCCGAATCACCATGAAGTCATCTTTGAGGCTCCGGTGGAAGGCTTGCCGCCGGGGATCATCTTTCAACTGGTCCAGCCCGGCTACCTGCTTCACGACCGCCTCCTCCGCCCCGCCCGTGTCGGCGTGGTTAAGGAAAACACAGGAGGACAAAAACCGGACGACTTACCCCCCGAACCCGGCCAGAACATTGATACCCAAGTCTGAAAAGTTACACCGCCGTCATAAAATTTTTGACTTCGGTTATGGCATTTTTCTGCGTTATGATATATTCATTACGCCGCGAAGAACGGAACGTAAACCTTTGGAAATCCTGCGGTGCCATGACGGGCCGCTGAGTTTTCGCTAACGAAAGAGGTATCAAATGAGCAAAATCATCGGAATTGACTTGGGAACCACGAACTCCTGCGTAGCCATTATGGATGGCAAGGAGCCGCGGGTCATTGAAAACGCCGAAGGGATGCGGACAACGCCGTCCATGGTCGCCTTCAGCAAGGACGGCGAACGCCTCGTCGGCCAGCCCGCAAAGCGTCAGGCGGTCACGAACCCCGAAAACACGCTGTACGCCATCAAGCGCCTGATCGGCCGCCGTTTTAACGACCCGCAAGTCAAGGATATGCGGAGCAAGGCACCCTTCAAAATCATCGAGGGCGACAACGGCGATGCCTGGGTCGAAATCAACGGCCAGAAGTACGCCCCCTCGCAAATCTCGGCCATGGTCCTCCAGAAAATGAAGGAAACGGCGGAGGCCTTCCTGGGCGAAACCGTGACCCGCGCCGTCATCACCGTCCCGGCCTATTTCAACGACTCCCAGCGTCAGGCCACCAAAGACGCCGGCCGCATCGCCGGTCTTGAAGTCGAGCGCATCATCAACGAACCCACAGCTGCCGCCCTCGCCTACGGCCTTGATAAAAAAACCGCGGGCACGATCGTCGTCTACGACCTCGGCGGCGGAACCTTCGACGTCTCCGTCCTTGAAATCGGCGATGGCGTATTCGAGGTGAAAGCAACCAACGGTGACACATTCCTCGGCGGCGAAGACTTCGATCTGAGAATCATCGACTATCTGGCCGACGAATTCAAAAAGGAGCAGGGCATTGACCTCCGCAACGACAAGCTGGCCCTCCAGCGTCTGAAGGAGGCGGCGGAGAAAGCCAAGATCGAACTCTCCAGCACGACCCAGACCGAGATCAACCTGCCCTTCATCACGGCGGACGCATCCGGCCCCAAACACCTCCAGATCGCGCTGACCCGCGCCAAGATGGAAAACATCGTGGCCGACCTCGTCAAACGCACCGTAGAACCGCTAAAGGCCGCTCTCAAGGATTCGGGCCTGAAAGCGTCCGAAATTGATGACGTCGTTCTCGTCGGCGGCATGACCCGGATGCCCAAGATCATCGAAACCGTGAAGGAGTTCTTCGGCAAGGAACCCCACAAGGGCGTTAACCCGGACGAAGTCGTCGCCGACGGCGCGGCCATTCAGGGCGGCGTCCTCAAGGGCGACGTCAAGGATGTCCTGCTGCTCGATGTCACCCCGCTCTCACTGGGAATCGAAACCCTGGGTGGAGCCTTCACCCGCATGATCGAGCGCAACACGACGATCCCGACCAAGAAATCCCAGACCTTCTCGACCGCCGAGGACAGCCAGAATGCCGTCACCATCCGCGTCTTCCAGGGCGAACGCAGCATGGCCGCGGACAACAAGCTGCTCGGCCAGTTCGACTTGATCGGCATTCCCCCCGCGCCCCGTGGAATCCCGCAAATTGAGGTCACCTTCGACATTGACGCGAACGGAATCGTCCACGTCACCGCGAAGGATAAAGCGACCAACAAGGAACAGCAGATCCGCATTCAGGCCTCGGGCGGTCTTTCCGACGCCGACATCGAAAAAATGGTCAAGGACGCCGAAGCCAACGCCGAAACCGATAAGAAGAAACGCGCCCTCGTCGAGGCCAAAAACCACGCCGAAAGCGCCATCCACTCCGCCGAAGCCAGCCTTAAGGAATTCGGCGGCGACGTCCCGTCATCGGACAAATCCGCGATTGAAAAGGCGATCGAATCCCTCAAATCCGCCCTTGAGGATGAAAACCCCGAAGAGATCAAGTCCAAAACCGACGCCCTGGCGCAGGCCAGCATGAAGCTCGGGGAGATCGCCTACCGCAAGGCGCAGGAAAAGGAAGCCGGCATGGCCCCGCAAGGAGCGCCGGAATCCCCGGCGGCGGACGTGGACGAAGAGGACAAAACCATCGACGCCGACTTCACCGACCTCGAAATCGAGGAAGAGGACGACGACCGCAAAAAGTCTGCTTAAAAAATCTTAAGCCAGAAGCGCCGGACAGGATAACTTTGCGTTTCCCCTCATCGGTGCTTTTGGCGTACTGTCCTCGGGGACAAGAAGGATAAGGACCGGATAATCCGATGTCGGACAAGGATTTTTACAAAATTCTGGGCGTGGAAAAAAACGCCGGCGCGGAGGACATCAAAAAATCCTACCGCAAACTCGCCATGCAGTATCACCCCGACCGCAACAAGGACAACCCGAAGGCCGAGGAAAAGTTCAAGGAAGTCAATCAGGCCTATGATGTTCTGAAAGATGAACAAAAACGCGCCGCCTACGACCGCTACGGCATGAGCGCCTTCGACGGCAGCATGGGCGCAGCCTCTCCCGGCGCGGGCGGAGATTTCAGCGGCTTCGGGGGCGCCTTCTCGGATATCTTCGAGGATATGTTCGGCGACATCATGGGCGGTCGCCGCAAAACAGGCCCGACCCGCGGCTCGGATGTCCAATACACCCTCGAAATCACACTTGAGGAAGCCTTCCTCGGCAAGGAAGCCAAATTAAAAATCCCCCTGCAGGACACCTGCGAAACCTGCGACGGCAAGGGTTCAGAATCCGGTCATTCAAGTCAGGCCTGCCCCGCCTGTAACGGACAGGGCCGCCTGCGCCAGCAACAGGGCTTCTTCACCATCGAACGCACTTGCCCCACCTGTCAGGGTGCGGGTAGCGTTATCACCAACCCCTGCAAGAAATGCGCGGGTCAGGGCACAGTCCGCAAGGAAAAGAACCTCAACGTCAAAATTCCGGCGGGCGTGGAAACCGGCCGCCGCATCCGCCTGACCGGAGAGGGCGAAGCAGGCCAGCGCGGCGGACCGCGGGGCGATCTTTACGTGCTCCTCAATGTCAAACCGCACAAGCTCTTCCGCCGCGAAGGAGCGAATCTTTACTGCCGCGTCCCGATCACGGTCACCCGTGCGGCGCTGGGCGGCGAAGTGGACGTCCCGACCATCGAGGGCAAACGCGCCAACGTCAAGGTGCCGCCGGGAACCCAGACCGGCCAGCAATTCCGCATCAAGGGCAAGGGCATGAGCGTCCTGCGCTCCGACGCACGCGGCGATATGTATATCGAAATCTTCGTGGAGACCCCCGTGAACCTGAGCAAAAAGCAGCAGGATATTCTCAAACAGCTTGATGAATCGATGGACGATGGCGCCACCAAGGGCAAGAACTCCCCCGAATCGAGCGGATTTTTCAAAAAAATGCGCGAATTCTGGGGCGATCTCAGCGATTGACGGATCAAGAGAACGGAAAAACCATGAGTAAATCTAAGGAAGAGAAAACACTTAAAATCGGCGTGGCGGGTTGCACAGGCCGCGTGGGAAAACTGGTCGTGCAGGAACTCCTCTCCGACCGCTGGAGCGGTCTGGGCGTTGAACTCTCCGGCGGCAGCATCCAGAGCGAAAGAGCGCAGAAATTCGACTTTTTCATCACCCGCGAGCCAAAGGAACTCTTTGAAGCCTCCGATGTCGTCATTGACTTCACCAGCCCCGCCGGAGCGCGCATCCACGCGGAAATCGCAGCGGAACTGAAAAAGCCGCTGGTCATCGGCGCGACGGGTATGGACGAGGAGGACGAAAGAGCGTTGCAAGTCGCCGCCGAAAACGCCCCCATCCTCTACAGCGCGAACATGAGCATCGGCACCAACATCCTTCTCGCGTACGTCGAGCAGGCTGCAGCGCGTCTGGGCATCGAATGGGACATCGAGATTTTCGAAACCCACCACAAGCTGAAGGTCGATGCCCCCTCCGGCACGGCGATCATGCTCGGAAGAGCCGCCGCCAAGGGCCGCGGGGAACGGCTGGAATCAATCGCCGCTTACGCCCGCCATGGCAAAACCGGCATTCGCGCCCCCGGCGCCATCGGCTTTGCCGTTGCCCGCGGCGGCGATATTGTCGGCGAACACAAGGTCACCTTTTTCGGCGAGGGCGAACGCATTGAATTCGGGCACATCGCCACCGACCGTTCCCTCTTTGCCCGTGGCGCCATCCGCGCGGCGCAGTGGCTCTCAGGCCAAAAGCCGGGCCTCTATTCCATGCGCGACGTCCTCGATCTTTAGGATAAAACCCGCCAGCAGTGTTTTTTACATAGATTTTACAAATCCCTGACGCGCCTTTGACCCATCTCACTTGAAAATCCTGTTCAATCAAGAAATGCAGGTTTTTCAAAAGGAGATTGCGCGATGAAAATAACGTTTACGATTATAAAAAGGGCTGTCGGGTTCTGTGCGGCTCTAATGATGCTGACAGCTATAAACGCGCAAAACGCACACGCCGATAACCCGTCAGTCCAGATCACATCACAACTGAGCCATTCATACATCATGACGGGGCAAAACCAGAAAGTCTACCTGAAGGTCGGATTGCGGGGAACAAAGCCTGACTCTGCGAAAATGCAAAGACCGCCGATCAATCTTGCGCTTGTGCTCGACAAATCCGGCTCCATGTCCGGCCAGAAAATAGAGGACGTCAAGCAGGCTGCGAAAGCGATGATCGACCGTTTGCAGTCTGGGGATACGATCTCGATCGTCATATATGACGATCGATCACAGGTTCTGGTGCCAACAACGCATTTGGAAAACGCAGAATTGATACGGCAAAGAATAGACTCGATTACGGCCAATGGCGGCACCGCTCTTTACGATGGGGTTACGGATGGCGCTCATGAACTCATGAATTATGTGTCGGATAATCAGATCAATCGGGTGATCCTGCTCTCCGATGGACTGGCAAATGTCGGCCCGCAATCGACAGAAGAACTGGGGCGGCTGGGTTTGGACCTAATACAGCAAGGCATCTCCGTCAGCACCATCGGCATCGGCGAAGGCTATAATGAGGATCTGATGTCAACGCTGGCCGCAAAATCCGATGGGTTTCACCGCTTTCTGGCGAATACGGCAGACCTGTACAGCACACTGGACTGGGAAATGGGCAAAATATCCTCTGCTGTCGCAAACGATGTCACGGTCAAACTGAAATTCGCGCGGGGTGTCCGTCCGCTCTCAGTGGGGCGGGAGGGCGTAATCAATGGTCAGGAGGTTACAGTCAAAATCAATCAGGTCTATAGCGACCATGAGATTTACGTGCTGACCGAGGCTGAAATTATGCCCGACATCGGCCAGCACATCGTTAGCCCTATCGCTGACGTCAATCTTCTATATTTTGATATGGCATCCAAAAACAATATAGATAACTGGCAATATGTAAGCACAAAAGTCACGAATGACCAGAATCTGGTGAATACTACGCTAAACCGCGACGTCCTGATCGCCGTCAATGAACAAAATGCGGCCGCCATTCAGAAAACCGCCATCGACCTTCGCGATCAAGGCAAAGTCCATGACGCGAAGGCGCTGCTGGATGAAATGGCCGAAACCCTCAAAAAGGCTGGGGAGTTATTGGCCTCCCCGCGCCTGACGAAATACTCGGAGGCCATCGAAGACAGCGCACAAAAGATCGAAGACGACGCACAATGGAACGAAAACAGGAAGCAAAACACCTCAACCATGTTCTCTGTAAGTTTTAATGTCACGTAGCCCCACCGACGAGCAAGATACGGCCTTGGCAGAGGCCGTATCTTTTTTATACTGTAGCAAGATATGAAAAAACGCCATCTCTTCGCCCTGATATTAATTCTCATCGTGCCGATGCTCACCATGGCCCGGATATGGGACGACCTCATAAAAAACGAGCAGGCCGCCATAACCTGCCGCTACGAACAGAGCCTGCTTCTACAGCAATGCAATACCGCACCTCAAATAACCTATGACAAAGAAGATCTGCCCCTGCCCGACTATCAAAAACATCTGGTCTGGGTAGGTTTATCGCTGTCCTTTTTTATCCTGGGCGCTTACTTCTTCTGGGAGTTTCTGAAAATCCTCGGCATCACCAGTCGCAAAGTCTCCTTCGTCAGCCACGTCTCACATGAACTGAAAACGCCACTGACCAACCTGCGCCTCTATATCGACCTTCTGAAAAATCAGACCGCCGAGCAACCGGAGACGCAAAAAAAACTCGCCGTTCTCGATCAGGAATGTCTGCGGCTCACGCAGCTTGTCGATAACCTCTTGCTCTTTTCGGGAGGAGATCGCCTTCACATCACCCTGAAGGATCAGGACATCGACGAAATAATTGAATCCCTCCGCGTCCGTCACGCCGATGCCTTTGCTGCAAAGAACCTCAAATTGATGACTGAATCCCAACGTGTGCGGGCCATGGTGGATCGTAGTGTTCTGGAGCAGATTTTGGTCAATCTCCTGAGCAACGCCCTCAAATACGTCCCCGCAGGCGGTACAATAAAACTGTCCGCCCGCAAGGAAGACAAAAAACTTCTGATACGCGTTGAGGATGACGGGCCGGGTATCCCCGCCGCGCTACGAAAAAAAATCTTCGTGCCGTTCGAACGCGGGGACGGATCGAATTCCCAAGAAGCCGCCGGAATGGGCATCGGCCTGCCGCTGGCCCGCAATCTGGCGCGAGCGCATGGCGGCGATCTCATTTTATTGGAAACGCCCAAAGGCGCAGCGTTTGAGGTGCGGTTATGAAAGTTCTTGTGGCCGAAGACGATCCAAATATCCTGAGCGCCCTTTGCGAAATCTTCGAACAGGAAGGCTTTGAGCCGATCAGGGCAAAAGACGGCGCGCAGGCTCTGGCCCTTTTCACGGAGAAAAAACCGGACTTCCTGTGCCTCGACATCATGATGCCGAACCTGAACGGCTACGATCTTTGCCGCAAAATCCGCGCGCTCCCCTCCGATGTTCCGATCATTTTCATGAGCGCCAAGGGGCAAGAAATCGATAAGGTTCTGGGCCTCGAACTCGGAGCGGACGATTACATCGTCAAACCCTTCGGGGTGCATGAGGTCATAGCCCGGATTCGCGCTGTGGCCCGCCGAACTCTGAAAAGCGCAAACCGTAATCCCGACCAAGGCGGATTTTCTATGAAAGACCTCACGGTCTATCCACTCCAACTCAGAGCCTTCCGCGATGGTGAACCTATTGATCTCAGCCTGCGCGAGGTTAAAATTCTCCAACTACTTTATGAAAATAAAGGCAAGGTCATAGACCGGGATGCGCTGCTCGATGCCTGCTGGGGCGAGCACATCATGCCCGAAAGCCGCACAGTGGATCAGCATATCGCCGTACTGAGAAAAAACATTGAACGCGATCCCAAAAATCCGCAGATCATAAAAACCGTCCACGGCGCGGGTTATAGATACGAAGCGGAATAACAAAGCGAACTATGCGGCTTGCTCACCTCGCCCCGCAGAAAGCCTCTCGGCTTCAAGAGCCAGGATCAGCTTCTTGCGCGGACTGCCCCATGCATAATTGTCGATGATGCCCGTGCCGCGAATCACCCGGTGGCACGGGATCAGCAGTGAAACCGGATTAGCCCCCACGGCATTCCCCACCGCCCGCGAAGCCTTCTCGGTGCAAACCGTTTTTGCGATGTCCAGATATGTGACTGTCTCCCCATTCGGAATCCGCAAGAGCGCCTGCCACACCTGCAACTGGAAATTCGTCCCGTAAAGGTCGAGCTTAAGCTGACCGCGATCCTGCCCCTTGCCGCGCCAGATCGCAAACACCTGCGCCCCCTCTCCCTCGACCGAATCATCGTCATGAACGAAGACAGCCTTCGGCCAGAACGCCTGCATCCTCTGCACCGGAATATCCCGCTTCTCCTCTATCAGGAAACCCAGCCAGCAAACCCCAAGCTGAGTCTTGGCAATCAGGATTTCCCCAAGAACACTCGGATGGAACCCATAGATAATCTCCAGCCCCAGCCCCCGGTTCTTAACCTGCCCCGGCGTCATCCCCTCGCAGGAAACGAACAGATCGTGCATCCGCCCCGTCCCCGAAAGCCCGCTCTCAAGCGCCGAGTCAAGCAAAGGCCGCCCCTCCTGCAGCAACCCCCGGGCGTGACGGACATTCATATACTGCACCAGCCGTTTAGGGCTGATCCCGACGGCCTTCTTGAACATCTTCTGAAAATGCGTCGCCTCATACCCGGCCCGGCCCGCGAGAAACTCCAGATCGGGCTGCTCCTTGGAGTGCGCGACCAGATAGTCGATCGTCTCAGCCACAACGGAAAGATTGAAATCGTTCATACTCACACAATTACGGTAAACCGCCCGAAAAACCAACCCGTTTCTTGGCAGGAACCATCTGCTAAGATGCTCGGATGAAAGAACACGACATTCACGAATTTTTCCGGCGCCTGAAGAAAGCCAACCCGCAGCCGAAAAGCGATCTGGAATATACCAACACCTTTACCCTTCTGGTCGCCGTTGTCCTCTCCGCACAAGCCACCGATGCCGGCGTCAACAAGGCCACCCGCGAACTGTTTAATATCGCCGACACGCCGGAGAAAATACTCCGCCTCGGACTTGAAAAACTCAAAGAACACGTCAAAACCATCGGCCTCTATAACACCAAGGCCAAAAACATCATCGCCCTCTCGGAAATCCTCATCCGTGACCACGCGGGAAAAATCCCGGACTCGCGGGAGGAATTAATGAAACTCCCCGGTGTCGGAAGAAAGACCGCGAATGTCGTATTGAATGTGGCTTATAAACAACCGACCATGGCGGTCGATACCCACATCTTCCGTGTCTCGAACCGCACGGGCCTCGCCCCCGGGAAAACCCCGGAAGCGGTAGAGGACGCCCTGATAAAATCCGTCCCCGCCGAATTCGCCCTCAATGCCCATCACTGGCTGATCCTGCATGGCCGCTACACTTGCAAGGCCCGCAAGCCGGACTGTGCATCCTGCCATGTCAGAGACCTCTGCGCCTTCAAGGAAAAAACCGGATAATCACCCGGAATCCAGAGCCGCAAAATGAAGCGGCCGATCCAGCAGCGCCGGAACGCAATCACCCCAGGCAACGCTGTCAACCTCGGGATCCCGCGCCCGCACTTCGGAATAAAGGACGTTCTGCGGCGCTTGATCCTCCCCGAGACTCAGATAGATATCCAGCACACAAGAGGCTGTGCGGTATTGCCAGACGACCACCGGATGATCGCTGCGGATTGATTCAGGCGCCTGAAACAGGGTCTCGACCAGTTCCGCCGGCGCCCCGTTCAAAACGGTATTATCCCTCCGCGCCATATCCCGAAGCTCGGATAGGGAATAAGAATAGGCATTCTCAATGGAATCCACTTTCGGCCCGACCGCACCGGAGTAAAAAACTGTACCGGAAAAACACACAATCACAAGGATCGCGATAACGCCCAGAAATCCGACGTTCAGAAGGTTATTCCCCCCAAACATAGGGACGGAGGGCCGACGAAAAAAAGAAAAGCCGAGGCTCTCACCCCGGCTCCCTTGATCCTGTTCAGTGAATCCCACAACGAAGTTCCTTTTCGCTAAACCGCACTTCCCTTCTGGAAGCGTTCGCCCCTAAGGGCAATCACTCGGCCGATATTACTTCGCACTCGTTCTTGCGAACATCCCGCCTTCGAGATTGGCCGGCTCCTTCCGCTCACGCTTGGAGATAATCTCCTTCGCTTTCGCCATCGCTGACGCGTCCGTGCCGGCCCTGTACTTTTCCAGGCGTACATTATCCGTCGCAGCTTTCAGCGGTGTGACTTTCCCGTCCAGAACGGCCCCGGCTTCGATCTCCAGTTCGCGGTAGGCGATGGACCCCGTAATCGCGCCGCTCGCCTTGATCGTCAGACGTCCGTTAACGGTGATATCGCCTTCGAAACGTCCGGCGATGGTCGCTTCCTCGATCTCGACGGTGCCGTAGAACGTGCCGCTTTCCGCAATCTCAAGAACCTTCGCGCCTTTCAGGGCCGCTTCGACGGTCCCTTCGACGACAAGATGATCGCAAGCCTCGATCTCGCCCGACATATTGATGCCCCGCCCGATCGTCAGCGTCCGGTCAGCCGCCGAAAGTGAGGGTGCTTCGTAAGCCTGTGGGGGAACATAGGCGCCGGGGTAAACACCCGGAACCCGGCCACCCGGCTGGAACGGACGCTGAAACGCACCGGTTCCAAGATCGCTGGGGCGAGCTTGAATCTCGACATCGCTTACATAGCTGCTCGGCCCGTAAATCGGCGAAGACACGGTCTCGCGCTGGCCTTCGCCCGCGCTCTCATCCTCGTCGGTCACGTCATCGGAATCGTCAAGCTCAAGCTCATCCTGCTCAATCTCTCTCTCCTCCGCCTTATTTTTAACAATCTCCCGGCTATTCTTCTTAGTGATGACAGAACCGCGAACCTCACGGCTTCTGGTATCTTGCGAAGCTCCCTGGCCCTGAGACTTCTGCTCTCCCTCTTGTATCTCTGACCTCACGCGATGAAACATTTGAACGTACCTTTCCACGATTAACAGTTGACTATGACAGGCACGCGAATGCGCCCACCACGAAAAAAACTCGAAACGAAAATGTTAGAATAGACAAATAAGTAACACGGGTTTTTGACACCCGCAAGAGTCGATTCCAACTTTTCCCCAAGCAAAATGATATCGTTTTGATTTTTCAGTTTTTTATTTTTTTGCCCTGATTCTTTTGCACGAAAAATACAAAAATACGAAAAATAAAGCGCAGAAAAAACGGCGAAAAATCCTTCAACTTTATACCATTCAAGAAAAGTGTAAGAGAAAGCACACTGCTCGGACTCGGTTCCCATCATCGGACAGGCTCTTGGAAAATAACGCTCAGCGGAGACGACCGGACTCACACACAGCTTTCCATGAATCCTGTTCTCAATCGCCACTGTGCGGCCCCCTCTTTTAAAGCGCTTGCGTTTTTAAAAGCTTATTCTAATGAACAAGGGAACACCGAAACAAACACTATTTATTCTGCGAAGCGATAGAATGACTATTATTATTTAAATACAACAGCTTATCCATGAAAATGATCGTAGATTTTCTGCGCCACGGCCCGTGAAATCCCCTCCACTTTCATCAGATCCTCAATCCCCGCCGCGGCCACGGCCTTGGCTGATCCGAAATACATCAACAGCGTCTTCTTCCGCCGCGCCCCGATCCCCGGCACATCGTCCAGAGGAGAAGCCACCATCTGCTTCTGTCGCTTGCCCCGATGCCCCGCAATCGCAAACCGGTGCGCCTCATCCCGTAACCGCTGCAAAAAATGCAGTACGGGATCGTTAACCGGAAGCTGAAACGGCGTCCGCCCTTCAATATAAAACTTTTCCCGTCCGGCGTTCCGGTCCGGCCCCTTGGAGATAGCCACAAGAACAACTTCGCCCAGCACCCCGCACTCCTCCAGCACCTCGCGGCACACATTATATTGCCCCTGCCCCCCATCGATCAGCAGAAGATCAGGCCACGATGTGCGTCCATTCTCTTCTTGTTCCTTGAGCGCCCGCTTGAACCGTCGCGTCAGAACCTCGCGCATCATCCCGTAATCGTCGGCCGCATCGGCCTGCTTGATGTTAAATCGGCGGTAAGCATTTTTCTGAAACCCCTCCGGTCCGGCCACGATCATCGCCCCCACCATGTTCGTTCCGGAAATATGACTGTTATCGTAAACCTCGATCCGCTCCGGCGGCTCCGCCATCCCGAACAAATCAGCCACCCCCGCCAGCATCCGCGCCTGCCCAGCCTGCGAAAGCAAATGCCGCGTCAGAGCCTCCCGTGCATTCCCCAGCGCAAAATCAATCACCTTCCGCCGCTTTCCGCGCAAGGGAAGATTGATCGAAACCTTATACCCGCTCTGCGCGGCCAGCGCCTCCTCGATCACCCCCTTGCGTGGAATTTCATGACTGACCAGAACATTCTTAGGCACTGGCTTGCCCTGATAAAACTGGGCAAGGAACGCGGCCAGAATATCCTCAGGCTTTTCCTCTGAATCATGGCGCGGAAAATAGGACCGATTTCCAAAACTCTGCCCGCCCCTGAAGAAAAACACCTGAACGCAGCTCTTCCCCCCCTCATGATGTAAGGCTAGAACATCCAGTTCCGCCTCACCCACATCCCCAAACTCCTGACTCACCTGTACACTCGTCAGCGCTCGAATACGGTCACGGATCGCAGCAGCGCGTTCGTAATCCATCGCCGCGCTGGCCTCTGTCATCACCGTCTGCATCCGCTCCTGAATCTGCCGGCTCTTCCCGCTCAGGAAGTCCCGCGCACCCTGCACCTGCTCACCGTAATCCTCCCGGTTCACCAGCCCGACACACGGCGCGGTGCAGCGCTTGATATGATATTGCAGGCACGGCCGCTCCCGCTGCGCGAACGTACTGTCGCTGCAATTCCGCAACAGGAACGCCCGCTGCAGGATCGCCAGCGTCCGGTTGACGTCCGCCGCTCCGGCAAACGGCCCGAAATAACTGCCTTTTATGTTTTTAGCGCCTCGGTGCTTCTGCACCTGCGCGAATTCATGGTCCTCACGGATCAGGATAAACGGAAAGGATTTATCGTCGCGCAGCAAAATATTATAGCGCGGCTGAAGCGACTTAATCAGGCTGGATTCCAACAGCAGCGCTTCCGCCTCCGTATGCGTGGCGATGAACTCCATCTTTTGCGTCTGCGCGATCATCCGCTGCAAGCGGATCGGCTGCTTGGCAAAATTCAGGTACGAAGCCACCCGCTTTTTCAGAGCCTTGGCTTTACCGATATATAAAACCTCGCCGTCCCCCGCGATCATTCGGTAAACCCCCGGCGTCAGCGAGAGCGTCTTCACCGCCTCCGCGATAATCCTTAATCCGGCTTCGATCGAAGGCTTGGGGCTCTGTTCGCTCATGACGGGGTGATTCGCATAAAAATTATCTAAATACGCCGATCGCACTCTGATGCGAAGACTAGCACACACACAAGGCCCGGAGCCAGACGGCGAAAAGGCGCAGAGATAAATTTGCCTTTTTTAAAATATTAGTTGCAATATATCAAGTATCTCAACAAAAGGAGAAAGCCATGCCCCTTATAGAAATCAGAAATCATAGGACACAGGGAATAATCTGCGCGGGAGAGTTTCCCTCAATGATTGAATGTTTGGAAAAATTGTGCAGGGAAAAATTCGACCTTTCCGGCGCCGATCTGTCCGGCCACAACCTCTCGAACGCTAATCTGGACGGCCTCGTGATGCAGAGCGCACAACTGAAGGGAGCAAACCTCACGGGCGCAAACCTCTCGGAAGCCGATCTGAAACAATCCGACCTCCGCGACGCCACTCTCTGTGATACGTGCTTTTGCGAATCGAACCTCACCGCGTGCGATTTTTCCGGCGCCCGCTTCGGCGCAACCGACATCGCGCAGGCCATACTCTCCGGGGCAGTATTCTCGACATTGTCTGCGCTGGATCTGGACTTCCAGAGCGCACAGACGATGAGTGACTGCGCCTTCATCCAGCCCGACGGAACCGCCCTGCCCTTCGGCACCCCTCCGATTGTAATAAAGGGCGTGACACATACCCCCGTAATCATCATAGGGCAGACCGTAAAAATCGGCCATCTGACCGCCCCGCTGGAAAAAACGATCCCGCTGATGCAGGCGCTGTTTACTGATACCGTAGGACGGAACGCAAGAACAAAAGGCACGGATTTTTTTGCCTTTTTTGACAATCATGGATAAGATAATGTAATAATAATGCAACCATTTATTTCGTGTGGGTATTGACTCCGTGCGCACTTTATCGCATGGAAGGGGAGTACAACTGATGTATGTATATTTTGCGCCCGGCAGGCGTTTTGCCGTGTATTTTGAGGTTGCAAGGGAATTGGGGGCATACCCCCTTTTTTCTCTAAATACTTGCAAGGGCGAAAGAATAATTGATATTCCATATATTCAAATAATTGTGACACCGGGAAGATTATTAAGGGACAAAACGGGTGAGGAACATGAAACAGGAACTGGAGGATCTGATCCGCCTTCTGGCCGAACTGCAGAAAATTGACGCCGAATTTCCGTTGCAATACGCGGTCTGCCTCTGCGAAATCGCAAGGGCGGAGGGTCTATCCCTGACCCAGCTTTCAGCAAAGACCGGAATGCCCCTCTCCACCGTCTCGCGGATCGTCGGTGCCCTGTCAAAATACCGCCAGAAGGGCAAGCCCTACGGCCTCGTCAAGGTCACGGTCGCGCCAACCGAGCGCCGAAGAAAGGAAATCAGCCTGACCGCCCGGGGCCGCTCCGTCATCGAAAACCTCTCAAAAACCTTGGAATCCTTCCGCACCCGCCCTCCTTCCTGAGAAAGCCATAAGGCCAAGACATTGCATCCACTGCGCTTCTGTGCTTAATTTGGCGGACCATTCAAGCGGGCCTGTGGCGGAATGGTAGACGCTGCGGACTTAAAATCCGTTGTCCTTCGGACGTGAGGGTTCAAGTCCCTCCAGGCCCACCAAACATATATATTTCTGAAAAAATTATGGGCGCTCGAAGTGATTGACAAGAACGACATAAAATTTTCTTGGAAAAGTGGGGCAGAATATACTTTTATGCTGCCTAATGGTTATCTCACTTATAAGAACGCTATCTGGACAAAAAAAGATCAAGTGTTAATTGACGGTAAGCCTATAAAAACAAACAGGGCATCGACAAAGAAGACGACTTCTCACCAATTTGAACAAAATAACAACTCGTACAAAATTTTATTTGAGAAAAGCGGCTTAATATCAAATCATTCATGGAAATGCTCCCTTTATGTCAACGAACAGCACATAAGGTCATTAAGAGTTTTTCTTAAAGGGGGTAATAAGTACATAGGTATCATCAGTATTATTTCAGGTATTTTTTTTGGAGTCCTAACCTCTAAATTTCCGGATCATACATTGGCAATCATCGCTGCACTTATAGTCGTAATAATAATACTTCAAAAAAATAAAGCACACATAACCTATGAAGTAATAGAAGAATAGCTTGACCATCCGCGCATTTTTTTCATAACACACAAAGTGCTATTTCAACTTCCTCCCACCACCCGCACACACCCCTTGATCTCGGGGATCTCCGGCCAGCAAACCTCATCCCCGCGCCGCACCGCGCCCTTCGGATGCTGCTGGGGCGGATGCACCGAATACATCTCAGCCGGACATTCCCGCCCGAAAATACATTCATGCCTCTCGCGCACACTCACATTCTCCAATACAATCTCCGGCACATAATCACTTTTCGCGTTCGTATTTTTCAGATAAAGCGCATACCCGCTGGACTTCACCCCGTATTCGAACCGCACGTTCGTCAGCGTGATACGCTCCACCGGATGTTGCGGGTCGGCAAAGAACCCCGTATTGTTCGCCACGATCACGGAATCGCTGATATCAAAACTTTTGACGCCCATATAATCCTGCAGCGCGTCCCCGTGAAATTCCCCCTTCTCGTAAGGCCAGTTATTCCACCCGCCAATAAGCTTCACCCGCTCCAGCGTCACGACCGGCAGCCGCCCGTCATCGTTCCCGACGATTAAGGCATCCAGCCCGTGTCCGCCCCCCGCGTCGATCACCGCGTCACGCCCGGTAATCGCTTCCGCGTTCTTGATCCTTAAAATCGCGCGCTTCCCCCCATCCTCCAAAGCGGGCTTGTCCGACTGCGCCGTGCCCGTAAACACCACGTGCCCCCCGTTAAGGATCAGCGCATACCCCGAAAAATCAGACAGCGTGATGACGGCGGACTCCCCCTGCAGATTGATCCGCTCCGCCCCCGCCCCGCTCAGGGTGATTGTTCGGTAGCCCTCAACCGTCCCCGCATAAACCGGAACGCTGAACAAACAGAAAAAAACAAGAAGCAATCGCGGCATCGTTTCAGCCTGTAAGGGATAACGTGGACTTTTAAGGGCCGGAAGGCCCGCCAGTGGGCGGAGCAAGACTCCTGCGGGCCAGATCAAGATCGGGGCGTTCGATAAGCTGCCCGCCGAGAATCGTGGCATCGGAAGCATCGGCAACAGAAATACCGTTATTATTCAGGGTCGCAACCTCGCCCGCAAGCTTATCCTGCGAGCCATAATTCCCGATCACGACAACGCTCCGCCCCTTGTCCTGCAGATAATCGTCCAGACCCTTTCCGGCATTCGTAACAGCCGGAATGTCCTGATAAGTAAGATCCCAGACATGATATGAACCCCGCTGGACAAGAATGGAACGGCTGGAACTCAGATCGGCCCGCGACCCCAGCAAATCGCCGCCCGCCGTATCGTCCATCCGCTCGATCAAATCCCCGACCGTCATCGCCCCGACCGAGTTGAGCAAAAGCCCCTCCCGCCCCAGATCGTTGGCAATCACGGGAACACCCTTCGATGTGGCAGTGGTAATAAGGGAATGCATCGCACCGTAAACCTCGACATCCAAAGCCTTCTGTTCGGGCGGATAGGACTCATCCGTGGTTCCCGCCAAAACCGCCTGAATGGTATTTTCCGACCGCTCGATGATGGCGTCATGCACTTCCGGCGATATCCGCCCATCCGCCAGCAGCCCTCCGGCGATCTCCATATATTCTTGTGAATTCGAAATCCGCGAAAGCTTCGTGAAATCTCCGGCGCTCAGCGTCCCGGCGGCCACCTGATCAATCAGGGGCTGCAAGCGCGGCGAAAACTCGACGGAGACCGCCTGCACCCGCCCCGGATTCTGACGGATCGTCTCTTCCATCAACCCGAACGTGGACGTGATGGAGCCATGCTCCTCCCCGAACACGATATCATTGCCCCCGGCAACCTTTTGATTGATATAGGTCTGCGGTTCCACCCCTTGGCCCCTTTTCTTCTCCGGCTATTATATAACCCCTGCCCCATTCTGACAAACTTTTAGGCGTATATTATCATCGAAACAAAAAAATCCTTCTGCTATGGTCATTTAAACCCTGCTGGACAATTCAAAAAGGACCATAAAATGAAAAGAATGCTCCTGACCTTTGTATTAACAATAACCACACTACCCCTTCTGAATCATAAGGCGCACGCCGAAGACCCGGTCCCGCCTCTGGCGATCAAAAGAGCGCCCGACAAAAATGGCCACTGCATCGACGTCTATGCCGAATACCCCGAAAAATTTATGGGCCTGCCCGCCGCGCATCCCACGCTCACCGGGCCTTATTTCGACGGTTTCTATATCGCGGCCAACATCGCTTCGGTCAAAAGTGACACAGCCCCCGGCCAACTCAATTCCTTCTTTTGCCTGTCCGAAAAGGCGTTGGAATACACCTACCTCACGCTCCGCTACGGAACGAGGCAGGCGGACGGAAACTGGAGCCCGGATTCAATAATCATGGAATATAACCGCCTGAACGAAGTCCTCGCCGAAAGCGATGCCGCAGCAAAGGCGCAATAGAAAAAACGCTGACAGCACTTTTAATATACGCTTGAATGCCTGTGAAACCCCTCCTCTACACCCTCGCTCTATCGCTGCTCGCCGTCCTTGCGCTGGTACCGGACCTGTTCCCCCTGCCCACCCCATACGCCGACAAGATGCTCCACGTCCTGATCTGTACCCTCATCCTGATCTGGGCATTTTTTACCTTCAAATCCCGCAAATCCATCGCCATCGTCTGCGGCGCACTCGCCAGCGGCGGCATAGGTCTGGAGTTCATACAAAGCTTCATCCCCGGCCGCGAAGTCTCCCTCGACGACATGGCGGCGAACCTCGCCGGAATTTTCAGCGGTCTCTTAATAGGTTATCTTCTCAAAAGCGGCGTGGAGGCGGGAAAGCGCGACCTCAATCAATAATCATACCGCAGCGACAACATCACCCGGTTATTATCGTAATCGTTCGCGTCATTCTCGAACTTGCGGTTAAGATAATCATACTTCACCCCCGTGCTGATATTGGCCGTCGGCTTGTAAACCACGCTCAGACCCGCACGGTAAAGGCGATTGTCGTTATTCCCCGTCCCCTCATAGGTGTTATCCGTAAACCCCGCCATCCCCTCCAGCAGGATATTCTCGCGCAGAGAATGAGCAATCGAAACATCCGCGCTGGTCTGCACGATGGAAGACGCCCCCGCCTGTGTCGTTTCCACAAGCTGCCGGTCCACGCCCGCCTCGATGGAGGTCAGCTCCGTAACATTCCACAGCAGCGACCCGCCGTAATTCGCCGCGCCCACATCATCGAACCCGCTCTCGAAATTTTGCCTTATATAGCCCGCATAAACATCCCCGCGCAGCTTGCCCGTGAAATTCACCGCCACCCCGGCCCGCGCATTATAGGATTCGGAATCCCGGAAATCCGCGCTATCCTGATCGTACCGCCGCCGATCATAACCGAAGGCCGCAAACGCCTCGTAATTATCGCTGATCCCGTACGCCAGCCGCACATCGAATTCATCCTGCGCCCGGTCGCGGGTGCTGTTATCAATCACCGTAGCCCCGACCGAGGAATCCTCAAACGTGTAATCCCGGTGCGTCGCCGAGGCATTCACCCGCAGGATATTCAACTCCCGCGCAAACCCGACGAACACCGTCTTCACATTATATTCCGTAGGCTCATCCCCGCCGGGATCCTCAAGCTGATCGCGCTCCTGATGCTTCTTTTCATATTTCGCCAGCGCCTTGATATACGTCTCATAATCAAGGTCGTACTGCCCCGACACATAAAAGGCAAAATCGTCATAGTTCTCGGAAGAAAAATCCGCATAGCGCCCGAAACTGCCCTGCGCCCCCGCCTCGATCCCGTGCAGCCCCCAGTCTGAATTGATCCGCACCTCTGGCCGCGCCACGGTAATCGCGTCGTGGTCCGCATCCGGCTCACGGAAGATATTGTCGTCATAGGTTTGCATAAGGGTAAAAGAAGGCCGCACGATAAATGTCCCCAGCCGTCCTCCCTCCGGCGTATAGTGCGGGCTGGTGCGGTATTTCACGTTGCTGACGAGGTTCTTGTTATAAGCACGCGCCACCGGGGGCACGGATATTGCACCCAGCACGGCGAGGCCGGAAACGGCGGCGGCAAGCGTTGTTTTTTTCATACAGCTAAATGTTGCAACTAACTGGAAACACAGAAAAAAATGGAAAGCAACACAGAGGACTCTACCCCCAACCTATACCAAACCTCAACTCTTGTCCACACCCCACCCACTTGTACCGATTGAACGAAAGACAGATATCCCCATGAGCGAACCGGCCCGGAAAATGGAATTTCCCCTTGCGGGGGGGCAGTCAGATTGTATAGTACCCCTGTCAGCAACAGAGGGTTCTGTTCACGGCTGGCCTTATGATGATCAAGGCCGGAAAGCTAAGGATTTTGATGATATGGAACGCAGACGGCTCGACAGGCGCAACAGCTCGGACGATATCCAAATCCCCAATATCCTGGAGATTCTGAAAATCCTCTACCGCCGCCGCTGGATCCTCCTGATCCTCATGGCACTCCCCATGATCGCAACCCTCTTTTACCTGAAGCAGAAGCCGGACGTCTATCAGGCCACGGCCTCCGTCGTTCTGGAAACGCAGGAAATCAACCTCACCGACTTCAACGACATCCTGTCCGAGATGAAATTCGACAATCTGACCGTGCCCACGCAGGTGCAGGTCATCTCCTCCCCCGGCCTGATCCGTCAGACAATAGAGACTCTGGGCGTGCAGGAGGACGAAAAGGGCAGACTCTATATTCCCGGCGAATCCGTAACGCCCCCGCCCGCAACCGACGCAGATGCCAGCACGGGGCGCTACCACCTCATAAAGAACTTTCTCGGCAATATGGAGGTCAAGCAGCAAGGCACCTCCCGCGTGATCGAGATTTCCTTCCGCTCCTTCGACCCGCAGCTGGCCGCCGAAATCGCCAATACCCATACGAAACAATATGTCTTCTCAAGGGAGCAGGACAAAAAACGCATCGCCGAAAAACTCGACAAATGGCTGACCGATGAAATCCGTGACCTCAAGGAGGAAAGCCTCAAGAAATCCCGCGCCGTCCAGCAATTCCGCGCCGAGAACGGCATGATTCAGGGCAAGAACTCGCAGGAGCTGATTTACGAGCAGATTTCCGATCTTGCGGGGCAGCTCGCGGAAATCGACAACCGCGTCCTCGATCTTCAGGCCCGCAACGAAATGGTCCAAAGCGGCAGCACCCACGGTATTACGGACATCGTGGAATCCCGTCTCGTGCAGGATTTGAAATCCCGCGCCAGCGCCGCAGCGCAAAAACTGCAATCCTTGCGCGCCGAACTCGGCTCCAATCACCCCGAAGTCATCGCCGCCCGCCATGAAGTCTCCCAGATCAATGGCGATATCGCCCGCGAAGTGGCGAACATCAAAAAATCCATCGAAAACGAATTGATGACGGTCACCAAGCAAAAATCCCTGCTCGAAGCCAATCTCGTCAAACTCCAGAAACAGGCGGACGAGCTTCAGGAAAAACTGATCACCCTTCAGGCGCTCCAGATGGAGGAGCAATCCAGCAGCAAGCTTCTCGACAATTTCCTCGCCCGGTCCGAGGAAATCAAATCCCAGATCGACTTCACCCGCCCGGACGTCTCGATCGTCTCGCTGGCGGATATCCCCGGCGACCCCGTAGGATCGAAAAAACTCCTGATCATGCTGGCCGTCACCGCCTTCTCCGGTTTTTTTGCGATGGCAGTGATTATGTTCCTTGAAGTTGGGCATCAGGGCATCAAGACCCGTGAAGATATCTACAAACTCTCCGGTTTTGAGCTTCTGGGAACCCTGCCCCGCGCCCGTCTGCCGATCTCCGACGTCCTGAAAAAAGACCGCTCGCATTACGTCGAAGAGATTAAACGCATCTTCATCCACCTGAACGCGCAGGAAAACGGCAAGACCATCCTCTTCACCTCCGCCCGACGCGGCGAGGGAAAAACGACTGTCGCCGCCTCCATCGCCTATTATATGAACAATATCGGCCTGAAAACCCTGCTCATCGACGCCGATACGCTGGCCCCGGTGATTGCCGGAGTCGCGATGGTCCGCGAACATCCCGGCTTCTTCGAATTGATGGCGGGTAAAAAATCGCTCCAGGACGTCATCGTCAAAGACAAGCACGGCCTCTCGATTATCCCGTGCGGCGAACCCAACCCCTATATCTCCGACCTATTGCTGGCCGGGAAACTCGAAAAGCCCCTCGAAATCCTGAAAGATCAATACGACTGCATTATTTTTGATGGCTGCCCGGTGCTGGGGGTTTCCGATGCGGAAATTCTGGCCGGAATGGTCGATCAGGTCGTGGTAGTCCTTGAATCGGGCAAGACCCCGCGGGAGGAATTCGTAAAAGCCGCCGAAATCCTCCGCAGTCTGGCCCGCAATATGCCCAACGTAATTCTGAATAAGATCAAATTATCCGATATGCAGGCTCATTAATTGCTGCTCTATGCGTTAATATAGGGATTCGCAAGGGTCCTTGCTTCTGGTCTATAGTCATCATCTGTTCGAATTTTGAGGCAACGCCATGCTGAAAAAACCTGTCCGCATCTATATAGTCTTGTCCGCCATAGCCCTGCTTCTCGGCGTCACTTTCTCCGCCAGCGCCGAAGACGGGAACGGCTACATGGACCGGATGCTGAAGGCCATGTCCGGGCAGGAAGCAGCGGAACCCGCACCGGACTTGACCGCTCAGGATTCATGGGTGGACGAAGCCTCGCAGCGGGAAATAGACTCCGCAAGCGGTCACGCGGCTTTGCCGCCCCCCGCGCCCCTTCTGCCGGAAACCGCTAACTCCAGCTCCGAAGAACCTCTTGAACCGCTCTCCGCCCTCGAAAGCCCGGAACCTATGATTATCGCCGCCCACGACGATGATCTTTTCCAACGCGCTCCGCAGGATATCCAGCCCTCTTCGGGCAGTACGATCATCGCCACCCCGACAGGCACAACTGAACCCGCAGCCGCTGAGCCGACGGAAGAAACTGTCTTGCCCGCCCCGTCTGGCTCTGACGGAACACTCAATGTCGGCGACCTGCTTCGCATCACCGTGTTTGGCGTCGAGGAACTGACGAACACCTACCGCATCGACGCCAAAGGCATCCTGACCGTCCCCCTCGTCGGCGAATTGCAGGCAAAGGGAAAAACCCGCGAAGAACTCCAGAGCGAAATCGCCCAAAGCCTGATCGAAGGCGGCTACTACAACAGCCCCAGCGTGACGGTCGAAATCATGGAACTCTCGCCCTTCTATATCCTCGGCGAAGTGAAAAACCCCGGCCGCTACCCCTACGAACCCGAACTCGACATCTTCAAGGCTATAGCGATCGCCGGCGGCTATACCCCCCGTGCCGCAAAGGACAAAGTCATCATCATCCGCAACATCGGCGGACGCAAGACCGAGATCGAAGCCACAGAGTCCACGGAAATCTTGCCAGGGGACTCGATAAAGGTTAAACAGAGATTCTTCTGAGTAACGATGATTCGTCTGCGTAAAGTCTGCATCTCGAGTGTTGGAATAAGAGTATTCTGCTATGCTTTTGGCACCGGAAATCGCGCCCTCGCGCAGAAAATCCGCACTGCGTCTCATATGGGTGCGCCGTAATTTTGTTACAGGCATAACGCTGTTAGTCATTTTGCTCGGTAGCTTGATCGCCTCTTTCCATCCCGTGCGCTACACCGCTACGGCAACCTTGTCCTTAACGCCTTCGAAGAGCGTTGCTGAATGGCTTGCGCCGAAAAAAATAACGAATATGATTATTTCCATAGTTCATTCCGATAATTTTCTGCTGCCCTTGATCGAAAAGCATCAATGGCATCAACGCGCCGCCTTCAATCCATCCCTCAACCCGCAGGAAACAACATACTCCCGTATTCTTCAAACCTTTGAGCAAGCCAAAGCCGCGCCTCTGAACCTAAAAATCGCCGAAAAGATAAAAAGAGACACAGCCATTAAGGTAAAGCAGGACTTCACGGTGCAAATCGCCTTCACCTCGGCAACCCCGGACCTCGCTCCGAAAGTGGCGAACGCCATGACGGAAAAGCTTGCCGCTCAAGAATTGCTTCTAGGTTCCATGAAAATTCGGCAATTAGCAGCGCAACCGGAATCCTTTTCCGAGCCCCAGATATCCGCAACGCTTGGATTTTCCGGCCTCTTGGGAATCTTCACTGGCATTGCTCTTGCATATCTTATGGCTCTGACACAAACAAAAAAACAGGAAGCGGCGTATGTACGGTGATTTAACCTATTCGGATTACACGGTGGAACTTGAGGCCAAAAGGCGTCCGCTGGTCCGCGAAGTCGTAAGTATGCTGATCCTTTTCTCCGACCTGATCGCCATCAGCGCAGCCTTTCTCTTTTCCATGCTGGCCTCACCCCTGTTCAGGAACGTCCTTTTTCCGGGTGAGAAATTAGTAAACTTTTCGGATTACGCCCAAATCCACGATTCCTTCTTCGTATGGATGTGCCCGCTGGCCCTCCTGATGTTTTTCATCAAGGGCCATTATACCCAGCGCGTCCCGTGGTGGAGTCAGGTCCAGCACGTCCTCGTGATCTCCTTCTTCAGCCTCGTAATCGACGGCTTTATGCGCTTGGCCATGCACGTCACGCTCTCATTACCTCTGGTTCTCATCAGTTGGGTTTTGGTGTTCGCTTTTATTCTGATCGGCCGACAGTTAGTCTTCCGTCTAGCCAAAAACAAGGATATCTGGGACATACCCACCGTCCTGATCGGCGATACCGACACGGTCACCGACACGCTGTTCGCCTTTGCCAACGACGATTATACGGGTTATCAGGTCCACACCATCTTCCTGCGCGACGGTAAGGCGAAAGATTTCGATCTCTCAAGCGTCCCCGCAAAATACGGTAAAATAAGGGTCATTCGTAATTCTCTCTACTACACCAATTACATCGAAAACAACCTTGACCATTTCTACGTGGTCGCCCTCGAGACTTTCCGGGGCGAGGAACGCGATACCCTGATCAACAACCTCAACCGCCTCAATGCCCTTTATGCCGTAGTTCCGCCGATCTCACGCCTGAGCCTCTATGAAATGGAGCCGCGCTACTTCTTCGGCCACGACGTCATGCTCCTGCACAGCAAGCAGGCGATTTTCGCCCCTCTGGGCCGTTCCCTGAAACGGGCGATGGATATCGCCGTGTCCGGCACGGCCTTGCTCCTGCTCTCGCCTGTCATCCTCGGCGTTTCGGCGATGCTTAAGATCGAAGGCCAAGGCGGATCGCTCTTCTACGGCGGCTACCGCATCGGCCGCTACGGCCAGCGCTTCCGCTGCTGGAAATTCCGCTCGATGGAACCGGACTCCGACCACCTGCTCGAGAAAGTTCTCGCCGAAGACCCCGCCACCAGCAACGAATGGGAAAAATATAGAAAACTCAAGAACGACCCCCGCGTGACCACGCGCACCGCAAAGCTGATCCGCAAGACCAGCATCGACGAACTGCCGCAGCTCTGGAATGTGTTTGTGGGTGACATGAGCCTCGTCGGCCCGCGCCCGATTCTGGAAAACGAGATCGGCTATTTCGGCCATTCCCTCAATGAATATC
The DNA here is from genome assembly GCA_016699735.1 of Alphaproteobacteria bacterium. Lineage (NCBI taxonomy): Bacteria > Pseudomonadati > Pseudomonadota > Alphaproteobacteria > Alphaproteobacteria bacterium. Next base: position 2,219,796 of record CP065008.1, read on the forward strand.
TCCAGGTCCGCCCCGGCATCACGGGCCTGTGGCAGGTCAGCGGCCGCAACGAGACCACCTTCGAACGCCGCGTCTACTGGGATGGATGGTATGTGCGGAATTGGTCGATTTGGGGCGACATTGTGATTATGCTGAAAACGCTCAAAGTCGTCCTCACCGGCCACGGCGCTTACTAAAGCGGACCCGCCTAAATTTTATACAAACGCCGTTGGTTTTCCTCGGCCTCGGGCAATCGCCCGTAAGGACCGACAGTAATATTCTCCTTAAGGATTTTCGCCGGATTCCCGGCCACGATGCACCCGGCAGGCACATCCTTCGTCACCACGCTCCCCGCCCCGACAATGCACCCATCGCCGATGGTGACTCCCGGCATGATGATGCTCCGCGCCCCGATGAAGCAATTCTCCCCGATCCGCGTATCCAGATAAAGCCCCCGCGTCATGTCATGGCACAAGACCGCCACATCGAACGCGATATACGTCCGCGCCCCGACATGAAGCCCTTTGGGATTCGTCCGGTCGAACTTGACCGACAGCGAAAACGTGCAGGTCGGATGCAGATCCATCCCCCAGAATTTCGTATACATCAGCTTCTTCCCCTGCACGAGGAAACGGCGGATCGGCAGAATTTTATTCAATGAAGGCATCGGAAAACCTCTCGTGGAAAAAATTACGCCGCCAGCTTGTCCTTACGGTCAGTATTCGCCGGTTCCATATCGTACCCGGTGATAAACTTCCGCACCGCTCGCACATATTCCGCCGGGTCGATATTCACCGTCTTGCGGGGCCGCGACCGCGCCTCTTCAACGGCTCTCAACAGATCGTTCTCATCCTTGGCAACGGAGATCAATCCCATCGCCTCGAACGCCCCCGTGATATCTTTCTGATGATCGTCGTAATGTTCCTTGAATTCCGGCTTGCGCGCCATCGCGACAACGTGCGCCCCGGCCTTCAACGCCCCTAGGATCGACCCCGACCCGCCGTGACAGATAACAACATCCGCATTCTCCATCCGCCGGTTCAACTCCTCGAACGGACAGCTCACAAAACACTCCATACCTTCGAAGTTCGTGGTACTCTCGCCCACTTGCGCCGCAACTTGTTCTTGAATCTTCTTATCTTGTAACAACTTTTCAACCCCCCGCACCATCCGGTCGAACGGCATAATCGTCCCGACGGTAATAAGTATCCCCTCCCGCTTTCTCTTGTCTTTCAGGTCTTGAACGATAAACGGCGAACAATACTGCGCCCCCGGCATTTTCTCGACCATCCCCGGCCACTGCACGAGAGTCAGTCCCGCAAACCGTGCCGCCAGCTTCCCGAACAGCGAGACCTCCGTCACCCTTGCAATCGACTCGATATAAATAATCTTCCGCCGGAAAATCCAGCCCCAGACAATCGTGGCAAAGGCCGCGCCCGCCCCGGTGCTGATGATGATATCCGGCCGCTCCCGGAAAAAATGCACGGTCGAGGACAGGGAATTTGTGATCCCGCTCTTGAGAAACGGCCACAACCCTTCCGTCTTGCGCTGCCCAAACGCGAAATGCGGCACGAACAGGGCGCGGTGTTCTGCGGTTAGGCTTTCTCCCAGCGATGTCTTCTCGGTCAGGAAATAATAGGACGGAAATTCCTCCCGCAGTGGAGAAAGCTGCATGAGCTGCCGCAAATGCCCCCCGCCCGAAGCCGCGAAACAGACCTTCTCCGTCCGGCGGTAACGCACATCCTTAGCCGCCGCCAGAGCCTCTTTCAATCCGGCCCTGTAAGCGTCCAGAATATTCCCCCTCTTGAAAAGATCAAGGCTCCCCTCAGCCTGCAACGCCGCAATATTGCTTTTGTATTTCTCCTGATGCGTCAGAAGATTTTCCAGCCCCGCCGCGATATCCGCGTCGTTGAACGGATCGCACGCATACCCGATCAGGCTCGGATCGAAATACCCCGTAATCGCCTGATTTTTGTTGAACAGCAGCGGCAGCCCGCAAAACAGCGCCTCTGCAAAAACAAGCCCATACGTCTCCTCCTTGGAGGGCAGGACGAAAGCGGCATAATTTCGCAAGACATCCCTGAGTTTGCCATTAGCCACCGGCCCGCAAAGGCGGATGAAATCCTCCGCTTTATGTTGCCGGATATACCGTGCCAGCTTGAGCATCACCGCCGGCGACCCGCGCCCATAAATATCCAGCGTTGCCCCCGGTCTCTTGGCCCGCAGGGTTTTCATCGCCGCGACCATTCCCGGAAAATTCTTCCGCTCCCAGACATCCAGATGAAACACACTCACCAGCCGATCCTCCGAAACCACCGGAGAAGCGCTATAGGAGTCAAACCCCGGCACGACCGGAAGAGTCCGGCATTTATGCTTGCTCATCCCGACGGTTTTTTCGAACGGCTCAATGGCCCATGGCGCATAGGGGAAAAACAGCACGGCCTCGCGCGCAATCTGCCGATAACGCTCCCGCAACCCTTTCTTGCGCTTGAGGATACGGACATCCGTTCCCCCCTGAATATCGCAGATCAGCGGACACCCGTGCATTCGGGCGAGTTCGTGCCCGATCACGCCCTCGACCGTGAACTTGTGCGCCTCGATCAGGTCCGGCACGATCCCCCGCCTCTGCAAATCGGCGGCAATCCAGACCGCCAGCTCCGGCAGCCGCTTCTCCCACAAAATCCCCTTGGGCAAAGCCCCATAGGCAATCGCGATCCGGTCCCCACCGAATTCAACCGCCGAAATCCCCGACCATCCGTTCACCCTGTTGATCGAATAAACGACGTGCCGGTATTCCGGCGTCCCCTCGACCAGGTTAATGACCGCCCGAGTCTTATTTGCGTCCAGTGCGTCGGGAAAATCGGCGGAAATATGAACGATGGTCTTTCGCGGCGCGGGGTTTGCATACAGATCGGCCATGACACTTTTCCTCAGTTTAGACTATAAACGCTCTTGAATTCGGCTAGAATGCTACGCAAGACTTCAAAAGATTTCAACCGGACCGATACTGCAAATACTATGCCCGCACTGAATAAGCAAATTCTTCTCAAACGCTTCGTGGCTGTTTTTGTGGCCATGAACGTCTTTTTCCTTCTCTCGACTTTTCGGATCCGGGAATACACCTCGACGGCAATAGACTGGCAGATTCTGGTCAAGCTCGCCCTCTGGTTCACGGGCTTCGGCCTGGGCGTCCTTCTTTACCGCAAATGGGCCGGCAAGGTTCTGGGCATCGACAATATCCTTCTCGTCGTGATGCTCCTGCAAATTCTGGCCGCCTGCCTCTACGCCCCGCAGATGATCTACGCCCTGTCCTGTTTCTTTTCTCTTGTCTCTATTTTCATGATCCTTTTCCTCGCCTCCAGCTATCTGGACGAGGAGGAAATCCTCTATTCCGTTTTCCTGACCATCACCCTGATCTGCATCATTTCAATCATCGCCTACTACACCGTGCCCTCCTTCGCCCGCATGGGCGAATGGGTCGAGGGCGCATCCGAACGCACCCCCGGCAACCGCCTGTCCGGCGTCACCGGCAACCCGAACAGCATGGGCCTGATGGCCGCCTTCACCCTGATCATCGGCATCCACTACGCCCGCAAATACGCTTCCCGCAATCTTCTCATTTATATCGCCTGTATGCTCCTGAACCTGACCGCCCTGCTGATGAGCAACAGCCGGACCTCTCTCGCCGCGATGCTGGTCTCCCTGACCGCGGCCTATTTCCTGAACTTCACCCCTCACCGGATTCTGGCGGCTTCAACCCTGGCCTGCCTCGCCCTTGCCTTTTTCTTTCTCGTCGATCTGGAGACACTGATGGGAATGCTCTCCCGCTCCGGCAACGCCGAAGAAATCACGACCGCAACAGGCCGCACCCATATCTGGGAAACCGCCCTCCGCCTGATACAGGAAAGACCCCTGACGGGATGGGGCTACACAAGCTCGAAGGAGATTTTGCCCCTCCACGCACACGAAATCGGGCATGCGCCGCAAAGCACGCATAACCTCTATCTCCAGATGCTTTTTTCGATGGGCATTCCCGGCCTTGCCACCTTCTTGGCCATGTTCATCATGAAATTTTATTATGCGATGAAATTCAACGACTTCTTCAAGGTCACGATCCTGATCTTCCTGCTCCTGCACGGCCTCACGGAATCGACCATCTTCGTCGGCATGGCGGGTTCGACCACAATCATGTTCGGCCTCGCTTACTGCCTGAATTATCGGCGGGAAGAACCGAAAACCCAAAACCTTCCGGCCTGATTACGCGGCCTTCTTGTCAAGAAACAGACGCACATCTTCAAGCCGCCGATGCATCTGCGCGATCCTTTGCTTCGAAACAGCCTCATCGCTCAACCGCGCCTTCGCTCCATCCTTCAGCATCTCAAGCTCCCGCACCGCACGGTTCATGGCAAAACTCGGCAATCCGGCACGAATCCATCCGGCCAGAACCTTGTCCAGAAACGGCCCGAGTTTATGGTTGAGAAAATCATCCTTCCTGTTGCGGATGAACGCCGGAACCACAACCTTATAAATCTTCTTCAGCATCCGCTTCGCGCCGCCACCGCGAGAATCTTGTGCCTGCGCTTGAACGGCTTCACTTTTCTGCCCCACTTCCTCCAGCCTGATTTCCTTGTCCTTGCTGCTGGTCAGCGTACGGAAAGTATCCGAAGGGCCAAGCGCGGAGAAATGATGGAAATCGGGAACCATATCCAATGACCCCGCCCAGTCGTTCCATTTAAACAGGTTGATCCGCGCCGAAGTGGTCACGGCTACCCACGGCACACGGTACGAATCCGCGACGATCGCCGCGTGCATGGCTTCCGCGATGACAAGACTCGCCCCGCTGATCGTCCGCATGATTGCTGTGATATCGCCCAGCGGATCGACATATTCAATTCCCGCCCGTTCGCAGGCAATGCGCCAGAGAGGGCTGGACGCCGACTCCCAGTGCGGCACGAAAACAACCCGACCGTGCTTCGGCCCCGCCGGAAAACATTCCGGCGTCAGAATCCCGGGATCGGTGATCGCCGTGCTTTCGGGCAAACCCAAAAGCTTCGCAGTCAGCTTCCCGCGCACGAAAAAAATATTGAAAGCCTTGGTGTCGATGCGCTCAATCTTGCGGCTGTACCCGCACCCCGACCCGCAGACAATCACTTGCTCCGCATCCCCCGTATCCTCGCCCAGCACCGTCCCGATCCCGAACATCAGGATCTTGTCTTTGCGGTCCATCAATTCGCCGAAATACCGCCGCCAGAGATACTTGTTCAGCATATCCCCGAAATTCGGCACCGCGTCATACATAAACACTTTCATAACTCACTCATCCTCCATCCGGCATGATTCATGCAGCCGGATGCCTGTATGCAAGAACCAATGCCACAGAAAAACGCTTTGTGCTACGCTCAAAATGCGCTAAGCCCATAAGCTCAATAAAATACTTAGGTAAAATGCTCTCCCACCCGCGATTCAAGAAATATGCCCTGAACGCCGTCTTTCTGGCCGAGCAGGTCTTTTTCTCCGGCGCCAATTTCCTGCTCATGATCGTCCTGACCCGTTTCTACTCCGAAGTGGAAGTCTCCGCCTACGGCATCGGCCTGTCGGCCTCGCTGGTCATGCAAGGACTCCTGCGGAACTGCTACATGGTTCAGAATTCGGTCCTCCCACCCGCCATCGTCCGCAACCGCGCCGCCAAGGTCATGGGCCAACACCTCATCATCTGGCTGACCATAGCGGCCGTGGAAGTATTTCTCCTCGTCGCCCTCCTGGAGGACGGAACCGATGCCCGCGCCGTCTCCATCATGGCCGCGACCCTGTCAACCACGCTGATCTACGGTCATCTCAGCTTCGACCGCATCATGATGATCAAACACGAAAAATACCTCTCCCCCATGATCGCCGCCGGAATTTTTGCCGCCCTCGTCGCCGCCCTGTTCGCGTTGAACGGGCAGGGCTACGGCATTTCATTTTTTACCGCCATGATGCTTCTCTCGCTGTTTGCGGCGGCAAAAATTCTCTATTCCGTTATCGCCCTGGCCCGCCCGGATTTCCTCTGGGGCTGGCGCTTGGCGAAAAAAAATCTCAGGAAATACTTTTTCCCCTCCACCATGGGCTCTCTCGGCTATACCGGCTATAACCACATCCCGCTTTTTATTCTGGGCCTCCTGCCCTCGCAGGTTCCCGCCGCCATCTTCACCGCCATGCGCGGCCTGACCCAGCCGCTCCAGATGCTGATCCGCAGCATCGACATCGTGGACAAGAATTTCTTTCAGACAAAGACCATAATGACCGAACGCGATGTGCGCGACAAACTCTTCCGCCAGACCGCGCTGTACGGCCTGTTCGGCTCCGTATTCATCGTTCTGGTGGTCCTCTTAGGCGAACCGCTGATCCACCTCGCCTACGGGGAGAAATATTCCGGCGCCGGTCCGGTCCTGACCGCCTTTTCCCTCTGGGCCTTGCTGCTGACCATCTCCTTCCCGCTGGAAACGGTCATCGTGCGTAAAGGCCGCCTCAACCGCTATAACAACACCCGCCTGATCGCCGGAGCCGCAGGCACGGCTTTTGCATTATATTTATGTCCGGCGTATGGTGCTCTGGGCGGCATATGGTCATGCATCATCGGCTCCGTCGTCTCCACGGGTCTGACGGTCTGGCTCCTGCGCGACGTGATGTTTTTAAAAACGGAAATAAACACGAACGAATGAGTACAATACAAAAGCCGGAATTCTCTGTCATCGTCGCGGCCTACAACGCCGCCGAGACGCTGGAACGCTGCATCAAATCCATACAGGCGCAAACCCGGCAGGATTTCGAGATCGTCATCTGCGACGATAAATCGCAGGATAATACCCTCGCTCTGGCCAGAAACCTGGCGCAGCGGGACTCCCGTATCATAATAGTTGAAAAATCCGAAAATTCCGGCCCCGGCGGGGCACGTAACACCGCGCTGGATCAGGCCGTAGGGGAATGGATCGTCATTGTGGATTCAGACGACACTATTTCCCCCCAACGCCTCGAAAAAATGAAGGACGCCGCCGAAAAAAACGCCGTTGATATCGTCTTCGACAATCTGGTCTACCACCCCATGGGTAATGCCGGTGACTACCCCTACCTCCCCGACACGCTCACCATCTTCGGCCCCCTGCTGTTCGAAACCTACGCGGCCAGCAGCACGGTGAGCAACCCCTTACCCAACCTCGGCTTCCTGAAACCCATGATCCGCCGCACCCTGCTGGAACAAAACACCATCCGCTACGATGAAACCCTTCGTATCGGCGAAGACAGTGTCCTGATCTTCAACCTCTTCGCCGGAGGAGCAAAATCATGGTTGATGCGCGAACCCTTCTACCACTATTATAAGAACAAGAACTCCATATCCGCCGTCTTCGATGCCGAAAAAATCCGCAAGATGGCCGAATCGCTCAAAATCTTCCTCACAAAAAACGGCAGAATCCTCAAGCCTCAGGACAGGTCCGCCGTCGAAAGCCTCGAAAAAGACCTCAGATTACGCCTGAAGGCCCGCGAGGTGTTCGGTGACATGAGCTTCGCCAGCCTGCGCGAAACCTGCGCCCTCGCCTACAAGGACAGGGAGATCAGAACCTACCTCTACCGCGAACTTCGCCAACAGATTAAAAAGATCATTTCAAAATAAAACTATCTTTTTGGTCTTCTTTCAGGCAGGTTTGGACAACTCTTAACGAAAGCGGCCAGCGTTTTTGATGATTACTGATGTTCACCCGGATGAAAGGCCGCAATCTTTTATCTTGGAAATAGAAAAGCACTGTAAAGGCTATTCAGGATCGAGCCTGTCGAAAAGCCTGTTCCAACTCTTCAGCACTTTAGCGCTCTTTTTCTCCGTTCTGACCTTCGCCTTCCTCTTGCTGCAAAAATCATGGATTTTGGCCGTCCCTTTCATCGTGATCGCTGCGGGCCTTCTCACACGGATATTCATTTTCCAGCACGATTGTGGACACGGCTCCTTCTTCACCTCAAAAAGCGCGAATAATTGGACCGGCAGAGCCTTAAGCCTCCTGACCTTCACCCCCTACGATTTCTGGCGCCGCGCTCACAATATGCACCACGCAACCTCCGGCGACCTCGACCGACGCAGTATCGGCGGCATCGACACGATAACGGTCAGGGAATACAAGGCCATGTCAAAAAAGATGCAGGCCGCCTACCGCATATACCGTAACCCTCTCATACTTGTTCTTCTGGGAACCCCGTTTTACATCATGATCGCCCAGCGCATCCCTTTTAACTTTCAGACCCATTTCTATGCAGATTACAAAACGCTCTCAAACGCCTCGATTTTTAAAAGCATCATGCTGACGAACGCAGCTTTGCTGGGCGTATACGCTTCAATCGGGATCGCTCTCGGATTCAACGCAGTCTTGGCAATTTATCTCCCGGTTCTGATCCTGACCTCATGGATCGGCGGCTGGCTCTTCTACGTTCAGCACCAGTTCGAGGATACTTACTGGCAAAAGCATGAAAACTGGTCATCAAGGGAATCGGCTCTTCACGGCAGCTCCTATTACGAGATGCCCAAAATTCTCCAGTGGTTCACGGGCAATATCGGGCTCCACCATATTCACCACCTCTGCGCCAAAATCCCGAACTATCGGCTGCAGGACTGTATGGACGCCCGCCCGGAGCTAAAACAGATCAACCGTATTACCCTTAAAGACAGCCTGAATTGCCTGCGTCTCAGACTTTGGGACGAAGAGTCCCAGCGCCTCATCGGCTTCGATAAGATTTGAACTCTAGGCACCCTTGCGCTGCGCCAGAACCAAATCAACCAACCCTTGCACCTGTGCCGCTGCTTCTTCGAGTTGATCCTGATGGATCGATCTTAATACGAGACTGACCCCGAAATTCCCGTCCTGAAAATGCGGATAGCTCCCGATCTCCACCTCCGGCCAGCGCCCTTGGATTTCCGCCAGCCCCTCCGCGATCCGGCTCTCCGGCAGATCGCACGTGATTGTTTCCGACAGCACCAGCGCCCCGCCCTTGAGATTCGCCAGAACATGATCGAGCATCGCCTGCATGATCCTCGGCACCCCCGCCATGACATAAACATTCCCGAGCGCAAATCCCGGCGCCCCGGAGACGGGATTGGGGATAAGCCGTGCCCCGGCGGGCACCAGAGCCATCTTCAGCCGCGCAGGGGTCAAATTCTGCTCCCCGTAATGCGCTTTCAGCATCTCGAAAGCCTCCAGATCCTGCGCCAGCGGCGCTTTGAAAGCCTTCGCCATACATTCGGCGGTGATATCGTCATGCGTCGGTCCGATTCCGCCCGTCGTAAAAACATAGTCACATTGGCCGCTCAGAGTCACAACCGCCTCAACCACCCGCCCCTCGATATCCGGCACGACCCGCACTTCCGAGAGCGTAATCCCCCGTTCCCCAAGCTTCACGGCGATCCAGTTGATATTCTTGTCCTGCGTCCGCCCCGAGAGGATTTCATTGCCGATCACAAGAAGCGCGGCGGTATATTTCGTTTTGCTGGTGTTTTCGCTCGCAGGATTCATAGGCTTGCATCTTTACAGTTTTTGCACCAAGTTATATTTATCATGGCAAAAGCGCGGAAAACAGCGAGTATTCCCGCACAGGCGGAAAAATGAAACAAGCAATGGAAAACACCTTCACGCCCGAGGGCATCGAACTCCACACGGAAAGGGATTTCGAGGGAATGCGCCGCGCCGGACGTCTGGCCGCAGAAGTGCTGGACATGATCACCGACCACGTAAAACCGGGAATTTCCACCGAGGAACTGGACACCCTCTGCCACGACCATATCATTTCGAACGGCGGCATACCCGCCCCCCTGAATTATCAGGGCGCCGGCCCCTACCCCTTCCCGAAATCCATCTGCACCTCGGTCAACCATGTCGTCTGTCACGGCATACCCGGCGACAAAAGACTTAAGGAAGGCGACATTATCAACATCGACGTCACCGTTATCTTGGATGGCTGGCACGGCGATACCTCGCGGATGTATCTGGTCGGCACCAAAATCCCCGTCAAGGCCCGCCGCCTGGTAGATATCACCTACGACGCCATGATGGCCGGAATCACGACGATCAAACCCGGCAACCGTCTTGGCGATATCGGCGCGGCGATTCAGTCGATGGTGGAGGCTCAGAGATTTTCCGTAGTGCGCGACTATTGCGGCCATGGCCTCGGCCGCGTCTTCCACGCGCCCCCTTCGGTCATGCATTACGGTCAGGCGGGAACCGGAACGATCCTGCGCCCTGGAATGATTTTCACCGTGGAACCCATGATCAACGCCGGAAACTGGCAGACGACGCTTCAGAAGGATGGCTGGACGGCGGTCACCAAGGATTTCTCCCTCTCCGCCCAATTCGAACACTCCATAGGTGTAACAGAAACAGGGTGCGAAATTTTCACCCTGTCCCCCCGCGGCTTCACGAAGCCGCCCTATAACAACTGACTTAGGAAACTTTGCGGACTTTGGCCGGGCTATTGCACGCACTGAGAACAAAACGCTCGTCCCAGTCGGCTTTCTCGCTCACCAGATACTGCTCCATCAGCAGCGATGCTGCGGATGCGAAAGCTTTAATCGACTCTTCTCTGTTTAATTCGGACATTTCCCTGACCCACACGTAAGAGGAACAAACAACCTATCACTATCGTATAGGTAAAAAATGAATAAAATCTTACGAAATCTGTTTGCATAAGGCCAACCCATCCCGCATAGTGCTTTTAAGGGATTATTGCCAAAAAAAGACAGTAAAACAGGACGTTAAGAACTCATGCAAAACGCCCTTAAAAGCGAGGAAAAAGACCCGGAACCTCATTATACCGGCCATCGACAGCGCCTGCGCGAACGTTTCCTGAAATCCGGCCCCGACGCCTTGGCGGACTATGAACTGCTCGAACTCCTGCTCTTCCAGGCCATACCGCGCCGCGACGTAAAACCCCTCGCCAAGAGCCTTTTACAGGCCTTCGGGTCGCTTCCGGCGCTCCTGAATGCCTCAATAGCCGATCTCGTTAAAATCAATGGAATCAGCGAGAACACGGCCATTTCCATCAAGACGGTGACCGCCCTCTCCCACCGGATGCTCAAACAGGATTTGACCGGAAAGCCGATCCTGAATTCCTGGTCGAAACTCCTCGATTACTGCCGCTCGACAATGGCCCACGAAATCCGCGAACATTTCAGGATTATTTTCCTAAACAAGAAAAACGAACTGCTGGCCGACGAAATCCAGCAGACCGGAACCGTCGACCATACCCCCGCCTACCCCCGGGAAATCATGAAACGCGCCCTGGAAATCGGCGCCACCGCCCTCATTCTGGTCCACAACCACCCCAGCGGCGACCCCAAGCCCTCGCAGGCAGATATTGACATGACGCGGGAAATCGTTCAGGCTGCAAAAACATTTAACATAACGGTGCATGATCATATCATCATCGCCCGTAAAGGCCATACCAGCCTCAAAAACGAAGGCTTGATGACCTGAAGAATACGATTCTTTTAGTTTTATTATTGTATTATTAATAGGGTAAGATCGGACCATGGGTCGCACGCTTTATACGCATTTCGGACTGCTGATGATGGCACTGCTTGCACTGACAGGCTGCCAGAGCACCAAGCGCAACTTCACCCCCCTCGAATACGTCCACTACAAAACCAAGCCGCAGCTTGAAATGCGCCTCGCCAAGCAGGACATGAAAATCGGCGACCCCGTCTATATCCGCGCCTTCAAATCCGAAATGCAGATGGAAGTCTGGCTGCAGGACGAGCAGACCGGCCAATACGACCTCTTCCGCACCTACCCGATCTGCCGCGCCTCCGGCAAACTCGGACCGAAACAGAAGGAAGGCGACTTGCAAGCACCCGAGGGCTTCTACGAAGTCACGGAAAAACAGCTCAACCCGAACAGCAAGTTTTTCCTCTCCTTCGATCTCGGTTACCCGAACGCCTACGACCGTTCATTGGGCCGCACCGGAAAGGCTCTGATGGTCCACGGCAACTGCGTCTCGAAGGGCTGCTTCGCCATGACCGACAACCACATCGGCGAGATTTACCTGCTCGTTGAGGAAAGCCTGAAAAAGAACGGCGGCTCAGTGCCGGTCCATATTTTCCCCTTCGAGATGACGGAGGAAAAAATGGCCATGCGCCTCTACTCCGAATGGTACCCCTTCTGGGTCAACATGAAGCAGGGCTATGATGCATTCGAAGTCGCGAAGATCCCCCCGGATGTCCGCGTGGAAAAAAAGCAGTACGCCTTCGCGACGGACGCCCTGCCCCCGATCGGCAAGAGCTTCGCCCTCGCGCAGAAATAAAACTCTGAGCATATGCAATTCAGGAAAAATATGCCCCTGCGCGCCCTTCTTGTTCTTTTTTTCCTCGTCGTCTCGGGCCTAGTTCACGCCGCCGCTGTCCCCGAATCCCTGTCGCAGGCCGCCCTGAAGCAAACCGAAACCGAAGTCACCTACGACGGACGCTATTTCAAAATCCCCTACCCCGGCGGCGATGTTCCCGCCCATCTCGGCGTCTGCACCGATGTCATCATCCGCGCCTACCGCGCCCTGAACATCGACCTGCAAAAGGAAGTCCATGAGGACATGAAGAGGAATTTCAGCCTCTACCCCAAACTCTGGGGTCTGAAATCGACCGACACCAACATCGACCACCGCCGCGTCCCGAACTTACAGGTTTTCTTCACCCGCCACGGCCAATCCCTGCCCGTAAGCCAAAACCCGGACGACTATAAAACCGGCGACCTCGTGACCTGGAACCTGAAGACCGTCGGCACCCTCCCCCATATCGGCATCGTGACGGACAAACGCTCCGCCGATACCCTCCGCCCCCTCATCGTCCATAATATCGGGGCTGGAACCGTGCTTGAAGATATGCTTTTCTCCTATACAATCACCGGGCACTACCGCTACGCCCCCGAAGGAGAGTGAGGCAAGAGAACATGATCCCCCGTTACACCCGCAAGGAAATGGCCGCAATCTTCGAGCCGGAAAACCGCTTCAGGATCTGGCTGGAAATCGAAACCCACGCCACTGACAAAATGGCGCAAATGGGCATCGTCCCCAAAAGCGCGGCCAGGGCGCTGCGCGAAAAGGGCAACTTCGATATCAAACGCATCGACGAGATCGAGGCCGAAGTCAAGCACGACGTCATCGCCTTCCTGACCTCCGTTGCCGAATTCGTCGGCCCCGAAAGCCGCTACGTTCATCAGGGCATGACCAGTTCCGACGTGGTCGATACCTGCTTCTCCAAGCAACTGACGCAGGCCGCCGATATCCTGCTCGATGATCTCGACAAGCTGCTCACCGCCTTGAAACGCCGGGCACAGGAACACAAACACACGCTCTGCATCGGCCGTTCCCACGGCATCCACGCCGAGCCGACCACCTTCGGCCTGAAACTCGCGGGCCACTACGCCGCCTTCAGCCGCGCAAAACAGCGCCTCGAAACCGCCCGCGAGGAAATCGCGATCTGCACCATCTCCGGCGCGGTCGGCACCTACGCCACCGTCTCCCCGGAGATCGAGGAATACGTCGCCAAAAAAATGGGCCTCAAACCCGAAACCGTGGCCACGCAGGTCATCCCCCGCGACCGCCACGCCATGTTCTTCGCCACGCTGGGCGTAATCGCCAGCTCCGTCGAAAACCTCGCCACCGAAATCCGCCACCTCCAGAGAACCGAAGTCAGAGAAGCGGAGGAATTTTTCTCACCGGGCCAGAAGGGCTCGTCGGCCATGCCGCACAAGCGCAACCCGATCCTCACCGAAAACCTGACGGGCCTCGCCCGCCTCGTGCGCTCGATGGTCGTTCCGGCGATGGAAAACGTCGCCCTCTGGCACGAACGCGATATCTCCCACTCGTCCGTGGAACGCAACATCGGCCCCGACGCCTGCGTGACCCTCGACTTCGCTCTCGCACGGCTGACAGGTGTAATCGACAAGCTTCTGGTCTACCCCGAAACCATGAAGGACAACCTGGAAAAAACCGGCGGCCTCGTCTTCTCCCAGCGCGTCCTTCTCGCCCTGACCCAATCGGGCATCAGCCGCGAAGACGCCTATCGCATCGTCCAGCGCAACGCCATGAAGGTCTGGGAAAGCCGCGGCAAACAAACCCTCCTCGCCCTGCTCGAAAAAGACAAGGACGTCACCGCAAAACTTGACAAAAAAGCCCTGAAGTCTATCTTCGACTACACTCATTACACCGCGCACGTGGATAAAATCCTCAAACGCGCTTTGACCTGAACAAACGGAGGAAGCTATGAAAGGCGATAAAAAAATTCTTGAACTGCTGAACGATGCCTTGAAAAAGGAACTGACGGCGGTCAACCAGTATTTCCTCCACGCCCGGATGCTCGACAACTGGGGCATCACCAAGCTCGGCAAGCATGAATACAAGGAGTCGATCGAGGAAATGCACCACGCCGATGCCCTGATCCAGCGCATCTTGTTTCTCGAAGGTCTGCCGAACCTTCAGGCGCTCGGCAAGCTTTTCATCGGCGAAAACGTCAAGGAAGTTCTGGAATGCGACCTCAAGCTTGAGATAGACGGCGTAAAAACCTACCGCGAAGCCGTCGCCTACGCCGAAAAAGCCCAGGATTTCGTCTCACGCGACCTGTTCGCCAAAATCCTGGCAGACGAGGAAGGCCACGTCGATTACCTCGAAACCCAGCTCGAAATGATTAAAAACATGGGTCTGCAGAACTACATCCAGCTCAACTCCGAAAGCCCGCTGGACGCAGAAAAAAACTAAACGCCAAAAACCCGAACAAAACTTAGTTTTGGGATACGATGAAATCTACGGCATAGTCGATATAGATTCTGCCTTGCGCGTTGATAGTATTATCTTCATTTAGAAGCAATATGGCAGGATATCCTTTCACGGGTTCAGCACCCAACTTACGCAAGACCAGATTGATATTTTGGCCCGTCTTCTTTTGAGCACGTAAAACCTTAAAGGGTAGAATCGGAAGAGTTTTGAGGTAACCCCTCAAAGCCAAGGGGTCAGTATCATCAGAAATTGAAATGATGCTATCGGGAACAGTATTTTCAAGATCCGAAAACTCAGCAAGCAATTTTCGTGACGCTTTTTTATCCTTGGACCTCCAAATAAGGACAACTCTTCTCGTCCCTTTGGTCTTCTCGATAACATCAAGGATTTTTGTTAAAGGAACATCATAAACTTTTGTATCCTCTGCCTGTACACCAAGCGAAAAGCTTGTAAATACAAGACAAACCAATAAGATAGCTATTTTTTTCAACATCAAGATATCCCCCTAGAAACATGATAACACAACAAAAACACAAAATTTATCAAAAAAACTGGAAAGTGAGAATGATTTTCATTACACTATGCCAGCAATCACTTAAAACAGACTCGAAAAAGACTATACAAATGTTCATCTGCCTGTGCCGTAACATTAAATGTTCAGAAGTTATACGTGAAGTTGAAAAAAGACCTTCTCTTTTTGAACCGGAAAAAACACATATTAGCTTGGAGTTTGCTGAGGAAATTCATATGAAATGCTCCGGTGGAGTCGGGTTGGGCTGCGGATTATGCTTGGACTCGGTCAAAGAACTGATCGACGAACATCTAAGCGCCTCATGTAAATCCGGTACCAAAATAAAGCAACGCGCCAGAGCTTGATTTTTCCTGCTTCTCCTGCAATAAAAAAATGATATGCTGGCCACATTACAAACCTGAACGGTATAGTCTTGACCGCAGCAACAGCCACAAAAAAGGAGTGCAGACATGAAAAAAACAGGTTGTTTCAAAATTTTCTCTCTAACGATCGGGAGCATGATATTAATGAGTAGTATAACGTCACAAACAGCCAAGGCCGCAGATTCTAAGGAAACACTGCAGCTTGAACTCTCCACAGGAGGGTCAGTAGTTATAGAGCTAATGCCCGACATAGCCCCCAAGCACGTGGAAAGAATCAAGGCACTTGCAACTGAGGGGTTTTACGACAATATCGTATTTCACAGGGTAATAAGCGGTTTTATGGCGCAGACTGGCGACCCGACAGGCACTGGCACAGGCGGTTCCAAATATGAGAATCTTCCGGCTGAATTCAGCAACTATACGTACAAGCGCGGAACGGTGGGTATGGCCCGTACAGCCAGCCCGGATAGCGCGAATTCCCAGTTCTTTATCTGCTTCAACGACACAGGCTGCACAAGCCTGACGGGGCAGTATACAGTTTGGGGGCAAGTCACCTCCGGCATGGAATATGTTGACGCCATTGCCCTCGGCGAACCTCCGGCCTCACCCGACAAGATTGTGAAAATGAGCGTAGGTTCTCCAACCGCGCCAGCAGAGGCTGCCCCCGCTTCAGGCAGCGAGAACCCGGCACATTAAGAAAAATTTACCTTTATAGAATAGATAACGGCGGATTATAGGTCCGCCGTTTCTATTATGACATCACAGGACAAAGGATAATTAAATTTAGTCGTCGTCCTCCAAAACAAGCCCAAGATGTTGGTCAAGAATGTTTTCGGGAGCTTCAATTTCCTTGGCTTTTTGACGGGTTTGCGTTTGAGATTTTAATTGAGCTTTAAGGGCAAGCTTCTCCGACTCACCTTTCTCAAGCTCCACGATCTGAGCAGATTCGATGAGTTTATTGAGATAATCGTTGAGCTTTTTCAAGTCGCTCAGCGGATCCGGTGTATCCAGCCTCAAAAGACCAAGACCGGACGAAAAAAACAAAATCAGCCAGGAGTTATTGAGTTTCATAAGATTGATAAGAGCCTGCACGCGCCGTCCCGTAAGATAATCTTTCATGGCCGTCTCGTCACGGGAACGTGCGATATAGGAATTATCCCACCCATGCTGTTCAGGCCTGTACTCCGACACAAAATTAAGCTCTTCCACAACCTGAACCATACCGCCGCTGGCAACAGCAAGCGCTCCGGGAAGAACGGTTTTAAGGGTGATCTCAATACTGGTAAGTCGTCGCGGATAACGCCCCCCGGCGGCATCATGCTCCGCAGTAAAAAGATAGACTTTATAGTCTTTGTAGAGGCCGCTGATCTCGGGTGAATCAAGCATACTATTGCTGCGATAGCGCAGCCCCTTGCTTTTGGCAAAGGCCTTCCAAACCTGCTTCTGTTTATACAGGACAAAAAGGGACCAGAACCAGAAAACAAGCAAAAAAACAGTAACCGCGATCCATATAACCAAATAATAATTCAAACCTGCCTCCGGCCGATCTTATAATTATGCAAACATTAACCAGCGCATCATATTACCCTGATCGCTCGTACAAGGCCACAAGCTCCTGATCAAAAAAGCAAAAAACAGGCGGAAACTTGTTCCGCCTGTCTAGGTACGCTAAGAGCTTACTGAAGTTTAATGATACCGGATTTCTCCGTCCTGAGGTGTGTTAAAGCTGAAATGGGTCATATTCTGCGCCGCGGCAAGCCGTGGGCTGGTGGCGGCTTCTTTTCCGCCTTTATCGGCCATCTGGCCGGCCAGGATGCTCATCTGCGTCAGAAGGTCTTCGGCATGGGAGACCAGAGCCTCCGTTTTGGCCGTGCTGATGAGGTCCGTGTCGGCGTGCTGGGCAATCTTGGATTTGATGATATCCTCGTGCGCGTCCAGCGTGTCGATCTTCTGTTCCAGCTTGTGGATCGCATCGCCGAAATACCCGGCCTGCTTGTCCACGATTTCCACTTTCCGCTCAAGCGTTTGCACGACGGTGCTGAACGCATTGGCCTGATCGCCCACATTGGCCACCTTGGCCTCGATCTGGTTGATCGCGTGCGTCACGCGTCCGGTTTCGGCGTCCACGACTTCCATTTTCTTCTCCAGCTTATGGATCGCATCGCTGAAAAATCCGGTTTGCTTGCGGACAACGTCAAAACCACAACGCAGTCTTTCAAATCCTGCGCCGAGCACTATGCTGGTTCCCACGGCGGCAACCGCCGAGAACACAGCCATCATGACCGCGATGGCCACGACTGTTTCTACTTCCAAAGACATGATTAACACCTTTCTCGTTAAAGTAAGTACAGGGAAAAAGCCGGGCGTGCGAAGAGTGTAAGCAAATTGGACTTGGCAAACTCGGCCCCTGAAGGGGGGTTCCGGGACGGGCGGTAAAGACCCGCTATATTTTTATGTTAAATAATATACGATACGTTGTCGAGGATTATCGTTTCGAAATTGCCTAAACTTTTAGCCATCCCGCGGAAAACTAAAAAGGCGAAGAAAATAATAAAGGGCGCCGAAAAAATCAGCGCCCTCAAAGATGAAACGCTGACAATCCTTACTGAGGATCGTCGAAATAAATCGCGTTCAGCTCCCGCTCACCCTGCGAAAGCGGCGTCAACACTTCGCGTTTGGGCGCCAGGATCGGCGGCTCGGCTTCAATCGGCGCGGAAGCGGCGGAACTCTGGACGGCGGCGCTTTCCAGCTCTTGCTCAATATCTGAGGAAGAAGGTGAAGGCGCATCGCTGGCGGTGATCGAAACGGCCTCAAAATCATCCCCGCCCTGCCCGTGCGCGGGCAGATCCTGCGGCGCGGCGGTGGCGATGATCGAAGGCGGCTGCTCACGGAAGGAGGACGGCGCGATCGGTTCGGCAGAACTGAAAGACTCCGGAGCCTCCTCGCCCGCGTGCGGTTCCGTATGCTGAAGCGCGGCGACCTCATGATTGGCCGATTCCGGTGCCTTTGCAGCTTCATGGCTTCTGGCTTCTGCGGCCTTCGCCTCCTGATGAGCCTTCTTCGGTTTTGGCGCATAGCCCTTGTCTTTCGATCCGCTCAACTGCTTCTCAAGATGGTCGGCGGAGGTCAGGTTAAGCTCCTTCTCCGGCAGCATCTTGGCCCGCACGTAAGCAATACCGCTTCCGGCGGTGCGCTCCAGCGTATAGGGCACCCGCCCCGAATATTCGACAGTCTCCCACCCGTCTCCGCAAGCGGACAGCGTAAGGGAACAGGCAACGGCAAACAGGGCACGGCGCTTGGAAAAAGCCATGGGCAACCTTCCTTTCTGAGAAAACCACAAAGACGCAGAAAAGTCTGAAAGCAGTAAGTTTTGGGATGCCCACACTCTAAAGTCCCGCCATGAAAAGATCAAGACGGCTGAATCAAAAAAAATTGCAAGGAGAATGTGCGGGAAAAATATTAAGGCTGAGCAGCCTCTTCGCCCGCCGCCGTCTCAATCGTCGCTGGCTCCTGCGGGGAAGAAGCGTCCGGCTCAGGCTCATCAGTAACGCGCAGAGTCTCATCGGGATCCGCCCGATCAACAAACGCCAGCCGCGTGATCGGCTCCCGCTCCGTCGCCTGCGCCAGATCCATGGTCTGTACGGCACTGGCCTCCTGCGCGGGATCAGGCTCCGGCGAGGTCGCGCACCCCGGCAAAAACCCCAGACAGGCAACGGCGACGACAAGACGTAACCGCGAAAACGGATAAAAAACGGACATAACCGTGACTCCTGGCAAAGACTTGGTAAAAACTGATACGCAGTGAACAGAAACGACCCTTCGGTCAAAAACAAACAGAAAAAGAGGATAAACCGGGTGAAGAAACAAGCAACCCCTACATGATATCAGAAAACGAGAAAAACTTCACGTAGGGACTGAAAAAAGAATACAGACAGGCTTCAGAGCGGTGACAGGAAATTCCGGCGCATGGCCCGCAATTCCTGCCACACCGTGTCCTCCTGCCGGAGGAAAAGCTCGTTATAGGCTGACCCGGCAATCCCCTGCCAGGCGGAAGGATAACGGCACGCTTGTTCGCTCGACCGCTGATGCTGGAGCCTCAAGGTATACTCAAGCTTAACCGCGTCGATAGCGCCTCCCCCCATATTCAGCCCGTCGACATCGACCCCCAGCCGACTCCGGTCCCACTCATAGGCAATGACCTCGCCCCGGTCGAACCGATCACCCAGCGAACAGGTTTTTACAGGTTTGGACTCTTCGAAACGCGGAACAGCCGCCCCCGGCACATCCAGCCCCTGCAGCGCTACGGCCTGCAGCGCCGGCGCTCCCTCGTAACCAGAATATACAGCCAAATCATAGACTTGCGGCTGTTCGACAAAGTAAGTGGCCGGAGAAACAACCCCGCGCTCCTCGTAACTGGAATAGCTCACAACGGGGGGCGGAGCGACCAGCGGCGCACTGGCTTTGCTCGTAACGCACCCGGTCAGAAAAGGAAAAACAAGGATGACCAAAAGCGGTCCGGCGTTCTGGATCTCTCTAACGCCTCGATGAAAAACACGGAACCCATGCCTCATCCACAACGGCTTCATAAGAGTATTCTAACATAAACCTGAGGCTTTCTGCGAGTTTTCCCTGAAATATTCGTTGCTGCAGCGCATAAATCAAGTCTCTCTACAAACAAATCAGGACATCAATCGTAAAACAAAAAAACCACGGCCATAATCGGAATCCCCAAAATTGCTACAACGAAAGCCCACATAAAATAAGGATTCGAAAAAAAACCCATATCTTGCGGCAAAATACCGAAAAGAACAAAAATGACCTTGTAGATATGACTGGAAAGTAACGTGAGAAGAAAAAAAACACCTACATTCGCGGCCAAAAGCTTACCGCGCACATCCTTCCAGAAAGCCGTCATAATATAGACTGTCCCAAAGGCAAGAGCGCCAGGCCCAACCAGCTTTATGCTGTCATAATGCCCTGCGAGAATAAAACAAGTAGTGCCAATAATCGTGCAAGCAGCAATAAAATACCACCGCAAGGCTTTCAAAAAGGCTTCTGACATAAGAATTCCTCAAGTAACTTCAATGCTCACTACTCTACATTCAGCACACCGAAACCGCCAGAAGTAAAATAAAAAAAGCGGCCAGAAAGACCGCTTTTTTAAAGTAAAAGAAGCAAAAACTACTTCTTTTTCTTTGCGGTTTTCTTAGCCGTTTTGGCTTTCGCTGCCGCTTTTTTTGCAGGTTTCTTTGCAGGTTTCTTTGCAGTTTTTTTAGCTGGTTTTTTTGCAGCCATGTTGGTCTCTCCCTTGGGATTGCAGTGTTAGAAAAGTTAGTAAGAATGTGCGAACGCACTTCGTGTATACTACTGCAAAACATCCAAATAAAAAACATTAAAAATGGCCTGTGGGATTTTTTTTACTGCACTTGTCCACAGATAAAAGACAAAAAAACGCGAAAAAACGCCAAAATAGGGTGCGTTGTAAAAACTGAAAGTTAGATTTGTACATCAAGCCAAACAATTCCATGCGACTCAGAAAAATCCCTCCGAGTGAATCGAAGCGGTTTCTGAGAGATGCTTAATAAAACTCAGCATAGTCTTCACTCAAGCTTGATCAGACCGCAAAAAGAACTACATGGACAACAAACCAACCCTAAAGCTGTCTGCTCGAGAAGAAGCGCCAAAAATTATGAGAGTAGCCCATCAGCCCTATAAACAAGAACCTCACAAGACGCTGAGAACAACGGCTTTAAGCGAAAACAGAAGCAGCGCAAACCCTGCCAAGACAAGCAGGAAACTGGCAAGAGCATAGGCCCGCCCCTGCAACGTTTTGGCAAGATAGACAGGCCGCGGATTCTTAGCGAGGTAAACCCACTGCGCGATCGAAAACTCCTTGACCTCCTCGGGGCAGCGCAAAGAAAAAAGATACGCTCCTGTAAAAAGAAAAGAGAAGGCGATCATAAGCAGATGAACGATAACAGGAGTAATCCCGGCGGCAGAAAACTGAATGGCAGCCTGAGGATCGGCGGACGTCGCCTTGACCGCGGACAAAAGAAGGAAACACCCAGCAAGACCAAATATGGAGACAGGCATGAGCCGGAGTGAACCTATCCAGCGCAGGTTTTTCCAGTTCAGGCCACCGGGAACGATCATGCTCTCGGACTGATCGAGCGTGACCGGATGATCGGAAAAATGCGCCAGGTCAAATTTCGTTTTTTCGTCGATACGCGCTCTCTCCCAAGACGTCCCTCCCAAACGGGCACTGGCGAAATTGACACCGGAAAGATCTGTATCGGTAAGAATACTGCCGCTAAAATCCGCACCGATAAGCTTTGCCCCGCTAAGGTCAACTCCGCCGAGGCTGCAGCGGCGAAACACGGTCTCGCCATTCCCCTTGGCACTGCGAAGGCTGCTCCTTTCGTCGAACGAGACGGAATCGAATTCCGCGCCAGCAATATTCGAGCCGCTCAGATCGGCACCTGCAAAGCGGGTGCCGCTGAAACGTGAACCGAAAAGATAAGCATCCGAAAGCTTGGCGCCAGACAAAAGCGTAGGAAAACCGTTATCTGCACTACTGAAATCCACGCGGGAAAGATCAAAGCAGCTAAGATCCATATAACTGAGGTCGGCAGACCGCAAGTCGATACGCCCATCAACGAGACGGGCTGCTGCGCCGTTCTTAAAGGCGGACGCCCGATAGGCCTCCCATGCGCTCTTTCCTGATTTCAAGGCATCGAAGGCTTCGGAACTCGGCATGGCACTCCCCCACTCTACACAGCAGGACGACAAAGGGATCCGCCGCCCGTTATTTGATACATATATAATGAATACAAACAGCCTACCGCAGTAAATGGAACACTGCCAGTAATTTTTTTCTGGCAAATCAGAAAAAAGCGAGACCGATGGTCAAAAGAAAAAGCCCGCGATAACCACCTGAAGGCGGTTAAAATGATAAAGAGTAGGAGCTACTAAAAGCCGCAAATGGCTCTTTTTCATAGAAATCAGTTGATGGGAGGGGTATGCTGACCCCAGTTACGGGAGTATCACTATGAAATTCATCCTACATTTTACCGCACTCTCTCTTCTGCTTGCCTGCATATCGCGACCGTCTTGGGCAGAAGAAAGCAAGGGCGGGACTAAGATAATGCCCAAGATAGAAGTAAGACTTTCGGCCGAGATGGAGAAAAAGGAAAAAGTCTTTGCGGATTTGCGTCAAGAACTCACGCAAGAGCAAGACGCCCTGATAACGGAGATGGAGCAGACCTTTATGTCTACTGTAGAGCCGGAACTGAAAACCTTACAACTGGCTAATGACATAGCGGCGTGCGATCTCTCTGCAAATGAGAAGGAGATAGCCGGAGCCAAACTGACGGCGTTTAAGAAGCAGAATGAAAACGTCCAGGATAAAATGTGGGATATGTTTGATAGACAATACTACAAGAGGGTTGATTTTATCGATCACAACATTCTCAAACAGCACCTCGCTTTAAAATTAAAAATCGCATCGACGACGGCAGCGCAGCTAATTCGACTGCAAGCGGCTCAGACGAAAAGATCAGAACAATGCGAGAAAGGTATGAATCTATTGGACACTATAAATGTAGGGCAGGAATAAAATGGTGCACATAAGAACAATACCCCTCTTGATCACGACGCTGACTTTTCTAGTCCTATCTGTGAGTTTTTCCTGCGCACAGGATGCTTTGCCGAACACAGGACCAGAACCTGTTGTAGAGGATAATCCGCAACTGTTGACGGACGAAATGCAGTCATCGGAGGCCGAATACAGAAAACTGCGTGACTCCCTCACTGACAAGCAAAAAAAACTTCTTGAAACAATGGAAGAGGCCTATCTTGAGGCTCTGGCGCCGGAAATGGAGATCGCTCGCCTGGGGCTCCAATTAAAATCATGCAAATTCTCAAAGGACGAAAAATCTGAGGCAGCCAGTATCTTCGCTGCCTACAAGCTTCAAAAAGAAAATGAGCATCAAACGATGGTCTCAGAGGTGGCAAAGAAATATAAAAAGAAAATTAATTTTTTGGACCCAGAAATACTAAGCACGCACATTGCAACATTGCTCTTTTTCGGCAAACGCGTTTCGATTGATACGCTGAAAGAAGAAATCGCTATGCTAAAAAAGCAGAATTCAGAATCCGTCTGCGGAGCAGGAAAAGACACGCTCCGTTCATTTTCCCAATAGATTTGGAAAAGTGTAACTTTACTGCCTGTGCGCTTCCGCGAGATACCCATCAATTTTGGAAGCCTGATCCGGCTTGGCGACCTTGAGGATGTCCGCAATAACATCATCGGCGCCGGAAGAATAGGAATAAGAGGTCATCGCGCCTTGAGCTTCGGCAGGAATGCCCGGCCGCAAGGGAGGAACATTCTCTTTCGCCAGACCGTATTCCCCCAAGGTTCGCAAAAATCGATAATTGGCTGAATCACTTCTGCCCGCAGGAATTTTGGCATCAGGGAATCTCAAGGCATTAGCGATCACTGAAAACTCGCGGTGTTCCAGCATTTTGGCCAATGTGACCAGTTTTCGGACCTGCTCGTCGCTAAGCTGGTAAGCAGCATTTGTTCCGCCCGCACCACCCTCCGCCGATGGATCAAAGGTCTCCTGAGCCGCCGCTGGAAAAAATCCCCCCGGAATAATAGCACAGCAAAAAAACAGCCCCAAAAAGAAGCAGCGCAGGTTCATTTATCCCCCCAAAAAAGAAAAAGCAAAGCAAACTATAACATAAAACCGTCACAGGACTAAGTCCCCGCACCTCCGGTTTTTTCCGCCAACCGGCCAGTTGTACGAAAGAGCGCCTCAGGAATTACAAGGACTTACGCGCCCCGCCCCAGCCCTTTCTTAGTCCACTCGCCGCCACCGGACTTAGTTCCCTTAGTCCGCACCGGCCAAAAAATAACGGCTCAGGCCTCCCCCTGCTTCACACTGCGCGTGAACACCCTCGCCCGCCGCACCTTCGCGATCCGGTCGGGATGCGCGGCGTAATAACCGACAACCTCCCCCCGCCGCTTGACGATCACGCCCTTATACTCCCCCTCCTCCAGCAACCGCATATATTGGGAGAGATGCGTCTTGAAATCATGAACGGTCGTAAAGATGAGATCGTTTTTATAGGTGGCGGGCATGAAGGGATTATAGGAATATAATCACACATAGTCAAGCTTTTTCGCTTCCCCCCGACAATAAAACAGTGACGAAAGCACGCAAAATGTATTACATTGTAATACAGAATGACACGCAAGGAGACGCATAACATGGCCAGACTCGAAAACAGGGACGACACGATGCAGTTCAGGCTCTCCGCCCATGAAAAGCGGATCATCCGCAAGGCCGCGAGCAGCAAACACCAGCCGGAATCCAGCTACGCCCGCGAAAGCGTCCTGAAACAGGCGCAGATGGATCTGGCCGATAAGACGGATTACGAAATTCCGGCCAAGGACATGAAAAACTTTCTCGCCGCCCTCGACAAACCCGCAATCAGCAAGACAAAGCTGAAAGCCCTCCTCGCGGATAAAACGATTCTGGACTGACGAAGTGACGGAAAAACTGGCCGTTGGCCCGCTCCTGAAATCCTCAAAACTCGACGCCTTCAATTCGGGGAAACCCGTCCTCGACGACTGGCTGAAAAAATACGCGTGGCAAAATCAGGCGGGCGACACCGCCAAAACCTATATCGTGGAGAAGGACGGGCGCGTGGTGGGGTATTACTCTCTGGCCGCCGCCAGTATCAAAGTGGAGGAATCGACGGCCCGCATCGCCAGGGGCCAACCGCCACACCGCCCCGTTCCGGTCATCAAGCTCGCCCGTCTCGCCGTGGATGAGCGGATGCAAGGGCAAGGGCTGGGAAAGGCGCTGTTGAAAGACGCCCTGCTCCGGTGCATCGCCGCCGCCGATGAAATCGCGGCCCGCGCCGTGGTGGTGGACGCGCTGGACGATGACGTGCGGAAATTCTATTTGAAATACGGCTTCGAATCCGGCCCGGACAAGGAAAACACGCTCATGATCCTGATGAAGGACTTAAGAAAGGCGTATGAGGAGTCGTAAGCGCCGCACCGTTCGCCCTCCTTGTCACCCCCTCGAAAGCGGGGGTCCAGAAAAAAAGAAAACACAGAGACTTTTGCCTGTTGGCATCGAAGCAGCAACGGGCACAGACCCCTTTGCGCCTAAGCGATTCGACAAGCCAGAACCTCAGTAGCCGCCTTTGAATCGCAAAGACGCGAAGCGTTCCGAGCATAAGGCAACAGCGTCTCTAAAGTTCGTGTCCACAAAAAAATGGATTCCGGCCTTCGCCGGAATGACGGTGGCAAGATAAGGCATAACCATACGCAGGGTTTAGACACTGTGGAAAAGGGCGAGACATTTTCCCAAAATATAGCTTTCATGCATAAGAATCGCTCTATACTAAAAAAGTTCTTTATTTGTTCTCAATATTCAACGATGATCCTTTCATGAAAAAACTGAAAGAATTGGAGAATTTATATGACGTTCTCGATTACCGGAACGCCTTGGCCGTTCTGCAGGCAACCAACGCGCCGGACTTTTCCGAACTGATTGAAGCCTTTCTCGCCTTCAGGCTGAGTTTGGAGGATATCCAGAAAAGCGGCGGAAACGAATCCAACATACCGAAGAAGTTCTCCGCCCTTCTCTCTAAGAAGGGATGCAGAGAAACAAGCATTTCTGGTGATCTTCTGGTGAAATTGAAATCCAAGAGATCGTCAGGAAAAGGGTATGAGCAACAAGAAGTACTGATTGAAAACTTCTTGGATGGCCATAAGATCGATTTTATAAAGGGGCGTATTGCCTTCGATCTTGAATGGAACAGCAAGGATCAGACATTCGACAGAGATCTGTACGCCTTCGCAGCCTTCTATCAGGCCAATATCATCGACGCCGCCGTTCTGGTCACCAGAAGTGAAAGTATGAATGAGATTTTTAAATCGCTGGGCATAATGGGTAAATACGGAGCAAGCACGACATGGATGGGAAAGTTGGAATACAGGATTAATGCCAATCGCAGCGGGGGCTGCCCGGTTCTGGCCTTGGGAATAACGCCAAAGCTTATCAAAGACTGGCCAAATAAATAACATAAGGAATTGAAAATGTTTGAGAGCCTGCAAGGACAAAAGTTTGGAACACTTCTGGTCGACCCGCCGTGGCAATTTGCCAATCGGACAGGAAAGGTTGCCCCCGAGCACAAAAGGCTCAACAGATACAGCACCATGAATCTTAGCGAAATCTGCGCTATGCCTGTGAAAACGATCACCGCAGAAAAAGCGCATCTCTACCTGTGGGTTCCCAATGCCCTGCTCAAAGAAGGCTTGCAGGTGATGGACTCGTGGGGCTTTGAATACAAAACTAACATCATCTGGCAGAAGGTCAGAAAGGACGGAGAGCCGGACGGGCGCGGCGTGGGTTTTTATTTCCGCAACACTACCGAGATTTTGCTGTTCGGAATCAAGGGCAAAAACGCCCGGACGCTCAAGCCCGGAAGGTCGCAGGTTAATGTTATTAAAAGCAGAAAACGCGAACACTCTCGTAAACCGGACGAGCAATACAAAATTATAGAACAATGCAGTTGGGGTCCGTATCTGGAGTTATTCGCCAGAGGTCCAAGAGAAGGCTGGCACGTCTGGGGCAACCAGAGCGATGATTACTTCCCGACATGGAAAACATACGCCAACCACTCGCAAAAGGATCAGGAAGAAACGGCAACGGTTTTTTAACCGAAGATCTCTACTCCCCCTCACCCATCTCCTTGATCTCGTCATCCATCCTCTTCAACTCCTCTTCCATCACTGGGGACAGCTTAATCTCCTCCGCAGACTTCTCCATCAGGGTCGGCGGCGCTGGTTCGAACATCAGAGCCAGCGGGTTGAAAAAAATAGACGCCGCAAAAACCGCCCACGTCACGGCCCGCACGGGCAGGCTTTTCTGCGTCATGCCCCACATAAACGCGCCGAATAGTGCCCCGGCGCAAAGCATGATCGGCAACCCGATTTGCAAAAGATCGAGCCGCTCCGCCATGCCCATCAGAACGCCCGGCTCCCGCGTGATAAAATACGGGTCCATGGCCGTCGGCATATGCGGCAAAAAGACAAAAGCCAGCAACATATAAACCCCGAACCCCAGCACGCCGGTCATAAAAACATTCAAAAATAGCGCTTGCAGGCTCCGCGCGGAAAAGGGCGGCGCCTCATTAGCAGCCATAATCGTTTGTCCGTTCGCCTTCATGCGGGATCGCAGAAAGAAAGCCCCCGGCAGCACGCCGAGGATCAGCGCCGCCAGATCGGTGGCCACGCCCGGCTTGTCCCCAAAGATCGACCCAAAGAGCGGGTCAAAGTTAACCCCCGCGAAGTAAAACCCCCACGCCAGCGCAAACGGCCCGGCCATGATCGCGTAAAAATACAGCGTGGCCTTGAGAAAAGCTTTCGTCAGATCGTTCATTAGAGGACTCCCATTTCTATCTCTTCCAGCTTCTTGACCTCATCGCGCAGCTTCGCGGCCTGCTCGAATTCAAGATCCCCGGCGAAGGCCAGCATCTTTTTCTTCAGCGCCTCGATATGCTTCCGCAGTTTCGCAGGTTCGTGGAACCATTCCTCGCGCTCGTCCTCGTGCAGGCCGCGCGAGACCACCACACGGTCCGCCTGCTCATAGACGGAGTCCAGAATACTGCCGATATTCTTGCGGATGCTCTCGGGCGTGATCCCGTGCGCTTCGTTATAGATGCGCTGCTTCTCGCGGCGGCGATTGGTTTCATCAATCGCGTAGCGCATCGAGTCGGTGATTTTATCGGCGTACAGGACCGCCTTCCCCTCGAGGTGCCGCGCCGCCCGCCCGATGGTTTGAACCAGCGAGGTGCGCGAGCGCAGATACCCTTCCTTGTCGGCATCCAAAATCATCACCCGCATACATTCGGGAATGTCCAGCCCCTCGCGCAGCAGGTTGATCCCGACCAGAATGTCGAACTCCCCGCGCCGCAAGCCCTGAATGATCTCGATCCGCTCCAGCGTCTCGATATCCGAATGCATATAGCGCACCTTGAGCCCGTTTTCGGTCAGGTATTCGGTGAGGTCTTCGGCCATTTTCTTGGTCAGAACGGTGACCAGCAGCCGCCCGCCCTTGGCAACGATCACCCGCGCCTCGAACATCAGGTCGTCCACCTGCGTCGCTGTAGGCCGCACCTCCACCTCCGGGTCGATCAGCCCGGTAGGCCGCACCACCTGCTCCGCCGTAATCCCCCCCGCCTGTGTAATCTCCCACTCCCCCGGCGTGGCGGAGACATAGACCGTCTGCGGGCGCAACCTGTTCCACTCCTCGAATTGCAGGGGCCGGTTATCAATCGCGGCGGGCAGCCGGAACCCGTAATCGACCAGCGTCGTCTTCCGCGCCCGGTCGCCGTTATACATTGCCCGCAGCTGCGGGATCATCGCGTGGCTTTCATCCAGAAAAATCAGCGCGTCCTCCGGCAGATATTCGATCAGCGTCGGCGGCGGATCGCCCGCCTTCCGCCCCGTCATGTAGCGCGAATAATTCTCGATCCCCTTGCACACGCCCGTCGCGGCCAGCATCTCGAGATCGAACTTCGTGCGCTGCTCCAGCCGCTGCGCCTCCAGCAATTTTCCCTCGGCATAAAACTTCGCAAGCTGCGCCTTCAGATCGACTTTGATTTGTGAAATCGCCTGCTGCATCGTCGGCCCCGGTGTGATGTGGTGCGAATTCGCGAAAATCCGCACCCCTTCGAGGTCTTCGAATTTCTGGCCCGTCAGCGGATCGAACTCCGTGACGGCCTCCAGCTCGTCCCCGAACAGGGAGAACCGCCACGCCCGGTCCTCGAAGTGCGCCGGAAAAATCTCCACCGTATCCCCGCGCACGCGGAAAGACCCGCGCTCGAACGCGATGTCGTTGCGCGAATATTGCAGCTCCACCAGCCGCTTGATCAGTTCGCCTCGGTCGATCCGGTCGCCCACCGAAAGACCGAACGCCATCGCCATGTAATCCTCTTTCGACCCGATGCCGTAAATGCACGAGACGGAGGCGACGATGATGCAGTCCCGCCGTTCGAACAGCGCCCGCGTCGCCGCGTGGCGCATCCGGTCGATCTGCTCGTTGATGCTGGAGTCCTTCTCGATATAGGTATCCGTGCGCGGAACGTAAGCCTCCGGCTGGTAGTAATCGTAATAGGAGACGAAATATTCCACGGCATTGTCGGGGAAGAAACTTTTGAATTCCCCGTAAAGCTGCGCCGCCAGAGTTTTATTGGGGGCTAAAATCAGAGCAGGCCGTCCGAGTTTTTGAATAACGTGCGCCATGGTGAAGGTCTTGCCCGATCCGGTAACGCCCAGCAGCGTGATATCCGAAAGCCCGCTCCCGACCGCCTCCACGATCCTGCGAATGGCTTCGGGCTGATCCCCCGCCGGTTCGAACGGCGAGTCGATCCGGTACGGCTGCGAAAGATCGAATGCGGCAGG
The DNA here is from genome assembly GCA_016699735.1 of Alphaproteobacteria bacterium. Taxonomy (NCBI): domain Bacteria; kingdom Pseudomonadati; phylum Pseudomonadota; class Alphaproteobacteria; species Alphaproteobacteria bacterium. Next base: position 2,249,929 of record CP065008.1, read on the forward strand.
GCCGAGCAACGGGCGTTCGTTATTGGGGATCAGGGCTTTCATGGGACATCAACCGATATTGGGTTCCCTGTTTCAGGATCAAATTCACCCACGCTGGATTCGTACGCAACATCAACGCCTTTGACTTTAAAAAGCCGCGTGTTCAACAAATCAGCTTTTTCAGGATTAAAAAGAGCAATATTTAAGTGTTCTTGGTCATTCGAGTTTGAGAAAATGCTTTTATAGGCAACGCCGTCATACCCAAGGTCCTTAAATTTCTTTGCCATGACCTGAGTTAAGATATACTCGCGGTTGTCATCCTCCTCAAGGACCGGAGTACAGAACGCCTGACACACACGAAACCAAACAACTTCTTTGTCATCAGTGCTAGTTTTTAGCCCTTCAAACATTTTATCCAATTCATTCGGCTTAAATGTATCTGAGCATTTTACAATTTTGACTTGCTCTTTGACTTTAAACTCTGAACAACAAACATATGATCCAATAGACGGTCGCACTTCGCTGATTGCAATTTTCTCTGACCCAGCCAGATAGAGACATGAAGTTCCTTTAGGATTTATGCGGTTTTCCTTGCCCCCGCTTTTTAAAGGGAACATCCGATCCCTTTTATACACTCGAGCCGGACGCCTCACATCACGGAACAATAAGTATTGTTCATCAACATAATCATTAAATAATTGTGCACGCCATAAAACTTGTGAGGAATCTATCGTAAATGTCTTTTCTTTTGCTATTTCCGCAAGAATTTCTAAAAAATATAAAGTCTCCTTACTATGAACGAAACGCCTGTCTGATAATTTATCAGCCCTAAATTTTCCATATACTTCCATCATTTTAAAACTTTCTTTCAACGACTATTAAAGAACTAAAGAAGTTCTTAGAGATTTTCATTTTGGGAATCATGGCTTTTATGCCTAAAAATCTAATATTTTCAGCCCCTTAAAACAATAAAAAAGCGGCGAAAGCCAAGATCGACGCCTTTTTTCTTGCCTCCCCCGCCGGACCTCAATATTATGTCCAAAAATTTTGATCAGGGGCTGATGTTATGAGTAAATCCGAATTCCGCAATCCCGACACCGATGCCATCGACGCGCAAATGGGCCACGACACCCGCAGCGGTCTGCGTCGCAATTTTGAAACCTCAGCGATCGCACTCGGCAATGCCACCCTCTATGTCGTGCGCGGCGTCGCCAAAACGGCGGCCCTGACCTTTGCCATTGCCGTCGGCGGCGCCACCGCCATCATCGCCGGCAACCGCCTCGGCGCCATTGACGACGCCACCGAAGTCCAGATGTTCATGGACAAGTGGGGCATCACCGGAGTCACCCCCGAGCAATTCATCCAGAAGCTGGAGGAAAGCGGCTTCATGGCCCCGCCTGCAGAACAGGAACAAGAGCAGGAGCAGCAGGCTCCGCAGCCTTCGATCAACGCTGCACCGACCGTGGAAGCGTGAGTCGTTTTAAGAGAAGTATAAAACAAATTTCGGCCTTCGCCGGAATCAGAGCAGCGCTTTTGTTAAGATACGAAATTCCCTAAGAGGCAGAAGAAGGAAATAAAAATTTTCTGAAATTTGACAATATTTCGTCGCTATTAACCGACGTTGCAACACCCGTTTCCCTGTATGACTGTTGCGGTGTGGAATCATCAGTCCCATTCATACCCCTATACACCACAAGATCAGAGACCATCTGATAAATCAAACGCCGTTGCTGCACAGAAAGTGTCTGAGATTTTTGTGCAATCAAAGACAGGTATTCTTCCGAGAGATTGCCTGAAACAGAGATTTTTCCTGAAAGATTATCGTAGGAAATCCCTCCAGGATAAATTTTACGGCCAATATCTGTTTGCAGCAAAAAATGCGTACGCAGAGACCGATACAGAACATCCCACTCGCCCTTTAAAACTTGAGCTCTTTTCAGTAAAGGAGTCAAATCCGAAGTCGAGTAAATATCCCGGCCGCTCATTTTCTCTAGAATTGTTAAGAACCGCGCATCAATAAACCAACCCCTGCTGCTGGGGTCAACGCCCTCTACCTGACTCCATCGCAGGAGCAAAGCCTCAATGTCGGTATTGGTCCTTTCGGCATTCAGAAGCAGATCGTCCGCAGACAGGGCAGAAAGAGCGCCGACTGCCTTTTTAAGTACTGGATCTCCATACATCTCTGCGTGTAGATCCGCTATCCCGCCAAACCCCTTAAGATTGGGAAAGCTCTTATAAGAACTCAATATTTCTCGGGAGTCCGGAACGCTGGACAAGATGCTCTCCAATGTTGGGAATGGGGTATCTTCAGGTTGCTCAAACGTCATATGAAGAAGAACTGTCGGCATACGGCTCACTGCAACAGCTGGAATGTACGAGGTAAAGTAACTGAGCATATATAACGGGGTCGACTTCTTGGTTACAGGATCGACATAATTCGTTTTCATATTAACAAAAACAGGGTTTACATCGCTCAAAATCAAATATTTAACCTTTTTAGACAGGTTGAATATTTCGCTCCGGCTGAATTTCTGGTTGCCGTTCTTGTCCCATAAAAGTCTAAGTTTTGCAAAGGCGGCGTCTCTGTAATCAAGAATATAATCGTTGTTGGAGTCCAGAGCGATAAGCGCACTCCAGGGCTTTTGATCCTTGACTCCAAGAAGCTCATCGCTGTTATCGGGAAAATTGTTATTATTCAAATCATGGAAAAGGATCATTCCCTTTTCGTTGACCCACGAGGTTTTTTCTCCATCACCATCGCCATCAAGATCAAACATAAATCGCACCGCGGAAGCGGGCGTAATCATTTCTACGGGAGGCTTATCCCGCGAAAGAGCAAGAACATAGGCACTTGGCGCAGGTTTGGGTAAAGGAGTATAGTAACCTGAGAAAAAGAAAAGATTGATATTAAAAATCCCGTCCACGACATACGCCCGCAGAACCAGAAACGGATACCGGCAGGCATAAAGAGTGCCGCGGATGCTGTACTCTACCGCCCCTTCGCCCATGTCCTGTTGCGGCCAGACTTCAGAGGGAAGCCAGTCACTCCGCCGATAGTCGGGCAGCCAAAAAAACACACCAACGGTCAGGGCGACCATAAAAGGAATGATCAACCGCAAGGATTTTCTGAATTTAGGTTTTCGGACACTCACAACGTCGCTCATGACAATCGAAATCATAATGGCATATAAAATGACGAAGCAAGAGGCCTTTTTATTGACGGCATCCTTGTCTCGCCCATTCCCGCTTCGTTTTTACAGAGATAAGTTAAAATCCCCTAGAAACCCGCGCCTTGGAGTGATATGAAAATCTCATGACAAAAGACATCGACACCGACATCGCCATGAACTGCCGCACCTGGGCCTTCGAGGAGGCCAAGGGCGTCCTCAAGCGCCTGCGGGCCATCGGCAAGGGCGAGGTCAAAACGCCCGCCAAGGGCCATGTCGTGTTCGAGACGGGCTACGGCCCCTCTGGCCTTCCGCATATCGGCACATTCGGCGAGGTCTGCCGCACCACGATGGTCATGCGCGCCTTCCAGCGCCTTTCGGATATTCCGACCAAGCTGATCTGTTTTTCCGACGACATGGACGGTCTGCGGAAAGTCCCCACCAACGTCCCCAATCAGGAGAGATTGAGGGACGCGCTCGGGATGCCGCTGACCAGCGTCCCCAACCCGTTCGAGGGTACGCCCTATAAAAGCTTCGGCGAGAACAACAACGCCAAGCTGCGTGAATTTCTCGACGGTTTCGGATTTGAATATGAATTTTTGAGTTCGACGGAAGATTGCTACAAGCCAGGAAAATTCGACCCGACGCTTAAGCTGATGCTCCAGAAATATAAGGAAATCAGGGAGGCCGTCCTGCCCCTGCTCGGCGAGGAACGCGCCGCCACCTATTCGCCCATCTTCCCCATCGTGCAGAAAAAGGGCACGGATGAGCCGCACCCCGTCATCCTCCACAATGCGGGCCTGAAGGGCATCGACGATCTGGAGAACGGCGTGGCCACCTTCGAGGTTCTGGACGACAGCGAGTTCGAGCGCACGGGATACAAGGCGGGCGAAACCGTCACGCAATCCATCTTCAAGGGCGGCTGCAAGGCGCAATGGCGCGCCGACTGGGCGTTAAGATGGTACGCGCTTGATGTCGATTACGAGATGGCCGGCAAAGACCTCGTCACCGCCGCCGATGTCGCCGCGAATATCGTAAAAATTCTGGGCGGACGCGGCCCCGCCGGATTCCGCTACGAACTCTTCCTCGACGAAAAGGGCGAAAAGATTTCCAAATCCAAGGGCAACGGCCTCTCGATGGAGGAATGGCTGACTTACGCCCCGCATGAGTCGCTGGCCTATTATATGTTTCAGCGCCCCACCAGCGCGAAGAAACTCTATTTCGACATCATCCCGAAGGCGGTCGATGAATATATCCTCGACGTCGAAAAACTGGCGGGACAGGACGCGGCCAAAAAACTCGACAACCCCGCCTGGTACATTCATGACGGCAAAATCCCCGAAGGCCAGCACAGCCCGATTTCCTTCGCGCTTCTTCTCAATCTCGTGAACGGCGCGCACAGCGATGATCCGAAGGTGATCTGGAATTTCATCCGCCGCTACGCCCCCGACGCCAGCCCTGAAAAATCGCTTCTGCTCGACCGCCTCGTGAAATACGCGATCCAGTATTACCGCGACTTCGTCCTGCCGGAGAAAAAATACCGCGAACCGGATGCCCGCGAACACGCCGCACTCTCCGCCCTCGCCGCCGCCCTTAAAACGATGGATCAGGGCTTGCCCGCCGAGGATTACATGACCGCGGTGTTTTCAGCCGGAAAGGATAACGGTTACGAAAAGGAAAACCTGCGCGAATGGTTCCAGGCGCTCTATCAGGTGCTTCTGGGCCAGGATCAGGGGCCGCGCTTCGGCTCCTTCATTGCCCTCTACGGCACGCAGGAAACCGTGGCCTTGATCGAGGACGCCCTGCACCGCAAGGCGGATTAGTCTTAATGCATCCCCGTTTTCACGGGGATGCTTGGATTGATGAGCATTGAACAACGATAGCACCCCCTCTCCCTCCATCCCTCTCCCCCTGAAAAAAGGGGGAGAGGGAAAGGGCGTAAGCCCAAGGGAGAGGGGGAACGCCATTCAGAAAAAATTCAGAGTAAAGACAGACAATCTTCGCGCGGAACGCTTCGCGTCTTGGCGATGAAAAGCCAAAAGTACTGCTCGGGGCCATGAATCGCGAAGCCGCAAAGCGGCCAGCGCCCGCCTTTATGCTTGCGTAAAATTCAGGATTAAGATACCTGATCCCCGCGTACGCGGGGATGCTACGGGAGGTGGGAGGGACAGATTTGTGCGCCGCACAAGGATTTCCGCCAATTTTCAGCAAATTTAGCTAAAATTTTAAATAAATCTTAACCACCCGTAAACTATCATAAAATGTAAGCTGGTCTCTCCAGTAAAGGATTTTCAGGGGTGCCAGCCCAGTGTGTGGGGAAACCTTATGTTCAGTATCGACAGCGCCAGACCGGCACCCGAAACCTTGCTGCAATACCTCGAATCGTTCGAGGAGTTCTGCAGGGGCGGCCTGAATATGACCCCCCAATCCTTCCGCGAGATCAACCACGAGCTGAGCATCGGCGCCGTCATGCATATCGGCAAGCACCGTTTCAAGGTTTCGGATAACAATATGCATCTCTACTGGCAGGGTCTGGACGAGCGTGAGCACGATCTCGGCCCCGTCCATAACGCGAATATCATCCGGGATTATCCGGGCTTCCATAAATCCCGCACCCATGCGCTCGGCCATGAGGATGTCGTCTCTGACTCCATCGAAAAGGTCAAGGGCCGCCGCGGCACCTATACGGTGGTGACCCTCAAGGACGGCACGGAGGGCATCGGCCCGAACTATAACCTCGCCCTGCGGAACGCCGCTTTGAAGCTGGTTTTAAAATCCGCTTTCAACCGCGCCAGCCTGTTCTCCTACTGGACCCGCTTCTGGGGTAACGCCTGAAAATCTAGGTCGTTTATGCATCCCCGTTTTCACGGGGATACCTGATTGATGAGCATTGCCCCCCCTCTCCCTCCATCCCTCTCCCCCTGAAAAAAGGGGGAGAGGGAAAGGGCGTAAGCCCAAGGGAGAGGGGGAACGCCATTCAGAAAAAATGCAGAGTAAAGACAGACAATCTTCGCGCGGAACGCTTCGCGTCTTTGCGATGAAAGGCCAAGAGCGCAGCGTGTGTCATTTGAATCGCGAAGTCGCAAAGCGGCCTGCGCCCGCCTTTATGCTTGCGTAAAATTCAGGATTAAGATACCTGATCCCCGCATACGCGGGGATGCTTAACTTGTAAGCATTTAAAAGCAACGGCATCAGTAAAAAACTATAGAGAACGCAGGGAAAAACAAAGATTTTCGCGCCTAAAGTCTCTGTTTTCCTCTGTTTGTCCCTGTAGTAAAAAATGGATTCCGGCCTTCGCCGGAATGACAAACAAAGGGACGTAAGCTCGGAAGGCTTGGAGTCTTCGCGTCTTTGCGATGAAAAATGCGGAAAGGAGAATCCAAAAGAGTTTATTTCACCCCAGAAACATCAAACCCCGCTTCGGGAAAACCGAACTTCTCCTGATCGTACAACGCATCGCCCTTATTCAGCACAGCCCCCTCGCGCCAGTGCGTGACCACGCTCGAAAGCGCGGGCCGCGGACGGTCTTCAGGCACCGCGCCGGGCGTGCCGAGATGGATGAACCCCGCGATATGGTCCCGCGCATCCAGCCCGAGATAGGATTTGAATGCCGGATGAAAGGCCGGCCATTCGGTGATCCACTGCGCCCCATAGCCGCTGGCGTGCGCGGCCAGCGAAAGCGTCATCCCCACCGCCCCGGCGGAAAGAATTTGCTCCCATAAAGGTTTATTCCCCTTCCGCATCCGTGAGACGACGGCCACCACGACCGGAGAGCGGGAAAAACGGGTCTCCTCGATTTGCAGGCGGTCTTCCCCCGCATCGGGGTTTTCGGATTGGAAAATTTCGCGCAGCTTCGCCCCCGCCTGTACGCTCCCCTCGCCTTCAAAAACAATGAAGTACCACGGAACCAGCTTGCCGTGATCGGGCACACGCACTGCCACCGTCAGAATGCGCTCCAACTCCTCCGGAGAGGGTCCGGGAAACTGCATATTTTTGGCGGACGCGCTGCTGCGCCTCAGAAGATACTCCAGAACCTCATTGGATTTTTTTCCGCAAATGACGGACATGAATACTCCTGCCTGAAATGTAAACAGGAGACACTATAGCGCGGGAGTCAGAAAAGGAAAATTCGGAAATCAGGGACCGTTCGGAGCTTCCAGCGTATCGTAGTCCAGGCCGTCATCGCTGGTCAGCGGCGCACCCCCGGCTTTCACATCTTTCATCATCTGCCCGGCAACTTCAGGGGAGAGACGGGTCATCGTGCCGTCAGGATTCGGAAAAACGCCGTTAGACAGCATCATAAGCAACTTACGCTTTGTCTCTTCAGGATCGGCAGGACCGCTCATAACAATAACCTCTATAAAAGTCTTCCAGAACGCAAAGTTTCGCAAAGGAAGGTTAATAAACATATAATACGAAACTTGGGGGCGATTTGTCCAAAAAAACGTGCTATAGGCAGAAAATGAGCGCTCTTCCGGCCACATCTGAATCAAAAAAAGTCGCACTTCCTGACGTCCCTGCCCTCTGCGTGAACAGTCGCCTAGCCGCCCTGCTGACCACGGACGGAGAGATCAAAACCCTGCCGCTCGACCAGGCCCGCCTGCTTCTGCATAAAAAGCCCGTGATGGTCTGCCACGCGCCGTTCACGAAGGCGCGGCTGGAACTGGATGAATTTCTGGCCTTCGATGTTTTGGAATTGTTTGCCTTTGTCCACCCGGCACGTTTTTGCGTCCCCACGCCCGCCGGACTGGCGAAGGCGCTCTTCCTTCCTGCACCGGAAAATTTCGAGGACGCCCCCGCGATATTGATGGACATCGCCCTCGCCCTTTTAAAAGATTTGAAGAACGACCCTTACGCCGAAAAAACCGACCCGCTCGCGATTGCCGGAGTGATGGGACTAAGGGGAAAAGGCTGGCCGTGGACGCCCTATATTTTTTCCGCGCTGGGCGAAACATACGATCCGGCGATTGAACCCCCCTCCCGCGCCGCGCTCAATGTCTGGAAGCATCTGCCGGAATGGGCGGAGGATGCGCCGCCCCCGCCGCCCGCACATGAAGGAGTCAGCGCGGAAGAAACCACCGAGCGCCTGCGCGAACTTCTCGCCCGCGGCGACGGCAGGACGGAAGCCCGCCCGCAGCAGCTCTCCTACGCGCAGGAAATCGCCCACGCCTTCGCCCCTGTGAGCGATATGGACAGCCCGAAGATCGTCCTCGCCGAAGCGGGAACGGGCGTCGGAAAAACGCTGGGCTATCTCGCCCCCGCCAGCGTCTGGGCGGAAAAGAACGACGCGAGCGTCTGGATCTCCACCTACACCAAAAACCTGCAGCGCCAGATCGACACGGAACTCGACCGCCTCTACCCCCACCCGGAGGTCAAGAACGCCTATGTCACCGTCCGCAAGGGCCGTGAGAATTATCTCTGCCTGCTTAATCTTGAGGACTCGGCGGCAGGGGCGGCAACGTCCCACTCCCCGCGCCACACGCTGGCCGCCGGTTTAATGGCCCGCTGGACGGCGGCCACGAAGGACGGGGATTTAAGCGGCCCCGATTTCCCCGGCTGGCTGACGGGCTTGCTGGAATCGCAAGGCACTTACGGACTGGCCGACAGACGGGGCGAATGTATCTTCTCCGCCTGCGACCATTATCACCGCTGCTTCGTCGAACGCTCAATCCGCAAATCCAAACGCGCCCGCATCGTCGTGGCCAATCATGCTCTGGTGATGATCCAGTCCGCCCTCTCCATGCCCGGTGAGGATTTGCCGACGCGCTATGTCTTCGATGAAGGGCATCATCTGTTCGACGCCGCTGACAGCGCCTTCGCCGCGCATCTGACGGCACGGGAAATGAATGATCTGCGCCGCTGGATTCTGGGCACAGAAGGCGGACGCAAAAGCCGCGCACGGGGTTTGAAGCGCCGCATCGAGGATTTGATCGCCGGGGACGCCACCGCCGAAACAATCCTGCACGCCATCCTCCATCAGGCCCGCTGCCTTGCCGCGCAGGGCTGGAGCAAGCGCCTGAACGATAAAGCGCCCGACGGCCCCGGAGAAAATTTTCTCGCCGAAGTCTACCGTCAGGTTTATGCGCGGGCCGAAGGACGCGACGGCCCCTACGCGCTGGAGACCGGACTTCATCCCGCAGACCCCGATCTGATCGAGGCGGCAAAAAAACTCAAATCCGCTTTGCAGAAATTGCAAAAGCCGATGAGCGAAATGACGCGCCTGATTGCCAAAAAACTCGAACAGGACGAAGGCTATATGGATGCCGATACGCGCAAGCGCCTCGACGCCCTCGCCCGCTCGCTCGAACGCAGAACGCAACTGACGCTCAAGGGCTGGATCGGGCTGCTGACCGCCATAGAAACAGACAAGCCTTCGCCCGGATTCGTGGACTGGCTGGAAATCGAGCGCATTGATGGCCGCGCTTTTGATGTTGGCGCTTATCGCCACCACACTGACCCGATGTTGCCCTTCGCCGCCAGCCTGCGGCCCCATCTGCACGGCATGGCTGTCACCTCCGCGACCCTGCGCGACGGCAGCGCCGACGACGGCGACAACTGGCAGACCGCGCAGGAACGCACAGGCGCAAATTTTCTGGCGAAGGATCACCGTCACGCCGCCTTCGCCTCCCCGTTCGATTACCAATCGCAGACGCGCATTTTTATCGTCAATGACGTCCGCAAGGACGACCCCGCGCAGGTCGCCGGAGCTTATCGTGCACTCTTCAAGGCCAGCGGCGGCGGCGGACTGGGACTCTTCACCTCGATCCAGCGCCTGCGCGCCGTGCATAAAAAAATCGTCACCGATCTGGAGGATGCCGGTATCCCCCTCTATGCCCAGCACGTGGACGCGATTGACACCGGAACGCTGGTCGATATGTTCCGCGACGATCCCCATTCCTGCCTGCTCGGAACCGATGCCGTGCGCGACGGGGTGGACGTGCCCGGCGACTCCCTGCGCCTGATCGTTTTCGACCGCGTACCGTGGCCGCGCCCGACGATTTTGCACAAGGCCCGCCGTGAACAGTTCGGCAAGAAACGCTATGACGACATGATTACGCGCCTGAAAATAAAGCAGGCCTATGGCCGCCTGATCCGCCGCGAGACGGATAAGGGCGTGTTCGTTATCCTCGACCCGATGCTGCCCTCGCGCCTGCTCGGCGCCTTTCCGCAAGGCGTGGAGGTCAAAAAGGCGGGACTGGCCGAAATTGTTGAGAATATTCGCGGTTTTCTCTAGGATAAGCCGCGAAAGCCAGAGAAAAGACCATGGGCAGTAGTAGGAAAAGAATCAATCCCGAAGCCATACTGAGTGGCAACGGCAAGCAGACGCTGCAATACGCGACGCTCGACCGGATGCTGACCGACCACGGCTTCATCGAAGCCCGTCATACCAGTGGCGACCACACGCATTACAAGCACGAAGGCTCCGGCATCACAGTCGGCATCATCATGGGGCCGAACACGGTTGTCTACCAGAAAGCCGCCGCGCAGGCCTGTATGGATGTGGCGGCATGGGAAGCCGGACAGCAAAGCGAACGGCAGGCCCGCGTCACTGAACGGTTTTCATCCGTCGCTAAAGCCACACAGGCGGGCGCCCCGCCCGCCGAGGAGTTATTCCCGCCGGAAAAATACGAAGTCTCCGCCCCCGAAGGTCACGACGACATCAGGATCGTGCGCCTGAAGGACCGCCCGCAAATCGGAACCATCGCGGCCCCGCGCATGACCCCGCCCGAAGCACAGGCGATTGCGGCGGAACTCGATAGCCAGCAGGCCGAGTTCGAGCCGCTGCTTCGTGAGATGGTCTCGCGCTTCGAATTCAGCCTGAAAGAGGACGGCACCGCCCGCACACTCACCCTCTCGCATGACTATGACCCGGATGAAGAGCACATCATTCTCGGCCCCTACGACCCGGAAAAAGACAGTCCTCTGGAGGAGCTCCGGCAGAACAGAACCGATCTCAACTCTTACGACGCGGACGCTCTCGAATGGGTCAAGGCACGAACCTCTTTCTCCAAGACGGCGCCAAAGAAACTCCCTGACGGGCGTCTGGAATGGACGCTGCCCTTATCGCATTTCATTTCTCACGAGCAACAGGACGTCAAGCTGGTGACCACGCCGGGTGGACGGATAGCCTCCGCCGACATCTACCGCTTTCTGCAACAGATTCTGGAATTCGAGCGCGGAAGCGAGCGGGAATCGCGCCGCCTGAAAACCATTCTGGCGCAAACCTGGGGCTTGAACCTCAATCTCTCCAAGACCGAACCGCAACGCCTGATCGCCAGTCACCCCTTTGAAAAGCAACCGCTCTTTGAGATTCCGATGGTCTATCAGACCCCGTCTGTCAGCAAGCTCTACGAAGACTTCATGAGATCGACAGACGATCAGCAGGCCATCGTCTTTACCGACAATATGTTCGAAATCACCGCCGAGTGGGAGGACAGCAAGAAACGCATTGTCGAAAGTATTCATGCATTCAGAAGCAGGCTGGAGGAAGCCAAGAAGAAGTATGATGGGCTGGTCTCGCTCTTGCCGGAAATGCGGATGTCTCCGGGCAAGCAAGCACCCAGAAAGGGCGATATTGGCTACAATATGATCCACCACCCCGGACTGGGCGCACCCGTGCGGATTGAATATCTCAGCCAGGGATTGATACAGGATCCCAAAAGCCCCACCGGGCAGAGCCTGATGATCTACCCCAGCCCGCAGGATATCAGCAAACTGGAGAACCTCATGGCCGAGAAGGGACTTCTTGCCCGAGAGTCCGATAAACCCGCGCAATTCGCGCCCTGGGCGGACGGATTCGGCCCCGGCAACGGCCCCGGCCAGGGCTAGAGCCGCCTGTGGACAGCCTTATCCGAAAACTTTGGAATATTGGCAAAACCCGCACTATAATGCCCTTTGCGTTTTTGCATAATGAAGGTTACGGAGCGAAGCAGCGCTGAGATGAAACCCTTTGTCCATGAAGTCGCCGATCTCGACCCGCTGCAGGCTTTCGCGGCGATCCGCACCCTGCCCTACAGCCTGCTGCTCGACAGCGCCGATGCCAACCACCCCGGCAGCCGCTATTCCTTTGTCATGGGCTATCCGATCGAGACGATCGAAACCAAGAACGGAAATACCATCGTCACGAACTGGGATCAGCGCCTCACACTTCCCGGCGACCCGTTCGCCATCCTGCGCGAACGCATGGAATCATGGATTCAAAAGGTCAAAACCATTGCCAACCTCCCGCCCTTTCAGGGCGGCGCCGCCGGATATTTCGGATACGACCTCGGCCGCCTGATCGAGGAGTTGCCCGAGCAGGCAAAGGATAACCCCGCGATCCCTGACATGGCGGTGGGAATCTACGATCAGGTCTACGCCTTCGACCACAAGCAGAACAAGGGCTGGATCATCACCCATGCCAAGGGCGAAAAGGACGCGCAGCGCAAGCGCGAATTCTTTCTCGCCCAACTCACGAAGGAACAGCCCGATCCGGCCTACACGCCCGCTGCGCTCAACTGGACCTCCAACATCCATCAGGACGATTACCTGAAAAAAGTCGGCAAGGTGATCGACTACATCTATGCCGGAGATATTTTTCAGGCGAACATTTCCCAGAGGTTCAAGGCGACCCTGCCGGAAAATTTCGACGCCTTCGGCCATTACATCGTGCTGCGCGAGGTCAACCCCGCCCCCTTCGCCGCCTATATGAATGTGGGCGATATAAAAATTTCTTCCGCCTCGCCGGAACGATTTCTGAACCTCAACGCCCGCCGCGAAGTGGTCACCATGCCCATCAAGGGCACCCGCCCCCATGTCACCGACCCGCAGCAGGATCGCGCCTACCGCGAAGATTTATTGAACAGCGAAAAGGACCGCGCCGAAAACATCATGATTGTGGATTTGCTCCGCAACGATCTCTCCAAGGTCTGTCAGCCGGACTCGATCTCGGCGCACAATCTCTGCCAGCTTGAAACCTTCGCCAGCGTCCACCATCTCGTCTCGACCGTGCGCGGCGCATTGAAAAAGGACAAGGACGCGCTTGACCTTCTGCGCGCCTGTTTCCCCGGCGGCTCGATCACCGGCGCTCCGAAAATCCGCGCCATGGAAATTATCGAGGAGATCGAACCCACGCGGCGCGGCCCCTATTGCGGCTCGATAGCCTATATCGGCTTCGACGGCCAGATGGACAGCAGCATCCTGATCCGCACGCTGGTCTATGAGGGCAACACCGTGACCTTCCAGACCGGCGGCGGCATCGTGGCGGACTCGGACCCCGCCGCCGAGTATCAGGAAACGCTGGACAAGGCCCGCGCCCTTTTCCGCAGCTTCGAGGCGGGCCTGCAAAGCCATAAAGCCGCTCCGCCCCCCGCCGCCAAGACCGGATAGTCCTAAAAAACCGGAAAAACACTATGAAATCTGTGGGTTACCCCAAAGAACACTTCCTTTTGCAAAGGCCAATCGTTAATATCCGCCCATGATTTTGGTCATCGACAATTACGACTCCTTTGTCTACAACCTCGCCCGCTATGTCGAGCGGCTCGGCGGCAGCTATGAGGTGCGCCGCAACGATTGCGTAACGCTCGAAGAGGTCAAGGCGATGCGCCCCGAGACGATCATCCTCTCTCCCGGCCCGTGCGCCCCGGAGCAGGCCGGAATCTGCGTTGAGACCGTAAAAAAATTCGCAGCCACAATCCCCATCCTCGGCGTGTGTCTGGGCCATCAGGCGATCGGTGAAGCCTTCGGAGGCAAGACCACCCGCGCCGAAAAACCCGTCCACGGCAAAGCCACGCAGATCGAACATGACGGAACGGGATTATTCAGGGATCAGCCTAGCCCGATGAAGATCGGACGCTATCATTCCCTCGTCACGCAACTGCCGGAAAACACCCCCCTGATCGTCACCGCCCGCGCCCCCAACGGCGAAATCATGGCGATGCGGCACAAGGAGTATCCGACCTTCGGCGTACAGTTCCATCCCGAATCCGTCCTGACCCCCACGGGCATCGACCTGCTCTATAATTTCGTCATCATCGCCGATGAGTGGAACCGCAGCCGCAAGGCCATCACCCCGCAGGCTCTGGCGGGGTAAGGGCGCAGGAATATGAAGCTCTCCGACATTCAGCGTGTGACGGTCTATCTCGGCTCCTCCGGCCGCTGCCGCCCCGTCTTCAAGGACGCCGCCGCCGAACTCGGCCAGCTCATCGGGAAGGAAAAGAAGACGCTTGTGTATGGGGGCATGGATTCCGGCCTCATGGGCATCGTGGCAAATAACGCGCTGGCCGCCAAGGCGCGGGTCATTGGTGTGATTCCGAAAAACCTTCAGGACAGCGAACGCATCCACCCCAGCCTGAACGAAACCATCCTCGTCCCCGATCTCTGGGAACGAAAATTGAAGATGTTCCGCCGCGCCGACGCGGTGATCGTCCTCCCCGGCGGCTTCGGCACGCTGGATGAGATGATGGAGGTGCTGCACTGGGCCGACCTCGGGCTGCACCGCAAACCGATGGTCGTAGTCAATGTCGAGGGCTACTGGGATGATCTGATCGACTATCTGCAGACCCTGCCCGATTACAACAAGGACTTCCTGCGCGTAACGGATTCCGTTTCGAAAGTGTTCAACGTTCTCAAAAGCTGGACACCGCCCAAAACCGCCCCCGCGGAAAATGCGGAAACCTTCCCGCATTTCGAGGAAGAGATTCTGAAGGCCTCAAAGACGCATCTGGTCTTTGACACGGCAACGGTCAGGGACACGTATATTCTGGCCACCGCGCTGGGCCTCAAGCAGCTCGACAAGCACGAACGCGCTATCGGCCTTCTCAACCAACAGGAAAAATTCTCAAAGCTTCTGGAATGGATCGACCGCGCCGGACAGGAGCATTTCATCTCCGACCGCTGCACACAGCTTTTCAGTGTAGAAAAAACCTCGGCGGAATTAAAAAAGAAACTCGCGGCGCACAAACACATCAGGATTGATCTGAACACGGAAAAATGGGGACCGAGCGAGACGAAGAGCCATATCGAGCTGCGCCGTAAGAACGGCAACCCGCCTAAAGAAAAAACCTAGATAGTATGCTCTTGGGTTTTATCGATCCCGAACGCCATCTTGTTCTGGATATTTCCGATGATATGCTGCGAAACTTCCTCGCTCACGATTTTCTGGATGCTCATTTGCAGCGCGAAACGCTCCGTCTGCGGGAAATTCATCGACTGGAAGATTTCGATCAGTTCGCCTTTCAGCGCCTGAACCGCCAGTTCGTCCTGTCTTTCGCGGATACGGTCATGAATGGCCTTTTTAAGAGCGCCCTCCTGCACGAAATCGTCCAGATCGGCATAACGGGCACGCAGGTTGTTCAGCCCGATCTGCGTCATCATATCCGCCAGATCGGTAAAATCCTTTGAGGTATAGAGCGCCAGAACCTCGTCGCCGCGCTGCTCGACCAGCCCCACATAAAGCTCCCCCATCGCCTTCCGGTCGTTCGGGTTACTGCTGAGTTGCCGGGCCAGTTGATGGATGCTTTCGTTCCCCGGCGTACAGGCGAACAGCTTTTCGTAGTGTTCCACGCGCTCACGGCGATAAGCCTGGACCCGCTGCTGGATCGAGAAACTGCCGCGCTCGGCGCGTTCCCCGGGAACTTCCTGTTTTTTAAAAGTGTACCCCTGCCCCAGAAGGCGGGAGATTTCACTCGTCACCAGATCGTTGGCCAGTGTGGGATCGCAGGGATCGCCCGAAACGGCGGGAGCACGGCTGCGGTTCGTCAGATCGAAAATGCGGTCGTTGGGAAGAAGAGGAGCAGTGGAACCGCCCTGAATTAAAACGAGGGGCTGCGGACCTTGGATAAGTGCCTGCTCCCTTTCCTGAGGCAATTCTGGCGGCGAACTGCACGAGGTCAGCCAGATCACAGCCAGCAACCCGGCCCCTGCTTGTTGTAAACGCCCCATAGGAAACACCCCCTGCAATTCTGTTTTCTTCCCTCCAGTCCAGCAGAATCGGTAAATTATGTCAATATTAAAGAGCTTTAGGCGGCAGAAGCGGCGGAAATCTTGGCTTCAACAAGCTTGATCTGGGATTTGATGCGCCGTTGATCGGCCTTGTCCTTGGCCAGCCCGAGATCCTCGCGGAGGTCTTTGAGCTGCTGCGTCAGCTTGGGAGAGTCCAGTTCCTCGACGGGAATGGCTTCCTCGGCAAGGATACTGCACTTGGCGGCAGTCACATCGGCAAATCCGCCCGCGATGAAGATTTTACGCGCCGTACCCTTGTCGTCCTTGTAAAGCTTGACGACACCCGGAGAAAGCGAGGCCACCAGCGAGCAATGCCCGGCCATCACGCCGAACACGCCCTCGTCACCGGGGATGACCGCCATATGGACATCCTCGGACACCAGCTTCTTTTCGGGCGACACCAGGTCGAAATGGATTGTTCTGCTCATGCGATCTGCCTTATTTCTTATTGGGGTTCTTGAATGTTGCGGAAAGCCCTTCGGGCTTATAACCCTTGCAGCGGACTTTATCTTTTTCCTGAGCTTCTAACGCACGCGTCATTTCGTCAAAATCGGGAAGCTCCTCGTAAAACCCCATCGTATGGTGGCTGCCCCAGTTGGAGACGCCCTCACTATTTTTTGGGCCCGGACAGTACATATCAAGATGGTACAAGCGGTCATTCGGCCCGATATGCCCCATCTCCCTGTCGATTTTCGTGGTTGCATCGTAACTGCCAAGAGAAATTTCATAAAGGAAAACGCCCTCGGTATCCGTGAAGAGATAACGGTAATATCTTTTGTCTTCGCCTTCAGGAGTTGCGTATTTCAGGGCGTACCCCTTCTTATCCTTATAAGTCAGAATTTTTGCTAGCCTGTACCCCTTATCAAGATGCGGGCTGTCTTTAAAAGTATCCCATTGAGCGAGAACTTTATCGACGGTAGCATCCGCAGCATACGCCCGCTGAACCGAAACAAACGTAACGACAAAAACCAACGCAAATAAGACTGTTAGATGTCTCATGACGGCTCCCGCCTCAACTTTAAGCCGCTTCCTGCGCCATTTTTGTGGCCTTCTCGACGACCTGCTCAATCGGGCCGACCATGTAGAACGCCGCCTCCGGCAGATGATCGTATTCCCCCGCGACGATGGCCTTGAAGCCCTTGATCGTGTCTTCGAGGGAGACGAAGGCACCCGGCGTTCCGGTGAACACCTCAGCGACGTGGAACGGCTGCGAGAGGAAACGCTGGATCTTCCGCGCCCGGGCAACCGTCAGCTTGTCATCTTCGGAAAGCTCGTCCATCCCCAGAATGGCGATGATGTCCTGCAGGTTTTTATAAGATTGCAGCGTCTTCTGCACCGAAGTCGCCACGCCGTAATGATCTTCGCCGATCACGCGGGGATCGAGAATCCGCGAGGTGGAGTCGAGCGGGTCAACCGCCGGATAAATCCCCTGCTCCGCGATCTTCCGTGACAAAACCGTGGTCGCGTCAAGGTGCGAGAAGGTCGTCGCCGGCGCCGGGTCGGTCAGATCGTCCGCCGGAACGTAAACCGCCTGAACCGAGGTAATGGAGCCCTTGTTCGTGGAGGTGATGCGTTCCTGCATCGCGCCCATCTCGGTCGAAAGCGTCGGCTGATAACCCACCGCCGAAGGAATACGGCCCAAAAGCGCCGACACCTCGGACCCCGCCTGTGTAAACCGGAAGATGTTATCAAGGAAGAACAGAACGTCCTGCCCCTCGGCATCGCGGAAATATTCCGCCATCGTCAGAGCGGACAGCGCCACCCGCGCACGCGCACCGGGAGGCTCGTTCATCTGGCCGTACACCAGCGCAACTTTTGAATTTTTATAATCGCCGACCTTGATAACGCCGGATTCGATCATCTCGTGGTAAAGGTCGTTCCCCTCCCGGGTCCGCTCACCGACGCCGCCGAACACCGACACGCCCCCGTGCCCCTTGGCGATGTTGTTGATCAGTTCCATGATCGTCACCGTCTTGCCGACCCCGGCGCCGCCGAACAGGCCGATCTTTCCGCCCTTCGCATAGGGGCAGAGCAGGTCGATAACTTTAATGCCGGTCACAAGAATTTCGGTCTCCGTCGCCTGATCCTTGAAGGCGGGCGCTTCGCGGTGGATCGGCCAGTATTCCTTGGTCGTAACCTCTTCGCCTTCGTCAATCGGCTGTCCGATGACATCGAAAATCCGGCCCAGCGTTTCGGGACCGACCGGAACAGCAATCGGCGCACCCGTGTCGATGACCTTCGAGCCGCGCACGAGTCCGTCGGTCATGTCCATAGCAATAGCGCGGACGGTGTTTTCGCCCAGATGCTGCGCGACCTCCAGAACCAACTCCTTGCCGTTATTATCGGTATGCAGCGCGTTCAAAATTTCGGGAACCTCGCCCTCTTCGAACTGAACGTCCACGACCGCGCCGAGCACCTGCAGGATTTTCCCTGTGGCTTTGGCTTCGACCGCTTTGACGTTCTTTTCCGTTTTTGCTTTGGCTTTTGTGTCTTTGGCCATTTTTTTCTCCATACTCACATTGAACTGTTAAAAATCTGAATTACTGTTTCGACGGCTCGGGCGTTTCCGGTTTCACAATCAGGGCCGGATCGATGATCAGAGGCTTATAATTCTCAAACGCCGATTCTTCGGGGGCAACGAAGGACGCTTTCGCCTCCTTCAACTGCTCCTGAAACTCGGGAACCTCCATTAATTTTGCCAGCACATCCTCTGCCAGTTTTCGCCCGGCCACGCTGTCGCTCGGATAATGAACACCCGCAATCTCGCGCCGCGTCCCGATCGCCCACGCATGGGCCATGTAAATATCCTTATGCTTCTCATCAAGCATGGCAAGGATAAGGCCAACGATGTGGGATTGTCCGCCATGACCGGACGGATACGCAGGATGGCCCGGATTCGGGATCACAGTTTTCAAATCCGGCGCAAGAAAATCCGGCCTGACCCGAAGGAATTCTTTTTTGTAACTAATAATGAAAACCCCAGCATCGACCACAACCTTGGTTATAAGTTCCTCGGCTTCAGGATTTTTCTCCGAGGAGAAAAGCCCTACCTCTTCATAAGAAACCAGAGGGGTCGGCATATCGTTTTCAAAAACGATAATCTTGATGGTCTCAGGTGTGCGAAGATTCGCTGCAAAATTTTTCAACGTCTCAAGCTCGGCAGAGGTTTCAGGACTATCGTTAGCGGGAAACGTAGGGACTTCAAATGCAGTATCCTTGGGCAGAAAAGCCGGCCCCATATGAAGAAAACGCAGCACTTCAGGATCCCAACTGGAATCTGGATAAATCGCCTGAGCAGTACCTTCAGGGATTTTCGGCAAGAGCTTAACGGCCTCAGGCTCCAGAGCAGGAGGAGCTCCCTTCGCAACCTGCGGCGAAAAAAACAAGACCGCGGTTACAGCCAAAGTCGAAAAAAGCAGAACCAGACGGCCCGTCATGAATCGTATTTTGTCCAAAATTTTTCCCCTTGGATCATACATAGGATCACACCGCCTCCGCCCCGGAGATGATCTCGATCAGCTCCTTGGTGATGTAAGCCTGACGCGCCCGGTTGTATTGAAGCGTGAGGTCATTGATGCGCTCACCGGCATTTCGTGTCGCGTTATCCATAGCGGTCATCCGCGCCGCCTGCTCCCCGGCGGAACTGTCCAGCATCGCGCCATAAATCTGAATGCTCAGATTACGCGGCAGAAGTTTGCTCAGGATCATATCCTCGTCCGGCTCGAAACTGTAGGGCGAAAGCAACGAAGCCGCAACCGGCTCCTCAGCCTTGACGGCTTTTCCTTTAGCCGTACTCTTGGCGCCCTGCTGCCGGGCCTTAAAGGGGATAAGCTGCTGCGTCACCGGAGTCTGCGTAAGAATCGATTTGAACTCGTTATAGATCACGCTGCAGACATCGAACTGTCCGGCCTCGAACCGCGCCAGAATAAAATCCGATATTTTCTGCGCGACGGCAAATTCAACGGTATTCTTCCCGAACACATCGCGGAAACTCTCGACGATCAGGCTGCCATACTCGCGGCGGATCATGTCGCGCCCCTTGCGCCCCACGCAAACGATCGAGACGTCCTTGTTCTCGGACCGCAAGGCCGCAATTCTCAGCTTGAGCTCCTTCACGGCATAGGCGTTGAACCCGCCGCACAAACCGCGATCCGCCGTAACGAGAACCAGCAGATGCCGCTTGTCGGAACCCGTTCCGGCCAGAAGTTTCGGGCTGGCCGGGGTAATCGTGACATTCGAGGCCAGACGAGCAAGCATCTCGGACATGGAACGGGCGTAAGGCTGGCTGGCCTCGGCCTGTTCCTGTGCGCGGCGCAGCTTGCTGGCCGCCACCATCTTCATGGCGGACGTGATCTTCCGGGTGGATTTCACCGATTTGATACGGTCCCTGTAATCGCGTAAGCTCGGCATTGCTTCTTAATTCCTCTTAACGCAACAGCGCTTATTTTAACGGGCCGAAGCCCCGACCCTCATCAACACGCAAAATTATGCGGCTTCCTTTTTACCGATAAAATTCTTGGTAAAGTCAGCAAGAAAGGCCTTGAGCTTCTCTTCGTTCTTTTCTTCGATTTTTTTCTCGGAGCGGATTGACTCAAGAATGTCAGGGGAGCTTGCGCGCATCTGCTCAAGCAGACGGCTCTCATATTCCTCGACTTTACCCATATCGACCGTATCGAGGTAACCGCGTGTTCCGGCGTAAATAACCACAACCTGCTCTTCAACGGGCATCGGGCGGTACTGAGGCTGCTTCAGAAGGAGCGTCAAACGCGCTCCCCGCGCCAGAAGCCTCTGCGTACTGGCATCGAGGTCGGACGCGAACTGCGCGAAGGCCTCCATCTCGCGGTACTGCGCGAGTTCAAGCTTGATCGTTCCCGCAACCTGCTTCATCGCACGGATCTGCGCCGCCGAACCCACCCGCGAAACGGACGCGCCGACGTCAATCGCGGGGCGGATACCTTTAAAGAACAGACCCGTCTCGAGGAAGATCTGCCCGTCGGTAATCGAAATGACGTTCGTCGGGATGTAGGCGGAAATGTCCCCGGCCTGCGTCTCGATGATCGGCAGCGCGGTCAGGGAACCGCCGCCATGATCGTCGTTCAGCTTCGCCGCACGCTCCAGCAGACGGGAGTGAATGTAGAACACGTCCCCCGGATAAGCTTCGCGGCCCGGCGGACGGCGCAGCAAGAGAGACATCTGGCGGTAAGCCACCGCCTGCTTGGACAGATCGTCGTAAATGGCCAGCGCGTGCATCCCGTTGTCGCGGAAATATTCGCCCATCGTGCATCCGGCGTAAGGCGCCAGGAACTGCAGCGGCGCGGGATCGGAAGCGGTAGCCGCAACGACGATGGAATATTCCATCGCGCCTTGCTCTTCCAGCTCCTTCACGAGCTGCGCGACCGTCGAGCGTTTCTGCCCGATAGAAACATAGATACAGTAAAGTTTTTCTTTTTCGTTCTTGGACTTGTTGACCGACTTCTGGTTGATAATGGTGTCTACAGCCACGGCGGTCTTCCCGGTCTGACGGTCGCCGATGATCAACTCCCGCTGCCCGCGCCCGATGGGAACCAGCGCGTCGATAGCCTTCAGGCCCGTCTGCATCGGCTCGGAAACCGATTTACGCGGAATGATGCCTGGCGCCTTGACTTCGATCCGGCTCGTGGAGGACGCCTTGATCGGCCCCTTGCCGTCCAGCGGATTGCCCAGCGGATCGACGACGCGGCCCAGAAGTTCCTTCCCGGTCGGGATTTCGACGATTTTCTTGGTCCGGCGCACGATATCGCCTTCCTTAATTTCCCGGTCACTGCCGAAAATAACGACCCCGACATTGTCGGATTCAAGGTTCAGCGCCATACCCACAACGCCCTTCTGGAATTCGACCATCTCCCCGGCCTGAACATTATCAAGGCCGTAGACCCGCGCAACCCCGTCCCCGACGGACAGGACTTTGCCGATCTCGGCGACGTCGGCCTGAGCCTCGAAGTCGGCGATTTGTTCTTTCAACAGTTTGGTGATTTCTGAAGCGCGAAGTTCCATTACACTACCTCTTTCAAGTTTTGTTCTGCATTCTGATTGGCGCTCCGGGTCAAGGACGCACCAAGGGATTCAAGTTTCCGGCGGACGGAATCGTCGATCATCACCGACCCGATCGTTACGACCATCCCCCCGATGATCGAGGGATCGACCGACGTCTCAAGCTTCACGTTCTTGCCGAGCGCCGTGGAAATTTTGGTCTGAAAACCGTTTTTCTGCTCTTCGGACAACGGCTTGGCCGTCTCGATACGGACGGCAACCTCACCGCTTCTCTCGGTTTTGAGTTCAAAAAACCTCGCAATCACGCCGTCGAGAAGACCGATCCGACCATTGCGGATGAGGACGTTAATAAAATTGCGTGTCAGAGGAGAAAACCCGCCCTGATCGGCGATGCCGTCCATAATTTTTGTCTGCTGGCTTTTGGGGATCAGAGGGGAAGCCACAAAACGCCGAAAATCCTGCGAATCTTTCGCCATTTCGGCGATTTGACCGAGATCACCGGAAACAACCTCAAGAGACTTCTTTTCTTCGGCCAGGTCCAGCAGGGCGGACGCATAGCGGAAGAGGATGGCGGATTCACCTGCACCGGACTTGGCCAATTCTTTCGTATCCCTATATTACCAGCGGTTTTGCACAATTTTTTTACGAGGGGAGAATTAGCATAAGCAACCCGCCCTGACAAGCCCCCCGGCAGAGCCAAAAGGTTAATTATTTAAGCAGAAAAGCAAATTCACGGCATGATCATCGAAAGCAGGGCCGGATCGATGATTTTCCACCCCCAGAAAGGGTACTGCTGCGGAGATAAAGCCATCGCTGCTCCCCGGAACAGGATCAGATGCGCGGTATAGATTTCCAGCGTCCGCCGCCCGGTGAACATCAGCAGATACCGCAACGGTCCCAGCGCCCGGGTCAGTTTCGGATAGGTCGCAGGCTTAAAGCGCCAGAGGACCATAGCAACCAGACCGAACCCGACAAACAGAGCCAGCGCCTGACTGGCCTCAGGAATATTAAGGGTCAATCCCTGAGAAAACAGGAACAGGAAAAACGACAGGAATACGAACAGATAGAGATACCGTTTATCCATCGACATTTTATCTGGAAAACGCCTCATCTGACCAAAGATGACAAAGAAAAGGATAATCGAGCCATATTCGAACATCAGGGAACTCGGAAGCGTTCCCAAGAGCAGTAGGAAAAATATCCCGCGCATATGCTCCGGGCTTTCCAGCGCCTTGCGGGCCACAGCGTCGCGCACGTAACGCGCCGCGATAATGGTGAACAGGATATTGAGGGGGAAAATAGTCCCCCCCGACACCATGGCGCTGAGCGTCACCAGTCCGGCGCAAACCCACAAGCGTTTGGGGATCGCTGTTGTTTGGGCATACCCGATCAGGAAAAACCAGATCGGGATGCAAAAACGCCCCAGAACCCGGAACCAGACAACCTCGACATTGTTCGTCCCCGGAACATACGGAAAGAAAAAATGCCCCGTATGGTCGATGATCATAAGGATCAGCGCCAATGTCTTGAGCAGGTCGTAAGAGGTGATTTCCGGGGGAAGGGCTTTAGCTTGGGACATACTATGCCAGATCATTGCAACTGCTCAGACTATATCTTGCTAAACTGCCCTCGAACAGGGTCAATAACGAAGAAACGGGTGAAACAGTTTCTCCTCAAAAGAACCAGGAAATAAGACCCGGTGGCGCCCAGTGCCAGTCCAAAAACGCATAAGTGTCGGGATAAAGCGCCATACAAATTCCCCGGAAGATCAGGATATGCAGCACGTAGATTTCCATCGTCCGCCGCCCCATGATATGGATGAGGAAGGTACCGGGGCGCGTCAAGACCCTCGTCAGGGCAGGATAGTCGGCAGCCTTGAAACGCTCAAGCAAGGCCGAAATTGCAAACAGACCGACAAACAGCACACCCACCTGCGCCAGAGTCAGGCTAGGCATAAAAACCCCCTGCAGAATCCCAAAGAAAAACACACTCGAATAGGCAAAAAGTTTGGTATGCCAAGGCTTCAACCTCTCCTTCAGGACTGCGCGGTTGCGGGCAATAAACCCCTGCAGGACGAACATGATCCCCAGAGTCCCGTACTCGAACAGCAACCCCGTTGGTACCGCAGCAAACAGAAGCAGCAGAAACCAGCCCCTGAGATTCTGGGAACTTTGTGTGGCCCGGATGGCACAGCCATGACGGGTTTTGCGGATCAGCGCGATGGTAAAAAGAATATCAAGCGGAAAGACATATTGCCCCGCCACCAGCGCGGAAAGAGTCACGATCGCCCCTCCGAGGAGGATTTTTGGAGAAACGGCATCCGTCCGGGCATAGCCGATCAAAAAGAACCAGATCGGCACACACAGCCGCCCCAGAACCCGGAACCACATTTCATCCGGGTAAAAATGATGGCCGACATGGTCGGTGATCATCAGGATCAGGGCCAGAGCCTTGAGCAAATCGTAAGACGTCAAATGGCTGGTTCGCTGAATCATGAATGCGTTGCTCTTCACAGGGTATCGACTTTCAATTCCTAAAAAAAAATCTTACACTACACATCCGCTTAATATAATCTTGCGTTAGGACAAACAAACGTGAAAAAAGACAGTTTATCGCCCCTTCTGTATATCATCATCCTGATCGAGGGCTATATTGTTCTGTCCACCGAGCTTCTGGCGATACGGCAAACAATTCCATTCGTAGGCACGGGAACCGACACGGTATCAATCATAATCGCCGCAGTACTCATGCCACTGGCGATCGGCTATTATACAGGCGGAAGATTCCGCCC
This sequence comes from Alphaproteobacteria bacterium, assembly GCA_016699735.1. NCBI lineage: Bacteria > Pseudomonadati > Pseudomonadota > Alphaproteobacteria > Alphaproteobacteria bacterium. The sequence continues at coordinate 2,274,877 of CP065008.1, forward strand.
CTGCAAGATATACGGAAATTATATCTCCTTGCGAAAAAAGCTGACATTCAATCTTATACTCTCGACGGTTATTCTCCTGCCCGGAATGTCTCTGGTCTTCATGGAATGGTTTTTCCAGAATTTGCTGGTAGACATCGGAATTACATCTCGCATAGTGCAAACATCTCTTTACGCAACTTTTTTTGTAGCAATTCCCGTTTACTTTCTGGGTCAGACCATCCCGCTTGTCAGCAATTACTTCACGAAAACAAAACTTTCGGAAATCACAGGACGAATGCTCTTTTTCTCGACCTTGGGTTCGTTTTTGGGGGCGGTGTTTTCCACTCTGGTCCTGATGGCCACGATTGGAGTCCACCACACGGTTTCATTAACCTTCGTCCTTCTGTCCATCGTCGTTATCCTTCTGCAACGACGCAAACTGTCCGAGCCGGTTTTTTTATCACTCAGCCTGACAGTGATCGGACTCTTTCTGAATTCCAACCATGTGATGAGCGACAAAAGCATCGTCTATAACAACCAGTACCAGATGGCCCAAATTCTTCATAAAGGCGAAGAAAGGCATCTGCTTCTGAATTCAAACTGGTCTTCAATGTACGACGATTACGGACGCAAATACCCCTACATTGAGTTTGCAGAACGTCAGGGCATAGATCCTATAAGAAACTCCGAGACTCCAAGAGACATCCTCGTCATAGGGGCGGGAGCGTTTACTCTTGGATTTGAAGACGAAAACAACAACTACATTTACATCGATATCGACCCGGATCTTCTAAAAACAGCCGAAAAATATATCCTCAAGGACAAGCTGAAAAAAAATAAGACGTTTCTGGTCGAGGAAGCTAGAGCTTTCCTCACGCGCAGTAAAAGGGAAGGAAAGAAATTCGACGTCATTTTTCTTGATGCCTATCTCGGAGGAGCGAGTATTCCAGAACATCTGGTCACGCAGGAGTTCTTCATTCAAATCAAGGATAGCATGAAGAACGGCGGAATACTGATAACAAACTTCATCGCGTCTCCGAATTTCGCAGACAGGATGTCACGCTCGATTGATAACACGATCCGGTCGGTCATGCCGCATGTATCAAGGGTTGTCATGAATGAAAAACTTTTACCATTTAACGATGATGCCAATATCATGGCCAACGTGTCATATATTTACCGTCATCAGGAGGATTATGATCTTGGCGTGATTTACACTGACGACAAGAACACGGTTTATATGGATAAGCCCCAGAATATGCTCAACGCATTCGGCAAGAAATAATGACAGAAAAGCCACTTGTGAATACGTTTTTTGCGCCCCTCCAGGCGCTGAAAAAAAATATGACTGCCTACGATCTTCTGGCCCTGAACGTCGCCATCATGATCTTCGGCCATACTTGTTATTACTTTATCAATGACATCATGTGGTTAAGAATTCCCGACCGCTCTCTTGTCTGCATATGGCTCATCCCCGTCGGCTACAATCTCGGACGCCGCCCGGGAAAGACAATGTGGTTTGGAGCCGCGCTGTTGACCGCTTCAAACTACATATTATTTGAAAAAATAGACGTTAATTTTTTATGGACGATTATGCTAGTCCGTGTGCTGACAGAACCCTTGATTACTCAACTGCTGAAAAACAAAACCTTGTTTTGGGGCGTAAACATACTTTTTCTTATTTTGTCACCCATTACCAACGTCTTCTTTGAATATGGCACACTGGCGTTTATCATGGCCATGGCCGCCTGGGTCAGAAAGAACGAGGCGTTTATCGAGAATAAATTTATAAAACCCTCTGAATACTTTATCTTTGCCTTGTTTGCACACTTGATATTCACACACGTCGTTTTTCAATTTTCCTACCTGGAAACTTTTCTGACGAGCCTAGGATCAGCGGTTACATTCTGGCTTCTGTATGACATGAGAACGCTGTTGTTGAATTCTCTAAGACGCAGACCCAAGGATGTTATCGAAAAATTCTGCTACTTTCTCGGGCACAAAAGTCTTGAAATATATATCGTACACGTCTTTGCTTTCCAGCTGATCTATTACTTCCTGGTGATGAAACATTGAGTCAGAAAAGCTTGCCGACCTTCGCCTTTTCTTCAGAGTAAATCAGGAAGGGAAACCTTTTTGCAATACCTCGGAATATCCCGCGTTCATTGATCCAGTTTGCGTAAGCAACATACTCAGGATACTGCGAAAGATGATTTTCCTCCGTACGCGCCCGGAGATAATAGATAAAGCAAATTCCGAAAAACATGACCATCAACTGCAGGCTGCCTAAAGGTCCGCCTAGACTTAAAAAGGGAACGTAGACAAAAAGGCGGTTGAGCATTTTTGAGACATACTGGGGATGCTTCGTAAAGCGAAAGGGACCGGAAGTCAGAACCCCACGGTAGGTCAGGTTGGAGAAACGGATTCCGAACGTTAGAGTGGCCAGCGCCTCCGTGCACATAAAGACAATGCTAAGCACGCCCCAAACCACGAGAAGAAGAGGAAAATCAGACAGCCATGTATGCCATTCGGGATTGGCAAAAAAATCATCAAAAAAAACCTTGATCATCAGGACTTCCCAGAACGGATAATAACAGGCCAGACAGACGAGCCAGCCAACGAGCGTTGGGTCCAGTGAGCGGATATGGCTGTCGAGAACCCTGAAGGTCATAAAATATCCGATAAGGCCGAAAAGAATGTCCATAGCCCCCAGAAAGAAATAGATCAGCATGATAAACTTAAGGATGCCGTACCATGTAAAGTCAGAGGAAACTGTAAGATTGGCGTCAATAAACTCACCGTGGCCTTTCATAAGAAAAGCGATATATATTGAGAAATAGGAGAGCATCACAGGCACATAAAACGCACGAAGGCCGATCGATTTCAGATGATGGACAATGATTTTGGGATCAACCTCATCTCTGCGGCCCATAAGCAAGGCTCCAAAATGCCAAAACCCGTCCTTTGGCCTGTCCAGACGGTGGTCAAATTCGGAAAAATATATCGGGCCGCCGATTACATAGATCATAAGCAGAGGAAAAAAATAAGACAGGGCCGGGTTGAAAAATTCGTCGTGCCAATAAAGCGGGACAAAAAGATAAAAAAGCAGAATCAGAGCCAGAGAACTATAATAGCCAAGAAGTTTGGTCTTAAGCCTCTCCGTATCCTTGGCGATGGGAGTATCAAGGAAACCAACTCCCGGCCTCTTATGCACCTTGAGGATAAAAATCTCACCCAGGAGTATAGGAATCAACGCAGCGGTGATGCCGACAACCGAAAGGGTAAAGACATCCGATTCAGGCAAAACAGCAAATGTAATATTGGCTGCGGCAATAAAGAAAACACCGCCGATAAAATTCACCAAAAAACTTGAGGCTGAGGGGGGAATCTTGGCTGTCGTCATGATCTTGTCTGAAAAGGAAGCTTGAAAATCCTAGAGCTATCACAAAAACCCCTGCGGGTCGATATCCACATAAACGCGGATATTCGCGGGGATTTTATGCCCACCGACCCACTCGGCGATGGTTTTCTGGATATTGAGCGCCCGGTCCGCCCGCACCAGCAGGCGGTAGCGGTACTTCCCGCGCAACCGCGCCAGCGGCGCCGCAGCCGGACCGAGCGTTTGAATACGCTGCCCCTTCTCGTTCATACCCTGCGGCGCGGTCTTGCCCAGCGCCCGTGCCAGTTCAATCACCTGCCCCTCCTCGCGCCCCGCCACGATAATTCCGGCCAGCCGCGAGAACGGCGGCATATGCGCCTCCGCCCGTTCCGCCGCCTCGACAAGCAGAAATTCGTCGCGCTTACCCTCCGCCAGCGCCTTCATGATCCGGTGTTCCGGCATCCAGCTTTGCAGAAACACACGACCTTTTTTCTGTTCACGCCCCGCCCGCCCCGCAACCTGATGGAGAAGCTGATACGTGCGCTCCGCCGCGCGCAGATCGCCGCCGTTCAGCCCCAGATCGGCATCGACAACGCCCACCAGCGTCAGGCCGGGAAAGTGATGACCCTTGGCAATGATCTGCGTCCCCACGATGATATCCACCTGATGATCGCGGATCGCGGCGAGTTTCTTTTGTAAATCCTCGTTGCTCTCGGTTGTGTCGCTGGCCAGAACGATCGTCCGCGCATCGCGGAACATATGCGTGACTTCCTCGTAAATCCGCTCGACGCCGGGACCGCAAGCCACGAGCGAGTCCGCCTCCCCGCACTCCGGGCAGGTCTTCGGGACCGGGGCGTGATGGCCGCAATGATGACAGTGCAGCCGCCCGCTCTTTTTATGCTCGACCAGCCACGCCGTGCAGCGCGGGCACTCAAACCGATGTCCGCACGTCCGGCACAGTGTCAGCGGCGCGTAACCCCTGCGGTTGAGAAACAGCAGAACCTGCTCCCCCTGCGCCAGCGTCTCTTTCATCGCCTGTAAAAGAGTTGGAGAAAGAAAACATCCCCGCTCCGGCTGATCCTCTTTCAAATCCACCACTTTGATCTCCGGCAAACTCGCCCCTCCATAACGCGCAGGGAGATGCAGAACGCCATAGCGCCCGGTCCCCTCCGGCGGCGCCCATGTATTATGGGCGGTCTCAAGGGAGGGCGTGGCGGACACCAGCACGACCGGAATCTTCGCCAGATGCGCCCGCACCACCGCCATGTCGCGGGCATGATAAATCACCCCGTCCTCCTGCTTGTAGGCCGGATCGTGTTCTTCATCGACGACGATCAGGCCGAGATCGGCATAGGGCAAAAACAGCGCCGACCGCGCCCCGACGACGACCTGCGTTTCCCCCTCCGCCACCCCGCGCCACGCCAGCCGCCGCTGCGCCGGAGTCAGATGCGAGTGCCAGAGCGCCGGATCGCATCCGAAGCGCGAACGGAACCGATCGAGAAACGCATTCGAAAGCGCAATCTCCGGCAAGAGAATGAGAACCTGTTGCCCTTTGCGTAAACATTCCGCCACCGCCTCGAAATAGGTTTCGGTCTTACCCGCCCCCGTCACACCATCCAGCAATGTTGCTTTAAAAGCGCCTGCGCCGATCTGGGATTTTAGAATCTCCGCAGCGCCCTTCTGCGCCGCCGAGAGGTCCGGCCCCGGACGGTCGATCCCCGGATGCGTGCAAGGGTAAGGGCGCAACAGCTCGACCTCATCCAGAAGTTTCTTTTCAGCCAGCCCTTTGACGACAGAAGCCGAAGCCCCCGTCATGGCTTCGATCTCCGCCGCCCGCCGCACCTGCCCGTCCTGCATCAGCATAAGAATTTTTTTTCGCGCATCGCTCAGTCCCTTCGCATCGGGATTGGCATACGCGGACAACCGGTAGCCCGTCGCGGGCTTCGGCGGCGCAAACGCCCCCGGTGCACTCAGACTCATTTTAAGAACGGAACCCTTGGGCGAAAGCGTATAGGCGGCCACCCAGTCGATAAAATCGCGGTGGATCTCCGGCATCGGCGGAAGATTCAGCCGCTCGATGACCGGCTTGAGTTTTTCAGTAGCAACCTCACCCGTCCCCGCCCCCCAGACCACGCCCGTAATCTCGCGCTGGCCCAGCGGCACGGTAACATAATCTCCGGCCTGCACCCGCACATTCGCAGGAACGAGATAGTCGTAAGCTTTATCGACAGGATAGGGAACCAGAACGGAAACAGTCCGGCTCATGCGGCCCGCTCGCCTTTTTTGCCCAGGGCCAGATCACGCGCCGCAAACGCGCAGCCCCACGCCAGCGTATACCCCGCGCCGCCCTGCCCGTAATTATGGATGACGGGAACCGCGCAGGACTTCTCGTCGCGCTCCACCCGCACCTGCGGACGCATGGGCCGCAGCCCAACACGGACATTCACGATCTCGGGATTTTTCAGCAAGGGATCGAGCGTCGCCGCCCACCCGAGAATCTCGCGGGTAAGTTCATCATTCGGAGTCAAATCCCACTCCCCGACCTCCGCCGACCCGCCGATCAGGATTTCATCGATGCGCGGATAGAAATAATTCTTCCCCTCAAACGAAGCGAAATGGAAGTTCACGCCGGGATTCTTGATGATGACCACCTGCCCGCGCATCGGGTAAATCGTTTCATCATTCACAAACTGCCGCGCATAAACCCCCGTCGCATTGACGATCAGATCGTAATCCCTCTCAAGCTCGGAAAAACCTTTAATTTCGCGCAGAGTGAAGATGCCGCCCGCCGCCTCGAATTTTTTCTTGAGAAAGCCGTAATACCGCCCCACGTGCATCAGCAAAAGTTTGGCTTGCACCCCTTTCAGATACCCGAGCGGGCATTCATCCGGCCCGATCACCCGCGCCTCGCGCAGTCGCATATACATCTCAGGAATTTCAAAATGTGGATCGAGCGTGCATTTTTTCCAGTTCACCCAGATAATCCCGGCCCCCGGATCATCCATCAGCGAAACCAGAATCTCGTCATTTCGCAGATACCAGGCACGGCTGCGCGGACTGTCTTCAACAGCATAGGGATAGGAAGTCGCCGCCGCCGCATAGGACGTCATCTTTTCGAAGGGATCCCGCGAGAAAATATGAACCGCGCAACCCGCCTCCTGCAGCGCCAGCCCCGTGGTTAACCCTGTAATTCCGCCCCCGATGATTGCTATTTTCATAACCCTATTGCCCTCAACGCATAAAGTGACTAAACTGCCCTGATAAGAAAAAAGTTTTACCAGAGCCAGCATGATAAGTGAACGCTTCAGGAACATAAAGCAGAGTTTGAGTGATGCGTTCACACGCCTGATGCACGGCGGTCCACCGCAGAAGCCGCCCGCGGTCTATTACGATGTGGACCGGCAGGACTTGAAGGCTTTCGTCACCAACGACTCCATCGAAAATTGGGGCAAAAGAATGCCCAGCCTGACCATGGCCCGCTACTGGGACGCCTGCGCGGACAGAATCCTGGGCGGCACGAAAATGATGACCGAAAAGGAAGAACTCCACAAAGCGGCCGATGCGGTCAACGCCATGGCGCATATCGCGCAGATCATCCGTGAAACCGGAAACTTCGAGCCGTTCATCCGCCTTCCGGCGCAGGAAATCGACCTGCTCGCGGAATGCGAAACGCCCCTGCACATCCTCAAGCACCGCACCTACAGACCCGGCGACAAAAGAAACCACCCGGACACGCCTGGCAATATAGACACGCTTTACTTCAAGGCTGTGCCTTTGTTTGCGCCCTATGGAGGCAAGAACATGGTCATGATCCCCAGAGAGCACCTCGAAGCCGTTGTCGAACCGCTTCTTGAGGATTTGGGCATTGACGCAAAAACCCGCAACACAGCCGCCGTCGGCTGGGAGAAACTCGGAGAACTTCTGACCGACGTCAACCGCTACGATTTCACGGCCATCGACGCCAGCGGCCCGTATATGCTCAGAACGCATATGATCGGTCTGGCCATCGCGCTGAGCAAGGCCGGAGAGGGCGAAGGCCCGGTCCAGGTTCCTGAAAACACCATACATGGCCTTGAATACACGCTGCATCATCTGAGTTATTCGATCAACAGACTCAGGAACAGTTCGTCTCTTCATGCCAACGGCTCGGATAACGCCAAGGCTCTTGAAATTCTTCAAGCTGCCCAACGAAACATACAGCAGGAGTTTGCCCCCTGGTTCGAAAAACCCGGCCAGCAACCCGGCGACTCTTACGCAATGGATTGATAAGGAAAAGAAACATGAAACTCATACCGGATTCTTTAAAGAAAGCCTTCTCAAAATTGTGGGGACAAGACGAAACTCCGTCCTTCCCCGCGACCGTGGATATCGATCGCAAAGACCTGACCCTCTGCGTGATCGATGAATTCGACACGGCAAAAAGAAGCAACGCATTCATCGCCCGCCGCTGGGGTGAAATCGCGGAATTCGTCGAGGATGGCCTCTCCTCCGCCCGTCCCATGAACGAGCAGGAAGCCGGATTCGTGGGCGCCATCCTCAGCGTCGAGCAGGCGATGCACATGGCCGGGACATTTGATCCGAAAATCAGGGTTTCCCGCGCAGCTGTGGAAACGCTGGTCCGCGACGCGGGCATAGCATATGTGGCCAAGAATAGCCTCATGGCTCGGACGGGCGACCTGCCCCTCGGCCCGCCCGATATCGAAAATCTTCCGCCTGCATCAAGAGACATTCTGGCCGTAACCTTTGCCATTTCACCTGAAAAACAGGCGCTTCTGGACAAGCAGGACCGTCTGGCCATGTTCGTGTTGAAGACCCGTGACGCACTCGGCCCCTATGTGCCGGAAGCCGGAATCGATAACCGCCCCGCCGCCGAATTCTGAAACTTCAACCTTGAAAACCGCCCCCGATCCGCTTACCAATAGGCAAGGTCACACACGCCTTTGAGGGAGACAGCGTATGAAATTTTTCGTGGACACCGCGGATATCAACGACATCAGGGATTTGGCCTCCACAGGCCTGCTCGACGGCGTGACCACCAACCCCTCCCTCATCGCCAAGTCGGGCAAAAAGTTTATCCCCCTCATTAAGGAAATCTGCGAGATCGTCTCCGGCCCCGTCAGCGCCGAAGTCGCCGCCACCGATTACGAGACGATGCGAAAGGAGGCCGAAGTTCTGCGGAAAATTGCCGACAATATCGCGGTCAAAGTCCCCCTCACCCCGGCGGGCCTCAAGGTCTGCAAGGAACTGACCGATACCGGAACGATGGTCAACGTCACCCTGTGTTTTTCCGCCGCGCAGGCCATCCTCGCCGCCAAAGCCGGAGCGACCTTTATTTCCCCGTTCGTGGGACGGCTGGATGATGTCGGCGCGACGGGCCTCGACCTGATCGCGGAGATTTGCACGATCTATAATAACTACCCCGACTTCCACACGCAGGTTCTGGTCGCCTCCGTCCGCAACCCGCTGCACATCACCGAAAGCGCGAAAATGGGCGCGGATGTCTGCACCTGCCCGCCCGCCGTGATCCGCCAGCTTTACAACCACCCGCTGACGGATAAAGGCCTCGCCGCATTTGTTGAGGATTGGAAAAAGACCGGGCAGAGTATCTTGTGAGGCAATTTGACAGATTGATGCGCTCGTCTAATATCCTTCTATGAAAAAATATCACCGCGCCTTCTACAAATCGCCGTTCCTGATTCTCTTTCAGGATCGCCCTCATTATGCCTACGCGCTTTTTAATGCCGCGCAACAAGCCCTCGCTCTGGGGCACAAAACCATCAGCGTGATCGAGTTCGGCGTGGCGGGCGGGAACGGCCTCGTGTGCATCGAGCGGCACACAGAAAGGCTCAGCCGCCTGCTCGGCATCAATTTCGAGATTTACGGATTCGACACGGCAACGGGCCTTCCCCCGCTGCAGGATTATCGGGATGTCATGCACCAATGGAAAACAGGCCTTTTCACCATGGACATCGACCTGCTGAAATCGCGGCTGAAAAAATCAAAGCTGGTGATTGGAAATGTGAGCGATACGCTCAGCACGTTTTACAAGGACTATTCCCCCGCTCCCGTGGGCGCGATTTTCTTTGACGTGGACCTGTACTCCTCCACCAAGGCGGCGCTTAAAATTTTTGAGACCGATCCCTCGAATCTCATCCCGCGTGTTCGGTGCTATTTTGATGATATCCTGGGCAACGAACTATCGTTGACGAATGAGTATATGGGCGAGAGGCTGGCGGTGGATGAATATAATGCGGCGAACCCAAACCGGAAAATTACGCCGGCGTACCACCTTCACGCACGGCCCTATCGCAAGAAGTGGCATCTGAAATCCTTCGTTCACCACTGTTACGACCATCCGCGCTATTCGGATTTTATCGCCAGAGCGGATCAGGCCATGCCCCTGCGGAAAGCATGATGGAATTGCAGAATACTAATGCACGCTCCCGCCCGTCGTCTCCGACAGGCGCGAGAGGTCCGAATCCGTAAACCGCACCCCCTGCCCCTCCAGCGCCGCGAGCAAATTGAGCATCCGCACGCAGCGGGGCTGCGCGAAATTATCGTCCTCGAATTTGTTGAGATCGCCGCAATCGCGTTCGGATTCATGTTTGATCCGAGCGTTCGTCCATTGGATGAGCAGGATCATCTCGGGGCCGCGCCCCTCCCGTATCGCCCGCTTTAAAAGCTCACGCTTCAAGTCCTTGGAGGACCGTATACTCATTCTCCGCCACACATTCCTTCCGAATATTAGTATACCTGAATTTTCGGCAAAATGGAAAAAAGACTTTTGTGAAAAACACCGGAAAACAAGTGCCGGACAGGGTTTTCCTGTGGTACCATGAGGGGATGAAAGAAACCAAAAATACGCTTACGGCCCCCCCGAAAATCAGCGCGGATGAAATCCTCCGCTACCTGAAGGAACACCCTGATTTTCTTCAGAAAAACCCCGAGGCGTGTGATCTCCTGATCCCCCCCGCGCAGGTGCAGGGCCGCGGCCTCGCCGACTTCCAGACCTATATGATCGAGCGCCTGAAGGCCGACAAGCAGGAATTCGAAAAAAACACCAAGGAATTCATCGAGAACGCCCGCTCCAACATGAACAACCAGCAGCGGATTCATAAATCCGTGCTGTGCCTTTTGGAGGCCAACAGTTTTGAGGATTTCATCCAGACCATCACGCTGGATATCACCTCGATTCTCGACGTCGACATTTCCGTTCTGGTCGTAGAAACCAGCAGCCGTGAAATCCCCCACGTCCATCAAAACGGCATTAGAATCGTCCCCGAGGGCACCATCGACCGCTGGATGAAGGGCAAAAATGTGATGCTGCAGGAGGATATCTCCGGCATCGAGGCAATTTACGGCGGCGGCGCGACCCTCGTGCGCTCCCAGATTCTGCTGCGCGTCGATATCTCCATGGACACGCCCCCCGCCATCATCGCCTTCGGCAGCCGCGACCCGCATTTGTTTCAGGAGGGACAGGCCACCGACCAGATTTGTTTTCTGGCGCGGGTCATCGAGCGCTGCTTCCGCATATGGCTGAACATCTGATTATCAAACCGCAAATCCTCGCCCTCTGCGCCGCCGACCTTGCGGAAAAACTCAACCAATGGGGCGAATGGCTGCGCGTCGAAAAGAATCTCTCGCGCCACACGCTGCGCGCCTATGGCGGCGATGTCGGGCATTTTGTGTCCTTCCTGTTCGAACATCTGGGAAAGAATCCCGGCCTGAACGACCTCTCGGAAATTTCGCTGCGCGATTTCCGTTCCTGGATGTCACGCAAGGCGATGGAGGGCGCCTCGAACGCCTCCCGCGCCCGTTCGCTCTCGGGCATCAAGAATTTTTTGAGCTGGCTCGACAAACAGGGAGTCATGCACAACGCCGCGATTAAAACCGTCCGCACCCCCAAACAGGCGCACAAACTCCCCCGCCCCCTGCATGAGCAGCAGGCCCGCGCGGTGATCGAAAACGCAGGGCTCGCCGAAAAACAGGACTGGATCGGCGCCCGCAACATGGCGCTCTTTATGCTGCTTTACGGCTGCGGCCTGCGGATCGACGAGGCGCTGTCTTTAAACACCGAACATCTGCCCCGCGACGGCCTCCTGCGCGTCATCGGTAAAGGCCGGAAGGAAAGGCAGGTGCCCGTCCTGCCTTTGGTGGATAAGACCCTGCGGAATTATATCGCTGCCCGCCCGGTCCCGGCGGAAAAGGGCGAAGCCATTTTCATCGGCGCCAGAGGCGGCCGCCTCAATCAGGGCGTTGCACAAAGGGCCATGCGCGAGGTGCGCGGCCTGCTCGGCCTGCCGGAGAACGCGACCCCGCACGCCCTGCGGCACAGCTTCGCCACACATCTTCTGCAGAACGGCGCGAATTTAAGGGAAATACAGGAACTGCTCGGCCATGCATCCTTGAGCACAACGCAGCGCTACACGGAAATCAACGCGGAAGAAATGCTGAAAATCTACAAGGCCGCGCACCCGCGGGCGTAAGAGACTTCACAAGGAACGACCGGAGCACCCTAGCCGAGGGTATTGTGCGCGTGTTCGTGCTCCTCGCCGTCGCCGGCCAGATCCCACTGACCTGAAGATCCAGGGGGACGAGCCGCACCGCCCTGCGAAGACAATCCAAAATCCCGCCCGCCGGGACGAAAAGAGTCGTACTCGCATCCCTCATCCCCGGTGCGGACTCCCGTGCCCGCCGTTCCGGTCACAAGCTCGGCATTGCCCAGCCCGCCGCCAGAAGAAACAGGAACGGGAAGACTCCGGTCGGGATTGTATCCGCCGTTACCTTTTTCGCCTCCGGCAACCGGAGGCTTACCATCGAGGATGTCAGCCGTCTCGTCAGCATTCCTCCCGAACCAGTCGCCGAAATCGCCCACCAAACGCCTGGGGCCAGTACCGCTGCTCTTACCGACAGCAGCCGGAGCCTCCGCAGGAGTCCCGGCACCGATTTTATCTGATTTTTCCGGCGTACTCTTAGACCAATAACCAAACTCTCTCATGGAAAGACTCCCGGAAAAAACTCAGCCGATATCCTGGCTGAGATGCCAGTCGTCCCATGTGCCGGGCTCTTGGGCAGTGGTCGAAGGTTGCGCCGTTCTGGAAGCGGTGGATGGCTGTACATGGGTGATCGGAATCTCCACAGCGACTTCGGTGCCGCCCGTAACTTCAATTCTTTGAGCATCCGCCTGCGGAGCCGCCTCGCCGCCCTGCTGCATCTGGGCACCTGTCCCTTCCCAGTCCGCGAGGAAAGATTTGCCGCCTTCAACGGGCCACTTAGAACGATCATCAAAATTATTACCGGACATAAACATCACTCCTTTTTACCAGTGCGTTTCGTAATTACTTGTCTTTCAAGAATAAAACCTCCCACTCTAAAACGCCAGAAATCTTTGAAAACAAACGGTATTTTGAAAGAATATTGCTTTATTCTCCCTAAACTGTTTGCAGCACAGGAAAAACCCGTGTTAAATTAAAGGCATTGAATATGAGGTTGGGGGATAAAGTGAATAAACAGGATTATTGGTCCGCGCTGGGACGGGCCTTTTCCTTCGCTATGATCATGAACGGCACGGACGTGGACGCGCAAACCGCCCCGCCGCCGCCGCAACCTGTGCCTCTGGACAACTACCTCAACGGCGTCACGCAGAACAAGGGGATCAAGGCCGGAACCTTCAGCGACGCGGACCGCCAGAAACTGGAGGCGCTGCGAACCGAATACCCGAACGTCCAGTTCGTCAAGCTTGGCCAGTTGGAAAAGTACCTGACCGTATCCGCCAACCATGCCGCCTTCAACCCCGCGCGGCAGGAGTTGACCATGACCCTGCTCAACATCGCCGAATACCGCAACAGCCTGCGGAATATTTATATCACCCCGTTCGCCTCCTGGCCCACGCACACGGTCATCGCCTTCAACGGCACGAAACCCTCGGCGGACGATATCTGCGCCTTCGTCCCCAACAACGATGTCGCGGAAGCAAAATCCATCAGAATGATCCGCGACGCCGTCGGCAAGGATTTCAGGATCGACTGGGACAAGGCAAAGCAGACTCCGGCCTCCGGCACGCCGGAGGAACACCTCGTTTCGCAGCAGATCATCCCCACCAAACTGCCCACGCAGCTTTTCGATGCCCGCAAGCTGACCTGCGTCGTGGTGGATATGCCGGACTCCAGCGCGATGCGCCGCCTCGCCGAAGCCCCCGACGGCGCATGGGTGACGGTCATGAAGAACGGCCAGCTCGTGCACGATCCGGTGCCGCAGCCCGCCAGCGCCCCGGCCTTCAAAACTCAGCACACATTTTATAGACTCAAGCCATTCAAAAAAATGTGCTTCATCCGCTTGAGAATAAAACCATCCGGTTTGAATGATAAGCTCAGTATTCACATGATCCCCGTTCTATTCCAGCCTCGCGCTTTAGCCCATTTTTTATAGATGCTTTTTAGTGTTTCTTTATTAACCCCGATGAGTTTTTGGACGTCCTCATCTGAAATTCGAATACCATTTATCATTTCATTGAGTGAGTTATTGATAAGAACACACTCATCGGAAGAGTCCGAGGAATCATCAATATGTGGCCATTGATCCAAAATATGATTGCTCGATTCTTCAGAGACGCCCAAACGTGTCCTCGCTCCCCTACCAAGAAGCGGGCGAACTACTTGTATAACCTTTTTAACGAGGTCCACTTCTTCATCAGAAAGGCTATTTTTTATCATAAAAAAATAATTAAATATTATATGCAGACTACATATGTATCTGCCGCTTATGCACCGCGAGCGCGGCCTCTTTCACCACTTCGCTCAGCGTCGGGTGCGAATGGCAGGTCCGGGCGATATCCTCCGCCGTGCCCTGAAATTCCATGACGCTCACGACCTCGGCCATCAGCTCGCCGACATTCGGCCCGATCATATGCGCGCCCAGAACGCGGTCGGTCTTGGAGCAGGAGAGAATTTTCACAAACCCCTCGGTCATGCCCATCGCCCGCGCCCGCCCGTTCGCCATGAAGGGAAACTTCCCGGCCTTGTATTCGACGCCCGCCGCCTTGAGCTGCTCCTCGGTCTGGCCCACGTTGGCGACCTCCGGCCATGTGTAGACCACGCCCGGAACCAAATTATAGTCGATATGCCCGCTCTGCCCCGCGAGAATTTCGGCGAGGATCACGCCCTCATCCTCCGCCTTGTGCGCCAGCATCGGCCCCGCTATGACATCGCCGATGGCGAAGATGCCCTTCACGTTCGTTTCAAAATGCGAATCCACCGCAATCCGCCCGCGCTCGTCACGCGCAACGCCGACCGCATCCAGCCCCAGCCCGTCGGTATAAGCCTTGCGCCCGATCGCCATAAGAACGACTTCAGCCGAAAGCGTTTCCGCCTTCCCGCCAGCGGAAGGCTCGACAGTCAGATCGACGCCCTTCTTGGAGGTCTTCGCACCCGTAACCTTGGAAGACAGCTTGAACTCGATCCCCTGCTTCTTGAAGATCTTGAGCGCCTCCTTGCGGATGTCCATGTCCATACCGGGCAGGATATTGTCGAGATATTCGACCACCGTGACCGAAGCGCCCAAACGCCGCCACACGGTGCCAAGCTCCAGCCCGATCACGCCGCCGCCAATGACGATCAGCGATTTCGGCACAGCGGGAAGTTCCAGCGCACCTGTGGAGGAGACGATCTGTTTTTCATCAATCTGTATGCCCGGAAGCGTAATGACATCCGACCCCGTCGCGATGATGATATTCTTCGCGCCGTAAGTCTCCTGGCCCACGCGCACTTTCCCCGGCGCGGTGATTTCGCCCGTGCCCTCAATCCGCGTGATCTTGTTCTTCTTGAACAGATAGTCGATCCCCTTGACGTTCGTGTCCACCACCCCGTCCTTGAATTTCATCATGGTCTTGAGATCCAACTCCAGCTTGCCGGTCTTGATGCCGATGCCGGAAAAATGCACGGCGGCATCCTCGAATTTTTCCGAGGAATGAAGCAAAGCCTTGGAGGGGATGCACCCGACATTCAGGCAGGTTCCGCCCAGCGTCTTGCGCTTCTCCACGCACGCCACGCTCATGCCCAGCTGAGCGCAGCGGATCGCCGCCACATAACCGCCCGGCCCCGCGCCGATCACGATGACATCGAATGAATTGGACATGACTTAAACCTCCGCCAAGGGGTGAAATTTCGTGCCCGTGTTATAGAACAGCGGCGCGGGAATGAAAAGCCCGTCTTCGTGGAAAATTGACTATGGAAAATTAAGGATTAGGCGGATCGAAAGTCCCGTGTTGCTCTTTCCCGTCCTGATCGGCCGTCATCAGAATAATCATCCGTTGCTGCTCGCCCATCGCGTTGTCGATCCCGCGGTAGACCTGAAAGAAAAATTCATCCGGCCCGTCCACCAGACCCTTGAGCTTGTCGCGGAAAAAATCGATGCTCCGGCGCTCCTCGACTTCATCAAGAGCGTGTTCGTCCACCTCAAGCTTGGCCAGTTCCTCCGGCGGCAATGTCTCGGCATAATCAAGATAGCCCCGAATATAATCCGCCGCCCGCACGGAAACCTTCTGCTGATCGACCGTGAACGCGATCATCGGGTCCGCCCGCAGTCCGCTCAGCCCGATATGAAGAGTATTCTGCTCGCCCGCTCCGGGCCCGGTCGCCACGCCCCGGAAAGTTGCCGGAAGGTAAATTTCGTTGCCACCAGCTTGAGGAACGCCAGCATTATCATAAAGTAAAATCGCCGACCCTCCGCCGTTGCCGAGATCAACACGGTCATGCGTCGTGAAGGGCGAAGGCCGGAACGTGCGCTTGTCGAAGACGATTTTGGTAATGTTATTCGTTATATCTCTCCCCTGCCTACAGCCTGATATCAAGGTCTTCCTGCGGCTCCACCCGTTCATACGGATCGATGCCCCCGGCCTCGAACACATCCCGGATCGTCGTTTGGGGAGCGATGGATTGTCCGCCAAACTTCATCAGCCAATAATAATGGTCGTGCTTGATCGGCTCAAACGGGAACGCGGTATCCTGAGGTATTGGAACCGGATAATAGCGCAGCGGACGCCCGGTGATGGCGGCACCGATCCCCATCATCTCCTGCACGGTTTCGCATACATAAATCTGGTCCATTTCGCCGCGCCGCTCAAGAAGATCGATCAGGGCGCCATGGGGGTATATCTGTCCTGCCGTCGTCTGCCGCGGTCGGTTCTGGATAATCATATGGACATTCTCCATACCCGGAACGCCCGCGTCCTTAAGCGCAAGAACGCCCGCGATTTCCTGCAGCCCGCCGATCCCGTTCGCCTGCGCCACCACGATTTTCGGCATCCGGTAATTCAGGGCAAGCTTGTGGAGTTCAAGAAGCTGTTCGATCCGCACGAAAATATCCGGCGCCACGACCGCGTGCCCCTCACCCCTGAAGGCAGTCATTTCCCGGATCGGCCAGCCCTCCGTTTTCATGGCGTAGGGATCCTGGACACCCTGCACGGACGTATCAAACCCCTCACGGTTCAACTGCAGTCCTCCGAAGACGTGCCAACCCATCGGGTTCTGCGCCCCCATCCCGCTCATAAGCCCGTAACCGTTCAAGCCCCAGTTCACTGCGGCGCTGTAGGCATCCTCGTTATCATCAGGATGGGCAGAACTCGCCGAGAGCAGAAACGTGACCATCGGCTGGTCGGTCTCCGGCAAGGGCTTATAGGGACTGCTGGCATATTCGCTGACCGGAACATGGCACAAGCTCATATTCTGGATAAAGCGGGCCGCGCTATCGACTTTTTGCGCCCGGTTGTAAAGGCGGTGCGGATCCTGCGTCACCATCGCCGCCCTTTTGAGATGGTCGAAGATAACCTCGACTTCGGGGCGCTCCTTGCCCGGCGGCGAATAGATGACCATCGGATGCCCGTTCACAAACGGATCGCGCAGTTGCTTCGCCACATAAATGCTTGAGGGCAGGAAAACGCGGGACATCCAGAAATTCTCGCCCTCCGCCAGCGGCACTTGCGGGAAAAAGAAGGCGGGCGTACTCCGGATCGTGCGCCGCACCTGATCGAAGCTGGCGACGGGTTTAGGGACAACATCAAGCTTTAAGTCCTGCTTTTTCAGCGCATCGGGCAAAGGACTGCCTTTGGGAAGCGGCCAGGGACAGAGCACAGACATATTTTTGACCGCTCCGAAATCATTCATCAGGTTCAGCGGTTTCTTGGGAACTTTTCCAGCCCGGGCCAGAAGCATGACGGCCCCGGAAATCGCCAACCCTTCTGCAATCCACGGATCGCAATCCTCTTCAATCTCCGCAACGGTTTTAAGCGAACCTTCCGGCTTCTGGAAATGCCGTTGCGTTTTGTGCATATGGTAATCCGGCCTCGGATCGAAGACGATCTCCATCTTCGCCTTGTTCTTGAAGGCATAATAGACAGGATCATCGGGATTTTTCTGCGCCAAAGGAGCCACAAGGATCACGCAGTTATCCGTCAGTCGCAAGTCAACAGGGCCATTCATTTCTGAAAACGCCTGTCTCAACTTGTGGTACCCGTCCTCCTTGCGCCCCATGCGCTGCGCCACGGGCTTGGTCTCCGACCCCGGAAATTCGGAAAACGGATGCGTCAGATGCCGGACCGGCATCATGGTCATCGTATCACGGATACGCTCATCCGCTAGGCTTTCTCCGCCATCCGCCACCATGATAAAAGCCGTTTCCCGTGTCAATCCGATCTTGGCCAGTTCAGAGTCCAAAGACGGCTCCGCCAGCTTGTCCTTGAGGGTGGCCTTGAGTTTATCCAGCGCATTGCCGCCGAAGCTCCATGTCAATTCGGGCGCGTGCTGGCTATGCCCGAGAAGCTCATTGGAATGCCGCACAGTCATATCCAGCCTGTGCCTCCCGACCGTGCGCTGGATATCCTCCTCTTTCTCTTCACTGCTCGTTTCGAAGAAAAGACTTTGATAAAGCGGGGGAAGAATGGAGAGATCACGGCCCAAGTGATAGCCCAGCGCCATGACCTTAGCGATCCCGCCCTTGGGCGCCTCGCTGACCACCAGCCGCCCCTTGATGCCCTTCCGGAGAAGCTCGTCGTTCAGCCAGTCCACGCCTTCCTCGTATTGAAGGTCCAGCATTTCTAGCAACGGCGTAAATCGCTCGGTCGAGTTGTCGATAAAAACCGCATGGCCGGATTTAAACTGGCCCTCCATCATCATCCTGAGCGCCTGTACGCTCTGCGCCAGCGAAACCATATCCCCCTTGGCGTGGAGAAACAGGTTGTTCGACCGCTGATGCAGCTTGCCAAAATCCTCGGGATGCCTGAAATGCGGATCGGCCCCGGCGACCGCAACGTTGGTGATCGACGACAGCGAACACCCGCGCATGAACGAGTCCTTGGCTATCACAAGATTCGTATGCAGCGGATGCACGGACGTATGGGCCTGAAGGATCAGGGAATCCTGGCCGAGTTTTTGTTCCTCCGGGGTGATGTAATACAGCTCAGGCTTCGAATCGAGATTGCGGTCATAGGTTCTCTCGTAGGAACCCGGATAAAAGGCATGAATCTGCTCAATCCATTGCAACCCATGACGCGTGTCAGGATCAAGATGAAGCTTATGGCCGCTCAGCAGACGGGCAAGAGTCCCCTCGATTTCCTCAAGAGACCTGTGTATACGCGAAAAACTGTCAGCAGACGCCCACATCCCAAACCGTTATTATATCCCGCATTTTACGCTGTTCAGCTTAATATTCTTTACCATATTTTTTGTTAGGGAGAAAAGAAAAAGTTCCTTCTCGGTAAAATTTGGCAAAAAAACACAAATAACGCTGTATTTACAAAGCATTAAACCGTATCGTAGCCCATAGTTAAAGACAACGAGTCATCAACCCCGCCATGCCCGCCAACCCCTTCAAAAAAATGGAAAAAGCTCTGGAGATCGAGAGCAAAAGCACCCACCCCGTGCATAAGGTCGGCGCACTGCTCTGTGGGCAGGATATCGGCAAATCGAACTTCGAGCGCGGCCACGCGAATTTCTGGCCCACCCCCCTCGCGGAAAAATTCGCCCCCGACGAAAAGCTCGGCAACGCCAGCACGACCGTCCACGCCGAAATCGCCGTGATCCTCAACGCCCCCGGCACGGAGGGCGCGGACCTTTACGTCACCGACCTGCCCTGCCCCAACTGCGCGAAATCCATCGCGGAGGCGCGTATCGGCACGGTCTATATTGACTCCCACGCGCATGAAACCCCGCTCGGCAAAAAGATGGAGCCGTATTTCAACGGCATCTCGCGCCCACTCCTCGAATATGCGGGCGTGAACCTGCTGGAAATGAACCGGGAAAAGCGCACGATCCAGCCGTGGGTCGAGATTTCCGAAAGCGCGGTCATCCCCGTCGAAAAACCCGTGGAGATGACCCTGATCGGCCCGAAGGACATGACGGCAGAGAAATTCGAAAAGCTCATCGCCCACGCGCACGAGCGTTACGGGGACGAGCCGTTTGTTGTGGGATTCGCACACACGCGCCTCGGCTCCCGCGCCGCGCTGACCGTCCGCCCGCACCGCGCCATCGGGCTGGATGAAGAGCGGGAGGCCGCCCTCGCCCCGCTGCTGGAGAAATACAGCCTGACCCTCCAGCCGCTCGACCGCGCTTTGATTACGGCGGCGCGTTACGGCCTGACCATCGAGCCGGAATTTTTATACTCCGCCCACGTGCCGACTGCCCGCGAATTCGTGAACCTCATCGGCGCGAACATCACGCGCATCCGCATCGGCGATGAAACCAAGGGCCGCGATGAATGGAGCCTGAAGGCTTTGGGGCAGGTGCGGGAGAGAGGGATTTTGGAGGTTGGATGAGCAGGCGCTGGAATATTAAATGTATAACCCTGTATTATAACGAAAATAAATAAGAGGTAATAAAAAATGTATTTTAAGCGGATCCAGATTGAAAATTATGGCCCGTTAAAGGATTTGGATATTAACTTCCCTTTTTATAACACTGGAAAACCAAAGCCATTAATCATTGTCGGTAAAAATGGGAGCGGAAAAAGCATTTTTTTATCCCACTTAGTAAACGCACTTACGTTAACAAAAGCAAAAATTTACCCTAGTACAGAAGTTGAGGATGGAAAGGTTTATAAGTTAAGAAGTGCTAATTATATTACTACTGGTCAGAATTATGCTTTTATGAAGCTTCACATAAGTGATGGACTAGAATTTTACGAATGGGTATTGCGTCACTCTAAAAAAGATTTTGAAGATATTTACCAATTTACACCTGCAAGAAGAGAATGGACGCAAATTCCAGATGCACAAAACTCAATAATAGAAAATAACTTTGAACAAAAATCTGATGAACTTAAAAAATTTGTCGATGAAAATTGCAGTCTTTACTTTCCACCGAATAGATTTGAAGAACCAAGCTGGCTCAATGAGTTCAACTTGTTAAGTAAACCAGAGCATACTGATAAAAACAGGATAGTGGGTAAATCGAGTAGAAACATTATTTGTCACTCTCCATTAAAAGCAAACATGAATTGGCTTTTTGATCTCGTGCTGGACAGAGAGCTTTATGAAAAACAGATAATTAACATCCCTCTTCCGAATGAAAATGAAATAACTATACAGATGCCTGTTTTTCAAGGATACCTAGGTCCATCACATACAGTATATGAAGAGGCGCTTAAATTACTTCGTGTAATACTTAAAGATGAAAATCTGCGTTTTGGCGTAGGTAATCGTCAATCACGAGTTATGTCCATAATGAAGGAAAAAAAGACCTATGTTCCACACATATTTCAACTTTCTACAGGGGAAACTGCATTACTAAACCTTTTTCTTTCTATTTTAAGAGACTTTGATCTCAGTGGTGGCGCTCTGACAAGTTTAGAAAATATTACCGGAACAGTTATTATCGATGAAATTGACGCTCACTTGCACACTCAGCTTCAATACGAAGTCCTACCACAGCTTATATCTTTATTTCCTCAAGTTCAGTTCATAATAACCACGCATTCGCCTCTTTTCTTGCTAGGTTTAGAAAACACGTTTGGAGAAGACGGTTTTGAAATTCTAGAATTGCCTAACGGCAATACCATTAGCACCGAAAGATTTTCAGAGTTTGAAGATGCATATCAAACATTTATAAAAACAGAAAAATTTCAGAATAGTCTTGAAGCAGAAATCTTGAAATCACAGAAACCTATTGTTTTTGTAGAGGGCAACCACGACATTCAATACATTAGTAAAGCCGCGGAGCTTTTAGAAAAAAACAACCTATTATCTAAAATTCATATAAAAGATGGAGGTGGCTATAAAAACCTTGATAAGATTTGGGGTGATAACAAGTGGTCTGATTCACAGCTAGTAAACAAAAAAATAGTATTACTTTATGATTGCGATACGAATAAAACTGATGAAGACCGAAACAATATTTACAAAAGAATTATACCAATAATAAGCTCAAATCCCATAAGTAAAGGAATAGAAAACTTATTCCCAGAAGCGGCGATAGATAAAGCGGAAACCCATAAACCTGATTTTATTGATATAGAAGAAGAGACACAAAGAAGAGAAAGAGGACGAGTAATTGCTATCCCTAGAAGGAAAAGTATTAATAAAGATGAGAAAGCAAATATATGTAACTGGCTATGCGAAAACGGTGATGAAAGCGACTTTTCAAACTTTATAAAAGTTTTTGAAATTATTGAAGAAGCCTTATCTTTATCAGATACAGATAGCGTTTAGACTGAACAAGGCACAAGGAGCGCAGTGTACAGAACGTACATAAGCGGCGAAGCAGCGCCGTTCAGGCTAAACGATCGAAGCTCTAGACATCCAACAACAAACGCTGCGGATCCTCGATCGCCTGCTTGATGCGGACCAGCGAGCCGACAGCCTCGCGGCCGTCCACGATGCGGTGGTCGTAGGATTGCGCCAGATACATCATCGGCTTGGCCACGATTTCGCCTGTCTTGGGACAGACCACGGGCCGCTTCTGGATCGCGTGCATCCCGAGAATCCCCGACTGCGGCGTATTCAAAATCGGCGTGGAGAGCAGCGAGCCGAACACGCCCCCATTGGTGATCGTGTAGGTGCCGCCCACCATCTCATCAAGGCTCAGTTTTCCATCCCGCGCACGGGTGCCCAGATCGGCGATTTTCGCCTCGATCTGCGCCATGCTCAAGCTGTCGGCATCGCGCAGAACAGGAACCACGAGTCCCTGCGGCGTGGAAACGGCAACGCCGATATCGTAGTAATTTTTATAAATGATCTCGTCGCCCGAAATCTCGGAATTGAGCGCCGGAAAATCTTTCAGCGCCTGAATCGCGGCCTTCACGAAGAACGACATGAAGCCCAGCTTCACCCCGTGCTTCTTCTCGAACGCGTCCTTGTACTCGTTGCGGAGATCCATGACCGGACCCATATCGACCTCGTTGAACGTGGTCAGCATGGCGGCCGTGTTCTGCGCCTCCTTCAAACGGCGGGCGATCACCTGCCGCAACTTGGTCATCTTGACTTTTTCCTCGCGGGGTCCAGCCTCTCTGGCCTTGACCGGAGCGGCGGGCGCAGGAGCGGCAGCAGGAGCCTTCGCAGCAGGAGCGGCAGCCTTTGCGCCGCCCTTGAGAAAAGCCTCGACGTCTTCCTTGGTCAGGCGCCCGTCCTTGCCGGAAGCGGGAACCTGCGAAGCGTCGATATTGTTATCGGCCAGAAGTTTCCGCACGGCGGGAGAGGTTTTCGCATCCTCGTCCGCAGCCGCGACTTTCGCAGGTGCGGGCGCAGCCTTGACCGCCTTCGGCGCGCTGCCCTTGTCATTCGCCACCGCCCCGGCTTCGAATTCGCCCAGAACCGCGCCAACGCCAACGCTCTGCCCCGCAGCGGCCATGATCTTGACGATCACACCATCGGCGGGTGCGGGCACCTCCAGCGTCACCTTGTCGGTCTCCAGTTCCACGATCGGCTCGTCGGCCTTCACCGCCTCGCCCTCTTTTTTCAGCCACTGCGCCACAGTGGCTTCGGAAACGGATTCACCCAGGGTCGGCACGAGAATTTTTGTCATTTCTAAATGTCTCTTCGTTTGATCATCGGAAAGGGCGCGAACACCCCGCAATCTTAGACCTTTTAATTACTCCCTGATGGGTCGAAACGCAAGGGCTAGAGTTATGAAATCGGGAGAAACATACAGGAGTCACAGGGGTATTCTGAAAAATATAATAATAAAGTAACGGCCCGTCCCCGTCATTCCGGCGAAGGCCGGAATCCACCCCTGCCGCCTTTCTGGATCCCCGCATACGCGGGGATGCCTTCAGGGCACGAGCGACACCCTCACAGCATTCCCGCGCTAGCGGGAATCCAAATGTATTGAGACATCAGACAAACAGGGCAAGACGGAGAACGAAGGCGCGGAACCCTTGGCGGCTTTGCGATTCAAAGCGACCAGCAAAGATGTGGCTTTTGAATCGCGAAGACTCCAAGACGCGAAGCGGTCTGTGCTGTCCTTGTTATTCCGGCGAAGGCCGGAATCCATTTACAAAATAACGACAGAGATAAACAGAGGAAAACAAAGACTATTAGTGCAAACATCTCTGTTTATCTCTGTAGTAATAAAATTGGAGAAAAAACTTAAGGAATTTTTATATTTTTCACGGGAACTGCACAACCTCAACATAGACCAAACGTTCCCCCTCCTTCACACATAAACTCACCGAACATGTCCTTACAGAACCCTCGAAGCAAACCGTTTCAGAACCCGTAAATACGCCCTTGCGAAAATAACAGGTGTATCCGGTCTGATCTGTCGCAAAAAATCCCCCTATCCTCGTTCCTTCCTCTTTGATAACGATGACATCATTTTTCTGCAAAATCTCGTAGTCCTTCAAAGAGGACTTGCTAAGCTGGAAAGGGTCATCCAGTAAAGTCCTCCAGTTTCCGGCTGCTCCATCAAAAGCTGGGGTGCTGACCCAAACCCTCTCCATTTTAAACTTCTCTATGCCTACATGATCCTTGACCAGAACTCTGGCAGTTTCATCAAGCCGCTTGGCGGCATAAGAATCTCCATAGGTTTCAATGTAAATAACCCAAATGACAGAATAAACAGCGCAAAAGAGAAAAAAGACAAATCCCAAACCAAGGATCCACGCGCATATCTTGACAAGCAAAGATAAAAGGTGAAAGACGGGCCTAAGCCCTTTGCAATAAAGCGGAACTTCTTGAGCGTTTTCATGCATAAGGACCACGCACATTTTTAAACTCTAAAAATGCTGCCACCCGACAGCTTTAAGCGGCACCTCTTCATCCGCCGCATCAAGAACACGCACCCCTGAGATTTTGGAGGAAAAACGCCCCACAACCTGCGGCACATAACCAAGTTTTTTCAATCCGGCGATCAGCGGCTTCACCTGATCTTGCGCCGCCGCTAAAACCAGCTCGTAATCATCCCCGCCCGCCAGCGCCTGCTCGGGCTTGAGGAACCCTGTATCAAGCGCGGTCGCAACCTCCTTGGAAAACGCCAACCCACCCTTGCCGAGATGAATCTCCGCCCCCACGCCGGAGACAGTACAGACATGGCCAAGATCGGCCAGAAACCCGTCGGAAATATCCACCGCCGCCCGCGCATGCTTGCGAACCAGAGAAGCCGCCTTGATGCGCGGCTCCGGCACCCGGTGCCGCCCCACCGCCTTGGGATAGGCCTTCTCCTGCCCCTTCCAAAGCGCCTCCAGCCCCAGCGCGGCATCGCCGATGGCCCCCGTGAGGATGACGGCATCCCCGTCCCTCGCCCCGCTGCGCCGCACAGCCTGACCCGCCGGAACCAGCCCCAGCGCCGTAATGGAAATCGACAGCGCCCCGTGGATCGAGGACGTATCCCCGCCCGAACAGAACACGCCGAATTCCTTCTGATCCTTGAGCAACGCCCCGGTGAACGCCTTCAGCCAGTCCGCCTGCGGCCGTTGCGGATAGGCGATGTTAAGCTGATAGGAAAGCGGCTCCGCCCCGCAGGCCGCAAGGTCCGAAAGACTGACCCGCAGCGCCTTGCGCGCGATATTTTCCGGCGCTTCGTCCTTCATGAAATGCGTCCCGGCATTCAGCGTGTCGCTGCTCACCACCAACTCGTAACCTTCAGGAATTTTCAGCACCGCCGCATCGTCCTGCAGCCCCGCGCATTCCTCACGCCCCATGGTGAGCGCCACGAAATAATCAGCGATAATCTCGAACTCATGCATGGGATTTACCCCTCCCGCCCACGAAACTGGAAATGATTGACCGGCCCGTGCCCGTGCCCGACATTGAGCGCCTCGGAATGGCGCAACGCCTCGGTGATATAGGCTTTAGCAAGCTTCGCCGCCTCCGGTAATTCATGCCCCAGCGCGACAAAGCAGGTCAAAGCGGCGGAAAGTGTACAGCCCGTCCCGTGCGTGTTGTTCGTCACGATGCGCGGCACGGAAAAGGTTTTAACCTGCTGATCCGAATACAGAACATCGGTGGCCTGCGAGTCGCTGAACGCATGGCCGCCCTTGAGCAGCACGGCTTGACAGCCCAGCCCGCATACATTCGCCGCAAGTTCCTCAAGGTCGTCGGAATTCACCAGCTTCTCTCCGGTCAGTTTCTCCGCCTCGGGAATATTCGGTGTCAACACATCACACAGCGGGATCAGCTTGTCCTTCATGATATCGACGGCGTGATTGGAAATCAACGCATCGCCGCTGGTCGCCACCATGACGGGGTCAAGCACCACAAAGCGCGGCTTGATATCCTCCAGCAATTCCGCAAGCATCGTGATCGTTCGCGCATTGCCCACCATCCCGATCTTGAGCGCATCCACATCGATATCCTCGAAGATCGCACGGATCTGGGCCTCGACAAAATCCGCCTCCAGATGAAAAACATCCAGAACGTGCCGCGTATTCTGAACCGTGAGGGACGTGAGCGCCGCCATGCCATAACAGCCCAGCGCCGTGAAGGTCTTGAGATCGGCCTGAATACCCGCCCCGCCCGACGGGTCCGACCCCGCGATGGACAGGACGTTCGGAATCATGACGCCCGCCGCGCTTCGACGTCCTGCCGCGCCTTCGCAACGGCGGTGACAAACGCCCGCGCCGCTTCCTCGGGATCGACGGCCTCGGAAATCGCCCGCATCATGGCCACGCCCTGCGCCCCGGCATGGATAGCCTCGCCTGCCCGCTCCGGCGTAATCCCGCCGATGGCAACGACCGGAACGGGAGAATTTTTGATCAGCGCCGAAAACCGCTCCGCCCCCAGCACGACCTTGCCCTTGTCGGTCTTGGACGCAAAGAACGGCCCGGTCCCGGCATAATTGACGATTTTGGGGTTAAGATCCTTGAAATGCTGTTCGGCATAGGAACTCATACCGATAATCGCATCCGGCCCCAGAAACTCCCGCGCCTCCTTCGGCGTATCGTCCTCATGCCCCAGATGCACCCCCGCCGCCCCGCACTGCATGGCGATCTCGGGATAATCGTTGACCAGAAACGGCACGCCGAAATCGTCGGCCAGCGCCTTCAGCCGGACCGCCTGCGCGAAC
Organism: Alphaproteobacteria bacterium; assembly: GCA_016699735.1. Taxonomy (NCBI): domain Bacteria; kingdom Pseudomonadati; phylum Pseudomonadota; class Alphaproteobacteria; species Alphaproteobacteria bacterium. The sequence continues at coordinate 2,301,721 of CP065008.1, forward strand.
ACGGGCTCGAACCCGTCCTCCTTGTTGCGGAGTTGCAGCAGCGTGATCCCGCCCTTCAGGGCAGAAAGCACAACGGAATCAAGGCTGCGCCCGCCACAGCTGTGCGGATCGGCAACGAAATAGACGGAGAGGTCACAATTCTGGGCCATGTCACTGATAATAATAAAATTTCCAAAGAAAAGCGAGTCAGACTCCGATAAAGAAAAAGTCCATAGTCGAAAACTACTTTGTAAGCCATTTCAAATAGGGATTGTTATGGAGCCTCTTATCGTGCTTGACATATTTGTAGGCAACAAAAACCCCAAAAAGAAGAAGAAAAAAGCCCAACAGAAACCTCTGCCAAAAATACTGAATGTGTGAAACAACCTCTTCATCGGAATAGTATTGGGGGCAAGCCAACGGATCGGGATAAAGATTATTGTCCTTGCCCAACCGTGCCCGCACAAGATAAGGCTTTTTCTGATCGAGAAACATATCTTTTAAGTGAACAAGACTGATTTTTCCTGTTTCAGGCATCTCCCCTCTGTAAAGATTTTTGACTTTGAAAGTAGTCACGATAAAACCCATGACGGTGGTTTCTCGACTGATAATCTCCCCCTCAAAAATATATTCGAGGTTCGATACATATTCGGCGAGCTCCTTTTCATTCGGGTGATAATGTGGGTTGCGAATACGGCACCCATAGTCATAGTCCCTCGCAAAAACCACGCCCGGATATATCAATATTAAGGCAAGAACAGAAAAAACAAAAAAACTCCGGGCAAAGGAAAAAACCACAAAGCTGCCCCCACATGACAAAGAGTATCTTCGCCAAATAAGTAAAGAGATATATTTCATAAAAAGCATAACAAAAACAAACCAATAGATGGCAACATAAAATAGTCACAATAGATATTGGTAGCAAAAAAACGAAGAACAGAAAAGAGCCGCAAGAGCTGTGCAGAGAATTATCCGCGCAAAGCCTCGTCCACCAGCCTAGCCTGCTCCGCGACATGGCGGTTATGCAGTCCGGTCGCCGGTGCCGCCGAAGCCTCCCGCCCGACATAGCGCGGACGCAGGCATTTGTGTTTCATTTTCGCCAGAGTCTGCTCGATATAAGGCTCCACAAAGCTCCACCCCCCCTGATTTTTCGGTTCTTCCTGACACCAGACGACTTCCGCGTTCTTGAACGGAGAAAGCTCGGCCCCCAAGGCATTGAACGGGAACGGATAGAGCTGCTCCAGGCGAAGAATGGCGATATCGTTGATTTTGCGCTCACGTCGCTCCTGCAACAGATCATAGTAAACCTTCCCGGTGCAAACCACGACGCGCCGGATTTTCTCAGGTTTGGCCAAAATGTCGCGGTCGTCGTCCCACAGCACACGGTGAAACGAACTGCCCACGCTGAATTCGGACAGCTTCGAGACGGCCAGCTTGTGGCGCAGCAGCGATTTGGGCGTCATAATGACCAAAGGCTTGCGGAAATCGCGGTGCATCTGCCGCCGCAGGATGTGGAAATAATTCGCCGGAGTCGTGCAGTTGGCAATCTGCCAGTTATCCTCGGCGCAATTCTGCAGGAATCGCTCGGGACGGGCGGAGGAATGCTCCGGCCCCTGCCCCTCGTAGCCATGCGGCAGCAGCATGACAAGGCCGGACATCCGCAGCCATTTGCTCTCTCCCGAGCAGATGAACTGGTCGATGATAACCTGCGCCCCGTTGACGAAATCGCCGAACTGCGCTTCCCAGAGGACAAGGGTCTTCGGATCGGCCAGCGAATACCCGTACTCGAACCCCAGCACGGCCATCTCGGAGAGCGGACTGTCGTAAATCTCGCATTTCGATTGCTTCGGCTTGATATGCTTGAGCGGGATATGCTTGTTCTCGGTGGACTGGTCGTACCAGATCGCATGGCGGTGCGAGAACGTGCCCCGCCCCACATCCTGTCCCGTCAGACGGACATTCAAGCCCTCATTCAGAAGGGTTCCAAACGCCAAAGCTTCCGCCGTCGCCCAGTCAACGCCCTCGCCGCTGCTCAGCATCTGTTTCTTCGCATCCAGAACGCGCTGCAGCTTGGTGTTGATCTCAAACCCCGGCGGCACGTCGGTCAGGATTTTTCCGACTTTTTGAATATCGGCAAGGGGGACTTCGGTTTTACCGCGCCGATCCTCGCCGTGCGCGACAGTCAGACCCGACCACGCCCCCTCAAGAAAGTCCGCACTGTTGGGTTTATAGGTGGCGGAGGCTTTAAAATCCCGCTCAAGCTGCGCGTTGAAATCATCGACGAATTTTTTACCTTCTTCGGCCGTGATGACTCTCTCCTCAACCAGTTGCCGCGCATAGATCGAACGCGTGGTTTCCTGCTTGGCGATTTTCTTGTACATCAGCGGCTGCGTGAAGGCCGGCTCGTCGCCCTCGTTATGCCCGAAGCGCCGATAGCAGACGATGTCGATGACGACATCCTTCTTGAACTCCTGCCGGAATTCGATGGCCAGACGGGACACATGGACCACCGCCTCGGGATCGTCGCCATTGACATGGAAGATCGGTGCCTCGAGCATCTTGGCCACATCCGTAGGATAAGGCCCGGAGCGTCCGTAAGCCGGAGTCGTCGTAAAGCCGATCTGGTTGTTGATAACGATATGGATCGTCCCGCCCACGCGGTAGCCCGGAAGCTCGGAGATCATAAGAGTTTCAGCGGTAATGCCCTGCCCCGCGAACGCCGCATCGCCGTGAAGAAGCAAGGGAAGAACCTGCATCCGCTCTTTATCGCCGCGCTGTTTCTGCTTGGCGCGCACCTTCCCGATCACAACCGGGTTGACGAATTCGAGGTGCGAGGGATTGGCGGTCAGCGACAGGTGAATGACATTCCCGTCGAAATCACGATCATTGGAAGTCCCCAGATGATATTTGACGTCCCCGGACCCCAGAACATCGTTAGGAACGGAGGAGTTGCCCTGAAATTCGGAGAAAATGGCAGTGAAGGGCTTGGTCATCACGTTAGCCAGCACGTTCAGCCGCCCGCGGTGCGCCATGCCCAGGCAGATTTCCTTTAGGCCGAGCTGCCCGCCGCGTTTCATGATCTGCTCAATCGCCGGGATGAGAGCCTCGCCCCCATCCAGCCCGAATCGCTTCGTCCCAGTATGCTTTTTATGCAGGAACTGCTCGAACGCTTCCGCCGCCGTGAGGCGTTGCAGGATCGCCCGCTTGCCGTTCACGGTGAACTCGGTCTTGTTATAATGCTCGCGGTTTTCAATCCGCTCCTGAATCCACTCCCGCTCATGGATATTGCCCAGATGCAGGTACTCCACACCGATCGTTCCGCAGTAAATCTGCTTGAGCGCATCCAGAATTTCGCGCAGCGTCGCGCTCTCCAGTCCCAGCATCCCGTCGAGGAAGATCGCGCGGTCGTAATCCTGCGAAGTAAAACCGAAATAGGACGGATCCAGTTCAGGACTGACGGTTTTCTCCTTGAGTCCCAACGGATCGAGATCCGCCAGCATATGCCCCCTAAAACGGTAAGAACGGATCAGCATCAGCGCACGAATGGAATCCAGCGCCGCCTGCCGCGCTTGCTCGGGGTTAACCCCCTTCGCAGCCTGCCCTTTCTTCGAACCCGTTGCGATATTCAGATAATCGTTTGCCGGTTGGTCGGGCACGGCACCAAACGCCCGCAACTGCTTGACATTTTCCTTCGGTGTCCAGCTAGCGCCGGACAACTCCAGAAGCAGATCGGCTTCCGTATCGTTCAGACCCTTGAAGAAGCTCCGCCAGCTTTCGTCAACGCGTGAGGGATTATTGAGATACTCCCCGTAAAGATGCGCGATATATTCCGCGTTCATCCCGGTCAGAAACGTCATATCCTGCTGCTTGGCCTGTGTCATGGAAACTCCCGCCGTGCCTGTTGAAAATCCTTCATTAGGACATAGCGCACCCCGCCCGCGAGGGCAAGCCGCTTTAGCGTATATCCGTCATTAGGGAAAAACTTATTCGACCTTTTTCAGGGCCGCCTGAATCAGGCCGATGGCGGTGTCCTCGGCGGCGCTGACATTCATCGGATGATTTTTATCGTCATTGGCGAACGAACCGACGACCTTTTCCATTACCCGTCCGAAGAATCCCTTTTTCTCGCGCACTTCGCCGAACTCGCCGTAAGCCTGCGCGACGGAGCTGGCAACCTCGATCAGCATTTTCTTGTAGCTTTTGAACTCCTGCGCGGACACCACCGGCTTGAGAACGCGCAGCGCCTTCTCGCAATCCGGCGCCACGTTGAACGCCCCCTGCGACCATCTCATCCAGTGATCCTTGCGGCGAAGAATTTCGCGGGCGACCTCGCTGACCAGCGGCGAGGCTTCATGCAGCCTGGCAATCTGCTTGATGCAGGCTTCCAGCGCCTCCATTTCGCGCTCATCATCCACCTCGCCCTCTTCGTCCTCCGTATGGCTGACATTGATCCCCACCCGGTAAGGCAGGCTGATCAGAAGTTCAGCATCTTCAGGCGTAAAGGCGGCGAGTTGCGACATGAAAAGAGTCTCCCGTTGTTTTTTTTGACCGAAGATCATCGGACCAATATCCTCTAGATATAAGTAATATTCAGCGCCCCGGCGATCGAACGCAGCGCCCGCCGCTCATGGGCACTGATATTCAGGAACTGGTCCCAGGTCTTGACGGAAATTTTCTTCTGTGCCGCCAGCTTTTTGTCTTTTTTGTAATCCATAAACAGCTTGAGCTTGGCGATCATACCCAAATTCTGCTGCTCACGGAACGCCATGGCCACCGACTCGCCGATCTCAATCAGATGCTGCTTGAAGGCGTTGACTTCCTTCTGATCGACGACGGAGGAAAGAACGTCGATGGCCTTGTGACAATCATCCTCGACCTTTTCGAGCGTCCCGGACCATTCCGGCCACTTGTTGCGCTTGCTGATCGTCTCGCTGATAATATATTGCACGGTTTCGGAACCGAATACTTCCTGCGCGTAGCCGCTCAGGATGCTGGACAGCGCCTGCATCTCCTGCTCATCCGATTCGTTGCCCCCCGTATCGTCGCTCTTGCTCACGCGCAAGCCAACGCGGTAGGGAAGGCTGACCACCATATCGCGGTCGTCGGGGTCCATTTGGTTAAGAAAACTCATGCCGCAAAGCAATCCTCTTAAGATTGATTTTCAGCGCTAAGGATACACTGAAAAGACAGGGATATCCAAACAGTTTTTAAGGGCACAAAACACCAATAATAATTGCAGTCCATGCTCATACCTCCGAGGGAGAAGACAAGGCTTTAATTCCATAATGTATTTAAAGAAAATTTAAATCAAATTGAGGATAATGAAAGCATGAGAAGCCTCCTTTACAAAATCCCCTTATATCTGATGCTCTGCGCGGCCGTAAGTCCGGCGTTCAGTGAAGATCGTCCGGCGGCGCGACAGCCTCTGGCCGGACGGATGGAAAGCAACTGGAAACTCGGCAGCGAGCGCTCTCTGCTGATGAACGAATTCTGGATCCCGGTTGTCCAGAATGTGGAGGACGGCTCGGTCGTCTACGCCGACCTGCGGATGATGGCCGACGATCAGGAGAACCGCGAGTTCAACATCGGTATTGGCTACCGGAAAATGATACTGGAAACCTTGATCGGACGGGGAATCGCCGGAACCCATATATGGCTTGACCGCCGCTACACCGAACGCGGCTCCGCCTTTAATCAGGTCACGGCAGGCGCCGAATGGTACGCGGATGATTGGGAGCTTAAACTGAACGCCTACCTGCCGCTCAACGACAGCCATAGCTATGGTGAGGGCACATCGGGCGCAACTGGCAGCGGCTCCTTTGCCGGAACCCAGATCATCTTCCAGGGAGGTGGGCAGGGCATCATCGAAGAAGCCCTTGCGGGCGTGGATATCGAACTTGGCTATAAGCTGCCCCTGCCTGAAGGCATAACCGACAGCACAAGAATTTACGGCGGGCTTTATCACTTTGAAGGCGACGAATCCAATGACGTCAGCGGCTGGCGCACCCGCATTGCAAGCGACATCACCTCCGACATCCAGCTCGGCGCCCGCTTTCAGAGCGACGATGAACGCGGCTCGCAGGGCTTTCTGGAAGCCGCAGTACGCCTCCCCTTCGGCCATAAGAAAAGCTATCAGACAGAAGGCTTGCGCGCCCGCCTCGACGAAAGCCCGGAACGCGATGTCGATATCGTAACCAACGAAGCCGTCAGCGGTAGCGGCAACGGAGGCACCATACCTCTGCTGAATACGGCCACGGGAACAATCCAAACAGTGATTCACGTCGATAACACCGCAGCCGGCGGGGGCGACGGATCAGCAGAAAATCCTTTTAATACCCTGGCCGCCGCACAGGCCGTCGCAAGTATGAATGACCTGATTTACGTTCATCGCGGCGACGGCACGTCAACAGGACAAAATGCTGGAATCACGATTGACGATGACGGACAGATGCTGATCGGTGAAGGCTCAGCCATCACTTCTTCCGACGGACTCTTTACAATCGCAGGGGGCGGCTCCCTCCCCGCTGTCATCATCCCGGCGGGCACCGCCCCCGTGATCTCCAACACCAATCCCAATAGCGACGGCGTGACCGTCACCGCCGATAACGTCTATCTCACCGGTTTCACGGTAGACGGCGCGGCCCGTGACGGTATCGTGGTCGAAGGCGATGCGGCCAGCGCACAGAACGTCACGATCTCAAACGTCACCGCCACCAACAACCGCATGGGGATTTATATCCACGGCACAAACGGCGGCGACGTCTCGGCGATGATCGAACAATCCGTGACAACAGCAAACAGCCAGCACGGCATCGCCGTTTATGACGACACCGCCGGAACCTTCGAGGTCGATCTTGGCGGCGGGAGCTTGGGCAGCGCCGGATTGAACGTCCTTGCCGGAAACACGCTCGAAGACCTCGCCGTCGAGTATGACGGCCGCGCCCTCTCCGCTCAGAACAACTGGTGGGGACAGGCCGGCGGCCCCGATCTCGACGATCCCTCCGACGGCTTCCGCCCGCAGATTTACTACGGCGCCCCGATAAACGATGATCTGGCCGCAAACTGGGACTTCGATACCGAATGGACCACGAATGCCACCGCCTACGACCGCTCCGCCAACGCCAATAATGGAACGCTCAACAACCTCTCCCTCGCCGATCAGGTCGCAGGCCAGAACGGTGAAGCGCTCGACTTTACCCCCGGCCCGCAAACGGAAATTCTGGTCTCCGACTCCGCGTCTCTTGATATCAGCGGAACACAAATAACTCTGGCCGCATGGGTTCGTCCTCAAAATCTCTCCTCTGGGACCGATGAGGTGCTTTTCGGCAAGGCTTGGACGAATGGCGCTTTTGTGTCCCCTTATTATCAATACGGGTTTGAGATCGACACCAACGGCGGCGATTCATTTGACTTTATTTTCGGAGATACAGGGAGCGGCTTTCACTATCTTCAAATGACCAATCTGCCTGCCGTTCAGGATGTATGGCAGCATGTCGCCTTCACTTATGACGGCGCGAATGTGCGCGGCTACATCAACGGCGTTCAAAGGCAGGTTTGGGCTGAAACGGGCTCGATACAAGCTCGCAGCGACCTTTTGAGAATTGGCTCGGACTTCCAATCCAACCAGCATCTCGACAGCCAGCTTGACGATGTGAGGATATATGACCGCACCCTTACCGCCGCGGAAATCTTCGGCCTCTACCAGATGGATACGACCAGCACAACCGACGTGTCAGGATCGCTGAGCGCCGCACCTTAACTGCCAAGCTTGCGGTCACCCGCTTTTTTTTCATAGAGTGGAATCTGAAAAACGACAGACTCCGATATGAAAAAAGCCCTATTGCCCCTGATGATTTTTACGCTGGCCCTGACACCGCTCAAGGTCGCGCTGGCCTGTGTTGATAATTTTCTATGGTCGCCAAAGCGTTTTTGGACCATCGATTATCAGTTAGAGTTAATCCAGAAATCAATCGCCACAACACCGGCCCAGCTTTATGAAGAACAATATAAGCACTTAGAGGTGAGCGAAGATTTAACTCAAGAAAAAGAAAAATTAGCGATGAAAGAACTGCTGACTGGCGATGTCCAGAAGGCAGTGACAATGTTTTTGGATTTGGAAAACTCTAACCCCGAATACGCATTTGCCGCTTCCCTCGGAACGGCGTATGAGCTGAGCGGAGACAATCAAAATGCCCTGAAATGGATAAAAGAGGGCGTGAAAAAAAACCCGGCTTCACATTACGGAACCGAGTGGCTGCACGTGGCTATCCTTGAAGCCAAAATCAATCTGGAGAAAGATCCCGGCTATTATGCGGAAAAATCTGTTCTGGATATGCCCAAAAGGCTTCCCGCAGACCCAGACGATATCTTTGCCAACTTCAACGGCCAGAATTTTAATCGTATGCAGGTTGAAACGGCGTTGGCCTACCAGCTTTATGAGCGTACACTCTTTGTGAAACCTGAAGATGTCGTTGTTGCGGACCTCTTGTATAGCCTGTCCAGAATCTCAGGGAATAAAAACGATTTTAAGTCCGCCTTCGCTTTTCTCCGCCTCGCGAAAGAATACGGTTTCAAGGATGAAAAACGGTGGAAGGACTCGCTGAGTTGCTTCAAGGAAAAACAATACGCCATAGAAACGCTGCAGCCCCTGATAATGACGGGACTGGCAGGCACCCTTTTCCTGCTGACGATCTTGTTCGTCTGGAAAGACCGCAGAAAGCGGGGGGCTTAATTAAGCCGCCATCGCCTTCACGACCGCATCGCCGAGGCCCGCAGGGCTGTTGGAGACCACGAACCCGGCCGCGCGCATCGCATCCATCTTCGCGGCGGCGGTATCGTCGCCCCCGGAAATGATCGCACCCGCATGGCCCATGCGCTTGCCCGGAGGGGCGGTCGCACCGGCGATGAATCCGGCAATCGGCTTTTTCTTCTTGAGCGACTTGTAGTATTCGCAGGCATCCAGCTCCGCCGTTCCGCCGATCTCGCCGATCATCAGGATGGCTTCCGTTTCCTTGTCCTTCATGAACATCTCAAGGCAGTCCACGAAATTCGTGCCGTTCACCGGATCGCCGCCGATACCGATGCAGGTCGTCTGACCCAAGCCCACCGCCCCCGTCTGCGCGACCGCTTCGTAAGTGAGCGTGCCGGAGCGGGAGACGATCCCGACCTTGCCGCGCTTGTGGATATGGCCGGGCATGATCCCGATCTTGCACTCGCCGGGCGTAATCACGCCGGGGCAGTTCGGCCCGATCAGGCGGGTGTTGGAACCCGACAGCGCCCGCTTGACCTTCACCATATCAAGAACCGGAATACCCTCGGTGATGCAGACCACCAGTTCGATCTCCGCGTCGATCGCTTCAAGGATCGCGTCAGCAGCGAACGGCGGCGGAACGTAGATCACGGAGGCGTTGCATTTGGTTTTCGCCTTGGCTTGCGCCACGGTATCGAAGACCGGCAGGCCCAGATGCTTCGAGCCGCCCTTACCGGGCGTGACGCCGCCGACCATCCGCGTGCCGTAGGCAATCGCCTGCTCGGAATGGAACGTCCCCTGCGCGCCGGTGAAGCCCTGACAGATGACCTTGGTTTTTTTACTGACGAGTACTGACATTTTCTTGGTTCTCCTTAAAAATAACAAAAACTTTTACCGCAGAGTCGCAGAGGGCGCAGAGTTATTTCGCGCCCAAAGCCATCCGCTTAATCCCGTCTTTGATGAGTACGGAATTAAAATTCATAATCAGTCCGAGCTTCATGCCGGATAATTTCATGTAACTGAGAATCTGCGCCTCATGGATGGGCAATATTTTCTCAACCGCCTTAAGTTCCAGAATAACTTCATTCTCAACGATAAAATCTGCCCGGAAAACGGTGTCTATTTTCAAGCCTTTATACTCGACAGGAATCGGCTTTTGCCTTTCAAAGTTCAATCCCATGCTTTTCATTTCAACTGCCAGCGCTTCCTCGTAGATGCTTTCCAGAAGACCAGGGCCGAAATATTTGTGGACCTCAATGGCAGCCTCAATAATTTTATGAGTTAGCCGAGCACCAAGATCAGGAAACTGAGTTATGTCTGTCATTGCATTTTTTTCATTTTTTAACGCAGAGGCCCACAATCGATAGCTTCTTCACCACGCAAACCTCTATCCTGACCACAAGTTCTGTTATTTAAAAACAGTGAAATAGCGTAAAAACAGCAGAGCAAAAATAACGCTCCGAGTGCTATAGGTAAAGAGGCTTGCACACAATAGCTATGACTCCATCTCTCTGAGAACTTAATAGCATTAAACTTACAACCACCGTATGAGAGTAAATATATACCTAGGTAAAAAGAACACGCTATAGCTACTAAGAGGATTAGGTTTTTTAGCCGTTCTCTAAATTTTGAGCTTTTAACATTTTCACTTTTACTGACTTCCTGAATTGAAAGAGGAACATTTTGTTTTCTAAATGCTCGTAAAAGTTTAAAAACAAAAGCAATCAAGACAGGAACTAGAGAATACATAACAGCAAAATGAGGTGGATAAAGTCTATGACTAGAATTCAAAAAACCACCCGCCAAACTAAATACGCAAGCCGTAGCCAAGAGCACACCTAAGCCAAAGTGCCATCTTTTTTTGCCAAAAAAGAGAAAGTAGGTAGCGATTGCAGAGAGAATAAAATAAACGCTATGAGTTACACTACAATGATATAAAAAAACCAGAATATCATTCTCGCCATGAAAAGCAGTTACTGCATCAGGAAAATCTGCAGAAGGATCATGCTCGACAGGCACAGGCTTAGGAGTCACCGGAAAAGGCGAGCCTAAAGGAGCATTTGGGATATCATCAAAAATCCCGCTATCCGCAATTTTGAAACTATCGCTGCTGCTGTTGCCCATAACTTGCTTCTAATTTCACTTTACCTCTGCGTTCTCTGCGCCTCTGCGGTTAAAAAACTGGATCCCCGCATACGCGGGGATGACAGAAGCATCAAGCCGCCAGCGCCTTCTTCGTGGCGTCCACCACCTTCTGCGCGGCATCGGCCAGATTGTTCGCCGGAATGATATCGAGGCCGGACTTGGAGAGAATCTCCTTGCCCTTCTCGACGTTCGTGCCTTCAAGGCGCACCACCAGCGGCACCGAAAGCTTCACTTCCTTCGCCGCCGCGATGATCCCCTCCGCGATGATGTCGCACTTCATGATCCCGCCGAAGATGTTGACCAGGACGCCCTTCACGTTTTTATCCGAAAGGATGATCTTGAACGCCGCCGTCACCCGCGCCTTGTCCGCGCCGCCGCCGACATCGAGGAAGTTCGCGGGCCGCCCGCCGTAAAGCTGGATGATATCCATCGTGGACATGGCAAGACCGGCCCCGTTAACCATGCAGCCGATATTCCCGTCAAGCGCGACGTAGGAAATCTCGTGCTTGTGCGCCTCGCGCTCCTTCTCGTCTTCCTCGCTCTCATCGCGCATGGCGGAGACTTCGGGCTGACGGAACAGGGCGTTGTCATCGAAATTCATCTTCGCATCCAGCGCCATGACCTCGTTGCCGGCGAGAATCATCGGGTTGATCTCAAGAATCGAGCAGTCCAGCGCAACAAACGCCTTATAAAGATTGCCGAAGAATTTGACCGCGCTCTTTTGTGCCTCGCCCGACAGGCCCAGCGCAAACGCCATCTTGCGCGCATGAAAGCCGGAGAAGCCCGAAGCCGGGTCGATGGCGACCTTCACGATCTTCTCGGGGCTGTTATGCGCCACTTCCTCGATATCCATGCCGCCCTCGGTGGAGACGATGAATGTAACGCGACTCGTCGCCCGGTCGAGCAGGACCGAACAGTAATACTCCTTATTAATGTCCACCCCGTCGGTGACATAAAGACGCTGGACCTCCTTGCCTTCCGGCCCGGTCTGCTTGGTGACCAGAACCTGCCCCAGCATGGCTTCCGCCGCCGCCTTGACTTCATCGAGGGTCTTGCACAGCCGAACCCCGCCCTTCCCGGTCGGATTGTTCTTGAACTTACCGGCCCCGCGCCCGCCCGCATGGATTTGCGATTTGACCACATAAAGCGGCCCCGGCAGGGTCTTCGCGGCGGCTACAGCCTCCGCAACGGTCATGGCGGCAACCCCGTGGGGCACGGTGACGCCGAATTTTTTCAACAGTTCTTTGGCCTGGTATTCATGGATATTCATAGGAATGTTCTCCGTTTGGATCCGAGGGGTGCCGGATGCACCCAAAAAGTGTAATGTCGAATCAGGTTTTAACACCCCCTCGGACTTTTGAAAACCGTCAAAATGAGGGTTTTTTGCCCCCTCCCCCTCGAAAATCGGGAAAAACCAGCCTCGGCGCACTTAAATTTTGACAAACAATTAGCGCATACCCTAAAATGTCTCCTAAGTGTGTAAATCCGCCTTGCGTGCCGATAGGGTGATAAGCCAGCACAGGTGCGGCGGAAAATCGGGTTTAATCTTGTAAAGCCGTAAGCCAAGAAACGGCGGGAAACATAGAGGAAAATAACATGGCAGGCTCCAATAAACCTCCGGCATATGGTACGCGCGAACAGGTGGAGAGGGACAATCAGGTTTGGGATCGCACTTATAACCCCCAATCGGAACAGCCAAGAGGCACCGAAGCCGAAACGCAGCCGGATTTTGTCGATGTTGACACCGCCAAAAACGCGGCCATGAAGGACGCGGACCCTGTCGCTCATAGCGAGGGTAGACTTGAGGACGCCTCTTTATCGGCGTTGAGAATTTTCTCTGTCGGCGGCTTGGTCGCCTCTCTGGGCCGCGACAATTTACAGCCCCAGACCCGCACCGAAGCCACTCATGACCCGACCGAAACCGGAATCTACGGTCACGCTTCCAACAGCGATGTTGAAAAGCAGATGGAGATTGCAAACGAATCCATGAAGCTGGATTCCCAAGGTGTCCCGCTCTCCGATGGAAAAATCGCAACCATTTATTCGCAAATCCGCGCCGATCATCTCGCAGAAGAGAAGAAGAGAAAGGATGAGGAAGAAAGGTTCATGGCATATGTCGCTGCTGAGGCTGCAGCCGATGCCATAGATGAGATGTTTGACTTCTGGGACGACGATGACGACTGGTACGAACCCACCATGACCGACGCGGAATGGGAAGATGCTCTTACTCAACTGAATGCAGATAATGCGGATTTCAACATAGGAGCCCAGCAAGCTCGTGACGCAATCGACACCTATCTGAACGACACCGCACCGGCCAACCTCGCGGCTTTGCAGCAAGCCGATGCCGGTTTCCACGACCAGGCAACGCTGGGCGACTTGCACGCGCAAGCTGACGCAGCCCCAGGGACTCCTGATGCAAGCGCAGCAACCGCTGCTATTGCCGCACGCACAAACGCGGCAGGACTTGACGCAGACGGACACGCAGCTCCGCAGGGGAGCATGACCTTCAAAATAGAGGATGCAATCAACAGCACCTCTCAGGCTATGCAGCTGAACAGAAATGTGAATGGCCAGTTCCAGACATATGTCAACGATATGGTTTCGCAAGCAAATGCCATGCGCGACCGCACGATGACCATGAGCGGATCTGAAGCTAAGAGCATGATGACCGACAGTCTCAGGCAAGAAAAGTCGATGATTCAGCGTATGTCCGGGGATGACGCTAAAGCGGCTTTGGTTGCCCGCACGACTGGACAACTCGAACGCGCCGTTGCTTCAGGAGACCAGGCCGAGATTGACAAATGGCGGACTCGCTTGGATAACGCAAATAACATGACGGGTGACCAGGCAAGACAGGCGCTAGTCAGGGAAGCAGACAGTAGGATTGACCGAGTTCGGGGAATGGACAATGATGAGGCCCAGAAGGCGGTCCGTGCACAGGCACAGACTCTTGTAACAAGTGCCGAACAGCTTCAGTCTCAAGCCAACACTCTTAACGCGAATATTACAGCATCGACCGAACTCGCTGGCAAATTACAGACCATGCAGACGGAATATAGCAGATGGCTTGAAGAAGCCAGCCGCGACGGGCTGAGCCATGAAGAACTGGTGGAACAACAGCGCAAGAGAGAGGAAATTATCACAACAAACAACGAACTTGCAGTGTTGAACGGAAAGAATCTGTCCGATCTTCAGGAGGCAGAACGGCGTCTTCAGGCCGCATCGGCAAATTTCGAACTGAACGGCAGTAGGTCACTGGCGGCACGACAAGCACTGGCGAACACAATTCAGCAAGCACAATCTGCCGCTCTGAATGCCCAAGTTGCAAGCGATCAGGCTGCTGAAGCCGTTGATCATAATGCGGATGTCACCGCCGCCGCCGCCGCTCCGGGAATGAGTCCGAGAGATGCTGCGCGAATGGCAGCAGCGGCAGGATCCAGCGCATCCGACATGGGAGTTAGCCATGAGCAAAGACGCGGATTCTTTGATCAGTACGTAGCTTTGACTGAAGATCAAAAGCGTGACCCGGCCGCTCTGGCACATATCCAGCAAAACTTGGGTTTAACGGACACTCAGTTAGCCTTCCTAGCGCAAAGAGCTGAATCTAGGGGCGGATTTACTCCGCAAAAAAGAGCCTTTATTGAAGAGTTCAACAAGCTGCCCCCTGCACAAAAGCAGGATCCAGCCACTCTGCAAGCACTAGGACAGAGGGCCGGATTATCAGCTGCGGAACTTGATCATATGACTCAGCGTATTAATGAACGTTTCCAGCAAGGTTGGAACGGTCAAGGTGATTGGCAGTGGGGCAGAGGTAGAGGCCGACCAGCGGACAGCGCCCAAGCCCCCGCCAACCCATCAATCAATAATGCGGCTTTGGCTGCTTCACCACCAGCCAACAACCTTACGACCAATGCTCCGAATATAACTGCAGATGACGCTCTTGCTATGAGCCTTGCACCTCCTAAATTTGACTGGTCAACCGGCGGTGCATCCCCATCAGTACCTTTGTTTGGGTTTACCCCCTTCAATGTAACTTACGTACCGGTGACTCCGATTGCGGACCCCGGCTTTTCGAACGACCCGAAAATGAGCACTGATAATGGAGTAACGGCCGGAAACTACGACTGTTTCTGCACCAGCGAAGCCTTCACGAACTATAACCCAACCCCAAAGGATACAGGCGGCGTAACACCGAGCTACAGCAAGCCTTGGTATTCCTCGGCTTGGGATGCGACCACGGGATTTGTCTCAAACATCTGGGCCAGCTTGGACAACAAACCTGCAACGCCAGCCTCTACCGACCCACTCGCGCAGGCAAACCCGACAATGCTCGCCGCGAACAGCCCCAACACCACAAAGGCGGTTCCGGGAGCTTCTGCGGGCGCGGGCGGAGGCGGCTTGGCGTAAAATTGACACAGGCCTTGGAATCTGTGTAATATAGGGAAAAATGAAGGCGCACCGTAAAAAACCGCGCCGCATTGGGATAAGATAATAGGGTGATGACTATGGCGAATGACGTCCAAAATCCAACGGTAACCGCTGCACCGCAGCCCGTAACGCCATCTGGTGACACGGGCTCTGTCCCGGCAACGCCCCCTGAAAGTCAGCCCATAGCACCCCAGGATCCTCTGGCTATAGAGGCACAGCAACCATCAACAGCCGCCGCCGCCGATCCCAACGCCATAGAAAGCGACATTGTAAAACGCCGGAGGGAAGAAGAGCGGCGCAATATGTTGCGAAACCAACAGCAACAAGAGCAAAACGGCGGCCTAATCCTTCTTCTAGCCATGCTGTTCGGAGCACTCGAAAACGGCAATGAAGGTCTGAAGGACGAGAACACCTCAAGCAGCTTTGCGAAATGGCTCGGCCTCGACGTCGGTACGTTCCGGCAAACCGTATCGGATGTGAGTTCGGGACGCCTCTCCGCCCAAGACGCCGCCTCCAGAACATATGGCTCGGTCAATCCGGCTAACGTCGATTATTCGAGGGCACCGAGCGTCCCCGTAGCCGACCTGCTCCGCACCAATCGCGGCCCGACCCTCCTGAACCCGGACCTCGTTCAGGCGATGCAGAAAAATACCACGATCAACAATTACGTGCAGATGACCTTCGCCGCCGCCCAAAGACACGGGCTGGACGGCAACCTTCTGGCCAACCAGCTCTGGCAGGAATCAAGATTTAACCCCAACGCCACCTCCGGCGCAGGCGCCAAGGGCATCGGTCAATTCATGCCCTTCCACCAGGGCAAATGGGGATTGAATACCGAAGCCGATTTCCGCGACCCAACCAAATCCATCGAGGCCTCCGCCCGCTTCATGCGCCACCTGACCGACCGCGTCGGCAGCCAGCAACTCGCACTCGTCGCCTACAACGGGGGCGAAAAAGCCGTTGAATGGGTCTCCAGCCGCACCCCCGGATCGAGGATCACCGTCGAGGATTGGATGAATTTCGCCGGCCAGCAGCGAGCGCAATTAGGGGTCGGCAGCGCGAATCTCTGGCGTAACCAGACATTCGATTACGTGACTAAAATAGACTCCAACTACTGGAGCCGCGATTTAATCGCCAAGGCGGAAAGACAGGGTCAAACAACGACTCTAGCCGCCGCCGGCTTCCCCAACGGCGTCGATCAAACCACGCGGCCCCCAAGCGCTGGACGTGACGGCCTGACCCCCGTCTACACGGCGACGCAGGGTGCCGGCGGCACCGATCAGGTGGCCCTCGCCGCCAGAACTGAAACCCCAGCACCGGGTATCACCCCCAACCCGACGACGGTCAGACCCACATAAACCGCCATATTTCGGGATTGATCGGGTTAAGACTCTGTTCATATTTTTTACATAAAATATCTGTACCCTTGCGCGGACGCCCGCGCCCTGTATGATCGTTTTTCACAACCCGAAAAAACCCGATGAAAGCCGCACAGATTTTCGCACTCGCGTTCCTTTCGCTATCGTTCGTTTTGCCCCTTCCGTCCCACGCCATCGAACGGAAGCCGCCCCTGCACATCAAGGTCAAAGGCGCGAAAACACAAAAAGCCCCCGCCTCCGGCACCTCTTGCCCGCTCATCATCATGGGCAGAAGCCTCAATTCAAAATACGGCATCAAGGTGAACCTGATCCGTCAGGACCGCAACGCCGTTCATCTGGCCACCGCCCTGCGCGGTCATTTCCTCAAAAAAGGCCGCGACCCGCAATTCATCTCCGCCCTTTATGACGCCAGCGTCCAGACCGGAACGGACTTCGAATTGCTGATCCTCAAGGCCATGATGGAAAGCAATCTCGGCCAGCTCAACTTCGCCGAAAGCTCGACCGCCCGCGGCACGTTTCAATATATTGAGTCCACCTGGCTCAACCTCATCCATAAATACGGCGCAAAGGCGGGCTACCCCGATTACGCGGAAGCGATTAAATTGAACGGTTCCGGCCTGCCCTCTTTCGAGGCCGGAAGGGAGCGCCTGAAAACCGAAATCCTCGATTTACGCTTCGATCCTTACGTCTCCGCCCTGATCAAAAGCTATCAGATTGCAGAGGAAAGCGGCGAAATCAAAAAATTCAGGAAAAACCGCGCCATTACCCTGACCGATCATTACATCGTGCATATGCTCGGCCTCGGCCTCGCCGAAAAACTCTATAGCCTGAAAAATGGACGCTCGAAGAAAAAACTCGCCGACCCGGATAACCCGGACTTTCTGGCCGCCGCCGAAAACAACCGCGTATTTTTCTACGATGAGGACGGAGAAGCCCTGAACGCCGCGCAGGTCTTCGAACAGTATGAGAACCGCGTAATGGCCGCCCGCCTGCGTCTGGCTAAAATCATGGCGGATTACGGAAGCGCGAACGGCTGCGGCCGTTTTGAGCCCGTCCCGCCCTACGAACCCGCCACGCAAAGCGAAGCCGCCAAAGAGGCCGCCCAAAAAGACCTGCATCTTTCATTTATGCTCGACCCGTTGACGCCGCAAGAAACCGCCGCGCCGCCGGAATCAAAGCCGCAGGAGAACATCTGCAGACCGGAACAGGAACTCGCCCTGCTCAGCCTGCCCGAAAGCGCCGCCGGAGAAATAACAGGAGAAATGACAGGCGAAGAGGTGCCGCCCTTTACTCCGCCGCCATCCGGCCTTTGAACAGATGCTCGACCCCGGCCCGCTCCTCGCGCAATTCCTTTTCGGTCGCGTCGATCCGCGCCTGTGAGAATTTCTTGATCGAAAGCCCCTGCACGATCTCATAAGCCCCGTCTTTACACGTCACGGGATAACCGAAAATCACGCCCGGCTTGATGCCGTACGATCCGTCTGAGGGCACCGCCATCGAAACCCAGTCGCCGCGGGGAGTCCCCAGCGCCCAGCTTTTCATATGGTCGATCGCCGCCGCCGCCGCCGAAGCCGCCGAGGAGGCGCCCCGCGCCTTGATGATCGCCGCCCCGCGCTGCTGCACTTCGGGGATGAAAGCATTCGCGTACCAGTCCTTATCCACCAGCGTCAGCGCGCTTTTGCCGTCCACTTTGGCGTGGTGCAGGTCGGGATACTGCGTCGAGCTGTGATTGCCCCAGATAATGACCTTCTTGATTTTAGTGGTATGGATGCCCGTCTTCTCCGAAAGCTTGCTGATCGCCCGGTTATGATCGAGCCGCACCATGGCCGTAAAGCACGACGCCTTCAGGTCCGGCGCGTTCTGCTGCGCGATCAGCGCGTTGGTATTGGCCGGATTGCCGACAACCAGAACCTTGACATTGCGCTTGGCGTGTTCGTTCAGTGCCTTGCCCTGCGGCGCGAAAATCGCCCCGTTCGCCTCCAGCAAATCCTTGCGCTCCATCCCCGGCCCACGCGGCCGCGCCCCGACCAGTAAAGCATAATCGACGTCCTTGAAGGCCACGTTGACGTTATCGGTGGCGACAACCCCCTCCAGCAGCGGGAACGCGCAATCCTTGAGTTCCATGATAACACCCTCCAGCGCAGGCAGCGCGGGCGTGATCTCCAGCAGATGCAGGATGACGGGCTGGTCCTTGCCCAGCATCTCCCCCGACGCGATACGGAACAAAAGAGCGTAGCCGATCTGTCCGGCTGCGCCTGTAACGGCAACTCTGACGGGAGCTTTCATGGGAAAAACCTTTCGTGAAATAAGAGAATAGTGAAAACTTCAACGGGAAGAATCCTAGCCGTTCCCCGCGATTCGGGCAAGGGTGGATAAGGACCAACAAATAGCGAGAAACTTGCAAACAAAGTCTCTCAAATCTCTAAAACCTAAATCGTTATTGAAAACGTACGGCCAGGCCCATTTGTCTCAAAAATAACTTTTTCCAAAAAATCCCTGCCCAAAAATCCGTCTCTCCAGCCCAAACCGAAATCAAATTCAATAATGCTTAAATCGGGAAGATATAAACATGGCACAAAAAGCTCGCAGGTAAGGTCGGCGTGATACTGTTTGGCTTTAACCTCACCAGTAGCTGACCTCAATGGCTTGCGCCCGATAGGAACAAGACCAATTTCCTGAGCGATGACAGGACTGATAGCAGTTCTGGACGCTCCACTATCGACAAGCATACTGAGCTTGCGCTTTGAACGCTCTGCATCTTCTTCGTTGTATGTGCTCAGGGGTTTGCTGATAAAAACATCAATATAAACCCCGTTTTTTGGATCAAACGGACCCGCAATCCGAGGCATGAGAAAACCACCCTAAATCTACAGGCTTTTGAGTAACCTCTTGTACAGAAAACAGGCCATCTTCATACGTGTTCACAGCATAAACCATGGCATCTCTTATAGTATCAAAGAAGGCAACAGGCTCTTCATGCCGCATAACCGCAAAACGCCCGACATGAGTCTTCATAAGATTTGGAAGAATCTTTCTAAATGCCTCATAGTTCCTATCTACTTCAGCTTGCTTCTCTGCGAGTGCAATGGACATGGCGTTAACTAGAAGTGTTGTTGATTGGCACAAACACCGACCATTCTAACAAAATTGTAAAAATTAACCAACAGCCCAAATATAATGGTGCTACTTATCCTCATACATACGCCTTTACATTATATATCTAGATCAAATTATCATTTAAAAATAACATATTAATATAATATTTTTAATTTACAGTCTCAACATAAAGAGCAACTACAGGTAACGGCGGCCCCTGACGAAGCCGCCGCTCTTTAAATCTCAGAAAATCAGCCTCACTTCACCCGTGAATACTGGATCTCCATCATCTTGTATTCCGCGCCGGTTTTCGGGTCGGCGGAATGCATCGTATAGCTGAAATGATCGGCGTCGATGAACTTCGTCTCGTTGCGGAAGCTGCGCTTGCCCCCGGTCATGGGGCAACTCGCCGTGGCCTCTTCCTTGATCGTCTGGGTCGCCTCGTCAAACGTGCCCGTGCCGGTCATCATGCTGGTCGCAAAGCTGTCGTACCAGACATTCTGGAACTGCTGCGCGATATTGTCATACCCGGTCAGCGCCTCGCCGTCGAAGGGAACATCCTGCCCGTTCATTTTCATCGTGCCCTTGACCGCCATCTTCAGGAACCGTCCGCCGAACACCATCGTATTCTCCGACGTGCCGGAGGATTGTTCGACCGGAGCATCCGCCGTCATCTGCATGGTGGACGTATAGGTCCAGGAACCGACCAGCGTTTCCAGCTTCTTGTGCATCTCGCCCGGCTGCATCATCGCCATCATCTTGGCCATTTCCTCGGCGCTCGGTCCGGCAGGAGCCGCCTCAGTCGCAGGAGGAGCGGCTTCTGTGGCAGGAGCCGCCTCGGTCGCAGGAGCGGCGGTTTCTTCCGCAAAGCCCAGCGTGGGAACGGCAAACGCCAGCGTTCCGGCCAGCAAGGTTGTGACAAGCAGTTTTTTCATGGGCAATTCTCCTTGAAGTGAAGTGGAAACAAATCTTTTATGAAACGTGAAGGAGACTAGCACCCTTCGGCAGGAGATGACAAGAACACAAGATTACTCAACCGTCCGGCAGGATGGCGCCTGCTCGGGGCACATTGCCTCGGGCGGGCAGGGTTTAGGCGGCTTGTAGCACTCCGCCCGCGCCTTCAGCGGGTCCATATAGCGGATACATTCGACCCGCGCATTGATATCGTTCGCGTACTTTGTCCCCTGCGTAACATAATCCTTGTTCACGGCGCCTAGGTAACAGCCTCCGCCGACGATCCGGCAATCGGAGTCCGTGGAACACATCGTCCATTCAAAGGGCATCTGCGCGAACGCGGGGCCGGAGAGAAAAAGTACAAGCGCAAAAATCAGAAACCGCATGAAAGAATTCCCTTATTTCTTCGCCACGCCCAGAAAATCAAGCTGCCACTCCAGTTCTTCCTCGGTCATCGGATAGTCCGTGCCGCCCTTCGGATATAAAAGATTTTTTGGCGGCACCTGCGCCAGATCGCGTTGCAGGGTCAGCGCCGTCCGCATCGACAGCCCCGCTTTCCAGCAGAGCGCCACGATCGGCTTGGCCGACCGCGCCTCAAAGAGATCCTTCAGCGTCGCCTCCGCCACCCCGGCCAGATGCGCCAGCGCCGCATACACGAAATCGGTCTCCCGCACAGCCAGCGCATCCGTGATGGCCTCATCGGTCAGCTCACCCTTCTTCGCCATGCGCTTGACGCGCTGCTCGACTGTTTCCGGCTTTTTGGAATCCCCGCGGATGAAATCCAGCCGCCGCCGGAAGACCTCGGAGATTTCCTCCGCCATCGCCCCGTCGAAATCCGGCCGCTGCATGAGAAGGTCGCGCACAGCCGCATCCACGAATTCCGCCAACTCTTTCGCCAGGGCGAACGGCAGAAAGGGCCGCACGGCCACCGACTCCTGCCAATCCTTGTAGTCCCGCGCCCGCTCGACGATTTTCTGCAAAGTCTCCAGCGCAATATCCGCCCCGCGGTTACGCAGCAGCACCTTCCCGCCGGTGATATCATCCACGTTAATGACCGCCGCCGAGACCATTTTGCTGACGGTGCTGCGCCCCGCAATCGCCTGAACAACCCAACTCGCTGGATGGCTCTTGAGGATATCGAGCAAATCGCGGTCCGACAGCGCCGCGCAAAAGCGCAAAATCGGCTCGGACACATCCCGCTCCACATCCCGCGCCAGTTCCGCCGCCACTTTCGGCGGCGCATAGGCATGATCTTTCAGGGTGCTGGACAGCGCCAGCCGGATTTTCAGAACCTCATCCAGCGCCAGTGTCCCCAGCGCCTGCACCGCGAAGGCATAAAGCTGCGACTGCTTGTCCGTGCTGATGGAAGGCAAAAGCGACACCAGCCGCGCCGCCAGCGCCAACCGCACATCCGGGCTCTGGTCCCGCGCCAGAAAGGGCGAGACATGGACGGGCATGGTTTCATTATTGGCCACCGCCTGCCGGACGCCCGCATCCGGGTCATTCTGCGCGAGGAAATAGAGGATTTCCGGGTGCGTCTTGCGGCTCTTCGCCAGACTTAAACGCTGCGGAACGGTCCCGGTCGTCGCGATGTTTTTCTCGCGCTCGTAACGGTTCGCCCGGTCCTTCTTCTGCCACGTAAACACACTCAGGAATTTTTGCATAAACCACACTAACCGATCGGAGAATAAAAATCATCTCCCCGCATAAAAACAAATCAAAAACCCTATGCAAAATTCATGACAGGTTGAATCGTTTGTGTTTTTCAGTATGTTGAAAGAAGAATTTATAAATTGAATGGATCACAACGGAGCAACCCCCTCATGACCATGAAGCTTTTCTATACGCCCACATCCCCCTACGCCCGCAAGGTCCGCATCGTCGCGCTCGAAAAGGGCTTACAGGATAAAATCTCTGAAGTCATTGCTCCTCCCTCCGATAATCCGCCGGAATTGCAGAAAACGAATCCCTTGGGCGCGATTCCCGCCCTGCTTCTTGAAAACGGGGAATCCCTCTACGACAGCATGGTGATCGGCGCCTATCTTGACTCTCTTTCAAAGAACAATCCGCTATACCCCTCCTCCGGCATCGAAAAATTCCGCGCGATGCGGGCCGAAGCCTTGGCCAACGGAGTCATGGAATCGGGCGTGGCGATTGTTTACGAACGCCGCCGAACCGACACCGGAATCTCCCAGAAAATCGTCGATAAACACCTCAAGGCCATCGACCGCTGCCTGCCCGTCATGGAAAGCGAAAGCGCAGATTTCGGCGCGGCCATCGACATCCGCCAGATCGCCTTCGGCGCCGCTCTGGGCTACATCGCCTTCCGCCTGCCGGAGGTGAACTGGCCCTCCAAAGCCCCCAAACTGGCGAAGTGGTATGAAACCTTCAGCCAGCGCCCGTCGATGACGGCGACGGAACCGAAGGATATTTAGAACCTGCAAGCCCACCCAACCAAAACCGCTTTCGGCTTGACAGAAAAAAGCCCATTCATGACAAAATGAAAACACGTTAGGCGTGCGAAAAGGTGTGTGCTCCTGAGCCAAGGCTTGCTTTGCCTCAAAGGTGCCGAAGGCAAAAGACTGACTTACCGTGGGACTAAAATCAACGCGTAACCTTGCTCGCAATCAAAAACACTAACCAACAAAAAAGAAAAGGGGGAGCCGCTGGACTCCGCCCTAAACTTTGATTACAATTCACGACTATGGACCCGCTAATGGTTTAGTGCTCAAGTTACCCACCTGCAGCAATGGGGTTCGATTCCCCACAGGCCCACATAACTCAGTTTACGATCCCTTCCATAAGGATCGTGAGAGTTTCAAATTTAAGCCCCTTCCATAAGGGCTTTTTAGTTTCTTTCAGTTTCTCCTTACGGAGAAATGGAGCGGGATTTACATCCGCACCGAGCAGGCCACTTTCGTTACCACGGGGTGGCCTGTTCTCTTTCATCGTTGCCAATAAATAGTCAACGACGAATCAAATTATCACGAAGCTGCGATAATAAAAAGATAAAAAATTAATCCGAAAATAATCTTAGTCTGTACCGTCAGATTCCAAGCTTTCCTTGGCTTCCAGAGATTTTTTACCCGCTTTATCCTTCAAAGACTTTGGCAGGGTGTTCAGCATGGTTTTTAAAACCGCATCACGGAGCTTTTCATCTTCGTTACTCATGGCTAGAGACAATAAATTTAGGCGTAGTAAGAATCATTAGCTAAGCATATAATTGTGAATATATTCCTGTTTCGAATTTTTTCTTTCCTGCCTCCACATCGCAGAAAACCCGTGCTTACAGGTCTTTAGAAAAACTGCGATTATTGCCCTAAGGATACCCCTCGCTCTGCATTTCCTGCAGGCGGGAGATGGTGCGCTGGAACTCGAAACTGTGATCGTGCCCGGCATAAAGCTTCTCGGGCCGCGTCTCAGCCGAAATCACCACCCGCACCCGCTTGTCGTAAAGCGCGTCGATGAGGTTCATCAGCCGCTTCGCCTCGTTCCGCCGATCGTATTTCAGCGCTGGAACGTTTTCCAGCAGGACCGTATGGAAATTCCGCGCAATCGTCACGTAATCCTCCGCCCCCAGCGGCTGCTCGCAGAGTTGCGAAAAGGTAAACCGCGCCACGCCCTTGGCCGTCCGCACCGGAAGCCGCCGCCCTTTGACGAACAGCTTTTCCTCCAGCGCCGGCGCCTGTCCGGTCAAAAGGCCGAACAATGCGTCCATCTTCTGCTCGGTCGCCCGCCCCAGCGGCGTGAAATACGTTCCCTCCTCGGCCAGCGCCCGCGCCCGGTAATCGTGCGGACTGTCCAGATGCACGATCTCCATCTTTTCTTTCATCAGCGCGATAAAGGGCAAAAACCGCTCGCGCTGCAAGCCGCCCTCATACAGCCGATCCGGCGGCCAGTTGGAGGTCGCCACCACGACCACGCCCTTTTCGAAGAGCAGCCGGAACAGCCGCCCGAGGATCATCGCATCCGCCACATCGGTAATATGAAATTCATCGAAGCACAGCACTTTCGATCTCTGAAAAATCAACTCGCCCAGCGAAGGCAGCGCCTGATCCACCGCCCCGCCGTTGATCGTATCCTCTGACCGCCGCGTATGGATGTAATCATGCACTTCGATCATGAATTCGTGAAAATGCACCCGCCGCTTGCCGATCGCCAGCGGCAGACAGGAAAAAAACAAATCCATCAGCATGGATTTGCCGCGCCCGACCCCGCCATGCAGGTAAACCCCGAGAGGAGACGCCTCCGCCTTGCCCTTGCCGGAAACCTTCTCGAAAAAGCTCATCCGGGGCTTTTTCTCCGCCTCCAGAAGTTCATCGTAAAGCCGTTGCAGCGATTTCACCGCCGCGCCCTGCGCCGGATCGAGATGCAGTTCTCCGCGCAGCAGCTTTTCCGAATACAGGCTAAGCGGCGTGTGTGTCATTGTGCGGTTTATTCTCTGGGTTTGCATCGGAGTGCGGCGCGACCATGCGGATCATGAGAATGGAGAGTTCATAAAGCCCCATCAGGGGAACAGCCAGCAGAATTTGACTCAGAACGTCCGGCGGCGTCAAGATCGCCGCGACGGTGAAGATGAGGATAATCATATACCGCCTCTGCTTCGCAAGCCAGTCCGGTGTGATGATTCCCACAAATCCGAGCAGGGTGAGGAACACCGGCATCTGAAAACACAACCCGAACGCGAAAATCAAAGTCATGATCAGGTCGAGATACTCACTGACCCGCGCCTCTAATTGTATCGGCAGCACCGCCTCCTCCGCACTCACCTGAAAACTCAGAAAAAATGGCCAGGCCATCGGAAGAACAAAATAATACACACAGGCCGCGCCAAGAAAAAATAATACGGGCGTCGCGGCCAGAAACGGCAGAAACGCCCTGCGTTCTTTTTCATAAAGACCGGGCGCAATAAAAATCCAGACTTGAATCAAAAGAACAGGAAACGTGATGAAGATACCGGAAAACAACGCAACTTTCAGATAGGTGAAAAAAGCTTCGGTCAGGTTCGTATAGATAAGCCGGTTCGTATCTCCCGGCCCCATCGCCTCCGCAAGTGGCGTCACAAGAAAATTGTATATATCACTGACAAAGAAATAACAAATGAGCGTACTTAAAAACATGGTTGAAAAAACCCAGATAAGTCGCCTACGAAGATCAAGCAGGTGCCCCATCAACGGTTGTTTTGTATGCTCAAGAGTTTCATTTTCCAGATTCACGGAAGTCATGCATCACCCTCTTCCGTTTTTTTCATAACAGGATTCTGCGGGGCCGCAGGAGGATCCTCCTCCGCATCGGCCTCCGCCTCGTTAAAATCCTTCTCCTCGAAATTCACGGACTTACGCAGATCGTCCAGATCGGCCTCCCGCATCAGATCATCGAACTGCTGCGACAGCGCATATTTAACGTAATGAATCCGCCGTACGACCCGCCCGAAAAACACCATGACCTTCGGCAATTCCTCCGGCCCGATCAGGATCACCGCGAGCGCCGCGATCAGCAAAAGCTCCTGCCAACCCACATCCAGCATCGAAATCTCTCATCCAAACGCGAAAATAAAACCCAGCGCCGCTAAAGGAACAAATCTACGCATAACTTTAAGCCAGCCACATACCCCGGCACAACCACCAAAGCGTTGGCAACGATGGCCATGTTCAAAAGCATGGATTTCTCATCGTCCGTGAGATCGTCATAGCTTTTAAGCTCCTGCTCCGCCTGCCCGGTTTCCTGAACGGAGGCGTAAAACTCCCACATCAGCCCGTAAATCAGCATGGGAATCAGCACCCACCCGAATTTCCCCGCCCAGTCGGGATGAAAGAAACCAATCACAAACACGAAGGAAAAACAGCAGGAGATGGCCGAGGCGCAAGCGGCGCGGGGGGTTTTTTTCCAGTCTTCGAAAATGCCCGCCACCGTGAAGGCAAAGAGAACGACGAGGTAAAGCGATGCCCACCACGGCACGGAAAGCGTGCCTACATCCATGGATTATTCTTCGTCCCTGACCTTCGCAGGGTCTTTCTGAGAAACGGATTTTTCATGACCGATTTGCGGCTTTTCGGGGTCGCCCTCCTTCAAGCCCTTCTTGAAACTGTTGATCCCCTTGGCGAGGTTTTCCATGATGCCCGGAACACGGTTGGCACCGAACAGCACGAACACCAGCAGGATAATAATCAGGATTTGCAGCGGACCGGGGGACATCAGGTCACCTCCTCAAGGAGTTCTTCCACGGCGTCATCCTCGGATTCCTCGTCGGCGGCGCGTGACAATCCTTCTACCCCGTCTATCCGCTTCTGTCCAGAGAACAGGTCGGCTTGAGGAATAGCCTCGATCGCCGGACGCCGATCCAGAAGCCCCGCCGCCTTCAGATCGTCCATCCCCGGCAGGTCCATGAGCGATTCAAGGCTGAACGCATCCATAAAGCCGGTCGTCGTCACCCATGTCAGGGGCCGACCGGGTGCCTCGCGCCGCCGCCCCGGCTTGATCCAGCCCATTTCCATCAAGGCGTCCAGCGTCCCCTTATGGGTCTGAACACCGCGAATATTCTCGATCTCCGCCCGTGTGATCGGCTGGTGATAGGCAACGATGGCCAGAGTCTCCATCGCCGCCCGTGAAAGCTTCCGCGCCACCTGCCGTTGAAGGGTCAGGCTCTCGGCAAGGTCCGGCGCCGTGCGGAACGCCCACGCCCCCTCGCGCTCGACGAGTTCAATGCCGCGCCCCTCGTATTCCTTGCGAAGCGCCATCAAAAGACCGCCGACATCCGATCCCTCGGGCATCCGCTCATGCAACTCCCGCGTCGCCAGAGGCTCCGGCGAAGCGAACAACAAAGCCTCAAGGAGGCGTTTATTCATCGGATCAGCCATCAGCCACCTCCGCTTGCACCGGAACGCTCCGCACGTAAATAGGCCGAAACAGCCCATCCTGCCGGATTTCCAGCCGCCCCTGCTTCGCCAGTTCCAGACCCGCCGTAAAGGTGGACGCCAGAACCGAGCGTTTATAAAGACTGTCCTGCAAATCCTCGGGGAGGAAACTCTGCAGCGTCGCCCACACGCTCTGCTGTCCGCTGCGGGGCAGTGCGCCGAGCATCTTCGAAAGCCGCTCCAACGCCTCGTCGGAAGACATCAGACTGAAGGTCGGCATATCGTAGGTTTGATTCTCCTGCCGCGCCCGAATATCGCCGTAAGCCTTGAGCAGGTCATAAAGATTGACCTCCCAATGCGTTGTGACTTCGGTCCGCACACCTTCGGTCATGCCGCGGGCAAAAACCTGCTGCCCCAGTTTGGGCAGGGTAAATAGCTGTTCCGCGCATTTTTGCATGGCCTCCAGCCGTTGCAACTGGAATTGCAGTGCCCCGGCCATTTCCTCCGCACTCGGCTCCTCGGAATTTTCGTCGCGGGGCAGATAAAGCCGAGACTTGAGATACGTCAGCCACGCCGCCATCACCAGATACTCGGCGGCGAGTTCGAGATTCAAAGCCTTCGCCCGCTCGATGAAAACAAGATACTGGCGCACGAGTTGCAGGATCGAGATTTTCGCCAGATCGACCTTCTGCTTGCGCGCAAGCTCCAGCAAAATATCAATCGGCCCCTCATAGCCATCGATATTGAGCAAAAGCGTATCGACCTCGTCCGCCAGACGCGGCCCCGTCACCCGCGGCGGGTCTTCCGAAAAAGCCACAGCCGCCGAAGAACCGGAAACCTCCGGCGCGGCAGGAATAGACTCATTGATGGCAGCATCAGCACTCATGCCGCTATGTTCCCGCTTTCCGAGGCGTTTTTCAAGCGGATAAGCGCGTTTTGGCTGATTTTAGGCAGGTTTTCCGCCAGTTTTTCCATGACATCGAACTCCCCCTTGCAATAAAGCGCCAGATCGCACCCCGCCTTAAGGCACGCCGACGCCCGCTCAGGCAGGGAACCATAGGGGTCCAGCGCCTTCATATCGAGGTCGTCCCCCACCAGAAACCCGTCAAAACCGATCTCCTCCCGAATGATGTCCGAAATGATCCGCGAAGACAGAGTCGCCGGATTATCCTTATCCAAAGCGGGATAGACAATATGCGCGGTCATCCCCCACACGGCCTGCCCCGCCTCCGACCGGGCGACCTGCTTGAACGGCGCGAAATCCGTAAGCCTTAATTCCCCCGCATCGACCTCGACCACCGGAAGCTCAAGATGACTGTCCGCCTTCGCCCGCCCGTGCCCCGGAAGATGCTTGATCACCGGAGTAATCCCCGCCTTGAGCAAATGACGGCAGACGGACAGCCCCAGCCGCCCCGCGATGGCCGGATCCGACGAAAACGAACGGTCGCCGATCACATCGTGGCACCCCTCGAAAATCAGGTCGAGAACAGGCGTGCAATTCACGTTAATGCCGAGTTCAATCAGGCTTTCGGCAATCCGCAGCGTCTCGAACCGCAAATCCTCCAGCGCCTCATCCGGTTGTGTTTCATAGCGTTCGCCGAAATGCCGGAACGATTGAAAGTCGCGCCAGTGCGGCGGCCGTAATCGCTGCACCCGCCCCCCCTCCTGATCGATCAGGACCGGACAGTCGCGCCCCACAGTTTCCTTCAGAGATTGCACAAGCGCATAAAGCTGCTGCGGGTTTTCGCAATTCCGCGCAAAGAGAATAAAACCCAGCGGATCGGCGGACCGGAACAGGGATTTTTCAGCAGGAGTCAGAACAGGTCCGGCAGGCGCGAAGGTCGTGGCCAGAGCCCTCTCCGCCCCCCGGCTGAAATCGGTTTTCCCCGCAATCATTTTTTGACGACCAGACAGCCGACCGGCGTAATCGCCTTGATCTCGCGGCAAATCTCATCCGCGCTGTCCTTGCTGATCGGTCCGGCCTGAATCCGGTAGAAGGTGCCGCGGTCGAGGCTGGCTTCCTGCACCCGGTATTTCAGCTCACTGATGGTGGCGCCATATTTCTTCTGCAGCTTGCGCCACTCTTTTTCCGTCGCTCCGCGGTTCTGGATACTGGCCAACTGGACATAATAGGTGCCGGACGTTGCCTTGAATTTCGGCGCGGAAGACAGGCCCGACGTCGGCTCGATCTGGCTCATTTCCTCGGCTTTTTCCTCGGTCGTCGCCAGATTCTCGGGCGCAGGGGCCGGGGCAGCCTCCGCCTCGGGATCGGGCTGCTGGATATCGATAGCCCGCACATCAATCGGCGGCGGCGCGATCTCGGCCTCCCTCACCTCAGGAACGGCAGGGGTATCCGCCCCCTTTTCCTTGTTCAGAACGCTCTGCACGAAATCCTTGGTTTCGGGGGATGTCCCCGCCCGGTGCAGGGTCATCGGATCGACGGCCTCGCCCGAAGCGGGTTCAGTCGCGGCGATCTGCTGGCTGTTCTCGTCGATTTTCTGGATCACATCCTGCGGCTTCACCTCGCCCTCGGCGGAACGGTAAACCTCCTCGCCCAAAGCCTCCTGCATGGCCTGCTCCTTGCTCGGCATCGCCTCGTCGGGAGAATCAAGCAGGTTTTCAATCTCGTCCTTCTGCCCCTGGATCGGCGCCTCGCCCACACGCGCCAGAATCGTGCTCTCGCTGTTGGGGATATCCATCCCCCCCCGTTCCTCCGGCTCACTCTTGATCGGACGCAGATCGGCCTTCACGATGGGAATCTCCCCGCGCCGATTATTGGCGGAGGGATAGGACATAACAATCACCCCGGCGAACACCGCCCCGACCAGCAACAGCGCCGCCGTCGTCAGCCCCGGCCCGAACCGCGAACCGCCCTCGTCGTCAATGGCCTGCGGCCTTTTCGGGCTTTTCAGGTAATGGTCATAGCCGTACTGCTGGAAATGGTTATCCTTAGTCATAATATGCTCCGTTGAGGGAAGGTATGCGGCATGGGCGGTATCAGTGCGAATCAACTCGGGGTGTGACCCACGATTATTACCGCAAATCCCAGTAAAGGTCAAAAAGCCTTTCATGCTCCCGTATGGCGTAACGGTCGGTCATCCCGGCGATGTAATCCGCCACGATCCGCGCCCGCAGCGCGTCATCCGCCTCCGCCCCCGCCTCCAAAATCCGCGCCTGCCAGTTATCCGGCAACAGCAGATAATTCTTGTGGAAAGCTCCAAACAGGTCGGTCACGATCCGCTCGACCTTCAGCCATATCCGCCGCATCGTGTAATGGCGGTACATCCGCTCGTAAAGAAACCCGCGCAGCGCGTCCACATGATCCCGCATAGTCTCAGAGAACGCCACCATCGGCCGCCCCGCCATGCGGATATCCTCCGTCGTTTTCGGCTTGAGCGCCGCCAGCCGTGCCCGCGTCTCGGTCAAAACATCCTCAACCATCGCGCCGATCATGGCGCGGATCATCTCCTGCACGAGGTAACGCTCCTCGATCCCCGGATAGTCGCGGCGCACCGAATCGATAATCCCGCCGAGCAGGGAGAGCTTTTCAAGATCGGCAATGGTAAACATCCCCGCCCGCAGCCCGTCCTCGACATCGTGGTTGTTATACGCGATATCGTCCGACAGCGCCGCGACCTGCGCCTCGACGGAGGCATAAGTGGACAGCCGCAAATCCGTCTGCGCCTGCAATTCCCGCACGGCGATATGCGGCGGCGTTGTCAGCGGCCCGTTATGCTTGACCACGCCCTCCAGCGTCTCCCACGTCAGATTCAGCCCGTTCCATTTCGGATATTTGCGCTCCAGTGTCGTCAGGACGCGCAAGCTCTGGTCGTTATGATCGAACCCGCCGTAATCTTTCATGCAGGCCTGCAGATACTCCTCCCCGATATGCGCGAAGGGCGTATGGCCAAGATCATGGGCCAGCGCAATCCCCTCCGCCAGATCCTCATTGACCATCAGCGCCCGCGCAATCGACCGCGTGATCTGCGCGACCTCAAGCGTATGCGTCAGGCGCGTGCGGTAATGATCCCCCTCGTGATAAACGAAGACCTGTGTTTTGTATTTCAGGCGGCGGAACGCACTGGAATGGATGATCCGGTCGCGGTCGCGCTGGAAAGCCGTGCGGTGCGCGCTGTCCGGCTCGGCATGGATGCGGCCATTGCTCTCATCGGGCCGACAGGCATACGCCGCCAGCGGCAAGGCGCAGTAATTATAGGCGGTGGCGTCAGGGTGACTCATAATTCCAATAGGTCCATGTATAGAGAAGATACCAAGTCCAGTAAGGCACGATATAGTTCATAATCCAAAAAAGTATTAACAAAAAACCTTTTAGAGCCAAAACCAGATATTGGCAAAAGCTAAGGCACCAACTTTCAATTTTTCATTCTTCTAAATCTCTTGCCATCCCTTTTTCTTATATTGTTTAACTACTATTCTGCGAGCAAAGAAGGGATAAATTAACCATGACACTCCCCCCGTAGGAAAGAGCAGAAGAAGACTGATAATTGCGTGTAACCACGCCCTTTTATATAGAAAATATATTGGACCAAATAACAAACACCATAGAAATGCTTCTTTTACGACTTCAATGCGTTGGCTAATTGGATTACGGAATTTCATAGCTGCCTATTTTAGCTTGAGGCAATATCGTTTCTGGCGCTGAAGACTCCCATCTATCTACCTTGCCCCTAAGCATATCAAAGCGTTATAATAGCCACTATGACCCTAAACATCGACAACTCCGCCGTAAAGCAGCTTTAGTCATGAGTAGTCTTACGATTTATGTTCAGATGCTTAATGAAGGAACGCCCGTTTATCGCCCGGTATCAGCTGAAAAGCTCGGAGATTCACGATTTCGGATACTCTCCGAGTGCGATCACGATGAAGTTTGGCAATTTGAAACAGGCTCAATCGTTATCGGCGAACCCCAAGAATTAAGCACAGGAATAAAAATTGTCGCTGTTCGAATTGCTGAAAATTAAAGAAAAATAGCCTATAATGCTCACATGACCCTAAACATCGACGACACCGCCGTAAAGCGCATAAACGAACTCCGCACCCAGCAGGGCAAGACCGCCCTCAAGCTCCGCATCACCGTCGATGGCGGCGGCTGCTCCGGCTTTATGTATAAGATGGAACTGACCGACAAGGCGGGCAAGGACGACACAATCTTCGCCGACGCGGTGGTGACGGATGCCATCTCCCTGCCCTTCCTCGCCGGCTCGACCGTCCGCTTCGATCAGGGACTCATCGGCTCGGAATTTAAGATCGAAAACCCGAACGCCGTCTCCGGCTGCGGCTGCGGGACGTCCTTTTCGGTGATCTAAAAAATGAAAAACACACTTCTAACCCTTGTTGTGTTTTCATTTTTTCTCTCCGGCTGCGCGACCAACTATTACGTCAACGAAGACCATTACACCGCGCCGAAAAATTATGAAAAAATTTCCGTCAACGTCACCAACCCGGAGCATGAAGCGTAAACATTACTTAAGATTAAAGTGACCTTGATTGATTTCTATCGTGCATAATATTAAGGCTATGAGATTGTAAAAAAATTGTATAAATAATTCATTCAACGTGTGTGGGATTTATGACAAAATACCTACAATGCAGACAATGCAACTGCTTGTTTGGAAGCAGCTTCAAAAGCTGCCCTGACTGTGGCCTTTCTGCAAAAAAAGCTCATTATCGTCCATACGTTATGTTTTGTACAAATTGCGAAAAGATTGCAGATGGCGAAAAACCAGGCTCAAGCCTAATTACTTTTCTATTGCTAATAGCATACATTATCCCCGGACTGATTTATATGATTTGGCGTGGTAAAACTGCAAAAAAATGCAGATCCTGTGGCTCCAAGCAAATGGTTCCTCTTGACAGCCCCCGCGCAGTTCGCATGAGATCGTCTTAACCCCTATCAAGGCTTGAAATCGTTTTAGAGAAAAACTCAAAAAACTACCTGCTCCGCCGTCACGCCGAACCCGGCATACCTCGCCATAAAAATATCTCTGGCTTTACCTGCGTCTCAACATCTTAAAAATGCGGCTCAGGAACACTCTCGGAGGAGTTGCTATCGCTGCGGGCAACATGAACAACATCCCGTCCAAGCCACAGTTTTTCAGGACCATGTTTGTGAATAAAAACAGCTTCACTATCCGCAGCAGCAACTTGAACCTGAAATTCATCGCCATAGACGGCCCCCTGCCCAACCAACGCACCGCCGTCATTTTGAACAAGGCGAATGTCCGCAATCTCTTTCATTCTCGTGTCTATGACCCGCAGGTGTTTGCCATCAGCCTGTTCAGTGATACTGCAGGTATCCTCAGGATAAAAATGAACATCCCGCGTGTGGTACGCCAAGGGCGCTCCGAAGACAACAAGAAGACCAGCTCCGGTCGCCGCAGCAAAAGTCTTTTTTCCCATCATTAACCCCCTAAAATCACAAGATTTATATTGATAGGGAAAATAACAAAAAACTTATATTTCAACAAGAAAAAATCCCTGATTTCATTTCAAAAAACCAGCCCCTTCCTTAACACCACCCGCTCCGCTATCACCCCGCCCTGATCCTCTTCATAACGCCCCAACTCCCCGAACCCCGCATGGTGCAGAACCCGCAGCATCGGCTCGTTCCCCGCCCCACAGATCGTGAGAAAACCCTTATACCCGTCCTCCGCCGCCGCTAGGCCGCAGAACGCCTCCACCATCGCCCGCCCCAGCCCGCGCCCGCGCAAAGGCGCATCGACCGCGACGGCAGACAGAATAAAATAGCGCGGCAGTTCCAGCCCCAGCTCCCGCGTCAGGAAGCTCCGCCCGTACGGCCCGCCGCAGCAAAACCCCGCCAGCGCCCCGCCTTCGCCCTCCAGAACCGCGAAAATGGAGGCGTCCAGCACCCGGTCACGCAGGAAATCGTGCGCCCGCGCCTCTGTCCAGACTTCCCCCCGTTCCGGAGCGTGAAAAGCTGTGCAGTAAAACGCCGCCAAAGACCTCAAATCTTGCTCTTCAGGTACGATTTTCTTAAGATTTTTCATGGTACGATGGCTGTATTACTTTAAATGATTTGAACAGAATATACTGTTTCAGCAATTTTATTGAGGGGAATTATACCGTGGGCTTCATCCGCCAAGTGCATCTGAACCCGACCAGAGCCAAATTGAGCCTGACCTTCAAGCTGCTTTTTATCTTTAGCATCGTCATTGCCGGATCTCTGATCATATTTCATCCGACGGAACAACTGATCGGAAAGTCCATGTGGCTGTATCCCCTCATTTTCATCATGCGCTGGCTGTATGTCCTGAGCGGTCCGGTGATGACGGGCTTTTACTTTGCCAAGGCCTACGGCGTGAAGGCAGGGCTTTATGCCTTGGCGGGTCCGTGCGTGATCGGTGGCATCGGCCTGATCCTGTGGGTAAATATTCTGCTGCTCAAGCGCATTGATTCGGGCACCGTCCTGATCCCCGTCATCCTCTGGCTCGGCGCGGGCGGCTGGGCGACTTACCTGATGCTGGCAATCGGGAAGTAAATACGCATCTTGCCCTCCCGCACCAAGCTGCTATCCTTCCCCCCATGAAAATTGTCACCTGGAACGTCAACTCGATCAACGTGCGCCTTGAACACGTCAAGCGCTACCTGCGGGAGTCCGCGCCGGACGTGCTGATGCTTCAGGAAATAAAAACCGAAAACTTCCCCGCGCAGGAGTTCGAGAATCTCGGCTACAAAGGACGCGCCGTCGGCCAGAAGGCCTATAACGGCGTCGCCATCCTCTCAAAACATGAGATCGCCGTGATCGCGGAGCGCCTGCCCGGCGGCGAGGCGGACGCGCAATCCCGCTATATCGAGGCCGACATCAACGGCCTGCGGCTCATCAACATTTACGCCCCGAACGGCAACCCCGCGCCGGGGGACAAATACGACTACAAGCTGCGCTGGATGAAGCGCCTGACCGCCCGCCTGCGCGAACACGTCTCCAATGACCAGAACTTCGTCATCGGCGGCGATTTCAACATCATCCCCGATGAGAAAGACTGCTTCGACCCGAAAGCATGGCAGGATGACGCCCTCTTCCGTCTCGAATCAAGACAGGCGCTCAGGACGTTGGAAAATATGGGACTCTACGATGCCTTCCGCGTTTTCGATACGCGGGCGCACCAATATACCTTCTGGGATTATCAGGCCGGCGCGTGGCAGAAGGATAACGGCATCCGCATCGACCATTTCCTGCTCTCCCCCGCCATGGCCGACCGCCTGCAATCCTGCGTGATTAACCGCCTCCCCCGGGGTTGGGAAAAGGCCTCCGACCACACGCCCGTCGAACTGACTCTAAATATGAATCTTAATAAAAATGATTAGCATGAGCGCTCAAAGATTTGTGTTTCTTGCCTCATTCCTGACTCTGTCGGCCTGCGCGACCCAAACTTTGCCCCCGCCGCTGGATTACTATAAGGAAAAAAAAATCGCCGCCCCGGCGGACAGTCACTTTACGCACTGCTCCCAGTACGGCTGCAAACGCCTGACCCCGCTCACCCTCGACCCGCAGGACTGGGCCGGGATAGAGACCGCCTTCGGCCCAACCGCCCTAAGCGCCGCCGAGGAACGCGAAAAAATAAAACAAACAATAGGATATCTCGAACGTCTGATCGGCCCGCGCACGGGAACGCAGACGGATGTTGCCGGAACCTTCCGCAGGATCGGCCAGGGCCAGCTCGACTGCGTGGACGAAAGCACGAATACGACCTCCTACCTCCTCCTCCTGAAAGAAAGAGGGTTGCTGAATTTCCATGACGTGGGCGGTCCCGACACACGCTTCCCGCTCATCCACGCCGGACGCTGGCCGCACCAGACCGCCGTGATGACCGACAGGCAAACCCAGACCGCCTACGCCGTGGATTCGTGGTTCCACGACAACGGCAAATCCGCCGAAATCGTCACCCTCGAAAACTGGAAAGAAGGGTGGAAACCGGATAAGGAATTCCGCTAGTATCCTGAGATAATGCCGGAAATAGAAATAACCGTCGCACAGAATTTTCTCATCGCGCTCCTTATCGGGGCGCTGGTGGGGATCGAGCGTGAAAAAAGCAAAGCCGTCGAACCTGAACACTCTTTCGCGGGCCTGCGGACCTTCATGCTGTTTGCGCTGGCCGGGGCGTTGGGTGCCCTGTTCGCCCGACATCTGATGTCACCATGGCCGTTTATTGCGGTGCTTTTAGCCGTCACAGGCATCATTATCGCCGGATACATACAGGAGAACCGCTCCAGCCGCGATTCCGTGGGCCTGACGACCGAGGTTGCGGCCCTGACCGTAACCCTCCTCGGCGGCGCGGTCATATTCGGATACGCTTCGCTGGCAGTCGCACTGGCCATCTCCACCTCGGCCATTCTGGCCTTCAAGCAGCCCATGCACGCCTTTGTCGCAAAGCTCGGCAGAGACGATATCTACGCCGCGCTCAAGTTGTTGATCGCCACCTTCATCGTCCTGCCGTTCCTGCCCGATGCCCCTGTCGATCCTTGGCAGGCGCTGAACCCCTACAAGCTCTGGCTGCTGGTGATCTTTATTTCCGGCCTCTCTCTGGCGGGATACGTCGCCGTGCGCTGGCTGGGCGATACGCATGGAACCCTGCTGACGGGTCTGGCGGGCGGACTCGCTTCATCGACCGCTGTAACGCTGGCCTTTGCCCGCCGCAGCATTGAGGAAAGAAAAGCGGGGACGGACGATATTCTGGCCGCCGGAATTCTCCTCTCGTGGACGATCATGTTTATCCGGGTTCTGGTCGAGGTTGCCGTGGTAAACCGCACCCTCCTGCCGATGCTGATCGCCCCCTATGCCGTGATGACCCTCGCCACATTGGCCGGAGTCGCAATCCTCTACGCAAGAGCCGCCGCTGGTAAAGGAAAGGGCGCGGCCCCCGCAAGCGAGGTGGACGTCATCAACCCGTTCAGCCTCACCTCGGCCGTCAAGTTCGGCGCTTTATTCGCATTAGTCCTCCTGCTGGTTAAAATGACACAAACCTACTTCCCCACCACCGGACTCTACGCCGTCGCGGCGCTCGTCGGACTTTCGGATGTGGACGCCCTGACCCTCTCAATGGCGGAATACGCGCAGAAAGGCGGCAGCGCGCACACCGCCGTAAACGCCATAGTCATCGCCTCCCTGAGCAACACAATCGTCAAATGCGCCTTCACCGGTTTGCTAGGCAGTCCCGCCCTGTGCAAACGCATTATGGCCGCCACCGCCCTGATCATTCTCTCGGGTCTCGCTTCAATCATCGCCACCTAAGAAAATCAGCCGCACCGCTGTTGAAAACTTCGGTCAAAGGCGTGATTTCCTTTCAGTCCCGTGATAACCTGATTCCGCCATGCGGTTTTCGCCTTGTGGTTCTTTAATGTGTTCACTCAAGTCTTTCTTCCGCGGTCGCCCTCATGAAAAAAATCCCCCTGTTGCGCTCCCCTTCCGTAAAACTGTGCCTGGCCACCCTCGCGCTTCTGACGGCCTGCGAAACCTCGCGCCCGCTTGTAAAAACCGAACTGGCCCAGCGCGTCGCCGCCCCGGCCTGGATGATCCGCCGTGAAATCCCGGCGGGCAGCTACCTCCTGACCGCCTATGAGCGTATCCACGATTACAATTCGACCGTAAATGTCTACATCGAGGGCAATGGCCCAACGCCCGAATACCCCACCGCCCTTCACCTCGCCACCAAGGACAAGACGGATAACATCATCTATCTCGCCCAACCCTGCCAGTATAGCGGCCTGATCAAAGACGACGAGGAATGCACCCTCTCAGGCGAACAAGCTTACGCCCCGACATCGCTCGAGGCCATGAACGCCGCCCTGGATGAAATCGCGAAGCGCTATAATGTGAGAGGCTTCCACCTGATCGGCTATGACGGCGGCGCCACGATTGCCGCCAACCTCGCGGCAAGCCGCAAGGATATCCTGTCCCTCCGAACGGTGGCGGGGATTATGGATACCGACGCCTATAACGACGCCCACGGCTGGCCGCGCACAAAAAACGCCCAGAACCCGGCCCTCAAAGCGGCAACACTTTCCAACCTGCCACAATACCACTTCATCGGCGGACAGGATGCCCAGGTGCCCCCCTCGGTGCTTCACGGCTATTTTCAGGCGCTCCCCCCCACCCGCTGCGTCCGCTATGAATTAATACAGGAAAACGAGCATGAAGACGGCTGGGTGGAGAAATGGCCTGACCTCCTCAAGCGCCCTGTCAACTGCAACGGCGCGGTTCCTGAGGATTTCAACGCCCTCGACCTCGTCGCGCAGGAGGGTCCGGCCCCCTACGAAACCGTGAGGGAAATCCCTGAAAAACCTTAATTTTCAGTGGTTTTAACACTCTGCCTATTGTATTGAGACCCGCCGATCGTCTAATCTGGCCCCAACAGCAAAAAAGCGGGAGGATGTGCGTATGAAACGCACAACAAGATACAATCAGTTAATAACTTTAATTATGGCAATGAACGTACTCGCAGGTTGTGACTGGAGTTCGGATTCAGATTATTTGAAATGGAAACTCGTCGGAACCAAAAAAAAAACCTACAGCATACAAATTCAGGGAACTGCGATATTAAAGAAGGATTTGTTTGGACTGGACGAATCACGCCTGTCAAAAGGAAGCCCAGTCACCCTAAGCGTAAAGAATGAATCCTTCATAGTCGTCAACAAGAAGGATAAGGAGACTTTTGAATTACAACTGGTTTCTGGCAACACGTCCTTCTCTTCCTTTCCTGATCTTAATGATAGTTTTTACGGTCAGGATGCCCTGAAATCTATGTTTGAGACCAGAAGCGGAATAGAACTCTCAAAATTTGAAATGGGTCCGAAAGGCTCAAAAGAAGCTCCAGACTTCAACAGATTCCTCTCATTGAATATGTACCTCCGTTTACCAGAAGATACTCTCCTTCAGGAGAAAAAAAGCGGCCTTTCTCGCCTCAATATCTTTGGGGAGGACGAACTGTGCCTGAATCTCTACAACCGTAAAATCAAGGAAAGAGAGGAAAATATCTCTATAACCCTCGAGAGCATAACAAAAACAAAAGACGGCGACATGATAGCGGAAATGAATTACAGGATTGTCGAAAAAGTTCTGACCGAGTACCAGGAGGGGGACTTTGCAAAGAGACGGTTTATCAAAAGATTCAATGATGCAAATATATATACAGACAGAAAACTGAAGCTGAATGACGACGACGAGCAAAAAACTTTCATCTGCGAGTACAAAGGAAAGCACTTCTTCAACATGACCAAGGGCTGGCTGGAGGCGGCCGAAATCGAGCAGTCGATACAATTGATTCGCACGGATGTGACAGTGAAAGCCTCCGAAATATTCAGGGTAAAAACGGCAATAAGACCCATAAATAGAGAGATTGTTGTTCTGGATGAGATTGACGATGCTTTGATTCGCGATGAAATCGGAGAGCATGAAAAACGAAAAAAAAACAAGCCGACAGTCACCGATATGCTTGACCTTCTCGACGGAGGGACCGCAAGCGAAAAGCCTATAGAACAAAAAAACAAGAGCGACAGCAAAGAGTTACAATAGCCTACGACAAGATTATTGGCATATGTCGGACGAATGATTTATTCTGATGGGAGTGCTTTTTAAATAGAGAAACCCATGCGCTGGGCTCAGATTTTATTTGGTTTGTCGATACTGAATGCCGCATCATTTTTAGGTTCGGCAACCGTCCACGCCGACCCCACGGAAGTCCCCGACAACGCCATCGAACAATACCTCTCCGAGGACATGAAGACCGTGCCGGATGGGGTCTACATCCCCTACCCCGAGGATGTGGAGGAGTTTAAGGGCTCTCCGCTCTACAAGTTCCTCGAAAAAATGGCACCGGGAGTAAAGGAGTCCCCCG
The DNA here is from genome assembly GCA_016699735.1 of Alphaproteobacteria bacterium. NCBI lineage: Bacteria > Pseudomonadati > Pseudomonadota > Alphaproteobacteria > Alphaproteobacteria bacterium. The sequence goes on from CP065008.1 coordinate 2,342,180, forward strand.
CCCCCTCCGGCGGCAAATGCGGTGTGAACAAGAAACTCTTCGAAAACGTCTGACGGCAAAAAAGTAAATCAGTTGATCGCCCCGCGCTTCGGCCCGCTGGAAAACGCGTACTTCACCGCCTCCGCGCACTGGATATGGATCGGATTGAGGATCGGGATAGAGGTCTCGTCTGCGGTAATCACCAGCGGCAGCTCCGTGCAGCCGAGCACCAGCCCGTCATAACCGGAATAACGCGAAAGCATCTCCTTAAATCGGCCCCGGAATGCAGGATCCATCCGCCCTGCGGAAATCGCCGTTTGCATCTCCTGAATGGCGGCCCGATCATCCTCAGAAGGAATATCAACATCCAGTCCGAAAAACCTGAGTCGCTTGGCAAAAAACCCGTCTTCCATCGTAAATTTTGTCCCGAGGAGCAAAAGTTTTTTATAATCCCGCGCTTGCGCCTCCCGCGCCGTGGCCACGACCAGATGAACGACGTGCGCCCCCAGCGCAATCCCTTTATCCGCAACCATATCGTAGGCTTTATGCAACGTGTTGTTGCAGATCAGAATACAATCCGGTCCCATCCGGTCCAGAGTCAGAAGCTCCTCGCGCAAAAGATCGGGAATCTCGTCCCACCCGCCCGGTTCGGTGTAGCGGGATTTGATGGCATGATAGTCGATACTGTAGAGAATAATCCGCGCACTGTGATGCCCGCCCATCTTCGCCGCGACCAGTTCGTTCAGATAGGAGTAATAGAGCGGCGTCGAAGGCCAGCTCGTCCCGCCCAGTAGACCGATAATTTTCATAGCTTTACTTCTCCTCGTTCTGAGCCCAATGGCAAAACAGTCTCAAAAGCCCCAACCAAGACAGGCTATGACTCCCCGCCAAATTTCTCAACCCCTTATTTGATAGGGTCTTGCTCACAATCAGGAATTCACCGGAATTATTTGACGCCACATATAACGAAACATGAAAACCCGAAATTCTTGCACTTTTTCGTAAAGACAGGTAACTTTGCAGGGCTTGGAGAACATAACCGATAATAATCACGGGAGGCTCCATGCTGAACAGACTAAACGTCCTGATTGTTGACGACGAACCCGACATCGCCACCCTTATTGAATTTAACCTTAGAAGGATGTTGAAGGCCGAGGATTTGAATATCGTGGTCGCAAACAACGCCAACGAAGCCCTCGGCGCAATACAACACAACGGACACCCGCCATATGATATTATCCTGAGCGACTACAATATGCCCCCCGGTATGAACGGATCGGAAATGACCGCAGCCATTCGCTCCGAACACGGGCACCTTTCAACTCCCGTAATCTTGCTGACAGCAGGCTTCGATTTTCAGGGAATTAAGCAACAGGCTTTGCAAAACGGCGTAACCGAAGTCCTGCCCAAACCGTTTCAACTAAAAGACTTTAAAGCCGCACTGGAAAGAAACCTCCCTGAGGGAGCGTTTACGACCTCAACCCCACAACCCCACGAAACGTCAAGTCAGCCGAACGAGGAGCGCCCACACACTATACCCGCCCTGGCGATCTAGAAAACAAATTTATTAACCACCGATGGCGGGGCACACGGATGATCCCACCCCTAGCCGGAGGGTATCGACGTTACCTGAATAAGACTTACCTTTTCAGATAACGGCTTCCCTGAACAAGTCGCTTTTTTGTAAGGCAAAAGCCTATTTCATTTGATCAAACTTATGTAAAATATATATAGTAATACACACGTGCACTTTTTTATATGGTGTAAAAAATGAAAAGGATGTTTGGAATTTTTTCGGTGATCTTCGCCTCTTTGATCGCGCAGAGCCTGTACTACTACCCCCTGCTGCCGGAAACGGTCGCGCAGCATTTTGACAGTCAGGGAAAACCCAACGGCTGGGCCTCCCGCGAGGTGTTTTTTGCCATTTATCTCGGCGTCACCTTTCTGGTGATGGGGATGTTTCTGGTCATCGGCTGTGTTCTGCAAAAAAGCCCGCAATATATGAACATCCCCAACAAGGACCACTGGCTGTCCCCGGAAAACCGCGACGAAACGATTCGGACCATAACGGGCGGAATGGCCTTGATCGGCGGCCTCGCCGGACTTCTTTCTCTGGTCGTAGGGCAATATGCCATCCAGAAAAACCTCACGCCGGGGCCGATCGCGATGGACGCCTATATCCTCTGGCTGGTGCTGGGTTTCGTGGGGATCACTCTGGTCTGGAGCATCTCCGTGACCGTAAAATATATGCGCCCCCCGCCAAAGCACCTCTGAGTTGAGGCATAGGACAGCCTCCTAGAACGCCTCCGGCGGCAGGGTATGAAGATGCTCCCATCCCCGGCCGGGGGGAATCTGGTTCGGATCGAGCGGGCTTAGCGCGGAGACGTCTGAAACCAGACGATCGAGACGGGGCAGGATATCCTGCGCGAACCCGTCCAGGATTTTCTGCACGTTACCCGGCATATCCTCCTGCAGCAACAAGGGATAATTATGCACGACCTCCCGCAGCATCGTCTGCACCTGCGCGAGCAGGGTCAGCACGAAATCGGGATCATCGGAATCAAGCTTGCCTTCCCCGAAAAACTCAAAGGTTTTAGCCGCCTTTAAAACCGGATCGCGCAAGGCATGGGTCAGAATTTGCGAGAGCGCATCCGCAGGCTCGGCCACCGCCCCATTATTCGAGAGAGCGTTAAACGCCTGCAGGCAGGTCGGCGAGGCTGCCGCCTTCATGGCCGCGATCTGCGGTTCGGTAAAATCCCGCACGGAAAGTGTGACCTCAAGATCTTCAAGCCACGCATCGCCCTCGGTCAGGCGGTACATCTCCCGCGCAAGATCATAGACCTGTTCCCGAAGATCAGACGCCATCGGCATGAATCGGCCTTTCAGGAAAAAACATTAAAAAACCTCCGGCGGCAGGGCACGCAAATGCTGCCAATGCTGCGCCTCGGCGATTGTGCCGGGGTCGATGCCCGTCTTGCGGGCCAGATCGTCGATCAGCCCGTCCACCTGCGGCAGAACCTCGGTCCGGTAAGTGGTGATGATCTCGCCAACCGAAGGCGGCATTTCCTTGCCCAAAAGCAGCGGATAATTCTGCACGATATCGCGCAGCGCATAACGGGCACGGACCAGAACGCCAAGAGAGAAATCGGCCTTCACGTCGATCAGGTCGTCGCCCAGAATCTGGATGCTCTGGGCGGAGTTGCGGACCGGATCGGTAAAGGCGTGCGTCAGGTTATAGGAAAGGGACAGGGGAACGGTCCGGCCCTTGCCATCGGTGATATTGGACAGGCAGGTCGGCGTAGCCGCCGCCCCGATGGCCTGCAGCTGCGGCGCATTAAACTGCCGCGCCGAAAAGGCCCGTTCCAGATCGAACCGCCAATCGCCGTCGGCGGACAAATCCCTGAGCTGCAGGTAAAGAGAGGTCGCCTGTTGTTTGAATGCATCTTTCATGCAGAGAAAATAAGGGGAAAAAGTGTAAAAAAGCAAGGTTTGTCTAAAAAACCACTTATATTCCAATAACATTCGGAATACTTTGCCTTCTCTCCCCGAAAATAGCTAAAATAGGAACACAAACAAACAAAGGGACGCGGGTATCATGCGGGATATGTTTACAGAAATGATGGAAGGACTCTCCGACGCCGTCGCGAACGCCGCACCGGATACAAAGGAACACATCCTTTATATAAGCCGGGTTTGGGAGGAGACAGCCAGAGCCGCCGCCGCCATGGAAGTACGGATCGTAGGACAGTATGTTGACAATTACGACCCCCGCGGCAACACCCCCCTGAATACAGTGGTCAATGAAAGCCGCGACAAGCTTGAAACCATGATGAAGATGATCCTCGCCGCCTGTGTGGACGATCCCGGGGAAGGCGGATTTCCGAGCAATTTTATAGAAAAAATCAGATACCTGGCGTCAGAAGACAACGAAGACGTCCTTACACCCGAAATGATCGAGGAGATCAAGGCCTATAGCCAACAGCCCCCGCTGACGAACGACTTCCGCATACCGAAAGGCATTTCTGTTCTCGACGAACAACTGGCTTCTCTGACGCTGCGGGACTTCTCAAGACGGCTGCAACAGGGTTACGACCGGGCGCCGACTTTAGCGCTGGTGCAATCCTAGGATTTTTCGCTGGTGCTGCCGCCTTCACTGAACTGTGATAGGGTAACTCCCATGGGGTACTTTAGATTTATGGACAGTAAGTGGATTCCTTCTATGCTGGAAGGCTGCTTGCGCGTGGGGAATGCAAGATATTACCGCCTTTTGGAACTTGTTTCCGGAGATGAATGGATAGGCGACAAAGCGGAAGCTACTGCCGTGGGAGATACTGGGCCATTGTCCATCACACCAAGCAACAGCGACCCAAAAACTCTCCAAATGTTGGAGGATAACCGCATAGCAAACATTTCCCCTGGATCGTCATTTATTGTTAAAGATGGAGTAAAAATCATCAGTTATGCACACTGTTACATATTCTCTTTTTCAGTAGGAGTTTTAGAAAATTTAAAATCAATCATGTGTGATACTACAAGACCCCAGTATGCATACAATGGTTGCCTAGAAATACTTGATATTGAAGGCCTATGTGAGTGTTTATGGTCAAAAGGTAAAGTTGATGAAAAGCCTCTGCAAGAGTTTTTTACGAAGATGGAGCATGGTGCGGTTAAATATTCAGGGCAATTAAATGATCCATGGTCTGCACCAATTCAAGCAGACCCATTCCTAAAGGCGCAAAAATATACTTCCCAATCAGAATATAGAATAATTTTTCATAGTCGCCCTGAAACTAAAGGGGATCATAAGACGATTTTATTTCCCGATGTTGATAAGTTTTTTAGAATAGCTTTTCAAGATTTAACCTCTTCACCGCCCTCAAAGAAATCGCAGAAAAGAACAAAAAAAGAAACTGTTACCCATCTCGCTAATATTCAAAAAATTATGAAAAAACAAAGTGATAAAGAATCGCAACTTTTTATAGACCGTCATGATAATGCACTAGAAGAAAGTGCCCGTATGCGAGCAGAATTTAACGAAGAGTTCGTTGCACATCATCTGCGCCCGCTTATTGAGGCTTATTGGGCTCTTCGGTCCCATCACCCTTCCGAAGAGTTGGACCGTGCGCTTGATCCATATCTATTATCATCCCAACTTTACCTGCCGCTTTCAGAATATTTATTCGGCCCAAATTATATGTCTTGGGATAATGAATATATGTGGGAAAGTATGAAAAAAAACACGCCAGAGCCATGTCTATTTGAGCAGCTTATTAATGATAAAACTGTTCTTGATTAATATTATCAACTGGTGCTGCCGCCGAGGATTGAACTCGGGACCTCGTCATTACCAATGACGCGCTCTACCACTGAGCTACGGCAGCCCGCAGGGGGCATGAAAACCCGCAAAAAGTGGAGGAAACCTACCCAATAAATCCCCCCCTGTCATCTGTTTTTTTGGCCGCGCCCCTCAGCCGCGGATAAGAAGCGGCGCAGGCCTAATTCATGTCGGGATCGGCAGGCCCGCGGCGCAACGCATCCTGCGGCCGGTCGATAATCCGCTGCGGCAGGCGGCCCCAGACAATCGCCAGCTCCTCGACCGCGTGAGTGATCGCCGCCGGATCATTATCGTTCACCCCGCCCTTCGTATGCTTCAGGTACCCCGACACCAGCCCGTCCGCCAGCGCCAGCCGCGCATGTTCCACCGGCGTCCCCGGCGGCAGGCGCGAAGGGTCGATATCCGGCAGGGTCTGCAGACTCGCCGCCGCACCGAGCAGCCCCACGCTCTTGCAGAACGCGAGGAACAAATTCGGCTGGGACAGAGGAAGTCTTTTGGCGCTCATGATCGTCACCCGGGAATCGTGTCTGAAGAGCCTTGAGTATTAACGAAATCATCGCGGAAAGCAAATCGCGGCCCCGCGCCGTCATGGCCCCGCCAGAAACGCCAGCGCCCGCTCATAGGCCTCCGCCCCGGCTCCGCCGTGTCCTTCCACCCACGCGCCCTTGTCGCTGCACGCCCCGATGACTGCGGACAAATTGCGCCCCGAAAGCACCTGCCCGGAAGAAAGCTCGACAAACCGCCCGTCCGCCTGCTCCGCGATCCGGCAATCGCGCGGATACGGATACCCGACCGGAAGGCTGAGATCGTGCAGCGCCGGATGCGTGAACCCGTGCCCCTGCCCCGGATAGACGTAAAGATTGAGCGGCGCCTTCGGGCGGACGGCCTTCACCTTCTGCACAAGCGTCTCGCACAAGGCGGCGGGCGTAATCTCGTCCGCCCCGCCGGAGTGAATCTGCACAGGCCGACCGGAGAGCCGCAGATCCTTGAGCGTCAACCCGCACCACGGATAAAACGCCAGATGGGACCGGAACGGATCGTTTTGATAGCCATAGCGGCGGTGGATGGATGGAAAGGCGGAATAAAGCGCGGGCAAAGCGCCCTTCGACAACCCCGCCACCGCGATGCGGTCCCTGTCAATCTCGGGCCACCTCAAAAGATACCGCTGCGCCGCGTAAAGATCATTGAGGATCGAAACCTCGCTCACCGCCATCTGGTCGTCGGTGATTTTATCAATCCCCCGCCCCTTGAAACTGTCCACCAGCAGAATCGCCTGCCCCTGCGCCAGAATCCGCTTGGCGAAATCCCATTCCAGCGACCCGACGCCCAGCGAGCTGTGCAGCACAATCACGGCGGGCACAGGCGCCGCGCCCTTTTGCTGCGGCAAAATAAGGTACCCCCGCCCCTTCACTTGCTTGAGAGTCGGACCGCCCACCTCATCCAGCCAGCGCGGCGATGCCGTGGCAAAGGAAACCCGCTCCGTCCCCGGCGGCTTGCCCGCGCAGGCACAGAGAAAGAGGAGAAGAATGAAAACCGTAAACCGCATAAAAACCTCAACGCAAGACGGCAGCACTATAGAGCGCCTCGCGCCCGAGGCAAGCCCTTCATGAAATTCCTTGCCCCCCTTACCCCCCATGTGCCAGACTCACCCCAAGAGATAAAAACGAAGGGGAGCAACCGCCATGATGGAAAAACTCCACGTTCTGATCGTCGATGACGACCCGAACAACCGCGACCGGATCCGCGACTTCTCCGAAGCCCTGCTCTTTGCCAATGAACTCAACATCGAAACCGTGAACAACGCGCAGCAAGCCCTGCAAAAACTTCAGGGCGTCGGCGGAAATGAGATCGACCTGATCGTCACCGACAACTCCCTGCCCGGCCTTTCGGGCGCCGAAATGGCGCAGCAAATCCGCAAGAATAAATATTTCGGCGGCGTCCCCATCGTCATGTGCACGGGCGACCCGGAATTCGAACGGGTGAAGAAACTCGCCCTCAACAGCGGCGTGAACATGGTCATGCACGTCCCCCACTCCGCCGAGGAACTGCTGGAAACCTATAAAAGCGTCCTGCCCCCCGAGGCCTTCGAGCGCCCCGGCGGCTCCGACTCCAAATCCCACAAGCCCAACATCGTGGACACCCGCGACCCCGACCCCGGCCACCACCCCAAACCCGGCTGACGTCTCTTTCCGGCAACACCTGTAATAAAAGTGCGGGAAAAGACTCCAAAAACCCTTAGTGTCTAGGCTGAAATTCTGTATCCTCAAAGGGATTCTGAAGATCAATTTCGTATCGGTTTCAACCCCATGAAGGCACGGAAATCCGACAGGCTTGAAAAACGGGCGTCCGCTTTGCGCGAAAACCTGCGCCGCCGCAAACCCAAGGACGCCGATCCGGCCAAGCCGACGACGAAGACCAAAGGCAAAAAGACCGGAAAGGAGGACGGATCATGAAGAAAATCCTGAAAAACGCGCAGGCGCAGCAAGAGGCGCAAACCGCGGACCTTTACGCCCCCGGCCTGCTAGCCGACCACCAGATCCGCCATCTGGCCCTGAATGAGGGCATGATCGAGCCGTTCGTCGAAAAACAGAAACGAAACGGCGTGATTTCTTACGGGCTTTCCTCCTACGGCTACGATGCCCGCACCGCCGACGAATTCAAGATTTTTACCAATGTTGACAATGCCTTAGTAGACCCCAAGGACTTCTCGCAGCAGAGTTTTGTTGACAGACGAGTCGATATTTGCGTTATTCCCCCCAACAGTTTTGCGTTGTCCCGGACGGTCGAATACTTCCGTATCCCGAAAGACGTGTTGGTGATCTGCCTGGGGAAAAGCACCTATGCACGCTGTGGATTGATTGTGAACGTCACGCCGCTGGAGCCGGGATGGGAAGGCCATGTGACGCTGGAGATTTCAAACACGACGCCTTTGCCGGCGCGGGTTTATGCGAATGAGGGCATCGCCCAGTTTTTGTTTTTTAAAGGGAGCAGTATCTGTGAAACAAGTTACGCCGACCGCAGCGGAAAATACATGGGACAGCGTGGAGTCACGCTCCCCAAGCTTTAAGGCCGATCCGGCCGCTGCCATCGTCCCGCCGCCCGTTCCGGCCTCCCCGCTGGATAAGATCCGCATTCGTGGCGGCCGCGCCCTGAACGGCGAAATCAGCGTCAGCGGCGCCAAGAACGCAGCTCTGAAACTCATGTCCGCCGCCCTGCTGACCGGAGAATCCCTCTTTCTTGAAAACGCCCCCAACGCCCTGCGCGATATCGCCTCCCAGTCCGACCTGCTTGAATATCTCGGCTGCGCGGTCAAGCGCGAGAGCCGTCTGATGGCCCTCAACGCCAGCACCGTCGACAATTTCACCGCCCCTTATGATTTGGTCCGCAAGATGAGAACCTCAATCCTCGTCCTCGGCCCCCTTCTGGCCCGCTTCGGTCAGGCGAAAGTCTCCCTGCCCGGCGGCTGCGCGATTGGCACACGGCCCGTAGACCTGCACCTCAAGGGTCTTGAGGAAATGGGCGCAATCATCAGCATCGAGGAAGGTTACATCAACGCCAAAGCCCCCGCAGGCGGACTGCAGGGCGCAACCATCCGCTTCCCCAAGGTCTCCGTCGGCGCGACCGAAAACCTGATGATGGCCGCAACCCTTGCAAAAGGCACCACGACCCTCGTCAACGCCGCCCGTGAACCGGAAATCATCGACCTCGGCGAATGCCTCATCAAGATGGGCGCAAAGATCAGCGGCCTGGGCTCCGACACGATCACCATCGAGGGCATCCCGCACCTCTCCGGCGCACGGCATGAAATCCTGCCTGACCGGATCGAGGCCGGAACCTATATCATCGCCGCCGCCATGACCGGCGGGACGGTCCGTCTCAAAAATGCACGCCTGGAACACCTGACCGCCGCGCTCGGCCACCTCTCGCAGGCCGGAATTGAAGTCGACAAGGACCGCGATGCGGTCATCGTCCACCGCAACGGCCACAAGCTGCGCGGCGTCGATATCATGACCGAACCCTATCCGGGCTTCCCCACCGACCTTCAGGCGCAGTTCATGGCCATGCTGACCCTCGCGCAAGGCGCAGGCATGGTGACGGAAACCATCTTCGAGAACCGCTTCATGCACGTCCCCGAACTGGCCCGCATGGGCGCCGATATTACGGTGCAGGGCAACTCGGCGATCATCCGCGGCGTCGAAAAACTCAAGGGCGCCGAAGTCATGGCCACCGACCTGCGCGCCTCCGTCGCCCTCGTCCTCGCCGGACTGGTCGCCGAAGGCACCACGACCGTCAACCGCATCTATCATCTCGAACGCGGCTACGAGGATATCGCCGGCAAGCTCTCCGCTTGCGGCGCGGACATCGAGCGCGTGGGTGGGGAGTAATCATGTCCAGAATTGACGGCGCAGGCGGCCCCGCATGGCCCTCCTCCCTCCCCGAAGATCAGGGTTCTGAGGGCGCAGGAAAATCTGAATTCGACAAGGCTTTGGACCGCCAACAGCAGGGACTTCAGGTGAACCCGCTGGCGCAAACGCCCCCGTCGGAACTGCAAGCCGCAGAAACGGGCGAAGACGACCCCGATAAACGCGTCCAACCCGCGGCAGAATCCGGCGCAGGCGGTAATCAGGACCACGGCAAAGACGACCCGCACGCGGGCCTTGACTGGCGCATTCGTGAACAACTGGGTCTTTAAAAAACTGAAACCCGTCAGGGATCTTTAGGCTCGGCCTCAGGTTCAAGAATCACGGTCGATGTCGGCCCCTGACGCAGGAGAATATCGCGCTGCTCGGCAGGAACTGGCAAAACTGAGGCTTCATGCTGCAATTCCATGAAACGCTTGTGCGCGAAAAGCTTTTCTTCGTTGGTCGTCCCGTAATTCAGATAAGCGGTCGAATACGCGGTCAGCCACGCCGCATTGCCGGGATGCCGATCCGCCCCAGAAGCTTAACGCGCCGATCATAGACGCTGAACGCCAGAGCATTCATCTCCATAAGATCAGACTTGCTAAAACCACTCGTATAAACAATAGACACGCCGCACCCCTTTTTTTATAAAACAACAGTCCTTTCGCATTCTAGCGGCAGGCACTATGAAAAACAAGTTTCCGGCGCTCAAAAAAGCATAAGGCCATATGAAAACCCGCAGCAAAATTGCCCTCGCCCTGCTCCTGCTCGCCCTCCTCGGCGCGGGGTTTTACGCCTATTATGCCATGATCCCCGGCAAGGCGGACCTGAACGAAATCCGCGCCCGCGTCTGGCCGAAACTGCAAAACGAACTCGACGCCTTCGGCCTCGCCCCCGGCGGCCCCCTTTTTATTCGCATCTTCAAACAGGAGAAGGAGCTGGAAATCTGGGGCATAGAAATAAAATCCGCAACGTTCAGGAAATTTAAAACCTACCCGATCTGCACTTACTCCGGCAGTCTCGGCCCCAAACAGCGCGAGGGTGACTTTCAATCGCCGGAGGGATTCTATGATGTAACAAGGGACCGCCTGAACCCGCGCAGCAATTTCCACCTCGCCTTCGATGTCGGCTATCCGAACGCCTATGACAGGGCGCAGGGCCGCACCGGAAGTTTTATCATGGTCCACGGCGCGTGTATGTCCATCGGCTGCTTCGCCATGACGAACGAGGGGATCGAGGAAATCTATCTTCTGGTGGAATCGGCGTTAAACGGCGGGCAAGCCTCCCTCCCCGTCCATATCTTCCCCTTCCGCATGACCGACGAAAACATGAAGGCGCATGAGGGGGATAAATGGATCACCTTCTGGAAAAACCTGAAGGAAGGCTACGATCTGTATGAGACTTCGGGCGAGCCTCCAAAGGCAGAAACTGTGGGGCAGTCATATTCTTTTATCGGACGAATATAGTGGAAAACAAAAAAATTAAATGTTTTCAGATAGATAATATTAAATTTGTCCTCTTTTTGAGGCTATGTTATGGTTTTCTATGGGTTGGCAATCAGTAAGTGATAGGGCTGTTGGCACTGAGTACGAAGCGTCTTCTAAAGAACTGGTTCAAAAAGTCGAGACGCAACTTCAGGCCATAGAGAGATTTCTTGAGGAATCGCGGCAAAGCGCTGCGTCCGATCCGCATCTGGGCGCAATGCGCGCTGACATTGAAAAAACCTATAATCAGGCAAGGCAAAGTCTGGCCTATCTGGGTGAGGAAAGTAACACAGGACAGATCAGCACTTTCCAGCAGATGGGTGGTGTAGCATCGGTGTCACAAGGCCTTTTGCTCGTGGTGGATCCCAGCGATAATCGGGGAACAACAGCAATCAAGGACTATGAGCGTGCACTCAATGTTCCAAACGAAGACGAAGCCAAGGCTATCACCGATCCAGATGCGCTCAAAGCCTATATCTCAGAACGCCGGACAGGATTTGCCAACAGGGTTGATGAGTACACAACCGAAGCATCTCTCAACGCTCGCCTCTCTGAAGCCTCAACCGAGCACTTGAAATCCCGCGCCAACCCCGCCTACACCCCCGATCCCGCCCGCTCCTTCGAGGCAATAGCAGGAGAGGGTGCGGCCGGAAGGCGGATGGTCAGCCTCAACAGTGGCAGCGGCAGCATCGTCAGCCTTGATCCGGTCGACAAAGACGCTTTGGCGATGTACGGCGCACTTGATGCGCTGAAACGCACAGCGCCCTCCAGCCTCGACACGATGAGTCCTGAGCTTGGTAATGAAATTGCCGAAATCAATATGAACGTGGTGGGCCGCGCCCACATAGGAAAATACGGGGATACGTTCAAAATGCGCCCGGGGCAGGATGAAACGATCCAGTCTGGCCCGCAAAATGTCGATCCCCGGGCCATGGTATATTCCGTCGGAAGAACTGCAGGTGTGACCTTCAATCCCCTTGACCCGACGATGAATTACAATGCCATGGGGGACATAATAGAAGGCAGTAAAATGCCCGGAAACACCTACAACCACTACAGCCAGTTCTTTTCCGAAGGAATGAGCGCACAGGGAGATCATACCGCTCAGCGCGGCACGGCGCTTATGGAACTGATGCAGCGCAGCGGCGGAGAACGTGTCCCGTCATCGGAAATCTACCAGACTTTGGGCCTCGACCCCAAAGGCCCGAATTTCTCGGCAACACCGGCCTCAACCAGCCGCAGGATTGAAGAAAATATCAGGGATATCGACAGCAAGGTCGCGCTGCTGGAACAGGTGGTCGCCAACCCCACAGGCGCGGACATTCAGAAAACACTGGCTGAACGGAACATGACAGTGGACAGCCTGCTCGTGGACCTGAAAGAAAATGTCGGCCGCAACCCCTACCAAGGCACAACCGACGCCGAAGCCTATCAAAAATCATACGACGCCGCGAACATCGACCGGCGTGTAGAGGCTTTGCTGGGAGTGCCTATAGACCAATCGCAGAATACACGTTTTAATTCATCCCCGGCTTTACAGGCGCTCAGCCGCAACTTCGAACACTTTCACCCGACGCCCCCGAACCAGACGTCTGTGCCGCAGACAAGGGACGGCGCCAATCAGCTGGGAGAAGCGCTCGAAGCCAGAGGCGGCGCGATTGTCATGGACAACCATCTCAGGCCTGAAGCGGTTAACTTCCTGCGTGACAGCTTGCCCGAAATCGCCAGCCGGGGATCGGCGAAAATCCTGATCGAAAACGCCGACAACACCAGAACAGTGGAAGCAGGCGCCTTGGTCGTGCTCAACCAGAACAACCCTCTCGAACAGTACTACGCAACCGGCGACGCCTCTCACCTGCAGGGTCTCAAATCCTCATACACCGCGCATCTGGAAAATATCGCCGAAAGACGGGCTCTCACACCCGCAGAACAAATTCAACTCGGACAACTGCGGGAACGCGACGCGGCAACCATCAGCCTGATCGAGGAAGCCTATACGCAACACGGGATCAAATGCGAATTCCTCGGCGGACCGCAGGAAGGCAAGGTTATGGAGAATTACGGCCTGGAAGCCCGCGGGGTAAGCACTGATTTCGGATGGGACCAGCAAATCAGGGCCGCCAGAAAAGAAGTAGACCATGTTATCGTCTTCGGCGGAGGCAACCACTTTGCCGAAGACTTGTCGGGCCGCGTTTCAAGCGGGCGCAAACTTCTTGATGAATCGCTCGGTTATCCCACTTTTTCCGCCGGAGACACACAGGGCCGCTTCAAAGGCAATTACCATGTTGATCCCGGCCCCGGCGACCGCTGGGTATCCACTCCCGAAACGCCGGCAGCACCAAAACCATCCCCGACAGCCGAATTTGAACTGCGCGCCGCACCGGGCATGAAATAACCGCGCAAAAACAAACATCATAAATGATATGAAAATGGTGCCCGGCGGGCAGGCCTCCCTCCCCGTCCACATCTTCCCCTTCCGCATGACCGACGAAAACATGAAGGCGCATGAGGGGGATAAATGGATGAATTTCTGGCAAAACCTGAAAGAAGGCTACGATCTCTTTGAATTGACGGGAGAACCGCCGACCGCAGAGCCGCTGGGGGAGAGGTATGGGTTTAGAGGGAGGATTTGAAAATAGACAAAACCCAATCCAAAACCCTTAAAAACCAGTTCCTTGGAGCGGCTTCTTTAAATTCATTAAAGCTAGTATAGAAACTTTTTAATGCAGTTATTTCTTCTTTTCCCTTTTCGTCTTTCTGCGAAACGAACGAAAACTCAATAAATCCCTTAAACTCATAGACTTGTTTGTCAAACGTCCTGACGACCTCCCCCTCAAAATACAACGGGTAATTTCCATCTGTAATAGTTCTAACAGGATTTAAAGAATTTTTAATTACTTCTGAAGGAACAAAATCGATGATAAACCTCCTGACCCCCTTAGGGATGAACCCACTGTTCCCAGGATGGCAAATCCCCTGATTCACTTTATTGGTGCAGTCGTTAAGACTTTTGTGTTTTTCAGTTCCTCGGAAAGCACACTGCTTATGTTCGAAAACCTCCCAAACCCTGCAATCCTGAATGTGACAAGCACAATCAAGTGGTACAGACGTCCCTAGGATAGGCACAGTTTTGCATAATTTATGATTCTTACAAAACTGTTTATTCTTCACAGACAACGGAAACGTCGTAAAATGAAGTTTCCTTAGCTCCACACTCGATTGACCCTTATTTTCGACAAAAATCTTGTCATTTTCCCACAACACGGCGATGGAAACGCTGTTCTCAAGCTCGACTTGCCTGCGGCTTATTTCGTTCTGCCCATAACCCAAATACACCGCAGCCAACAAAGTAAGCGCCAGCAGGACAATTTCAATAACCCTTAAACAATCCTCGCGCCAATATTTGGAAAAACATTTCCAAAAACCACAAGAACTGCATTCTGACTGTGTATTGCTATTATCTCCGTCACTCACAACCTAAACCTATAATCCATAAGGGTTAAACCGCTCTGCATCTGCATCGCAGAAACAAAAATCCACGCAGCACACATCAACACTCAGAAAAGGGAAAACAAAAATGGTGCCCGGGGGCGGGATTGAACCACCGACACAGGGATTTTCAGTCCCCTGCTCTACCGCTGAGCTACCCGGGCATCGGGGAAAAGCGGTCGTAAAGATCGAATACGGCTTATAAAAGAATGGCGCCGCGCTGTAAAGCCGTTTTTGGCCCGCCCCGTGCAAAGCCCCGGAAATCCTAAGGGCCAAGACCCAAAGATTTTATAAAGTCAGCGAAAACACGAGCTTTCGAGAACCGCATCGCAGAATACTTAAGGATATTTGAGAAGCGGAAGCGCAGAAAGGCCGTGTTTGCAGGTCTTTAGAAAAACTTTGGGCTTGGCCCTAGATATTGAAACCCTCTAATCTCTCGGAAAGCGGCGGCGTCCGGCGCTTGCGCGTGACCTCCATAAGCCCGAGGCTGGTCAGCCCGTGAATCTGCACCGTGCAGGGATCGCCGTCGAACGATTTCTCCAGCGCCCGGATCAACTCGTCCTGCTCCTTGCGGCTGTGCATCTTAAGAAAGTCGATGATGATGATCCCCCCAAGATTCCGCAAGCGCACCTGCCGCGCAATTTCCTGCGCCGCCTCCACGTTCACGGCCAGCCGCGAGCGTTTGTCCCCGCCCTTGTTGATGTCGATAGCGGTCAGCGCCACAGTCTCCTGCACGATCAGATTCCCCCCGCCGGGCAAAAGCGCATAATCCTGAAACAACCCCTCGATCTGCCCCAGCACGTCGCGATATTCGAACAGCGCGAGGTCTTTGGCGGCATCCTTCAACTCAATCGGCACCACCCGCGGCACCAGATCGGGCGCGAACACGGAACACCACTCCTCCACCTGCTTGTAATGATCCATGGTCACAACCTCGATCCGCTCGATCGGCTCGACCGCCTTGTCGCTCAAAATCCGCTGAATGGAGTCCGGCCCCGCCATGATGAGCGCGGACTCATTCCCCTCGAAAAACTTTTGCAATTCGCCCCAGATGCTTTTAAGGATTTTCGCCTCCCGCACAATGATATCGGTCTGCAAGTCTGCAGCGGAGGAGCGCAGGATAAACCCCTTCATCCCGTCATCCAGCGCATCCAGCATGGTCTGCAGCGCCTTTCGCATATCCGGCTTGCGGATCCGCGAGGAAATCCGGTTGGCATCCATCATCGGACAATAGATCAGATGCCGCCCCGGAATGGCGATATCCATGCTCATCTGCGCCGATTTCTGTTCGGCCGCCAGTTCGAAATCATGCGTCCGGGGAAGATACGCAGCCTTCGCCTGAACGGCAACCATGTCGCCGGACTTGAACATCTTGCCGATGGCCTGATCCCCGCCCTTGACGATCGCCCCGTCCTTGCCGCGCACCCGCACGTCCTTATTATAGAGAATCCCGTCATAATGCTCGTCGAGTTCGACGAACACCGCATCCAGCCCTGCATCCACGCGCTTGACCTTCGCCCAGTACACGGACCCCCACCGCACGGCCTCATGCGCGGGATCGACCTCAACCCCCTCCAGCCGCCCGTTCACGAGGGCGGCGGACCAGATCCGGTTCTGATATTCTTCGATAAGGATATCCACATCGGGAACTTTCGGGTTGTATCACTGAGAAGAGAGAATACTAAAAAGTCGTTAAGATTATGTTATCCGAAGAAACCGTTTCCGGCCAGAAGCTGTTGCACATCATAAAGCGACAATCCCACGACATTGGAATAGGAACCTTGCAGGAAACTGACAAACACCGCCGCCCGCCCCTGGATGGCGTAGCCTCCCGCCTTGCCCTGCCATTCGCCGCTTTCAATATAAGTGTCGGTCTCGACGTCGTTCAGGGTTTTGAATTTGACGACGCTATCGCAAAGCCTGATCCGCCGCGCCCCCTCAGGCGTCATCAGGCAAATCCCGCCATAAACATGATGCCTGCGCCCGGAAAGCAACGCAAGACAGGCCCGCGCCTCCGCCTCCGTCTCCGCCTTGGGTAAAATCCGCCGCCCACACGCCACCACCGTATCGGCCGCCAGAACAAAAGCCCCCGCGGACTCTTTAGAAGAAAGCGCGGCCTCCGCCTTGGCCACAGCCAGCCGTTGCGCCAGGTCACGCGGCAATTCGCCCTTCAAGGGCGTTTCGTCGATTTCTGTAGGAACAACTTGGGCAGGTGAAAGTCCGATCTGCGCCAGCAGGTCCAGCCGCCGGGGCGATGCGGATGCGAGGATCAGCTTATTTTTCACGGAAGATAATGCGGCCCTTGGTCAAATCGTAGGGCGTCATTTCAACCACGACAGAGTCCCCTTGCAGGACACGGATGCGGTTTTTCCGCATTTTTCCGGCGGTATGGGCCAGAATGATGTGGTCATTCTCCAGCTTCACCCGGAACATCGCGTTCGGGAGGATTTCGGTGACAACACCCTTAAATTCGATCAACTCTTCTTTGGCCATGAACTCGTCTATTGATTAAAGTCTTGAGGACCGTAACGTTCTACACCCTTGCCGCGCCGGAAAGCAACGGCAAATTCAGCAAAAAAGCCGGATACTGCACAAAAAGGATAAAAAATCAGCGCCAAGCTAGAACTTTCCCGCCATGAAGAACGCAAATCAGGGTAAAAAGCCGCCGCGCCGTATCCAAATCCATCTGAATCTTTTCCCGCAGCCGTTCCATCAGCATCTCCGCCCCCTCATTATGCAGCCCCCGACGCCCCATATCGATAGCCTCGATCCGCGAAGGCTTTCCCTCACGCTTGGCCTCATCGTAGCTCTGCACGATCATAAAATAATCGCGGATCAGCTTCTGATAGGGTTTGATGGACAAAACCAGCATCGGCAAATCATGACCCGCCTCATTGGCGATGCGGAACACGAGCCGATTCTCCTCGATCGACAGGTCAAGGTCATAGGGGCCGAGGGAGTCGTTGACCGGTTGAAAAAAACTGTCATGTTTCAAATCGCGCAGCGCCGTTTCATGATCGCGCTGGATAAGGCTTTTATCCTCAACACCGCACAGCCCCCGGAGGGAAAAAGTGCGAATACGGCTGTTAGGGGCTGATTTCATTTTTATTTTCCTGATATGCCCGCTGTGGATAAAGCCCGCCGGAACGCCTCGATCCACCGCCCCGTTTCCTCGGGCCGGGTTTTAAAGGCGCTGCGGTTGACGATTAATCGAGACGATACGTCCAGAATTTTTTCAACCTCGACAAGCTGATTGGCCTTGAGTGTTGACCCGGAAGAGACAAGGTCCACGATCCGGCGCACAAGACCCAGAGTCGGTGCAATCTCCATCGCGCCGTTGAGCTTGATGCATTCCGCCTGCACACCGCGCTTGGCGAAGTGCCGGGCCGTAAGCGAAGGATATTTCGTCGCAACACGGATATGGCTCCATTTGGAGGGGTCTTCGGCCTTGAGATCCTCCTCCCGCATTGCCACCGACAGGCGGCATTGGCCGATGCCAAGGTCCAGCGGCGAATAAAGTTCCGAATAATTGAACTCCTCAATCGCATCGCTGCCGACCACGCCGAGTTGCGCCCCGCCATAAGCCACGAAGGTCGCCACATCGAACGCCCGCACACGGATCAAATCCAGCGCCGGATGGTTGGTTGTAAACCGCAGCTTGCGGCTGTCCTCATCGAAAAAATCCGCCTCAGGCCGGATATCGCAGGCCACCAACAGCGGCGCCAGTTCCTGCAAAATGCGCCCCTTCGGAACGGCAAAAATCAGCTTTGGTGGAGATTCGGATTTCATGGGAATGACTTACGGAAAAAAACAGGCCACGGCAAGAGTTTTTGCCGCATTGCACCATCATGAGCCTCCGCGCATAAAAATGCAAGCCGGAGCGTCGATCACCCGCCCATATGCGCGAGATGATACAGAGCCGCACACGCCGCCTCCCGCACACTGAACTTTCGCTCGACAAGACCGGAGATAAGGTTCTCGATCCGCACCTCGATCTCCTTCTTCCGCGCCTTCTCAGGCGCATGAGGGGTGATCAACACCTCCCCCTCCGGCGTCGCCAGAATAAAATCCGGCCTGGTCTGGATGACATAACATTCCCCATCTACGGCCTGCTGCCGCAAAAACGCCAGAGGATCGACGATGCTCTGGTTCGTCTCGGCAAACTGCACCAGCCGTTTGTGAATCGCCCGCATCTCCGCCATTTCATTAAGCTCCCTGAGCGTGACTTTCGGCGGGATGAAAGTATTTTCCAGCGCCGCAAACCCCGCCTGCGCCACGCGGCTGTCGGGAATACCGATATCCGCAACCACGATAGGACCGCAATGCGCCGATCCGGGCAAGAGAACATGGCCCAGCTTCTTACGGCAGAACGTGACCGTCAGCTTGGCATGAGGCGTATGAAGGGCAGCCGCCCCTGTCGTGCCGTTCACCCCGCTCGGAATATCCACCGCGATGACCAGCGGCTTCGCTTTTTCTATTTTCTGGAAAACCTCAAGAACGGGCGAACGGAATTCCCCCTTGAACCCCGTCCCGAACACCGCATCGACCACCAATAAATCGGCGGTTATCGCGACATCCTCGAACCGCAGCACCTCCCCGCTCCACAGCTCCGCCGCCATTTTCGCATCCCCTTTGAGGGTTTCCAGCGGAACGCAGCTTGCCACCGCCACCGCCCACCCCTGCGCTTTCAGGAGCGCCGCGATGATAAACCCGTCCCCGCCATTATTCCCCGGCCCGCAGAGAACAAGGGTGTTCGAGGGCTGCACCCGTTCGATGATGATATCCGCCGCCGCCTGCCCCGCATTCTGCATCAGGGTAAAACCGGAAATACCGGATTCAATGGTGATCCGGTCGGCCTCGGACATTTGGGCGTTGGTGAGAAGTTCAGAGGGTTTGTTCAAAAAGTCATATTCAAAATTCATAAGCAGACAATCCCTGACCAGATTTTGAAATTCTGTCGGTATGATTTGAAAATAAAGCAGCACTTTTTCCCTGAAAAAATCATCATGTAAATGCCATTGACTACCGCCACAATAAACTGAAAGAAGCCAACACATCACATGGGCACGGGCATATTTTTTTTTCATAAACATACGAGCGTAAATTCACCACCTCCCCCGGAAACAAATTCTGGCTCTCGTCGACCCTGCAATTCTGCTCGAAAATAATCTGTCTAAGCGCGTTGTAATGCCGGTCAGCCCTCGAACCGTAATCCGCCTGCGAAATATACCCCAGCTCCGCAATGGTGACGGATTGCAGGAAACTGACGATCTCTTGCGGAATATGCGGCCGACCCATGGATTTGACAATAAACCTTCTTTTCTGAAATGATCGACAAAAAACCACACAATTATAAACAGAACAGGGACAATGACGGCAAAAGATTATCTCTCCAGAACCCTTGGCGCCCTTGGCCGCGCTTGGTCGCGTTCACCCGCTACATTTCTTGACCATGACATCAGAGACCCGCAAACCATCGCAAACCGCATGGTCGAAATGAACATGGGGGAGAACGAAGTGCGGCAATTCCCTGAAGCCATCCAGAGTTATAAAAAGGTCGATCCCCTGCAGTTGACGCTGGCGATGCGGACCTTGATGGAAAACGGCAGCGAATTGGCGGCAAAATACAGGCACCGAAGCCTGAGCATCGCCATGGGCGATTACCACGATATGGGCGAAGATTACACGCTGGCCACCATTCAATATACGATTGCCTACCTTCATGGCGACGACAAGAGCTTCTATCATATGGCGAATGAGGTTGAGGTGCGAAACCGCCCACGCGACCAGCAAGGCTATGAAAAAGCCATAAAATACCTGAGCTTCATCCCGGATGACGAAAAAAGCCTGCCTCTGATCGCGCAGGAGCTTCCTGAACTCGGAGAGGGCGCCTACCCGGCCGCTTATTACCAGGAAATCGTCAAGGCGATGCACGACCACCCGGAGCTCAAGCAGGCAATCCGGGCTGACTTCCTGCTCTACCGCGCCGCCGCAGCCGTTCACCATGGTCTCGATCGCAGCCGGGCCTGGGGAATGCATCTGGACGGCCAGAGAGCCGGCCCCACCGATCAAGCGTTAAAAAACCCTGTGATCCGCGATGCTTTCCAATATGATCGCCACACAAAGGAATTTTAGAGGCGCTTCCGTATCGCCGCGCCCCTACCATCGGCACGCCCGCCGGATCCGCAGTGACTGCAGCGGTGAATGGCTTGTATTTGACAATAAACCAGAATTTCTGAAATGATCATACAAAGAACGTGAATAAGGCACGGGTTGAATGTCCGCCACCGACTACCTATACAGAACCCTCGGCAGCCTCCGCAACCTCTGGCCTGCAGGCAAGCCGCACACTTTCATGGATCATGAAGTGTCCGAGTCCATGGCCATAGCCGACCATATGCTGGCTCGCGGCTTGGATGAGTTCGAGGTCGCTCAATTTATCGACGTGAGCTGCAACCACCGGAAGGTTAAATTTCCTGAATTTATCGGCGCTTTGAGAAAACTCTCCGACGCCGGAAGCCGGGTCGCGGACCAATACCGCAACACAGGCGCAGCCTTACAGATGGGTGACCGGCACGATATGGTCGGAGATTACGAACTGGCGGCGGTAAACTACATTCTGGCCTACCTGCACAACGACGACCGGGGCTTCATGCATATGGCCAAGGAAATCGAAGGCCGCAACGCCCGCCGCGACGCCGACGGATACGCAGACGCCATCTATTGGCTGGCAGAAAGCGAAGGCGACCCCGCACAGTCTTTGCAGGAAATGCTGGATATCAAGCTGAGGACAAATCTGGCCATCAACGTCTACCCTGAAGAATATTATCAGGATTTGATCAAGGTTATGAACGAAAACTCCGACATTCGTAAAGCCGCCCGCGCCGATTTCCTCGTCTATCGCGCTGCCGCCGCAGTTCGTCTCGATCTCGACCGCTCTCGTGCCTGGAAAATGCACCTCGACGGCCTGCAGGAGGGGCCGACCGATCAGGTCTTTAAGAACCCCTATATCCGCGACACTTTTGTCCGCGAACCCGTGACAAAAGATATATAGAAGTCCGCCCCTACCATCGGCACGCCCGACCGATCCGCATATACTCCCCGGGCGTATCCACCTTGCTTTGCAGACGGTTGATTTCATTTTCCGTTTCCTTGGCCACGCGCTTGATCGAAGAATCCATATACGCCTTTAATTTCTCTTTCTTGTCGGACGAACGCTGTAACTCATACGGCCCCCACCCCTGATACTGTCCGTAATTCGCAATACCGGCCCGCACGGACTCTTCAAACTTTTTCAGGTTCTTCTGTGTGATATCGCGGTTGATGGTGACATGGCGCATTTCATGATCCATCAGGGTCTTGAACTGGCACTTGCTCCGTGTGCTGGATTTGCCGAGGAAAATCGTCTGCTTCAGGATCAGGACCACATCCACCTTTTCCGGAATCAGGCAGGCCTGCCCCGTAAAGCTTTTCATTTTCTCCAAAAACTTAAGCTGGAACTGCACATCCATGAAAAACTCGGTGACGCCCAAGGCCTGAAGGTACGGACTGGCCGCCTGCCCGCCATGATAGCTGCGGAATTTCTGGGTAATCTGGGCATAGGACAAATCGGTGTTCAACTCGGGATCAGGCATATCAAGCCGGACAGAGACCTGCGCCCTCTCACCCGCCGCCGCGCAATCCAGTTCACCCATCTCCTGATATCTCAGAGCCGCGAAGACCAGGCCGACGATAAGAAGAAAATAAGACAGCTTGTTGATCATCGCAAAACCGCAGAACGGACCCTTCCTAACCCAAAGTCTTCAGGGAAACACTCTACCACCCCTTGAAGCCGCGGAGACTCCAAAAAATAATGGCCAAAATAAACTTCAGCACCCCCTTAAACAACATAAAATACTGATATATATGACGTTTTTTATTCGTATCTCTGTAAAAATTAACGAAAATTTTAGTCAATCCTTACGCGACTTTAATATTTTTCATATTAAAATTAACCCAGAGGTAGGCTTTAAGGCCCGCAAAACGCGGCAAAGCCGGAACCGGATAGAAGTTAAAAAGACGATTGATTTAATAAATTAAAGAAACGCACGGAACGCCGACAAGGGATAAAGGGCAAAAGCCATGACAGTCAAAGTCATCGAGGATTTCACGGAACATCTCGCGCAGCCGCAGCGCCTGACCCTGCCCGTTGAAGGTCCGCAGGTTGATCTGCCCTCCAGCCTTTACGTCCGCGACGCGGACCTCGCCCGCGACGGATCGGATCTCGTCCTCGAAACCGCAGAAGGAACAATCATGGTGGAGGGCTACTTCGCGCAAGCAACGCCCCCCGCCCTCGTCGCCCCCGATGGCACGATGCTGACCCCCGAACTCGTGCAATCTTTCCTGACCTCCGAAGCCAGATACGCCGACAACGCGCAGGGCATGACGGATGTCAGCCCGGTCGGCGCCGTGCAGGAAATCAAGGGCGAAGCCACCGTAACCCGCGCCGACGGCAAGGTCGAGGCTCTGGGCGTCGGCAGCCCGATCTATCAGGGCGACATTATCGAAACCAGCGAAGACGGCGCCGTGAATATCATGTTCATGGATGAAAGCACCTTCGCGGTCTCCAGCGATGCCCGTCTGGCCATCGACGAATATGTTTTCGATCCGACCACGCAGGGCGGATCGTCCAATTTCTCCGTCCTTAAGGGCGTGTTTGTCTTTACCTCCGGCCTGATCGGCCGCGAAGACCCCGACGATGTGCAGATCGACACCCCCGCCGGCTCCATTGGCATCCGCGGCACGATCATCCTCGGCAACGTGGACACGGGCGAAATCACCGTGATCGAAGGCGCCATCGTCCTCACCGACTATAGCGGCAATTCGGTCACCCTGTCCGACCAGTACGAAACCGCCCTCTTCATGCCTTCCGAGAACCGGATCGAGTTTCTGGGCAAGCTCAGCGCCGAGGACATCAGCAACCGTTACGAGGATGTATCCTCCGTCTCCTCCGACCTCTTCTCCACCATCCGGGAAGACGCCAACGCTGAAACAGGAGACAAGGAATCATCTCTGCAAAACGAATTTTTACTGACGGACGAAATGGTCGCCCCGGACAGCGGCTCAGGCACCCTGGAAACCGATCTGGTCAACTACGCCATGTCAGAAACCGTGAGCAGCGAAGACCCCGCAGCCCCCCCGGTCACCACACAAACCCAAGACCTCGTCGATCCGCCCTTCATGATTACGGTCGAAAAATTTGCTTTCGCCGAGAACGTTGCGGGCGCACCGGTAGCGCGCTTGTCGGCGCTGAACGCCGATTTCGCCGTGATTTTACTCGCCAGCGTCAGCCGCAACTTCTATGACATCGTCCGCGAAAGCGCGACGACCTTCCTCGTCTCACTCAAGCCCGGCGTGTCCATGGACTACGAAGACCCGGTAAATATCATATACTTTGGAACCGACCTGCAGGGCGGTTACGCCGCCAACATCACGACTACGGGCATGACCAACGTGGACGAAGCCACAACCCTGACCGGGGACGCGCCCAATAACGTCGGCAGTTCCAACTATTTCGCGGCATCGGATAATAATGACTGGTCCTACGACTTCAGCAAAGCCTTCTATGACCCCGAAGGCCAGATCGCCTCTTACAATGTGATCTCGGCGCCCGTAAACCCCGGCTTCGCCAGCTACTCTTTCAATCCCGTAACGGGCTTGATGCAAATCCAGATGAACAACACGCTCGACGGCTCCGATGAAGTCATCACCGTGCAGGCGCTGGACGCCTCAAGCAATATTCTGGCCACGACGACCATTACCTTTGATACCATAATCCAGGACAACTTCACCGGAATGATGGTCTCGAACAACGAGACCTTTAGCTCCTCGGGTGCGATCAGCGATACGGTCAACGTCAGTTCGAACTTCAACAATGTTTTCACCGACGATGGTAACGACAATATCATCGTGGCGGGGAACAACAGCAATATTATGGCGGGCGATGGCGACGATTCGATCAACCTGGTGGCCGGAAACTTCACCTTCCTGCATGGCGGCTCGGGTCACGACACGTTTGTTCTGGCGGAAATGGATACGGTCAAGGCTTACGGCGGCGATGACAGCGATTATTTCCGGCTGTCCTCCACGGCTGTGAACGACCTGGAGACATACACCGCCGGCCTGATTCTGGATGGCGGCAGCGATAATCTCAGCAGTTCTAATGCCGGCGACATCATGATCCTGGATACGGCAGGCGGCATTGACTTCACAACCATTGATGACGCGATTATCAAAAATATCGAAACCCTGAGATCGGATAACGGCCTTGCAAATACCATAACTCTGGATTACACCAGCGTTGTCGCGATGACGGATAACGACAAGATCCTGATCATCGACATGGACGGAAACGACACGCTGAACTTCACCAACGGCTCGGGCAATACCTTCTATTCCGCGGGCCAGACCAACAACGCGGGCGAGACATACAACGTCTATACCGACGGCATTGTCACCCTGCTGATCGATAGCGAGGCCGGGGCCGTCGCCGTGGCTTAAACAACGATCAAGCCGAAAACTTATAAAAGTAAAAACTGTAGAAAACCGCCCAGCAGATTGTATTAACAATCAAAGCAGTCTTCACGCTCATCCGTTTCAGGAGAAAATATCCAACCGCCGCCGCAAGGCTGGTGACCAGCAAAAACCGCACCCCCCGCGCAATGACCGAATAAACTGCAAAAAGAACGGGGGAAAGCCCTATCTCCCCGCCCACGACCGCATAAATCTTATAGGGAACGCCGCTCAAACTCCCCGCCTGCATGACCACCAGCGGATGGCCTTCACGCATCGACTCCCGTGCGCCATCAATAAGCGCCGGACCGATCGCCGGAACGGTATCCAAAAACAGGCGGGCCGAATCAGAAGCGTACGCTCCATAGAGATACATCACCAACCCTCCGGCCAGAGCCCCCGCAATCACGAACGGGATATTCCTGTATCCTTCCCGGCGATTGACCAGGACGAGATAAGTCAACCAGATGTCGGGCACAAAAAAGAAAAAGGTCGCTTCGCCAAACCCCCAGAGCAAACTGATCGTACGCATCCGAAGCGGGGAAAGGGTCATCAAGAATAACTCTTCGCAACCGCCCGCTGCCATCCCGCATAAAGAACGTCCGCTTGATCGGCCGACATTTGCGGCTCGTAAACCGAAGCCGCCGTCCAATGCGCGGCGCTGTCTTCAAGACTCTTGAAGACTCCTGCCCGTACGCCCGCCAAACAAGCCACCCCCCACGCCGTGCTTTCTTTAACTTTTGGCACCTCGATCCGCCGTTGCAACTGGTCGGCAAGGAACTGGCACATAAAACGATTCGCAACAAGCCCCCCATCAGCGCGTACAGCCGAAATCGCGCACCCCCCATCATCCTCCATGGCCAAAATCAGGTCACGCGTCTGATAGGCTTGCGCCTCCAGCGCCGCCCGTACGATCTGCGCCCGCGAACTGTCCCGCACAAGGCCGCAAATCACGCCCCGCGCCTCCGGTTTCCAGAATGGCGCCCCCAACCCGGTAAAGGCTGGAACGAAGTACACCCCTCCGGTGGAATCGACCGAGAGTGCCAAAGCTTCAGTTTCGGCAGCGTTTTTAATCAGCCCAAGATTATCCCGAAGAAACTGAATCGCCGTCCCGGCATTGAAGATCGCCCCCTCCAGCGCATAATGCGTCCGCCCGTCCACGCGGTACCCCACCGTAGTCAGGAGGCGGTTCGCAGACTCCCGGCAATCCGTCCCCGTATTCATCAGGGCAAAACACCCCGTGCCGTAGGTCGCCTTCACCATCCCCGGCGAAAAACACCCCTGCCCGATCAGCGCAGCCTGCTGGTCTCCCGCCATCCCGTAAATAGGACATTCTTGGCTAAATTTATCGTCAATTATTTGGCCACAATCAGCCATGTTGTCCAATATAACTGGCATAATCTCAAGGGGTATATCAAAAAGCTCCAAAAGATCGTTGTCCCATTTATTTTCATGGATATTATACAGCATGGTGCGCGAGGCATTGGTGGCATCCGTGGCATGGACCCGCCCCTGCGTGAGATGCCAGAGCAAAAAACAATCGACCGTCCCGAACGCCAGATCGCCCGACCGCGCCAGCGCCTCCGCCCCCTCGACGTGATCGAGAATCCATTTGATCTTGGTCGCGGAAAAATAAGGATCGAGCAGCAGCCCGGTCTTGCGGGTAATGATCTCCTCCACCCCCGCCCGCTTCAAATCCGCGCAGAGTCCGGCCGTACGTCTGTCCTGCCAGACAATGGCGTTATAGATCGGCTCCCCCGTCTTGCGGTTCCACAGGATGGTCGTCTCCCGCTGATTGGTGATCCCCGCCGCCGCGATCCGCCGCACATCCTTCTTTAAATCCTTGGTCACCGAACGCATCGCCCACAGCGTATCCTTAAGGATATCGAATGGCCTCTGCTCCACCCACCCGTCCTGCGGGTAATGGAGCGTCAACTCCTTTTGCCGCAACGCGACCACCTCGCCCATCGCATTGAAAACGATGGCCCGCGAACTGCTGGTCCCCTGATCGATGGATAAGAGATAATCCGTCATGACGATGCCGGCCGAAGAAGAATCAAAAAATGAAAAACGAGTCACAAGACTCTGGAAGGAAAGGACGAACGTCCGAATCTATTTTACTATGGCCGCAAGGGCGCTGGCAACATTCTGCGCGGTCTCATCCGTAACTTGTAAACCGAGTTTTGTCCGCCGCCAGAGAACGTCATCCTCGGTCAGCGCCCACTCATGCTCGGCCAGATAGCGCAACTCGGCCTCGTAAATATGCTGCCCGCAATACTCACCGAGTTCCTTGAGGCTCTGCGCCTCCCCGACGATCATGTCGATCCGCGTCCCGTACGTTTTAACATAACGGGAAACCAGCTCCTCGGGCAGCCACGGATACTTTGATTTTTGCAGGCTCAGAAATTCGGTAAAACTCTTGCCCTTGAAATCCCCCCCGATCAGCGGCTGATCCGCCGTCCAAGGGTCGGCCACAGCCTTGATCAGGTTGAGCGATAAATCCACAACCTTCTCCGCCAGCGACCGGAAAGTCGTGAGCTTGCCCCCGAAAACCGAAATCATCGGCGCATCAAGCTTTTTGTGATGATAAAGCCTGTATTCTCGGGAAACGGAGCTGACCTCCTTCTTGCCGTCATCCAGCAGGGGCCGTACCCCGCTGAAGGTAAAAAGCGCATCCTCCGGCAGGATCGGTTTCTTGAACGTTTTGTTGTAAGCCTCGCAAAGATAAGACATTTCATCCTCGGTCGCCATCGCGTCCTTGGGGTCGCCCGTATATTCGGTCTCGGTCGTCCCGACAAGGGTAAAATCCTTCTCGTAAGGAATAACGAAAACCCCGCGCTTGTCCGGCTGCTGCAACAGATAGACGTGCTTTCCCTCGATCTGGCGCGGCAGGATGATATGGCTCCCCTGCACCAGCCGCACTTGGGGAAGATCGGGATCGTTCTCCGAAAGCCCCGTGCCTTCCAGAAAACGCCGCACCCACGGCCCGGTCGCATTAATCACGCAGGACGCCTTCACACTGGCATCCTGCCCCGTCCGGCGGTCATGCAGTGAGATAATCCACGAACCGCCCTCGGCCTTCAGCCCCGTGCAGATTGTACGCGTGCGGATATCCGCTCCGTTTTCCGCCGCATCGACGGCATTCATGACCACAAGGCGCGTATCGTCGCCCCACGCGTCGGAATAAAGGAACCCTTTCTTGAATTCCGGCCGGAGATGAGCGCCGAAAGACTGCAGCGGAAGATTATTCACCTGCCGCGCCGGCTTGAAGCGTGTTTTTCCGGCCAACCGCCCATAGAGCCAGAACCCGAGCTGGATTTTCCACAGCGGCCGCCCCCGCCCGTCCAGCGGCAGCACAAACTCCATCGGCCGCACCAGATGCGGCGCCGTGCGGTGCAAAATCTCGCGCTCCCGCAGGCTTTCCTTGACCAGCTTGAAATTCCGGTATTCAAGATACCGCAACCCGCCATGGATCAGCTTGGTGCTGGCCGAGGACGTGCCGCTGGCCAGATCGTCCCCCTCGACCAGAACAACGGTCAAACCGCGTCCGGCGGCGTCACGGGCGATCCCCGCGCCGTTAATCCCGCCCCCGATAATGCACAAATCATAATGCTGGTCTGTCATGGCCCGATCAGATTACATGATCGTCCCTGCGCTGAAAAGCAAAAGGGAAAAAGAAAATTAAAACTTTAAGAGTTTTATTTATCGCCCTTTTTTGAAACGATAATTCTCATTTTCGCCTCAAGTAGCGCTGCCGAAAAAGGCTTTTTGATAAATCCTGTGACCCCGCATTTTTTTGCTTCTGTCACGGAATTCATATCCCCCCGCCCCGTCACCATCAGGAACGGCGTCTCGGGATCGACGCTGCGGACCTGCCGGAGAAACTCAACCCCCGTCATCCCCGGCATATTCCAGTCGCAGAGGATGAAATCGACCAGATCGAAGGCGGAATCGAAGAAACTTAACCCCTCCCGCCCGTTTGAAGCTTCGAAAATCTGCGTGACCCCCAGTTCGCTGAGCATATTCCGCATCATCGCCCGCGCCTCACTCTGATCCTCGACGATAAGAACTTTTAAATCTCCAAGTTTCTGCGCGGCTTTAGCCATAAGATATTTCCTTAATAAAATGCATGGAGTTAATGAACCTGGTCCGAAGTGGAAACCCAGTGCGGTTTGACCTCGTCCGAAATATTGGACGCCGCATCGGGGAAATTATTGTTAAGTGTTTCAAAAAGCGTGAGAACCAGACGGTTATAATCGACCGGTTTGGGAATGAAGATTGCCGTTTCAGGAACCTCTATGGGCGCCATCTCCCCGCTGCCCGGATAGCCGGACATAAAAACAACCTTGATTTCGGGCCTCAGCGAACAGAGCAAAGTCGCCAGCTTCACCCCGTTCATCTCCGGCATCATCACATCCGAAAGCAGAAGATCGACATCCCCTTCATAATCGTCCTGAACGACCAGCGCCTCATTGCCATTCGATGCCCGCAGAACCGTGGCCTCCATCTTTTCCAGCATCTCGGAGACGATCCTGAGCAAATCCGGCTCATCCTCCGCGACCAGAATCGTATAACCCTTGAGCTTGAGCGTTGCCGGATCGCGGACAGTACCGCTCAGAACCTTGGACACCGACGCCTCGCTGAGCGGCAGGAAAACACTGATCGCCGTCCCCTCCCCCAGCCGGGAATCGACGCCGACCCCCCCGCCCATCTCGCGCACCAGCCCGTAGACGATCGAAAGCCCCAGCCCTGTCCCCTTGCCCTGCGGCTTGGTGGTAAAGAACGGATCGAATATCTTTTCCAGAACTTTCGGCTCGATCCCGGTTCCGGTATCGGAGACGGTCAGCTTCGCAAAACGCTTCTCCTGCGTTCGCTTTTTAACCTTTTCGGGCAATTCCGAGCGCCCGCAGCTCCGCAGATCGACACTCAGCGTCCCGCCCCCCGGCATGGCATCCCGAGCGTTAACCACAAGATTCATCAGGATTTGCGCGAGTGCGTCTGGCGTCCCGCTCACCCGCAAATCCGGCTCACTCGCCCGCACGGAAAAACGCACCGATGCCGGAACCAGAGGATCGAGGAGGATTTTCTGATCCTCCAGCAAATTCGACAAATCGAAAACATTTCGGGAAACAACCTTGTGGCGGCTAAAGGTCAGCATTTTATTGGTCAGCGCCGCCCCACGCTTGGCCGCACTCTGGATTTTTAGCAGATACTGGGCCACCTCCGACTGCGGATCCAGCCCCTTCGCCGCCATCAGCGAAAACCCGTCGATGATGGAGAGGACGTTGTTGAAATCATGTGCCACCCCGCCCGCCAGCTTGCCCAGAGCCTCCAGTTTCTGCCCCTGATACGCCTCCGCCTCGCGCAGCATCAGTTTTGTCGTATCGGTGAACACCCCGACGAACAGGTCGATCCGCCCCAGGGAATCCCTGACGGCCGAAAGCTTCATCGCAAACCAGCGCGTCTCCCGTCCATTCTTGACGGAAAACTCGATCTCCGCATCCTTGCCCACGACCACGGCCTGAATCAGAGAGGTGGCGATCTTCTCATTACGCGTGATGTCGGGCAAAACATCCCAGGATTTCCCGATCATCTGCTCCGGTTTCAAGCCGAAAAAGTCGCAGAACGCATTATTGACGAAGATGAACGGATTCCCCTCCACCTTCGGGTCGCTGACCACCAGCCCGTTGGTGGCGAACTGCATCGCTTTTTGCAGCCTGTAGTTGTTTTTATTAAGGTAAAGCAAGCTCTCCTCGCGCCGCCGATCGCGGCTGATATCCGTCATAACGAACAGCGTATGGCTCTCCGCCAGCGGCTTGGCCTCGACCACACACAGCGTCCCGTTCTCCAGCGCGACAACTTCGCGGAAATTGATGATTGAATTCGCGCCTGAACCCTCACCCAGCGTATTCTTGAGACTGACATCGACATCGACCGCATGATCGAAGAGATAGTCGATCAAATGCGGCAGCCGAAACCCCTTCCCGTCCGCACCTGCGCCCTTCAAGGCCGGAACGAAACCATACGCAACGGCGTTGGCGTACACCATCCGCCCCTCGGCGTTGAACATGATTTTACCCAGCGTATGGCTGTCCAAAGCCGCTTCCAGCACCTTGCGGTCGCAGCAATCCTGCGACGAAGGGCGTGAGCGTAAAAAAAACCGACTGAACATAGGCAGAGACCGCAAAGAAGAAAAAAGAACTACCCAAAATTGAAAACCAGACAACGCGGCCATGCAAGGAAATTGTTTCTTTGACATACACCCGTATATCGGCAAAAGTGATTTTACCGATTCGCTTTCTGCGTATAAAATAAGCAAGCGTTTTTTCAGATTTTCCACAGAATCATTTTCATGCGTATTCGATCCTTCCGGTGTTGGCAGATCCTGCTTCCGGTTTTGACCGGAACGATGCTGCTCGTCCCCGTCATGGCCCGCGCCGATGCCGCCTTCGAAACGCCCTTTCTCTCACAGCCTCTGGGTTTGAACACCACACCGGAAATCGAGCAGGATTCACAACAGGGAAAAAAAGCCGCAATCGCCAACAAAAATCATAAAAACACAACGGATCGAACTATAAATAAAAGTGCTGATAATATAAGCATTGAAAAGAACTTATACCTCCAGCCATTCAGCAACGCCCCGCAGCAAATTAGACAGGCCGCAAAAGAGATTTATACAAATAATCCACAGGCTCAATCCCTGCAGTTTCAACTGATTTCATACGGCCTGCGCGGCCCCGATCTGCGCCTGATAACCGCCGACCTGCGCCGCGCCGATACCCATCAGGGCAGCCCGCAGGAAATCTGGCGCAACGCCGAATTCACACGCGAAGGACAGGAGGCGGAGGAAACAACCCTCTGGCCGATGCGGCCCTATCTCTGGCTCATTCAGGACAATCAACTCGGATGGGAAGACGGGGGCGAGTCCGGCCTCCTCGCCCGCTCCTCCCTGATCGCCGAGGCCCGCGCCCCGGAAATCCTCAACCTCCTCACGCTCGGCGCCGCCTTCCGCCTGAACATCGCCGATAATCTGCACAGGATCGACGCGCCCCGCGCCCCCCTCCCGGTCCGCAGCGATGTGGAGAAATTCGCAGACCGTACAATCGGCCTCGAGCGCCTCTATGCGACAAGTTTCCACAGCCTGTCCCCCGAATGGCACACAGCCCTGAGCGCAGGCTATCTGGAGGAAATGGTGGCGGGCGTGGGCGGCGAAATCATCTACCGCCCGTTCAAATCCCGCTTCGCCCTCGGCGCGGAACTCTGGCAAACCTTCCGCCGTGATCCCGAAACCACGCTCAACCTCGGGCTGAATGGCGACCATGTGCTCACCGGGCATATCAACGCGTGGTACGACTGGCCGGAGCCGGATATAACCCTCCACCTGCAGGCCGGACGCTATCTGGCCGAGGATATCGGCCTCACGGCGGCTCTGGAGAAGGATTTCGTGAATGGCGCGAAACTCAAGGGCTTCATCACGGTCACCGACGGCGCGGATTCAGGCAATTTCGGCGAGGACACAAACACCACACAGGGCGTCAGCCTCTCCCTCCCGCTCGGCGGCGTTCCGCATATGCCGGACGGCAGCGCGTTCAGGCTCCGCGCCGAGCCCTTCGCCCGCGATACAGGCCAGACCGTGGACAAACCCGTCAGCCTCTATGAACTGACCGAACCTTTCACCCTCGGCCACATAGCAAGGTATTGGGAGAAGGTGGTGGAGTGAAAACGCAACGACCAAAACAAAGTACTTATAACTCTGGCTGGGTTCCCGCCTCGGAATTAAAGACTTCACCACTAACCAGAGTTCTGCGAAGTTCATGAAATTTTTCTTGCTCTGGAGGATGAACAACCGCCCCAGCCTCCAAACCTTCTCTATCGCAATTAATCTGCATTAAAGACATTTCGCCAAATTGTGGATAGCGTGTCTTAGGAAGCAAGGATAAATCTAGAGCGTCCTCCTCCGTACCGTATGCAAGAGTCTCTCGGCGATACCCCTTAGTAAACGGACCGTTGGTAATCCAGTCCGAGGCCTCCCCCGGACCATTACAGAGGGATACGCACTTTTGTTCAAAGCCTCATCCCTTCTGACATAGGCCTTTTTTGAGGCCTCCTGAACCTCTGTCTCAAGAAAAGGTTCCCTCATATGGTGAAGCTCCAATGCTTCGCAAACATTCCCGATATAGATGGCCCCCCGCAAGGCATCACTGGGAAAAAGAGTTCTGTGGCCGTGAATGACATAACCGTCCGCTTCTGCGTTCTTGGGAAAAACGTCATCGACGATGCAGTTCTTCAGAATTTTCAATCTGTAACGGTCGTCATGCGCCGCCCTAGCCGAAACGACAGAAGCGATATCTAGATTGTATTCCTGCATTTCAGAAAGCGGTTTAAAAATAACGCTATCCAAAGCATCATAGAATTTTTCTGCAATACCTTGATCGTAGTTTTTATAGTCAGGAGCCGGAGGCAGTTCGCCGCGCCTTTGGTCCAGCCAGTGCATAAAACGATTATCGGAATGTGCAGATAAAGCTTCTGTAAATTTAGTATCATCCTCTATGATATCGAACACGTAATCTCTGATTAAACTTGACCCGATTTGAGGATCAACACGAAAAGCCTCATCCAGGACGTCTTCAAAATCGGCATCTAAATCCCAGAAGACCAGCGGCCGACCAACGGCGTGGACAAATCCTGAATGCCAATATCCGCTATGGTTATTATCAGCATTGAAATACGTTCTGGCATCTTTTACACCACAACCGATATGTGAAGGCGCGAGTCTCCGTCTATAAGACAACTCTTCATCCCCCTCTTCTTTACCTAAAATTACAGACACAATTTCATCTTGTGTCATCGGGGTTACAACCTCAGGGCCATACGAAATGAACTTGGATGTCAGGGGAGAGAATCTGTCCAAACGATCTATGAAATACAAAGGCTCTGTATCTCTAATATACAAATCAGACACTCAAACTATCCTCTCAAAAAAAATAACTAAACCCCAAACTCCGGCGGCGTAAAATCCACAACCCGCCCTGCGGGCTGATAGGGCTGCACATACATCCGATCATGATAGCGTTCGGGAACCTGCTCCGCCAGTTCGGGCGAAACGGTCAGAATTCCATCATTCACAAAGCGCGCCTTGTTCTGGCGCAAAATCTCGGGATCCTCAGGATAAACATAATTTGCCATCACCCCGTGCGCGAGTTCAAAATCCAGCTTGCTGTCCTGATTCTCCGCCCGGATCGCCGCCAGTAATGCCCCCATCCCCGCCATGTGGAAAGACTGCACGGGATCGTTACTGCGGAAAATTCCGCCATTCGCCCCCTGCACGGGCATCAAGTAATCGAAGGCATGATCCTTAAGCTCCTGCCCGTCGATCCGCACGGTCGTCACCCCCTGCTCGGCCAGCCAGCTTGCAAACCCCTTGGTCCCCGCGCGCAACGGCGAAAGCGTGGACAGCACAGCCCCCGGCGCCTGCGAATAAACATAAGAATGAACATTCCCGATCAGCGTCTCACCCGCCTTCGGGAAGTTCGAGGAAATCGTATACGGCACGATCACCTTAGGGGAATCACCCAGCGCGATAACGGGCGATTTCAAAATCGGCTTGATCCGGTCGGGAAGCTGCGGCTGATCGTTCCAGTAAGTATAGACCACCGCCGTTGGAAACCACTTCCCCGCCTCGTCCTGCACCGCCATCGCCATCGCCAGCTTGTTGGTGCCCGGCTCGCCCAGCCGCCCGACAAGCTGCTCGGCCCGCTTGGGCGCATGAACGGCATCGAACAACCGCTCATGAATACCTTCGAACGCGCTATCCTGCGTCACGACGACAAACTGCTGCGCGGGCGTAATTCGCGCAATCGCGGCCTTGAGCGCCTCCTGCCCCTCTTCGTCCAATCGGTTTTTATGCGGCGAGAGTTGCTCATAGATTGCCACGGCATCGCCGAGACTCAGCGCATTTTCGCCGGAAGGAGGGTGTGAATCGAACATCATGAATTCCCGCTAAAAAAACTTTACTCCCTATATTATAGACAACAATGCCGGATAGACGTCAACATTTTGATAATTTTATTGCGCCGCACAACAGATTTCATAAAAGGAAGTCGCCCCGGCGCAAGCCACCTTCACCTCTCCCCGCCTGCGGGGAGAGGGATCAAGGGTGAGGGGAAAACATTGAACATATTCCCGCTTTCGCAGGAATGACAAAAGACTAAAATCGTTGTGATCGTTGTGCCCGTTGTGTTTTAAAAAACTCTGCGCCCTCAGCGCCTCTGCGGTCAAAAAAACGAAGTCGGGCTTCACAATAAAAAACCGCCCGAAGGCGGTCAGTTTTTGTATCTTTTTGGTTTGGTTTGAGGCTGCCTGGCCGTTCCGGCTCTAATATTTCTATAATTCCCTCACGCCCCTGGTTATTCGTATTGGGTCATCTCTTATTCGGTTAGGAGCAGAAATCTATGCGTGGTGCCGCGCATTCTTACTCTCTATCTTCAGAATAGCTAAAATTTTATGTAAATTGCAAACATTATTATTTATCTAATATTTTCAGCAACTTAGAGAAATCAGCAGGCGGCGGCGCCTCAAACGCCATCTCCTCCTCCGTCCGGGGGTGGATAAACCGCAAAGCGGCGGCATGAAGTGCCTGCCGGGGAAATTCGCAGATTTGCTCGATTTCATCGGCTTCATACCCGCCCTTCTTGAGTTTGGCCACCAGCGCCGTTTTCTGCGGCCCATAAAGCGGATCGCCGACCAGCGGATGCCCCAGAACCTGCATATGCACCCGGATCTGGTGCGTCCGCCCGGTCTCCAGTTCGCACTGAACCAGCGAACAGGCCTCCTTATACTTGGCCTGCACATGGTAATGCGTCCGCGCATCCCGCAACCCAGCCCCGCTGGTGCCCATCTTCAAACGGCTGTTCCGGTCTCGCCCGATGGGTCGGTCCACAACTCCCTTAATCGGAAAAGGCACACCAAGCACAACCGCATAATATGTGCGGCTCAGACTCCGATCCGAAAGCTGTTCGGCCAGAAAGCGATGCGCCTTATCGTTCTTCGCCACGATCATCAGACCGCTGGTGTCCTTGTCCAGCCGATGCACGATCCCCGGCCGCACCACACCGCCGATCCCCGACAGACTCCCCGCACAATGGTAAAGCAAGGCATTGACCAGCGTGCCCGTCCAGTTCCCCGCGCCGGGATGGACCACCATCCCCGCCGCCTTGTTGATGACCAATAAATCCTCGTCCTGATAGACGATATCCAGCGGCAGGTTTTCAGGTTCGGGAACGCAGGCCACAGGCGGCGGCAGATGGACGGTCACCGCGTCCCCCGCCTTCATTTTGTGCGAGGCGACCATCAGCGGCGCCTCATTGAGGAAAACTTTTCCCTCCTCCATCAGCGCCTGCAGACGGGTGCGCGAAAGATCGCCGGAAAGCGAAGCCAAAGCCTTATCGGCCCGCTGTCCGGCCAGTTCTGGCGGGACGGTAAATTCCAGCAGCCCTTCCCCGGACTCTTCGTCCGGCGCATCTTCGGGATCATCAGCCTTCATGGCAATACCGCTTCGGGTTTAATACACGGGTCTTTATAGTCGTCCGGCCCGTTCCCTGCAAATATCCAGCCATCCTGCGTGGTATGAAGCGTATCCCCCTCCTCTTCGTCCGCTGCGCCGCCCGCGCCGTCTCCTTCCGGCGTCTCGATCGACTCGGCGACTTTCTTGTTCAAAAGCTCAAGCCCGGAGAGAGATTTTTCCGGCACGGGCGCTTCGGGCAAATTGGCCGCCTTTTCCTCCGGCGCCTTGACCTCCGCCTCCGGCAAAGCGCCGACGGTCAGATCGGCCTGCGAAAGACTGGCCTGAGTGAGCCTGACCGTATCGGGCATAGACTTATCCGAAACCGCCGGAGCAGGTGGCCCAACAGCCTCATTCATCCCCGCAAACTTCTGATAAATCTCGGCATGGGGAACCTCAGTGGTCCCGGCCACCAGATACCGCCCATCCGAACCGATAACAAACTGAAACGCCTCCCCGCCCAGTCCCTTGAAGAAACTCTCGCCTGACAGCGTGACGCCGCGGGGGGTGAGCAACAGCATATGGACATAATCCATCTTCCCGATGATCGTTCCATCCGCCTCCATCAGCGGCTTTTTCGTCCCCTCTTCGCCCTCGGCCAAA
Source organism: Alphaproteobacteria bacterium (assembly GCA_016699735.1). Classification (NCBI taxonomy): domain Bacteria; kingdom Pseudomonadati; phylum Pseudomonadota; class Alphaproteobacteria; species Alphaproteobacteria bacterium. The sequence goes on from CP065008.1 coordinate 2,379,584, forward strand.
GGAACCCGGGCCTGCAGCATCAGCGCAATCAGCCCGTTCGGATGCACCCCCAGATCAATCGCGGAGTAATGATAGGCGCCGTTATAAAACCTCTGCCAGCGCATCTCCCCGCTCGATCCGTCCAGAAGCATCAGCCAGCTTCCGGTAGTCCCCGCATCGACGGGCAGCGCATCACCAAGCGCAAGAACCGTATCGTTCGCGTAAGCGACTGATCGCTTGATCTGCGAAGCCTGCCCCCGGCTGAAGGTCTGCTGCCAGATCAACGCGGCATCCGCCCCCGTCTTCATGATCCATCCGGTCTTCTTGCCAACCTCGTTCTCGACATAGCCGCTGGCCAGAATAACTTCCGTCTTGTCCGCGCCGGAAACCCCGCTCGAAACACCGAGAATCTCAGAGTTCGCGCCCATCACATAGGCCCGCTTGGACAGAATTTTTCCCGTCTCGTCCAGCAAGTGAATTTCAGGACTTTTCGAAAGGACAGGCTTTTCCTTCGTCCCCATCTGCTTTTCAACGGTCACCGAGAGGATGATCCGCTTCCCGTACACACTTAAGGCCATATCCTTGGCCACCAGATCGCGCTTCGAATCGCGAAGGACTTTCTGCGCCTTGAAAGCGCCTTCCCGGTCGAAAAATCCGAGCCAGATATTCTTGGTCTCACCCGCCTTATGCCGGTTCGCCGCCAGAACGATCCGATCGCCGATCTTGAGGATTTTGACAACCTCCGTCACCGCGCTGACCTGATGGTATTTCTGCCAGGTCACGCGGCCTCTCCGGTCGAACCCCGCCAGCATGATGATCGGCGTAACACCCTCCAGCGGCACCATCTCCCCGGCGGCAAAGACCGTATCGTCACCCAGATCAAGGACAGATTTAAACCGCTCCTGCCGCGGACCTTCGCCCACCCCGGAATCCCAGAGGCTGTAGGAACCGAAACTCGGTTCAAACAGCGAGGTCAAAGTTTCAGGAGTCGGCTCACAGACCTCCTGCGCCCGCGCAACTCCCGGCGCAAGCCCACAAATCACGACGAGCATAAAACGCAGAAGGATAAATCTGTTGAGCATTCGGCAGGTCACAGGTAGAATCGCAACCCTAAGTCTAGAACCCGTCAGGACAAATGTCTATGAAAGTTCTGATCCTGTCAGACGCTTGGCACCCCCAGATCAACGGGGTCGTGCGGACCTATGAACATCTCTCGCACGAACTGGAAAAACGGGGCCACGAGGTGCAGGTCTTCGGCCCCGCGCATTTTCCGGCCACCATGCCCATGCCCTTCTATCCCGAAATCCGTCTGGTCATCAAACCCTACCGCCGCCTCAAGCGCATGATCGAAGAATATGCGCCCGATAAAATCCACATCGCCACCGAAGGTCCGCTCGGTTGGGCCGGACGTAAATATTGCCTCAGGCACAAGCGGAGTTTCACGACCTCCTACCACACGCAGTTTCCCGATTACATCGCCAAGCGCTTTGCGTGGCTGATCCCCCCGCTCTATAAAGCCGTTCATCAATCCGCCATACGCCTTGTTCGCAATTTCCACAACGCCTCGCAAACCGTCATGGTCTCAACGCCAAGTCTGGAGCAGCAGTTGCGGCAATGGGGATTCACCGCGCCGATGAAACGCTTTTCCCGCGGGGTGGACACCGCCCTCTTCCACCCCGGCCCAAAGACTCTCTTTCAGGATTTGAAAAAACCCGTCGCCCTCTATGTCGGCCGCATCGCCATCGAAAAAAACCTTGAGGGTTTTCTGGAGATGGACTGGGAAGGCTCGAAGGTGATCGTCGGCGACGGACCGGTGCGCCAGCGCCTGAAAAGGAAATATCCCCATGTGCATTTCGCGGGGACAAAACAGGGCAAGGAACTGGCCGCCCACTATTGCTCGGCGGAGATATTCGTCTTCCCGTCAAAAACAGATACGTTCGGCATCGTATTGCTGGAATCCCTCGCTTGCGGACTGCCCGTAGCCGCTTATAATGTCACCGGACCGAAAGATATCATTAAGGAGCCATTTCTTGGCGCTCTGGATGACCAGAACCTCGCGGAAGCGGCCCGAAAAGCCATGGCGCAGGGCATCCCTGAAAAATGCACGGAATATGCGGGCAAAAACTTCAGCTGGGCCAGCGCAGCGCAGCAATTTCTGGAGGCGCTTTAACCCCCCCATAGTGTATATTCGAACTTTGTATTTGCACTCTTGGCCCCGCACCGCTTACACTCCCAACCTTAAACGATAAAAGACTTGAGAATGGCCAAAATACTGCTCGCCGAAGACGACCCCTCAATGCTCAATTTCCTTGAAATTGCGCTCAGAAGGGCGGGCCACGACGTCCTCCCCGCTTCCGACGGGCTGGAGGCGCTGGAGGTGCTCGAAGACGGGGAGGAGTTCGACCTCCTCCTGACCGACATCGTCATGCCCGGCATTGACGGCATAGAACTGGCTCAGAAAGCCATGCAGATCCAGCCGGATTTGAAGGTCATGTTCATCACCGGCTTCGCCGCCATGGCCGTCAGCACCCACAGGGAAGAAATGAAGAATACCAAGCTTTTATCCAAACCCTTCCACCTCAGCGACCTCGTCAGCCAGATCGAGGAAATCCTGGCCACGTAATGATAACGGACAAAGATTATGGTCCGCCCCGCCGGAAACGGCTTGATCTTTTCGGGGTTTTTGTTTACCTGATAGCTCCTATCGCGCATAAGAGTGGGCGGTTAGCTCAGCGGTAGAGCACTTGCTCGACACGCAAGGGGTCACAAGTTCAATCCTTGTACCGCCCACCATTCCTCTTTCTGGCGCGGAAAAATCCGCTAGCGCCATGAAAGGCAAAGCTAAATTCGGGGTTCTAAACCCCTCATTCCGCGCATAGTGGAGATTGTCGGCAAAGGCCAGTTTCAGCACCGTGCGCTTGCACTCAATGCGGTCGAAACTCCAAAGCTTCCAAGGGTTTGAAAGAAACGTGAGCGCCGTTCTAAGTGACTGGTCGAAACTCCTGAGCGGTTGACCGCCGGACGCGATTTTTTCCGCCAGAGCCAGCTTCTCCTTGGTCAGCTTTTCAACGCGCTCTTCGAGCGCATAGGCGACAAGCTGGGTCTTGGCCTCAACGATCCGGTCGAGCAGCATTTCAATCTGGCCTTCGGTGTCCTTGAGTTGCCCGCGCAGCGCTTGCAAGCGGCTGGCGCTGTTCTCGCGGCGCATGTCCCAAGCGCGTTTGAACGTCGCGACCGCAAGGTGGAAGAGGTCTGCGGAGGGCGTGAGCGTTTTGAGGAGGGCTTCGAACTCGCCCTCGATCTTGGCCCGCTGGATCGACTTGCCGTACACTTCGCAGCCGCGCTTGGGGCAGAGATAGTAGGCATACAAGCCGCCCTTGCTGCCCCGCGACCATGAGGCCGTCAGCGGCGACCCGCAGCAGCCGCAATGAACGAAGCCGCGCAACGGGAAATCCTTGCTTAAATCCTTGCGGGCCGGAGCGCGTTTATCGCCGTCGAGGCGGGCGATAATCCGGTTATGCGTCTCGACGCCGATGAGAGGCTCATGCAGCCCCTTGCGGAGGGACACATCCCAGTACGGCGCGGCAATCAGCCCCGCATAGACGGGGTTCCTGAGCATCGCGGCAACGCGGGTTTCATTGACTCGGCCCGTGCGCTTGCCGGAGCAGTTGCGCGGCCATTCGGGATGACTTTCAAGAAAACGCTGGACCTCGGCCTGAATCTCGAATCTGCGGGAGGCATAGCCTTCCAGCGCTTCGCGCACGATGGGAGCGAAGGTTTCGTCGGGCACAAGGACGCTGCCCGAGCCTTTGACCTTTTTGTATCGGTAGCCGATGGGTGCGCGCGTGACGGCGTAGCCGCGTTCGACCCGCGAAGTCATTTTCTGGATCACTTGGATACGGTTTTCTTCGCGCTCCAATTCTCCATGCGAAACGGTAATCGTCTCGTGATGCCTGCCGTGCGGCGTGTTATCGAATCTGAAATTCGGGCTGGCGACCACCGCGCCATATTCATCGAACGTGTCGCGCAGTTCCCAGTAAAAGCGTGTGCGGCGGGCAAGGCGCTTGAGATCGTCGAAGATCACCACGTAACGCTTGCGGCGGTTGGATTTGAGGTGTTTGAGAACGCTCACCATGCCGGGGCGCGTCATGAAATTGTGGAAGCCGGACTTGCTGTCGTAAAAGACAGCCTCGACAGGAACGCCGAGTTTCGCAGCGTGGCGGCGGCAAAGATGTTCCTGGCTTCCGCTGCCATCGCCTTCGTCTTCCTGTTTCTTGCTGGATACGCGCACGTACAACAGGGCGGCATCGACGTTCTGGGGATTCATGATTCCTCTCTTTCCAGCCGCCCGTTTGCAACGGCTTCAAATTCTCCTTCAATGCAATGATGGAAACAATCTAGCTCATCCCCCGGCGCATCCGAAGAAATTTCCGCGTATTCGGGAAGAGCGAAGGGGATAGAATTGACGCCCCAGCCAAGATCGACGAACGCGCACATGATACGCCAGACGATATGGATGTACTCGGTCTTCTGATCTTCGGTCAGATCGGTATGGGCGAGGAAATGCGCGAACTCCTGCGCGTCGAACTGAAGGGCGAGGTTGCCGTGAGGCGGGCCTCTTTCATGGGTGGGTGGTTTGGGATCGGTCATGGCGGATATCTTTCATCATGGGGTGAAGCACGCCCGCGTTCCTGCGGGCGTGCGGCGTTGGGTTCAGAGCGCGTTGCGGTATGCATCGGTCAGGCTCTCTTCATGTTGAGGTTCAGGTTCCGGGGCATGGTCGCGACGCATGACCTTGACGGCTTCATAGGCTTGCCGCGCCAGTTCCGCGATCCGCAGCAACTCGCTTCCTGAGAAGCTGTACGAATCTTTCAGAGCGCCATCGTTGGCGTGATAGGTGCGGGCCAGCATCGTCGAATAGAGGACGCCGTTCTCGCCTTCGTTTTCCCAGATGGTGGCCTTGAGCGCCCCGTCGCGGATGACTTCGAGAGGCTTGTTCTTCGCGAGAGTGTTAGGCGGATGTGCATTCATGCTTGGTTTTCCTTATCTGTTTGGGGAACAAAAAAGCGGTCCCGTTGCGCTTCAAAACACGCAAAACGGGGCCGCTGATTTGTAATTAGAACATAACACGAACATTTGTCTTCATGCAAGAAAATATTCCTAATACGGACGATTACTTGCGACGGCTGGCACCCTTGTTTCGCGGTTGATCTTTCGACTGCGCGTCCCGCTTGGCTTTGAACGCCGCGAGGTCCGAGCGTTCATCGTAAGGGAGTTCGGGATCGCCTTCCTTTTTGGATGTGTGCGATTCTTCCCGCGTGATTTCCACCCGGTGTTCCTGTCGAAGCGCGTTCGTGCGGGTATAGGCATCCCGCGCGAGTTCCGAGACGCGCAGGAGTTCGGTACCCGAGAAGGAGTGACTATCCCTGTATGCACCCTCATCGTCCTGCCATGTGCGAGAGAAAACGGTGCTGAAGGCGGGGCCGTTCTCGCGCTCGTTCTTCCAGATGGTCGCCTTGATGTTGCCGTCTCGCAGCACGTCCTCAGGCCGATTGGATTCGGGCTGCGGAGCCTTCGCGGCTTCTTGCGCCGGAGCTTGCGTGTTCACTTGGGCGTTGCCGGGATCGTGGGTGCGGTCTGTCATGGTCGTCTCCTTTCATTTGTGGGCTATTCATTCGCGGGCCATTCATTCCCGCGATTGCGTTTCACGCTTGCGGTTTGGTTTGGCGTCCGCACGGCGCTTTTCGATGAAGGTTTCGCGGGTTTCGATTTCGCGGAAGGTGAAGGTCACGCGCATCTGTTGCGGCTGTATCGGCGAGTAGGCTGGCGTTTGCGTCAGCGCGTCCTTGTCTTTCTTGCGGGCGGCGCGGTGCTCATCCCACCAAGCGCGATTGAAGGCGGCGCGGTCCGGTCCCATCGAGAGCGCCGGAGATGGCTTCAGGACGGGCTTGGGTTGTTCGCGGCGGATCATGCCGGAGCCATCATCTTGGCGGCGCGAAAGCTCAAAGCGGCGCTGCGCTTCACTCTTTCCCAGATCGCGCTTTTGCGCGGCAATCAGCGGATCGCGGGCATTGTCGAACGCTTCGCGGGAGGGCGGAGCGGATTGGTAGAACTTCGGCTCACCGCCCGGAAGATCGGCGCGGTGCGCGTGAGAATAGCTGCCAAGGCCCGAGTCCTGCTTCATGGTTGGCGCTGTGTCATGCATTGTCTTGCCCTCTTTCACCGGAGCACCGACCATTCACCGCCCACATATTGCGGATAGTGCGCGAAGCGGTGCGGAACAGACTCGCGCTTGACCGAAAGCCAGCGTGTCCGCCCGAAGCCGAGTGTAACGCGCACTTTGTCGGCGGGAGGGTGATACGGGTTCGGATGAAACCGCCCTGCCATGAAGGACTGCTGATAATACGGTTGGCGCTGCGCGAAGACCGGATGCTGGAGCGCATCGGCGAAAATGAAGGCCGCATCGGGCCGCGCATTCAGGACTTCATCGGGCGTTTGCAGCGGGCGCATCTGCTTGGAGCGGTGATGTTCGGCTTGCTTGTAATGACCAAAGGCGATACCTGCACCGAGCGGGTCTTCGCCTGTGAGCAGCGATTGCAGAATCCGGCTTTTGGCCAGACGGCTCTGGCCCTGCTGGAGCGTGTCGTTGAACTCCAGCGTCTGGGTGCCGAGCATCGTCGAGACATCCTTGGCCGAGCCAATCTCGCGCAGAGCGAAGTAGATTTGCAGCGCCGCGCTTGAGGTGATGATCGTCTTGGCGTTCGGCCCGAGCGCATTCATCTGTTCGGTGGACTGGAAGACGGCCCACGGGCGGATTCCAATGCCTGCTCCATAGGTGAAGAGCTTGACCACGAGCGGGAAGTTATTGAGCTGGGCGCATTCATCCAGAATCCAAGTCTGTTGCGGCGCGGACGGGGCGCGGGATTTGTAGATCATGGCGGAAACGAAGATCGCCTTGATGACCGGAGCCCAGGCATCGACGAACTCAGCGGGCGGCATCAGATAGACCTGCCAGCGTTGCTGGAGGTCCGTGAGCGCGTCCATATCGAAATCATAGGGCGGAGAGACGGAACCCATCAGAACCGGGTCCGAGAGGCACGAGAGCGCCTTGAAGACTTCACCCAGTATCCCCTGAAACCCGCCCGCATTGTCCTTGCGCGAACGGTTGATCTCTTCTTCCACGCGCACCGCGACCGGAAAGGCGGACGTGTGCATGAGGTACGCGAAATCCAGCCATTCCTCGCCCGCGCCGGGGATCAGGTTGACCGCATGGTAGAGATCGGGAAGCGTGAGCGTTCCGTGCTTTTCAACCAGCGTGAGGATCGTCCCTTCGAGGATATCCCGCGCCCGCATCTCGAAATACTGGGCATTGGCCGAGCCGGAGAGCGGGATCATGTTCTCGGTGAAGACTTTCACGTCCGAAACCAGCGTGTTTGATCCTTGCCGGATGTAGGAGACGGGGTTGAGCCGATTGCGCGGCAGCCCGTGCAGCCCCAAAGGGATTCCAGTAGGCGCAGAACTTCTGATCGGGAGTCTGGTCCTGCGAAATCGCCGCCAGCTCGCCCTTCATGTCGAGCGCCAGCAGCGATCCGCCGCTGAATGTCCCTGAGCAGAGATTATAGGCGAGGACATCGCGCAGCTTGCCCGAACGCGCCCCGGCGGTGAGCAGAAGCCCGCCCGCGCCGTGATACCAGAGCGGCTGACCGTCGAAAAAGCCGACGAAGAGAGATGTAGGCGTTTGCCGGAAGAACCCGGCATCGGCGAGTTCGCGCCTTTCGGCAAAAGCGGCGCTGCCATAGCGATAATGCTCATTGCGCTCATGGATCATCATGGGGACTTCCAACAAAAAAGCCGGACGGCATGAAAGCGGTCCGGCTCATAAGGTTGAGGCACGGCTTGGCTTTCAGAAGATCATGCTGAGAACGCCAAGGATCATCAGGCCGAGGATGATGGTCCCGGTCACAGCATCCCAGTCGATGACCTTCTTGTGGGTTTCGAACGGGCGGATGTGATAGCCCTGTCCGGTTTTCTTGTGCTTGGTGAACATAATTTTCTCCTTTCTGCGGTGTTGAGGGGATCAAAGGAACCGGGCGGCAATCGCGAGGCCGCCCATGACGAGCGCGGTTGAGATTGACGCCCGCGCCGAAAAGAAAATCAGCAGCGCAACAATCAGCCACCAGACGAAGGCGGCGATGTCTTCGAAGCCAACCCCATAATGGCTGACGGTGAAACGCTGGACCCAGCCGACGCTGCGGTCATAGGCAACGGGCGTGGCGAAGAACGCGACGACGACCGCGATGACGTTGGACAAGCCGATGACCGACGACATGAAGATCGAACGGCCAACCTGATTTTGGTTTTGCTGTTGCCAAAGCTGCATGACGCGACTCCTTTCGTGAGAAGGAGCCTACGTCAGGCGTAGAGCGGTTTTAGGGGGATACGCCAACTCTAACCATGTTTCTGTGGCAGATTGCCGCCCGCAAGTGATAGAATTCCAAAAGACTAGAAGACATTTAGATGCGGTCTTTGAGGCTTAAACAGACGATCGAAGGCCTGCTTGCGGAAGTCGTTGGAAAGCGCGCAAGAGAAATACTCCATTTGTGTGCTGCCAAGTGGTCCTTCGCTACTGCGCTGGAGCGCGAGTAATCAGTTGTGACAATCGCATTGTTGAGGATTGAGATAAGATGATGCCTTCTGCGAAGTTTTTTTGCCAAGCTGTGGCCTATGTCCATTTGGCTCAAATGATCCCGTGGGTACAGGACGTAGGCCCCAGTCCTGTGAAGGAGGCTATCATGAATAAAATGCTGCCAGCTGTGCATATGATCGCCGTGGTGTCGGCATTTGACCATGGTCTTGAGGAGTTCATCAATTCCAATGCCATTGAATGGCCGCGGAAATTGCCACGAACACTCAATAATCGTATTGATGTTTTAGCACAGAGCTTCGACGAAAAGATAACTGCGCGTCTGCACGAGGTTCGAAAGTGGCGGAACAAGGTCGGGCACATTGAGGCAGGCAAAGCGCTTGAATTCATTACCTGGGATATGTTGAAGGAGGCTATCGATCATATGTTTGATGCCTTCTTGGTGTTGGGCTATTTTTCAGAAAAGCCCGTTTTCGAAGGAAAATATCAGCGCATTCCTGAATTGTTTCTCGACGCTCCCGGTCCCAGCGGCGAGCGGGTGCGCCATATGCATCTGCTCCAAGTTTTGTTGAATGGCGAACCGTTTCTAGAAACCGAATCCAACATCAACTACGGGTCGGCTCAATCCGAGCAAGCGGATCGTAAGATAGGCTAAGTCTCACGACGGTTTCTGAGTTCCGCCAAAAATTGTGTGTTTCGCCATTGGCCTATTTGCTTGCCATTCTACATCAGTATTGGGTCAGGGCAGACTCCAGAACCCTAAACAGCGCAGGATCGTCGCCAGAATCCGCACACGTTCCTTCGCCTCACCGCGCACATAGGGTGTGATGTGCGGAGGGCATGGGGTGCAACAGAAATCGCGGAACCAGTCGCGGATGTGCGGCACTTCGAAGACCTCCATGTCTAGGAAGACCGTGCGCCCCGCTTGATCGACGATGCAGCCGCGCAGATCGCGGTACTGATCGGTCAGGAAATCCAGCCAGTGATAGCTGGAGATGTTTAGGACAAAGCAGAAGTCGCGCAGCCTGCGGATGAAGACGGGATTGGAGAGTTCCCGGTCCGTGACCAGCCGGACTTGGGTGCAGGTGTTTTCGATAATGCAGAGCGAACACGATCCAGCGGAAAGACTTCGGCGGCTTGCTGTGAAGAACGTGGCCATGACCGCATCCCTTGCGCGGCCCAGCCCAAACGGTGGACCTGTTCAGGGATATAGGTAACATGGGCTACCATGTCAATACGTGGGCTACCACGTTATGGCGAGGGATCGTCCCCTTTGTCGCCATGCTGCTCCAGAAACTCGATAAGGGCTTGTTCGGTCAGGTCTTTCTTCTGCATCCCCGTGGCCTTGAGGAAGGCATCGACACGTTCGGACGTGTCTTTGCTGATCCGCGCCTGATAGCGGGCATCATACCGATTCACCTCGGCATGGGGGGATAACGCGGGATCGGGGAGTTCGTCACGTTTGCGGTGGGGGCGTTGCTTTCCAGTCTTCGTCTCTGTCAAATCCGGCTGCGGTATATATTTGAACCGCGAAATTACATGCTTGTTGAAATCATAAGTGAATTCGATTCTAAAGAATTTTGAGGTGACCGTGCAAGAATAATAGGACGGGTTTTTCTTGAGCGTTCTTTCGACAATGATGGGATCGCCAGTCGGTCCCTGTTCGCCTTCTTTCTTGCGGTAGGCATCGAACCCCGACCATTCGCCTTCGACATGGGCGCGTCCGCTGAAGACATCGGCAATGGCCGTCATCAGGAGATTGCGGACGGCAGGATCGGGACGGAAGCTCAGGACCAGACGCCCCTCAAGCTGTCCGGTGGTTTCATCGACGCCGCCCAGCAGGGCATAAGTGAGTGCATACCCGTCCAGAACCGTGTGCTTCACGAGGGGCGCAAAATCGCTGTCCGGCTGATCCCAATCTTCGAGCAGGCTGCACGGGATAAGCCAAGTGTCGGGGGCAATCAGGATCGGCGCAAGGGTCCGTTCCCCGTCAAGCGTCTCCATCCCGTCAGCATGGGAGGAACTCTTCGGGCCATGTCTTCTTGTCTTGATCGCCATGCCGGACTTTCAGGAATCGGCAGCGCATCGGCAGCCGGATGTTGGGATACCATCTTTCGGACAATCGCGCCAAGGGGGTTGGGTTGGCGCAGGGAAAAATGAAGCGCAAGCCTCATCGGGCTGGGCGTGTAGTACGAAGCATTGATTGTAGTACGGCCCCGGTTTGCCAAAGTGGAGGACCGCAAGATGTGCGTTGTAGTACAACGCCATCTTGGCAAGGGAGGCCCGCTAGCGCGCCTCCCGTTGCATCCCTCCCGGCCTGTGGCGCTCATCCGGCATTGAGCCAGACCGCGCCATCAAGCGTATCGCCGCTTGACCACGAGCGGGAGACTTCGCTCTCCCTGCACCCATCGCTCAGGGGCTTTCGCGCCCCTTGAAACCCACTCGTCAGGGTGCTGGCCCCCGACACCCGCCATTCAGGAAAGCCTCCGTGCTCTCCCGAAACCCTCATGGCAAACGGATGTCCGTTTGATCGACAATCAGGGGAGCCTTCAAGCTGCCCCCGATCCCCCCATGACCAACCGTGCGCCGTTTGGAGTCCGTCAGAGGCTTTCGCGCCCCTGAACCTACGACTCGCTTGCCGAAGCTGGACCCACGGCCAGCGATCCGCCGCTGGAGCACGTTCGCGGCGATCCGTCTTCATGCCCAAACCTTCCAGCCACGTGCTATCGTTTGCCGATGAGAACCGGATTCGTTCGCCTGACGCCATGACCGATACGCGCACACCCGAGCAGCGGCGACGGATCATGCAATCGGTCAAAACCGCAGATACCGAACCCGAGTGGTCCGTTCGAAGGCTGCTCTTTTCTCTTGGCTACCGATACAGGCTGCATCGAAAGGACTTGCCCGGATGTCCAGACATCGTCCTGCCTAGCCGTCGCAAGGCCATTTTCGTCCACGGTTGCTTCTGGCACGGCCACTCGTGTTCGAAGGGCCGTGCGCCGAAATCCCGCAAAGACTATTGGGGACCGAAAATCGCTGCGAACCGGGAGCGCGACGCCCGGAACCTGTGCAAACTGAACGATCTCGGATGGGCAACGGCGGTTGTCTGGCAGTGCGAACTGGCCGACAGGGACGCTCTGGCCGTGCGTCTCAAAAGCTTTGTTGAAGACAAGACAAATCGGGGCGACAAAACGTGAACGAATTTGTAGGATGTCTCTCATGACGATTCGCAAACCGAAATCCGGCAAAGCGCCGCCGAAGTCTTCAAGACCGATAGGGATCGACCTCTTTGCCGGAGCGGGCGGCATGAGTCTGGGATTCGAGCAAGCGGGGTTCGATGTCGCCGCCGCTGTGGAAGTCGATCCGATCCATTGCGCCATTCACAAATTCAATTTTCCACGGACGGCTGTGATCCCGGTATCCGTGTCCGCTCTGACAGGCGACGATATCCGCAAGCAGGCAGGAATCGGGGACAAGCGTGTCGCCTGCGTCTTCGGCGGTCCGCCCTGTCAGGGGTTTTCCCTCATCGGACACCGTGTCCTCGACGATCCCCGGAACTCGCTGGTCATGGACTTCGTGAGGCTCGTTTCAGAATTGGAGGCCGACACCTTCGTTTTTGAGAACGTCAAAGGGCTTACGGTTGGCAAACACCGGGCGTTTTTGGACGAGCTTGTCGAAGCCTTCGAGGCCCGTGGATACAAAGTGCGCCTTCCGTGGCGCGTATTGAATGCCGATTGCTTCGGCGTTCCCCAGCACCGCGAACGTCTGATCATTATGGGCGCACGAAACGGCGCAACCCTCCCTGAGTATCCATTGCCCTCGACAAACCCCGCAGACGGAAAACGGAATATACCCGGTCTATCGCAGGGACCGACTTGCGGGGATGCGATCGGGGATTTGCCGGATGCCGAGCGCTTCGCGAGTTTGGTCGAACACGATGCGATCGAAACGGCAAAGTTCGGGAAACCGTCCGCCTATGCCGCCGAGATGCGCTGCCTAGCGAACGATTCCTGGCACTACGGTCATGTCAGGGACTGGAATCCCGCTGCGTTGACGTCGAGTTGCCGGACGGCGCACACCGATATTTCCAAGCGCCGCTTTTCGGAAACCGAACCCGGCGCGGTCGAGCCGATCAGCCGCTTCTTCAAGCTTGCGCCCGGCGGCCTCTCCAATACTTTGAGAGCGGGAACGGACGGAGCGCGGGGCGCGTTCACGAGTCCGCGCCCGATTCACTACAAGTACAACCGTTGCATAACCGTCCGCGAGATGGCCCGCCTTCATGGGTTTCCCGACTGGTTTCGGTTTCACGCAACGAAGTGGCATGGCGCACGGCAGATCGGCAATGCCGTACCGCCCCCGCTTGCCCGCGCTGTCGCCGGAAAAGTCTTGGAAGCGCTCAACGTCAGGGCAGAGCGACCCGAAGGCGTCATGGAACTTGGCGATACGACTTTGCTCTACATGGAGCTTTCTGAGGCGGCTGAACACTTTGGCGTTGTAAAGCCATCGTCGAAACGCGACCGCAAGAGCGGCGCAAAAAAACGCAAACAGCATGAGATAGAGGCGGCCCGAACACGGCTGAGGGTCGTAAATGGCTAAGAAGGAAAAACCGGAAAATCGGTATAAGGTGCTGATCGAGCGTATCTTCTTCAGCCACTGGACGAAGGGTGCGACCGAGTTCGAGTTCGAACGCGAAGAGATCGAAGCCGTCGCCAAAGAGCTGGATATCGCATTGCCGAAAAATCTCGGCGATATCATCTACAGCTTCCGGTTTCGGGTGCCTCTGCCCGATCGCATTCTTGAAACGCAGCCGGAAGATCTTGAATGGACCATCCGGGGAGCGGGCAAAGCCAAATACCGCTTCCAGTTGGCGAAAGTTACGCGGATCGTGCCCAACCCCAATCTCGTCAGCATCGCCATTCCCGACGCCACGCCCGAACTGATCAGAGCCTATGCGCTTGGCGACGAGCAAGCCCTTCTCGCGATCGTCCGTTACAACCGTCTGATTGACACGTTCCTCGGGCTGACGACCTACAGTCTCCAGAACCATCTGCGGACTACAGTAAAGGACATCGGCCAGATCGAAATCGACGAGCTGTATATCGGCCTCGACAAACATGGCTGTCACTATGCGATCCCCGTCCAAGCCAAAGGCGGAAAAGACCAGATCGGAATTGTGCAGATCGGGCAGGATTTGGCATTCGCAGCCGAGTCCTTCCCGAATATGAGGTGCAGGCCGATTGCCGCGCAGTTTATGGGCGGCGGTGTGGTGGCGCTGTTCGAACTGACCCTCGAAGGCGACGAAGTGAAAGTTGTCGAGGAGCGGCACTATAAACTTGTGCCTGCCGACCAGCTCGATCAAAGCGCCATCACCAACTACCGAACCTGATACCAGTCCCTTTATTCCAAGGTTTCGCGTTTCGCTTTGCTTGCAGGCAGCCCCGATCTAAAAATCCTTTCCCATGTATCTGTCGGCGGACCGGGCGTTGCGCCCGACCGCAGGGATAAGGAAAGGATGAAGTCATGATCGTGTTTCCCGAATCCTACCGTTCGGACAGCGAGGAGCGGCTGATCGGGCGCATCAGGGACAATCATGCGATGACCGAGGGCCAGCGCGTCGCGGAAATCCGCAAGCGCTTGCGGGCGCTGATTGCAGGCCGGAAACCGCTCGACGCGGCGCTCCTTGTGCGCCACGCGCAGACGCTGCGGACCATCCTTCAAGTCTCCAGCCTCCGGCGCGAAGAATTCAATACGCCTGCGGCCCTGTTCGCGGCGATCATCCTGCGGGCGCCGTTGCCGGGAATCGACGATCATGAGCGCGAATTGCTGGGTCTGCACTCCGCAGAGTTTGTAAAAGTCGTCGAGACCTTTGACCGCCAACAGGCGAAAGCGGCATCTGCGGAGTCGGCTTGAGCCTTTCTTCTTTCTGGTCCGCAGAGCGGCCCGTTGATTGATCCGTAGACGTTTGTTTTGGCGCGTCCGGCGGTGCCGGACCGGGCTCTCGTGAACGGAACCGCCTGAAGCGTTTCCGCCATCCGGCATCCATCCCTCGCGCAAAGTCTGAGTGAAGAAAAAACTTAGGGCGTTTCGCCCTCGGCGCGCTTCAAGGACAATCGGCGGTCTCCCGAGGCTCCTCCGCTGCGCTCCGTGCGCCCGCCGCAGATTCTCCTTTCCGCTTGCACACCCCCTGTTCGCCACGAGGCAGGGTTGCATGAGCAACCCATTTCCTAAGAAAGGAAACCCTCCGATGACGGACCTCTATCTCTGGGGCAAACACCCCGCCTATGCCAACGGCCAATGGATCAAGCTGGAGCGCAACGCCAGCCCGAACGAAATCGACTCGCGCAAGGCGCAGGGCTTCGAACTGGCCGAGCTTGAATTGGGCAAGCACCCCGAAACCTTCAAAGACGAAGAAAGCGCAGTCCGCATTTATGTCGCGTGTCTGGCCGCTTACAATGACGGCATTCTGCACGGGCGCTGGATCGACGCCACGCAGGGCGAGGAGCACATCCGGGACGCCATCAAGGCGATGCTGGCAAAATCCCCGATCATGTTTGCCGAGGAATGGGCGATCCATGACCATGAAGGGTTCGAAGGGATCGGCATCAGCGAATACGCCGATATGGCCAGCGTGTGCGCGATTGCCGCCTTCATCGACGAATACGGCTCCGTTGCCGCGAAACTGATGGAGCATTGCGGCGACCTTGAAGACGCCAAGGAGACCATGCGCGACCGCTACGCGGGCGTTTATTCATCCGTGGCCGACTTTGCACAGGAATTGACCGAGGAAACCACGCAGATTCCCGAGAACCTGCAATATTACATCGACTGGGAAAGCATGGCCCGCGATCTGGAAATCAACGACATCCTCGCCCTCGAAACCGGATTCGAGGAAGTGCATATTTTTTGGCGTCACTAGGCGGAAAATGAGGGAGCCGAGGGCTTACCCGCCCTTGGCATCTTTTGCGGAGTGCTTCAGGGGCTTGGGTTCGGGCATTCCAAGGTTTTCTATGGGCCGTGTCTTGACGCGCTTGTGGTTCTCGAAGGCGAGAACGGTTTCGAACGGCACCTCCTGCTGCGTCAGGGTATAGAGAATCTTGCCGCCCGCATTGCTTTTGGCGACGGTGAAAAACCCGGCAAAAATAAGCTGCACCTTGTTGTCGCCGAAGACGGGATTGAGCCCCGCGCTCGAAATCTGCCCGTTCAGCCAGACGAAGCGGATGCGCGTGGCGCACCCGGCCTCGATATCGTCCTGATCCAGCGGCAGCGGAAATCCTTCTTCCCCGAAATTCCCCAGCCCTTCGATATCCGTCTTCGGATCGGGCCAGCATTTGGTGTAAACCGGATTCTCAAAGCGGTCCGTTGTCGCAAGCAGGATCGGATCGTCAATCTGGCTCATGTCGATGGGTGCATACCGGAGTATGGTGGTATCCAGCCAGACGGTCTGTCCGTCATTCTTCTCCAGAAATTTGTGAATCGCGCCCTCGGGATTTGCCTCAAGGACGTGAACGGGATCGGAGAAGGCCGGATATTTCTCAAGCTCCGCTTTTTCCTGCGCGGTAGGCGGTGCGTCTTTCGCTTGAGCAGCGTGGGCCATTTGCGGACTGCAAAGAACAACCGCGCCCGCAGCCAGCAACAGAGAATAACAGATCGAAGACAACACTATTCGGTTCATATCGGAACTCCTCACTTCACGTAACAAATATCCACTCACAATAAATCACCGGATCGCAGTCAAACAAAAATAGTTCGCAACCAAGAGTCATTTTTCTTGCTTCTCTATTCTTACTTTTTTTAAGATCGTCTTCGCAACATTTTGCGTATTCTGATTTCATTTTTATTTTTTGCGCGGCGATCAAACGATCACTGCACCGCGTTCTTTTATATTGTGGGGGTTATTTCATGCGTTCAGGATTTTCCGCGCCCGTCTCATTCTTGCGCCTGCTGGCTGTTCTCGGGGTCTTGGGAATTTTGACCGCTCCGGCCATCTCCGCGCAGGCGGGCGACTGCGGCACCTCCTATACGTGCAGCGATGTGACAAACTGGTGGTATCCGGCCACAAACCCGAACGTCAGCTATCCGCAGAATCCGCTTTACGGCAGCTTCACGTCCGCCCGCGATTTCTATTCCTGGGCGAACTGCGACGGGTTTGTCACCAAATCCTCCGTGACCGATACATGGGACAATAAAGCGACCAAGCAGCCCAATACGCAATGCACGACCAAACAGTTCACGAGCAACGACATCAACGGCAACGTGCAGTACAACAGTTCAGCCCCGCAGGCGATCCAGCAAATCCATGGAGGAAGCGCGGCAACGGACAATCAGGGAGCAGCCAACGGCTACTACAATAACGCCCTTGTGGACGACACGCTCTGGTTCACGAGTCCGGGCGCCAGCGCAGGAAACCCCAAAGAGGTGCCGTTCCGGCTGTGCTTCAAATACGGCACAACGCCCGGTCCCAATCCCTACAATACGTATGGAGACGCGGAAGTCTCAACCCAGCTCACCAAGTTCGCTTATCTGGGCACTCTGGCCCAGATCAATTCCTCATGGACATCGGGGACCAACACGATCAACCGGGGCGCGGCCCCGAACTGGACGACCGACAAATGCAATACGGGCAAGTGGACGCTCACAGGTCCGGGCGGCGGCGCTTATTCGCGCCTGACCCTCAATACGATCGGGACGCGCTATTATTACGCGCCGCCGATCCATCAATACCGGCGCAACGGCAAGGTCGATGGCAATTTCCAGATTACGGGGATGCCCGCAGGCGTGACCTGCAACAGCGCTTCGGGCGTGTTTCCGGGCTGCGATTTTCCCGCCGATCCGCTGGAGACACCCGGCGAGGACCGCAAGAAAGAGCCGGATAATTCCTGCAACACCACGGCTAACCCGATCAACTTCGCCTACGGCTTCAAGCTCCAGACCGAGAATGATTACACGGGTCCAAGCCTGCTGCAATTCACGCGCATCTACCGCAGCAACGGCGACTGGCTGAATTTCAATCTCGGCAAATACTGGCGGCACAACTACGACCGCACGATCACGCTGGTCACCGGGCCGCAATCCAAGGCCGTCGAGATCACCACTGCCGAAGGCACGGCCTACAAATTCCGCTCCGATGTGGCCGTCAATAACTGGCAGGCGCTGGACTCGGATGTGAAGGCGACCTTCACCGAGCTTTACGACGCCACGCCCACCCTGATCGGTTATCTCTATACTGATGAAAACAAGACCAAGGAAACTTACAACACCAGCAGGAAGCTCACCCGCATTGAAACGCAGGGCGGCGAAGCGCTCAACCTGACCTATGACGGATCGGGGCGGCTCTCAACCGTGACGGACGAGCACGGGCGCAGCCTGACGCTCACCTATGACGGCTCAAGCCGAGTCTCCACCGTCGTCACGCCGGACGGCACCTTCACCTATACCTATGGAACGAACAACAATCTGACGCAGGTCACGAAGCCCGACACCAAGACCCGCATCTACCATTATGAAAACACCACTTTCGTCAATGCGCTGACCGGCATCACTGACGAGATGGGTGTGCGCTATGCGACATGGGGCTATGACGCGCAGGGCCGCGCCAATTCCTCCTCCCATGCCGGGGGCGTGGACGATTACACCCTGACTTATAACGCCGACGGCACGATCACCGAGACCAACCCGCTCGGCAAGCAGACGATCTATACCACCACGGTCATTAACGGCCTGCGGAAAATCACCAAAGTGGACGGGGTGGCCAGCGCCCACTGTCCCGCCGCGAATATGGCCTATACATATAATTCCAGCGGCTACCTCGCTAGCACGACCGACTGGGAAGGCAACCTCAGCAATTACACCACCGACGCCAACGGTCTTGAAACCGCCCGCGTCGAAGCTGTCGGAACGGCGGAAGAGCGCACGATCACGACAACCTGGGATACAAGCCTGCGCCTGCCCGATGTCATCACCGAGGCTGGAAAGACGACCGACTACGCCTACGATTCCTTTGGCCGCATGACCTCCGTGACGGTCAAGGATACGGCGACAAACGAAACCCGCACGACGACCTATACCTACTGGAGCAATACGACCGGACCGGGCGGGCAGACCATCTTGGGCCGCTTGAAGGAGATCGACGGGCCGCGCACGGATGTCACGGACAAGACGACTTTCACCTATGACGCCAGTTTCCGGCTGATCAAAACGACGAACGCGCTGGGCCAGTTTACGGAAACAACTTCGTTCGATGCTGCCGATCGTCCGCTGATTGCCAAGGATGAGAACGGGATCGAAACCCGCATGACTTACGATGCGCTCGGGCGTCTGAAGACCGTCAAGCGGGCCTTCGGCACCGCGCTCGAAGCGCTGACCACCTTCACCTATAACTTCAACGGCGACCTGACGCAGATCGACTCGCCCAACGGCGCGACCGTCACCTACACCTATGACACTGCCCGCCGTTTGACGGGCATGGCGGACGATCTCGGCAACACGGTCACCTATACGCTGGACGATGCCGGGAACATTCTGACCGAGACCCGCAAAGACCCGGCCAACGTCCTCAAATACACGCACAGCCAGACCTTCGATGAGATGTCGCGGCTCTTAACCAGCGTCGGGGCTGGAGCCGGATGGACGCGCTCTTATGCCTATGACAAGAACAGCAACCAGACGACTTATACAAATGCCAACAACCACGCGACGAACTTCGCGTTCGACGGACTGGACCGGCTGGTCACAGCGACGGACGCGCTCTCGGGCGTGACCACCAACACAATCAACGATCTCGACCAGACCACCGGCATCAAAGACCCGCGGAATAATTCTACGACCTATGCCTACAACGCCTTCGGAGACGTGACCCAGATCGTCAGCCCCGATACGGGCACGACGATGTTTGTCGTGAACAAGGCGGGCAGCATGACCCAGCGCGCCGATGCGCGGGGCGTGGTGACGAACTATACCTATGACGCGCTCAACCGGCTGGCGACTGTGGCCTATCCGTCCGATACCACGCTCAACATCACCCTGACCTGGGACGACAACCCAACGCCCGGAAACTGCGGCACGTCGATTGGCCGTCTGTGCCGCGTCGTGGATGCGGCGGGCACCACGGATTACAAATACAACGCCCTCGGCCAGTTGATTGAAGTCAAGGAAGTCCGTGGCGCACTGACCTTCACCACCGCTTACGAATACGACCTCGCCGGAGTCCTGAAAAAGATCACGCTGCCTTCGGGGCGGCAGGTGACCTATACGCTGAACGGCAACGGGCAGGTGACGAACGTTTCTGCCCCCGTCAACGGCACGGCCACGACTCTGGCCTCTTCGATTGCCTATCTCCCTTATGGCCCGATGACGGGTCTGACTTACGGTAATTCAAAGACGCTCAGCGCGACCTACGATCAGGATTACCGCCCGACCAACCGCACGGTGTCCGGGGTCTTTAACCACGCCTACGACACCGACAATGACGGCAACATCACGCAGAAGGGTGTGCGAACCTATACCTATGACGTTCTGGAGCGCCTGAACGCTGAGGCCGGGGGCACGGCCACGAGCTTCACCTATGATCCCATCGGCAACCGCCTGACCGAGACTTATGGAACTCTTACCAGCAATTACGCTTATCCCTCGACAAGCAGCAAGCTGACTAGTGTGAACACGTCTAATTACTCTTACGACGCCATGGGTAACGTCATAAATGACACGGTTTTTGATTATTCATGGAATGCAGCTGGCTTACTGAAGCAGACAAAAGTTGCAGGGACAAGTGTGGTTGCAGGAACGTACACGTCTAATTTTAACAAGCAGAGATCGAAAAAGGTCACAAGCTTAAACACATATAACTATATTTATGGGCTGGATGGGCTGCTTTATGGAGAATACGACAATTCCGGCAATCTGATTCGCGAGTATGTCTGGCTGCACGGCGAACCCCTTGCCCAGATCGACAAGTCGGGCGGGACGGAAACCGTCACCTACCTGCATACGGATCATCTGGCAACGCCGCGCTACGGCACGAACACGGCAGGGTCAACTGTCTGGACGTGGGATTCCGGTGCTTTTGGCAGAGAAGTGCCAACAGCTACAGCTGTTATCAATTTACGTTTTCCTGGTCACTATTATGATGAGGAGACCGGAAGGCACTACAACTGGAACAGATACTATAACCCGGCCACCGGGCGCTATATCTCCAGCGATCCTATTGGCCTCGCGGGCGGCCTCGCCACCTACAACTACGTCAGCGCCAGTCCGGTTATGTTCAGCGATCCGGAAGGGTTATTTGATGACAGCCCCTGGCCACAGCCACAAACGGAGACGGAAACAGACCTGCCAAGAAGCATCGCTAACGCGATTCCAAAAGTGTTGCGGTACTGTAGATTGGCCGGTGGTGTAATTGTAATGGTTATAATGCCAGTCAATGAAACCTGTGCGACTGCTCCGGAAAAATTTGGACCACGCGAGTGTGGGGCAGGATTTGACTGCAAGGATATTTATAAAGAAATTGAAGAAGCTCTCAACGAAATCAGAGACAGATATATGCAGATGTTCCGAGACCCTCTTAATCTTTACAATCGGCGTCGCTTGCTCTCAGATAGGACGAGTAGACGCGAAGGAACTTGGGAGGGACATCAAATAGGTTTCAACAATACAAAGAGGCGGATAAAAAAGTGGGTGGACTTAGCGGAGCATTATGGCTGCAAAGATTATAACAAGGAAGCCTTGGAATGGCTAAAAAAATCAGCGCCAGAAAAACCAATGATTGAAAGGATAAAGGATATAGGATCGCAAAAATCTAAACAGGAAGAGTGATGAAAATGATTGATATTTCTGAACTCGCAGACAAATACGTAACCTACTCGTCGTTAGATGAAGACAAAAAGGAGCAACATCTGTATGAAGAGTCCCTATTTATTTTGCAAGAAATGGTAAATAATGAACCAGAGACAGCATGGAATGTCATTTTAGAGATTATAAAAAGAACAGATAATAAATGGGTCTTAACTTTGCTAGGATGTGGAGAGCTAGAAAGCTTACTGGGAAGGCATTTTGATCAATTTATTGACCGTTCTGAAAAAGAAGCACGTGGGGACAAAAAGTTTGCTTTTGTGGTTTCATGTGTTTGGCAGAACAGGATGTCGGATGAGCAATATGCTCGGTTAGATAGGCTGGTAGAGGAGCTTGGTTTAGAGCGGGAGTAAATGCTGAATCAGCAAAGTTCGATTACCTATCTGCCCTTCGGCCCCCTAACGGGCCTGACCTATGGCAATAGCAAAACCCTGAGCGCCAGCTACGATCAGGATTACCGCCCCACGAACCGCACCGTTTCGGGCGTCTTCAACCATGCCTACGACACTGATGCTGACGGCAACATCACGCAGAAGGGTGTGCGGACCTACACCTATGACGTTTTGGAGCGCCTGAACGCCGAAGCCGGAGGCACAGCGACCAGCTTCACCTATGACGGGATCGGCAACCGCCTGACGGAAGTGGCGGGCGGCACGACGAATTACACTTACCCGTCCACGAACAGCAAACTCTCCTCCGTCGGGGCAAACAGCTACACCTACGACGCCATGGGCAATGTCACGGGCGACACGGCTCGCACCTATGTCTGGAGTGCGGCGGGGCTGCTCAAGGAAGCGAAGATCGGCGGCACCACCGTCGGCGCGTATACCTATTCAACCAATAACCAGCGCACGAAGAAGGTCGCCGGGGGAACGACGACCCATTACGTCTATGGCTTGGGCGGGTTGCTCACTGGGGAATACGACAATAGCGGCGTACTGATCCGCGAATATGTCTGGCTGAACGGGGAGCCGCTGGCGCAGATCGACAAGTCGGGCGGGACGGAAACCGTGACCTATCTGCACACGGATCATCTGGCGACGCCACGCTACGGCACCAACGCGGCGGGCAGCACGGTCTGGACATGGGATTCCGGCGCGTTCGGGAAGGAGGCGGCGACGGGCACCGCGACCGTCAACCTGCGCTTTCCCGGCCAGTACTATGACGCCGAATCCTCGCTCTTCTACAACTGGAGCCGCTACTACAATCCGGCTACCGGACGATACATAACAAGTGATCCAATAGGGCTGGAGGGAGGACTGAATACCTTCAATTACGCCGCCCAGTCACCGCTAACTAGCATTGATCCAGAAGGGCAAGAAGAGATCGACATAAATCAGCATATAACGTCTATAATTGAAGAACAGATTTTTGGCGTAAACGTTTGTGGATGTATTTTGAAAACGTTTATGGGTATTGATGATTTGATCTTGGTAGGAACTGCTATTGTTGGGTCTGATGTAGGAGGTTTTGAAAAGAAAAGAGTAACGATCGGAGAAGGCGGCCCATCAGGCAACAAGACTAGCTCGTTGAGTAAACGGCAACATAAGAAAATTGTAGAATTAAGAAAAAAACTAAAATTAGGAAAAGAACGTACTCGCAAGATTCAAAAATTACGAAAAGCACGTGAAATAGGTCGAAAGCTAGCCAAATTCTGGGTTCCAGGACTTGGGTTAATACTTGTCGTGTATAACGTATATGAGTATACTGAGTGTGCAATAAATTGTGAGGTCGTCAACCGAAAGGGGCCGATTTGTGCGGCTAAAGAAGTAAATTAATATGAGTGTAAAGAAAATATGAAGTGGTACGGAACATTACATTCAGGATAATATGATAAAAGAGATTGTCTTTGAGGATTTTCTTTTAGTTATAGAAGAGAACGCGGATTTTATCCCTGCTAAGATTGATGACCGGACAAGATTGTGCGAAGACCTTAGAACTTACGGCGATAGTGCCGAAGAATTGCTTGCGATGATTCAAGAAAAATATGGAACGGATTTTAGCAATTTTAAGTTTTCAGATTATTTTCCTTCTGAGGCTTCTGCAGATTTATTCTATTATGAACTTACGAATTTTCCGCCGAGCAACGTCATTTTGAAAACTATATGCAATATAACATTCAAACCACTATGGTGCATATTAAGTAGAAAAAGAGAATTCAAGACGATAACTGTAGGCGACCTGTATTCTGCTGTCGAAAGGGGAAAGTGGGTATAGTAGGCTGGATGCACAAACAGGCGACGTTTTTCAAAATAAATCGACCACCAGTACAGCGGCCCACAGGATAAGCGGCAGTCCCGTACTCAATGCCTCACCTTTTCCTCCAGCCGCAGCCGTCCGTCCAACACACACCACGTCTCATAAAGCCGGTATTCGTGCAATCCGAGGAAGGTTTCGCGCAGCCGTTCGAGCGGTTCACGGAGCTTGCCCTTGCGCTTGGTTTCCAGCGCCTTTCGGAACTTGCCGAACGAGCGCCGCGTCTTGAGCGGATGCAGATCGAGCGCCAGCACCAGCGCCTCAAGACGTTCGATCCGCGCTTCGCGGTCTTCATCGGCGCGGGCAGTTATACCGTAACCGGATGTCATCGCAGGCATACGCCCTCCTGCATGGATGGAGTCCGGCACCATACGCCCCTTATGACTCCCGCGCAGGGGGATATGCGATTTTTTCTATCGTTCCGGCTCGTTTGTGTGAGCGCGGGACCGTTCCGGCGCTTGCACGGACTCACGGCGGCTTTCGAGGAAGGCCCGCTTACGGTCCGGGATGTCCGGCGGCGGTTGCGCCGCCTGCTCAAAACGGGCGCGGTTGTCGGCCAGAGTGCGTTGCTGCTCTTGCAGCCGTGCAATGTCCTGTTTGTGGCGCTCTTGCATTTCCCGCCGCGCTTCGAGCTGGGCGAAGATCAATTCATCCTTTTCCCGCCGATCCCGCAACAGGGCATCGTAAGCCTCTTTCTCATTCTCTTCTCGCAGGCGGCGGTGTTCACCTCGGAGCTTGTCCCAGAGGCCTGCTATCCCCGTGCGAAAGCGGTCCTGCCGCGCTTGGGTGTCCCTGATCCGGCGCTCTTCAATCCCATCGAACAGGGCTTGCCGTTCGGCGGTCTGCCGTTCGATCAGTTCGCGCTTTTGCGTTTCCGTGCGGACGTGGTGCGCGTCGATCCGCTGTTGCAGCTCCGCTTGCCAGCGGGTGAGCGCGGGCCGCATCTCTTGTGCACATTGCGCCTTGGCTTCGTCGATGGAGGACAGCGCATCAGATTCGCCGAGCCGCGCCCGCACATCCTTGGTCTTCACCCCCGCCCATCTGGAGAGGGCATAGGCTTCACCCGTATGATCGACGGCGAGATATCCCCTTCGGTCGCCACGGGCCAAAGTGAAGCCCCGTTCCTTCAGGGCATGGACAAGAGCCGCCTTATTGTCCGAAACCGCCCAGGCATCCTGAAGCGCAATCTTGATCGTGCGCGGGTCGCGTCCTTGCCGCTGCGCCTGCTGCCATTCATCCAGCGTGAAGTTGCGCGGATCGCTGCGGCTCTTGTCCGCCAGACCGTCCGGCATCCGCCAGCCATGTTCGAGGTAAAGCTCGCGGGAGAGGTCTTGCAACTTGCGGTGCGTGAAGGAGAGTTGGACAGCTTTCATTTCGTCCGTGTCGATCCGGCTCCAGACCACATGGGCATGGCGGCGTCCCTCCTTCTCGTGGAAGATGACGACGCGGGGCTGATCGGTGAGGCCCAGCTTGGTTTCGGCGCGGGCAATGGCATCCTCGAATACATCCGTATGCACCCGCTCTAGCGGCGGCGGGTTGAAGGAGAGCGAGAACAGAAACTGCTTGCAGCGCGTTCCCTTGCTCATCGCATGAGCCTCTTGGAATGCCCCATGCACGTCATCGGCAGCGAAGCCTCGCACTTCATAGACCTCGACGTTCTCATTCTCGGGAGAGAGAAGATGCGCGGCGAGGTTTCTGGCCCCGCCGCGCTGGTTGCCGACAAGGATCATGGCCCGGACCCCGCAGGCGGAAAGCCCAGAGCCGTCAGCAGGGCATCGCGCATCATGCGGATGTCCCGGCAGGCTTGCTCCAGATCGTCGATCAGGGCGGGCGTGAGGACGATCACCCCGATATGCGCCGCCTTTGCGATCTGGTTGAGGTTATTGGCCAGCCGCGAGGCTCCCAGCATTCCCAGCACCTTGGCCAGCAGCGCCTGATCGGCGGCAGGCTTGCGCCGGAGCTTGCGGGGGGACGTGCCATCGCCCAGCAACCGTTCCCGGATATAGACGCTCAGGGGCTTACCCTTGGCTTCCAGTTCCAGCCGTTCCCGCTCTTCCTGCGTCAGGCGTATGGAGAACGGGTGCTGTGGCTTGGCCTTACGCGCCGATTCAAGGGCTTGGCCCTTGGCGGCGGCCAGAAATTCGCCGAGGACACCGCCCGTCTTGGTCGGGGAGCTTGTCATGGGGACATCTCCTCGAACGGGATATCATGGCTTTGAAGGTGCTGGTCCCAATCGGCTAAAGTCTGAAACAGGAGGTTCAAACTTTCCCCTGTTTGGCCCACCATTTTCTTAAGCCACCCCTCCCTCGGCGTTTGAAGACTCAAAAATTCTTATCTTTTTGCCTTTTTTGCGTAACCTCGTTAAAATATGCCGCAATAATATTTTACAGGGGTGCCTCGTGTCCGAAGAGTCTCACAAATTTGACAGTGTCTCCGAAATCGGTGCGCTCGAGTCCCTGCTGGTGCAGGCAAAACCTCATTCTTCCGGCAAGGGCAAGGCAATAAGCCTCTCCCTGCCCGCCTCCGAAAAGGCGGCGTTCGAAGCGGCCCTCGATAGGCACAATCAGGGCATCGTCCAAGTCACCAATGTCCCCGCACTGATGGCAAAACTTCAGACCCTTGCCGCCGACCATTATGTGCAGGAGGAGGACGGCTCGTTCAGTGTTATGCACCCCTCCGCCCCGGCGGACAGACCGACATTCGCGAGCTTCAGGGAAGCGCTTCTCGATGCGAAGGAAAAGGAACAGATTTCCCCCGGCAATTTGACCCTGCTGAAATTCATGATGGCCGCGGAAGAAACGGATCAGGCCATCGGTATCGCGGATGCCCACACACAAATTCACGGCTACACTGATTTCTCCTACCTCGGCAGCGGCACCTTCACCATTGCCTTCCGCGCACGCGAACAGGACACGGGCCGAAGCCGCATCGTCAAATTTTCCGGCTGGGGCGGTGAGCTTCAGGCCAAGGGCGCCTCTATCCCCGACAATATCAAGCCCGCTTTGGACAGTCCCTCCAATCTGCCGGAGGACTGGTTCCTCTTCGCCTTCCCTGAAGTCGTCCCGCTGGAAAAAGTCGCTGATGAACTCGGCCGCGGCACACGCATAGAGGTGACGTACCGGGAACCGGACGGTAAGGAAACCCCTGAATTTTATAAAACCCACGGCACGATAGACATCGTCCACGCGATGTTCGTCAACAGCATGAGCGAAGGCTACTTCCCCTCCGATACCGTGGAGGGCAACACAGCCCTCATGCCCGACGGCGGCCTCAAGGCCTTCGACATGGGAATGATCGCCCATAAGGATAACGCGTCCCTCAACCCCTTCGACCCCGAAGCCGCCGCAAAACACGAGAGCGAGTTCGGCGCCCTCGGGACGCCCTTCCATCATCTCGACCATAACGGGGTGCCGACCGATATCGCCGCCTTCCAGCCTGAACGGTACCGGCAATTCGTCCGCAATGATTTTCGGCAGGATATGCGGGCGGAGATGGCGTGACCACTCGCCGTTCTTCCATGACATCAATAGTCGGGTAACAAATAAAATAGGGAACGACAGACAATGCCCAAAAACACAATTTGCCTCTGGTACGAAGGCGCGGCGGAGGAAGCCGCGAATTTCTATGCCAAAACCTTCCCGGACAGCGCGGTAAAGGCGGTTCACCTCGCGCCCGGCGACTCCCCCGGCGGAAAACAGGGCGACGTGCTGACGGTCGAATTCACGGTGCTGGGCATCCCGTGCCTCGGCCTCAACGGCGGCCCGATCTTCAAGCACAGCGAAGCCTTCTCCTTTCAGGTCATCACAAAGGATCAGGAGGAAACCGACCGTTACTGGAACGCGATCGTGGGTAACGGCGGGGAAGAAAGCCAGTGTGGCTGGTGTAAGGACCGCTGGGGTTTATCGTGGCAGATCACCCCGCAGATCCTGCTCGACGCAATCACCAGCAAGGACAAGGCCGCCGCCAAACGGGCCTTCGACGCCATGCTGCAAATGAAAAAGATCGACATCGCGCTCATCGAGGCCGCGCTGCGCGGTCCGGGTCAGGACAGTCAAAAATCTATAAAAGCCTGTTAAAAAGACTAAATTCCTAAATATTTCCTCATAAAAACCCTTGTTCTGCCAGTAAAACTTGCGCCCCCGCGCAGGATTACATATAATGGCCTTAAATAATAAAAGTAAAAAAAGCCGGACGAACGATCAGGCAGGGGTATAGGGTGAGATGAAGCAGGAAAACATCGACAAGCTGAGCCGTCTGCTGGACAAGCCGGCCATCAGGGTCGAGCAAATCTCCGAAGAGGATATCAAATCGGTTCAGCGCATCCTGAAGGCCGAAGGCCTGTATCAGGGAAAGATCGACGGCGATTTCGGCGGCGGCACCTCCCGCGGACTCCTCAAGGCCTTCGAGCATAATCCTTCACTCATCAACTCCCTCTCCCCCGCCTATCTGAAACTGATGCAGGAGAACGGCTACGGCAAACAGTTGCAGGAACTCGTCGCCGGTAACGCACGAATCACAGCCGATCTGGTCGCGGACACGAAAAAACTTCTCAATGATCCGAAATACGCGAAGCACCATTCTTTTCAGCAATCGAACCTTTATCTTCTCGGTTATTACGGCGATGAGATCGACGGCATCAAGGGCAAAAACCACAAGGACGCGATCAGGGAATTCAGGGAAAAATACCCCTCCGCCTCGCCAGCAGAGCCCGCACAAACGCCGACGCCCGCGCCCGCACAAATCCCGGCCCGGGAAAAAAAGCCCGATCCGCCTCCGCAACCTGTCGGTGAAACGCGCCTCGCCCGCGAAGCCGGGGAAAGCACTACAACGGTATCGGCAGCGCCGGCAGCAGCATCACCTTCACCGGCAGCGCCCGCCACAGCAGGAAAAACATTAAAAACACCAACAGAATCAGGCCCGCCCGTAACCACCGGGGCGCCGCCCCAGACCGTCGTGACCACTGGGAACGGCACGGTTCTGACCAGCGCCCCCGTTCGGGCAGCGCCCGAGATCCGACCCGCCCATCTGGGTCCGAACCCGGGAAGTGCGGCTCCGGCCCCAAACCTGGCCAATCTGTCTCTAAGAGCCACCCACGATTTCATTCAAAGCCGTGCCATCGACCCCATTTACGCACCTCTCTACCCGGCGCAGGTGGATACGGATACGGAAGGCGCGGGCAGCAATAAAGGCGGCCTGAGCGCATGGCAACGCTTCAAGAATTTCTTCAACGGAAAATCCGAGGGAGCGCCCGAGCAGCAGTCCGTAGCCCCGCAAACCGCCCCCGCGCAGGATATCCAAAGGCTCTGGGGTATGATGGAACAGGCAAGAGACGCGGGAATGACGGCGCCGAAAGCCGATACGGGCTACGAACCGTACGAGCCGATCCTCGCCCTCATCCGTCAGAAGGAAAGCGGAGACAATTACGATATCGGTCATAACCATGTGGACAAGGGTTATTCGCGGATGACGATTAACCAGGTCATCAAGGATCAGGAGGACTGGTGCAACCGCCGGCGTGCCGCCGGACTGGGAATATACAGCTACTTCGAAGGCCGCGCCAGTTCCGTGGCCGGAGCTTACCAGATCAAGCACTCCACTCTGTTAAGCCTGGTAAAAGAGCTTGACCTTACAGGAGATGAAAAATTCGACAAGGCGATGCAGAATCGTCTGGCTACGGCGCTTTTGAACAGAAGGGGCTACGATGATTATCTGGCGGGGGAAATAAAGACCAACGCAATGGTCCGCAACCTCTCCGGCGAATGGGCCTCCTTCCCTGTAGGTCCGTCGAACGAAAGTCGGTACAATGACAGAAACAACAAGGCGCTGATCGGCTACAAGCCCACCCACGACATCCTTCAGTATGTCCGGTCGGAATTTCAGGAGCAGGCCGGAAACCCGTCCGCAGGCACGCAATTCGCCACCAACATCCCGCGCCCCGAGACGGTGCAACCCGCAACGCCCGCCGCCGCCACCGAAGACGCCGGAACGAAGCCACCCAAAAGGGATCATCATTCGGTGCTGGGCACGGATATAAGGTTTACCTAAAATTTTTTAGTATATTGTTTATATGGATCAGGAACTCTCTCAACAGCAGCGTTACGCGGGCTTCATCGCCCGGGCGCAGCCATGGCATAACGGCCACCAGAACGTACTGGCTGACATGGTGGCAGACGGTTTTCAGCCCGTGATCTTCCTCGGCTCCAACAATGCCGACCGCAACCCCGATAAAAACCCCTTCACCTTCGCCGAGCGCGTAAGCATCATCGAAAAGGCCTGCGAACAGCTGCGCCACCCCGATGGCCGCACCGTCAAACCGATCTTCGTCCCCATCTACGATCACGAGCGCACCCCCGAAGAAAAACCCTACATGGAGGGCGGCGACAAGCGCGTCCCCCTCAACAGTGCGTGGTTTGCCGAATTCGTGGATTTCTTCGACAAAAGCGGTATCAAGCCGGAGCAATTCACCCTCTTCTACTCCGCCAAGGATCAGGACAGGAAGAACTATATCATCTATCCCTTCTATGCTGCGAAGGGAAAGGAATTTTCCTTTGACGGCATAACGCAAACAACCGTCTTCCCCGCCGAAGACCTCTCGCTCGCCTTCGAACTCTATGGCGCAAAACGCAAGGAGGCTCCGCTCACGGCGGAAAATGCCACCGACATCCGCTCGGATTACGCGCAGACCCGCAGCCTTCTGGTTCCCGGCACGGCGGAGCTGATCGACGACATTCTGCGGGAGGAGCGCAAGAAGAACGTGGTTTACGACGGTCAGGATATTTCGGACGCGGACTTCGCCGCCGACCCGCTGCAGGTTCTCCGGCACGAGCGCCGCATCCGCGATTTCCATTTGCAGAAACAACCCGCCGACCCCACCTTCCACAAGCGCGTCCTGTTAATCGGCGGCGCGGGGTCGCTCGGCCTTCCGGTCATCGAAAATCTTCTGGCGAACGGCCACGATCTGGTCCTCAATCACAATGCCATGCGATTTGAAAAATTTCTGAACGACGTCGAAGCTATCCGGGCACGATACCCCGGCAGGACGATCGAGTTTCAACAGTCCGACCTGCGCGACCCCCGCACGGCCACGCCCGAATACTGGCGCGAGACCTATGAAAAATTCGGCATAAACGCCGTCTTCAACATGGCGGGCATCATCGATGAAAAGCGCGACATCGGCCTGACCTTCGATGCCGTCAACTACCGCCCCGTCAAGGCCATGGCCCAGGCCGCCGTGGACGCAGGCATCGACCGCATGGTCTATGTCTCCACGATCACAGCGGGCAACCCCGAAGCCGAAGCCAACGCCCGCTCGGAAACCGAGCCCCTCACCTACGCCGGATCGAAACGCAAGGCAGAACTGGCGCTGGAAGAATTTTCCGACCGCCTCAACTGGATTTCCGTCCGCCCGATCACGGTCTTCAACCCGAAAACGCCCGACTGGGGCCGCCCGATGAACCTGCCCGATCTGGCCAACCTCGCCTTCACGCCCATGATCGGCTCCGGCCAGCAGAAACTCCAGCCGCTCTATATCGGCGACCTCGCCAAGGCCGGACGTTTGATTGAAAGCCCGCTCAAGGGCGGTCAGGTCTTCGAGGCCGTCGGCCCCGAACAGATCACGCAGCAAAAGGCGCTCATGCTGCTGCGCCGCCCGACCGATGCCTTCGCCGCCGTCAGCGTGAATTACGACGTCGCCGAATTTCTCGCCGAAAATTACCCCTACGGTTCGATCAACCCGAGCTTCATCAAGGTGATGAAACAGCGCGAAGCGGGCACGGAAATGATCCCCTATCAGGATTGGGCCAAGGCGATCGGAGAGGAAGGCCACCTGACCTCTCTGGAGGATGTTTACGCCGACCCCGCGCAGGATTTCCAGTTCGCCGCCCCCCCCATCGTCGAATATGGCGGCATGATTGCGAAAAACCCCGAACCCCTCTTCCAGTTCCTCGCCCGCAAGATGGGCCAGAGCCCGCTGGTCGACCGCTTCCGCGAGGCCTTCGACGCCTTCCGTGCGAATACAGGCTCCCGCGAGGCTCGTGAGGGCGTGAAGAACACCGTCTTTGACATTCTGCGGGCGATGCGCGATGCTCTGGGCGACGACAACGACCACAAGCCCAAGCCCGCGATGTAGGTTATATTAAAGGGCAGAGATAGATAAGTGAAAATACTTAGCCGGCCCTTAAAATAACTTGCATGTTTGAGTCTATTACATTCTTCAATCAAAATAAAAATAATGCATCTAATCCTTTGGATATTGGTGCATTAGTTGAGTGCATGATGTTTTATGGCAAAACTTCCGTTGTTGCAAACTACAGTATTCTAAGACAACTTTTTACATATTTTGGAATAGATCGTTTAGTTGAACTGATTTCAGAAGATCTTCTAGAGATCATTTATACTGAAACCTATATAGGCATTGTAACAAACACGATAAAAGGCATTGATTATCATGATCCAATTCAGTTCACTTCACCTCAGCATACTTATTATGGTGAGCTTCAAAAGATATGCACTGATATAACCGGAAAAAGCGGAAAGGGAAGGAGAACTGCGCGAAGAATACAAGATTTGGTTAAAGTCAAAAGCCATGAACCCATAATTTTAGAGGGAGCAAAAGCGTCTTTTATTGATCAAAGATATATAAAAGATTCTACTAAAAGTATTATTCAATCCCTTATTCCTGAAGATGTGAATTTAAATAGTATTGTATTTCAAACAGAAAGAACAGCTTCTGGCATTCTGATTGAAACAAACATAAATTTCGATGCCTTAAATAGTATTTATCACAAATATGTTCCACCCACTCATTCAACAATCACACCTGCACTATTATTATCTCATATGTTAGATGTAGAAAGTGAGTTATTTTTCTCATCAAATAATCTATCAGAAATAGCAACGAGTGGCTTAAGTTCAAACCTTATATCACTTAAAGTTAATTATCTTCTAGATAAGAGCATTAAAAGCTCTAAAAAAATCCAAGATTTTCAAAATTTTGTTTTTGATGACGCAAAAGCTTTAAGAGAGGCGGTTAATAATAAGCAAGTAGATTTAGATGATTTAATGTTAGTTCTAAAAAACTCAAAAAAATTTAAAAAATGGATATTAGGGTTAAATCCTGATCGAGATCTTATTAAAAGTTACTATCAAGAAGCCACTAAAGAGACCTTTGTAGATAAGCTTCCTGGTAAAACTGCCAGATGGGGATTATTCACAAGTGCAGGGTTAATAGCTGATGCGGTTGCTACAGGAGGCATCGGAACCACAATTGGTTTAGGTCTTGGTGCTCTGGATTCATTTTATTTAGATAAGTTGATTACTGGGTGGAAGCCCAATCAGTTTATTGAAAATGAAGTAAAGGCATTGTTAAAAAATAGCGATTAATTACCACACTTGTAATTATAATAAGCAAGGAAAGTAAACTCACCAATATTTAATCCCGCAACGCCTTCATAACCGCCTTCGGGTTTTTGTCAATGATCTTCATGAGCGTGGAAGCCGCTCCGGTCAACTCGCTGTCCTGCATATCCCATTTCTCGACGGTGCGCTTGGGCAGGTGAAAAGTCTCCGCAAATTCGCGGACGCTCATTTTCAGTTTCGTGCGGATGCGGCGCACTTCTGAAACCTCATGCTTTACAGCCTTTTTAGGCTCGTTGATGGCGCTTTCAAGACCGGCCTTCAGGCTTTTGTACAATTCGCTCATGTCCGTTTCCTTTTCTTCAAAATCTCGACCAGCTTCCTGATCTCGTTCCGTTCAGCTTTGCTGAGATTGTCCTTCACGTTCTTTTCAAAAATATCCAGCAAATGGATATGCCCCAGTTCATCGACCACCAGATAGACGACGCGGCTTGCGCCGCTTTTGCCCTTTCCCGTCTGGTGGGCGAAGCGGATTTTCCGCACGCCGCCCGTACCCGCCATGACATCGCCCCGGTCGTAATGAAGGCTGATAAAATCAATCAGTTCAATACGCTGCTTCTCTGTCAGGATTCTCTCCGCCTTGCGGATAAAATAATGGTGTTCAATGACAGTAAGCATGAGTGGTCTTTCTGTACAATATACCCGATATGGGTATATAGTCAATATTATATTATACCTGATATGGGTAAAAAACAGAAAAGGGTATCTTTAAATGATTCTGATGAATCTAAAAGAATATTCAAGTATCTTAAAGCCATGCACCTGACCGAAAAGGCCGTCACGGAGAATTTCGACCTGCTCTTTTATCTGGAGGGCAAGAACGCCGCCGGAGAAGCGATCTGGTGCTATGTCACCGTCCCGCCGGATGAAGTGGAATTGTTCCTCGAACAATCCGCGCAGCCCGGCTTCCGCCCCGCCGAGTTCGCGGACATCGTCGCCTCCGGCACCGGCGAACCGACGGACGAGGAAAAGGACCGGCTGGAGGATGAATTGGGGCTGGAACGCGGGGTTTTGTAATTTACTCGGCTTTTTTCTTCGGCCCCAGGAAAGGCACGAACCGCACGGGAATCGTCTTCGTCTCCTTCACGCTCCCGTCCGCGTTTTTCTCGATCACCCGCAATTCCTGCGTAAACCCGTCCGCCCCCACGGGTATGACCATCCGCCCGCCGGCTTTAAGCTGGTCGATCAGCGGCGGCGGCACATGGTCGATCCCCGCCGTGACGAGAATGGCATCGAACGGCGCATGATCCGGCCAGCCCGCATACCCGTCCCCCACCCGCACATGGACGTTATCGTAACCCAGCGCCGCCAGCCGCGCCTTCGCCGCCAGCCCCAGCGCCTCGATATATTCCACCGTATAAACCTCTTTGACGATCGCGCCCAGCACGGCGGCCTGATACCCCGACCCCGTCCCGACCTCGAACACGACGGAATCCGCATCCACCCGCGCCAGCTCGGTCATCAGCGCGACGATATAGGGCTGGGAGATCGTCTGCCCCTTGCCGATGGAAACCGGGCCGTCCTCATAGGCGCGGTGCTCCTGCAGCGTCGGAAGAAACTCGTGCCGCGGCACTTCGCGCATGGCCTTGAGCACCAGCGGATCGGTGATCCCCCGGTCCGCGATCTGGTATTTCACCATCTCGGCGCGTTCCCTCTCCATAAGCTGCCCCTTCAGCGGTGAATGTCTGACATAAAAATACACCGCCCCCAGCGCCAGCGCGAGAACGAAAAACGTGCCTGTAATGATCGTTCTTCCGGCCATAAGCCAAACATCTCGTCCGGGTTTTTTAGTAAAACCACCCTATCAAGCGCAGAAGGCAAGTAGCAATATCCCTGTATGCACAAATATTTCAGTCGCATTTTTAAATTTTTGAATTATAGTTTTTTCTAATAGACGATCCCCCGCGTGTTCCCCTGCGTTTAAAAAACTCCAGACCATAAAGGTTAATAACGATGTCTTTATTCAAAATTCACCGGCCCATGGCTGTGTTTGCACTCACCGCCACTTTATTGACCGGCGTCTGCCTCCCCGCCTTCGCAGACGAACAGGCACAGGCAGAGGAAACGCAGGATTACGGCGACCGCCTGCTCGGTGATATCGGTGGCGTGCGCTCAAAAATAGCGCCTTACGGGATTGATCTGGGCATCGTCTACACTGCGGATTTTTTTCATAACGTTACAGGCGGCATCGAAACAGGCGCAATGTATATGGACAACCTCGATATCACCGCCGATATCGACGGCGAGAAACTCTATGGACTGAAAGGCTCAAAAGTCTTCCTCTATCTCCTCAACAATGCGGGTGGCGAATTTAACACCGAGCGCATCGGCTCCAACGAAGGCGTGGACAATATCGAGGTCGGTGAACACACCTTCAAGCTTTACGAAGCCTGGATCGAGCAGAATCTGCTCGATGATAAACTTTCGCTTCGCGCCGGACTCTACGACCTGAACTCAGAATTTGATGTCACCGACAGCAGCGGGATTTTCCTCAACCCCACCTTCGGCATCGACACGGCGTACGCCGCCACGGGCGAAGCCGGACCGTCCATCTTTCCGCTGACCTCATTGGCCTTCCGCGTCAATGTGGCTCCGGTGGAGGATTTCTATATCCGCGCTGCGGTTCTGGACGGTGTCCCCGGCGACCCCGATAATCCGCGGGGTACCCATGTCGTTCTGGATGACGAAGACGGCGTCCTGCTGGCGCTGGAATCCGCTTACGGCAATCTCGACTCCGGACGGATCGGCGCGGGCGGCTGGTGGTACAGTGAAGAGTCAGACCACCTCACCGATACGGATGCCCTCGGCAACCCCGAACAGGATAACAGCAGCGGCCTCTACGCCCTCGCCGAAAAGACGCTCTTTCGCCCCGACGGCTCTGAAACGCGCCAGTTAGATGGTTTTATCCGCTTCGCGTGGGCCAACGATGACGTAAACCAGTTTGATTACAGCGGCTCTCTGGGCCTCGCCTATACCGGCCCCTTCGCCGCCCGCCCCGACGATATCGCGGGCATTGCCATCCACGGTGCCCATAACGGCGACCCGTTCGAGGAAGCGGCCGATCTGGCGGGCGAACCCGTCACCTCCGGCGAATGGGGCATAGAGGCGACCTACAGCATTCAGGCGACGCCGTGGCTGCGCGTCCAGCCTGACGCGCAATATATCAACGATCCCGGCACAACGGACGAAGCCGACGATGCCTTCGCAGTGGGAGTCAGGCTAGAGTTAAATCTTTAGTCGGAGAAAAAATCAGGACTGCCGAAAGACGCCTTCCTGAAAGAACGTCTCGCCGAGTTGATCGTGAACCATCGACAGGCGGAAGATAAAACTCCCGCCTCCGATATCCTCATGCACCACGTGCGTCTCCCCCGGCGCCAGCCAGCGCGGCAGCCGCACCCGCAACCGACCGAACTGCCAGAAAAAACTCCGGCTGCGGAAATGCAGCGCCGCGTATTCCTCAGAAACGTCCAGAACCATCCCGAACCCGCCACCGACACATTCCAGCATCTCGCCGGATTGCGACTCCTTCTTGACCGAAACGACGGTAAACGGCTTCCGCCCCGCGTAATAGTAAACCCGCGTCCAGTAAACGCCGCTCCGCCCGCGCTGCTTGGTCAACTCCACATCCATCGGCACATCCGTTCCGGCGTAAGGCGTCAGCGGATTGCCGATAACTCGCGTCAGTTGCGCGAACAGCCAGCCCATCTTCGAGCGCCGCACAATGTGCATTGTTCCGCGATAAGCTACGACCTCCCCCTCCTTCGGGTCCGCCGCGAACCGTGCGCGGATGGCGGGATCAAGCCGCATCCACGCGTCCTCGCCCAGCTGATTGCGGATCGTGCTGCCCGTATCCGCCGTCCGCAGATTTCGGATCTTCTCAATCCCCAAAGCGTAAAGCACAAAATTCCGTAACGCTTTCCCCGCCGGGTAAAGAATGTCGGACAAAAATTTGTGCCGGAACAGAGTCTGATTCATCCGCCCCATGATCCCGGCGGGTTTTGTATACTGTGAAAGAACATGGATCGCGCCGCTGCCGTAATGCAGATCATCCCCGATTTTAACGACCATCCCCTCGTCGATATCCAGCCCCCGCGCGGTGATCTCCTCCATCAGCGCACCGCCCTTGCGCGCGTCGATCAGGACCAGCGGCCGTTGGGGATTCTTGAGTTCAATGCGGGTACAGTAAGCGCGGCAGACCGGGCATTCATCGTCATAGACCAGTTCGATGGGCGGCGCTTGCGCCCCGGCTGCTTCCAACGGATTTAAACTCTCCCGTCCCATGACCCGCCTTGCCTTTCCGCCGCAGGAATGGTAATATCATTTAGCTAAATAGCTAAATATCATACAGGGATGCCAGCGTCAACACATGATCGACAAAGTCTTCCAAGCCCTTTCCTCAAGCGTCCGCCGCGAAATCCTCGCCTATCTCTCCGAGGGCGGTATGACGGCGGGCGAATTGGCGCGGCATTTCGACATCACCAAACCCTCCCTCTCCAAGCACCTCGGCATCCTCGAAAACGCCGGACTGGTCGTCAGCGAGAAAAAGGGCCAGTTCGTCCACTATTCTCTGGCGAAAAACAACCTGATTAACACGGTCAACCTCTATATGCAGCAGATCTGCCCTGTGAGTTATTCAATCAAAAAAGATTTGAAAAAGAAAAAGCCTTAATCCCACACTTTCGGCGCAAGCTCCGCCTCAAGGTCGGAAAAAGACGTCTCCAGCGCCGCGATGAACGCCGCCCGGTCTCCAGCCCACGACAGCGCCTCCCCCACATTGACCTGACACACGAACGGCACCAGCAGCCGCTCCCCACGCGGCAAAGACTTGCCCAGCCCATGCATGAACACGGGCGTCACGGTGACGTCCGGCATCTCCTGCACCAGCTTGGCAATCCCGTATTTGAGCGGCTGGCGCTTTTCAGGCTCCCCCCGCGTCCCTTCCGGAAAAATAACAAGCGTATACCCGTCTTCAATCGCAGCTTTAACAGGCGCAAGAACGTCTTCCCCCTCCTGCGGATTCCTCTCAA
Organism: Alphaproteobacteria bacterium; assembly: GCA_016699735.1. NCBI lineage: Bacteria > Pseudomonadati > Pseudomonadota > Alphaproteobacteria > Alphaproteobacteria bacterium. Next base: position 2,417,747 of record CP065008.1, read on the forward strand.
TCGGAATAACGCCGATCAGATTAAGCGAAATCCATGTCCGCAACGGTGTACGGCAAAAATAATCCTTCGCCGCCACCAGCTTGACCTTGGGAATATCGCGGAATTTAATCAGGCTCATCAGCACCAGCGCATCCAGATGCGAATTGTGGTTCGCCGCGATAATATGCCGGGGCTTGACCGTCAATCGCTCCAGATGCCGGACGCTCAACCCCAGCAAAATCATGAGCACAGGCCGCACGATCAAAACGTAAAACAGTTGCCGGGGCAGGTCGAAGTTTTTTTTATCCGCGCTCATCCCTACCCCACGAAATAGAAATAACGCACGCAATGGAAGAACAGCGGCGCGGTGAGCGAAAGCGAGTCGATCCGGTCGAGAATCCCGCCATGGCCGGGAATCAGATTGCCGGAGTCTTTAATATGCAGATCACGCTTGAGCGCGGAGAACGTCACATCGCCGATGAACCCCGTCACTGCGATCACAAACCCCATCAACAACGCGAAGGAGAAACTGAACGGCGTCAGCAACGGGTAAATCAGCCCGGCCACCATCACCGTCGTAATCACCCCGCCCATGAACCCTTCCCATGTCTTCTTCGGGCTGACCAAAGGCACGATCTTGGTCTTGCCGAACAGCTTGCCCCACACATACTGCGCCACATCATTGCCCTGATTGAGAACGGCCAAAAACATGATCAGCCCCACATGGCCCTGCAACGCCTGCGAGTACTGCATCAGCATCGCCGCATGGGAAACCGCGAACACCGTAATCATCAGCCCCCAGCTGATTTTTGCCACGGAATTCAGGAACCCGTCCGTCTGCCCGGCAACGATCAGCCGGAACGGCAGCAGGAAAAACACCCACACCGGAATGAACACGATAAAGAGCCCGTAATGCTCAACGCCGTTCGCCACGAAAAAATACTGCACCGGAATGGCCAGATAAGCCCAGAACAGCGCCCTTCGGTCCGCCCGCCGCAGCGGGATGATGGAAAAATACTCCTTGAGCGCCAGAAAGCTCAAAAACGCAAAAAAAATGACGGAAACAACCGGAGAGGTCAGGATGGCCAGAGAAAAAATACCGATCATGAACCACCAGCTTTTCACCCGCGCTTCCAGTTCGCGGTGCTTGTGGTCCGGGTCGTTGAGATGCATGATAGCGACGATCACACTGGCGATGATCAGAACGCCGAAGACGCCCGCAATGCTCACATGAACAGGGTTGTAGGAGGAGAGATCAAACATCCTGAACCTCTCCGCTGCCTTCAAGATGGGCAGAGGCCGCCCGCAAACGCTTCCTCACCGTCCACGCGCTGCCCAAGATAATGATAACCAAGCCGAACGCCAGCATCGTCCCTTTAGCAACAAACATTGTCTCGAAAGGGGTCAGCAGGATGGCAACGGCCGACACCCCCATCCGGTGCGGCTTGGCCATCGGCCCCTGAAAATCCACCGGCGCACCAAGGCTGCGCCCCAAAGTCCGCGCATATGCCGTCAGCACCGCCAGCAGCGCCGCGCCCCAGCCCAGAACGGCACCCCATGCACCGAAAGAAACGGCATATCCCATCCCGACAAAAATCAGCGCATCGGAAATCCGGTCGGGCACGTCGTTAAACAACTCCCCCGACTTTGTGCTCTTTCCACCCTCCACCGCCACCAGCCCGTCGAAGAGGTTGCACAGAACCCGCCCGATAATCCCGCCGAGCGCCAGCAGCAAGAACAAAAACCCCGCAAAGCCGGAAAACGACGTCATCCCGACACAGGAAATTCCCGCCAGCGCGGCGAAACCGATACTGGCCAGGGAGATCTGGTTGGGCGAGATATCCCGTTGTGCCAGAGACTTCGCCATGGTCTGAACCACCGCGAGATTGCGGACCTTGAGGGGACGTCGGGCTTCAGGATCGGCCATGAATTCACTTTCAGCAGGCGTTAAAACCGTTATACATATACCAGAATTGAGCAACGCATGAAACGCATCCTCATCATCGGCGGCTACGGGCAGTTCGGCAGCCTGATTGCCAGGGCGCTGGCGCCGGAAAAAAACATTGCCCTGATCCTCGCCGGACGGCATGAGGAAAAAGCGAAAGCGTTGGCCGCAACGCTAAACGCCGCGAACCCGCCCGAAACACGGGCCGCCGATATCCATAACAATCCCACAACTCTTCTGGAAAAAGTGCACCCCGATATCGTGATCCACACCGCCGGACCCTTTCAGGGACAGGACTACGAGATCGCCCGCGCCTGCATCGAAAAATCCTGCCATTACATTGACCTTGCCGACAGCCGCGATTTCGTCAGCGGCATAAAAACCCTCGACCGTCGCGCCAAAGAGATGAATACACTTGTATGCAGCGGCGCGAGTTCCGTCCCCGCCCTCTCCTCCGCCGTCATCGAAGAATATAAAAACAAGTTCAAGACTCTTGAATCCATCGAATACGGCATCAGCACCGCCCAGAAAACCGGCATGGGCCTAGCCACCGCCCGCGGCGTGATGAGCTACGCCGGAAAACCCTTCACGACCCTGATCGACGGCGACATGAAAACCATCCACGGCTGGCAGGGATTGAAATATTACCGCTTCAAAGAACTTGGCCCCCGCCCGCTGGGCTATTGCGATATTCCCGACCTCAGCCTGTTCCCCGAAATATATCCCAACCTGAAGTCGCTCCAGTTTCGCGCCGGAACCGAACTATCGCTCCTGCATCTAAGCCTCTGGGCTCTCAGTTGGCCCGTGCGCGGGCGCTGGATTAAAAGCCTCGATCCGCTGGCATCCTCGCTCCTGCGCCTCGCCAAAACCTTCGACCGCTTCGGCACAGGCAACAGCGGCTTTTATATGAAGATGCAGGGAACGGATGAAAACAACAAACCGCTCACGCTCGTCTTCGAACTGACCGCCAGACAGGGACACGGTTTGAATATCCCCGCCACGCCCGCCATATTATTGGCCAAAAAATTGGCCGCAGAAGAAATACAATATAGCGGAGCAACCTCTTGCATCGGATTTTTAAACCTGAATGAGATTCTTACAGCTTTAAAATCTTATAATATAAAAACAAAGACCGAACGAAACCCGCCCAAAACCTGACGAGTTTTTCATAAAAGCAATTTACGATAAATTACGGATAAAATTGCAGGAAATTCGAACAAAAAGAGGATGCGCTTGACCATCGCCCGCGCTATAATGAACGAAGTTTTCTTTTGCGTACCGCTATAGTTATCAGGACAATCTCATGGAATCTCTCAACGCGAAGCCTTCGGGCCTCTGGACTGCGTCCCTTAGAATTCTGGCTGTAGCCGCGTGCATCGGGTCATTCTCGCCCGCCGTATACGCCACCGACCCGGCAAAGCCCGCGATGGACCTGCCGCAGGTTGTCACCGAAGCTTCCGCGCCTTCTTCCGTTTCCGCCTTGAAGGAAACGACACACCCCACGATCAATCTCTCCCCGGATGACACGCAACTCATCAAGCTCGATCAGGACGCCGGTCTGGTCGTGGTCGGAAACCCTGAACACGCGAACGTGATCGCTGATTCCACCCGCACCCTTGTCGTCATCCCCCGCAGACCCGGAGCCACCTATTTCACCGTGATGGGCAACGACGGCAATATCATCATGCGCCGCCTTGTCATCGTCGCCGGACCCGAGGAACATTATGTGCGGGTGAAAAACACCTGCAAGGCCGCCGGCAGCAGCGCGAACTGCGTGGAGAATAACATCTATTACTGCCCTGATACCTGCCACGAAGTCCTTCTAGGCACCGAAACGGCCAGCGTAACCGAACAGGCCGTCCCTTCCCCCGCTGACGCGAAAACCGCACAGGCGCAGCAGGAGGCTTTAGGCGGCTTCTTCACCAACGACGAGCCTGAAGAGGACGAGGATGTCGAGGAAGCCACCGAAAAACTGCAAAACGCTGTTGAGAGTACCGCCGAAGCTCTTGAAAAACAGGCGCCGCAGCAATAAGATTCGAAGCGAATACCCTTACTTGAACGTGGGCAGAAGTATGAAAAAATTTACGCAATACATGATCTTGGCCGCGGCCATGGTACAGCTTTCCGCGTGCCAGAGCACCGGCACCGACCAGCAAGGCGCCGACCTCGCCAAACAACAGCAAAGCGCCAAAATCGACGCCGCGATCGACAAGGCTTTGGCCGAAGGCGGCGAAGGCAACATCAGCGGCGCCCTGATGGCGCTCGAACGCCAGTACAAAAAGAATCCTGCCGATACGGAAGCGGCATACAAATACGCCAAAGCCCTGCGCCAGACCAACTACGCCAACCGTGCCTCCGTGGTCTTGACACCTCTGGCCAAACAGCCGGATTCTCCTTCGCATATCATTTCCGAAATGTCCTCGATTGAGTTGGCCCTCGGCCACTTCAAGAGCGCGGAGAACTACGCCCAGCAGGCGGTCATGAAAAACCCGCAGGATTATCTCGCCTATCAGAATCTGGGAATCGCTCTGGAGGCGCAGGAAAACCACCCCGCCGCCGAACGCGCCTTCCGCAAGGGTCTGGAAACCTGGAAGGGCGACCCCACGCCGATTATGAACAACCTCGCGCTGAATCTCGCCACGCAGGGCTTCACCGACGAAGCCATCCAGATTTTGGAAAAGGCCAAGGCGCTCTCCCCCGACCGGATCGAGATCGAGCGCAACCTCCGCATCGTCCGCGCTTTGGGCGAAACGTCCTGATTCAGGACAGCGCAGAAACGACAATCAGGGGCCGCAACACGGCCCCTTTTTTACGCCTGCATTCGTATTATTCCACGGCGCCTTCTTGAGCACCATCGCCAGCCCGCAAAATCCCGTATACCCCGCGAAAAACAACGCCCCGCCGATCAGACCCGCGAGAACAAACCCGAGCATGATCCCCGAAAACCCGAGCAGCACCAGAAACGCCACCATGGCCCCGGCGATCATCTGCACCTGCCGGAAAATGGAAAATCGCGGCACAGGGCCAAGGGAAACCGTCGGCAACCCCGCCTCCTTCCACGCGGTGATCCCGCCGGTGATATTGTAAATCTCATGGGAAAAATCCTGCGAACCCCCGACGACCGCGCAGGCCTGCTGCCCCCGCCCCCCTTTAAGACAGTGAAACAGAACCTTCCGGCTTTGGGGAATTTTCAGAGTCTCCGCCACCCGTTCCACCGATGCCAGCGGCACCGAATGGGCATAGACGATATGCTCCTGCGCGAACTCGTCCGGCTCCCGCACGTCAATCAAAACGGCGTCCCCGGCCGCAAGCCACGCAGCGGCCTCTTGCACGGAAATCATCTTAGTCATGGGTCTTCTCCTTACAGAATGAGTCATAAAGTGTTTGCATGATCTTCAGGACCGCCTCATGCTCGATCCGGTAATAAAGCGTCCGGTGCTCCCGCCGGAAATCGACGATCCCCTCGTCCTTAAGTTTGTTCAGGTGCTGCGACATGGAGGTCTGCGCGATCCCCGTTGCCTCAATGAGGGCGCCCACGCTTTTCTCCCCCTCCGCCAGCTGGCAGAGGATCAAAAGCCGCTGCGGATTCGCCAGCCCCTTGAGAAACCCGGCGGCCTCGTCGGCCTTCTCTTGCATTATATCCATGACGTCCATCACGCACCTGAAAACAGTTCTTTACATTTCATATTTTCATGATATCATAATCTTATAAATTGTAAAGGAGAAAAACCATGTCCAAAGACTATAAGGGAATTACCAAGGATATCTCGCAATATATCGGCGAGTTGAAAAAGCTCTCGCCGGACGCGATGCAGGGCTTCTACGCCCTCTCGAAAAACGCCACCGCCGACGGCGCATTAAGCGAAAAGACCAAGGAGTTTATCGCCCTCGCCATCGGCATCACCCAGCGCTGCGACGGCTGCATCGGCTTCCACGCCAAGGCCTTGCATAAACTCGGTGCCACGAAGCAGGAAATCGCCGAAGTAGCCGCCATGTGCGTCTATATGGGCGGCGGTCCGGCCCTGATGTACGCGGCGGACGCCCTGCGCGCCTTCGACCAGTTCAGCACCACTGAATCCTAGGAAAAGGGGCTTCGAGCCCCTTTTTTTCACGATAAAAACATAAGGAAAATCTAATTTAAACAACACGTTAAACATAAATATGGAATAAAAATACAAAAGGATATAAAATAGACTTTCATTTTTACATAAAAAATTATACTGTCTCGCGTTATAGTGTAGGAAATTTGAGAATTCAGGGGTAAAAAATGGCTGAACAAATTGCGGATAAATACAATCCGACGGAATTAAACATCGCCGTAGCTTTGGCTGCAAGACTACAGGCAAGAACGATCACGGAGGGCAGCTTCCTGAAAGTCACCCTACCCGGCACGAGGGAATCGGTCGATCTCAAAGTCCTCAAGGTCGGAAAAATCGACCCGGATATTCTGGCCGCCAGCGACATGGTTGATCCCAAAACGCAGGACCGCCCGCCGATGCCCGGAATGCTTCTGGATTACAGCCCGATAGCCGGCCCGGCCGCAGCCGGAGCCTCGAACACGGTCGCGGTGACTTTTAATGTGAATGATAAAATCTCCGCCGCTGCGGCTACAACCACCCTTCGCGCTTCTAATATGCTCCCGGAACTTGTGGACTCTTATGTCTCGAGATTCGGTACGGGCGAAATCCCGCGGATGAACATGAAATTCTCCTACGGCGATAAACTGCCCGAAGTGCAGCCCGCGACCCGCGAGGAATTCCGGGCCATCGGCATGGACGCCGCCGCAGCGGCAGTTCCCGCAGCAGCCCCCGCCGGAACGCAACCCGCCCCCGCGCCAGCCACCCCGCCCCGTTAGCGAAGAAAAAGCCCGCCGGACTGAGATTGCTCTGTTGCCATGGCTGCAGAGCGCGGCTCCATTCGTAAGAAGGGGACACAATCTGGCGCAGAGCGGTTTTAGGAACATGAAAGCTTAGGCTCATATTCTGTTGCGAATTCCAAACCCTAATTGCTATATTAATGACAAATGCTAATTTACTGGAAGATATTGAAATGGAATCGACAAAACTCAAACAGAAAACTGAAGTTAACAATGGTCCTTGGTTTATTGCTGTTGAGCGCTTCGGCCGAAAAAACGGTGAAGCGTGGTCAAAGTATATAGAAGATACGGGATTGAGTCAGATCGAAGAACTTGTTTCACTGGATACTATGCTTTGCCCGCCTGTGTTTTCTGAGATTCGCGACGATTACTGGCCTCATATCGTAAACGAAGACTACTATGGCCACTTCTTTACAGACCTGAAGTTCTTGCGCGATCAACTTGCCGAAGCGGATTCCAAAGAAGCGCGTCTGCTTTGCGTTTTCAGAAACCCCCATGAACTTCCGAAACTTTCTCCCGAATTGAGAAGTTTCCGCTTCCTTGGCTTCGATCTAGTTGAGGCCGCGTCGGGTGTTAGCGCTCTGAGCAACTGCGGCGGATGGCCCGAACTAAAAAATGAGGAACTCTCGAAGTGGGGGCTGATCACGGACCTTAACCGTGTTCTTGAACTGCAGAAAGAGCTTCCACGCGCCCATCCCGAAGAACCTCACGCCAACTGCAACGTTTGGGCAATATTTGCTGAAACTAATTGATATTATTCGATTATTTTCTGCTCTTACAGCTAGGTATTTAGCTTAGGCTCTCTATAGCGACTAACCGCCGACTCCAGCCGCCGCCGCCTTGATACCCGCCGGCCCGAGAATGATGATGAACAGCGCCGGAAGGAAGAACAGGATCATCGGCACCGTGAGTTTGGGCGGCAGCGCGGCGGCCTTGCGCTCCGCCTCGGCCATCCGCATATCGCGCAATTCCTCGGACATTACGCGCATCGCCTGCGAGATCGACGTACCGTACTGCTCGGCCTGAATAAGGGCCGTAGCGAAGGATTTCCCCGCCCCGCTCCCCACGCGCCGCGCAAAATCCTGCAACGCCTGCCGCCGGTCGTTCAGCATCGCCATCTCGGCACTGAGAATCCCCAGCTCTTCGCCAAGGATGGGCGAATGTTCCGCGACTTCCGTCGCCACCCGCTCAATCGTCTGTTCCAGCCCGATCCCGCCCTGCACGCAGATCAGCATCATATCCAGCGAGTCGGGAAAACTCAGGTTCAATTCCTGCTGGCGCTTCTGGATCATATTCTTGATCAGAATATCCGGCAGTTTAAACCCAACCAGAGCCGCCGACAGCAGGATGATACTGGCCATCCCGTCCGAAAGCTTTTTGTCCTCGGGAACCTTCATCAGGAACATCATCCCCAGCCCGACGAAAAGAATAGGCAGAACCACGCGGGCGATCATAAAGCGCAGCGGCGCCTTCGGGTTCCGAACCCCCGCCTGAAGCATTTTATCGCGCACCTTCTCGCCCATTTTCCCCGCAAGCTGCTGCACACGGAAAAAACTGGACATCGAATCCTTGGCGGACAGAGCCTCCTGCCCCCGGTTCCGTCCGGCATCCCGCGTCTGCTGATAGAGATCCTTGCGCCGCTTCTCGATGACGGAAATCGCCTTTTCCTTCTTGTCCGCTTTCTGCAGAAACGGAAAGGCGAAGCCGATGACCGATGCCGCCGCAAGCAACGACGCGCCGACGGTGATGATCAGTTCGTTATCCAAATCCATAGCAAGTACTCCTTAAAACGCAGATTCAAACCTTGAAATTGATCATGGCCTTCATGACGAAGACCCCCATGCTCATCCACACCACCGCTCCGGCAACCAGCCATTTTCCGGTCGGCGTGGTGAACAGGATCATGATGTAATCGGGATTGAGGAAATAAAGCCCCAAAGCCACCAGAATCGGCAAAGCCCCGATAATCGAGGCCGAGGCAATCGCCTCCGACGACAGCGCAACGATCTTTCGTTTCAACCGGAAGCGCGCGCGGATGACGTTAGCCAGATTGGTCAGAACCTCCGAAAGGCTCGACCCCGTCTGCGCCTGAATCGCAAGGCCCGTGGCGAACATCTGCATTTCCGTCAGCGGCATCCGCTTGGTGGCATCCAGCGCCGCCTCATGCAGGGGAATCCCGATTTTCTGCTTGTCATAGACGCGGGACATTTCCTCGCCCACCGGCCCCTCGAATTCACGCGAAATCATGGCAACCGCCTCGGATACGGGCATACCGGCCTTCAAAAGCCGGACAATCGCCTCCAGCGCGTCCGCAAACTCCGCCAGAAAGTTCTTTTGCCGGCGCTTGATAAGAAAACGCAGGACAAAACGCGGTAATCCCAGCGTCCCGATAATCGGCATCAACCCGACGACATATTCCGACATCCCGAAAAAATAGGCGCCTCCGGTCAGAACCGCGCCACACAAAATGGAAAATATCCAGAACTGCCGGGGAGTCGTCTCAAGCCCCGCCTGCCCCAGCTTCATGGCAATCGTGACTTTCTTCTTGCCCTTGCCGTCCTCTTCTTTGCTTTCCTTGAGCTTGCGGGCAATCTCCGCCCGGCGCTTGTTCTGGACGTCGCGTTCGCTCGAACCATTGTCGCTCGATCCCCCGCGGATAACCGCCAGCTTGCCCTCGCGCTTCTTGGTCTCCTTGTTCATCATCACAGCCATCGTGACCCCGAAAATCAGGAACACAAGGCAGCAGATGATGACGATTTGCACGAGTTCCATGGCGGTTTAGCCGTAGGCTTCCTCCATCGCATCGAGAACAAGTTGCTCGACCCCGAATTGGCGGGCGTTGTCGTAAAACTTTGGCCGCAGGCCCGAAGAGCGCTGCCGCGTAATCAGCTTGCCCTTCTCATCCTCGCCGAGGATTTCCAGATAAAACAGATCCTGCATGGTGACGACATCGCCCTCCATCCCCGTCACTTCGGAGACGTGCGTGGTCTTCCGCGAACCGTCGCGCAGACGCTGCACCTGGATAATGACGTTAACGGCGGAGGCGATCTGCTCACGCACCGCCTTCTGCGGCAGGTTCAACCCGCCCATCGCGATCATGTTTTCCATCCGCGAAATCGCCTCGCGGGGATTGTTGGCGTGCACCGTTCCCATCGAACCGTCATGGCCCGTGTTCATCGCTTGCAGAAGGTCGAACGCCTCCGGCCCGCGCACCTCCCCGACGATGATCCGCTCGGGCCGCATCCGCAGACAGTTCCGCACCAGATCCCGCATCGTGATTTCCCCGACCCCTTCAAGGTTCGGCGGCCGCGTCTCTAAACGCACGACGTGCGGCTGTTGCAGTTGCAATTCGCAGGCGTCCTCGCAAGTAATAATCCGCTCCCCCGCCTCGATATAGCGGGTCAGACAGTTGAGCATCGTGGTTTTCCCCGAACCCGTACCGCCGGACACCAGCACGTTCACCCGGCACCGCCCGACCGCCATGATCAGCTTCGCGCACGACGGCGTCATGGACCCGTACTCAAGCAATTTTTCCAGCGTCAGCTTGTCCTTCTTGAATTTCCGGATCGTCATGGCCGCGCCGTCCACGGACAGCGGCGGGATAATCACGTTCACCCGCGACCCGTCCGGCAAACGCGCATCGCAAATCGGCGAGGCTTCATCGACCCGCCGCCCGATCGCCCCCACGATCCGCTGACAGATAGTAATAAGGTGTTGGCTGTCGCGGAACTTGACGTTCGTCTTTTCGATTTTTCCCCCAACCTCGATGTACGTGACATCAGGCCCGTTAATCATTATATCCGCGATATCGTCGCGCTCCAGCAACTCTTCGAGCGGTCCGAAACCGAGCATATCGTCCGCGCATTCCTTGGCGATGCCCGCCAGTTCGGCGGGCGTGAGGTCAAGATTGCGGAACCGGGCGATCTCCTCGACCGCCGAATAAACTTCCTCGCGGGCGGCCTTGGCATCCATCCGCGCCAGCGCCTTGAGGTCGATCCCGTCGCGCAGGTCAAGCCATATCCGGTTCCGGCAGCGTTGCAACCGCAGAGCCGTAATAGAATCCCCGTGATTGCGGTGTTCGTCCTCTTGCGGATGATCGGAGAGAAGCTCGTCATCCTTCATCGTTTTGCGCTGCTTGGCGGGCGCAGCCTCGGCAGAAGGTGCAGCCTTGGGCGCTTCCTGTGCCGGACTCGCGGACGGTTCCTTGGACTCATCTTGCGGCCCCAGACTGGACAGCACCGCGCCAATATTGTCAGAAGAAACCGCCGCAGGCGCGGAACCGTTGGGCTTGGAAACAGGCTCGGGGGAGTTCGAAGGAAGATCGAAAGACACCGGCGCAGGCGTCTCGACTTTCGGGGCAATACGTTCCGCCGGCGCAGAAGGCTTGGCCGCTGCGCCGCTTTTTACCGGAGGAGGCTTCTGCCCCCCTGTCGTTTTCTTTCCGAACATCTCTAGTCCCGTATGTGCAGGCCGGATTCCCGGCCATTTTCCCTATTGTCACTTCTTTTTGGTTAAAAAACTCCCCAACAAACCCGTTTTCTTGTCGCTTTTTTCATCCAGGAACCCGTCGGAAGGCGGCGTAATCGTCTTGCCGAGGATCGGAAGTAATGAATTCTTAAGAATGTCCAGCCCCTCCTTGTCGGAAAGGATCTGCCGCGCATGGCTTTCATGCCCGAGGAACAGGGCCGGCAGATAAGGCACACTGGCCGCGACCGGAGCTTCCAGAGCTTTCTGCGCCTCCTGCGCGGTCACTTCATAGGCCTTCGCCATCCCCGTTTTATTGAGGATCAGCGAAACATCGGTCTTATCCCCACCGCGCAAATCGGCAATTTCCTTGATCAGGCTGCGCGCAAACCGCAGCGCCGTAAGTGTCGGCGTCGCCACCAGGACCGTCTGGTTCGCCCGCGCAATCAAAAGCTTCTTCAGAAAGGATTCCGCCCCCGACAGATCGGCCAGCACCACCGGAGCCTTCACCATCAGGAAATCGAGAAACTTTTCATACTGATCAGGCAGGATGGTCGGATCGAGCATCGCATCCCCGCCGCCCGCCATGATCGAAAGCCGCTCACCCTGCTCCACGAACAGGCGCTTCAGGCCATTTTCATCCTTTTTCTCCACCATCCGCGAAATTTCGCGCAATGTCCCTGCCGGATCGAACCCCATGCCGACACTGAGCGACGACCAGCCGCCCGACGCGTCGATCAGTACGACCTTCTGCCCCCACAGCTCGCTGACCCCCAACGCCATCGCCTGAATAAGAGCCGTCGTCCCCACCCCGCCCTTCGCGCCCAGAAACGCGATCAGGCGGCTGCCGCTCACACCCAGACGGTTAACCAGGGTCTTGGCGATAACTTCCGAAAGAACGTTTTTCTGCACAGGGCGGACAAGGTAATCGCTAACCCCCATCTCGATCAGATTGCGGTAAAGATAAACATCATTGACCGGCCCGATGATGACCGCCGCAGTGTCCTGCGAACAATAAGCCGACAACGCCTCAAGCCGCCCCAGAAAGGCCTCGTCAATCGTATCGGTCTGGAGGATCACAAGCGCGGGCGCATCGCGTTCGGAAAAAACCTGAATCGCCGTCTCGACGTCACCCGGTGCCACGTCAAGAGTGACACGCGCAAACCGCCAGTCATTGCGGATTTCCGCAGCGTTACGCAGCGTTTCGGCATCGTGCGAAAACACCGCAACCCCCGCGGACGGAAGAAGAATATCAGTGGCTTGAAGATCAGCCTCGCTCATTCAATTTGACCTGTGCCGTGCCCGGGAAAAAGGGCGGATCTGCTCAATAACAACTCACTCAGACGGGTTTTCCCAGACGACACTTTATCACCCGCCCCCTTAAAAATGTCCTAACGGAAGGCAGGGAAAAGCGGGTTAAAAAAGGATAAAGAAAAATCTATTTTCCAGAAGCAGACTCACCGTCCAGAGGCTGGTTCTCGGCGCCGGACCGCACGAGATCGACGACATTCCCGCCGCTGCGCCCATCGGTGGTCGGATCGGTGTTGCCCTGCCCTTCAAGGTGCTTGGGATTGGAGACCTGACGGGCGGTCAGGCTCTGGATCGTACAACCCAGCTTGTAATCCGCTTCCGGCTCGATAGTCATTCCCTCCGTTCCCGGCATAGTCTTGCAACCCGCAGGCGCATAAGCGGCGTAGGAATCATACCCGATCAGCACACGGGACTCATCCCCCTGGCCGTTAACGGGCAGAATATCCATCTCCACGCCGGAAACACCTTGCGCCCGCAGGGCTTTCACGAGGGACGTCCCCTTGTCCGTCGCCATACGGGCGGTATTCCGGTAATTATGCGGATCGTAGGTGACGGTGACATTCAGCGGCCCCTGCCCGTGGCGGGAATACTCATGCGCCACCCCGCGCACGAAATCCTGATCCGCCCGCGATGCGGGAACATCCGTGAAGGAAACATCCTCCCGCACCTGTATCTTTTCCGTATTCAGATTCCCCGGCGCATACATCTCGCAGCCGCTGAGAAAAACGGGACAGGCCAGAAGCGCGGCGCCCGTGATTAAAACTTTGGCGGAAGATGAAAATAGCTTCGTCATGGTGGTAAACTCCTGCTCCCGTTCCTTGGGTTCTAATCCAGCATATATCCGTAATTGCCCGAAGCGGTGAAGACGGACTCATCCTCGAAATTGTATTTCCGGCGCATATTACGGGCAAAGACTTCCGCCAGCGGCCCCTGCTGTCCCTTGCTGAGGCTCACGGCCTTCTCCTTGTCGGCGTAGGACTCCACAAGGTATCCGGTGACGATGACGACCAGTTCGGTTTCATCCCGCCGGAAACTGTCCGAGGAAACAAGTTTTCCAAGCACGGGCGTATCCTTGATCCCCGGCAGGCCGGACAAGCCCTTGGCAGCTTCGGATTGCAGAAGCCCCGCAATCATCAGGCTGCCGCCACTCGGAATTTCGATGGTGGTTTCCGCACGCCGGATATCCAGCCCCGGAACGACAAGATCAGCCAGAACCACGGCATTCGTGCTGTCCAGCGAGGAAACTTCCGTATTCATCTGCAAACTGATCCGCTTATCGGACATAACCACAGGTTTGAAGTTAAGAGAAACCCCGAACTCTCTGAATTCAATAGTGATATTTCCGAACTGGTCCCGGCCTGTCGGTACGGGAAACTCCCCGCCCGCCAGGAACCCGGCCTGCTGCCCTGAGACCGCCGTCAAATTCGGCTCAGCCAGAACATTCACCAGATTTTGCTCCTCAAGCGCATCGAGGAAAATTCCGATCTCCCCGATCCCTTTGAGGCCGCTATCAAACAGCAGACCCGCCGCGCCGATGGCATCCTGCGAAAGCGAAAGCCCGTCCGCTCCGCCGAACTGAAGGGCATCCGTGCCATCGATAAACTGCGAGGGAGGTGTGCGATCAAACAGCCGCACAGCCGACAATTCGTTCGGATCGTTGGCATTCGTATTCACGCCCAGCTCTTTTAATACGCTACGCGTCGCCTCGACGATCTTGACCTGGAGCATCACCTGCTGCTCCCCGCGCACTTCCAGCATATTGGAGATCAACTGGTCCGTGGCCTTGTCCTCGTCCTGAAGGTCGCTGACATAGTGCCCGACAAGGTTGGCGATCTTCGACGCCGCCTCCGGCGTGGAAACGGTCCCGGTCAGGTAAATCTGGTCATGAATAGAACCAACCTTGGCGTTCTCATCCGGGAACAGCCGATCCACAAGGCTCTGGATTGCCTGCAGATCATAGGCAACATGGACGTCCAGCTTCCGCAGAACGTTGCCCGAACCGTCGAGCGCGATGATATTCGTATCCCCCACGGCAAGCCCGACGATGTAAAGCCGGTTCGACTGAATAGCCTGCACATCCACAATCGCCGGATTGGCAACAAGAATATCCGAAACCTCGCCGTCCAGAAGAACGACTTCCGCCTTCCCGAGCGGGATGTCCGTCGGCGCGTGAGTTTTCGGCGCACTGTAAATCGGCTGAAGATCGCCCTTGTCCGCATAGCTGGAAGTCCACCCTCCCGTTCCCGCAACAAAAGTCAGCGCAAGAAACGAAAGCGCGAAGACACTGCGTATTTTAGAACTGAACCCGTTCATTGTGTTGTCTTTCAGCTGTTTAACCGAATGTATTTCACAAAATTGTTTAAAAACTCAGAGCGTAGGATTTGAAAAAACTCAGAGAAAAGACGCAGAGGAAGGGCTCACTTTGTAGACGAGCCATTATAAATTCGCACAATATTGCGCTGAACGCCAGTCTGCATTTTCAGTTGCTGGTAGGCAACGAAAACTTCGTCGTCAATATGGGTCAGACGCGCATCGGAAATGGTCGGCCACTCCTTCTTGACGATGGTATCGTCGCCCACACCGCGCAGCGCCAGCGTCACCTTGCCGAATTCCGCGCCAAGCGCCAGCTTCTCCGCCTGTTCCGCATTGACCTGCAGGGTCACGGTCTTGCCCAGCTCGGCCTCGTCCTTGTCATCGTCTTCCTCGGCGGTCTGGTCGATCGCCAAGACTTTCACATTCTGCAAAATGGTTTCCGTCGCCCACTTGGAGATATTCATGGTCACCAGCATCTGAAACATCGGCCCGTCATTTTTATCGGCCTTGAGCGTCTGCTTGTAGCTCAGCACCACATCCACATAATCGCCGGGCTTGATGAACCCGCCCACCATGGTCTTGGCCTCGACCTTGATCGCCATAGCGCGCATACCGGGCTCAAGGCTGTTGGCCACGAAGTTCCCGCTCTTTTCCTTCAACAGAAAGCTTTTAAGAACCGCCTCGTCCTTGGCCACGTCCCGGCGCAACCGCCCCTCAAGAGCTTCGACAGCCTCCTGCTCCCCCTCGCGAACGATGGCCCCGCGGAACACGCCGCTCTTCGGCCATTCCTGCCAGCGCAAATCACCGTCAGCCAGTTCCTGCCCGATCTTGAGATCGGAAGAGGCCACCAGGACTTCGACAACCTCCTTGCCGCCGCCGCCCTTTTTCCCGCCCAGGGAAATCTGAACCAGCATGGCGACCAGAACGGCGGCCAGCACGGCCCCCCCGAGCACAATGAGGATATTTCTATTCATGGTCACGCCTCTTGCAGGACTAGGATTGTTCATAATGTCACGCAGATCACTCAGAAGGGGTTGATACGCTTAACGGCGAAGAAACGTCGTTGGATAAAAACTACTTTTCATAATATAGTTTTTTCCTTAAGATTTCATAAAACCGGCGGAGTAGAAACGCTCAAAAAACCGGTCAAAAAATCGCCGCTTAAGTATCCGGCCTTCAAAAAGGCCACCAGTGCCCCGGCGGCTATCGCCACCCCATAAGGCACCTTGCTTTCACCATTTTGCACCCGGTCCACCCACGACCCCTTGAGAGGGTCTTTAAAGGGCTTACGGCGCATGATCACCAGTGAAGCCACGGCCACAAGGCCGCCTGTTAACGCCATATACGCGAGAAACAACGGCAGGTCGGTTAACTTGAACCAAAGCGCGTAAGCCGTTGCAAGTTTTGAGTCTGCTGCGCCCAGCATTCTCAAACTAAACAATAAGAATGTAATTGAAAAGGTCAAGAGCCCAGATGAAAGATGCGCGGAGAGCACCCACATCGTTTGGGGGTTTCCATGACCCCACAGCGCCAGATACGCAAATAGAAACGCTACGATCACAACCGCGCTATAAGCATTGGGAATTGTCAGTCCGCGAATATCCGACAGGCCGGACAACACCCCCGCTCCGGCCGCAACGAACAGACAAAAAAGAAAAAGGACAAGAAAAACCATCGGAAAAAAATTTTACGCGAGCGTATAAAAAAAAGCGACAGCGGGAGAAAGAACTCCAAACCTCATCCCCACCCAAAAAAAGAAAAACCCGCCGGAGATTTATAGGCGGGTCTTTCAGCGATAGAGGTTCATTCACTAATCGGAAGAAACCAACAACTCGTAATCTGCACTCAAGCGATTATGAAGTCAGAGCGGTCTGGATGCTTTCGAACATCGCCACGAGGTCATCCCCGAGCAGGAACACAACCACGGAAATGGCAAGGCCGATACCGGCGGCAATCAGGCCATACTCGATAGCGGTCGCTCCGTCTTCGTTTTTCAGATATGCTTTCAGTTTGGTCAACATGATTTATCTCCTTTGTAAAGTAAATGTTGGCTTCATTCCGGTCTTCCCATATTCAAAACCTATGAAGCGCCTAACCGATATAACCATAATATCCCTACACCTCTTAAAAAATCATTAAAGTTAACAAGTAAATCGGAATTTTTATTAGGGTTTGGATAAATTTTATAGTGAAAAATCTATTTATATTTATATAAAATTTTATGAATTAAGTAAAAAGAAAATATAATCTAGATTTTACTTTAATATTACTTTCCGGACTCTAAAAAAGTTAAAGTATTATGGAAGAAAAACCCCGACAAACAAATACACCCGCAGAAATCTGCGGGTGTATTGTGAAGTCTACAGAGAGATCAGGCGGCTCGATTATCCCTTGATATGCAGGTTGCTGAGCTCGCGGGCAATGGTCTCGAAGACGTCGATCAGCTCTTCCTGCGTCGGGGCGTCATAATACTGGTCCTCGCTGGTCGCGCACTCCCGGAAATAATCCTTGGTGGCATCGCTGATCCCGGAGGTAAACGTGATCGTGTACACCGCCACGCCCTGATCCTTCAGCGCCTGACAGGTTTCTGCGAAACGGTCGTTGAACTTGGTCACGTTCATGTTGTTCTTGCCCGTGAACCAGAAGGAGGAATAGGTGCCGTTCTCGGTATTATCCCCGTCCGTCATCATGACGACCGCCTTCTTCCAGAAGAAGTTATCCCACTCATGGGCCTCCTCGAACGGAAACTCGGGCGAAAGCACACGGTATCCCCAGGCCATCCCGATATTGCCCAGCGTGTTACCGTCCGGCTGCATCGTGTCCACATGGGCCAGCAACTCGTCGCGGTCGTTGTTCAAAGGCATGATGTTGGCATACGGGCACCCCTGGTTGGGCGTACTGTGACGACAGTAACAATAGGTGGAGTTACAATAGGTATCCCCGCCGCAGTTACTGCACCGTGACGTGCTGTAGCCCGAGCCGGTGCAGGCCGCATCGTAATTGATCGTCTTGCCGAACATGTAGATGTCCCACGGCCCCTCGTAATTATCCAGCACGTCGAAATCATAGGGGTCGTTGGTATTGATGGTCGCATCCCAGCCATGCCCGTCCCAGCTTGTGCCGCTGCGCCACAACTGGCCGTAACTGTTGGCGACGTGCGTGGCTGCAGGATCGTAACCCTCGTCCATATGCTCAACAACACATCCATACCAGCCGGTACTGCTGCTGCGGTTGGTGGTGTAGCTGACTCCCGAAGGCAAGGTCACAAACGGCGTGCCGTCCGCATAGGTCGTCCCGTCGGGATTCAAGCCCAGCCCGTAACGCCCGACACGAATGGAGTTCGCAAACGGCACCATCCCGATCCGCACATTATCGGGGTCGGAGGCGTTATCGAACAGGATATTGATAAAATTCTCCGTTCCGGTCTTGAGTGCGCCGATATTATCGTTCGTCGCCATCGATCCGGTATTATCCAGAACCAGCGCAACCTCCAGACCCTGAATCTCGCGCACAACCGTTGTGGACGCCGAAACGTCGATGGTCGTGATCCCCAGAACCTTCAGGAACATCGTATGATAGGTCGCATTCCCCGTCACATGAACTTCATCGCCGTTGACCACCACTATGGGATCGAAGGTGAAGCCCAGCTTCGCCTCAGGATAGTTCGCATCGAAGAAATCCTGCACCCGTTGCTCGATTTCGGCCTCGTCCGCGGAATACGCCGCCGCCGCCAGAGCCGCCGCGTCCAGAGCCTGCGCCAGTCGCGAACGCACAAGGTAAGCCTGCGAATAATCCAGCGACATCCCGACCATCCCGATCAGGAGCGGCGCCATGATCCCGAACGCCACCGCGATCGTACCCTTGGTGTCCTGGGCATAACGGCGGCAGAAGGACCGCACACCCACCCAGGCCTTTTGCAAAATCGTCTCGCGTGTCATGGTCTTTTCCTTTCCAGCACTAGATTTTTTTATTCATGGTTGACGACCGGGCTGCTGCGTCCGCGGCTGAACCCGACTTCCATCATATCGAACGTATCCACAACGAACCCAGCAAACACCGGCTCGAAACTATAGGTGACGGCGACCACCACGACCCCCTCACCGGGAAGACCCAGAGGCGAAACGCGGTCGAACACATCGGGAATGGGGGTCATATTCCGCGTATCGCGCCAGACGATCTCGGGATCGGACGTATCGGGATCGAACCGGACGCTGATAATATCCACGCCGTAGGTCTCCTGCGGCATCGGCTCGAAAGCCAGTTCTCCGGCCTTGACCGCCTCGTTCACATCCGCCCCGGTGACCACGTTCTTGCGGGCGATCAAATCCGCCACGATCTGCGAGGCGCGGATGGTCTTCTGGTTCGCCAGAATTCCGTTCCCGACATCGTAAAGCCCCAGAAAAAGAGTCAGCATCAAAGGAAAGATCATCGCGGCCTCTGTACCGGCCAGCGCCTCTTCATCGCGCAACCAGCGACCGAACAACGAACGGAGACTTTTCTTAAGCGCCAGCATCTTCAAACTCATACGGTTCGGTTTGGAGGACAATCGTGGACATAAACAGCGTTCCGCCGTCCGGCCCGTTCAAAAGCGGCCCGACCAAGGGGGTAACCATTTCGTAGCGGTATCCGACACGGATCAAAACGCGGTCATTGGAATCACCGGGAGCGAACCCCTGCGAGACCATGTTCCCGTCCCCATCGAAAACGGGAGCCATCGACTCATAATCATCGTAGCTCGCCATGGTCTGGACTTCGATAACGACATCATTGCAATCTATGAGAACTTGCACGAAATTACACATCGCGTCGCGGAACATCTGCTCGGGATCGCCGTTCGTCTGCTGGACCTGCCCCGTGCGGACCAAGCGCGCCGCCGAATCCGTCGCCCCTTCCAGAAGACTGGCGGACGTATACATCAAGGAGAGTTCCATGATCCCGAGGCAGAGCATGAAATAAGGAATGGCCACGAGGCTGAATTCAATCGCCGTCGCGCCGTCCTCTTTTTTCTTCCAGAGTTTTAGAAGCTTCATCATGTCTTTGCACCGTCGCGCTTTCCGCGCAATTTAAGACAAATTCGTTCTTGTTTTCGGGCACAAAAAAAGCGGCCGCACCGCTTCTTTGGAACCTTTTACGGGCATATACAATATACCCATATGACATAATAATCCTTAATGTCTGAAGAAAGAGTTAACGAACAGGAAAGGGCAGACGGAAAGGTTAAAAAATCTACTTCCCTTTCGTCTTCCTCGGAAACCCGTCCTCATCCAGCGGCACTTTCCCCGTCACCTCCTGCCCCCAGCGCTGGACCAGTTCCTGCTGGCGCACCTCGATGGCCGAAAGCCGCGAACGCCCGCGCTGGTAAAGAAAGGATGAAACATAGGTGGACAGAAGGATGTCGATCACATACCCCACCCCCGCCATGGAATAAATGATGATGATGACCAACGGATCCATAATAATCTCGATTCCCCGCTCGAACGTCCGCCCCGCCGCCCAGAGCTTGAGCAGGAACGGAAAGCATCCGGCGAAATTCATGCACGCCACGGAAATCGCCCGTGCTTTCTGCTCCCCCTTGCTCGACAGCATCGCCCCCACGGTCGGCAGCATCCCCAAAATCAAAAGCAAGGCGGTCGGCAGGGAAAACAACCCCGCGAAAATCATGGAGATAATAAGAATTCTGTATCCCAGACTCAGGCCTTTTTTCCTGGTTTTCTCCGCAGGAGCTTGATCGGTCATAAAAGCCTCCCTACAAAATCGTTTGTCCGGCAGCAAATGAAACCGCCGTCAGGATCATCAGAATGATGGCGATCGTCGCCGCGACCATGGCCGCAAATTCATGGGCATCCGAGAGCCCGTAACTGTCCTTGCTGTTCATCCGCTCGGTAATCGTCTGGGCCTCGACGCCGAGATTGTAATATTCCATCATCGCTTTTTTATAATTGGCCGTGTCCTTCGAAGTGACCTCGGCATTATCCAGCGCCGCCGCCATTCCATTAAGATCACCCGCCCGCGCCGCCGATTTCACCTGCCCCTCGATATTCCCGCGGATCGAGCGGTCATGGAACCGCTCATAGACCGGACCCATGATCTCGGCAAAGGCGCGGGCGATATTGGGAAGCTGCGCGATCTTATACCGTCGCTGCAGTTGCGCCAGCGTCTTGAGGTTGCCCAGGATCAACTTGTGCTTTTCCGGCGAGTTCAATTCATAAAGAAACCCCTCCACGCACCGCGCCTCCAGTTCGCACAGGAAAGCCACGCTGTGCCGATCCAGAAAAAGTTCGGGATGTTTGTTCCGCTCGGCCATATGCTCGAACGCCCGGATCATCTCCTCCCCGTTCGTCACGAAATAGCCTTTGAGCTTAGGGCTCAGGCAATGCACGTTCTGGTTCAGCGAATACAGGCAACGCTCCAGCCCGTACCCCGCCCGCATCTGCTTGACGAACAGCCGGCAATCGTCGAATTTCTTCAACCACTTCGCTCCTGCGGAATTCTGCCCCTCCCTCATAAATAGGTGGTTGAGAAACAACCCCTTGTCGAACACCTCGTGATAAATACGGATATCCTCCCCCTTCACGAACGCCGAAGCCAAAGCCGTATCCACACCCTCCATCGCAAAAGCCTGCCCCTTGAATTCCAGGGGCCAATCCGGCATCAGGGCGGAACGGACATTCGTGCTGACCAGCTCGTCATAACTCTTGTCGCGCCCCTGATTCTTGGTGTTTTTGAGCGCAGTTTCAAAACGTTCACGGGTGTCCTTGTCGTCAAGCGAACGGGAAAGCCATTGTTCAAGCTGCCCGTCATCGGCGATTTTCGAAAACCCCGCCGGATCGCGGCTGATATCCAGCGCCAGAGTATGCGTGAAAAAATGGTTTTTTCCGGCAAAATTAAGCCCCCGCCCCGCCTTCTTCCTTTTCATGGGCTGGCGCGGATCCGGCCGCTTGCCGTCCGCCCAGTTCTGCAAATCATCGGCGCTCCAGCGCTGCGCCGGATCGTCGTGCAAAAGCCCGCGCAGTAGTTCCTGCAAGGGATTGGACAACCGCTCCCTTCCCACGAGGACCGAATAGCTGCCCTCCTCGATCTTCTGCTTTACGATATCCACCCGGCTTTTGGAAAGCAGGTCACCGTCGGGCTCACGCATGATCAACGCCAGAGTAGCTCCGAAGGCATAAAGATCATCGGCAATCGTCCCCGGCCCACGCCCTGCGGGATCGACCATGCCCCGCTCGATCGTCTCGCACAGAACCGGCTGGAAAAACCCCGCCGGCGTGGACAGGCCGTCGCCAAGAACGAGGGTTTTGTCGCTGCCTTTACGAAAGAAAAGATTCGCGGGCGAAAGACCGCCGTGAAAAAAATCCTGCCGCTTCATTTCCGAAAAAATCTTGAACAGCGACCGGAACACGACATCCATCGTCCGCTCCTGCCGCCACCCAAGGAAAATCTGCTGTCGATCCTTGCAGATCGCTTCACCGGCGGAATTCTCGTACACGAACGCATGACGCTCTTCACCCGCCAGCGGCCAGAGGACGGTTCCCGAATGAACAAGGCGCAATAACCCCGGATCATCAAGACTTTTATAGACGGAAGCGCTTTTCCGGCGCGGCACAGCATCCGGCGAACAGATCAGGCCAACGCAGGAAACCATACGCTCCGGCTGCTGATCGACCGCGGCATACGCCGCAACAGGATCGGCGGAAAACGCAGGCAACGCCTGCCGCGGATTGATCCGCACCGATTTCCCGAAAGCAACCGACCCGTCCGCAGACGCACCGCCGCCGCCCGAAGACGAACGGCCCTGACTTTCGGTTCCACGCGGGGGTGAATCCGTCATCGTGCACTCAACTCCAATCCCCGTCATCCTGACGGGCTTGATCCGCCGTAATCCAACAGCGGCGGGGCGCACTGACCGCCCCAGAAAAAAAACAGACCGGAAGAATCCATATTCATCCAGACGCTATATGAGAAGTCTAAATCGGATAACAGGAAAAGTAAAACGGCGGGTGACGCCGGATAAAGGCTGCCCACCGCATTGACGAGTGCACACTAGGCCTTGAACGGATCGCGCATCAGGATGGTATCGTCCCGCTCCGGGCTGGTCGAAAGCATACTGACCGGAGCCTCGATCAGTTCCTCGATATGCCGCACATATTTGACCGCCTGCGCCGGCAGAGCCGCCCAGCTCCGCGCCCCGTAGGTGCTTTGCTTCCACCCTTCCATGGTTTCATAGACAGGTTTGACCCGCGCCTGATCGATCTGCGAAGCCGGATAATAGTCCAGGCGTTTCCCATCAAGATCGTAAGCCACGCAGATTTTGATTTCATCCAGCCCATCCAGAACGTCAAGCTTCGTCAGCGCAATCCCCTGCATCCCCGACAGCTTAACGGCTTGACGAACAAGCACCGCATCGAACCAGCCGCAACGCCGCTTGCGCCCGGTAACGGTTCCGAACTCCTTGCCCTTTTTCCCGAGAAACTCGCCGATATCATCCGTAAGCTCGGTCGGAAAAGGCCCGGTCCCCACCCGCGTAGTATAAGCCTTGGTGATGCCAAGAACATATTTCACGGCGTTGACCCCGATGCCCGTCCCCGAAGAGGCAGCCGCGGCCACGGTGTTGGAGGAGGTTACGAACGGATAAGTCCCGTGGTCAATATCCAGCATCGTCCCCTGTGCACCTTCGAACAGGATTTTCTTTCGGTCCGCCCGCGCCTCGTCCAGCTTCAGCCACGCCACCCCTGCATAGCGCAAAATCTCGGGCGCCAGCGCCATAAGCCCGTCGTAAATCTGCGCCGGATCAATTTCACTCATCCCGAACCCTTTCAGGATGATATTGTGATGGCGCATCATCGCCTCGATCTTTTCCCGCACCAGTTCGGGATGCCGCAAATCGCAGACACGAATACCGCGCCGCGCAATTTTATCCTCATAGCACGGCCCGATCCCGCGCTTGGTGGTGCCGATCGGCGTCCCGCCCCGCGCAATTTCCATCGCCTCGTCCAGAGACTCATGAACCGGAAGAATGAGGTTCGCGCTCTCTGAAAGCAGAAGGTTCTGCGGCGAGACCTCTACGCCCTTCTCGCCGACGACCTTGATTTCCTTCAGCAAAGCCGTGGGGTTGACCACCACGCCGTTCCCGATGATCGAAAGCTTTCCCGGCCGCACGATCCCCGAAGGCAGAAGATTGAGCTTGTATTCTTTCCCGTCAATGACCAGCGTGTGCCCGGCATTATGCCCGCCCTGAAACCGCACGACCACATCGGCGCGGCTCGATAGCCAGTCCACGATTTTCCCTTTTCCTTCGTCCCCCCACTGGGAGCCGATGATGGCAACGCTGCTCATAACTGATCCTTTTTCATGATGATAATGACACTTACGATTTCACCGGGACAACCTGCCCGTTCATATATTGATGGGTGCAAAGCGCGGGAGTTTTCCCGTCTCCCGCCCCGCGCACGACGGTCCACCCCTTCTCTTGCAAAATCCTGATCTCCGACCATTTCACGGACGCCTGTACAAACACGATGTCCTTTTTCGCCGCGCCGATGCAGGCCTTGCGGATCGTATCCATATACAAGGTGAAGCCCTTCGCGGTTTCGGTTTGTCCGTCTAGGCCGAAACTCACGTCATAACTGCCTCCCCGCCCCAACTCCCCATGCACCTTGGGCGAAAACAGCATAAAACCGAGATGCTTCTGATACTCGAACCCCGCCTGCTCCAAAAGATCGACGGTCAGCGTCACGCCGGAAACCTCCAGATCGCCGAGCGCCTGCCTCACACCCTCGCAGACCGCCTGCAACCGCGAAAGATCGGCGCGGATATCCTTGGAAAACATCTTCGGCTTGATCGCCGTGAAGAAAGCCCCCGCTTCCTTCGATCCGGCGGAAAGTTCCATCACATGAACAAGAGGGGCGACAAGCGTGGCCGGAAGAGTTTCCAGCAACCCGCGATCCCTCTGCGCCACGGCCTTCTGCAGGGTTTCGATCTCTTCCTTTTTCATCTTCGGGGGTATGAGGGCGCTCACAAAACCGGGAATGGTCAAATCAAGGGTCACAGCCCCGAAATTCAGTGCCTTCAGGCCCAGAAGCGCAAGAACACAGATTTCAACATCCGTCTCGACGCTCCCATCGCCGATGATCTCGCATCCGACCTGACAGAACTGCCGCACGGTCCGCATCTGGTTGCCCTTCGTCCGCAGCACATCGTTGGCATAGGTCAGGCGCAACGGTCGCGGCTCCTTCACCAGACGCGAACGGGCGATCCGTGCAATCTGCGGCGTGATATCCGACCGCAGCCCCAGCATCCGGTGCGTAATCGGATCCATCAGGCGGAAGGTCTCCTCCGTCAGCCGTTCCCCCGGCCCCGGCCCCAGCAGGCTGCTCTCGAATTCCAGCAGCGGCGGTTTGATCCGCTGATACCCGAAGGCCGAAAACGTCCCGATCAAAGTGCTGATCGACTGCGCCTCGATCTCCGCGTTCGGAGGCAGCAAATCCTCGAAGCCGTTGGGCAGCAGGGCGAGTTCCGAGTTCTTATTTTCCATCGCCCGGCTTTCTAGCATGAAGAAGGCTTTGAGAGAAGATCAAATATCCTTTTACAGAAAGGATAACTGAAGGCAGTATACCTATATAAAAATTTTCCAAGGTACTACAATGCCCATCTGTAATGTGTGCAATACCAGCATCTTAAAAGATTCAAAGTTTTGCCCGCAATGCGGCGACCCGGTTACAGAAGAAGATTATAAATCAGTCCCAATATTAAATAATCAGGTTGCATTGGCTAGATTGGTTTTTGGCTATAGCGCATCCTCAAACTATCTAAAAGCGGTAAATATATGTAAAAATATACCTTCATACGAAACACATGGAGATAATAAACATAGTAAACACATAGTAACTCTTCCAGTCACCGAGCTTGAGTTAATTACAAATCTTTATGATTTGGTTGGCACTTGGAAGTCTTCACAACTCTTTTTAAACGGAAACTTAGCCACAAAAAAGCAATTAACTTACTATGGGCTTGGTTGCTATAAAAATAGGCAGCAAGCATATAATCATGAGGAGTATTGTTTCGGAGAACATAATTACGAAAAAAATATATGGGGGTGCAAAAAATTGAATATGCCCTCATATGATTGGGGAGGAGGATGGCTAGAATATGGCTACCTTGATAAATCAGGCACGTGGCATTTAGATAAGCAAAAAATTAGACACCATTTAAACATGGCTATCAGAGAAAATGACCTTTGCCCTGTATTAAATCCCCAACGTATTATGAAAGTACTGGACGATCTTCCAGATACAATAAATCCAAAAAAAGATAAAAATTGGTCATATGTCACAAGCTACCAAGAAGTTAATGGAGATCTCAAAGAAGTTTGTGTGGGCATAAGACCTACACAACAAAACCCGAACTCTCATGTTGTTGCTGAAGTAAAAATAGGTTCTGAGATTTTTACAGGAAAAACTTTCTCTGATGTTCAAGCATCATCCTCTAAAACAAGCTGGCTTAAACGTTTCTTAGTTATTGGAATTATTTTTCTGATTTTAATGCTTTTGCTTTTGGGGCAGAAGTAGCTAAAGCCTAAGCAAAAGCAGCAGGGCGAGTTCGGCGCTATCGTTGCTCATTCTCCGCTCCGGAAAAACGCATCTGTTGTTGAAAGAAAGACCCGGTTATCGTTAGCCTGAATGCGCGACTTTTTCAATCACTTCGCACAAATCGTTGACGACCCCCTCGACCAGCGCGGGATCGTCCCCCTCCGCCATGACACGGATCAAGGGCTCAGTCCCCGACTCGCGCACCAGCACCCGCCCCTTGCCGTTAAAGCGGCTCTGGGCCTTGGCAATCGCATCTTTCACGCTGGCATCCTGCATCGGCTTGCCCGTTTTAAAGCGCACATTTTTAAGAATCTGCGGCAGCGGCGTGAACAAATTCAAAACCTCGCTGGCCTTCTGGCTCTTCTCCTTGAGCAACGCCAGAATCTGCAAGGCCGCCAGAATCCCGTCGCCCGTCGTCGCATAATCCGAAAGAACGATATGGCCGGACTGCTCACCGCCAAGGTTAGCCCCCTCCTCGCGCATCTTCTCGACCACGTAACGATCCCCGACCGGAGCGCGTAACAGCTTAATTCCATTCTTCTCCAGAAGCCTTTCGAACCCCAGGTTGGACATAACCGTAGCCACCACAGCCCCGCCTGTAAGTTGCCCCTTCTCATGCAGGGAAAGCGCCAGCGCCGCCATGATCTGGTCCCCGTCGATCACCTGCCCGCGCTCATCCACGACGATCAGCCGATCCGCATCGCCATCCAGCGCCAGACCGATATCCGCCTTGTTCTCGATAACCGCTTTCTTCAGCGCATCCGGCGATGTGGCCCCGAACCCGGCATTGATATTCCGACCGTTGGGCTGGCAACCGATGGCAATCACTTCCGCCTCCAGTTCCCAGAGAATTTGCGGCGCGACCTTATAAGCAGCGCCGTGCGCGGCATCCACAACCACCTTCAGCCCCTCGAAATTCGCGGGACGCGGCAGGCTGCGCTTAAGCGACTCGATATACCGCCCCAGCGCGTCATCCAGACGACTGGCCTTCCCCAAATTCTCAGGAGACGCCAGTTCCGCCGACAAATCCCGGTCGATCAGCTCCTCGATCCGCAGTTCCAAAGCATCATCCAGCTTATAGCCGTCCGCGCCGAACAACTTGATACCGTTATCCGTATAAGGATTGTGAGAGGCTGAGATCATCACCCCCACATCCGCCCGCAGCGAACGGGTCAGGCTGGCGATCCCCGGCGTCGGAATCGGCCCAGAGAGAATCACATCCATCCCCATCGCCAGAAATCCGGCGGTCATGGCCTGTTCGAGCATATAGCAGGACAGGCGCGTATCCTTGCCGATGACCGCCCGGTCCATATGCCCGCCGTTCCGCGCATCGCGCAGAACGATCGCCGTGGCCATCGCAGCCTTCAGCGCCAGTTCCGGAGTCATGGGGAACTGGTTGGCTGTCCCGCGGATTCCGTCGGTTCCGAAATATTTGTTCTTTTTGCTCATGAGGCCATTAAATCCCGTGCCGCGAAGCTTTACAATGCCGCGGGCAAAACACGCAAGCTTTTTCAACGCTTTTCTTGCCAAGCCACTGAGTTTATGACACATTTATCCTATATATAAGGGTAAGCGGATATAACCGTTGGGGGGATGAGTGCAAGGGGAATTCTCGGAAAAATCCGGTTTCGAATCGTTAGTGGGCCGCCCCGCGCCTGTCACCGTGGTTAACCGCGACAGCCCGATCATCTTCTCCGGCCCGCATAACGGCATCGCCGTGCTCGATGACCCCGCCAACCCGCTGGGAATGCCCCGCGAATGGTTTGAAAAGGCCCACGAGGCCAGTGACCTGCATATGCAGGCGCTGTTCGATGCGATGATCCCGCGCTTCCCCAATGCCTCTTTCATCTCGGGCAACTACTCGCGCCTTGTGGCGGACCTCAACCGGATGCCCGCCTGCGCGATTGCCTGCGAATCCTCGGAGTGGGACGATCTGCTGATCCCCGGAAATACCCCTGAGAAACTCACGGATCAGGAAGTCGGACGCCGAATGAGTACGGTCTACTGGCCCTACCACGAGGCACTGACGAATCTGGTGAACGAAAAACGCCACAAATTCGGCGGCGTTGTTCTGGTGGACCTCCATTCCTTCTCCCCCTCATGGCAGGGACTCCCGCGGGAGGTGGACGTCGGGCTGCTGACGCTCGATCAATCGCACCCTCTGGCGTCGATGTCCGCCGAATATGTCCGGGAGCGCAGCGGATACAGGTACAAGCCCGGAGAACCCTATTTCCTGCCCGCCCGTGTGGAGATCACCGCCGCCCCGTTGATTAAGGAAAGAACCAGGACAGACTATCTGGGCTTTGAAATCCGCAACGACCTTCTCGCCACAGACAAGGGGCGGGAACAGTTTTGCGAATTCTTCGAGAGATATCTGAACTTCCTGGAAGCCCACCCGCATTACGGCGTTCTGTTTTCCAACCTGGATTCCGCAGCACAGATCGAAGAACCCGCCCTGCAGAAATAATAACGAAGATGATCACAGACTAAAGTGTTCTTCTCTCTCGGAACCCTTTGCGCTCCAGAAGTGTCCGTTGCTGCCCCTCCATAAAATATCGTCCGTATCGCGTTCACATAATATCGCCACACGGCTGGCAGCATATGCGCCAACCCACCGCGCACCGACCTCAATAGGTTGCGCCTGATACGCTTGGAAGCCTCCTTCATCGGGTGATATGTAGAAACCGCGCACAGAAGTACTCGCTGCATACAACCGTGCTTCCAAGTAGCGCGGATCCGTCCGCGATATCTCTCCTTTTGCATATCGCGCCGCTAGGGTAGCTTGCCGCATATGCTCCAGTTCATGCATAACACTATCAATGCTGTTGAGAAATGAATCCCGCCCGCCCTGCATACCAACTTCCATCCCAAGAAACTCTTCACCCGATGAGGTGAGATGAACGCTGCTGTTCGGGGAGTTTTCACTAAAAACGATATCGCCACTTCGCTTTACACCCAACTGTCGGGAATAGCTGTCTATAATAAACGCAAGAACGGCCTTCTGTTGGTTTGAATCCAGACGATTATGAACTCCCTCTTTAAGAATATCTTTAAATCTGTACCCATATCCCGCCTCTTCCCACTGCCTTTGCAGATTACCTTCATTATCGGCAGAAAAAAAAGCGTCCACCTCCCGCTCTTGGCTTATTACCAACTCCTTGGTAAAAGCTCCCTTTGAAAGCCCCAATGCATCAAGAGCTTCAACCCTTCCCGGTATATCCACTTCTACGGGTATGATCCCGTGAAACTCATATTGCTTGTCATTGGCAATCGCATCATACAGATTGAGTCTTGTTTCCAGGGAAAGGTCCGCCAGAGCCTGACGCCCCGTTTCTACATCCTGATAAGAGTAAAGAACTTTATTAACAAAATTCATCGCTTCTCGGCCAGATAAGATACCGTTTCTGCTTTCTACCTCCTGGAAGGAAGAAGGAGGGAAAACATACGAAGCGGACCCCTCAAAGGCTCTAGCCACGGAGATTACATCTGTATTTGTCCCTGTTTCCCCTGTAAAAAAGCTCACTTTGACCATAATATTAGACCCCTGAATTTTATAATTATACAACTATAACAATATAATAAAACTTTTTGGCGCAGAAACAAAGCACACCCAATCCCCCACAGACACTCGCCTGCTGCAAGTATACTACAACAAGCCGACCTGATTATGCAAAAAATACACAACCCCTGAGACTAAGCTTCCTGCGGCTTCCCGCCCGCAACCCCGCCGCTGGTCGGGACAGAAGGGCGCGTTGGGGGCGGCAGGGAATCCGTAGGTTCGTCACGGATAATCGCCTCCCCGCGTAAAAGACCCTTGATCTCGTCGCCGGAGAGCAGTTCATACTCCAGCAGCGCCTTGGCGATGGTGTGCAGATCGTCGATATTCTCGGTGATGACCTGCTTGGCCTTTTCATAACCTTCGTTGATCAGACGCTGCACTTCCTTTTCAATTTCCTTGGTGGTCTGGCTGGAGATTCTCTTCTGCCGGTAATCCGCCTCGTCGTCGCCGTAATCGATCATGCCGACGCTCTCGCTGAATCCCCATTCCGTCACCATCGCCCGCGCGAGTCGTGTCACCTGCTTGATATCGCCCGACGCGCCGCTGGTCACATGATCCTTGCCGAAAATGATCTCTTCGGCCACGCGCCCGCCCATCCCGACGGACAGATTGGCCTTCATCTTGGCAATCGAATAGCTGTAACGGTCACCCTCGGGCAGCCGCATGACCATCCCCAAAGCCCGCCCGCGGGGAACGATGGTCGCCTTATGGATCGGATCGGATTCCGGCTCGTGCAGCGTCACCAGCGCGTGTCCCGCCTCATGATAGGCGGTCAGCTTCTTCTCTTCCTGGCTCATGGCCATGGAGCGTCGCTCGGCGCCCATCATGACCTTGTCCTTCGCGGATTCGAAATCTTCCATCGTGACCACGCGCCTGTTCTTGCGCGCCGCCATCAGCGCCGCCTCATTGACGATATTCGCCAGCTCGGCGCCGGAAAATCCGGGCGTCCCGCGGGCAATCACCGCCGCATCCACGTTATTGGACAGCGGAACCTTTTTCATATGAACCTTGAGAATCTTTTCGCGCCCCTTCACATCCGGCAGCGGCACGTTGATCTGTCGGTCGAATCGTCCGGGCCGCAGCAATGCGGGGTCCAGCACATCCGGCCGGTTTGTGGCCGCCAGAATGATCACCCCTTCCGAGGTCTCGAACCCGTCCATCTCCACCAGCAACTGATTGAGCGTCTGTTCGCGCTCGTCATTCCCGCCGCCATATCCGGCGCCGCGGTGACGGCCGACCGCGTCAATCTCGTCAATAAAGATAATGCACGGAGCGTTTTTCTTGCCCTGTTCGAACATATCGCGCACCCGGCTGGCGCCGACGCCCACGAACATCTCCACGAAATCCGAGCCGGAGATGGTAAAGAACGGCACACCCGCCTCACCGGCGACGGCGCGGGCGATCAGCGTCTTACCCGTACCCGGAGAACCCACCAGCAAAGCGCCTTTAGGAATCTTGCCGCCCAGCCGCTGGAACTTCTGCGGGTCTTTAAGGAATTCCACGATTTCCTGCAACTCGTCCTTGGCCTCGTCAATCCCCGCAACATCATCGAAAGTCACACGCCCCTGCCGCTCGGTCAGCATCCGCGCCCGGGATTTCCCGAACCCCATCGCGCCGCCGCCGCCGCGCCCGTGCATCTGCCGCATGAACATCACCCACACCCCGATGATCAGAACCGCGGGCAGCAGGGCGATAATCAGCTGCGCGAAAAACCCCTGCTGCTCGATCGGCTTGACATTGACCTTTACAGGGTAGTCAATAACACGCTCCATAATATTTTCATCATAGGGGATCAACGTAAAGAAACTCTCGGGCGAATCCATGAACTGCCCGGTGACCTGATTGCCCTTGACGACAATCTCCTTGATCCGGCCTTCCTTCGCCTGCGCGATGAAATCGCTGTAGGCAAGCTCCCGCGCTCCGCGCAGAGCGGGATCCTGGGTTTGCTGGGCAAGGGAGATCAAAAACAGCACCAGAAGCCCGACGCCAAGCCACACAACAAGATTACGGTTCATATCAAATCCATCAGTTGATTGAAAAAATTATCCGACGCGCATCGTCACACATTAACACAATATTCCTAAAGAAATCCTCATTTTTTGCGGCTTTTTTTCGCTTTGGCTTTTCGTAAACCCTCAATTTCGAGCCGCAAACCCCCTTCCCGGTCGACCCGTTCGAAGACGATCCCATGAAGAGTTCGCTTGCGGAACGGCTGCGGTTTCATCAGATCGCAAAAAAGCCCCTCCACCCGCTCCAGACGCGGCCCATAGGGATCGGGCGGAGAAAGAGCAGCAATCATCCGCAGCAGAACCCGAAGCCCGATCTCCTCCGGCACATCGTGCAAAACCTGCAGTGAAAAAACGATCCGACTCGTTTCCTTTGATATAACTCCGCGGTAAAATGCCCCTTCAGCAAGCTGATCCAAAGCCTTACGCGCTCGTCCTAACCGCTTGGCCGTCACCCCCAGCCGCTCCGCCGTCAGCCCTTCCGCCTCCAGAGCATCCATCGAACCGCGCATCCGCACCCGCGCAAATTGCGCGGAACGGTTAGAGGGGTCGTCGATAAACTTCACCCCGTTCGCCTCGCACGTTTGCACCAGCCGCTCCTTGGGGATACTCAAGAGGGGCCGGCACAAAACCAGCCCGTCCGCAAACGCCTGCTCCGCCGCCATACCCGACAGCCCATCCAGCCCCGTCCCCCGCGAAAGCCGGAACAAGACCGTCTCCGCCTGATCGTCCAGATGATGCGCGAGAAAAAGCCGTGAAAGCCCGTAATCCTTCATATAAGAAGCCATCAGCGCATAACGCGCTTCCCGTGCCCGCTCCTGCACCCGCGACGTGACGGCCTTGTCCGGCCTCCACGTCAGGATTTTATGCCCCACACCCTTGAACCCCTTCAGCCACCGCCCGACCTGCTTCGCCTCGGCATCGGAGTCCGTCCTTAACCCGTGATCGACCGTGAGGGCATGAATGAGGGTCTTCCTTTTCGCCTGCTGCGCCCATAAAGACAAAAGAAAGCACAGCGCCATACTGTCCGGCCCGCCGGAAACGCCGACGGCCAAAGACTCATCGGCGGGAAAATCCTCCCCGAACGAAAAGCGCATAAGATCGGTAAATTCGGTCAAACTGATAGGCTTGGGATCAGCAGCCAAGTTTGGTCATTTCCTGCTTGGCACGGCGGATGATCGGCCCCGACGTGTTGGAGAAATCCTTCTCCAGTTGCAGCAAGGCAATGCAGGCATCGTCCTTGCGCTTCAATCCGGCCAGCGAAAGCCCGAGCTTGAGCAGATTGTCAGCAGCCTTCCCGCCCTTGGGGTTGTCCTGATACGCTTCGGCGAAAACCTTGGAGGCTTTCTCGTGTTCCCCGCGCACATAGAACGTCTCGCCGTACCAGTACTTCGCATTGGGCGCGAGATCGCTGTCGGGATAGGTCTTGAGGAAATTGGCGAACTGGATTTCCGCCCCCTCGAAATCGCTCTTCTTCATGAGGCCGAACGCGCTTTCATAAGCCGCCAGCGGCGTATCCGAAGGCAAGGGCGCAGACCCGGCAGAGGACGAAGAGGCTTCGCCCCCGTCGTCATTCCGCAGATTCTCCGGCGGCACATATTCAAACGATGATGACCGCGGCTCCTTCCCCGGCTTCACCATGGAGGTCGACTCCATCGGTTCCCCGGAATCGCCATAATCATAGCCATTCCCCGTGCGCGGCTCCCCGCCGTAGCTCGACCCCGAAGAAGACGCGGAGGAAGACGCCACACCCCCGCCCCCTTCAAGCTCCCGCACCCGCACAGTCATCTGGTCGAGTTGATCGCGCAGACTGCGGATTTCATAGGACTGCTCCTCCACCATCCCGGTCAAGCGGCGGATTTCCTGCTCCATCTCCTGCAGCCGCACCTCGGTGGCCGCAGAAGACTGCGAAAACGCCGGAAGCGGCCCGGTCGCAAGAAACACGAGAGCCGCCGCCGTACAAAGAACAGCTTTATAAATCCGTCTTTGGATCATCGTTTAAACCCCTGAAGGTTACTGGATATCCGTTACGCCGCGTCGGTTGCGCGCCCAGGAGGAGTCATCCGAACCGACCTGATCCGGGCGTTCCTTCCCATAGCTGATCGTGTTGATCCGCGCACCGTCAATGCCCAGCGCCACAAGGTAATTTTTGACCGTATTGGCCCGGCGCTCACCCAGCGCGAGGTTGTATTCGCGGGTGCCGCGCTCGTCGGCATGGCCTTCGATCGTGACATTCAAGTTGGAATATTGCTGTAGCCAGCGGGCCTGATTCTCAAGCGTGGAGCGCGCCTCGGGACGCAGGTCAACGCTGTCAAGGTCGAAGAACACGCGGTCTCCGGCATTCACCATAAAGTCCTCTTCCGAACCGGGGACCGGAGCGCCGGCATTCATACCGGAATCCTGAAACACCATGTCCTGCCCGGTCCCGGCATCCGCCGCCCCGTCAGTCTTGTCCTTGCTACAGGCGCTGAGCGCCAGCATTGCACTAAATACCAGTAAATAACGGCTTTTCATGTTCGGTGTCTCCTTCTGACTCAGCCTGTGAATTCATCGAGTGTCATATTCAACTTGCCCTGCGCCGTCCAGACCTTAATACGGGCTGACGAACGGATACCCTTTGTTCGATTCGTAACGGGGCGACAGCATAGTCATATTAGCTTCTTCAGACGCTTTCAAGACTTCGTTGCGCGGACAGAAGGTTTTCAAGAATTATTTCGCCTTCCCGTCCATCTCCTCCTTCAGCTTCTGCAACAACAGCGCGGCATCCTGACGGTCACGGGGTTTCGCGGCCTTGGCAATATAATCCTCAAGCGCCGCAATGGCTTGCGCGGTCTTGTGCGTCTTGGCATACAAAACCCCGGCATCGAGCAGCAGCCGGAACTCCTGCGGGTCCAGCAGCCGCATCCGCTCGACGGTTTCCAGCGCCGCCGCATAATCCGCCGCGTCGATCTGCCGCAATTTCACGATATTCTGCATCTTGATGAGCCACTCAAGATTGCCCACAGGCTCGAAATAACTGGCCGAAAGCTCTGCGGTCTTCCCCAGCGCCGATTTCACGATCGCCCGTAAATCCGCCGCTTCCAGAACCCGGCAGTGATCCGAGGGATCGAACATCATCCGCTGCCCCCCATATTCGATCCGGCAGACGAACAGCCCCGGCACATCCAGCCCCGCGACCTCCCAGCCCTGCGCCCGCGCCGCATGGGAATAAAGTACCGCAAGGCAGATCGGCGCCCCCTTCCCCCGGTCGATCGTCCGCACGAGAGAGGCGTTGTCGGGATTGCTGTCCTCGAAATCCCCCGTATAGGCGTGCTTGTCACACAGAACGTGCTTGAGCGCCGCCAGCCGCACCGCGCAATCATCCGGGCTTCCGGCCTCCACCAGCGCCGCATAACGCTCTGTGACATCCTTCCCCAGTTTCTTAAGATGATTGAGATAACGATCAACCGAAAATCCCTTCGCCTCCGGCGCGGCCAGCGCGATGGCGGTCACAGCCAGATCGACCTGTTCATCGGGCAGTTTCGATGTTTCAGACAGGTGACGGGTCGCGTCAAAAGTCATTCATAGATGCTTTTCTGGCTCCAGTTGATCGGCTCCCCGTCGGCAACGGACGGCACCCCGGCCCCGCCTTGCGAGGTTTGTTCCTGCGTGCCGGATTCATATCCGGCTCCGGAGTCATTATAGCCGGAATCGTTATAGACCGTCGCGCCATAGCCCGCATCGTTATATCCCGGCCGCGCATTGTCCTGATACTGTGCGCCCTGCCCATAGCTCGGCGGCAGATTATCCGGCCCTTCCGGTGCCCCGGCCAGCTTCACATAGCTCACGACGTGCTTGACGCCCGAAACCGTCCGCGCCTTGCCGATCGCCCGATCCAGCTCCTGCTGGTCCTGCGCGAAGCCCATCAGATAGACCGTGCCCTGCACCGTATCGATGGAATAATTAAGGGATTCGATCTCCCGGTCCGCGAGCAGGATGCTCCGCAGCTTCGTGGTGATCCACGTATCCTTGGCATAACCCATGATGCCGTCGCTGTCGGCCACCTTGATCTCGTTGATCACGCTCTTGACGCCCGAAGGCTGCCACGCCAGCCGCACGGCCTCCACCCGGTGCTCGGGATTCTGCACCACGCCCGTCAGCAGAACGCGGCCTTGATTGACCGTGATATCCAGCTTGCGGAACATCTCCAGATCCTGCCGCAGCCACAGATCGTTGATCTGCGCTTGAATCCACGCATCGCTTCCGGCGCGTTCCAGCCCGCCTTCCTGCACCGCCGCCACGCCGACGACGGTCCCGACGCCCGCCGCAGCGCCCAGCGCACAGGAGGACAAAAAAAGTGAGCAGGTCAGAAGCGTAAACACGGACGTTTTCATGATCTCAATCCCATATGGTGTCTAAGGTGGAACAAGCGCTATAAGAAAAATAGCTAACTGAGAAAAAAGTACCCTGACTGATTCGAATAGCCATATTATGGCCCCGCCTCCCACGCATTGTCCAGATGCACGATCCGCACAAGATTCTCAATGGCGATGACATCGAACCTGATCGCGTGTTCAGCAAAGGCCGGATGCTCGGCCAGAAAACACAGGGTCGCGTTGGCAATCCGCCGCTGCGTCTTCACATTCACTGATTCCAGCGCGTCTTCCAGCCTCTTCCGCGCTTTGACTTCCGCGATGATCAGAACGCCGCTCTTGCTGGCAATCAGGTCAATTTCCCCGAACTTGGTTTTATACCGTTTGGCGATAATCGTATACCCGCGCAACGAAAGATACAGCGCCGCCCGGTGCTCCGCCCACACCCCGCGCTCGTGATTGCTCTCCTTTTTCTTGGCATCGGACAATCAAGTCCCCTTATTCCTTGGTCAGCCGCACCGCGAGATCGTAAGCCTCCTTGCGCGGAATTCCGGCCTCTTCAGCAATAATATACGCGGCCTCCTTCGTCTTCATTCGTTCAAGGAGTCCCCGCAGCCGCTTTTCGATCTCCTTATCCCCAAGTTTCTTTACCCCGGCCTTCTCCGGAGGCCCGACAAGCAGCACGATTTCCCCCCGCGGCTTGCCTTCCGCCTCATAATAGACAAGCAGCTCCGCCGCAGAACCCCGCCGGACCTCCTCGAACAGCTTGGTAATCTCCCGCACGACGGCAAGGCTGCGCCCCCCGAACACCTCCTGCATTGTTTTCAAACTGGCCAGCAGACGCGGCGCGGTCTCGAAAAAGATCAGCGTCGCCTCCACCTCCGCCCAGTCTTCCAGCATATGCTTCCGCGCTCCGGCCTTAACGGGAAGAAAACCCAGAAAACAGAAACGGTCGCTCGGCAGCCCCGAAAGCTGCAACGCCGCCAGCGGCGCATTCGCCCCCGGCAAGCTTGTCACGGCAATCCCGGCATCCAGACACGCCTGCACCAGCTTGTACCCCGGATCGGAGATCAGCGGCATCCCTGCATCGCTCACCAGCGCAAGGCTTTGTCCCTCCTTGAGCAGATCAAGAATTCTCCCCCGTTTCGTATCGTCGCTGTGATCGTGATAGGACAAGGTCTTGGTGCGGAGATCATAGGCATCAAGCAATTTACGCGTCACCCGCGTATCCTCGCATAAAATCGTATCGCACCCCCGCAAAACCTCCAGCGCCCGCAGCGTAATATCCCCGAGATTTCCGATCGGTGTCGCCACAAGATAAAGTCCTGCTTTAAGAGATATTGACTCAAGCGCGGACTCTCTTTGCGAAGAATCGGGTTTCTTTTTCAAAAATTTCTCTCTTTCAGACAGTGGTTTTTCAATCTCTTTTTATGTAGTGTAGGGACAAACGCGCATAACCGACTCCAACATAAAGACAATTACGAGCCATGATCGTCAGACGTCCAAATAAATCTCAATCCCGCCCCAACAACATATTCTCCCTCATCCTTCTTGCGGGATTCGCGCTCCTCTTGCAAGGGTGCGGCGGCGGAATGCACGCCAACCAGCCCTATAAACAGGGCGGCGTCAACGCGGCGCATTCCGATCCAAACGCCATGGACGGCGGACTGGCCGGAGACAACCTGCCGCAGGTCAAGGTGGCCATTCTCCTGCCTTTGAGCGGCAAGAACGCCGCGCTGGGCGAGGCAATGCTGAAATCCTCTCAGATGGCTCTCTTCGACCTCGGCCACACCAATTTCGAAGTCATCCCCAAAGATACGGGTGAAACATACGATGGCGGACGCGCCGCCGCGACCGAAGCCGTTCAGGAGGGCGCCCAGATCATCCTCGGTCCCGTCTTCGCCGACTCCGTGCGCGGCGCCCAGTCCGCGATTTCCGGCACGAACGTCAACATGGTCGCTTTCTCGACCGACTGGACATTGACCAACCCGCAAACTTACCTCATCGGCTTCCTGCCCTTCGATCAGGTCCAACGCGTCGTGAGGTTCGCACAGGGCAACGGCGTGAAACGCTTCGGCGTCCTCGCCCCGGACGACAACTACGGCAACGCCGTGGTCAACGCCTACGAACAAACGGCGAAACAGACAGGCATCAGCGGCACACGACTGGAAAGATTCTCCCCTCAGGCCGCCGACCTTTCCGTCCTCGTTCGCAATTTCAGCGATTACGACAAACGCCAGTCGATGAACAACAGCATGGGCGCCCCCTTCGACGCCGTGCTGATTCCCGCGGGCGGTGGCCTCGCCCGCTCGATCGGCAGCTTCCTGAACCACTACCAGCTGCCACCCGCTCAGGTCCGCCGTTTGGGAACAGGCCTGCTGGATGATAATAAACTGGCCCGCGATCCGGGTCTGGCCGGGGCATGGTTCGCCGCCCCTCCTCCGCAGATGCGCGCCGAGTTTGAAAACCGCTTCCACCGCTATTATGGCACCACCCCGCCGCGCCTCGCCTCTCTGGCCTATGACGCAACGGCTCTCGCCGCAACACTCTCGCGCATGAGCCTCCAGAAAAACGGACAGGTGGACTTCTCCCGCACCGCTCTCATGAATCCCAACGGCTTCTCCGGCGTCGACGGCATCTTCCGCTTCCGTAAGGACGGCATCGCCGAACGCGGTCTCGCCGTTCTCGAATACCGCAACGGCGCGATTGTCGAAATCGACCCTGCGCCGAAGACGTTTCAGGCCAGGACCCAATAAAAACAACGTAATTTGACTTTCGGGGCCAGAATCGGGGATAATAAGCACTGCTAACAAACAAGCCTGTATCTTGGGGTTAAGAAATTAATGGGCAAGGATAATATCTTCGATGAGATCGACCGGGCGCAGGCTGGCCCCAAGGCCGCTCAACCCCAGACCGTCGCCGCAAGCGGCGGCTCTCCGACCGCTCCCAGAAGCACCACCCCTGAAAAAGCCGAAAGCGCCTTTGACGCCATGGACCGTCTCTACCGGATGCTGGCGGGCGACTCGCAGGGCAAACCCCCCGGCGCGATCGACGGCAAAATGGTGCTGGAGGAATACCGGGGCCACGTAATTGTGGAAAACCATAAGACCTTTGGCGACGTCGCGGTGGAGATGTCGGGCATGAGCGCACAAGTGTTGGGCGGCACCCGCAGCGGGATGCAACTCATTACATCCGACCCGCAGATCGCCCGTTTCCACGAGCGCGTTCAGGAAATACAGCAAAATTTGCCGTCCATCGCCGGCAGGGAAATCAACGGGCGGATGACCGCGTCCCTGACTCAAGGCAGCGACGGCGCCGTGGTTCTGGAAAAGAACGGCCAGCACGTCCTGATCGAATCCCTCGGCAACGGCAAAATGCAGGTCACGATGGAGGATCCCTCCGGCGGAATTATGCAGGGAGCGCTGCCCATGCCCAAAGGCCCGGAGCTTCAATCGGACCTCACCCGCGGCTGGGCAGGGGGAGATATGGGCATGAACAGACCGCCCGGTCTCGGCAAATAACACATCCGCATTGTCCGTATCAAAAATTTTTCTTCGTCTTCACGCTCCCCAACTGTGAAAAAGAAAGCTTTTATAACAACCTGTCTAAAGATTCTGCATTCGGACATCAGCGCAGCGAAAATTTTTGATTCGCCTCTTGCGCCGCAGCGAAGAATCGGACAATGTAATCGTCTATACGCAACGATAAGTTTTCATTGTTAGGGCACATCTCCGGCAGTCCGGGGAGTTCTGTGTGGAGGAAAAAATGGAAAGTTCTGGCACGGCGCGTAAGGGACGCCCCCGCAGCGAGAAATCGCGCAAAGCGATCCTGAACGCCACGAATAAGCTTCTTCTTCAGACATCGGTTCAGGAACTGAGCATAGAGTCCATCGCCAAAAAGGCAAAGGTCGGCAAGACCACCATCTACCGCTGGTGGCCGAACAAGACCGCCGTGGTCATGGACGCTCTCGCCAGCCAGCCGGGAATGCAGACCCCCCTGCCGACCGCCAGCAGCCACGCCGAAGCCATCATCATGCAGCTCGACAAGCTCATCCGCCTGCTCGACAGCCAGAATGGCCAGACCATCGCCCAGCTCTTCAGCGAGGCGCAGGCCGACGCCGAATCCCAGAAAATCTTCAACGACAACCTGCTCGAACCCCTGATGGACGCCATCAAATACAGCTTGCACGAAGGCCAGATAAGCGGTGAGTTCCGCGACGATCTTGAGGAAAGCCTGGTGGTAGACCTTCTCTGCGGCCCGATCTTCTTCCGCCTCATGGCCCACCCGCGGGATTTGAACGACGATTTCCGCAACGCCTACCCCCGCGAGGCGATTCAGTACATCCTGCGCTGATTTAGGTCGGCAAGTTATTGTAAAACAAGATGAAATCCTGATGGCTCTGTCAAAGCCCAACGGGTTTGCATTTCCTAGGGCTC
Source organism: Alphaproteobacteria bacterium (assembly GCA_016699735.1). NCBI lineage: Bacteria > Pseudomonadati > Pseudomonadota > Alphaproteobacteria > Alphaproteobacteria bacterium. The sequence goes on from CP065008.1 coordinate 2,458,573, forward strand.
CCTGCTAAAATTATGAAAAAATGAATGGCGGCAAGTCGGCCCGCTAGGGTGTGAGATATGGGAAGCTCCTTGAACAATAATGACAAAACCCATCCGCCATGCGCGGATCATTCGGCATAGGACAAGGATATGCCCGATCCGCAGCAACCAGAAACCGCGCAAACACAACCCGAAACCGCAAGAGCCGGAAGCTTCAGGAAAATTCTGGACGATATGCGGGCTGCCCGGACCTCATTCCAGCAGGGGAACCTTGGGGAACAGGAATTTATACGCCGCATTGTCCAGCTCGAAAAATCTTTGGATCAGAAGCTCAAGAACCGTTTTAATGACAGCTCCGGCATTGAGGAAACAGCAGGAGAACCGGACAGAGGCCGGCAAAGACCGGTCCTTCGCACCCTAAGCGCCGAGGAAGAGATCATCAAAACGCTTCAGGGAAAATCCGACGCCCCGAAAGGATTCTATGAACCCGAGAACGAAACGCGTTCACGCAACGAACTTCTCGCCCGCCTGATCGCCAACAACCCCCACCTGGGCAAGATGACCCTGGCGGATGCCGTTGAGGTAGTCCAAAAAACCAGAGACGGCGAGACCGCCGACTGGAAATACGCAGACACGGAACCCCGCATCGTTATGGCCACCGCCTTGACCATGCTGAACATCAACCGCGAGCGCCTGCGAACCGAGCACCCGCAAATGTTCCGGGATTTGGAAGGCTCCTCGCCTGAATATATGCACGAACTCGTTTCGGAACGGATTCTCGGAGAAGTCGAGCAGGACGAGGAGTTCGTCGCCTGGGAGGGCGAAAAACGCGACACCGTCATTAAGGCGGTCCGGGCAGACAAGGATCTGATGGCCGATATCGCACGCCTGCGTCCCCTTCTTGATTCGACGAGTGAAAGGGATCTCCTCGCCCAGCACGCCTTGCGCGACTCCATGACCCAGAGAATGGGCGCCATCTACGCCCGGGTTTACGATACGCCGGAATTGGCGCGGGGCGAAAACATCCACTCCACCTATGCCACAATCGACCAGATGCTGGAAAACGACATTATCGGTCAGGCGGGCGGCGTCATCGGTGTAAAGGATGAGGATTATGTCTTTATCCGCACAACCCTTTACCCCGAATTGATGCTCCGCAATCCTCACGACACCCCGCAGGAAATAGCAGAAAGCTACCTGAACGTGGTAAACGAGGAAATGCGTCACGCCGTTGACAATATATACGGCGATAGACTGGTCAACGGCCAGATGGACCCCGCCCACCCCGCTTTCCGCCATACCAACCTGATCGTCCTCAATAATTTTAATTACATCCCCGATGGTGACGCATACCGCACACAATATCTCGAACGCACCGCCAAGGAAGCCGCCGCCGAAATCTCCGCCGTCATCGCCGGAGAAATCTACCCACAGCCAGCCACTCCGACTAGCACTCCGCAGGGACAAACCGTCGAACTGCCAGGAATGACGATAACCGGCAACGCCAAACCTCGATAGCCCGCATACGCCCGTAAAAAAACGGCCCCGAACCGGGCCGTTTCAAAAGAGGGTATGACAATACTGAACTCACGCCGCCGCAATCTCAGCCCCGTCCCTGCTCACCAGATCGGGCTCGCCTGGCCAAAAAACAGCGCACTGATAGCGGATATCCGGCTTCTGATCGAAATTCTTGGCAAAACCCGTCCACGCACTCTATAATATTGAAAATAGAAAAAGATTGCGGGACATGGCAATTCAGCTTGGAAAAAGAATAAGTGGCGGCGGAACCGGGGCAGTCCACGAAGGCCCGGACGACACAGTATACAAGATTACCAGAGGCGACAGCGATTCAAACGCCGATCTGATGCGCGAATTCCATCTCCTGAGCAAGGCAAAAGAAATCCAAGGCCTTCAGATTCAGCAGGTTCTTGATGCCGGACGCGATGGTGGTCGTTGCTATATGCAATTCAGACGCATCCACGGAGAGCCTCTGGGCAATATGTTGATGGACGACACCCTGACCCGGGAACAGCTGAGATCAATAAAATCACAAATCGCTGCAATATTCGATAAACTCGGGGAAAATGGATTTTTTCACGGCGACCCCGAAGGTCTTGATAATTACATAATATCAGGATGGCCCGAGAATATTCGTGTAACCCTTGTGGATTTTGTCGAGGGTGGTCTGGATCCATCAGGAGCAACAGCCCGCGTAGAACTGCAGACGATTAACGGCATCCTTGACGAATATCTGCGCCCGAACAGGGTACTTGGCACACAAACACGCTGGACCCCCGCCTGATTGCATTTTCCCGCCCCATGCCTTATAAAATTGCTGCATGACGGAAAACTTATATAAAATCGCCGCTCTTTACCGCTTCGTGCCCGTCACGGACATCACGGCCCTGCGCGGGGAAATCCAGGCCTTAGGCGAACAATGTGAAGGGATGTGCGGCACACTCCTCCTCGCACCCGAAGGTATTAACGGCACGATCGGCGCAAAGCCGGAAGCCCTCGACCGCATGGTTTCCTTTCTCGATGAAAAACTCGGCATCCTGCAAGGCGAGGTCAAATACTCCTCCTGCCACGGCGCCCCCTTCAACCGCTTCAAGGTCCGCCCGAAAAAGGAAATCATTACCTTCAAACGCCCCGAGGCCGACCCGAACAGACAGGTCGGCGAATATGTAAGTGCACAGGACTGGAACGCCCTGATCACCGACCCCGAAGTCATAGTCCTCGACACCCGCAACGATTACGAAACGAAGGTCGGCATTTTCAAAAACGCTATCGACCCGGACATCGAAGTCTTCACCCAATTCCCCGACTGGGTCGAAAAAAACCTCGACCCGAAGAAGCACAAGAAAATCGCCATGTTTTGCACCGGCGGCATCCGCTGCGAGAAAGCCAGCGCCTATATGCTCGCCCACGGGTTCGAGAACGTCTACCACCTTAAGGGCGGCATCCTCAAATACCTCGAAACGATCCCCGCCGAGCAAAGCCTGTGGGAGGGCGAATGTTTCGTCTTCGACAAGCGCGTCTCCGTCGTCCACGGACTCGATCAGGGCGGCTGGGACGTCTGCCACGGCTGCCGCGAACCGCTCACCGCACAGGATAAGGAAAGCAAATCTTACGAAAAGGGCGTCTCCTGCCCCCATTGCATCGCCAAACTGACCGATGACCGCGCGAAAAGCCTGCGCGAACGCCAGAGCTATTTCAATTCACGCTTTCACGGAGAACGGAACGGAGAACGGAACGGAGAACGGCAGGATCATGGCGAGAGTCACTAAACGGCTTAAAATTTTTGGCCGCGTTCAGGGTGTCGGCTACCGGGCATGGATGGTTCAGACGGCCACGGAAATGGACCTGACCGGATGGGTCAGAAACCGCGAGGACAGCAGCGTCGAGGCGGTCGTCACCGGCGATGACGAGGCGGTCCGCAAACTGATTGCAAGCTGCTACGATGGACCGAAAGCCTCGAAGGTGGAAACCATCAGCGTCTCCGAAGGACTCGACGAACTTCTCACCAGATTCGAGCAGCGCGAAAACGCCTGATCACGGCTTCACCGGAAGCTCAGGCGCCTCTCCGAACGAATAATCCGGCACCAGATCCCCATCGAGATCAATATCCCCGTTCGGGAACACGACATAACCGAAATCGTCCTCATACCCTTCGGGCTTGGCCGCATCTTCGGGCTTAAGATCGCCGGAAGGGGACTCAGATGGCTTTTTGTGAAACCCGTCTTTCCACGGCTGGCCGTGAGCGGGTGGCGGAGGCCCGAACCCCGGACCCATCGGCTTATACATGAGCTTCCCGTAACCCTGAATAAACCGCACGAACTTGTCGGCGAACTTCACCCGGTCCTCCTGCGGAAGTTGCTCTGAAACGTTCTTGAACATATCCAGACGCTGGGCAGTCATTTTCCCCAGCGTCATTTTCATCTTCCGGGCCGCCGTATCGAACGCCTGAGTATCAAACGTCTCGGCGCTCACAGCATCCATCAGGTCCGACTTCACTCCGCGCATTTCCTCGATCAGGGGCAGCAGAGCCGGACGCTCCTCCTCAAAAGCCTTACGGATCAGTGCCGCAGAATCCGCTGAAAGATTCTCAGCGGACGGCAAAGCGGGCGGAGGCCCGCCCCAACGTTTTGCGGAATGCCCGATCACAAGTCCGGCCAGCAACAGGTTCGCAAGAACCGACAGGGTAAAGACGACTTTCATTTTCTTGCTCATAAAAATGCCTCCAAATCCGATCCGTCGGACACAACAAGGTCAAACGAAGGCTGGTCCGGCTCACTCTCCGCAACGCCGGTATCAAGCGCCGTTCCGGCAAAAATCCCGAGCAGCAGAACAACGCTCATGACCAGCGCGGGCTGCGGCAGCGCAAACCCGTCCCAGAAATCCGCCCACCAGACTTTAAAACTGAAGGAGGACTCTTGTACCGCAGCACGACGTCCCGCCTGCGTGTGCTTCATCGCCTCCGCCAAAATCCGGTCCGGCAGATGGCTCCGCATCTCCGGCAGATAGCGTTGTGTCAGTAATGCTTCGAGTTCCATTTCTTCACCCATAGCGTTTATCCTTGATCTCGTATCCGTAGCGGGCCATCTCGTCCCTTAAAGTCGTCTTGGCCCGCATCAGCAGGGATTCCAGAGCCTTCACACCAACACCCAGAATATCCGCGGCCTCCTTGTTGCTCAGCCCCTCGTAAAAACATAAATTCAGCGCCGCCTTCTGCCGCTCGGGAAGCGCCTGGATCGCCCGCTCAAGATCGGCCTGCAGCGTCCCCTCCTCCAACTGCTCCAGTGCATCGGGACGACTATCGCTCAATGTTTCCGGCACTTCCGCCTGCGGCTTGCGTTTCCGCAGATGATCCAGCGCCTGATTGGTCACCACCCGGTAAAACCACGTCGAGAATTTCGCCCCGTTGGCCGGATCCCAGCCCTGCGGATTTTTCCACAGCTTGATAAAGGCATCCTGCACGATATCCTCCGCCTCCTGTTGTTGCCCGCACATCCTGTAGGCCGCCGCGTAAAACATCCGCGAATGTCGGCCGACAAGCTGCGCGAAAGCCTTATGGTCACCCTCGCGGACACGCACCATAAGGCTCTCGTCGCTGTCATTTACATCGTCAGGCTTGATCGCCATAAGTGCGCCGTCCTGATGCCCCCCCGGAATGCGCCCAGATTACTGGGCAGCACCTCCATCAGCCGGAGCGTCGGCAGGAGGAGCGGTCTCGGCAGGCGGGGCGTCGTCACCCTTTTCCTTCCGGTCGTGCCATTTCTTACGCATGGCCTCGCCGTGCGCCTTGGCCTCGTCCTTCGTCACCTTGCCATCGCCATCGGCATCCATTTCCTTGAACCATTCGTCGCTGGCCTTATTGTGTTCGTCCTGGGAGATCGCGCCATCGCCGTCGATATCCTTCTTGTCGAACATTTTTTCCATTCTTTTCTCATGGCGCTCACCCTTGTGATGCCCCGGCCCGCCGCCTTCGCCCCTCTCGGCAAAAGCGCCACCAGCAGATAAAACCAACGCCAGAGCGCTGAACATAAGTACTTTTTTCATGGATTGAATCCTCTCGTTTGAAACACTGTTAACAATCTTACGCAAACTCCCCGAAAACCCTTCGCAGGCCAGGTAAAAGAACCACACCAGAATACAGGGGGTAAAAAAGAAAGCAAAGCCTTAAAATTGAAGGGTTTTTTAACCGTTTTTCAGGTCGATGACAATCCGGGTGACGCCCGCCTGATTGGTCCCGAACGAAACCGCCTGCAGTAGCTTGGTGTCTTTCTTGAGATTCACGACAAGGTGCGTACCCCCCCCGCCCCTCGTCTCCGTAGTAAACCCGCTGACGATCGACAGGCTATGAAGCTCCATCTGATCGCCCGCCGACCACTGGGCATTTTCAAGATCGACCAGCAACGCCTTGCGCCCGTTATCGAGTTTAGCCTCAAACCGCGCATCGCCCTTGATATCCAGAACGACCCGTGTTTTTCCCTCATGTTCCGCGCTGCGGATTTTGATGACATCCCCCCGCCCCTCCGGGGCTTGAACGGACTCCTTCGTTTTCATCGGCGTCAGATTGACGGCCATGAACGACGTCTTGGGCCGCAGGGGCGGAAGAGGCGCAGAAGTTTCCGCCGCAGCAGAACTCTTCATCGGCACAGGAGGCTTGCGCGAAGGAATGATCGCAGGAGCATCGAAAGAATCGGAGAACCCCGCCGCAGGCTCGATCGCCGCCAAGTCCTCAATGCGAGCGGATTCAGGCTCCGCCGCCGCAATGTCCGGCTTGCGCTCAGGAAGAAGCGCCGGAGCTTCAGGCACATCGGGCCGCACATCCGCCGGAGCGGACAGCGCCGCCAGAAGCACATCACCTCCGCCATGGCGCGGCGGCTTGCGTCCGGGAATAACCACGCCCGCATCCGCAAACGCGGTCTCAAACGGCTCCGGCGGAGCAAGCCGGTCTCCTTGGCCATCGAACGTAATCACGCTCTCGGTAATCCGCTCGGGAACACGCTCCGGCACCGTAACCGCGGAGGCCAGTTTCGTCTCCTTCATATCGCCCTTCTGGATTTTCAGGACGCGGAATTTATTGTCCTTCTCCGGCGCAAGGTCAGGGTCGAAATGCGGCGCTAAAGACGCCACCTTGGTCTTGCGGTTCGTATCGACGTGCTTGCGCGCCTTCAGATGCTCGGCCGCCGGATCGTAGGAATCGGCGGTTTGCTCGACCATATTCATATTGCCCTCGGCCTCCAGCAGATCCTCAGGATCAATCTCGCCCTCCGAATCTCCTCCCCGCCCCTCCAGAATCGAGGCGACCTCCTCCAGAACGGAGGACGGCGGCGGCTTGGCCGCATGATTGTCGGAAACAGAATTGGTAGGCTGTCCGGGCTTTAGATAAGGCGACAGGCTGGTCGTCTGGCAAGCGCAGAGCAACAAAGAGCAGGCGAAAAGCCCCAACGAAAAAGGGCGCACCCACGAGAATCGAACGATCGTCTCTACGCACATAACAAATCTACTCAGGTCAAGGGGTTAACGGTAGGAGACACACAGGAACAGGTCAATCGGACAGCCCCGAATACGGCATTTTATCCACATCCACTGATATCATATTTTGACGGAGATAACACGCAAACGCAAAAACATATTCCCTTTGGCACCGTTCGGTTGGTACAAAGATCGAAAGACAGAGAGGAACATGAGTAAAGCCGTTTTTTTCCCCGCCGATGAATTCAGGCGCTGCCTGATTGGCACCATGGAGAACGCCTGTTTCCTGAAGCAGGGCGCGGAGCGCTTCACCAATTCGGTCGAGGAGGCGATGCGCTCCTTCTGGCTGCTGCTGTTCTCGATGCCTCTCAATTTCAGCGCCGTCCTCTTCCTCAGCCGCGAGAGCGAAAAACTGAAAGACGCGGAAACACTCCTTCTGATCGAACAGGAAGCTACGCGCCTCGTCTTCGTGAATATCTTCTTTATTCTCGCCGTTTATATGTTGTGCAAAATTCACAACCGGCTGGAGTTTTTTCCGCGCTACCTCGCCGGCCTGAACTGGCTTCAGGTGATCCCGATCCTCTTTGAAACCCCGATCCACCTCATGGTCTGGTCCGGCCTTCACACACTCGATGAAGTCATCCTTCTGGAGATGTTCTTCATGATATACGTCCTCTTGATGACCGGATATTTCATCAGGAACAGCCTGAAGATCAGCATCCCCATGGCCGCCTGGCTCGTCTTCATGATGTACATCGTGGAGGATATCACCCGCCACGCCCTGCTTTACTAAACGCCGCGCAAACGGCTGAAAATCGAAACATAGCGGTGAGGCTTGTACGACAGCGCCATATGTGAAAACAACAGCGCGATCCACAGGTAAGCCAGCACAGGCTGCGGCACACCCATCTGGATTCCAAAAAACCCGATAGCGCCCATCACAAAAACAACGCAAAGAATAACAGCGCTCGCCTGCCCCGCCGTGAATCCCGCATCCAGAAGATGATGATGAAGATGCCCGCGGTCGGCGGTAAACGGATGCTTGCCCTCCCGCACCCGGCGGAAGAATTGCGCGCACTCGTCGAACACGGGCAGCCCGATAATCCACGCCACCGTAATGGGCAGCAGCGTCGGCCCCGGAAATTCCGCGATCTTGATCGCATACCACCCCATCAGCAAGCCAAGGCATAGGCTGCCGGAATCGCCCATGAAAACCAACGCCTTCGCCCGCCATGGCGTCCGAAGGTTATACAAAAGAAATCCCGTCATCGCCCCCGCCGCGATCAACAGCCCCGGCAGCAAATCGGCATCGCCGCGTAAAAGACAGGCAGCGATAAACCACAAAAAAGTCAGAAACCCGATCCCGCCCGCCAGCCCGTCCAGCCCGTCGATCAGATTCATCCCGTTGATGAACAGCACCATAGCGATAATCGAAAAAGGAATGGAAAAAACATCCAGCCACAAACCGCCGAACCCGAACAAATCCCCCAGCGTAAGAATCTGCGCCCCGCCGGGAAGAACGACCACGCACGCCGCCACGATCTGCGCCCCGAACTTGATCCACGGTTGGATCGGCTTGTAATCGTCCGCCATACCGACAGCAAGCAGAAGCGCCAGCGCCTCGATCAACGGCCAGTGCCCCCGCGCCCCGCCGCCCGCCAGAACGAAAACCAGAATGAAAACCGGAAACACGACCAGCCCGCCGATCGGCGGCACGGGACGGTCATGCACCTTCCGCCCCCCCGGCGCATCGATAAACCCCGAGCGCACCGCTAAGCGGATCGCCAGCGGCAACAGCGCGGCGACCAGCGCAAAGCTGACCAGAGCCAGAAAAAACGAAAAACCCGCAGGACCGAAATTCATGCGCGGCAGAATAAGCCAGAGCGGCCGCAAAGAAAAGGCGGCGAAAAGGCTTCAGAGGGAAAAGCCGGTGGAGAAACTTTGTCGGGGTCAAGATTCACAGCTTTTATAAAGTCAGCGAAAACACGGGCTTTCGAGAACCGCATCGCAGAATACTTAAGGGTATTTGGGAAGCGGAAGCGCAGACAACGGCCCGAAAGGGCGTTGGACGCCGAAGGCGCCCGAAGGGAGAGCGCCGTAAAACGGCGCAAATCAAAGACCGTGTTTGCAGGTCTTTAGAAAAGCTGTGGGTTTTAACCCTAGCTTGTGAATATACCGATGAACCCTTCATAAAGGGCCGCCACATCCTCGCCCATCGTGTAGACGACGACGACGATGGCGATCGAAATACCCGTGGCGATCAGGCTGTATTCAATCGCCGTAGCGCCCTCTTCCTGGCGCAAATAACGTGAAATAAGGCCGTGCATAGCTCTTTCCGTCATGAGTGTTACCCAAACTTCAGGATGCCCGGAAAAAGGTAAGATTTCGTAAAGAATTGGTAAAATGCCATAAAAGAGGACGAAAGTCCTATCCATCGTCCCCCCCTTTGCAGGGCCATACATCTTAGCATCCCCGCGCAAGCGGGGATCCAGAAAATAAAACGTAAGAAAACACGGCCAGAAGCAGAGATATCCGCACGGACAGCCTCTGTTGTCCTCTGTCTGTCTCTGGTGTTATTTTTAAAGTGGATTCCGGCCTCCGCCGGAATGACAAGGGGACAAAGTGACTTAAAACTCAGCCGTCACCCCGGCGCAGGCCGGGGTCCACGGCCAAGCCTGAGCGCCGCCGGAAAACTCAAGCCCCGCCCGCTTCGCGTCTTCGCGATTCAAATGAACCCTGTGCGCCCGTAGCCTTGAATCGCAAAGCCGCAAAGCGTTCCGCGCCGATGGTCTCTGTTTGTCTCTGTCGTTTCTTATCAGCAAGAAGTTCGAGCATTCATTGTATTCAGTCACGCTCTTCTCCTTGGGTTCTGTTGATCTTCTTCCATGCCTCAAAATGCTCGGTAGATGAATGGTGCTTCTTTTGCTCGTCTGTCATATAGAAATAGTGGCTTCTATCTTGTGGGCCTAAGCCGAAGTGGAACACCGCATAGCGGATGCCGAATAGCAGGAGATATGACGACAAAAAAACAATGAACATCCCGAACACGACCACTTTCCAAAGCGACCTTTTCTTAGCGCGACTGGGTTCGTTAAATGTGCTCAGGTTTCGTGCTCCTTGTCCTTAAAGTGGATTCCGGCCTCCGCCGGAATGACAGGGTGTCCTTTAACCGTTAAACCGCCCTGGCGACAGCGCCGCCCGCAAGCCCTCGGAAAACTCAACTTCTCCGCGCCCCGTTAACGCACCCGCCAGAAATTCCGCCGCCCGCAGCGAACTCAAAATCCCGTGCGACCCGTGCGCAGTAGACACGTAAATTTTCCGCCGCTCATCCAGCGTCCCCACGATCGGGAAATGATCCGGCGACGTCGTCCGCACCGCCGCCCGCTGCCCCTCGATCGTATGCAGCCCCCGGAACGCACACAGATGCTCGTGCAACTTCATGATGTTATCCAGATCGTCCTGCCCGATGATCTCGCTGTGGTCCAGCCACCTCTGGAACGTCGACCCCACGCAATGCACCCGGTTGATGACGGGCGTCACATACCCCCCGTAACCGACCGTGCAGCGCAGTTTACGAGTCTCCTCGCTATGATCGATAGAGGTCACCTGTCCCCGCACGGCCTGCAGTGGCAGGTGCGAAGCCTCAGGAAATTTCAAAAGCCCCATCCCCCCCGCCAGCACGACGGCATCCGCGCCCAGATCGGAAAAATTTTCGATAGGGTGGTCGAGATGAACATCGACCCCCTCCGCATAGGCTGCGCATAATTTCCGTGGAGAAACCGTCCCCGATTTCGCAAGATAGAGCGCTTCATAGGTGATCGGGATCCCCGCAATCTCGGACGCTTCAGCGGCGGGCACCATCCGCATCTGCCCCGGCCCCCAGCCCCAGTTCCGCGCGGTTTGCGGAAACCGCTTCCCCTTCTTCTCGTCATTGACCAGATGCAATGCGCCGCAGGGATTCCACTCGATCCCCTCAAGAGTCTCGAAAACCTTCAGCGCAGCAAAAAACGCGCCGGAATAAAATTCCTGCTCCGGCCCCTTCTCGGCGGTAAAGCGCGGATTATAAAGCCCGACCGCATTCCCCGACGCGGCGGGAGCCAACGTGGCGGCCTCCTCATAAAGCACAGGCTCCAGCCCGGCGCGCCGGAAAACATAAGCGCACGCCGTCCCCGCCAACCCGCCGCCGATGATCGCGATTTTCATGCTTTGACGCCTCCGGCATAAACCCCCGTCAGCATATCCCGCTTGCGCCCGAACCCCGGCACCTTGTGAACCTCGAACCCCGCATTCTGCAGCCCGCGCCGCACATCCCCCGCCGCCGTGAAGGTCGCAAAGCTCGTGCCCGCATGACTCAACCGCGCCATATGGGAAAAAACCTCATCCGTCCACATCTCGGGGTTGGTCGCGGGTTTGAACCCATCAAGGAACCACGCATCCACCCGCGCCTCCAGCGTCGGCAGAACCTCCGCCACATCCCCGATATGCAGGGTCAGGCGCACATCCTCTGCCACGTCAATCGAATGGGCGCCTGTCTTGGGCACGGGATACAGATCGCAAAAACGCGCCAGCTTATCCCCCAGTTCCTCTTCCCACACCGAGAGGACATCGCGGATAAACGCGCCATTAACCGGATATTTTTCCACCGAGATAAATTCAAGACGTCGCGGATTGTTATTGACCCGCAGCGTCTTCCACAACAGCCACGCCGCGAGAAAATTCAGACCCGTCCCAAACCCCGTCTCTCCGATGACAAACGTCCCCCGGAAATCATGATCGCCCCATCGCTCCGGCAGGCGGTTGCCCTCCAGAAACACGTGCCGCGTCTCCGCCAGCCCGTCCTCTACGGAAAAATAAACATCGTCGAACCGCTCTGACCTTGGCACGCTTGCCATTTTGCTCCATATTTCCTTATTCTTGATGTTCACGAGTCCAACTGAGGTTTTCGCATGTCTTCCAACCCGCTGCTAGAAAAATCGACCCTCCCCAACCAGGCGCCCCCCTTTGACCGGATCAAAACGGAGCATTACCTGCCGGGCCTCAAGGCCGCCATAGAGGAAGCGGAAAAGAACATCGCCAAACTCAAGAAGAACAAGGCGGAGCCGGACTTTGAGAATACCCTTGTCGCCCTTGAATGCGCCTCCGAGACACTCGATCAGGTGACTTCCGCCTTCTATAACCAGCTCTCCGCCGTGGGCGGGGACGATCTGCACGCGCTGGCCGCCGAAATGGGGCCGCTGGGCGCGAAATTCTCCAACGATGTGCTGCTGGATGCCAAACTGTTCAAGCGCGTCAAGGCGGTTTACGACAAACGCGGCTCCCTCACACTCACCCCCGAGCAGAAAACCCTGCTGGAGGACACCTATAAGGGCTTCGTGCGTGGCGGTGCGAATTTGAGCAAGAAGAAAAAGGCTCGCCTGCGCGAGATTTCCGAACGACTCTCCACCCTTACGCCCGCCTTCATGCAGAACACGGTGAAATCCGCCGAAGCCTTCGAACTCGTGATTAGCGATAAAAAAGACCTCTCCGGCCTGCCCGACAGCGCGATTGACAGCGCGGCTCATGCGGCGGAGGAAAAGGGCTATACAGGAAAATGGCTCTTCACGCTGGACTACCCCAGCTTCGGCCCCTTTCTGCAATATGCCGACAACCGCGAACTGCGCGAGAAAATCTGGCGCGCCTTCGGCTCCCGCGCGTGGAAGGGCGAATACGATAATTCCGCCATTATCCTCGAAACCGTGAAGCTGAAAAAGGAACGCGCGAAACTTCTGGGCTATAAGACTCATGCCCACTATGTGCTGGAGGAGCGCATGGCCAAATCCCCCGAACAGGTCATGGAGTTCCTCAAAAAACTCAAGACCGCCTACAAACCTGCCGCCAAGAAAGACCTCGCCACCCTCAAGAAATACGCCGCGAAGGAACACGGCCTGACCGAACTCATGCCGTGGGATGTCGGCTATTACGCCGAAAAGCTCCGCAAGAAGCTTTTTGATTTCACCTCCGAGGATTTCCGCCCTTACTATTCCCTCGAAAAAGTCCTTAAGGGCTGCTTCGATCATTTCAGCAAGCTTTTCGGCATCCGCTTCAACAACGCCGAGGGCAAATACCCCGTCTGGCACAAGGATGTTCAGGTCTTCGACGTGGTCAACAGCAGGGACGGCGCGTTTGTGGGAACCTTTTACGCCGACTTCCACCCCCGCACCGGCAAAAATCAGGGCGCATGGATGACGACCTATCGCAATCAGGGTCTCTGGCGCGGCAAGGTCGAACGCCCCGTGGTGGCGATTGTCTGCAACTTCACCAAGCCGACGAACGACAAGCCCTCCCTGCTCACGCACGGAGAGGTCACGACGCTGTATCATGAAATGGGGCACGCCATCCACGGCCTGCTCTCCGATGTCACCTACCGCGCCGTCGCCGGAACGAACGTAAGATGGGACTTCGTGGAGCTGCCCTCGCAGCTACAGGAAAACTGGTGCTACGAAAAATCGGTGCTGGATACGTTTGCCGAACATTACCAGACCAGCGAGAAAATCCCCGCCGCTTTGGTCGAAAAACTGAACAAGGCCCAGAATTACATGGTCGGCTGGGGCGGTTTGCGCCAGATCGGCCTCGCGCAGCTCGACATGGCGTGGCATACGAAAAACCCCGACAAGATCACGGATGTGGAAAGCTTCGAAGACGCGGCCATGAAGGATACCGCGCTCTTCCCGCGTCTGGCGGGTCCGTCTTCCTGCTCCTTCGGGCATATTTTCGCGGGCGGTTATTCGGCGGGCTATTACAGCTATAAATGGGCCGAAGTGCTGGACGCCGACACGTTCGAGCTGTTCAAGGAAAAGGGCTTGTATGATAGCGCCAGCGCGCAGGCCTACCGCAAACTTCTGGCCAGCGGCGGCTCCGAGGAACCGGCGGTGCTCTACCGCAATTTCCGCGGCCGCGACGCCGACCCGGATGCGCTGCTAAGGCGGGAGGGGTTATTGAAGGCGGAGAAAAAGGCGGCTTGATTTAGGAATGTAAAACGTGACAGCAAAAATAATACTTTGCAGCAATTGCGGAGCGCATAACAGAATACCTAAAGAGAAAACTAAGCAAAAAGCTGCTTGCGGTGATTGCAGCAATATCCTTGCAGTAATAGGTAGTAAGCGCCCACTTATTGCATCCTTATTAGGAATAATTGTCAATTTATGGTTCGTTTGGGTTTTAGTATTCATTTTTATTGTTTTGCCACATTTTGAGAACTCTACCCATAAAAACTCTAATGGAAGAACCTCTAACATAAGAAAAATCTCACCCGACGAAACTTTAATACTGGACAACGGAGTACTATTAACTGATGGACAGGCATTATCGCCAGTAGAAATTAAGCCAGGAATCATTTCAAAAAGTTTTGCTTCCGGCGTCGCTCCCCTAGAAATCAAAACACAAATAGGGAACGACTATTACGTCAAGATAGTAAATATAGAGGACAATAAACCGAGTTTAACCGCCTATATCATCGGAGGTCACCCCTTTGAGGTGAAAATGCCATTGGGCACATACGAAATCCGCTACGCAGCTGGAAACATTTGGTATGGCACCTCTTATTTTTTCGGACCGGGTACAACTTTCAAAGCTAATGAATTGTTTGATTTTACCTCCGACGGACAAGGATATACTGGCTACACGGTTGAACTTATTTTGCAAACAAACGGTAACTTAAGAACCTTTTATATTGATCCCTCGAAATTTTAGGAGGCGGCGCGTTTTTTGTTGTTAGCATCATTTGAAAGCCAATTATATGCGGCATTTATTGTTTTTAATATTTCTTCTGAATCCTTAATTCGCTCAATAGGAATGCCCTGTGCGAGCAATATATCAGGATGGTGTTTTCTTACTAATTCTTTATAAGCAACTTTTACTTCATCATGCTTTGCATTAGCGCCCAAACCTAAAATTTTCAGGTACTGCGTTCGCGTTTGATAAGAAAAATTACTGTTTGATGCGCCTTTCTTTTCTTGTCGAATGCTTTCAAAAAGCAAGAAAAGACGCTCTATCTCGTAACTAGGAAATTGGAAAACACGACAGACGTTTTCAATTATCTGTCTTTCTTCATTAGTTATGACGCCATCCGCTGCTGCAATTTGGATAAGACCAATAATAATATGTTCTAGCGGCTCTTGCTGACCTTCAAAAAGTGCATAAATTTTTTGAGCTGGTTCTTGTATACCTTCAACCGAAGTAGCAGCTCTTCTAAAAATATCCTCTGAACCGGGAAAAGACTTTTCATCAATACCAAAATAAGTTTTAAAAGTCTTAATTTCTACGGCGTCCACGCGACCATCTGCTTTGCAGACTTTAGCGCCCAAAATAATTACAGCCTCAAAAAATTCGCTTCTTCTTGGCTTTTTCTTCTCCTTAACAACCTCATCTTTCCAAGTTAACCCAAGATAGTTTTTCATAAAATAGAGAAAACAGTCTCTATCAATCGAAATATCTATAGCTTCATGACCTTTCCAAAAATTAAAGAAAGACTCTTTCAAACTTTTTGATTTTTTGGAAACCTGAAACGAGAAAACATCTAAACTTTTTTTAACGTCTTTATCTCTCAAATTAAAAAGCAATTCGTAATTTTTAAAAAACTCTCCTTTTTCAGCAAATTGATATTGACCCCATGAAACAAAGCTTTTTGTTTTAAGTTGCTTTTCGTATCTTTCCATGCGGTTGGTAAACGTTACTTCATGAAAAATGGCAGAAGCACGCATCACGGCTTCAGCTTTTTTTTTCTCGTTAATCCCAAAAAAAGAACGCTCCTGATCTATCTTTATTTGAAATCCATCCGACATATGTAAACAAAGGTATGTTTCATAGGTCGTACTCGCAACGCTATTTTTTATAGCGGTGGCGGAATACTTAATACTAAAAATGTCCTCGTAGGAATAATCGCAATCTTCCCCGTAAACAAAACCTTCATCGTAAAAAATTAAATCTTTTAAATACTCTAAGACTAGTCCTTCTTCGTCTTCATTTTTCATTGCTAATTCACTTTTAAATAAAATCTCACAGTATAATCTTGATCACCCATAGTCTTCCTGTCAAATCCCTTCGCGCCTTCGCGATTCAAATGAACCCTTCTCCCCTGCGGCCCTGAATCGCAAAGCCGCAAAGCGTTCCGCGCCAATGGTCTCTGTTTTTCTCTGTCTATCTCTGGTGTTTTTTCATAAATGGATTCCCGCCTTCGCGGGAATGCCGTGATTGTTGCAGAGGTGGAACGGCAAACACGGCAAGCTTCGCGTCTTCGCGATTCAAATAAACTCTTCGCCCCTGCGGCCCTGAATCGCAAAGCCGCAAAGCCTCCCGCGCCGCCCTCTCGGGCATCCCCGCGCAAGCGGGGATCCATACCCCCCTTCGCGTCTTCGCGATTCACATGAAGCGTCCGCGCTTTTGGCCCTGAATCGCAAAGCCGCCAAGACGCAAAGCGTTCCGCGCCAATGGTCTCTGTTTTTCTCTGTCTATCTCTGGTGTTTTTTCATAAATGGATTCCCGCCTTCGCGATTCAAATGAACCCTTCTCCCCTGCGGCCCTGAATCGCAAAGCCGCCAAGACGCAAAGCGTTCTGCTCCAATGTCATGCCCGTGCAGACGGACATCGAGTAAAAAACACCAGGGACAAACAGAGGAAAACAGAGACCGGAAGCGCCATAATCTCTGTTTTTCTCTGTCTATCTCTGGTGTTTTTTCATAAATGGATTCCCGCCTTCGCGGGAATGCCGTGATTGTTGCAGAGGTGGAACGGCAAACACCGCCCCCTTCGCGTCTTCGCGATTCACATAAACCCATCGCCCTGCGGCCTTGAATCGCAAAGCCGCAAAGCGTTCCGCGCCGACGGTCTCTGTTTTTCTCTGTCTATCTCATTAGTTTTAAAAAATTCCCGCCTTCGCCGGAAAGACAGGGGGGGGGGCCGGAATGAAAAGAAAGCACTACCCCCGTCGTGATCGCCGTGATCGTTGTGTTTAAAAACTCTCCGCGCCCTCTGCGGCTCAAAACCCCTAGAACAACTCCATCAGCATACACCGCGCTGACCCGCCGCCATATTTCTCCAGAGTCGGAATAGGGCTGGAGACAAGCCGCGAAAAATGCCGCCCGATCGTCTCGAATTGCGCCTTATCCAGCGCCGCCCGCGCCGTATCCGAAAGCGTGAGCATCCGCGCACCCCCCTCCCCGATCACCTCCAGCGCGTTCCCGCAATTCGCACGCAGCTGCGCCATCGACAGTTCAATCACCTCATGCGTGGATTGAAGTTTCTTCAAAACAGCGTCCCGGTAGGGCGGCAGCAAACATTCAACGCACAGCGCCGCCACCTCCGTGCCGATCCACATCAGATAATCGGTATGATAAACCGGAATTCCCGCGTGGCTCTCCGTCTCGAACATCAAAACCTCATACCCCATAAACTCCGCCCATAGTTTCACAAGCTCGGGATTGGTCCGCTTCGACAGCGCGGCATAGGCAATCTTGTTGACATGATCGGCAACGATGCTCGCCGTACTTTCAAGATACTTTCCTTCCTTCTCATACCCGCTCCAGTCCGTGACGTTCGGATAGGATTTGCGAAGCATCGCGATAATATCCGGCCGCCGCTCCTTCTGGCGGTTCACGCTCAGCATCGGATAAAGAATCATCCGCCCGTCCGGGTAAACCGACGCCCAGTTGGGAAAGACCATATCCGGCGACCCCCGGTGCCCCAGCACGGTCGTGACCTTCACCCCCGCCGCCACCAGCGCGTCACGATAATCGCGGAATTCGCGGACCGCCGCCCGCGAAATTTCCTCACGCGAACGGTCATCCCGCTCCGCCTGATACGCATTGGTTTCCAGCGTCTCGGGATTCGTGTAAAATTCAGCGGGTTCGATCATCAGCAGATGATCCGTGGATTGTTTCATGGCTGGCCCTGTGAAAATGAGACTCTGCTGCAGACAGCATAGGAAAAGATGGTTAAAACTATGCCAAAAAGGGCGGTCTGACGCCAGACCCTTATGAAAAAGGCCGGAAAACCTAATGTTATCCTACCAGCACATCTACCACGCCGGCTCCCTGCCCGATATCCATAAGCACATGGCGCTGGCCGAAATCCTTGACCTCATGGTCAAAAAGGACAAGCCGTTGACCTACTTCGAAACTCACGCCGGACGCGGCTATTACGACCTCTCGGCCCCGGAGGCGCAAAAAACCGGCGAAGCCGCCGAAGGCATCCACAAAATGCTTAAAGAGACATGGTTCCCGCCGACCCGCCCCTTCATGCGTGTGCTACAGGATACCCAACGCACGAAAGGCGCAAACATTTACCCCGGCTCTGCTGCGATTGCCGAATATTACCGCCGCCCCGGTGACAAAATGCACCTCATGGAGCTCCACCCCACAGAGTTTACCTTCCTCCAAAGCGCCATAAAAAGCTCCTCTGTAAACATTCAAAGAAAAGACGGGTTTCAGGCGCTTCTCGCCCTCGCCCCGCCGGAACCGCGCCGCGGCCTTGTCTTTATCGACCCAAGCTACGAAATCAAAAGTGACTACGAGGACATCCCCGTCTATATCGCAAAACTGATGAAAAAATGGGCCGTGGCAACACTGGTCCTCTGGTACCCCCTGCTCCCCTCGCGCCCGCACGAACCGATGGTTCAGGCACTTCAGGATCTTCTCCTCCCGAAATCCGGTCTCTTCGAGGTCGAATTCTCCCCCCCGCCCGAACGCGGCGACGGCTGGAAAGCCCTCTACGGCAGCGGCCTGTTCATCGCCAATATCCCCTTCGGCCTCGAGCAGAAGATGGAGGGGATAACCGCCAAACTGAGCGGGATTAGGAAAGCTGATTAGAGATGACGCTCATGACCCGGCGCGGAGTTGCTGGTCAAAGCGCCAAGTACATCCGCAGGAAACAGCGAAGAATTTTGCTGACAAAACTCGCGCAGACTCATCACCTCAAAAGCATCGCCGTTGGTGAATGGATCTGCAAGACTGACATCCGACGCAGGAAAATAAGAAGCAAGGGAACCCCGCGCCCCATGCGACAAAAGTAGCCGGATATTTTTTTCCGTATCGGGCGCATGAGGCTTGAATTTTTCCACACCGCGGGCTGTAGGCAAATACTGAATGGCGTCAACCCCAAAGCCAGCCTGCTGAAAGCGCTCGACGATCGGTTTAAGCGCCTGCCCCAGAGCCTCTCCTCTAATTTTCAGAGCATCAGAATTTTTTAAATCGGATTGCTTCTGCGCGACATAAAGCATCACCGCCAGATCAAGGGGCGTATGCTTTTGAGCGTCCCGATTTCTTAAACCGATAACACTATAGGGTATGGCTTCACGGGCGTTGACGTCCATCTGAAGTCCGTGCTCGGCGTAGGCCTTCTCAAGATTGCCAAGCGCATCGGGATGATCCGACAAGACGGCCCAGCAAACATCGTTCCCCTGATCAATAATCACAGGAGACCGCAAGCTTGACGATTTCTGCAGGACGACCAGATTTTGTGCCCCAGAGAGAGTAGAAACAGCCCTGTGATCGCACCCGGCGCCAAGAAGAACGCCCAGAGATTCCCGCCCGTTGTGGTAGACGGAATGAAGATAGAGATCAAGCGGATCGACGGCATTCACGTTTTGCCCTTCCTGATCAGGAAGATTGATGCTTCTATGCGCCCTGTCAAAATCGTAATCCTCGACAAGAACACCAAGCGTGACGGACGCATTAACATCACTGGCCTCGACGGCCTGAAACATGGAATTGACTAACCCTTGATCGGCTTGCGGCTTACGCATAACGAACACCCCTTACTATTTTTCCATAGAGTATTAATTTTAGTGACTTTTGTCCATAAAGACGATAAAAACTGGAAAAAGCAAGCAATAACAACAAGTTAAAAATCAAATGCCTAACAATTTTTTCCTCCTTTACCCTTCCCATGGAAGAAAGAACCACCGCTGATATTCTTTGCC
Organism: Alphaproteobacteria bacterium; assembly: GCA_016699735.1. NCBI lineage: Bacteria > Pseudomonadati > Pseudomonadota > Alphaproteobacteria > Alphaproteobacteria bacterium. The sequence continues at coordinate 2,478,485 of CP065008.1, forward strand.
CGCAGACCGCTGAATATGCTAGTTTTAAGGAAAGCGCGAAACTAAAGACCGCGCAAAAAGCCTTTAGGCAAAAAGATTATTGGGTGTGACATCGTGGCTCTAAAGCAGAATTTCAACAATCAGAGCGTTTGGCATCAGTTCATGCTGTGGCTGAACGGCCTGTTCAATTCTGAGCAGGAAGACACGCGCACCGCTGACGCATCCGAAGAAGAGGATGGTCCGGACGAGGAAGCATCGAACGAGGGCGACTCCTCCGAACCCGAGGAAAGCGAAGACGGAACGATGCAGGCCGACGCCGCGCCCGCACAAAACGCAGGCAGCAACGACTGGACGAAGGGACTCATGACCACCTTTCTCGGCGCCCTCTTCCCCGCCGCCAGCGCCGCAACCCCCGCGCCCCCCGTCCCCGCGGCAGCACCGCCCGCCCCTGTTATAACATCGGCGCCGGAATCCTCCGACCACGCCGCCTTTCCGTTCGTCGCCAGCCCGCAAGCCCGCACGGTCACAGCCAACGGCGCAACAATTCAGGCACCCCATTCGAACGCAATTTTCTGGGGCGACTCCATCGCCGACGGCATGGCCCGCAGCGTCCGGCCCGGAACCTTCGCGGGCGTGACAAACCTCGGAACCCCCGGCGCAGGTTTTCTGACCAGCATCAAGCCACAGACGGTCAGTAACATCCCGCACAACGCCGCCGCCTTTATTTACTTCGGCACCAACGATGTAGCCTCGCTGATGGGCCAGTCCGACGCCCAGATCGCCGCCTACGCCAAGCGCGTGATTGACATCGCGCAGCAGATGAAAACGCAGGGCGCTGAACCCGTCATCCTCGGCCTCAACGCCCCCAAGGGCGCCTACACGGGCGGCAGCGCGGCCTGGCGACAGGAGGGCTTTGTCGATAACTGGACACGCACGATGGAACGCCTGAACGAGCAATACCAGCTTCAAGCGCAGGCAGCAGGGATAAAATACGCCGCCACCGACGCGCAGATTACCGCCGCCCAGATCAGCACCGACAACCTGCATCTGACCGCAGACGGCAGCCGCGCCATGGTCAATATCGGAGTTCAGGCGATCAAAACCTGAAGCCGTGTTATGCTCCATCACCTGCTAAGTTTCTTTCAGCGTCACGCAACCCCAACCTCTGATCCTTTACATCAGGCAAATGTCTATGCGTCCGGCGCGATAGCGGAAGTCGGCAGAGAGGTCGTGGATTTTTGCACGATCAATAAAACAAGGATCAGCGGCGCCCTCTCGGCGATCAGCAGCCTCGCCCTGGGCTATGAAGGCGTCAGATCGCAAAACCCGGTTCTAATAACCGCAGCGGCCGCCGCCCTGAGCGCCGACGCCATCCTCATCCGCTACGGCGACCCTATCCGCGATGCCGACGACCACAACCCGCAGGACAAACACTTCGAATGGAAAGACGCTGCGAATTTCAAAGACTACCCCCACGAAACTTCGACCATCGGTTACACGGCGCAGAGCGCGGTCATGGCCGCCGCTGATATCGGCAGCGGAAACCTGAACACCTCCATGGGTTACCTTGTCGCCGGAGCCACCGACCTGATGGGCAGCGCCATCACCTTCTTCGTCAGGGAAAAGGAAAACCCCACGGAAAAATTCAAGAACGCCGTCCTGAACCTGCCGGGCATCAAACAAATCGCCAACCTTGCCGAAACGCGCACCAATCTGGCCGCCGGACTGATCTCCATAACAGGGTTGGGATACCTGACCGTCACCGATCTGGCCAAAAACAACTGGAGCGTGGAGACCAGCGCACCGATCCTGACCTTCAGCATCGCCACCCTCGGCTCCGAAGTCTTCTACTGGTTCGCCGAAAAACGCGGCCACGTCCGCGAGGAGCTAGAAGAAAAAGGAATCATCAACAACGATATCGATATCGAACAACCCGGCATGGCCAGAGACATTTAATCGGGTGCCTGCTCCCTGTTAAAACGCCAGCGCCACAGCTTTTTCAACGTCCCCACATCGCTCCACGGCACGCCCAGATCACGCGCCAGACAGGAGGTCGCGTTTTTCATGACCGCCACATCGACGGAAACCGCCTCGACATTTGAAAAAGCGCCACGGTCGGGCTGAAAAAAAACGTGTTCTTCCTCCCCACCCTCGAAGGATTTCTGAATAGCCGCATACAGGCGCGGCGCCGTCCGCTCCATCTGCTGCAGGAAAATCGTGGGCCGCGTCAGGAACATTCCCGTATTCCACAGACAGTCGGGCCGCATCATCAGCGCCTGTGCATCCTCCAAACTCGGCTTCTCGATGAATTTCCGCACAGGCCGGCAGGGAGCCTTCCCCATCTCCGTAACGATATACCCGTACTCTGTTTCAGGTGCAGTCGGCTTCACGCCGAACAGCACCATATGGTCAATCGTATACGCAAGGGATTCAATCACCGCCTTCTCGAACGCCCGCACATTTTTAAGGATGTGATCGCTCGGCATGACAAGCATCAATAGCCCCTGCCCCTTCAGATAATGCGCCGCCAACGCGACAGCCGCCGCCGTACCCTTCGATTCCGGCTCATGAATGATGGCGCGGTATTCGCTTTTGATCAGCTTGAGCTGGTCCTGCGCCAGTTCCTTATGCCGCTCATCGCAAACGATCAGCGGCGGCGCAAACGCCCGCACCCGCAAAACCGTGCGCTGAAAAAACGACAACCCCGTACCGAGAGAAAGAAAAGCCTTCGCGCGCTTTGAATGGGTCAGGGGCCAGAGCTGCGGATCGCGCCCGCCCGCAAGGATAACGGGCACAATCTCAGGCCGCGAGGTCATGAGCCTCCGGTGAAGGATAACGCGCCAGATAATCGGCGTAAGCCAGCCTCAACCCGTCCTCCAGAGAAATCCGGGGCCGCCATCCGGCGGAAAAAATGCGTGAACAATCCATGACTTTACGAAATACACCCTCCGGCCCCGAGGTGTCAAATTCAACCCCGCCGGAACATCCCGCGCAATCGGCGATCTTTAAGGCCAGTTCACCGATGGAAACCTCTGCCCCGCTCCCCACATTGATCGGCCCCGCACCGTTATAGTGCCTGAGCAGAAACACCAGCGCGTCCGCCAGATCATCGACATAAAGAAATTCGCGCAGCGCCCGCCCGCTGCCCCAGACCTTTAACGGCTGCCCCGAAGACTTCGCCACGTGCGCCTTCATCAGCAGCGCCGGAATAACGTGCGAACGCGTCAGATCGTAATGATCCCCCGGACCGTAAAGATTGCACGGCATGGCGGAAATGAAATCGCGCCCGTATTGCTTCCGGTAAAATTCGCACATCTTCACCCCGGCGATCTTCGCCAAGGCATAGCCCTCATTCGTCGGCTCCAGCGGAGCACTCAGCAACGCACTCTCTTTGATCGGCACGTGCGCCTCCCGCGGATAAATGCAGGAAGAACCCAGAGATAAAAGCCGCTCCACCCCGCACAGATGCGCGGCATGGATGACGTTCATGGTAATGGAAAGATTGTCATAAAGAAAATCCGCCGGACGCTGCGAATTATCCAGAATACCGCCCACCAGCGCCGCCGCGAGAATAATAACTTCGGGCTTCTCCCACGCCATCCATTCATGAACCGCCGCCCCATCGCGCAGATCAAGCACCGAACGCGGCGCGGAAATCAGTTGGACGTTTTCGCAAGCAAGCCGCCGCACCGTCGCAGCCCCGACCATGCCCGTCTCCCCGGCCACCCACACCCGCTTGCCGGAAAGAGCATACGGAACGCTCAGCCAGTCATTTTCCATACCGAGTCTCCCCCGGCCTCGCGCCAGAGCAGCGCCCGGTCGGCATTCACCATATCGGCCACCAGATCATCGAAATAATATTTCGGCAGCCAGTTCAGCTTATCCTGCGCCTTCCGCGCATTGCCGAGCAGATGATTGACATCCTTCGGCCGGAACAGCGAAGCATCCACGGAAACCAGCAGCCGCCCCGTGCGCTTCTCGCGCCCCGTCTCCTCGATCCCCGTCCCCTGCCAGACCACGCTCACCCCCGTCTGCGCGAAGGCGCGCTCGACGAACTCCCGCACGGAATAGGCCTGCCCCGTCGCCAGAACATAATCATCGGGCACGGGCTGCTGAAGCATCAGCCACATCCCCTCGACATAATCCCGCGCATGGCCCCAGTCGCGGATAGAATCCAGATTGCCGAGCTTCAAAACCTCCCGCGATCCGGCCTCGATGCAGGCCACCGCCTTGGTGATCTTGCGCGTGACGAAATCCTCCCCCCGCGCCGGACTTTCATGGTTAAACAAAATGCCGTTGGAAACGTGCATCCCGTAAGCCTCGCGGTACGTCCGCGCCAGCCAGTATGCCGCCAGTTTCGCCACGCCGTAGGGGCTGCACGGCATGAAGGGCGTATTCTCGTCCTGCGGCGCGGGCGCACTGCCGAACATTTCGGAGGACGACGCCTGGTACATCCGCACCGACTTTTCCATATCCAGCAACCGGATGGCTTCCAGCAGCGCCAGCGTCCCCTTGGTATTGATATCCAGCGTCGCCGCCGGGGTCTTGAAACTCACCCCCACCTGCGACATGGCGGCGAGATTATAAATCTCGGACGGCCGGATGAGTTTAAGAAGCGCCGTCACATTCTGCGCGTCCGTGATATCGCCCTGATGCAGCGTCAGCGCGGCATCGGTCAGTCCCAGCGCCTCCAGCCGCCGCAAACCGTCGGCGGGGTCCATATAGCTGTCCCACCGGACCAGCCCGTGAACGCGGTAACCTTTACGGATCAGAAACTCAGCAAGAAAACCCCCATCCTGCCCGGCAATGCCGGTGATGAGGGCGGTTTTTTTGAAACCGGACATCGGCGTCTCCCCACACGAAGATTTGCTGTGAAAACACAATGCACCATCCGTGCCAAAAACGCAATGAAAACAAATCAGTTAGAAAAGAAAGTTGAGATACTAAATTAGAAATCATACTCCGCATATTTCCCTCTCCCCGCCTGCGGGGAGAGGGACCAAGAGAGAGAGACCAAGGGAGAGGGGCAAAGCAACAAAAAGATTCTCGCCCCTTCTTTGGCATCCCCGCGCAAGCGGGGATCCACAAAATAAACGACTGAGACAAACAGAGGAAGACAGAGACCATAAGCGCCATAATCTCTGTTTATCTCTGCGTTCTCTGTAGTTATAAAAAATGGATTCCCGCCTCCGCCGGAATGACGAAGGCGCCAACAGGCGCTATAATACGAGGGAAATGAACCCGATAGAAAAAATCGACAGATCGCATCGCCAAAGCCTCGTGCTGCATGGCTTTTGCCTGATGCTGTTCTTCGTATTGTTTTACGTGAATTATAATTTGCCTGTGTTCGCACAAATTGTTGCACACTACACCTATGTTCCTGTAGAACTCGAAGACTCCAGCGCACCACTGCAATATGGAGAACTATCCTATTGTTGGAGCGAACCTTGGTATTGGCGCTGGTGGCAAAACACAAAATACTGTGGCCAAAAAATACCCACACACACCTATAAGGTTAGCGGTAGGGAATACACGTTAATATTCACGACCTACACGTTTGAGGCGCCTCACAGGCTCTCGAAGACTGCTTACTACTCTTTCATCAACCCAGCATGGTCTGTGGCGGATAATCGGATACCGACAGGGAAAATCTGGACTGCCTTCGTTTATCAGACAATCGCCTTAATCGCATACGCTGCGATCCTCTTCATGGCTTCTTCTTTCGCTCTTGGCTGCAAATTTTCCGCCGTTGTTCAGAATATTTATCAATCAAGTAAAAAAATGAGCTTTGAAAATAGCGTCATACTCTCTGGATATAGCTCTGTTTGCGTATCAATGCTTTGTGTCTTGTCGTATCATTTAACCAAGACAAACTTTCCGGGCATCGAGGAAAGCTTTTTATTCAATATTCTGCCTTCTCTGGTTGGAATAATATTTTATGTAATTTACGCCCCCAAACCCTACCTGTTACTGGGACCGGCAATAGTCGCTTATCTTTTTTTCCTCACAGGTCACGCCTTATATTGGTGCCCCCTTGCGCTAATAATACACTTAGCATTGGTCCTGATAGAGGAAGCAGTAAATAAAATCGGCAGATTGTTGAAAAAACCAACCCTGTAAAATTCTCCAAGATCATAAGCCCTATGGTCGCCTCGCTCTCGTCACCCCGGCGTAGGCCGGGGTCCACGGACAATCCTGAGCGCCCTCCTGAAGGAAACCACCGCCCCCTTCGCGTCTTCGCGATTCAAATGAAGCTTTCGCGCCTATGGCCGTGAATCGCAAAGCCGCAAAGACACCCTTGCCCTCCTTTGTCATCCCCGCGCAAGCGGGGATTCAGTCAAAAAGCTTATGAGGATTCCGGCCTCCGCCGGAATGACGAAGGCGCCAACAGGCGCTATAATACGAGGGAAATGAACCCGATAGAAAAAATCGACAGATCGCATCGCCAAGGCCTCGTGCTGCATGGGTTTTGTCTGACTCTTTATGTAATCTTGGTCTGCGTTAACCTCAATCTTCCCTTCATGGCCCAAACTTTCGCACACTACACCTATATTCCGCTGGAATTGGAAAACTCGGAAAACCCCCTGACATGCAATTATCAAGGGGCCGATTGGATTTATGAACCGCCTTGGCATGCTGACCAAAACTTAGCCGGTATACCTGAAGCTTTAAATTTTCCAGAACAAACCTATAGGGTAGGCGAAGAAGAATACGCCTTAAAATACATTACATATACAGGCGAACAGCCATGCAAACTTGAAAAAACAATATACGTTTCACCGCTAAATCCACACTGGGCTGTTTCAGATAATAGGTTTCCGAGCGAAGAAATCAAAAGAGCATTTCTGGATCAAGTGCTTAAGGTGCTGTTCTTGATATGCCTTTTTATTACATTCTCATGCTTGATTTTGAAATGCCCGCCGCGACAGATTTCAAAAGAACTAAAAGAAACATGCAGTCGAAAGTCGGTAGCGAATAGTATTATCTTGTTTTTTTACACCCGCTTTCTAGCGGGAATACTTCTGGACATATACAATTATAGCTTCGATCAAAGCCTTCTAGATGGCAGAAACATAGCATTTGTGATTAGCCTAATCATATATCTGCTCTATGTGCCATTAAGATACATGCTGCTAATACCAATAATTTGGTTGTCGTTTGGATTAATAATCTCCGCAATCAACTTTTATGCCGAAATAAACAGCATGATTCTGTATCATGAGATTCCTTTCGCAGATAACATAGAAATTTTCAGCTACCATGTAATTATTCTTTTGGCGCTGACAGCGCATAACCAATTCAAGAATCATACAAAAGAACCTAACCCATGACGTCTTGACCTTTATAAACCGGCTCGGCTTCCTGGTTAGCGTCACCCCGGCGCAGGCCGGGGTCCACGGATAATCCTGAGCGCCGCCGGAAAACCCAAGCCCCGCCCCCTTCGCGTCTTCGCGATTCAAAGGCCATCCTCACAGGCCGCCCATCATCGCCAAGCCTCCCGCCCCCCCTCTTCTAGCATCCCCGCTCAAGCGGGCATCCAGCCGGAATGACAAGAAAGCGCGGCCTTCGTCGTGATCGCCGTGATCGTTGTGTTTCAAAAAACTCTGCGCCCTCCGCGCCTCTGGGGTAAAATTAAAGCTTTTTCATATTCTCCCTGATCCATGCAGCGAACTCCTCCTCGCTCACGCTCCCGCCCGCCAGCCCCACGGTCATCAGAACACACGCCGCATCATCCACCGCCAGTTCAAACCCGTTGAGCAGCAGGAAGAGTTCCGTCACGACGAACGCCGTGCGCTTGTTCCCGTCCTGAAACGGATGGTTCCGCGCAATGCCGTATCCATACGAAGCTGCCAGCGCCGCAAGGTCCGGTGTCCCGTAATTCAAAAGATTCTGCGGCCTTGCCAGCGCGGATTGCAAAAGGGAAAGGTCGCGCACCCCCGCAAGCCCGCCATGCTCACCGACCTGCGCGTCATGCACGGCCAGTGCAACCGTTTCCAGAATCCAGATAATCTTGCTCATTTCGCCAGTTCGCGCAGCGCGTTCCGGCGCTTTTTCATGAGTTTACGCGCCGCGTCCATCTGCTCCGCAAAGGAGGGGTCATAGGGCGACAGGGTGACACCCTCGCTCGTTTCGCGCAGCCACAGCGCATCCCCCTTTTCGAGGTTGAGATGCGTCAGCACCTCCTTGGGCAAAACGACGCCCAGCGAATTGCCGATCTTGGTGATTTTCAGTTCCATGGCCGCGCCTTTCGGAAAAAGATGTTATAACTCATGTTATAACAAAAACGCCGCCCCGTCAAAATGCTTGAGTCAAAATCAAAACAAAACGCCACCGAACCCGTCACCGAGCCGCAGGCCGGGGTCCACGGCCAATCCTGAGCGCAATCGCAAACGAAACCACCGCCCCCTTCGCGTCTTCGCGATTCAAATGAACCCTTCTCGCCTGCAGCCCTGGAATCGCCAAGTCGCAAAGACTCAAAGCCTCCCGCGCTCCCCTCTTCTAGCATCCCCGCGCAAGCGGGGATCCAGTCAAAACAATTCAATAGGTTCCAGCTTTCGCAGGAATGACAAGAAAAGCGCCGCCCGCGTTGTGATCGCCGTGCCCGCTGTGTTTCAAAAAAAACTCTGCGCCCCCTGCGCCTCTGCGGTTAAAACCACTTTTTGCCAACCGCCCGCAAACCCGCTATACTCAAACCGTCAAGGGCGCACTGCGCCCTTTTTCATAGCGCGGAAAATCAAACACGAGCGAAACGCGAAGAACTTAGTCCGCTCTCCTCCGCGCCCTGACAAATCAATCACTTAACCTTGAAAAACCGGACTAACCGGACTTGGTCCGAACGCCCATCCCCGGCGCCTTCGCACGGAAATCCTTCCGTTTATCCTTGTTCAGGAACGGCCACAGCAGCTGGTGCGTGAATTTCGCGGGCATGAATTCGTTGATCCCGATATTCGCCGGCGGGCGGCGGTCCTTCGGGTTGATGTAGGTGCCGAAAATCATATCCCACAGCACGATATTCTCCCCGTAATTTGTATTGCCCTCAGCCAGATCGCGGCTGTGATGCCAGCGGTGCAGCCCCGGCGTATTGAACACAGAGGAAAGCCAGCCAAAGCGCATCTCTACGTTGCAATGCGTGAGCATCCCGATAAAGGCCGTGACCGCGGACATCCATTGTAGAACCTCCATCGGCGCCCCCAGCAGCGCGAGCGGGATCATCCCCATCAGCACACGGTAGAGACTATCCATGAAATGAAACCGCCCGGTATTGACGAACCACAGCCGCGTGACGCTGTGATGCACGGCATGAAAACGCCACAGCACAGGGATTTCATGCGCCGTGCGGTGCGACCAGTAGCACATGAATTCGGCAATCACCACGGCAAAAGCCACCTGAAAACCCATCGGCCAGTTGCGCGGCCACAGATCCGGCCCGAAAATCCCGTACCCCTGCTCCGTAACGGGCCGGAACACCTCCGACAGCCCGATCACCCCGGCAAACACGAACAACGTATGCACCGTCCCCTTGGTGGTCAGCGTATGCGCGATATCCGCCAGCGTCTGGCCGTCCGGCTCCAGCCATTCCCGCTCGTGCGGCATGAACCGCTCCAGGAAAAACAGGCTGAAAATGAGAAGTATGTAAGAAAAAATAAACCCGAGGATCGGAATCCCGAACGAAAACGCAATCCCGGTCAGGGTCATGCAGAGCATGAAAAGCCCCGGCCACGCGATCCACGACAGCCAGTACTTGAGGGCGGATTCCTCTTCCTTTTGCAGGGCTTGTGTCGTCTGCTCCATCTCAAACCTTCGCGGCGCTCTTGGCGGGAACAGCTGCGCCGACGCTGTAATAATCCTTATACCATTCCATGAATGTTTTCATCCCCTCTTGCAGGGATGTCTTGGGCCGGAAGCCCACAGCCGCCTCCAGCGAGTCCGTATCGGCATACGTCGCGTAAACGTCGCCCGGCTGCATGGGAAGAAAATTCTTTTTCGCTGTTATTCCAAGCTCTTTCTCGATGATCTGAATTAAATCCATGAGGTTTTCGGGCGAATGTGCCCCGATATTGTAGATACGGTACGGATCGGCGCTCTGTGAAGGATCGGGATTCATTAAGTCATATGAAGGATTTGCCTTGGGGATATATTCCAGAACCCGCTCCATCGATTCGACGATATCATCGATAAAAGTAAAGTCGCGCCTCATATCCCCGTTATTATAAACGTCTATGGCCTTGCCCTCGACGATAGCCTTGGTGAATTTAAAATAAGCCATATCCGGCCGCCCCCACGGGCCGTAGACCGTAAAAAAACGCAGCCCCGTGCAAGGAATCCCGTACAGATGCGCGTAGCTGTGCGCCATCAGTTCCCCACCCTTCTTCGTCGCCGCATAAAGGCTGACCGGATGATCGACATTATCCGTCTCCGAAAACGGCAGCTTCCGGTTCGCCCCGTAAACCGAGGAGGAGGACGCAAACACCAGATGCCGCACCCCGTGATGCCGGCAGCCCTCAAGCACATTCAAGAACCCCGTCAAATTGCTGTCCACATAAGCCTTAGGGTTCTCCAGAGAATACCGCACCCCCGCCTGCGCCGCGAGATTGACGACGATCTCCGGCTTGAAATCGGCAAACAGCGCCGCCATGCCTTTCTCATCCGCAAGATCAAGTTTTTTGAAAATAAAGTTTTTACAAGATTCTAAAGCCTTTAGCCGCCCATGCTTAAGCGATACATCATAATAATCGTTGAGATTATCGATCCCCAGAACCTCAAATCCGCCGCTCACGCACAAGCGCCTGACGAAATGATATCCGATGAACCCCGCCGCTCCGGTGACTAGAATCCGTGTCATGGAGTCCCCTCCGTCTCCGGGGGAACACTCTTCTTATTCTGCTCCAGAATCTCCTTCGGTGGCGGCGGCAATGGCGACCCGTCCAGCTTCTGCTTGGTCGGATCAACCCCGAGAATATCCGCGAACAGGATTTTCAACTGCTGCATGATCGAAAATTTTTCCATAAGAAAATCAGGCGAGTCGCACGCATACTTCTTCTCATCCAGCCGCATTTTAGCCGCCTTGAAGGATTGATCCTTTAAAGCCCCGAGTTCCTCGCGCCTTTTCGCCTCCTTCTCGGGAACAAGGCGAGTGATCGCCCCCTGCCCCAAGGCGCTCTCCTTCTTGCAGAACGCGTTATACGCATCGATCTGCGCCGACAGCTTGACGGTTTCATGAACAGTCTCGGCCTTGGGCGGGGCAACCACCTTGGCAGGCGCATCCGCCGAACGCGCCTTAAAAGACAATCCGGAAAGCAAAAAAACGGCCATAAGAAAAAAAGTAACGCGTAACGACATCGAAAGCCTTAGTTTTCTTGAGCTTATACAATGATTTTTAGCATGAAACCCGCAAGCCGCGATAGCGGAAATCATCCCGATTCCCCCGCCCGCCGCAGCCGATCGTTGATCGCCACCCCGATCCCCGTATCGGGAATGGGCATGACGGCAATGGCTTTATGCGCGGGTTGATCCAACTGCCGCATCATGGAAAAGAGGTTCGCCGCCGCCTGATGCAGATCGGCCTCCTCGCTCAAATTCCGCAAACTGTCGTCCGGCATATCCTTGGCCGCCCCGCCCCCCTTGATCCCCATAAAGTTGATCGAGCCGAACGCCAGCAGCGCCTCGCCGGGGAAAAGGTCAATGGCGTTCATGCGGACGGGGATGGACGGTGCGTAATGCTTCAGAAGCTGCCCCGGCGAACGCGGCGCGTCGGGGTCGCCCTTGTCATATATAACCGTGCGCCCCAGCACCTCGGAAATCTCCTCCGCCGTAATCGCTCCGGGCCGAACCACCGCAGGCTCCCCGGACGAAAGATCAAGCACCGTAGACTCAACACCCACCGCACAAGCCCCCGCCGCAAGGATCAGGCCGATTTCATCTTTAAAGGCCTCCGCCACGTGCGCGGGCGTCGTGGCGCTCAACGCGCCGGATTTATTGGCGCTCGGCGCGGCCAGCGGCAGGGCGCAGGCCTTAAGGACCGCAAGCGCCACCTCATGTTTGGGTATCCGCACCGCCAGCGTAGGCAGGCCGGCCCCCGCCAGATCGCTGACCGGGCAATCCTTCGTACGTTTCAGGATCAATGTTAACGGCCCCGGCCAGAACGCCTCCGCCAAAGCCAAAGCCTCCGGAGTCATCGTGACCAGCGCAGAAGCTTGTTCAACGCTATGACAATGAATAATGAGGGGATTGAAGGCGGGCCGCCCCTTCGCCGCAAAAATTTTGGCGACCGCCTGCCCGTCCAGCGCGTTGGCCGCCAGCCCGTAGACGGTTTCCGTGGGCAGGCCGACCAGCCCGCCCGCCCGCAGGATTTCCGCAGCGTCTCGAATGGCTTCAGGGCTGGGGCTGACGATCCGGCTCATGCCCCGAACAAAGCCATTAACGGCAGGAAAAGGCAAGGTTTATTCGCGAGCTTCCGTTTCGCAGAACTTGTCTTCTCTGAGCCTTAAACGAGAAAACATTTGATTGGAATCAAATACGAGATTAGGCACAACCTTCTGATAAGCAATCAAAATTTTGGAGGCTTTCTGTTGAACTTTATCCCGATAGCACCATGGATCATACGCGCTATTCGATTGAATGTTTGCGATTAAAACAGCGATCTCAGGAATAGACAGCTCATATACAGACACACCAAAAAATTGCTGCGAAGCCAACTCTAAACCCTTCCATTTATGATCATACCTCTGCTCATGAAGAAGAGTAGTAAGTATCTCATGCTGGCTCCAGTTCGAACCAACCCAAAGAGCAACAAAAATCCAATTTTGATGCCATTCTCCAAGACGAGACACTTGACGATATTTTTCATAGGGAAGACGATAAAATAACTTTCTAGCGGCTGAATAGCAAAGCTGCAACCAGCCGGGTATAACAATATCATCTTCAACAATACTAACTTTCAATAAATCCAGCGCGGCTTGCGGGTATTCGGCTTGGGAGGGCGCGGTATTCTCGGGAAGAATCGAATAAAGACGATAAGACACATATCCGGCACCAGCTACAACCACCAGTAAGATCAAACCCAAAATCACTAAAAGAAACGTCCGCACTTCATCCCCCCGGCCTGTACAAAACCCCGCCCGTCAGCGCCTTCGGCACCCCCGTCGTTCCCGGCTCGGTCAGCGGCAGCCCCAGCAGCGACCGCACCGCCAGATACGCAAACCCCTGCGCCTCGATCGCATCGCCGTTCCAGCCCAGCGCCTCCACGGGCGCGACAGGAACCTGAAACAACGCCTGCAGCCGCTTCATCATCTGCGCGTTCAGCCGCCCGCCCCCCGTGACATGAATGGAGCGCGGCGGCACGGGGCAAAGCGCCAGCCCCTTCTCGATGCTCCGCACGGTAAACTCCAGCAGCGTCGCCGCCCCATCCGCATCATTGAGATCACCGACATCCGCATGGCGCCATGCATCGCGGTCCAGAGATTTCGGGGGCTTGAGGGAAAAATACGGATGGCCGAGCCAGTCCTTGACCCGCGCCGCATCCGCGGCACCATGAGAGGCCAACGCCCCGCCCTCATCGTACGGCTTTCCCGTCCGTTTCAGCACGAAATCGTCCAGCAGCGCATTGCCGGGACCGCAATCGAACGCAAGGATAGCCCCCGCGCCGATCCATGTGATGTTGGACACACCGCCGATATTCAAAACAGCCAAAGGTTTTTTCAATTCATGCGTCAGCGCCCGGTGGTAAAGGGGAAGCAGCGGCGCCCCCTGCCCGCCCGCCTGCACATCCGCAACCCGCATCTGTCCCACAACGGGAATGCCGCACGCATCGGCCAGCGCCTGCGAATCCCCGATCTGCCATGTAAATTTATGGGCCGGATCGTGAAAGACCGTCTGCCCGTGAAACCCGATGACGTCGATCCGCCCCGGCTGAAGGGTATTTTTTTCCATAAATTGCCTTAGACAGACGATATGCCTCTCGGTAACAATCCGTTCGGCGGCCGCGGTCTCCGCCCCCTTCTCGCGCCGCCCCAGCGCAAGGCGGACCGTCTCCCGCTCCGTATCCGAATAAGGAAAAGCCTCAAAAGCCAGAGGCCGCACATAAGCCTCCCCGTCCGTCTCGATCCACGCGATATCTACACCATCGAATGAAGTACCGGACATAAGCCCAATTGCACTCTGGATTTTTTTCTGTATCATATCTCGGGCTTACCATTTTCAGGCGTGCGCCACGGCGCACGGTATTTATTATATTATGAGCACATATAAATCGGATTTTCTAAACATTTTAACCGAACGCGGCTTTATCCACCAGTGCAGCGACTTCGAAGGGCTGGATACAAAACTCACGGAAGGATCGCAAACCGCCTATATCGGCTTCGACGCCACCGCCGACAGCCTTCATGCCGGTTCGCTCGTCCAGATCATGATGCTCTACTGGTTCCAGAAAACCGGCCATAAGCCGATCACCCTCATGGGCGGCGGCACCACCAAGATCGGCGACCCTTCCGGCAAGGACGAGAGCCGCAAGATGATGAACGACGCCACGATTGCGGCAAACATAAAGGGTATTACCTGGATTCTCTCCGTCTTCCTGAAGTTCGGCTATGGCCGCAACGACGCCAAGCTTTTGAACAACTCCGACTGGCTGGAAAACCTGAATTATATCGACTTCCTGCGCGAATACGGCCCGCATTTCACCATCAACCGGATGCTGTCCTTCGATTCAGTCAAAACCCGTCTGGAGCGCGAACAGCCCCTGACCTTCCTTGAATTCAACTACATGATCCTGCAGGCCTATGACTTTCTGGAACTCCATCGGCGTTACGGCGTCATTCTGCAGATGGGCGGCTCGGATCAATGGGGCAACATCATTAACGGCGTCGAACTGGCCCGCCGCAAGGACGGCGCCAACATTTTCGCCCTGACGACCCCTTTGCTGACCACCGCATCCGGCGGCAAGATGGGCAAGACCGCCGAAGGCACCGTCTGGCTGGACGAGAAAAAACTCCCCGCTTACGATTATTACCAGTTCTGGCGCAACACGGCCGATGCCGACGTGATCCGCTTCCTGAAACTCTTCACCACCCTGCCGATGGACGAAATCCGCCGTCTGGAGCAACTTCAGGGGGCGGAGATCAACGACGCCAAGAAAATCCTCGCCTTCGAGGCCACCCGGATGTGCCGCGGCGAACACGCCGCCGTGCAGGCACAGAACACCGCCGTCGAAGTCTTTGAAAAAGGATCGGTCGGCCAGGATCTCCCCTCAGTGGTCATTGAGATCGACCGCCTCAAACGCGGCGCCAGCGTCGTGGACCTGCTGGTCGAAAGCGGCCTCAGCACCTCCAAAGGTGAAGCACGGCGCCTCATTCAGGGCGGCGGCGCCCGCGTCAATGATGTTCCCGTCGGCGCGGTTGAGCAAACCGTCGGAATATCGGACCTCTCCAAAGAAGGCGTCATTAAAATTTCCTCGGGGAAAAAACACCACGCCCTCATAAAAATCCCCGCCTGAAAATATTTAGGCGCTAAAATACCTCATGAATTTCAAGATTCTCTTCCGCTTATCTCTAAGCGGCCTTCTTTTTTTGCTGATCCTCTCGCAAATGGACCACCAGATTCTCATGAAATGGTGGCAGTCCGACCATGCGCCCGAATTACCGCTCTTTATCCTCTCAACCCTTCTGGTTATAGGACAGATATATTTCCTGAATTTGCGCTGGCACGCCTATCTGAACTGCGGGATCGTGAAAATCCCGTTCAAGACCAGCGTCCTGACGAATATCGCCGGATACTTCGCCAACATCCTCTTTATCAATACGATCGGCGGTATGATCGCCAAATCGGGACTGGCCGTGCGTCACGGCATAGATTTGACCCATGCGGTGATCGCCACCTGCCTGGACAGATTCATGACCCTTTTTGCCCTGATGATGCTGAGCGCAGTCGGTCTGCCCTTCCTGATCCACGCCGTGGATCGGAAAATACTGGGTGTTCTGTGTCTGATCCTTTTGGGCTTTGCGGCAACGGTCTTTGTTCTGCTCTGGTTTTACCGCTCCGGCCTCTGGGACAGGAATGAACGGGAGGGCCGCCACGCACAGATGCTCAAAACGCTCACAAAGTTTTTTACAAACCGCCAAATGATTCTCTCCACATCCATCCACAGCCTGATCGCCCAAGCGCTGTTCATCGCCAGTGTCTATGCGCTTTCTCTCGGGATACATGGGCCGGAGGGTAAGACTCTGGAGTTTCTGGCCCTCCTGCCCATTCTGGCTTTGATCTCCAGCCTGCCCGTCGGGTTCGGCGGCTGGGGCATCCGCGAGAGCGCCTTCGTTTATGGTCTCGGCCTGATCGGCTACAGCATGGAGCAATCCTTCCTGCTCTCCATTCAGGTCGGCCTTGTCGGCCTGATCGCGCCCCTTATCTACGGCCTCCCCTATCTCCTCCGCAACGATCTCAGGGATTTTCTGGGTACGAATAAGCCCGCCGGGAAATATTCCTGACCTCGCAAGGACGGAGATGCCCCGTTTTCTCAAAATAATCAGCAACGTCGAACACCCCGCGCCCTTATGGATCGCCACGTGTCTGGCCATGGCCCTGCAAATTCAGGTCACGCTCTTCCAGAGCAATTCATACGCGGGATTAAGGATCAATCTCGCCGATCTTCTCCTGCCTTTTCTTGTCCCCTTCATCCTCTTGAGTCTCTTCCGCAAACAATCCAGCGGACCGAGATTTGAAAGCCGGCTTCTCATAACCCTGCTCCTCTCAGCGGCAGCGATGACACTCTCCATGGCGCAATCTTATTCCTCAGGGGGAGACAATCTGACCTGGGCCTTCGTGAATAAGTACATCGGTTTTCTGATCCTGCTGGCGTATCTGGCGATAGGAGCATGGCTGGCGGCAGACAGTCCGCCCGAACGCCTGCTTAGGCTTTTTTCCCTCACCTTCTGCGGATTTTTTACACTTACTCTGATCCTGAGTCTTCTGGCGCTCTTGGGGCAAAGCCTGACGGGATTGAACTTAAGGCTCGGCAACTTTGCTTGGGAAGGCTTTATGGCCAACCGCAACGCCTTCGCCCTGCTGGCCATGGCCTGCTTGCTCCTGATCGAAAGCTTAAGAAAAGAAGACGCCCCGCAAACCCATAAGGTTTTATTGTTCCTGTTCTGGCTTTTGGTCCCGTCCTTTGCGGTCTACAACGCCTCCCGCACGGGTTGGATCGTGGGGGCCGTCCTCATAGTCGGCGTTCTCATAAAAAAACCAAAAGTTTTTTTAAAAAAGATACTACCCACGCTCCTGCTAGGCGCTCTCATCGCTTACGGGGCAACCCTGCTATACGCCAGCCGGGATATTGAAAAAAATATCCAGTTCAGGCGTTTGCTGGCCGTAACCGCGCTGGGAGAAAAGGTCAAGTACGATGGCGACCATAAACGGATGGTGGCTCTTGAAGACGGGCTGGAGCTTTATAGCAAGAGCAATCTGCTGATCGGCGCGGGACTGGGGCAGTATAAGGATTTCCAGATCGAAAAACGCGGTAAGTTTATCGATATCATCGACTGCACCCCCCTCTGGCTGCTGGTCGAAACCGGACTTCTCGGCCTGCTGTCCTTCACGGTGTTTTTTATGTTCTGCCTAAACGAAACCTGGAAAAAGGGCTTTTCTAAACAGCAAAAAGCGTCGGACGCAGCAGACTTCCAACGCGCCGTTTTTTTCTTTCTGCTGGTCTTCGCCGCCTTCTCGCTGTTTCACGAGGTGATGTACACGCGCTTTCTCTGGTTCATTCTAGGGCTGGCGTTAGGGGCAAAAAAAATGCAAGCAAGACAGAATGATATTGCCAAAATCGGCGACTCGCCCCTTTGTAATTAAAAATGCCCAACGCCCTTCTTTATGCCCTCACCGTCCTGATCTGGGGATCGACGTGGTTCGCCGTCTCCTTCCAGATCGGCACCGTCCACCCGCTGCTCTCGGTCTGCTACCGTTTTACGGCAGCGGCTCTGACCCTCTTTATCTTTCTGGTCATAACCGGAAGACTCAGGAACGCCCGCTTCACCGTAAGACAACACGCCTTCATCGCGCTGCAGGGGCTGTTCCTCTTTTGCCTGAATTTCTGGCTGTTTTATCAGGGCACGGCCTACCTCACCACGGGACTGGTCTCGGTGGTCTTCTCCTCCATGAGCCTTCTGAACACGCTCAATCAGGCCTTGTTCTTCGGCATCCCCTTCAACAGGAAAGTGATCGTGGGCAGCATAATCGGACTGACGGGGATCATCCTCGTCTTCTGGCCGGAGATTGACTCCCTGAGCCTGAAGGAGGGCAAGATCATCGGCATCGCCCTCTGCCTCGCCGGATCGTACAGCGCCTCGCTAGGCAACATGGTCTCCCTGCGGAATACCCGCAGCGGTATCCCCGTCATCGAGGGCAACGCCATGGGCATGGTCTACGGCGCGGCCTATTCCTTTATTCTGGCCTTGCTCGCGGGCGCACCTCTGACCTTTGCGTTCACCCCCTCCTATATCATATCTCTGCTATACCTGTCGGTCTTCGGCTCGGCAGTCGCCTTTGGCTGCTATCTCACGCTGGTCCACAGGATCGGCGCAGACAAGGCCGCTTACGCCACCATCCTTTTCCCCATCGTCGCCCTCACCATCTCGACCTTTTTCGAAGGCTACGTCTGGACTCCCGGCGCTCTCGCCGGAATTGCTCTCATATTGTTTGGAAACGTCATCACGCTGGCCAACCGCGAGAACCTTCTGCAATGGCGCCCGCGCCGCGCCCGCGAAATCATTCGAACAGGATCCGCCTCAGAATCCCCGGAGTCAGAACCGACAGCGGATTCGCCGAAATGACCGGATCCGCCATCTTGCCCTTGATGCTGTAGGTCGCGGCAAACAGGCTGCCCGACCCGCCCGTAATGATATCCCCCACCAGCGGGATTTTCCCGATAATCTCGTTAATCCCCGAAAGCGGGATCAGCGTCCCGGACACATCGACGGTCAGTTCCGCATTGTCGAACTTCCCATCGAACGTCAGCCCCAGCGTATTTCCGGACGTGCGCCCCTCCCGCAATTCCAGAAGACTGCCCTTTGTTCGGTAATACCAGTTGAACTCGGTCTCCAGGCGCGTGAACGCGAGCCCGTCATCCTTCAAAACTTCCATCAGACCGGGAAGCGAAAGGATGCTTAAAAGCTTGGTCATCGCCGGCGCCTTGTCCACCACGAAATCCCTGATCTCGGCCGTTCCCTTGAAATTGCGGTCGCGGACACTTTTCACCGGCTCCCCCGACACCGTCATGGTGCCGCCGCGCATCCCGTTATAGAGATTGAAGGCCTTGAGGAACGCCCCGGCATCGGTGATCTCCATGAAAAATTTGCGCCTGCCCGCCTTGTCGGGCTTGAAACGGAGGTAGATATCGCCCTTCCCGGTCTTGGCGTCCATTTCCAACTGGTTGAAACGCCCCTCGGCATCGATATCCATGTAAAGCTTGGTATCGCTGATGGTCTGCTTGTCCGCCGTCCGCATTTTCGCCGCCGAAGCGGAAATGATGGTCGGCGGATCGGTGTAGACCGCCTTCACCTCCTCGGCATCCAGAAAAGGCCGCGCATCCAGGAAAGCCGCATCGAAGATCACCTTATAGAGTCCCTTGGAATCGACCGTAAAATCAAGCTTCGCGTCCGTCTCATCCAGCGTGAACCGCTTGAGCGCCCCGCCGCTCAACGCCGTATTCTTGCCCTTGCCGCTGAAATCCAGCCGCGTATTCTCCAGCGTAAAGCGCGGCGCCTTCCCGCTCAGGCCTTTGATTTCCTGTAGATCGTCGTCCTTGAAGACCGCCTTAAATTCGGTTGAGCCTTTTTCCCCCGCTTCTTTCTCGTAATCGAACGGCTCAATAAAAAACCTTGCTTGCGTCAGATCGGCGGTGACATCGGCAACCCCGCTGCCGTCATTCTGCGTAACATAGGATAGATCGACGGGAACGGTTCCTTCGAGGAAAAAATCCAGTACAATGCCCAACTCCTTCCGCAAATTCGGATCGACGCTAAGCTTCGCGGTCGCCTTCGATTTATGAGGCTTCCCCTCGCTGGAGAGATATTCTTCCCACGTGAAGTCAATATCCCGGTTATAAAGCTCCGCTTTTCCGCCAGCGGAGACTTTCTTGTCCTCAAGCGTGAAATCCAGCGCGGGACCGGACAAGTCCAACTGCCTTACCACATCGGGCAGGACGTAATCCTTGAGCGTGCCTTTCGCCGTAATCACCATTTCATCCATCAACACGGGCTTGCTGGTATCGAAGCCCAGAAACAGATCAATCGCGGCATCGCCCTTCACATTCTTGAGATCGATTTTTTTCTTTTTCTGCAGGTCGATCGGCTCGTTGGACATATAGGAGATCACCTCCTGCAACGGCCCCTCAATATGCGTGGAAATTTCGGCCGACCCCTTCCCTACCGCCACGACTTCGCCCAGAAGAAGCGTCCCTTCGCTGACATCAAGAGCGCCGATTTTTCCTTCTTCGATTGTCGCCGTGAGCGTATCGGCCTTCAGATCAAAACGGCCCGTTCCCTTGGATTGCGTGATAGGAAAAAGCGGAGCGCGGTAATCGACCGAAAGATTTTCATAGGAATATTCAGCTTCGACCTGATCCACCCCGATATCCCATCCGCCCGCCGACGCTTCCTCCGGCGGCTCGGGCGGCGCCCCCAGAAACGGCCCGAAAAGCTCATCCGAAAGCTTGAGTGCACGGATCTGCGCCTTTGCCCGGAGATCGCGGAATGTCCCCTCCGACATCCGCTGCACGATCCATTTTTCGCTGTTATCTCCGCGCAGGAATTCCGGCCACAGCGGATCGATGGAGGAATGTTTGAGTTCGTCGATGGAAAGACGCACTTCGCCGGTCACAGACCGGAAGTTTTTGTTCACAAGGTCGGCCTCCGCCTTGAAGGTCACATCCCGCAGCGTCACCTGCGTTTTGCGGACTTCGAATTTTCCGGTAGACTGCACATAAACGGCGCTCAGACTCAGATTTTTATAGGGAACGGAAGTCTTCGTGACCTCGGGATGATAAAGGCTCCCCTCCTTGGAAAAAATTTTGAAGATAAAATGCTTGGGCTGAAAATCGGTACCGAACGAAGTATGCACCAGCGCATTCATCACGGCGTCCTGATCCCTCAGGATATCCAGAGACGGCAACTTTCCCGCCAATATCATGGAATCAAGATTGCGGATATCGGCCAGCAGATTGAACTTGGCTTGCCTTCGGTCGTAATTCAGGAGAAGACCGAAGCTTGAAGGCTGGCCGCGGACGGGGGGCAGATCGATGGTCATATCGGCCTTGAGGCCATAATCGGCACGGGACAGGGAAACGTCGAAATCCGGCAGAAACCACGACAGCCCGATAATGTGATCCTCGATCATCAGCCGCGCCTCTTGAACCTTGAGGCTCCGTAGCCGCGAAAGCGGATGCCCCGTCGGCGTCTTCTGATCCGGCTGCGAAAGCGCATCGAGAATATGCTTAATCACATCATTCTGATCGGTGCTGTCATCGGCGGAAACATCGCCCAGCCCGATATCGATGCGCCCGTCCGCCGTCCGCGTGAGCCTGAGCTGCGGCTGCTTGATCAAAACCGTCTTGGGCATCACCCGCCCGTAAACAAGCCCCGTTTTGGAAACCGTCAGCGAGACCTCGTTGACTGAAAGGATAACCTTGTTGTCCTTGTTAAGGATTTTTCCGCCCTTCATCACCAGATTGACCGCATCCTTGAAATCCGGCCAGTAAAGGAAAACCTGATCCATCGCCAGATGATTACCCGTGTCGGGATCGTAAAGCGCCTGCTCGATATAGGCCTTGGCGAATCCGATCTCCAGCGGGCTGCTGGAAATCCGCATCATGAGCAGCGCAGCCGCTACCACCGCAAAAAATAAAAACAGCAGCGTGAAGATAAACGCAAATCGGCCGATGCGGGAAACGGCTTTGACGCTTTTGCGGACCACGGGAAGGCTCCGGTCAGAGGGAACTGAATCAAAAAACAACTATTACAGGACAGGCTCCGCTTTGACCATGCTCAAGTCAATGCCAAAACGGATTCCGTTCTTGATCGCTGCACTGCAAAAATTGTATAAAGAAAGGGCCATATGAATACAGGAGAATGCCATGACAGAATTAATGCCGGGCACCTTTGCACCTGACTTTACTCTCCCGACAGACAACGGCGGAGAAATCACCCTTTCAAGTCTGCGCGGCCGCAAGGTCGTGCTCTTCTTCTACCCGAAGGACGATACGCCGGGATGCACCGCCGAAGCCTGTGAATTCCGTGACCGTATGGCAGAATTCGAAGCCGCGGGCGTGAAAGTCATCGGCCTCTCGAAATGCAGCCCCAGAAAACATGACCGCTTCAAAAGCAAGTACAAGCTCAATTTCCCTCTGGCCTCTGACGAAACCGGCCATGTCTGCGAAAAATACGGCGTCATACAGGAGAAAGCCATGTTCGGCCGCAAATACATGGGCATCGAACGCTCGACCTTTTTGATTGATGAACAGGGCCGCATTGAGCAAATCTGGCGCAACGTGTCGGTCCCCGGACACGTCGAGGCCGTAAGGTCCGCCCTGACCGCCAACCGCATCGCCGCCTGAACGAAAAACGGGCCGCAAGGCCCGTCATCGCATTTATTTTAGATTTTCGGAAAATCAGGCCGCTTCCGAGACCTTGACCTGCACAGGCATCCCGCCATTCGCCTTGTTCATATGATCATGAACATGGTCGATCAGCAGATCGGTGCAGTCATGGAAGAAATGATTGGCGCCGGGAATGACGCGGTAATCGATTTTAACGCCCTTTTGCTGCCGGAGTCTGCCCACAAGGTCGGCCACGGATGTTTCAGGAACCACATCATCACGGGAACCCTGCAAAACCAGCCCCGAAGTCGGGCACGGCGCAAGGAAAGTGAAATCTTCCGTGCTGGCGGGAGGAGCTACCGAAATAAAACCCTTGATCTCGGGCCGACGCATCAGGAGCTGCATGGAAATCCACGCGCCGAACGAAAACCCCGCGACCCACACATAAGGCGCATTCGGGTTGATTTCCTGCATCCAGTCCAGAGCCGACGCCGCATCGGAAAGCTCGCCTTCCCCGCGGTCGAACACGCCCTGCGAACGCCCGACGCCCCGAAAGTTAAACCGCAGCGTCGAAAACCCGCGGGCAACGCAGGCCTGAAAGATCGAATAAGTGATCTTGTTGTTCATGGTCCCGCCATGCTCGGGACTCGGGTGCAACACCAGAGCCAGCGGCGCATTCTTGATCTTGGAGTGTGAATAACGGCCTTCAAGGCGACCGGCTGGACCGTTCAGAATGACTTCAGGCATCAATAAACCTCTTTTATTTGCGGACCCGTTTCAGAACGCCTAGGTATTAAAAGCGCCGGACCCCGCGAAGTGGCTACGTTTCCAAAATACCGATGGAAACCAGTTGATATTTCAACGGCATTGTATATTAAAGTGCAGGAATAAAGTCCACAAATTTATGACAAGTCATTGAAAAATAATGTGGATAAGGCGATTGTGAATTGATGAAAAAGCCCCGAATCTACCTCGATTACAACGCCAGTGCCCCCTTGCGCCCCTGTGCCAATACCGCAATGCAGCAGGTTTTAGGGCATACCGAGGGGGCTTTGAACGCCTCCGCCGTACACTTTTTCGGACGCGAGGGTCGCAGGATCATCGAAGAAGCGCGGCAGGCGGTCGCCGCGCTGGTCGGCGCACCGCCCGCGCAGGTCATATTCAATTCCGGGGCCACCGAAGGCAACAATACAGTTATCCAGCACTTTTCCCGCGCTTATCCACAACAGCGCATCCTGGTTTCGGCCATCGAACACCCCAGCGTTTTGCAGGCCGCGCCGAATCTTGAACGTATCCCGGTCAGGTCCGACGGCACAATCGACCCGCAAGCGCTTGAAAGGATGATGACATCCGGCGGTGAAGTCGCGCTCGTCTCGGTGATGGCCGTCAACAACGAAACCGGAGCGATACAGGACGTTTCGCAGCTTTCGGCCATTGCAAGAAAACACGGCGCCTTCGTTCATTCCGATGCGGTGCAGGCCGCCGGAAGAATCCCCCTCAACCTGAGCGAAATGGGAATCGATTTCCTCACCCTCTCCGCGCACAAGATCGGCGGCCCGCAGGGTATAGGCGCGCTCATCCTCGGCCTCTGCGGCGAAACGCCGAAACTTCTCTTCGGAGGCGGACAGGAAAAAAGCGCCCGGGCCGGAACCGAAAATGTCTGCGGGATCGCGGGCTTCGGCGCCGCGGCGAAGGAATCGCTTGAGCGGATGAACCACACTCAGGCGCTCGCCACATGGCGCGACAATCTGGAAAAGGAAATCCTTAAAATCGCGCCGGACGCCATTATCCATTCCAAAACCGTCAAGCGAGTCGCCAACACCTCTTTCTTCAGCCTCCCCGGCCTCTCCTCCGAAACGCTGCTCATGGCGCTCGACCTCGAAGGCGTGGCGGTCAGCAACGGCTCCGCCTGCTCCAGCGGCCGCGTCGAACCCAGCCATGTGCTCAAAGCGATGGGCATGGATGATAAAACCGCCGCCTCCGCCTTGCGTGTTTCGCTCGGCTGGGCTACGAAAGAGTCCGAGACCGCACAATTCATCGAAGCATTAAAAGCGGTTCTCGCCCGCATCAAAAAGAAAGACGCGTAAATCATGCCCAAAATCACGGTCATCCAGAAAGACGGCTCCCCCAGAGACATCGACGCGCAGGAGGGCTGGTCCCTTATGGAGATCACCCGCGACGCCGATGTGCCGGAGATCGAGGGTGTCTGCGGCGGCTCCATGGCCTGCGCGACCTGTCACATGATCGTCCACCCCGACTGGTACGCGAAGGTCGAAGCGCTGGATAACGAAAAAACCGCCGAGGAGAACGATATGCTCGACCTCGCGCATGATGTCTGCGACACCTCCCGCCTCGGCTGCCAGATCAGGATGAGCAAGGAATTGGACGGCCTCATCGTCGCCGTCCCCGGCGCGAAACGCGACTGGTAAGGGAGCCATATATGATTAAGCACATCGTCTTCTTCACCGCCAAAAATCCGAAGGATATCGACACGATCTTCACCGCGCTCAAGACTCTGGAAACCATCGAGGGCAACTGGACGATCAAGGTCAGCAGGAATTTGAAAATCGACAAGATCGCCAACGAGATCGACGTGGTGGTCTATGGCGAATTCCCCGACGAAGCGGCGCTGGACCGCTACAAGGACGATCCCGTCTACCATATGTCCACCAAGACCGTCCGGCCGTTGAGGGATAAGAGGTATGCGGTGGATGTGAAGGATTGATTACCTTAAGAATATCCTCTTGCACTCCATGGGAATAGAGTGATTAGGCGCAACCTCAAATTCCAAAGGGTCTCGATCTTCTTGCCTGCAAGAACCGTAATCTGGAATGTCTTTTTCGGGAAACTTAACTTTAAAAGTTTCTCTATAGATCCAATCCTGCTCTTTTTTAAAAATTGACGTATAAACCAAGCCGCACAAATCGCCTAGTGCTTCAGATTTAACCCATTGCTGCAAGTTTGTGGTTTTATCAGTAACCAGATCAAAAGTAACTTCATCATAATCTCTTCTTAAATAACAGGTTTTAGCATCCGCTTCTGTCAACCACTGATAGTTCTCATAGCTCCTTTTTCGGCAAAACTGGTCAAACGCCTCAATATAAG
This sequence comes from Alphaproteobacteria bacterium, assembly GCA_016699735.1. Classification (NCBI taxonomy): domain Bacteria; kingdom Pseudomonadati; phylum Pseudomonadota; class Alphaproteobacteria; species Alphaproteobacteria bacterium. Next base: position 2,504,148 of record CP065008.1, read on the forward strand.
CAAAAGAAATATAACCATATTCCATCATAAGCTGATTGTGTTGCTCCTTATCACTATCAGATAATTTCGAATAAAATTCTTTGATCGCTTCATTGCCCTTTCCGACAAGCGAGGCCTGCGCCATAAAAAACTCACAACGATGATCTGTCTTAGAGTCCAACTCGAAAAGTAACTTCTGAAAACCTGCTTCTCCTGATTTAAGCGGGTATAATGCGTTAGGATTAGCCTTCTTAATTTCCAGACGATCCTCGCTTATGCCACAGACGAGAGAGGTGCTCGTTTTTTTCTTACAGTCGTAATCAATGATCCTTAATATTTTTTCGTCAGAGTTGTAATAGGACAAAGTGCCAACGGTCGGCGCCTCCTGCGCGAAACAAACTGCAGGGGAGAAGACCAAAAGCAACAAAAGCAATCGGGTAAATTTCATCAAGATCACAGAGTTTGGGCGTAGAGTGTAAATTCTACACCACGGGAAGGAAGAGAAAAACTCTTTTGAAAACCTACGTCAGCACCGGCACATAGGCCGAGACAAAATCGTTCAGCCGTTCACCGAAGCGCGTCACACGCAGGGCGCGGATTTCCTCCGGGTCGATCCCCGCCCCCAGCAAAGCGGGCGAATGAAGGTCAAGCCCGCCAGCTTTAAGAATCCTGTCGATCTGCCGCGCCGCCTCAAGATCGTGCGCCCGCGTATCCACGCGGTGCGCCTCGGCCAGCAATTCGCGGATACGCCGCAGGCTACCCTCCCGATCCGCGGCGTCAGGTAAAGCTTCCCCCACGGACGGATCGGTAAAACGCTCGGCCAGACCCGAGGAACCCGTGCCATGAAGATGATAGTGTGGAAAATGCGTCATTCCCGGCCCCCACAGCCAAAAAATCCAGATAAAAATCCCCAAGGGATAATTCTATTATATGTTAAATAAGAATTCTGTCAAATGATATTATTGAATGAAATAAGTATCTTAAGCCAATTTTAAGTCTTTTGTTGCACGGAGCAAAAACCCGCCCCGCCGCCCAAACTTGCCTTCGGAAATCAAAGCCCGTACAGTCCGGCCCATGAAAAACGCCCTCAACAGCTTAGGCATAGCCAAATCCCCGCAGGACACACGGGTTGTCGTCGCCATGTCCGGCGGCGTGGATTCGTCCGTCACCGCCGCTTTGCTGCACGAGGAAGGCTATGATGTCGTCGGTGTGACACTGCAGCTTTACGATCACGGCGCGGCCACGGCGGCGGGCGGCGTGGTCAAATCCAAGACCTGCTGCGCCGGACAGGATATCTATGACGCCAGCCAGGTCGCGGCGAAACGCGGCTTTCCCCACTACGTCCTGAACTACGAAAGCCATTTCCGCGAATCCGTGATTGAGGACTTCGCCGACAGTTACCTGCGCGGCGAAACCCCCATCCCCTGCGTGCGCTGCAACCAGACCGTCAAATTCCGCGATCTGATGAAGGTCGCGCACGATCTGGGCGCCGATTGCCTCGCCACCGGCCATTACATCAAGCGCGAAATCGGCCCCGAAGGCCGCGCCGAACTCCACCGCGCTCATGACACAGGGAAAGACCAGAGCTATTTTCTTTTTGCCACCACGCAGGACCAGCTCGAATTCCTGCGCTTCCCCATCGGCGGCTGGACCAAGGATGTCACCCGCACCCACGCGCAGCGCCTCGGCCTCCTGACCGCCGACAAGCCGGACTCGCAGGATATCTGCTTCGTCCCGCACGGCGATTACGCGAAAGTCGTGAAGAAAATCCGCCCCGAAGCCGAAAAACACGGCGACATCGTCCATCAGGACGGGCGCGTGGTGGGCCGCCATGAGGGCATCGTTCATTACACCATCGGCCAGCGCAAGGGGCTGGGCATCGGCGGCGGCGTCAGCGAGAACAACGACCCGCTCTATGTACTTACGCTCGACCCGCAATCAAACCGCGTCATCGTCGGCCCGAAGGAGGCTTTGGCAAGGAATACGCTGGTGCTGAAGGACTGCAACTGGCTTCTGGACGACAAGGAAACGAAAGACAAAGCCATAACCGTGAAATTCCGCTCGGTCATGCCGCCCGTCCCCGCCGCGCTGACGGTCAGAGGCGATATCGCGGAAATAACGCTGGACCAACCGCACTTCGGCATCTCGCCGGGTCAGGCCGCCGTCTGCTACGAGGGTGACCGCGTCCTCGGCGGCGGCTGGATCACGCAGACGCGCTAATCCAAAAAAACAATGGCCCCGATCAAGGGGCCATTTTGAAAATTTCCGAAAAAAAACTTAGGGCTTGGCCCCACCGGGAGTAGTGCCAAGAGACGGATTGATGACAGCCTCATTTCGAGCCTGCACACTTGTAAGAGCCTCCGCTGCCCGTCCGCTGCCCCCGCTATTTGTTGTAACGCCCGTAACAACAGCATCGGCCCCCATATTAGTCAAATTGCGAATAAGCTGGTCAGCTTCTTTACCAAAATTCTGAGCCAGACTGCCTAATCTTTCATACCAAGCGGGACCAGCCTTATCCATCAACTGTGCAGTTGTAAGATCAGGCTTGCGGTAACCTGTATCCTGCGAAGCCTGCTCTGTGAAAAGCGCACGGCGGATGGTCGAAACATCAATGTCGCCGGGCTTGGTCATCTTCGACTTGTCCGTAACATCCACGTTCATCTGCGCGGCCATCTGTTCGCGCATCAGCCGCTCCTGGGCCTTGCCAACCTCGGTATTCAGAAACCGGGTGATATTCTCCGGCTCCATAAAGTTACCGCGTGTCTTCTGTGACACGTCTACAAAATCAAGCCTTTCAACATCAACTCTGGCCATAGAACACCCCCTCAAGTAAAACTGTTGCTATAATTCTAACCCGAATGTCGCGTAAAGTGCAAGAAATCAAAGCCATAGGCAACAACTCTTGACAAAACCGCCCGAAAAGCACATTAAATTCGCTCGAACTTTTGGTTTTGGCGGTGTAGCTCAGGGGTAGAGCAGAGGAATCATAATCCTTTGGTCGGGTGTTCAAATCACCCCACCGCTACCAAATTCCCCCACCCTAGGCGATGTATTTTTGCTTTATTCGCTGCGCTCTGTCGGCGAAGGGTCCGGTTTCAAATAGATGAGTCTCCGCAACAAGGCGGTCAGCCGGATAAACCTTCGAAAGTTCTCGGAATTCCTGATTAACGGCCTTCAGAGCCTCAAAAATGAAGGGACCGGAATTAAACCTGTCTGCATCCTCTTGGGCCACTCCCTCCTTAAGCTCAAGACTTACACGCAGATACGAGTCAGCTTTCTCGTCTTCGAAAACGGACATCTGGAAGGAATGAAAAAGACTATAGAGTTCTTTATGGCCGTGAAGAACAGTATCCATATCCGATATCGAAATATTGACACCAAGAAAAAGCACGGTCTGATCTCCTCGCCCATAGACATAGAGCAAGGGAAAATAACCCTGGGGTTCTTCGATCCGGTCCTCCAAAGCGAGACTCTTCAGCTGTGCAAAGACCTCCTGAACGGATAACACGCCTCCGACATCGCGCAGGTTGTATCTGATCTTGGGCGCCAGCGCACTCAGCCGCGTAACGGTAAAGATAAGCTCCCCCTCGGAAGACCTCTCGATGTAATAATCAAGGGGATTGCACTGAAAGATCATCGGAACGGTACGCTTTCCGAACAAGGCCTCGCACAGGCCAGGGTGTTCGGAGCAAAGCCGCCGGAGTGTTTTGCTGAAAGCTGTCTCGACGGCCATATTGATATCCAGATCCGAAGCACCATAGGACGAAATCATGGTCTTGAACGTCCCGGAAAGGTAATCCTCCAGCCCTTTGGATAGGGACTCCCCTCCGGTGATCAGTTGGAGATTATACTCTTTCAGGTTAAGCGTTGTCGTATCCACAAACAGCTTGATGAAGGGCGGGTAACCGAGGATAAGATAATTGTAATGAGGTCCGAAAGTTTTGAGCGTATTCTCAAGCTTTTTTAAATCCGATCCCAGAGATTTCAGCAGAGCGACATCCGAAAAGGACATGGAGACATTCATGCCCGTCGCCCACGGCCCCATCACAAAACAGTTGATGATGAAAAGCTTTTGGCCGGGATAAGTGCGCTTCAGGCTCATTTGCAAGAGATGCTTGATCAGGCGCCGGTCGCTTGGCCCCCGCACCCAGTTCGTAGGCACACCGCCGGACCCCGAAGATTCGTCAATCACCACGCCGCGATTGGGCAACCGCCCGTAATGACAGCGCTGCTCCGTAGAATAGGCCTTCACATAACCTTCTTTTTGTGTTTCAGGAATCGACGAAAAATCTGCGGCGGAATCCGCGCCGATAAAGTGTCTGTGCTCAAGAAAATCTCTGTAAGCCGGACAATGCCTTGAGGCTTTGAGATAGGCCAGATAGGCCAGCCGCTTCGCCAGCCGCCCATGATATCTTTGCACCGCTTTCCGGCTGAGGAGCCAGAAAAACATCAGGTTAAAGACCCTGATCTCACGAGCACGGCAGAACAACGTAAACAAAGGAGAGTAGAAAAAACGGTCAATCATTGAGTATAACCTCGCGGATAGATAGCCTCAGACTTTCAGGCGGAGGATCGCAGTACCCCAGCCTGAAGATGATCCAGATATCCTGACTGCGGAGAAGCCCGCTCATCTTCTCATTCGCTAGAGGATTAGTGACAAGATTGCCGAACGGCAGGAGGTAAAGATCCTCGCGTGCCATCTCAAGCCAAAACCGCATAAAGGGCGCCCCGGCAGCAATGGCCCCCCTTGCGTCCCAGAACGGGCCGGAAAGCCAGGCCATCATTTCGGTATGGCCCAGTTTTTGCCGATAATAACGGGAAAGAAAGGATTGGAAGACCGGAGCCCGCAGCAACGCGGGAAATTTGGTCAACCCTTTCAACTCGAAGCCGCGCATATTCATGCAGCGAAAATCAAGCCCGTCCCGCTTCTGCCGGGACTCATCCTCCGAAAAGCGAAGATATTCCAGAAGCTCTTGATAATACGCCTCGTCATTCAGATCGGAGAAGAGCGCCTCGATGTTCGCGGTCATCAGGCTTTCGATCATCTCCGGCTCCGCGGTAAACCCCAGAGATTGTCCGGCCCCGTCAAAAAAAACCTTGAAGCGCTCAATCGTCTCCGCCGGAACAGGCTTCCTCAACGATCCGGCCCGGGACGTTCGGCGCTTCAGGAACAACGAGTCTTCGTAGACGCCCGCAACAGAGGGATCGCTGACAAGCCGGAGTTCGGCGTAAGGAATAACAGGAGCGTCAGAAAAGCCGGAGAAGACAAGCGTAATATCCACCCGGTGCTGTCGGTTGGTCGCCAGCAGACAGATAGACTCCGTAAACATGGCCATAGACAGCAGAACGAAACTCCCCGTGTCGTCCACGATCGGCAAAGTTCGGCCTGTATCCAGATAAACCGTAGCCCGACTCTCATCATGGATCACGACCTTCCAAGGCTGCACATTATGCGGCGAAGGCGTACGAACGGCCAGAGAGAGGATGTCATCCCAAAGCATGATGGATCTCACATTAATTGAACATTGTTCAATTAATAATAGGCAAAAATACTGCTTTTTGCAAATTTTTTTTTAAATCGTTGGTATTATGTAGTTAATTAAGATATTTAAAAAAATGGCAGCTTTTGTTGTTCAAATTATTTTTTTACGACGTCTTCTTCGATCGCCATCAGTTCATAAACGGGAAGGCCACACGGGTTGACGCCCCCGCCTTTTTCGCCTAAGAAGCAACCGGATCAAAAAAGTTAATGAATGATGGAATCGGCTCCTTCGATAGAAGACTCGATAGAAAATATGCGTTTCTGGCAATACTCTTTGACTGTGTTCGCGTTTCTGCTTGTTCTGGCCGGCTGTTCCTCGACCTCCGAAAGCGCCGGTGCCTATGGAAAATATTACAAGGTCGCCAAACCCGTCCAATGCGTCCCCTACGCCCGCAAGGTCTCCGGCATCAATATGCGCGGCAACGCCCACACCTGGTGGGATCAGGCGCCGAAATACGATTACACGAGGGGTAAGCAACCCGAGCGCGGCGCGGTTCTCGTCCTCCGCAATACCGGAAAGCTCAAATACGGCCACCTCGCGGTGGTCAACCGCGTGGTGAATAGCCGGGAAATCGACATCACCCACAGCAACTGGGGCAGCGATAAAAGTTCGCGCAGCCGCATCTGGAAATCCATGCGCGTGAAGGACGTCTCGAAGAAAAACGACTGGTCCCTCCTGCGCTTCTGGAACGGCAAAAGCTTCGGCGCCCCCTACGCGGCGTATGGGTTTATTTATAAGCCCTAGGGAGCGCGGGCAAAGCACTGATCGCTTTCACGCAGCATCTTCTCCACCTCAATTTTCTTCATACCCGGTTTAATATCCGGGCAATAGAGAAGTGAAATCATCACTCGTTCATATGAGGGTATGTTTGAAAAGGACGACACAAGATTCTCATTTAGATTGATCCAAAATGTCATTTTCTTCATTTGCTCTGCATAATTATATTGGCCACGGTCTTCATAACCTTTTATCGCAGACTTATACATAAAAGACACAATTTCTTGGTTAGAAATCTTATACGCAATATTTTTTTTGCGCTGTTCGAAAAGAGTCTGATCAGCAATTGTGTGCCATGATGACAAAAGAGAAAACGCATTTTTCGAAATTCCTGGCAACCCGAGACTACGAATGAGGCATTCATTGATCAAAGCGGTTAAAAACCTCTCTTCAAGCGTAGGATCAATTTTACAAATAGTTAAATCCAAATTGTAATGACTGTCCGGAAGCAAATAGCCATCGAAATAATTCTGGACATAAGTTTTAAATAATATCCCATTCAGCAAGGACTCTTCATCTGTTACCGGGTGATAATTGGAGTCGCCTTGCTCCCACGCCCTTACACTCTTAACGGTGTCAGGAACAATCCGTATTCGGGGAAAATTCTGATTGGTTTCGACCATTGAGTCAGGCGGGACGACCCTTATATCGAGCCCTGTCGCATCAGCAAGAGCCTTCGTTTGTGCTTCAGCCTTTGCGAGAAGAGAAGCATAATATTTCGCAAATTCTATAGGCGTATAGGGCGTTATGTACACTTTAGGCGCATATTTACCATATGAATGCCTTTCTGAGAGGGTATAGCGGGGCCAGTCAATCCCTATAGAAACATGGGTGCCCGCCCACTTCGTAATAACATTTCTCTCATTCAGTGGCGCATCCATATTTTTGGCAAGGTGCGGAGCAAGCCAGGGAACAAGTTTCTTGTTATATTTTCCCTTATTTTGGCTTTTCTCTGCAGTATTATTAAATAAATAATCCCACCAAGACTTATTTAGTTTTGGGTTATCAGATAAATAAAAATTCAGAAGTTTCAGCCTGTCTTCCTCCCCCGCATCCGCATTCCAAGGCAAATCCGAAAACGCGACATTGAGGAAATCAGCGATAATCTGGTCCTTTGTGTAGGTCACCCCGTCCAGAACATAGGCTTTATCTGCGCCGCCCACGGCTTGCCCCTCTGCCTCCGCCGCAAAACAATCAAACGCGACAAGGCTAAACAACGTCAGGAAGAGGAAAAAATAAAGGAACATCGGATGATTCATCGAAAATCGCCTTTTTAAATACGCCCACCCCAACGATAAGGACAGAAGCCTTACCCCGTCAACACCGCGCAACCCATGACCTCCAATATAACCCTGACCGCCCGCAATCCCGCGTGACTTCCCCCGCCCCTTGTTCTAAAAGATGGAAATGTCTGCCGCGCCGCCAAACACACCGCCCCCCAGAACCTGCTGGGTCCTCACCGAGGGCCACGCGGGCATGGAGGGGCAGTGTCTCGGCCTCGCCGAAAATATCGGCCTCACCCCGCAGATCAAGCGGGTCAGCCCCAAAGCCCCCTGGATATGGCTGCCCGCCCGCCTTTGGCCCAACCCGCTGGGCATGGCCGCGCCCGAAACGCCCCTGACCCCGCCCTGGCCGGATGTCCTGATCTCTTGCGGCCGCCGCAGCGCCGCCGCAGCGGCAGCGATCAAACGCCAAAGCGGCAAGGCAACGCTCGCCATTCACCTGCAGCGCCCCCCGCTTCCCCCGCAAAGCTTCGATGCAATCATCGTCCCCGAGCATGACAATTACAGCGGCCCAAACGTGATGACCATGCGCGGCTCCCTGCACCGCCTGACCGATGAAAAGCTCGAACAGGCCCGCGCCGCCTTCGCCCCCCGCTTCGCCGCTCTCGGAAACCCGAAAATCGGCGTTCTCGTCGGCGGCTCCAACAAGCGGCAGGATTTCACACCGGCCCTCGCCCGCGATTTCGCAGGCAAATTGCACACGGCGCAGCAAGCCCTGCCCGGATCCAGCCTCCTCCTCACCCCGTCCCGCCGCACGGGTAAGGAGAACGAATCCATCCTGCGCGAGGCGCTTTCAGGAACGCATAATTTCATCTGGGACGGTACAGGCGAAAACCCCTATTTCGGCATCATGGCGCTGGCCGATCATCTGGTCGTGACCGGCGATTCTGTAAACATGGTCTCCGAAGCCTGCTTCACCGGCAAACCCGTCTACATCTACCTCCTTCCGGGCGGCAGCAAACGCTTGCAAAGCTTTACATCAAAGCTGATCGCCGAGGGCTTCGCCCGCCCCTTCGCAGGCGCTCTGGAACCCTTCGCCCCGCCCCGCCTGGATGAGATGGCGGCGGTGGTAAAAACAATCAAAGACCGCTTCGGCTTATAGGATATTCTTTCTCTCGTAATTTCATGATAAAGTGACCCACACTCAATACGAGCCACGGACGATGTTTAGCAGGCCTGTCACCTTTCAGACGTTGTTGTTCCTCAGCCTTCTGGTTCTCAGCGGCTGCGTCATTAAATCCAGGAATGAAATCATCAGCAACGAACAATCCGAAATTATGCTTGGTGGCGCCCGACATCTCCTATGGATTACGCACGACAATGAAAGCATTCTTCTGGAACGATTCCAAAAGGAATTGGAACGGACATATTTCGCCAGTTCTTTGAGCGACCCCTCCGAAAACGTTATCGTCAGGTTTTATAAATGGAGCGGAGCGGAACTCGTGCCAAATGAGGACACATTTATTGTTGCTGCAGTCACGACCAACAAGAAAAATAGGGAGTACTACTACCAGTTACTGAGCTTCGATCCCTCGAAAAGTGTTTGGACCACATGGAGCTACACTCCTCCAGACGACAAGGAAATCATAGTAAGCGATCTAAAGGAGCTTAAAAATGCATTTAAGACTATGGTTGAGAAAAAATATTTTCAAAGGAAGGAGCTGCTATGTTTCAGGATAGCCCATGACACCATTGTGGTGGAAAAATCCTCCGAAATGCCAAGCGAAAGCGCACACTAGCGGACAAGAACCCGAAGCGAAAGTTCATGGAGAGAGATTTCCGCTGGCCCAAAGCAAGAAAAATCTCCGTCAATCTGGACTTCATGAGAAGTCAGAACCTCCAGACGCAGTATGGACCGCTTGACCACAGCCTGAGTATCTTTTTTCTTAGCGAGCAGATATCTCAGTACGGAAAAAAAAGACCTACGCGGAAAAATAATAAGTTCAAACCGGCCATCGTCGAGCGTTGATTCAGGCGATGCTGAGAAGCCGCTGCCGTAGGTCACGGCATTCTGAACGAATATATAATACCCTCTGAGCCTCTCACCCGTTTCCGTCACGACATCAATAGGCTTGAAATCATATCGAAAAAACTCCCTGAACAGGACAATCAGATAGGAAAAAGCCCCCCAGCGCCCTTTCAGCTTTCGGTCCACAAGCCGCACGACATGGGCATCGAAACCTATACCGGCCATCATGGTAAAGTAACGCCCGTCAATAACTCCAAGATCAATGGTTTTGGTCCGGCCAGCAGCGATCACGGCGCAGGCGGTAGCGATATCGGCAGGTAGATTGAGTTCGCTGGCCAGTAAGTTGGCGGTCCCTGCCAGAACGATCCCCAAGGCCGTATCGGTCCCTGCCAGACCGTTGACGACCTCGTTGACCGTTCCGTCGCCCCCGACTGCGACAACAGCATTATACCCTTGCGCGGCGGCTTGCCTCGAAAGTTCAACAGCATGGCCAGGATAAAGTGTGTATTCGATCGTCGGAACAATACCTTGCGCCCAAAAGCTATCATAAATCCGCTGCTTCAAAGCACCGATATCAAGAACTTCCTTTTTCTTAAGCCGAAGAAAGCGCCGCAAAAAGCCCGGCAGATGGACCCCCTGCCCCGCTTTCGGATTGATAATGACAAAAACGCGCAAAGACCGTTACTCCAGCCGACAGGAGAAAATACAAAAGAACCCCGATGAAACCTATAGCATAAAATTTATGGGTGATTTGGAGAATAAGACCCAAGCTTGTAGACGTTAAGCTCTTTTGCTAAACAGGAAGACAATTTAGGAGTTTATTGATGCATATTATTCTCGCTATCCTCGGCTCCATCATAACCATCTTGTTCTACCTGAGCATGATGAGCCGTTCGGGGATAAACTTCCGGTGGCTGACCTGGCTCGACCCCTTTGCATGGAATCGGCGGCGAAAATGGCGCGAAACCATGAACGCCGATCCGGCATTTTCTTTAAAAAGCCCGATGGAATCGACGGCGTGCCTGATGTTTTTAGCAGCCAAATACTCTGGCGAAATTTCACGGGAGCAGAAGGAGACAATCCTCCGACTGTATCAGGACGAATTTCATCTGAACGATAGCAAGGCGCGAGAGCTTCTGACCTCCTGCAGTTTCCTGATTCCCGATGAGCAAAAAATCTATGACCGACTCGAGACCTTTCTTGCCCCCAGCCTTTCCCAATTCGATCAAAATCAAAAGGATTCGGCCATGCGACTTTTGGAAACAGTCATACAATGCGAAGGAAGACCAACAGAAAAACAGATGGACTTTCTCGAAAAAATTAAGATGCAGTTTAAGGGAAAACCGCCATCCGAACAAAACAAATGGGCGCACAACTCATAAAAAATTGAAGATGCTAATCTTCTTTTTTTCCGTAATCTCTAATATTTTCTATCTCATCAAGAAGCCTCTTCTCTTCCTCTTGGTATTTCTGGTTTTTAAACACCACCGCCCCAGCTTCAGGATCAACGGAATAAAGTTTGGAATGGACGAAATAGAACTTCAGGAGCTTTTCGTGCGCCGCGATAAGCCGCTCCTCGTTCGCCAGAAAATCAATAACACCATTAAGCTGCTCCTTCTTCACCCCACCCCAGGTAGAGAGAAGCTTTTCTCTGACATCCTCGGGTTTATCCTTTAGCAAAGACACGACGGCGACATCTGATTTCTGAAAAACATCAATAATCTTCTGCCCTTTTTGTCTCAATGTCGGCGCAATATCATCTTTGAAAGCTTTGTAGCTTTTTTCAGCATTCTCTGTTCCCTCCAGATTGTATGGGCTAATGACTTCCTTAAGGATTCTGCGATCTCTCTTGTAACTGACGGTCTCAGCACTCAAATCCTTCAAAAATTGATTTAAGACGACCTCAAATTCCTTGGCAAATTTCTCATCGGGATTAAGAGCAACATCGGACGGTTTTGACGTATCACTCTGAACGGAGCGTAGTGTTAACTCAATAGTGTCAGAAGAAACCGCCTCGGGTGCAATCTGAGCGGCTTTCGGAGCTTCAAATTTCAAAAAAATATCCGGCCGATAAAGGGCCGTTAAGACACCAAGGGCAAAGCTGCCAATCAAAAGCAGGGCAAAGACAAAACCCAAAACAAAATAAAAGAAAAATGCGTTCGCTCTAATGGTCATATCGCTAAAATATACACGCGAACAGAGAGTTTTAAGAAGCCCCGGAGAATAAAACGCATAAAATTAACTAGAGGGAAGGACCGGATTGCATATCTCGCACAAGCTGAACTTGATTAAAATTGATTTTCGTAAGAGTATCGAACAGTTTTGCATAAGATTCGGCAATCCCGGGATCGTAAAACGAGATAACCTTGGAACCCTCGGTATGATAATAACCGCCACTGTTCTTAAGAATAAAGGTCACCAATTTTTGATACGTCTTGATAAAACGCGCCTGCAAATCAAAATACTTGTTAGCTTGCACCAGATAACTTTTCAGAGCCTCCTCCGAGATCTGTTCTATAATCTTACGATCCTCAGGCTTAAAGTTCTCTAATTCTGCCTTAAGATTAACCCTGTACTGCTCTACATAATTGTTCAGAGAATCGTAACTCTCCTTCACTGTTTTTTTCGCACTAGCTATATCCTTGCGGAACTCCTGACCTCTTCGTGTAACCTGAAACTTATAGGGCTGCAAAAGCTCAAAAAGACGTTCCTTATAAGTCGCATCGACTTCAACAAAACCATTAAGGACAAGAGTAAGACTGTACAACGCCTGGTCAAGCTTCTCAGCCTTCTGAACGTCGGATACCTGCGATGAAAAAACCCGTGGCACCACGGGATCAAGAGTCTCCTCCTCAACCACTTTGGGTTGAGGATTATACTGCCCCTTCAACTGCTGCGAAAAGGCATCCTGACCCGCAATAAAGGGAAAACAGAAACAAGCCCCAGCCAAAACAAAACGAGAGAATATCTTCATAAACCGAATAATCGCACGATCTTGCAAAATTATCAATATTTCAGTAAGCCCCAAGCCGGGAATTTTGAGATTTATCCGAAACTTAACCCTACTCTGCGGCTCTTTTGAAGCTCTGGGCATCCTGCGGGTCGTCGCGGATACGGTCCAGGAACCCGCTCACCGCCCGCTCCAGACCGTCCGCCAGCTGCGCGATATTGTCAGCGGAGGTATTCAGCATCTGCGCCGCGCTCCCCGTCTCGCTCGCCGCCACCTGCACGTTGCCGATGATGCTGGACACCTGCTGCGAAGCCTGCGAAACCTCGCTGATATTCCGCGTGATCTCCGAAATCACCGCGTTCTGCTCCTCCACGGCCCCCGCCGTCCCCGCCGAACTGGCGTCAATGTCCGAGATATTGCGGATAATCTCCTGCATCGCCCGCACCGCAGAACCCGTCGCCCCCCTGAATCTCGGAAATACGCTTTTCGATCTCCTCCGTCTTCTTCGCCGTCTCGTTCGCCAGCTTCTTCACCTCGTCGGCGACCACGGCAAAGCCCTTCCCGGCCTCCCCCGCCCGCGCCGCCTCGATCGTCGCATTCAGCGCCAGAAGGTTTGTCTGCTCCGCGATGTCCTTGATCGCCACCACGACTTCCCCGATATTCGTCACAAGCCTGTTGAGTTGATCGACTTCCTGGCTCGTCCGGCTGGCATTCGCCGATGCCTGGTTGGCCTTCGCCGCCACGTCCGTGATCTGGTGCGAAATCTCCTGCGCGCTCGCCGTCATCTCCTCCGTAGCCGACGCCACCGTCGCCGCATTCGCGCTCGTCTCCTCAGAAGCCGAGGCCACAGAAGAACTCGCCTCCTGTGCCTCCCGCGCCGTATTCTCCATCGTCCGCGCCGCATCCTGAAGCTTCTCCGCAGCCACAGCCAGATTCTGGATCGAACCGCCCACTTCCGCATCGAAACGGTCCGCAAGCTCCACCATCATCCGCTTCTTCTCCACCTGCGCCCGGCGCTCATTCTCCTCCTGCGCCCCCTTCAAACGCAGAGCCTCAAGGCCGTTCTCCTTGAACACCTGAACCGACGCCGCCATCGCCCCGATCTCATCGCCCCGCTCACGCCCCGGTATCTCCACATCAAACTTCCCACGAGCCAAATCACCCATCGCAGCAGTCATCAAGGAAATCGGACGGACAACGCGATTTCTGGAAATAAACAAACTGAACAAAGCAACAAGAACACCAAGAATGACGGAAAAAGTGATGGTCGTTTTGATATCCTTTTCCTTCTTCTCGACGTAATGATTGACCCCCTCAAACTCAGCCTCAATAATGCCGGAGAACTCCTCCATCGCGCCTTCCAGATACTCAAAATCCTCCTCGAAGGCGACATAACCCTTGTCAATACTTGAGGGATCTGTAAAGGCGGCAGATGTGAGCTTCTCGGCGCTGGCAATATAACGGGCCAGCGGCTCCTCAAGTTTTACAAGCGTTTCGTTGACGGCAGGGGAAAGATTAATCTGCTCGACGGCGGAAATAACCTCCCTGAAATGCTCTGCATGTTCCTTGGTACTGGCCTCAGCCTCAGGCCGCCCCGCCGTATTCCCCTCACGCGCCAGCTTGATGGCAAACAAAACATCGGCCCGCAGACCGTCATGCATCATATCGCCCTCGATCTGGTTTTTAAGCGCAACCGCAACGCTCTTTGACTGGTTGTAGATATGATCGAGAGAATAAATCTGAAAAACCGCCAGCCCGGAAAGAAGAGAAATAATCGCGATAAAAGCGACATTGACTAAAATCATCAAGGAACTAATTTTCATTCACACACACTCTCTCTCTTAGATAAAACTTAACCCTACTCTGCGGCTCTTTTGAAGCTCTGGGCATCCTGCGGGTCGTCGCGGATACGGTCCAGGAACCCGCTCACCGCCCGCTCCAGACCGTCCGCCAGCTGCGCGATATTGTCAGCGGAGGTATTCAGCATCTGCGCCGCGCTCCCCGTCTCGCTCGCCGCCACCTGCACGTTGCCGATGATGCTGGACACCTGCTGCGAAGCCTGCGAAACCTCGCTGATATTCCGCGTGATCTCCGAAATCACCGCGTTCTGCTCCTCCACCGCCCCCGCCGTCCCCGCCGAACTGGCGTCAATGTCCGAGATATTGCGGATAATCTCCTGCATCGCCCGCACCGCAGAACCCGTCGCCCCCTGAATCTCGGAAATACGCTTTTCGATCTCCTCCGTCTTCTTCGCCGTCTCGTTCGCCAGCTTCTTCACCTCGTCGGCGACCACGGCAAAGCCCTTCCCGGCCTCCCCCGCCCGCGCCGCCTCGATCGTCGCATTCAGCGCCAGAAGGTTCGTCTGCTCCGCGATATCCTTGATCGCCACCACGACTTCCCCGATATTCGTCACAAGCCTGTTGAGCTGATCGACTTCCTGGCTCGTCCGGCTGGCATTCGTCGACGCCTGATTGGCCTTCGCCGCAACATCCGTGATCTGGTGCGAAATCTCCTGTGCGCTCGCCGTCATCTCCTCCGTAGCCGAAGCCACCGTCGCCGCATTCGCGCTCGTCTCCTCCGAGGCCGAAGCCACCGATGAACTCGCCTCCTGCGCCTCCCGCGCCGTATTCTCCATCGTCCGCGCCGCATCCTGCAGCTTCTCCGCAGCCACCGCCAGATTCTGGATCGAGCCGCCCACTTCCGCATCGAAACGGTCCGCAAGCTCCACCATCATCCGCTTCTTTTCAACAGCCGCCCGCCGCTCGTTCTCCTCCTGCGCCCCCTTCAGACGCAGAGCCTCAAGGCCGTTCTCCTTGAACACCTGCACCGACGCCGCCATCGCCCCGATCTCGTCCCCACGCTCACGCCCCGGTATCTCCACATCAAACTTCCCACGAGCCAGATCACCCATCGCAGCCGTCATCAAGGAAATCGGTCCCGCCAGACGCCGGGAGAAGAAAAACCCGACCAGAGAAGCCACAGCCAAAATAAACAAAGTTGTCATCAGCGCGGAATTCCGCATATCGTTAATCGGCGCCATGACATCAGCCATGCCCTCCTCGGTCAGGACCGCCCAGCGCGTCCCCAAAAACTCCAGAGGAGTATAAGACGACACAACCTGCACACCGCGATAATCAGGCAGGATCACATAGCCTTTCTGCCCCTGCAAAGCCGCATCGACATGAGCGCCCGCGACCTTCGTGGTCAAAATGGTCGACGTCCCCGCCGGAGCGTAGACCGAGTCATTCCTCATCAGCCCGTCAGAGCCGACAATATACGAACCGATCTTGATAGCATCTTCGGAGTCAGACTTGTTGCCGCCGTTCATGATCCCGTTGATCCGGCTGATCGGCATCTGGAAAGCGATGGCTCCTTCAAATGAGCCATCCTCGGAAACAATGGGTTGCGCGATAAAGCTCGCCGGAACGTCGTTGCTGGGCTTGTAGGGTTTAAAATCGAAAAACGCCTGAAAATCCTCTTTGGGGTTCTGCTTCACGGCGCGGAACGCATTCGCCAGATCGCTGTCTTTCCAAGGACCGGAGTTCATGTTCGTCGCGAAATCCAGCTCCTTGAACACCGTGTAAACGACATTACCGTTCTTATCGAACAGGAAGATATCGTAATACTCCCGCGTCTGCTGAACCTTATGGAACCAGGGATGATAGGTGCGGTGGAATTGATCGTAAACCGTCCCCTGCTCCGGCCCGTCATACTTGTCCTTCTGTCCGGCGGGATGCGGGTTGCGGTCGGCCAGATTGTCAGGATTGATGTAAAGGGATTGCAGCCGCTCGGTCTGGTTGATCGCCAGATCCCCCCAGCCTACCTGAAAATCGCGCAACGCCTGCCGCACATAATCGCTCTGCGCCATCACGGAGAGGTCTTCACCGATGGAGCTGAGGTAATTTTTAAGAGTCTCGGTTCGGGCATCTCCAAGGGAAAGGAGGCTCTCCTCACTGGCAACCAGCGCATCCGCAGAAGCCTCCCTGACGATAAAATACCCCGTAACCCCCGCCGAAAGTGCGGCCAAAGCAGTGATTAAAAGGGGAAGTTTTTGCGAGATTTTAAGATTTGAGAGACCCATGATATTCCTCATCCTGAAGCAAAAAAACGGGAGCCGCAGGGCTCCCGGTTAAGCTAGAAAGTTCTTGAAAGACTGAAGATTACGCGCTCGGCGCACCCGTCCGCGCATTCCTCCGTCTCGTCCAGATCGGTATCGACATACTGCAAGGAGGCATCGAACCCGTAAAGGCTGTATCCGAGACCGACAGACCAGTCGTTGTAATCGTCAACTCCGAAATCCTCTTCTTCATCAATCTCCTGATGCCCGACATGAGCCGTCAGGGACAATTCCTTGTAAATCGGCACATCCGCGGAAAGAGCATAATATTCAGCATGGCCGCTATCCGCAAAATTGTTGGGCGAATAGTTAAAGGAAGCGGTCAGGGCTGCGACCTCGAAATCGTACCCCATGGAGGCCGCAAACTCCCAGTAATCGTAATCCAGCGAGTCATCCGCCCCCGGATAGGCGTAATAAAGCACCCCGAGATCGTAGCTCAGACCCCTGAATTCCCCGGCATAACCAGCGAAAATATCAACCTCAACAGTGGCTTCGTCCCCGTCGTTGAAATCGACGTTCGAGCCCCACACCCCAGCGTAAAGCCCCGAGGTATGATTAACGTCAAACCCGCCCTGAATGGCCGGCTTCTCATTCGACTGAGCAATGCCGCGGAAGGAGTATTCCGTCACAAACCCCAGACTTCCGGAGAAACTGATCCCGGACGACGCCAGGGGATCTTCGGCAAAGGCAGGAACAGGCGCCAACGCAATCCCCGACAAAACAGTAAGCAAAATCTTCTTGTTCATGTGTAACCGTCCAATATGAAAAGGTTAAAGAGTTGTTTTTTTTACGAAGACAGCGGAACGCGAAGCGCACAGTACAGACAGGATACTAATTCAAAAGCGGAAAAACACAGGACAGGAATTTAATAAAAAACTCCAATACTCCACAGGAACATAAAGCGCCCGACCTGACAAGACCCTGAATACATGAGAATTCATGAGATCAGCCCTAAAACACATAAAAATATTGTAATTTATCTTTAGCGGAGCTATAAAGAGCTACTTACAAAAAAACGAAGTGATTTTTTTAAAGCGTAATAATGATCTTATCTTTTTAACGTATATACTGCTCTAGTTATTATTGTTTGATCATTACTTTCACGACATAATTTTGTTTTATATAACCATGGCTTCAGAGACAGATCAGGAAGAAACTTTCACCCAAGAGGCAGAACGTCTGGCTCAGGAAAGGATTGCCGCCCTGACTGCTGAGGATGAAGACGCAGAACTGAAACTCGCGCTCGCCACTCTGATGAAAGTCGCAGAGAGACCGCCAAGAGCCCCTCGTGGCATCAACGATGTCTGGGGTTGGTCGGTAGGAAATGAACACGCCCTGCAACCCGGAACAGAGTCAAGACAGCAGGTCATAGAAAGAATAAGACGCTCTTACACAGCGGAGCCAAAAACGGGGGGAAGCAGAAACGAAAACGAAAAGGGAGCCCTTGAGACAATAGCTAGCGCACTCGAAAATATTAAGGATAACCCAGGATTCGCAAGCCATGACTTAAAGAGAATTGTTAAAGCTCTCGATACGATCATTTCGGATCGAATCGGACCAGGCGACGACCCGTCAGGAAAACCTTCAAAATATTTGCTTTTACCCGGAAGCAAAACTGCGGCGCAGATCGCCATGGAGACAGCTGCACCGGTTCCAGAACCGACAGCTGGTTCAAAAGATTACGTTCATGCCCGCTCCAATGTCGACCCAAACTTTATCGAACTGGAGCAACGCCATGGCAAAACCCAAGTTTATATAGAATTGCAGCGCATCAAGCTTGGAATGATGCCCCTCAACGAAGACATTGCTAAGGCGATAGCGGAAATAGCCGAAAAAGTGGATAGCGAGGCAAAACAAGCCCTACGGGATACCAAAGCGGAAAGACAGTATTCTCCTGAACCCCACTCTGGGGGTACAACCCAACTTCATGGAGACAATTCAGACACAGATATTAGCCATCACACAGCCAACGACGAACAAACAGGCGCGAAAACAGTACTAACTGACGAGGCACAGGCCGGTATAGCGGAATTGGGCACACCAGAGATAAGAACGACAACAAGCCCCTCAAAAGCCTTTATTCCTAAGAGGTCGAATGATTTCACGAGAGATAACGAGTTCGAAGATACTTCTCTCGGACTAAGAATCAAATGCAGAATGAAGGGTCTTGCGTCTATAAAAACGAAAAATTTCTCCTTTGATTATTCCTTCAAGGAACTTGTTTATGCTTATGGCTTTCTCGAACGCCCGAAAGGAATAATCGAAATCGCCGAGGCAGAGAACAGCCGTTACTACCCCTTCACGATTGATTACATTAGGTTTATTTCTGAAGCCAACAGGCTTTATGACGAAAAAAAAGCTTTATCAAGCGTTCGCGTAGAAGCTGACAAGCAAGGCCCCCTGTCCCGTATGCGCCTTAGATGGAAAGATCATGCGGAAGGGGCGCCATACAGAATGGCCGGTTGGGAGTTTTACAGGTGGTCCAAGCAAATGACACGCGAAATACACAGAATGCAAGGAAAGCCGGATTGGGATAGACTCGAAGAGCTTAAAAATTGGAATGATTGGGGTAAGGAGCCCGCAGATGTCGAACCCCACGGCCCAGCTTGATTTTTTAAATATTTGTCGTTTGAAGACAAAATGGCTATAATACTACGAATATCTATAATACTACGAATATTAATACAGAATAATATGTTAGGGGCAGCAGGTGCCAAAGGGGAATAAGCTACAAACGTTAACAATCGGAATCCCCGTGTACAACGAGGAACAGTCTCTCCCCTGCTCATTCACGTCCTTGGCTGAGGCTATCAACCAACTGCCGCGGAACGTGAATGTTGAGGTGATTTACTGCCTGAACGGCTGCACCGACGATAGCGGGAAAATCCTGAGGGACTTGGCTGAGAACGGCCCGCGCATCGAGCGTCTGGAAATCATGACCTCGGAACCGGGAAAAATGAACGCCCAGTTGGCAATACTTGGGAAAAGAACCTTCAATGATGGCATGATCTGTTTTGCCGACGCCGATATTGTCATGGAACCTCAGACGCTCGTCGCGCTGATGGGCAAGCTTCAGCAGGATCAAAACTGTCAAGCGGCCTACGCGCACGTAGAGCCTCACGTTCCCAACCACCCCTCCCTTTTTCAAGATTTGCTCTTGGCCCACTATATCTCCCGGGTGAAGCAGCCCCCTCGCAACTATATCCACGGGCGCACCTTCATGATGCGCGACGGCTCCCTGCTAGAAACCATGAGAGACGATCTGCCTCAGAGAGTCGAGCGGGTCCGCAATGAGGAAAATCCCTGGTTTATGGGCCATCTTGGCCTCGAAGAGGGACCGAAGGTGGATGATATCTATCTATCGAGAGTCATCGCGCACAAATATGGACCTAATGCCATCTCTCAGGTTCAGGGCGCGACAATCCACTTCCATCCCCCGGAGAGCCTAGAGGACTATATCGGCGTCATGGACAGAACCCTCACCGAAATCAGGCGCCTGGACCTGCTTTACCCTGAGCATAGATACCTACAGGAGACAGTTTTTCGCAGGGATTTTGACAACGCCAACAACCCCACTCTTCCCGCAGACACGCGAAGACAACTAGGTTTATTGATCGAAATTGAAAGAGTACACTGCAATCTGATCAAGGATTCCTTGACCCCACCGGACATGAGGGTGAACGAACTGGGAAGCAAACCCTGGGTCAGCGCCCCCACGACCAAGAAATCTTTCGGCGATCCCTCCGACCCGAACTTCCTGACAAGCATCACGAACGGCGCACTTCCGGGAAAAGACGCCAAGCCTGCCCAGATTGTCGTGGGCTCTGGGCCATCCGGAATTAAGGCCGATGAAATCATGGATGGAGACACGGATCCCCTTCAGGAGGATCATACCCACCTGGCACAAAAACCGCCAGAACCGCCCCGCGAACCCGGCGGTATGCACTAGGAGTGAGTGGACATGAGCAAACAGAACGATTCAACCGATAACAACCCGCCCTGGGAAGTCGTTGATGGTGGCCTCCTCGTAAACGGCAAGGTCTACACCAAGCTCAACCTCGCCTGCGGCGTCCCGCTGGAAAAACATTTCCCCGAGCCGTGGCTGAATGTTGACGCCGAACCCGGCGCCGCCGACCTCGTGATGAGTATCGACGATCTGCCCGAAGAATGGACCGGCCTGTTCGAGGAAGTTCGCGCTTCCCACGTTTTTGAACACTTTACCCTCGAAGAGGCGCCGGACGTAATGAACGAATGGGCGCGGGTAACCGCGCCCGGGGGAAAGCTGAGGGTCTGTGTTCCTGATTTTGCCCTTGTTGCTGAGGCATATTTGAATGGGAAAAAGGACCGTAAGGGCCGTCCCGTCCTCTCGATCGATCAGACCACCCATATGACGACGCAGGTTTTGGGCCGAGGCTATGAAAAGCGGGACATGAATCCTTTCATGGTACACCATATGCTCTATGATGAAGAAACTTTAGGCGAGAGTCTTATACGCACGGGCGTAGCCAGAAAAGTGGAAAGATATTCCGTCGAGGACGACCCCTCCCAGAAATTCGACCCGCCGATCAAAAACGACGCCAGCAACCCCGCCTACACCTTGAATATGGTGATGACCAAATGCCGTCCGGACGAACGACCCCTGCAAAGGGATATTAAGCCCGCAGAATTTGAATTGGGAATGTAGCAGGATGCCAACCCCCGAACGCGAAACTGCAGGAATAGACGTGGAGTTTCACCAGGCGGGAGTCCCGGTAACGGCGGCCAACGAACCTATGAGAGCAACACCTTCGCGTTTCCGCTTCCACCCCTTCACGAATGATATTCCCCAACAACGGATATCCGCCGTCCTGCTCGTCCCTTTCTTACCCGATGGAAAGATTGTGGTCGTTCAGCATACAAACAGGGGCTTAGACATACCCGGAGGACACCGGGAAATCGGCGACCGATCGGACTACGAAACTGCACGCCGGGAATTCAAGGAGGAAACAGGCTTGGACGTGGGGCAGATGATCCCCTTTCTCCTGATGGAGTCTGACGATTACCGCGATGAGGACGGACCGAAATATATGGTCGTCATGGCCGGCATCATTCTCAACATTGACAGACCCTTTCCGGTATCCAACGAAGTCACGGCACGGCACTTTCTTTCACCGGAAACGTTTTTGGAAGTCTACAGCGGCAATATTCAGGATATGCGTTACATTTTAAGCGAAGCCGAAAAGATAGAAGGCATACACAACGGCATTACTCCTAAAGACCCGGACCTGGGCCTGACCAGCAACCTTTAGGTTTTGAGCAATGCCCCCCAAAGAACTGCAAGTTCTGATAGAATTCTACTTCATGCGCCATGCGGAATCCGTGGCGAACCTCAACCGCATCGCCAGCGGCAGCGGCTCAGACAGCAAATTAACGCAAACAGGCGAAAATCAGACCCGTCAAGCCGCCGCTTACCTCAACAAGATTGACCCCGAAGTGTCCGAAATCTACCACAGCGAAATGTACCGCGCCGTGCAATCGGGCGCTGGAATCGCTGACATCCTGACCCTTCCGCAAACAGAGAAGGCGGCCTTTAACGAACAGATGCTCGGCGAATGGGAGGGCTTGCCCTGGGAGGAAGCCGCCGAACACTTCCTGTCGGGCGAAGACCCGCCGAAGGGCGAGAATTACGCCTCCTTTCACCACCGCATCATGGAAGGGTTAAAGGACATCGCCGCCAAAAAACAGCCGGAGGGTAAAATTCCCCTGATCGTCTCACACGGCGGCGTTTGGCTGGCGCTCAATGAAATCTGCGGGGATAGATCGGCGAAATGGCCGGAAAATTGCGACATCTACAGGGTCCGCCTGACCGGGAATTGGCAAAAACCCGTGATGAAGGCGGAGCAGGTTTTTAAACTACCCCCTCAGGAAAATCATTTAACGTTCGATGCCTAAGCGAATATTTCCCAATATCCCCGCCGGATCGAAAATCATTTTGAACTGCGCGGCAAGAACCTGAACCTCCTGCGGCACATAGCGATGATAATAGGCCTGATTGGCCGGACCGATCCCATGCTCCGCGCTGAAACTGCCGCCGTAAGAGCGCACCAGCAGCTCATAGACCGCCTCCCGCGCCGCTTGCGCCTTCACCGCATCATATGGCCCCGCCGCTTTGGGCCACACCAGATTGAAATGGTCACTCCCATCCCCGCAATGCCCGAAATCACAAAGCTTAAAAAACGGAAAGTTGTTTTTCAGCAGCATTTTGGCCTCTTCTTTAAAGACCCAAAGCGAAGAACGGGACGCAGAGATATCCAGTCCAATGACTTTTCCCTCCTGGCGCAACCCTTCGGAGATATGATGCCGCAAAGCCCACAGCCCTTCCGCCTTTCCTGTCACCGCATAAATAATCGGTTTGTCTCCACCTTCATCGTACCGCGCCATGACGAAGGAAATCAGGCGGTCCTCAAGAAGCGGCTCGGCTTCTTGAGTCGAAAGCTCGATCAGCAGCGCATAGTCAGGGATATTCCCCCCGAACGGATCAGGCGTATTCGCAACGTGTCGAATCGCGCAATCCATGGCATTGCGCGACATCCCCTCAAAGGAGGTCAGTAAAGGGCCGAACGCCCTCTCCGCATCAAGCAATAGCGCATTGATATCCTCGAACGAGCGCGGCACCGCCAGCACCGTCGCCGTCTGTGCCGGAATCGGCGCCAGCGCCACAACAGCCGCCGTGACCACACCGAAAGCTCCGCCCGTACCGATAAAAACCTGCTTGAGATCCAGCCCCGTATTATCCTTCCGCAAACCTTTGAGCAGATTGATAATATTCCCCTGCCCGTCCACAACCTCCAAGCCCAGCACATTCCGCCGCACATCGCCGTAACGGATCAGGCGGCTGCCCCCCGTATTTGTGGCCACCATGCCCCCGATGGTCGGATCGGCCCCCAGATCGATCGGGAAAAACAAACCGTGTTCGGCTGCTTTGGCATTGAGAGCGGATAAGGCCACGCCGGCTCCGGCAAGAGCGGTTTTGTTGACGGGGTCGATTTCAAGAACCGCGTTAAGCCGTTGCAGAGATAAAACAATCTGGCCTCCGCTCTGATCGGGAACCGACGCGCCGACCAGCCCTGTCGCCGCCCCCTGCGGCACAAGCCGGACTCGGCGTTCGGCGCAAACCTTGATGATCGCGCCGACCTGCGCCGTATCCGCGGGCCGCACAACGCAGAGCGCCCGCCCGTTGTCATAGCGCCAGTCTTCCTCGTAGCGGCCCTTGTCCGCATCGTCCGTCAACACGTTTCCCGCGCCAACAATCCGCTCAAGGGTCTGAAAGAAATCGCTCATCCTCATCAATGTGGCATGAATTGTCGGCTCTGCGAAGCAGCAAAAAAACACGAATGTGGCCTTTTTACATCACAGGCAAAAAAAGACCGTGGCCATGATGAAGAAAACCCGCCGATAATTTATAATCAGCAGAACAAGACTTGGAATCGGCGAGTCGATCTTTCACAGACAGACATGAGCAGCAAGAACATTCGGTAAAGACTATGGAATTCGATATCTTTTACTGGGACAGCGAATATAACCTCCGCCTGCTGGTCAATCTCGGCGTTGTGGTCGCTCTCTTCACCTCCCTGCGCTTTTTCTCCGGTGCCATCGCGCATATTAACGCATCCGAAGAACTCCTCAAAAAGGACAACCCGGCCTTCGGCCTTTCTCTGGCCGGAACAACGCTGGCCGTGACGTGGATGCTCAGTGGCACGATCTATGGCGACCCGGAATTAACCGTGCTGGACGGTGCGCTTCTGATTGCCTTTCACGGCCTCCTCGGCCTCCTCTTAATGGCTTTGACCCGTATTATTTTTGATAAAATAGCCCTGCCGAAAATTTCCCTGCGGGACGAAATCGTCAACGGAAACATGGCCGTAGCCATCGCCGACACCGGCAACGTCCTCGCCGCCGCGATTATCATACGCGCCGTCATGGTCTGGTTTCCGTATGACGAACTCTCCACCTCGACCGTCATGACGCTCGCTGGGTGTTACGCCCTCTCGCAGGTCATGCTGACCTGCGCCACCATGGCCCGTATCCAGATTTTCAAATACAAGCACGAGGGACGCAGTTCCGAAGAAGAGCTTCGCAGCGGGAATATCGCCTACGCCCTCACCTTTGCGGGCCGGATCATCGGCACCGCGCTGGCCATCGCCATGGCCACGCACCTGGTGCCTTCCGAGGATACGGATTTCAACGCCATGCTCATCGGCTGGGTTGTGGCCTCCTTCGTTGTCACCGTGATCCTGAAAGTCCTTTCGACTATTACGGAAAAAATCCTGATGTATAACGTTGATTTTTCACACGAATTACTGACCCAGAGAAACATCGCTGCCGGCGCCGTCCGCGGCGTGATTTACGTCAGCCTCGGCATCCTTCTCGCTGAAATCTGAGACCCCGCCGAAGGATAAAGTCCCCTCAGGCCGTAACAGCCCGGAACTCTGAAAAAAGGGCGCAAGAAAAATCGGGCGCACGAGCCAGAAAACTGTTCCCTTCCCGCGCTTTAAAGGATAAAACCTTGGGGAAATCAAAACATTGGCCTTACAGCGGCGGACCGCGAAACCGCAAGGAAAACCGGACCTGATGAAGCAGTCATATCTTATAGCGGCCGCTGTGGCCGGACTTCTAATCCTGTGGATGCTGCCGGGTCTTCTGGGTTTTGGCAAAAAATCAGCCGAGACGGAAAGCCTTCAACAGAACACCCTGATGGCGGTGGAAATCGAAGAGCAGGACAGCAAACCTGTTATTAGCTTCATTGTAGCCCAAGGCAACGTCACGCCGAACCGCGAAGTCACCCTCCGCGCCGAAACGACAGGAAAAGTGAAGGAAATTCTGAGCGAGGAAGGGCAGGACGTCAAGGAAAGCGACATCATCCTGCGTCTCGATATGGAAGATAGGCAAATCCGCCTCGAACGCGCCCGCGCCCGCCTGACGGAAATGAAAAGAAAATTCGAGGCCGCGAAGAATCTCAGCGTGAAAGGCTACGCCGCACAAAGCCGCACCGACGAAGCCCTTGCCCAGCTCAAGGAGGCACAGACCGAAGAACAGCAGATCATGCTGGAAATCGGGGACACGGAAATCCGCGCCCCCTTTGACGGCATCCTTGACAAACGAAATGTAGAAATTGGCGACTTTGTAAATATAGGAGACGATATTGTCACGATCGTCGATAATACCCCCCTGGTCGTCAATGTTCCCGTCCCACAGAAGGAAATCGGCGAAATCGCACTCGGCGGCAATGCCCTCATCAAAATCGCCGGAGGCAAGGAAACCGGGGGAATGATCCGCTTCATCGCCCCCAAGGCGGACGAAAGCACCCGCACCTTCCGCGTGGAAATCGAGATTCAGAACACTACCACCCTCTCCTCGGGAACCAGCGCCGAAGTCTACATCCCCAAGAAAAGCGTCAAGGCCCATGCGGTTTCTCCGGGCATTCTCACCCTCGATGACGCGGGCCGCACAGGCATCAAGACCGTGGATGATGCGGACATCGTGCATTTTAATGCGGTAACGATCGTCAGCGCAGAAACAGACAGGCTGTTCGTCTCCGGTCTTCCTGAAAGCGCCCGGATTATCGTCAACGGCCAAGGTTTTGTTCGAGAGGGCGAAAAGGTCAAAGCCGTTCCGGCCGTTCAGGAAAACGACGCATCGGCCAAGACCGGAGATCAGCCGCATGAACGCACTGATTGACGCCGCCCTGAGCCGTTCGCGGCTGATGATCCTGTGCCTTCTCTTCATATTCATGGCGGGAATACAATCCTTTGGCAGCATCCCCAAGGAAGCCGAGCCGGACATCCCCATCCCGATCATCTATGTCTCCATGTTCCATGAGGGCATTTCGCCCGAGGACGCCGAGCGCCTGCTCGTCCGCCCGATGGAAAAGGAATTGAAGGGTCTGGAAGGCTTGAAGGAGATCAGCGCCGTAGCGACCGAAAACTTCGCCTCCGTCACCATGGAGTTCACCGCCGGGTTCGACCCGGATCAGGCCATGCTCGACGTCCGTGAAAAGGTGGACATCGCCAAGGCTGAACTGCCACCCGACACCGAGGAACCGCGGGTCATGGAGGTCAACATCGCCCTCTTTCCCGTTCTCTCGGTCGCCCTCTCCGGCCCCCTGCCCGAAAGGGCTCTGGTCAGGATCGCCCGTGACCTGCAGGACAAGATCGAAGCCCTCCCCGGCGTCCTCGAAGCCGAAATCGGCGGCGACCGGGAGGAAATGCTCGAAGTCGTGGTCGATCCCACCGCGATGGAAAGCTACGACATCACCTTTCAGGATATCTACACCCTGCTCCAGAACAACAACCGCCTCGTCGCCGCCGGAGCCATGGACACCGGCGCGGGCCGCCTCGTCATCAAGGTTCCCGGCGTCATCGAGAACGCGAAGGACATTCTCTCCCTCCCGATCAAGGTCAGCGGCGGCACCGTCGTCACCTTCAAGGACGTCACCGCCCTGCGCCGCGTCTACAAGGATCCCGAGAGCTTCGCCCGCCTGAACGGTCAGCCCGCCCTCGTCCTCGAAGTCTCCAAGCGCGTAGGCACGAACATCATAGAAACAATCGAAAGCGTAAGAAAAGTCGTCGCGCAGGAGCAGAAAAACTGGCCGGAATCCCTGAAAGTCACCTATATGCAGGACAAATCCGTCCAGATCCGCGATATGCTGAGCGATCTCAACAACAACGTCATGAGCGCGATCATTCTCGTGATGATCGTGATGATCGCCTCCATGGGCGTCCGCCCCTCGCTGCTGGTTGGCATCGCCATTCCCGGCTCCTTTCTGGCGGGGATACTCACCCTCTACCTTCTGGGATATACTCTGAATATCGTGGTGCTGTTCAGCCTGATCCTCGTTTCGGGAATGCTCGTGGACGGCGCGATTGTAGCCATCGAATACGCCGACCGCAAAATCGCCGACGGCATGGAACGGAACGAAGCCTATGCTTACGCCGCCAAACGCATGGCCTGGCCCGTCATTTCCTCGACCCTGACCACCCAGATCGTCTTCCTCCCCCTGCTCTTCTGGCCGGGGATCGTCGGCGAATTCATGGTCTATATGCCCATTACGGTCATCATCACCCTCTGCTTCTCGATCCTGATGGCCCTGATCTTCATCCCCGTTCTGGGCCGCATTTTCGGCAACCGCGCCATCGCCGACCCCGAAAGCATGAAGGCGATGA
Source organism: Alphaproteobacteria bacterium (assembly GCA_016699735.1). NCBI lineage: Bacteria > Pseudomonadati > Pseudomonadota > Alphaproteobacteria > Alphaproteobacteria bacterium. The sequence continues at coordinate 2,531,967 of CP065008.1, forward strand.
TCGCCGCAGAAAGCGGAGATTTAGACAGCATCAAGGGTCTCGCCGGCGGATATATCCGCGTCCTCGGCACACTTTTGGACCATCCCGCGAAAACGCTCGGATTTGCAATCTTCATGCTGGTCTTTTCCTACGCGGCCTATGCCACCGTCGGAAAGGGCGTAGAATTCTTCCCCGACATCGAGCCGGATTTCGTGCAGGTGCAGGTGCAAGCCCGCGGCGACCTCTCGATCCACGAAAAGGACGAACTGGTCCGCCGCGTGGAAAAGAAAATTCTGGGCATGGAGTCGGTCAAGTACGTCTATGCCCGCACCTTCGCCAGCAGCAGCGGCGAACGCGAAATGCCCGAAGACGCGATTGGCATCATCCAGCTGGAATTCGTCAACTGGCGCGAACGCCGCCCCGCCTCGGATATCATAGAGGATATCCGTCTGGCCATTCGGGACATTCCCGGCATCAAGGCGCAAATCCGCAAGGAGGAGCATGGCCCCGGCGGCGGCAGGCCCGTCCACGTCGAGGTGCGATCGGATTTTGCTGAAAAACTTCCCCCCGCCGTGCAAAAGGTCGTGGACATCATGAACGGGATCGGCGGCTTCGTGGACATTGAGGACTCCCGCCCGCTCCCCGGTCTCGAATGGCGCGTAGACATTAACCGCGAGGAAGCCGCCCGCTACGGCGCGGACGTCGCCACGCTGGGCGCCGCCGTCCAGATGCTGACCACCGGCCTTCTGGTCGCGGAATACACACCCGACGACGCCGACGAGGAAATCGACATCCGTATGCGCTTCCCCGCCGAGGAACGCAATCTCGACCAGCTTCTGCAAATCCGCGTCCCCACCGCGCTCGGTCATATCCCGGTGAAAAACTTCGTCCAGTTCAACACCGCCCAGAAAACCGGAACCATCTCCCGTGTGGACGGCCATATGGCCTTCACCGTGCAATCCGACGTCGCCGAAGGGATGCTGGTAGACGATCAGGTCGATAAACTCAAGCACGCCCTCGCCAAAGCTAAAAACGAATTCGACCCCGCCGTTCAGATCGTCTTCAAGGGCGAGGACGAGGACCAGCAGGAAGCCGCCGATTTCCTGAGCAACGCCTTCAATGTCTCGGTCTTCATGATGACCGCCATCATTATCACCCAGTTCAACAGCTTCTATCAGACGATACTCGTCCTGAGCGCGATTATCTTCTCCACCGCCGGAGTCATGCTGGGACTGCTCATCACCGACAACCCGTTCGGCATCGTCATGTGCGGTATCGGCGTCATCGCCCTCGCCGGGATCGTGGTGAACAACAACATCATCCTGATCGACACCTACAACGAATTGCGCCAGAAATTCGCAACGCCCAAGGAGGCGCTGCTGCGAACCGGCGCACAACGCCTCCGGCCGGTCCTGCTGACATCAGTGACAACCGTCCTGGGCCTGCTGCCAATGGTCTTCTCGGTGAATATCGACTTCATGAGTCAGGATATCTCCTTTGGCGCCCCCTCGACCCAATGGTGGGTCCAGCTTTCAACGGCCATCGCCGGCGGCCTGACCTTCGCGACGATGCTCACGCTGCTGCTCACCCCCTGTATGCTGATGCTGGGAACAAAAATGTCCGGCTGGGTTGCCGCCCGCAAGCAAAGGAAGGCCAAGGCATGAAGAGTAAGTTTAAATATCATTTCTCCCTGATGCTGTTCCCTCTTTTTCTGTCCGGCTGCGGTGTGGCGACGATCAATTTCGACGTCCCGCCCAACTGGACATCCGAAAAACCCCGCGCACCGGACGCCGAAGTCGATCCCTATCCCGACTCCGGCTGGGCCGGGGATTTCAACGATCCCTTGCTCACGCAGTACGTCACAGACGCGCTGGCCCATAATCATGACCTCGTGCAGGCCGCCGCCAGCCGCGATATCGCCCGCGCCCAGCTTAAAAAGGCCGGCTCCGGCCTCTGGCCCGTTCTTGATCTCCGCAGCCTCGTCCGCCGCAGCGGTTCGCTCGACAGCAGCGATTCCGGCGGCTTCTCCAATTTCGGCGGCAGTTTCTCGAACAGCGATTTCAGTTCCGGCGGTGGCGGCTCGACGACCTACGACGTCTCCCTCGATGTCAGCTGGGAGATCGACGTCTGGGGCCGCGTTCGCGCCGGAAAAAAAGTCGCACTCTATGAGTATTACGCCGCCGAAAACGACTACGCCGCCGCCCGCCAGTCCCTCGCCGCACAAACGGCAAAGGCCTATCTCCAGACGATAGAATCCTCCAAACAGCTCGAACTCGCCCGCGCGTTTGAAAAGAACCTGAAAAATACGCTCGACGTCACACAGGCTTTCTATGACGAGGGTCTCATTTCCCTGCAGGACGTTCATCTGGTCAAATCCGATCTCGCCCGCGCACGCGAGTCCATCCGCAACGCGGAAAGCGCAGACCTTCTCGCTCGCCGCAGCCTCGAAATCCTGATGGGCAAATATCCGGCGGCCATGATAGAAAACGAAACGGATTATCCAGCCCTGCCCGCCCCCGTTCCCGCCGGTATCCCCGCCGAATTGCTGGAACGCCGCCCCGACCTGATTGCCGCCGAACGCCGCGTCCACGCCGCCTTCGAGCGCACGGAACAGGCCAAGGCCGCACGGCTGCCCCAAATCTCCCTGACCGGCTCCTTCGGCGGGACCAGCGATCAGCTCAGGGACTTGACCGATCCGGCCAACGTCATCTGGTCCGCCGCCGGAAACCTGCTCTTCCCCATCTTCAACGCCGGAAACCTGAAAGCCGATGTGGACATCCGCACAGCCGAACAGCAGGCTTCCCTCGCCCAATACCGCCAGACGGCTCTGAACGCCTTCGGGGAGGTCGAAACCGCCATCAGCAACGAGCAGCTTTTCCGCCACCGTTCGCAGGATCTTGACGAAGCCTACGAGAACGCCAAACAGGCGGAGAACATCGCCGACGCCAATTTCAAGGCCGGGGAGATCGAACTGCTCGACCTGCTCCAGATCAAGCGCAACACCATCGCCATACGGATCGACCGCGCCAGGGCGCAGCGCGAACTGTTGGAGCAACGCGTCAACTTGCATTTAAGCCTCGGCGGTAAGATACTCTCCCAAGAGACTCAACCAACCGAAAACGGAAACAGCAAATGACCGCATCATTGGCTTTCGATTGGCAAGACCCGCTAAGGATCGAAGACAGCCTGTCCGAAGAGGAGCGGGCCATCCGCGACACCGCCCGTGCCTACGCACAAGACCGCCTGATGCCGCGCATCGTCAAGGCTTACCGTGAAGCCGCTTTCGACCCTGCAATCCTCCAAGAAATGGGCGAACTCGGCCTGCTCGGTGCCACACTGCCCGAAGAATACGGCGGCGCAGGCGCGAACTATGTCTCCTACGGCCTCATCGCCCGCGAAATCGAGCGCGTCGATTCCGGTTACCGCTCGGCCATGTCGGTGCAATCCTCTCTGGTGATGTTCCCGATCTGGAAATGGGGCTCGGAAGAGCAGCGGCAAAAATACCTCCCCGGCCTCGCCGCAGGAACGAAAATAGGCTGCTTCGGCCTGACCGAACCGGACGCCGGCTCCGACCCCGGAGGAATGAACACAAGGGCCATCCGCACCGGCAAGGGCTATACCCTCAACGGATCGAAAACATGGATCAGCAATGCGCCTATCGCGGACGTGTTCATCGTCTGGGCCAAATCCGAGGAACATGACGGCGCGATCAAGGGCTTCATCCTCGAAAAGGGCATGAAGGGTCTCTCGGCCCCGCCGATAGAGGGCAAGCTGTCGCTCCGCGCTTCGATCACCGGAGAAATCGTGATGCAGGACGTCTTGGTCCCCGAGGAAAACCTCCTGCCCGCAGCCTCCGGCCTCAAAGGTCCATTCGAATGTCTGAACCGCGCCCGCTACGGCATCGCGTGGGGCGTGATGGGTGCGGCGGAGTTCTGCTGGCACGCCGCACGGCAATATACGCTCGACCGCAAGCAGTTTGGCCGCCCGCTGGCGCACACGCAGCTCGTCCAGAAAAAACTGGCCGATATGCAGACCGAAATTACGTTGGGATTACACGCCGCCCTTCAGGTCGGCCGCCTGATGGACCAAAACGCCTTCGCCCCGGAGATGATCTCGCTGATCAAGCGCAACAACGCCGGCAAAGCATTGGACATCGCCCGCACCGCCCGTGATATGCACGGCGGCAACGGCATTGCCGAGGAATTCCACGTCATGCGGCATCTCTGCAATCTGGAAGCCGTGAACACCTACGAAGGCACCCACGACATCCACGCCCTGATCCTTGGCTGCGCCCAGACGGGACTCGCGGCGTTCTAAGGCGATGCACACGGCGGGAAAATCCCTTCCCAAACAGCGCCGGATTTTCTAAACTGTCCGTCTGCAAACAGGAAAGGGCTTTCGCATGGACTCGGCTGCATGGAAGGAAACGCTCGAAGTCATGAGCTATGTGGTGCAGATCGTTGGCCTGCCCGGCGCGATCTATCTGTTCCTGATGGAACAGGCCAAGGAGCGCCTGACCGAACAGCAGGAAATCGACGGCCAGCTCAAGGAGCAATATAACCACATCCTGGATATCCTCATCGACCACCCCGAACTCGATAACCATCAGGAGCCCCTCTCGGGCGATCAGGCCAAGCAGCAGGAACGGATATACCAGCAGCTCATCAGTTGCTTTGAAACCGCCTTCATCCGCCTGTACGGGCGCGGGAATAAAAATATGCAAAGAATGTGGAACTCCTGGCAGGACGGCATCGACGAATGGCTGCGCCAGCCCAATTTCTCCAAATCCCTCTCCCGCCTCCTGATCGGCGAGGACGAAAATTACGCGCACTATATGACAGAACGGGCGAAAGAGTTGCCGAAAATACCCTTCCCCCCGGCCTACAGCGAACCCGCAGACCCGCCGCAACCCTGATAAATAGCTCTAAAACCTTCTGCGAACTTGCACAAAGCGTATTTTTTTCCATATATTCAACCAAGACTGCAACGGCATATTTTGTAACTTCAATCTAATCGTGGATAAAAGTGATCCGGCGCTATCAATGGAAGTAGTTGAGCCAAAAGGTTTTTTAGAAACATTCAATCATTTAAGCCCTTCGATGGGTTTGAACGCCTCGGTAATAAAGCTTGAGAGAGACGATAACGCGGTTCTGGAGATTATGAGAACTTTGCGAGACCAGGGACAACGGCGCTTTGTACCATTGGTCAAAATATCGTCGGATGCTTTGGCTTCTGTGCCTCTATACGCAGGGAACGGAATCGTTTTCAAGATTATGGCACAATCCTGCTCAACTCCTTCAGAAAGCACCCTGTTCAAACTGCCGCCCATCACCGTTGATACCGTCCCCGGCAGAAACGAGGATTTTTTAATAAAATCGTATCCTTGGCTTTCACCTAGAGGAGTCACAAGGGAATCCTTAGAAAATTTGCGTGAGGTGTTGGAAAGTCTAGGAGCAAGAATCAAACCGAAGGAATGCCAGCCAAGAAACATACACCGCCTGCCCGACAGGTTTGGAACGCTGATTTCGGTTGATGAGGATATATACGATGGAAAACCGATTGATCCCGTTATATCCGACGCATGGCTGGACTATATCTATAGTATCTTCCCGATCTACGAAAAAGGTGCGATCCCACCGCAAGATGACCAGACGGATTTTTCCTTCGTCTCAATCCACGACCGTAAAGCAGCCCAATACACTTTCTCAGGTTGCAGGGTTGTAGAGGCGGTTCGCTATGATTTCCAGATGTAGAAAAAACTGAGCCATTTCAGCGATAACACAAACGCAGCGTGATTTCCCTCCGCGCCCCTCTTCCGGGATTGTCCCCTTCGACGACTATCTCTCCGGCGCGGCAGACCCGGCGCTCGATAATCTGGTGGCCAATCCATAATTTTGAAAATACGGGCGTCAGCCCGCTCAATCGTCTGGAACTAAAACTGGAAATACAGGAACGGCGAATAGCTCATCGCCAGCAGGCGTGAGACCGCGATCACGAACAACCCGCCAACCACCGCCTGCATCAGCAGATTGGGCGTCGTCTTCATCGCCGAACTGCCCTTCGACAACTCCACGGGCGTCCGCCCGCGCTCGAAATAAGGCATGGTGAAAATCAGCGCGATGCCGCCGATCAGCGCGACGATCTGCATCCCCTTGACCTGCCAGCCCAGCGCATCGCTGATCCCGATGCCCTGTAATCCGGCCATGCCCTGATACATCACGATGGCATCGCCCAGCGTATGGGCGCGGAACAGCACCCAGCCGATCATGACGAACACCAGCGTCAAAAGCGTCATGAATATGCGCTTGAGGATGTTCTTCGGCGCAGTCCCCTTGATGCCCAGAGCCCGCTCGACCGCTAGAATGGCGCCGTGCCACGCGCCCCAGAGAATGAACGTCCAGTTCGCCCCGTGCCACAACCCGCCCAAAAGCATGGTCAGGAACAGGTTGATATAGGTCCGCACATTCCCCTTCCGGCTGCCGCCCAGAGAGATATAGAGGTAATCCCGCAGCCATGTGGACAGGCTGATATGCCACCGCCGCCAGAAATCCGTGATGCTGGTGCTGGTATAAGGGTTGTTGAAGTTCTCGATAAAGCGGAAACCCATCATCAGGGCGAGGCCGACCGCCATTTCGCTGTACCCGGCAAAATCGAAGAACAACTGGATCGAATAGGCCACTGTCCCCAGCCAGGCATCGGCCATGGTCGGGTTCTCAAGCGCAAAGGCCGCATCCGCCAAGGGCGCGACCGTATCCGCGATCAAAACCTTCTTGGCAAACCCGGCCATAAAACGGTAAGCGCCCTCCGAAAACAGATCGAGGCTATGCTTGCGGTTGGTGAACTGCCACACCAGATCCTTGTATTTCAGCACCGGTCCCGCAATCAGGTGCGGGAAGAGCATGATAAAGGCCGCAAAATCGAACAGGTTCCGCGTCGCCGGCGTATCCTTGCGCCAGACATCCACGATATAGCTGATCGCATGAAACACGAAGAACGACACCCCGATCGGCAGGATAACATGCGCGTATTCCGGCGGAATCGCCACCCCGAAATCCATCATCATGTCATTGAAGCTGTGGACCCCGAAATTGAAATACTTGAAGTAGCCGAGCGTCAGGAGATTCGCGGCCACCCCGCCCCGCAGAAGCCAGAGCGCCCGGCGATAATGGGTCTCGTGATATTTCTCGATCAGCAGGGCGCACAGCCAGCTGAACCCGATAATCGCATAAAGCATGAACAGGAAATCGAGCCGCCACCAGGCGTAAAAAACCGAACTCCCGATGGAAATCACCGGAGATTTAAGGTTTTTCCCCGCCAGATAATACAAAACGAGGAAGATAGGTAAAAATAGAAATAAAAAAGTTGGTGACGCGAAAATCATAAAACAACCCTGTCAAAAAGCCCCATACCTTATGACGAGGTCCGAAGGAAAAAGCAAGAATATATTATCCATAACAATAACATCGGGGGCGTTTTTTACACAAAAAGTTAATTCGTTAAGTTTTATTATGTAAATAAAAAACAGCCCTTATACCCTATCAGCATTAGAAACCTAGGTTTCAAGCCAAAAAGAAACAAAAGCGATTCAGGAACCGTTAACGATTCAGTGCTAGCGTTGACTTTATGAAAAAATAATATGTCAACAGTAAGCGCATATGACAAGCCAGTGCCCGGTGTGTGGGCGCTGAGTAAAAAATAAAAGAAGACTCCGAACCCAGTGTCCGCCGGGACTCTTAACCTGTACCGGCCCTTGGTTTGCCGTGCGCCTGTATTCTTGTGATCCAGAAAGGAAGAGTAAACATGAATATCTTTGACCCACGGAACTACGGCGCTAACCCGAACGACAACATCGACGATACGCAGGCCATACAATCGGCTCTCGACGCCGCCAAACTCGCCGGCGGGGGCAAGGTCGTTCTCGACGAAGGAACCTATATTATCAAAGGAACCGGAACGGCCTCTGACGGCGCCCTGAGGATCTACAGCAATACGGAAATAACGGGCGAAGGCATGGGCAAAACCATCCTGAAACTCGCCGACGGTTGGTCTGCCAAAATCACCGGCTTAATTCGTACGCCCGTCAATCAGGTCACCACGGATGTCATTATCCGCGACCTGACCCTCGACGGCAACCGGGCCAACAGCACCGCGGACGTGGACGGCATCATGACCGGAGTCCTGCCCGGAAAAAGCGAACACGACGACCGTATCCTGATCGAGCGGGTGGAAATCCACGATGTGTCGCGCATAGCCTTCAACCCGCATGAACAGACCAAAAACCTCATCATCCGGGACAGCGTCGCCCACCACAACAGCTGGGACGGCTTCATCGCCGACTTTGTATCCAACGCGATCTATGAAAATAACGTCGCCTACGCAAACGACCGCCACGGTTTTAACGTGGTCACGCACAGCCATGACGTCATCCTTCGCAACAACGTCGCCTACGGAAACGCCGAAAACGGCATCGTCGTCCAGCGCGGCGCCGGAAGCCAGACGGTTGAGGGTTGGGAAAACCTGCTCAACCGCGACATCCTGATCGAAGGCAACACGGTCTACAACAACGGCTCTAACGGGATTCTGTTCAAACAAGCCGAAAACAGCCAGATCATCAACAACGTGATCTACGGTAACGGCCACGACGGCATCCAGCTCGAGGGCGCGAACGAAATCATCGTTGATGGCAACCAGATCCTGTCCTCGACGATCTTCGGCATCGAAATCCGCCCCTATACGGGCAGCCTCGGCGGACCGGGATCGTCCTACGACAACATGATTATCAATAACGTTGTCACGGCGGTTCAAAAAGCCTTCGTTGAAACCGGCAGCACCACCATGAACGACACGTTCGCAGGCAACCTCATCGGCAGCCTCGGCGTGTCTCTGGTCAGTTCCTCGACCATCACCAGCAGCAGTATTTCATTCGTCTACGACAAAATACACCTGACGGTCACCTTACCCCAAAATTACGGAACAGGCGGCGAAGAAACGCCTCCGCCCCCTCCTCCGCCGATCGACCCTCCGCCCGTGCAAGGGGTCTTCCTCTCGGGCAATGAAAAAGATAACACCCTGACGGGCACGGATTACAACGACACAATCAAGGGCCGCTCGGGCTACGACAAGCTCTACGGCGGCAAGGGCGACGACTACCTCGAAGGCAACGAAGGCGGTGACATCATCGATGGTGGCACCGGCAAGGACACCATGAAAGGCGGCGTAGGCTTTGACACCTTTGTCTTCAACGCCTTCAGCGAAGCCGGACAGGGCGACGTCATCCAGGACTTCAACGTCCGCGCCGACAAGCTCGACCTGACCGACATGATGAAATCCTTCGTCGGCTTCACCAAGGCCAAGGCCTTCGCCGAAGGCTACATCAAACTGGTCCAGAACGGCGAAAACACCGAAGTCTACGTCGATCAGGACGGTCTGTCGGGATCGGGAGCCTCCAAACTTCTGGCCGTTCTCGATAAAACGGTGGTCACGGCCTTCCGGGACACCAACTACATCATGCCCGATGTCGGCCTGCCCAAACCCGTGGTCACGACACCCGACGCCAATATGTCGCCCAGCCCGGTCAATCTCGCGGGCACAACCGGGAACGACACCCTGCACGGCAGCAACGGCGTCGATACCCTGAAGGGCAACAGCGGCGACGACAAGCTCTATGGCTATGCCGGCGACGACAGTATGTGGGGCAATGTCGGCAACGACACCCTGCTCGGCGGCAAGGGGTCCGACTGGATGAAGGGCGGCGAAGGCGCCGACCTCTTCGGCGTCACCGTCAACGGCACAGACCGCGATACGATCGAGGATCTGCGCGTCCATGACGGCGACCGTATCCAGATCGACAACATCCTGAACTACGACCAGACGACAGACGCGATCAGCGACTTCGTCCGCTTCACCACGGTCGGTACCGATACGGTCCTCTCCGTCGATGCCGATGGTCTGAACAACGGCAGCCAGTTTATCGCCGTAGCCACGATCAAGGGCGTCACAGGCCTGAACGCCGATCAACTCCATCTGGATGGCGACCTGATCCTGACCCAGAACGTCAACGTCTGAGAAAGAACAAATAACCGTATAAAACCCCTTCCCGCGAAGGGGTTTTATATTTACGGACCAAGGACGTCCATGAGATAGTCCGGTCATGGAGAATGCCCTCACCCACACCGATACAAAGCAAAAATACGGCTCAAAAGACGCCCTGCCCCTTTTGGAAATACGCAGCAGCGATATTTACGCCACCGTCGCCCTCCTCGGCGCACAGATTCTGGAATGTTCCATACGCGGCAAAAACCTGCTCTGGCTCAGCCCCAAAGCCAAATTCGAACCCGGAAAGCCCGTGCGCGGCGGCATCCCCTTGTGCGCCCCGTGGTTCGGCATCCACCCCGATCTGGCCAAACCCAAACACGGCTTCGTGAGAAACCGACTCTGGACTTTGGAAAACATAAGCAAAAGCCACAACTCCGTAACCCTCCTCCTGTCTCTTACCCATGAACCCGACGCGGTCTTCCCCCATGCTTTTCGGATGGAATACACCATCACGATCGCACAGACGCTCTCCCTCCAAATGGAAATAAGGAATATCGGCACGGACTCAATGCCCTTCAACTGGGCCTTCCACTCCTACCACCCGGTCAACAGCCTGAGTATGGCCAGCGTGACGGGCCTCGAAGGTCTGACTTATCTGGACGCCACGGACAATTTTGCAAGGAAAACCCAGATTGGCCCCATTCTTTTCTCTGCCGAAGTGGATCGTGTCTATGAAAACGTTCCGGAAACCCAGACCCTGAACACATCCCCCGCGATAGAAATATCAGCCAGTAACTGCCCCTCAGCGATTATCTGGAACCCCGGCCCCGAACTGGCCAAAGGCATGGACGATGTCGGGGAAGAGAACTATCAGGGTTTTGTCTGCGTCGAGCGTGGAGCGGTCCACGGCAACGCCCTCACTCTGCCGTCGGATCAAAGCTACACGGCAACACTGAAAATCGAGTAGCTGAAATAAAAATTAAAACCGCACGTTCAGGTCGATCTTGGCGCGCAAAGCCGTTTCATCCTGCGCGTCGCCATAGGCATCCCCGGCGCGGAAACCGCCCAGAGTCGTCTTGAGATTGATTTTATCCGCAATAACGGGGTCGTAATTGAACTGCTCGGCCACATCCAGATTGAACATGACATCCAGACCATGCCCGAGATCGGTGTCCTCGCCGTTGACATCCGCGTCAATGGCCCCGACGGTGGTCGAACCTTCCGCCTCGGCCAGCGCGTAATAATGATAGAACCCGGCGATATCAAGCGCATCGGTCACGGGAACACCTACACCGACCGTAGCAATATGCAAATTCGAGAGGTCGGGATGCAGAACCGACCCGTAATTGTCGGTCGAGGATGGAAATCCCGAAAGATGACTGGAATTACTGTCCAGACCCGTCTGGCGGAAATTATGGTCGTCATTGTCCGAAGCATCGTCATCGCCCGACCCATAGGCATAACCGACATGGAAAATCGGTTGAAGGCTCGGGGAAACATTGACAGGAACATCAAGCCCCAGATCGACCGCCCATCCCCTCAAATCCGTCTCCTCATCCCCGGTCACGAGGCGGTTCTCCCCCGAAGACGTGGTCAGAAGGCTATCTTCGGTTCCCGCCATACCGATCACATCGACCCGGTACTGCGGCTTTTCAATAAAATCAACCGCTTCGGTAATCGTTCCCTTGGCCCGGACACCCAGCCATACGATATCCGCATCGTCAGCATCGAAATCGTCGCCATCAACCTCATCCCCTGCGCTTTCAAGACCGGAATGGTCGTTTTGATAAGCGGCGCGGCCCTCGATAAATTGCTCGGGCTTCCACTGCCACGAAGCCTCGCCGATCACGCGCAGAATCCGCTCGTCATCCTCATTGTAAGCCCCGTCCCCGGTACGGTACTCCATCAGGTTCTGCCCGATCGCAACGAAGCTTTTAAACAGGGTCGCATTATGCGTTAAACGCACGGCATCCAGATCGCGGTTCCACCACAACCCGTAATCCTCGCGGAAACGCTGACGACCAAGACGGACGCTCAGGGGTTTATAGCTGTCGAACCCATGGTAATCGACCCAGTACTGGCGGAGTTCCAGATAATCGTCCTCGCCGCTGAACTCCCCGGTATCGCTGTCAAAGCTTCCACCCTCGCCATAATTTTTCACGCCGCGGGCCTCAAGGAGAAACGATACGTCCTCGTTAAAACTGCCATCCAGCTTGGGTTTAAGTTCCAAGGTCTGACTGTTCGTGCCGTTTTCGTCCTGTGTTTCAAGACTGAGGTCATCGGAAAACTCGACCTGGGCCTTGAGATTGACGGAGAGATTGACCTTCGGTTCGGCCAGAGCAGCACGGGAAAAACCCGCGCAGGACAGAGCCGCACACGTCATCAAAAAAAACTTGGAACCGAGATATTTCATAGGAGAGCGCACCCACACTTCATCACAGATTTGAAGATATATCAAAAGGGCTTTTAAAGAAATAATTTACTGCGCTGTCATCGAAGATTGAAGTTCGGCAATCTTCCCCGCTGCGCCTTCAACGCCCTCTTTTTGAGCCGCCTGATACCAACGCAGAGCTTCGGAAAGATCGGGAACACCGTCCATCCCTTTTTCATACAATCGGGCAATCCGCATGGCTGAGCGGTAGTATTGCCCGTCGAAAGATTTCTTGTAAAGTTCTAAAGCGGTCGGAAGATTTTTTTTCTTTTCCTCGATCGCCGCGAGTTCGAAATAGGCCTTCGCATTTCCGGCCTCACCGGCACGGGTATAATAGAGGGCCGCATTCTCGAAATCCCCCTGGTCCTTGTAGATACGCGCCAATTCCATATAGGCCTTCTCATGGCCGGATTCAGCAGCTTTCAGATAATACTTGGCCGCGTTGGCGTAATCTTTTTCACCGGAATAATAGCGCCCCAATTCAAAGTCGACCTCATGGTTCCCGCTCTCCGAGAGCTTGACCATCAGGTCGCGGGCTTGTGTCTTTTCAGCAACAGTGGCGTCCTGTTTCTTCATCAGCGCCATGGCCATCTCGTACTGCGCCTCAGGCATTCCGAAATCGGCCAGAGGTTTAAGATGATGAACGGCGGTCACATAATCTCCGTCCTTACGGGCCTGTTTTCCGGTTTCAAGATGCGCGGACATGACTGGCGAACAAGCCGCCAGAGCCAAGATCGGCAGAACAACGCGCAGTCCAAAACCGTGAGCGAATACTTTCGTCATTTAAGCCGCCGCTTCCCTTTTCAGACCCAGTGCAAAAGAGGTGCCGACTTTAACAGCCTTGAGCGCACCGCCTTCGCGGTTTTCCAGACGATAGGAGAGTTCCGGGGTAAGGAAAAAAACCTCCCCCTGTTCCAGAACCTTTTCCTTGCCGTGCGTATCGCTGATCGCAGCCTTGCCTTCAAGCAAGACAACGAAACTGTAGGCATCGCCGGACCCTGAAAGGGAAACAGACCCTTTCCCTTTAATTTCAATCTCTTCAAGACCGGAAGAACCGCGCATAAAATCGGCCACTTCCTTGCGGCCCCCGGCCTTCATGCCGTTGACCAGATGTTTCATGATATCGCTGTTGCTCTTATCGGCCACAAGAAAAGAATCGGTTGTTTCGATAATCACGAGGTCTTGCACCCCGGCGCAGGCAATCAGCTTGTCCTTCGACTGCACAAGGCAGTTGCTGGATTGCAGGGTGAAAACTTCCCCGTTACGCACGTTCCCATGCTCGTCCTTCTCACGGATTTCCCACAGGCTCTCCCACGATCCGATATCCGACCAGTCGGGGTTACACGGAACCACGGACACAAGATCGGCCTTTTCCATGATCGCCTTGTCGAACGGACGCTTTTCGATAGAAGCATACAGAGCCGGATCGACCTCGTTCTCGCATGCGGATTTTTTCATAGCCGCGCAAACGGTTTCATTGAGCGCCTTCGCGTGTTTCTCGAACTGCGCCAGAACGCAATCCGCGCTGAACACGAACATCCCGCTGTTCCAGAGATACTGTTTCGTCTCAAGATACTGCTGCGCCGTGGCCAGATCAGGCTTCTCGACGAACTTGTCGGCTTTGAAAGCGCCTTGGCCGGACAAGGAAGCACCAAGACGGATATAGCCGTAACCCGTATCCGGCCGTGTGGGCTGGATGCCGAACGTCACCAGATAATCCTGCTCCGCCGCCCATAACGCGTGATCAAGCGATTCCTTCATCGCCTTCTCATCACCGATATGGTGATCGGAAGGAAGAATCCACAGGAAGGCATCGCCGCCAAAATGCTTTTTGATATAATTCGCGGCAAAAGACACCGCCGCACCCGTATCGCGGGCAGAAGGTTCGCTGAGAATATGCAGCGCCAGAGCCGGATCGATGCTGTGCATCTGCTCGCGCACGCTCTCGCTCATATTGCCCAGAGTGACGGTCACGACGTTCTCGGCCTTCGCGCCGGAAATCCGCAGCGCCCGTAAAACCGTCTCCTGAAGCAGGGATTTATCGCTCAGAAGGTTGAGAAACTGCTTGGGTAGCTTCTCCCGGCTGGACGGCCACAGGCGCGTCCCGGACCCGCCGCAAAGGATGACTGGAACAATTTTTTTCGGCGCACCCATACGCGGAACCCTCTGATAGATAGCAATTTTATCGTAACTGGAAGACCACCTGTGCAGGCCGGTTGATCAGGTCGGACGGAATTTTTGCATCCGGCTTGACGACGACCACGATTTGGTTGGAGGAACCAGCCAGAAGCGGGTTAGTCGCCCACTCGCCCGTATCCGTCTTGATCGAGTCCACCTTACCCGTCAGTTCTGCATTCGATCCGGCCACGTTGATTCTGGCTTTCATGCCCAGATTCAGTTTCCTCGCCTCTTCGGGCTTAACCGTCACGGCAATCCAGGGAACGCTGTTGGCGGCAACGAGCGAAACGATCGGCTCACCCTCAACCACAAACTCCCCGCTGCTGCGGTGAACTTTCGTGATGATGCAATCGCAGGGGCTCTTGATGTCATTCTCATTGATCATGCCGATTTCCTGACGGTCCTTGACGGTCGTCTGACCCGGCTCGATCTTGGAGGTCAGAATACCCCGCTCAATGGACCGGACCTGAATCTGGGCCGCTTGAACCGAGGCGTTGCTGGTTTTGAAGATAAAGACGTTCTCGTAAATATTGTTCAGGATAAAGGCCAAAGCCGCAAGACCCAGGGCCGTAATCAAAAGCAATCCGGGAATCTGGCGAGAAAGGCTGACCACAGGCTGACCGTCTCCCGTCTTCCGGGGGCGCATTTTGGTGAAATTATCCCGCGCTGCAACATTCAGCAAGTCACCGGAGCGCACGATTTCCCCGGCCATAAACGACTTAACGACATGATTCAAAAGAGAAACCTGATCCGGCGATAATCCGGTAAACTGCAACCCAACCGTCTTTTCCGCGGCAAGTTGATACACAACTCTGGCCTCCAGATCGATCATCATCGAAAAGGTGCTGAACGGCAGAAAAAGGCTGATTTTCAAAGTTTCACCCTCTCTAACAGCCTTCGTGACATTGAGCAAAGCGATCCCGCCGGACGATAAATCCTTAACGGCGTAAGACTGGCCGTCAAAACCCGCTTTTGCCGGGACAGGAAGCCTCACGAACTGGCGCTGAGCCTCGGACTCATGAACGATATTTAAACTGTTATTACCCATAATAAACACGCACTCCGCGTTAAAAATCAATAGTTTAGAAGCCTTTTTTTATACAAAATATCAGCTTGCGGTTGCGGATAATAATTCAAACCGGATCGAAATACAAGATTTTTGCAACACCCGGCAAAAAATTTTGCAACGCACTATTTTTTTATGGGAATTTTACAGGGAACCGTGTATACCTCTCATCATTCAAATATTAGTTAAGAAAATATTAACTTTAGGACGGACGAGTAATGAGTAATGCGTTAGCTAGAGTAGCACTGGAGAGTAATCTTAGTAGCTATTATGTTGGAGAAGTAGGAACCCGCCCTTGGGGCCACTTTAAAGTCATTGGCGCAGGAATTGACCAGACCGGTCAGGAATTCTGCGAAAAGGAAATTACGGTAAATCCCGGACAGATTCTGTCTCTTCAATCCCACAATTTTCGTGGAGAGAAGTGGACCGTTCTGGAAGGTGAGCTGATCGTCGTACTGGACGGTGAGCGCTACGACCTGAAAGAAGGCGAAAGCATCGTGATCCCCCTGCGGGCGATCCATTGCATGGCCAACGGCAGCAACAAGCCTTGTGTTGTTTATGAAAAACAGCTGGGTCTGTGCAGCGAAGACGACATTATCCGCTACGTGGATATGTACGGCCGCGCCGGCGCCGATCTGGACAGCAAATCTGCCGCCAGCGTAGTACTCTTCAATCTCGTTCTGAGCGAAATCGGGAAAGCAGCCTGATAATCCAGGAGACACGAATTTAAAAGGGGCGTATCTTACAAGGATACGCCCCTTTAATTTTGCTGTGATCAGAAACAGGCTCTAATCCGTGACCGCATCCTCGGCCTTCACAGGCAAAGCCAAGTCCATCTTGCAAATTTTGGCCTTGTAGGCGCCGCCCTTGGCTTCGGCTTGCAGGCGGACTTCCTTCAACGGTTTGTCGATATTGTAATGAAGTTCGGAGTAGAATTTGCCTGGATTTTCGGGGAAGTTCCGTACCGACCGCTCCAGCTTGACTTTGTCCTTCTTGTCGCCGTCATGCGCGAAATGAATGGCGATTTCACGGATATCCTTGTTCTCAAGCTCAAGGGAAACGAAATAATTGCGCGAGAAGATAGATTTCGCGGCCAGATCCTTGAGAAGGACCGTCCCCTCCTGATCGGCTTCCAACTGCCCGGACGCAACCGCAATAGCCTCATCTTCGCTGCAATCCCCGTAGATGGCCGGGATCATCTCGCGGAACAACTCGTCCTGATCCAGCCCGTAATGCGCCGAAAGCTCCCAGAGCGCGACCTTGGGCTTCTGGGTCGCATATTGTCCGGTCAGGACATAGCTGCCGATGGCTCCGCGGATCGACCCCCCCTGCACGGAGGCATTATTAACGTCCGCTGAGAGGTATTCCTTCAAAAATCCCGCAAAATTAGCGTGGGAAGGCTCCGGCTCGGTACTGTTGCTGGTCCCCCAAAGAACGACCTCGGGAGCCTCCGCCTGCTCGCCGAGCAAAGCCTGCGCGGCGTCCCCGGTGTCTTTACGGCTGGTGGTGTAAATCGTCTTGATGGTTTCCGGTTCAGGCATTTTGCCGCAGGTCTCCTCGACAAACTCAAGAAAATTATCATTGGCCTGCTTGCCCTCCTCGGCGGGTGACTCAGTCGTCACGAACTCAGCCTTTTTGAGGGAAGCGTAGACAGGGTTCGCCTTGACGGCATCCGCAACCTTCTGCGCCATATATTTGGCCCCGATAGCGGTCCAGTGATTATCGCGCTTCAGGAAGAACCCGGAAACCGAGCCCGCATCCTTGCTGTTGGCCGTGATAATCCCGGTTTCGGAAAACATATCGATCAGCTTCTCATACCCGGCCTGCGCCTTCTTAAGGTCGTAGTCCTTGTCATAGGGCGGCAAAAGAGCAGGATGCCCGACCAGTCCCCGCGTAGGGTTGATGGAAACCACCAAAGTCGTGCCGCGCTTGCCGAGAACCTCATTCAGCCGCTTGAAAGAGCCGGACGCCCAGTCGGACAACTCGTACTCATCCTGCTTGAGATCATAATCGGTGCGGAAAATCCACCCATCCTTACCGGCAACCATCCATTTGAAGTCTTTCTGATCCTTATAAGTGTCTTCCTCGGCAAGTTTGGGGCAAAGTTCGATAACCTTTTCCTCGGCGCGGGCAGCAAAGGGCGTAAAACCAGCCAGAACCGTGAATGATAACAGAAAAAAACGTGCAAACTTGTAATTCATGATCTCTCTCCAAGAACTAAAGACGCCCTGAGGCGTCTTATAGCATAATTTTTCATAACTAATATAAAATTTATACGACTATAAGCGTACCGTTATTAACGAGTGCTTGCTCATCCGTCAAGCCCGTAACGTTCAGGATGGTCGCGACCTGGACGAAGTTGGTCGCCGTTCCGGTGATATCGATGGACAGAACCGAATTCAGGCCGCTATCGACGATCTGGACGAAGTCCGTAATCGCCTCGGTCAACGGATCGTAAATCCCTGAAAGAATGTCGGAAATATCCACTTTTTCACCCGCCGTGCGGTTGAAGTCCTGAATCGTGTCTCCGGCATCGGCCATAGACTGGAAGACGAACGTATCGACCCCGGCGCTGCCTTTGAGCGTATCAGCCCCCGCCCCTCCGTAAAGCGTGTCGTTGTTGTTACCGCCTTCAAGATAGTCGTTACCCTCCCCGCCATAAAGACTGTCATCGCCGTCCCGGCCCTTAAGCGTATCATTCCCGGCATCGCCGTAGAGATTATCGTTGCCGTTATCGCCGCTCAGGATATCCAGACCATCTCCGCCATAGAGATTGTCATCCCCGCCGTTGCCGTAAAGGTTATCATCGCCGACCAGACCATAAAGGCTGTTCACCCCGTCATTGCCCTTAAGAGTGTCCTTAAGTGCGACAAGATTTGATCCGATGAGGTTTTCGATGGAAACAAACGTGTCCCCCGCTGCAAACCCGCCCGTAGACGTGTTGTTCAGCAGGTCGATCACCACCGCCGCCGTCGAGTTGATATAGGTGACGGTATCGTTTCCGGCCCCGCCATTGAAATTCTCAGCGGGAGCTGTGGCCGTGAACGTATCGTCCTCGTTGGTAATCGTCAGGTTGACCGTGCCGATATCATCGCCGCCCCGCCCATCCAGCAGAGTATAATCGAACGTATCCGTCCCGAAATATCCCGCGTTCGGCGTATAGGTAAAGTCGCCGTTGGCCAGAATAGTAACCGAACCATTGGCCGTCGCAAACGTCCCCGGCGTCACCGACAGCGGATCGCTGTCCGGGTCCGTATCTGGCCCGTTGCCGTTATTGACCAGCAGATTGCCCGTAACGTTGGTGTTCAGGCTGCCCGTAAACGCATCGTCCTGCGCGATCGGTTCGTTATTAAGAACCTCGTTGATGGTGAGGTTAACAGTTCCGATATCATCGCCGCCCCGCCCATCCAGCAGAGTATAATCGAACGTATCCGTCCCGAAATATCCCGCGTTCGGCGTATAGGTAAAGTCGCCGTTGGCCAGAATAGTAACCGAGCCGTTGGCCGTCGCAAACGTCCCCGGCGTAACCGACAGCGGATCGCTGTCCGGGTCGCTGTCCGGCCCGTTGCCGTTATTGACCAGCAGATTACCCAGAATATTGGTGTTCTGGTTGCCCGTAAACGCGTCGTCCTGCGCTACAGGCGGATCGTTTGGCAAAACCTGATTGATCGTAATATCGACCCTGCCGGTATCGCTGTGGCCCTGACCGTCCAGAACGGTATAGAAAAACATTTCCGGACCGAAGTAACCCGCACTCGGCATATAGGTAAAGTCTCCGTTTGCAAAGATGACAACCTGCCCGTGCGACGTCGTGAACGTAGCGGGTGTAACCGACAGCGGATCGTTGTCAGGATCGGTGTCCGGCCCGTTGCCGTTATTCGCCAGCAGATTACCCGTAAGCAATGTATCCTGATTACCGCTGAAAACGTCATCCTGAGCCACAGGCGGACCATTCGGAGCCTGATTAACCGTCAGGTTGACCGTACCGAGGTCTCCCCCGCCACGCCCGTCCTGAAGCGTATAATTAAATGTGTCAGGTCCAAAGTACCCGGCATTGGGCGTATAGGTAAAGTCGCCGTTCGCCAGAATAGTCACCGAGCCGTTGGCCGTCGCAAAAGTCCCCGGCACCACAGACAGCGGATCACTGTCCGGGTCGGTATCCGGGCCATTGCCGTTATCGACCAGAAGATTGCCCGTAATGTTTGTATCTTCAACACCGACAAAGACATCGTCCTGGGCGATCGGAGCGTTATTACCGCCGAAGGGCGTAAACACCCCGTTTTCATAGATACCGTCGGAAAACACGGCCCGCTCGACCTGTATGAGCGTATCCGTCCCGTCGGACCAGACGTTATCGACGACCGTCAGATAAGTCCCCTGCGTCAGGGTATAATCGGCATAAATGCCCTGATAATGGGCTTCATCCGTCCCGGCCCCGCCGTAAAGCGCATCGTTGCCGAGGCCGCCCGTCAGAATATCGTTGCCCAGCGTCCCGACAACAATATTATTGTTGCCGTTGCCATTCACGGTCATGCCCGCAACATTCTTGAGCTGAAGATCGTCCAGCATATAAAGCGGATAATCACCGGGATTATCCAGCACATGATCATACCCCTGCTCCAGCATGATGAAATCGGCGACGCGGTCGCCGATGATCTCGCGGGTTTCAGGATGGAAATGCCAGTAATCCGTCGTCGCCAGAGGATCGACTTCGTAGTTCATCGGCAGATCGGTGTACTTGACGGCCAGATGAACATCGGTCCGGTCCAGAGCCATATCTTCCTGCGCGGCACGGATATACGGAAGCCCGGTCATGGTTCTGTCGATCGTAGCCTGAGAAACGCCCGCATTGAGAGCGGCCTGCTGGATATAACGGCCGGTTTCCATGACATAGAACTCAATGTCACTGCCCAGTTGGGATTTGATATAATCGAAAACGGAGAGCGTCGCGTTCTTGTAAACCTCCTGCGCGGCCAAACGTGCCGCCTCGGTGGTTTGACCGCCGATGAAAACGCAATCGCCTTCGCCCTGCCCCCAGATGACGATAGGCTTGACCACACCCGCAGCGCGAGCAGCCGCCAGTTGAACAGCCATCATTTGAACGGTTCGGATAAGAATTTCACCCGGCTGGTTCGTCGACGGGAACCACCAGCTGTCGCTAGCCTTTCCGCCGTAATCGCCGTTAACGCGGGTCGAGCCGATGGCGGGCATGACGATCGTGCCGTACTCGTCGCGGAATGTCATGGAGATATTGTCATAGTCGGTTCCGGCATCAAGACCGCCCTTGATACGCGTGACAGCGGACTCGGAATCCTCCCCAAACACACGCAGGCCTTCAGCGTTCGACTGCCCGAGGATGGAGACGAACAGGGTCGTCGGCGCATCGGTTTGAAGATTATCAGTGACAGAAACCTGATTGGCCTGAATACCATGAAGAACGGCCAGCGTCTGAGCCGTCAAAACTCCGGCGCCGTCGATATCGATATTGACGTGCGTATCCGAACCGGATTGTACGATCTGGACATAGCCGTCTGCAATCGCATCATTGCCCGCGTATCCAGCGGCGCTCAGAATTTCAGACACGTCGATTTTATCGCCGCCCGCCCCGACCTGGAAATCCCAGATATGGGCAGTGTTGGCAGAGATGTTTGTGCCGATGGTGATATCGAATTTGAAAAGGTCGGCATCGTTGCCGCCATAGGCGTTGTCGCCGCCCTTGCCGATAATCAGAGTATCAAGCCCGTCGCCGCCATACACATTATCAAGCCCCTCGCCGCCGACAAGCTTGTCATAGCCACCCTCGCCGTAAAGCGAGTCGTTTCCGGCCCCGCCGATCAGGACGTTCGCCAGAACCGTATGACCATGGATAACGTCATCATGATTGGAGCCGATAATATTCTCGACCGAATAAAGGATGTCATACGAACCGAACCCGTCGTTGGACACATACGTCAGGAAATTTTCATCCCCTGTGACAGGCGGGAAAGGAACGGTCCGCAGGTTATCGGTAACAGAGAAAGTGGAAATCGTCTGATCGAGAATCCGCACAAGCTCCTTGCCCGATTGCGACCCGGCGTTTCCATCGGGATCGAACTGAATCTTGAGGCCATCGCTGGAGGTAGAAAACTTGATATATCCATCAGCAACGGCATTGCTGCCCGTATAACCGACAGCGGTGAGCAAGGCCGAAACATCGACGATATCGCCGTTCGGCCCGACTTCGAATTCGGAAATCTTGATAATGGCGGGATCGACCCAGTCTGCGTAGGAAAAACTGTAGACATCCTGATTGGGCAGGAGACCCGTGACCGGCGGAATACCGCCATCCGTCATCTCGACGACAATCCCGCTTGTTGCCAGCATATAGCCGACCGTGTCCCGTTCATAGGCGGGCGTCCCGTAATCCCCGCCGACCACGAAATCAATGCCCGCGCCGGGATTGAAGAAATCGTTCCCCACACCGCCATGAAGGATATTGTCGCTCGACGTGCCCGCGAGATAATCATAACCGCCAAACCCGAGAACGACGTCCCCCGCCACATTGACCGGAACCAGAGAGCTGGACTCGTTTTTCTTGCTGGCGCTTGGCTGCACAACACTGGCAAACCCCGCCAGAAAAGTCGTGGAGGTCAGTTGCGAAAGATTAAGAACAACAAAATCCTCTAACGTCTCCAGAAGGACATCGGAGTCGATGGTCGTAGACCCATCATTTGTAAAACCAAATTGTGCCGCAAGATTATCCCACCATGTGGATTTCAGAACGAGAGTCATATTTTACTCAGCTTTCTCAGTATTTTGTTTTTAAAACAAACCGTTATAATATTTCTTAAGCCGCCACCCGTCGCAGCTTTTTGGACCGAGGAAGATCACTTATCATATTTTTCATAATGATACAAACAATAGATTTATGTGGACTGCATCTTTTACCCTCAGAACAGATAGACAAATAAACTATCCTACCAAGTGCAAACAAGGCGAATCACAAGGATTTCCCAGAAACGCAAAATAGTGAAAGTTCGGCAAATTGTCAATTTAATGAGAGGGTACGTATATATAGAAATGCTAAACCCGAAATAAGGGACAAAAAGAGAACAAAAATAGGAGTATTATCCTAATACTTAGCTATTTGACTCACCCTGAAGAAGACCATAGGATGCGGCCCGTCTGTGAAGCCACCCTTTATGCAAAAATGTATGCGGAAACTCTATTTACCCGTTCTGTTCCTGATCTGCGCGGCCAGCATGATAACCCTCAGCCAGTCCTCGTGCGTGGCGAGAAATGAAAAGGCTCCGCAGGTGTTAAAAAGGCATCTTATCCCACCCTTCGATGTCGCATCCATAAGGGCGGAAAAATCTGTAAAACCCTCAAAAAAATTCAAATGCCGCCCCGCGCCGCTGCCCATCCGCGATCTTCACTTCAACTCCATGTACGATCCGGATTCGGAAAACGCCTCCATTGTCGATCCCGAAGAATTAAAGAAATACAAAAAGGCGACAAAGGACATCCATGATCTGGAAACCGGACTGGGCAGAAACGCAAATGCCTACGTTCTGTCCAAAACGGCAGACCCGGCCATCGCACGGTGCGTGGTAAACTGGTTAAATCTCTGGGCCTCCGAAGAGGCGATGCTCGGGGAATCCAACCGCATGGGCGAATTCGTCCGCAAGTGGGCGCTCTCCTCCATCGCGCTCTCCTATCTGCAAGTCCGCGACAGCCAGGAACTCACGAAAGAAGACAAACAGAGTGTAGAGCACTGGATCAGACTTCTGGCGGAACGGGTCGTCGAGGATTTTTCACAAAACCCAAAAATCACCTCGCGCCGCAACAACCATATGTACTGGGCCGGATGGGGCGTCATAACCGCCGCGGTTGTGCTTGATGACAAAAAGCTGTTCGACTGGGGCATAGAAAGCGCCCGCATCGGAATTCGCCAGATTCAAAAGGACGGCACCTTGCCCCTCGAACTCGCCCGCGGCGCGAAGGCTTACAATTACCACCACTACGCGGCGATCCCCCTGATGATGACCGCTTCCCTCGCACAGAAAAACGGCATCGACCTGTTCAAGGAAAACGATGAAGCCCTCAAACGGCTGGCGCGAGTGATTATCGAGAACCTAGACAATCAGGCGTACTTCGAAAAACTGACCGGGGAAAAACAGAATCTTGAGCGGACAATCACCAGTTCCAACCTGTCATGGCTGGAACCTTACTATAATGACTCTGGCGATCCCGAGGCTCTCAAATGGCTGGAGAAATTCCGGCCTGTAAAACACAGCCGGGTCGGAGGCGATGCAACCCTCTTATACGGCGCGGACAAAAAATAGAAAGCGGATGAGTGGTCATTGCAGCGGGCACAGCTTGGCTTGCAGCATCTTGTCCGCAATCCCCGCCTTCACACTCAGCGTTGCCTCCAGAAGGGTAAGCTCCCCCTCTTTTTTAGGAAAGTAATACCAGACACGCCCATCCCCGGCCTTCCTCTGCTCGAACTCGTACTTCTCGACCTTTCCATCGCTGGTCTTCACTGACATGGTGAAGTCGGTCTTCACCGGCTCGTCGAACTGCAGAACGATATAAGCATTATTGGCAAGGATTTTCTTGTCCTTAAGTTTTTCAAAAATCTTGAGCTTTTTGCCCACGACTTTGGTCTTGGGAAATGAAACCAGCGGAGCATCGCAAATACCGGCGACCGAGGCAACGGCCTGTTTGAGCGTCTGCGACATCGCCGCCCCGCCCAGATCGTAATAGCCGGGAATCTCCCAGATCAGGATTTTCGGCGGCGTCTTCTTGAACTCGGGCGAAACCAGATAATTGAGCAGAGAGTCATCCATGCCGCCACCGGGAATAGCCGCATTATAAACATCCAGGGACAGTTCCTGCTTAAGGTATCCGTCGAAATTGCTGTTGAACTCATCCCGCTTGCTGTTGCTCGTACCCACCAAAACAACCGACGCCATCTTCGGATCGGCAAGCAGAGCCTCCGCACTTCCCGCCTGCCCCGCAGGTTTGGTATCGACGGTGACATCGGACTCATACGGCGGCCGGAACTTGCACGGCCTTTTGATAAACTCACCGAACCGCCCGTCATAGGAAATCTTGCTGCCCTCGGTTGTCGTATAGGCTTGCACCGGAAGCTGCGAGGCTACAGGAATCCGCGCTTTTATATAAGTTGCCACAGCCTTGGCCATGGAGTGGGAACCGATCGTCGTCCAGTGCTGGTCGGCATGGTTGAAATACAAATTCGGCGCGGCCGGATGGGAGTCTCCGACGATATGAACGCCGCCCTCGCGCAAAGTTTTGATCGAAGTGTCATAGCTGGCAATCGCCGCAGCGACGTCATAACTTTTATCGTGCGGAGTCTGGCGCAGCAAAAACTGCGAAGCCAGCATCCCGCGTGTGGGAATATAGGCCATTACGAAATCGATCCCTTTCCCTTTAAGGATCGAGGTCAGTTCCTGATGCATCGCCACATCCGCCGGCGTGACATCGAATTTTGCTTTCAAATCCTGACGCGAACGGAAAACCCATGAATCCCGTCCCGCGACCATATACTTGAACTGCTCGAAATCCCCGGTATAGGATTTATCGTCCAGAAGCGCGGCGCAGGTCGTGGGATCGCCGTATTTTCCTTTTTCCTCCGGCTCCTTATCGGCCTTTTCCTCGGATTTTTTTTCGTCACCTTTTGCAGTCGCTTTGACTTTGGCGCCCTCGGCATAGGCAAGACTTTTAAATCCAATAGAACCCGTTAAAACGGTGCCAAAACATATGAGCAGAAGAACCAGACCGAACTTTCTCATCATGATCTCCCATCGTGCTGCTAAAGTTTAATGCTTGTACTCAGGCTTCGTGGTCATGTAGCGCTCCGGGATTTCCCAGACAACAACCACGGGCGCAGCGTTTTTATAGCTGTCGCCGTTAAGATATTTTTCCATGACGGTGAACGGCCCTAACCCTTCGTCCGACGCATCCAGAATATCGCTATTCAGCCCTTCTTTCAAGAAGCCGGGAAAATTCCAGAGGGGATTTGCACTGTAACTTGTGCCGACAAGAGCCGCGAGGGGAACATCGTCACCGAAAAGGCTGCTCGCCGCATCCGTCTGGGCGGCATCCTGGACCTGCTCGGTCGTGTATTGATTCAACACATCGTGAGGGATTTTTTCAATCTCGACCCCCGGCGTGTACCGAAGCAGGTCGCCTTTATGCTCCTGTCCCTCCCCGGCTTTCGTTGCAAAGCTCTTGGCCGGAAGCGAAGTGAACTTCCCCTTCAGATAAGCCGTGATATCCTGTGCCGCCAGACGCGCCCCTTCGGGCGTCCAGTGCGTATCGGTCTTCAGAAAAAGCGAGTCTTTGTTCGCCGCCTTCTCAAAGACAGGCAAAAGGCTCACAGTATCGATCCCGGCCTGCGTTAGGGTCTCGACGGTCAGGGCATAAACTCCCTCACGGCAAGCCGGAACGGCTTGGACGCCCATATGCTCCTTATAGACCCTAACCTTGGCGGGGATGATGGCCGCGACAAGAGCAATGTTCTTGGCTTTCAGGGTCTGATGAACGCTCTTGATATAATCCAGATTGGTCGCCATATGCGCGTCAGCCTTGGGAAGGCAACTGAATTCCTCATCGGTGAACAGCCACCCGTCCGCTCCGACGATGACTCCCTTGCGTCCCTCATTAAACAAATCATATTCCGCGGAGCCCCAGAAATTACGGGCAGGAACGGAAATCGGTAACGCCTCCCCCAGAGCCTTCTCAAAGGCAGGCGCCCAGGTTCCCACCCAGATGGACTGAAACGTCGGCCGCTCGACTCCCTTGAGTGTCGCGTTCATATAAACGCCGCACAGCGCCAGCGATGCGCCCATGAAAACAAGGAGGAACAAGGCGGAGAAATTTTTAGAGATCATAAGCGTTACTCGAATTTAGTGGGAAACTTCACTGTATCAGTAGATTTAAACCCAGTTTCCACACGCACCGACACTTTCGGATTTTTGATTTTCTCGTAGATCAGTCCGCTGTCATAGACAAAAGCGGGGGGAAACAACGACGCCCCGGAAGAGATATCCACGTTCGACAAATCAAGATAATCCGTATCGACGAATTTAAAGACCGCGCTGCCATTAGTCTTGATCTTGGCACCATAGAGGGCGATGTCGGCCTTTTGCGTAAACGGGTCTAGCTCGAAATCCCGGTGCAGTTCCTTACCGACAAGATTGACCGAGTAGGCCTCGACCGCCACCCCGCCATTCATCAGAATGTCGTCGTTGTAGGATTTGATGTTCCAGCTGTTCCGCGCCAGAATCCCGTTCCGTTTGTTGTTCCGGAAGATATTGCCCCAGCTAATATTATCCTGACTTTCGAAATAGGTCAGCCCGTCCTGCTCATTATCTTCCGACAGGTTGTTCGCGATCACATTATTGCGGCTGAGTCGGTCGATCATGATCCCGGACCCTTTGTTGTGATGCGTATGGTTGCCGAAAATCCAGCTGTCATTGACCTCGCGGGAGACGATAATCCCGTGCTTGTAGTGCGTACCGAACGTCTTGTTATTGGCGATAATCAACCGCCGCGAACGGTCGTGCGGGTCGATCGCATAGATCACGTTGTCTTCATAGACATTGTTGACGATGGCCACGTCATAGGCTTCGTAGGAATAGAACCCGTAGAACATATCGGTGAAATAGCTGTCCACGTTCGCACCGGTCGCATGGGGGAGGAACGGATTGACCTTCAGGCAAGATGTGCAGGCAGAGTAGCTGACCCCGTAGGATTTCCCCTTAAGATACCCGAGGGATTCGATCCGGCTGCTGGCGATATAAAGCCCTCCGCCGCCCCACGAGGTGATGAAGGGTCTGTAATCCACTTTATCAATATATTTGGTCGGCGCGTTCTTGACTTCGTCCCATCCCTTGACCGTGGTCTTGATGATGAACATATCCCCGCCATTCACAAGGAATGCATTCGCCTGCTTGGAAAGCAGCAACTCGGGCGTATCCTGATCGCTGATGACCAGGCTGGCCCCGATCAGGACGCCCAAGGGCATCCGCAGGAGATATTTATTCCCCTCAAGCTTCACGATCATCTTGCTCTCGGGATCGTCTTTGTGGATCTCCTCATAAAGCTGCGTCAGGGTATAATGCCCGGACTCGATCACAATCGCCTGCGGGTTGATCCGATGCTGCAACAGCCGCAGGCGGCGCGGCGCATCGTCCTCCATAAACTCCGAGAATTCGGGATAGGCCGTCATATCGTTCACGACGATCTTCCCCGGCGCGGGCGGACGGATTTTCTTGATAATGTTTTCGGTCGTGAAAGGCGCCAGATCGGGTAGAACCGGAGGCTTGACCGTGGCCGGATCGAACGGCGCGACCGTGACATTCAACCGATCATTGAACAGCTTAAGCTTGCTCGAATACTTATAACCGAAATACCCGATGATCGACAAAGCGATCACAACATAAAACGCATCCCTGAGAAGCTCGGGAAGGGTGCGCCGTTCCTCGCGGGCGGGAATATCTATAAACTGGCGTCGTTGTACTTGCATATCTGTGCCTTAAGATGCCCATCGGGCTTGTCGGTCGCGGCCTGAACCATGATGACTTTCCCCGGATAATTCTGATCGAACTCCAAATAATACTTTCCGTTATTCTGCGCCCGCAGAGACCGCGAGACATCAATCTCCTCCGCCTCGCCGTTATCGTAAAGAACGCCGATCTTCACCAGGCGGCTCTCGGGAGCCGTGACTTCCAGATAAAGGTAATGGCCTTTGGCCATGATATTCTGCGTATCGAGAGCCTCGAAAAACCGGATTTCCTTCATAGGAGCGATATTTTTTGGCTTCCGCTTCGTGGGAAGGAACGGGCCGTATTCCGCGAGGGGAGCAGGCTTAACCGCAACAGCCTCCGTTGTCACAGCCGGAACGGGCTGGCCCGTCGCCGGATCGACCGGAGCGGCCACAGGAATAGCTGCCGGATCAACAGGGGCTTGCAGCGGCGCAGGCGCCTTGAAATCAAGCTCGGCGGTAACCACCGCCTGCTCGGTCTTGCACGCGCCATTCAGCGCGGGCAGCATCTGCCGGAACGCCGGAGCATCCTCGAACGTATGGTGCGAGAGAAACTCCCAGATCAGGATTTTCGGGGGATGATCCTGAAACTCGTCACTGGCAAAAAACACAACCCCCGCTCCGCCGAAACCTCCGGCGGACAGTGCGCGATTGCGAATATCGGACTTAAGCGCCAGCTTCAACGAACCGACAAAGTTAAAGTCTTCCTCGTGGGCGGTATTACTCGTCCCCACGATGGCAATGTCGGGATACGTCACATCACCGAAAAGAGCGGAGGCATCCGTAACATCGCTAAGCGCGGTCGTTGCCCACATCGGGCGGCGCTCGGGCGGGATGATGACCTTGCAGATTTTCTCGACGAATTCGTCGAACTCGCCCTTCTCGCTCTCCAGCCACCACGTGATCTCGTTCGAAAATTCTTCCTTCTTCTTATCCTTGAACAGCGGATTCTTGAGAATCATTTCGGCCATTTGGTCAGCCGTCCACTTGGATCCCTCCCGCCGCCAGTGCGGGTCGCCCTTGAAGAAATATTCAAAATCCCCCGGCGGGTTGGACAAATCTTTGATATTGATACCCAAACTCTGAAGCTTGGAGACCAGCGCCTGATACCCGCGCTGCCCTTCTGAAGCGGAATAGCCTTCCGGCATTTCCTTCGGGTCGATATGATCGGTCGCCAGCACCGCACGCGGCGGCTGCAGCATGACATAAAGGTCGATGCCCCGTTTCTTGAGCGTCTCGTTCAGCCGCTTCATATAAACAAGGATCGGATCGGACATGGTAAAATCGGTGCGGAAATCCAGCGAACGGAACAGCCAGCCGCTCTTGCCGGGATAGATGACACGCATCACACGGTCTCCGCCGCGGTAAAGCGTCTCGTCCTTGAGCTGCTGGCTGCAGAACGCCAGATCGGGATAAGGCAGCTTCTGCTGCTCGATGGCGATGCGGCGCTCCTCATCCGTCATCTTGGCGCCGGGAGCCAGTTGTCCGGCCTCATCGCGCTCGCCTTCGGCGATAGCAGGCATAGAAAACAGGCCGGAACAGAAAACGGCGGCGAACGCCCCCAAAAGGAGCGCCCGCGTAAGCCTGTGATTCATGTTTCCAGCCGTGCTTGTCATCTTACTCTTCCGAGATGCGTGCGCGGTCATAGGTGCCGATTCCGCCGACATCGCCCTTCACCACCGCAATGATGTAGTTCTCCTTGCGCTCAAGCGGCCACTCGTTCAAAGAGGCGAATTCCTTGTCACCCGAAAAGACTTTCAAGGAAACCTTGATCGGATTGACTTCGATATTCATCATCTGCCCGGCCTTGATCGGTCCGACGACGTTGATCTTGCCATCGGCGGTCTTGATCGCGATATCGTCAAGGTCCGTCAGGTTATAGACGACGATATGCGCTTTCAGTTCGTTGGTCGCCATCGGGTCTTTCTCCACCCGCAGAGCTTTGTTCTGCAGGATCACGGTATAGCGGCCCTTGGCTTCGGCATCGAACTCGGTCTTGAAAGAACCCATCTCGACGGCGATTTTACCAGGCGCAATGACGGAATAAGGCTTCACGCCGCCGAATTTGACGCCGTCACGTTCCTTGCCGTTCACCTTGGGGGGCAGTTCGGACTCTTCCGGTTGGGCATGGATAAAGCGCACATAGGCCGAATTTTCCGGCGGAACGGGATCATAAAGCCCCTCATCCTCGGACGCCGCAAAGGCGCCTGCGCCCGAAATAATCGCTAAAGCCATGATTAACATGGCAAAAGTCAGTTTATTGGCAAAAGTATGTTTCATGTTTTTGGTCCTCATCTAAAATTTTAAAGTCCTAAGCCGCCTTAAGCTTTTGGTCGTATTCGCCGACCTCAGGATATTTACGAAGCGTGGCGTCAATCTCTTCGAACATCGCGTGCATTAATTTTTCCGAAACCGGGCTTTCCACCACCACAACCAGTGTAGGCTTGTTGGAGGAAGCACGAACCAGCCCCCACGTCCCGTCTTCCAGTGTTACGCGGATGCCGTTAACGGTCACAACGCTATGGATTTTCTGGCCCAGAAGGGTTTGGCCTTTGCTGAAAAGAGACTGATAGTGCGCGATCACGCTGTCCACAACCTGATATTTTGTCTCATCCGGGCAGTACGGCGACATGGTCGGCGAACTCCACGTCTTGGGAAGGCTCTCGCGCAAATCCGCAAGCGTCTTGCCCTTGGCCCGTTCCATCATCTGGCAAACCGCCACGGCGGTCAGGATGCCGTCGTCATAACCGCGCCCGATAGGGGAGTTGAAGAAGAAATGACCGCTCTTCTCGAACCCGGCCAGAGCCTGCAATTCGCTGACCCGGCGTTTGATATAGGAATGTCCGGTCTTCCAGTAATCCGTCTTGACGTTTAGTTGTTTGAGGACAGGATCGGTGTGGTAAAGCCCCGTAGATTTAACATCCACGACGAAGGTCGGGTTCTTGTGAACGGTCGCCAGATCACGGGCCAGAAGAACGCCGATTTTATCCGCAAAAATCTCCTCGCCGGTATTGTCAACAACGCCGCAGCGGTCGCCGTCCCCGTCAAAGCCGAAACCGATATCCGCACCCGTTTCCTTCACCCGGTCGCTCAGCGCGTGAAGCATCTCAAGGTCTTCAGGGTTCGGGTTGTAGCGCGGGAACGTGTAATCCAGTTCGCAATCCATTTCGACAACGTCGCAGCCGATGGCTCTCAAGGCTTGCGGAGCATAAACACCCGCCGTGCCATTGCCACAGGCAACGACCACTTTCAGCTTTCGGGACAGTTTGACGCCCTTGGTGACATCAGAGATATAACGGTCCTTCATGCCGTCGATATACTCATACGTGCCGCCCGCTTTGGACTTCACCTTTTCGGACAGAACCATATCCTTCAAACGCGACATCAACTCCGGCCCGAAGGTCAGCGGTCGCTGGATGCCCATCTTGACCCCCGTCCAGCCGTTCTCATTATGGCTGGCCGTAACCATCGCCACGGCGGGGCAATCCTGATCGAATTGCGCGAAATAGGCAACGGGCGACAGCGCAAGGCCGATATCCTTGACCTCGCAGCCACTGGCCATCAGGCCGATAATCAAAGCCTGCTTGATGCTGGCGCTATACGAGCGGTAATCGTGACCAACGGCGATCTTCGGCGGGGTGATCCCCTCCTCCTGCATGATCGTGCCGATCCCCATGCCCAGAAGCTGGATGCCGCGCAGATTGATCTGGTCGGGATAGAGCCAGCGGGCATCATACTCGCGGAAACCGCTGGGCATGACAAAGATATCGCGCTCGAAAGCCTCGGTGTTGGTCTTGATTTTCTTATCGCTCATGCTTGCCTCGATCTGACCTTATTGTAAGTGGACACTGAAAAACCAATCTTTTTACATAAAAACAAATAATTTGCAAAAAATAATAAAAAACCCAATCTTTAGTGCAACTTAGGAATATCCATAACCCCGGAGAAAAATCCAACCAGCGCCACGAAAACCGTCATCGCCACGACATAAAGGTAATTCGACGTCATATTGACGAATTTCTGCTGGAACGGCGTCATTCCCGCCCGCATAAGCTTGGTTTTCTGACGCGTCCAGGATTGCTTGTCCAGCCTGAAAAAGACGTAGGTTTTGATCACCGATCCCCACACCTGATTGTAATAAATCAGGAACGGGTAATACCAGCTCAGCACAGGGCGGGAGGTCATGAGCATCAAGGTCATCACCCAGCGCGTAATGCCGATCCACGCCACATAAATCGGGAAAAAGACCACGGAGTGCTTGATAACCAGCATGGCGGCGAAAACAGGACCGGCCAGCGAGGTCCACATCGAAATCCGCTGATCGACAATACACCACCACGTAAAAAACCCGATCCGCATGGGTCCAAGGGCCATCGCCCGCCCGTTGGTGCGGAGCATATTGCCGAACCAGCGGAACATAAGCTGCGTCGTGGCTTTGAAGAAGTAAGGCGAAGGCGGATGCTCGACCGTCATGACAACCGTATCGGGCACATAAAGCATATCGTAACCATGACGCAAGACCCAGTACCAGCTCGACTTATCGTCCCCGGTCAGAAACTTGAACCGACCCAGCCGCCAGTGATTGATCGAGTCGTTCTGGACATCGTCGATAAAACTGGGGTTGGTGATAATCTCGGCCCGGAACATGGACATCCGGCCTGTAAGGGTAAGAACTTTTTTCGACAAGGCAACGGAGCACATCAGCACCTGACGCTGCGCGAACCGCAGATGATGCCACTCGCGGATGACCTTGCTACCCTTGACCTCGCACAGCTCATCGGTCGTCAGGGCGCCGAGATTGGGCATCATTTTAAAGAACGGCACACATTTGCGGACCAGCCCTTCCTCCAGGATGGAGTCACCGTCAATAACAGCCACGACCGCCCCCGGTGGCGGCAGATCGCGGGAAATCGCCCGGAACCCCTGCGCCAAACCATCGCGCTTGCCCGTTCCGGGAATCCGCACGATCATCAGCCTGACATGATCGGGAGGATTGAGGCTGGCGTAAATCTGTTTGACCATGAATTCATCGCCAAGCTCGACGATAGAGGCCACAAGCGTGGTCGGCAGTCCGCAATCAATCGCTTCCTGCACCGCCGCCGTAAAGACTTTAACCGAAGTCTGCGCCTCAATACGGAAACTGGTCACAAGCAGATAGATATAAGAGGGCATCAGCCCCTCCCCACCCCGCTCGGCCTTAGCCCGCAAGCCGGGGAAGGTGATATGGCGGTACCACAGGGACCGGAGAAAATGAATAAGCCCCCAAGTGTATCGCCACGCGGCAAGCCCGCCCACGACCAGAATGAACTGGTTCGAGACGGGATCGAGCGCGTATTTCGGCAGAAACGAAACCAGAATCAGCAACAGGACGGTGTATATCGTAAACCCGGGCAATCCTTCGATTCCCAAAATACGCCGTCCATGCTGCGGTTCCGTTCTCATAGTCTTACAGTCTGTATATGCTGTTTCCGTGGTCTTACCAGCATATTCCGGTGTAGGACGCACGGTCTTCCACCGGATTGTTTTTCAGGCGGACCAGATCGATGATCGGGGTCTGCGCGGAAGTCTTCGCGATGATTTGTCCGTAATCTTCGCCGTGGTTGCCGATCACGATGACCTCGGCTCTC
Source organism: Alphaproteobacteria bacterium (assembly GCA_016699735.1). Taxonomy (NCBI): domain Bacteria; kingdom Pseudomonadati; phylum Pseudomonadota; class Alphaproteobacteria; species Alphaproteobacteria bacterium. The sequence continues at coordinate 2,565,833 of CP065008.1, forward strand.
GGCAGAAATTCTCCGGCGGTTTCCACCAGACACTTGGAAATCTGGGGGATTCCCTCGCGGATGTACTTCTGGTTCGCCCCTTCCATTTGGGAAGCTTCAAACACGCTCGGATCATAAATCACCAGCTCGTAGCCTTCTTTCAGCAACAGATCGGCCAGCGTAACCAAGGGGCTTTCGCGCAGATCGTCGGTTCCGGCTTTAAAGCTCAGGCCCATCATGCCGATCTTTTTCTTGCCCGTTTCCTTGATCAGCTTGACGGCGCGGCGGACCTGCTCGTCATTGGCTTCTAGAAGCGCATCGAAGATATGCGTCTGAACGCCCTTCGCCTTTCCGCAGGCACGGATGGCACGGACGTCCTTGGGCAGGCACGAGCCACCGAAGGCAAATCCGGGCTTCAGATAGGCTTTGGAGATATTCAGCTTGGTATCGAGGAAGAAAATATCCATGACCTTGTGGCTGTCCACGCCCATTTCCTTCATGATATTGCCAAGTTCGTTGGCGAACCCGACCTTCATGGCGTGCCAGGCATTGTCGGCGTACTTGACGCCTTCGGCCACTTCAACGGTGCAGATCGCCTGATCGGCCTTGATATCCTTATAGATTTCAACCATCGCATCGGCGGTCTTTTTATCCAAAGAGCCAATAACGACCTTCGGAGGATTGAAGTAATCGTAAATCGCGGTGCTTTCCCGCAGGAATTCAGGGTTGTTCCCGAAACCGAAATCCACGCCGGCTTTTTTGCCCGAAGCTTTCTCAAGCGCAGGAATAGCGATGTTACGGGCGGTACCCGGAACGACGGTCGAACGCAGAACGACAGAGTGGTAACCCGGCTTGTCCTTGATAACAGCGCCAATCTGGGCGCACACCGCTTCGACATAATCGAGCTTCAGGGAACCGTCGGCATTGCTCGGCGTCCCGACGCAGATCAGCGAGATATCGCTGTTCAAAACGGCTTCGCGTACATCCAGAGTCGCCTTCAAACGGCCATTCACTTTATTCGCTTTAATCATTTCGGGAAGGCCCGGCTCGATAATCGGTGAGCGGCCCTCGGCCAGACACTTGACCTTCACAGGGTCAGTGTCAATCGCAATAACGTCAAACCCCGACTCCGCCAGACACGCGCTGGCCACAGCCCCAACATACCCCAGTCCAAATACACTTATTTTCATAACTCAGTATCCTCAACATTAAAAAAACAGCCTAGCTCATATATAAAATCTGGATAATTTACAACTAAATAAAACGGGAAAAACCCTTAAAATTTTGCAACGCAACAACTCGGCTCGCCAAAATACAGGAAAACCGCGGCTTGTAGCAATATGTAAATAAAGCGGCTTATGAATAGGATAATATTCCCAATATTATATTTCCCGTACCCAAAAAGCAAAAAAATTAGGGTTTCTTTTTCACAATGCTTTTAAAAGCTTTCTCGAACCTCTCGCCCGATTCATCTGCTTCGACTTCTCGTGCATAGGCAATAAACTTCTCTTTTTGGGATAGTTTTTGTTTTGGCTTTTTACGCGGTGGCTTTTTCTCTGGCATCTTTCGCTTTACCAATTCTTTCATATGTCAGGCGTTTACCGACAACCCCGCGCAGCAGGGTAGCTGTACGGTCTTCATCATTATAGCCCAACGCAGTCCGATTGTTATAGCGAAAATCAAACTCTGAAAGATAGCGGTGAAGGTGCTTTTCATCACAGTGTTGATAAACACCCTTCATGCCGCGTTTGAAAATCCCGAAAGAGCCTTCGACACTGTTATTGTGCACATTGCCACGCACATATTCTTTATTGGCATGGCGCACACTGTGGTGTTCGGCAACGTGTGCTTCTGCGCCCTTGTATAGCAAGCTTTCGTCTGTATGAAGGTGGCTTTCTTTTGCAACATTTTCAACAACGATACGGGCCACTGTAGCCTTATCAGCACGATCAACATGGAAAGATCGGATTTTGCCTCCACGCTCTACGAGAGACACAATAGCGCATTTATGTGCGCGTTTTGCGCCCCCTTTGCCTGCGGGGTATGGGGTTCCCCAAGCATTGTGAGTAGGGGCTGGACCTGATTTGTTGCCGTAATAAGTTTCATCAGCCTCTACAATTTTACCTTCACCACCAAGCAAATCAAAAGCACCATCGCGCATTGCCTCACGGATACGGTGTGACAAAAACCAAGCAGACTTCAGGGTAATGCCGAGTGTACGATGAAGCTGATTAGCACTTACACCTTTCTTGCTTGATGAAATCAGGAACATGGCCTGTAACCAGACGTGTAGCTTGATGTGGCTGGATTCAAAGATTGTGCCGACTTTTACTGTGAAGGGTTTGCGGCACTCATAGCATTTGTAAACACCAATGCGAACTTTGTTCTTGCTGTCTGATTTGCTGTTTAAAGCACCAGAGCGATCTACTGTCCCACAGTGAGGGCATATCCGACCATCGGCCCAAAGTCTGGCTTCAACAAAAGCGTAAGCTGCTTTTTCATCATGGAAGTGTGCTTGGTTCAATACAGACATGGCTATCTCCTATCCCAGTAATGTAGCCTATTATGCTTGAGCGGTCAAGCAATATCTCACAAGGGTTATGTGAATCTGGAAAATCATTGAATTTTTAGTACTAGGGGGGTATAAGTAAAGAAGCCGAAGCGAAAGCTCCGGCTTCAGTGATCCCGTAAGGAAGATCGCCAAATCACCAAGGCCTGAAAGCTTTTCCGTCGAAGGGGTAGCTTTCAGGCCTTTTTGTTACCGGCCCCTACGCGGGCGATTATGCGCGTGAGGCCTATTGCTCTTCTGGTCATGGTTTCAACTCCTTCAAAGCAGTTTAAACAACCTATTGGCATAAGGTCAATAAGAATTTTGATAAAAAATCAATAAAAACGATTTTCTTATTGACTCAACTTTCTTTGTTGTGCTATTCGTCTATGTATAAGGAGACAAATCATGTCAGAAGATGCTCAACAAGAAGTAAGTGGTCTTGCTACGCGGGATCGAAGCCCTGCTTTTCCATTTATTTCTCTAAAAGCCGCGATTGAACGATTGGGGCAATTAGAAAGTAAATTTGGTCGCCATCCAACCCCCATCGGAAAAGTTGGTCTTGCTTGGGATATGAAAGAAAACAGTAGTCAAGCTGGTCAAACAATTGCTGCCCTTAAATACTTTGGTTTGGTCGATTATGAGGGTGCCGGAAAAGATCGTAAAGCTGTTATTACAGAAGATGGGCGTAACTATTTGCGGGCGCAACAGGATGAAATAAAGAAAAAAATATTAAAGAAGGCTGCTCTTTCCCCCAAAGAAATAGCCAAATTCTGGGCTTTATGGGGCACAGATCGTCCGCATGAGGCTGTATGCCTAGACCAATTAGTTATTGACTACAAATACAACGAAAAGTCTGCTCGCCAGTTTATAAAAGTTTATGACGACACTATTGCCTTTTCAGGACTCGCGTTTTCTGATAAAGTAGTGCCTATTGATGAAAACAATGGCGAAAGCGAAGATGGGAATAAAACTAAAACAAATCAATCGGATAGTGATGAAAAACCGCCACTTTCGCCTCCGCCCTCAAGCAAAGGAAAGACTTTAATGGCTGGCGAACGTGTATTACAAGATGGTATTTTGTCACAAAACGCCACTTATCGTATTATAGTAAGTGGAAAAATCGGACCTAAAGAGATAGATCGGCTTATAAAAAAGCTGGAAGTTGATAAAGAAATTTTGGCGGAACCAGCCGAAGATGACGACTTTAGCGATATTGCTTAGTCTTTATTCCAACGGGATTCTGCGGCTTTTTTTGCAATGGCCTTACGCTGTTCTGGTGTAAGGCTTTTTGCACGAGCCTTTCCACCTTTCAGGCCACCTAATCTACCCAAAGCGACAGCGGCTGGATTTTTCTCTTTATCTTTCATCCCACCAGCTTACTTGAACGGTCAAGCATTTTCAAGGGCTTAGTGAAAAATCAGACTGGGTACGGGAAATATAACATTGGGATAATATTCCTAATAAAAAATCTGATATAAGTACAGTCTCTGGGCAGACTCAGAGATGCGATGTTCCTATTCCGTCTGGATGAAGAATATTTTCTGGTTTTCGGCTAGTTTGCTGACTGATCCAAAACGGTTAAGGTTGGTATCACAAGCAGGACAGAATGCAAAAACAGACAGCTTGGCTTCAAATCAGAAAACAAAATCTGTTACATTTTCTGTCTGAAAAGACCTCTGCAAAAAGTATAGAATTTTTTGCTTTCACCAACTTTAACGATCATCAAGACTGGCGTCCCCTACGGGATTCGAACCCGTGTCGCCTCCGTGAAAGGGAGGTGTCCTAGGCCTCTAGACGAAGGGGACGCACTAGGAAAGTTTGGAAATGCTTTATAATCGGTCTGCCCCCCCGAAATCAAGCCTTTCTTTTCAGGGTAAAAGCTTTTTGGGCCTGCCCTTGTAACCGTTCGCGCACGACGGCAGAATAGACAGACAGGAAAACACTATACGCCGGTAAGGAAAACCCCATGGACACGTTTCAGGCCATCCGCGAACGCCGTTCCCTCAAACATTACGATCTCGCCCACCGGCTTACGCAGGAAGAAGAAGACAAGCTTCTCGACCTCGCCATGCAGGCGCCCTCCTCCTTCAATATCCAGCACTGGCGGCTGGTCAAGGTGAGCAACCCAGACCTGAGAAAACAAATCCGTGCCGCCGCCGCCGATCAGGCGCAGGTCACCGAGGCCTCGCTTCTGTTTGTCATTACAGCCGATGTCAAGGCGTGGGAGAAAAACCCGCAGCGTTACTGGCGTAACGCCCCGCAGACCGTGCAGGACGTCCTCGTCCCGTGGATGAAGCCTTTTTATGAGGGCAAGGAACAGCTGCAGCGGGACGAAGCCATGCGCTCTGTCGGTTTCATCGCCCAGACCATGATGCTGGCCGCCAAGGCCATGGGCTATGACTCATGCCCGATGATCGGCTTTGATGCCGATAAGGTCGCCCAGCTCATCAACCTGCCGCAGGACCATGTGATCGGCATGATGCTGGCCATCGGCAAGGCCACCAAGCCCGCCTGGCCCAAGCCGGGTTTTATCGAGCGCAAGGAGATGGTCATTGAAAATAAATTTTAGAATATTATGAAAAAATACTCCGGTTTTTCTTTATAAGAAACCGAATAATCCATGGAAAATCCGCTGCGCCGGAGATAAAATCGCCTCCCTGATATATGATTTTCGGAGCACGGATAATGGGTCTGCACAAGGCTGACAAGAAGAGTGAGGAATCAAAAGCTTACTATCAGGAAGCGGTGTCATGCATAAAGAAACAGGATTTCGTAAACGCAGAAAAAAACCTGCTTGCGTCTATTAACTGCCACCCTTCCGCGGATGCCTATCATAATCTCGGGGTTCTGAGATTTATGCAGGGCAAAGCCGAAGAAGCCCTGCAACACCTGCACTCCGCTGTCATGATTGATCCGGCCTACGATGAATCCTACGCCACCGGAATGCGGATCATGCGCCAGCAGGGCAACATCCCCCGGGCGATAGAATACTGCGCCATGGCCATAAAGGCGGCCCCAGCCAAGGGCGCACACAAGGCGGAGTTCATAAGCCTGATCAGCAATATGAAATTTATGGCCTTCAGCCCGGATATAAAACAACTGATATCTTTATGCATGGAAAACGGCGATCAGGACAGTGAGCGCCTTCAAAATGCCTGGATGAGCCTATACCGCCTGGATCCCCTCCACGCCCCGCTCGTCAACATCGCCAAACAGGAAGACTTTAAGACCTTCGAAAAGGCCATGGGAAAACTTAAAGACCTAGCCCCTCTGAACGACCGCTTCTTTACGCTTGGCCTCGAGAATATGGGGTTTAGTGATCTTGCTTTTGAGCGGTTTTTGACGCATTTGCGCCACCTGCTTCTGAAAGATTATTCATCAAACAGCGCAAAAAGATTCGGATTGAAATACCTCTCCTTTGTCGCGGCTCTGGCAACCTACTGCTTTTACACGGAGTTTATTTTTCACTGCGGGGAAGAAGAAAATGCATGGTTGAACGATTTGCAGGCAAAGGTGGAATCCGGCCCGAACCTGTCGGAAGCGTTATATGCACTGTGTCTTCTGGGCTGTTACCGGCCCTTGCACAAACATCCGCGGGCGCAGGATTTTCTGCAAGCCTCTGAACAACGGCCCGAACTCAAAAACTTTACCCTTTATGTCCTGCGCCAGCCCCTGACGGAGCAGGATCTCAGGAAGTCCATCCCCCCGATCACGGATATACAGGCCGGAACCTCCAGCGAGGTTCAGAAGCAATACGAGGAATTCCCCTACCCCCGCTGGCGCATCTTGCTGAATGTCAAAAAGCCCGAGGCTCTCAATCAATTCAAGGAAACGGATGAGTTGAAGATTCTGATCGCGGGATCGGGAACGGGGAAGGAAGCGCTTGTCTATGCGAAGCTTTTCCCGAAGGCGGATATTCTGGCGATTGACCTGAGCCTCACCAGCCTGTCCTACGCCCGGCGTATCGCGAACGAAAACAACCTGTCGAACGTGACGTTTCGTCAGGCGGATATCCTTCTTCTCGGGTCGGTTCTTAAACGCGAATACGACATCATCGTCTCCTGCGGTGTTCTCCACCACCTGAAAGAACCCGAAACGGGACTCGGCATACTGGTCAGCCTCCTAAAACCCGGCGGCATCATGCATCTGGCCTTCTACAGCGAAATCGCCCGCCAAGGCTTCGTAGCGGCGCAAAAGATAATTAAGGAAAAAAACTACGGCCACGACGCGCAGTCCATTCGCAAGTTTCGCGCCGATATGCACAGGCTTCTAAAAAAGAACGACTATGAATCGATCATCTACTCACATGACTATTATTTCACTTCCGAGTGCCGCGATCTTCTCTTTCATGTCATGGAGCACCGCCTGACAATACCCCAGCTTTCGCAGATGCTGGACAGCGTGAAGCTTGAATTTCTGAGCTTCAGCGACCTCGGGGGCAACATGATGCAAATCTATGACCGGAATTTTCCTCAGGATCCCCAGCGGACAAATCTGGAAAACTGGGACAAGCTGGAACGGCAATATCCCGCGATGTTCCGCAAAATGTATCAGTTCTGGGCCAAAAAACCCTGAATGACTGCTCTTGAAAGTTCGTGGTTGAATTTCATTTCTTGAAATGAGAAAATCAGTTATTATACATAATCAACAAAAAGTCAAAGATAGAGAAAAATGGACGAAGACAAACCGAAAAGCCGATTGGGCAGGATCGCGGATATGAAGCTCGGCGATTATATGGCTCTGCAAACGCAGCGTATTGGCGAAGGCCTCCCCTCGACGGAGGGCGAAGCGCCAACCGCAAAGACGGAAACGGCGGACGCAGGCGCCGGAAATTCAAGACTTCAGCATCTGGCCGGAATGACTGCCACTGATGTCAGAAACCTCAAGTTCGAAGAAGCCCCGCCATCCGGCGAGGCTCCCTCCGCTTACGATCTTTCCGGCTGAGGTTAGACCCAGTCGGTGTTGAGGATCGGCTGATCCGCCACCAGATGCCCGGAGGCCAGCAGCCCGTCCACGGTCAGCCCCGCATGATCGCCCGCCAGAACGGCCAGCGGCGACCAATACTCTCCCGACCCGTCGGCACGAAACTTGATATCCGTGCGCGTATCGTCCCTGTAAAACAGACGAACGAAGTCGTTGATATCGCTGGTCAGGGCGTCGTAACCGTCCAGAACGTCGCTGATGTTGATGACGTCCTCCTGCACGTTGAAATCCTCGATCCGGTGCGCCTTGACGTCATAGGAACCGTAAAAGGCGAAAGTATCAGCGCCCTCTCCCCCGAACATGATGTTCTGCCCGTAGGACGACCCGGCCAGGATATCATCGCCGCCGTCCCCGTACAGCAGGTCGCGGCCACTACCGCCGATGAGAAGGTCTTTATCCTCGCCCCCATGCAGTTTGTCGCGGTGGGACGGGTCGCCGCCGCCCCGGTCATCGGCAATCAGGATGTCCGCGCCAAAGCCGCCCTTCAGTTCGTCGCTGCCCGCGCCGCCATAGAGCGTATCGTTGCCGTCTTCGCCTTCAAGATAGTCGGCGCCGCCCCCGCCATGGAGTTCATCGTCACCGGACCCTCCATAGGAACGGTCATCGCCATCACCGCTATTCAGGACATCATTGCCCGAGCCGCTGTGCAGGGAGTTATTGCCGTTCCCCGCATAGATGGTGTCGTTCCCGGCATTGCCGATGACTCTGTCGTTGCCGTCGCCGAAGATGAAAAGATCGTCGCCGCTATCGCCCCAACCAAGGTTGTCGCCATAATTATCGTAAATAATGTCGTCGCCGTGCCCACCGATCAGACCGTCATTCCCTGCCCCCCCGCACAGGACGTCGTCACCGGGGCCGCCCCTGATACCAAATCCGTAGGGATAGCTATTATCCGATGGCCCCGGGAACAGCCAGTCATCGCCGCTGCCGCCAGTAATCGAATCGTTTCCTTCATTGCCGAAAATGACGTCCGGCCCTTCGGCACCGGACAGGTCGTCATCCCCCTCGCGCCCGTAAATCACATTATGCCCGTCAACGGCATAAATATTGTCATTGCCCCCTCCGGCATCGATAAAGTCGTTGTCGTCGGACGTACGAAGTTCATTATCCTCCGGCCCCAGAACGACAACATTCTGATAATCATAGGACGGATCGTTCCAGAAATAGTGGAGCAGCGTATCCGTAGCGGTGTTATAGGAAAGCTCGCGGATCAGGCGACCGGAAACGGCCGGATCATAAGCCTGGATCAAAATCTCCCCGGTCAGGTTGTTGTAGGAAAAGCTCGGACGGGTCATAACGAAAACTCCTTTGAATATGTTTTTGTGAATGGAAGGATTCCTACGCCACCCCATTTTATTTTGCCTTGACCGAGGTCAAAACACGGCCACGCGCCTTGCCGTTCCGCCCCTAGTGAAATAGGATATCAGCCACGCAACAAGGGAAAGCTCATGAGTTCAGGTTTACTGGCCCTCCTCGACGACATCGCCGCGATCGTCAAGGTCACCGCCGCCACGATCGACGATGTCGCGCTTCAGGCCGCGAAGGCCAGTTCGAAGGCCGCCGGAGTCGTCATCGACGATGCCGCCGTCACGCCGAAATATGTTGTAGGCCTCAGCCCCTCCCGCGAGCTTCCGATCATCTGGAACATCGCCAAGGGTTCTCTCAAAAACAAACTTGTGGTTCTCCTGCCCGCCATGCTGGTGCTTGGCACCTTCGCGCCGTGGGCGGTTGCACCCCTTCTGGCGTTCGGCGGCGCCTTCCTGTGCTTCGAAGGCTATGAAAAACTGCACCATATCGTCCATGTCTGGCTTCACGGGGAGGAACATCATCAGGACGAGGAAATCGAAATCATCACCCCCGAAGAGCTGGAAAAAATCCGCACCACCGGAGCCATCCGCACCGACTTCATTCTGTCTGCGGAAATCATGGCCATCGCCTACGCGGTCGTTGCGGCAGAGCCATTCCTGATCCAATTTGGGGTGCTTCTGTTCGTGGCCCTGGCCATCACGGGCGGTGTTTACGGCTTCGTCGGCTTCATCGTGAAGATGGACGATATCGGCCTCCATCTGGCGCAGGATCAATACCACAAGGCCATGCAGAAAGTCGGTCGCGCCATGATCAAGGGAATGCCCGCCCTGCTCGTCGCGCTCAGCTATATCGGCACCGCCGCGATGCTCTGGGTCGGCGGCGGCATCATTATCCACGCCATCCCCGTACTTCACCATGAAATGCAGCATCTGGTCCACGGCCTGCATCTGGAGGGTCTGGCCGCGTGGGGACTCGAAGCGTCATTGAGCCTGATCTTCGGGATCGTCATCGGCTTCTTCGTCGTCCAGATCGTCGAGCGCACGAAAAAATACTGGCCTGAAAAAGCGCCTACAGCCGAATAATCTTTATTCTATTCCATGCTGCACAAAAGTGTGGGTAATGATTTTCTAATATAAAATGGGGATAAATGTTCCCATCGTCCGGGTTCGTGCAGATTCTCGTTTCGCCCATGTTAAATAAAAAGTGAGCAATAAAATATAACTAAAATACTGCAAGTTTCTTAAATCTCATGCGCATAGGATTAATCACAAATAAAGCGTCACTCCTGTTCTTCTGCGCTTTTTTGTCGCTCTATTTTTCCTCCGCGGCTCATGCGGGCCTCGGTGCTTCGGTTACGCTGTCGAGCGGGCAGCCGACCTCGATTAACCCCGGCGAAACCACGCAGCTTGAAATCACCCTTTCGAACAGCAATACGACCGCGCCGATCAATAATGTCGATTTTTCCAATCTTCTGCCGGGGACGTTGCCGGACGGATTGAAAATATCGGGAGCGGCCACATATACGTGTACCGATCCGTCGATCCCGGCGACGAATCCGGGATCGGGAACCCTGACGACAGTCATCGGAACACAGACCATTACACTGGATGACGGGATCATTCCCGCACGGGATGCGGGGAGCAGCACGGACGGAACCTGTACCATCATCATTCCCGTCACCGCCGGAACGTCCGATGGAACGGCCCAGACCTATAATTACCAGATCGCCAGCGGCGCCGTCACCGGAAACGATGGCGGCGCGGTTTCCAACAGCGGCGCGGTCAACCAGAGCATCAACGTGTTGGCGATTTCAAGGCCGGTGGTCACAAAATCATTCGCCAGCTCGACGCTTGTTTTGGGCGGAGCGGCGACAACACTGACGATTACCATCAGCAACCCTGCATCGATCGACCTTCCCAACTTCGATATCACGGACAATTTCCCGCTTCCGGGTGCGGGGCTTTCCTATATACAGGTCGCCGCAACACCCGGCGCAACATCAACCTGCACGGGCGGGGGAACGCCTCCGGCTTTCACGCCTTCCGCCGGAGACGGGTCGATCACGGCCACGGGCGGAACGATTGTCGCGGCGGGAAGCTGTACGATCACCGTTCAGGTCGAGGCCCGTCATACGGACGGGGATTATCAGACCGCCTTTCAAACCAATCTGATCGACGGCGGAACGGATTTCAGCAACGATCTGGGCATTCAGCCGCTGGATGCCAGTGCACAGGTCCGCACGCGCTCTCCGCTGGCCGTAACAAAATCCTTTGATAACCTCGCGATTGCCAGCGGGCAAAGCGACGATCTGGATATTACCTTCACAAACAGCGGTGATTCTGCGCTGGTAATCAATTCCTTTACCGACAGCCCGATTGACGGGGTCGGTAATCTGACTTACGGGCTGAAGGTCAACGGCATCCCCTCCATGAGTTGCACCGGCGGCGGAACGCCGGGAACTTTTGCACGAACCGCTAACGATCTGGGCGTCACACAAACCGCCGATACCACGGTTGCCGCCGGACAAAGCTGTACGCTGACCGTTAATTTCACGGCGACGGCGCAAACGCCCAACGTCCCGATCTCCTTTACCAATACGATTGCCGAAGGCGCCGTTGGAACAGTGACAGCCGGAATCGTCTCGCAATCCACATCCGCCTCAATACTGGTTTCGGACGAGTTGCGGATCTTAAAATCGGTCACACCGTCCAATCCCGCCCCCGGCAACCCGGTGCGCTATCAGGTCACCGTCCAGAACTGGTCGGCTGCCGCCATCAATAATATTGAGACGATTGACACCTTAACGAACGGCCAGACTTTCCTGACCGGAACGATCAACGGGCTGACCTTCACGCCCAGCCTCTCAGGCACAGGGTGTTCAGGTTTGACCGTCCCCACAGCCGTCGGCGCCAGTTCGGTTTCGCTGACCATCGGCACCCTGCCCGCCCGCACGTCCTCCTTCGTGCCCGGAAGCTGTGTGATCACCTTCTGGGCAATGACGGACAGCGGCGCGGCGAACGGAGCCGCCGTGAATAACATCCTGGGGGCCGGAGACGTTTGCTACAACGCGGGCGCGACGTGTAACGGCTCGGCTTCGAATTCAACCTCCTCATCCGTCAACGCCAATACCCTGACCGCCAGTAAGGTTTTTTCTCCCGCAGGGCCGCTATCCGAAAACTCCGTTTCGACGATGACGATCACCCTGACGAATATCTCGGCCAATACGATCACTGCCGCTTCGGTCAGCGACAGCCTGCCTGCGGCCAATATCGGAACGGGGCAACTGCGAATTGCCAGTCCTCCCAACGCCTCCACCACCTGCAGCGGCAGCCCGACGATTACGGCTGTTGCGGGAACAACCTCCATCACCATGAACGGCGCGACGATTCCGGCGCGGGCCAGCAACGGGACAGGATCATCGGGCACATGCACCCTGCAAGTCGATGTCACCGGTCCGGCGGGGGTTTACGACAATACGGCGGTGGCGGCGGGAACCCAAACTTACGGGGACGGAACGACCGATCCGGTCGGCCCCGTTAACTCGAATACGCGCAGCATCACTTTCACTTCCTCTCTGTCCGCGACGAAAAGCTTCCTGCCCACCAGCATTTCCTCCGGCGGGCAATCGACGGTTACGGTGCGGCTCAGCAATTCGGGGGCGATCCCGATTACCGGGCTTAGCCTCACCGACCCCCTGCCCGCAGGTATGACTCTGGCCAATCCGGTGAACGCGCAAACCACCTGCGCCGGGGCGACGTCCTTTACGGGCAGCAGCGGGGATTCCTCGATCACGATGACGGGCGCAGAAATCGCGGGCAGCGGAACCTGCGATGTGCTTTTTGACGTGGTGGCCACGGGCTCCGCGAATTGGGTCAATACTATTCCCGCCGGAAACATTCTGGCCGATGGCGGCGCGGCCAATCAGACGCCCGTCACGGGGACGTTGAATTTCAACGCACCGACCGGAATCACCGTCGCAAAGGCTACTGCCCCCAGCACACTCACCTTCCCGGGACAGACCAGTGTTCTGACGGTCACGCTTACGAACGGGACCACGGCGGTCACCGACTTGTCCTTTACCGACTATTTCACGACAGACGGAACATCGGGTGCCTCGGCAAACGGGATGCGGATCGCGGCGACGCCGAGCGCCTCGACCACCTGCCCCGGAGGAACAGTCAGCGCGACGCCCGATGGAACGTCGTTTTCCTTGTCGGGAGCATCTCTATCGGCAAGCGGAGCCTGTACGGTCACGCTGAACGTGACCTCGGTCGTTGTGGGAGGGATTACGAACTTCATTCCCATCGGCAGCGTGACGACCGATCAGGCGCTGTCCAACAGCGGCGCGGCCACTACGAGCCTGACGACGCAGGGCAATCTTGGCATTACGAAGAAATTCACGCCGAACGTGATTCAACCCGGCGAACGTTCGCGCCTGCGGATTACGGTCTACAACCCGACCTCCCAACCTGCGGTGAGTATTTCCGTCACCGATAATCTTCCTGCCGGCGTGACGGTCCCCTCCGGGGCCAACCCGACGACGACCTGCACCGGGGCGAGCATCAGCACGCCCACCACTTCGCAAATTATCGTCAGCGGCGCCAGCCTCCCGGCGGCTTCGGGCAGTACGGCGCAGACCTGTTACGCCGAGATCGACGTGACCTCAAGTGTCGCAGGCGACCACACCAATACCATTCCAATCGGCGGCGTCACCGGAACGATCGGCGGAATCTCCGCACAAAACTCGCAACCCGCCAGCGACATCCTGCGGGTGAAACAGCCGCTCTCCATCCATAAGGCCATCGGCGGATTTACGCTAGATGCCGGCAACCCCTCGGGCTTTACGACCGGATCGACCAGCCGCTCCGCCGGAGCCACGGCGCCTCTGGTGATTTCCCTGACGAATCCGAATACCGCCCCTTTAACGCAAGCCTCGCTCACGGACAATCTGCCTTCGGGTCTGGTCATCGCCCAAACACCTGCGGCTTCGACCACCTGCGCGGGCGGGACCGTCACGGCGCAAGCTTCGACAGCTGTTCTGTCCCTCACCGGCGCGATAATCCCGGCCAGCGGCTCCTGTACGGTCACCGTCAATGTCCTGAGCAATATTACCGGTACCTATACGAATACGATCGCGGCGGGCGCTGTCTCGACGCTTGAGGGCGTCACGAACGATGAGCCGACGAGCGCGGAACTCACGATTTCCTCGCCCCCTGAAGTGAGAAAGGAATTCTCCCCGGCGGCTATCCCCTCCGGCGGAACGTCCACAATGACGATTGATTTTGTCAACGATAACGACGTAGCCTTGACGCTGACGGCGATCTTTACCGATACGCTGCCCACCTCGCCCGGCGCGGTCGTTGTCGCGGCAACGCCGAATGTCTCGACCACCTGTCCGGGCGCCGTGACCGCCGTAGCGGGCGCCGGAAGCATCAGCTACGCCAATGGGGCATCTATTCCCATCGGCGGCTGCAGTATCAGCGTCGATGTCACGGCCACGACCGTCGGCGTTCATACGAACAATATCCCCGCTGGAGCCTTGCAGACCAACCTTGGCAACAACCCCGCTCCGGCCAATGCGGAACTGACCGTCACGACGCTGGGCTATATCGCCGGACGCGTATTCAAGGATCACAACGTGACCCCGAACGGCACTTACGAGTCCGGTACGGACGATCCGATCAACGGCGTGACGGTGCAACTCCGCTCCGGTGCGAACTGTTCGGGGGCTTTGATCTCCAGCACCTCGACCTCTGCAACGGGCAGCTATATCTTCACGGGTCTGGCCGCGGGAACCTATTCCGTGTGCGAACCGACGCAACCGACCGGGACCGTGAACGGCATCACCACCGCCGGAGCCATACTCCCGACCAACGGCAGCACGGGCACGGCGGGAACGGCGTCCAACCCGACGGCAACCACCAGCCAGATTATCGGCATCGTCCTGAACGGCGATGGCGGCGGCGGGGAAATATCCGGCTCGACGGGCAACGATTTCGCTGAAGTGGTGCGGTCTTCCATTTCGGGACGCGTTTTTAGAGACGTCAACAATAACGGCGCCCAGAACGGAGCCGATACCGGCATCTCCGGCGTAAGCATCCAGCTTCTCGACAGCGGGAATACGGTGATCGCTACGGCCACGACCGATGCCAATGGGGATTACAGTTTCACCAATCTTGATCCCGGAACCTATTCGGTGCGCGAACCCACGCAACCCGCAAGCACCAGCAACGGCATCACCACCCCCGGCACAGTCGATAACGGCGGCACAGCAGGAACGGCCACAGCGGTCGGCGTGGTCCCCAGCGTTATCAACACGATCATCCTGCCCCCCAACACGGCGGCGAACGACAATAACTTCGCTGAAATCCCTAACGGGCGCTCTATCACGGGCCTGGCCTTCCTAGATTACGATAATGACGCCGCCGAGGACGGGGTGGATTACGGCCTTTCAGGCGTGACGGTTAATCTGACGGGAACGGATATCAACGGTGCGCCTGTTTCATCCAGTACGGTCACGCTTTCGGATGGAACTTTCAGTTTCACCGGTTTGGCTGAGGGAACCTATACGCTTTCGCAGGCCACCCAGCCCGCCGGAACGACCAACGGCACGACGACCGCCGGAACCACGGGCGGCGCGGCCAGCAACCCGACCGCCACAACCAGCCAGATATTGAATCTTGACCTCACAGGCGCGAACACGCTTTCGGCGGCCAACCTGTTCCCTGAAATCCCTTCGGCTTCCCCCGATCTGACCATCGTCAAGACGCACAGCCCATCGAGCTTCGCCGCCGGATCGTCTACGGGAATCTTCACGATCACACCGAGCAATATCGGCGCAGCCCCGACCAGCGGCACGATCACGCTCAGCGATACACTTCCGGCGGGGCTGACTCTGGCTTCCGTCCCCAGCGGGACCGGATGGACCTGCTCCGGCACGGTAGGCGGCTCGAGCTTCACCTGCACGACGACCAGCGTGATCGCTGCGGCCTCGAACGGAAACGCTGTGTCCCTCCGCGCTCAGGTGGCTTCCGGCGCCTCCGGCCAACTCCTGACCAATCAGGCGGTGATTTCCGGCGGCGGCGAACCCGCAGGCTTTAACGGCAACAACACGGCAACCGATACAGTCGGCATCGCCAGTGCTGCGACCGTGTCCGGGACGGTCTGGCGCGATGACGACCACGACCGTCAGATTGACGGCGGGGAAGACTTGATCGAAGGCTGGATTGTCGAACTGGTGCTGGGCGGTACAGTGATCGACAGCACGACCACCGCTGCGGACGGAACCTATACACTGACCACCGTATCCCCCGGCTCCGGTTATGAAATCCGCTTCAAGGAGCCGAATTCCGGTATCGTCTTTGGCAATGCAGTGACGAATGAACAGGGCATTGCGCCCGTGGCCAATACCCGGGATACCGGAGGCTCGACGGCCAACGGGGGAACGAACGCCGGAAACCCGGCCGGCGCGGATACGACCACCGTCACCGGAACGCTCACGGATCTGACCATTCTGGCCGGAGATAATATCATCGAGCAGTCCCTGCCGCTTGATCCGGCGGGGATTGTTTATAACGCCGTCACACGCACCCCAGTGCAAGGCGCAGTAGTCACGATCACCGGCCCCGGCGGATTTAATCCGGCAACCGATCTGGTCGGCGGTGCGCCCGCTCAAGCCGTAACGACAGGCGCGAATGGTTTTTATCAGTTCCTGCTGACCCCCGGAGCGCCTGCGGGAACCTACACGCTTGCGGTCACGACCTATCCCGCCGGATTCACCCCCGTCCCCTCGACACTTATCCCCGTCTGTACCGGGCCTTTAACCGTGGATGCCGCGCCCGACCCCGCCGAAGTCCATGACAGCCCTAACCCGCCCGATACCGGGGATGCTGTGCAGAGCGGCGGCGCCTGTCCGGCCAGCACGGGTGCTTTCGCCCCGGTGGATCAGGCGACGACACAGCACTACTTCTCCTTTGTCATCAACCCCGCCGTCTCCGGCGACGTGGTGAACAACCATATTCCTCTCGATCCGATTAACGCGGGCGATATCGTCATCAGCAAGACCACGCCGATCGTGAATACGAATATCGGGCAGTTCGTGCCCTATACGATCACGCTGCGGAACACGACCGCCAATCCCTTCACGGGCCTTGATGTCCGCGATACGATCCCCGCCGGGTTCAAATTCGTTGAGGGCAGCGGCAGCCTGGATGGGGTCAAACTTCAACCCACCGTCAGCGGCCGCGCCGTGACGTGGCTCAATCAAGACCTCGCCGCAAACCAGACCAGGAAATACAAGATGATCCTGATTGTCGGTTCCGGCGTCCAGCCGGGAGAGTATACGAACCGTGTTCAGGCGTTTAACGGTGCGACGGCTGTGACGAACCTCGCCACCGCAACGGTGCGGATCATCCCCGACCCCGTCTTCGATTGCTCGGACCTGATCGGCAAGGTATTCGATGATACCAACCGCAACGGCTATCAGGATGAGGGCGAGAAGGGCATTCCCAACGTGCGTCTGGCCACGGTCAACGGCGTTCTGGTCACGACCGATGAGCATGGGCGCTATCACGTCGCCTGCGGCGATATCCCCGATGAGGAGCGCGGCAGCAATTTCATCATGAAGGTGGATGTGCGGACCCTGCCGACCGGATACCGCCTGACCACGGAAAACCCCGGCATGGTGCGGATGACCCGCGGGAAAATGGCCAAGCTCAATTTCGGCGCCGCCATCCACCGCGTTGTGCGGATCGATATGACGGATGAGGCCTTCATCTCCGGCGAAATCGAACTCAGGCCGGAATGGAAGAGCCAGCTTGTCCTGCTTCCTGAGCAGCTTAAATCCGGCCCGTCGGTTGTGCGGTTTTCCTATAAGGCGGAAATCAGCAATGAAAAACTGGCCCACAAGCGCCTTAAAAACGTCATCAAAATTCTGCGTCAGGAGTGGAAAGGAAAAGACTGCTGCCATGAAATCATGATCGAGGAAGAGCTTATTCTCCCCTCCTCTAAAGAAAATAATAAGGCGGGCGCACAATGAAAAAGCTTCTTCTCCTTAGCACAGCCGCTCTCGCCCTTGGCAGCACCGCCTTCGCCTCAAAAACCTCAGCGCAGGACCACTGCGAAGGCGAAGGCTTTTGTCAGCCTCCGGCCAGCATCGGCAAGCAGTCGATGGACTCTCATGTTTCAACGCCTGCCCTGCTCCCTGAAGCCCCACCGAATACCGAACGCAGGGACGAAACAGTCGAGCGTCCGCCTCACGGACACGCACAAGCGCAATCCTGTCTGAACGCGAAGGACGGCGCCCATGCGGTGGACACGCCGTTCAGGATTTCCATCGATGGTGCGCCCTTGAGCGGTTTAGATGCCCTGAACAGCGCGGATGTTATACGCTGCAAGGATATGGCGCTGGAGCAAGCCGATATCCAGTTGCGCTACGAAGTCTTTGAAAAAAATCAGGCTTTGAACGTGACCGCTGTGCCTCAGGCCATCGTGCGCGGCGAAGCCGTTACCTTTACCCCTTATTCAAATTACATCTCTTTCATCAACAGGGCGGAGGTGCGGATTTTCAAGGAAGGCGCGTCGCTCCAATCCAAACCGCTGGCGATTGTGCCGATGGATGGTCTGCTGGCGCAAGATGGCGTCTGGCATTCACCGACAGGATCGAAGGAAAATCAACTGCAATACGTCCTGCGTGTTTATGACACAAAGGGCCGTTTCGATGAAACCAAACCGCAGCTTTTAAAGCTGGTCGATGAGCAAAGGCCCGCCGAGGCGCAAGAGTCGGACGATCGGGAAAAGCTTGTGGGGTACGGGGAAAATAACCTCTCGCTCAGCAACATTCCTGTCTCCGGCGGGATCGTGACGATCAACGGAACTAACCTTGCTCCCGGCTCTAAGGTCAACGCTCTTGGCCTGGATATCCCCGTGGATGCGGAAGGTCAATTCGCCACCCGCCAGATTCTGCCCGAGGGCGTACATGACATCGCCATCCAGACCGCCTCCCCCGACGGTTCACGGAGAGAAATCATCCGCCCGGTCCTGATCCCCGATCAGGACTGGTTCTATATCGCCCTTGCCGATCTGACGTTCGGCAAAAACAATGTGGACGGTCCGGCCAAGTTGGTGACCGGAAAAGACACCAAGCGCTACAACAGCGATGTCTTTGTCGATGGACGATTGGCCTTTTACACCAAGGGAAAAATCAAGAAAGACTGGCAGGTCACAGCCAGTGCCGATACGAAGGAACAGCCGATTGAGGATTTGTTCTCCAACTTCACGAACAAGGATCCGCGCTATCTTCTGAAAAGAATTGATCCGAAGAAATACTATCAGGTCTATGGCGACGACTCGACCACGCTGGAAGACGCACCAACGCAAGGCAAGTTCTATATCAAGGCCGAGAAGGACGACAGCCATATCATGTGGGGGAACTTCCAGACGCGGACGACCGGGACCGACCTCCTGAATTACAGCCGGACGCTTTATGGCGCCAACGCACAATATCTAAGTACGGAAACGACACGGCTCGGCGAGCGCAGGACGGAAATCAACGCCTTTGGCGCGGACCCCGGCACAGTGGCCTCTCTTGAGGAATTCCGCGGCACGGGCGGATCGCTCTATTATCTGCGCGGGCAGGATGTGGTCATCGGCTCCGAACGGCTGAGGATAGAAATACGGGACCGCGATTCCGGCATCATTTTAAAATCCCAATATCTGGTCTACGGGCAGGATTACGAAATCAACTATACGCAGGGGCGCATTTTGCTTCGTGAGCCTTTGTCTTCAACGACCTCAGGGGACAGCATCGTCAGCACCGGCCCGCTGTCGGGCAACCCAGCCTATCTCGTCGCCGGATATGAACACAGCCCGAGCGTGACGGAGATTAATAACCTGACCAAGGGCGGGCGGGCCAGCCACTGGTTCAACAACCATATCCGTCTGGGTGCGAGTATTTACGACCAGCAGGGCTCGGGTCTGGATCAAACGCTCAGCGGGTTCGATGCCACGCTGCGCTATGCGCCCGGAACCTACCTGAAACTCGAACAGGCCCGTTCAAAAGGCGCAGGCAACGGTGCCCTCTCCTCCACCAATGGCGGATTTAACTTCGATGCCATCGACCAAACGGCGGGCGTGGATATCGACGCCAACGCCTACCGCGCCGAGATGGCCGTTGATCTCTCCGAACTCATCAAGGGGCGGCAGGGAACGCTTAATGCCTATACCTTGCGCCGTCAGGACGGGTTTTCCGCTCCCGGGCAGCTCACGGACGAACAAATCATCCAGCACGGATTTTCCGCCAATATTCCGGTGAACGACAAACTCTCGGTCGGCAGCAAGATCGATTTTAAATCCGGCGAGGAAACGGGCGATCTCACTTCCGGGGAAGTCAGCGGCAGTTACCAGCTTAACCCTGAGAGAAACGTCGCCGTCGCCCTGCGGCATGACGACCGCAGCTCCTCCGAATATGGCGAGAACAGCGATATTCTCTCCGAAGAAGGGGCGCGCACCGACCTGGCGCTGAAATATCATTACGTCCCCTGAACGCGGCGGGTGAGAAGGAACGCTATGATGTCTATGGTCTGGTTCAAGGAACGCTGCATCGGACCGAAGACCGCGATAATAATCACCGCGCCGGGATCGGCGGGCGCTATGACCTCAACGACCGCCTGAGTTTTAACGGGGAACTGACGGGCGGCAATAAGGGCGCCGGGGCGCTGATCGGCGCGGAATATCTGAAATCCGACCGAACAAGTTACTATGCGAACTATGAAATGGACCCGGACCGCACGGATATCGGCACCCGCGGGAAAAGCTCCAGCCTGACCCTCGGCGGACGGTCCCGGTATTCGGACAGCATTTCCACCTTCGGCGAACAGCGCTATCAGACTTTCGATGACGATTCCTCCGGCCTGATCCACTCCTTCGGGCTTGATCTGGCGGCCAGCGACAAATGGACATGGGGCGGGCGCTTTGAGAACGGCATCATCGCCGATCCGGAATCCGGCGATACGGACCGTCTGGCGCTCTCCTGACCAGCGGTTACAGCGCGCAGAAAACCAAATATTCCGGCACGATTGAATTCAGGCGCGATGAAAACGAGCTTGAGGGCGACCGTAATTCCTGGCTCATGAGCAACACGCTCTCCTATCAGACCTCCGAAGACTGGCGGGTTCTGGGCGATCTGGATGTGGCGATCAGCGATTCTGGTCTCAATAGCTCTCTGGATGCGGATTACATAGAATTCGGCCTCGGCTATGCCTACCGCCCGGTTGAGAACGACCGCCTGAACGCCCTCATCCGCTACGAATATCTGAGCGACCTCGCCAGCCCCGACCAACTGGACGGTTCGCGCACAGGCGAGGCCAACGATTACGAGCAGCGCAGCCATGTTTTCTCCGCCGATGCGATTTACGATGTGACGCCGAAACTGGCCGTAGGCGGCAAAGTGGGCTACCGCTTCGGTGAAATCCGCGACAATACGGTAGAGGATCCGGAGTTTTTCGACAGTCAGGCTCTGCTCCTGATCGGACGCATGGATTATGAGGTGCTGAAAAGCTGGGAGATGACCGGGGAAGTCCGCTACCTCGACGTTATGGAGGCCGAGGATTCAAAAGCCGGAGTTCTTCTGGGGGCGTACAAGCATTTCAACCAGAATATCAAGGCCGGAGTGGGTTATAACTTTACCGATTTCTCCGACGATCTGACCGATCTGGATTACGACAGCAGCGGCGTGTTTTTCAACGTGGTCGGGAAGTTTTAGCCGTTAAAACAGCCCCTTTATAATACCCTAAACACGCATAAGGCGCTCTTTAACCGCCTCGGGCTTATGGAGGACATCCCGGGCGGAAAATCTCAAAACCTTGAATCCCTGACCCAACACATAGGCGTCGCGTCGGCTATCGTGATCGACAGCGTCCGCTCCGAGATGAACATCTCCATCGACTTCAACATCATAACGCTCCCCCGAAGACGCGTTGATCATGAAATCAAGACGGTATTGTCCGAGGGGATATTGGGAAACATAACTGAATCCCTGATCGTCAAGTATAGCCGCCATAGCGTTTTCGGCCGCATTTAGAGGATCATGATACTTCTGACGCAACTGCTCGGCATAGTCGGCCAGCTTATACAGCGGCGTATCCTTTGGGACCGATTGGCACGCATGAAGATCGCCGACGATATAAAGTAAATTCCTTGCACGGGTGACTGTGACATTAATCAGATCGCTTTGCGACGCTGCAAAATTCACAAGGTACGTCTCCATCCCGCCGCACACCACAGGAGAATAGATCAAGACGTCGCACTCGCTGCCCTGAAAGCTGTGCACAGTGCCGTTCGTGAACCGGCCTTCAACCGATGAAAACCAGTTAGCTTTTGAGAGCGCCTTACGCATCTCCAATGCCTGTCGGCTGAAAGGGGTCACGACACCGTAAGTCAGTCCCTCTTGAGAGAAAAGCCCCTGACGGGACCATAGTTCGAACATTGAAGCCGCCCTCTCGATTTCAGCGGGATTCCAGGCTCCCTTTTGTACCCGGATCGACCTCCCGGGCGTATTGTGCCAGATGAGGCCGCTTTCCTTGATAGGGAGTCGATTCTGAAACTGCATCGACCGCACTTGCGGAACCAATTTTCCCTGATAAAAATTGCGATTTGAAAATTCTATAATGTCTGGATGGCAGCGATAATGCTGTATAAGGAACGAAGTGGATGAAGCCGATGCAAAACCGCGGTCAAAAGCAGAGCGCCTTGTAAAAGACCAATCATCATAAATACTCCCGACCCCGGCTTTCTCGGCTATTTGATGCTCAAGATCGCTTCTCAAGGACGTGATATGTTTGAATTGATGGGGATCGCCGATGATGACGGCCTGTTTTGCCCGGTAAAGAAGTGGGAGAACGGAAGGGATATCGCACTGCCCCGCCTCATCGATGACCACCAGATCGAATAAGCCCGGCTGAAAAGGCAGGATTTTCCCCGCCGATTGGTTTGTTGTCATCCACACCGGAAAAAATCGCTTCAGCGCCGCAAACGATTTTTCGATCCGCTTGTGACGACCGGGATTATAATCGTCTATATCTTTGAAATAATTGTTAAACGCCGCCAGCGCCTCCTGAGTGGCGCTATGGATATTCCCAGCCAGCGCTTGTGAAACAGGGTCCGGGAAAGTTGTGATTTCTCCTGCTTGAGTTCACCCAACTCAGACACGGTCGGATAGTGCCTGATTTTCTCCTCCAGACGCCTGCGCTTTAAAACGCACATCGCCCAGCCCTGATAAATCTTGACGGACTCGACGGCCTCCCTGGCTCTATCTACAGCCTCATGCGGCAATTCATCGGTAAGCGCATAAGTGTCGTATTCTTTGGAAATTTTGTCGTTTCCGATAAGAGCCCTCAAAAGAACATTATGCCTGTCTTTAAATTTTCTGTACCCGAAAAGCCGCAGACGCAGCCATAATCCGAACCCTGGCGCACTATGATTTTCAAATGTTTTTATGCGACCTTGCTCAAAAGGCTTCGGATCCCCAATCATACCAGAAACTTGATCAATGACGCCCTCAGGCAGGCGATTGATCATTCCCTCCTCCTCGAGGATAAGGCCTCCGATTTGATCCTGCAGCCGCTGCGCCTTTTTCAGATTGACCCGTATCTCGGAAATCCTGCGCTCTATATTAGCAAATGTCTTAATTTCCTGATCGATATCTGGCTGTAAAACGTCCGATTTCATCAAGCTTTCAATCAGAGTTGAAATGGTCTTGCGGCACTGCTCTCTCTTTGTCTGGTTGCCTAAACGCATCATCCAGCTTCCCGAACGGCCCATACCCTGCCCCAGGCGCTCGTAAACGCCGTCTACGGGCATATTGTTATTGCTGGAAAAGAGAACGGTTTGATGACCAAAAGATGCGCTGGAAATAAGCGCTTGCACAACCTGGGTTTTTCCCGTTCCCGGCGGCCCGGTAACGACAAACAGGGGAGAAACGAGGCCTTGTTTGACGGCTTCTTCCTGCTGATCGTTCAGCACACCTGTTTCCAGCACAAATGGGGCGGCAGCGCCCCCTTTTCCTTCGCCCCTTCTTTCATCCCCTGGACAAAAAACCTCAGGGCCGTGTCATGGCTCAGAACCCCCTTATCCTTAAGAAGGTTGACCAAATCGTAACGAAGCTCGGACTTGGATCCCTTAAGATTTGTGCGGAACAGAACCGGACGATTGATCCATCGTTCGGAACCGTCCTTCAGCGAGGGGATATATTGCTTTGCGGCCTCCAACCGCGCTTCAAAACTTCCGAATTCTCCCTCCAGTTCCTCGCAAACACTCTGTATTTCTTCCGCACCATGATCCTTTACGAAATGCATTCGATTGATGCAAAGACGGCCCGTTTTAGGAATAAGCACAACCGTGTCGGGTTGCGTAAACTTTGCCTGCACCTCAACATAAAAAAGCGGGAAAAGCATATCTTTCTCATCAAGATAAACTGGAAATCCGTAGTAAAGATCAATCAGGGTCTCTGTGCCTAAAGCTTTGCGCTCAATAAACTCTTTCTGCCTGCTCTCGGAGATAAAAAGCTCTAGCTGAGGTAAATTTCTTGAGAACAGCTGCTCAGAACGACTTGCCTCAAAGAAAATATGTGTTTTGTATTCCTGATTTTTTCTGAGTTTAAGCTGAACGGCCTCTTCTGCATCCAAGCAGGACAGATAGTACCTCAACAAAGCCTCAAACTGCCCTTGGTCCATGCCAACTAACTCACGACAAGCGGCATTCTCACACGTTTTTTAGTCAAAAACCAATGGGTTTTTGTGAAAGACAGCAACTCAAAACTGACGCTTTACAGACCTCTCCAAGCAAAACCTAATAAAAAGCCGCCAAGGGGAGGCAGCCTGATATCTGGAAAACTGGTTGCGGGGCAGCAAACGCGAGGTCTCTCTAAGCATTGAAAACAAAGAGTTATTTATACACTTCTGTCTTAACCATACCATACCCTACCCCGCACCCCGAAAACCATGCACAGGAAATTGGAAATTGAAGGGACATCCTTGGAGAATAATTTAGACATGATCAAACGACCCGGCCCGGACATTTTGCCCGGACAGGGTTTAGATCATTCGTGCTCATTTGTTGCGGGTTGGACTAAGCGATCCCATTTCATTTTAATGAAGGCACCGTGGCGCTCAAACAATGAGGCTATAATTATAATAGCGCCACCTAATACCGACAATGTAACCCAATTTGACAAATCAATCAGTTGTACCAATTCCAGGATTTGCCGCCCGACGCCGACCAGTACAGTCACCCCGCCCATCACCATCAGGTCACGAAAACCATGCCGACGACTCACGGCGATGATCGTCAATCCGCTAACAATACACAAAACAGCGTTAGACATATCCTCAGTGGACAAAACTGGACGGATATGGCAGACGGCAAGGACAATGAGTGCAAGACGGATAAGACGAGTCGGGTTTTGGCAGCGTGCAGATATATGCAGCATGAACCCCGCAAAGATGATGCCGAAGACATTAATAGCTAATGCCCCTGAAAGATAGCGATCAGCCAACATAGCCGCAGGTAAAGCCACCCCTAAAACCGCACCAAAAGATAGCAGGTTTATCACTCTCCGTGCAAAAGACGCTTCTTCTGTCTGCTGCGCGCAGAAGTACAAAGCAATATATGCCGTGCCAGCCAGTGTGATTTGCTGGATTTCGTCCACCGGATAAAGCCAAAGACTGCGGCAGAGGAGAATTCCCGCTGGCACAAATACAGTGGCCATCGCAAACAACCCCTCGGGCGTCCGCAAGGTGCTATCCTGTGACATACGCTTGAATAACAAAGTCAGAGGAAGAGTGACGGCAATCATTGTGGTTACCCCCACGTAGACAGATTCGCGAACGGGCAGAAGCAGAAGCAGGTTTGTGAACAAGAAGAGTCCACATAGTGTCTGCACGGAGCGGCGTGCGAGCACTTTATGACTGACCCATGCAACCGGAACACTGATTGCTAGAGTAGCCAGCAAAGTCACCATGAGAGCATCGAATTCCGGTGCAACCCATTTGGCAAAACTGGGATATTGGCCCAAACCGCCCCCCCACTGCGTGGTCGAGAAGATGAGTGCGCCCAATGTTGTCATATTAACCGAAATAGAAATCAGGCCCAGCCCAAAAAAGACCCGAGCGCCCTTATTTTCCTTTAAAAGAAAGCTCAGTCCAAGCCCTCCGACGGCCAGCAGGAAGGTTTGTGAAAGCAGCATGTAATAACGGCTGATATCGTTGCCATGAGACCATCCTTGCATCAGATAAGTGGACATGGCTATAAGCATGATTAAAGCTCCGCAAACCCGCAGCAACGATGCAAAATTGGCAAAATTTCGGATAAGATCAAGGATGTTTGATTGGACCGACTCCGGGTTGGAAAAATTTTTTTTCAAACTAGAGGTCTTACTGATTTCCGTGTGAATAAACATTTCTATTCTCCCTTTTTAACATCCAGCAACGCGGCAAGCTCTGCCTGTAAATGCGCGGTGTTTTCGTCTTTTACAAAGGACATATCGAGAGCGTCCGTATCCGGCATCTGGCCAACGGAATACTCCGTCTCGGTAATCAGCATTTCCCAACGGTCAAAGGTATCTTCGATTCCATAGTCGGTAGCTCCTTCAATCTTGCTGATAATCCGCAGGGCGTCTGCAGTAGACTGCCGAGAACGCATCAGGTTCTGTTGCTGAGTGATATCACGCAGACGCTGCTCCATACGCTGCACATTTTCTCTGATCTTGATTTCCAGTTCTTCGTGGCGTGCGAGAGCGGTCTGGATTTGTGCGGCCTGTTCGCGGCATTGGTTGCGTCTGGCGATACAAGCAAGGGCTTTTGCTCGTCCTTTGCTGCAGTTTCTTTAGCGCGATTTTCCCAAAGCCTCTCCATCCGCATCGCTTCCTGTAAGCGTTTATGCATGGCTTCACCATCCCTGTGCACGCGCTCTAGCCGCACTTTGGCTTTTGCGGCAGCCGCGCACGTATCCTTAAGGGCCACCGCCACAACGGCATCATGGTTTTCAACATGGGACACCATCTCATCCAGTTTGCCGGTGAGCGTGGCCGTAATACGAGCAAATATGTTCATATTTTTCTCCTTAAAAATGTTTGAACATCCTTATCTTACATACAGGAAGCAATATAAAATACCAATTTGACATAAGTTGCAGAATATTATTAGAATAGTATCGTATTTTAATACCATTTCAGGTGAGGTGTGATGCAGACCGCTTTATTGCTTCAAACGTTAAAGCAGAGTCTTAAGGCCCAGGGAAAGACCTATGCGGATGTAGCGCAAACGCTTGACTTATCTGAAGCCAGTGTAAAGCGCATGTTTTCGGAGCAGCATTTTTCTTTGGAGCGGCTAGATAGAGTGTGTCACATGCTAGGCATGGAAATCAGTGATCTGGTCAAGAAAATGGACGCTTCTCAGGAGAGAATCGAACAGCTATCGCACAGGCAGGAATCAGAAATCGTCCAAGATGTCTCGTTAATACTGGTCACCGTTTGTGTCTTTAATCACTGGACAATGGAGAATATCACGCAATATTTCATGTTAAACGAAAACGAATGTTTATTAAAGTTACTTAAGCTCGATAAAATCGGTATTATCCAACTCCTCCCACAAAATAGAATTAAGTTGCTAATTAGCCCTAATTTTCCTGGATTGAGAATGGCCCGTTTGAGCGGTTCTTTCGTGAACATGTCGGGCAGGAATACTTTAATAGCAGTTTTCGCGGTGAGCATAGGTTTTTGCGTGTTTTAAATGGTTCACTTTCAAAGGCCAGTGCTGCGGAATTTCAGCACAAATTGTTGCGACTGGCCCGCGAATTCAGCGAGATATCTCACGAGGAATCGAACTGGCCCATAGACAATCGTGATGGGGTGACTTTGGTTATGGCTATGCGGAACTGGGATTATGGATTCTTCGACCATCTGGTTCGTCCTGAATATAAGCAGAAATCATAATTCTTTCAGCTTTAGTCCAGTCAGCCAGCAACAACCCACGGCGCAATTTTCAATCGCGCAGTGTCCGCCCACTTTCGCACGGCTTTCATCTCCTCTATCGAAGGATCGCGGTTGTTATGCCCGGCGCACTGCACGATCTCACGCTCGTCATCAACCTCCAGAGTCTGGCATTTTTCAACCTTTCCGCCTTGATGGCGCTCCAGCGACCATAAGGAGCACCACCCGGAGGTGCAATATCTCGCGTACGTCGCCACACAATGATTTAGCGTCCGCCCCTCACGGATCAGGTCTGCGCCGGAAAGCAATTCGCGGATCGTCCAGTATTCATCCGGGCTTTTGGTCGGAGACCACAAAAATTCCTTAATGCCTGATTTTTGAAATAAAGGTTTTGAACGCCAGCGAGCTTTTTTTCCTCCTTCTGCCAGCGCTCGACCTGCCGCAAAAGCGCAGCAAGAGAACGCCCGTGCATCCGCAATTTAGGCTGCGGGGGCTGAATTGTTTCAACAGTCCCCGGCCCAGTGACGCACTCGCGGACCTTGTATTTCTGTGACTGAAGATAATCGACAACAACGGGAATCTGTGTATGAGGCAGTTCACGCTGCTCGATAAAATAACGGACAACGGAATCCCAGAATGCAGCGTGTTCATAGGTTTGCCCAAGCCATGTTCTGGCAACAGCCAGAGCCAATCTTTCATCGCCACCAAAAGCGCACACCTGTGCCCACCGGAATGCCTCCAGAATGCCACAGCAATTTGGCGCCAAGATAAAATGATGAGCAACCATTTTGGTCAAAGGCACAGGCAACTCAGGAGCCGTTCGCATATTACGCCCCGCGCCTAGATGGATATACCATCGGCGCTTTAAAGCCCCGTCCTTGCGTGTATCAAACCATGCGGATTCCATAAAGGACGGCACCGGATAGCGCGCAAAGAGATGCTGCGCCAGCGAAGCAAACTGCTTTCGTGCATTATAAGATCGTGGCTTCCACGTCTTCGGCTCCCGGATCCAATTCTGGCGGTAAAGATAAAGCCGCGTCGCCGCACGGAGATAGGGCGTCCACCCCTTTCCTGCTCCAGCAAAAGTCTGATTTTTTATGAAGCCAAATCAGGAACTCCGCCAAACCGCTCTGGAATTCGGGCTTTTCATCTTCGAATTGAAGAGTTTCAGCAATAGCCCCCCAGAACCGGCGGCTCACTTGCTCCGGCTGGATACGTTTGTGGCAAGCCTCGCGGATAAAAACCACTGGATTATGGTGCACGCGAGCCTCCTCCTGGCGGTTCCGCAGTTCCCGCTCCCGAACCTCGATCTCGGCCTCACGCTGCTGCAGGCTCTTTTTAAGAACCTCCTGATACGCATTCTGGCGGCACCAACGGAAATAAGCCCTGCAGTCAGCAAAACCCAGCCGCAGGATATGTGCTTTGATGGCCGGACTTAAGCCCTCCAGCCTGCTTTTTGTTCGTCGAATCATATTAAAATCAGTCCTCTCGGACGTGTGTGCGTTAAAGTCAAAGCTGCGCGCAAGGCACAGCCCCTGTGTGCTTTGTTAAAAATCTTCATGTTTTCTCTGTATGAAACGCGTTGGCGGAATCCCTGCGCAAGGCGCAGGAATTGCGTAAAGACTCCGGCGCAGCATCACGCGTGCACAAAAGCCCTTAAAGCGCTCCGTCCATCGGATAATGTGAGATTAAAGAGAGTTCAGGGTACGGGCTGATGTAAAGATAAAAAAGCCCTGCCCGTCCGCATTGTCCGCAGGATCGGCTAGCTGAAGTGTATGACAATATCTCTCATCGGCTTCTCCCTTTTTGAGAGGAGCATTCTGCTATCATGAATGAAATAATAAAATCAAGTTTTATTTACTTCGTTCTCTGAAGGATAATTTCGAAGCAAGCGCCTCCTGAACCACTGCTACCTTCGACAAGCCGAACTGCGCCGCCATAAGCATGGATAATGGAGGTCACAATGCCGAGGCCAATCCCCGTTCCGCCTTCCTGCCTCCGCGTCGTGAAAAACGGTGTGAAGATTTTGGCGGCATTGGCGGTGGAGACCCCACTGCCGTTATCCTGCAATCGGATTACGGCTAAATCCTGCTGCTCTCTTACACTAATCTGCAATTCATCCGCCCCGTTCTGCAGCGCATTATCGCAAAGGTTGATCAGGACAGTCTCAAGGTTCTCGGCCGATATTCTAACATTTGATCGGGCCTTGTTATCGAGGGACATTTAAGCGTCTCGTTATACCTCTCACGGATTTTTTGCAGAACCCCCGCCGGATCGCAGTCATCATCCGAGATGATCGTATTATCCGCCCGCGCCAGTTCCAGCAAGCGGCTGACCAGCCTTTTGAGGCGGTCGCTGTCGGAAATGATATTCTCTAAAAACTGGCGCTTTTTTGCCTCGTCCATGTCATCGAGATGATCTAGCAGAAGTTCCGCCGACCCCTGAATGGCCGTAATCGGCGTCTTAAATTCATGCGAGACGTGCATGGCAAAAGTGCGGATATATTCCGAACGTTCGGTGAGGGAGTGCGCCATGCGCGTGAAACTTTCCTCTAGAAGCTCAATCTCCTGAACCCCCCCACCCTCCTTCATGTGAAGCGCTTTGGAATCCCCAGCGGCAAAACGCTCGGTCCTGTCGATCAGCCGATTGATGGGGCGGGATATCATGGAGGATGTCAGCAGCGCGATCAACAGCGTGGCCCCCGCAAGGATCAGGCCGACAATGATCACCTTACCTTTCTCGGCGTACATATGCTTAAGAATATTCTGCGGCGTGCGCGAGAGGTAGACAACCCCCAGCACCCGGTCCTCATCTAAAATAGGCAACGCCACGAAGACGCGAATGCCCGTACCGCGGCTGATCGACGCCAGCGCTTACGGCGGCTCGTCGGAAATACGTTCACGGATCACACTGGTATAATTGCCAGTCAACGCTCTCTTTACTTCGGGCACATCCGATAAATCCAGCCCGACCTCCTGCCGCCCCGCCACCACGACGCCGTTGAAATCGAGGATCTTGATGCCGGATAAATTCGTCTTTTGCGCCTCCGTAATAACCGGGGTCAGCGCCTGCCCAACCTCCTGCGCGAACGGAGCCGTGATCTGCCCCGGCTTTCCGTCCCTCTGGGCGGCAGCACCTGCGTTTTTGAAAGATCAAGCGCGGGCGCGACAGGCGTATAGTAATCGTCAACCTTCGTAATGCTACCCTGCTCGGCAGGAACCCCGTAACTGTCCCTTTCAGTCAGGCGTTTGAGAATTTCGTTTTTATAGACAGCGGCAAGAACCGCCGCCTGCGTGATCAGTTCGTTTTCCGTCTGCTGCACCAGTGCGTTTTCGTATAGCCTGAAGAACATTACGCCGCCAAGCGGCAGCAAAACACACCATGATATTGACGATCAGAAGGATCGTTCGTAGGCGGATGCGGGCCTTGAGAGGCTTTTTTCATGGCGTCAGCTTATACCCCACACCGCGCAGCGTTGTAATCAGACCTTCACAGCCTTTTTCCGCAAATTTCCTACGGATATTGCGGATATGACTGTCGATCGTCCGGTCGCTGACGAACGTATTCGCGCCATGTGCCATGGTCATGATCTGATCGCGGGTGAACAGCCGATCCGGGTATTGCGCCATGCCATGCACGATTGAAAATTCCGTAGCCGTCAGATCAACCCCCTGCCCGCTCCAGAAAGCCTGATGCCGCACAGTGTCAATTTTCAGCGCACCGCACATGACAGTCTGATCAAGAGTCTTGGGTGGGGGGACTGTGCACGCTTGAGGATCGCCTTGACCCGCGCCACCAGCTCCCGCGGACTGAAGGGCTTGGTCAAATAATCATCGGCCCCCAGCTCCAGCCCCAGAATTCTGTCGATCTCCTCATCACGCGAAGAGAGAAAAAGAACCGGGACATTGGACGTTTTTCTTATCTCCTTACAAACCTCCAACCCGTCCATCTCGGGCATATTGATATCAAGAACGATGAGGTCGTATTCAGCGCCTTTGGCCTTTTCAAGCGCCTGCCGCCCGTCGCTGACTTCGCTGGCCGCCATCCCTGCCTTCTCGACGGCAAAGACCACGACATCGCGGATATGCGGATCATCATCGACGACTAGAATTGTTTTGGCCATTATTCCTGACTTTCCAAGGATTTGAGCAGGCGGTACTCACTATAAGTCCACCGCCGCCAGTCGTCCATATCCCTTCGCAGGGACTGGATCATTCTAAAGACGGCAGCACTAGAAAATGAGCCACCTATTGTTCGAGAATACCTTTTAAGAGCCGGAATAGCAGGACTTCCGATTTCTTTTAAATATACCACGTCAAGAGAGACGCCCTTACCGGAGATTTCGCGTGAATGCGTGACATTATATTCCGCGATAATACCGCCGATATTCAAGAAACTGGTTATATACAGCACACCCAGCAGCGTCAGGACGTTCGCGTTAATCAGCCAGGTATTCGATTTATTCAAGAGGCTCCGAACAATAATCCAGCAAAGGCCCATCGCCACCAGCCCCATCCATATAAAGGCCGCCACGCGCCAGTAGGTAAGGGCGTACACCTCTACATACATATTCGTGCGGTAAATGGACGAAACAACCAGAAGCACGTTTTGCATGACCCAGAGATAAATCAAACCCCGAACAGTCCTCGATCCAGAAATCTCTGGGTCGGCGTTCTGTGTGATCAAAACAAAACCGCCGCAAGAAGAGCGGTCACGATCAGCGGATAGGCGCCCTGCTGGGCATACCGGGCGTAGGTTATACCCTTTGGCAAGTCCATTCCGGCCCAAAGGTAATTCATATCCAGCACCGTCTGGCAGGCAAACATCAGATTGAATATAACCAAAGACCTTAAAACCGCCTCTTTGGTAAAAGCCCACTCGGTAAGGCGCATAGGCCTGAGTTCATCGTCCTCCCTCAGCGCCTCAAGCCTTCTGGCTTTTGGACGATCAATCTCGACCGGAGAACGGAAAAAATCATGGCCCCGGTAATAAGCCAGAAAAACACCCGCCCCAAAGAAAAGTGTTTGACAAAAAACTCGGGATTCACAACCGAAACCCATCGAGTGATGATCGGGTTTGCGCTGGAGAAAAGCATGATAAACACAAAAGACAGAACAACTGGCAAGAACCAGCCGCGCATAAATCCCGACACAGTGCCCTGCGGCATGTATCTGCGTTGATACTTTCTGTAAGCGATCGCTGCCTTGCTCAAGGGATGGAGGAGAAACAGGAAAAAACTGGCTAGTTTGCCAATCCAAGCCATCGCATCTTTTTGCAAGCCACCCTGGGAAATAATCGCAAGGCTCACCGTTCCAATAACAATCAGAAAAATGCTTAGTAGGCTGGTTTTCTCAACCAGAAGGCCGCACTGGACTATCATCAGAAGTGAAATAATCCGGCCCGCTCGGGTTTCCAGAGTTCCCGGATTGTGAATGGTAAAGCCTATAAGCAAAAAACCGAAAAAAACCGGAGATCCAGCCTGCCTGATGTCCGTAAAATAAAAAGTCTGCCAAAAGGGTTAAACTCAAAGAAGAAACAATTTTAAGCCGGAATGAGCCCCTAAAGGGCGATAGAACATGTGTCATGGATTGGTCTTTTCCTTCGCGCTTGGAACTCGATGAATGGCTTTGTCCTGTTCAAAAAAATCCGCGTTTTCGACAAGCCACCACGCATCCCGCTGCAAACTCTGCGGGATATTATAAAAAGCCTGCTTTAAAACGGGGTGCAGGGGCTTATCGCTAAAAATGCAAATGCTGAGACAGGGTTTTTGATACAGTTTCGTCATATTTTTGTTTTATCGAAAGGATATGCAAAAAATATGAGCGCAGTTTCTGTATATTCAGGTCTTTGTGTGCAGATCTCGTGCAGGACAACGTTGCAAAAATTAAAAACTTCGCTTATGTTTACCCACATGACTGAACGTTTTCACCAATGCCAACCCCACTTGAACCGCAACCCAATCGCGGGTTTTTGCGCTGGCTGAACGTTACGAGACTAGATTTGTAATGACCGGCCCGCCCTCAAAAGCGGGTTTTTTATTGGGATATTAGAATGTTACTGACCATTACGACGACGCACAAACCGGCCACGGACATGGGCTATCTGCTGCATAAAAGCCCGGAGCGGCTGCACAGCAAGGAACTGCCCTTCGGCACGGCGCATGTCTTCTACCCCGAAGCCACGGAAAAGAAATGCACCGCCGCGCTGCTGCTGGAGGTGGATCCTGTCGGGCTGGTCCGCAAGGAAAAGGGTTCGACCTTCTCGCTCGAACAATATGTCAACGACCGCCCCTATGTCGCGTCCTCCTTCATGAGCGTGGCGATTAACCGCGTCTTTGGCACACTTCTGTCCGGTAAAAGCAAGCACAGGCAGGAGCTTGTCGATGCCGCCATCCCGCTGGAAGCCATCATCTATTCCTTGCCCTGCCGCGCCAAGGAGGAGTTTCTGCGTGAACTCTTCGAACCGCTGGGCTATGCGGTGGAAATCGTTCCCACGCCTCTTGATCCCAAATTCCCGAGCTGGGGAACTAGCCCCTATTATACCGTCACCCTGCGCAAAACCTGCCCGCTGCGGGAGTTGCTCACGCATCTCTATGTCCTGATCCCTGTTCTCGATAACAAGAAGCATTATTTCATCGGCGATGCGGAGGTCGAAAAGCTGCTGCAAAACGGCAAGGGCTGGCTGAAGGATCACCCACAAAGGACATAATCGCACGGCGCTATTTCCGCAACCTGCGCTCCTTTTCGCGCATGGCTCTGGATCAGTTAAAGGATGAAGTCCCCCTGGAAGAAACGGAAGAGTTAGAGGGCGAGAAAACGATTAAGGCCGACGCGCAGGAAGAAGCGCTGGAAGAAACCCTGAGCGCCGCCGCGCCGGAAGAGAAAAAGATCAGTCTCCACAGACTGCGCCACGAAACGGTCATCGCCGCCTTGCGCGAGCATAACGTCAGCACGGTTCTGGACGTTGGGTGCGGCGAAGGCAAGCTGCTGAGGATTCTGAAAAAGCAAAAGGGCTTCAGCAAGATCGCGGGATGCGACGTCTCCACGCAAAGTCTTGAAATCGCCAATGAGCGCCTGCAAAGCCGTTTCCCGAAGCGCGGCGAGCCGGAGATTGAATTGTTTCAATCCGCCCTGACCTATAAGGACAAGCGGTTCAAGGACTATGACGCACTCGTGCTGGTCGAGGTGATCGAGCATGTGGACGAGCCCCGCCTGCCTGCCCTCGAACGGGCTGTGTTCGGGGCTGGCGTCCGCGTGGTGCTGGTCACGACGCCGAACGGCGAATATAACGCCCTGTTCGAAACCCTCCCGGCGGGGCAGTTTCGCCACGCCGACCACCGTTTCGAATGGACCCGCAAGCAGTTCGAGGATTGGGGAACCCGCGTGGCAACCAGCTTCGGCTATGACGTTACCTTCGCCCCTATCGGTGACATCGATGAGAAACTTGGCGCCCCATCCCAGATGGCGGTGTTTGTGAAGCCTGAAAAGGAAAAATTAAATGTTTAATTGGTTTAAGAAAAAGCAAGCCCCTGCAATTGCAAAAGAAAATACTAAAATAGAGAAAAAGGAATCTCTTGCAGATTATAACAAATTGATCCAATCGACTATAAAACCTTACATCAAAATTGATGCAAAGCCTGAATCAGACCTCCCGCCATGGCAAAGCAAATTCGGAGGCACACCCTATATGCCGGAAGGCGTGGTCTGGCCGCAAATGAGTGACGGCAGTGATCTACATTTGCTCGCGCAAATCAATTTCGGAGAGGTTCCCGCACTTGATCCATTTCCACAAAAGGGAATTTTGCAATTCTGGCTTGGTGTTAACGACCTTTATGGCCTTGATTTTTCTGATCCTGTCAGACAAGACTCTTTTCGGCTTGTTTATTACCCAGACTTGGAAAAAACTGGCTTACAGAGCTCCTTTGGGGACAAATTGAAGTGGGATGAGTCCTCACCTTTTGAAGATGATTGTCCATCCTTGTCCCTCTCCTTTTCAAAAGAAGAAATGCCCGTTAATTTTGATGATTTTCAAGCGGGCGCGCTATTGAAAGATCTGCCTGAAGCGCTTGTGCATGATTATAATGACTCCTTTGATCATACCGGACATAGGATCGGAGGTTACGCCCACTTCACCCAAAGTGATCCGCGTGAAAGCAAGTATGAGTACAGTGTTAAAGACATTCTTCTTCTGCAAATCGATAGCGATGATAAAAATAACATTCTCTGGGGTGACTGCGGGGTAGCGAATTTTTTTATCAGTGAGAGAAAACTTAAGGCGCTGGATTTTTCGAAGGTCTTATATAACTGGGATTGCTGTTAACAAATGACCAACACCATCAACATCCCCGAACTTTCCCTCGTCGTGCTGGTCGGCTCGTCCGGCTCGGGGAAATCGTCGTTCGCGCGCAAACATTTCAAGCCGACGGAAATCCTGTCGTCCGATTTCTGCCGGGGGCTGGTCTCGGATAACGAGAATGACCAGACTTGTTCGGACGACGCCTTCGACATCCTGCACAAAATCGCGGCCACCCGCATGAAACGCGGCAAAATGACCGTAATCGACGCCACCAACGTCAGCCCGCAGGACCGCGCCGAACTCGTCAAACTGGCGCGGGAGCATTATGTCCTGCCTGTGGCCATTGTTTTTGACATGCCCTGGCAACTCTGCCATGAACGCAACGAGCAGCGCCCGGACCGGCAATTCGGCAAGCACGTCGTCATGCGCCACACCAGCCTGTTGCGACGGGGCTTGCGGAGCCTTCGCAAAAGCGAGGGTTTTACCAACGTCCATATCCTGACCAGCGTGGAGGCGGTGGATTCGGTTGAAATCGTGCGCCAGCCCCTCTGGAACAACAAGAAGGACGAACACGGACCCTTCGATATTATCGGCGACATTCACGGCTGCTTCGATGAGCTTATTACCTTGCTGAAAAAGCTTGGCTACAAGGTGGCCAAAGCCAAGGACAGATTTAACGTCACCCACGCCGCAGGGCGCAAGATTATCTTCGTGGGCGATCTGGTCGATCGCGGCCCCAAAACGCCGGACGTCCTGCGGCTGGCGATGAATACGATCGAAGACGGCGTGGCCTTTTGCGTCGTCGGCAACCACGACGACAAGCTTAAACGTGCGCTCTCGGGCAAGGATGTCAGAGATCGCCCACGGGCTTCAGGAAAGCCTCGATCAGTTGGCGCTGGAAAGCGAAGAGTTCCGTCATAAAGTCACCAAGTTTCTGGGCGGCCTCATCAGCCATTATGTCTTCGACGACGGCGGACTGGCGGTCGCCCATGCGGGAATCAAGGAAAAATATATCGGACGCGGCGCCCCCAGCATCAAGCAATTCTGTATGTACGGCGAAACCACGGGCGAAACCGATGAATTCGGCCTGCCGGTCCGCTACCCGTGGGCGAATGATTACCGGGCAGCACCCTTGTCGTTTACGGCCACACCCCGATCCCCGCGCCGGAATGGGTCAACAACACCATCAACATTGATACGGGCTGTGTCTTCGGCGGCAAGCTGACCGCTCTGCGCTATCCTGAAAAGGAGCTTGTTTCGATCAAAGCCAAGAAGGTGTATTCCGAACCGATCCGTCCGCTCGTAAGCAATACAAATGCGAATGATTACGATGTTCTGGATATGGCCGATGTTTCCGGCAAGCGGTTTATCAGCACGGAACTTCATAAAAGCATGACCATCCAGAATGAAAACGCCATGGCCGCTCTGGAGGTCATGAGCCGCTTTGCGGTTGATCCGCGCTGGCTGGTCTACCTGCCGCCCACCATGTCGCCGACCGAAACCAGCACCAAGGATGGCTATCTCGAACACCCCGATGAAGCCTTCGCCCATTACCGCTCCCAAGGGATCGAGAAAGTCATCTGCGAGGAAAAGCACATGGGCTCACGGGCTATTCTTGTGGTCTGCAAAAGCGCCAAGGCAGCGCAAAAACGCTTCCGCGTTACGGATGGCTTGTCGGGCGTCTGCTATACCCGCACCGGACGCCCCTTCTTTAACGATCCGAAACTGGAAAAACGCTTTATCAGCCGTGTGGCAAAAACCGTGACCAAGGCCGGATTGTGGGATGAGTTGAAGTCAGACTGGCTGATCCTCGATTGCGAATTGATGCCGTGGTCCGCCAAAGCCCAGAGCCTTCTGGAGTTTCAATATGCGCCCGTGGCGGCGGCGGCGGATTCTTCGATCTCCGCAGCTTACAGCTTGCTTAAGCAAGCGGCCAAGCGAGTCCCTGAACTCAAGGATATGGAGGGAAGCTATGCGGAACGGCAAGGGCTGGTCCGGCAATACCGCGAGGGCCTACCGGCATTATTGCTGGCCGGTGAAATCGCTGTCGGACTATGCGCTGGCCCCGTTCCATATTCTGGCCCATGAGAAAAGCCAGAATATGCGTAAACCCCATAGCTGGCATATGAAGATGATCGAAAGCTCTGCAACGCTGATCCGGAGTTTTTCCAGAAGACTCAGCACGTCACGATCCGGCTGGAGGATGAAAAAGCCTGCGCGAAGGCCGCAAAATGGTGGGAAAAGATGGTCGCTTCCGGCGGCGAAGGTATGGTCGTCAAACCGTTGCACTTCACGGAGTTGGGAAACAAGGGTCTAGTCCAACCGGGTATCAAGTGCCGTGGCCCTGAATATTTGCGTATTATCTATGGCCCGGAATATTCCACACCCGCAAATCTCGAACGCTTGAGAAAGCGCGGCCTCGGCAAGAAACGCTCCCTTGCCCTGCGCGAATATGCGCTGGGTTACGAAGCACTCACCCACTTTGTGGAAGAAAAACCGCTCCATAAGGTCCATGAATGCGTCTTTGCCGTATTAGCGCTCGAAAGTGAGCCCGTGGACCCGCGACTGTGACTTTTCATTATTTCAGGGCGAATTGGTTGCGGGGGCAGGATTTGAACCTGCTTAGCACAACCCTTATTCAGTGCAGGTTATACGGTTTATGGTTAGCATTAGGTCACACCTCAAGGTCTCACCTTTACCACAATATGTCAATCGACTCTATTTTCGATTTTAAAGCTCGCTGGTGAGTCGAAAGCCTTCTTGGTAGGTAGGAGCACCCAAAGCCCTAAACGCTCTGTACGAGCCTCCATGAGTTAAAGAGAGTCCGCCCTACAAATCACCTGTGCAATTCCCATCACAACATTTAAAACAATGTCGCTACGCATCATACAATACTTTCCTTAGCTTCCAGTCACAACAGATTATGAGGTTATGTAGAAGCATTGAGCAATCAGGCTTTTAGTTTCAGTATTTTAGCGTAAGACACCACCCCTAGGGGGACTTTTCGCTGCATTCTAATTTTAATGCTTCCACAAAAATCTAAGATATTTTTCTGATTAAGACTTTCACGAATTGATTAAGTGTTACTGGTGAACAACATTTTATAAGTGTAAAATTGCCTGCGGACGCAACCCATTTTTATTGTTATGAAAAATGCAAGATCGAGAAACAGACAAAGTTATAGCCTTCGCTCAAGAATTACGCAAAATACAAGACAGCGGCGAAGAAGCAAAAACTATTTTAGCCACAAGTGACAGGGTTCTGGCCAGAATTACTGATGGTATATATAGGCAACCATCATCTGCACTAAGAGAATTAATTTCTAATGGATACGATGCAGATGCCACAGAAGTAATCATACAAACCGACGCCCCTCGTTTTGAAAAAATAACAATTCGAGACAATGGCAATGGAATGACGCATGAAGCGCTATCAAACCTCATTCACAATATAGGCGGGAGCATTAAGAGAACGGCGCGTGAAGATGGCTTTGGGGTTGTAGACAAAAATGATCCAACCCTTAGTCCTGTCAAAAAAAGAAAGCTGATCGGAAAAATTGGTATCGGTCTTTTCGCCGTTTCTCAACTAACACAACATTTTCAAATTATAACCAAAAGAAAAGGTAACAATTTTCGTCTGGTTGCCGATGTTATACTAAAAACATACACAGAAGATGACTTACAAAAACTTAAAACCAGAAAAGGAAATAAATTTGAAACAGGGACCGTCGTTGTAAAGGCAATTAAAGACCCAAACACAAAAAGTCATGGAACAGACATTATTTTGCTTAAGTTGAAAAAAACTCCCAAGATTTGCTTAAAAGCAAAGAGAAATGGATGAGGCTTTATGCCTCTGAAGGTTCAGAGGACGAAGGAGTAGAAGAAGAACCTGCCTATCATATTGGAAAACTAAATATTAAGGATGGAACTACTATTGAACGCGCCGCAAAAC
Source organism: Alphaproteobacteria bacterium (assembly GCA_016699735.1). Classification (NCBI taxonomy): domain Bacteria; kingdom Pseudomonadati; phylum Pseudomonadota; class Alphaproteobacteria; species Alphaproteobacteria bacterium. Next base: position 2,605,882 of record CP065008.1, read on the forward strand.
TTCCATGGAAACCAAAAGATAATCCAGAAGAAAAATTTTATAAACTTACTCAAGCCGTATTGGATCAAGTGGGTATTAAATATCCTAAACCAAAATTAGCAGACATATTTGACAACTACTTAAACACAATATGGACGCTTAGCCTTTCAGCCCCACTTACGTATGTGGAAAAACACCCATTTGATATTGATTCAACAGATGGGATACGCGCCTTTATGCTTTCTAACGGCAAAGGGCAAGCCCAAGAAATAGAGCTAAAAGGTAAAAAGTCCATACGTGATATTGCGGACCTCAATGCTCCCGAAAGACAGCAAAGCGATACCTTTAAAGTATATTTTGATGATGTGCTCTTAAGTAGACCTATTCTATTTAAAAGACTTCCAAAAACAGATCACACTATAAAAACGCCTTTAATTTTTGTTGGAAAATGCACTCCAAACTTAGGAAAAATACCAGAAGAAATTAGGGGTGGAAACTTATCTTTTGAAGCATATCTTTTATGGAACTCAAAATTGTGCCAAATGAGCACAATGGCGTTCTATTAAGAATACACGATGCTTCAGGAGCCTTGTTTGATGAAACATTTTTAAAATACCAAGTTTCAGAACAAACCCGCCTAAGGCAACTAACAGCAGAAATTTTTATTAAGGAAGGATTAGACGCTGCTTTAAATATAGATAGGGAATCTTTTAACTACGCTCATCCACACTATCAATTTATAACCCAATGGCTCCACCGCGCCATAAGACAGTTTACCAATAAACACAAGGCACTCGGATCAGAAATCAGAGACTTAATTAAAACAGCGGAGCAAAAAAAGCAAAAATCTAGAATTAATGAGTTAGCGGAAAAACAATGGGAAAAACACAAAAAAAGCGATTATTCAGATGTGCCAAAAGTAAGGTTAGTAAGCGATTCCGAAGTAAAAAACGAAAGAGCTGCAGGCAGGATTGCCTTTAATAAAAAGAACGTAATTCCATCGACGGTTTCTTCTTCAAAACGTGCAGATACCGCTATAAGAGAACAAAAGATCGAAGTTCTAGTTACAATCCTAAGCGCATATAATATTCTCGAAGATATGGCATTTGAAAAGCAAGAAGAATTGATTAAATCTATAGCAGATTTGTTCTTAGGAGATGAGTAGTGAAATGCCTGAGATAAAAGACAATGATGATGCAGAAGACCTTTTACAGGAGATATATGACGAGAAAGTTCCGCAGCACTCAGTTATATCAAAGCGCGACTTTAAGCCTTGGCATAATCCTAGAAAACACTGGGTAAGAATTCACCAACTATGTAGCTTAGCTCAACGGCTGTTTAAAGATATAAAGCTTCCAGACGATACCGTTCGATACTTAACTTTACCGGGAGAGGAACTTCTCGACATTCAAGCACTGCAAGCGATTGCCAAAGCAGAGGCAGAAAACCCTTTAGATATTCAACCACCAGAAATAACTGCCAAAGCAGGCACCGAAGAACTTTTAGATATTCAAGCTGTGCAGGGTACTTTAGAAGGAGTAAAAGGGAAATCTCTTAAGCTTAAATATATAGGCTTTAATAATGTCGGAAAAAATAAAAATCGCATAGCTGCACAGGAGCACACAGAAAGCTTTTTAAAAGATATGGAAACAATCCACCAATCCTCACGTATTATAAATGGATTAGTTCAGAATATTGCTAATGAACAATCCGACTCTTATATGTATGTCCGCGATAACGGGCCATACAATATTATTAATCTTGATCTTTGTAGTTGTATCGCAGAGCAAAGACCACCTTCAGAAAATAGTACTTACTTTGATGCTATCGGTAAAATTCTTGAATTACAACGCGCCCAAATGTCTCAGCCGTTTATGATGTTCATTGCAACAAGGACCGAGCCTCAAGATATTCAGCCAGACTCTTTAAAAAAAATCATTAGCGTGTATGATAATAATTTTAAAGAAAATGCCGAGTTTAAAAGAAAATTTGAAGAACTAGTGGTACAACAAGCTGAAGAACTTTTAAATAGGTTGCGTGCGGGAGACACAGTCCCTCAAGAGGCTCTAAATAAAGTGTTCGGAGTTGGTCTTGGAAAGTGGTTGCTGCACTTAATGAAGCCGAACCCTCCTCACTGGGATGTTACGCTAGAACACATATGCTGTTACAGCATAGGCAGCTACGAGGACAATATGCTGTCACTTGCTTTCAAATTTACTCAGGTAAATGTAGGGATACTTGATAGGATAGGCCTTATAAAGATGGTTACAGGTGTGAAAACCCAAAAAACAGAAGCTGAGCTAGCCACAGAAATGCTCGAAAAATGCGAAACCATCATAAACGTTGATACATTACTTCAAAGTGATTCAGTCCAAAAAGACAAAATTATAGCACAGACAGGACGCTTGCTAGGAAACGCAGGATATTCCGCAGAGCATTACACTGATTGGGCTAACTCGCTTTTTTTAAGTCCTCAAATAAGCGCAACTGGCTGAGCAATGATTTTGCTATAGCCTGAGATAAAGGTGGAGGTACAGCTTCGCTAACTTGAGTTATTTGCTGGGATAAAGTTCCAGTTAGAACATAATCTTGTGAGAAACCTTGTAAAAGCATTGCTTCATAAATGCTCAAGCGCCTAGTGCCGGAAGGGTGTACATGTACTTCTCTGTTACCATACGCCACAGTAGGACTAGGCTTATTCCATCGCAAAGTACGAAAACTTCTTCCAAAAGACTGTCCTTCAACCAATACGCCTTCCAGACTAAATTTTTTAGACTTAGGTTGCATGCACCAATGATTTGGATGGTACGGAATGTCTACAGGATTAAGCTTGCGGGAAAAATAAACAGGCTTTGGTAAATTACCTATCGCCTCTTTCACTGTAATCGGCAATGATTTAGACTTAATTCTCTCAGGCGGTTTCCATTCCGCATCAACATAAATTTTTTTATTTAATCCAACTATAATAAGCCGCTCGCGGTTTTGCGGCACACCATAATGCACAGCATTTAGCATTGACGTGTAAACATTAAATCCGCACTCTTCAAAACTTTTTTTAATTTCTTCATATGTATCTCGATGCTTTTCACCAAGAAGACCTTTGACATTTTCAAATACAAAAAAATGAACCGGGCTTCTTTTATTTAGCTCTTTTAACAAAGCTGCATATGTCAAAGAAAGCTTGTTTCTTTCATCTGACTTTTTCTTGTTTACATTAGAAACACTAAAACCTTGACACGGCGGCCCACCGATAACACCTACTGGGGTAAATGGACCACCATATAAACGATCCATTTCTTTTAGGGTAAGGTCATTAACATCTTGAACAAAAGCATGGCTCAATTTTCGATTGACGTTATATGAAGCAATGCTATCAGGACGTATATCGAAAGCTAAACCAACTTCAAACCCCTTTTTTTCAAACCCTATATCCAGCCCACCGGCACCACAAAACAAACTGAGCAATACAGGTTTATGCTTAAGTGAGCGTTTTTTCATACAATTCAAGAGGTTGGAATTTGCAAAGGAATAGCACAATGTTTTAAACATTGTGCTTGGCAGTCCTCTTATTGTAAAGAGTGAAGTTACTATTCCTAGTAGTTGCCTCCAGAAAACTAAAAAAGATAGATGCCTGCATCTAAACTAGAGAAAGCCAGAGATTCAGTGGCGAAACAAAAACCTAAGAAGCTTCGCTTCCGACCTCATGCTTATTTGATTTTTCCGATGACTAGAAAACGCCTATGTAATCTATAAAAGCATTACGATTACTATACAATAAATTTCTAAGGAACAAAAACTAAATGAACTCAAAAAACAAATCCAGACTTAAAAACTTCTTAGAAACTGCAGCTAAGCTCTCTTATCCTGAAACAGAATATTCCAAGCCAATAAATTTTTCACTCGACTATGCATCCAAACACGGCAAGTTTTTCGATCCTCTATTTAAGCAGATTAGCGAAGAGATTGAGGAGCAGGAAAGCAGAAACCGAAGAGCAGAAGACGTAAAAAAACGATTTGAATATGCCGTTAGAATATTAATTCTAAACATGATGCAAGCCAGAACCTTAATGAAAGGAAACTTATATCTGTGCATTCCTCTCAACAGAAATAATTTCAATCTTGGCAATCGCTATACACCTAAAGAAGTAACATTTAACCCATTTAAAGACGCGGTTAATGGTTTGATAGAATCTGGCTATTTGACAATACATAGGAAAGGATTTCATGATACTGAAGGCTTCAATGGCCCACTTCAAACACAAATTTCTCCTACCGAAAAACTGATTTATCAATTCGAGAGCTTTAAAAAGGAATTTTCTTACATTAAATCGAACAAGGCGAAAGACGAGACCATTATCCTTAAAGCGCCTGATAAAAAGAAGCAGGATTACAAAGACAATAGCTTTACAAATCGAGCACGAAAAAATCTTGATCTTATCAATAACACGCTAGCAAAACATGATCTCAAAATTAATGTAACAAATAGCGAGAAAGCCCAGCTAGAAAGTTCTTTAATAAGCCGCCATATTAAAGATCACGAAACACAGCCGTTTATAGATTTCACAGCCAAAAAACTTTACCGCATTTTTAGTGATGGAAGCTTTAAAAGAGGCGGGCGATTTTATAGAGGATGGTGGCAGAATGTGCCCAAAGAGTTCCGCAAATTTATCACCATAAATGATAAAGGAACTATCGAACTAGACTATACGAGCCTGCATCCGTCGATCCTTTACGCAAAAGAACAACTACCTTTAAAAGGTGATGCATATAAAATTCATCCGAAAGTAGCGCGTAGATTTGGCAAGCAAGCATTCAATGCCCTGCTAAACGCTAAAGGAAAACCAAAAAAACCATCAGATTTTAATGAAGATGAGGTTGGTATAAATTGGTCAAATTTTCAAAAGATGATGATGGAGAAACATCAAGCTCTAACAGATCGCGACTATTTCATGAAGGGTTATGGACTCAACATCCAGTTCCTTGACTCACAACTCACGGAAAAAGTTCTGATATACTTTGCCAACAAAAATATACCATGCCTACCTATTCACGATAGTTTTATTGTCTGCAAAGATAATGAGCTAGAGTTAAGTAATATTATGAAAAAAACTTATAAGGACTTATTTCAGTCGGACATTCAGATAAGGAAAAAGGGATAATAAGTAATAATATAGTAACCCCACCAACTCCCCCACTACTAAGATAAGTTTTATATAAACAATTCATATAATTGGCTTTTTCAAAATTTTAAAAATCAACTAGTGTTACTAGATAAGATGCAAGAAGCCCCCGTGTTCCCGAATAAGCCAACCTCTCAGCATTTTTCAAATATTTAATTATCAAGGCTTTTCTGGCCCAAGCCTCAGTGCTACTCCCACTCATAGCAAGACTTAGATGGAATCTCGGAGGAATGCCCTCAAACAGCCCCGGAACATTTTTTACTTCAAAATCAGGATCAGGTGAAAAAGCAAAATCAAGCGCAAGACTATAAGCAGTGATATAAGCGGTATTGCTTGCTGTCAGGGCTGCATCAAAAAGAGTCCATTTGCCATTTGCTCTTTGCCTAGCAATTTCTTCCATTTTAGCGACACGAGCCTGATTTGTTAACTGCCCGGATTCGGGGTTTATTATAGATGTATCGGGTAATATACCAAATCCCGTCATTTCCTGTGTGTCGGCCATTTCTGGCTCATTAGGAAAAGACTGATAAGTGCTATGCACAACCATCCGAGCTTTAGTTTCCAATACCAGAACTCTTGCATTCTCTATGGCCAGAAAGACATTCCAGATACTTATCGTTCCCAACGTCAGCAATAACAGGGCAACGCTTCTTGTAATCTGCCTCTTTAGCAACAATTTAAAACCAGAGCCATGAATTTTGTTATTTCTTTCCAACCACTTATGCAGAACTATACCAATAAGAATTGAAAATATTGACTTTGGTACTATGTCTACATCCAAACCGCTTATTGCAAAGCTTGAAATCCATGCACAAAAAATATGTAAGATTAAGGCGCTTATAACAATAACGTAAGGATGCTTTGTTTGAACGGCAATTAACACAATAACAAGAATGAGCAACATCTCTTTCGTCCTCTGCGAAAACTAAACGGCCACCAAGATTGCTCTTGGCAGCCGGGGAGTTTGTAACCGCTCAGTGAACGGCGCAGCCTATTTGCTTGCGCTTTTGTATTCAGCCGCCTCCCCGACCACAGGTCGAGAAGGCATCGCTTGATAACGGCCTGATGCTAGAGGCCGCACTGAGAGGGGTTACAACGCCCCGGAGCTTCTATTGAAGCTCTCCCAGCCAAGGTAAAGACAGGGCTGGAATCCGTCAATCATCATCTATTCTTCTATATACGGGCCACATTAATTAAGTAATTGATAAATAAGGGCAAATTTTTAAAGATAAAAATGTCCTTGTCTAAACGAGGGCTACACTGAGATAGATGCTCTATAGCCCTTTAATACGGCAGCTTCTCTATCGCATCCTTGAATGTAGGCAGGTGCTCAACGCCGTAATGCGTGTAAATCTGTGTCGTCACCGTATCCGGTTCATGGCCAACGAGAGATTTGATATTGGCTTCGTCTACACCAGCAGCACTTAGGTAAGTAATAAAACTGTGCCGCAGGCTATGAAGTGTCTTCTTTTCGCTCTTGAGCCCCAGAACTTTAAGATAGCGTTCATTAAACCAGCGCCCAAGGTTGCGCCCCCACTTCTCATGCTCTGTATAGGTAAGATCGTAAAGCAAGCGCGGTTCATACCCGCCCTCATGCTTAACTTGGCCTTGCTTACCACGGGCTTCTTCCACAAACTGAAGAAAGCCTTGATCCAGCAGTGCGGAGTGAACGGGAACCACACGCTTAGAAGCAGAGGTTTTTAAAGCCTTCCCTTCCTCCTCTTCATCCGTTATATCGAAATACCAAATACCTGTAGCGGTATCCTGCTTAACATCGTCCGGCAAAAGACCTGCAATTTCGTTACGCCTTGCCCCTGTATATACAGCAATCAAAGCGCCCCAATAATTTGATTTATTTTTAACAAGATTATCATCGCTAAGACCCATGATAATCTTAGCTACCTCGTTCTTATCAAACATCTCTCGGCGACGAGCTTTTTTCTTCTCAGCCTTGATGCGTATTCCCTTAAAAGGATTCTCGGATATGTAACTGTTGCGCTTGGCCCATTCAAACAAGCTCTCAAAATAGGAAAGATATTTGTTAACAGATGAATTGCTAATAATTTCAAGCCCATTTTCCTTAGCTATTTGAATCTGCTCTGTCAAAGCCTTACCTGCTGTCAATTTCGCTTTATTCCGTCCTTTCGGAGTAAAGCGCAGCAAGGCTTTTGCTTCTTGCACCTTAGCAGAATCTAGATGCCCTATTTGATAGTCCTTGCCCAACCAGTCAATAAGGTACTTAAGGCAGTCATATTGCTCGGTATAGCTTCGCTTGGTTAGTCCAGACTTGATTTCATCCATATAAGCCAAAATAACACTCTCAAGCTTATTTTCAGGCTTGTGATGATGAATTGCCTTGATAGTATTATGAGGTGTTATATTAAGGCTAAAATCCGTAACGCTCTGGTTATAGGCTAGGAGGTCTCTGATATACGCACGTTTAACATGTTTGTAATTTTTTCTTAAAAGCTGGTACTCATCGCTGTCAGGAGCAAATGACAAGCCGTGATGTTCCATAATTTTGACTAAGTCATCTTTTATTGGATCATATGACGGGTCTTCATACTCGGCACCCATTAAATCCATAATATCGTCAGCATCTTCCTTGCTAACCACTTCCCACTCATTCAAGGCGTTTTGCAGATTTTGGATATTCTGTTTGGGTAAAGGCCCGCTTTTATCAAGCTTGCTCTTAGTTCGCTCAAGAACCTCAGCATAATAGCCTTTTAACAAAGCCATAATCTCGGCATGGTCCATTTGCTTCATATCCAGTTCTGCTATCAACTCAGACGTATGATACTCAAGAGCCTTAGCCAATCTCAAGGCTTCCCTTGGGCATCGTGTCTTAAGGGACAGATTCACACGGTGAACCCTATCCAAACCCTTGATCGGCAAAGGATAACGAAAATAAAAAATACTATGTCTGGATTTGATAAGATAGCTCGGATTACGCATTTCAGGTCGCACCTCTCGGTATGACCGCTAACCTGCTATGATTTTATGAAGTAAAATCAATGACTTAATAAGAATTGGTTGCGGGGGCAGGATTTGAACCTGCGGCCTTCAGGTTATGAGCCTGACGAGCTACCGGGCTGCTCCACCCCGCGTCACCAAGAAAAGGGCCGGATTGCTCCGGTGAGATGGGTTATATAGAGACTGCCCGCAGAAATCAAGCGCACACACCGACATTTCTCTAAAAGACCGAAAAACCGATGCCTCTCAAGGGAGGTGCGCGGAAAGCAAAGCGCAACCTTGATTGACTTTTCCAGCTAATATCACCTATTCTGTGCCCCGAAGACAACTCACCGGGGGTGCGCGAAGGCGCTGAGAGCAAACCCTTCGGACCCGAACCGGATCATGCCGGCGTGGGGAGTGTGAGAGGCAAGGATGAACGAGAAACGCCCGCAAAGCATCAATATCCTCGGCGCAGGCATCATGGGCCTGAGCGCCGCCTACGCGCTGACAAAAGCCTGGCCGGAATCAAACCTCACCATCATCGACCCATCGCCCGCCGTCAACGCCAGCCGTCTGGCGGGCGGGATGCTCGCCCCCTACTGCGAGTGCGACCACCTGCCGCCCGAATACATTCCTGCAGGCCTGGAAAGCATACAATTCTGGAAAAATTTCTCGAAGGAAACCGGAAACCAATTCGAATTCGCGCAGGAGGGAAGCCTCCTCGTCTGCCACGCCGAAGACCGGCATATGATGGAGCGCCACAAAGCCCTCCTCCCTCCGCAAAACCGTGGCGCCCCCGTTGACCTCGCGGCCACCGAACCGCATCTGGCCGGACGCTTTGGCGAAGCTCTCTTCATTAAGGGCGAGGCCCACCTCCACCCCGCAAAGGCAATGAATGCGCTTGTAAGGGCGCTGAAGGAACTGGGCGTGACCCTCGCGGACAAACAGACAGACTCGAAACCCGATTTAACCATCGACTGCCGTGGCCTGGGCGCGCAAGACGACGAGCCGAAGCTGCGCGGCGTTAAGGGCGAGCTCCTGATCGTCCGCAACCCGGATTTCGCCCTCAAGCGCCCCGTCCGCCTCATGCACCCGCGCTATCCCTCTATATCGTCCCGCGTGAAGATCATGTCTTCATGATCGGCGCCACGATTATCGAAAGCGCCGACGATTACGTCAGTCTGCGCTCCGGCCTTGAGCTGATGAGCGCCCTCTACAGCCTCCACCCCACCTTCGCCCACGCGCAGGTTCTGGAAATGAAGGCCGGAGTGCGCCCCGCCTTCCCCGACAACCTGCCCCGCATCACCTGCGAAGGCGGAGTAATCCGGGCCAACGGCCTGTTCCGCCACGGCTTCCTGCTGGCCCCCGCAATGGCGACCTGCATCCGCGACCGGATCGCCGGGATAGAAAATGGCATGACCGATTTATTTATCAAGGACCGCAAAAATGAAGATCACCCTCAACGGCGCCGAAAAACCGCTTGAGGCGGAAACGCCGATTACGGCCCTGCTCGAAAGCCAAGGCTACGCGGGCAAGCTCGTCGCCGTGGCGGTGAACGGCACGTTTGTGCCACGCACACAGCACAAAGAAACAATCATAAAAAACGGCGACCAGATCGAAATCGTCGCCCCGATGCAAGGGGGGTAAAGCTAATGACCAATGAGGTAATTATTAACGCAAAAAGTACTCTTGCACTTAAATTTCATGGGCCTGAATTCGACTCTAAAGGAGTGATGCAAAAATATTCCGTAACTATAACAGCTCCTCATTTTTTTTCATCCGTTCAAGTAACAAGGCACCCTTACGAAACCCCTCCATACGATTTTTTTGAAGAAATGAATAAAGAATGGAAGGGATGGCAAGGTTTAAAGGTATGGGACGCCATGACAGGAGAATATTCCATGTCAGCAAGTTTTAAACCCACAGGCCTTATACTGCTTGTCGCAGATATAAATTCGCAGACAAGCAATACTGACTGGAAATCAACATTAGCCTTACCGATCGAACCCGGACAACTGGACAACTATACTGAAAAAATTAGAAACTTTTTTCACCGTTGAAAATCAAAAGAAAAATAAATGTTTAATCAAGACAGCCTTAATATAAACGGCATAGTATTAAAGTCCCGCCTCTTCCTCGGCACGGCGGGCTACCCCTCGCCGGAAATCCTCCGGCAGGCGATCGAGGCCGCAAAGCCCGGCCTCATCACCGTTTCCCTGCGCCGCGAAAGCGCGGCGGGCAAGGGCCAGAAATTCTGGGAAATTATCAAGAGCCTCGGCGTCCCCGTCCTGCCCAACACCGCCGGATGCCACGGCGTGCAGGAGGCCATCACAACGGCGGAAATGGCCCGCGAGATTTTCGAAACCAACTGGATCAAATTAGAGGTCATCGGCGATGATTACACCCTCCAGCCCGACCCCTACGGGCTTGTAGAAGCAGCAGAAAAGCTGATCGCCAAGGGCTTTAAGATCTTCCCCTACATGACGGAGGATTTGATCCTCGCGCAGCGCCTCGCCGCGCTGGGCTGCGATATCCTCATGCCCTGGGGCGCTCCCATCGGTTCGGGCCGCGGATTGAATAACATTTACGAACTCAAACTCCTGCGCGACCGCTTCCCCAAAAAAACATTGGTCATCGACGCAGGCATCGGCGCGCCCTCCCATGCGGCGCAAGCGATGGAACTGGGCTATGACGCGGTCCTTCTGAACACCGCCGTCGCCAAAGCGGGCGATCCGGTAAAAATGGCGCGTTCCTTCGCGCAGGCGATAGAGGCGGGCCGCACGGCCTACCTCTCCGGTGTGATTAAACCGCAGGATCAGGCCACCGCCTCCACACCCCTGATCGACCGTCCCTTCTGGCATCAGGAAAAGGACACAAGCCGCAAATGACCCGCATGAGGCGAGTCATCCGCGGCGCATTCCAGGCAAACAACCCAAATTCCGGTTTTTGATCGCCCCGGATCGTAGCGATTGCAGGCTTCATTTTTTGCTACGGCCAGACTCGCAATTCAGCGCCACTTATCAACAAGGGGATCATTTGTTCTTTGATAACAAAATCAACAAGATGCTAACCAAAACAAAAGAGCCCTTCTCAGGGCTCTTTTCAAAAAAAGAAGGAATGTGGATAAGCTTTAGTGGCCCACAACGAACTTCGCCACGATCGCCACCAGCAAAATTGCTACAATATTAGCAATCTTGATCAACGGGTTCACCGCCGGTCCGGCCGTGTCTTTGTAGGGATCGCCGACCGTATCGCCGGTCACGGCGGCCTTGTGGGCATCCGAACCCTTGCCGCCATAATGGCCTTCCTCGATATATTTCTTGGCGTTATCCCACGCACCGCCGCCCGACGTCATGGAAATCGCCACGAAGAGACCCGTGACAATGGTTCCAAGAAGCATCGCGCCCAGAGCCTGGAACCCGGCCATCATACTGCCGCTCAGCAGCGTGATGGCACCGAACACCAGAATAGGCGCAACGACAGGAAGCAAAGAGGGAACGATCATTTCCTTGATCGCCGCCCGGGTCAGAAGGTCAACGGCCTTGCCGTATTCCGGCTTGCCCGTGCCTTCCATAATGCCCGGGATTTCCCTGAACTGACGGCGCACCTCGACCACGACGGACGAAGCCGCACGCCCCACCGCCGTCATCGACATCGCACTGAACAGGTAAGGCAGCAAGCCGCCGAGGAACAACCCGATGACAACGTAAGGATCCTGCAGCGGGAAGGTGATGTCGGCATAATGGGGAAGATAATGCTTGATCTCCTCGGTATACCCGGCAAACAGAACCAGAGCCGCCAGACCGGCAGAACCGATCGCATAGCCCTTGGTCACCGCCTTGGTGGTATTGCCCACAGCATCCAGAGCATCCGTGGTTTCGCGAACCGAAGCCGGCAGGTCGGACATCTCCGCAATCCCGCCGCCGTTATCCGTGACGGGCCCGTAGGCATCGAGCGCCACGACCATCCCGGCCAGCGAGAGCATACTGGTCGCCGAAATCGCAATACCGTAAAGTCCGGCAACGACAAAGCCAACCCAGATACCGCCGCAGATAATCAGAACGGGAATAGCCGTCGATTCAAGGGAAATCGCAAGCCCCTGAATGACGTTCGTTCCATGCCCGGTTTCAGAAGCCTTGGCAATCGTCCGCACCGGACGGTAAGCCGTCGATGTGTAGTATTCCGTAATCCAGACCAGAAGCCCGGTCACGGCAAGACCGTTCAGAATACACATATAAAGGTGATTAAGGCCGATGATTTTGCCGCTGGCCAGAGGCAGTTCGGCGGGAATTCCCATCCCGTAAAGCCCGAACGCGATCAGAACGGCAGAAATCAGGGCGCTGGCGATAAAGCCTTTGTAAAGCGCACCCATGACATTCTTGCTCGGCCCCAGCTTGACGAAATACGTCCCGGCGATCGACCCGATAATGCTTAATCCGCCGATCAGAAGCGGCAGAACCATCATCGATTCAACGACGGACGGATGAAACGCGCTGAACGCAATCAGCATCGTCGCCACAACCGTCACAGCATAGGTTTCAAAAAGGTCCGCGGCCATCCCCGCGCAGTCGCCCACGTTATCGCCCACGTTATCGGCGATAACCGCAGGGTTGCGGGGATCATCCTCGGGAATCCCCGCCTCGACTTTACCAACAAGGTCAGCGCCCACATCGGCGCCTTTAGTGAAGATACCCCCACCCAGACGGGCGAAAATGGAAATCAATGAGGCTCCGAAACCAAGCGCGACCAGACCTTCGAGAATTTTGCGAAGAATGGGCATCCGCGCTTCGCCCACCGCGGCATCAAGCCCGAAAGACGATTGCAGGGCAAAAAAGTAAAACGCCACACCCAGAAGCCCGAGACCGACAACCAGCATCCCGGTAACAGCTCCGGCCTTGAAGGCCACATCCAGAGCTTTATCCATGCTCTCGGTCGCCGCCTGCGTGGTACGCACGTTGGCACGGACCGACATCATCATCCCCGCATACCCGGCAACGCCTGAACAACCCGCCCCAACGACAAACCCGATAGCGACATGCGAACCGAGAAGAACGGCAAGCAGAATAGTGACAACCACACCCACGATCCCGATCGTCGTATATTGGCGGTTGAGATAGGCCGAAGCACCCTCCTGAATGGCGGCGGCGATTTGCTGCATCCGCTCGTTCCCCGTACTCAGGGACAAAATTTGCTTGGACGTCACGACGCTGTACAAAAGAGCCAGAAAACCGCAAAGCGTGATTACAATATAAATGACCGACATCTCAACCTCATAAAAGTAATAATTAAGCAAAACAGCTTGATGTCTTCTTCAAGACTTCAAGAAAACTAAAGTTTTTGCTATGGAAGTCAAAGGGTTTTTTGGAGGTCGGGCCGCTTTATCCAGTTGAACCGCAAGGAAAAATATTGCCGTGCAACAAAAACTCTCTCTGCCAAAAAAATCCCAAGACCCTGTTTTATACGGAGGGACAAAGACCCGATCAAGACATTTTTTTGGCGACCGGAACCCCGACCGCCAAAAAACAAAAACATCTTAAAAAAATCTAAAAGCGGAAGTAGCCCTGAGGACATCAATCCTGATTGACGTCTTTCTCACTCACGGCACAAACCTCATCCTGATTATCGTTGGACGAGCGTTTGCGAACCTTGGGAATCGTCCGCTCCACTTCATCGGGAACGAACATCACACCGCCGGACGCAGAAGCATAAGCCCTCATAATTTCCCTCCTGACAGAAAATTTTCACTTGGGTTGTGTGCAAGGATTCTACAACGCCCGAGAGGCTCAAACCAAGCAAACAACGCGCTGCAAAGCACAAATAATGTGACGCACTGCGAAAAAAGTCCGGGAGGTTAAGGTACTTTAGCCGGAAACTTTAAGGTTTGCAGCCGCCTTTTTGCCGCGGTTTTCGCGGATTTCATACTGCAGCTTCTGTCCCTCTTTCAGGGTCTGAAGACCGGCAGCTTCAACGGCGGAAATGTGAACAAATACGTCAGGCCCACCGTTATCGGGAACAATGAAACCAAACCCTTTATTCGGATTGAACCACTTTACGACACCACTTTGTTCCATCTTTAGAACTCTCCAAAAAATAAAAATTAAACCAAGCTCTTCAGAAATTCGTGAGCTTACTGGTGAAGAAGCGCCGTGTTCCAAAGATCAATGTCAGGATTTATCGTTTTTTTCGGATTTTCGCAACAAGAAAGTCATAGAAAAAGAGAGATCAAAGCCCTCAAGAGCCTATGGATAAAACGCCGAAGGAGAAAGGAAGAACATTCATAAAACAACAAAAACTGCTAACTTTGTTAAGAATACCTCCTAAAGGCCTCTGTTTCGGCCCTTTTATTGTGTCTAATTATGAGCAAAGCCGCAGACGTCCTCGAAAGGTCCGCTATCCCCGCAGGAAAAGTCTTCCTGAAGGCCGGGGAGGAAAACTCACGCGCCTACGTGATTCAAAGCGGCCTGGTGAGTTCTTTTATGGAAATAGAGGGGCGCAAAATAGAGGTGGAGCGCCACAGCCCGGGCACAATCATCGGCGAACTCTGCCTTATGGTCGATAGCCCCATACCCTTAAGTTACGAGGCCGTCGAATCGACAACAGTGGTCACGATCACCCGCCAGGACTTCCAGAAACGCCTGACCCGCGTCGATAAGACGGTCGTTAAAATCCTCACCCACACTGTTGAAAAACTCGCCGCCCACGAAAAAGTTGAAATCGAAAAGGCGATCAAGCGCTCCGAAATCGACGACGAGGCGCAGGCGCTCGCACTCGTCATCCTGAAAAGCAAATCCCTGACCTTCGACCAGCAGGTCCACTATGAGCGCATGATTCTCCCGCCGATCAATGATATGATCAAGGCGATCAAGAAATTCAAGGCCGAGGCTTGATTCTTCTTAGCTAAGGCGGGGCACATGGACAGCAAGACCGTCAATCGCGCCATTAAGGACATCATCCGCCCGTTTCTGAAGGCGCGGGGATTCTCGCACTTTACGCCGCGCAACGGCTGGAGGTTTTCAGGAAATCAGACCGATGTGATCAACGTTCAATCCTTCAATTCCTGTCTGGCAGAAAATATAGGCTGCACCACCCATTCCTTTTCCGTCAATCTCGGCTGCACGCACAGCGCCTTCCCCCTCTTCCGTCAGGGAAAAATCAAAACGGCAAAAAGCGGCCACCTTCTGTTCGAGGAATTCCGCTGCCCCTTCCGCCTGACATTGAAACGGACGATCCCGCAGCATCTCAGTGGCGGCCTTTTCAAACGAAAGTTCCGACGCAGGGATATCTGGTATATCGGACCGAAGGGGGAATATCTTGAGGAGGCAATGACTGATGCCCACAAACAAATCGAAACCCTGGCCCTGCCGTGGTTCGAAAACCTGCAGAGTGATGAAAGAATGTTGGATATTCTTCTCCACAGCGATGAGGAGATGGACTCGCTCTGGGGTTTTGGCCGTAACCCTAGCCCCATGCGCTCCTACCTCACCGGATACATGGCGCACCATCTGGGGAAAAACGACCTGGCCCGCACACACCTGAACGCCGTTCTGGATTCGCAGTCCTTCGCAGATGAAAAAAACGCAATCAGGGAAGATTTGAAAAAGCTCAACTCTTAGGGCTGTGGATCGG
Organism: Alphaproteobacteria bacterium; assembly: GCA_016699735.1. Lineage (NCBI taxonomy): Bacteria > Pseudomonadati > Pseudomonadota > Alphaproteobacteria > Alphaproteobacteria bacterium. The sequence goes on from CP065008.1 coordinate 2,621,622, forward strand.
AGCTTTTCTTCTCCTCCCCGTGCGGGCAGCATCCGCCCTTCATCGATTTTCCGATCAATGACATCGCCACCGACCCGATCAGCACAACCGCGAAACTGACTCCGACCTTGACGAACGCCTGTTCGGAAACAGCATCGGGAAACCAGATATACAAAAGCGCCACAGCCATGAGCGACACGACAAGCAGCCAAAAAATGATATGAACGTAAGACGGCATTTTCTGCATGGCGCACCTCCGCAATCAAGCAACGCGTCAACCTCCATAGAATAGCGCAAAACAAGGCGGAGAAGGAGAATAAAAAACAGGCCCGCTTAAAGTTTCGGCGGCCCGGTCACGGGAGCCGCCTCCTTAGGCGCGGGAGCCGTTCCTCCCGCAGCAGGAAGCAGACTCTGAAACCCGCCATTGGCATTGCGTGAGAATGAAATCTCCTCGCCCACCCGCTGCGCGGCACCAAGCTGCACGGCGATAATATTCTCAATGTCGATCGTCATTTGATCGCCGGGCTTCCCGGTCGCCAGATGGCCCAGCTCATTCGCCAGAACCCCCTCGACGGTCACCGGATGCAGCCCCCCTTGAGCATCGAAAAACCGCGCCCCGCGCAGATAATCCGTGCCGATCTGGATCGCAAGCGGATAATCCCGCCCGTTAACCCGCGCAAAGGCCGTATTGGCGCTATTTTGAACCTGCCCGTCAAAGGGGCGGTCATGCTGCGCGATCACAAAACGTCGATTCGGCCCCATGATCCCTGCCTCCCGCAGCGTATCCGCCATCCCCGACTGAACATAGACATTCCGCCGCGCGGCGATATCGCCGAGAAGCTGCTGCCCCGTCAGCGTTTCCCGTGTAATCCGCCCGGTATTGGGATCCTGCCGCGCATACTCGAATCGCGCCGTTTGCATATAGTCGAGAAACCGCTCCACCCGCGCCCGCAAATCGGGATTTGAAATCTGCAACTCAATGCTGTCGCGCCAGTTGACCCTTGTCCCTGCCGGAGGTTGATTTGCGCCGCCCATACTTCACCCCATAAAAATTATTGATTTGCGGAAACTATAAATCCTCCGAAGAATTTTTGCAAATGCAAAAAGAACAAATATAGAACAGTTTCGCGTTTTATGCTACAACAGGCCATGTCAGAGATTCTCCATCATCAGCACAAGGCCCGCGGCGCGACCGATAACCCGTCCGGCCGTTTTGAAAAACTGGAGATAGATTTCACCAAAACCGACCGCGCCGACTGGCCCGGCGACCTGGAGGAGTTTGAACAGGCACCCCTGAAAACGCAGTTCTTCCGCGACCACAGCAAATCCGTGCTGGTTTACAACGACAGCCCCGATATCGGCCCCGGCGTGATGCTCAACCCCTATCGCGGCTGCGAACACGGCTGCATTTACTGCTTCGCCCGCCCGAACCATGAATATCTCGGCCTCTCCGCCGGACTCGACTTCGAAAGCAAGATTTTCGTGAAAACCGACGCCCCCGCACTCCTGAGAAAGGAGCTGAACGCGAAAAAATGGACCCCGCAGATGATCGCCCTGAGCGGCGTGACCGATTGCTACCAGCCTATCGAACGCAAACTCAAACTCACCCGCCAGTGCCTCGAGGTTCTGGCCGAATTCAGGAATCCCGTCGGCCTGATTACCAAGAACCACCTCATCACCCGCGATCTGGATATCCTCCAGGATATGGCGCGCTGGAACGGGGCGGCCGCCTATATTTCCCTGACCACGCTGGACGCGGATCTGCAGAAAACGATGGAACCGCGCACCTCTCCCCCGAAGGCCCGCCTTCGCGCCATAGAAACGCTGGCCAGGGCCGGAATCCCCGTGGGGGTAATGACCGCCCCGATCATCCCCGGCCTGACCGACCACGAACTCCCCGACCTGCTGAAGGCCGCCGCCGAAGCCGGAGCGCAAACGGCGGGTTATATCATCGTCCGCCTCTCCCACGGCCTGCGGGATTTGTTTCAGGATTGGCTGGAGACAAACCTGCCCCTCAAGAAGGACCGCATTCTGGGCCGCATCCGCGACGTGCGCGGCGGCAAGCTGAACGACACGCGCTGGGGCGTCCGCAAGACGGGCGAAGGCCCGTATGCGGAACTCATTGCCGAAACCTTCAGGCAGAATGTAAAGAAATTGGGCCTCGACAAACCCCGCGCCGCACTATCCACCAAACACTTCCGCCCCGTGCCGGAGGATGGTCAGTTGAGTCTGTTTGATTAAATTATTTTATGAGTGCGAAAGACCAACAACAGCAATCGTTGTGCCTATCCAAAACTGCCAATGCGAAAAAATAACTTTCTCACAAAAAACTCTAATTTTAGGCTTTATCCGCCTCCCGGTGTCTATAATCACTACTTTAGAAACAGGATCATTTACAGGGGTATAGGGCTCACCCTCCCACCATTCTTGAACAAGCTTAAAAATACGCTGAATATTTTTTCTCATAGGCAGTATGATAACAAAACTATATCTATGAATATATAATATTATGAAAATAAAAACACATGTGCACAATTTAATGGTAAGCTGAAGTGACAGCCAATAACCTAACAAAAAATCTCACCCTCCCCCTCATCGCCGCGCCGATGTTCCTGATCTCCAACCCGGAGCTGGTCATCGCCGCCTGCGTCAACGGCGTCATCGGCGCCCTCCCCGCCCTGAACCAGCGCACGACGGAAGGGCTGGACGAATGGCTGGCGCAGATCGAAACCGCTCTGAAAAAGGCTAAAACCGATAACCCGCAGACCAAAATCGCGCCTTACGCGGTGAACTTGATCGTCAACGCCGCCAACCCCCGCCTGCAGGCCGATCTGGACATCTGCATCAAACATAAGGTTCCGGTCATCATCACCTCCCTCGGCTTGCGGGAGGACATCATCGGCGCCATCCACGCCTACGGAGGATTAGTCCTTCACGATATTTCCACCCTCCACCACGCGCACAAGGCCACCAAAGCGGGCGTTGACGGATTGATCGCCGTCACGGCGGGCGCGGGCGGCCACGCCGGAACCCTGAACCCCTTCGCCTTCGTCAACGAAATCCGCGGATTTTACGATGGGCTTCTGATCCTCGCGGGCGCTCTCTCGCACGGCAAGGATATTCTGGCCGCGCAAGTGATGGGCGCCGACTGCGCCTATATGGGCACACGCTTCATCGCCACAACCGAATCCGCCGCCGATCCCGCTTACAAGCAAATGCTCTGCGACTCCACCAGCGCGGAGATCGTCTACACCCCCGCAATCAGCGGCGTGCCGGGCAACTTCATGGCCAAAAGTCTGACGCAGGCGGGCTTCGACCTGAACGAACTCAAAAAAGCCGAGGCTGACGTAAAAAAACTCAAACTGTTACAAGAGGAAGCCAAAGCCTGGAAAACCATCTGGTCGGCGGGGCAAGGCGTGGGCAGCATCCGTGACATCCCCGCCTGCGCGGAATTGATCCGCCGCCTGAAACACGAATACGATACGGCGCTCTCGCAAATAAAAAATACTTGAAAAACAATATGCTGAAAAATATTATTCAGCGGACGCCTGCGTCCCGGAATAATCCCCGCCCTCATTCTGCGCCGATTCATCGTCCCGCTTCTCCTCACGGGGCGGATTCAACCCAAACCACAGCGGCCAGCGCTTGACGGGCATCAAATGCCGGACGGGCGTTTTCACCACGATAATGAGAATCCCGATCGACAACAGGCACCAGATCGCCGCCACCTCGTTTGGATTATCGGTCAGCAGCATGGCCAGCCGCGGTCCGACCAGGAAATGATAAATCGTAAACCGCCAGGAACCGTAAAGAAACGGCAGGATGATCCCCGCAATCATATAAGTCGGGTAAAGCGTCAGGAAATCCGTCCACGTATCGCCGACGAGGAAATTGGTCAGCCCGTTCACCGGCACCTCCCACGCGATATGCCAGTTGCCGCTGACAGAGCAAAGCTGCCGCGCACACATCTTTTCACCCAGCGCACACTGCCCCGCCCACTCGAACGGATAAAGCTGCAGCAGCATCACAATCGCCGATACGAAACAAATCGTATATACCGGAATCTCGATGCGTCTCCGTACGTTATCGGGAATAAAGTACATCGAAATCAGGTTGATGAAGAACGGCTGGAACGTAATATGCAAATACCCGAAGATCGTGGCGATCTGGTTGGACGGCAGGCTGCACAGGTTAATCACGCTGTAGGTATAGGCCTGCAGCATCTCCATCAGGGAAAAATAGGCCAGAGAAATGTAAAGACGCGGACTTTCGCGCTGATACGCGGCATAGGCCGTCGTGGCGAACCCCAAAGTGGCAAGAACCGCCGATGCTTCCCCGCTCCAGCACATGAGCGCAAAAATCCCGAACTGACCGATCCAAAAAACTGCCAAGAATTTAAGGGGTTACAGAAAAAATGTAAAGAATTTGATACGCTGTTTTTGCTGAAAAATAAGCAAAAGAAAGCTATAGAATAGAAATGATGTTAATAATAGAACATGAGACCCGAATTCGACCGTAACGCGCAACTCACCGTCCGCCAAATCGGCCCCGCCGACGGGGAGGCGTACCGCGATTTTTACAAAAGCCTTCGCGATCCGCACCATTTCAGCGGGATTTTAGAGGGCAGGAACCTCGACGACCCGGCAACATGGCAAGCCCTGTTCGAGGCCACCACGGTCACGGGCGACTTTGTGATGTTCGGGATGTTCGACAAGGACCGCCTGATCGGCCAGACCTCTATTCAATTCATCAGGAACGGGGAACAGACAACCGCACTGTTCGCAGGCTCGGAAATGGCGGACGACCGCCGCGGACAAAGGCTGGTGGATAAGCTTTATCAGGCCCGCAAGGAGTATCTTGAGGCCATCGGCTTCGAGGGACCGATCATTACGACCATACCGCCAGACAACGGCCCCTCCCGCGCCGCCGCCGAACGCAACGGCTTCACTGATTCCGGCCGCACCGACGAACACGGCTATTGCATCTATGTTCCAGAAGATTGGGGGTAATCAAAGCTTACTTACAATTTGATAAATAGAACTCATAATCCTCTAACCAAATATTCTCGCAGTAAGCATTCTCTCCATTCTTTTTAATTTGCCGATACAAAACTTCTGGCTTCAAATACCTAGAAAGTTCTAAGCCATCTTTTTTAATTTTATTTACCAAAGGAAACAGTATATTTTTTATGTCATCCGCCCGACCATACTCAACTTCATCGTACTCTCTTATACCCAAATTTTGAGGCCGATACCTCCATGAAAATCTTGAAAAACGAAAAACAGATATTTTTTCTTTTACGGGATAATCACTAATTAATTTTGGATACCCTGAGACCTGCTCTTTCTCAAGATTTCTTAAAAATTTATGACGTAATAATAGAGACAAATTAGTGCACTGGCACGCATTAGAAAATTTCCCATGCCACCGTTTGATAACAAGCTGTGTTTGCCCGTCTTCCAAAACGAAATTGTTTTTATCACGCACAAAGCCGACACCTATAAGGGGTGCCGCAAAGTAAGCATCAAAACAGAGATTAAATTGTATGGCTTTCATAGACAAAGCACCGCAAACAGGTTTGAAAATGTAAACATGAGCTGGGAAGATCCGGCAGCGATCGACTCTCCCACATCTTAAGATGCAGTACCATTGACGCTAAGAGGTTTCACGGACCTGTTCGGGATGGGAAGGGGTGTTGCACTCCTGCTGTAACCACCGGATCATCCGAACTCATTTTTCTCCAAGTTAAGGAACTATCAAAGTGCCTGTCATTCCCGCAACGGGTTGACCGCTGCGCGTGACCCGGAAAGGATTTTCCCGAAAGAAAACCTTTGCGGATAAGAATTCAAGCCGATCGAGCAATTAGTACTGGTTAGCTTCAAGCGTTGCCGCTCTTCCACATCCAGCCTATCAACGTCATAGTCTATAACGGCTCTGATAGGGAGTCCTGGTATTGAGGTTCGTTTCCCGCTTAGATGCTTTCAGCGGTTATCGAGTCCGTACATAGCTACCCAGCGCTGCTCCTGGCGGAACAACTGGTACACCAGTGGTACGTCCACCCCGGTCCTCTCGTACTAAGGGCAGATCCTCTCAAGACTCCAACTCCCGCAGAAGATAGGGACCGAACTGTCTCACGACGTTCTGAACCCAGCTCACGTACCTCTTTAAATGGCGAACAGCCATACCCTTGGGACCTGCTACAGCCCCAGGATGAGATGAGCCGACATCGAGGTGCCAAACAGCGCCGTCGCTATGGACGCTTGGGCGCTATCAGCCTGTTATCCCTAGAGTACCTTTTATCCGTTGAGCGATGGCCCTTCCATGCGGAAACCACCGGATCACTATGACCGTCTTTCGACACTGTTCGACGTGTCAGTCTCACAGTAAGGCGAGCTTATGCCATTGCACTCAAAGGACGATTTCCGACCGTCCTGAGCTCACCATCGCGCGCCTCCGTTACTCTTTAGGAGGCGACCGCCCCAGTCAAACTACCCACCACACAGGGTCCCGGATCCGGATAACGGACCTCGGTTAGACAACACAAGAGCAAAGGGTGGTATTTCAGTTTTGGCTCCACCGAAACTAGCGTCCCGGCTTCAAAGCCTCCCACCTATCCTACACGTTACAATCATGGTGCCACTGTGAAGCTATAGTAAAGGTTCATAGGGTCTTTCCGTCTAACTGCGGGTACGAGGCATCTTCACCTCGAATTCAATTTCACTGAGTCTGCCCTGGAGACAGTGGGGAAGTCGTTACGCCATTCGTGCAGGTCGGAACTTACCCGACAAGGAATTTCGCTACCTTAGGACCGTTATAGTTACGGCCGCCGTTTACCGGGGCTTCAGTTCGGAGCTTGCACTCCTCCCTTTAACCTTCCGGCACCGGGCAGGCGTCAGACCCTATACGTCCACTCGCGTGTTCGCAGAGCCCTGTGTTTTTGATAAACAGTCGCTACCCCCTGGTCTGTGCCCCCCGTCAAAAGTTGCCTTCTGACAGGGCTTGCTTATCCCGAAGTTACGCAAGTAATTTGCCGAGTTCCTTCAGGACAGTTCTCTCAAGCGCCTTGGTATTCTCTACCATCCCACCTGTGTCGGTTTAGGGTACGGTCTGTGTGGAGGCTATTTCCTGGATGCCCTTCACGGCCCTTCCAATCCAATAAGGAAGAACAATTTACGGACACCGTCACACATCCACTGGCCCACGAATATTAACGTGGTTCCCATCGACTACGGCTTTCGCCCTCGCCTTAGGGGCCGGCTCACCCTGATCAGATTAACTTAAATCAGGAACCCTTGGGATTTCGGCGAGAGTGTTTCTCACACTCTTTATCGTTACTCATGTCAGCATTCTCTCTTCTGATACCTCCAGATAACCTCGCGGTTATCCTTCGCAGGCTTACAGAATGCTCCGCTACCACGCACACAAAGTGTGCATCCAAAGCTTCGGTAGACGACTTAAGACCCGTTACATCTTCGCCGCCAGACGTCTTATTTAGACCAGTGAGCTATTACGCTTTCTTTAAAAGATGGCTGCTTCTAAGCCAACTTCCTGGTTGTTATGGACATCCGACTTGCTTTTCCACTGAGTCGTCATTTGGGGACCTTAGCTGTTGGTCTGGGCTGTTTCCCTTTCGACCACGGACCTTATCACCCGTAGTCTGTCTGCTATGATTACACTCTTCGGTATTCGGAGTTTGGTAAGGTTTGGTAAGGCTCGCGCCCCCCTAGCCCTTCCAGTGCTCTACCCCCGAAGGTGAGGTCATAACGGTCTACCTAAATAGATTTCGCGGAGAACCAGCTATTACCCGGTTTGATTGGCCTTTCACCCCTAGACACAGATCATCCCACGACTTTGCAACGTCGATGGGTTCGGTCCTCCAGTTGGTGTTACCCAACCTTCAACCTGTCCATATCTAGATCACCGGGTTTCGGGTCTAATCCGTCATACTGAGCGCCCGTTTAAGACTCGCTTTCGCTACGCCTACGCCTATCGGCTTAAGCTTGCATGACAGACTAACTCGCTGACCCATTATACAAAAGGTACGCGGTCACACCTTAATGGTGCTCCCACTGCTTGTAGGCATCCGGTTTCAGGTCTATTTCACTCCCCTTATCGGGGTTCTTTTCACCTTTCCCTCACGGTACTTGTTCACTATCGGTCGATTAGGAGTACTTAGCCTTGGAGGATGGTCCCCCCATGTTCAGACAGAATTTCACGTGTTCCGTCCTACTCGAGGACTGCTCTGTTTTTTACCTGTACAGGACTATCACCTACTTTGGTGTGACTTTCCAGACACTTCCAGTTATTACAGAACAGCCGCTGGGCTGGTCCCGGTTCGCTCGCCACTACTACGGGAGTCTCGGTTGATTTCCTTTCCTCTGGGTACTGAGATGTTTCACT